>CAWJFQ010000010.1:0-941989 GCA_963842215.1 uncultured delta proteobacterium | reverse complement strand
CGAGGTGATTCGGGTCGAATCCGCCTCGCATCTCGACGTGCTTCGAATCGGTCCGCCGTGGAAAGACGCGATGCCCGGCATCAACCGCAGCCAATTCTTCGCCAGCTACAACACTTCGAAGAAGGGAATCACGCTCGACTTGAGCAAACCCAAAGCGCGCGACCTCGCCAAGCGGCTGGTGCCGTGGGCCGATATCATCGTCGAGAGTTTCACGCCCAAGGCGATGCGCAATTGGGGACTCGACTACGATAAACTTCGCGAGCTGCGCCCCGACCTGATCATGCTGTCGACCTGCATGCAGGGGCAGACGGGACCCAACGCGCTCTACCCCGGCTTCGGACAACTGATGGCCGCGCTGTCGGGCTTCTACTACATCTCCGGCTACGGCCCCGGCTCATGCACGCCGCCATACGGCGCCTACACTGATTTCATTGCGCCGCGTTTTTCCGCGTTCGCACTGCTCGCCGCGCTCGACTATCGCCGCCGCACCGGCAAGGGGCAATACATCGACATGGCGCAGTACGAATGCGCGATGCAGAATCTCGCGCCCGCGCTGATCGACTATCATGCCACCGGCCGCATCCTCGAGCCGCGTGGCAACGCCTCCGATCGTTACGCTCCGCACGGCGCCTATCGATGTGCCGATGAGGACGGTCACGAGCGATGGCTCGCGATAGCGGTCGCCAATGACGATCAATGGCGCGCGATGCTCACAGTTCTCGCCGCCAAGTCCGCCGATTCGCGCTTTTCGACTGCAGCCGCTCGCATCGAGAACGCCGCGGCAGTCGATCAGTTCGTCGATTCACTCACGCGGACTCGCGACGCGCACGATCTCACTACGAAGTTGCAAGCTGCCGGCGTCGCCGCTTACCCGGTGGAGAACTGCGTCGATATCCACCAGGATGAGAACCTCGAGTCGTTCGGATTCTGGCATTGGCTCGAGCACAAGGAGATGGGGCCGTCGCCCTACGAAGGACTCGAGCATCGCATGAGTCGCACGCCAGGCACACTGCGCGCGGCCGCGCCGATTCTTGGCCAGGACAACGACGAAGTTTTCCGCGGGATGCTCTCGCTTGGCGCCGATGAGATTGAGCAGCTAAAGCAGGAGAACGTGATATTCTGAATTCGTCTCGCTTGTCATCGTGCGATACGAACTCAAAATTGCGCTCCGCTACCTTCGCGCACGCCGCAAAGACGCCTTCATCTCGATCACGACTATCTTCACCGCCGTCGGCGTGATGATCGGAGTCGCCGCGCTCACCATGACACTGTCGGTGATGGGCGGCTTCGAGCAAAGCCTCAAGCAACGCGTGCTCAGTCTCAGTCCGCAGGTCCAGATCCTCAATTCGCAAGGATCGATCGACAACTACGCCGAAATCGAGAAGCGGGTCAGCATAGTGCCGGGGGTCAACGGCTCCGACGCATACATCATCGGACAGGCGATGCTCAGCTCGGGGCGTGGAATCGGTGGCGTTGTCGTGCGCGGCGTCGAGCCGAACAATCCCGTGGTACGCGACCAATGGGGCCGCTACATGACGGCGGGCAGTCTCGATGATCTCTCGCGCTCATCGCCGACTAACGGTGCTGCTTCCGCGGCTACGACCGGCGGCCTCGCGATAGGGGTCACGCTCGCGAAGAAACTCAAGGCCAAGGTTGGCGACCCCGTCCGATTGGTCGCACCGATAATTTCGCCCGATGGATCGCTGTCGACCAAGAGCGGCCAGTTCGTGATCAGCGCAATCTTCGACTCGGGTATGAACTTCATCGACACCAACATCGTCTTCATGGATCTCGCGCACGCGCAGGATTTTTTCGGCCGCGCCGGTCGAGTTGACGGCGTCGATATCCATCTTGTGAACCTCGACCAGACCAACGCGGTGACCGACGCGCTGAACAAGCTGTTCCCAAGTCCGTATCGCGTCCGCAACTGGATCGAGTTCAACGAATCCGCGGCAGCCGGCTTCGAACTCCTCAAGCGCGTGTACGCGCTGGTGCTCGTGATGCTCATCGGGGTCGCCGCGTTCAACCTGGTCGCGACGCTTATCATGGTTGTCATGGAAAAGCGCAAGGACATCGCCGTGCTGATCGCGATGGGTGCAACGCGGCGCGACGTGCGCCTGATATTCGTGCTGAAGGGATTGATCGTCGGCGCTGTGGGAACCGTCGCCGGACTGATCCTGGGCGCCTCAGGATGCTTCCTGCTGGCGCAATACCAGTTCATTCACATCCCGCGCGAGATCTACGGCATCTCGACGCTGCCGATCGCGGTAGCGCCGTCGAACTTCGCCGCGGTTGCACTGGCCTCGATGCTTCTGTGCCTGCTCGCTACCGTCTATCCGGCCCGGCAAGCATCGCGAGAAATGCCAGTCGAAGTCTTCCGCTCCTAGCGCCGCCTCACGCCCAACCCCACATCCGCGGGCAACTGCCTGGCCGGCTACTGATTATTTGGTGTGTGATTTGTGTTTGTGGGGGTCTTGCCGGCGAGCTTCGGTTTGCGAACAACCAAAGTCTCGTGTCCGCGAACCTTGATCGTGCGCGCGGGCTCTGACGAAAAGTTCTGGCTCGGTCCGTCAGAATTCCGTGGCCGCGACGACGAGGTGCGCTTGCGCCGCCAGTTGGTGAGCTCCTTCGACAGTTTTGAGGCCAGCGAATCGTTGTCCTGGCCGTCCTCGGTCGATTCTCCGCTTTCCTTGTTGAGGTCACCCTCAAACTCCGCGGAACTCATTTGCGTTCTCTCTTCCTGTGACGTGGATTTGTCCTCCTTACTTAGGACTGTTAATGAAACAGAATTTTAGTCTCGAAATTGATGTGCTAGCAGTAATCGGCGCTCGCTTTCGCGGCAGCCTGGAATCGTTAAATCAGTGGATAAGGTTATGTCTCGACTGCGTACCGAATCTGAGTTTTATCGGCGCGTTTCGGCTTGGAATGGTTTTTGTCGGGGATTATTCAGGCAGATTTTCCGCCGGCCGGGCTGGTCGCAGCTCCGGCCGGCGTTCAATTCATTGGTGTCTTCGATTCACGTTTACGAAAACAAACTCTGCATTCGCAGCGCGAGACCCATGTCACCGGCAATTCGCAGTTTGCCGCTCATGAATGCGACCTGACCGTTGAGCTTGCCGGTCGTCATATCAACGTAGTCCTGCGCGGTCATCGAAATCGTGATGCTCGGTGACGGGGCCGGTCCTTCTTTGACTGTGCACGTATCATTGTTGATGACTACGTGCCACTTGCCGCCATTATCGCCCGAGAGGTCGAACTGGTATGTCGCATTCAATCCCTTCGCCGCGTCCTTGTTGAAGCGACTGGGCATCGCCGCGAAGATTTCTTTGGGTGTAGTCGGTGCTGCATCAGCCATGGAAAGTAGAATCCTCCTGGAGTAAGAGCGCCCCTGTGCCGCGCTCTTTCCGCCATATAAGCGTTCGGCTCGAAGCGTGTCAATAGTAACACGCCACGCTGCGTAAATCACACCCTGCGAACTTTCATCTCACTCGCGCGTAATCAGAATCCGAACATGTTTCCGGGGACCACCCTTATCAGATTCCCCGCCACATGCACCGTCGACGCGTTTTCGGTGATCGTCACCGCCTGCTGCTTTTGCGCATCGGTCTTGACCGTGCCGTCGAGGTAGGCATCGTGCCCGATCACCTTCACCGTCACTGTGCTTAGCCCCGCGGCATAGAGTTGCGAGGCGATCGCCGCCTGTCGCGCCTGCCAGTCGGCGGTGTCGGTCGAGAGCGAATCTATCACGTTGCCGACACCAGGTACCTGTCGCACGATCTTTTCCGTGTAGAGCTTGGCGTCCGCGTCAAACACCTTGCCGAAAATCGTCACCGTGCTGCCGCTGGTATAACAGTCCACCCGCCGCGTGCGCGGATTCGACGCCAGCACCTGCTTGACGCGCTGCTGCAAGGTCAGCGGCGGCGGCACCGGCGTGTGCCTGGCAGCCACATGATGCCGTCGTGGTGGCGGCGGCGCAGGCGCGACTACCGCAGCCGGTGTCTCGACCGCAGCCGGCGTCGGCTCGCTTGCCGCTTCCGATGCGGCCGCGGACGATTCGGGCGACGGGGGCGAGCTGGCATATTCAGGCGCCTCGGTCGGACTCAGTCCCGCCACCTTCGAGCTTAGCTGCGACTCGAGCGAGTCCCTGCTCGCGGGGTCGTTGGTGAAAATCATAGGGTAGTCGACTTCGACCTGGCTGCCGCTGAAGGGCGGAAAATTCCACGCCGAGACGTCCTTCACTACTTCGGCGTCGAACGCCGGGTTCGGATTGGTCGACGTCCGAATAGAAGCCGCGTCCACGCTGCCGTTGGGCAGCACCCTGATTCGCACGAGCATCGCGTTGCGCAAAGTAGTGTCACCCGCCAGCGCATGCTCGTAGCTGTCCAACAATCCATCCTTGTGATCTTCGAAGAATTTCCGCGCCGTCTCCTGGTTGCGCTCCGGCGCCATCGCCGATTCTCCGGTGACCTGCACTCCCATCGCATTCGCCAACGCAACCAGCGGCCCGGTAGGCGCGGCTGCCGCTGCGGGCGACGCGACCGCGGCCGGCGACGCATTAGCCACCGGCGCTTCCGCCGCCTTGTTACTGAGATGAAGCGCAAGCCATGCGCCACCGCCCAGCGCGACGATCGCCGCGATTAAATATCCGAGGACGCCGAATATTCCGCGGCCTTCTCTTTCACCGTCGTCGCCCGGCATGGTGCCCGTGATACGCGTCGACGGCGACGGACTGCTCCGCACCGATGTGGGAGCGCGCGAGGTTACCGGCCGCGACGGAGGCGGTGTGTATTGCTCCGCAGCAGATTCCACTCCTAGTCGCGCTCCGCAAAAGTTGCAGATCAACTCGCCGGGCTGCGCCTTGCCGCCGCAGACTGGGCACTCTATCTGCTCGCCCTCACCCGCCGATACTGCGCTTTCGGCAAAGGCGGGACCCGCCTGCACCAGCGCGGTTCCGTCAGCGTCGCAAAACGTTTCCGAGTCGGGGTAAGTTTTTTCGCAGCGCGGGCACCTTTTCATGTTGGTCAGGAATCCTCCGGCGCAAGTTTCGACGATTTCCGCGTGAATTGCGACATGGCGATCATTGCCTCGCGATCACCTCGGCGCCGAACTTCTCCATCGACGCGAGATGATCCCGCGTGGTCGCGCCCGGCGCGACGATCACTCGCGACACGCCCATCTCGGCGAATCTCTCGATATCGCCGGGCTTCAATGGCTCGCGCAGCTTGCTCACCGTCAGCTCGAGCGCTGTCTTCCGCTCAGCCGCCCGCTCATGCTCTCTTAGCCGCTTGATCGTCGCCGCGAGCTGGTCGTTACCCTCCGCAATTCCGTACCAGCCGTCGCCGAGTTTCGCCGCCCGCTTGAGCGAGGGTTCGGTGTTGCCGCCGAACACGATCGGCGGATGCGGTTTTTGCGCCGGCTTGGGCATCATCTTGAACCCTTCGACCCCGATGGTCTTGCCCTGATATTTGGGCAAGTCCTGGGTCCACAGCTCCTTCATCAGAGCGAGATACTCTCGCGTTCGGAGCGCGCGATCCTTGAAGTTCATCCCGACGCCCTCGAACTCTTCCTCGAGCCAACCGATTCCGACGCCGAAAATGAATCGTCCGCCCGACAGGACGTCGAGACTGGCGACCGCCTTGGCAGTGGTAAATGCGTTGCGAATCGGCAGCACGAAAACTCCGGTCGCCAGCCGAATCTTCGAGGTTACGCCGGCCACATACGCCAGCGCGAGCAGCGGGTCGTGCAGCGGCGTCTCCGGCGGCGCGCCCATCTTTCCACTAGAAGAATACGGATACGGCGAGCGGTAGGTTACCGGCAAAATGATGTGCTCGGGGATCCACAGCGACTCGAAGCCGCTCTCCTCGGCCTTGCGCGCGACCGACGCGATACTGTTGGGCGAGGTCTGATACAAAAAGGTTCCAAACTTCATGGTTTTCACCCCTGCAAACGGCTCCTGCGCGCGAGGTTTAACAATAGTGCTAGCCAGTTTCCAGCTTCACGGCGAAGACCGCAGGATCCTCGATCATCCGTAGATCGAGATAGAACGAATCATCAGACACCCGCCCGATAATTCGCGCGCGCCGAAACATCGCCGCGATCGCATTGGCAGATTTAGCCGGATGGCTCACGCGCAGCGCAACTGACTTCAGTTCCTCGATCGGCATCGCGCCCGAGCCGACTTGCGAAGCCGCATCGACAATCTCGACCGCATAGCCGTTACCGAGCCGCTCCGCCACGATCTCGCGCGCACGCGGCGCGATAGCGCCGATCTCACTCGCACGCCGTGACAGCATTCGCAAAGTCGGCAGCTCGTGAACCAGGTCGCTCGAGCGAAGATACAAGCCGCAGCGTCGCCGCCAGCGCCGCGAGCGTCAGCTTGTCGCATCGGAGCGCGCGTTTCAGCGGATTGCGCTTGATTCGATCGATGGAAGCGCGCTGGCCGACGATCACGCCCGCCTGCGGACCGCCAAGAATCTTGTCGCCCGAAAAGCTGACTATGGCAGCGCCCGCCGCGATCCGCTCGCGTACAATCGGCTCGCGCGGAATTTCGAATTGCGTCAGGTCGACCAGCGCCCCCGCGCCAAGATCTTCCATCACCTCGATTCCGCGGGCGCGGCCGATTTCCACCAGGTCTGCCAGCGTGACTTCGCTGGTGAATCCGACGACGCGGTAGTTCGACGGATGTACCTTCAGGAGCAGCGCGGTCTGGGGCCCGATCGCATCGGCATAGTCACTCGGATGCGTGCGGTTGGTCGTCCCGACCTCACGCAAAATCGCGCCGCTCTTAGCCATCACGTCTGGCAATCGAAACGATCCGCCGATTTCGATCATCTCGCCGCGCGAGACGATCACTTCGCGGCCCTCGGCCAGCGAGTTGAGCGCGAGCACTACCGCCGCAGCGTTATTGTTCACGACGGTGGCAGCCTCGGCTCCCGTCAGCGCGCAGATCTCGTCCTCGACGATCGTGTCCCGATCGCCGCGGCCGCCGGTTTCGAGATTGTACTCCAGGTTGACCGCCGACCGCGCCGCATTCTCGACCGCCTCGATCGCCGACTCCGCGAGAATTGCGCGTCCAAGATTCGTATGCAGCACGACGCCGGTCGCATTCACGACCGTCCTGAGCGCAGGCTCATCGGCCGCACAGGCGCGCTCTGCTGAGCGCACGATCACGTCGATCATCGCAGCGCGATCGCGCGGACGCGCGTCGCCGCCCGAAGTGATCGCGGCACGCAGCTCCGCCTGCGCACGCTGCACCATCACTTTGAGATAGCTGCGGCTGAGGCCGGCGAGTGCGGGATTGGCCTCCGCCGCTAGCAGGCATTCGCCCACCGGAGGCAGCGCGCGGATAGCTTCGGCGAGCGCATCTGATTTAGCGACCTGGATTTTCTTTGAATGCTTCGGCACGGCGGGATGATTATCAGAGAGCGCCAGTCCCCGGCGCAACCGCAACCATTACGTCGCCGCCTCCTCGATCTCTTCTTGAGCGTGCGCGAGTAACTTCAATTTCGTCAGCAGGATAAATCCGCACAGCAGCGAGAATGCCGCACAGAACATTACGGCGGCGCGCGGGCTCGCATGCTCACCGATAAAGCCGACCGCCAGGCTACCAAGCGGCGCGGTGCCGATGAATGACAAGGTGTAGATACTCATAACGCGCCCGCGCAGCTCGTCGGTGACGAACATCTGCAAGAGCGTGTTGGTGGTCACCATGTGATTCATCAATCCGACACCGATGAAGAGCTGCGCGAGCAGCGAAAGCGTCATCGAGGTCGACACGCCAAAGCCGGCGGTCGCGATCGCCATGCAGAAAATGCCGAAGACGAGGTTCTGACGCAGCGCTCTGGGCGCTGCCGAGCGCGAATTCATCACGATTGCGCTTATCACTGCGCCGAGCCCCTGCGCCGCCATCAGGAAGCCGTAGCCATGCGCGCCCACGTGCAGCAGGTCGCGCGCGAACACGGGAATCAGCACCGAGTACTGCATGCCGATTCCCATGTTGATCGCGACCAGCACCAGCAGCCAGAGCGTCGGCCGATGGTGCCAGACGTAAGAGAGTCCCAGGCGCACCTGACGCATCATCGACGCGCCAAATGCCCGACGCTCGCGGCGCGGCAATGCCATTTCGAACAGGCTCCAGATTACGGCGAGATAACTGACGCCGTTGAGCATGAAGCAGCCTGCTACTCCGATCACCGCGATCGAGAGTCCCGCGATCGCCGGGCCGATCATTCGCGCGCCGTTGAAGATCATCGAGTTCATCGCGATAGCATTGGGCAGATCCTCGCGGCCAACCATTTCGACCACGAACGCCTGGCGCCCAGGCATATCGAACGAACTCACGAGACCGTTGAGCGCGGCCAGCGCGATCACGTATTCAACTTTGACCGCTCCGGCCCAGGTCAAAATGCCGAGCACGAACGCGCTAAGCATCAGGAGTGTCTGCGCGCCGATAATCAGGCGGCGGCGATCAACGTGGTCGACGACCACGCCGGCGAACAACGCGACCACGACGATTGGCATGTAGCTGGCGAATGCGACGACGCCGAGCATCAGCGACGAGTTGGTGAGCTTCAGCACCAGCCATGCCTGCGCGACCGATTGCATCCAGGTGCCGATCAGCGAGATCAGCTGGCCGACGAAAAAGAGCCTGAAATTGCGATGCCGCAGCGCGCGGAACGCCGTCAGTCTGCCGCCCCAGCTATCCTGCGCAGGAACGTCACCGCCCGCCTCGTCAACCTCAGCAGCCTCTATCTCCGGGACAGTGTCGATGACCTTTATCTCCGCAATCCAAAGCGACGCCGGCGGCCCGCACGCTTGCCTCGCGCTGGGGATTCAACGCCGGCTCGAACAAAATTTGTGAACTTCCATTATTTTGCCAGACATGATTTCAGCAATCGAGTGCCTTGCCGCGATGCGTCCTCTTTGCAACGCTCAGCCGCGTGAACAACGCATCGCTCTCGCGAATCGAGCTGCGCTTCATCGACGCGGCCGGTAAGTCGCGCGCGCTCGAGCTTGGCGCACCTTTCGCCGTGCACGAATCGAGCGACACTGTCGACGGTGTCGCCATTTACGCTCGAATCGAGCACGCGCTTGACGGTGTCATTGTGCGGACCGCCGTCGCCAATCGCGGCGTCGACGCGGTTCGACTTACATCCGCCGTATTCGAGATCGCAACCGGCTTCGCACCGTCCACTCCCGCGCGATTTTTCAAGCATGGATACCAATCATGGAGCGCATCGGCCGGCCACGAGGTAGGCGCCTCGCGAACGCATCCGCGGGACGCCGCGCATTTCATCACGCGCGTCAATCACCAAAGCGAGGTGACTCGGCCGCCTGAATTTTCGGAGGCGAATACTTCTGAACTGTTTACGATCGTCGAAAGTAGTTCCACGATTGGTCGCGTCCTCGCGGGATTCATCGGGACGGCCACTTCGCTGTCAACGTTGACGATCTCGAGCCCCGAAAAAATCTCCGCCCGTGCGATTCTCGACGACGTGAGCCTTGCGCCCGGTGCGCGTCGCGAGCTCGACGCGCTATTCATCGCCGCCTCCGCTGACGAATCCACCGCGCGCCTCGCAGCGAGATGGGCCGACGCAGCCGGGCGATGGATGAACGCGCGGATAAGCGCGCCGTTTCAGCGCGGATGGTGCTCCTGGTACCACTACTTTCACGCGATCACCGAAGACGCGTTGCGCGCCAATCTGAAGTCACTCGAGGCGATGCGCGCGGAGTTTCCGCTCGACGTGATCCAGCTCGATGACGGCTTTCAGTCGGCGCTCGGCGATTGGGACACTGGCAACGACAAGTTTCCGAGCGGTCTCAAGAAAATCGCCCATGAAATTCGCGCCGCAGGTTTCAAGGCCGGCATCTGGACAGCGCCGTTCCTTGCTGCGCGCGACTCTCGCCTGATGGCCGATCATCCCGACTGGTTCATCATGCATGCCGACACCGGCGAGCCTGTTCGCGCTGGCCGCAACCCGAATTGGGCCACCAGCGACGACAAGTTCGCCTACGCGCTGGACGCGAGCAATCCAGCGTTTCGCGCACACTTGCGCCATCTCTTCGCGCGGCTCACCCGCGACTTTGGCTTCAAGTATCTGAAACTCGATTTTCTCTACGCTGCCGCCGCGCCTGGCCGGCGTCACGACCCGAATCTTACCCGCGGTGAAACCCTGCGCCACGGCCTCGAGGCTATCCGCGCCGGCGCTGGAGACGACGCGTTCATTCTCGGGTGCGGCTGTCCGATTGGCCAGGCGATCGGAGTCGTTGACGGCATGCGCATTGGCCCCGACGTTTCCCCATTCTGGGGCTCGACCGCTTCGGGAGCCGGCGACCCGTCGACTGTCTATGCCCTGGACGCGATCATCGCGCGCAGCTTCATGCATCGCCGTCTGTGGCTGAACGACCCTGACTGCCTGATGCTACGAGCGCGTGAAACGCGCCTCACCGCCGATGAGCGCGCCGCGCTGGCCGCAACCATCGTCGGCAGCGGCGGGATGCTGCTCATTTCCGATGACATGAGCCTGCTCAACGCAGAGGCCGGAAAGTTGTTCCGCGCAGTCGCGCAAATCGCTGCCGAGATCGACTCCAACTCCGTGCGCGAACCAGTTCTTGCGTTCGATCTGATGACCACCGGCGATGTCCGCGGTCTGATCACCGAGACCGCCGACGGCGGAGCGATCGCGATGATTCTGAATCGGGGAGACTTGGCGGCCCGCGTGCAGACGTCTGATTTAAAGATGGGCGCTGGTCAAATAGCCGCGCTTGATCTCGCTTTCGATGAGAGGATCGAAATATTCGATTCGTTCGATCTCCCGCCGCATTCCGCTCGCATTCTCCGTCTTACGCCTTAGACCGCAACTCGATCACGCTCGCGCCTGAGCTTGCATGTAACACGGCTCGCCAATTTTCCGCCGGCGCGCCCGGGGCGACCTTCGCGTAGTACCCTCGATCGATCGATTCGATCACCGCCTCCGCGCTTGCTACGTCGCAAAGCGCGACGATCGAACCACCGAAACCCGCGCCCGTCAGCCGCGCACCGAGCGCGCCGCCGCGCCGCGCACATTTCACGATTTCGTCGAGGCGACGCGTGCTGCATTCGAAGTCGTCAGCGAGACTCTGATGCGACGCGTTCATCAGAGTGCCCATTTCATCGAGGCGCCCTGCTTCGAGCGCGTCCGCCGCGTGAATCACCCGCTCGGTCTCGCGCAAGACGTGTCGCGCACGCTTGAGAATTTCCAGCGGACGGTTGGTATCAAGGACGATTCGACTCGACCCCTTACCGAGCAACTCGACCTCGAGCATCGATTGCGTGACGCCAAGAATTTTCGCGGCCTCCTTCAAATCCGCGCCGAGTTTGGCCGGCGACGTTGCTGCAAGTTTCTCGACGAGGTCCGCCGCGTTCCATCCAGGTGACGCACGAACCACGTCGCCAAGAATCCTCACTCCGTCGACCTTCAGCGCGCGCCCGAGAATTCGGGCCGCCAACGAGCATTCGACGACGCGCCGATTGTACTCCTCGCGCACCTTGCCCGACTTGTCCGCGATTTCCCTGCTGTCGGCGACAACGAGCGCCGCATTCGCCGGCATCTTCACCGCACGCGCGCGCAGCGGGTCGAATTCGATGAACAGCGCGTGGTCGCGACGTCCGAGAATCGATGCCGCCTGGTCCATCCCGCCCGCGCGCGTCCCCACGTACCACTCGCTGCGCGCGACCATGGTCGCGGCCTCGAGCGGGTCGATTTCGATTTGGTTGATCGCCATGAACGCCATCGCGGTCGAAACCGTAAGCGCGGCCGAGGACGACAGACCCGCAGCAGGCGGCACGCGGCCCTCGACGACCATCGATGCACCGCGCCATTTTCTGTGGCCAGCGAAGCGATCGATGACTCCCTGGATCGCGGCCTTCACGTAGTTCACCCAATCGCCCGCCTCGTGAGGTGGGATCTGCCGTTCGATTGCGAAACGACGCGACGGCCACCCGCGATCGGCATTCGACACTTCTATTTCGCCGGTCTCATTGGCGGTGGCGACCACGATTGTGGATCGATCGATAGCGACCGGCAGCACCGGCAGGTTGCTGTAATCCGTATGCTCGCCGATTAGATTTACGCGGCCCGGCGCGCGCGCCGCAAAGATTCGCGCGTCAGCATCGAGCCGAAGTTGATGGCCGATTTGGGCGGCACGCGCAAGTTCGTCGCGGTCCCATCCGTCGGGCAGACTCATCGCCGCTTCCTCTTCGGCTTGAACCACGCCCGCGCCTTCTCGAGGTCTTCAGCAGTACCGACGTCACTCCAGAATCCTCGAATATCGACGGCGCGCACGATGCGGTTGTCGGCGATCATTTGCGCGATTGCGCCTGGAACTTCGAGCTCTCCGCGCACCGACGGCTCGAGCCGCGCCAGGTAGTCGAAAACAATCTGGTCGGTGGCGAAAAGGCCCGCGTTGTTCCATTCGGTCTTCGCGGTTCCGGGCGCCGGTTTTTCATCGAGCCGCTCGACCATCATGTGCGGGGTGAGGTAAACGGCGGCGCCGCGAAACGGATCCTTGACGCGATTCACTGCCAGCATCAAATCGTATTCGTCGTTGCGCGCGTGATGGAGAAAGCGCGGGTAGTTCGCGCGGTCCATCAGGATGTCGCCCCATCCGAAGACAAAGCGCTGATGTCCCGCGAGGTGCGTCTTCGCCGCGAGCAACGCGCCGCCGGTTCCGTTCAATTCCGGCTGCCTGACCGTGGTGATTTTGATTCCCGGATTTTCGCGTTGATACGTTTTCGCCCATTCTTCGATCTGCGAGTGCAGATATCCCGAGACGACGATGAACTGCGACAGGCCCGCGCTCGCGAGCACGTCCGTGATGTGCGAAATCAGCGGCGCGCCGGCGATATCGAGCAATACTTTCGGGGTTCGCGCCGTAAGATCGCCCAGCCTTTTACCGCGCCCCGCCGCCAGCAGAACTGCTGTAGTAATTTCCGCCGCCACGCCGTCCAAGATAGCATCGCGCGGGCGTTCTAGTGTGCTTGGCTGGCGGTATATAGTTGAGTAAGAGTTTAGCGAGAGCCGCAGAATGTTTGGTGAGATAAGTCCCCGCAAGAAAGCCCGCGCGCCCTTCATTTCGATCGAGGAAGCGCTCGAAGAGACTCGGCGCGGTCACATGATCATCCTGATGGATGATGAACAGCGCGAAAACGAAGGCGACTTGTGCATGGCGGCCGAAAAGGCTACCCCCGAGGCCGTCAACTTCATGGCTAAGTTCGGGCGCGGGCTGATCTGCCTGCCGATGTCGGCCGAGCGAATAGATCGGCTCGGGCTCAGCATGATGATTGGCGACAACCAGGCGCCGCTCGGCACCGCGTTCACGACGGCAATTACTGCGCGGCGTGCGTCGGGCTCTGGAATCTCGGCGCAGGACCGCTCGACCACGATTTTGCAGGCGGTGCGCGAGGACGCCAGCGGCGCCGAGTTCATTACCCCCGGCTACGTCTATCCGCTTCGGGCGCGCGACGGCGGCGTGCTGGTCCGCACGGGTCAGACCGAGGGTGCCGTAGATCTGGCGCGTCTTGCAGGACTCAAACCAGCAGGCGTCATCTGCGAGATTTTGAAAGAAGACGGCACGATGGCGCGGCGCGACGACCTGGTCGAGTTCTCCAAGCAGCACGGTCTCAAGATAGTCACCGTCGCGGACATCATCGAGTACCGGCTCCGCAACGAGACGATGGTCCAGCGAATTGCGGAAGCCAAGCTGCCGACGGCGTTCGGTGAATTCAGCGCGATCGTTTATCGCAACCTGGTCGACTATACGGAGCACCTGGTGCTGGTGATGGGAAAGGTCGATCCGAAAAAGCCGATCCTGGTGAGGGCGCATCGCGAGTATCTGCCCGGCGACGTGTTCGGCTATTCGGTTCGCAACACCCGCAATCTGCTGCGCTCCGCGATGGAACGAATTTCGGCGGCGGGCGAAGGCGTGCTGTTGTATCTCAAGCGCGAATCCAACGCGCTGGCGTCGGATTTCGACGGCGGCCGTCCGGCGCGGCGCGCAACCACGCGGGCCAACACACCGGAGGCGGATTTCCGCGATTACGGAATCGGCGCCCAGATTTTGCGCGACGTCGGTGTACGCAAAATGATCATCATGTCGGATGCGACACCGCGGCTGGCCAATCTGCCGGGCTACGGACTGGAAATCGTGGGCTCGGTTCCCCTTTCGACCAACGGCAAGCTAACCGCTGCCGCCAAGTAGATGTACCTCGCTAAGGAACCGCGGCGCTGCTCGCACGGTTTTACTCTCGGTAAATCATGATCCGTAGTTCTCGATTGTTCTCACCAGGCGTGCTGCTGGCTGGAGTTTTCCTTGCCGTATCTTTGCTTGCAGTGCCAGCTGCGCAGGCGGTCAAGGCCAATGAACTGGTAAAAATAAACTCCGCCACGATCGATCCTCCGCTAAAGGCAGGCAGCTCGAGCACGCTTAGAGTCGCCGCCACGGTTATTCCGCAATGGCACATAAATTCGGACAAGCCGTTTAGCGAAGACTATATCCCGACCAAGCTCGAGGTCAGCGGGCCGGTCACCGTGACACCTGGCACAATCAAGTACCCGGCTGCGGAAACGATGACGCTCGATGTCCCCGGCGGCGATAAGATCTCTGTGTTCGGTGGCGATATCAAATTTGAAGTGCCGCTCAAAGCGTCCGCGGATTTTGCGCCGAAGCCTGGCGATACGCTCAAGGTTACTATCGACTACCAGGGCTGCAACAATAACGAATGCCTGCGGCCGGCTTCCGTCAGCACGACAGTCGCACTAGCCACTGCTGGAGCTGCTGCGGGCGCCCTCGGAGGAGATACCGGAGCTGCCTCAGGCAACGGCTTCGGCGGCAGCGATGATTCCAGCAGCGCAATCGAACACGCCTTTCTCAATCATGGATGGTTCCTTGGCTTCCTCGCGGTATTTCTAGGTGGCCTCGCACTGAATCTGACGCCGTGCGTGTATCCGCTTATCGGCGTGACGATTGCGTACTTCGGCAACCAGGGCGGCGGCCATCGCCGCGTAATGTACCTGGCGATCGTATTCGTGCTCGGAATCGCGCTCATGTTCTCGGCGGTCGGGGTCGCCGTCGCGATGTCGGGCGGATTGTTCGGCGCCGCGATGCGCAATCCGTTCGTGCTGATCGCGCTGTCAATCATGCTGCTGACTCTCGCCGCGTCGAGTTTCGGTCTGTTCGTGCTCCAGCCGCCGCAGTGGCTGCTCCAGCGCGCGGGCGCCGCTCATCCCGGCTTTGCCGGCGCATTGCTGATGGGCCTGGGGATGGGCGTGGTTGCAGCGCCATGTATTGGGCCAATTGTGCTGGGCTTGCTGCTGATGGTGGAAAAGAGCGGTAGCGCGCTTTTCGGTTTCGCTCTGTTCTTCACACTGGCGCTGGGACTTGGCGTTCCGTACATCGGGCTTGCGATGGCGGCCGGGCACATTCGCCGCCTGCCGCGCTCGGGCGAATGGCTGACCTGGGTCGAGCATCTTTTCGGCTTCGTGCTCGTAGGACTCGCGCTCTACTTTCTCGACACCGTCGTGCCGAACAACCTGATGACACGAATACTGCCTTACTATGCGGTTGGAGTGGGCATCTATCTCGGCTTCATTTCGCGCGAGGGCAGAAGCTGGCGTCCGTTCCTCGTGATGAGATCGGCGCTCGGAGTCGTAGCAGTAGCGGCGCTCGCCTTCATGATCTATCCGCGACAGGCTCCTGAGAAACTTCGTTTCGAGCCATTCACCACCGAGTTGCTGGCAGCAGCGACCATGGATCGCAAGCCGGTATTGATAGATTTCAGTGCCGACTGGTGTATCCCGTGCCGCGAGATGGAACATTCGACCTTTATCGATCCATCCGTCGTCAACGAGGCCAAACGCTTCGTCGCGATGAAGGCGAATCTGACCGCGCAGGACAAGAAGACTGAAGAGCTGACCAGCAAGTACGAAATCCAGGGCGTGCCGACGACGATGCTGATTGATTCGACGGGCAAAGTGTTACAGCGCAAAGTCGGCTACGTCGGCCCCCAGGAGATGCTCGCGGACTTGCGGCAGGTCGACTAGCGGAGTCGAAATCGAATGCGGGCTGCGCAGCCCCGCATTCGATTCCTGCGACGCGCTTCGCTTCACATTCCATCCGCGCTCTCGTACATTCGCCGGTATGAGGTGTAGCCATGGCTGCGAATGACGGCTTCGTGCGCGAGATTTTCGCGATGGTGAAAGAGCGTCGCTCTTTCGGGCGGCATCCGATTTGGCATCGAATCGCCGACGGGCAGGTCTCGCAGGCCGGAATGTGCAATTTCGCGGTTCAGTTCTTTCTGCAGGTGCGTGAATTCCCGCGTGCCCTGAGCGCGTTGCATTCGCGATGCTTCAATGCTGAGGAGCGGTTGAAGCTGGCAGAGAGTCTGTACGAAGAGGAGACGGGAAAAATTTCTGGCAGCGCGCCGCATCCCGAGTTGTTCATCCGCCTTGGACTCGGACTTGGGCTCAGCCGCGACGACATGATCCATGGCAAGGCATTTCCGTCGACGGCGGCGTTGATCGATTGGTTCGAACTATCGACCAAGGATCGCTCGTTCGCAGAGGGAATCGGCGCGATCAATCTCGCCGCGGAAGGCCAGGTGCCGGGCAACTTCGCGCCGTTCGCGCGCGCACTCGAAAAGAACTATGGGCTATCCCGGGAACAGGTCGCATTTTTCGACGTGCATGAAATCGCCGATCGCGACCACAGCGACGTCGGTGACAACATCCTGAGTCACACGCCGATGAGCGAAATCGAGCGCGCAAAAGTGTGGGCCGCGGTCGAGCGTTCGCTCGAAATGTGGTGGCAATTTTTCGACGGAATTCAACGCGCCTGTCAGTGAGAAATTGTGGATGATTTTGACCAACACTGGAGCCGGTAGTGCACGCACTTGATTTCCTATAATAACGTTCTGTTGTAGTCACTTGCCGCTTTTAATAAAACCCTCCTGAATCGACACGTGAAGAGCGCAGAAAACCCACGCTGACTGGCTATTTTTCTATCCACAGGGGCTAAGTTCAAATATCGTTTGATTAGTGTCGTACGGAAGTCAACTTTTGCTTTACTTTTTTCTCACAGACCGATACAATTTTTTGTGGTGGTGGTGAGGCGGAAAGGTAGTCCATCGCTCGTCTTTTTCTATGGCAAATAAACAATCGTCAGACGGCTATGGCGCCGAGTCCATCAAGGTTCTCGAAGGGCTCGAAGCAGTTCGCAAACGTCCCGGAATGTACATCGGCGATACCGCTGAACGGGGATTGCATCACCTTGTCACCGAAATAGTCGACAACTCGGTTGACGAAGCGCTGGCCGGCTACTGCACCGAGATCAACATCGTGATTTTGAGCGACGATCGAATTTCGGTCGAGGATAACGGGCGCGGAATCCCGGTCGACATGCATCCGACGGAAAAGCGCTCGGCGCTGGAAGTCGTGCACACTGTGCTTCACGCCGGCGGCAAGTTCGAAAAGAGCGCGTACAAGGTTTCGGGCGGGTTGCACGGGGTGGGCGCATCGGTGGTCAACGCCCTTAGCGACGAGTTCGAAGTAGAAGTTCATAAGAACGGCAAAATTTATTTTCAGCGCTACGAGCGCGGACTTCCGAAGACCAAGGTCGAAGAACGCGGCAAGACCGACAGCAAGGGCACCAAGACCACCTTCACGCCCGATTCGAAAATTTTTCCCGAGGTGAAGTTCAAGTACGAAATCATCGCGCGCTACCTGCGCGAGATGGCGTACCTCAACGCGGGCCTGCGAATACGGCTGCGCGACGAGCGAATCAACAAGACCGAAGAGTTTCACTATGAGGGCGGGATCGCCGAGTACGTCGCGACGCTGAGCAAGAGCAATGAAGCAATTCACGATGTGATTTTCTTCAAGGGCGTGCGCGACGGCGTCGACGTCGAAGTCGCACTACAGTGGACCGATGCCATCCACGAGGTGATTTTTACTTACGCCAACAACATTCATACCGCCGAGGGCGGGACGCATCTGTCGGGACTCAAGTCGGCGCTGACGCGAACGATCAACAACTACGCGATCAAGAACAATCTCTTCAAAAATAAAGACATGCGGCTCGAGGGCGACGACACTCGCGAGGGTCTCGCCGCAATTGTCAGCATCAAGATCGCTGAGCCGCAGTTTGAAGGTCAGACCAAGACCAAGCTCGGCAACTCCGAAGTTGAAGGAATCGTTTCCGGGCTGGTGAACGAGAAGCTCGGCGAGTTCCTCGAAAAGACGCCGCCGGCCGCGAAAAAGATCGTAGCGCGCGCGGTCGAAGCCGCCACGGCCCGCGAGGCCGCACGCAAAGCCAAGGACCTCGTGCGGCGCAAGGGTGCGCTCGATTCGGGCTCCCTGCCGGGCAAGCTCGCCGATTGCCAGGAGCGCGACCCTGCGCGCAGCGAGCTGTACCTGGTCGAGGGCGCATCGGCAGGCGGGACGGCAAAAGAGGGCCGCGACCGCAAGACCCAGGCGATTCTGCCGCTGCGCGGAAAAATATTGAACGTCGAGCGCGCACGTATCGACAAGATGCTCTCGTCGCAGGAATTGCGCATCCTGATCACGGCACTCGGCATGGGAATCGGCAACGACAAAGATCTGACGAAGCTGCGCTATCACACCATCGTCATCATGACCGACGCCGACGTCGACGGCTCGCACATCCGCACGCTGTTGTTGACGTTCTTCTTTCGCCAGTTCATCGAAATTATCGAAAACGGCTATCTGTATGTGGCGCAGCCTCCGCTGTTCCGAGCGAAGAAGGGCAAGACCGAGCGTTATCTCAAGGACGAAACCGCGCTCGAAGATTACCTTACCGATCTCGGCGCCGAGGCGGTGACGTTCGAAGCGGGCAAGGGCAAAGACGCGCGCGAGCTCAAGGGTGCGTCATTGAAGACACTGGTCCGCAAGGCGCTCTACTTCGAGAAGATGTACGAGGCGCTCGAGCGGCGCTCGAAAGAGCGCGCTATCATCACGACGCTGGCCAAGCTGGCGGCCGACAAGACTATCGACGACGAGAACTTCGAATCCGAGAAAGCCGCGAAGCAGATGGCCGAGGCAATTCGCAAGGACTCAAAGAACGACAACCTGGTGTATAAGCTCGAGCCTGACGGCGAAGCGCACTGGCGCGCGGTGTTCAGCCATTCGCAAAATGGCGCGACGCCCCCGACGGTCGTCGATTTGACGCTATTGCACAGCGGCGAGCTGCGTGAGATTCGCAAGCTCGGCCCGGAGCTGGACGCGATCAAAGCGCCGTTCAAGCTGAAGATTGGCGAGGGCGAATCCACCGTCGACACGCTCAAGGCAATGGCGGAAGCGGTGCTCGCGGCGGGGCAAAAAGGCGTCGACATCCAGCGCTACAAAGGGTTGGGCGAGATGAATCCAGGTCAGCTCTGGGAGACCACGATGGATCCGGAGACGCGCGCGATGCTGCGAGTGCAGATTTCATCGCGCGAGGAAGCCGAGGAAATCTTTGGCACCCTGATGGGCGACGTGGTCGAGCCACGCAGACAGTTCATCGAAGAGAACGCGCTCAACGTCCGCAACCTCGACATCTGACGAGCCGCAACTTTGATGCGTGAGCATTGTGCGTCGCATGTCATCGAGGGAATCTTTGCACGAAGAAATTCGCATCATGGCGACCAATTGCGCCGTTTGCGAGCGTGACGCGCGTGACGCCGAGCAAACTCTGAGCATCGCATTGGACCTCGCCGGAATCGCGCATCCGGAGGACGCGTTCGCGTACGACCTGCTGCCGCATCGCCGCGAATTCCATCGCGACAAGCTGCTGCAGAAGATCCAACAGTGGGCGTCGTTTCGCCCGCAGTGCCCTTAGCCCTCATCTCAAATGCACGAACTTTGCGGGAGCCTCGATTTAAATGGCTGAAACCAACGGCAACGAACCGCATCGCAACGAACCCGCGCTGCTGAATATCGAAGACGACATGCGCCAGTCCTACCTGGACTACGCGATGTCGGTGAATATCGGACGCGCGCTGCCCCAGATTCGCGACGGCCTCAAGCCCGTGCATCGCCGCATTCTCTACGCGATGTTTCGCACCGGCCTGCTCTCGAATCGCCGCTACACCAAGTGCGCCGCCGTCGTCGGCGAGGTGCTCGCTCGCTACCATCCGCACGGCGACATGGCCGTTTACGATTCGCTCGTCCGCATGGCGCAACCGTTCAGCCTGCGCTACCTGCTCATCGACGGTCAGGGAAATTTTGGCTCTGTCGACGGCGATCCGCCCGCCGCGTATCGATACACCGAGTGTAAGTTGACCCGTCTCGCCGAGCGCATGCTCGCCGACATCGACAAGGACACCGTCGACTTCGTTCCGAACTTCGACGGCTCGCACATGGAGCCCGACATTCTGCCCGCGCAGTTTCCCAACCTGCTGGTCAACGGCTCCGATGGCATCGCGGTTGGCATGGCAACCAACATTCCGCCGCACAATCTCGGCGAGGTTTGCGACGCGCTGCTGGCGCTCATCAACAACCCGAATATCACGCACGAAGAAATCCTCGACATCATTCCCGGCCCCGATTTCCCCACCGGCGCTCAGTTGCTCGGCCGCCAGGCGATTCGCCAGGCCTACCTCACCGGCCGCGGCACTCTCACCATGCGGGCTCTGGCAGCCATCGAGACCGACAAGCGCAGTTCGCGCTCCTCGATCATCATTCGCGAGATTCCCTACCAGGTGAACAAGGCGCGCATGATCGAGCGGATGGCCGAGCTGGTCAACGACAAGCGCATCGAAGGCATCAGCGACATTCGCGACGAGTCCGACCGCGACGGCATGCGCGTCGTCATCGAGCTCAAACGCGACGCCGAACCGCGCATCGTCCTCAACCAGCTCTACAAGCTCACCCAGATGCAGCAGGGCTACGGCATCATTTTGCTCGGCATCCACGAAGGCCGCCCCAAGGAGATGACCCTGCTCCAGATGCTGGTCGCGTTTCTCGAGCATCGCAAAATCGTGCTCACGCGGCGCACGCGTTTCGAGTTGAAGGAAGCCGAAGCGCGCCTGCACATCCTCGACGGCCTGCTGACCGCGCTCAAAAACCTCGACGCCGTGATCAGTCTCATCCGCAAATCGAAAGATGCGGAGACCGCGCGCGCCGGCCTGATGAAGCAATTCGGCCTCACGCAGTTGCAGGCGCAGGCAATCCTCGATCTCACTCTGCGCCGCCTAACTTCGCTCGAGCGCGAGAAAATCGAAGCCGAGCACAAGGAAACCGTCGCGCTGATCGCGCGCTACAAGAAAATTCTCGCCGACGAAAAAGAATTGCTGAAGCTGATCGCCGGCGAGCTCGACGAAATAAAAAAAGAATTCGCCGACCCCCGCCGCACCCAGATCGTCGAAGCCGAGGGCGAGTTCTCGGTCGAGGATCTCATCGTCGAGGAAGACGTCCTCGTCACCGTCACCCACGGCGGCTACATCAAGCGCACCCCGCTCTCACTTTATCGCACGCAAAAACGCGGCGGCCGCGGCAAGATCGGTGCGACCACCACTGAAGAGGACTTCGTCGAGCATCTCGAGCGCGTCTCGACTCACGACCGCCTGATGTTTTTTACCAGCGCCGGCAAGGTCTACGAACTCAAGGCTTACGAGCTGCCCGAAGGTGGCCGCGCCGCCAAGGGACGCTCGATCGCCAACCTGCTGAGTCTCGCCAACGACGAAACTTTGTCCGCGTTTATTCCCGTGCCACGGGAAACTGCCAGCAAGTTCGTCTTTTTCTCGACCCGCCGCGGACGCGTTAAGAAAACCGCGCTCGACGAATATGAAAATATTCGCTCGACCGGCATCATCGCGATCAATCTCGAGGACGGCGACACGCTCGTCGACGTCCGCATCACCGACGGCAATCAGCAAATCGTGCTCTCGACCCGTGAGGGACAGGCCATTCGCTTCAAGGAGGAAGAGGCGCGCCCGATGGGCCGCGCCACCGGCGGAGTGGTCGGCATGGAACTCGAATCGCAGCCGGTCAAGGATGGCAAGACTATCACTCTCGTCGAAGACGAAATCGTTTCGATGTCCACCGTGCGCGACGACGAAACCCTCCTCACCGTTTCCGAGCTCGGTTATGGCAAGCGAACGCCCGCCTCCGACTATCGGCTGACTCATCGCGGCGGCAAGGGCGTCATCACCATGAACGTCACCGACAAGACCGGCAAGGTGATCAGCGTCCGCCAGGTCGGCATCGACGACCAGGTAATGCTGATAACCGACGGCGGCAAAGTGATTCGTTTGGCCGTCAAGGGAGTTCGAATCACCGGCCGCAATGCGCAAGGCGTGCACCTGGTGCGGCTCGACGGCGGAGAACGGGTTCGGGCTGTCGCCGGAATGGCGGAGCGCGACGATGACGACGCCAACGGCAACGGATCGAACGGCAACGGCGATGCAGAGGATTCGGACGAATAACTAATCGAATAGCTAATCGACTGGCTATTTCCGAATAGTCACTGTTTGAATAGTCACTGACTACGCTTTCGCGCTCGGTCGCGCAGAAGTCTGGCTATACCATCGTGCCAGGTTCGCCTGCTCGGGCTGAATCCTAATCTCAACTGTGCGGGCGAAATCGATCATGCATAGGGTCGTTATATCCGCGATTGAGTAACGCTCACCCGCGATGAACTCGCGGCCCCGCAACTCGCCGTCGAGCCAGGCGATGCGCTCGATTGCCACTCGCTTCTGAATCTCCCCGAACTCCGGTATCCGCCGCCCGCGTCCCTTCGCCACCTCGCTCAGATGCGACCATACGTGTCCCACCGGCGCAAAGATTTCGAGTTCGACTCTCCGATTCCACATCTCGACCAGCGCCTGCTCGCGCGCCCCGATTCCGAATAGCGGCGGCTCCGGCTGCAGCTCTTCAAAATATCGGCAAATCGCGACGCTCTCCGAAAGACAGCTGCCGTCGTCCAGTTCGAGAATCGGCAGCGAGCCCGACGGATTCTTCTTGTAGAATTCAGGCGTGCGATTCGCGTTGCGCATGATGTCGACTTGCACCAGCTCGATGTCGATCCCCTTCTCTGCCAGGAAGATCCTCACCCGTCGCGGACTTGGAGCCAGCGTGAAATCGTACATCTTCACGATTATTCAATCCGCGACCGGTGGCTCGCCGGCTCCAGTCCCCTCGGCGCTGTACGCATCGTCGGCCGCCGTCAGGGCTCTGCCCCGCGCGATCTCAAATCCCATCGAGCCGAGAATTTCTTCCAGCGCGTTTAGCGCCAACATCACGTTCTCCCGCCGCGAGCCTTCGCCCATCAGCCCGACCCGCCAGATCTTCCCCTTAAGCGGTCCCAACCCCGCTGCGATTTCGATATTGAACAGTCGTAACAGTTCTGCCCTCACCTTCACATCGTCGATTCCCGCTGGCACCGCGATCGTCGTGAGCTGCGGCAGCCTGTATCCTTCCTGCGCTGCGAGCTGCAGCCCCATCGCATGCACCCCGGCCTGGAACGCGGCCGCGTTGACACGATGCCGCCGCCATCGCGCCTCCAATCCTTCCTCGACCACGATCCGCAGCGCCTCGTACAGCGCATAGTTCATCGTTATCGGCGCGGTATGGTGGTATAGCCGGTCCGGCCCCCAATACTGTTCGATCAGCGCGACGTCGAAGTACCACGAACGGCACTTCGTTTTGCGCTTGCGCATCGCCTCCATCGCCCGCTCGCTGAACGTCACCGGCGACAAGCCGGGCGGCGCACCGATCCCCTTCTGCGTGCAACTGTAACAGGCGTCGATTCCCCACTCATCAATCTCCACCGGCACGCAGGCGAGCGACGTCACCGCGTCGATTGCCATCAACGCGCCATGCTGATGCGCCAGCTTTGAGATTTCTTCGATTGGCTGATGTATTCCGGTCGAAGTCTCGGCGTGCACCACTGCGACCAGCTTTGGATTTTTCGCCGCCTTCAGCGCCGCCGCCACCCGCGACGGTTCGACGATCGTTCCCCAATCCGCCTCGACCTTGTGAACCTTCGCGCCGAGTCGCGACGCGACTTCCGCCATCCGCGTGCCGAATGCGCCGTTGACGCCGACCACCACCTCGTCGCCGTCCTCGATCAGATTCGCCATCACGGTTTCCATTCCCGCGGAACCTGTCCCTGAAACCGGAAATGTGATCTCGTTTTTGCGTGCGGAACACTATACGCAGCAGCCGTTTTATATTTTCCATTACCTTTAGGAAATCCGGATCGAGGTGACCAACCACCGGCGACGCCATCGCTTTCATCACGCGCGGATTTACGTTCGACGGCCCCGGACCGAGCAGAATCCGCGCCGCCGGTCTCAGTTCTGGAAATGAATCCGCCACCTGTGTCTCTCCTTCCAAGTTTCCGGGCTGAAATCGAACCTTGCTATTATGGCGGCCGGGGAGCAACCGCAAAAGCATTGGTCGTGTTAGAGTGCTGAACGCGCCGGCAACAACAATGGGTACCATCGATCGCAAACTGCTTGACGAACTTCACGGGATTCTCGCCGACGGCGGGATTGTCTCGCGCGCCACCGAGCTGAAAGTTTACGAGTGCGACGGATGGACGGTCGAGAAAAGCGCCCCCGACGTGCTGCTGCTTCCACGGACCACCGCACAGTTGAGCGCCATTCTTTCCGCCCTTGATCGCGGTGGCGTTGCTTTCGTTCCGCGCGGTGCGGGCACCGGCCTCTCCGGCGGATGCCTGCCGCTTAACGCGCCCGCAATGATCTGCACCTCGAAGATGAATCACATTGTCGAAATCGATCTCGACAATCGGCGCGTCGTCGCTGAGAGCGGCGTCGTCAACTTGCACGTGACCAACGCCGTCAAATCGAAGGGATATTTCTATGCGCCCGATCCATCGTCGCAGGTCGCGTGCACCATCGGCGGCAATATCGCCGAGAACTCCGGCGGCCCCCACACTTTGAAATACGGCGTAACCACCAACCACGTGCTCGCGCTCGAGCTGGTTCTGCCCGACGGCGAAATCGTCGAGCTCGGCGGTCCCACCGAAGAGCGATGCGGCTACGACTTGGTCGGCGCCGTCGTCGGCGCCGAGGGCACCACGGGAATCGTGACGCGCGCGACACTCAACCTGATGCGTGAGCCCGAGAATCATCGCACCCTACTCGCCGCTTTTCCCGACGCTGACACTGCCACCAAGGCCGTCTCGATGATCATCGCGTCGGGCATCGTGCCGGCCGCGCTGGAAATGATGGACCACCTCATAATTCGCGCGGTCGAGGAGGCATTCCATGTCGGCCTCCCTCTCGACGCGGGCGCCGTGCTCATCATCGAGCTCGAAGGTCTCGAAGCTGGACTGACTACTTACGCTGACGAGATCAGCAGGACTGTGACTGCGGCCGGCGCATCCAGCATCAGGCTCGCCCGTGACGAAGCGGAGCGCGCGCTATTGTGGAAAGCGCGCAAACGCGCTTTCGGCGCCGTGGGCCGCCTCGCGCCGAACTACGCGACTCAGGACGGCGTCGTTCCGCGAACCTGCCTGCCGAGAATTTTGAATGTGATCGCTGACGTCAGCCGTCGCTACGACTTGCGCATCGGCAACGTATTCCATGCCGGCGACGGCAACTTGCATCCGATCGTGCTCTACGACGAACGCGACGCCGATCAGGTCCGCCGCGCAATCGACGCTGGCCGCGAAATCCTCAAGGCCTGCATCGAGATGGGCGGCAGCCTGACCGGCGAACACGGAATCGGCGTCGAGAAGATCGGCGAGATGGCGCTGATGTTCTCACCCGACGATCTCCGCGCCATGACCGAATTGCGTCACGTATTCGATCCGATGGAGCGATCGAATCCCGGCAAAGTAATCCCGCAGCCAGGCGCCTGCGTCGAGGTTGCCACGCCGCGCCGTCAGGTCCCTATCTAAACGGAAATCGTGGCTGCGATTACATCTTCAAACCTCGCGAACCGCTTGGATTCTATCGTCGGCTCGGGCCGCGTTCGCGCACCGACTGCCTTCGAGGCGCGCGCCGCGGATACCATCGTCGAGCCTGGCTCGGTCGACGAGATTTGCGAGATTGTCCGTCTGTGCGAAGCGGATCGTATCTCGCTTGCCCCTGTCGGTGCGGCTCGCTCGCTGGCCGGAATTCGCCGTTCGCCCGTCGCGCTCGGCATCTCGATGGCGCGCCTCGCGCGAGTCGTCGCCTACGAACCCGACGACATGACCGTTGTCGCCGAGTCCGGGCTCACCGTCGGCAAACTCAACGCCACCATGGCCGGCGCTCGCCAACGGCTCCCGGTCGATCCATGCGCCCCATCGATGACAACTCTCGGCTCGCTAATCGCGGCCGCACACGCCGGACCGCTTCGCCTGTCCGAGGGCACCGCGCGCGACCTGCTGATCGGAATCCGCTTCGTCGGCCACGGCGGCAACCTCGTTCACGGCGGTGGGCGGGTGGTAAAAAACGTCGCCGGCTATGATTTGATGAAACTGATGGGCGGATCGTTCGGCACACTCGGAATAGTTACTGAGGCGACCTTCAAGGTGCGCCCGATTCCGCCTGAATATTGTCTGGCTGTGGTTCCTTTTGCGCTCGCAAACGACGCGTTCGCCGCCGCCTACATAGTCAACGACGCGCTGCCACTGAGTAATCTCGATATACTCAGTCCGGCCCTGGCAATGAGGTTCAATTCCATCAATCAATTTCTGCTTCTCGCCGGGTTCTCTGGGAGTGCGCAGGAGATCGGCTATCAGGCCGAGCGAATTCGCGACTTGCTCATCGCGCGCGGCGAGATTCTCGACGGCGAGGCGGCGCGAAAGAGTTACGAGTCACTGCGCGATATCGATTTCCATTCAGCCCCCCTTGCAGCACAAATCGCAGTTCCACTTGCACTGCTGGCAGGAGTGCTTGAACACTGTGGCGCCGAATTTCGCGCTCACGCCGGCTCCGGCGTCGCACAGCTTGTCCTCGCTGATCAACCCTCAGTCGAAGCTGCGGCCAAAACCGTCGCACGATGGCGCGAAGCGGCGCGCTCAGCTCGCGGTAATCTTCGATTGCTCGCCGCCGCGCCCGCCTTTCGTGAATCGCTCGAATTCTTCGATACTCCCAACAATGGCGCGCTCGCACTCATGCGCCGGCTCAAAACGGCCTTCGATCCAGCCGGGATCTTCAACCCCGGATGCTTCGTCGGAGGAATCTGATGGCCGAGCCTGGCACAACCTCGAATCCTATCCGCGACGTATGCGACTACGACTTGCTCTTCGACTGCGTTCATTGCGGGCTCTGCGCCGAGGCCTGCCCCACCTACGCCATAACCCGGAGTGAGATGGACTCACCGCGCGGCCGAATCTATCTGATGAAGTCGCTCGCCGAAGGCCGCATCGAGCTCGACGACGACGCGGCGCGCCACCTCGATTTGTGCCTCGGGTGCCGAGGTTGCGAGACCGCCTGCCCGTCGGGCGTTCACTACGGCCGCTTGATTGAGGGCGCTCGTTCCTTCGTCGAGCGCAATCATCGCCGCAGCTTCATCGATCGATTCAAGCGCAGTGCGGTCAGCGCTATTTTTCCGTATCCAAATAGACTTCGCGCACTACTCGCGCCACTCAAGCTTGTCGATCGCCTGGGCCTCAGATCGGCTCTGAGAGCCGTCACACCGCCGATTGTTCGCAATTGGCTCGATCTGCTTCCAAACCTTGACGCAGATTCACGCCCACTTGCTGACAAAGCTGCCGTGACACCGCGCACGGATGCGCCGACGGTGGTCGTGCATCACGGATGCGTCGCGCAAGTGCTTGCGAATTCCGAAAATTTGAACAGCGAGCGTCTGCTCGCCGCCGCCGGCTATCGTGTCGTCCAACTCGAACCGACCTCATGCTGCGGAGCTCTCGATCTGCATTCGGGTAACTCGGCACGAGCGCTCGATTTTGCCCGCGCGAACGTTCGCGCACTGAAAGAATCCGCCGCTGACGCAATCGTGTCAGCGGCGTCGGGATGCTCGGTGGCAATTGCGGAATACGGAGATTTGCTCGGTGACGACCCGGATTTGGTCGAGGATGCTCGCGCGGTTTCATCGAAAGTCCGCGACCTAAGTTCGCTGCTGCTCGACGCGCCGGCCAGTCCGAAGAGCGAATTCCCCTGCCGCATCACGTATCACGACGCCTGTCACCTCGCTCACGGGCTCGGCGTCCGCGAAGCGCCGCGCAGATTGCTCGCTTCGATTCCGGGCGTAACGATTGTCGAGATGGCTGAGTCCGATCTCTGCTGCGGTTCGGCCGGCTCTTACAACTTGACCGAACCCGCGATGGCATGCGACCTCGCCCGCCGCAAAGCCGACAACATCGTCGCGACCGGCGCGGACTACGTCGTGCTGGCGAATCCCGGTTGCGAGTTTCAGATCGCCGCCGAACTTCGCCGCCGCCACTCGAAAATCAAGGTCATCCACCTAGCCGACTTCCTCGCGATGGCGTCTCGGTGAATACTCTCGAAGTCAAACTGTACTTCGCTTACACGAGTCCGTACTCATACCTCGCGATGCAGCCCGCTTACGACCTCGAACTCTCTCACCAGGTGCATGTGCGCTTCATCCCGTTCGGAGTGAACATCCGAAAGGTTTATGGTCCCCTCGATCGCGATGACGCCGACCGCCGCAAGGTTCGTTATCTCTACATCGACGCGCGCCGAATCGCGAAAGAACGCGGCCTCGTCATTTATCCTCCGAAAAAAATTTTCAGCGCCCGCCTTGCATTCTATGGTGGCCTTTACGCCGAAAAGAATCAAAAATTCCGGCCATACTCTGATCGAGTGTTCGAACGCTTCTGGAAACAGAAGCTCGATGTGGAAAATCGCGACGCTATTTCAGCGATCGTTGCCGAAGTGGGTCTCGATGCCTCCGACTTTCTTCACTACGCCGACACGAAGGCCCGCGCCGACCTGGATACGTGCTTCGCTGAGGCCGATCGCGACAAGGTCTTCGGCGTGCCGACCTTCATCGTGGAAGGCGAGCCGTTCTGGGGCGAGGATCGAATCGAGTGGGTAATTCGAAAGCTCGACGCGATGAACCTTCGGCGCTGAAACTCAGCTCGAGGTGATCGGAATGTGCCGAGGCAGTGATTTCACGCGCTCGAGCCACCTGCGGATTGCTGGATAGTTCGCCAGATCGAAACCACCTTCGTCGGCGACATGCGTGTAGGCATAGAGTGCGATATCGGCGATCGAGTAGCGCTCTCCGACGAACCACTCGCGCGATTTCAGATGCCCTTCCATCACGCCGAGTGCGTTATATCCGCGCGGCCGCATCAGCGTGTCAACTATAGTACGGCGAGGGTCTGCCACATCCGGATGCATCACCAGGTATCGCACGCTGGCGATGTACGGTTCGTGACTGTACTGTTCGAAAAAGAGCCATTGCAGAACTTGTGCGTGTTGGAAGCGATCCGCCGGCATGAACGGCGTGTCTTCCGCCAAGTACGAAATGATGGCGTTCGACTCGAACAGCAATCTGCCGTCGTCGAATTCGACCGCGGGAATTCGCCCGTTGGGAAATTTGCGAAGAAACGCCGGGGTGCGCGTCTCACCCTTGATGATATTCAGTTCTATCCGCTCGAATGGAACCGCAAGTTGCGTCAGCAGCAGGCGAATCTTGTAGCCATTGCCCGACGGCAGATAGTCATACAGGCGAATCACAGTCGCCTCCTCTCAGGCTTTGAAAGCGATCAGAGTTCAGGACTCGACGGCAAAAAGGTCTCGCCCATCAGGTAGGCGTCGACTGCGCGTGCCGCTTCCCGGCCCTCCCATATAGCCCACACCACCAGCGATTGTCCGCGACGCGTATCTCCGGCCGCGAAAACACCGGGCACGCTCGACATGTAACTTTCGCATTGCACGTTACTGCGCGGATCGAGCTTGAGGCCGAGTTCCGAGATAATGCCGTCAGGCTCGGGGCCGAGAAATCCGAGCGCGAGCAGCACGAGATCGCATTCGATCTCGAAGTCGGTGCCGGGAATTTGCTCCATCACCATCCGACCGTTGTCACGCTTCCAGTTAAGCCTTACGCCGTGGAGTTTTTTCACCGCGCCGTTTTCGCCGGAGAACCTGCTGGTGTTCACGCTCCAGTCGCGTTGCACACCTTCTTCGTGCGAGCTCGAAGTACGCATGATCATCGGCCAGTCGGGCCAGGGCATTTCATCGGTGCGCTTTTCCGGCGGCATCGGGAGCAATTCGAACTGATGGACGACGATCGCGCCCTGGCGATTCGATGTGCCAAGGCAATCGGAACCGGTGTCGCCGCCGCCCAGGATCACGACGCGCTTTCCGTTCGCAGTAATCTCGGCGGCAGGGTCAAGCGCGTCTCCGAAGTTCCGCTTATTCTGTTGCGGCAGGAATTCCATCGCGAAATGGATTCCCTTGAGCTCGCGCCCTGGGATCGGCAAATCGCGCGGCTTCGTCGCGCCCATCGTAAGCACGATTGCGTCATACTTCGAGCGCATTTCATCGGCGTGAATGTCGAAGCCGACGCGGCAATTGGTGACAATCTCGAGGCCCTCAGCCGTCATCTGCTCGACGCGGCGGTTGACGATCCACTTCTCGAGCTTGAAGTCCGGAATGCCGTAAGTAAGCAATCCGCCCACTCGATCCGAGCGCTCGTAAAGCGTTACCGAATGTCCCGCGCGAGAAAGCTGCTGCGCGCACGCCAGTCCCGACGGTCCCGAGCCCACGACTGCGACGCGCTTTCCCGATTTGCGCGCAGGCGGCAACGGCGCAATCCATTTTTCAGCCCAGGCGTGATCGATGATGTTCTTCTCGATCAGCTTGATCGTGACCGGGTCGTTGTTGATGTTGAGAACGCAGGCTTCTTCGCACGGCGCCGGGCAAATCCTGCCGGTGAATTCCGGAAAGTTGTTGGTCGCGTGCAGCCGGTCGATCGCCTCGCGCCATCTGCCGCGGTAAATCAGATCGTTCCAATCGGGGATGATGTTCCCGAGCGGGCAGCCCTTGTGGCAGAAGGGAATCCCGCAATCCATGCAGCGGGCGCCCTGGGCGCGCAGCCGGTCTTCAGGCATCTTGAGATCGAATTCGCGCCAATCCTTCAGGCGTTCGCCGACCGGACGCCGCGAAGGAATCTCGCGTTTGATCTCCATGAAGCCCGTGATCTTGCCCATTGAAGCGTGTGCTCTCCCGGATTCAGTTCAATTCCGATTACTCAGTCGATTACTCACTCGGCTAAACTGCGGCCAGCCGCGCGAGGTCAGAATCCATGTTGAGATGCTGCCGTTCGAGCACCATGCGATACTCAGTCGGCAATACCTTGACGAACTTTTTCGTATAGTCTTCCCACTTGTCGAGGATTCGCCGTGCGACCTCGCTATCGGTGTACTGCAAATGTCGCACGATCAGCTCATGAAGTTGTTTGAGCTCGTCCGGCTTGACGACTGGACCCAACTCGACCATCCCGGGATTGCAGCGCGACGCAAATGATCCATCTTCGTCGAGCACGTATGCCACGCCGCCGCTCATGCCGGCCGCGAAGTTACGTCCAGTCTTACCAAGCACGACGACCAGCCCGCGCGTCATGTACTCACATCCATGATCGCCGACTCCCTCGACAACGGCATGCGCCCCGCTGTTGCGCACGGCGAATCGCTCGCCAGCCACGCCGCGAAAGAATGCCTCGCCGCCGGTCGCGCCGTAGAGCGCCACGTTGCCGATGATGATGTTGTCCTCGGCCTTGAAGGTGGCTTCCTTTGGCGGACGGACCGACATGAATCCGCCTGACAGTCCTTTGCCGCAGTAGTCGTTCGCGTCGCCTTCGAGATGCAGCGCAATTCCAGGCGCAAGCCACGCACCAAAACTCTGGCCGGCCGAGCCCTTGAGATGAATTTGAACCGTGTAGGGCGGCAAACCCTCCGCGCCGAAGCGCCGCGACACTTCTGCCGACAGCATCGTGCTGACGGTTCGGTTCACGTTACGGATTGGCAGATGAATTTCGACCGGCTTGCGATGCTCAAGCGCATCGTTGGCGAGCTCGATGATCTGGTTGTCGAGCGCGTTGCCGAGGCCGTGATCCTGCAACTCGACGCAATGCAGCGGTTCATCCGGGCCGACATCAGGACGCCGAAGAATATTTGCCAGATCGACGTTGCGCGCCTTCCAATGCGCGATCGCTTCGTTGGCGTCGAGGCATTCAACGTGCCCGACCATTTCGGCGACAGACCGGAAACCCAACTGCGCCATGTATTCGCGCAGCTCATCCGCGATGAACATCATGAAGTTCACCACGTGCTCGGGCTTGCCTGCGAACTTCTCGCGCAGCACCGGGTCCTGCGTCGCTATGCCGACCGGGCAGGTGTTGAGATGGCAGACGCGCATCATGATGCATCCCGAGGCGACCAGCGCAGCGCTGGCGAAACCGAATTCCTCGGCGCCAAGCAGCGCGGCAATCGCGACGTCACGGCCGGTCTTGAGCTGGCCATCGGTCTCGACGTGAATCCGTCCGCGCAGACCATTCATCACCAGAGTTTGTTGCGTCTCGGCGAGACCCAACTCCCACGGAATCCCCGCATGCTTGATCGATTGCAGTGGCGACGCTCCCGTGCCGCCGTCGTAGCCGCTGATAAGAACGACGTCGGCTTTGGCCTTTGCAACTCCAGCGGCGATAGTTCCGACGCCGACCTCGGCGACCAGTTTGACGCTGATACGCGCGCGATTGTTGGAATTCTTGAGATCGTGAATGAGCTGAGCGAGATCTTCGATCGAATAAATGTCGTGATGCGGCGGCGGAGATATCAGTCCAACGCCGGGCGTTGAGTAGCGAATCTTCGCGATGAAATCGTCGACCTTGTGGCCGGGTAGCTGGCCGCCCTCTCCCGGCTTGGCGCCTTGCGCCATCTTGATTTGCAATTCGTCAGCGTTGACGAGGTAGTGGCTGGTGACGCCGAAACGCGCTGACGCGACCTGCTTGATCGCACTGCGGCGGAAGTCGCCGTTGGCATCGCGCACGAAGCGCGCAGGATCCTCGCCGCCCTCGCCGGTGTTGCTCTTGCCGCCGATCCGATTCATCGCAATGGCAAGGTTCTCGTGCGCCTCTTTGCCGATCGATCCGAACGACATCGCACCAGTCTTGAAGCGCTTGACGATCTCGGCGGCGGGCTCGACTTCCTCGAGCGGCACCGGCGGCCTGCTCGAATTGAACTTGAGCAGCGAGCGAAGCGTCGCGAGCGAGCGACTCTGCTCGTCAACCGCTTTCGAATATTCCTTGAACAGCCGGAAATTTCCGGAGCGTACGGAATGCTGCAGGCGCGCGATTGTGTTCGGGTTGTACATGTGGAACTCGCCCGCGCGGCGCCACTGGTATTGCCCGCCGACATCGAGATCGCCATCGAGATTCGCCGCAACCTTGAACGCGTGGGTGTGACGCGCAGCCGTCTCCCGCGCGATCGCCTCGAGGCCGATGCCTGCCACGCGCGACGGCGTCCACGAGAAGTACTTGTCGATTACGTCTTCGGCCAACCCGATCGCTTCGAAAATCTGCGCGCCGCGATAACTCTGAGTCGTCGAGATGCCCATCTTGGACGCGACTTTCGTAATGCTCTTGCCAACGGCCTTGATGAAGTTGTGAACGGCGGTGTCCTCGTCGATGTCGCGCAATTGCCCGTCGTGTATCATCCCGGCCATCGTCGCGTACGCCAGGTACGGGTTGACGGCGCCTGCGCCGTAACCGACCAGCAGACAAAAATGCATCGCCTCGCGCGGTTCGCCCGACTCGACGACGAGTCCAGCCCGAGTGCGTGTGCCCTCGCGAATCAGGTGATGATGCACCGCGCCAGTCGCGAGCAGAGCTGGAATGGCCGTGTAGTCCACGTTCACGCCACGATCTGAAAGCACGATTATCGTGTAGCCGGATTCGATCGCTTCAGATGCACCTTTGCAAAGCGCGTCGAGCGCGGCGCGAAGCCCGTCTTCACCATCGTTGACGCGGTACAACGTTGAGAGCGTGATCGTGCGCAAGCCTTCGATGTTCAGGCGCTTGATAGTTTCGAGCTGCTGATTGGTGAGAATCGGCTGCTTGAGTTGAAGTTGGCGGCAATGACGCGGCGACTCTTCGAACAGATTGTCCTCGGCGCCAATCGTCGTTTCAGTCGAAGTTACCAGTTCCTCGCGAATGGGATCGATCGGCGGATTCGTGACCTGCGCGAACAACTGCTTGAAGTAATTGTAAAGCGGCTGGGGTTTGTTCGAGAGGACTGCGAGCGGAGTGTCGGTGCCCATCGAGCCGACCGGCTCCTGCCCGTTGGTCGCCATCGGTGCGAGGATCATTTTGAGATCCTCGATCGTATAGCCAAACGACTGCTGCTGCTTGAGCAGCTCGTCATCTTCAAAGCAGTCAACCGCGGGCGCGCCGCTTGCCTCGGGAATCGACTCGAGCGCGACGAGACTGCTGTCGAGCCATGCTCGATACGGCTGCCGCGACGCCATCGACTCTTTGATCTCTTCGTCCTGCACGATTCTGCCAAGTGCGGTATCGACCAGAAACATTCTGCCGGGCTGCAGCCGCCCCTTGTGCGCGATGTTCTCGGGCGCGATGTCCAGCACGCCGGTCTCGGACGCCATCACCACCAGTCCGTCTTTGGTCACCGTGTAGCGCGATGGACGAAGACCGTTGCGATCGAGCACTGCGCCGATCCGAATTCCGTCGGTAAACGCGATCGACGCGGGGCCGTCCCACGGTTCCATCATGCAAGAATGAAAGTGGTAGAAGGCGCGCTTGGAGTCGCTCATCTGCGGGTCGTTCTGCCACGCTTCCGGAATCATCATCATCACGGCGTGCGGCAGCGAACGACCGGTGCGAATCAGCAGCTCGAGACAGTTGTCAAAGGTTGCGGAGTCGCTGCCGTTGGGTTCGACGATCGGCAGCAGCTTCTTGATGTCCTCACCGAACAGCGGCGAAGAAAAAAGCTTCTCGCGCGCGTGCATCCAGTTGATGTTGCCCCGCAGCGTGTTAATCTCGCCGTTGTGCGACATGAAACGGTACGGATGCGCCCGATCCCAGCTTGGAAACGTGTTGGTCGAGAAGCGCTGATGAACCATCGCGAGCGCGGTCTTGACCGAAGGGTCGAGCAAGTCGGGGAAGAATTGCGGCAACTGCGTCGAGATCAACTGACCCTTGTAAACGACGGTCAGCGCCGAGAGGCTGCAAAAATAAAATAATTCCGGATCGAACAGGCCAAGTTTCTCAGCTTCGGTCGCTGCCCGCTTGCGAATTACGTACAGCTTGCGCTCGAGCGCCTCGGCATCGGGCAGATTGGGGCCGCGTGCGATGAAGACCTGGCGAATTGCCGGCATGCCGCGACGCGCGATATCGCCGCACGCAGATTCCACCACCGGCACGTCGCGCCATCCGAGCAGCCGCTGCCCTTCTTCATTTACGATTCTCTCGAATGCGTCCTCGCAGTCCTTTCGCTTGACCGCGTCGAGCGGCAGGAAAACCTGGCCGACGCCGTATTCGCCGGGCGCGGGAAGTTGGAAACCGAGCCTCACCGCCTCGCTCGCGAAAAACTCGTGCGGAATCTGCAGCAGGATTCCCGCGCCGTCTCCCGTCCGCGGATCGCATCCGCACGCGCCGCGATGAGTCAGGTTGTCAAGCACCTGAAGCCCTTTGGCGACAATGTCATGCGAGCGCTCGCCTTTGATGTTGACGACGAAGCCAACGCCGCACGCGTCATGCTCGTTGGCGGGATCGTACAGTCCTTGCGCCTTTGGAATACTTCGGTAGTTATGCATCACGACACCCGCTTGGAATCCGGGGGTGCAGATTTCGCGGAGGCGTGGCGATGGCGCCTGCCGTTGGCAGGCTCGGGCGTGTCGCCGTTGGAGCACGGCGAAATCAAGCCGCGCTCGGTATGTGTCGACAACACCACCATCGTCTCGGTCCGCGCCACTCCCTCGATCGAGCGGATCGCACTGATGAGCCGCTCAAGCGACGAAGTGTTCTCGGTTTTAACTTTCATCATCAGAGTGTGCTGTCCGGTGACGTGATGGCATTCGAGTACATCGTCGAGCAGTGCAACGGTTTCCTCGAACAGCGAAATTGTTTTGGGATGCGCAATCGACACGCCGATAAACGCGGTGACATCTTTGCCGAGGCGCGTCGCGTCAACGGTGGCGTGATAGCCGATGATGACGCCGCTGTCTTCGAGTTTTTTGACGCGTTCGTTGACGGAAGGCGCCGAGAGCCCGACCTGCTCGCCGAGTTTGACGAGTGGAATCCTGCCGTGCTCCTGCAGCAGGTTGATAATCTGCAGGTCAATAGCATCGAGTTCGGGGGAATCTCCGCCGAATTTCATAAGGCTAACCTCGTCGAGAGGCGTTGAAGATAGAAGGAAACGAGAATTGTGTCAAGTGTTTATAAGGAGGTACTCGAATAAAACGATTGTTTATTAAGCAAGAATGGGTCGTACCGATGAAATATAGGTCAAGGTCGCCGATTGACCGCTTACCTTAGTCTGATTGAGACTGATGGCTCGATGCTCAAGGCGAGATGCCAATCGCGCCTAACACAGGCTTAGGGGCTAAAGCTGCGGAAATTCCTGCAGTCCGCGCTCAGAATGGAGTCCACCTGAACACGCTCGGCCAGATTTTCGCCAGGTAGATGTCGAGCAGAAAAATCACCGCGGCCTGGTTATTGAGGCTCGCCTCGTGATTGAGCCCAAGCTGAGTGCCGACCGTGAGCTGACACAGGTTCATGCCGTACGCGACGGCGGGCGTGATGCGAAAATCGGGAGGAGTGTTGAAATCCCTACCGACCGCAACCTGTTGCCAGTTCAATTCTACGAAAGGCTCCAGATCGTCAACGAAGTCCGCGAAGGGAAGCGCAACTCCGGAATCCCGCAAATAGTAAAACTGATATGAAAGGCATAAATCCGAGAAGAACTGACCGCGCTGGGGCCCGCTCCAGGTGGGCACGTATGCGAAGTCGCCCTCGATCGCGAACGGGCGCAGGTAGAGCGTGAATCCTCGATCGGGCAAATCGCCCATCCCTTTTTCGTAGGTGAGCAAGGGTCCCGCACTGGTATGACTTTGCGCGCCCGCATCGAGAGTGCCGACCGGAAGAAAAGCCGTAGCACCGATCCCGAAGCGCATCTCATGTTCAATCGACGTGTAGAATGCGTACTTGAGAAAAAACTGCAGGCTCCCCATGCCGCGGACGTCAGGTCCTTGGCGCGGAGAAATCTGATTGAGCTCGTCCTCTATTTCGATGCTGAAATTCTGACTGAGCTTTTTCTCGAGCGAAAACTGAAACGTATATTCGTTCCCCGTGCGCGACTTGTTCCAGCTCGGCTGCAGCTCGAGTTCGTTGCTGGGATTCGGATTCTGGGTGATCAGCGGATCGACAAATTGGCGCTTGCCCACCTGCGCGAGCGCCGCGCGTCCGTTGCCGAGTGCAAGCAACCCGATCGCTGCGCAAGCTGCTATCAGCCGCAAGCTACGAATGCGGATAAGCGTCGCTACCCATCTCGAGCGCATCGAGCCCCGACCATTCCACTTCCACCAGCACGCGGTTGCCAATTGTACGCTCGACGATCTTGAAGAACAGCATCGACAGGCCTAATACCACGATCACGTTGACCGTGACGCCGATCAACTGTGCGAAAAATTGGCCGGCATCGCCGTAAAGCAGGCCGCGAACCGGACCCGCAACGCCGTTCCATCCGTCGCCGTAAGTGCCGTCGGCAAACAGGCCAAGCGCCAGCGCGCCCCATAGTCCGCACGCGCCATGAACCGCGATCGCGCCTACGGGATCGTCGATTCGAAAGCGCCGCTCGAGTTCAAGCACCGCCCACACCACCAGCAAGCCTGCGAGGGTGCCGATTAACACCGCCGCTGCAGGGGTGACGAATGCGCACGGCGCCGTGATTGCAACGAGTCCTCCCAACAGACCGTTGCACGCCATCGCAATATCGGGTTTGTTGTAGCGATGCCACAGATAGAGTAGCGATGAGAGCGCGCCCGCCGCCGAGGAGAGCATCGTGTTCACCGCGATGATCGCCACTCGAGGATCCGATGCGGCTAAAGTCGAACCGGCGTTGAAGCCGAACCATCCGAACGCGAGAATCAACGTTCCACTCACGGCCATCGGCAGGTTATGTCCCGGCAGCGCGCCGATCGCGCCGTCGCGCCGGAACTTTCCGATGCGCGGGCCCACCATGTAAGCGCCCGCGAGCGCGGCCAGTCCGCCCGTCATGTGCACGACCGACGATCCGGCGAAATCCAGATGGCCATGACCCAGGCCCAGGTTCACGCCGAGTTGCGAAAGCCATCCGCCGCCCCATACCCAGTTGCCGTACAATGGATAAAGGAACATCGACATGAACAGGCCGTAGATGAAAAATGCTTTGAACTTCCAGCGCTCCGCCATGGCGCCGGTTGGAATCGTTGCTGCCGTGTCCATGAACACCAGCGTGAACAGAAACATCGCGAGGCTGGCGGGGTCGCGACTGACGTTGAGCAGAGCGAACTTGCTGAATCCGAGCAGTCCGTACGAGTGCGCGCCGATCGTGATCGACAACTCGCGATGCCCAATTTCCGCCACGCCGAGCGAGGGCCAATGCGCGACGCCACCCATCATGAACGCGTAGCCGGTGAGCCAGAAACCGATGATGCCGATCGGATAGATGATCAGGTTCATCGCCATGGTGTTGACGGCATTCTTGGAGCGCGTAAACCCCGTCTCCAACATCGCGAATCCGAGCTGCATGAACATCACGAGGAATCCGGCGATCAGTAGCCACGCGAGGTTCAGCGAATTGCCCAAGGGCGGCGACGACACCGCGGTTTGGGCGCTCGCGACAGATGAAAACAGCATCAGCGCGATGGCCGCGGCTGCGGCCAATCCGAGTTGCGAGCGTTTCCGCATCATCTCGTCTGCCCTCGATATGACCGGCGCGGAGGAGTCTGCGCCGCCGGGTAACGGTTTGCGAGCCAAATCAAAAATACCAGAGCCCCGATTAGCGATGTGAAAAACAGCACATATCCAGCCGTGCGCCGCGCGCGCTGCAACTTGAGGCTGCGCGGATGGAGCCGTTCCGCGCGATTCTTGGGAACGACGCGCGACGGGTCACGCAGGTCCTCGAGCATCTCCGCCGCGCTCGCGTAGCGGTCGCGTGGGTTGCGCTCGATCGCATGCAAAATGATCTCCTCGAGATGGGGATCGATATCCGGCTTGAAGGCGCTCGGTGGCTGCGGATCTTCAGAGGTCTTCGAACGCATCACGTTGTAAACATTGGGACCTGAATACGGCAGATGGCCGGTCAGCATCTCGTACAGAATCACCCCCAGCGAATAGATGTCGGTGCGGACATCGCCGCGCCGGCCGCTAACCTGTTCGGGCGCCATGTAGTCGGGGGTGCCGATCGTTGAGGACAGCCCCGACCAGGTCAGTCGCCGCGCCGACTCGTCCAGCGCGATTCCGAAGTCCATGACCTTGGTCCGCCCCTCCGCCGTAACCAGCACGTTTTCCGGCTTCAAATCGCGATGCACTACGCCTTCACCGTGCATATACACCAGCGTATCCGCCAACTGCCGCGCCAGATCGAGTGCCTTCTCGACCGGCATTCCGCCTTCGGTCCGCTCCATTGAGCGCAACGAATCGCCCTCGATGTACTCCATCGCAATGTACATGCGGCTTTTCTTCCTGGGCGTGAGGACCTTCACTATCCCGGGATGGTTGAGTCGGCGCCCGACTTCTTCTTCGCGTTGAAAGCGCCCGTAGAAAACCACGTCGCTCTCGAACTGCATGTAGGGAACTTTGATCGCGACGGTCGCGCCACTGATCTGATCGACAGCTTTGAAGATCGACGCCATTCCGCTGCGCGCGATCACCTCGATCAATTTGTATTGATCGAGGTTTTCACCAACGCCGACCTCGCGCATTTTTCCGACCGTCTCGAGAAAAAAGGCGGTCCGCGGAAATTAGCACCACGCACGCGCGCAATGGAAGGGCATGATCACTCGTAACTGCGTCATCGACTGAACAGTCTTCGCAATCGTTCGCGCCATCCACCGGTGCTCAACGTATGTCCCGTATGCGACGTCATTCTGAAAACGGCGCAGGTCAGATTGTCGTGAGTGCCGCGCTTGTTCGCTGTATCGATCAGGGCGTGGCAGGCTGTCTCGGCGTCGACGTCGCGCGTCAACGACTCGAGTTCCTTCGCGTCGAGCACGTTGTAGAGCCCGTCGCTGCAGAGTACGAGTCGGTCGCGCTCGAACAGCGGCAGCGTAATCCGATCGATCGACGCTATCAACTCGCGTCCAAGACTGCGCAGCAGCATCCCGCGTTCAGGATGAGTCTTGGCCCGCTCCGCCGTCATCATGCCCATCCTGACCTGGCCAGCGACCATCGTGTGATCCTTTGTCACAACCGAGATTTGACTGTGACGAATAAGATGCAGCCGACAATCTCCAATATGCACCGCCGACAGGATGCCGTGGTCCACCGCAACCGCTGTCATCGTGGTCGCCATCCTGGACAGCTCCGGCACGGTGAGCGCTTTGTCGTGAATCCCGATATTGGCCCGCGTGATTGCGCGATATAACCGCTTCGCTGCTCCCCACTCCTGCGGGCTCTCCCGGTAAGCCTCAAGGGTTATGTCGATGGCCATCTTGCTGGCGACTTCACCGCCTTCATAGCCGCCCACTCCGTCGGCCACCGCGAACACCACGCTGTTGGGATTCTCGATGAAATGCCCGCACGAGTCTTCATTGTCGGGCCGCGTCGTACCAACGTCAGACAACAGCGCCAGCTCGAAAGCTTGCTCCACCGAAGGAGGCGTGGAGGGCGGCGAATCCATTTGCAGTGCGTTACCCAGCTAACTCGCTCGAATTGTCAGGTTCGTTCAACGCCCAAGGGGCGAGTCGCGATCACTCGCGGCTCGCCCCACGGATTATTCGCCAAACCAGCGCCTGGGATTAGGCCGGCTTGGTTACGAGAATCGTCTCCTTGCCCTTCTTCTTCGAATTGCGGACGAAGTAAATCGCCCCGTAGACACCCCAAATCACCGAGATTCCAACCGCCATCAACGGTTCCTTGACGCTGCCGAGTCCCTCGATCGGGCCGATGATGTAGAACGCCATGCAGCCGAAGTTCGCGATCGCACCGAAGACCGGTATCACCATGTGCTTGATGCCGTTGAACTCGTGATGCTCGCGGAAGGCTACGATGGCAACGATATTGGTCAGTCCGTACAGCGCGAAAGTGCCGAAGTTTGAGACCAGTGTCACCAGCGCAAGGCCGTTGGGCAGTGATGAGAGCGACGCGTTGGAGTTCATCCCGACGGCGTACCACAAGTTATGCGGCAGCGTGGCGATGGTCTTGTCATCCGGGGCCGCGGAGCCGGCGAAAAAGTACAGCGCGGCGTACGCGCCGAGGACCGCCGAAATAGTCGCGAGCGTCCAGATCGCGCGATGGGGAGTGAGGTTATCGCCGTGCAGTAGGCCGAAATGCTCGGGTACTTCCGAGTCGCGGCCCATCGCGTAGGTCACGCGCGCGCCGGTGTTGATGCATGACAGCGTCGTGCCGATCAGCGCGAGAAAGACCGTCAGGGCTTCCAACAGCATGAAAGCCTGACCGTGTCCGCCTAAGAGTGCATTACCCAGAATCACCAGCATATCGCCGATGGGTGCGGCCGAGCCTTTCGCATCTGCCAGGCTGTAGGCACTGCTCATAAAGTAGTTTGCCGCGAAGTATTCGATCAGGTAGCAAAACAAGCACTGGATAGTTAGGGACAGAAGCACCGCGCGGGGGATATCCCTCTTGGGGTTGAGAGCCTCTTCCCCGAGCGAGGTGACTGATTCGAAACCGACGAGCAGCAAGATTGCTATCGTCGCCTGAAGCATCATCCAGTTGAAATTGTGCGGAAGTATTACTGACCAAGCAGACGGGTGAGCGGGCGTATCGCCGCTCAGAGAGTAGTGCAACACCTTTGAGGTGCCGTCCAGGGCCAGACCCGTCGAGCCGTCGGGATGTCCCAAGCGGTACGCGATCGCCAATGCCGCAAAGAATAGAAGCGCGACGATTTGGATCGCATTGATCGCGATGTTGACGTTGGTCGATCCGTTCACACCCTGAAACGCGATCCACGCGACCGCGAATGAGAAAATGACCGCTATCAGCGCCATGAAAACCGGGCCGGGTACACCCGCGTTCATCATCGAGGGCGCGACACTGCCCACGATGTACCCGATCATTACCCCCATGGTCGCGACCATCACACCTGGATAGACCCAGTAGTAAAGGTGCGACGCCCACCCGATTGTGAATTTCGCGATGCGCGCAAACCTGTACGCTTGCGTCTTGCCGAGGAACGCCTGCTCAGCAAAGAGATAGGAACTGCCTGCACCTGGATAGAGTTTGGCCAGTTCCGAGTACGAGATCGCGGTCGCATATGCGAGCAACAGGGCCGCGAAGATTCCTGCCCACATCGCAAGGCCAGACGGGTAAGCATACCCAGCCTGGACGACGAACGTGATCCAGAGGAATGCCCCCGGAGCGATCAGCGCCATCGCGTTGACCGTGACTCCGGTCAAGCCAAGGGTCGGCACCATCTTTTTCTGTTCTTCAGCCATCTTGCCTCCTTCGATTTTACGGCGGAGGTGGTTGTCCGCCGCGCGCACGCGTTAGCTCCCGTTACGGGCGGGAGCAACGAGGCTCAAAGCAGGAAGAGTGCCATTTCAAAAGCGAATAGAATCTTGATGAAAAATGCAATGTGCCTGCCCAATCGACAGGCAGTCGCTTATCTAGCGGTCATCAGAACATCATCTCGTTGATTCTTTACAATTGCCGAATCCCGCGCTGCTACGATTTCATCGGTGAGCGCGGAGTTCCGAGCGCGACCATCAAAAGTGTGCTCTTCCCGGCAGCGTGAGGCTCAAAAAATTTGGTCGTGTCGTCGTCGTAGAAAGTCAGTCCCGTTGCCCCGCGGCCCAAGGAATACGCGGCCAGGTAGGCGCGGCCGCCAAGAATTCCAGCTTCGAGATGCGCGTCGCCGTAGCCGCGATTTCCCAATCCGCGGATCGCACGCTCGAGGTCGGCCATATAGACAACGAGCGCAGAACAGTCCATGCCGAGCGGCTGCTCCAGGCATAGATACCCTGCCTCACCGCGGAAGTTGCCGGCCTTGAGCAACTCGAACGAGCGCGCTTGCCGGTTGTAGAAGTACGCACCGGGCTCCAGCCCGTCGGCCGCGTTGACGATTAGATAAGTGTCGGTCAGGGGCGGAAAGTCAGCCTGCGGATGCTCGCTCGACGCGGCCATGATGGTTGCGAGCTCGTCGGCGCCAATCGCATCCTGCGCAAATGCTCGCGAGGACCCGCGTCGAAGGATGGTCGCGCCAAGCCCTGCGGATTCTTCGGACGCTATAGTTTCGAGATGAATGGAGTTCCCACTCGACGCCGGTGGCGATGGGACTGAATCCAGTTTCGCAGCGGATACCCTCGCAACTTCATCGCCAGTGACCAGTCGCGACTCGCGATGCATCTTTAGCCGGTCCTGGTACACCTCTTCTTTCGACGAAAGCTCTACGGTGTCGATCGTCAACGGCTCGATCTCATGTGACGGCTCGGGCGGCTGGTCGGCCAGCCCAAGCGCGACCAGCGCGATCATGCCTTCGCGCTCGCCGTCGATTCCAAGCAGCGCCTCGAGCGCCGGATCCTCGAATGCTGTGATCACCTCCGCAGAGACTTCTTCGGCCGCCGCCGCGGCCAGCAGGTTCGCGAGAATCGTTCCCGCGTCCCAGTAGCAATAGCGGTACGCTCGCGCGCGATACTTCCATTCGCTGCGCCAGTAAATCGCCGACAATGCGATCACGGCGCGTGCGCGTTGAAGCGAAGGTCGTTTCGCGGCCGCATCTGCAATGTAACTGCGCCAATCGCCGCGTCGCAGTCCGGCCATCCGCAAATCAGCCGGCGAAAAATGGTAAAGGCCCGTTTCGAGACCCTCGACCTCGCCCGCAGTCACGTAAATCTCGATTGGGTAAAGGGCTCCCGCCGACGCCGCCGCACGGAAATGGTAGTCATCGGCTCCCATCCGCTTGTGCCTCGTCAGCCCATCGGCACAGAACAATATTCGCGTTAGCGTCGCGCTCTCGATCGGCGCAGAAAACTCCCCCGGCACGTATGATGACAGCGCCGCCAGCGTGGGCGTCGAGGAAAGATTCAGGTCGCGCGGCAATGCGACCGAAGCGGCGCCCGGATAAATCTTGTAGGGGAGCGGCTTGATGTCCCAGTCGAGGAAATGCGGCGACGAACGTACGCTGGTGTACGAGTGCTTGGTGATTTCGTGAAAGACGCGCGCCGCTTCGATGTAGTCGTTGCCCAACTCTTGCCTCCCGTTAAGCCATACCGATCGTTCAATTGACAGGCCTGCCGCCGGCCGTGCTATACGGAATTTTCGCCAAGTATCACGCGCGACAGGAGTCTATCATGGCGCAAAAACTTTCGCCTTCCGACGTCAAAGGGTACTTCGAGAAGTTCAGCAACTGGGGCCGCTGGGGCAAGGAAGATCAGCGCGGGGCTCTCAATTTTATCACCAATCAGAAACGCGCGGCCGCCGCACGCCTGGTGCAAACCGGCGAAAGCGTCTCGATGGCTCTGCCGCTCGCGACCATTCCCGCGCCCGACAACCCTTCTCCGGTCACGCACTTGATGGTGCAGGCGGGCAGCGACGCGCATGAACAGGCGCTCCCATATTCAGGTGATTACTTCGCGATCGCGCCGCATGGAATGGCCAATACTCATATCGACGCTCTCTGCCACGTCTTCTGGCAGAACAAAATGTACAACGGCTTCGACGCCAGCGAAGTCGGCTCGCATGGCGCAAAAAAATGCGCGATCGACGTCACCCGCGCCGGCATCGTCAGCCGTGGCGTCCTGCTCGATATTCCGCTGCTAAAAAAAATCGAATGGATGGAGCCGGGCGAAAAAATCCTGCCTGAAGATCTCGACGCCGCCGAAAAAGCCCAGCACGTTCACGTCGAAGAAGGCGACGTGCTGCTGGTCCGCACCGGCCGCGCCGCAAGACGCAAAGTCAAAGGCGGATGGGATCCCATGAGAGTCGGGCTGCCCGGACTCGACGCCGCCTGCCTGCCATGGCTCCACGAGCGGCGCATCGCGGTTCTCGGCTGCGACGCGGTCAGCGACGTCGTGCCCAGCGGCTACGACGGCGTCGCGCTGCCGGTTCACGTCGGCACCCTGGTCGCGATGGGCATCCACCTGATCGACAACGCCGACCTTGACGCAGTGTCCTCAGCCTGCGCCGGATTGGGCCGCAACGAGTTCATGTTCTCGATGGCGCCATTGATCCTCGAGCGTGGCACCGCGTCCCCGGTCAACCCGCTCGCGATCTTCTGATGGGTAACTGGCTAACGCAGGAGTAGCTACTATGAAAACCGAAGAACGAATCATAGATTGCGACGGACATATCCTCGAGCCACCCGATCTTTGGGAGAAGTACATCGACCCGAAATATCGGGACCGCGCGATGCGCATTCGCGTAGGCGAGGACGGCTTCGAGTATCTCGAGATCGATCGCAAGCGCGCCAAGATGACTACGCCAGGCCTGCTCGGCGCGCTCGGCGGCATGGGTAAAAAGATCGAGGAGGCCAGGCAGCTGCGCGAGAACTCGACGCGCGGCGAGGTCAAACCGGAACAGGTGCGAATGATGGCGCCGAAACCCGAGGACACCTACCTCAAGGGCGCGGCGTTCGGAACCATGGTGGCGAAGGAACGCCTCGAGCTGCTCAAGCAGGAAGGAATGGAGAAAACCATTCTCTATCCGACCATCGGGTTGCTGTGGGAAGCAGAGCTCTTCGACGCTGAACTGTCGGCCGCATACTGCCGCGCCTACAATCGATGGATCGCGGACTTCTGCCGCGACTCCGGCGGGCGCTTGATCCCGATTGCTCATCTGTCGCTCGGCGATCCCGCCGAAGCGGCGCGCGAGCTCGAGCGCGCAGTCAAGGACGGATGCAAAGGCGCCTTCGTCTGCCCGTTCACCATCACGCGCGTTCCGCACGGCGACCCGCGCCACGACGCGGTCTTCGCCGCCGCGCAGGATCTCGGCGTCCCGCTCGCGATTCATCCGACCTTCGAGCCTGCCAGTTTCGGCATCCATCACCGCTACGACGACTTCAGTTGGGCCGCCTGGTATTTCGATCTGTTCGCGGGCCAGGGCGTGCAGCATGCATTTGGCACATTCTTTCAGTTAGGCGTGTTCGACCGTTTCCCGAAACTGCGCGTGGTTGTGCTCGAGTCGCAAGCCGGATGGATCGGCTACTTTCTCGATCGCGGCGACGCCATCTTCAACGGCACGACGCTCGGCGCGACCGTCAGGCTCAAGGAGAAGCCGTCGTTCTACTTCAAGCGCCAGTGCTACATCTCGGCCGATCCCGACGAACGCACCATCGCCGCGATGATGCAGATCGTTGGCGAGGACAAGTTCTTCTGGGCGACTGACTATCCACATCCCGACCATCCCGGAAATTACCTCGAGGAGCTGCAGGGCATGATCGCGCCGATGAAGGAGTCGGGCCGCCGCGCCATCCTCGGCGAGAATGTCGCGCGCGCGTATCAACTCATGTAGCTTGAACGCCTCCAGAGCGGGCGTGATCATTTGGTCGCGCCTGCTCTTTCTGTTTCGCTCGCAATCCACACGCTGCTGTGCTGCTCTACGCCGCAGTCTATACTTGACCATCCGTCCGCTGGAGGAGCCTATGTCGCGTGCGAGGATTCACCGCCCCCGATCACAAACCTTGTCCACTGCGAGTCCGCTCGCGATGAACGCGCGCCGCGCCGCTCTGGCAGCACTCGCGATTCTGCTCACTTACGTGACGTCCTCCTGCAATTCGCAGTCGTTCCAACAAGCGCCGGAACCGCCGATGCCGACAGCGCCGCCCGCTCCCGCGCAGCCACCCGCGCCGCCGCTCAATGTCGCAAGATTGCTCAATGGAAACTGGATGGCCACTTATCCGGGCGGCCCGCTTCGAGTGGTGATCGGCCTCGACCAGATGTTACGCGGCCGCAATTACGTTGCGACTTTGATTGATGGCAACAAGAATATCCCGCCCGGCCAGGTGGTGTGGAAGGGAACCGTCGATCCCAATGTGCCGGGTATCGTGATTGCCGATCAGATTTGCGCCGAGCATGGATTCCTGCAGGCGCGATGGGTCAAGGCGCGAATCCTCGTCCGTGACGCGAGCTATTTCCGCGAAGAACTCGTGAATCCCGCCGACTGCCACGGCTTTCCGGTGAAGTTCACTCGCGTCGGACTACCACCGACCGCCCCGGTCACAGATTGACCGCGAGAAAATGAAAAGGCCGCCCGCATTAGGGGCGGCCTTAATCCAATTGGCGCTTAGTCATACCAGCATTCCGGCCTGCACCACGACCGGGCCGCCGCTCTTGGGAATCTTCGGCTCGGGCTTGCGCTTCATCGCCTTTTCGAGGATGGGCGCGATTCGCTCGGCCTTCTGATGCGCACGTTTCTGCTCGCGGTCCTTGAACTCCGGCATCACCTTCTCGGCAAACAGGTTAAGCGAGGAGCAGATATCCTCATGCTTGTTGTTGCCCGCCTGCGAAATGAAAACGACCTGGTCGACGCCGGCTTCCTCGAACTCACGCAGCCGCGTGCGAATCTGGTCGGGTGAGCCGACGCACGAGTTGGATCCGTCCATGCCGGGTAAACTGATCGGGCTCGATTTGAAATTGTTCCAGATGTTGGTCTTGCCCGGCTCGTGCTTGCCGAACGCATAGTGATGGCCGAGCGCGTACGAGAAGAACTTCAGACCTTCTTCGCCCATCTTGTGCGCCAGCTCGGCGTTCTGATCGCACATGAAGCCGGTGACGATCGCGATGTTCGGGTTGATCGCATATCCGATCGGCTCGCATTCATTCTCGAGCGTCGTGTAATAGTCGTTGACCCACTGCCGCGCCTCTTCCGGCGAAACGAATGCGAACGTCAACGCGCCGATTCCGAGCTTCGCCGCCAGGTGGATCGTTTCGCGCCGCGAGCACGCAACCCACAGCGGCGGATGCGGTTTCTGCACCGGCTTCGGCACAACGTTGCGCACCGGCATCGAGAAGTACTTGCCCTCGTGCCCCAGAAACGGATCTTCGACGAACATCCTAGCAATTGCGCCCAGCGACTCCTGCCACATCTCGCGCTTCTCTGCGCGCGGGATGCGGAAGCCGCCAAGCTCCAGCTCAGCCGATGATTCTCCGGTGCCGAATTCGACGCGCCCGCCGCTCACCAAGTCGAGCGTCGCGATCCGCTCCGCGACGCGTGCCGGATGATTGTATCCGGGCGGCAGCAGCACGATTCCGTGACCGAGGCGTATTTGCTTGGTCCGCTGACTGGCGGCCGCCAGAAAAATCTCGGGCGCCGACGAGTGTGCGTATTCTTCGAGGAAGTGATGCTCGACTTCCCACATGTGATCGATGCCCAGCCGGTCCGCGAGCTCGACCTGGTCGAGCGCGTTCTGGAACAGCTTCAGCTCCGAGCCCTCCTTCCACGGACGCGGCAGCTGATGCTCATAAAAGGTTCCCAACTTCATAGGCTCGATTCACTCCTTCGCATTTTCTTTTAAGGGTTTTATTCCCTGCGGTGTTTCGGGCGTCCGCGAATCTGTCGTGAACAGCGTGCGCTCGACCATATCGATCACTTCGCGCTTGCGACGCTCGATCATCGCCGGCTCGAGCAGGTTCATGTTCCACAGCCGCCGGATCATCGCCGCGGTCGTGAAGTAGCCAATCGTGATCGAGTTCAGGCTCCACATGAAATGCAGCGGATCGACTTCGGTGCGGAATTCTCCATCGCGCTGGCCGCGGAAAATAAAATTCACCGCGGTCGAAAACAGCGGCGGCAGACGCCGTTTGAGCACTTGCCGCCCGACGCCGCTTTCGTCGGCCATCTCCTTCCACATGATGCGCACGAAATCTGGGTGGCTCGCGATAAAATCGATGGTGTCGCCCACCGCCTGGCGCATCCGCTCCTGCCGGCTTTCGCGTCCCCATGCGACCGCATTCGCGGCGTCCTCGAGACTCTCGAACATCTTGTCGAGCACCGCGAGGTAGAGCTGCTGCTTCGACGGAAAATGGTGCAACAGGCTTGGCGCTTTGATTCCGATTCTCTTTGCGATGTCGCGCAGGCTGGTGCCGCGATAGCCGCGCTCGGCGAACAGGACCTGCGCCACCTGCAATACGCGGTCGCGGGTGTCGGTAGGCCGCCGCAGGTCGACAACCTTGACGCTCGCGCGCGCGGCGGTATTTTTCGAAATGCTTCGCATCGTGCTCATCAAAAAGAAATATCTAACGTGTGTTAGGGAGTCAAACCAGAGTACCGATAGCGCAGCGCTTCGACCAGTAAGGCGAAGGCGGGCGTGAGTTGGCGGCGGCTCGGATAATAGAGATGGTAGCCCGAAAATGGCGGGCACCAGTCTTCAAGCACTCTTTTGAGATGACCTTTCGCGACGATGGGGCTGCGCCAGGTCCTCGGGCACATAGGCCACGCCGAATCCACCGAGCGCCGCGCCAATCATCTGGGCCGTCGTATTAAATACGAGCTGGCCTTCGACGCGAACCTTCAGCTCTCGTCTGCCTTTCCCAAACTCCCACGCATAGAGACCGCCAAGGGTAGGAAGCCGCAGATTGATGCAGTTGTGAACAATCAGGTGCTGCGGCCTCTTCGGCGTTGGCCGTTTTTTGAAATAAGCTGGCGCACCGACGACCGCCATGCGCTCGTCCGGCCCGATGCGCACTGCGATCATGTCCTTCGCTACCTGCTCGCCAAGACGTACACCCGCGTCATAGCGTCCGGCGACGATGTCGGTCAGGCCCTGTTCGATGATGATCTCGACCTTGATGATCCGGATATTGCGGCAGGAATTTCGCGAGCTTTGGCCAAAGGATCGTATTGGCTGCATGCTCGGTGGTCGTGATCCGAATCGTGCCGGCGGGCTTTTCCCGAAGTTCGCTTAGGGCCGTCAAGCTCGGCCTCGATTTCCTCAACCGCGGCCCCACGGTCTGAAGCAGGCGCTCTCCCGCCTCGGTTGGGGAGACACTGCGTGTGGTGCGAGTGAGCAGCCGGAGACCGAGCCGTTCCTCAAGTCCACGGATTGTGTGACTCAGGGCAGATGGCGATACCCCGAGCTTTGCAGCCGCTCTGGTAAAGCTCCGCTCGCGCGCGACGGCGAGGAAGGCAAGCAGGTCATTCAGATTTTCGCGCGGCATTCATGAATCCAGCTCATAAGTTCATGCGAATTCTACCACCTAGTCGCATAGCAGGTCGCCAATTAGATTAAAGTCAAGGTGGTACGCGGGACTGACAATTCAGTCGAAGGAAGAAACGATGGAGATCAAGCGAAGCGGTTCCCAGCCTTCCAGCAAAGGGCCGGCCAGTATTTCACCGGCTCGGTACGGATCGATCCCCTGTTCGATCCGCCCGAGCCGGCCCGTGCTTATGGCGGACTGGTGACGTTCGAACCCGGCGCGCGCACGGCGTGGCATACTCATCCGCTCGGGCAGACGTTGATCGTCACCGCAGGATGTGGCTGGACGCAGTGTTGGGGCGAACCCAAAGAAGAAATCCGGCCCGGCGACGTAATCTGGTGTCCGCCCGGCAAGAAACATTGGCACGGCGCGACGGCAATCACCGCGATGTCGCATATCGCGATCGTGGAAAAGCTCAACGGCAAAGCGGTCGACTGGATGGAGAAGGTCAGTGACGAACAATACCAGACCGCGTTAGGCAGCGAATAAAAGCCGCGAACCCCTTTCAGATCGAATGATCTACTGATCGCTCGGAGGATTAACGATGCAGAAGCGCAAACTCGGAAAAAGCAATCTGGAAGTCTCGGCGATTGGGTTCGGATGCATGGGAATGAGCCAGAGCTACGGCCCGCCGCCGGAGATAAACAGGAGATGATCGCTCTCATCCGCACGGCGGTCGAACGCGGCGTCACGTTTTTCGATACCGCCGAAGTTTATGGTCCATTCACCAACGAAGAACTCGTGGGCGAAGCTCTTGCACCGCTTCGTAAGCAAGTGGTCATCGCGACCAAATTCGGGTTCCAATTCGGTCCCAACGGAGCCGGCTGGCCTTAGCAGCCGGCCGGAGCACATCAGGCAGGCCGCCGAGGGCTCGCTCAAGCGACTCAAGATCGAGGCGATCGATCTTTACTATCAACATCGAGTTGACCCGGACGTGCCGATCGAAGACGTCGCGGGAGCGGTGAAAGACCTGATTAAGCAGGGCAAGGTCAAGCACTTCGGCATGTCGGAAGCAGCGGCGCAAACCATCCGTCGCGCACACGCCGTCCAGCCGGTCACCGCGGTACAGAGCGAATACTCGCTGTGGTGGAGAGCGCCCGGAAGCGGAAGTGATCCCGACCCTCGAGGAACTCGGAATCGGCTTCGTTCCATATAGCCCTCTGGGCAAGGGCTTCCTCACCGGCAAGATCGACGAAAGCACTGCGTTCAACAGTTCCGATATCCGCAACAGCATTCCTCGCTTTAATACGGACGCTCGGAAAACGAATCAGGCCCTGGTTGATCTGCTCGCCACGATCGCAGAACGGAAGAAGGCACACACCTGCTCAGATCGCGCTCGCCTGGCTGCTTGCCCAAAAGCCGTGGATTGTTCCAATCCCCGGCACCCGAAGCTCGAGCGCCTGGACGAGAACAACGGCGCAGCCGCCGTCGAACTTACCTCTGACGATCTTCGTGAGATCGATAGCGCGGCCTCAAGGATCACGGTGCAAGGAGCGCGCTACCCGGAACACCTCGAGCGAATGACCAATCTCTGAGCGGCTATTTCGCTTTTGACGGCGGGACCCAGGGCTTGTTCATCACGCGATGCACCATCGGGGCGAAAGTGCTCATGGGTTCATTGGGATAGGAAGGGTCGAAGGAAACCTCGTCATACTTCGCGCAGAAATCTACCGTCATCTGATACCACGACTCGTTCTTGAATTGATCGCGCGCGTTCGGATCGAGCCCCAGGTGCCGCGCGTAAAAGTATGTCTGAAACAGGCCGTGATACTTGAGAAGGTTGTAGTGGTCGTCGGAAATGAACGGACGCAGGATCGACGCCGCGATCTCGCCATGATTCATCGGCCCCAGCGCCTCGCCGACGTCATGGAACAACGCAACAACTATCAGCTCCTCGCTGGCACCGTCACGCAGCGCGCGCGTCGCCGTCTGTAGGCTGTGACCGCGGCGATTGAGGTTGTACGCCTGATCGGCGGAAAGATCATTAACCATCGCCATCAGCCGCTCCGGCAACTCGGCCAGCGTGGTCTCATGAACCCGTTTGAGGATTTGGAAATCCTCGTCGCTGCCCTGGTCCATCCGGGTGAAGTGCATCTTTTCCACGCAGCCTTCCTCCTCAAAAATCAGTCCGGTCGTCAGATTACTACAATCCATTTTCGCTTTATAACTGCGGCCCCGTCGTAGTAAGCCTTCACTGGGTGCGGGAATCACCCCTGCCGCCCACCGCGCAGGTGATACTCCCCGGAGGTATCCGCCATGGTCGAATTGTATTGGAAGCCCGCGCATGAACTCGCCGCGATGATTCGCAAGCGGGAACTAAAACCCAGTGAATTGATGGAGCTGACCATCAAGCGAATCGAGCAGACCAATCCCAAGCTCAACGCGTTTTGTGCGCTGCGCGCTGATGACGCGATGGCCGAGGCGCGCGCGCTCGACGAAAAGATTGCGCGGCGGGAGGAAGTTGGCACGCTCGCGGGGTTGCCGCTGGGGGTTAAGGAACTCGAGGACGCCGTCGGTCTGCGCACAACTTTTGGCTCGAAGCCATTCCGGGACAACATGCCCAAGGCGGATTCGGTTCAGGTCGCGCGCCTGAAGGCCACCGGTGCGATCGTAATCGGCAAGACCAACGCGCCTGAGTTCGGCTACACCGCATTCACCAAGAACCTGCTGTTCGGCCCGACGCGCAACCCGTGGAATCTCGAGCGCACGCCCGGCGGCTCATCAGGCGGCACTTCGGCTGCAATCGCGGCAGGCGTCGTGCCGATATCGACCGGTTCCGACGGCGGAGGCTCGGTACGAATCCCGGCTTGCTACACCGGATGCTACGGCTTGAAGCCGTCCTACGGCCGGATTCCGAATGACCCGACGCTCGGGATGCAACAATGGAACGACACTTCCGTGCACGGACCGATCACGCGCACCGTACGCGACGCCGCGCTCTTCATGGACGCGGTGGTCGGCTATTCACCGGTGGATCCCGACTCGCTGCCGCATCCGGGAATTTCCTACGTCTCGATCCTCGAGGGCATCCCGAAGAAACTTCGCATTGCGTTTCATCCTGACTTCGGCCAGCTCGTGCAGCATGACGTCGCGCGCGAAATCGCAAAAGCTGCAGCCGTCTTCAAGGACCTCGGCCACGACGTGGCCACGATCGACGATCCCGTGCCCGACACCGGCCGGGCCTGGATGCAGGTCGGCGCGGGACAGGGCTACGCGATGCTGCATGAATGGCTCGAGCGCGACCGCGAAAATTTCGGCCGCGCCTTTGCCACCGGCACTGAGGGCGCGACCCGCGTCACGTGGAAACACATGGGCGCGGCCTATCGGCGCCGCCGCGAGTTCAACGATTGGTGCCAGCGCGTGTTCGAACGATTTGACTTGCTGCTATGCCCGGTGCTGCCGACCGAGGCGTTTCCCGCCAAGGGCCCGATGCCGACTGAGATCAACGGACAGCCGCTCAAGGAACCGCTGAATGCGGTCGTGTTCACCTATCCGTTCAACATGAGCGGCCACCCAGGCGCCTCGGTGCGCGCGGGCCTCACCGATTCGGGCATGCCGTGTGGAATGCAGATCGTGGCCGAGCGTCATCGCGAGGATCTGGTGCTGCAAGCGTCGTACGCCTACGAACAAGCGCGCCCATGGAACGACAAATGGCCCAGGATATAGCGCACGACCCGGTTGCCGTCGCGCGCGAGTTGCTGCCGCTTATTCGCGAGCATGCCGACGAGACCGAGCGCGAGCGCCAGCTGGCCGCACCAGTGGTCGACGCCCTGCGCTCGAGCGGACTTTTTTCGATGGGCGTCCCGGCGGCGTTGGGCGGTCTCGAAACGCCGCTGATCCCTGTTCTGCAAACTATCGAGGAGATTGGCTACGCCGACGGCGCGACCGGCTGGAACGTGATGATCGCGTTCGACAGTGGCCTGATGGCGGCTCATCTCAGCGCGGCGCGTTCGCGCCTGCTGATCGCCTCGATTCCGCGCGTGATCATCGCCGGCAGCGTGGCTCCCACCGGCCAGATTCAGCGAACCGACGACGGCTATCGTCTCACCGGCCGATGGCCGTTCGGCAGCGGATGCCAGCAGGCTGACATCTTTATCCTCGGCGCGATGCTGATTGAGAAAGGCGCGCCGGTGATCGGAAAAAACGGCATCCCCGAGATGATGGAAGTCGCGGTCCCGGCTGCCGAGGTGAAAATCCTCGACACCTGGCGCGTCGCGGGCCTGCGCGGCACCGGCAGTCACGATTTTTCGGTCGACAATCTTTTCGTCGCCGACGGATTCGTGCAATCGATGAACCTGGGCGTCTCCGTCGATCGCGGTCCACTCTACGATTTCCCGATTCTCGCGAGTTTTGCCGTCGCCAAAGCTGCGGTTGCACTCGGTAATGCCCGTCATGCGATCGACGCCCTCAAGGATCTCGCGCGAACCAAAATTCCAACCGGCCAGATGACCCTGCTGCGCGAGCGCCCCGCTTTGCAAATCGATCTTGCGCGGGCCGAAGCGATCGTACGTTCGAGCCGCGCGTTTCTTCATCAAACCGTCGACGAGGTTTTGCATACCGTCAGCGCCGGCCAGCCGGTCGAGCAGCCACAGCTTGCGATTCTGCGGCTCGCCGCGGTGGACGCCGTTGCTCGCTGCGCGGAGGCCGTAGATCTCATGTACAACGCAGGCGGCGCGTCCGCGATTTACGAAACCAGCCCGCTCGAGCGATGCTTCCGCGACGCGCACGTAGTCACCGCCCACGTCGTCGTGCAGCCGGCGGTTTATGAAGCTGCGGGGCGGGTGCTGATGGATCTACCGCCCGGAACAATGGTCTGGTAACGGAAAGCAACCTTCACCGGAAAAAGGAGACACACCATGGCCGAGTTCAATGAGAAAGCGATGCGCGCATTCAACGACAAACTGATCGAGGAATTTCGCGCCAACGGCGGCAAGGTACTTAGCGGCCCGTTCGTCGGCGCACCTCTGCTACTGTTGACGACGACCGGCGCGAAGAGCGGACGTCCTTTTACCACGCCGCTGGTCTATACGAAGGATGGAGACCGAATCGTCATAATCGCGTCAAAAGGCGGCTTCCCGACACATCCCGCCTGGTTCCACAACCTCAAGGCTCATCCGACAACGACAATTGAAATCGGCAGGGAAAAATTCCAGGCGAAAGCTGTCATTACTAAAAATCCTGAACGTCAGCGCCTGTTCGACGCGCAGGCCAAAGTGATGCCGAACTTTACGGAATACCAAAAGGCCACGACGCGCGAGATCCCGGTGATCGTTCTCGAGCGGATGTGAGCCATAGGGTCTGAGTCACCACAATGGCAGACGCGATCAATCCCGCGATCATCAAGTGCTATCACGCGCACATCTACTATGACGAGGCGTCCCGCAACACCGCCGCCCATCTGCGCGAAGCAATCGAGCGCAACTTCAAAGTCGAGATGGGCCGCTGGCGCGAAGAGCCGGTCGGTCCGCATCCGCAATCGATGTATCAGGTGAAATTCAATCCCGAAGAATTCGCGCGGATAGTTCCGTGGCTGATGCTGAATCGCACCGGCCTCGATATCCTGGTGCATCCCGAGACCACCGACGCCTACACCGATCATGCCGTGAACGCGCTATGGCTCGGCAACAAGCTGAAGCTGCGACTCGACGTCCTGCGCGGCCTGAAGAGCGGCTAGATGGATCAAAAGACACTCGGCGCATATGACCGCGCGGCAGAGGCGTTCGCGAACGATTGGCATGAACAGCCGGCTCCGACCGATCTCCACAGTGCGGTGAGGCAATTTTTCAATCCGGGCCTGACGGCCGATATCGGATGTGGCAGCGGCCGCGATACCGCATGGCTTACCCATTGCGGCTTTACGGCTGTCGGCTACGACGCCTCGGAAGGGCTGCTGGCCGAGGCGCGGCGGCGTTATCCTGACGTTCGCTTTGAAATTGCCGCGCTGCCCGAACTCGACGGTCTGGTGGATGGCAGCTTCGCGAATGTTCTCTGCGAAACCGTCATCATGCATCTGCCGCCCGAGGCAATCACACGCGCGGTGCGAAAGCTGATGGCGATTCTCGAACCCGGCGGCACTCTCTATCTGACCTGGCGCGTGACCGAAGGCTCCGACCGGCGTGACGATCATGGGCGTCTCTATACCGCGTTCGATTCGTCCCTGGTTTTTGAGGCGATCCCGGCCGCGAACGTGCTGCTGAACGAGAGAGTCACCAGCGCATCTTCCGGTAAGATGATCCATAGAGTCATCGCCAGAAAAGGCCGGAAACAATAGATATGTCGTCAGACTTTTATGCTGACCCTGCGCTCGCCAGCGCGCTTGAGCGCGGCGATACTCTACCCGCCCGCTGGTACGTCGACGCCGGCGTCTTCGAGGCTGAGCAGCAGCGCATCTTCCATCGCACCTGGCAATACGTGGGACATACCGGGCAGGTGTCGAGCGCCGGCGATTTCATCACCACCCACCTCGGCGACCTGCCCGTCGTGATCGTTCGCGATACCGGCGGAGCGCTTCGCGCATTCGCCAACGTATGCCGTCATCGCGGCAGCGAGGTCGTTCTGGAATGCGCCGGCAATCGCAAGACGCTTCAGTGCCACTATCACGGCTGGACCTACAACCTTGACGGCACGCTCCGCGCCGCGCCCCGCGAAAATGAGCAGCGCTCGTTCGCGAAGGAAACGCTTTCGCTCGCGCCGTTCGCCGTCGAGACCTGGGGTCCGCTGATTTTCGTCAACCCTTCGATCGCCGCCTCACCGTTGCGCGACGTGATCGGAGAGCTCCCAGCCATCTTCGAGCACGCGGGAATCGATCTCACGCAGATGCGCATGCTACGGCGGGACCAATACGATCTCGCGTCGAACTGGAAAGTCGTCGTCGAAAATTTCAACGAGTGCTACCACTGCCCGATCGCGCATCCGAGGTTTTCGTCGGTTATCGACACCGACGGCTATCGCGTCAACACCGATCACGAATACTACTCGACCTACTACGGCCCGATCCTGAGCTCGCCCGGCAATGGGGTCACCTACGCAACCCTGTGGCCCAACGTAATGTTCGCTCTCTCGGGCAATCCGCCGAGCATGCAGGTGATTTCGGCCGTCCCCGTCGACGTCGGCCACACTCGTCAGACCGTCGACTACTTCTTCACCGGCGATCCAACCGAAGCGCAAATGCGCGATTATTTGGAATTCAGCGACCTGGTCACGCGCGAGGATATCGTGCTGTGCGAATCGGTGCAGCGCGGCCTGCGCTCAGGCGCGATCAAGCACGGCAGCCTGATGCTCTCGCGCGAACGCGGCATCCAGCACTTCCAGAAACTCGTCCACCGATTCCTCAGCGCCGAGTAATCTGGAGTCGTCGCGCTACGCGCCGAACTGCCTGCGCACGGCCTGGAACGCCTGCTCGGTGACCTTCAGCGTCTGCTCGATATCGCGCTCAGTGTGCGCGGCCGAGATGAACCAGTTGTGCCGCGGCGCGAAGTACACCCCGCTGCGCGAGCACACGCCGCAAAAAACTTTCGCGCGATCGAAATGCCCGGCGTCGGCTTTGAACGTCATATACGGTAGCGCCGGCGGCCCCGAGTACGTCACCTCCAGCCCGGCGCTGTGCGCCTGCGCCAGCAGACCGAGGCGCAGCTTCTCGCCGGTTGCGCGCATCCTCTCTATCCCGCCACTCGCCTGCAGTTCCTTGAGATTCGCCAGGCTCGCCGCCATCGGCACCGCGCTCGTGAAGTACGAGCCAGTGAAAAAAACTTCCTGCGCCGCCTGCTTCAGGCTGTCGCGCCCAAGGCATGCAGCCAGCGGATAGCCGTTGGCTATCGCCTTGCAGTAAGTCGCGAGATCGGGACGCACGCCGAACAACTCGCCGGAGCCGCCCATATGCAGCCGAAAGCCCGCGCGCACGTCGTCGAGAATCAGCACGATACCGTGGTCGTCGCAGAGCTTTCGCACTCCCGGCAGGAATCCTTCGACCGGCAACTCCGAGTCGTGCCCGGCGTCGTGCTTGAACGGCGACACCATCACACCCGCAATCTTGCCGCTGTTTTCTTCGACCGTGCGGCGCAGACTCTCGAGATCGTTGAATCGAAAATAGACCACGTTCGCGCGATCCTCCGGCGTCACTCCGCCGGGCATCGGCGTGCACCAGGCATGCGTGCCGTGGTATGCGCCCGTGCACATCGCGATCTTCGGGCGCCCGGTCGCGTGACGCGCAACTTCCGTCGCCCAGGTGCATACGTCGGATCCGTTTTTCGCGAACACCGTCCAGTCGGCAAACGGCGTGATCGACACAAGATGCTCCGCGAGATCGACCCACACCGGACCCGGCGCGTTGAAGCAGTTGCCAAGCTCGCCCTGCCGGCGCGCGGCTTCCTCGACCTTCGGATGCCGGTGGCCGAGCACGATTGGCCCATACGAGCACATGAAGTCGATATACTCGTTGCCGTCCACGTCCCAGACGTGCGAGCCTTCGCCGCGCGCAAAGAACGACGGGTACGCGCCCTTGGTCAGTACCAGCGGCGTCTGATGCCCATAAATACCGCCGGGAACAACTTTCCGGGCGCGCTCCATCAGCGCTTCACTCTTCTCAAAAGTGTAGGGTTTCACAGCAACTCCTTGGTATCTGTCTCCACTGTGCTTTCGCTCTGTCTCCTCTTCCTAAAGGGACAGGATGAAGGTGAGGGTCCGAATACAGCACCCTGCGCGATTCAGGATTTCGCTCTCGTCTTAAGGGACTTGGAGCTCTCAGAGGGCAAGAATCTCCAATCTGCAAGCGCTGTCAGCGAGAATCCTATTTGCCGCCGCGAGCGTCAAGCCGCCAAAAACGAAACGGGCCGTGAGTTCTATCCTCACAGCCCGCCTTCGAAAACGATCTAATCTTGATTAATGCCGATATGCCGGGTCAGTCGGCCGCTGCGAGGCCGGCAGAGCGCCCACCCGCACCAGCTCGTCCCGGAGCTTGGCGCGCGAGAGCGGCTTGCACAGCACCGCCGACGCACCGAGCTGGTAGCTTTCCGCGATATCGCGGTCGTAAAGCGAGCTCGTGATAACGAACATCGGCACCGCCGTCAGCGCCTCGTTGGCGCGCGCCGCCTGCAGCACTGAAAAACCGCCGTTGTCAGGCAGTCGCAAGTCGACCAGGAACAAATCAGGACGATCCTGCTCGGTGAATTGCGCGATCATTAGCAGCGCTTCGTCGGCATTAGATGCATGCACTAATTCGATATCGTCCCCCAACACCTGCCGCACCACCGTAAGCGCAATAAAAACATGGTCCGGGTTGTCTTCCACCAGGAAAATCCGAACCGCCGGACTCAACATACTCAATTCTTTATCTTGTTCTTCTTTCTTTTCTTCTTGATCGCTCATAATCCCCCACCGCTTGATGAAATCCGTGGCCCTACGGATCTCAGCGTGTGAACTAGGTTGTCAGGACGAAACCGGGTGAAATCTCTATCAACGGGAGATCCAATTGCTGTGCCATCCATTCCAATTGCTCTACGACTCACCGCTTGACGAGAAACTACATGCCTACTAGCTGTATGATATCGCGACGGGAGTTGAAGCCCTCGATGGCTCGCAAATCCCCGATTTGGATATTGATTTTCGCTCGCCTTCTGCGCATCATTGCGGATTTTCCGAAAAAACAGTCTCCCGTAACCGTTTTCCTGTTGCAAATCTGCTACGCTCGTTGCGGCGAGTGTGCCACCCAGCGACATGGAGTTTGATATCAATATAACCGCCTGACTCGGCGAACTGGTTCCACACCAGGAAAGGATCGCACCTTTGGGAATCTTCGCGAACTTCTTCGACTCGCAGTTCCTCAAACATCCCTTATTGCGCAAATACACCGCCTTGGTCAATGAAGACCTGACTGCGACATATTCACGCGATATCCAGAAATGGCTCCTCGTTGCGCCGATCATCGGTATTCTGACCGGCCTCATCATCACCGGCATCGCTGTGCTGATTCTGAACATCGTCTGGGCTGTACTACTTCCCTACTACCTTGCCCACCATTGGGCAATCGTCCCAATGATGGTGGCCGGCTTCTTTGTGACCGGCCTCATAATGCAATTTCGCACGCCCGACCCTGACGAACATTCGACCGAGGAAATAGTTCGCTCCTACCACGAGCACCAGGGCGATATCGACATCGGTCCATTCTGGTGGAAGCTGCTCGCTGCCATTACCACCGTCGGCTCGGGTGGCAGCGCTGCACTCGAGGGACCCAGCATCTACAGCGGCGGCGCCATCGGCTCCTGGCTATGGACCAAGCTGCGACGTTTTGGTCTCGCCGCGCGCGATCGCCGCATCATGCTCATCAGTGGTGCGGCAGCCGGGATGTCGGCCGTTTTCCGCGCCCCCCTCACCGGTATCGTGTTCGCGCTCGAGATGCCGTACAAGGACGACCTCGCGCACGAAGCGCTGCTGCCTTCGCTGATCGGCTCGGTGGTCGCCTACGCAACCCTGGTGTCCATCGTCGGCGCGGAGCCGCTGTTCGGTTTCGCCGGCAGCACCAGCTTCAGGACCGTCGACGTCGCCTGGTCGGCGCTGCTCGGCGCGGGCATCGGACTCATCGCGATCGTCTTCGACATCACTTTTCGCCGGGTGCGCGTGTTTTCCGTAACCACCCGCATACCGCATTGGCTGAAGCTCACGATCGGCGGCCTCGGCACCGCGCTATGCGGCCTTGCCTTCGTAACTATCTACAACGGTCCCCTCATTCCTATCGGCCCCAACTACGAAGCCGTGCGCTACGTGCTGCGGCATCCGATCCCGACCGAAGTCCTGCTTGCGTTCGTCGTCCTGAAGCTGTTGGCGACCATTTTCACGCTCGGCTCGGGCGGCGTCAGCGCGATGTTCGTCCCGCTGCTGCTGGTGGGCGGAGCCCTCGGCAACGCTTACGCCCAATCCGTAGTTCACTCGCCGACGCACGATCTCTATGCTGCCGTTGGGATGGCGGCGTTTATCGCAGCCGGCTACAAGACCCCACTCACCGCCGTGGTCTTCGTCGCCGAAACCACCGGCGGCCATTCGTACATCATCCCGAGCCTTATCGGCGCCGCGGTCGCGTACGCAATCTCAGGCGAAGCGTCGGTCTCCGGCGACCAGCATCTCCACGAGACCGCCAAGCTCGCCGATCTGTCCGGCATGATCGTGCGGGACGTGCTCCAGCCGCAGGTCGTCTTCGTGCAATCCAACACCACCATTCGCGAATTCATCGAGAGTGTCGCGGTGCGTCATCGGCACACCATCTTCCCGGTTTACGAAAACGATAAGGCGATCGGCACGATTTGTGTGTCCGATTTGAGCGAGGTCCCGCCCGAACAATGGGCCGAGTTGACCGTCGGCGAATTCGCGGATCGCCGCGCGATTCGGGTCCCCGACGATTGCGAACTGAGCGAGGCGCTGCGCCTGCTGGTGAAGGAAGGCGGTCCCCAAATGCTGCTGGTCACCGACGCCTCCGGCGCCCTGCAAGGAGTGCTAACCAAGACCGACATCCTGCGCGCAGTCCGAATGTCCGCCGACCCCACCAGTTAAATTGCTCTGTCTCTTCGCCCTGCAAGCAGACCCTGTGAGAACCGCTTCGGGTCTGCGCCCGTCTCCTCTCCCTGTCAGGAGAGCTGTGCGTAACTCTCTGTCTCCTCTCCCGTGGGCAGAGCTATGCGCAACTCTCTCTGTCTCCTCTCCCTGTGAGGGAGAGGATGAAGGCGAGGGTCCAAATACAGCGCCCTGCGCGATTCAGGATTCCGCTCTTGCCCAATGCGATCGAGTCCTCTTTCCAATTCCCTCGCCCGGTCGGAGGGAGAGGGACATTTGTGCGGCGCGATTGTACCGTTGCGCCGCACATTCGGGAAGCTTGCGTAATTCGGTTCCTCTCCAGACACTCAACGTCTCGCGTCGGCCCCTCCGACAACGGGCAAGACATCTCAGAACCACGCGGCGAAAAGGAATCCTGCGCGCGCGACACGCGCGCTGCTATAAGGACCCTCACCTTCATCCTCTCCCTTACAGGGAGAGGAGACAGAAGCGAACCCGTTCCCGCAACCGACTTCTAACAGGGACGAAGTCCCGCATCCTTACACTGGGTGCAGAGCCTGTCCTGAGCGAAGCCGAAGGAGGTCACCCTGCCCAAGGAAGCGCGAAGCCCAGGCGGGTTTCGCATTCAATCAAGTGATCTCGATCCCCGTCAGCAGACGCACATGCCTCCTCAAGTTCGCGACCCCAACCGTTGAATTATAGGCGCCCTGCGTCATGTTGCCCTGCGCGCGACTTTTGCCGACCGTAACCAACTGAACCAGGCAATTGAAAACCTGGTAGTACCTGAGCGCGGCCTCGCCGCCCGGCATCGATCGACAGCCGCGCGAATGGGTGCGCGCCAGGTTGCTCATCACGGCACGCATCGCCCGACTTACTCCGGCCGAGGCGCGAATCGGCACCGTCGCCAAAATAGCGATCATCGCTCCGTAGTCGAAGGCGGGCTCGGCTATTGTCGCTTTCACCCAGTCGATCACGCCGGTCAGGCGTCCATTGTCGGCCAGCACATTGGTCGGGTGGAAATCGCCATGGCAGACCACCGTCGTTTGCGCTTGCGGTCGATTTGTCATGAGCCAATCAACCACGGGACGAAGGTCCTTGAGATCAAGCTCTTCGACGAATGCGCGTTGGCGGCCGAACTCGGAGTCAAAGGTAAGACTCTCGCCTGGGATACCGGCTCGCTCGAGACGTTCGACAAATTCTCCGGCCGGCAAGGCATGCAGCCGCGTCTGCGCTTCGCCCCAAAGCCGCAGTATCTCTCGTCGGATTCGCGGCACCTGCCGGACGAGATTCAAAGTCTGCCCGAAACCCTTGATGCTCAGGCCTTCAAATTCCGACCCGAGCGGCCGTCCGGGCATGCGTTCCATAATCAGGAAGGGTCCGCCCAGCGGCTCGATCCGCGATTCGGCAGCAAAAACCCGCGGCGCGGGATAACCCAGTTCCGCGAGCGCATTCTGCACGGCGCCCTCGGTCGCAGCACGCCGGGTATTAACCGACGGCTGAAAGAGCCGAAGGACGAGAGGCCCCGTAAACGGTTCGGGAGCGCTCCTCAAACTGAATCTTAGGATAGTGGCGTCATAGCCGCCGCTCATCCGCGTCGGCGCCTCGCCGTAGGACAGGGCGGGACAAGCAGTCACCGCTCGCAGGTAGTCCAACAGCGCAAGGACGATATCTTCGTCGGTCACGGTCGTGGGCGATCTCGCGTTACTGGAACTTGGGCATCACACGTTCTGCGAACAGGCGCATCGCAGATAGCACGTTCTGATGTCCGCTGATCCCGCCGATTTCGAACCAGCAGACCATCCGCGAGAAACCAAATTGCTCCTTCAGTTGCGCGATCCGGTCGATGCAGTATTCGGGGTCGCCGAAAATCCCCATGGTCGAATCGACGGTCGAGTACTCGATCGAACGCAGCCGATCGCGAACCTTCTGAAATTCCGCCTGGGCACCGGCGGCGAGGCTTTCCGGCTCGATAATTTCGCCGACCGCCTTGAAGTAGTTGCGCAGGCTCGGCTCGATGGTCGCTCGCACTTGCGCGCGATCGCGTCCCACATAAACCATCAGCGCAGCCGCGAGCCAATCGTCGGGCCGCTCATGTCCCGCGGCCTTCAGCGCGGTCTCATAAATCTTGAGCCGCTCGGCAAGCACCGGAATCGGATTCACCGGCCCGCCGGCGAAGATTGGATAGCGATTCGCGCCGGCGAAGGTGAAGGTCTCGGCGCTATTGGCGGCCAGCCGAATCGGCGGATGGGGCCGCTGGATTGGCTTGGGCACTACTTCAACTCCGTCCGCGCGCTTTTGCGTCCATGCCGCCTTGATTGTTCCAAGTCCGTCCTCGAACAACTTGCGGCTGTCCGCCATATCGACGCCGTAGCCACGATAGTTGAGCGGGAACGCCCCGCGCCCTGCGCCGAACTCGACCCGCCCGCCGCTCAGCACGTCGAGCGTCGCGATCTCCTCGGCCAGTCGAATCGGATGATGCAGCGGCATCAGGTTGACAGCCATGCCGAGGCGGATGTTGGTGGTGCGTTCCGCTATCGCTGCGAGCAGCAGCAGCGGCGTCGGCATCACGGAAAAGCGCGACGCAAAGTGAACTTCGGCCAGCCATACGGTGTTGAAGCCGAGCCGGTCTGCCTCCGCCGCTTCCGCGATCAGTTCGCGATAGCGCTCGGTGGTGATCTGATTTGCAGCTTCGGGAAGCTGATAGAAGATGTCGAATCTCACTTTCAGCTCAATACGCCCCGAGGGTCGCGACGCGCTCGCGATAGAACGACGGCGAGCCGAAGTAGGACTCGTTGAAGCGCGCGCGTTTGAACCACAGATGCATATCGTGCTCCCAGGTAAAGCCAATTCCACCGTGCATCAGGACGGCGCGGTCGGTTCCGCGGCTGTAGACGTCGCACAGGCGTGCCTTCACCATCGCAGCGATGCGCGACGCATCGGCGGCGCCGGTATCCTGCGCGTAAGCGGCATACCACAGCATCGCGCGCGCAGGTTCGAGGTCGGCAACGATTTCCGCGGCTGCATGCTTCAGCGCCTGGAACGATCCGATCGGCTTGCCGAACTGCTCGCGCACTTTCGTGTAATCGACCGCCATCTCGAGCGCGCGCTCAGTGCCGCCCAGTGAGTCGGCAGCGACGGCGACCGCCGCGACGTCGATCAGCCTGGCGAAGAGCGCCGATCCCCCGCCATGCAACCGCTTGGCCGGAACGTTTCTGAGCTCGACGCGGGATACGCGGCGCGTAAGATCCAGATTCTTGAGCGGGCTAATCGTCACGCCCGGAGATTTTGCATCGACCACGAACAGACGAATATCAGAGTCGCGTTTGGCGGCGACTACGATGAAGTCGGCCACGTTGGCGTACGGCACAAACATCTTGGCACCGTTGAGACACCAGCCCAGGTCGCCTTTCAACGCCATGGTGTTGATATCGCGCGGATCGATACTGCCGGCGCCCTCGACGACCGCGACGGTGCCGATCGCTTTCCCCTCGGCGACCGCCGTCAGCCATTTCGAATTGAGCTGGTCGGAGCCGCCAAGTTTGAGCGCGCCGGCCGCAAGCACTGACGAGAACAGGAACGGTCCAGGCATCGCAGCGTAGCCACCCTCTTCGAGAATTACCGCCATGTCGAGCATGCCGAGCCCGGCGCCGCCGAATTTCTCTGGCACGATCAGTCCGGTCCATCCAAGTTTTGCAATTTGCTCGTAAAGTTCGAGCGCATAGCCGTCATCGGTGGCCATCGTTTTGCGCACGAAGGTGGTGGGGCATTCCCCGCTCAGGAACGAGCGCGCGCTTTCCTTGAGCTGTTGTTGTTCTTCGCTGAGTCCGAAATCCATGGCTAATCCTTCAGCGCGATTTCGGCATCTTGAGGCCGCGCTCCGCAATGATATTTTTCTGGATGTGGGAGGTGCCGCCGCCGATCACCAGCCCAAGCGAGAACATCCACTCGTACGGCCAGTAAGCATGATCGAGCGCGGCTTCCTCGTCGCGCGAGAGCATCGAGTAGTCGCCCATCGCCTCCATCGCGGCTGTGGCGAGGTCGTGATTCAGCTCGGTGCCGACGAGCTTGTTGATCATTGCCTCGACGCCGGGATTCTTGCCGCGAATCTGATCGGTGAGCTGGCGCAGCGCATGTAAGCGCATCGCCTCGACGCGGATCTCCAGCTCCACAAGCCGCTGCCGAAAGACCGGGTCCTCGGTGAGTGGACGTCCGCCGCGTGTAATCGATTTGGCCAGTGCCAGCAGCCGGTTGAAGCGCTGCTCGCTGCCGCTGGCGGAGCCGAGCATGTTGCGCTCGTGAAAGAGCGTGGCATTGGCGACGATCCATCCTTCGTTGAGCTTGGCGACCAGGTTTTTGCGCGGCACCCGAACGTTGTCGAAGAAAACTTCGTTGAAGCCCCTGTCTCCAGTCATCTGAACCAGCGGACGCACGGTGATTCCGGGCGTGTGCATGTCGATGAGGATGTACGAAATGCCGCGATGCTTGGGCGCCTCGGGGTCGGTACGCACCAGGCAGAACATCATATCGGCGTATTGCGCGCCCGAGGTCCAGACTTTCTGGCCGTTGACGACGAACTCATCGCCGACGATTTCCGCGCGCGTCTTGAGTGACGCGAGGTCGGAACCCGCGCCTGGCTCCGAGTAGCCCTGGCACCAGATTTCTTCGGCGGTGAGAATCTTGGGCAGGTAGCGCTGCTTCTGCTCCTCGTTGCCCCACGAGATTAGCGTCGGCCCGAGCATCCCGAGCCCCGACGCGCCGACGTTGTAGGGCGCCTTCGCGCGCACCATTTCGTCGTTGACGATCGATTGGCGTACGGGATCCATCGCCTGCCCGCCGTATTCCTTGGGCCATGCGAGTGCAACGTAGCCGGCTTCGTACAAACGGCGCTGCCAGGCCTTGGCCCTCGCCAGCCAGGTCTTGTCGTCGCGGCCCTCGCGAGTATCGGAAAGCCCGCTGGTCGGCATGTTCTCCTCGAGCCAGCCGCGCACCTTCAGTCGAAATGCTTCTTCTTCGGGCGTGAATTGAAGATCCATCTGCGAGATACTCCTGCGGTCGAGATCAAATTTCGGACGTACCGCGGTTTCGCGCCCAGCATAGTCAAAACCGCGACCACGCGAAAACCACGCTGCACCCGGTTGGAGCGGCGGCGGTAGACCGATTGCCCGCTGAAATCGGCGTTGTTAGAGTTTGAAGTTGACCAGAATCAAGTTTTCGATAGACCGGGGTTCACTAGATGGCGACGACGATCACCAGCGAATGTATCAACTGCGGAGCGTGCGAGCCCGAATGTCCGAACACCGCGATTTACGCCGGCGGAGTGCCGTGGGAGCTCAACGGCGTCCCGGGCGCCGCGATCGCGCAGGATATCTATTATATAGTGCCGTCGAAGTGCACTGAGTGCGTCGGCTTCCACGACCATGAGGCGTGCGCCGCGGTATGCCCCGTCGATTGCTGTATCCCCGATCCGGCCAATCTCGAAACCGAAGGCGTACTGCTCGCCCGCGCCCGCGAGCTTCATCCCGAGACCACGTTCCCCGATGACGCCCCGTCGCGCTTTCGCAAGGAAGGCGGGGCAGAAGCGCCGGCGGCCAATGGCGCCGCTGTCGAGGCGCCCAAGCCTGCACCGGCCGTCGCACCAAAACCCGCAGTTGTTGCTCCAGTAGCGGCGGCCGCACCGGTGGCGGTGGCGGCGCCTTCAACCTCGAGCGCCGAGTTCAATCCGCTGGCGTGGGAAGTCCCCGTCATCTGCAAGGACTGCCACGAGCGCTGGACGATCCCGTATCGGCTGTTCGAGAAGGGCGTGGTCTTCCATTGCCCGTCATGCTCGGGATCGTTCGTGCCGAAAACCGCGATGTATCGCGCAGTGAAAGAAACTTTCGAGGGTTTCTACAATCGGCGCCGGGCCGAGCGCGAAACGTTCGAGCGCAAGCGCGCGCGAGAGGCGGCAGCGTTCGAAGCCAAGCAGGCGGCGGAGATGGAAGACTTCAAGCAGCGGCTCGAGGCGCTCGCACATTCGATGAAGCCGGCGGGGAAGCTCGTGAGGCCTACCGGCATCGCGTCGATGTTCAGCTAGAAACGAGCGGCCGAAACTTGATTGTAGTGAAAACCCTCCGTGGGTTTCACACTTCCTTGGGTAGGGGTGATTCCTGCACCCAATGCAAAGAAGAAGATGCGGGTGGCGTGCACTTGCTAGCCGAGTGCCGGGACGTCAAACGCGTAGCCGTGGGTTTTCAGTTGCTCGCGGATCGCTTCGATGTGCGCAGGGCCGCGCGTTTCCAGCTCAAGCATCACGCGGGCGCCGCCAATCGCAACGTCGCGCCGGGTGCGGTCGTGATCGATAGCACGGACATTGGCGCCGGTCGCGGCAATCGCGGATACCAGCTGGCCGAGCTCGCCGGGGCGATCGCGCAAGTCGACGGCGACTCGAAACAAACGTCCGACCTTCACCAGCCCGTGGCCGATGATCCGATCGAGCAGGTTGATGTCGATATTTCCGCCGCTCACGACCAGTACCACGGTTTTGTCCTTCAATTCGTCCTTGAGCTTGAGCGCACCCGCGAGCGCTGCGGCACCGGCGCCTTCGGCCAGCAGCTTGAGCCGCTCGAGCATCAGCAGGACAGCCTCGCCGATCTCGAAGTCATCCACGGTGACTGCGCGTTTCACGCGGCCGCGCATCACCTCGAACGGCACCGCTCCGATGCGCCCGGTGGCGAGACCGTCGGCAATGGTGTCGACCGGACGGCCGATCGACGCGGCCGCGTCGGCGGCGAGGCTCGCGGACAGTTGCGGTGAGCCCGCAGCCTCAACCCCGATCACTTCAGCGTTGGGCGCGCGAGTTGCAAGCGCGGCCGCAATTCCCGCGATCAGTCCGCCGCCTCCCACCGGCACGATCACGGCGTCGGGCGTAACTTCATCGGCGATTTCCAATCCCGCAGTGCCCTGCCCCGCGATCACATACTCGTCGTCGTACGCGTCGACAAAGATCGCGCCGCGTTCGGTGCATATCCTGGTCGCCGCTGTGCGCGCCGCCTGGTAGTCAACGCCTTCGAGCCTCACCGTCTGCCCATAGCTGCGAGTCGCGTCTATTTTCGCGATCGCGGCCGTGGTCGGCATCACGATAGTTGCGGTCATGCCCGCGCGCGTAGCGGCGTAGGCCAGCGCCTGGCCGTGATTGCCGGCGCTCGCGGCCACGACACCGCGCGATTTCTGCTCGTCGGTGAGAGTCATCAACCGGTTGTAGGCGCCGCGAATTTTGAATGAGCCGGTCTTCTGCAGATTTTCCGGCTTGAGCAGCACTTGCGCGCCGAGAATTCGGTCGAGCGTCGCACTGCGAATCAGCGGCGTTGGCTTGACGACGCCAACGAGACGGTATCGCGCCGCTTGAATCAGTTCGGGCATCAGCGAGCGCGCGGATGGCATCGGACTTTCTAGCGATTAACCGGCGGCGTGAATTGCCGAGGCGTCGCCGATCCAAACGAGTCGCCGTCGAAATCGATTTGCGTGCAAGCGCCGGTCTTGTAGTCGAGATCAAGCAGGAGGTTACGGATGGCGCGGCGTTTGATCGATCCGACAAGGGCGGCAACTGCCTGGGCGTCGCCGGTCGTAAGCGCAGCGATTTCCGCGGCGTCGAGATTGCTAACGCGGCAGAACTCGCGCGCCTGGTGCTCGCTCGAAAAAGCGAGCGCGCCGGCCCATGGCGCGCCTTTTTCCTGAAAGACGATTAACGCGCCCGCGGAATCAAGCAGCAGATGCAGCTCTTTGGGAATCTCCGCGCTCACGTGCCTTCGACCGTGAGCCTGCCCGTGCGAATTGCCGCCGCGCGCTCGCGGACGAGTGAGGGATAAGTGTAATAGTGCTCGCCACTGAGGCGCAAAAACGAATCGATGTCGACGTCGTCGAGCTCAAGTTCCGCAATCGCGCGCTCGGCCGATTTGCGATCGGGAGCTTTGACGATCGAATCGTAAAGCGCCCGGCCTTGTGCGGATTGGAAATCCTCGCGCGGCGGAAGGCCGTCGGCGCCAAGCTTGCCCGAGTGAAAGTTGTCGAGGATAAAGCGCAACGCCTTCAGTTCGTGGCGCAGAATGTCGATTGGTTTCAATGAATCGCGCGACATACCGCGAGCTTATCGCCGCGAGTTGCACTGATTCAACATGGTCCAGGGCATTGGGAATCGAGAGAGCGGAATCCGGACTCGCGCGCGGAAAAATGCGTGCTGTATTTGGACCCTCACCTTCATCCTCTCGGTTACAGGAAGAGAAGACAGCAAACAGGCTAGTCGCCTTTGATCAAACGATGGATGGCGCTCAGGTGGCGTTGCGAGTCGCGCTTGCGGCCCATCGCCTCGTACATCTCGGCGGCGTTGCGATGCGCCTCGACGTGAGCGGGATCGCATTCGAGAGTGCGCAGGAAACTTCGCAGCGCGTTTTGATGATCGTCCTTCTTGCGATAGAGCAGGCCCAGCTTCAGGTGCACGTCGGCGCTGGCGGGAACGATCGCGGCCGCACCGAGAAGATGGCGGAGCGCTCCAGCGAGATCGCCCTCACGCTCGAGCAGCGTGGCAAGACGTAGATGCGCTTCGAAGTTGCCGGGCTCGCGCCCGACCAGCTCGCTGTAAATGGTGAGCGCCTTGAGCGGGTCCTCATCGGCGACGCGACGAGCCTCCTCGAAACGCTCGCGGACGCGGGCCGGTCCGAAGCCGTCCTCGACTTTGCCCGGCTGATAGCTGCGGTCGAAGTCGAACAGCAATTGCCCGGTCTCAGCCTCGATAAGCGAACGGCCGTCGCGCACGACGATGCGCCCTTCATCATTAACGAGCTTGAGCGAGGTGACCGAGCGCTCCGGATCGACGAAGGTGCGCACCCGCTCGAGACAGCGCTGGACCGGATCGATATGCTGGCGCGAGCCGAGCAGCTCCTTGGCCAGGCGCATCTCGAGCAGATCATTGAACGCGAAACGATACTTGCGCCCGCCCGCATTCAGCGGACGCACGAGATTGCGCTTGACCCAGTAGCGAATACGCTCAGGAGTGACCGCGAGAATCCTCGCAGCCGTACGCGTGGAAAAAGTTTCGCCCACACCGCCCGCCTCTACCATCTTCAATCCCAACGTCGAGAGTATAGGTCGTCGGGCGCGCGCTCTTCAACGATGGCGGCCGCGGTTTCTCAACACCTGTGGAGCGGGTCGGAAGCTAGCCGCGAATTTCCTTGAGCACGCGAACGACGCGGACCACCGCCTCGACACCGTTTTTGGCATTTTCGATCCGCACGACGGCCTGCTCGTCGGTCATCCCCGGGCCGGTGATGGCGAGCCCGACCGGCTTGTCGAACTCGAGCGAGAGCTCAATGCCGGCGCGCGCGATCGCATGCGATATCACTTCGTCGTGATTGGTCTCGCCCTTGATAACCGCGCCGATCATGACGACGCCGTCGATTTCCGCGCGTTGCAGCAAGGCCTTGACCACCGGCGCCATGTCGTAGACGCCGGGAACGTGAACCACGCGTGCGACTTCGACGCCGAGCGATTCAGCGTGCCGGCGCGCCCGCTGCTCCATCGGAGCGGTGACTTCGGAATTGAACTCCGAAACTACGAACGCAATTTTCATTTTTTCACTGTGCGCCAAGATCAATCGTGACGGCCTCGCGAATCTCGACGCCGTTGTTTTTCAGATACGACTTCAGCGCGGGAATCGGATGCTCTCGGTAGTGAACAATCGACGCCACGATGGCGGCGTCGGCCATGCCGGTGGTGAACGCATCGCGCAGATGCGCGGGCTCGCCCGCACCGCCGGACGCGATAACCGGGATGGAAACAGCTTCGCTGATGCGGCGCGTGATCTCGAGATCGTAACCGAGCTTGGTGCCGTCGCGATCGATGGAGTTGATGCACAGCTCGCCGGCGCCGAGCCGCTCGCCCTCGAGCGACCATGCCAGCGCGTCGCGACCGGTGGGCTGGCGTCCGCCGTCGATCACGACTTCGTAACCGGTCGGCACATCGGCACGTGCGCCGGTTTTTTTCACTTGCATCGATAGCACTATGCACTGGCTGCCGAAGGCGCGCGCGCCCTCCGAGATAAGCGCGGGGTTGCGGACTGCGCCGGAGTCGATCGAGACTTTCTCGGCACCGGCCAGCAGAACTGCGCGCATATCTTCGAGCGTGCGAAGGCCGCCGCCTACGCTGAACGGAATGAAAATCTCGCGCGCGACGGCGCGAACTACATCAAGCATGATGCCGCGGCGCTCGTTGGAGGCGGTGATATCGTAGAAGACAATCTCGTCGGCTCCTTCATTGTAGTAGTAGTGCGCCATCGCGACCGGATCGCCGACGTCGACGTTCTCGAGGAAGCGCACGCCCTTGGTGACTTTGCCGTCGCGGACGTCGAGGCACGGGATGATCCGTTTCGCGAGCATGGTCAGCAACTCAGCCGGCAGAAGTTGTCGAGCAGCTTGAGGCCGGCCGCGCCGCTCTTTTCAAGATGGAACTGAGTCGCGATGACGTTGTCGCGCGCAACCGCAGCAGTGAACTGTACACCGTAGTCACAAGTCGCAATCGAGACCGAAGGATCGTCGGGAATCGGATAGTACGAATTGACAAAATAGAAGTGCGTATTGTCAGGCACGCCCGCGAACACTCGATGCGGCTTGGCCTGGCGCACGCGGTTCCATCCGATTTGGGGGACCTTGAGTGGGAGACCGTCGATTGAGCGCGGATAGCGCGCGACGCGGCCGGGAATGATGCCGAGGCAATCGGCGCCGTCCTCCTCGCTGCGATCGAGCAAGACCTGGATGCCGATGCAGATGCCGAGGAACGGTTTGCCGGCGCGCGCGACGTCGTTGCGGAGAACCTCGACCAATCCGAGTGCGCGCAGATTTTCCATCGTGGCGCCGGCTGCACCGACGCCCGGCAAGATAACCCGATCGGCGGCGACGATACGCTCGGCGCGGTCGGTAATCTCGGATTTGTGGCCCAGGAATTCGAGCGCGCGCTGAACGCTGGTCAGATTGCCGGCCTTGTAATCGACGATTGCGATCATCGCTTTAATCCAGAAAAGCGATCATAGCTGGAGTCGCGCCGCCACCCAAGGCAGACGCGAAGACGCGAATCGCGACTAGATTTCGGCGCGGATGTCCTGCTGGTCGGAGAGCACGCGGACGTTTACGTGACGCTCCTCCGCATCGCCGAGCGATCCCCAGTGCATCGCGAAGTTCTCGAGCTGCACGTCGGGGTTGAAGCGCTCGGACGCGCCCATCACGACTTCGTCGACGCTGAGCAAAAACGCCATGCGCGCGATAGCATAGATCTGGTCATTGGACACGACCACCAGCGGCGTGACCGCGCGACCGTGATCCTCGCAAACCTTGACGACCTTGCTGAACAGCTTTTCTTCGGCGTCGCTGAAGATTTGGCCGCCGTCGCTCGACGCGAGCCCCTTCTCGGTTCGCACGGTCAATGCAATGAGCTCGGCGTCATCGCGCTCGGACAGGTAGCGATGCAAATGGGCGAGGTTGTTGGGATCGCGGATGGCAATCAGTTTCTTCTCGGTGGCGAACAGGCCGAGGCCAATCGAATCGACCTGGCTTTCCTCGATCAGTTCCAAATTGAACTTCTCGGGTTCTTCGCCGTAAGCATGCGCGACCTGGCCGTTGATCTTCTCCGAGATCTCGAAAATCACGAACAGCGCGAGCGTGAAGCCGACGCCTGAAATGGTCGCGACCTTCTTGGTGAACAGGTTGATGACCGCGGTCGCGAACAAAACCGTAAAAGTCAGCGCGAGGCCGAGCGGAAAATCCTTGCCGCCGGGTCGGAACCATTTCAGATTCAGCGGCATCCGCCACAGGCGGTGGTATTGATCCTTGTAGCGCAGGATCAGCACGGAGAGCGTCTTGAAAACGAAGCTCCAGATGACGCCGAATGCGTAAGCCTCGCCGAGCACGAACATGTCGCCGCGCGAAAGCACGATGGTGGCGATTTGAAGCATCGCGACCATGTTCACGATGCGATAGTTGGTGCCGTATCTCTTGTGCGGATGACGGAACCAGTCGAGCAGCACGCCGTCTTCCGCGACGCGGGTAAGCACGCCGGTCGAGCCGACGATCGCGGTGTTGACAGCGCCCGCTAGAATCAGAAAGCCGACGAAGACCACGAATGCGCGCAGCGCAATCCGCGCCCACAGCGGCCCGACCATGAACATCGCGAGACCGCCAATCAGGTCGTCGCCATAGTTGGACATGCGGACACTGTCGGGGATGATCATGACCGCGAAAAACGATACCAACGAAGTCAGCAGCAGGCTGTAGATAAAGATGACCATGCCGGCGCGCAGGAGGTTCTTGAGCTTGGGCGCCTCGATCTCCCGATTGATTTGTGCCAGAGATTCTTCACCGGACATCGCCAGGATTGAATGGCCAAAAGCAATCAGAATTCCAAGCGTGCCGATCGTGCGCGCACCCGGAAAGCTCTTGAGCCACCCCAGCGAGTCCTTGGTAAACTTCAACTCGAACGGCGGCAGATGCGCACCGCGCGTGTAAATCGTCAGCCCGCACCACGCGATCATGAGCACGGCCATCACGGTCGTGACTTGCATGATGCGCATCGCCTTGCCACTGGATTCCTCGATGCCGAGAATGTTCTGGCGCCAGAAATATATTGTGACGGCTATCGCAAAAAACGCGGCGGTGAAATCGGGCGGCAGCACAATTGTCGAATGCGCAAGCTTGAGCAGCTCGTTGATCAAACCGACCAGGTATTGCCCGGCCGAGACGCCGCTGATCGGTCCGGTGAGGATGTAATCGAACATCAGGGCCGACACCGAAATTTTAGCCAGCGTCGAGCCCATCGCCTCCTTGACGACGCGATAGACGCCGCCGCGCGTGAACATCGAGCACGATTCCACGTACACGGCGCGCACCGCGTACGAAAACAGCATGACCGCTAGAATAAAATATGGAGCCGACCGACCGCAGGCTTGCTCTACGATGCCGCCGATGTAGTAGGCTGACGATGCGAGATCGCATAGCACGACCGCCGACGCTCGCCAGAAAGAAATGAAGGCGAGCATCCCAGTGGTTACTACGATTGCTTTGGTTTGATTGCCGAAGGTCGCCTGCGGTTGCACCCGCTCGGCGCCGGTTACTTTTGGAGTGGCTGCCAAGTATAAATCTCCCCAGCAAACGCCGAAAAAGCGCGGCGATGCAGCCTCTCAATTTGCAAGATGCAGACCGCAATGATTCCGCGCGATCTAATTGAATTTCGTAAACCTCGACGTGCGGAAAGCAACGGTGCGAGCCGCTCACAGCATGCAATCTGCAATATCGCGCGGTAAAATTGACGCTGCGAAACGCCTAACCGAGGAAACCCTTGGCTAACATCCTGGTTGTCGATGATGACCGCAATATCCGTCGCACTCTCGCGGTGAGTCTCGAATCCGCGAGTCATCAAGTGACCGTCGCGGAAAACGCGGAGCGCGCACTGGAACTGCTGGGGCCATCGGCACCGGCGGTGGTGGTGTCCGACATTCGCATGGCTGGGATGGGCGGGCTGAAGCTGCTCGAGTCGATCAAGCGGCTCAATCCATCGATGCCAGTAGTAATGATGACCGCGTTTGGCTCGATTCCCGACGCGGTCGAGGCGATGCGCCAGGGGGCTTACGACTACATCACCAAGCCGTTCACGGCCGAGCATATCGTACACGTCGTCGCGCGCGCGCTCGAAGTACACGAGCTGCGCGCCGAGAACAAAGAGCTGCGCGAAAAGATCGAGAGTCTCACGGAGCCCGAGCCGTTCCTCACCTACAGTCCGCATTCGCGAAAATTAGCGGAGACCGCGGCGCAGGTGGCCGACAGCGACGCGACCGCTTTGATCACCGGCGAAAGCGGCACCGGCAAGAGCATGCTGGCGTCGTACATACATCGCTTGAGTCCGCGCAAAGACGGGCCGTTCGTGCCGGTGGCATGCACGACGCTCAGCGAGCATCTGCTGGAAAGCGAACTCTTCGGTCACGTGCGCGGCTCGTTTACCGGTGCGATCAAGGACAAGCCCGGTCGCCTCGAAGCGGCCGAGGGTGGAACCGTGCTGCTCGATGAGATCGGCGACCTCACTCCGGTGGTGCAATCGAAGCTGCTGCGGTTTCTGCAGGAGCGGACCTTCGAACGCGTCGGCGGCGCGCAAACGATCAAAGTCGACGCCCGCATAATCGCCGCGACCAATCAGCATCTCGAGCAATTGGTCAAGGAAAAGCGCTTCCGCGAAGATCTCTATTACCGGCTCAACGTGATCGAATTGCAGGTGCCCGCGCTCCGCGAGCGGCCGGGAGAAATCCTGAAGCTGGCTGAGTACTTCGCGGCGCAGGCTGCCGAGACCCATCACAAGCCCGCGCATTCGATCGCGGCCGAAGCGCGTGAGGCGCTGGTGTCCTACTCGTGGCCGGGCAACATCCGCGAGCTTCGCAACGTGATGGAGCGGGCGGTAATCCTGAGCCGGGGCGAGACGATCAATCTAAGCGATCTGCCGGACAAGATACTCGCGTCACCGGATAAGCTCGATCACAGCCTTACCTTGGAACAGATGGAACGGCGGCACATCGAAGTCGTGCTCGAGCAGGCGATGACGCTGGAAGAAGCGGCCGAGATGCTGGGAATCAACGTCGCGACATTATGGCGTAAGCGCCGGCGATACGGGCTGGACTAGTTAGCAAACCGGCGCGCTCACTCGATGGAGCGCGCCGGCATTGATGACTGCAAACTGCGCGATTACTTTTTCATCGCACCTTCAAGCCGGCTGTGACTCTTAACGCACTGGCCCAGGCTGGTGAACGGATCTGGCCAGTCGTGCTTGACGCAATAGGGCAGCGCCGCCATGTCGTTCTCACTGTAGCCGCGCGCGGAGAGATCCTTCTTAAGGCAATCACTGTGCGCCTTGTTGGAGCCTGCGACACCGGCCGCGTCGTCGGCAGCTTCCGTGATCAGCGCATTGCGCAGCGCGATCTTCACCTGCGGATCGTCGCTCTTGCCGAGTGAGCCCGAGACGTTGCTCGACGGCCCGCAGACCCCGACCGAATCAATGAACGCCTCTTCGAGCCCCACCGTACTGAGATCTTTTGCGAACCCCACACTGACCGCGCTCAGCAACATGCTGCCGGCGATCAATGCAACACCAAGTCGTTTCATCGCACGTCCTCCAAGTTGAGATGCGGCCCCCGGGAAACACGGCCCCATCGTTGCCAATCCCGCCTATCTGTAGATGCCGCAGGCTAAAAAGTCCAGCGAACGCAACTTATGTTGGGCGCGGCGGCACAACTCCCGATTCCGCCGGCAATCGTCTTGACGGAAACTGCTGCTGTGATGAAACTGTCGGCAAGAGTCTCACGAAGGGAAAATTCATCATGGCCAAAACCGCTCTCGCTTGCACTATCCTTCCCGACAGCCCACCGGCACGCCTCATCGAATGGTCGCGCGCGGCGGAGGACGCGGGCTTTTCCGGCGTCTTCATGACCGAGGCGAACAACGACTCACTGGCGTGCTCGCTTGCGCTCGGCCTGCACACCAAGCGAATCAAGCTCGGCACCGCGATTACCAATATTTACCTGCGTCACCCGAATCTGCTCGCCAATGAGGCCGCGGCAGTCCAGGAATTCACCGGCGGCCGATTTATCCTCGGCCTCGGCACCGGCCATCGCGAGGGCAACTCCGCGATGGGAATCGATATGGGAGTTCCGCTGACCAGGATGCGCGAAACGGTTAAGACTCTTCGCGCCGCTCTGGAGGGCGGCAAAACCGGGCCGCCTGTCAGCGCAAAACTGCCGCTTTACCTGGCGGGAGTCTCGCGCCCGATGGTCAAGCTGGCAGGAGAAATCGGCGACGGCGTCATCTTCAACTTCTTCCCGCCGGCGCGGGTCAAGGAGGCGCTCGGCGAGCTGGCCGAAGGGGCAAAGATCGCGGGCCGCGATCCAAAACAAATCGAGGCGACGCTGTTCGCGACCGCATTTATTTCCGATGACCTCGAAGCCGCGCGCCGCCCCGCGCGCAAACTGTTGTCGCGCTACGGTGCGCTGAAGTTTTACGGCAACATGATGGCGCGTGCGGGGTTCGAACGGGAAATCGCGGCCATCCGTGCGGCGGGTCGCGATGCGGATGCGGCGATCAAGGCGGTCAGTAACGAATTTATCGACGCAACCCTGCTGGTAGGCTCGGAAACGCGCGTCCGCGAGCGGCTACAGGAGCTTTGCGCGCCGGGAATCGGCACCGCGATCGTGTTCACGAATCCCGTCAATGAAGACCGCAACGCTGCGGTGTTGAGAACGATCCGCGCGCTCAAACAGTAGGCCGCGCCGGCCTACGGCATGTCTTGTTGATCGCTGGCGCCGCGGGCCAGCGCAATGCGATCGTAGAAACGCCGGATGCGCCGCGCGTTGACGCCGAAATCGCCAATTCCGTCGCGCGATTTAGAACGCATCTCGATCAGGCTGGCGCCGTCGGTGGTCGGCCGCACTTGGATCACCACATCATCGTGGAAATGAAACAACTTTGAGGTCGCGACCACTTCGAGCGTATTCGTCGCCGGATCGGTATAGGTTATCTGCCAATTTGGAACCGACTTCGCGACTTCCGTCACGCGCGCGAACGCCGACGCCGGGTCGAGCCGCTCCTTGATCGGACCGATCGGACCATAGCCGGCCTCCTGTCTTTCCGCATACTTTGCCTTGTTGTATTTCATGTCGCGGTTCGGCTCATGCTGCAGCTTCTGCGCGAAAACGAACTCGGGCGGATTGTCGAAATCGGTCGTGATGTCGTTGATGGGCGGATACTTCGAACTGCTCAGCACCGTAATGATCATGGGGACTGCGATCGCCGCGCTGACCACCGTGCCAAACACCGCTCGCCTGCGCCCATTGCGCAATTGCGGCGTGCGCGTCAGATAGATCGCGAGCAGGCCGACTACGAAACCCAGGATGCTCAGCAGGAAGCCGAGCGCGAACAGCTGGAAACCCATGAACGGCGCGATCAGGTAGAAATGCGCGCCGATGATTCCCACCGCGATCATCGTGATCGCCAGCAGTGCGTCAAAAAATGACAGCCATGCAAAAGTCATCGGTTTTTCCCCAGCGAGAGACTCGCGTTAGCGCCCGGACTACTGGCTCCTGACTCCACGCACCACGAACTGCGGCAATACGAACATGAACGACCCGGCTGCGACCGCGCGATCGATATCGGCGAACCAGGCTTCTACCTCCGCCGCTGCTATCTTGCCGGAGTCGCGCGCATACCGCGCGAAGCTGGCCTTGAGCATCGGCAGCGAGCGTCCCGCTGTGTCCGCACCGGCATGAATCTCGACTTTCACGTCAGCAAGTCCGGCCGCGCGGAATAGCCGGTAGAGCTGGCGCCCGATCTGCGGCTCGCGGATCGCGATCGACTTCGATGCCGCGATGATTCGATCGCTGCGTTCGCGCGCCGCGGGTCCTATGTCGAGCGCGAGCATGTCCCAGTCACTATCGACCGCGACGACCACCCCTGCCGGCGCCGTTACGCGCGCCATTTCGGCGACAGTATCGGATGCGGAATCGACATATTCAAGAACGTTTTTGCACCAAACACGGTCGAAGGAAGCGTCTGGAAACGGCAGCGGCGGAAAGGCGCTATGCACGAACTCCGCCGCCAGTTTTGCTTCTCGAGCGCGAGCGCCCGATCGCTCGACGAACTCAGCGTTGATATCCACGCCAGTCACCTTGCCGCCGGGAGCCACCCGCCGCGCCAGCTCAAAGGTGGTGTGCCCGGGACCGGAACCAACGTCGAGCACCAGCTGGCCCGGCTTGAGATCAAGCGGACGCAGCAGCGGCTCCATCGCGGGATGATACGCGAGGATTTTGTCGTACGCGCTGTGGCGGTCTGAATCGATATCGACCCAATGCTGCTTGTAGTACGGCTCGGCCATGGCGGTGCGAGATCAGACGAGCCGGAGCTCTTTCATCGCCAGCCGCAACGTGTCCGCCGGGCCCGCGGTCATCGGTACCAACGGCATACGCAACTCGTTGGCGCACTTGCCCATGAATGCAAGCGCCTGCTTGATGGGAATCGGATTAGTCTCGACGAAAAGCGCGCGCATCAGCTGGAGCAAGCGGTAGTGAATCTCGCGCGCTTTGCCGAAATCTCCGGCGAGCGCTGCGGCCGCAAGATCATGCATCTCGCGCGGGACGACGTTGCTGCACGTCGAAATGACGCCTTTTGCACCGAGCGCAATAAGAGGCAGCGTGAGCGCGTCGTCGCCGGACAGAATCGTAATTCGCTCGCCGCATGCCTTGAGAATATCCGACGACTGATCCATCGAGGCCGACGCTTCCTTGATGCCGACGATGTTCTTGATTTCGGCGAGCCGCGCCACGGTTTCGGGCAGGATGTTCGAAGCCGTGCGGCCGGGGATGTTGTACACGAACAGCGGCAGGTCCACGCTCGCGGCAATCGTTTTGTAGTGCCGGTAGATGCCGTCCTGGGTGGGCTTGTTGTAGTAAGGCGACAGCAGCAGCGCACCGTCCGCGCCCATCTCGCGCGCGGCCGCGGTCAGCCGAATCGCCTCGGCGGTCGAATTCGACCCGGTGCCCGCGATGACCGGCACGCGTTTTCGCGTCTGCTCGATCGTGAGCTTGACTACGTTGTCATGTTCGGCGTGCGTGAGCGTGGCGGATTCGCCGGTCGAGCCGCACGGCACCAGGCCGTCTATTCCACTTTGAATCTGCCATTCGATCAGGTCGCGCAACGCCGGCGCGTCCACCTCACCGTCGCGAAACGGCGTTACCAGAGCGGTCAGTGCGCCATTGAACATTGTTCGAAGCCTCCCGCCTTTTTCAACTTACCGGGACCATTTCTTCAGCTTCCACGTCGATTGTGCCCCGGAAAACTTCGACTGCGTCGCCCGTCATGAAAACATGGTTCGCGTCGGGACCGTCGGCTCGCCACTCGATTTCAAGATTGCCACCACGCAACTCGACCGTCGCGGTCCGTTCGGAATGATTTGTTAGAACCGCCGCGACCAGCGCCGCGCATGCTCCGGTGCCGCAAGCCCACGTCTCACCGGAGCCGCGCTCCCACACGCGCATCCGGAGGTTGCGGCGGGAAGTGGCCTGGATGAATTCGGTGTTCACGCGATTGGGAAAAAACGGGTGATGCTCGAATTCGCGGCCCAGTGCGGCAAAATCGCGATCCTGCAGCTTGAACACGCCGTCATCGCCGACGAACACGACGCAATGCGGATTGCCCATCGAGACCGCCGTGATCGACTCGCGCCGGCCTGCGATTTCAAGTGGATAGTCTATGATTCGGCCCTCGGCCTCGACCGGTATGTTGCGGCCTTCGAGAATCGGCTCACCCATGTCGACCGTCGCGCCCACCACGGTGCGACCCTTGAGCCGCAGCTCGACCGTCTTCAGCCCCGCGTCGGTCTCGACCACCATCGGATTCGCCCGCACCATTCCGCGCTCGAAGGCGAGCCGCGCCAGGCATCGGATTCCGTTGCCGCACATGTCGCCACGGCTGCCGTCCGCGTTGTACATCTCCATGCGAATGTCGGCGTTGCTTGAGGGCGCGAGCATAATCAAGCCGTCGCCGCCCACGCCGAAGTGGCGATCGGACAGCCTGACCGACAACGCGGATGGATCGGCGGGACGCGCGCGCATGGCAACGATGTAGATATAGTCGTTGCCGCATCCATGCATCTTGGTGAATTCGAGCGTTGCCATCGCGTTGAATGCGTTCTCAGGCCTGCTTGAGCGTGACGATATGTTCGCCTCGCACCAGGTCCTCGAAACTTTCGCGTTCGCGAATCACGTGCACGTCGGCGCCGTCGACCAGAATCTCGGGTGCTCGCGGGCGGCTGTTGTAGTTCGATGACATGACAAAACCGTAAGCGCCGGCGCTCATTACCGCGAGCAGGTCGCCCTCGGCCGGCACAGCCATCTCGCGGTCGCGGGCGAAGAAATCCCCACTCTCGCAAACCGGGCCGACGATGTCGGCGGTTACAGTCCTGCCGGGCCTGCGGCGATCGACGGGTACGATCGTGTGAAAGGCCTCGTACAGCACTGGACGAATCAAATCATTCATCGCGCCGTCGATCACGACGAAGCGTTTCACGTCAGTCTCTTTGTTGTACAGGACGCGCGTCACCAGCACGCCGGCGTTGCCAACCATTACGCGTCCCGGTTCGGTGATTATCTTGAGGCCGAGATTCGCGATTGGCTTCAGTAGCGCGCGCGCGTATTCCGAGGGCGGCGGCGGTTGCTCCTGGTACGGAATTCCGAGACCGCCGCCGAGATCCAGATACTTCAGAGCGATTCCAGCGTTGCGCAGGCGGCCGACAATCGCAGCAACCTTCTGTCCCGCTTCGGTAAACGGCGCCATCTCGGTTATCTGCGAACCGATATGCGTGCTCAAACCCGACGATTTCGAGTTGCGCCAGCGCGCTCGCCTCCGCGTAGTATTCGTCGACCTGCGAGAGCGGTACGCCGAATTTGCTGTCGCGATGGCCGGTGGAAATGTGCGGATGCGTACCCGGATCGAGATCGGGATTTACGCGCAGACTGACCGGCGCGCGATGCTTCATGCGGCCCGCGACCTCTGCCACGCGATGCAGTTCGGGGCGCGACTCGATGTTGATCATCAGGATGCCGGCTTCGAGCGCTGCCGCGATCTCTTCATCGGTCTTACCGACGCCGGAGAAAACAATCTTGCGCGGATCGGCCCCGATCCGCAGGCATCGCATCAGCTCGCCGACCGAGACGATATCGAAACCCGCACCCATCGAGGCGAATAATTTCAGGATGCTCAGATTCGAGAGCGCTTTCATTGCGTAGCAGATCAGATGATCGGTGCCGGCGAAGGCCTCGTCGAAGACCCGGAAATGGCGCCTGAGAGTGCGCGCGCTGTAAACGAAAAAAGGCGTGTTGATTCGCCGCGCGAGGTCGGCGAGCGGCACGTCCTCGGCGTAGAGTTGATCGTTGCGATATTCGAAGTAGTTCATTGTGATGTGGCGCCGGTCATGCCGGCGGCGGCGGTCGAGCGAAGTTTCGTTTCTATCATAGCGCAGCCCGGCGAATAAACGGTCATTCGCTGCGGCTTTGACCAGGTTTGCGGATCAGTGAATCGGGACTGGAGTCGGCACCACGAAGTTGTCCGGGTTCGGCGGCGCCGATGCTGCCTTGCGCACGATCGTCACGTCGTTGGAGGGCAAGCTGACGTAGCCATCGGTGGTATTGGAAGTGACCTGGTAATGATAGGTCTTGCCCATGATGGCGTCGCCGTCGATGAAGTTAAAGGTGTTTTGCACCTGGAATCGCCCTTCGTCATGCACCTGGATGTCGCCAATTTTCTCTGCCGGTTTGCCCTCTTGCGCGCGCAAAATCGTAAAGCCGCCCAGGTCTTTCATCTTTGCGCCGCCGGCGTATAGTTCGGGCCGATCCCAGGTCAGGCGAATTCCTTCCTTTGCATTGGCCGCTTCGAGGCCGAGGATTTGCTCGGGGCGCGCCGCCTCCGGGGGAATCGGCATCGACTTCACACCGCATCCCAGGAACTCCAGGTTCGCAAGCGCGGCGACCGCGAGCGTCAACAATAGCCACTTTCCACCGGTCGATTCCCGATTCATCGGCGTCCGAGCTCCTTCAGGCGGCGTTTGACGGTGGACGGCGCCGGACCGCCTTCGATCGTGCGCCGGGCAACCGAATTCTCGGCGCGAAGAATCGCGATAACATCGGCACCGAACGCACCAGAGTGCCGTCGTAACTCCGCGATGCTCAAGTCCTCGAGGGTCTTGCCGGCTTCGGCCGTCTCGCGGACTATCGCGCCGACGATTTCATGCGCCTGTCGAAACGCGGTGCCGCGACCAACCAGGTACTCGGCGAGATCGGTCGCCAGCGCAAATCCTCCAGCCGCCGCGCGCATGCGTTTCGCATCGAAACGCAGCATCGGCCAGAACTTCGCCAGCAGATCGAGTGTGGGCTTAAGTGCGTCGAGTGCGTCGAACACGCGTTCCTTGTCTTCCTGCAAATCCGAGTTATAGGCGAGCGGCAGACCCTTTAGAATTGTGAGCATAGCGACAAGGTCGCCGATCACGCGGCCGGTCTTGCCGCGAATCAGCTCGAGCAGATCGGGATTCTTCTTCTGCGGCATCATCGAGCTGCCGGTTGAAAATTCATCGGGCAGCGCCGCGAAGCCGAACTCAGCGCTGGTCCATAGAATAATTTCTTCGCTCATCCGCGACAGATGCACCTGCGTGAGCGCGGCGGCCGAGAGAAAATCCACCACGAAGTCGCGATCCGACACCGCGTCCATGCTGTTGGCGGTGATCGCCTTGAAGCCCAGCGCTCGCGCGACCATCCGGCGATCCAGGGGCAGCGTAGTACCCGCCAGAGCGCCCGCGCCGAGCGGCATGATGGCAGTGCGCGAGGCCGCCTGCTCGAAGCGCTCGCGATCGCGGCCGAGCATCTCAACGTAAGCGAGCAGATGATGCGCGAGTGTGACGGGCTGCGCGCGCTGCAAATGCGTATAGCCGGGCATAATGGCGGTCACGTGGCTCCGGGCCAGCCGAATCAGCACGGTGCGGAGCGCGGAGACCAACTCTATTACGGTGGCAAGCTCGTCGCGCAAATACAGCCGCATGTCGAGCGCGATCTGATCGTTGCGCGAGCGCCCGGTGTGAAGCTTGCGCCCGGGCTCGCCGATCAGAGCGATCAGGCGGCGCTCGATCGCGAGGTGGATGTCTTCGTCCGCAATATCGAAATGAAAGCGCCCGCGTGCGATTTCAGTTTCGATTCGCTCGAGCCCGACGATGATCGCGCGCAACTCGCTCGCACGCAGCAGTCCGGCCTTCGCCAGCATCTGGGCATGCGCGATCGATCCGCGAATATCGTGGCGAAAGAGCCGCCGATCGAAGGGCAACGACGCGGTGAAGGCCTCGACCTCGGGCAGACGGCCGCGGGCAAATCTTCCACGGATGAGATTGCTCGAAATGGCACCGGTCGGTACGGCTTTGGCGTTCTTCTTCTCTGACGACGCGCTTTCACTGTAGAAGGAGCGGAAGAGTCCGCGGCGGCCAAATCAATTGACGGGCCGCAATTGGCAGGAACATCCACGCGCCGCACAACTCATCGAACCGTCGGGATGCGTGATGTGAACGTCCATCTTGTGATGGCAATGATCGCAGTCGCCGGTACGCGGACGAGGCACCAGCTTGGGCTGCGTGCGCGGCTGCTTGAACTGGATGACCTTACCCAAACGATCAGCCCTTCGCGCTCGCACGCGCCAACGCTCGCAGCCTCACGCCTGCGAGCCGGATGAAGCCGTCGGCGTCGGCCTGGTTGTAGCCGCCAGCCTCTTCGAAGCTCGCGATCTTCGGATCATACAATGAGTTGGGCGATTTGCGGCCGGCAATCCACACGCCGCCTTTGAAAAGTTTCAGCCGCGCCACGCCGTTCACGTTTTTCTGCGTATCGTCCACCAGCGCCTGCAGCGCCTCGCGCTCGGGCGCAAACCAATATCCGTAATACACCATTTCGGCGTAGCGTGGGATAAGCGAGTCGCGCAGATGCATCACCTCGCGATCGAGAGTGAGCTGCTCGACCGCGCGGTGGCCGTGGAAGAGGATCGTCACGCCGGGAGTCTCGTAAACACCGCGCGACTTGATTCCGACATAGCGATTTTCGACCAGGTCGACGCGGCCGATGCCATGGCGGCCGGCGATTTCGTTGGCGCGCTCGATAATGCGTGCAGGCGCGAGCCGCTCGCCGTTGAGCGCGACCGGATTGCCGGCGGCATATTCGATTTCGAGATACTCAGGCTGGTCGGGAGCGTCTTCGGGCGAGACGGTCAGACGGAACATGTCATTGTAAGGTTCGCGCCACGGGTCCTCGAGGATGCCGCCCTCGTAGCTGATGTGAACCAGGTTGCGATCCATCGAGTACGGTTTCTCGGCGGTCACAGACACCGGAATTTTCTTGTCGGTGGCATAAGCGATCATGTCGGCGCGGCCCACGAACGGCCAATCGGGCCGCCGCCACGGCGCGATGATTTTCAGATCCGGGGCGAGGCGCGCGATCGCCAGCTCGTATCGCACCTGGTCGTTGCCCTTGCCGGTCGAGCCATGAGCGACGGCGTCGGCACCTTCCTCGCGCGCTATCTCGACCAGCTTTTTGGCGATCACCGGCCGCGCGATCGAAGTGCCGAGCAGGTAGTAGCCCTCGTACACCGCGTTCGCACGCATCATCGGAAACACGAAGTCGCGGGCAAACTCCTCGCGCAGGTCGATCAGATGAAGCTTGCTCGCGCCGGTTTTGAGCGCTTTGGCTTCGAGGCCGTCGGTCTCCTCGCCCTGCCCGACGTCGGCGCAGTATGCGACGACTTCGCATCCGAACTCATCCTTGATCCAGCGCAGCATCACCGACGTGTCGAGACCGCCCGAGTAGGCGAGAACCAATTTTTTTATTTTCTCGGTTGCCATTCCCAGTCCGTCACTCCGGCAACCGCGAGGTCTGCAGGATTTCAGGGCGTATCAGCCAGACCATCACAGCTTTCTGTGCATGCAACCGATTCTCGGCTTGATCGAGCACGACCGAGCGCGGACCGTCGAGCACGTCGTCGGTGATCTCCTCGCCGCGATGCGCCGGCAGGCAATGCATCACGAGCGCACTCTTGCGCGCGTTCTTCATTAGCGCGTCGTTGACCTGGAAACTCTTGAAATCGCGACGCCGCTGCACGGCTTCCTTCTCGCGGCCCATCGAGGTCCAGGTGTCGGTGTAAACCACATCGGCGTCCTTCACCGCCTCGGCGGGATCGTCCGTGATCGTGCCGATTTCCTCGTCGCGCAGCCGCTTCATGAATTCTTTTTCCGGCTCGTAGCCTTTCGGACACGCAAGCCGCAGTTCGAAACCCGCCAGCGATGCCGCCTCGATCCAGCTCTGCGCCAGGTTAAAACCATCGCCGACGAACGCGACCCGCACTTTGCTGAGGTCGCGCCCGAAACGTTCCTGCAGTGTCATCAGGTCTGCGAGCAACTGACATGGATGCAACAAGTCGGTGAGCCCGTTGATGACGGGGACGGTGGCTTCGCGCGCGAGTTCGACCGCGGTCTCATGCGAGAAGGTGCGAATCATGATCAAATCCACCGCCCGCGAAATGTTGCGCGCAACATCCTTCACCGATTCGCGCTCGCCGATCCCGATATCATTCGGCGCGAGATAAATCGCATGCCCGCCGAGCTGCGCCATGCCGGTCTCGAACGTGACGCGCGTGCGCAAGGACGGCTTCTGAAAGACCATCGCCAGCGTCCTGCCGCGCAGGTACGGATGCTCGAGTCCTATTTTGAGCTCGGCTTTGAGCCGTGCGCCGAGTGAGAGGAGTCCGTTGAGTTCCGCGGTCGAAAGCGAGCTGAGGTCGAGAAAATCGCGTTTCATCTGGCGTATGCGCAGCGGCTCACTTTGAAATTGGGGCGCTGTTGAATGCATTTTCGATGATTGCGAGGCCGGCATCGGCCTCCTCGCGCGTGAGATTCAGCGGCGGCAGCAGCCGCAGCACGTTGCCGGCGGTGCCGTTGACCAGCAGCCGATGCTTGAGGCACTCCTCGACGATAGGACGCGCGTCGTGCTTGAGCACTACGCCGATAATCATGCCGAGTCCGCGCACTTCGACGATTCGATCGCACGAGCGCGCGAATTTGCCGAGCCGCTCGAGCAAGTAGCCGCCGACGCTCGACGCGTTCTGCAGCACGCCGTCATGTTCGAGCGCCTCGATCACTGCGACCGCCGCTGCGCACGCGACCGGATTGCCGCCGAAGGTGCTGCCGTGGCTGCCGGGCGTGAAGCTCGAGGCTATCTCGGCGCGCGCAATCATCGCGCCTATCGGAAGGCCGCCGCCGAGCGCCTTGGCCAGGGTCACTATGTCGGGCTTGATGCCGGCGTGCTCGAAGGCGAAAAATTTTCCGGTGCGCCCCATTCCGGTCTGCACTTCGTCCAGCAGCAACAGCATCTTGTTACGATCGCACCAATCGCGTACGCGCTTGAGGTAATCTGCGCGCGGCACGACCACGCCGCCCTCACCTTGAATCGGTTCGACCATAACGCCGACGGTTTCGTCGCGGCGCGCACGATCGAGTGCCGCAAGGTCGTCGAACGGGATCATCCTGAAACCTGGCATCAGCGGTTGAAAACCCTGATGGTATCGCTCCTGGCCGGTCGCGCTCACGGTGGCGAGCGTGCGTCCGTGGAAAGATCCCAGCGTCGTCAGAATCTCGAAGCGTCCATCGCCCCACTTCCGCGCGAGCTTTATTGCGGCCTCGTTTGCCTCCGCCCCGGAGTTTCCTAAAAAAACTTTGCCGTCGCCGAAACGATTCGCCAGCCGCTCGACCAACCTGGCGGTCGGCTCGGTGTGAAAGACGTTGGAAACGTGCGTGAGCTTTTCCGCCTGTTCCTTGATCGCGCGCACCACACGTCGATTTCCATGACCGAGGCTGGTGACCGCGAGCCCGCAGAAAAAATCCAGATAGCGGTTGCCGTCGGCATCGTACAGATAGGCGCCTTCGCCGCGCGCGAACGCCAGCGGCAGGCATCCGTAAACGTCCACCATGTTTCGATGCGTCAGTTCTATTATCTCGGCGTTGTTCATCGCGGCTTGCCGCCCCCTGCGATTCGAGCGGTGTCGTTCAAGGCCGATACTTTGGCGCGGCGCTGAACCACTTCGGTGCCGATTCCCTCGCGGGTGAAAATTTCCAACAGCACCGCGTGCCTGACGCGGCCGTCGATAATGTGGGTTTTGGCGACGCCTTTGTTCAGCGCCTCGATACAGCATTCGACCTTCGGAATCATCCCTTCGTGAATCACGCCACGCGCAATCAGGCGGCGAGCTTCGGCGGCGTCGAGGGTCGAAAGCAGTTTGCCGTCTTTATCTTTGACGCCCTCGACGTCGCTCAGCAGGATCAATTTTTCCGCCTTGAGCGCGGCCGCGATTTCACCCGCGGCGGTGTCAGCATTGATGTTATGAGTCTGCCCGTCGCGGCCGAAGCCGGTCGGCGCGATCACCGGGATGAAGTTGTTGACCTCGAGCGTGCGCAGCAGTTCCGGATTTACGCGATCGACCTCGCCGACCAGCCCGATATCGACGCGCGAGCGCTTGCCGTTGTCGTCAGTGACCACCATCCGCATCTTGCGCGATCTGATCAGGTCGCCGTCCTTGCCCGACAGTCCGACCGCGCGGCCGCCCATGCGCGAAATCGTCGCGACCAAATCCTTGTTGATTCTCTGCAGCACCATCTCGGCCGCTTCCATCGTCGCCGGATCGGTCACTCGCATCCCGCGTACGAAGCGCGACTTCAGACCAAGCTTGCCAATCAATTCCGTAATCTGCGGCCCACCGCCGTGCACGATAACCGGGTTGATACCGACCAGGTCGAGCAGCACGACTTCCTGCGCAAAGCTCTCGCGCAGCTCCTCGGTCTGCATCGCGTGGCCTCCGTACTTGATGACGAAGGTCTTGCCGCGGAAGCGCCGAATGTACGGCAGCGCCTCGAGGAGCACTGCGGCTCGATTGTGGGTGGCCTCTTTCATCCCTGAAAAACCTCGCCGAACCCGAAAAGGGAAATCAAAACAGTATTGCGCGCGCGGCGCAATCCATCGCCTGCATAGCCGTTAATACCAGTGTAACGATTGAGCGGGAGCTACAGAATATAGCGCGAAAGATCCTCGTCCTTGACGATTGAATCGAGGCGCCCGTGGACATAGGCGGCGTCGATGGTCAGCTCGCGATCCTGCAGCTCCGGCGCGTTGAACGACAGCTCTTCCAGCAGCCGCTCGAGCACAGTATGCAGCCGGCGCGCGCCGATATTTTCCGAGCGCCCATTGACCTTCGCCGCGATCTCCGCGAGCGCCGCGACACCGTCCTCGGTGAAGCGAATATGCACGCCCTCGGTATCCATCAGCGCCACGTATTGCCGCGTCAGCGCGTTCTCGGGCTCGGTGAGGATGCGAATGAAATCCTCGCGGGTCAGAGCCTTCAGCTCGACGCGAATCGGAAAGCGCCCCTGGAACTCGGGAATCAGATCCGACGGTTTCGAAGTATGAAACGCGCCCGACGCAACAAATAGTATGTGGTCGGTCTTCACCGCTCCGTATTTGGTGTTGACCGTCGAGCCTTCGACGATCGGCAGCAGGTCGCGCTGCACGCCCTCGCGCGAGACGTCGGGGCCGTGCGACTCGCGTCCCGCGATTTTGTCGATCTCGTCGATGAACACGATGCCCGACTGCTCAGCGCGCGTGATCGCTTCATGCGCCACCGCCTCCATATCCACCAGGCGCGCAGCCTCTTCGGTCGTCAGCAGTTCGAGCGCCTCGGGAATCTTCACTTTGCGCGTGCGCGTCTTCTTGGGCATGAGCTGATTCATCAGCTCCTTCATATTGAGCCCCATCTCTTCCATGCCCTGGGGCGTGAAGACTTCGATATTCGGCACGGCGTTCGCGCTGACTTCGAGCTCGACTTCGCGATCGTCAAGATGGCCGCCGTTGAGCAGCTTGCGCAGTTTCTCGCGCGTGTCTTTGTGCGAGTCGTTGTCGATGGCCTCGATATGTCCCTCGGGCGTGATGCCCGCGGGACGGCGAACCTTGGTGGGCGCAGGAAACAACAGATCGAGCAATCGCTCCTCGGCATTCTCGCGCGCCTTGACTGCGACCCGATCGCGCGCTTCGTCACGCACCATCTTCACCGCTATCTCGGCGAGATCGCGGATCATCGATTCGACGTCGCGCCCGACGTAGCCGACCTCGGTGTAGCGCGACGCTTCCACCTTGACGAACGGTGCCTGCGCCAGCCGCGCGAGGCGCCGCGCGATTTCGGTCTTGCCGACGCCGGTCGGCCCGATCATCAGGATATTTTTGGGCGCAATTTCATCGCGCAGCTCCGGCGCGACATTCTGCCGCCGCCATCGATTGCGCAGCGCGATCGCAACTGCGCGCTTCGCCTCATGCTGCCCGACGATATAGCGGTCGAGCTCGGAGACGATCTCGCGCGGCGTCATCACTTGTGGAACTGGCATCGGATGAAACTTCCCGCAGGTATTGTGGCTACAACTCTTCGAACACGAATTCGTCGTTGGTGTAAACGCATACTTCCGACGCGATTTTCATCGCGCCTTCAGCGATCTGGCGCGCCGTCATGCCCGAGCCGTGGCGAATCAGCGCTCGCGCGGCAGACAACGCATAGTTGCCGCCCGAGCCGATCGCGAGGATTCCATCGTCGGGCTCGAGCACGTCGCCCACGCCCGAAATAAGCAGCGAGCTCTCCTTGTCCGCAACTACCAGCATCGCCTCGAGCCGCCGCAGGATTCGATCGGTGCGCCAGTCCTTGGCCAGCTCGACCGCTGCGCGCCGCAGCACCCCGTTGTACTCCTGCAGCTTCGATTCGAACTTGTCGAACAGCGTCAGCGCGTCGGCGGTAGAGCCCGCGAAACCGGCCAGCACGCGATCCTGATGCAACCGGCGAACCTTCTTCGCCTTGCTCTTCATGATCGTCTGTCCAACGCTCACCTGTCCGTCACCGGCGATGACGACGTGCCCTTCATGGCGCACGCTCAAAATCGTCGTGTGGCGAATTTCAACGCCGGGCTCGATACCCCTGTCAGACTCGTGGGAAGGCACGTCGATAGACCTCTTTCAAATGATTCACGCTGACATGAGTATAGCGCTGCGTCGTCGCCAGGCTCGCATGGCCGAGCATCTCCTGGATCGATCGCAGATCGGCCCCATTGCCAAGCATATGCGTTGCGAAAGAATGGCGCAGCCCGTGCGGTGTGACGCCAGCGGTGATGCCGGCCGCCTCGATTCTCTTATGCAGTATCATCTCGACGCTGCGCGTGGTCAGCCTGCCGCCGCGAAGATTGGTGATCACCGGACCGTTATGCTCCCAGGCTACCGGCATCGCACGCTTCCAATTTTTCAGTGCATCAATCGCGGGCTCGCCGAGCGGCACCAGCCGATCCTTGTTGCCCTTGGCCGCGCGCACCATCACCATCCCGAGCTCTTCGTCGATATCACGCCAGTCCAGGCCAACCAGCTCGCCGACGCGCAAACCCGAAGAGTACAACGTCTCGAATATTGCGCGGTCGCGCAGGTTCGCGGGCGTCTGCTCGTCGGGTGACGTAGAGAATTCGAGCAGCAGGCGGACTTCGTTCTCCTGCAATATCGAGGGCAGCCTTCTTTCATTTTTCGGTGAGCGAATCGACCGCGCCGGGCTGGCCGCGCCAATCGTCGTTTCGCGATAGCGAAAGAATGCCTTGATCGCGCTTAGCCTGCGCTGGACGGTGGCGCGTTTTGCAGTTTTCATCAATTCGGCCAGATAGCCGCGGACATGATCCGCCGTGATGCTCGCAACGTCGATCTCATCGACTCGTTTCCCTAGTGTCGCCGCCCGCTTGAGCAAAAAGCCTCGGAACCCTAGCAAGTCGCGCCGATAGTTCGTAACCGTGTTGTCCGCCGCGCGCGACGCCTTCTTGAGCGCCGCCGCGAAGGCCTCAACCTCCGCTTCCATCTTCCGCGCCTCCATCATCTCGCGCGCACCCATTCGAGCGGCTATGCTATCAGCGGCGATTCGGACGAAAAAGCGCGCTTTTGCAAGCTGATCGAATTACCAGTCCCGCGGGGCACCATGCCACACGAAGAACTCGCCGCTTCGGTATGAACTGTTGGCATTGCGCCAGGAAGATCGAAGTCGTAGCCGGGGACCGGATCGGTTTTCGCGACGAGTGCCCCGGATGTGGCCGCGCGCTGCACGCATGCCGCAACTGCGGATTTTACGATCCGGCCTACAACAATAGCTGTCGTGAGCCGATGGCGGAGCGGGTGGTGGACAAGGAACGATTCAACTTCTGCGAATATTTCAAAGCGGGTGACGCTGCTGCTAAGCCAGCCGGCAGGACTGGCGCGCAAGACAAGCTGGAGGCTCTGTTCAAGAAAAAATCATGACATCCCGCAGATTCCGGCTCTCCGATCGCGCCGCCGAACTTCTCTTCATCGCTGCATTCGCTTCGATTGTCGCCACCGGATGCCATCCGGCCAACAGCGCGCGCGGCGTCGTCGACCGCTTCATCGATCAGTACTATGTCGCGATCGATCTCAAGGCAGCCGAGCCCTTCTGCACCGGCCTCGCGCTCGACAAGCTTCATCACGAGATGCAGCTCATCGGCAATCAGAGAATCGATGAAAACACGCGCAAGCCAGTCGTACATTACAAGCTCACGGCCGAGCGCGACGCGACTGACCACATCGAGTTCCTGTTTCGCGCGACCATCGACGTGCCCGAAGGCGGCACCTTCAACCGCAACTGGCTGATAACGGCGCGCAAGGACGCCGACACGTGGAAAGTGTCGAACTTCGATGACTACGAGTAGCCCGCGCGTCCGATGAGTTTCGCGGCAATCATCCTGGCGGCCGGCAAGGGCACTCGGATGCGCTCGAAGCGCGCCAAGGTCCTGCACGAGCTCGGCTGGAGAACCGATGATCGCTCGCGCGATTCGGGCGGTCGCAGCGCTCGAGCCCGATCCTATCGTAGTCGTCGTCGGTCATCAGGCGCGCGAAGTCGAAGCCGCCGTGAACTCCCCCAACGCACGATTCGCGCTCCAGGAGCCGCAGCGCGGCACGGGAGATGCCGCCCGATGCGCCCTGGGCCAGCTTCCCGCGAGCTTCACCGGCGACTTGCTCATCACTTATGGCGATATGCCGGCTATAACGTCGGCAACATTGCGTGCGTTCCGCGACGCTCACCGCAAGTCCGGCGCCAAGCTCTCGTTCATCAGTATTGTTCTCGACGATCCTGCTGCATACGGCCGCGTGGTTCGCGACGCGAGCGGCAACGTCCAGAAAATCATCGAACACCGCGACGCGTCCTCGACCGAGTGCGCCATCAAGGAAATCAACACCGGCTGTTACATCGTCGATTGCGCCCTGCTTCGCTCTGCGCTCGCGGAACTGAAGCCAGGCAACGCGCAGGATGAGTATTACTTGACCGATATCGTCTCGATCGCGCGGGCGCGTCGCGAAAAAATTGAAGCGTGGGTTGCCAAGGACCCGGCGGAATTTGCCGGAATCAACTCGCGCGAGGAGTTGGCGAATATGGAAGCGGAAAACCGTGCGGCGGTTAACCGAAAGCTGATGGCGGCGGGCGTGACGCTGGTCGATCCCGCCACCGCGTACATCTCGGAACAGGCGGAAATCGCGCCCGACTGCGTGATCGGTCCCAACGTTCAGATTCTCGGCGCCTGCAAGCTCGGTGAGGGCGTCCGAATCGACGGTACCGCCTGGCTCAGCAACGTGACGGTGGGCCCGCGATGCCATCTGAAACTGGGAGTGCGCGCCGAAGATTGCTCGATTGGCGAAGAATCCGAAATCGGCCCGTTCGCTAATCTGCGCGCCGGCACCGAACTCGCCGGCCACAACCGGATTGGCAATTTCGTCGAGACTAAAAAGGCACGGCTGGGACGCGGCACCAAGGCCAGTCACCTGAGCTACCTCGGCGACGCCACTATCGGCGCCGATACCAACATCGGATGCGGCGTTATCACCGTGAATTACGACGGCTACGACAAGCATCATACGGAAATCGGCGACCGTTGCATGGTCGGATGCGACACGCAGCTGATCGCGCCTATTAAAGTCGGCAGCGACGTCTACGTCGCGTCAGGCACCACTATTATTCGCGAAGTTCCCGACGGATCGCTGGTGATGTCGCATCATCCCCAACGCGAAAAGGCGGGATGGATGGCGACTTGGCGCATACGTCATGGCGACAGTCCCGACGGCAGCCTGAAGCGCAAGAAGGATCACTAGTACATCAACAAGCGTCCCTTGAACTAACTCGGCGCGGCAGGAATAATGTTCGTAACGAGGTGATGGTCGAGACGATAGAAAAGAACGAACGAGAGTAGCGCCAGGACTCATGGTCGTAACCGACGATGAGTTGACGAGGTGGAAGCAGTATCGAAAGATTCGGCGGATGGCTTCCCGGCTCCACAGTCGATAAAGGCGAGCAAACCGCGCGAGTGATCGCGCGACAAAGTACGCCTTCAGTGGCAGAGCATCCAGCTCTGACGTGATTCTAAACTCTCCTGCACAAATGTTCGCTATCGTTTCGCTATGAGCCATCCGTTTCGGATAACTCTGTAGACGTCCCTGCAATAGCCGGGGGAAGGAGCGAACGATCATGTGTGGAATCATCGGATACGTGGGACCAAGCGAAGCTTATCCCATCCTGCTCGAAGGACTGGGCCGCCTGGAGTATCGCGGCTACGACTCAGCCGGTGTCGCGACGATAGTTGACGACGGCAAGCTCGAAATTCGACGGGCGAAGGGCAAGCTGGAGAACCTGCGCCGCATGCTTGCCGACTCTCCCTTGGAGGGGCACATCGGGATCGGGCATACGCGATGGGCTACTCATGGACGCCCGTCGGAGGAGAATGCGCATCCGCACAAAGCCGGCCCGGTCGCGGTGATTCATAATGGCATCGTCGAGAACTTTATCGAGCTTCGCGCCGAGCTGCTCGCGCGGGGTCACAACATCCGTTCCGAAACCGACACCGAGCTTATCTCGCATCTGATCGAGGAGAAGCTCAAGGGCGGGCGCGGGCTGACCGAGGCCGTGCGCGACGCCGTACTGCGGCTGCGCGGTTCATTTTCGATCGTCGTGTTGTCGGAAACGGAACCCGGCAAGCTCGTGGCAGCCAAGACCGCGACGCCCTTGGTGTTGGGGCTGGGCGACGGCGAGAACTTCGTCGCATCGGATATCCCCGCGATTCTCGACCACACACGACGCACGATCGTGCTCGAAGATGGCGAGCTTGCCGAGCTCACGGCAGGCGCTGTGCGGCTGATGAAGTTCGACGGCACCGCCGTCACTCGCGCGCCGCGTCAAGTCGAATGGGATGCGGTCGCAGCGACGAAAGGCGGTTTTCGGCATTACCTGCGCAAGGAGATTAACGACCAGCCGCAGGCCTGGATCGATACAATGGCCGGGCGCGCGGATGGCGGCTCGGCGACGGTGCGATTCGAGGGCGAACTGATTCCGGCGGGCGGTCCTGCGTCGATCGGGCGAATCGTGATGCTGGCGGCGGGAGCGTCGTGGATCACAGCGCAGGTCGCCAAATTCATGATCGAGGACCTTTCGGGGATTCCGGTCGAGGTCGATTACTCGTCCGAGTTCCGCTATCGCCGGCCGCCGATCGATGACCGCACGATGCTTATCGCGGTGTCGCAGTCGGGCGAGACCGCCGACACGATCGCCGCGATGGAAGAGGGACGCGCGCGCGGGGCGCATCTGCTGGCGATCACCAACACGCTGGACTCGTCGATCGCGCGCAAGGCCGACGCGCAGCTCTACACGCGATGCGGCCCCGAGACCAGCGTGACGACCACCAAATGCTTTCTCACGCAGCTCGAGGCTTACTACTTGTTCGCCATCCATCTGGCGTCGCGAATGGGCCGCCTGTCCGATGCCGACGCGAGCGAGCTGCTGGCGCCGGCGTTCGCGATACCCGGTCAGATTAAGACTATCTTCGAGAGCGAGCCGAATATTCAGCAGATAGCGCGCAAGTACGCGCAGGCGCGCGACTTCCTGTTCCTGGGCCGCGGCATCAACTATCCAATCGCGCTCGAAGGTGCGCTCAAGCTGAAGGAAATCTCGTACATCCACGCCGAGGGTTACTCGGCGGGCGAGATGAAGCATGGGCCGATCGCGCTTATCGATGAGAAAATGCCGGTGGTGGTGATAATTCCCAATGACGACCTGTTCGAGAAGTCGATGTCGAATCTGAAGGAAGTCGAATCGCGCAACGGCCGGATTATCGCGGTGACCAACCATGCGACCGCCGAGCTGAAGAATGTCGCCGCGGAAATTATCGAAGTGCCCGAGACCAATCGGATGCTGACTCCGGTACTGATGACGGTGCCGCTGCAGTTGCTCGCGTATCATATCGCGGCCGAGCGCGGCACCGACGTCGACCAGCCGCGCAACCTGGCGAAGTCGGTGACTGTAGAGTAGCAACCGCTGGCGGCTACATCAGAGCGGGTAGGACTTCTTGCGTGACCCGCTTGAACTGGGCTTCCTGATCGTAGCCGGTCAGGCGCAGCGTGATGGTCGTCGCGCCGGCTTCGATAAAGCTGCGGAGGCTCGCGATGCATTGTGCGGGAGAGCCGAGCGCGACCCAGCGCTCGATAAATTCGCGCGCGTAGTTGACCGAGTAATAGCTGTCGAGAAACCGTTTCGATTCCGCCAGCGCCGCCTCGCGGTCCTCGTTCACATTGATGTTGTGATAGATGCACACCTCGAAGCTGGGCGGCAGCTCGCGGCCTTGCTCGCGCGCGTAGCCGCGAATCAGCGCGAGTGACTCGCGCACATCGCTGGCAGTCTTGCCGGTGGTCATCCAGCCGTCGCCGAGCCGCGCCACGCGTCGATAGCCGCGCTCGACATTGGTCACCTGCGTGGTATTTGGATTGGAGACCACCCAGATTGGAATCGGCTGCTGTATAGGCCGCGGCAACACGGTCACGTCGCGGAACTGGTAGTACTTGCCGTCGTAGTCGACATGCTCGCGTGATGAGGTCAGGCGCATTATCTCGATCGCTTCCTCCATCCTTCGCATGCGGCTGCCCGGCTCAACCCGTAGCGCGGCGAATTCCTTATCGAAGGCGCCACCGCCCGGTTCCGGCTGGCCCTGACATGCGACGAAGACCGTCCTCCCGCCGGACATGAAATCCAGGCTGGCCCATTGGTAGGCAAGGATGAGCGCGTTGCGTAGCGGCGTGCTGGCAAAGCATGCGGGGCCCAGTCGCACCCGTTTGGTACGCGCAGCAAGCGCGCCGAGCAGCACGATCGCGTCGAGGCGCGGCTTGGCAAAGATTGAATCCCCGACCCACACGGAATCCCATCCGGCCGAATCCGCCCACTCGCCCATCTTGAGCATCTCCTCAACGGTGGTAGCGCCGATGATGACGCCGCGATTGGGAAGGGTAAGTCCGAAACGAGCATGCCCTTGAGTCATAAGGAGTTCTCCTTGTCTCAGAGGAGGTTCGGGACAGATCGGTATTCAATAGCGGTTTCGCATCGAACACCATAGAGAGACTTCGATGCCGCGCCGATAGACCGCGCAATCGGACGATGCGGTCACGCGTGCCCTTACCTGGTGCCCCGGTGCGGAGGAACTCGCGCCTCCGGCGCTTGTTCATGGACGCCTCACGAATCTCAGGTAGAACGCTGCGAACACCAAGACGATTCCAATATTCACTATCAGCCGTTCCCAGAATCGGTCTCTAAAGAACATGAAATCTACGCCGACAACGACGGCTGCCATCGCCATCACGTAAAGCACGATAGCTATCTGTCTGCCCATTTCAGTCCCTGGTTCAACCGTAAATCAAACAAGGCATAAGAGCGAATTCTCTCTTTCATCGGCGCGAGTCGGCGCGTGCAACGCCGCGAGAGATGTGCCGCGAGTGAGCCGCTGTTACTTTGCCGCTTCTTCTTCAGCAGAGGGTATAAACCACGCCAGTGACAAAAGATCAGCACAAACGTCCCATCGATCGCGACCGAGGGAGGCTACTGTATGTGGAGGTGGCGGTTCTGTTGCTCGGTCTTAGCGGAGGCCGAGCGAACGGCCAAATCTATCCCGATCCCAAAATGACCAAGCTGTTCAAGAATCGGCTGGAAGCTTTGGCGAAATCCCAAACGAGAGTCTTCGTGAGCGACTGCAATCTCTCGCGGGTCGGTAATGAAAAAGCGCTCTTGACCATACCCATCGGCAGCTCTAGCGGAACCCTCTTACTCCTCAGTAAGGGGGGTGACGTTTACAACGGGTCCGGCGTTACCTACGACGCGCACGGGGTAGTGCTCGTAGAGCCCGGAGGCGACAAGCGCAAGGCCCGCCTGCCAGGCGTCCATGAAGGGCGTCAAGAAGTCGCACGGACCGCTTCGGGACGGCGGGCGATTGAAGACTCGGCCCTGATCGTGGGGGTCAGGGGTCGATGACCTGGCAGCCAAAGCGCCAGCGCGACGGCCTGTCCAACGGCGTTCCGATGTCGAACGCCTGGCGACAGATGCCGACAAAACCGGGACACGAGCAAGAGAGACTGAGACACGATTGAGAGGGAGCGATCCATGAGAATCTTCGAGGATCCTTTTTTTGGGCGCTGGTCAGCATGTTCGGTTGGCGGGCGCCGAGGCCGTAGTAGGCAGCGCCAGGCTGGCGAGAATTCGATCACTGGGATTCGTCACTGTGGGAATGTTCAAGTCAGCTCTGGGTGGGTGAGTTTTACTTCGGCGACCTCCAGCGAAGATCCCAGTGTGACTGCCCTCCGCAGATCTTGATAAGCTCGCTCACGAATGGACCTGAAGATCCCATCGCTCGAGGCGCTACCGGAGCATCGGCGTTTGCTTAATAGCGCCAGAGCGCGGTTTGAGGCTGACGATCGTCTGATAGGGGTGCTGCTGGGCGGTTCTCTCGCTGCCGGTACTGCAGATTCCTTTTCAGATATCGATCTCTACCTTTTCGTTCGCGACCATGACTTCGAATCCGTATTTGCCGACCGCGAAGCGATCGCGCATAGCATTGGTCCGGTGCTGGTTCGCTATCTCGGAGACCACATGCCTGGCGGCCAACATCAACTGATCGTCTGGTACAGGGGTCCGCTGCACGTCGATCTAATGTTCCGAAAATGGTCCGAAACAGTGCCTCACTGGAAGTGGAAAGGCGCGGTGATTGTCACGGACAGGGACGGGGCGATGGCTGAGCTGAGGAAAGCGTCTCATACGCTGCGGCCTCCGACGCTTACCTGGGAACAGGTGAATTCGCTCAATCAGAAGTTTTGGGGCTGGGTCGCGTATACCTTCGGGAAGATTCTCCGCGGCGAGCTGTGGGAGGCGTTTGACGGTATTGCGTGGATTCGAAACGAGGCTCTGTTGGTGATGCTGGCGTGGACGCAAGACGCTCCGTTTGAAGGTCATCGAAGACTGGAGTCCAAGCTCGATCATCACTTGTCCAAGCTTTTCAATGAGACCCTTTGCTCTCGAGAGCCGCAGTCGCTGCACAGCGCCTTGATCGCGGAAGTTCGCGTCTTCCGCGAGTTGCGCTCAAGACTTTCTGCGGGACTGGATCGCACCTTCGACGAGCGGCCTGAGAAAGAAATGATGAGCGAGCTGGAATCGCTCTGGACTGCTGGCCGCGCTCGGCGCGAGTAGATACCGCGAGGTTCTCAATGCGGATGAGGATGGTGATCAAACAAGGATCCGCTCGAGCAGGGTGTTGAGAAAACCGTTACTCGGACGGGATAGCCGGAGGTTGAGAACCGGTTCGACTAGTCGCGCTATTTCCGCGTTGCGAATGACTCACGTATACGCTGGCGCCGGATTTCTGCTCTGCGCGTTATTTTCGTTGTGGTCTCCGAGGGGCGGAATACTGCGTTAAGAGTGGGTGCGCGCCCCGAAAGCCGGGTTGCAGTCTGTGAGGCTTTGCCAGCCGTGGCCGCGGGATCGTAGCATCGAACTCGCCGAATGGTCGTGGCGACAAGGGACATTCCGATGCCTAAAAAGACCTGGATTGAAGTCGCGCTGAATGGCGCGTGGACGAGGCGCATACAACCCCGCATCCCGGTGACGGCTGACGAGATCGTGAGTGAGGGAGTTGCATGTGTGAAGGCCGGCGCCGCGATCGTGCATGCGCACACTCTCGACCCCGATAGCGGACGGCAGAACAACGATCTCGAGAATTGTGCGGCGTTCATGTCCGGCATCAGGTCGCAAGTCGATGCGGTCGTTTATCCCACCGCAGTGCCGCCGCCGAATCGCACCGACTGGAAAGAGCGCTATGCGACCATCGTGGAGCTGCGCCGCCGGAGTCTCGCGGAATGGGGATTCATCGATCCAGGCTCGGTGAACCTGTGGCGAGCCGAGGCGCCATCGCCGGGCCACAATGACGATCGCGCCATCTATGCGAACTCGCCGGGCTTTGTCGAATATCAGATGCAGCAGGCGGAGGAGCATCAGTTTCATCCCGCGTACGCCTGTTATGAACCGGGGTTCGTAAGGCACGGCGCGATGCTCCATCGGAGGCATCCGCGGACGCCAAAGCCGATTTATCGTTTCATGTTCACCACATCATTCACGTTCAGCTTTCCGCCCGAGCGCTGGGCGCTGGAGGCTTATGTGAAATTGCTCGAGAGCGTCGCGCCGGGCGCGCCGTGGATGGTCGCGGGCCTGGGCGTCGAGGTGCTGCCGCTGGTTCCAACCATAGTTGCAATGGGTGGCCATCTGAGAGTCGGCCTCGAGGACGCTCCGCATAATTTCCCTCGATCCAATCTGGAACTGGTTGAGGCGGCGGTAGACGCAATTCAGAAGGCAGGTGGCGAGCCGGCGACTGCGGCTGAAGTTAGGGCGGCGCTAGGGACGCACCCGGCAGACGCATCGACTCCAGGCAAGACTAGGTAGTCCTGGGGATGAACCCGGGAATGCCCGTATTCACAACTGGATTGAGCCGGACTCGCGTACTGATCCCTTGAGTGATCTTCTCGATGGCATCATCGGGAAGAGCCGAGACATTAAAATTTTCCTGGATGTGGCGAACGCTGGTAGCTGTAGTGAGAGGTGCCGTGCCGCGCTGCAGCGCCCAGGCTAACAGGACTTGAGCGGGGGTTTTGTTGACGCGCTTCGCAATGACGCTGATCACAGGATCGTCGGTCAACCTGGGTGCGATGCCGTGACCCAAGGCAGCGAAGGCCTGCATCACGATGCCATTTCTCCCGCAATAATCGAGCATCTCCCATTGCGGGAGATATGGATGAGACTCGACCTGAACAACAGCCGGCTTTATGCGTGCGATTTCAAACACCTCTTTCAGCTGTGCCAAACTGACGTTCGACAATCCGATCGCCTTGCACTGACCTCCGTCCACCAGGCTCTCCAAAGCCTTCCAGGTATTCGTCAGAGTGCTGGCCTTGTCATAAATCACATTTCCCTTCTCGTCCCTCGGGTCTTGCTCGTCGCCGGGTTTGAAAGCGAATGGGGTATGGATGCTGTATAGGTCGACGTAGTCCAGTTGCAGTCTTTTCAGACTTGCCTGGAAGGCGGGTCCAACCCGTTCGGGACTATGATTGTTGTTCCAGAGCTTGGTACCGACAAAAACATCCTTGCGTTTGACCTTGGCCTCCTTGAACACCGTCCGCATTGCTTCGCCGACCTGTTCTTCGTTTCGGTACCGCTCGGCGCAATCGAATTGACGAAAGCCCACCTGAAGAGAGATCCTGACTGCCTCTTTTGTTGCGGCCGGATCAGGAATCAGCGTGCCAAAGCCGAGTGCCGGAATCTCATCGGAGCCGTTATTGAGCGGTATCTTCGTATAGCGAAGGCCGTCGGCGTCACTCATAAACCGTACCCCTGCGCAGATCGCATCCTCTGTCGACTGTAGCAAAACTCTGCGAGGAATGACGAATCGTTGCCGGCTAACGAGCTCAGCAAGCTCTACATTGTCGTTGCCCTTAACCGGGGTCGTCTGAAGCGATCGACAAGCGGGTAGTGAAACTGCAGCTTGCAGGCGATCCGAGTCCTGAACCGTCTGCCATCTGCCGGGATCCGCGCCACCGCCATCTTGGGTTTGTCATAAATGGTCGGAAGAGCGACATTATAAAAAAACGGGCTTGGCCGCAGCGTTCGCCCGTCAGGAGGAAAGCCATGAGCATTATCGATAAGGCGCTGGAAGCAAACCGCAACTATGCAAAAAGTTACGATCCAGCGCTGGGGAAGCGCCCGGCCCCCAAAATCGCAGTTGTAACCTGCATGGATCCAAGGCTCTCAGACCTCCCTGGAATACTGGGTCTGCCGCAAGCCGATCTAGACGTTATTCGAACCGGCGGACCCGCGGTAACAGAAGATGTTCTCGGGGAACTGGTTGTTTCGAACCGGATACTAGGAACCACAGAGATTCTGCTTCTCAACCACACCGGCTGCGGGTTCACGACATTCACAGATGAAGAGCTGAACGCGAAGCTGAGCGCTTCGACCGGAGATGCTTCGCCGGCGCCAATGCGCTTTTTCTCCTATAAGGACCCCGAGCAAAATACCCGGGAGCAGATCAAGAAAGTGAGATCGCACCCCTGGATTGCCAAAGAGGTCGCCGTGCGCGGCTGTATTTTCGACGTGGACACGGGCAGATTACGGGAAGTCAAAAGTACTTGAATAGGAGCACGACGCCGACTTGCGAACACTTTTTCCTTGTTCACCGGCCGCGCAATTCTTGCTTCCTTCCAGGTAGAGTCGAAGCGGATCGCCTTTCCGCTGGAAGAAGGGATCACCGATCCGCCGTGATGCGGCGGATATTCATTCGCCCTTAGACTGGGCGCGGTTCAGAGGAATCATGGGCACGACGATTCAGCCAATCGACGACCTTTGCATCAACACGATCCGGACGCTTTCGATCGACGCGGTCCAGAAGGCGAACTCGGGACATCCGGGAATGCCGTTGGGCGCGGCTCCGATGGCGTACGTCTTGTGGACGCGCCATCTCCGACACAGTCCGAGCAACCCCAAATGGCCCGATCGCGATCGGTTCGTGCTGTCAGCGGGTCACGCCAGCATGCTGCTCTACAGCCTGCTGTTTCTCACCGGATACGACCTTAAGATGGACGACATCAAGCAATTCCGCCAGTGGGGAAGCCGGACTCCGGGGCATCCGGAATACGGTCTGGTGCCCGGAGCGGAAGTTACGACGGGTCCGCTGGGTCAAGGCGTTGGAAACGCGGTGGGATTGGCAATCGCGGAGCGCTGGCTGGCCGCCACATTCAATCGGCCGGGCCACGAAGTGGTAAATCACCATACCTACGTGATGGCCAGCGACGGCGACATGATGGAAGGCGTCGCGGCCGAAGCCGCCTCGATAGCGGGTCAGTTTCGGCTGGGGCGATTGATCGTTATCTACGACGCCAATCAGATAACCCTGTCCGCCACCGCCGACGTCACTTTTTCCGAAGATGTAGGTGCGCGATTCCAGGCTTATGGATGGCATGTGGAGCATATCGACGGGATGGATATTGCCGCGGTCGATGCTGCCTTAACCAAGGCCAAGGCGGTCGAGGACCGGCCGTCGCTAATCGTGGCGCGTACGCATATCGGCTATGGGAGTCCGCATAAGCACGACACTTTTGAGGCGCACGGCGAGCCCCTGGGCGTCGAAGAGGTGCGATTAACCAAGCGGGCGTTGGGCTGGCCTGAAGACAAGAGTTTCTACATTCCCGACGAGGCCTTGGCCCAGTTTCGCAGGTCGGTGGAAAAAGGCCGCGACCTCGAGGCGCAGTGGCATCGACGCGTGGACGATTTGCGCACTGTCGATCCGCAATTGGCTGATAAGCTTCGGCAGTCGCTTGCCGGTGAACTGCCCAAGGGATGGGACGCGGCCCTTCCCCGGTTCACCCCCGCGGACGGCCCGATGGCGACGCGCGACGCCGGACAGAAAACCATCGCCGCGTTGGCCGAGGTGATACCCAACCTGGTTGGTGGATCGGGCGATCTCGATCCATCCACTCGCACCGCGCTCAAGGGCAAGGGCGACTTCGAGAGCCCCGACTTTACCCCGCCCGAAGGCGCACCGCCTACGCAGGGAATGGTGGGCGGTCCGATGGGGTACGGCGGGCGGAATATCCATTTCGGCATTCGCGAGCACGCGATGGCCGGAATCGCCACGGGCATGGCGCTGCATGGCGGCATCCTGCCTTACGCCGCGACCTTCTTTACGTTTTCCGACTACATGCGGCCGAGCATCCGACTGGCGGCTTTGAGCAAGGCCCACGTGATTTACGTGTGGACCCACGACAGCATCGGATTGGGCGAGGACGGACCCACGCATCAGCCGGTGGAACATCTGGCAAGCCTGCGCGCTGTTCCCGATCTAATGCTGCTGCGCCCGGCCGACGCCAACGAAACTGTGGAAGCATGGAAGATCGCGGTGGCGCATACTGGGGGGCCTGTGGGGCTGGTGTTTACGCGCCAGAAGTTACCCATTTTGGACCGCAGTACGCTGGCCCCCGCTGTGGGAACTGCAAAAGGAGCCTATGTCCTTGCCGACTGCGCCGCAGGTCAGCCCAGGGTTATCCTCATCGCTACCGGTTCCGAAGTATCGATCGCGCTCGAGGCGCATAACCAACTGACTCGTGAGGGAGTTGCAAGCCGAGTGGTCTCGATGCCGTGCTGGGATTTGTTTCAGGCACAGCCGCAATCCTACAGAGACACGGTTCTTCCTCCCGCCGTCAAAGCGCGAGTCAGTGTTGAAGCAGGCTCCCCGCTAGGATGGGAGCGCTATGTGGGCCTCGAAGGCGCAACCATCGGGCTTAACCGCTTCGGCGCTTCAGCGCCGGGTGAAATCGTGATGCGTGAGCTAGGCTTTACTCCAGAGCATGTTGTCAAAGTTGCCAAATCTATCCTGGCCGGCAACCGCCCTGGGTAAGATATCGTTAAGGCTCGAAACAACTCGCGCATCGAAGCCAAGTTGCAACTAATGCGACGGCGGCGGCATCGCACTCCTGTACCAGGTAAGACGAGCGCGTGGCAGGATTCATAGGGCAACGGTTCTTAATCCAACGGCCATTTGCCTGGTTGGATCAACTCGAAGCACTGGTCGCGCACGAACTTGCTCCCAGCGCCGGGAGGATCCGCACCGCCTTACGTATCTCCACGATTGTGACAATCGCAATCGCAGTGGACGCGAGCTGTCACGTCAACACCAAGTTGGACGCAGTAATCGTCTGGCTGCTGGCGGGCGCAGGGCCCATGATGTCCCTTCGCAAGGCCCTGACATGGCAATTCGCCGTGATGCTCGCTCTGATCGCGTCGGTGATGATGGCGCGTGCATTCGCGGAGACGCCGTGGTTGATGCTGCCGTTTGTCTTCGCATGGATTTCACTTTCGACCTACCTGGGAGCGACGCGCAAGCTTGGCGGGGGCATGATCCTTATACAGATAGTATGCCTCATTACATTCTACGACGTCGTGTTTGGACCTCAGGAAATCGGTTGGAACGCAGCAGCCTCGTTCGACGCCAGCGCGATTGCCTTTGGCGTGATCGTTCTGTTCGACAACTGGTTGTGGCCGGACCCGGGCGAGCCAATCTTGATGGCATCTCTCGCAGCGAGCGCCGCGAGTGCCCGTTCACAGCTTCTCGAGGCTTGCAACTTTTTTCTCGCCGGCGCAAGCGCACTTCCACCGCCATTGCCGGCGCCGGCTTCCGACCTGCCCGCACACATGGCGCTTCTTGATCGAGCGCTGGCCGAGGGCGCGTCCGAGCAGCGCCGGGCGCTCCTTTTGGCTGCGATTACGCGCGCGGCTCGCATCAATCTCGAAGTGGATCGCCTAATCACGACGGCGCGCGAAAACCTGCCTCAAGTAATTCGCGCGATGGTACCGGGCGAAATTCAAACGGCGGTAAATGCGATCGCCGCCGCGCTCGACGAAATCTCTCACCACATTGCGGCTCGTATTGCTGAAGGCACGGACGAGCAGGCTTCCTCTACGCGGACGCATCTGCGCCTGGCGATGGACACTCTGTCTGCGCGCGTGATTGAGCTCAGACCAGCATACATCGGCAAAGCCGATCCGGCGGAAATCGAAAATTTCGCCGAATTCATCGATTCGCTGGCAGTGCTAGCCAGGATCACCGAGCGCCCGCTGGATGAACCTCCGCGGTCATCGACCACTGACCCGTCAGACATTCCTGTGCCTCGATTGACCAACGATCCAGACCCTGCGGCTGTGCGTTATAGCCTGAAAGTCGGCCTATGCGTCGTGCTCTGCTATGTAGTCGGCCTGATAAGTCGGCGTCCGGAACTGTTCACGATCCTGGTGACTACATTAATCATCGCGACTCCCACCTATGGCGCTACTTTGCACAAGATGTACCTTCGAATCGGCGGATTTGTTGTCGGAGGAGCGGTTTCCCTTCTCGCTATCATTGTAATTGCGCCTAACTTTGACACCCTGCCTGCTTACATGCTGGTGACCTTCGCGGTCTTCTATCCGTTTGCATACTTTTCGCTCGGCAATTCAAGGATTTCGTACGCGGGCAAGCAGATGGGGTTCATTTTTTCGTTGGTGTTCATTGGGTTGAGCCCATCGGTCGATATCTACGAACCTCTTTGGCGCATTTGGGGCGTCTTGCTGGGTGACTTTGTCGTTGCGATCGTCTTCTTTATCTTATGGCCGGAATACGCCGGCGATTCTCTTGTGCCCAGGATGCGGAAAGTCCTCGCCAATTTGCTCGCGCTGGCGCCAGGCGGCTCAGCTTCGAGCAGCGAGCATTCAATCCTGAAGACGAACTCGGAAACGATGCGCGTGCTGACCGAGTTTCTCGAGATCGCCGAGGACGCGCGATTGGAAGGACGCACATGCGCCGTCTTCCACGACGGTATCGTCGAAGCGGCCGGGGCTCTTCGGCGGATTGCGAATCGGCTGTCCTCGATCGCGACTGGGCGGGTTCTTACTCAAATGCCGCAACTCGACCCCGTCGCGGATCTTGCGCGCGAGCAGTTCTTCCAGTCAATTCGTGGGCAGCTCACCTCGTGGCTGGATTTCTTCAGTGGCCCTGAATGGTTCAACGCTTCGGCTGCTCGTGCGATGGCGCAGAAACACTCCGCCAGTGAGTTGGCGGAACCGCTCGACGAGTTCAGTTCACGCCTGGAGGAGGGAGGGTTCGCCCGATTGGAATCGTGGCCGTTCGAGCCGCGCCGCACGATGATGGCGGAACTCCAGTCGATGCGGGGACTTGAGCCTCTATTCTCTGAACTGAATGGCTATCTGGCGGATGTTCCCAAACCCAGCAAAATTGACGCGGTTGTGAATTAGAGGAGGATCGCGACAATGCCCGATGGAAACTCACCGGCGTCGGCCGGCGAATCCCTCCCCAAACCGGCGCCATCTGCACCGACGGAGTCCGCCGCACCAATCGCGCAAGCCGCTACCGTCCAGCAGCCTAAAACGCGGCCAATGTGGATGTGGATCGCTGGCGGCGTGCTGGTCCTTTTGGCCCTGTACGAGATCATCCCATGGGCCATCAATGCCTTCAGAACAGAATCAACAGACGACGCCTACGTTAACGGACACGTGACGTTTGTGGCGGCTCGCGTGCCTGGTCAAGTCGTGCGTGTGCTGGTGGACGACAACAATCGGGTGCGGAAAGGCACCGTGCTGGTGCAGCTGGACAAGGAGCCGTACCAGGTCAAGGTCGATATCGCGCAAGCTGCGCTGACGCTCGCGCAGGCCGGCATTGTCACCGCGCAAGCGAAAGTTCGAGGCCTTGAGAGTCTGGCGCGCAGCCAGCGGTTCGATCTGGCAAATGCGATGCACAACCTCAACAACCAGGTCGCCGACCTGCACTCCAAAGTGGACGCTCTTCAAGCCGCCAATGCCACCTTGATCAAGGCGCAGGCCGACTTCGGGCGGGAGAAGCAGCTGTACCAACAGCAGGTGATAGCAAAACAGGAGTTCGATTCGTTCCAGGAAGCCTTTTCGGTAGCTCAGGCACAGCAGCAGAAGGCCAAGCATGATGTCGGGGCGGCTCGTGCCGAACTTGGGCTGGCAGCGACATCCAAAAGCGGTGATGAGCTCAGCGGCATACCGGCGAATCTCGACCAGACTTATTCAGCGGTCAAGGTTGCCCAGGACCGTCTGATGCAGACTGCGGCCGAGCTTGGGTCTTTTCATTCGTTCAATGAGTCTCCCGAAGAGATGCTCGCGGAGTTTTACAAGCGCGACTCGTCGGGCAATATCGACGCGATTTTCGATCAGATTTCCAAAAATGCACCTGACACCAAACAGGCTGAGGCCAAGCTATATGAGGCCCAGGCCAATCTCCATCAAGCCGAGCTGAACCTTTCCTATTGCGATGTCGTGGCCGACATTGACGGTGTCGTGACGCGTCGCAGCGTCAACCCAGGCGATCAGGTTATCGCCGGGCAGGGGCTGATGGCGTTGCGATCGCTCACCGATATTTGGGTCGACGCCAACTTCAAGGAGACGCAACTGGCGAATCTGCGCATCGGACAGCCGGTGGAGCTCGACGTCGACATGTACGGCAGTCACCGGCACTTCCAAGGTCGCGTTTCCGGATTCACGATGGGAACCGGATCCACGCTGGCGCTGTTGCCGGCCGAGAATGCGACCGGAAACTTCGTCAAGGTTGTGCAGCGGCTGCCCGTACGAATCGAGTTGACCAACTACGATCCTGACGTAGCTCCATTGTTCATAGGGCTATCGGTCACTCCGTACGTGTACATCCACGAGACGCCTACCGGTCCGAACGCCGGCAAGATGCTTCAAGCGTCAGTACCCGCGACTGGTCCCGTTTCTGCACCCGGCCCGCAATGAGTGCCGCCGCACTGCAGGTTCCGCTCGCGAGGCGATCGGTCAATCCCTGGCTGATAGCGGTCGCGGTGGTAATCCCGACCTTCATGGAGGTTCTCGATACCACCATCGCGAACGTTGCATTGCGTTATATTGCCGGCGGCTTGTCGGCTGCCAATGTCGACAGCGAGTGGGTGATCACCACCTACCTGGCATCCAATGCGATCATTCTGCCGATTTCCGGATGGCTCGCGTTGCGGTTGGGCAGGCGAAATTATTTTCTGGCCTCGATAGCAGTCTTTACGTTCGCTTCCGCGATGTGCGGGATGGCCGGAAGCCTTGGTTTTATAATCGCGGCTCGAGCGCTCCAGGGTGTGGCCGGCGGTGGTCTCCAACCCTCGAGTCAGGCCGTGCTGCTGGATGCGTTCCCGCAAGAGAAACAAGGTCAGGCGATGACGATTTTCGGAATGGCTGCGCTGCTCGCGCCGGTCGTCGGGCCGACGCTCGGCGGCTTTATCACCGACAACTACGGCTGGCGCTGGATCTTCTACCTGAACGTGCCGATCGGCGTGTTGGCCTTCTTGATGTGTCACGCCCTGGTCCGGGATCCGGAATATCTGCAAGTTGAGCGCGCCAAAAGCCGCAATCGACGGGAACCCTTCGATATACTCGGCCTCTGCCTGCTGGCTGTGACCATGGTTTGCTGGGAGGTCATGCTGAGCAAGGGGCAGCAGTGGGACTGGCTCGGCGATCCGTTCTACCGCGTGCAAGGACTTTTAATCCTGTTCTTGCTCGGCCTGGGCGGGTTGATCTATCGCGAATTGCACCTGCGCAATCCAATAGTGGCGCTCCGGACGCTGGCCGACCGAAATTTTGGCATCTGCTGCGTCGTTATCTTCTGCGCTTACGGAGTGCTCTACGCCAACAGCATCTCGCTTCCCGCTTTGCTGCAGTCACTTTTTGGCTACAACGCAACCGCTTCAGGTTTGGTGCTTTCGCCATCCGGGATCTTTGCCGTGGTCATGCTGGTTGTCGTCGGCGCAATGCTATCCCGCGGGATCGATGCGCGATACCTGATGGCGGGCGGATTACTCACGATGGCACTGGGAAGCTACTGGATGGCTCTCCTCAACCTCGATGTCAGTCCGTGGCAGGTGGTGTGGCCGAGGGTGGTGGTCGTCGCGGGGTTGTCGATGCTGTTCGCGCCCCTTAACGTGGCGGCGTTCATTTATCTACCGAAGGAAATCCGCGGCGCCGCCGTTGGCTTGCTCGCTCTGCTGCGCAACGAAGGCGGCAGCGTGGGAACTTCAGTCGCTCAGATTATTCAGGAACGGCGCGAGCAGTTTCATACTCTGCGGCTGAACGAAACCCTCGATACGCTGAACCCTGCCGTCAACAATCTGTTGACGCGGGGCCAGACGTTTTTCCTGCAACACAACGGCGATGCTGTATTGTCGCATCAAATGGCGGTGGGTGTTCTTGACCAGTCGCTAGCTCAGCAGGCCTCGTCACTGGCCTACTTTGACGTCTTCTCCTTTTCGGCAGCGGTCGGCTTGATCCTGGTGGCGTTCGTTCTGCTCATGCGTCGCTCGGTAGCGGAGAAGGGGGCTCACATCGGTGGCGAGTAGCCAGTTCTCGATTCTCTCCGCGGAGGCGCCCGATCATGGATAAGAGCGACTCGACCACGCGTCAAAAGGCGTTGGCGATTAATCTTGACGCCACGACGTACGGAACATTCGCCGAGATTGGCGGCGGCCAGGAGGTCGCACGATGTTTCTTCCTCGTCGGCGGCGCGGCAGGAACGGTGGCGAAGACGATCTCGGCCTATGACATGTCGGTCAGCGATTCCCTCTATGGTCCAGCGAAGCAGTATGTGAGCCGGGAACGCCTGGAGGCAATGCTGCGGCTGGAGTTCGCCCAATTGCTCGAACGCCTCGGTCCTTCCCGTGGCGATGCGAAGAGGTTCTTCGCCTTCGCCAATACAGTCGCCACCAGCCGCTACGGGGAATCCGGCAAAGGACGCGGCTGGCTCGGGGTCCAATTTCAGTCCCGTCCCCGCGAGGAACCGTCGACCATCATCATTCATGCTCACTTGCTGGACTCAACCACCGAGTACCAACAAGACGCTCTCGGTGTGCTCGGCGTCAACCTGATTCACGGTGCGTTCCTGCGACGCGCGAGTGTTGCGGACTTGATCGATTCACTGATGGACGACCTCTCGCGCCAGCGGATCGAGATCGACACGATCAAGCTCAGCGGGCCAAGCTTCGCAAGTGTGGACAATCGCCTGCTTAGCCTCCAACTGGTGGAGCACGGACTGACCGACGCTGCGATGTTCACGGCGGACGGCGAGGTCGTGCAGCCATCGGAGGTCCTTTACAAGAAACCAATCCTGGTCGAGCGAGGCAGCTTCAGGCCCGCGACGAAGCTCACGTTCGACCTCCTCAACAGGGCGCTCGATCAGTTTTTGCAGGAGCCAGGCGTTGAAGGACAGAAGCCCGTAGTGCTGGCCGAGATGACCCTGCGGAGCCTGAGCGAGAGCCAGGGCTTCGATCACGAGGATTTTCTCGCCCGGGCGGAGATACTCGGGGCGCTTGGTTTCGACGTTCTCATTTCGCGGTTCGAGCCCTACTACCAATTGGCCGAATACTTGGCCGGCTACACCGACGGCCTCATCGGGCTCGCGGTTGGCTTGCCGGCGGTTCGACAAGTGGTGGCGGATGAGAGGTATTTCACGGACCTGCCGGGCGGCGTGCTTGAATCCGCGGGACGCCTATTCAAACGTTCGGTGAAAATGTACGTCTATCCGACGCGCGACCCCGCTTCCAAGGAGATCCATACGGTCCGCCAAGCACCGATTCCGCCACCGTGGACCCACTTGCGAGACTTGCTGCTGGAGATCGGGCGCATCGTGCCGATTCACGTTTACGACGAATCTCTGCTGTCGATTCACACGCCGGAAGTTCTGGAACGGATCCAGCGACACGACCCAACCTGGGAAGCGATGGTTCCTGCCGTTGTGGCCGAGGCGATCAAGACAAAGAACCTCTTCGGTTTGAAATCCAACGGCTAGCACATATGTAGGGTGCGCAGAAGATGTCCGCACATCAACCCGAACACGGTGATGGCGCCTGAATGGACTTGCTGGGGACTAGACGGAAGTTCGCTCGATCTCGGTTACGCCATACGCCTTTAGATAGCGAGTCTCACTCGCACGGGTAACTTGAAGTTCAGAACGGGTTCTCGGTCGCCAGGCCTAGCGCGTGACGTCCAAGTTGTTCCGACACCCGGTCCGGGTGCGCGTTGATGTGTAGAGGCATCGCCTGAAAATCACGATAGCGGCGTTCGAAGGACTGCCCTTCCCGGAGACCATTGCCGCCCAGCACGCGGAGGATCAGCCGCATGGCCTCATCGCACAACCGCAGAGCGATCATGCTTGCCCCGAGCTGTTGCAAGTAGTCGCCCTCGGTCGGAGTCTGATGCGCGGCAATACGCGCGTCGGTCGCGGCACAGGAGTCATAGACGGCGGCGCGCGCTGCGTAGATTAGGGCGACTGCATGGCCGAGATTTACGTGGATGGTGGGTTTCTCCACCATCTTGACTCCCATGATAGCGACTCGGTCCTGGATGCCGATGCACGCGTCCTTCAAGGCTGCGTCGGCGACGCCGACCGCCATACAGCCGAGCCAAAGATCGGATAGGGCCACCCAATCCTCGCGATAGCGATCGTCGATGACGGCATAGGCAGGATCGCGGAAGGCAACGCGGTAAGGCATCGGGAACGTCACCACCCCCGAGAGGGGCGCTCGCACATCCTCATAATGCACGTGGTCGGTCGCGGAGGCGCGAAGGCTCATTGCCTTCCAGGTTGGGTCGATGCGCACGCCCTGCTGATCGGTACGAACCAACGTCAAATGCGGCTGCCGTTCGCCGTCGAACACGAAAGTGACGCCCGCATAGTCGGAATAGCGGCCGCCGGAGCCAAACGAGGCGATTCCGTTCAGCACGACCTCCTTCCCGTCGACTCCGCCAATCACTCCGGTCCCGGCGCCAGCCGGCAAGCAGACCCATTGGCGGTTGGCAGTGATACTGCGCAGCAACCCGATATGCGCGGGACCCAGAAGGCCGCAGTAGAAATGGAACACACACAGGTGGTTCCAAAGACACCAGCCGGTTGAGCCGCAAGCGGCGGCCACCGCTTCCAGCTCTCGTCCCATCGCGGTTACGCTGCTTTCAAGCCCGCCCAAGGCTCGGACGGCTGACATGCGCATAACATCGTTGCCCTTTAGCGCTGCTATTACCGCCGGGGCGACGGACCGCGTGGCGTCGGCCTCGGCGGCCTGCGCTGCGATCTGCGGCAGCAGTGGCGCAACCAGAAGACTCTTCGACTCGGTTAGATCGGCGGATGGACGGTTTTCGTTGGAGCGGTGACTTCCCATTTTCATACTCGTCGAATTTATATTGGATGAGCCGATACTGTACTACGCGCGCCGTGCTAGTGGGCCATCGCTCCGGTCGGGGCCGGCTTGCGCAGATTGGTCGCCACGATGCAGAGCGTCATGAACGCCGCGAGCGTCAGCGACGATTCGATGCGGTCGAGGTTCAGCCCACCCTGGATTCGTGGCTTGGTCAGGATGTCGCCCAATGTGGCGCCTAGCGGGCGCGTCAGGATAAAGGCAGCCCAAAACAAAATCGTGTGCGAAATTCTGGTGGCGAAGTAGGCCGCCGCGACCACTCCGATCAGTCCGCCGAATACCAGCGCGCCGCCCTCGAAGCCAAAGCCTCTGGAATCCGCCAGGTAATCGCCAAGCGCGGTGCCGAGAGTGTTTGAGGCCAGGATCGTCGTCCAATAAAAGATTTCCGTTTTGCTATCAGCAACCCGCGCGACGGAGATGCTGCCTGTGGTGACGCGCCATGCGCCCAGGCACGCCAGGACCACGCCAAACAGAATCAGCGAGCTGAGCGGATAGCCCAGCCCCGCAGTACGATCGAGATAGTCAGAGATGGTCGTCCCTACGGTGGTCGTCGCCACGATAACAAACCAGTAGTTGAAGGGGTGGTAGCGTCGCTGCGCTACTTGCAGCGCGAGAGCGATGACGAAGATGACCGCGAAAATGCCGGTGGCGGCGAGATAGCCGAAGTTCATCGACATCGAGACGGCGTCGCCGCCGGTCTCGCCCAGCGTGGTCGCCGCGATTTTCGCGATCCAAAACGCCAGCGTCACCGCCGGGACCTTGTTCAATCGCTCATCATCTATCATTGGTCGTATCGCTCCATCCGGTCGATTCTGGGTCTGCGCTCGCGCGGCACGACTAGAAGGTCAGCAGCAGGGCCCCGTACCATGAGTAGCGATCGGTCTCGTTGGCGTTTTCGATACCCGGCCCGGCTGAGGCAAGCAAATGGAAGTTGTCGGTGAGATCGTAAGTGAAGCCGCCATCAATTTCTGTAGTAGCGAGACCTCCGCGGGTATTGGGCGACTGGTAATAGACTTCTGCACCGATTCTAAGACGAGGCAGCAGTTGCCGCGCGACCGCCCATCCGAGCTGGTAGGAGTCCTGGTAGTTTCCGCCGCGATCGATTTGATATCCGCCGCCTCCGAAGGTCGACCACGCGCCGAAGTCCTTCTCCAGCCATAGCGGCAGAAACAGTGAAGGAAGACTTCCGCCAACCTGGTCCGGGCCGGCCGGCAGGAAGATACGCGGATAGAAGGCGACGTCGACGCCGAAGTCTCGCTGATGTATGAAGCGATATTTCAACGCCAGCTGAACATTGCCGAGAGTGACCGCGTTCTCGCCCTGCACGGCGTTGCCGAACCCGACTGGTAAGACCACGCCCGCATTACCGAACCCAGCGGGTGCGACTACGTCCAACTGGAACTCAGGCGCTAAGCCATAGTTGAAGTCTATTCCCGCCAGGTGGCCAGTCCCGGAACGCGTCGCAGTTCCGCCATCGAAGAAATAAATTTCGAAATGCCGGTAGTCGGTCGGTTCCGGATCGTCCGTTTGATAGGGCGGCCCGGCAAAAGCCGGAATCGCCACCGCCAGCATCGCCACAAAAGCCGCAAGGGGTATCAGCCTGGCGACGATCATCAAGGTTCCGTCGTCAACCCAACTGCTAGCGCTGCCCGCGAAGGATCGGTCCGAGACGAGCGTGATCTTGAGTCATAGGGGGCTCTCCTTGTCTCGAAGAATGTCAAGGATGAATTGATACTCGAGAGCGGTTTCTCGAAGTCTTTCGAAACGGCCCGACTTGCCGCCGTGGCCCGCTTGCATGTTGATTTTGAAAAGCAGTGGGTTGTTGTCGGTCCTGGATGCGCGGAGTTTTGCTACCCACTTGGCAGCCTCCCAGTACGGGACCTGCGAATCCCATAGGCCGCTGGTTACCAGCATCGCAGGATAAGCCTTGGGTTCTACGTTGTCGTAGGGCGAATAACTGAGCATGTAGTCGTAATAGGACTTGTCCTTGGGGTTGCCCCATTCGTCGAATTCGTTGGTGGTCAGTGGAATGGTTTCGTCCAGCATAGTCGTTACTATATCGACGAATGGTACATGAGCTATGATGCCGCGATAGTCATGCGGCGCGAGATTCGCTATCGCGCCCATCAGCAGGCCACCCGCGCTTCCGCCTTCCGCGAAGACCTTGTCGCTTGCAACGTAACCCTCGGCGACAAGATACCTGGTTACCGCGACAAAATCGGTAAAGGTATTTTTCTTGTGGAGTAACCTGCCCTGTTCGTACCATGCACGACCCATCTCCTGACCACCACGAACATGAGCTATGGCGACCACGAATCCGCGATCCATGAGACTTAGCCAGTTGGGCTGGAAGCTCGGATCGGTCGAGATGCCGTAAGAGCCGTACGCGTACTGATAGAGCGGCGCAGTTCCGTCGAGCATCGTCGTCTTACGGTAAGCGACCGAAATAGGTATCAAAGCGCCGTCGATAGCTTCGGCATGAAGGTAGTCGGTCTTGTAGTTGGCTGAATCGAATCCACCTAGAACCGGCTCAGTCTTGAGGATAGTTTTCTCATCGGAGGCCATGTCGTATTCATAGGTTGTTCTGGGCGTTGTCAGCGAGGTGTAGGTGTAGCGGACTTTGACCGAGTCAATTCCGGGCGTCGGTATCAGCGACGTGGTGTAAGATGGCTCTGATGAGACGATCGCGTAGTCCCTCTTGCCGTTCCAGGATCTGACGTGCAGCTTCATCAGGCCGCCGGAGCGCTCGTTGATCGCAACGTAACTCCTGAATACCTCAAAAGCTTGCAGGAAGGTGTCCGATCGGGCGGGGACCACATCCTTCCACGTTTTCTTTTCGGCGACCTTGGTAACTGGTACTCGAACGAGACGGAAATTCGGCGCATTCCAGTTGGTACGCAAAATGAAATCGCGGCCGATATGACCTAGTTGGTACTCATGGCTGGCCTCGCGCGGAACTGCAACCTTGAATCGAAGTTTTTTGGTTGGACTATCGGCGTCGGTGTAGCGCCATTCGCTTTGCAAAGTACTTCTAAGCACGATGAACAGGTACTTCTCGGACTTACTGCGGGCGAGACGCATGTAGTAGCTGTGATCCTGCTCCTCATAGACCAGAGGATCATTCGTTTTGGAGCCCAGCACGTGCATCCGAACCCTCACGCTCAGCAGTGTGACAGGATCCTTCTCGACGTAGAGTAGAGTTTTATTGTCGTTAGCCCAGACCAGGTTAGGCTCGATATTGGCGACGGTATCAGGGAGCGTCGCGCCGGTGACCAGGTTCTTGACTCTGAGCGTGTATTGGCGGCGGCCTATGACGTCTTCGGCGTATGCCAGCATGCGTCCGTTAGGACTCACGGCCCATGCGCCGATCTGAAAGAAGCCTTTACCAGTCGCTAGTACATTGCCGTCGAGCATCACATGCTCCGGCGCAGTCATCGTGCGACGGCGTCGCGCGTAGATAGGATACTCGCGCCCAGTCTCATAGCGCATGTAGTACCACCATCCGCGGCGCAGGACAGGCACGGACGCGTCGTTCTGCTTGATGCGCCCGACGAGTTCCACATACAAATCATCCTGGAGCGATTGAGTAGGAGCCAGAATGGAGTCAGTGTACGTGTTTTCGTCGTTGAGATAGTCTAGTACTTCCTTCGACTTGCGGGTGTCGTCGCGCAACCAATAGTAGTTATCCACGCGCGAGCCGTTGGGCGAAGGCACCTGATGCGGCTTCCTGGCAGCGATTGGAGGCGGCAGATTGGCAGCGACCTTGGTGCGTTTTCTTGACACTCGATCCTGTCTCATTGCGGGCGCAGCATTCGCCAGCCGAACAGCAGGCGTTGAGCGCCGGTGACAATCTCAAGCGCTGCCATCGCATAGCAGAGTAGCGGGCCAATCGAACGCAGGATTGGCGTTGCCGCGATGAGACCAAGCGCTATGAAGAACATGATCGCTTCGGTGCGTTCGAGGAAGCCGGGCGGATACTCGATCAGCTTGGCGCTCGGGCCTTCGAGAGCTGCGCCGACAGCGAGAAACACGGTGATGTTGACGTACCAGGTGGCGACCAGCACCAGCGCCGGGAAGTAGAGGGCGGGGTCGCGCCAGGCGATGCCGATGATGACGCAGGCCTCGACCACGCGGTCGGCGGAGAGATCGAGCACGCCGCCGACGGCGCTGGGAGCGGCGAATTCGCGCGCAATGGTGCCGTCGAGGGCGTCGAACGCAGCGCTGAACGCGAGCGCGACGATCGCAAACATGACGTGCGCACGCGCAAACGCGATGCCCGACGCGATTCCGGCGAGCGCTGCGATGGTGGTAGCGACGTTCGCGCTGATGCCGATCCTGAAGAGACTGTGGGCGCATCGCGATTGGATGCGCTTGATTTCGGGGTTAGCGCCGAGGATGGTATCGAGCATTGGGAGAGCCTTCGGTTGCGTCGCAATGCGCGCGGTCAGCCGGCGGCTGACGCTGGCGGGACAGGGTTGTTTTGATTCATCGTCATCGCGACAATCTTAAGAGGATCTCGAGGCGCGACCCAAGGTTCCAAACAAGGGCGGCGATGGCAAGGGGCATGACTCCGACGCGGAAGCGAGCTTGGCCAGCAGTGACGCTCGCGACGGTGCTGACGATGGTCGGCGCACGGCCCGCGTTGGCGGCCAATGCGCTCAGCTTTCCGACGACGAATTTTGCGATTCTGAATCCCGTGACAAGTGCTGTGATCGGACGCAGCCGCTATCGTGTCGTGAGCACCAACGATGGCGGAATCCTTCACGGCGAAAGCTACTATGATAACGGTACGTCGGACTTCGAGACCTCGTTTCTACATTCGCAAGGCGTCGGCGAGCTGCCGAAGCTGGTAGAATTCGATCACACGTTCTACCAGGCCGACGGATCGATCATGGTGCGCGCCCATCTGAATGTGAATTCGGGAGCTGCCACGTGTATCGACAACACCGGCGGCCAGAACAACCTGCAGTCCTCGACGCTCAGCATCCCGGACGGCACCTGGGCGGGAGCGAGCGTGGTGCTTCCAATCCAAAATTTTTTGCGCGCCGGCGACGGAGCGACGGGGGGTCTGTTGCACGTCTTCAACTGCGCTCCGGGACCTCGAATATTTTCGGTCAGCCTGAAGCCCGATCCAGGAAATGCGATGTGGGCAGTTTACGGCGGCGAGACTATTCGAGTCGAAGTACGGCCGGATTTTGGATGGTTGAACTTGATCGTCTCGACGTTCGTGCCCAAGCTGTACGCGCGTTTCGATCCGAATGATGGTTACGCGTTCGTCGGCGACGAGGCCACACGCTACTACAAAGGTCCGCGCATCATGCTGGTGAAAAAGCGGGACGATTCGAGCGCAGTCGCACGACCGGCAAGATAGCTGGAGCAGGACACCGGTTCGCCAGTTCGCCTTTTGGAATTTAGAAGTGGACGATGCCCTCGCCGTCGGGATGGCGCGCGTTTTTCAAGGCTTTGGGCTTTCGATACACGAAAGAAGTCTTACATTGCGGGCAGGTGCCTTCGGGCTGTTGTCCGCTGCGGCGCACCAGTTTGATGTAACGCACGGCGCCGTCGTCGCAGAGATGACCGGCGACGGGGAAGTCGTAGACGGTACGGACCGTGAGTTTCTCGCTCATTCGTCAGCTAGCGCTCCCGAGGTCAAGTTATTCGCTCCAGTAGTTTGATACGCGCGACGATCGTTTTCGTTTCAAATCTGCAACAACTCGCGAGCCGGATCCGAACTCGGACTAAACACCATAGTGAAATTCCGCCGTCGATCAATCTTTTTCGATGACTGATCGGAAATATTTTTACGCGGCGGAAGGACGGGCGCGCACTTCGAAGGTGACAACCTCGAACGGCTTGAGCTGGAGCGTGATCGCGCCGTCGCGCGAGCGCTTGACACCGGCGCGCTTCACTGGGCGTGCGGCGAGATCGACGAGCCGCGCGCTGGAGTTCGCGCCGAAGGTGAAGCGGGCGGTTTCGGGCGCCGCCGATGCGCTATACACACGCACCTTGTAGACGCCGGCGCGGGCCACAGCGCGCGCGGTCGAGAAGATGATGCGCGGATTATCGCATCCGAGCAGTGAGAGGGCGGCGGAATAGCGATCGTCGCGGCAGCCGGAAAAAATCCGCGGCGGCGAGGTATAGGCTTCGACCCGTTGCAGAAGGCCGCCATCGAAATAATCGCCGCGAAACGTCGCGACTGCGAACTCGAAGCGATGCTCGCCGAGTTCCTGCGCGTCCGGCGTCTCAAGCTCGGGCCCGGCACCGCCGCGGCGCGTCGCGAGATCGGAACGCGAGAGCCATCCGACGCATCGCAGAAGAGTAAGCAGAATCGTCGAGCCGTAGCGCTCGGGGCGCGCCTCGACTTCGAGTATGCCGCGGCTCGCAATCGCGGCCGAGAAAACGGCGCTCTCAACGGCGGTGAAGGTGCGATGCGGCACGGTGGGATAAATGTCCTCGGTGCCGGGCGGTTCCGAAGGCACAAGTGGACGCTTCACCACGCCGAAGCTGGTGTCATGGACAGCGTCGGTGGCAACGATTGGCGTGCGTAGAGCGGCGCGCAGGCGATGGTCGCGTGCGCGGTTGCTCACCTCAGCGACGAAGTCGGCGCGGTCGAGACCCTGGTAGAGTGTCGCGGTGAGAACAACCTCGAGTTGCGAGCTATGCGGCGAGCGCTCGTGCCTATCGGCGCTGAGCTCGGTCGGTACTTCAAACGTCATGGTGAGCTTGATGCGTTTTCGCAGTGGGTCTTGGTCGATGACGCCGGCGGAGATGGCCGCGGGGGTCGCGATCGGTGCGCTATCGCGAACCGGATCGAAATTGTACTCGTCGCCGCGATCGCCGTCGTCTTCAAAATACAACTCCATGGCAGTGTCGCGCGCGAGATCTCGAATCTCAAGGCCCCGCGCAGTCGGCGTCAGGCGAAAGAATTCATTTTCAATCGACGCACCTTGATCCGGAGTGGACGAGGCGGCGCGGGAGTCGTCGCGCACGAGCCGATAGAAGCTGAAACCGACTGGCACTAGATCGGGGGCGATGAAGTTGACGATGCAACGCCCGGCGCGTTGTTTGCGGACAACGTCGATGGCGACCGGAATGCGATTTCCATCTGGCGTCTCGATGGCGTATCGAGCGGCCGGGTCTGCCAATTCGATTTCGCCGCTCGCGAGCGCGAGCCGGGCGAACGACGGATTGAAGACCGCGACTGCCGACGCATCGGCATTGCTCGGGTTGAAGCATGCGGCGGCGGCGCGGCGGGTCGCAGTCTCGGCGAGCATCGCCGCCTGATCGAATCGATAGCGCATGTCGAGATGGACCTGATCAACCGAGCATCCGCAAATCGAGTCATGAGGATGGTTCTGAATTTCGGTGCGCCACGCCATCTCGAGAAAAGCGTCGAGGCCGGCGGCGCCGCGTCCAAGCACGTGGGCCAGTGCGGCGAGCGGGTCGGCGTAGCGCTCGAGCGCGCGACAATTTTCGAAATCGCGCTGCTTGATCCAGGTGCGCGCGGAAGTGACGCCCGGCAGCAGATGTGCGCGCAGCGGCGATCGCAGTTCGCCGCGATGGGACGGCGTGCCGTCAAGCGGGAGGGCAGCGAGCCGGTGCACGTAGGTCTCGAGCGAGCCGGTCTCGAAGGTCATCGCGGAAATTTCGCGAGCCTCGTTGATTCGCGCGGTGAGCCGCTCATCGGGCGCGGTGTGATCGGTGCCGTTCATCACCAGAATCGACGTGCCGGCAGCGAAATCCCGCTCGCGATCCGCAATCCGTTCGGCACGCGCGATGAAGCTCTCGACCGATTCGAGCGGCAGGTTCGCGCCGTTGGAATAGCCGTGGGGCAGATAAACAGTCAGCACCGAACTACCGTCGAGCGCTTGCCAGACGAAGCGATTTCGATTCACGCCGGCGCCGACGCCGCGCCACAGCACTGCGGTGGTGAAGCCGAAGCCGGCAAGAATTTGCGGCATCTGCGCGATGTGTCCGAACTGATCGGGAATGTAGCCGACGTCGAGCGAGCGGCCGAAGCGGCGGGCGATTGCCATGCCGATTTCGAGATTGCGAATGAGCGACTCGCCGCTCACCAGGAAACTGTCGGCGAGCACGTACCACGGGCCGACCTGGATTTTGCCCGCGCGAATCAGCTTGCGCAGCAGCGGCTCGGCGCGCGGTCGCAGCTCAAGATAGTCCTCGAGCACGATGGTCTGGCCGTCAAAATGAAACGAGGGAATCGTCCCGCGATCGACCAGCGGAATCATGCGATCGGCCATCGTGACGAGGCGCGCGCGCATCTGCTGGAACGGCTGATACCATTCGCGATCCCAATGCGTGTGAACGACGAAATAGAGTTGATCCATCGATGCGGCTCAGGCGGGTCGGCGCGGAAGCAGGATTTTGCGGCGCAGGATCATCACCTCTTCGCCGCGTTGATTGAGGCCGCGGGTCTCGACATAGATGACGCCTCGATCCGATTTCGATTTCGACGCGATGGTCTCGAGCACAGTCGTCTCAGAATAGAGCGTGTCGCCGGCGAAGGTCGGGCCGGTGTGCCGCACGGATTCGTACTCGAGGTTGGCGATCGCGTTCTCGCTCACATCCTTCACGCTCATGCCGACCACCGTCGCCATCACGAGCAAGCCGTTGACCAGCGGGCGTCCATGCTGCGTGGTGGCGGCGTAGGCCGCGTCGAAGTGCAGCGGGTTGGTGTTCATCGTCATCAGCGTGAACCAGGTGTTGTCGAAGTCAGTGATGGTGCGGCCGGGCCAGTGCTTGAAAATCTGGCCGGCGGCGAAATCCTCGAAGTAGCGATTCATGCGAATATACTCGGGAATTATACGACGGGCGCGCCGGTTGCAATTGATTGTGCTAGCTTCGTCGAGTCGATGGTACGGCGGCTGACAAAATTACTCATCGCAAATCGCGGCGAGATTGCGCTGCGGATCATTCGCAGTGCGCGCCTGTTCGGGCTCAAGACGGTCGCAATCTACTCGGCGGCGGACGCGCAGAGTGCACACGTCGGCGCGGCTGACGAGGCAATCGCGATCGGGCCGGCCGAGGCGGCGAAGAGCTACCTCGATATCGCGGCGATAGTCGCGGCGGCAAAGAAATCCGGCGCCGATGCGATTCATCCCGGCTACGGATTTCTTTCGGAGCGGCCCGAGTTCGCGCAGGCTGCAGCGGACGCGCAAATCGTATTCGTGGGCCCGCGGCCCGAGGTGATGGCGGCGCTTGGCGACAAGGTCGCGGCACGGCGAATCGCAGTCGCGGCCGGAGTTCCGGTGGTGCCGGGAATCGACGCTGCGGAAATTTCGGCTGCGCGCGAGTTCGCGGCGGCTGCCGGCTATCCCATCCTGATCAAGGCTGCCGCCGGCGGCGGCGGACGCGGGATGCGTGTGGTGGCGGAAGCGGCGCAGCTGGAGAGCGCTCTGGAAGGGGCTGCGCGCGAAGCGGCAGCGGCATTCGGCGACGGACGGATCTTCGTCGAAAAATATCTCGCGCATCCGCGACACATCGAAATACAGATTCTTGGCGACGAGCGAGGCGACGTGGTCGCTCTCGGCGAGCGTGACTGCTCGATTCAGCGGCGGCATCAGAAAATTGTCGAGGAGTCGCCGGCGCCGGGACTCAGCGATCAAATGCGCGCGAAGATAATCGATGCCGCCCTCAAGCTTGCCCGCGCAGCACACTACACCAACGCCGGTACGGCGGAGTTCCTGGTCGAGGGCGACAATTTCTACTTCCTCGAAGTCAACGCGCGCCTGCAAGTCGAGCATCCGGTGACCGAGATGCGTTTCGGATGCGACCTCGTATGCGAGCAATTGCGAATCGCGGCGGGCGACAAGGTGTCGCAGCCCGCGGCTCCGCGCGGCGCGGCGATCGAATGCCGAATCAACGCCGAAGATCCTGAGCATGATTTTCGTCCCGCGACCGGAACCGTGCTTCATCTGAGCGTTCCTGGAGGACCGGGCGTGCGCTTCGACTCGCACCTGGCGCGAGGCGCCGAAGTGACGCCGTGGTACGACGGCCTGCTCGGCAAGCTGGTCTGTTACGGCGCGACCCGCGAAGAGGCGCGCAGGCGGCTGGTCAATGCACTTGGCGAATTCGCGTTGCTCGGCGTGACCAACAACGCGGCGTACCTGCGCGATATCTTAGAGAGTGAACAATTCCGCGACGCGAAGCTCTCGACGCATTTCATCGACGAGTTTTTTTCACATTGGCAGATCGATTCCAATCAAATCGACGCGGCAATTGTCGCGGCTCTGATCACCGCGGGCGATGTGCGCGTGGAAAATGCTGTGCCGCGCGCGCGCGCCGATCTTCGTTCGCCGTGGGACGGTCTCAACAACTTCGAGCTGTGGAGACCGCGGCGATGAAATTAATGCGGGCCGGCGATTCGCAAGAAGTCGACGCCGAGGTGATCTCGCGCGACGGCAGCACGATACGCGTGCGCATAGGAGACCGGGAACTCGCGGGTGAGTTCATGCCGAACGCGGACGGCGGAGGCACTCTCGCGATCGACGGACGGCGCTATCCGGTTTTTGTCGCGCGGCGAAAGGAATCGATCCTCGTTTCGGTCGGGCCGGCGTCGTTTGAGTTCAAGCCAGCCGAAGAAGCTACGCGACGACGGGCGCGCGGACTTGCCGCGGCGGAAATACTCGCACCGATGCCGGGCAAGGTGCTGAAGGTGCTGGTCAGCACTGGCGACCTGGTCCAGGCGGGACAGCCACTGGTCGTGATCGAAGCGATGAAAATGGAAACGACGCTCGCCGCCGAAAGCGCGGCGCTGGTGAAACATGTTCGCGTCGAGGAGGGACAGACCGTCGATCACGGTGCGGTGCTAATCGTGCTTGGTCCTGCTCCAGCTTAGTCTTCGAGCGGCTTCATCAGGTCGCGAATCTGCGCGTCGAGCTGAGTGATCCAATCCTCGAAGTCGCCATCGCGCTCGACGACTATCTCCAGCTTGCCGTCTTTTAGAATCGAGACGCGTCCCGGATGCTCGGTGCGCAGCGGGATCACGACTGCCTCACGCGAAATTCCCATCGGATCGATCACCGCAAAGATTCTTTCGATTTCTTTCATTGTGACGGCCTTGAGCATGTGCGCGCCTCGTGCGAGTACGCTCTTTACTTAAAATGTCAGCGTCGTAAGCTCAAGCGGCGGCGCAATATCGTGCGGGAGGGATCGCGTGTTCGGAACAATCAAGAAGGTAGTCAAGGACAAGGGCTTCGGCTTCATCATCGCGGACGACGGCGGCGACGAGGTTTTCTTTCATCGCTCCGCATTGTCGCCCAAGGTCTATTTCGACGACCTGCGCGAGGGCAATGAAGTTCAGTTCGACGTGCGCGCGGGCGAGAAGGGACGGCAGGCATTCAACCTGCGACTGCGCTGAAGACCCGATTGAATTTCTTCAGCGCGCGAGTGCGAACCAGCGCTTCATCAACCCCGCGACAAACGGCGTGAGCCGGGTGCGGGTGTAGAGTCCGGCGGCGCGGCGAATCCCGTCGGCCTGGGTCGGGTATGGATGTATTACGTCGCCGAGCGTGCCCAGACCGATGCCCGCTTTGATCGCGGTCGTGAGCTCGGAGATCATCTCGCCGGCATGACTTGCGACGATGGTCGCGCCGACGATCTGATCGCCGCCCTCGCGTACGAGTACCTTCACGAATCCGTCGGTTTCTCCGTCGAGCACCGCGCGATCGACTTCGGCCAGCTCTTGCGCATAGGTCGCGACTGCTATTCCGCGCTGTTTCGCTTCGCCTTCGTATAGTCCGACATGTGCGATTTCGGGATCGGTGTAGGTACACCACGGAATAGTCAGTTGGCTTGCGCGCTGACGGCCGAAAAATAATGCGTTACGCAGGATGATGCGCGCGTGTGCGTCGGCCAGGTGGGTAAACTTGTATGGCGACGCGACGTCGCCGCCCGCGTACACCAGCGGATTGGTCGTGCGCAGATGATCGTCGACCTTCACGCCGTTTTGCGCGTCGTACTCGATCATCGCAGCTTCGAGGTTTAAGCCTTCGACCGCGGGCACCCGGCCGACACCAATCAGGATCTCATCGGCGGCAATTTCGCGCTGAACGCCGTCGCGCTCGGTGGCGACTATTTTTTCGTTGCCGCGCAGCTCGACGCTTGAGATTTTGCAGCCGGTGAGAATTTCCACGCCGTCGCGGACGATTGCGCGCTCGACTCGCTCGGCCGCGTCGCGATCCTCGCGAATCAGGATTTGCGGCGCGACTTCCAGCAGCGTGACCTGCGCGCCGAATCGCGCGAATACCTGCGCCAGTTCGCATCCGATCGGTCCGGCGCCAATCACCGCCATTCGTCGCGGCATCTCGGTCAGCGAAAAAATCGTCTCGTTAGTCAGATAGCCGGCCTCGGCCAGGCCCGGAATCGGAAGCGAGGCCGCACGCGCTCCGGTGGCTATCGCGGCCTTCTTGAATTTGAGCCTCTTGCCATCCACCTCGACGCAGTCAGGCGCGACGAAACGTCCATCGCCGATGAAGACATCGACGCCCAGGCCGCGAAATCGATTCGCCGAGTCGATTGGACTGAGCTCGGCGCGCAGCTTGCGCATTCTGTCCATCACCGCCGGAAAATCCACCCGCACGCCTTGCGGCACCTCGACGCCGAAGCGGCCCGCGTCGCGCACGGCGGCGGCCGCGCGCGCCGAGCGGATCAGCGCCTTCGACGGGACGCATCCGAAGTTCAGGCAATCGCCGCCCATCAGGTCGCGCTCGACCAGCGCGACCTTTGCGCCGAGAATCGCCGCACCCGCAGCCGTCACCAGGCCGGCGGTGCCGGCGCCAATCACCACCATGTTGTAGCGGTCGGCAGGCGCGGGGTTGATCCATCCGGCGGGATGCAGATTTTCCGTGAGCGCGACGTTGTATTCGTCGAGCGGTTCATGCTTCAGCGCGTGCGATGCCATCGATGTGTCCTTTCAGGTCTTCTCGCGCAGCGCCCGCGCGCCGATTCGCGTTGCGTACACTGCGACTGCGACCGTTGCGATGAATCCCACCGCCGTGAGCACCCATCCTGCCGGCGTTCGCCTGGCACTGCCGCTTGCCGCGCGCGCTAGGTCGCCGCTCAGCGAGCCGATATACACGTAGAGAATCGTGCCCGGAATCATCCCGGCCCACGACGCGAAAAAATAATCGCGCAGCGTTACCCGCGTCAGTCCGTACGCGTAGTTGAGCAGGTTGAATGGAAACACCGGCGACAGTCGGGTCAGGATGACGATTTTCCATCCTTCCTTGCCCACCGCTTCGTCGATCGCTTTGAACTTCGCGTTGCCTTCCAGTCGTGCACTCACCCAGTCGCGCGCAAAGTAGCGGCCGACCAGGAATGCCGCGGTGGCGCCGAGTGTCGAGGCAATCGAAACGTAGATCGACCCCAATACGACGCCGAAGATCACGCCAGCGCCAATCGTGAGAATCGATCCCGGGAGCAGCGCGACACAGGCCACGATGTAAATGGCGATGAACGCGACCGGAGCAATAGCGCCCAGGCCGCGAATCCAGTCGAGCGCGTTGGTCAACCATGGTCCCGCGCCGATTCGATGCGCCCCGTAGAGAATCGCGCCGACGACGATCGCGATCAGGAGAATCCTCGGACGGAAAAAAACGGCGGCTCGATTGGGCGCGGTGGTCATCTTGAAGTTCCGATAGTAGTGACTCGCGGGAATGGCGGTTGCTTTCCGCCGCGAGCGTCGCGGGCGCGGACTGCTTATAATGCCACCGGGGATTGTGTAATCCTAATTCGCATGTCAGTCCACGAGCACGAAAAACACGCGCGCAAGAATCTCAAGCTCGGCGTGATCACCGCCAGCGATTCGCGTACCCCTGAGACCGACGAGAGCGGCCAGCTCATCCGCATGTTGCTCGAAGAAGCCGGCCATCGCGTCGACTACTACGAAATCCTGCCGGATGATCGCGAGAAGATTTCCGCGGCGCTGGTCAATAACCTGGAGAACCTCGACGCGATCATCATCAACGGCGGCACCGGGATTACCGCGCGCGACGGCACCACCGAAGTCGTGAAGTCGGTGATTGAAAAAGAGCTCGAAGGCTTCGGCGAACTTTTTCGGATGCTGTCGTTCCAGGAAATCGGCCCGGCCGCGATGATGAGCCGTGCAATCGCCGGCGTCCGTCGAGGCAAGTTCGTCGCCGCCATTCCCGGCTCGCCGGACGCGTGCAAGCTTGCGATCGAGAAGCTGCTGATTCCCGAGCTCGGGCACATTACCTATCTGCTGAGCAAGTGAACAGTGCAAACGTGAACCAGTTCACGATCAAGCTATTCGCGACGCTCCGTGAGCGCGCCCATGCCTCCGAGCTGACGCGCGAATTTCCCGACGGCACCACGGTCGGCGACATCTGGCGGCGGCTGGTCGCCGAATTTCCCAAGCTCGGCGAGCATCACGATTCGGTCGGCTTCGCCGTCAACCAGGAATATGTCGAAGGCGACTTCAAGCCGCGCAAGGGCGACGAGATTGCATTCATTCCTCCCGTGAGCGGCGGCTGCGGGACGCCTTCGTACGTCGGCAAAATCACGATCGGATGCAATCCTATCGACGTCGCGGCACTCGAGCGCGAAGTCGCCGACCCTGCCGCCGGCGCGATCGTTTCGTTCAGCGGCACCACTCGCCGCGACAATGCGGGACGCGCCGTGCTTCGCCTCGAATACGAAGCCTATGAGCCGATGGCGCTGTCCGAGATGCGCAAGCTCGCAGTCGAAGCAGGCGCGCGATGGAAAATCACGCGCATCGCGATCGCGCATCGCGTCGGCGTGGTCGAGATTGGCGAGACGTCGGTCGCGATTGCGGTCTCGGCGCCGCATCGCGCAGAAGGCTTCGAGGCGTGCCGGTTCGCGATCGATCGCTTGAAGGAAGTCGTGCCCATCTGGAAAAAAGAATATTTCGAAGGCGGCGAGATCTGGATCGGCTGCCAGACTTCGCATCCACCGATACTTGCGAAATCCGCGAGTACCTGAGAGGCGCGCCGTGATCGAAACCCAGGGCCTCACGCATATCAACCTGCTGGTCGCCGACATCCAGCGGGCGAAGGCGTTTTACGAGCGGGTATTCGGGCTGCAGGAAATGTTCTGGGACGGTCCCGGCCTGGTTTTTATGAGGCCGCCCGGCACCCATGACACGATCACGTTGCAGCAAAGCGCGAACGCGGTTCGCGGCGCCGGCAACATCGATCATTTCGGTTTCCGCCTGGCGGACAGAGGCCAACTGGACCGGGCGATTGAGGAAGTGATCGCCGCCGGCGGCGCGCTGCTGGAGCGCGGAGAGCACCAGCCCGGAACGCCTTACGCCTATGTGACTGACCCCGACGGTCACGTGATCGAGCTGTAGTCGTGTCGGTCAACGACCGGTTTAGCGCACCTATTGTTGACCGGGCGGACAGTTAACAGTTACAAAGGTAGGATGGCGTTGGGCGAATCCTCTGTCGAAAAAATTATCCTCGCTGAGCCGCGCGGCTTTTGTGCCGGCGTCGATCGCGCGGTCGAGGCTGTCCGCAGCGCGCTGCGCTCATACGGACGCCCGCTCTACGTGCGCCATCAGATAGTTCACAACCGCTTCGTGCTCGAGGCGCTCGAACGCGAAGGCGCGATTTTTGTGGAAAGCCTCGACGAGGTTCCCACCGGCCAGCGCGTCATCTTCAGCGCGCATGGCGTCGCGCCCAGCGAATGGGATCGCGCCAAGGATCGCGCGCTGCGCGTGATCGATGCCACCTGCCCGCTGGTCACCAAGGTCCATCTCGAAGTGAAGAAGTACGACACCGAGGGCCGCACCGTGATCCTGATCGGCCACGCCGGTCACGAGGAAGTGAAGGGCACGCTCGGCGTCGCGCCCGGCAAGGTGGTGCTGGTCGGCAGCGTCAGCGAGGCGCGCACGGTCGAAGTCGAGAATCCCGAGCGCATTGCCGCCGTCACGCAGACTACGCTTAGCGTCGACGACACGCGCGAAATCATGGAGACGCTCAAGGAGCGTTTCCCCTCGATGCAGGCGCCTAAGACCGACGACATCTGCTATGCGACTCAGAACCGTCAGAACGCGGTCAAGGAACTGGTGCAGGTCAGCGACGCGGTGCTGGTGGTCGGCTCGAAGCAGAGCTCGAATGCGAATCGGCTGGTCGAAGTCGCGCGGATGCGCGGCGCGCGCGCGTTTCTGGTCGACTCGATCGCCGATGTCGAGCCCGCGATGCTCGAGGGTGTGCGCGCGCTCGGTCTGACCGCCAGCGCGTCGTCGCCGGAGTGGCTGGTCGAGGAGATCATCGGAGCGTTCGCGCGCTCGGGCGCCGTGGTCGAGCTGCTGAGCGTCGCCAAGGAGCGCGTGCACTTCCCGCTGCCGATGCCCGCGGACTGAGCTGCGGCGCCTTTTTCGCAGAGCCTCTGCGCACCCCGCCCGCGTCGCGTTTCAACTTGACAATTCCGCGCCATTGCTTGCAGACTCATCCGGATTTCGCCGAACCCTGAGAGGAATATCCCGATGCGAACAGTTATCGCGCGCGCGCTGATACTGCCCGTCCTGCTTGCCATTCCATTAGTCAGCGGATGCCAGTCCGAGGCCAAAAAACATCTCTACAAGGCCGAGGATCTGTTCGAAAAGCGCGATCTCGAAGGCGCCAAAAAAGAACTCGAGTTATCGATCAAGGAAGACCCCAGCAGCCTCGACGCGCACAAGTCGCTCGCGCACATAGATGAGGCGCTCGGCGATCAGGAAGGCGCGGCGCGCGAGTACATGGCCGCCTCGACCCTTGATCCCACCGACGAAAAACTGCTCAACCAGGCCCGGCTCTACAAGCAGCTCGAGGATATGGCGAACTCTTCGGGCCAGGCGCTCGACAAGATCAAAGCCGGCAATGTGACCGAGGGCGTCGCGCAGCTCAAGGACATCATGGTCACGACGCGGATTCCGGCGGCGCGTCAAAAGGCGGTGGCGGCGCTCTCCGACGCGATTCCGATCATCGAAAAACTCGGCGACCAGCAGATGACCGATAAGAAATACACCGACGCGATTAACACCTACGAGCAAGGCATCCGCGCCGCGATGCTGCTCGCGAGGGCGCACGGATCGGACACGCTCGGGCCTGAGGCCGACCCGATGATGCACAAGATCAACGACGCCGCGAAGGCTGCGGGCACGCCCGATGCGACCTTCAAGCTGTTCAACGACGTGATCGGCGTCTACCCCGACGACAAGGTCGCCAACATCGAGTTGGCCTCGGTCTACCTCGCCAAGACTCCGCCCGACTACGATACGGCGGCGGATCTCGAAGAGCGCGGCGGCGCGCCCGACGACCAGGTTCGCAAACTTCGCGACCTCGCCAAGAAGCATCGCAAGTGATGAGCTAGAGCGCGCTTAAGGGCCCCCTATGCGCCGGCGCGGCTATATCGCGGTCGAAGGGCCCATCGGGGTTGGCAAAACGAGCCTCGCACAGGCGCTCGCGCGCGAGTTGGGCGCGCGCCTGATGCTCGAGGACGCCGACAACAACCCGTTCCTGCCGCGCTTCTACGAGGATTCCGACAAGTACGCGTTCCCGGCGCAGCTTTATTTTCTGCTCACTCGTCACCATCAGCAGCGCGAGCTGAAGCAGCAGGATCTCTTCACCCAGGCCACGGTCGCCGACTATCTCTTCGCCAAGGATAAAATTTTCGCCGCGCTGAATCTCGCGCCCGACGAGCTCAAGCTCTACGACAACGTCTACAAGCTGCTCGACGCCGAGATGGCCAAGCCCGACCTTGTCGTTTACGTGCGCGCGACTATCGAGGTGCTGGCCGAGCGCCTGCGCAAGCGCAATCGCGATTTCGAGCGCCACATCAGCTTCGAATACCTCGAGCGCGTGTCGGCGGCCTACCGCGATTTCTTTTTTTATTACGACGAGGCGCCCCTGCTGGTCGTCGACACCTCGGACATCGACTTCGTCGCCAATCCCGAAGACCTGACCGAGCTGATCCGCGAAATCGACAACGCCGGCCCCGGCATCCAATACTTCGTCCCCCGCAAGAGCTGAAGGAATTCGCCGCGCTCGAGAAAGTTCAGCCATGAACCGTTCAGCCTGATCGCTGCGATCAGAGGATGCTACTCATAGGTTATAAACGCTGATCTTCGGACCAATCCTCACTGCCGTTGTTTGTCTCCAGGCAGCGTCTTATTCGTGAAAAGTACTTGAAGAAACAAAGCTACTGGTGGGTAGGTAGTGGTATATTGTTCAATAGACCACAACCCATAGTATAGATCGCACTTTTTCTGCCTGATCGACCAATCGCACGCAACGCCCTGAAGCGGTGAACAACTGAGATTTTCGATCTTGACATAAGCGAAGAAAGAGCGAAGATAGGTCACTTCAAGGAGGACAATTCGATGGCGACTTGGAGTGAATTCGAAACCGATGCTCCCGATATCGCGGCCGCAGGACGACAGATGCTCTATCAGTTCGGCGTTGGCCTCGCCTTTCTCGCCACGCTGCGAAAAGACGGCGCGCCGCGGCTGCATCCGATTTGCCCGACTATCGTCGACGGCCACCTCTACGCGCTCATCGGTCCGACACCGAAGCGCGCCGACCTTCGCCGCGACGGCCGCTACGCGCTGCACACTTTTCCGCCGGTCGACGTCGACGACGAGTTCCTCGTCAGTGGTCGCGCGATGTTCATCGACGACTCCGCCGTCGCCAATAAAGTACGCAATGATCTCGTCGCTCGTGGGATGACGAGCATCAACGATGAACTGCCGTTCGAGTTCCGTATCGAGAGCGTGATGCACGCGAAGTATCCGGGCGGTCACGGCACCTGGCCGCCGAAGTATTCGATCTGGAAATCGCGCTAGTGCTATGACCCCAAGCCGATGACGTCGAAAGACAAATCGCCGCGGCAGCTGGCAATCGGACTTCGCGTCAAGACCGGCCGCGCGACCGCGGTCGTGATGGCGGGACCGGCATCCGCCCCGCGCGTGTTGTCGCGCAAGAGTTTGCAACTGTGGGATCCTGCGATTCCCGAGTCCCACCAGCCTTGGCATGCTGAGCTCGAGCTTCCACCAGCCGAAAGCGCAGCTATCGTGCCGAAGGCTCTGAAAGCCGTCGAGCGCGTCACCCTGGCAGCGCTGCGCGAGCTGGTCGGCGAAGTCCAGCCCGCGCAGGGCTCGATACTTGGAATTTCGGTGATCGCCGGCAGCGCTACCGATCCGGAATCGATCCGCAATCCTCACATGCGCGCGCATGCCCGCGAAGGCCAGCTCTTCCCGCAAGCGCTCGCCGCGGCCGCCAGCGCGATTCGCATTCCCGCCTCTACCCTCGTCGAATCCGAAGTGTTCACCAGCGCGGCCGCGCGGCTCCGCAAAACGCCGGAAGCAGTCAAGCTGGCAGTGACCGAGTTGGGGCGCGCTGTTGGCAAGCCGTGGAGCGCGGAAGAAAAAGCCGCGGCAGCGGCGGCCTGGATGACGCTTGCCGGTTGATCGCTCGCGCAATTCTTCGCCAGAATCTTTTCCCGGCAGGACCACTATCAAGCATCACACCAGTCGTCCTTTGGTCGGCCAGCCATGAATATTCTGCTGTGGACGCTATCTCTGCTGCTGAGCGCCGTTCTGCTGGCTGCCTTGGCGCGACGGCTCAACGTGCCCTCGCCATCGCTGTTCGCGCTGGGCGGAGTACTCGTAGCGCTGCTGCCTGACAGTCCGCGAATCTCGTTGGAGCCTGACCTGGCGCTGGCCTTGTTCGTCGCGCCGGTGCTGATGGACGCGGCCTTCGACAGCTCGTTGCGCGATCTTCGCCAGAACTGGCTGCCCGTCATCAGCCTGGTATTCGCTGCCGTGTCTGTTACGACCGCGGCCGTGGCAGTCGTCGCTCACTGGCTGGTGCCTGCAATGCCTTGGGCAGCCGCAATTGCCCTGGGTGCTGCGGTGGCGCCGCCTGACGCTGCCGCAGCCACTGCGGTCCTCAAGGAGGTGCGACTGCCTCATCGACTGCTCGTCATCCTCGAGGAAGAGAGCCTGCTCAACGACGCGAGCGCACTGCTCATCTACCGGCTGGCCGTGGGCGCGGCACTCGCAAATGCCGGCAACGCGGTAGCTGTCGTGCCGTCGCTGGCGCTGGTACTGATCGCCAGCGTCGCACTCGGCATCATATTCGCCTACGTATTCGGCGCCGTCGTCAACCGTTTTTCCCACGTGCCCAGCTCGATCGTTCTTCAATTCATCGGTGCATTCGGAATCTGGATCCTGGCGGACCGGCTCAAGCTGTCGGGTGTTCTGGTGATCGTGGCCGCCGCGATCGTTTTGTCGCGCCGCTCTGCCCTGCGGATGCCGGCCGCTGTGCGAGTCCCGTCTTATGCGGTATGGGACGCCGTAGTCTTCGTCCTCAACGCACTGGCCTTCATTCTCATAGGTCTGCAACTGGGGCCGATCATGGATCGGCTGTCCCGCGCGCAACATGTCCACTACTTCGCGTTCGCTGCCGCTATTGTGCTGACCGTCATCCTGGCGCGGATGGGCTGGCTGATGACCTATAACCTCTCGCTCAGATTCGCCAATCGAATCCTCGGCGGACGCGCGCCGCAAACCCTGGCTGCTCCCACGTTCCGGCGCAGTCTGCTGGCGTCGTGGTGCGGGATGCGCGGGATCGTGACGCTCGCTGCCGCGCTTGCGCTGCCTGACGGCTCCGGCAACCTGCCCGCCTTTCCATATCGCGACCTGATAGTGCTGACGGCTTTCGCGGTCGTGCTGGGCACGCTGGTTATCCAGGGTTTCACCCTCCGCCTACTGTTGATGATGCTCGGGCTCGACGATGACGACTCGTCCATCGAAAGCGAAATCCGCGCCGGCCGGGTCGAGATGTTTCGGGCGGCGCTCGCGACCGTCGACGACGATGACGATATCGTCGCGGCCGACCTTCGCCGTGAGTATTCGGAGCTGCTGCAACGCGTCGATGGCTCCGGCAGATTGTCAGAGGAACAGCATCGGAGTGAAGTCGCACTGCGCACCACGGCAAGAAATGCGGCGCGCGAGAAACTCAATGGGCTCAGGATTTCCGGCGCAATCGGAGAAGAAGCGTTCCAGCAGTTGGAAGCCGAACTGGATCTTATCGAGCTCGAAGCAGAGGTCCGCGGCCGCTGGTGACGTGGCTTAAGCCTGGCGATCGTTGAACGCGATCTCGATATTCTCGGCCAGCTTGAAATCCTTGTCCGTCACGCCGCCTTGATCGTGCGTCGAGTTGGAAAACGTGACCCGCGTATAATTGATCGTGATGTCCGGATGATGGTCCGCGGCCTCGGCAATCTCGGCGACCTTCTGCACGAACTCGATGCCGTGGAGGTACTCCTTGAACTTGAACGTCTTGCTGATGGCGTTGTCCTTGTACTCCCATCCAGGAAGAGCCTTCAGCTTCTCTTTGATTTGGTCTGCGCTGAGTTTCGCCATGTTGAGATCCTCCGCATGCCGTCGATCGCGAGCGTCGATTGCCTGTATTCCATCCTAGTCTCGCGCATCGAGATCGCAAATGACGCGGCGTTGTGACCTCCGCGCGCGCCTGTGGTAGAAGATTTCGCAAGCGCCCGAAATTCTACGAGGGAACTGACAATGGCGAACAAATACGTTACCGACGAAGCTCGCAAGCAAATCGGCAAGGTCTCCGAACCGCGGACCTACGAGGTCGAGCGCGGCGCCATTCGCCGCTTCGCCGAGGCGATCGAGGATCGCAATCCGCTCTATAACAGCGAGCGCGACGCGCGCCAGACCCGCTACGGCAGCATGATCGCGCCGCCGACTTTCTGCCGCTCGATGGGCGCTCCGATCCCCGACGTCAAGCTCGACATGACCACCTTCCGCGGCCTCGACGGCGGCTCGGACTGGGAGTACTTCGTGCCGATTCGCCCCGGCGACCGCATCACGGTTCAGTCCAAGCTCGTGGATCTGCGCGAATCCGCCGGCCGCCTCGGCCCGATGGTCTTCACCGTGGTCGAGACCAGTTACACCAACCAGTTCGGCGAGGTCTGCGTCCTGCAGCGCTCGACCGGAATCCGTTACTAGGCTTATCGGAGAGGATGCTCACGATGGCGAAGCAAATCTATTTCGAAGACGTCGAAGTCGGCACCGAGATCGGCCCGCTCGAAAAGAATCCGACCACGCAGCAACTCGTCAGATATGCCGGCGCGTCGGGCGACTTCTATCAAATTCATTACGACAAGGATTTCGCGCTCGGCAACGGCCTGCCCGGCGTTATCCTGCACGGCGCGTTGAAGAACGCGTTCCTCGGACATCTGATGACCGATTTCGCCGGCGAGCTCGGATGGCTGCGCAAGCTCGGCGTGCAATATCGCGGGATGGATCAGCCCGGGACCAAGGTCATCGCGCGCGGCAAGGTCTCCAAGAAATACACCGACGGCGGCTACAAGATGGTCGATTGCGAAATCTGGCTCGAGAACGCCAAGGGCGAAAAGACCACGCCCGGCTCGGCCACCGTCATTCTGCCGTCGCGCGCCGCGAGTTGACGAGGTAGAAGCGATGCCGGTCCGGCGCGAGTTCTCGCCGCGATCGTTGGACGCCGCCGCCCTCAACCAGGGCCGCGTCGATCCGCACTACACCAAGGTGCTCCTGCGCCTGCTGGCCGCGCACGCGATGGCCGAGAAGCTTACTGCGCTCGGCTACCAGCGCGCGCTCGCGACGCTCGACAATCCCGAGCTTGCGGCCAATCGTCGAGCGAAATTTCGCCGAAGAGAAAAAGCACGCACGGCTCATCTACCGCGCGCTCGAAGACCTCGGCATGAGCCAGCAAGCGGCAGATCGCTCGATGGTTACCGTGCTCAAGGCTCCCTCCTTCGACGCTCCAAGTTACTTCGCCTCGAAGGCCGCCGGCGAGCTCGACTTGCTCATGGCCTCGCTAAGCCTCGACTCCACCGGACTCATCATGATCGGCGAGAACTATCGCGACTCCAGCTATGCGCCGCATGCGCGCGCGGCCGAGATAATTCTCGACGAGGAAGCCGACCATGAGATCTTCGCGTCGCGGCAGTTAGGCGACGCCGTCGAGCGCTTCGGCGTCAAGCCGGTCAACGCCGCGATGCGTGAATGGATCCCGCGCGCCGTAAACTTCTTCGGCCCGCCCGGCAGCGGCTTTACTTACGACTGCATCCGTTTCGGTTTGAAGGCGCGCGACAACAGGGAACTCGCAGACCTATACGTCACGATGCTGTCTCGCCGCTGCGAGCAGCTAGGCCTCACGATGCCTACACTCACAACCACCTACCCTTACACCGTCGTCTAAGTGGGTTAACTCTTCAGCCGAACCGGCTTCGCCCTGTTCCTCGGAATCCAATGCTGTGCCGCGGAATACTGCGCGAGGTATCGGGCTACCTGATCGCCCGTTTCTGCGGCCAGGTAGTCGATTTGCGAGCTGTAAATCTTTTGCCCGCTCGAAACGGCGTCTTCGATAGCAGTGATCGCGGTTATAGGTCCTAGCAGTAGTTCTCCGAATCCCATCGACGCTGCCATCCCGGGCATCTCTCCGCTCTTTGCGTGAGTGGTAAACGCCAGCACTTCCGCTTTTTCACCGTTTACCACTCTGAATACATGGACCTCGGTGGCAAGCCGCGACTCTCCTATACCGAAGCCAAACGCGATGCGGTTAAACTGATTACCTTCGTCAGCATCTACCAGGTGTCCCGTCACCAGCAGAAAGTTGCCGCGCATGGACATATCGTTGTCGCTCGCAATTCTCGCCGCATGTAGGCCTGTCTTGCGCAGCCGCTTCGCGGTTTCCTTTGAAAGGGTTGCAGCAACTTGGCGGCCGATTTTTGTCTGACGATCTTCCTCCGAGCTCTTTCGAAACAAATCAATCGCCCGGTAATAGATGCTCTGGTCTTCGGTCACTGAAGGCGACTCGAAATCAAAATCGCGGACTACGACTCGAATAGGATAGACCGGCTCCGCTTCGATCGCGTTGTAGGCACTCACCGGATCCGGTGGACGGATGCTTTGAGGAGTTACAAACGTCGTTGCGCAGCCCGCCAATGCGAGTGAAAACAAAGCGATGACGATGCAGCTTCGCGCAGACCAGCGGATTGCAAAACAGAGCAGCATCGGACCCTCACCGGCAACAAAAGGGCGCGCCACCGAATGTTCGGCAGCGCGCCAGGAATCTTCAGACCTTACTGATTGTCGGGAAAACTATTTGCCGTATTGACGTTCTCGCTATGCTTCTGGATGTCGACCTGTTGATGCGTAGCCGTACCGAGACCATCGCTCTGTACGTCGCTGCGCTTCTGGACTTCGACCTGGCGCTCGGTTGATGCGCCGAAGCCGTTGTTCTCGACGTCGGTATGTTTCTCAATATTGACCTGTTTGTGAGTGGCCTCGCCTAGGTCGCCGCTCCGCACGTCGCTACGCTTCTGTACGTCAACCTGCTGATGAGAAGCTACGCCGGCTGGGCCAAAATCAGAACTCGTCTCTGTGGTCTTCTGCTCGCTTTGAACCGTGGCGCTGTTGTCCTGCATTTCTTGTGCATGCGCCATCGGAAGAACCAACAGTGTTCCGAACGCGCCTGCGAGTATTGTGAGTGCGATCCGTTTCATAGGAGTCCTCCTGCAATTATTCAATTGCCTTGGATCTTCTGATGCAGGGCCTATGCCAGAAATAAAAGCGCGCAAACGCGACAGACTTTTCTCTCTAATCAGCGTGCGGCAGGTAAATGTTTCAAGCGCACAAGACTGGCGCGAATGTTCGGCGTCAGTCGGAGGCGTCGAGCGCGCGCAAGGCGAGTCCGCGCGCGACGGACGTAAACTCATCGCCCATTCGAATTCGATCGGCGCCGAAGCGTTCAATGAAGATTCGCCGCACCGCGGGCACGAACGACGACCCTCCCGTCAGGAACACACTGTCGATCGCGTCAGATTCAAGCCCTACGCTCTTCAGCAGCCGATCGACGCATCCTGAGATCTGTTCCAGGTAGTGCGCGATCCAGCTTTCGAAGTCGGGCCGCGCCACCATCTTCTCAATCAGAACAGGCGGATCGGAAAACATAAAGTCCGCCGCTTCGAGCGCGGATAGTTCGAGCTTGGCCTTCTCCACCGCTCGAAACAGAAAGTAGCCGAGATCGTTTTCCACGATATGAATCAGCGCGGCGATCTTTTCGGGCTCGAACGATTCGCGCTTCAGTTCATCGAATCGGAGCATCGTCGCGCGCGCCTTCAGGAACGACAGGTGATGCCATCGCTCGAGCTTGGTGTATGGCCAGGTCGGCGCCGGCAGCACCATCCCGTAGGGCGAGCGGTACCTGGTGCCTCGTCCGAGCGCGGGCGCGACCAGGTGACGCATCACACGGCCGTCGAAGGCGTCGCCCGCGATGCCGACGCCGTCGTTGCCCAGGATCTCGTAGCGGGCGGCGCCGTGCTTTGCGGCCGTGCGCGGCTTCAGTTGCAGCACCGAGAAATCGCTGGTCCCGCCGCCGAAGTCCGCGATCAGAACAGTCTCGTCGCGCGTGATTCGAAGCGCGTAGTCGTATGCCGCCGCTACCGGCTCGTACTCGAACACTACGTCGTTCCATCCTGCGCGCCGAATCGCGATGTCCAGCCGGCTGCGTGCGAGCGCCTCGTCCGGATTGCCGGCGGCGGCGAAGTGAACCGGGCGGCCGACGACGATTCGCGTCGGCAACTCGCCGAACTGCGCAATCGCGGCATCGCGAAGCGCGCTGATGATCGGCGCGATCAAGTCTCCAAGCGTGTACGTCTCGCCCATGATGTCGGTCGATTCGAAACTCTTGTCGGCAAGAAATGATTTGAGCGATTGCACCAGACGCCCGTTGCCTGCGGCCGCCAGGTAGCGCCGAATCGCATCGTTTCCAACCGCCAGGGTCGAGTCGGTGCCGCCGGTTTCCTCCTGCGCCTCGAAAAACAGAATCGAGCGAAACGTTTCGGTTTGACTGCCATCCTCAGCGGCGGGAAACCGCGCCAGGCGTGGCGCTCCGTCACCGCCGACGATCGCAATCGCGCTGTTGGTAGTGCCGAAATCGAGACCGACCGCTTCGACCTTGACCGTGGCGCGAGCGCTTGGGCTTTCATCCATCATCCGTTCACGATCAAGGCGCGCCGAGCTCTTGTCAACGTTGTGCATCGCGCATATACTCGCCAAACCCTCAGGATGACGACCGCGACGCGAGCGCTCATCCGCCGAAACCGGTCCCTTAGCGGACGAGATTTCCTCGTCCGCATTTTTTTCAGGCGCGCATCGCCAGCGCGCGGGAGGGAATCAATGCCGCCGCAAATTCCGGAGTCTCAGGTCGCCGCACAATGGGATCGCAATGCCAAGGTCTGGGCTGACCAGGTTCGCGACGGCTGGGACATTTTTCGCGTGTACTGGAACAATCCCGCGTTCCTGGAATTTGCCGGCGACTTGCGCGGGAAGACCGTGCTCGACGCCGGATGCGGCGAGGGTCACAACACGCGGCTGTTCGCGCGCGGTGGCGCGCGCATGACGGCGGTGGATCTCTCGGCGGAGATGATCGCGTTCGCGCGCGCCGAGGAAATTCGCGAGCCGCTTGGAATCCGCTACGAGCGAGCGTCCTACACCGACTTGTCGGCCTTTGCCACCGGGTCGTTCGACGCGGTTATCTCGACCATGGCGCTGATGGACGGTCCTGATTTTCCAGCTGCGATGCGCGAAATCGCACGCGTGCTGCGGCCAGGCGGCATGCTCGCGTACAGCATCCTGCATCCATGTTTCTCGACCAAGGGATTCGGTTGGATTCGCGATGACGCCGGCCGCGCCGTCAAATTCACCGTGGCCGATTACTTCAATGACGAAGCGTGGATCGAGCACTGGAAGTTCGGCCACGCGCCCAACGCGGCGCAGGTCGAGGAGTTCGGTGTGCCGCGCTTCGATCGCACGCTTGCCGATTATATCAATCCGACGGTCGCAGCGGGGTTACGCCTCGAGGAGATTCGCGAGCCGCGCGCGCCCGAGTCCGCGTGCACACGATATCCGGAAGCCTTCCAGAAATTTCGCGATCACATCCCGCTGTTCTTTTACGTTCGCGCGTCGAAGCCGTGAAACAAATGATTCGAACGGTGGCGGCAATTTGCACCGCCGCCCTTTGCATGCTGCTCGCCGGATGCGGCGTGCAGGGCGATGCGTACCAACCGAAGCCGCCGCCGGCGTCCAGGAGCGTCATCTACATTTATCGCCCGTACAAGGTTCTCAGTTCTCAGGCAGAGCCTATGATTACCTGCGGGCATGAGAGTATTGAATTGGCGGCGGGCGGTTTCGACGAGTTTGAAGAAGACGGCGGCACGATAACTTGCGCGATCGCTACCGAGCCCAACAGCGCGTATACCTTCGAAGCGCATGCCGGCGAGCGATACTTCATCAAGGAAGAGGTTGATGCCACCGGCCTTACGACCCACGCGCGATTAGTCCGGGTCGATCCAGACCTCGCCAGCGATGAGCTCAAGCAATGCAGCCGCCAGGGAATCAAGCAGGAGTAAAATGCCGCGAATCGTAACGCTGCTGCCGAGTGCGACCGAGATCGTGTGCGCGCTCGGCTTCGAAGATCAGTTGGTCGGCCGCTCGCACGAGTGCGACTTTCCGCGCTCAGTCGTGCGCATTCCGGCGCTGACGGAGCCGAAGTTCAATCCCGAGGGAACCAGCGCGGAGATCGACCAGCGAGTGAAGAAGATTGTCGGCGACGCGCTCTCGGTCTATCGCGTCGACGCCGCCAAATTGCGCGAACTTCGGCCCGACGTGATTGTCACGCAGTCGCAGTGCGAAGTGTGCGCGGTCAGCGAGCGCGATGTCGAGGCCGCGGTGGCCGAGTGGCTCGGCACGCGGCCGAAGATCGTCTCGCTCGCGCCGTACGGACTCGACGACATCTTCACCGATATGCAGCGAGTGGCGGACGCGCTCGACGCGCGCGCACGCGGGACCAAGCTGGTCGAGCGGCTGCGCGCGCGACTCAGCAAAATTGCCGACAGGGCCCGTGAAGCGTCGCTACGGCCGGGCATTGCCACCATTGAGTGGATCGATCCAATGATGGCGGCGGGCAACTGGATGCCCACGCTGGTCGAGATGGCGGGCGCAGCGAATCTGTTCGGCAAGGCGGGCGAGCATTCGCCGTGGATGAAATTCGAAGAGCTGGCCGCCAAGGATCCGGAAGTGATTTTGATTTCGCCATGCGGCTTCAACATGGATCGCGCCGCGCAGGACCTGCCCGCGCTGACCAATCGAGCGGAGTGGAACGGGCTGAAGGCGGTGCGCGCGCGCCGCGTGTTCATGGCCGATGGCAACCAGTATTTCAATCGCCCCGGTCCGCGAATCGCCGAGTCGCTGGAAATTCTCGCCGAGATCGCGCATCCGGAGCTGTTCCACTTCGGACACGAGGGCCTGGGCTGGCGCAGATTGTAGCGCGGCTATTTTTTCGCCAGATATGCCATGCCGACGCGCGCCGGCGTCAGATTGATTCCGAACTCATCGACCAGTGGCTTGATATCGCAAGCGTTGTCGGCTGTGACAAACGTGACGGCGTCGCGCGACAGCAATGGCTTGGGCAGTTTCTCGAGCAGGCCGCCGACGCCGCGCATGACGCCTTCCGGAATGTGAAATAGCGGTCGGCGATGTCCGCTCGCGTCCATGATGATCTTCATCATTTCGTCGAAGGTCATCAGCTCAGGTCCGCCGATATCGTAAGTGCCGTCGCGGCCGCGTCCCGATACCGCCAGCATCACGCACGCGGCGAGATCGTCGACGAGGACCGGCTGAACCTTTTGTTGTCCTGTCCCGGGCACGCCAAAGACCGGCGCGAAACGGAGCGCTCGAGCAAGTCCGTTGACGACTTTATCTTCCGGCCCGTAGACCAGCGAGGGACGGAAGATCGTGTACCCGAGTCCCGACTCCCGAATCACTCGCTCGGCGCGTCCCTTGGCGCGAAACGCAGGATGATTGCTGCTCTCATCTGCCGCGGCGCCGCTGATGTAGATGAACTGCTTCACACCGGCCCGCTTCGCCGCCTCGATCAGCGCGACCGCGCCGCCGTAATCGACTTTCTCGAAGGTCAGGCCGCGGCCCGGGTTTTCTACCGGGTAGCCGTCGAACTGGATAGCATCAACGATCGTGTCCGCGTTCTGCAATGCATCGGTGAGCGAGGTGGGTTGGGCGATATCGGCGCGAACGAAGTCGACGCCCGGCAAGTCGAGATGCGCGCGCGCCTTCTCGGGATCGCGTGTAAGCACGCGCACCTTGATCCCGCCGGCCGCGAGCAGGCGCCGTGCAATCGCACGACCGATGAATCCGGAACCGCCGGCAAGCGCAACAGTTTTCGCGTCCATCTTTTCGATTGTGGACTCGATCGAGCGTCGAGGCTATTGGCTTCGCCAGCGCGGTGAGAACTTTTCGCGCGCGATGAACTCCCCGCGTCCGGCAGGTGCATCGACGTTGCGATCGGTAGAGATTGTCACGCCGCGCGAGATTGTCATTTTCGGCCAGCCGGTGACTTCAAATCCTTCGAACGGATCGTAGTCGGCGCGCGAATGCAGCTCGCGGCTTTTGATTTCGACTTTGCGATTGCGATCGAAGATCAGCAGGTCGGCGTCGGCGCCTTCGACGATCGCGCCCTTGCGTGGATACATGCCGAAAATCCTGGCTGCATTGGTCGCGATCAGATCGACCCAACGTGAGATCGAGAAACGGCCTTTCGCGACTCCTTCGGAATAAAGCATCGCCACGAGAGTCTCCAGGTTCGACATTCCCGGCGGCATCCGCGTGAATCGATCGGCTGAAACTTTGCGCTCGAGTGTCCAACTGCAATGGTCGGTTGCGACGACGTCGACGGTGCCGTCCGCGAGCGCCGTCCAGATCGCGTCGCGATGTTCGCCGCTGCGCAGCGGAGGATAGCCGACGTATTTCGCGCCGTCCTGCTCGAGGAAGCGCTCTTCGGTCAGATACAGGTAGATTGGCCTGGTCTCGGCGAGCACGACGCGGCCGCGGGCCCGCGCTCGGCGAATCTCGTCGACAGCTTCGCGGCTCGACAGGTGCACGAAATAAGCGGGCGCGCCCGCCAATTCAGTCATCGCGAGCGCTCTCCTGACCGCAGCAGCCTCGGACAAGGGAGGACGGCTGGCAGCAAAATGCGTCACGTCGCGCTTGCCGGCTGCCAGCAGGCGCTCGGTGCAAAATCCGATAAGGTGCTCGTCCTCGGCGTGAATCGCGAGCAACGCGCCGCACTCGCCTGCCAGCTTGAACGCGCGCAAGTAGTCGCGGACGCGAGCCTCGAAGCCCTGCATCATGAAGATCTTGATGCTGGTGACTCCGCGCTCTACGACGTGAGGAATTTCAGCGATCGCCTCGGGCGTAGGATCGAGCAGCGCAACGTGAAAGCTATAGTCGATGATCGCGCGGTCGCGCGCCTTGGCGCGCCACTTGTCGATTGCGTCGGCAAGCGATCCGCCCTGCGCCTGGAACGCATAGTCGACAATGGTCGTCACGCCGCCAGCGGCCGCGGCTGCCGTGCCGGATTCGAAATCGTCGGCCGTGTGCATCGAGAACATCTCGGCGTCGAGATGCGTATGCGGGTCGACGGCGCCCGGAATCAGCAGCATCCCGCGAGCGTCGATGGTGCGGCGCGCCGGTTCGAGTGTGCCGGGTGGCGCGATGCTCGCGATCTTCCCGCCGACCACGCCAACGTCGGCGGGCGCAACGCTCGATGGGGTTGCTGCAGTTGCGCCGACGATCGCGAGATCGAGCATCGGTTCAATCGCAGTTAATGCTTACGACGTGATCGAACTGGACGCGGAGTGCGGCGGCGGCGGACACGCTTGAGCGGATGCAATTTCGCGCCCGAAGCCGGCTTGTCGGCGGGAACTGCGTCGACCAGCGGCGTCAGCGAGAAGCGCGACACTTCCGGCGGGCAGTTGATCCGAATCCTCAGCCAGAACGTGCCCAGCCCGCGATTGGTGTAGATGTAAAAATCTTCGTATCGGTTCAGGCCCGAGTAAAATTCCTTGCCGATGCGCAGAATCGACTTGAGCGGCGATCCATAGAACGGAATTCGCACGACGCCGCCATGCGTGTGGCCCGACAGCATCACGCCCGGCTTCAGATGGCGCGTATAGAGCGCCGTGTCAGGATTGTGCGCGAGCACAATCGTGCAGTCGTCGCTGTTGACGTCGGCAAACGCGCGCGCAGGCTCGGCCCGTCGCGACCATAGATCGTCAATGCCGACTACCATGATCCTTTCGTTGCGCAGCGAAAGCCGCCGGCTGTCGTTGGCGAGCACGTCGGCGCCGGCCCGCTTGAGCGCGTCTGCGATTCTCTCCGCCGATGACCAGTGATCATGATTGCCGAGGATCGCGAACAGCCCGGACTTCGGACGCAGATGCTTCAGCGCGTCGCGAAACGCTCCGAGATAACGATGCATCGTGTCGGGGCCTGAGAAATAATCGCCGGTGAGAAAGATCAGATCGGGATGCTGCTGGTTGATTGCTTCGACCGCCGTCGACAGCCGCGCCAGATCCTCGTCGCGATCGACGTGAAAATCGCTTATCTGGCATGCCACCAGCCCGCGCAATGCCTCGGGCAGCCCGCGCACAGGCAGCTCCACCTGCGACACTTTGATTTCGTCGATCGTGCGCCGCCACATCCGATGCAGCGGACGCAACGCCAGCGGCGGCTTGTTCTTCGCCCGCGTGGCGCCATGAACTGGCGGCTCGGGCGTAGGCAGATCGTCGATTAGCTCGGCAGTGGACATCGGACCTTCGATACTAGAATACTTCGACCAGACGGCGAAAGGAGCTTAGCTCGATAATCCTGTCCCCGGCTTCATTTATTTCTTCGTGCTCGAGTTCCCAGGTGTGTGGATGTGGAATGAACACGGCGCGCAGACCGGCGGCGACGGCCGGATTGATGTCCGAGCGCGGGCTGTTGCCAATCATAAACGTCAGCGACGGATCGAGATCCGCATCGCGCACCAGGCGAAGATATGCGTCGACGTCTTTCTCGCGCGGCGTCTCCACTCGATCGAACAGCGGACCGAGACCGGAGCGCGCGAGCTTCTGCAACTGTTCGTCGCGCTGGCCCTTGGTGAACATCAGCAGCCGATGACGCTGCGCGAGCACCTGTAGCGTCGGCTCGACGTCGGGCAGCAATGCGCATTCGCGTTCCAGCAGGCGCGCGCCGATTCGCTCGATTGCCTCGCGCAGTCCGTCGTGACCCGCCGGCGCGATTTCGGTAGCCGCCCGGTGCAGCGCCCTCACGTAAGGACGGCGGCCGTAGCCATGCGTTTTGATCAGCTCAATTTCAGCCCGGCGCACCGCAGCCTGGATCTCGACCCGCGACAGACCAAGGCCCGCGTCGCCGACAGCGGCGGCGAACGAATCGAACGCCTCCAGAAAATGGATATTGGAATCCCAGAGCGTGTCGTCGGCGTCGAAAACGAGATTCAGAGACTCGGTCGCAGAAACAGACATCTACCTACACAGTATCGGCATGCAGAGAGGCAGGCAATTAGCTATTCGCGCGCGTTAGGCATTGCCGTCGGCAGCACGATCAGCGCGCCCGTGGCCGGATTGCGCCCGACGTACACCTCGGTTTCGTAAACCCGCCGCAGGTTCTCCGCCGTCAGCACCTCGGCCGGCGTGCCGCACGCGACCGCCCTGCCCTCGGCGAGCAGCAGCACGCGATCGGCATACAGTGCGGCGGCGTTGAGATCGTGCAGCGTCGCGACCACCGCCATGCCGCGCTCGGCGCACAGCTCGCGAAAGCGCGCGAAAATTTCCGCGACGTGCTTGAGGTCGAGAAACGCCGTCGGCTCGTCGAGCAGCGCAATCTTCGGCTCCTGGGCGAGTGCGCGCGCCAGGAACACGCGCTTGCGCTCGCCCCCGGACAGCTCCTGCACGTGACGCGCCGCCAGCTCGAGCAGGTCGAAGCGCGCGAGCGCGGCCGATGCGATCTCCAGATCGTGCGGGCTTTCGAAGCGGAACGCGCCAAGATGCGGCGCGCGTCCCATCAGCACGATTTCCAGCACCGTGAAGCGAAACGCCACCGCGTTCTCCTGCCCCACCGACGCGACCGTGCGCGCCAGTTCGCGGCGCTCGATCGAATCGAGTGAGCGGCCGAACAGCTCGACGCTGCCGGCACTCGCCTTCATCGATCCGCCGAGAACCTTGAGCAGCGTGGACTTGCCCGCGCCGTTGGGGCCGACGATCGCGAGCATCTCGCCCGCCGCGACCTCCACCGATACGCCATGCAGCACCGGGACACCGGGGTATCCCGCGTGTATCGCGCTCGCACGCATCGCGGCCGTTTCGCCCGACGCTGGCCTCATAACGCGAGCGGTCTCCGGCCTTCCCGGCGCAGCATGTAGATGAAGAAAGGTCCGCCGCACAGCGCGGTGATCGCGCCGACGGGAATTTCGGCCGGTGCGATTGCGACCCGCGCCAGCAAGTCCGCCGCGACCATGAACGCGGCGCCGCCGATTAGCGACGCGGGTAGCAGCATCCGATGGTCGGCGCCGAACGCCAGCCGCAAAGTATGCGGCACGATCAATCCGACGAATGAAATGATTCCGCTGACCGACACCGCCGCGCCGATCATGACCGAAGTTGCGACGAAGATCGTTCGTCGAAGGCGATCCACGTCGACCCCCAGCTCGGCCGCCGATTCGTCGCCCAGGCTGAGCAGATTCAAATCGCGCGCGCGATACATCAGGACCGCGAAACCGGCCAGCCCCAAACCTGCCACCATCGCCACCTCGCGATAGGTCGGCGCCTCGAGGCTGCCCATCAGCCAGAACAGGATGCTGTGCGCGAAATAGAAGTTGACCACGCTGTTCACCAGCATGATCGCCGCGCCCCAGAACGCGTTGAAAATCACCCCGACCAGCAGCAACGTAAACGGCTCGAGCTGCCCGTCAACCATCGCGAGCCGGTAAACCGCGACCGTCGACAGCAGCGCGGCGCCGAATGCGCACAGCGGTACGGTCGCCTCGCCGCCGCCGATTTTCGCCGCCAGCACCAGCGCGAGGATCGCACCGAGCGCGCCGCCGCCGGAGATTCCGAGGATGCCGCCCTCGGCCAGCGGATTCCTGACCAGCGCTTGCAGCGCCGTTCCGACCGACGCCAGCATCGCGCCGACGATCACGCCCATCAGCACTCGCGGCAACCGTGCAGCAAAGAAAATCGCGTGGTCGGGACTGCCGGGATCGGAAAACGCGCGCGCCAGGCTGATATGTGCGGTGCCGAACAATATGCCTGCGAGCGCGCAGACGATCAGAAGGATAGTGAGCGCGCCCAGGATCGAGAGCAGTCGCGCACGCGTCAGGTGCGATGCCGGCTGGCTCGTGGCTATGTTCATTGCGATACCCCGCCCGCCGCGGACTGCCATGCTTCGGGATGAATCTTGCGTGCAATTATTTCAAGTGACTGCCCCACCCGCGGGCCCGCGTGCAGCATCGGGTCCTCCGCATAGCCGAAGACCCGATGGTCGCGCACCGCTGGTATCGTAGAATATTTTTCCCAGAAATCATTCGACGTCGCGGCGTCGGAACCCATCGCGCCGTCAAGAATGACTTCGGGACGCATCGCTATGATGAACTCAATGCTGAGATGCGGCCACTGCTCACCGGCCGCCGCCGCAATATTGTCGGCGCGCGCGAGGCGCATCAGCTCGTCGAGGTAGGTGCCGGCGCCGACTGCGACGATCGGTTGATGACCCACCAGCATCAACGCCCGCAGCGGTTTTACCTTCGCCAGCCGGTCCTTGACCACGGCGATCTGCGACTCGATGTTCGCAACCAGCCGGCGCGCCTCGTTCTCGCGATTTATTCGCGCGCCAACTCTCACAATACTCGTTTCGATTTCCTGGATAGAGTCGTCGCTGACCAGCAGCACCGGATAGCCCATCGAATTCAACGCGCGAATCTGGCGCACGTCCGACGACAGTTCAAGCCCCACTACCAGCGTGGGCCGGAGCGCGATGATCGCCTCGAGATTCGGCGTCAGAAAAGAACCGACCCGCGGCAGCTCGCGCACCTGCGGCGGATAGTCGCAATAGTCCGACACTCCGACCACCTCCGGACCCGCCCCCAGCGCAAACAGCGTCTCGGTCACGCTCGGCGCAAGCGACACGATTCGCATCCGCGCCGCCGCGTCCGCCGGCAACGCGAGCGCGATCGCATACATGCAGAGCGCGCCGGCCGCCACCAGTCGAAGAGAACCCACCTCGCGAAACTACCTGATCGCACCCTCCCCCGTAAGCGCACCCCGCGCTTTGTTGCATCCACGCGACGCGCTCAACTAGCCTCGTTCGCACGAGGATTATTGCTGTGCTCAAGATTGCCGTTTGCATCAAGCAGATACCGCTGATCGAAGAAGCCAACTTCGACGCCACCACCAAGACAATAAAGCGCGACGGGCCCAACGTGATCAGCGCGTACGACCTGCGCGCAATCTCGCTCGCCGTCGAGCTGAAAAAAATTCACGGCGCGGAGACCACTGTCATTACCATGGGCCCGCCGCAGGCCCGCGACGCGCTGGTCGATGCGCTCGCGATGGGCATGGATCACGCGGTGCACCTCGAGGATCGCGCGTTCGCCGGCGCGGACACGCTCGCCACCGCGCGCGCGCTCGCAGCCTGGCTCGCGCGCGGAAAATTCGATCTCGTCATGCTCGGCAAATATTCCCTCGACGCGGAAACCGGGCAGGTCGGCCCCGAAATTGCCGAACTGATCGGCGCCGCGCAAATTACCGGCGCGCGAAAATTGGAAATCGACGGCCGCACCCTGCGCGCCGAGCGCGAAAGCGACGAAGGCTTCGACGAAGTCGAGGCCGCGATGCCCGCGGTTATCACCTGCGCCGAGCGCGTCGCGCAGCCGGTCAAGGTCAAGGCCGGCGCTTCCGATGAGGCAAAGACCCGGCCGATTCAATCCGTGCGCGCAGCCGACCTCGGCGCCGACGCGAAACAATTCGGCCTCGCGGGCTCGCCGACCTGGGTGCAGGAGGTCCGCGTCGTCACCACGCCGAAGACCCAATGTCAATTCATCGACGCGAGCGACGCCGAGCGTGCCGCCGCTGAAGTCATCTCGACGCTCGAAAAAATCGGCGCGCTCAAACCGCGCATGCATCAGCGCCGCTCGATAGGATCGGCCCGGCGCGCGCGCAAGCGCGATCGCGACGTTTGGGTTGTGTGTGAAACCGACCTCGAAGGCCGCGTCACGCGCGGCACGCTCGAGCTGTTGTCTCGCGGCGACGAGCTCGCCTCCCGGCTCGGCGGCGCGCTGGTCGCGGTTGGATTGGATGGCGGTGTCGCGCGGCACGCCGGATTGCTGGCGAGTTTCGGGGCTGACCAGGTGCTGACCGTCGAGCATCCCGCGCTCGCTTCGTACACTCCCGAGACCGCTGCCGAGGCAGTCGCAAAAATAGTCACGATGCACGCGCCGTGGGGAATTCTGATGGGCGCGACCGAGCGCGGTCGCGATTGGGGGCCGCGGCTGGCAGCGCGCTTGGGCCTGGGACTCACCGGCGATGCGATCGATATCGAGCTCGACGCCGAAAATCGCATGGTCGCGCTCAAGCCGGCCTTCGGCGGCAACATCGTTGCGCCGATTTACTCGAAAACCTTCCCGCAGATGGCCACGGTGCGGCCCGGCGTGCTCGAACTCGCGGCGCCCTCGGAATCCAGGCAAGCCGAGATTCAGACTGTGAGAGTCGAACTGAGCGCGCCGAAAAGCCGGCTCATCAAGGCGCACTCGACCCTCGATCCGACGGTCGTGCCGCTCGAGGGCGCCGAAGTTGTCATCGGCATCGGCACCGGCGTCGGCGGACCCGAGGGCGTGGCCAATGTCGCCGCGTTCGCGCGAGTGCTAGGCGCCGGAATGTGCGCGACGCGCCGCGTGACCGACCAGGGATGGGTGCCGCGCCAGTTGCAGGTCGGGCTGACCGGCAAATCGATCGATCCACGACTCTATATTGCGATTGGCGTGCGCGGCGCGCCCAATCACACCTGCGGCCTCAAGCGCGCAGAGACTGTCGTCGCCATCAACAACGACGCCGACGCGCTGATCTTCGAGCGCGCGAATATCGGGCTGATCGCCGATTGGCAGACTATAGTGCCCGCCCTGCAGGACGCCTTCCAGCGCCGCCTGGAGTAGCCGGACTAGGCGCGAATTTCGTAGAGCGCTGAGAACAAGTCGTCGATCGGCAGGCGCCGAAAATGCTTGAACCCCGCGCCTGCCACCAGCTCGCGCGCCTTCCCCTCGCCCATGCACGCACCGATCCCGGCGCCGCCGTGCGCGAGCGAGGTCGTCATGCAGTAGAGCGTGCTCATCGAATACATCAGCCGGCCCATCGGGTTGATATTGTCCTCGAGCTTCGACGAAACGTTCACCTCGACCATCAGGTAAGTGCCGTCGGGCTTGAGCGCGCCGCGAATCGATTTCAGCAGCGCGTCCGGATCGACCGAATCATGCACCACGTCGAAGGTCGAGATGAAATCGAACTGCGCGGCCGGCAGCCTGGTGCAATCGACGACTTCGAACTTGATCCGGTCGCCGAGACCCGCGGCCTTCGCATTGGCGCGCGCCCGCTCCAGCGATCCGGGATGCGCGTCGAAGCCGAAGACCTTGGCCTTGGGAAATGCGGCTGCGATCGCGATCGCCGCCCGTCCGCTCCCACAGCCAACGTCCAATGACGAGCCGCCTTCGGTTAGCTTCGCGACAACTTGCGGCATCGTCGGCAGCCATTTGCGCACCAGCTGATGCCGGTACATCGAGGCGGACGAACGCTCCATCGCCTCCCAGGTCTCGGGCGGATACTCGCTCTGCGCCACCCCGCGGCCGTTCTTGAACGACTCGAGCACCTTCGGCGCAATCGACATCTGCGGCACGATCATCTCGATGAAACCGCCGGCGAAAAAAGGCGAGTCGTCGCGCGCCAGCACCATCGCATGCTCGGCTGGCATCGTGTAGGTCTTCGCCGACGCATCATAGTTCACGTAGCCGGCGGCCGTCATCGCGCCCAGCCACTCGCGCAGATACCGCTCGCTTAGTCCCGTCTTTTCCGCGAGCCCGGCGCTCGTGACCGCGCCCGCCTGCGCCAGCGCGCTGAAAATTCCCAGCCGGTCGCCGATATAGCTGAGCGCACCGAGCATCGCGGCCCCGATGTCGGTCGACACTTGCTTCGAGAAACTCTTGATTTTGTCCCAATCGAGCTGCTGCTTTTCGTCGGCCATCGTTTTCCTCCGGAGACGAGCAGTATCGATCAATCGGCCATTCGCGGCTAGCGCTCAGACCTCGGGCTCTGCGGGCGATTCTTCGGGCTTGGCGGGCGGCGGGCCGAACAGCGAGAGCTGCGCCGGATTCTCGTCGGATTCCACCACCGGCACGAACAAACCCGGACGTTCGACAAAAATCCGGAATTTTTCATACAGGTCGGCCAGCTTGAATTGGTAATACTCGACGTTTTCGTCGGGTTCGTTGGGATCGTACTCCGCCGCCATCTTGGCCAACGCGTTCACGCTCGCCGTCGCTCTGCGCCCGGTCACGTAATACGAAATCTGGTCGCCGGGCAGATACGGCCGCTCCGCCCTGAGTGCGAGCTCGTAGGCAGCCGCGAGATTGCGGCTGTTGTCGCCGATTTTGCCGCGATAGGTGTCGAGCGAATCCTGCAGCGTCTCGGTCTTCATCAGGTCGGCGATTCCGATTTCGTGACGCGCGAGACGCGCGCGATATTCCTCGTGCAGTTTCGGAATCTCCTCGCGCCGATCCTGCAGCAGCAGGCGGAACATCTCTTCCATGAAGCGGCGCTGGAAGCGTTCAAGCCCGCGCGAGCGCAGTCCTGAGCCGCGAATCGTCATCTTTCCGGCATCGTCGAGCAGCACGTAGTTTTTCATCTTGTATGAGAACATCGCGCGTAGCGGCCGTCGATTTCCAGCCGAATTCCTTCGGGCATGATCGACCCGACCTGCTCCAGCAGGCGCTCCGCGCTCTTATCATCGGCCGCGTCGCTCGGCGGCACAAAATAAATCCCGTCGGTGTCGACCTCGATCACCTGCGCGCCGCGCTGCTCGAGTTCCGCGACCGCGCGCTGAATCAGATCGCGTCCGCGCTTGGTCAACGCGTTCGCCTCGCCGAAGTCGTTGAAATGCCCGAGCGAAAATCCCAGGTAGCCGTAAAATGAATTGATAAGAATCTTGAACGTCAGCTGCAGCGCGTCGGCGTTGCGCCGCTCGGCCCCCTCGAGCTCGCGCGCAAGCGCCTTGGCCTGCACCCGGAAGCTGCGCAGGTCGCCAAGCAGCTTCAGGAACACGCCCAGCCGATCGGCGGCGGGCGCGTGCCGATATTGCAGCATCAGCGACGGATACAGCGACGTCACATCGCAATGCAGGACGCCATGCGCGACCCCGCATCGGCGAATCTCGGTGTAGCCGCCGGCGACCGGGGCTGGTTGCGAAGGCTCGGGAATCGAATGCCCGGCCGCCAGGTATGCGCGCATCATCAGCGCGTTAATCTTGGTTGCGTTCCCGCGCAGCACCGCGCTCTGGTACGAGTATGGGAATATCTGCGCCTGCACGAAGTAACTGGGAGAGAGGGTCTGCGCGAGTGCCCGTGTCTCGCGAGCGTCGTCGAGCGCATATTCGTAGAGCTTGTCGGGTTCGTGTTCGAAGTAGTGGCTGATTTTCGACGCGTCTATATAGACACGATCCTTGCGCGCCAGACCGAAGTGCTGCGCAAGTTGTTTCAGCCCAAGGCTTTCCAGTTCGCGACTCGAGATATCGTAGTGCTGCGCGAGGATCCACGTATCGATGATGCTGCGGCCGGGGATGTCGTAGCGCCGATAGGCAATCGAGCGCTCCGCGATTTGCATGCGCGACGGGCGCGCGCGAAGCTCGCCACCGTCACGTCCCAGCTTGAGCGGCACGCGATGGCGGCGCGCACGCGCCTCCAGATACTCGAGGTCGAACCGAAACAGGTTGTGCCCTTCGACCACGTCGGGATCGCGTTCCTGGACGATCCGCACCATCTCTTCGAGCATCGTGCGCTCGTCCATCTCGGTGCCTTTGAGCAAGCGCTCGAAACCGGCCGAGTCGGTGAGCGAAATCGCAATAACCCGATCGCCCTCGCGCGCCGCCGACGGAAATTCAAACCCGGGCGAAATGTAAGTCTCGATATCGAGCTGTAGGCGGTGCAACTCGCCGAAATCCATCCCGATAAAAAATGTCGTGCCGGTCAGCATCAGATGCTGCTCGACCGGATCGGCCAGCACCAGGTACGGCGCGTCGGGCGCATTGGGAGCTTTATCCGTCACGTTCCTGAAATGGCGCTTGGCGGCTTCCAGAGCGTCAATCGAAGAGAATGTGACAAGCACCCGGTAACGAAAATTGCCGTCGAGCAATCGCGTCTCATGCGGCGCCTTAAAGCCGTCCAGCACGCCGACATCCTCGACCAGTGCGAACAGCCGGATCGGACGTCGCTCGCGAGTCAGCTTGCCGGACAGGCGTTTATACACATCGATCTCGGTCTTCGACGCGACTTCGATTGCGACTACGCCCGGGTCCGCAGGATCGCCAAATAACAAGCGGTTACTGTAAAACTGTGCCGAAATTTCCTGGTAGGTTGTCATGTCAATCTTAGTTCGATTGTGCACCCGCGTGCCCGCGTCAGACAACGCGTCGCACGCGGTTTCAGAGCGTACCCAGGTACATCAGGCCTGCTACAAATGTCGCGTAGGCGACTCCTCCGATCATCAGCGTCGGAGTGCCGAGTTCGGAGTCGCGCAAGTTGATATAGAGGATCACGACCGAGCCGAGCGCGATCGATCCCGCCAGCAATTCGGAATTCGTGAGATGCCATGGAGAAAACGCCAACCCGAGCGCGACCGGGATGCAGGCCTGGAAGACCATCGCGCCGGTTATATTGGCGAGAGCGAGATGGTCCTTGCCCTGGCGAATCCAGACGACGGAGTTGTATTTCTCGGGTAGTTCGGTCGCGAGCGGGCTCAACATGAGCGAAAGTACGCCGGGATTCAGATGGGCGCGCGCCGAGAACATGACAATCTTGTCGACGAACTCGACCGCGCCGAGCAGGATCCCGAGCACGCCTGCGAGGACCTGCACGGCGATCGTCCATTCACGCGGCTCGAGGGGATGCCCTGGAGGATCGACTCGAGATGGAGTCCGTGACCGACCGCGGCACCGCTCGCACGCTTCAGCCGCAGCATCACGACCGTGTAGCTCGCGTACACCGCCAACAGTGCGACCGCGAGGATGTGGCGCGCCACGACGCCCATTTCCAGCGTGCCGGCGATCACCAGGCAAAGAAAAACCGGAAAGAAGAATGCGAGGTCGCGGCGAGCGTCGAGGCGCACCACTTTCAGCGCGATTCGTCCACGACGCTTGCGGAACGCGATCGCCGCGATGCCCATCACGAACAGCGCTATTGTCGAAAGCATCAGCGGCGCGCCAACGATCGCACCGAGCCCGACTGCGGTCTGGGCAGATGCGGAATTTCGGCCGGTCAATAAGGCGACCGCCGGGATGAAAGTCTCAGGTAGGGCGGTTCCGACGGCGGCGAGCAGGCTTCCGACCGCGGCCTCGGCGATATGCAACCGATGTCCCGCCCACTCGACGCCGTTGGTAAAAAGCTCCGAGCCTACGAGGATAATCGCGAAGCTAAGCGCCAGGATTGTCGCATCTAATGCCAAAATTCCGCTCGAGTGACCGAAAGCAGCGTCGACAATAGAGATGCCGGCCAACGATTTCCACTGCGTGCATCTTCATTTAGCGGCGAAGGAAAAAATTTGGCGCTAATAGAGCCAAATCCGAAAATGATGCATATAATATTTGTAACGCGTACCAACGAGTTCGATTCGCCCAATGATCGCACGGGCAAAGGCGAGGCTCATTTGACTCCGATGGCAGCGATCCTTAGACTGGGTGGGTGGTCTTGCTTGCTTGCCTTTGTATTTTCGTCTGTATAAATGAGGCTACCTGATTCCCGGCTTGCGGCCGCAATGATGAACTCATTGTGCGCCGATTTTCATGGTTTCTCGTCGGCGGCCAACGTCCGCGCAAAACGGAAGCAAAACGAATGAAGCAGAAGTACGAAGGTAAGGACCTACAAGGTCTCGTCGATCTCGGCCGCGAACAGGGTTACCTGACCTTCGAGCAGGTCAACGACTACCTGCCACAGGATGTAGCTTCGCCCACCGACTTGCGCGCTGCGCTTGGACAGCTTCGAAGACCTCGACATCAAGGTGCTCGAGGAAGTCCCAACTGAAGGCGCCGACGAAGTCGAGGTCGACGCCAAGGAAGAGCCCGAGGAGGCACCGGAGGCCGCGCCGGCAGCCACCGATTCGCTGGGCGAGTCTTCGGATCCGGTCCGGCTTTATCTCAAGGAGATGGGCAACTTCCAACTGCTGTCGCGGGAGCAGGAAGTCGAGATTGCCAAGCGCATCGAGGCCGGCGAGAACGAAGTCGAAGAAGAGGTGCTGAGCTCGCCGATTACGCTTGATTTCGTGATTCGAGTGGGCGAGCGGGTTGAAGCGGGCGAAGCCGATCTGCGCGATGTGTTCGAGGATGCCGCCGAAACGCCTGACGATCCCGACGAAGAACGTGGACCCGAAGCCGACGAGCGCCAGCTCAAGAAGCTCAGTCTCGCAACCAAGAAGCTGACCGATCTGCGCACCAAGATCGACGCAATTGAAGAAGAACTCCGCAACAAACCCGGTCCGCGCCGCAAGCCCAAGCTCGACAAGAATCTGGCGCGCTACTACGAGCGGGTGAAGAAAGAATTGCGCGGGATGGCGCTTTCGCGCCGCCTGATGGAAGCGGTTATCGGCGAGATGCGCGACTTTCTGCAGCAGTACCGCATCGCGCATCACACGATCGCCAAGTACGAGGAGGCGACCGGCCGCTCGCGCACGCATTTGCTCAAAGAAGCGGCCGAGGCCGAAGATCGCCGGCACGTGCTTAAGATAAACGACGTGCGCGAGAACCTGCTTGATATCGCAGCGCGGATTCGGCTGGCGCAGAAAACGATTCGCGAGGTCGAAAAAAAGGCGAAGGAAGACGGCGAGAGATACGCCCGTAAGCTCGAGACGATTGCGGCGGGACAGGATAAGAGCCGTCGCGCGAAAAAGGAGCTGACCGAGGCTAACTTGCGACTCGTCGTGAGCCTGGCCAAGCGCTACACCAACCGCGGTCTCGGATTTCTCGACCTCATCCAGGAAGGGAATATCGGACTGATGCGCGCGGTGGACAAGTTCGAGTATCAGCGCGGCTACAAATTCTCGACTTACGCAACCTGGTGGATTCGGCAATCAATGTCGCGAGCGATCGCCGATCAAGGCCGTACGATTCGAATCCCGGTGCACATGGTCGAAACGATCAACAAACTGCTGCGCGTCACACGTCTGCTGGTGCAGCGTCTCGGCCGCGAGCCCGGGCCCGAGGAAATCGCCGAGCAGATGGAAATGCCGCTGGACAAGGTGCAGAAGGTGCTCAAAATCGTCAAGGAGCCGATTTCGCTCGAAACGCCCATCGGGGACGAAGAAGAAAGCTCGCTCGGCGATTTCGTCGAGGACGAACTCGCACCGTCTCCGGTCGAAGCCGCGATTCAGGGCAACCTCGGCGAGCAGACGCGCAAGGTGCTGGCCACGCTGACGCCGCGCGAGGAGCAAATCCTGCGCATGCGTTTCGGCATCGGGCAGAAGACCGACTACACGCTGGAGGAAGTCGGCAAGCAGTTTGCCGTCACGCGCGAACGTATCCGCCAGATCGAGGCCAAGGCACTGCGCAAGCTGCGTCAGACCGGCAGATCGCGCAACCTCGAAGGGTTCCAGGAACGCGAGTAGCCGTTCGAAAAATTCAAGAACGTGATTTGAGGGCTCGGATGTAATCGCATCCGAGCCCTTTTTTTGTGCTACGAAGTCGGTTGAGGCGCATCGAATGACCGTTCGGCCGAATTTCGTGCTGATTCTCGCCGACGACATGGGTTACGGCGACTTCGGCTGCTTCAACTACGGCGCGTCGCGCACGCCGACGCTCGATCATCTCGCGAGCGAAGGAGTCTGCCTGACGCAGCACTATTCGGCTTCTCCGGTTTGCGCGCCGGCGCGAGCGTCGCTGATGACGGGCCGCTATCCGCATCGCACCGGAGTTATCGATACGCTGGAGACGCGCGGGCTCGACCGGCTTGCATTGCGCGAAGTGACGGTGGCCGAACTGCTGAAACGCGCGGGTTACGCGACCGGGCTGGTCGGCAAGTGGCATAACGGCGCGTACGATTCGCGTTACCATCCGAATCGCCGCGGCTTCGACGAGTTCGCGGGTTTTTCAGGCGGCTGGCAACCATACTATCAGTGGAGTCTCGATCGCAACGGCTCAATCTCACGCGGGGACGGCCGCTATCTCACCGATGTGTTCAGCGAGGAGGCGACGGAATTCATCCGAAGGCATCGCGGCGATCCGTTCTTTCTGTTCCTCGCGTACAACGCCCCGCACTTTCCATTTGAAGCGCCCGAGGCCGACGCTGCGACCTATAAGGCGAGCGGCAACTTCACTTCCGCAGTCAGCCAAATCTACGCGATGATCGAATGCATGGATCGCGGGATTGCGCGCGTGCTCGAGGTGCTCGAGCGCAGCGGCTTGACCGACAACACGATCGTGATGTTCTCGAGCGACAATGGACCCCAATTCGGCGGCAAGGGCGAGATGTGCACCGACCGCTTTAACTGCGGCTTTGCGGGCTCGAAGATGCTGGTGTACGAAGGCGGGATCCGCCTACCGATGGTCATCAGATGGCCGGCCGGGCTCGACGGCCGCCGTCAGGTGCACGACATGATTCATTTTACCGATTGGCTGCCGACGCTTCTCGCGCTTGCGGGCGCCGAACCGCCGCGCGATCTCAAGCTGGACGGGATCGACGTGAGTCCAATCGTGCAGGGCGAGCGCGGCAAGGTCCCCACTGAGCGTTTCTGGCAATGGAACCGTTACACGCCCGACGGCGAATGCAACGCCGCGATGCGCGACGGCCGATGGAAGCTGGTGCGGCCATCGATTCGCGAGTTGATGCAGGTGTCGAAGGACGACCTCGCGATGGACGTACAGTCGAAGTACAATCCGGAAAACTTCCACGACATCGCGCGTGGGGCGGAGCCACAGCGCGTCAAGCCCGCGCCGCCGCCCGCGCAACTCTTCGATATCGTCAGCGACCCGTTCGAGCGCAACGACCTAGCCGCGAAGGAGCCCGAGCGCGTGTCGCGAATGACCAATGCGCTGGCATCATGGTTTGAAGAGGTCGAGCAGGACCGCCGCGCAATTCAGGATTGATGAGGAGACTAAAGAGGCCGCCCTGCTGGCGTAGCGATGGATTGAATTCATCCGCGATGGTCTGATTTAAGAGTCTGTTACAGGCACCTTCGCCACCGGTTTCCGCATGGAGCGCAAATGAACGAGCAAGTCACCCGCCAGATCCTGTGGAACATCCCCGTTCCGTTCATCGTGCTGATGTATGGGCTGCTCGGGCTGCTGATCATCGGGTGCGTTTACGCCGGCGTCCGCTGGTACCGGCTGGTTACTCTCGGCGTGTCCGAAAATCGCCTCGACCATCCAATCGAGCGGTTGATGCTATCGCTGCGCGATTCATTCGGCCAGGGCAACGTGATTCGCGAGACCTGGGGCTGGATGCATTATGCGTTTTACGTCGCGTTTGTCGGACTGTTCATCGGCACCACGATCGTTCTGATCAACAGCGACCTGCGCGAACTGCTACACGTGTTCGGACTCGACTTTTACTTCTACTACGGCGATTTTTATCTCTGCTTCAAAGCCGCGATGGACACCTTCTTTCTGCTCCTGATCCTTGGAGTGCTGATGGAAGGTGCGCGGCGCTCGGTGCGCAAACCCAGCCTGTTGAGCGAACCGCCCGCGGACAAAATGCGCGACAATCTCGAGAACCGGCTCGGCTACTGGTTCCCGATGTCGATGATGGTGTTGGCAGCGATCACCGGCCTGATGCTCGAGGGCGCACGCATCAACGCGGCGCATCCGGCGTTCACCGAGTGGGCATATGTTGGACGAGTGGTGGGCCGAATCGAGGGCGGGCTCGGCGCGGGCGCAACCTACCATCGATGGCTGTGGCTGGTGCACGTGCTGCTCGTATTCACGCTGCTCTTCTGTTTCCCGTTCACCAAGCTGCGTCACCTGATTTTCGGGCCGCTGAATCTGTTTTTCCGCAACATGGGTCCGCGCGGACGGCTCGCCCCCATCAAGGATTTCGAAAATGCCGAGACCTTCGGGGTCTCGCAAATCGAGCAGTACACCTGGAAACAACTGCTCGACATGGGATCATGCCTCGAGTGCGGGCGCTGCACGATCAACTGTCCCACCGTCAATACCGGCAAGACGCTGAATCCCAAATACCTCGTGATCGAACAGCGCGAGCATTTGCTCGACAAGGCGCCGTTTCTGCTTGCGGCGAAGGCCAATGAAAAAAATGGCGACGCCGCTGCCGAGGCGCCCGCGTGGAACGGGCCCGATATGATCACGCAGGTCGCTACCGAGGAAGCGGTCTGGGGATGCACCTCATGCGGATGGTGCGAAGAGGGATGTCCGGTGGGCATCGAGCACATCCAGAGAATCGTGGACATGCGGCGCTACGATGTGCTGATGGAATCGAGATTCCCGACCGAATTGACGGGAGCGTTCAAGGGCATCGAGAACCAGGGAAATCCGTGGGGCCTGGCGCAGGAGAAGCGCGCTGAATGGGCGCACGGTCTGGGAATTCCTGAAATAGCCGAGGTCGAAGATCCGTCGGACATCGACGTGCTGTACTGGGTGGGATGCGCCGGGTCGTACGACGAGCGCAATCAGCGCGTGAGCAAGTCGTTCTCGGGCTTGATGAAACAGGCGGGAGTGAAATTTGCGATCCTCGGGCGCGAAGAGACCTGCACCGGCGATCCGGCGCGCCGGCTCGGCAATGAGTACCTGTACGCGACGGTAGCCGCGCAGAATGTCGAGACGCTCAACAAATATAAGCCGCGGCGGATAGTCACTCAGTGCCCGCATTGCTTTCACAATTTGAAGAATGAGTATCCGGACTTCGGAGGTAGCTACACGGTTCTGCACGAAGCCGAGTTCATAGACGAGCTGATCCAGGCCGGGCGCCTGAAGCCGCGGGGGAAGATCGACGAGCGCATCACTTATCACGATCCGTGCTACATGGCGCGGCACAATCGCAAATGGGACAGCGCTCGCAGCGCGCTCGGCGCGATTCCCGGCACTGAACTCGAAGAGGTCGAGCAGTCAAAGAATCGCACCTTCTGCTGCGGCGCAGGCGGCGGATGCTTCTGGAAAGAAGAACACGAAGGCACCCGCATCAACCAGAAGCGCTTCGATCAATTGAACGAGGCCAAGCCCAAGTGCATCGCCGTCGGATGCCCCTTCTGTATGACGATGCTCGAAGACGCGGTGAAGTCGCGTTCGCTCGAGGAGACGATGCGGGTGCGCGACCTGGCGGAATTGGTGGCGGAATCGACGGGCGTCAGCACGAAGTGAACGCGTCGTGAGTACTACTACGTCGACGAACGAGTCCAATGCTGAGCTGCATCCGCTGAATAACGGATTTAAATGGACGCCGGTGCGCGGACCGTTTCGTTTGATTACTGAGGAGCAGGCGCGATCGTTCAATGAGTGCGGGTTCTTCGTGCTCGAAAATGCAATCGACGACGAGACCATCGCGCGCGTCCGCGATGCGATCGATCCTTTCGAGGCCCGCGCTGAGGAGTTCCTGCGCTCGCAGCCCGACGGCAGGATGGGAATCGCGCAGGCCGACGGAATCACCTTCACAGTGCATCTCGTCAAGCTGTCCAGCGTGTTGCGCGAGTTCTCGGCGAGCCGTGTCTTCCAGGATCTCTGCCGCGATGTCATCGGCCCCGACGTGCGTCTCTACTGGGATCAAGCCGTCTACAAGAAGCCCGAGTATCCGAAGCCGTTCCCGTGGCACCAGGACAACGGCTACACCTATATCGAACCGCAGGCGTACCTCACCTGCTGGGTGGCATTGAATGATGCGACTCTAGACAACGGCTGTCCCTGGGTGATCCCCGGCGGGCATCTGCGCGGGACGCTGGCGCATCGCGCGTCCAAGCTCGGATTTGTTTGCCGCGAGGAAGACGGTGCCGAGGCGCTCGCCGTGCCGGTGCGCGCGGGAGGCGTTGTCGTATTTTCCTCACTGATGCCGCATCGCACCGGACCCAACGTCACCACCGGCGTTCGCAAGTCGTACATCCTGCAATACGCGCCCGACGGTGCGCGAATCGTGCAAACCGACACTGCTTGCAATGCGCCCGATCGGCAGTACTTGATTCTCAAAAACGGCGACTACGTTTCGCCGCCGCCGCTGGAATAGCCACTCTACTTTTTCATATCAGAGAGAAAATCGAGGATCGCCGAGCTCACCTCGGCCGGTTTTTCCTGCTGCGTCCAATGGCCCGAACCCTTGACCAGCACCGTCTTGCGCAAATTCGGAACCCAGGTCTTCATCCCTTCTGCCATCTCAGGACGCAGCACGACGTCGAGCTCGGCGGTGATCATCAGCGCAGGCTGCTCGATGCGATCGGTTTGGCCGGCGCTTTCCTCCCAGCTCCGATCGATGCATCGATACCAGTTCAGGCCTCCGCGAAAACCGCTCTTCTTGAACGCGCGCACGAAAACCTCGAAGTCGGTGTCGGTGAGAAATTTCCCGTGTGGGCGATCGGAAAATCGATCGAGCAATCCGCCACCGGCCCGTCCGAATACACCCGGCGGCGCCTTGCGGATCTCCGTTGGATCGACTTCCGGCGGATCCTGGTAGAAGCCGCGCAGCGAGCGGGCCACGTCGCGCTCGAGCTCGGCCTCCGCCACGCCGGGCGTCTGAAAATAGAGAATATAGTGGAAGCCGCCCGCCGCCATCGCGCGCATCGCGTCGGTTGGCTTCACCGGCGAGCGCGGGATGAACGGCGTATTGACGCCGATCACTCGCTCGACGCTGTCACGCGCCATCAACGCGGTATTCCAGGCGACCATGCCGCCCCAATCGTGACCGACGATGACGCACTTGCCGATACTCATCGCATCGAGCATGCCGACGATGTCGCCGACCAGCTTGCGCTGGGTGTACGCCTCGACTGGCGCGGGCGCTTCGGTCTCGTTGTAGCCGCGCTGGTCGGGAGCGATCGCGCGAAACCCGGCCTCGGCCAGCGCCTTCATTTGATGGCGCCACGAGTACCACATTTCGGGAAATCCATGGCAAAACACCACCGGGAAGCCCGCACCAGTCTCCGCGACGTGCATCCTGATGCCGTTGGTTTTAACGAAGCTATGCTTGATCTCACTCATCACGAGCACCTCGAAGGATATTGCGTCGTTTGGCGCGCGCAGTGCACGGGCTTCGGGGATCATGCGGCAATGGTTACCCGGAAGCTAGCGCAGATGGCGGCGAAATCATTCAATTGACAATTCCCAGGACGGCGACTTATGCTCTCGGTCTCGACACAAACCTTTCCTTCTATAAGAATCGTTCAAACAATTTGGAGGTGTACCTGATGAGCCGCGATTTTGAATTCAAACAACTACTGAGAGCTTACCGCAGCGGAATTATTTCTCAGTCCACATTCGAGGGCGAGATGGCCTGGCTTGAAGCCGGCACAGCGACGACCAATGGCAACGGCGGCGCCGGTTTCAAGGCGTTCGGCAAAACCTATAAGTCAGAGCGTGCGGCCGTCGTCAGCTTCCTCGACAAGGTTCGCGTCGGCGAGGCTAATGGTGGCGAGGCATTCTCGGCGTGGGCGGAAGTCTGCACCACCGATTGCATCCGCACCGGTCTCCGAATCGTCGCCGAGCGCGAGGCTTATCATTCACGCATATTCGCGCAGCGCTTGGCTGAACTCGGCGGCGAGGCACGCGCGATGGGCTCCGAAGAAGGACGCAAATTCACCGCTTACCTGGGTGACGCGTCGATCCCGGACAACGAAAAACTGCTCGGCTTCACCAAACGCGTCGGCAAGCCCGAAGACGCGATCAAGCCCATTTTCGAATTCGCCGAACTGTTGAAGGAAGATCTGTCGACCAAGGAAGCGCTGCGGCTGTTTGCCGAAGACGAGCTTTCAACTGCGAAGTGGATCTGGGATTCGTGCGCCGCGCTCAACGCGCCAAAGCAAGAAGCATCAACCTCGGCATCCGCCTCGATGTAATTCTTTAGCCAGGGATCCAAACGACGAGCGGGGCCTTCCAGGGCCCCGCTCTCTTTTTCTCAGCTATCTCGATCGACTCAATGCGCCGCCGGCGACGCAGCTCCGCCCGGTGCCATCTTCGAGGCGCCAGGCGCCATCATCGCGCCCGGTTGCGGCAATTGTGCTTTGGTGAAACCGCTCGGAAGCTCGAAATCCGCGCTGCTCAGCGTCTTGGATTCAACCTTCTGGACCAACGTGCTGGTTACTACCGGCGGGCGTTTGTCGATCATCTCCTTGATCTTGGCCGCCTGGGTCGGATCCATTCCCGACGGAATCGAAAACGCCATCTTCATCGACGAGTCCATCGCCAGTGGTATGCCGCCCGGTATCTCGCCGGTAGCTGAGCTGCCCAGCTTTGACGCCATATTTTTTTCGAACGCCGCAAATTCTGCGGCGCCAGGCGCGGCGCTCGAGAAGCACTCTTTGACCGTATAGTCACCCTGCATCAGGTGACCACCGCCGTCGTAGTCGGTGCACTTGTAGCCGGCGATCTCGCGCGTGCTCCCGGCCTTCTTGAAGTTCATCGCGGCGTTAGTGCTCGCTGCCATCATCTCCGCCATCCGGCCCTTGGGCGGGAATTCGATCTCGAAATAGGTCTTCGCCTTCGGATCGATCACATACATCTTTCCATTGTCCAGATCGGTGATGATCGTGTGCCGCTCCGTCTCCATCTTCTGCTTGTTGCCCTGCACCGAAATCGTTTGTACCGAGTCGCGGGAGTTGCTCCCGTTGCTCACGTGCTGCTTCTGCGTGATGACGACCCCGGCCGCCGCGGGCAGCGCGGTCATTGCGAGAGTCATCCCCGCAACCAGGGCGATTAGTTTTCTCATAGCGATTGCTCTCCTTGTGCTCGTTGCATTTTCATCACAGCATCGCGCCCCGGCACGGCGGCGCCCGGCAGATCACCGCGCTGCTGCACAATCATTCGATGTATCATCAGGGCCAGCAGCCCGAACAACACCCATACCATTTCCTTGATCCGGCGGAGAAACCCCACCACGAAGCCGATTCCCGGCGGGTAGCCGAGCATTCCAAGGATTAGCGCCTTGCCGCCCTCCTGGCTTACCAGCTTGGCCGGAATCAGAAAGGTTACGCGCTCGATCAGCAGTCCAACCGCCTCAACCAGCAGTGCGATTTGTAGCGACGCCGGCTGATGCAGCAGCTTCAGCAGGATGTAAATTTCCAGCGGCCCCAGGCTCCACGCGGCCGCGTAGCACAGGCACGACGCTGCGAACCGCATCCGATGGCGCGCGTAAAAGTCGAGCAGGACCCTGTCGGCCTCCTCGGCGGACTCGCGGATTTCCTCGGTGTTGATCCGCTTGATATCGAGCTTGGTCGCGACACGCCACAGGTGCGAAAACGGCCGCTTCATCTGCACGAACAGGAAGCCAGCGGCCAACGCCACCGCCATCATGAATCCGGCCACGATTGACCAGTAGAGATTGGCGCCCACCGGTATCAGGCGCAGCGAAACCACCAATGCGATCGACATGAACGCGATCTGCCCGATAGCCTCGGCCAGCGAAGCGACGACTACCGTCGCCAGCCCGACCGGCATCCGCAATTTCTCGCGCACATCGACCGCCATCACGAACTGCCCGCCCAGCTGTGCCGAGGGCGTCACATAGTCAACTGCCTCGCCGCCAATTCGCGCTGCAAACAACTCGACGAACCTTAGTTTCGGTGGATAGTCCTCAATCGTCACGCGCCAGCCGAGCGTATTGGCGATTCGCGCGAACGCCTCCAGCGAAATCGTCAGCGCCAGCCCCCAGCCTGCCATCCGCACATAGCCAATCACCTGCCCCGGTCCATAGTGCGTCAGGAACCAAACGTAAAACCCGATCGCAATTATGATGAAGAATGTCTCGACGCGGCGCATCGCAGGTAAGGCCGCCACTTCGGCCGGGCGGCAATCGGTGCATTGTTTCAGTCGCGCCCCACCTAAGCAACATGTAGAGGCACGAGTTATCCGCCGCTCTTTGAGGCCTATAAAAGCTTGCCGCGCTTACCCTTTCGCCCGAATCAACCCCGCGAACTTGCCTAACTCCTGCGGATTCAAATCCGACACGATCCAGCAATTCATCTCCGCCACCATCATCTGCTCGACATTGTACCCATGCTCGGTCTCGACTCTCGCCGCGCTCGATGATGCGCCGGCCGTCGGCCACATGAAGACGTTGATCACATGTTTGCCCCGCCGATAGACCAGCGCCGCAACCGGTCGGCCGTCAATATAGTCCAGCCGCCCGCCCACCAGTGGAAATCCGTCTTTTGCGAAATCGGTCACCGGGGGCGAAAAATCCAGCTTGCCGTTGAACCACGGCTTGACTGTGTGCTGATCGGTCGAGGCCACGTCCATCAGATGCGCCGCCATCAGCGACCGGACATGACTTGCGACCACTTCGCCTGCCAGCAGCTGGTCGGGCGACAGGCCAATCGTGCGCGGCGCGATAATCAGCGCCAGCATCGCGCCAATCGCCAACGGCACCACGAACCGAGCCACACGCGGCACCCATGCTCCCCGCCGCGACTGATAACCATTGGACCGTGACGGCGCCGATGCGGCGCCTGGAATCGCGCGGCGAATTTTTTCCTTAAATGCGGCCGGAGCCTCGAATCGAAACTCCTCATCTTTCAGCCGCGTGCGCATCGCGCGCAGCGCGGCGTATTCGCTGACGCACCGCGGGCATTCCTCGATATGCCGTTGGACTTCGAGGTCGGTGCCGAGATCGAGCTCGCCGTCGAGATGCCCATGCATCAGCACTCGGGCGTCGTCGCAGGTCACGTCCGCTCCTTTGAGGATCGTTGAGAGCTTTGCTCCTGAGCGATTCGCCCTTTGAGAGAATGCGCGAGCTTGCCGCGGGCGCGCGCCAGCCGCGACATGACGGTCCCAATCGGTATGTCGGCCGCATCGGCGATTTCCTTGTAGGAAAGTCCCTCGATGTCGCGCATCACGATCACCTCGCGAAACTCGTCCGCCAGCTCGTCGAGCGCCGCACGAATCATCGCGCCGTCGGCCTTACGAACGGCGTCCGCCTCGAGGCCGCTCTCTTCGCTGACCGCCCCATGCAGCTGCTCATCGAACTCTGTTGGCGAATCGGCGCCGCGATTGCGCTTGAGCCAGCTGAATGCAGTGTTGCGCACTATGGCGAGGATCCACGCGCGCGCATCGCCGCCGCGAAATCCACCAACGAATCTGAACGCGCGCAGGTAGGCCTCCTGCACGACGTCCTGGGCGTCGTGATCGTCATGTACCAGCCATCGCGCGAGGTTGTACGCAGCATCCATATGCGGCAGGAAGGTGCGGTCGAAATCGACGGCTTTGGTTTCGTCAGGCAATTGTTTCTTTCGCCCGCGTTCTCCCTTCAGTTGCAGACCGCAAACGCGGCAATTTTATTCCCGACTGTTTTTGCGCCTCAATCGCGGGAATTTTCTATCGCCCGCCTGGTCCTACCTCTGAAAGCGCTCATCAGCGCGAGGTGATTCCAGGATGAAAACCAAACTCGACCGTCGATCGTTCCTGCGCGTTACCGGAACCGCCCTCAGCATCGGCGCACTCTATAGCGTATTTCCCGCGCTTACCCGCAAGGCGGGTGCTGAAGGGATCACGCGCACTCTCGCCGAGCTCAATGGCGAAGCCCCGGCGCCATTCTCGTTCATCCAGTTGAGCGACACCCACGTTGGATTCAACGGGCCGCCCGATCCTCTCGGCACCAAGGCGTTCGAAAACGCGGTCGCGACCATCAACGGGCTGAAAAGTCGCCCCGACCTGGTGATAGTCACCGGCGATTTAACCCACGACGCCGACTCGCCCGACGAGCACGCCAAGCGCTTCAAACTGTTCAATGAGATTTCGAGCAAGATCGGCGGCGCACAAATCAAAGTCGTGCCGGGCGAGAATGACGCCGCGCTCGACGGTGGCGACATGTTTCGCGAGTTCATGGGACCAACCCACTATTCATTCGATCATCGCGGCGTCCACTTCATCGGGCTCGACAACGTCTCCGGCGGCCGGCCCGAGGTTGGTGCAGCACAGCTCGCCTGGATGAAATCCGATCTCGCCCGCTTTCCGAAAACCGCGCCGATCATCGTATTCACCCATCGTCCGCTGTTCGATCTCAAGCCCGAATGGGAATGGTTCACCAGCGACGGCGACGACGTGATGAACGCGCTGGCGCCGTACGAAAATGTAACCGTGCTCTACGGCCATATTCATCGCGAGAACTTTCACCAGGCCGGCAGCACCAAGATGTACGCGGCCCGCTCGCTCATCTTCGCCTTCCCCGACCCCGCGACCACGCCGGTGAAAAAGCCGATGCCCTTCGACAAGGCGCAGCCGTTCAAAGACCTCGGACTCCGGCGGGTAAACGGCAACGCCGACGGCAACGACTTGCAGCTCGAGGAAATCGCGCTCGCTACGGCCGAGTTCTCGGGCACGGTCGGAATGGATCAGATGATCAAACACGGAAGCAATGACGCAAAGGATGAATGAAAATGAAAACGACAACTATAAATAAAATCGTCAATACGATCCTGCTCGCGGGCGTATGCGAAATCGGCCTGCTGGTAGTCCCGGCGATGATCAATTTCACGCGCGCCAATGACAATCCCAGGGTGATAGCGATTACCGCGAAAAAATTCGAGTTCACGCCAAGTGAGATCACGCTCAAGAAAGGAGAGCCCGTAATCCTGCGGCTGACTACTGCGGATCGCGTGCACGGCTTCATGTCTAAGCCGCTCAAAATAGACACTGACATCCCCGACGGCAAGACCACCGACGTCGCCGTCACGCCCGACACCGCCGGCAACTTTACCGTCATCTGCGACCATTACTGCGGCACCGGCCACGGCAACATGAAGATGAAAGTAACCGTCGTCGAATAAGTGCTGGCGTGAACACTGCGACATTCACGAAAATGGCAACCGCGTCCCCCACTAACCCTTCTAACAGGGACGAAGTCCCGCATCTTTATTTTTCTTAATAGTGGGTGCAGGGGTCACCCCTGCCGAAGGAAGTTTGAAACCCACCCCGGGTTCATTTCAATTTCGTTCCTTATTACGGTTCTCCGCCTTGCTGGAACAATCGCATCAGCTCCTCGACGGTAGCTGGCGGCTTGCGCGCGGTCTCCAGCGTGTCTCGAACGTGTTCCTCCGACTTCATCCCAACCAGCGCCACATCGACCCCGGGAGTCGAGCGCACAAACTGGATCGAGCGCTGCGCATCGGTTGCGAAACCGCTGAATGCGTTCGCGACTATTGGTGGCAGCCCGCGCGACAGCTGCCCCTGCAGTAGCGACGCACTCGCCGAAACCGCAAGCCCGAACGCCTTCGCGGCAGCCAGCGTGGTCGCCTTGCCGGCGTGCACAAATTGATTCGAGCGCGTGACCGCCTCCGGCATCGCGAGGTTGTACGGCAACTGGATTGCGCGAAAATGATGCGCGTCGCCACCGACCTCGCGCGCGATTCGCATAAGCTCGTCGAGCGAGAGCCATCCGCGCTCGGTTTGCGCCGCGCGGAAACCGTTCCATGTTGCAGTCCCGTACACGCCGATCTTCCCGTCAGCCGCGGCGCCTTCCAGAAATTCGAAAATCGTCTTGATTCGCGCGAGGAACTCTTTGCGATCGATCGCTTCGAGCTGGGTCTCGGGATTGTGGACGTAATAGATGTCGATCGTCTCGAGATTGAGATTGCGCCGCGACAGCTCGAGCATCGTGCCGATATACTTCGGCGTCATGCAGTGCGAACCGTCAACCAGGTCGCTCGGCGCGACGATTCCCGTCTTCACGTAATGCTCTTCGAACCACGCGCGCGGATTAGCCGGTACCCCGCCGTCGAACGTGATGTAACCGCCCTTGGTCGCGACGACCACTTGCTCGCGCGCGATCTCGCCCGCCGTCACCAGCTCGCCAAGCGCCTTGCCGATATTCCGTTCGCTGCGCTGAAAGCGGTAGTTCACCGCAGTGTCGACCAGGTTGATCCCGCCGCGAAGACTCGCCTTGATTGCCTCTTCGTAAGCGCGGTCGGTCTCGTTGTCGGGCTCGCCCAGGTATGTGCCGATTCCGATCGATGAAACCGATACGCCGAGCGCCGGCCGGAAATTTCCCGGCAGCTCCGGGAAATGGCTGGCGTACGCTGCTGTAGCTTCGGCGGTGGCGCGCCCCTTGAGCATCATGCTGTATGTCTCCCGCGCGCCTTCGCGCGCCGTTGCGCTTGAGGGTTACGAAGAAAAAGACTGCGGGCTGATTGTCGGTTCGTAGAGCGCCTGGATAACGTTGCCGTCCGGATCGCGGATGTAAAACGACACCGAGCCGTCGCGATGATGCTTGAGTTCGTGCACGATCTCGACACCGATGCTCTTCACCCATGCGTAACCAGCTTCGACGTCTGCGATCGTCGGCACGATAAAGCCGAGATGGTCCAGCCGCTGTGCGTCGGCCGCCGTTTTTTTGCCGTCACCGCGATGAAGCGCGAGATTGTCACATCCAGAGCTGAGGTACGCGTTGTCCAGGTCGGGCTGCCAGACGAGTTTCATCCCGAACACGCGAACGTAAAAATCCTTCGCGCGCTCAACGTCGGAAACCTTGAGCGCCAGATGACGCATGCCGCGATTTTTGATCAACTCTGTCCCTCGCGCATCTTGTAGCCGACGACCGCCCAAATCGGATCCGACGGCGGCATGGTCGGCGCGTTCCGGTCGATGAAATCTATATTCTCAAACGCGCCGCTTTCCATAAAGTAGTTGCCGACCAGCTTGCCGTGGCCGTAGTCGTCGAGATGCTGCCAGATGGCGACCGCCTTGGTCGGGAACATTCGGTTCGAAAACGTCGCGACGAACGGCGCGCCCGGCTTGAGCACGCGACCGACTTCGGCAAATGTCTCGATTGGCCGCGTCATGTATTGCACCGAGACCGTCACCACCGCACCGTCGAACTCGGCGTCGGCAAACGGCATCCGCGGCGCGCGATTAAGATTGTGAACGACAATTTCGGTGAGCGCGGGATTTTCTGCCATCTCCGCCCGATTCATTCCCAGCCCAACTACTCGCGACGGCCGGATATGCGCCGGCAGATGCGATCGCCAACTGCTCATCAGATCCAGGATCGCTCCGCCTTGCGGCATCAACTGCGCGTAGATCTCGCCCACCTTAGCAATCGCGCCGTCGTCGATATGAACGACGAGTCGCGGGACTGAGTAAAATACCTCATCATCGTCATCATCGACGCGTCTGAAGAAATCGGCAGGAAATTGCTTGGGCATGCTGAAATCCTGTTTTGAGACCCTGTTGATAGGTTAGATTTATCGTTTGATATCAGCTAATTAGCTAAATTTCCCGATAATTTATGAGGTGTCGTTGACACTGTTCTCGCTGGCCGTCTAAAGTAAAACACTTTTACATACCGCGCTACGACGGCACCATAAGCCGCCGACGCGCTAACCAAAAATAACGATGGTTCGACGCGATAAAACCAACTACCTAATCCAGTCCGTCGCGCACGCGCTCGACGTGCTCGAACAGTTCTTTGGCGACGTCGATGAACTCGGGGTTACGGAACTTTCCAAACGGCTCAAGCTGCATAAGAACAATGTCTTTCGGCTGCTCGCGACGCTCGAAGCGCGCGGTTACATCGAACAAAACAAAGCCACCGAGAACTATCGCCTCGGTATCAAGTGCCTGCATCTCGGACGCCGTTACATTCATCATATGGGCCTCGTGAGGCAAGCGCGCCCTATCCTCGCCGATGTCGCCCGCAAATGCCGCGAGAGTGCATACGTCGCGATCGTCCGGCGCGACGGAGTCGTCCCGCTCGAAGCGGCGGAGGCCGAAGATCGCGCCGTGCGCATCACGCCTCCCATCGGAATCACCCTGCCGCTTCATTGTACAGCGGCCGGCAAGGCACATCTCGCCTTTGACGCCGAGGAGCAGCTCAAATCCGCGCTGCCTGAGGCGCTGAAACGCTTCACCGAACGTACGATCATCGATCGCGCCACCCTGCTGGCGCAGCTCGAGGCAGTCGCGCGCGATGGTTACGCGGTGGATTCGGGCGAATTCATCGAGGAAGTGTCGTCGGTCGCGGTTCCGATTCGCGACTACACGCGGTCTGTCGTCGGCTCAGTCGCCGTCGCAGGGCCTACTTATCGAATCGGCCCCGAGCGCATCACCGCCGAAATCGCACCGAGCCTGCTCGACGCCGGCCGCGAGCTATCCCACCGCCTCGGCTACAACGAGTAACATCCCACACGACCGGTGATCGGCGGCTTTGCGCCGTGGCTTCGCCATTAGTATGGTTTGACTGGCTGGCGGGTCGCTGTTAGAAATTTCGCGTTTGTCGGCTTTATTCCCGGGCTACCTAGTCTGTTTCAGATTCAAATCGATGCATGAATCAATGCGTGGAGTGATAAGGCTTTGAAAATCCTGGTACCAATCAAGCGAGTTCCCGATCCTGCGACCACTATCCGGGTGCTGCCCGACGGCACCGGCATCGCCACCGACAACGTGAAATGGGTCATCAACCCGTTTTGCGAAATCGCGATCGAAGAGGCACTGCGGATCAAGGAGAAGCAGACCGGCGAGGTCATCCTGGTCACGGTCGGACAATCGACCTGGCAGGAACAATTGCGCACGGGGCTCGCGATGGGCGCCGACCGCGCAATCCTGGTCAAGACCGACACCGCGCTCGATTCGCTCGCAATCGCGAGAATCCTTGCGAAAATCGCCGGCGACGAGAAGCCCGACCTCATTATATTGGGCAAGCAGGCTATCGACGACGACTCGAACCAGGTCGGGCAGATGCTGGCCGAGATGCTCGGCTGGCCGCAGGCGACGTTCGCGTCCAAGGTTGAGATTGGGGCCGACAAGACTTCGGTCGTGCGCGAAGTTGACGGCGGCCTCGAGACGATCGCGTTCAAGCTGCCCGCTGTCATCACCACCGATCTTCGGCTCAACGAGCCGCGCTATGCCTCGCTGCCGGGAATCATGAAAGCGCGCAAGAAAGAGCTGAAAGAGGTCGCAGCCGACAGCCTCGGCGTCGATCTCGCACCCAAGCTGAAGATCAAGACGATGGCGGCGCCGCCCAAACGCCAAGCCGGACGCAAGGTCGCGTCGGTTCAGGAGCTGGTGTCGGTCCTGCACACCGAAGCCAAAGTTATCTGATTACGACTACTTCCAATCGCGCGCACGGAGTGAATTGAAATGGGTGACGTTCTGATTTTCGCGGAGCATCAGGGGGGACATTTTCCCAAGACCACGCTGACCGCCGTTCACGCAGGTCTCGACCTGGCGAAGAAGCGCGGCGGCAAGGCAATCGCGGTTGTCGCGGGCGACGCGCCCGAGTCGGCGGCGGGTGAGCTCGCCAAGTACGGCGTCGCCAAGGTGATAGCGCTGGCGCATCCGGCGCTGAAGAACTATCTCGCCGACGCGCATGCGCAAGCGCTGGCCGCGCTGGCGAAAAAAGAAAACGCGGAGTTTGTTCTCGCGACGGCGACTGCGATGGGCAAGGACCTGTTCCCGCGGCTGGCGGCGCGCCTCGATGCGCCGATGGCGTCGGAAATCACCTCTATCAGCGACGATCACACATTCGTGCGCCCGACTTACGCCGGCAACGTGATGGCTACGGTCGAGCTCGACGGGCCGATCAAAGTGCTGACGGTGCGCGGGACTGCGTTCGACGCCGCCAAGCCGGGCGATGCCGCAGCACCGGTCGAAAAGCAGCAGGCCGAAATCGACGCGGGCGCGCTTAAGATGGAATTCGTTTCGTTCAACGCAACCAAGAGCGATCGCCCGCAACTGACCGAGGCGCGGATTATCGTTTCGGGCGGCCGCGGCCTCAAGTCGGGCGAAAATTTCAAGACCGTGCTCGAGCCGCTGGTCGACGAGATGGGTGCGGCGATGGGTGCGTCGCGCGCGGCGGTCGATGCGGGCTTCGTGCCCAATGACCTGCAAGTCGGGCAGACGGGCAAGGTTGTCGCGCCGGAATTGTACATCGCGGTCGGAATTTCAGGCGCGATTCAGCATCTGGCCGGCATGAAAGACTCGAAGGTAATCTGCGCAATCAACAAGGATGAAGAGGCGCCGATTTTCGCGGTCGCCGACTACGGCCTGGTCGCCGACCTGTTCAAGGCGGTGCCCGAGATGGCCGAGGAAATCAAAAAGCTCAAGCATTCCTGAGCCCGGGAATTCCGCTGGCCCCAAAGTCTCCGAGGTGGAATTGACAAGAATGTAACCTCTGTCCAATCAGCGCCAATCAGCTTAGAGATACTGTTTCCGAGGAAACGATCTAACACCAAGCGAGAGGAGGACGCGCGATGAAGAGGTACATTGCAGAGCTGATCGGTACGTTCGTGCTGGTCTTTGGCGGATGCGGCGCCGCGGTCCTGGCGGGCGGCAAAATAGGGTTCGCCGGGGTCGCGTTTGCTTTCGGATTCTCACTACTCGCGATGGTGTACGCGATCGGACCTATTTCCGGCTGTCACATCAATCCTGCTGTGACTGTGGGTCTGCTGCTCAGCGGCAAATTCGACGCCAAACACGTCCCCGGCTATATCGTGGCGCAGATAATCGGGGCTGTGATCGCGGCTGGTGTTCTATTGATCGTCGCTCGTGACAGTCCGGGCGGTTACGATGCGGCGGTTGGCGGGCTCGGGGCCGATGGCTACGGACTTCATTCGCCGGGCGGCTACGGCCTGACTGCGGGGTTCGTGGCCGAGGTGGTGCTGACTTTTTTCCTGGTGTTCACTGTTTTGGGTTCGACCGACCTGAAGGCGCCGGTTGGCTTCGCGGGTATTCCGATCGGGATTATTCTCGTCCTCATCCACCTGGTGGGAATTCCGGTAACCAACACTTCGGTGAACCCCGCACGCAGCATCGGGCCGGCAGTGTTCGTCGGCGGATGGGCACTCAGCCAGCTTTGGCTCTTTATCGTGGCGCCGCTCATAGGGGCAGCAATCGCGTCGGCGGCGTATGGAGTCGTTCGCACCGAAGAGCCGCAGATTCCCGCGCGCGTGGCCGAAGCCGCACTGCCGAGCGAACAGATGGAACGCCGACTGTAGGACCGGGGAGCGGAACCGACAGCAACAGAGGAATACTCGATGTCCGCATTGCAGCATAAATTCGTCGACACTAACGGCATCCGGATGCATTACGTGGAACAGGGCAAGGGCCCGCTGGTGGTGCTGTGCCATGGATGGCCGGAGTCGTGGTACTCATGGCGCCATCAGATTCCCGCACTGGCAGCGGCCGGTTTTCACGTCGTCGCGCCCGACCAGCGCGGCTACGGACAGACCGGCGCGCCGGAGCCGATCGAGTCGTACAACATCCTGAACCTGGTCGGCGATATCGTCGGGCTGGTGAACAGCCTCGGCGCCGAGTCGGCGGTGATAGCCGGGCACGATTGGGGCGCGCCGGTGGCGTGGAATTCGGCGCTGCTGCGGCCCGATATCTTCCGCGGGATCGCGTTGCTGAGCGTTCCCTATTTTCCGCGCACTCCCATGCGTCCGAGCGACGCGATGAAAGCGAATGCCGGCGACCAGCATTTCTACGTGCTCTATTTCCAGGAACCGGGCAAGGTCGAGAAGGAACTCGACGCCGATCCGCGCGCGACGATGGCGCGAGTGCTCTACTCCGCTTCCGGCGATGCGCCGGGTGAGGGTCAGTTCGGTTTCCGGTTCCCCAAGACGAAAAAGTTTATCGAGACGGGCACGATGCCGGACAAGCTGCCGGCGTGGCTGACGGAAGCGGACCTGGATTTCTTTGCCGGCGAGTTCAAGCGGGTCGGCTTTCGCGGCGGCGTCAACTGGTATCGCAATTTCGATCGCAACTGGGAGCTGACGCCTTTCCTCGATGGGGCCAAGCTGCGGCAGCCCGCATTGTTCGCCGCCGGTGAGCATGACGTAGTCGGCAAGATGAATCCGGGCGCGTACGAAATGGCGGGCGCGTTCACCCCGAATCTGAAAAAGAAAGTGATAATTCCGGGCGCCGGCCATTGGATACAGCAGGAGCGGCCGACGGAGATCAATACGATACTGATCGAGTTCCTCAATGGTCTGTAATCGGAAGGATCAACCCTCAATTTAATGCGAAATTCCTTTTGCGGTTTCACGCTTCCCGGGGCAGGGGTGACCCCTGCACCCAGTGATGAGCGGCGAGCATTAAGATGACAATCAAAGTTGCTGTCCTCGACGACTACGCCGACGCTGCGCTCAAGCTCGCCGACTGGTCGGTGCTCAACGGCAAGGCGGAGGTTGTCGCCTTTGGAAACCATCTCAGTGAAGATGAGGCCGCTGTCGCGCTAAAGCCGTTCGACGTACTCTGTACAGTTCGCGAGCGGATGAGCTTGCCGCGGAGCCTGTTCGAGCGGCTGCCCGATCTGAAGCTGGTCACAATTGTAGGGATGTCGCTGCCGAACCTCGACATGGCGGCGGCCACCGAGCACGGCGTTATCGTGTCTCATTCAAATTTCGCCAACCCGCTGTTTGCCGGGGTGGTCGATGCGACTCCTGAGCTGACCTGGGGATTGATGATTGCGACGGTGCGCAATATGGCGCTGGAGGACCGGCGCATGCGCGAAGGCGGCTGGCAGCATACGCTGGGAATCAATCTCGCGGGGCGCACGCTCGGATTGCTGGGGCTCGGGCACATCGGCTCGAGGATGGCCGAGTACGCGCGCGTCTTCAGGATGCCGGTGATCGCATGGAGTCAGAACCTGACCGACGACACCGCCAGATCGGTCGGAGCCAGGAGGGTCGGGAAGGACGACCTGTTCCGCCTGGCCGATATCGTGTCGATTCACGTTCGCCTGAGCGAGCGCACTCGCGGGCTGGTCACTGCACGCGAACTCGCGCTGATGAAGCCAGGCTCGTACCTGATAAACACTTCGCGCGGGCCGATCGTGGTTGAAGCCGACCTGTTAGCCGCGCTGCGACAAGGCCGAATCGCGGGCGCCGGAATCGACGTTTACGATGAGGAGCCGCCCCCCGCCGACCATCCGTTTCGCACGATGGACAACGTCACCGTCACGCCCCATTTGGGATACGTGACGCGCGAAGCGCTGACTGCGTTTTACGTCGATACGCTGGAAGCAGTGGTGGCGTTCGCGAACGGCGCGCCGATCAGAATCGCGAATCCCGACGCGCTCGCGCGGCGAAGGAAGTGATTGAATGTGAAACCCTTCCTGGGTTACACGCTTCCTTGGGCAGGGGTGACCCCTGCACCCAGTATTAAAGAAGAAAGATGCGGGACTTCGTCCCTGTTAGAAGGTCGTTAGGGGAAGTCGGTTTCGCTCTGTCTCCTCTCCCTGTGAGAGAAAGGATGAAGGTGAGGGTTCTAATCCAGCGCCCCGCGCGATTCAGGATTCTGTTTTCTAACCGCCCCTTGTCCGAGGGGAGGTTGGCGTAAAGCCGCGCAGCGGTGTCGCCGGGTGAGGTGCAAAGAATGACCTCGTACAAATGCCGATTCGGTTAATCATAACTGATCGACACTGAGGCCGCCGCAAGCCAGCGGCACCACTTTCTGACCTAGTGTCAAAAGAAAGTGCGCGTAGGTGCGACGGCGCCCGTTGCACCTCTCCCGGCGCCACCTGCGGTTGGCTGAGCGACCGGGATGATCGGTAACACTTTAGACCGGCATGATCGGTAACACTATTTGCGAGTTTGAGGGGGAGGAGCGCGAGGGGGGCTGCCCCTCTCGCCGGACCGTTGAACTGCCGGCGGGCGCAAGACGGCGCAGTTTCAGATTGACGCCATCGATGAGCCCAACCATCATTGGTCCGAAGTAGACCTCCGCGTCACCGTCATCAGTTTCAACTAACCCTACTACTTCACTGGCAAGGGGTTCGCTCAAGAACACCAACTTGCCCTGCCATTTGATCTCGCCCGTGTGGCGCACGCGGCGCGGCTGATAGTCGGCCGGATACTCGGGGTCCTCGAGCCGGGCCGGATAGCTGCGCGGCGACGGCGTGTAGTGCGTCGCCGGGGTGGTCTGGCCCAGCGCCTCATGCGGCCGCTGATGATTGAACTCAGCGCGGAACTCATCGAAGCGGCTCTGCTGCGCGCCACGGTTGGCCGCGGGCGGAGTGGCGCATTCGGCCTTGAGCGTCTTGTGCATCCGTTCATGCCGCCCGTTCTGCTCAGGCCGGCCCGGCTCGATCCGCTCCGGCATGATGCCGAGCTTTAACCACCATACCGACAGCCGGCTGAGTCCCGTCACTCCGACCGAGGCGAACGGCGCGCCGTTGTCCGAGCGGATCGCGCGCGGCAGGCCGTATTCCCGAAACACCCGCTCCAGTTCGCGCCGGCAGTCCGCATAGCCGGCCTTAGCGACCGCCTTGACGCTCAACAGGTAGCGGCTGTAAGCGTCGGTCAGGGTGAAGGGGTCGCAGCGCACGCCGTCGCCGGTGCGGAAATGACCCTTGAAGTCGGTGCACCACAGCTCGTTGGGCCCCAGCGCCGTGCGCAAGGGCAGCGGCGACGGTCGCGCGCTGCGCCGACGCTTGCGCGGCTGGCTGAGGTGCTGGCGGCGCAGCAACTCGCCAATCGTGCTCGGCGCCGGCCAGCTCTGATCCGGCGCGCATTGCTCAAGCTTGGCCCGCAACTTTCTTGGTCCCCAGCTCGGATGCGCCCGGCGCAGTCCCACTACCGCCTCGGCCTGCGCCTGGCTAATCGCCCACGGCACTACCTTAGCCGCGTGCGAGTGTTCCTTGAGCCCGGCGGCCCCCAACTCAAGGTAGCGCCGCCACCACTTGTACGCGGTCTTGCGGCTGATGCCGAACTCCGCGCACAGCTCGCTCACGCTTTCCTCCCCCTCAGACAGCGCCGCCATCAATCGAAGCTTCTCGTCCATCGAACAGATCTCCCGCCACGGCATCGCCTCGCTCCTCCTGCCGTGACATTCAATCTGTTACCTATCCTGCCGGTCTATTCTGTTACCCATCCTGCCGGTCTGTACCGGCGCCGACCTCTCCTCGGACAAGGAGAGGTTACAGCGGTTGATTCGCGCTTGGGGCGCGGATATTTTTTTGGTTATTCCCTGCAGGAGACCTCAAGGCGTGCGGAACTAACTACTCCATCGTTGGTGTCTTCGGACAACGGCTTGCGCGGCGATTTTTTCGCGCAGGCGCTTTTGTGGAGCAGTTACCATGTTCGTGCGACTCTCGGGTCTCTGTTTTTCGTATAACGATTCAATTTCCACTCTGACCGACGTCAATCTCACGCTCGCGACAGGATGGACCGGTATCGTCGGACCGAATGGCGCCGGCAAGACCACGCTGCTGCGCCTGATCGCGGGCGAGCTCGAGCCGGCGGCCGGCCAGGTGAATCTCGATCCGCGGCGCGGGGCGATTCGAGTGTGCCCGCAGACGGTCGAAGCGATGACGTCCGAAATTGCGGCGTTCTCGAGCGCGACCGACGGTGTCGCGCGGCGAATCCATGGCGAGCTGCGCCTGGACTCGGCCGCGCTCGCGCGATGGCCGACCTTGTCGCCGGGCGAGCGCAAGCGATGGCAGGTTGGCGCGGCGCTCGGCGCGGAGCCGGCGGTGCTGATGCTCGACGAGCCAACGGATCATTTAGATGTCGAAGCGCGCGAATTGCTGATTGCGGGACTCGAGCGTTTTCGCGGCGTCGGGATAATTGTCTCGCACGATCGCGCGCTGCTCGATCGGATCACCGGCTACACGGTGCGAGTGCATGAGGGTACCGCGCGTAGCTGGCGGGGCGGCTACTCTGACGCCAAGCGCGCGTGGGAGGCCGAGGAGCGCGAGCGTTACGCGGAATACGAACGGCTGAAGCATCAGCGGGAAACCCTGGCGCGGCGGCTCGCCGACCGGCGCGCCTTGCAGGCCGCAGCCGCGGCCAATACCACGCGCAAGCGAATGAAGGGTCCGCGCGACCATGATGCGACCAGCTCGCTGGCGAAAGGCAAGGCGCGAGCAGGCCTGGCGCGACAATCACACGAGGCGGGAATTCTTCGGCGCGAGGTGGATCGGGTCGCTGAAAAGCTCGGCGAATACCGGTTTCGTAAGAGCAAGGGACGCTCGGTTTTTGTCGACTATGTGCCGGCGCCCGTGGCCAGGGTTTTCTCGCTCGATCAGGCCGCGATTTGCGCGGGCAATCTGCAGTTGCTCGAGAACGTGCATCTGGCGGTCGGACGCGAGGCGAAGATTCGCGTCGCCGGCCCCAATGGAATCGGCAAGAGCACGTTGCTGGCGGCGATGATGCGCGGTGCACATATCGCGGCGGAACGAATCCTCTACCTGCCGCAGGAACTTACGGCGCGCGACGGTGTCGCGATGCTCGACAGAGTTCGCGGGCTCAACACCGGCGATCGCGGACGCGTGCTGACGCTGGTGGCTGCGCTCGGAATCGATCCGGACCGGCTGCTCGCGTCCGCGGCGCCGAGTCCCGGCGAAGCGCGCAAGCTGGCGATGGCGTACGGGCTGGGGCGCCAGGTGTGGGCGATGGTGCTCGACGAGCCCACCAACCATCTGGATATGCCGGCGATCGAGCGGCTGGAGGAGGCGCTGGTCGAGTATCCGGGGGCGATGGTGATGGTGACACATGACGAAGCGTTGGCGCGGAGGTGCACTGGTATGGAGTGGCGATTGGAGGGAGGGAGGGTCGGGGTAAGCTGAGAGTGATCGTGGCGCTAGCGTGCGGGCGGCAGCGGAATCCTGAATCGCGCAGGGCGCTGTAATAGGACCCTCACCTTCATCCTCTCCCTTGCAGGGAGAGGAGACAGAACTACGCAATGACGCCGGAGGTGCGCAGGCGCTTTAGATCGTCGGGCGAGTAGCCGTGGGCGGCCAGGATTTCGTCGGTGTGCTCGCCGACCAGCGGTGGGCGGGTGATTTTTCCTGGCGTCGATTCCAGCTTGGCGGCTAATCCCGTCGTTAGATATTCGCCGAGTTCCGGGTGGGGCAGCTTCAGGAGCATCTGGCGGGCCGCGGTTTGCGGATGCTTGAACATTTCTTCGACGGTCAGAATTGGACCGGCCGGGATGCCTTCGCGATTTAGAATTTGGATCCAGTGTTCGGCGGGATGCGACGCCAGCGCATGGTTTACTGCTTCGGTCAGCGCGGCGCGATTTTTTATGCGGCGGCCGGTGCTGGTGAATCTCTCATCGGAGGCTAGTTCGGGACGGCCGATAACGACGACGAACTTTTTCCACATCGCCTCGTTGCCGCAGGCGATGTTGAACGGCCGATCCGACGCTTTGAAGACGCCGTGCGGCGACGACAGCGGGTGGTTGTTGCCGGCCGGTCCGGGGGTCTTGCCGGTCTCGAAATAAATTCCCGCCGACCAGGTCAGGATGCTGACGATGGACTCGAGCAGCGAGGTCTCGACACGCTGGCCGCGTCCGTTGCGATGGCGCGCTTCGAGCGCGAGCAGGATTCCCTGCGCCGAGAAGATTCCGCCGAGCAGATCGCAGATGGCGATGCCGACCCGGGTCGGGCCGCTCTCGGCGGTGCCCGTCACGCTCATCAGACCCGACATCCCCTGCGCTATCTGATCGAAGCCGGGAAAGTCGCGCAGAGGACCGGTTGAGCCGAAGCCCGAGATTGAGCAGGTGATGATGCGTGGATTGCGGCGCGCGAGCGTTTCGTAATCGAGTCCGATCGCTTGCATGATGCCGGGGCGGAAGTTGTCGACGACGACGTCGGCGCCGTCGATCAGGCGCATCAGGATTTCGCGGCCTTCGGGTTTCTTGATGGCGAGGCGGATACTTTTTTTGGATCGATTGGTCGAGAGAAAGAAGTAGGTGTCGGGACCCTTGCCGTCGCCGAGCTCGCCGCGCGCATTTTCGACCGGCTCGATCTTGAAGATTTCCGCGCCGTAGTCGCCGAGGATTTGGGTGCAGAAGGGCCCGGCGAGATAGCGGGTCAAATCGACGACTTTGATTCCTGCCAGCGGTGGCGGCTGCTGTTCGGCCATGGCGGTCAACCTGCTCGAAACTTCCACGGGGGAGTTACGTCTAAGAGGCGAGAGTGTCGTTTAATCACTGGAAACCGATGAATGACGTGTTAATAATTGAGCATCGCCCATGAAATTGTCCAGCATGAGAAAGAGCGTGTGGATGCTCCTGATCGCGGTGATAATCATCGTGGGCGGCTGGTATTTTTTTGGCAGGAGTTCGTCGGGGGTAAGATTTGTCACCGCCAAAGTCACCGAAGGGCCGATCGTGCGCTCGGTCACGGCGACCGGAACCGTCAATCCGGTCATTACAGTGCAGCTCGGCACATACGTGTCAGGACCGATCACGGCGATTTACAAGGACTACAACGCGCCGGTGAAGAAGGGGCAGTTAATCGCAAAGATCGACCCGCGTCCGTACCAGGTGACGGTCGATATCGCACATGCGACGCTGGCGAACTCGAAAGCGCAGCTGGGCAAGGATCAAGCAGACCTGGCCTACAAGAAAGTCACTTACGAGCGCGACCGTGAACTGTACAAAGAGGACTCGGTCTCGAAGGATGCGCTGGATTCCGCGTATAGCTCGTGGCAGATGGATGTCGCGCAGGTCGCCCTGGACAAGGCAAGTATCCAGCAGCAGACGGCCAACGTGGCGGCGGCGGAAGTCAACCTCAACTACACGAATATAGTGTCGCCGGTAGACGGCACGGTGGTCTCGCGCAACGTCGACGTGGGCCAGACGGTAGCGGCGAGCTTTCAGACGCCGACGCTGTTCCTGATCGCGAAAGACCTGACCAAGATGCAGGTGGACTCCAACGTCAGCGAATCGGATATCGGCTACGTGCGCGAGGGGCAGAAGGCCACGTTTCGGGTGGATGCGTTTCCGGATCGCGATTTCGATGGCGTAGTGGCGCAGGTTCGGCAGGCGCCGATCACCGTGCAGAACGTAGTGACCTACGACGTGGTGGTCAGCGTAGAAAATCCCGAGCTGCTGCTGAAGCCCGGCATGACGGCGAATGTGAATGTGGTGACAGCATCGAAAGCCAACGCGGTGCGCGTACCAATCGACGCGCTGCGATTTGCGCCGCCGGGACAGCCGCCGGCGGATTCCGCGGCGCTGGATGGAGCGCCGGGGCGCCAGACTCGAGTATGGGTGCTCGACGGGCGCAAAGTGACTCCGGTCACTATTACCACCGGGCTTAGTGACGGAACCTGGGTCGAAGTCGCCGAGGGCGACCTGCAGGCGGGCGAGCGGGTAGTGACTGACGAAGTTCACACCGTCGGTGGAGCGCATGGCTCAGCAACCGCGCACAGCCCAATGGGCGGAATGGTGCACATGCACTAGCCGCTGACCGCGCCAGATGAGCACCGTCATTGAAATCATCGGCATGACCAAGACTTACGTGCTTGGCGATATCGAGGTGCACGCGCTGCGCGGGGTCAACCTGACGATCGAGCGCGGCGAGTTCCTGGCGGTGATGGGTGCGTCAGGCTCGGGCAAATCGACGCTGATGAATATGCTGGGATGCCTGGACCGTCCCACCAGCGGCCGCTACATCTTGGAGGGCGAGGACGTCGCGCAGCTCAATGAATCGGAGCTGGCGACGATCCGCAGCAAGCGAATCGGATTCGTTTTCCAGAACTTCAACCTGCTGTCGAGAACCTCGGCGCTCGAAAACGTTGAGCTGCCGCTGTTCTATTCGGCCTGGACCGCAGGCGGAGAGCATCGCGCCGCTGACCTGGTCAAGCTGGTCGGACTTGCGGGCCGCGAGCAGAATCATCCCAATCAACTGTCGGGCGGGCAGCAACAGCGTGTGGCGATCGCGCGCGCGCTGGTGAATCGCCCGTCTATACTGCTCGCCGACGAGCCGACCGGAAATCTCGATTCGACCAACTCGGCCGAGATAATGGACGTGCTGACGAACCTCAATCGCGAACAAGGCATCACGGTAATAGTGGTGACGCACGATCCCGACGTGGCGGCATACGCGGACCGGACCGTCACCTTTCGCGACGGCGTAATTATCTCGGACACACGCAAAGAGGGAACCGGCGCGCGCATCGGAGCCAAGGCGGCGCAAGTGCAGCCGCCAGCCCCGTCGAAGGAAACGGCAGCGTCGCTGCTCGACGAAGTGTGGACCTTCGCCAGCATGGCGGTGGTCGCGGCGGGCCGCGCAATCAAGCGTAACAAGCTGCGCGCGGCGCTAACGATGCTCGGCATTTTTATTGGCGTTGCGGCGGTGATCACGATGGTAGCGGTGGGCGACGGCGCGAAGTCGTCGGTCGAAGCGCAAATCAACAGTCTTGGCACCAACCTGCTGGTGGTGTTGCCGGGGGCGACGACCGCCAACGGTGTTCGCGCGGGACTGGGGAGCAATTCGACGCTTACGGTCGGCGACGCGGAGGCGATTGCGCATGGCGGCGGGCCGGTCGCGCTGGTGACCTACATGGATCGGCAGGTGGCGCAGGTGGTCGCGGGAAATCGCAACTGGAGCACCAACATCCAGGGCACCACGTCGAACTACTTTTCGATTCGGGACTGGCCGGTATCGATCGGGCGCATCTTCACCGATTCCGAGGAAAAGGCGGGCGCGGCGGTATGCGTGCTGGGACAAACGGTGGTCAACAATCTGTTCGGCGAAGGACAGAATCCGGTCGGCGCAACGATCAGGGTGAAGAACTTCCCGATGAAGGTAATCGGCGTGCTGTCGGTCAAGGGACAGTCGAGTTATGGGCAGGATCAGGACGACGTGGTGATAGTGCCATTCAACACCGCCGAGCGCAAAGTTCTCGGTGTTTCGGCGCCGCAGTCGACACCGGTGCCCGCGGCGGTCGCGACTGCAAGCGCGACCAACCCGTACGCGTCGGTGCCGACGACCAATTCGGTCTACAGCTCGACCACTGAAGAGACCAACGCCTACGGCGCCGCGGCAAAAATCACCGGCGTTGTGAACACGATGTATATCAAGGCAACTGGCTCCGACCAGGTGGACAGTGCGGTCGCGCAAATCACGCGCGAGCTGCACGAGCGGCATCATATCCAGGCGAAGCAGGACGACGACTTCACGGTGCGCAATCTCAGTGAAATCGCGGCGGCGTCCGAGAGCGCCACGCAGGTGATGACGATGCTGTTGTTGGCGGTGGCGTCGATTTCGCTGCTGGTCGGCGGAATCGGAATCATGAACATAATGCTGGTATCGGTGACCGAGCGCACGCGAGAGATAGGAATCCGCATGGCGATCGGCGCGCGGCGGATTCACATCATGCTGCAGTTCCTGGTCGAGGCGATGCTGCTGTCGGCAATGGGCGGCTTCGCAGGAATTCTGCTCGGAATATTGGTGTCGGAGCTGATTTCAAAACTGGCGCAATGGCCGACGCTGGTGTCGCCGACCGCGGTGGCGGGTGGATTTATTTTTTCGGCGGCGGTGGGAGTTTTCTTTGGCTACTACCCGGCGCGCAAGGCCAGCCTGCTCCATCCGATCGACGCGCTGCGCTACGAATAGCCTAGGTCATTCCTTTACCTCCCTGCGTCTGAACGGAGGTTTCAGCCACAAAATCAGGCAGTTAGGTCATTACCGGCAATGGTTCTTTGCATTACTTTTGTTTATGTTCACTGACCGGACATGAAGCAAAAGTAATTTTTCTTCTTGTCAGCGGCGACCCCGCATGATGGGCTGTAGGAACAATTTTGTCAGGCCTGTTGTTCTACAGGTGCCAGGAGGTTCCCCCAGAATGTTTTGTCGTAGTACCCGTATCGCATGGAAAGTAACCGGCGCCGGCGCGCTCGTCATGTGCATGGCTCTGTGCGCCGCCACCGCCCGGGCGCAAGTTCGGCCCGGAGATGTCATCACTCCGCAAAACGCGGCGCAGGTGAAAAGCCTGGTGTCGCCGGGAGTTTACTACATGGTGACGCACGGAATGCACATGAATATTGTGCCGTCCGAGCGCATCGATTGGCCGCCGCCGTACAAGGACGCGACCGAAAAGTATTCGTCGCAGGTCCGTCTGACTGACGACCACCGCTCGCTGGTCGGCTACGTTGCGGGCCAGCCGTTTCCGCTGATCGACACGAACGATCCGCAAGTCGGAACCAAGATCATGTGGAACAACGTGTTCCGCCCGATCAGCACCGACGACTACGATCTGCGGTTTTTCGATTGCCAGATCGAGTACGTCAATCCGGGCCGTGAGCAGAAGATCATCAACGACATCCAGGTCGGCCACTATGCGGGCTACGATCTGGTGGGCCGCACTGAAGTTGAGCCATTGCCGGTCGATCCCGACTTCAAGAAGACCGGCCGCTTGTGGCTGTTCGGTCTCTATCCACTGCTCGCGCCGCAGGAAGCGCGCGGACAGGGCCTGATTCGATATCGCTACGCATCGCCCACGGTGGGTGATGACACCTGGTCGTGGACTCCGGGCAGTCGCCGCGTCCGGCGCCTGAACGAGTCGCTGAACAGCACCGCGACCGGAGCTCAGAGCTTCGATCCCGACCACTATTCGGGTTTCAATCCGAAGACCGAAGAGTACAACTACAAGTTCCTGGGCGAGAAAGAGATGCTCGCAGTGGTACACGCGAAGCATTCGCCTGAAGTAACCTGCACCACCGACGGCGGCGCGTCAGCATGTCCCGAGGATTGGGAGATGCGCCATATGTACATCGTCGAGGCGACTCCGAATCGGAACCTCGGCCAGGCGGGTAACGTGCTCGACAAGGACACGGTTGTCTACATGGACTCCGAAGTGTGGTTCGAGCCGTACGTGGACGGTTATGACCAGCGGGGCGCGCTGTGGCGCACCAATATCTTCTGGGCCGCATACCGCGACCGTCCGGTGCCCGACGCGAAGGTGGCAATTTATCCCTTCAAGCGCGAGTTCATCGTGGGCTCGGCGCGCTATGACGTGCAGTCGGGTTTCGCGACTATGTGTTACCTGCCGGGACAGAACACGCCCGAGCGCGAATGCTGGTACATCAACATGGGCGCGGTGGACAAGGACTTCTTCACCACCGAGTCGATGGTAAAGGCAGCTCCGTAAGCTAGTTTTACCAAATAAATCAGGAACTTAAGCTCCTGAGACACCTCGGCGGGGCGATGCAGCCAAAAGGCTGCGTCGCCCCGCTCTTCTTTCGTTTCAAAACAATCAGTAAGTAGAATTAACAAACAAATTGCTTTTTCGAGCTCCAAATCCTTGACTCGAAAATTTTTAGCGACCCAAAATTGGAACTCTAATGACGGAGGGAGGTGCTAAAAAATGGTAAAGCATGCTTTGGGGAAGGCGATGCTGATCGTGGGGGTGCTGACACTGGGGCTATGCGTCGTCGTAGCTTCTGCAAACGCCACAGTGAAGCCAGGCGAAGTCATAACTCCTACAAACGCGTACCAAGTCAAAGACCTGGTCTCACCTGGGGTCTACTATGCGGTCACTCACGGAATGCGGATGAACATTATCGCACCCGAGCGCGTCGATTGGCCGCCGCCTTACCGGGACGCAACCGAAAAGTATTCGCAGCAGGTCCGGTTGACGAACGATCATCGCAGCATGGTCGGCTACGTTGCGGGCCAGCCGTTTCCTTTGATCGATCCAAACGATCCGTACGTAGCGACCAAGATCATCTGGAACAATGTGTTCCGGCCGATCTCGAGCGATGATTACGATCTGCGCTTTTTCGATTGCCAGAGCGAGTACGTTCGTCCTGGACAGGACCAGCACATGATCGATGACCTGGAGATCGGTCACTACGCCGGATACAACCTCGTCGGCAGAGCCGAAGTCGAACCGCTGCCGATCGATCCCGACTTCAAGCAGTCGGGGCGGCTGTGGCTATTCGCGCTGTACCCGGTGCTGGCGCCCGAAGAATCACGCGGCCAAGGCCTGATCCGTTATCGCTATGCTGATCCGACGCGCGGCGACGACAGCTGGGATTGGACCCCCGGCACTCGCCGCGTGCGTCGCCTGAGCGAGGCGATCCTCTCCACCGCTACCGGTGCGCAGAGCTACGATCCTGACCACTATTCGGGCTTCAACCCCAAGACCGAGCAGTACAATTACAGGTTCCTCGGCGATCGACAGATGCTCGCAACCGTGCACGCTGAGCATTCGCCCGAAGAGACCTGCCCTTACGACGGCGGCGCAACCGCGTGTCCCGAGGCCTGGGAGATGCGCAACATGTACGTCGTCGAGGCAACACCGATCAGGGACACCCTGAGCGGCGGTGCGCTCGACAAATCGACCACCATCTACCTGGACGCCGAAGTATGGTTCGAGCCTTATATCGACACCTACGATCAGAAAGGTCATCTGTGGCGTACGCACATCTACTGGCTGGCCTACCGCGACCGGCCGGTGCCCGATGCGCGGGTGGCGATCTATCCGTTCAAGCGTGAGTTCGTGGTGGGAGCGGCGTCGATCGACACGCAGGGAAACTACTCGACAATGTGTTACCTGCCCGGCCAGCACACGCCCGAGCGCGAATGCTGGTACATCAACATGGGCGCAATCGACAAGGATTTCTGCACGGTGAAGTCGATGGTGGCGGCGGCGCCTTAAGCACCGAACTGCAAACTGCCTGATTCAAGCAGGCGCGGGGCAAACCGGGAGATCGCCGGGGCGGCCCGCGCCTGTGTTTTTTCAACTATCCACAAATTGCTAATTGGGACATTTACATTGACCCGACCGCAGAATATAGTCGGCCTACCGCGCGATTGGGTATCGTACCAGAGCGCGCCGTTAATACAGGTCCCGTGTCCGTCGCCGGCGCGGATGCGCCTCGCAGGTCCAACGAGTCGCTCTGCGCCGGCACTTTTTCCCGCCCCGCATCGGTTTGATTCGCGTCATCGAATCGCGCGTTGACAGAGGACGCTCTGCTCAACCACAATCGTCGCGATTCAGGTTATGGCAATCGCAGGATTCAAAATCATCGACGCCGATGGTCACGTTACCGAGCCGGCATCGCTGTACTCGACGCACATCGATCCAAAATTCCGCGCCGAGGCAGACGCATTGCTGTCGCGGGTCGGCGCCGGCAATCTCGGAATCGTCCCCGCACTCTATCCGAAGTGGCGGTCGGCGGAACGTCCGCTCGGCGAGGCGAATGAAATTCCCGGCCTCGGCAAACTGCCGTCCGGACGCAATCATCCGCTGGCTTCGCCCGCTGGCGGCTACGATCCTGCCGAGCGGATCGGCGACATGGACAAGGAAGGAATCGACGTCGCAGTTTGTTTTGCGACGGTCGCGACCTCGGTATGCGCGGCGAGCGATCCCGCGATGGAAGCCGCACTCGCGCGCGCCTACAACCGGTGGGCCGGTGAATATTGCGGCGCCTTCCCGACGCGGATCAAAGCGGTCGGGATTGTTCCGCAGCGCGAGATGAAGCGATGCGCGGCGGAGGTGGCGTATCTAGCGCGCGAGCCGTGGGCAGTCGGCATCATGACCTTCGGCAATCTGGATGGAATGCTTCCCGACAATCCGTACTTCGACCCGCTCTATCGAAGCGCGCAGGAAGCCGACCTGCCGATCTGTTTTCACGGCGGCACCGACCGACCGCCGTTCGCGCCAGGCCGCGAAGACGTGGGTAACAACATGTTCATGATGCATCTGACTGGCCACGCGTGGCACCAGATGCGCGTGATGGCCGCGGCGGTCGGCGGAGGTCTGTTCGAGCGCTACGCGAATCTCAGGCTGGGATTTTTCGAAGGTGGCATCTCGTGGGTTCCATGGTGGGCGGAGCGCATGGACGGACACTACAAGCACTTCGCCCGTCACACGCCGCATCTGACGCGCAAGCCGTCCGAGCACATGCGCGGCGAGCGATGCTTCTTTACGTTCGACGCCGACGAGACGATGCTGCCCGAGGCGATGCGTCTGCTCGGTGTCCCGCGCCTGATGTGGGCGTCTGACTATCCGCATTTCGACGCCGAGTTTCCCGACGCGGCAGAATTGGTGGTGAACAATCCGCGGCTGTCGGCTGACGAAAAGCGCGCGATCCTCGCCGACAATGCGCTACGATTTTTCGGGCGAATTAGACTTTGAAGCGGATGTGGATCATGTCGCCGTCGCGCATCACGTAGTCGCGGCCCTCGAGGCGGAGCTTGCCCGCTTCTTTTACCTTCGCGTCCGACTTGTGTACGGCAAAATCCTCATAGCTGACAACTTCGGCGCGGATGAAGCCGCGTGCGATGTCAGTGTGAATCACGCCGGCGGCGTCGAGCGCCGACTCGCCGCGGCGGAGCGACCAGGCATGCGCCTCGGGCTCTCCGGCGGTGTAAAAGGTGATCAGGCCGAGGTGATTGTAGAGCGCGCCGATCAGGCGATCGCGCGCAGGTGCGTCGAGGCCGGCGTCTTTGAGCATTTCTTTCTGGCCGGCCTCGTCGAGTTCCCACAATTCAGACTCGAATGCCGCCGCGAGCCTGAAGACCTCTAATCCGTGCGCGCGCACGGCGGCGTGCTCGGCGTCGCTGACATCGGCGGCGGCACGTTCCATCTCGCAGTTGACGGTGACCAGCGCCGGCTTGCGTGACAGAAACCCGAAGCTCGAAAATACCTGATTCTCCTGCCCCGTCAGCTCGAGCAGTCGCAGCGCCTTGCCGTCGCCGAGCCATGCGATCACCTTCTCCAGGGCGGCGCGCTCGAAATCGCTGCCGCCCTTTTCCTTCTTCAGGCGCTCGAGGCGGCGCTCGGCTTGATCGAAGTCGGCGAACACCAACTCACCCTCGATGCTCTCGAGCGTCGCGACCAGGTCCTGTTCCATCCCGGCGAACTGCGGAATGACGATCAGCAGCGCGTCCATGTCGCGCACCAGCGGCAGGAGGCTCGGGTCGAGAGCGGCGCCCTCCTTCTGTTCCTTGGGATTCGGAGCGAAGTCGAGAATGGTGAGCTCGACTGGAATTTTTTTCTTCGAGCCGTACGCCGATTCGAGAAAATCGAGACGCGGATCCGCGACCTTGATTTGGCCGGGACGCGCACGATTGCGACCTTCGGCCGTGCCTGGAATCGGCGCAAGTCCGGTCAGAGCATGAAATACGGTCGATTTCCCTGCGCCGCGTGCGCCGATGATCCCGGTCTTCAATTGATCGAACCTCGATCTGGGGAATTCTACACCACCGCGATTAGGGACGCATCGGCGGTCCCGCGCGAAGTTGCCCGCACTGATTTTTAATCGCGGATGTGGTACATCGCCGAACATTGCGTGGGTGTCGCACGCGAAGGTGGACGTCCACGCCCGAATGCGGGAGATCCGAACATGCCCAAGGCACCTGCCGACTACCAGTTGCGGTATCCAATCGATTTCGGCGATATCGACGCCTCGATTCGGCAACGGCCGGTGCAGCTTTACGCCGCCGACTTCGGCAAATCACGCGGCATCCTCTATCTGCCGGCCAAGGGCAAGCCGCGCACCGTCGTGATCATGGCGCATCCGCGCGCCGACTTCAGCACACATTATTCCATTCCTTACTGGGTCGACGCCGGCTTTGCCGCGTTCGGTTCCAATACGCGTTACCTGAACAACGACGCGATGATGCTGCACGAAAATCTGCTGCTCGATCTCGCCGCGGGGATTCGCTTCCTGCGCGAAGAGGAAGGGTTCGAGAAAATCGTGATGCTTGGAAATTCGGGCGGCGGCTCACTGTTCGCCTACTACGACGCGCAGGCACGAACGCCGAAGGGAAGCCGCGTCACAGCGCCGCCCGGCGGCGGTCCGCCTGATTTGAACAAGTTCGATCTTCCTGCCGCCGATGGATATATCGCGCTCGCCGCGCATCCGGGACAGGGGATGGTGCTGATGTCGTGCCTGGATGCGGCGGTGGTCGATGAATCCGATCCGCTCGCGAGCGACCCGGCGCTGGATATGTACGACGAGCGTAACGGTTTCAAAACGCCGCCGGCCGAGAGCAGCTATGCAACCGATTTCATCGAGCGATACCGCGCGGCACAGCTCGCGCGATGCGCTCGAATCGATGCGATCGCGCGGCGTCATATCGCTGAGGCCGGCCATGGACGCGCGGCAATGCGGACGCCTGACTTTGCGGCGTCGAGTGCGGACGATCGCAATCATGCCGCGCGCCGAGCGATGGCGCCGCGCTACCTGATCGTGTATCGCACGCAAGCGAATCTCAACTATCTGGATCTGTCGATAGATCCGTCCGAGCGCGTCACCGGCTCAATCATCTCGCCACGACCCGATCTGGCGAACTATTCGGCGTTCGGTCTGGGTCGAATCGTAACTCCCGACGCGTGGCTATCGACCTGGTCGGGCCTGTCATCGTACGCGAAGATGTCGTCCAACTTGCCGAAAGTGACGGTGCCGACGCTGGTGGTTGGCGCGAATGGCGACCAGGACATTTTTGTGTCTGACGTACACGACGAGTTCGCAATGGCGGGCGCGAGCGACAAGACGCTGGCGTTCATCGAGGGCGCCGATCACTTCATGCGCGCCGGCGGCACCAAGACTCATCTCGGCGACCCGCGGCCGCGGCTGATGAAGGTACTGACGGACTGGACTCGGGATCGTTTCGCGGCGAGCTAGGATGACGCGGATGGGGCCGCCACGTTGAACATGACGTCAGTAGGCAGTGCTCCGTCGCGACGAATCGACGAGTCGTTGGATCTCTTCCTCGGTGAATCCTGCCAGTAGCCGCGACTCGCGGGCGATTGCGACCAGCGCATCGTCGTCGACGGCGATATCTTCTCGGGCGCGGCGCCGTCCACGGTAGTTAAGCTCGGAGTCGAGGTCATCCTGAAACGCCTGCGCCGCCGCCAGTCGTTCAGGATCGCCTTCTGTCAGCTTGCGCATCCACTTCGATCCCATCCGCACGTGCGTTATTTCATCAGCGAGCACGTAGTCAACGGCGCGTTCGACAATCTCGTCGCCGTTTCGCTGCGCGATACGAATCAGGTTCTCGAACACATCGCAGGCGAGACCTTCGAGTCCACGATTGATCCCAGCGACGCGAGCGGCGGGATCGTCGGTGAGGGTGCATCGCCACAGTAGGTCCGTTTCGAGGTAGTCACCCGGCTCGGCGCCCAAGTATTCGAGCAAGCGGCTGAAAATCTCGGTGTGCCGCGATTCATCCCAAACCTGGCGCGCCATCTCCAGTTGAAACTCCCAAGGAGCGTCTGGAAAATCGAACAGCGTGCGGCCCGCCGCTTCCATCGCCTGCAACTCACCGGTGTAAATCGTGTGCAGCCGGCCTCGGAGTGCTTCTTCATCCAGGATGGCAATGACCCCAGTCAGATTCTGTTCGGCCCGGATTGCGCGCAGCTTTTCGACCGGCACGGTTATGAAATTGTCCGGACGAGCCAGGCGATCGGCAGGGATCAGGCGCTTCATGGGAATGCTCCGCTTCCATTCTTAGTCGCATTCCTTGCGCGATGCCACGCGCGTCGGCAGTGCTAGTATCCGAAGTGCACGACATTTGGGAGGACTCGCGATGCCGACACATCCAATTCGATTCGGACTTCAAACCGGACAGCAACTCGTCGGATGGAACGAACTGAAAGAGCTTTGGCGCAGCGCCGACGGTTGGGGTTACGACTCGCTATGGACCTACGATCATTTCTATCCAATCTTCGTTCCTGACCCGGCCGGTCCGTGCCTGGAAGGATGGACCACGCTCACCGCTCTTAGTCAGCAGACCAAGCGCGCTCGAATTGGCGCGATGGTAAATGGCAACACCTATCGCAACCCATGTATCACGGCGAAAATGGCGGCGACGCTGGACCACGTCAGCGATGGGCGGCTCAACCTGGGCCTTGGTGCAGGATGGTTCGAACTCGAGCACCGCAGTTTCGGAATCGACTTCAAGACGATTCCTGGACGGCTGCAGGCGCTCGACGAATCGCTGCAAATCATCAAGGGGATGTTTGAGCAGGAAAAAACTACTTTGCATGGCCGCCACTACAACGTGACCGACGCCGTCTGCAATCCCAAGCCGCTCCAGAAGCCGCATCCGCCGATAATGATTGGGGGCCAGGGTCAGCGAGTACTGCTGAAAATCGTCGCCAAACATGCCGACATGTGGAATGTTCCGAACGCGAGCGCGGAGCATTACGCGGAGCTGTCGCAGGTGATCGAGCGGCACGGCGATACCGTCGGCCGCGACACCGATCAGATAGAAAAGACAATCATGATGGGCCTATGCTATCGCGCACCGGCAGAGCGCGAACAAGCTGCGCTCGCGCGTGTCGTCGCGATGTCAGGCGCCTCGCCCGAGCAAGCGCGCCGCCAGATGATGATTGGCTCTCGAGAGGAATGCCTGGCAACGATCGATCGCTACCTCAAGGTCGGAGCGACGCACTTCATCTTCACGCTGCCCCGGCCGTTCTTCCCGGACGAAGTTCAGCGCTTTGCCGAAGAAGTGATTCCTGCGGTGCGTTCCAGCTAGCTCGCGGTCATTACTACACAATCGCCAGCGTCGGCGTGCGCGGCATCAAAAGGAGCTGCGATTTTCGCAAACGCGCTCGAATCGAGATCGCGCTCCAGCTCCGCCAGCCCTCGCGCAATGTCCGCGCTCTTGAGCCGCCGAAATCCAGACGTCGAAGCGCGAAAAGCCGGATCGAACAGCAGATGAGGCTGTGTACGCGCTGCTTCAAAAGTAAGGTCGCTCACGCCCGAGTAGAAAATCCTGACGGCCGCGACGCGGGAAAATCCGCTATGAAACATCGCCGTGATCAGACTTCCGAGCGTTGGGTGAAGTGGCGAGAGTAGCTCGTCGATCGCAGGAAAATAATGGCGGTACCATAGCGACTCGAGATTCTCGCGGACCACCGCTTGGAATACAACGCCGGCGCGCGCGACTCGTCTGAACTCGGCGAGTGCGGCGGAAAGCGTGGGCAGATGGTGCAGAACATTAACGCCGGCGATTGCGTCCACCGCTTGCGCGCGAAAGGGTAGCGCCAACGCGTCGGAGAGCATCCAACGCGCAGACGTTTTTTCAGCGCCGATTTCAACCATCGCCGGCGAACGATCAAGCGCAGTCACCGAAAATCCCTCGGCAGCCAACGCGCCGGTGTAGTTGCCGGTGCCGGCGCCGATCTCCAGGACGGAGCGCGCGCCTAACGACCGAAGACCTTTCACCAGCGCGACAACGATCGCGGGCTCGGCTCGACGCGATTCGTCATATTGGGGGGCAAGTTGGCCGTAGTTGATGGCGGTAACAATTGGCATGGCAGATGCCGCCAGAATGCGCTCAAGACAGACGATGCGCCCGCCGCAAACGGGAGGCAATGGACGCAAAAACCGCTAGGTTCCGAGTTCGCGGGCATACTGCTACGGCGAATCGCCTGGAGTCTTTCTCGGCGGCGCCGGCTTCGCTAATCTGCTAGTCCCATCGCGGGAACGCGGTAAAGGAAAGCCACCCTAGCTCAGTTGGTAGAGCAGCTGATTCGTAATCAGCAGGTCGCCGGTTCGAATCCGGCGGGTGGCTCCAGAGAATCCAGTAAACATGAAGCTTTGAAGGTTCGGCGTGTTCGGCCATTGCGACTGAATCTCTGGTGCTTCAACGTTAATTGCGGTAACTCCTCAGTCGTGGGAGCGCGAGCCCCGTACCGGCCCGCGCTCGTTTTGGCCAGGACGCTTTACCTACGGAATCGGGACTCCCGCCAACGGCACGCTCGCCTGCGAGAACAGCCAGTTTCCGTGGACTTTGGTTGCCGTACCTTCGAAAACCAGATGGCTAGCTGCTGTCCAAAGCGGCTGGCCGGTGACGAGGTTGATGGCCACGTTGAAGAAGTGGCACTGGAAGTAGACGCTAGCGGTAGTGCCGTGAATGTCGAACTCGGTCAGATAAGACGGCGCTAGTGAAACGAACTTGTTCGCCGGCTGGAATGATCCCGCGACATACTTGAAGAAGGTGCAGAGTGTCCCGCGATTCGTCGGGTCGCCGGAGGGAACGGGGCAGGTAGATGGATCCGCGGGGTCGCCATTGCCCATGTAGTCGCCGTCCAGGGGGCTGCCTACTTGAAACGTCAAAGAGCCGTCGTCGGTCCAGAGCGCCAGCATTTCGCGGATGCGCTGACCGATGACCGCGGCCGAATCACCGCTAACCGGATCTTGGACAGTTCCAGCCCGATGGAACGCGGCCTGCAGTTGGTACAGCTCGGCGAGTTGCGTGTTTGATCCCGCGTAGCTTGACGCCGACCAGCTTACGATCGCCAGCATCGCAGCGGTTAGCCCCAGCGTCATCCGACACTCTAAGAGCACTCGACTCATTTTCTTTCGAATCTCCATAGGATCCTCCCGGGTAGGTGCGCTTGCTTGCCGCACATGCGGCCCGCGCGCATCCCCTATACCCAGAAGGCGTTACCTCGCACGGAACAGGTGTGAAATCGGAAGTTACAAATCGAAGTTCAAAAGCGAATCAGAGATGCCAACGCGTCACCTCGGAGGGCGAGTAGCGGCAGAAGTGACCCGTATGGATCGAGTTGGCGAGATGGCGTGCCAGTGAAGGGTTGCATGCGCGGATACTCTCGATTGCGGTCTTGATGCTCTTGGTGACCGCCACCCGCGCGCGTTCCCGGTGCGACGCTGCTGTGCGCCTGTGGCCCCCCAATCCAACCGCCGCCACGAGCTGCTGAGACAACGCCTCATACTCGGCCTCAGCCTTTTCGGTCGCGCCGATGTCGTTCATTCGGCGCAGGCGTTCGATCTCTCCGCGGAGTTCGTTAAGCCTGTGCTTGTAGTCCGCTCTCGCCTTGGCATCCAGTACTTCGCCAGCGTCACCCAGATCTAAGGTCTGGCCAACGTCCAAATTTCGGGATGACCCTAATGCGGCAAGGTCGATGGCGGATATTTGCTCACCCGGGCAGCGCAACAACCGCGCGATGTACCGCAATCCCTTGGCTTCCTTCAGGTTGAACTCAGCGCCGCCGAATGAAACTGCCCAATACGCGCCTTGCTTGCGGAACACGTTCGAGTAAGTACGCTTCGCTGAGGGTGTGTGTGGAGCAGGGACCGCTCGCGCACGATCAGCGTTCACGCGTTCGATCCATCGCTCGCCTGCGCCGATTCGTCGGTAGATGTCGATCGCGGCGTCAAACTTCTCGACTGCGGCCTCCGCCCGGTCCGCTGAAGTCAAAGCGCGTCCCCAAAATTGAAGTGCATCGGCTTCATGCCAGGGCAGAGGTGTCCGTCTAAAGGCATTTACGGCCGCGGCAAAGTGATGTTCACCCCGTTTCGCGTCACCCTCGGCAGCGGCGCACACCGCAGCGGAGCGATGGTAGTGACCGGCGAGACCGCGCCAATCCTCTCCCATGGCAACAATCTCGGCGCATCGACGGACGTGCGCGCGAGCTGACTCCAGGTTTTTCATCGCCACGTTGTTCAGAACCAACTCCGGCCGAATCACCATCTCGTTCTGCAACTGCAATTCTTCCGCGCCGTATCGGTCAAGTTCGGTCCGAAGGATCTCTTCGGCCTTCGCATGTTCACCCAATTCGCGCAACGTGTGTGCGAGAGGGTGCGTGTATGCCTGTTCTGTTGAGGCACCGTAGGTACGCCGAGCCTGATCGAGGTCTTCTTCGCGAATCCTAAGCAGACGTTCCCAGTCGCAGTGCTCGTACGCGGAAAATTGCTCCGTGAAGTATTCGTCTCTGACGGATTGCTCCAACTCCATGAAGTGTCGGTGCGCTCCGCGTAGATCCCCCAGGTGGAATAAAGCTCGGCCGACTTGAAACCGCATCAAGTCGTGATGGTACTTGGCCAGCATCGGGCTCTCGACGCCCTTCTGGCACCACGCATGCGCTACTCGAAAGTCCCACAGAACCATTCCAGTGCCGCCGCCCGCCCAAGCCGTGCCGAAGAGCTCCGGACCGTCTTTAATCAGCGGGAGCCTCTCCCAGACTCGTGCGAGAAGATCGCGGCCCTCACTCATGCACCCGAAACAATGCAACGAAAGAACAACCTGAGTGGCCGACGCACACCAGGCCCCGTTAGCTCCGACTCGCTCCGCGATTTCCATCGCTCGTGTAAACGCCGCCAAGGCTTCGCGAGCCAGACATCGGTTCGATGCCACCTGGGCGAGACCGTAGTAAAGAACGGCCAGCGGTCCGCTCTCCTGCCCCTTGCTCAAGACGACCTCAGCGTTTCGCAGGTGCAGAAGCGCTCGCTCGGTATCCATCCGCTCCCCAGGCGACGCGAGAGCTTGGCCAAGTGTTTGACGCACCAAAGCGGCTTGCTCAGGTAGATCCAACTCGTCGTATGCTTTTATCGCCGACTCCAGATGTTCGATTCCGAGGCGGGTATCGTTCTCTTGAAGGAGAATCCCAAGCCGCGCGAGCAGCTTCGCGCGTTTCTCGAGGTCCGCCTCATGCCGATCCATTAGCACCAACGCCGTCTCCCAGAGTGAGATCGCCTTCTTGTAGGCAAAGACATCATTGGCGGCAGCGCCCGCGCGAATCGTGTAGTCGATTGCCTTGTCGGCGACGCCGGTCGAAATCGCCTCGAGATAGTGATGTGCCAATTCGGAAAGGTGAGAGTCGATCACTGACGCGTAAAGTTCCTCGAGCGAGTCGGCGATTCGCCGATGAAGCTCGATGCGCTCCTTGGATCCGATTGAGTCGTAAATTGCCCAATGAATGAGCGCGTGAGTGAACCTGTAGTGCCCCCTTGATTCGCGGGTGGCTGCCGCGATTCCGGCTGCGGCGGCTTCATCCAGACAGTCAAAAATCTCGCCAGCCGGGACCGCAGCGACGCGCTTCAGCGGCGCGAGCTCGAACTCGACGCCAAACGCCGAAGCGACCGCGAGCAACGAGTTGGTTCGCGCCGACAATCCGCTGAGCTGGCGCGCAATGGCGCCGCGCACGTTGACCGGCAGCTTCAGATCCGCGGAGGTCAGCTCTCCCTGCTGCTCCAGCCTGCCCTCAGCCACCAGCGTCTGCACCACCCCGCCCAGGAACAGCGGATTGCCGCCGGTCGTCTGATGCAGCACGGCAATGAATCGATCATCAAGCACGGTGCCGGTGCGATCGCCAACCAGGCCGGCCGCATCGGCCAAGGTTAGTCCGCGCAGCGGTAGCTGATCGCTCTCGCGCACCAACTCAGCAAACAACGCCCGCAATTCGGGCGCGCGCTCGAGTTCCGCTTCGCGATGGGTGGCGAGCAACATGACCGGAGAGTCCTTCAGCGCGCGGGCGAGGAAACATACCATTTGGAGTGCCGCAAGGTCCGCGTCGTGCAAGTCGTCGATTACAATGACCAGCGGATCACGCTGGGCTACGCTCTTGAACAGTGTCGCGACCGCATCGAACAGCCGAAACCGCGCTTGGTCCGGATCGATCTGCCCGGAATCGGTTCTCCCTTCTTCGCGGACTACCGCCGGACGACCAATCTCGGGTACCAGCGCGGCCACTTGCTCGATCCCTTTCCCAAGCGCCTCGGCCAGTTGCGCGAATTCCGGCCCTTCAGCAAACACCCGAATGATTTGGACTATCGGCCAATAGGCCGGGGAGCCCGCGTGCTCCCGGCATCGGCCCCAGATGACCCGCAAGCCGCGAGCATGAGCCCGCGCAGACAACTCATCCGCAAGCCTGGTCTTGCCGATGCCAGGTTCACCTGAAACCAGGAACATCCGTCCTCGGCCAGAAGCGACTTTGTCGAGCGCACCGCTAAGTTGCGCGAGTTCGCGCTCGCGCCCGACGAACCGATCGCCGGGTTCATGGTGCTTGCGTTCAGCAGGCCTCAAGACATGTATCGACGCGCGGCGGATTTCTTCCTCAACCAAATGGCCATCCCCTAGAATGCGTACTTTCAGTTAGCAAAATTGCGGGCGAGCGGCGACGTACGTGTCCACGGGGTGACCAAGCTCAGCCAATCTGGGGGACGTGCCTGTCACGCGTGAAAAGACGCGGGCGGGGCCGATCGTTTAGTAATCTGGTGCCTCCAGGGAAGATCGAGCGACCCTCAGATCGCTGCCAAACGACTGCCAATCAGGACCGAACTGGACCGATCACCACTGACTTCGATCCCGACAAAATTCTTATTTCCGACGGTTTTGTTTGTGCTGTTATCGATCGTGATAGTTCCGGGCCTCATTCGTAATCAGCAGGTCGCCGGTTCGAATCCGGCGGGTGGCTCCAGAAAATGCAGCAAACACAAAGCTTTGAAGGTTCGGCGTGTTCGGCTATTGCGACTGAATCTCTGGTGCTTCACCGTTAATTGCGGCGCCGAGTTGAGGCTTCGACCTGATGCAAAAAGCTGGTGAAGCCATCGCCTGGCGGCGTGATCGAGTTTTGCATCATGAGCAGACTGATCTGCCCGCGGTGATATTCGCCATGAACTGTCACGTGCATCAGTATTTCTTCGCGTGACATGCGGCCCGGCAAGCCATCGGTAAAGACAAAGTCGATGCGCTCAAGCAACCGTGCTTCATCCAGAAGTGATACATAGTTGATGTACCACTGATCGCTGGTCTTGATCGCCGCGGATAATTCTTCCAGCGACGGAGCGTGGCCTGGGTTGGGCGAGGTATATCCGTGCTCAGTTCCTGTCAAGTTCGCAGCGAAGATCCGGTCGACAGCGTAAGTGTGATTCAGGACTCTGATGGCGATTTCCCTGGCAGGAGAGGCGTCGTCAAATTGTCGCATTGCCACAAGAATCCCTTCGTTGGCTTTTGCCTTGTAGCTGAAAACCCGTTCAAGCGTGCTGATCTGATCCATCTTCTTTCTCCTAATTGAGATAAGCGAATTCGCCCTCTGAGGAGGGGCGTTTCAATCAGACTGGTTGCGAAGGCTTCCTCGCGGTCACTGTGCGGGCGGGAGGGAACGTCCAGAAACTGAGAGCGGAGATCTCCACATCGATCATGTCCGACTTGCGCAACTCGTCAGCATAGAGCTTGAGTCCGAGTAAGTCGGAAATCGCGACCTGGCCGTCCCGCTTGAGGGTGCGCACGATCTCACGGATGGCTTCGCGGCGTCCCTCGTTGCTAAGAACGTTGTGGATAGCGAAGTGAGCGACGGTGGCATCAAAACGGCCGTCTGCGAAGGGCATTTTGCGCATGTCTCCGTCATGAACGCTGACTCGCTGCGCGACTCCCTCCAGCGCAGCATTCCTTAGCGTCGCTTCACGCGAATTGCCGGATTGATCCATCGTCCAGAGATCGATGCCTACCGCGCGACCTCGCGGCAGCATCTTTGCGGCGGCAATGAGCAGAAGCCCGTGACCACAGCCTACATCGAGCACGGCTTCGTCTCCGCGAAGCTTCAAGCGCTCGAGGAGGCGGTCGCGCGCGCGAAATTTACCTAAGCGACTGCTGGCGAACATGAGCGCCGCGAGGATCACACAAAATAGGCCAACAATTTGAACCGCATAGGCCAAGCTGACGTGCCGGCTCGACGTCCATACGAGAAGGAAACCAATGATCGCTCCCGCGAGGCCGAGGACGAACATCGCGTAAACGGCTCCCGGGGCGTCGAGACCATAGTCGGGTGTTTGTGTGCTCATGGTCCTGCTGCCTGCTGCTGTGGACATTGTCCTGACTTGCGTTTCCATGATATGTAGAATACAAGTGATAGCTCATATTGTAAACTCGCATTCCGCGTCATATTCATATGGTGCAAAAACTGCAAACAACTCCTAGAAAATCGGCCTCCCAGGAGCGATCGCGTGCAACCGTCGATGCGCTCCTAGAAGCAACTACTCGCGTTTTGATCAAGGAAGGCTATGACCGGGCGAGCACCAACAGGATTGCCGAGGTGGCCGGCGTCAGTATCGGTTCGCTTTACCAGTACTTCCCCAGCAAGGAGGCACTGGTGGCGGCGGTTATTGACCGTCATACGCAAGAGATTTCGGAGGTTACACGCAAGGCCCTGATCAAAGCGGCTGCGCTACCGATCGAGGCCGCGGCGCGCGAATTCGTTTCGGTTGCGATTGACGGACACCGCGTCAATCCCAAGCTGCATGGCGTCCTTGCGGAACAGATCCCGCATTTTGGGCGGCTCGAAAACATCGAGTCTAATGTCCGAGCGGGTTATGCACTAGTTCGAGGCTATCTGGAGGCGCATCGCGATGAGATCGATGTCGCCGACCTCGATCTCGCGGCCTTCGTTCTGGTGACAGTAGTCGAAGCGCTGACCCATGCGGCAGTGCTGCGTCGCCCGGATATCCTGAGCGACGAGAAGTCAGGGCGGTTTGTGGACGACGTAACGCGCCTGGTGGTCCGGTATCTGCGACCGTCGTGATCTGACAACAAACAGGCGAAGCGCTCTCTGCAACAGGGATCGCATGACGCGAGGGCACCGCGGCCGTCGTGAGCGCCGCCCATCGCTTCGGCCTAGATCTGGCGTTTGGTGCTTTCTACTTGATGACCGTTGGAACGAACCATCATGACCAGTTCTCGGGAAAGGCCGGCGAGCTCGGAGGACGTTTGGAGCACTTGCTTCGAGCTGGTGTCAGTCTGATGCGCGGTCTGCACCAGATCCGATGCCCCCACACGGACCTGATCCACGGCGCTCGCCTGCTGTTCGGTACTTAATTCGATTTCGCGCGCCGCTTCGCTAGCAGTGCTCACCAACGCCGCGATTTGCCTGAACAGCACGGCGGCCTCGGCGAATTCACGCACGCCAGCATCGACTAGTTTCGAACCGTCCTGGGTCGCTGCGATGGTAGAACTTGCAGAGGCTCGTATGTTGTCGAGTAACTGCCGAATCTCACTGGACGAAACACTCACACGATCTGCCAGCTTACGAATTTCGTCTGCGACTACGGCAAAGCGCTTACCCCATTCGCCAGCGCCTGCGGCCTCGATAGTAGCGTTGATCGCCAAGATGTTGGTTTGCTCGGCGAGCTCGTTAATCATCTCGGTTATGCTGCCGATCTGTTGGGACTTTTTACCCAGTTCGAGCACGTGGACCACGACCGAGTCGACCTGCGTCTTAATGCCCGTGATTGATTGCGTAGTACGCTGCACGGTTTCGTCACCGCGGCTCGCGGTCAGAGCGGTCTCGCGCGCGACTTTCGCCACGCGTTGCGCGTTTTCTGCGATCTGACGGGAGGTGGACAGCAGTTCGTTGATAGTTGTGGCGATTTCGTTCATCGCGGTCGCCTGTCCGGTGGAACCAGCAGCCTGTAGATTGGCGGCCGCCTGGAGCTCGCCGGATGAGCTTTGCAGGACCGCAGCGGCCGAGCCTATCTGTCGGGTCAGTGAATTCGTAATGTACCAACCGATCAAACCCGTGAGCACCAGCGCAAGCAGCGAGACTATGACGATGGTCGACTCGGTCAAGTTCGCACTGAAGTCCGCCCGCGCTACTTCATCACGCAGCGAAGCTCTTTCTGCAGTATCCATTTCGGCGATCACTTGACGCAGCTTGTCCATGAAGACTTTCCCCTGGTTGGTCGCGACTACTCTCTGCGCCGCGTCGAAACCTTGGGTGCGCCGCAAATCGATGGTTTGCTTAAGTTCCGCCATCTTGGATTGAATCAGAGTCGTAGCCTGATCTAGACGACGCCCCTGGTCCGAATTGTCGGCGGTCATGTCACGCAGCTGCTTGAGAACATTGTAGATCGAGGCATCAGCCGCGAGGTAAGGCTCCAAATAGGTCTCATTGCCAGTAAGCAGGTAGCCGCGTTGGCCGGTTTCTGCATCCTTGACGACAGATATCAGCTCGGAAAGCCGATCGACGACTGAGTAGGTATAGCTCAGCTCGTGGGTGTTGTTTCGCAATTTCGCGATGCTTGAATATCCAACAATCCCGACGACCATGACTGCGACCGACGAGATCAGGAATCCGAGTGCGATCTTGATGGCAAAGGACCGTGATCGAACCATCGTGCTTTCTGCCTCTGTGCTTGGGTTACTTGCGAGTGTGAGAAGCATGAGCCGTGCCGTGCGCTAGGCGTCGTGCTCAACGCTAGTTAATCCCTCATAGCGAGAGAGTCGCGACATTGAATTGGCGGCTGCCATTAACCGGTCACGCAAGCTAGTCCGGCTGCCATGAGGTCTCACAAACAACGCTCGCCAAGGACGGGCGTTGCGCAGGATGGCGAATTCGATCATCAAGCTTCGCCGGGAGCGGAAATTGCTATTCATGTCACCGGGGGGACTCATGCCGTGATCTATTGACGATGCCGATCGAAGCCAGCTCGTCCGCGTCGCGATTGTCGGTGGTGCTCGTTAGAGCAGGCGATTTGCTATGCGCCCTGCCGCTCGCGAGTGTCATTGAGACGCTCCGTTGCCCGCCGATCATGCCTATCGCGGGAACGCCTGCATGGGTGCGGGGAGTCGCGGTGATTCGTGGCGGCACGGTTGGCGTGGTCGATCTCGGAATCCTGCTTGGTTCGGGTGCCGGCGCATTGGAGCAGGCGCGGGTGGTCACCGTGCGCGTCGGCTCGCGGGTCGTGGGATTGGCAGTCGACTCGATAGTCGGCGTGCGCGAGTTCGAGCGCTCGGTTCTTTCCGACGTTCCGCCGATGCTACGGCAGGCTCATCCGGAGGTCCTCGCGGCGATGGGGATGCTCGACCGTGAACTCCTGATGCTGCTGGACGGATCGCGAATAATCACGGAGCCGGAACTCGAAAGACTGGAGGCTTCACGATGAAGACAGAGGCGGCACTCGACGAGGCAAACCTGCTGCGCTTCGCGGAATTGATCGACGGTCGCCTCGGTCTTCATTTCGACGGTTCATCGCCGAAGGAGCTGACGGCGATACTGCGCGCGCGAGCACGCAACCTACGATGCGCCAGCGTCGACGCCTACCTGCGTCGATTCGAAGCCCCGGGATCGATGCACGACGAATTGCGCGCGCTGGCCACGATGCTGACCATCGGCGAGACCTACTTTTTTCGCAGCCCCGAGCAATTCACCGTGTTTTCCGAGGTTGCCCTGCCATGCCTGACGCGCACTGAGCCCGGCCGGATCATTCGGATTCTGTCCGCGGGATGCGCCACCGGCGAAGAGGCTTATAGCTTTGCGATCACGCTGCGCGAGCTTGGCGCGTCGGCGCCCGCGCAGGTTTCGATTCTCGGCGTCGACCTCAGCGCGGAGTCAATCGCCGTCGCGCGGCGCGCCCGCTATTCGGCGCGGGCGATGCGCGCGACGCCGCCCGGGTATCTCGGCAAATACTTCCGCCGCGATCGCGAACAGTATCTCCTCGACCAGGGTTTGCGCGCGATGGTCCAGTTCGAGGAACGCAACCTCGCGATTGAAGACCATCGCTTCTGGCGGCCGGACAGCTTCGACGTAATCTTCTGCCGCAACGTAACCATGTACCTGTCCGCACGCGCCCTCGGGGAAGTGATCGCACGCTTTGCCCGCGTGCTGGCGCCCGACGGATTTCTGTTTCTCAGCTATACGGAGCCGCTGCGCGGAATCTCGCAGGCCTTTCAGGTCGAACACTCTCACGGCGCTTTCTACTATAAACTCCACGGCCCAAGTGCGCCGCCGGCGGTATTGAATGAGATCGCCGTACCGCCCGCCCCGGTCGCATTGAAATCGAAATTGAAGGCAGCGGTGGCGCCGACTGCACCATTGCGCGCTGCTCCTGGCGTTCATGACCTCAGCACGCTGCCGCTCGATTCGACCAAACCGGCTAGTCTGTGTCCGAGCCCCAGCCTTGCTGCGGCGGCCTTCATGGTGGCCGAGCACTTCGACGAGGCACTGAAGACTATCGAGTCTCTGCCGTCAACCAGCCGTGCCAAGCCCGACGTGCTGCTGCTTACCGCGATGATTCAAATTGAACGCGGGAAGCTCGACGACGCTGCCCAACTGTGCGCAGCACTGCTCGCGCTCGACCATCTCAATGCCGGCGCGCATTACTTGACCGCACTTTGTCACGAGCAGAGCGGCCGTCGCGCGGCGGCGGTCGACAGCTATCGGGTGGGGGTTTACCTCGATCAGGCGTTCGCGATGCCTCATCTGCGGCTTGGCCTCATGTTCCGGCGCGAAGGCGACCTCCGCGGCGCGCGGCGTGAGCTGCAAAACGCGTCGGCGCTGTTCGCGCAGGAAGACCCGGCCCGCGTGCTGCTGTTCGGCGGCGGTTTCAGCCGCGACACTTTGATCGATCTTTGCGCATCAGAATTGCGCCTGTGCCAGGAATCAACTTGACCGACGCCTCCAACCTGCTGGATTTCGAGGAACTGAAAAGTTCGTTTGATCGAACCTTCCAGGAAGCGCGCGTCGAGCGCAATCACGAGCTGGTACATTTGCTCGTTGTGCGTATCGGCCCGGCTCGCTTCGCCCTGAAGGTATGCGATCTCGCTGGCCTGGCGCGAGCGCAAACCGTAGTGCCTGTTCCCGCGGCGGACGCCGGGCTGCTGGGCCTGGCGGGCCTCAAAGGCCGGCTGGTCGCAGTGTACAGTCTCGCCGCTCAGATCGGCAGCCCGGCCCTGACGACCGAACCCCAGCGATGGCTGGTGCTGAGCCGATGCGACCGGGGGATCGCGCTCGCCTTCAACGCGGCCGAGGGCACCATGATGGTACCGAGCTCGAATCTTTTTCCGGCCGAGCATGGCGCTCCAATCCACGCGACCGACGCGGTCGGCTCCGGCGCGACGCGGCTGTGGCTGCTGAACGTCAACTCCATCGCCGCTGCAATCGTTGCGCAAACCACGACGCCGCCATCCGAGCAGAGTCGCTGAATATGGCCGACGAAAACCTTTACCAGTATTTCAAGATCGAAGCGCGCGAAATCGTTTCCGATCTCAGTCGCGATCTGCTGGGTCTCGAAAAAGAAGGCGCGGGTGCCGACCTCATGCTTCGCTTGCTGCGCCAGGCCCACACGCTCAAAGGCGCAGCGCGGGTCGTGCGCCTGCCGCGGATTGCCGAGATCGCGCATGCCATGGAAGACGCGTTGACGCCCTACCGCGGCTCCCCTGAAGCCGTCACTTCGGAACAGATCGGCCGGCTGTTGCATCAGGTCGATACCATCTCGTCCGAGATCAAGGCGCTCGACGAGCCGCTTCAGGCGGATCCGGATTCGCGCCGCTCGACGATGGAGCCATTCGACCGCGTTCGAGTCGGCCTGGCCGAGATGGACGCCCTGCTTAGCGGCGTCTCGGAAACCGCGGTCCAGCTTGACGGCATGCGGATGGGGTTCGATGCAGTCAAGCAGGTCGAAGACCGGCTGGCGGCGCTCGAGCAACAGTTGGCGTCTGCCGCGCCCGCGCCGCGCTTGCATGAAACGGTCGAGGAAATACGCACCGCGCTCCAGCACGCGCGCCAGGGTCTTTCTATCCGCGCCGACAGCACTGACCGAGAAGTTGCCGAGGTCCGCGGCAATATCGATCGGCTGCGGCTGCTGCCAACCGGCCTGCTCTATCCACCCTTGGAGCGCGCCGTGCGCGACGCCGCGGAGGTGCTGGGCAAGCACGCCGCCTTCACGACCTCGGGCCGCGAACAGCGCCTCGAAAGTCACGTGCTCTCCGCGCTGGGAGAAGCGCTGTCGCACCTTGTCCGCAATGCCGTCGCCCATGGAATCGAGAGTCCGGCGGACCGGCTCGCGCGCGGAAAACCATCGTTCGGAGACGTGCGCCTTAAGGTCGAGCGGCATGCAGATCGAATCATCTTTACCTGCTCAGACGACGGCGCCGGTATCGACGTGGACGCGGTTCGCCGCGCAGCCGTCAGTCACGGAGTTCTGTCCGCCGCCAGCGCGGCGGAACTTTCGGTCGAGCACGCGCTCGAACTTATTTTCTGCCCAGGCGTAACCACCAGCACGTCGCTGAGCGAAGTCGCCGGCCGCGGCATCGGGCTCGAAGTGGTCCGCGAGGTTGCCGACCGCTTCAAAGGCCGCGTCAGCGTCCGCACCGATGCGGGAGTCGGCACCAGTATCGAGATTGAAGTGCCGCTATCGCTGTCTTCGATCAGGGCCATTCTGCTGGCCGCGGACGACTTGCTGATATGGGTGCCACTGGAGGCCGTTCATAGTGCGTCACGGCTTGACGAAAACGCGATCGATTCGGTGGCAGGGCGGGAATCGTTGGTCTTTGAGGGCCGCGCGATTCCATTTATCCGCCTGGCCGAGACGATGCGCCGGCCGTTTGAGCCTGGTAGCCGCACCGATACGCGCCCGCGCCTGGCGGCTATCGTTCAAGCCGGCGCGGACCTTCTCGCGGTCGGGGTAGATCGCGTCATCCACGCCGAGGAAGTGATCGTGCATCCGCTGCCCTCGGCGGCCGGGCACATAACGCCGCTGGCGGGCGCAGTTTTCGACGCTCAGGGAAATCCGCAGCTCGTGCTCAACCCCGAAGCGCTGCTCGAAGCGGCGCATGCGGCCCCGCCGGTGCTGATGCCGGAGGCGGGCGCCTCGCCGCGCATACTCGTGATCGACGATTCGCTTACCAGTAGAACCCTGCTTAAGAACATGCTCGAGGCGGGCGGCTACAAAATCGACATGGCTGTGAGCGGCGAGGATGCGATGGCGAAGGCGCGCGCGCGCCGCTATAGCCTCTTCGTTTGCGACGTCGAGATGCCCGGAATGAACGGTTTTGAATTCGTCGCTCTGACTCGCGAATACGATTATCTGCTGGGCGTTCCTTCGATTTTGGTTACCACGCGCGCCAGCGCCGACGATCGTAGGCGCGGCGCCGAGGCTGGCGCGCGCGCCTACATCGTCAAGGGCGAGTTCACCAGGGACTCTCTGACTGAAACCGTCCGCAGCCTGGTGGGATAAGGCGATGCCGCCGATTCGTGTGCTGGTCGCAGACGACTCGATTACCGTGCGCAAGCGATTGATCGAAGTGATGTCGGCGGACCCCGCGCTCGAAGTCATCGCGGAGGCGGCCGACGGCCGCACCGCGACCGAAATGTGTCAGCGTCTGCGCCCCGACGTGATGACGATGGACGTGATGATGCCGGTGATGGACGGCGTCAGCGCTACTGAATACATAATGGCCAACTGCCCTACTTCCATTTTGGTGGTTTCTTCTTCGAGTAATCGCGGCCAGGTCCTGCAGACCTTCGATGCGCTGGCGGCGGGTGCTATTGACGTGCTCGACAAACCCACCGGAATCGAGCCGAGAAGTGTGTGGGAACTGGAATTAGTCAGCGCGGTCAAGATGGCTTCGCGCATCAGGCCGATCACCCGGACGGTGGTGCGCGGGCATTCGCGCGGTCTCAAGCCGGCAGAGAGCATCGCGGACGCGGCTTCGGGATTGAGTCACGGTGACGCGTCGATCATCGCGATCGGAGCTTCAACCGGCGGCCCGGCCGCAATCGCAAAAGTGCTGTCGCAGATTCCGGCCGATTTTCCGCTGTCGATTCTGCTCGTCATCCACATCGCGCCGGAATTCGCCGACGGCCTCCTGCAATGGATCGCAAAATTGTCGAGAATGCCGGTGCGGGTTGCGATCGACGGTGAACGGATCCCGCCTCGGGGCCGTGGGAATGTGGTCATGGCCTGGCCCGATCGTCATCTCGTGGTCGACCGTGGTTGTCTGCGCGTGACCGGCTCTGCGGAACGCCATTTCTGTCGTCCCTCGGTCGACGTGCTGTTCGAGTCTGTCGCGCGCGAATGCGGACCGCGGGCGATAGCCTGTTTGCTGACCGGGATGGGCAAAGACGGCGCCCGCGGGCTGCTCGCCGTCAGGCGCAGCGGCGGCCAGACGATTGCGCAGGATGAAGCCAGTTCGATCGTCTTCGGCATGCCCCGAGAAGCAATCGCACTGGGTGCTGCAGAGGCCGTGACTCCACTGGCCGAAGTCGCCTCGATGCTCGCCAGGATGGCACGGAAATCACCCGAAGACAGAAGGTCCGCATGAGTTCAAGTGTACTGGTAATTGACGACAGTTTGACGGTCCGCATGGACCTGAAGTCGGCCTTCGAAACTGGCGGCTATTCTTGCGCACTGGCTGCCTCGCTGGCGGAAGGTCGCGCCGCGCTGCTCGAATCGCGCTTCAACCTGATCGTGCTCGACGTCCAGCTGCCTGACGGCGACGGCGTCGAGTTCCTCGCCGAGCTGAAGGCGGCGCCCGATACGCGGTCGATTCCTGTGATTCTGCTGTCGCTGGAGGCGGATGTCCGTGCGCGCGTGCGCGGACTCACGACCGGTGCCGACGAGTACGTAGGCAAGCCGTACGAGAAGGGTTATTTGCTGAGTTGCGCGCAGGAGCTGATACGCGTCGCGCGGTCCGACCGCACGATAGATAAGCCGCCCAGCCTGCTGGTGATCGATCCCAGCGACAACTTCCGTGAGTGGATAGAAGAGCTTGTCGAACCAAATGGATATCGGCTGGCGGTGGGCGAAAGTGGCGCGCAGGGATTGCGGCTGACTGCCGAAATTCAGCCGGCCGCCATCGTGATTGACGGCCAGATGGCCGGAATCGACGGTTTGACTTTCATCAGCCGCATCAAGTCCAACGCCCTGTTGCGCGAGATTCCGTGCGTCTTCTTTACCGGTTCGGATGAGCGCGGTATCGAAATCCGTGCGCTCGAGGCGGGCGCCGACGCCTTTATGCGCAAAAGCGAAGACAGCGCGCTCCTCCTGAGCCGGCTCAATGCCCTCACCCACACGCGCGAGGCCAACCGCGCCGCCGATTCGGCCAAGAGTCTGTTCGGCAACAAGAAGCTGCTTGGTATCTCGAGCGAGCCCACCTACCTGCGCGAACTCGCCGCGCAACTGCTGATTGAAGATTATGAAATGGCGATTGCGAATTCGGTCGAGGAGGCGCTGGAGCTGCTGGTTGTGCGCCGCGCTGATTGCATATTGATTGAAGCTGCTGCAATCGACCACTCGTTTTTCCGCTTGATGCGGGAATCCGCTGAGTGGCAAACGACTCCGCTCATAATCCTCACCGACGATCCCACCGGCAATATCGTGCGCGATGCGCTCAGCGCCGGCGTCGACGAGTTCATCGTGAAGTCGACAGACTTCGCGGTCGCCAAAGCGCAATTGCGCAATCTGCTGCATCGCAGGCAGGTCGCCGACCGCAATCGCCGGGTTCGAGAAGTTCAACTGCGCGACGAAACCCGGTCCGCCGCCGCGGAGGCGCTGGTGATGAGCCGGCTGGCCGATACCCGCGCTCGTCTGCTGGCCGAACTCGAGATCAAAAACACGCAGCTAGTCGCTGCGCGCGAGACCGCAGTCGAAGCCCTGCGGATCAAGTCCGAGTTCATGATGAACATGAGCCACGAAATTCGCACGCCGCTCAACGGCATCATCGGGATGACCGAATTACTGCTCGATTCGGAGCTGACGGCAGATCAGATGGAATTCGCGCGAACCGTCTCGGAAAGCGGCAACCTGCTGCTCAACATCGTCAACGACATCCTCGACTTCACCAAGCTCGACGAAGGCAAGGTAGTTTTCGAAAAAATCGATTTCGAAATGCCGTCTGTTCTCGAAAGCACGATCGAGTTGTTCGCAGAAAAGGCCCAGCGCAAGGGCCTGGAACTGATGCTGGCTTACAGCCGCGAGGTATCCACCACTGTCTCAGGCGATCCCACCCGGCTCCGGCAGGTCCTCAACAATCTGCTCGCCAACGCGCTGAAATTCACTCACTCCGGTGAAGTGATCCTGCGCGTTTCCATGCAGATCGAAACACCCGATGCTTTCGTCTTTCGGTTCGAAGTCCGCGACACCGGGATCGGCATACCACTGGCCGCGCAAGCCGGGCTCTTTACCCCGTTTGCGCAGGCCGACGCGTCGACCACGCGCAAATATGGTGGTACCGGCCTTGGGCTTACCATCTCGAAGAAACTCGTAGAAGGCATGCACGGCAAAATCGAAATCGAAAGCGAGCCGGGAAAGGGATCGCTGTTTTATTTCACGGCGAGATTCGCCAAGCCGGTGCGCGCTCAAACACGCGACTCGAACGGTTACCAGCTCGAAGGTTTGCGCGCGCTGGTCGTGGATGACAACGCTACCAATTGTGCTGTCGTCGTCGACGCCTTGCGGTCGTGGTTAATGGTCGCCGACTCGGCTACGAGCGGCTCTGACGCGCTGGCCGTGATGCGGCGGTGCGTCAGCCAAGATCGGCCCTATCAGCTTGCGATCATCGATGCCGATATGACCGACTCGGACGGCGCGGCGCTCGCTCGTGCGATCAGATCCGACCCTGCGCTTGCTAAAACGCGGCTGCTACTTTTGAGCCCGGTAGGCGAAAGCGCAGCTTGCACTGCTCGCCGCCGCGAAAATTTCGACGGATGGCTCACCAAGCCGGTACGGCCATCGCATCTTCATGAAAGTCTTCCTGGACTGCTCGAGTCGAAAACGCACGACGTTGAGCGCTCTGGTCACGAACTGACATCGCGCTCGCCTCTTCTGCCGAACCACAAAAATGAAGGGCCGGGCGGCCAAATCATTCTGGTAGTCGATGACAATCTGGTGAACCTCAAAGTGGCGGCGAAACAACTTCAAAGGTTGGGCTATCGCGTTGGTCTGGCTGACAGTGGCAAGGCCGCCCTCGACGCGCTTTCGAGTGCGCGTTACCCAATCGTACTGCTCGACTGCGAGATGCCTGAGATGGACGGTTTTGCCACCACCGCGGAAATCCGGCGGCGCGAAGGCGACGCTCGGCACACGATAATAGTCGCGATGACGGCGCACGCCCTCGAGGGAGCCCGCGGGCGATGCCTCGATGCTGGAATGGACGAATACGTCGCGAAGCCGGTAACGCTGCAAACATTGGCCGCAGTCCTCGAGCGTTGCGCTGCACTGGCGAAAAAAGTGCTCGAGGCGCCTCCACCGAGTCAGTTGTAACTATTGTTGACGCTTTCACGGTAAATTTTGCTCGAAAGGTTTCGTTTAACAACTCGCACTCGGGTCATCTGCGGTCTGAACGGCAAGGCATTCTCGCAGTTGACCTAAAGAAGCACATGTTGGATGGTTCGTTCGGCTGCGCAGCTGCGAACAATCCATCGCGCGAGGAATGAGTTGGCCGAACGGAAGCCGATCAAAGTTGCGATCATCGGTGGCGGATGCGCCTCGATTTCGGCCGCTTTCGAGCTGAGCCGCCCCACGCACAAAGGCAAATACCAGGTTACGATCTATCAGCTCGGCTGGCGGCTCGGCGGTAAAGGAGCTTCGGGCCGCGGTCCCGCCGATCGAATTGAGGAGCACGGTCTGCATCTGTGGATGGGGTCCTACGAGAATGCGTTCCGGCTGATACGCGAGTGCTACTCGGAACTTAAGCGGGACCGGCGCAAGTGCAGAATCGCTGACTGGCGGGATGCGTTTTCTCCGGCGCCCTTCATCGGTCTTGCTGAACGGGCGCGAGACGGCTCCTATTGGAGCTTCCTCTCGTACTTTCCGCCGGGTGACGGCCTTCCGGGGGATCCTCTTGGCGAGCACGATCCCTTTACTGTCCCCTCTTATCTCGCACGTACGGCGAGCATTTTGCGGACTCTGCTGCTCGCCGTTCAGGCGAAACGGAGCAGCCGGACTTCGGCAGGCTCGGGACGCAGACCTTCCGATACATTTCAGCCAAGCGAGGACAGCGGTGAAGCATCAGGCGATCCTTCTCGTCGATTCGCGCGTCTGCTCGGTTTGGGATGGATCGCGACCGCAGCCGGTTTGATCGAGGCCGTCGAGGTGCTCGAGATCGTGTTCGCGCGTTCGCCGTACCAGGACAACGGTATCGTGCAATTGCTTGAAATGATCGCATCTGGCGCTCGCCGCCAACTCGAGGCGATGGTCGAGAACGATCCTGAGTTGCTGCTGCTATGGCAGGGAATAGATTTGGCGATGGCGTGTATGCGGGGAATTCTTCGCTTTGGACTGGTTACGGATCCACGGGGTTTTGACGCGATCAACGACTACGACTTTCGCGAGTGGCTGCGAATCAATGGTGCGTCAGAGCGGTCGATCGAGTCGCCACTGATCCGCGGCGCTTACGATCTGGTGTTCGCATATGAAGACGGCGACTACCAACGCCCGCGACACGGGGCTGGCGTTGCGCTGCGCGGCGCATTGCGAATGCTTTTCACTTCGCGCGGTGCAATTTTCTGGAAAATGAACGCCGGCATGGGAGATACCGTTTTTGCGCCCATGTACGAACTGCTGAAGAAGCGCGGGGTATCTTTCAAATTCTTTCATCGCCTGGAAAAGGTGAGACTTGCGGATGCCGCCGACCTTGCATCCGGGGAGCGCCCTTACGTCAAAGCGCTGGAATTCGACGTGCAGGCGAAAGTGCGGAGCGGGAAGGAGTACTTGCCTCTGATAGATGTCGGCGGATTGCCATGTTGGCCATCCAAGCCGGACTGCTCGCAGTTCGTCGATGGTAACAAGATAGAACGTGAACACTGGGACTTCGAATCGCATTGGGACAGGAGAAAAGCCGGCACGAGGACCTTGCGCGTGGGCGATGACTTCGATTTCGTCGTACTTGGCATCGGTCTGGGAGCTATCCCATACGTGTGTCAGGAGCTGATCGAGCGCGACCTGCGTTGGCACGATATGGCTGCCCAGCTGAAGACTGTAAATACGCAGGCTTTCCAGATTTGGCTTCGCGAGGACATGGAACAACTGGGATGGAATGATCCTCCGCTAGCCCTCTCCGCGTTCGTTCAGCCATTCGAGACCTGGGCCGATATGAGTCACCTGATTGCAGAAGAGAGATGGAAGGTTAGTCCTAGAGCTATCGCGTACTTCTGCAGCGCGCTGAACGACTCTGCGACGTCCAAGGAACTTTCTGATGCTGGTTATCCCAAGCGGCGACGATTGGAAGTTCGTGAGAATGCTATTCGCTACCTTAACAATGACATCGGACAGCTATGGCTCAAGGCGGTTAAGGGGCGCGGCAAATTCAGGTGGGACATCTTGATGGACCCGAAAGAGAAAGGGCCCGGAGGCAAAGCACGCGGCAGCAACGAAGCTCGCTTTGACTCTCAACATTGGACGGCGAACGTGAATCCCACTGAAAGGTACGTTCTGTCGCTGCCCGGCACGCAGAAGTTCCGTATCTCGCCGCTCGACAACACCTACGACAATCTGACAATAGCTGGTGACTGGACTTCCTGCGGGTTGGATACCGGATGCGTCGAAGCAGCCGTGATTTCCGGCCGGCTGGCGGCTCACGCGATTTCATCTTCGCCGGCGCTGGAAGACATTGTAGCGTACGACCATCCCTGAGAACCGCATGGATAGAACATGAGCGAGCGCAAACGTCTTCGTCGGGACGATCCTGACAGAACATCGCCTGTGCGGGATTTCTCGAAACTGTATCGACGGCCGGACCTTGCGAAAGGCGCCGACGCCGTCAAGCCGCCGTCCTCCGACGCGTCGCGTGCCGGCGCAGCCCGCGGCCCGCTGGCCGAAGGGGTGGAACTTGCTTACAGCGTGATCGAAAAATATATCGCCGAAGGGCGACGGACCGCTGAAGAGTTGAACAGTCAGCCTTACAACACTCGCGCGACCAACGACAACTTGCAGGAGCTTCTCGAACGGGTATTGCGCTTCCAGGCCGAAGCACTTCCTCTCTGGATTGAGACGCTCGCCACATTGACCAAGGTCAATCCGTCGCGAAATGGATACACGGCATCGCCGGACGTCTGGCCGCGTCCTGGCAGCACGCCGAATCCCGAAGCCACGCCGGTGTCGATCGAGGTACTCTCAATGAGACCGGTCCAGGTATCGATCGAACTTCGGCCGAATTCCGACGCACAATCCCTGGTCGCGCTTGGCTTGAACTCGGTCGATTCGAAAAAACCCTCTGTAACCGATATCAGTTTCGTTCCGGACAATGTTCGAGGCCGCGTCAAACTGCGTATTCGAATACCAGACAACCAACCTCCAGGAACTTATAACGGCGTGATCGTGAATCGCGACAGCAGCGAGCCTCGCGGAACACTGAGTATTCGAATTGCGGATTAGTTTATTGCACTGACTATGAACAGTACGACGTCCGGCCTGGTTCCCGAGATGCTGCACGAATACGGGGACCTGACGCGAGCGGCAATGGCAAAATATCTGCCGTCGAGAGAACCGCGCCGCTACCTCTACGACCTGCTGAGTGACTATCCGCTACGCGGCGGAAAGATGATGCGTCCCAGCATGTGCATCGCGGCGGCGCGGCTGTTCGGCGCGCCACTCGAGGACGCGATGCGTACGGCGGTCGCGATCGAACTGCTCCACAACGCGCTGCTGATTCACGACGATATCGAGGATGGCAGCGAGAAACGGCGCGGCCGTCCGACTTTGCATCTGCTGCACGGCGTGCCGCTGGCGCTAAATGCCGGCGATACTTTGACGCTGATGAGCTTCAGACCTCTACTCGAAAATCGCGGCCGGATCGGCGACCGGCTGACGCTCAGGATCATCGAAGAGACCGAGCGCATGGGACGGGAATGTGCGGAAGGCCAGGCGATGGAGCTAGGCTGGCGCCGATACAACGCGACTGAGATCGGCGACGCCGATTACCTGGAAATGGTGCTGAAGAAAACCTGCTGGCTGGCGACGATCTATCCGGTCCGGGTCGGCGCGTTGATCGGCAGCCGCGACTCGGTGGATCTGGATCCGTTCGTTCGCTACGGATTTTTTCTCGGCGCGGCGTTCCAGATCCAGGATGACCTGCTCAACCTCGTGGGCGATGAAAGTTACGGCAAGGAGATCAACGGCGATATCTGGGAAGGCAAGCGGACCCTGATGTTGATCCACACGATTCGGGAATCGACGCCGCAAGAGCGCGGGCGATTGTCGGCAATCTTATGCAGGGCGCGGGAAGAACGAACGCTTGCGGAAGTCAAGTGGATACGCAAACTGATGGACAGGTATGAATGCACTGAGTATGCGCGGAAGATGGCGCATGGATTGGCGGGCGCTGCACTTCACGAATTCTCGCTTCTGAGCGCGGGCCTGGCTGACTCTCGCGACAAGAGTTTCCTCGAACAAATGCCTACCTGGGTGATCGAACGGAACTGAGCGAAGTACTATGGGGCGTAAGAATAGCCATTCAGCCGGGAATACATCAACGAAGCTAGCTCTGCCTCGCTTTAACTCGGCGCTGGGTAAGTTCCTCGCGTTGCCGGCCCATCTCGAACAGAAATACAGCGACGTAGTCACGCAGATATATCCGCTGAGGGCCAGCATGACGCGGCTGCAGGAATTCTGCGACGGCTACCTCAACCTTGACGAACATTCGCCGATACACTTCAAGCCGGCGGCGCCGTGGGTTCTGATGCAGGTCGTCGACTACGGCAAGATGGCTTCGTCATCGAAGAACGTAGGATGGTTTTCCCAACATGAGTTGGCCTTTGGCGTGCCGCTTCAATGTCATAAGAAGGAAAACGGCAAATGGGTTCTCGCCGACTGGGCGATGGTATACCCGTTCATCTTTGTCGACAGCCCGCTCTCGATGTCCGGAGGTCGCGAAATCTACGGCTGGTCGAAGGCTGGAATCCAAATCGATCCTACCTCGCCGATTTTCGAGCCGGGTAACGCTCGTCGCCTGGTCAGCATCAGCCTGGTGACGTCGGGCAGTCACTTCCGCGAAGGTTTGGACTCGGATGAGTTTCTTCAAATCTTTCAACGGCGGCCTTTTCTGTCGGCAACCTCGGCCATCGCCGATGTTTTCACTGCTATTCCGCGGGCTATAGCCGGCTCGATAGCGGCTGCGTACAGCGCGTTCGAATCGACGGGCTTCTTTCCATTTGGCTACGCCGATCGTGATCTTCAATCTCTGCAGGAGATGCTGTCGCGTTTTTATGGCCAACTGAATGCGTTCGCATCGGAGTCTTTTCGTGCATCGCCGCAGAAGGGACCATCGTTGGAGCGGCCACATCAGCGGGATGGAGCCACTCCTTTTAACATCGTTACGATGAAGCAAGTACGCGACGTCGGCAGCTCGCCGGGTGCGTGCTTTCAGGCAATTGTCGGATCGAAGATGCAAATTGAGCGGACCACCGATGCTGGATATCTCTTCGACCCTCTCTCTGGCGACACCTCCGGCGGAATTTACATCAATCTGCTCAACATTGCGGCGCAGCCGATCGTGCAAGCGCTGGGAATTCAGACCAATGAATACTCGAGCGTTGGTGGCAAGCCAGCGTCGACGCTGCGACCGCTCGCGCCGTTCTGGCTCAAGATGGATCTGCGTTACGGTTTGGCTGATTACCAGTACTGGCGAACGCACACAACTGAATGGACGCTCGGCGCGAAACCCAACAATGTGGCGCAAAGAACGATCCCGTACCTGGGAACAGGAAGCGGTGCGAGTGAGGAACTCAGCGGGCCGTATCATTTCCCGCGCATTAGCTTTCGAGTTCTGCCGCTTAGGGCGGAAAAGAAGAAATTGCAGCACCTGATCGATGACTATCTGAAAAACGATTTCTTTGACTTTCAGGTGGCAGGTCAGACTAAAGACGCCAGATATTCGATTGTATGCCTGGTAGCTACCAACTTTGAACACATGACCGCGGCGGCGGACCCCGATAATGACTATTCGGATTGCGAACTTACCTTCGCCGTCCCGGTGTTGTGGCGGGACAAGAAGAACGTTGGCATCAAGCACCCGGCGTTGGTTCCGATATACGCTTTCACCGGCACTGATTGGAACGCGGCAACGTCATATGAGGTGTACGGCCGATTGGCCCTCAAGTCGGACTTGAGCAGTCCGGACCTTCGGTGGCTCGAGGATCTCACACAACCGAGCCGACCCAATCTGCTTCTGACGGTCAAAACCGAACTCTTTCCGAAGCTTGGCCAGAGCCAGGAGGCACAGCAGGCGAAAGTGCTCGAAATCTTCTCCGCTCCCGGGAGCGCGTCTCAGATTCCTATCGCGGTGCACTTGAAGCAGCTAGGTTTGGAGCACTTTTGGAATGGCACCAGGTTTCACAGCATAGCACTCAAACAAATCCTGGACGCGCAGAACCCCGAACTCACGAACTACCAGGCGTTAATAGGACTTGGTCGAAGTTTTTCAGGAATTAAGGGTTACAAACCGGCGGCGAGTGCACTGGCGCCCCTCTCGATCAACGTCTATGACTATCCGACCTTTCCTATCGTCGAAACGCTAGGACTTCTAACCGATAGACGCGATACCAGTGGTCTCTATCCTATATCCACTTTGACGCCGATCGACCCCTTCTGGATTTCGGGAGCCATGGAAGGAGACGCCGGACATGAGATGTGCTGGCGGGTGGGAACTGTTTGGGAGCGCAACCCGGCTTTCGATAAAACCATCTCACTGGCGACCAAGCATAAGCCGACACCTACGAAGCGAAAGAAAAAGTAGTTGGTTGAAGCCTGGAACCTGGCCAGGATGGATCAACAATAGCCGATCTCGCGATACCACTTGATTGCATCGATCACAGTCTCAGAAATCGGCCGCGGCGTGACGCCTAGCTGCACTAACTCTCGTCCGGGAATCATGTAGTCGAACAATTTAGCCATCATCATTCCCCCGGCTGGTAGCAGCGGCTTTTCACCAATCGCCCCCAGCATCAGTTCCATCGCGTATGCGCCTGCTAGCGCCAAACTGGCCGGAGTGGAAAACCTGGGCGGTGGGACTTCGCCCAGCTTGCAAATCAGTGAATAGAGTTCGGCGGTGGAGATATTGTGGCCACTCATCTGGATAGGCTCACCATAGCGGTCTGCATCGAGGGCGGCGACAATTGCTGCCGCGACATCGCGCACGTCGATCACATTCAACATCTGGCTGATCGAAGAGGGTATCTCGCCACGAAGCAGCAATGGGATGGTGCATAGGTTTCGATCGTGTAAATCCCAGGGACCAAGGCAGTAGGTCGGATTTGCAAGGACGACGGCCAGTCCGCGGCGGCTCGCCTCCAGGATTTGCGCCTCGATCAGTTCCTTCACTTCGAAGTATGGATGCGCCATACGCATCATCTGATATTGGAATTGCTGCGCACTGGTTTGTGGATGCACAAGAGTAACGAACGAGCCGACATACGCCAGCCGAGCCTTGTGCCGACAGACCGCAGCAAGGAGCGATCGCGTTCGCCGATCAGCGTGAGCGATAGGATCCTTGCCGACTTCACTCACGGGCGAAAGAACGTTGAGTGGATAGGGAGCGGCAGCGTCGACGACCAAGTCCTGGTCGGATATCCATTTGTCGAACTGGCCCGGCGTGTCGGCGTCTCCCGATGTGTAGCGGACCTTAAGCCCTACCAGGTTGGTGGGTGGCAAGGCTCGTCGGCTACATGCAGTGACCTGGTAATTTCTATCCAGTAAAGCGCGGACGATTGCATTACCCAGGTGCCCGGATGCACCAATAACGAGCGCCTTGATGGTTGACCGTCGAGACACGACGTTAGCGATGTTCAGCGAGCGAGCGAAGAGCCACCGCCCTTGAGGCCGGCGGCGAGCGTTGAAGACGATTTGAGATCGGACAACACGGCGTTGGCGGTTTTTAGCTCCTGCCAATTGGATCCTTCGGTGAACCAATCGTGAACTGGCTGTAGAATACTAAGCGCCTCTTCACTTCTACCAGCGCCCAAGTACATACGGCTTAAACTGGTAGCGGCGCGGAGCTCCAGCGTTTTTGCGCCGCGCTCACGCGCAATCTCAATAGCCTTGAGAAAGCTTTGCTCCGCTTCCGACTCAGCTTCACGCACTCGGGCCGGAGTAGAAGAATCGCGCCGGGCTTGCGTCAGCTTCAACTCGCCATTGATTCGGTGTATTTCGGACTCAACGTATCGCTCATCGTTGCGTTCCATCAATTCTCGCGCTTCGTCGAGCAAAGCCAACGCCATATCGCCTTGTCCGAGGTTGCCCAATGCTTCCGCTATCGCGGACCTGGCCCAAGTATGCGCTAACTCGTAGCCCGCAGCGGCGAATCCGCCGGTGCGGCCCCCGCCCGCAGTCATCTGTCCTATTTTTCCCTGCGCAGCGGCACCGATGACGCGATAGGCAATAAGAGACTCTTCGAAAAAAGAAAATCCATATTCTTTGGTAAGCCCCAGACCTTCAGCTATAACCAGTTCCGCGTTCCCATAGTCATGGCGCATCGAATAGTACTTACCAATCATGGAAAGGCACCAGGTGAGAGTGAACGGATAACCAAGCTCGCGGGCCAGAGAGATCGCCTGGCGCGCTTTTTCTTCGGCCTTATCGGGATATCCGAGCATCCAGAGAGTCATAGCATCGAAACAGAGGCAGCTGACGCAAGGGTCCTGGCCGAATTGGAACGCGAGGGTTCGGTGTTTTTGCGGATCGTATACTTCGCGACCGCGCTCGAGATTCGCATGAGCATCAGCAAATTGACCTTTGAAGAATCTACTACAGCCCGAGGCCCAATCAGCTTGAACCAGCATTCCATCATTCTGTAAGCGCGGGGCCAGGCGCATCATTTCGTCGGTGTACCCGCTGGCCAAGGTGTGCTCGCCACGAACCAGATGATAACTCCAGAGGCCGGATAGCACTGAGAAGAGCCTGGGATCGTCCTCGAGACTTTGACACAACTCATAGGCACGCCGATAAGTGCTTCCCATCTCGGGCGCGTACCAACCCTTGGTAGCCAGTAACGCTAGACCATAGTCAATTTGAATATCCAGTTCACGCCGGGCGCGCTCTTGTGAGTAAGGCAGACCCTTGAGGAGTTCCAAGGCGTTCTGAAAATAGCGAAGTGCTCCTTCATAGGCGCTCTGCTTAAGCGCTTGTCGCGCAGCCATCGCAAGGTAGAGAACGGTCTTATCAGCATCAGCAACGCGTCCAGCTTGCCACAGGTGATGCGCCAGATCGCCGGCCTGATCCTCCAGGGCGTTGCCGTGAACGCGCTCGATCCCATTGGCCACATTGAGGTGCAGCCGCTGACGACGCGGCGGGGATAGATCATTGAGAACGGCCTGGCGAATCAACTCATGGGAGAACTGAAAGCTCGCCTCGGGATAGCCCAAGGTCGAATAGATCAGCCCGGCCTTCTCAACCTGCTCGACGTTATCCAGCAAGGTGTCAGCATCCAGGTCGGTCGAAGCTTCAAGCAGTTCGAAAGTGAATGAACGTCCGATGACCGCGGCGGGACCCAGAATTTTGCGCGCTGCGTCACTTAGTCGCGCGAGACGGCGTCCTATGACCAGGCGCAGGCTTTGCGGTACGTCGATCTCGCCAAGGTTGAGATCCAGCCGAAACTCGCCATGGCTATCCATGAGCTTGCCGCGCTCGACAAGATGACGGAATAGCTCCTCGACGAAGAAAGGATTGCCGTCAGTACCCGAATAGATAAGGTTGACGATAGCTTGCGGCGGCTGCTTGCCGCTAAGCGCTCGGATCATCTCGGCGACCGCGTCATGCGGTAAGCCTCGCAGGCTAATCCGCTCCAGCATGTGGATGCGCAGTAACTCGTCGAGAGTCTGCGCTAGTGGACCGGCGGAATCGATCTCATTGTCGCGAAAGGTACCTAGGATAAGAACCGGGACCTTCGAGATGGACCGCGCAATGTGACTCAGCAGAGACAGGGTCCCCTCGTCGGCCCAATGCAGGTCTTCGAAAAGAAGCAGAATCGGAGCATCTGCCGCAGCCCTGCCGAGAAGTTCCACAACCGCGTTAAATAGGATCCTTCGCGATTGCTCAGGCGAAAGTTCCAGAGGCGGCGGAAGATCCGGGAAAAGACGCCTTAGCTGAGGCATCAAGCGGGCCATCTCGCCGGCATCGTCGCCGAGGGCGGTTCGAAAGGCCTCCTGGCTTGGCGCTTGAGCCATCGCGGCCTCGAGAATTTCAACGAACGGATTGAAGGGAAGAGAATTTTCGCGATCGTAGCAGCTACCGACGAGCGTGAGGAATCCCTGTTGCGAAGCCTCGGCCGCGAATTCCGCGGCAATTCGAGTCTTGCCGACGCCCAGTGCGCCGCCGATCATCGCCACTCCACCCTCACCGGCGAGACCGCGCTCGAGAAGGCGACGAAGGCTGGCTCGTTCCGCTTCTCTGCCGACGAACGTAGTGCGATCGGCGAGCGATTGCACAAGACTGGTTTCGGGACGGGAAAAAACCGGGGCAGTGACATCGGCGACTACGGAAGGCTTGATGCCTTCGAGCGAAAACTGCCACGTCATCGGGGTTCGCGGATTCGTCAGGTAGCAACTGAACGATCCGGTCTTGATTGATCGATCCAGCAACTCGCCGAGCTGACTGTTGTGCTCCGCGATTTTTTGCACCGCAGACTTGATTGCGCGAGTGATGTTGAGCCGGGCGCGCTCGGCTGCGGACCCCGCACGCCGGTCGCGACCGCCAAGCCCTACGGCGCGGGCAATCTCGCGATGGAGAAAGTCAATCTCGGACTCGACTACTGCGGCGCGCGCTTCGTTACCGCGCTCGCGCGCCTCTTCCAGTTCTTCCTTGAGTTCGATGAGCCTGCGCTGATAGTCCTGCTTGGCTTTGGCGTCGAGCATCTCGCCGGCGTCGCCGAGTCCTCCGACGCTGACGGTGGCTCCTGCAAGCAGGGAAGCTTTGTCCGAGCCGTCGGATTCAGAAGTGGCGGCAGCGCCAGGACCGCTCAGAAGATCCAGTGAGTGAAATTCTTCGCCGGGATGTTGCAACAGTCGTTGAAGATAGCCGAGTCCCTTGATGTCTTTGAGCGAGAAGGTGGCATTGGCGTAGCCGACCGTCCAATATTCGCCATTGCAGACGAACACTCCCGTCTTCGCGGCTGAGGTTGGCTGCGACTTGGGGTGGCCTCGACGCTCGGCAGAGCCGCCATCATTCTGTGCCACTCAAATACCCTCGATCGATTCGCAGTTGATTCGACTTTGAGACGAAGAATTTGCGGATGCGCATCGACGCGGTCCGCGGAAATCGTGGGCCGAAATTACCATCGGTTTAGACTAGTGTAAATCCAACGCGCAAGCAGTAGTTTTGATCTTGACTTGCGAAAGCGCGAGTAACCAGAGCTAGCAGCGCGGTATGATGTCGAAGGAATGCCGCCAAGAGGCAATATGGACTTCAAGGGAAGGGTCGCGTTAATCACCGGGGGCGCCCGGATCGGACAGACCGTAGCGAGTGCCTTGGCAAGCCGCGGATGTTCTCTGGCGCTGACCTACCGCGGCTCCCGCGACGCTGCTGATGCTACAGCGACAGCGGCAAGAGCAGCGGGCGTCAAGGCGGCGGTGCTTCGGGCCGACGCGACCAATGAGACAGAAATCGTCGCGGCGGTCAGCGAAACGGTGAAGTCGCTGGGACGTCTCGACATTTTGATCAACATGGCTTCGATATATCAGAAGACGCCCGATCCGAACGGCGCGGCGTGGTCCGCTAGCCTGGATACAAACGCCAAGAGCGCGTTCCTGTTTTCGATTCATGCGGCGCCGATCATGAAACAAGGCGGCAGCGGTCGAATTGTAAACTTCTCGGACTGGCTGCCGGCGACCGGACGACCGCATTACAAGAGCTACACCCCGTACTATGTATCGAAGGCTTCAGTGGTCGCGTTGACTCAGACCCTGGCGCTGGAGTTCGCGCCCGAGATTCTGGTCAATGCGATCGCGCCCGGGCCGATTGAGGCTCCATCCAACCTCACGCCCGAAGAGAATGCGCAGGTGATCGAGGCTACCCCGCTCGCGCGATGGGGAGGTCCAGTGGAGATCGCCAAGACAGTGCTGTTCCTGGTCGAGACGGATTTCGTGACGGGCGAATGCATCCGCGTCGATGGCGGCCGGCATCTCTTCTGAAGGGTTCAGGACTGGCCCCAAACTTCCTTTGCGACCTCGACCACCAATTCGAGTTTGGCGCGCTGGTCTGCTGCCGAGATGCGATTGCCGGGCGCGGTGCTCGCAAAGCCGCATTGCGGGCTTAGCGAGAGCTGGTCGAGATCGATGAACCTGGAAGCCTCGTCGATGCGGCGCTTGAGCGCGTCTTTGGATTCGAGCTCGGGAAACTTGCTCGAGACGAGTCCCAGCACAACGGTTTTGTTCTTTGGCACCAGTCGCAGCGGTTCGAAAGTCCCGGCCCGCGGTGTGTCGTATTCCAGAAAATAAGAGTCGACGTCGATCTTGTTGAATAGCGTATCCGCGACGAGATCGTAGCCGCCTTCGGCGCTCCAGTGACTCTGATTGTTACCGCGGCAAATATGCATCGCGAGGTGCAACGTCGCCGGGCGTCCGGCAAATGCGCGGTTCATCACATTCGGATAGGTCTCGAGCAACAGCGTGCGCGCGTCGTCGCCACGCTTTCGCATCGGTTCCCAGATTCGGCGGTCGCTCAGCGACGCGAGCGTGGTTTCATCGATCTGTACGTACCTGCAACCGGCGTCTGCAAGTACTTTCAATTCCTTGCGGAAAGCATCGATTATGTCGTCCCAGAAGAGATCGATATCGGGATACGCATCCCGGCTGATGTTCGCGCGGCCGGCGCGGAAATGGATGATGGTCGGCGATGGAATGGTTATTTTAGGAGTGCGCGAGGTAGCTGCTCGAAGAAACTTGAAATCTTCGACGTGAATAGGAGCGTGCCAGCGCATCCGCGCCTGCACGTGCGGGACCAGCAGCGGAAGTTTATGACCCTCGCGATCGATGAAATAAACATCGTCGATCGACGACGGATCGTAGGCGACGGTGCCGCCGCCGAGGCCCCGGAAATAAAAGTCGGAATAGAAAATCTCGCGGCGGTATTCGCCGTCGGTAATCGATTGAAGTCCGACGCCTTCCTGAAATCCGATCACCGCGCGAATCGACTGGTCTTCGATAGCGCGCAATTCCTCGGCCGAGATCTTGCCCGCGGCGCGTTCGCTCCGAGCTTTCAACAATTCGGGCGGGCGCAGCAGGCTGCCGACGTGGTCGGCGCGAAAAGGAGGGTCGTGCGGTGAACTGCCTGCCATTTTTTGGGACCTCCTTTGACGAGCGCTGTCAGCCGAGCGCGGAAACGCGAGCGACGACTCGATCGACGAAGGTGCCGGCCGAGCCAAGGTATAGAGCAGGATTGGTCAACCGATCGATTTCGGCGTCGGACAGGTGCGGCCGCAGCTCAGGATCGATTCGCAGGACTGTCGCGAGCGGCACACTCTCTGCGATCGCTCGATCGCAGGCGCGCGCAACGGCGGCCTCAGCGGCGGCCCGACCCAGCGGGGCAGCAAGCGCAGTCGCAATCGCTTCAGCCATTATCAATCCGCCGGTAAGTTCGAGATTGCGACGCATGCGCCCGGTGTCGACGGTCATCGATTCAGCAATTGAACGCGCGTGGGCGAGCGCTCCCGCGGTAAGCGCGACGCATTGCGGCAACGCGAGCGATTCGCTTTGCCACGGCCCGGTTGCACGCTCGTGATCCGCGGTGATCGATCCGAACATCACCGGTACCAAGGCATTCACAGCGCGAGCCGCTGCCAGAATGTACTCGCTGGCGATCGGATTGCGCTTCTGCGGCATCGTGGACGACCCACCCCGGCCCTCGTCGTGAGGCTCAGATACCTCGCCGACTTCGGTTTGCATCATCAAGGTTATGTCGAGCGCGAATTTCGAGAGGCTTGCGCAAATCAATGCGAGCAGCGCGCCAGTTTCGGCAAGGCCGTCACGTTGTGTGTGCCATGGCAAACTTGGAACTCCGAGTTCGAGTTCGCGCGCGAGTGCTTCAACGACGGCGAGTCCGTTCGCGCCGAGACTCGCCAGCGTGCCCGCTGCGCCACCGAATTGAACGACAAGAATTCGCGGCGAGGCCTGCCCTAGTCGCTCGAGATGAGTAACAAGTGGCGCAGTCCACATCGCGCACTTGAGGCCGAACGTTGTCGGAACGGCGTGTTGGAGATGGGTGCGAGCGGCAATCGGGGTGTCGCGAAAGCGTGCGGCTCTCGTGGCGAGCGCGCGTGCGAGCGCTATCAAATCGCGGTGCACGATGGCAAACGTGCGCTGCAATTGCAGAACAAGTGCGGTATCCAGAATGTCCTGCGTGGTCGCGCCGAAATGGATATAGCGTGCGGCTTCCTCGCCCGCGACTCGGCCCAATTCCTTGACCAGCGCGACGACTGGATAGCCGACGCGGCGGGTGCTGTCCGCAATGTAGTCGAGGCGCAAGTTCTCAACTCGGGCGGCGCGTCCGATCACGTCGGCGATGTGAGCAGGAATCAGACCCAGTTTTGATTCGGCGCGGGCCAAGGCAGCTTCGACGTCCAGCATGAACTGCAGATGAGCATGGTCGGAGAACAGCGCTCGGACTTCATCGGTGCCGTAGAGCGTGCCGAAGATTTGAGAGTCAGCCGGATGAATGCTCATAGGTCGAAGAACACCGTCTCGTTCTCTCCCTGCAGCACGATCTCGAATCGCAATACGCCCGCTCGTTCTCCGTTCTCGATTCGGCCGACGAGGGTTGAGCGTCGTTCCGGCGCCACGATACTCAGGACAGGGTCGGCGGCGTTCAACGGCTCGCCGGGAAAATAGATTCGCGTGATCAAGCGCTTCAGCAATCCGCGCGCAAAGATCGAAACGTTGATGTGCGGCGCCTGCAGGATGCTGCCCGAACCCGGAACCGAGCCCGGCTTGATGGTGTAAAAGCGAAAGCATCCTCGTTCGTCGGTCGCGGCGCGGCCGAATCCATGAAAATCGGGATCGAGCAGTTTTTCCTGCGAGTCGTCGGGATGGTCATAGCGGCCGTCAGCGTTGGCCTGCCACAACTCGATCATCGCATCGGAGACCGGCGCGGCGTCGCCGTCCAGCACACGGCCCTCGAGAGTGATTCGCTCGCCACGGGTTTTTGGCGTGACGAGTAATTCCTGTCCGGCTCGGATCAGCGCGGGCTTGAAGAACGGACCAACCGTCTGCGATGGCGTTTGCAGCGGACTCATTTCAACTTAGCACCGGAGTGGAATTTCGGCCGCGCAATACAAAGTCAAATCGGTATCCGAGTGCATATTCCGGAATAGTCACTTCGATATCAAATGCAGCTATCAGCCGCTCGCGCGCGGAACGGTCAGGGACACTGTTGAAGACTGGATCGAGAGCCAGCAGCGGATCGCCGGGAAAGTACATCTGGGTAACGAGACGAGTGGCAAAGCTCGGACCAAACAGGCTGAAGTGAATATGATTGGGCCGCCATGCGTTGTGATGATTTCGCCACGGATACGCGCCCGGCTTGACGGTCATGAAGCGATACGCGCCGCGCTCGTCGGTGATCAACCGGCCGATGCCGGCAAAGTGCGGATCGAGCGGTGCCTGATGCTGGTCCTCGACGTGAGCGTAGCGGCCGGCGGCATTCGCCTGCCAGATTTCAATCATGGTGTGCGGAATCGCGCGACCATCTTCGTCGAGCACGCGACCAGTCACGATGATTCGCTCGCCGAGGGCCTCGCCACCGTCGAAGTGCGACATGTCGTTCTCGCCGGGTGCAAGAGTCTCGGGCGCAATGCGAGGTCCCGTAATTTCGGACAAGGTGTGTTCGAGTCTTAGCGGCGCATATCCCGGCGCTCGTTTGTGGGTGCTGATATACGAAGAATGATTATACGGCGGATGAGCGCCGGCGGCCTCACGCCGATAACCGGCGGGAGTATTCATCGCGGTTCCTCTTTAGCCATTTTCTCGAACGCAGATTTTGCGATTCGGAACGCGGAATTGGCCGCGGGCACGCCCGCATAGACCGCGACCTGAAGCAGGACTTCCTTTACCTCATCGGGAGTCGCGCCAGTATTGCGCGTGGCGCGAACATGCAGCTCGAGTTCCTCATGACGGCCGGCGGCGGCGAGCATCGCTATAGTAATGAGGCTGCGGGTCCGGTGGTCCAGTCCGGGCCGCGTCCATATATCACCCCATGCGTGGCGCGTGACGAGTTCCTGGAATTCCTGATCGAAGGCGGTCGCGTTTTCCAGCGAGCGCTTGACATGCACGTCGCCGAGGATGCGACGCCGAACGGCCAAACCTGCCTCGTATGCCGGATCTTTCATGACGTCACTCCAGGATGGTCGCGGTTCGAGTCAATCCAAGTGAAAGCTACCGCGCGGTAGGCGGCAACGTCAAAAGGGAATCGACGGGGCGATTCATTTTGTAGTATTGCGCTGGCTTGAGGGTTGGACAAATCGCGGAGGTACACCCGCATGAGTCGCGAAGACTTTTCTTTCGGCAGCGAGGACGGACTCGAGATTGCCTACTATCGATGGCGTGCTCCGGGCAAGGCGGTGGGAATCGTGCAGATTGCCCACGGCATGGGAGAGCATTCGATCCGGTACGGGCACGTGGCGGAGTTTCTCAACCAAGCCGGGTTTCACGTCTACAGCAACGACCATCGCGGGCACGGGCGTAGCGCAAGCCGCGAATCGCTCGGCGATTTCGGAACGGGAGGATGGAACGGCCTGGTGGCAGACATGGTGACGCTGACCCGGCTGGCCCGCACGCGAGAAGGCCGTTTGCCGTTGATCCTGCTCGGCCACAGCATGGGCTCGTTCGCCGCGCAGCAGTACGTTATCGACAACAGCGCGCTTATTGCGGGCCTGGTGCTCTCGGGATCGGCGGCGCTGGACAAGCTGCCAATCGATCCTTCGCAACAGGCGGATCTCGCAGCCTTCAATCGCGGCTTCGAGCCGGCCCGGACCGCGCACGACTGGTTGAGCCGCGACAATGCGGCAGTCGATGCGTACGAGGCCGATCCGCTCTGCGGCTTTGGAATAAACAAGCGGGCGATGGAGACGATGGTAGGGTCCGTGATGCGGCTGGTCGATCCGGCGGAGCTCGCGAAGATTCGCAAGGACCTGCCGACCTACATTTTCGCCGGCGACAAGGATCCGATTAATCACGACCTGGAATGGGTGAAGCCATTGGCCGAACGATATCGTGCGGCCGGGATCGCCAACATCAGCGAAAAGTATTATCCGCAGGGCCGGCACGAGATGTTGAACGAAACGAATCGCGACGAGGTGATGCGCGATCTCGTGAGCTGGCTGCAGAAGGCAATCGCCGCTTAATTAACAGGAGGCAGCGACCCCGCGCTTGACCATGTCGTCGATCGCACTGTCGGTGTAGCCGAGCGAACGCAAAACCTCCCGAGTATGCGCACCCACCTCGGGTGCAGGCTCGGGCTTTCGCTTGTCGGCGCCGGCAACAAAGATCGGACTGGCAATCGTCTCGATGGTGCCGTGCCCTGGATAGTCGAACTCCACGAAGGCCCCGGAGGCGCGCATCTGCGGATCGCTCACAACGTCGTCGAGCACCGGGAGCAGCGACCACTTGATATCGTATTGCTTGAACGCCTCGCGCCACTCGGAGAGATCCTTTGATTCGAACTGAGACTGCAGAATCGCGAACAGCTCAGCGGCGTGTTCAGTGCGGCCGGCGTCGTCGGTAAACATCGGATCGGTCGCGAGCTCGGGCGCACCGAACATCTTGCACAGGCGCGGAAACTCATGCTCGGGGTCGAGCTGGATGAGCAGGAACACTTTCGCATCGCGCGTGACGTAACCGGCCGAGAGCGGATTTATCGGATGCGACCCCGGGAGCGGTTTGGGAAACGTCGCGCCCAGCATGCGCGCCTGCAAATCGCAGCTATGCGCCCAGGCGCCACTCGCCATCAGCGAAGTGCCGACTTTCGATCCGTTGCCGGTGCGCTGGCGATCGTAGAGACCGAGCATGATCGCGCCGAACAACGCCATCGCGGTCGGATGATCGCCCATTCCGGGCCGCGGACCGGAGGGCGTTCCGTCGCGGCCGGTCACGCTGGTCATCAGACCCGAACGCGCCCAATAAGCCAGCGCGTCGAACGCGGGCAGATCCGCATCGTCGCCTTTCTCGCCGTAGCCGGTGATGTGCGCGAAAATTAGGCGCTCGTTGACGGCGTGCAACTCGTCCCAGGTGAGATGGAACTTGGTCAGCAGTTGAGCCTGATAGTTGGTCACGAAAACGTCGGCTGATTTCACGAGCCGGAGGAGAGCTTCGTGGCCGTCGAGACTGGCGAGATCGAGCGCGACGCTCTTCTTGTTGCGGCCGGTAAGTATCCAGGCGTAGTTCAATTCCGACTTCGGAGTGCCGGGGAGATAGGGAAAGAGACGCCACAGATCTCCGCCGTCGGGCCGCTCTATCTTGAAGACTTCCGCGCCAAAATCCGACAACACGGTGGTGGAAGCCGGCCCCGCGATATACGTGCCACAGTCGATCACCCTGATACCTGAAAGGATTCCGTCTTTAGCCATCGCACAAACCCCAACGAACAAAGATTACAGCCTCGTCGTTAGTACAGCTATTCACGTTCGGCAACCCCGAGAATTTCAGGAGAACAAAGAAAAGTGCTCCGGCATCGCGCCGGAGCACTCTTGGTTGGGGGCTATCGAGCGAGGCCCAGGAGCCGCGCTGGCAGCCGATTAGTAGCAAACAGGAAGAGTAGTCATATTGCCGTCCAGCGTAATTGCGCCACTTGAAGCGATCGCACCTGCCAGCAATCGTCCGTTGACGGTAGCGCCGGTACCCACTGTGATTGAGGTGTCGGCGAGTATGTTTCCTTCAAGAGTGCAGGCCGCTCCGATAGTTGCCGAACTGCCAACCTGCCAGAAGATGTTGGAAGCCTGTGCTCCGTTTTCCAGCACGACGTTGCAGCTCGGAGCGGTCAGAGTGAGTGTGGATAGCGGCATCTGGAAGATCCAAACCGCGGCCGCATCGCCTTGGGCGTCGAGGGTGAGGTTTCCACCGGTTATCTCGAACGAGTCGGCGCCCAAAGCTGCCTGATAGAGTCCCGGGGTCAGAGTTTGTGTCGCCAGATTTTCGGGAATCAGGGTTGCTCCCGACAGACCGGCGGCCGAGTTGTATGCGGTGGTCAGGGACGATAGCGCGTCCGCAGCGGGTGTGTTGTTGAGTTGTATCGTACCGTTGACAACCCCAGGCGCGAATCCCGTGACGGTGCCCATAGGAGTTACACCAAGATCACCGTTGAGGACAGTCAGACCAGTGCTGCTGACGCTGGTCTGAGCGAGGGCTGCGAAATTACTGGCAGCACCCAGGTCTAGCGCCGACTGACCTGTAGCCGTGATGCCAGTGGTGAAACTCCACGAAGGATTGGTCGCTACGGAGTTACCACTCAGATCCTGAGGCGCCGGTGAAATCGTAGCGGTGTACAAGGTGCTGGCTGATAGGGCTTCTTGTGGCGTGAAGGTTACTATCTGGTCGGGAACATCATAAGAGACATTCCCAATTTCTGGCCCGAAAGGTCCCATCAAGGTGAACGTCACCTGGTTAAACGATGAAGGACTCATAGGCTTACTGAAAGTCGCGTTGATTGAAGTATCGATACCAACGCCAGGCGCGTTTAGCGCGGGGCTAATAGAGGTGACTGTCGGTCCAGTAGTGTCAGTGGTGGATCCGGTCGTAAAGGTCCAGCTGTAGTTGTTTGCCAATGCGGTGCCGGAAAGATCGGTGACGCCAGTGGTGATGGTTGCAGTGTAAGGAGTGGTTATCGCGAGCACTGTGTCGGGCGTGAAGGTTGCGGTATTGCCAACCGTAGAGTACGTCACCGTGCCCGTAACCGGCACTGCCAGCGGTCCGGTGACAATAAAGGTGGCTGCGGTAAGAGTGGTGGCGTCGATAGCTTTGTCGAAAGAAGCTACGATCGACTGATTAGTAGGTGTCGTGATTGCAGCATTAGGTGGATTCGTCGAGCTTACCAACGGAGCCGTCGTATCAAGTCCTGGTCCTGTCATAAAAGAGAAGTCGTACTCTCCCGGCATCGTCAGGCCCGACGCACTTTCAGCCCCGAAGACAGCTATGCTGACTACTGTGTTTATTGGGAATACTCCGCCGGTTGGTGTGAAGGTCGCGATATCGTTAGTCGCGTCGTAAGTGACAGTTCCTGGCACTTGAATTGAAAACGGTCCTCCGCCGGGCACTGACACGAAGAAAGCTGCTTGCAGGCTCGAGACCATCATCGGCTCACTGAAGGTTACCGTGAAGGTCTGACCGCTCGGCGCTGCTTGTCCGCCGCAGCCTACGATTCCCGGGTAGGTGGAAATCACCGCAGGTGCGAAGGGGGTGGGGGTCGCGGTAGGAGTAGGAGTCGAGGTTGCCGTCGCGGTGGAGGTGGCGGTCGAAGTTGCAGTCGCGGTCGCCGTGGCAGTCGAACTTGCGGTGGCAGTCGCGGTGGCGGTTGGTGTCGGGGTGGTGAAGTTCTCACCGGTCGTAAAAAACGACTCGAAGTCAGTTTTCAATGCTCTGCCGTTAAAACCCTTGACGGATCCGACAAACTTCAGCTTGTACAGCGTGTTGATTGCCAGCGCGCCCAACGGGGTAAAAGTCGCGCTGTTACCACTGCAAGTCACGCTTCCCGCTGCGATGTGAATCAGCTTGTACGCATGGAGTTTGAATGTATTTGGGTTCAGCGAGTTGCATTTCATCGGCATGCTGAAGTTCACCGTGACCCTAGCGTTGACCGACACGTCCTGGGCGCCGTTGACCGGACTGGTGGACGTTACGATAGGCCGCGGATTGTCGTTTGCCGCTGCCGACCCGGCCATAGCTACGATTACTACTAATGCCGCAACTGAGATTTGACTGACTATGCACTTGAACATCATCGTAGCCTTTTCCGTTGATAAGATTCGATTCATTTCCTTGTTTGCCTGCATACGATGAAGCTCTGACTATTTGACGGTTTTGATTCGCGCCGGAGCTACCGCAACCGCCAGCAGCAGAGCCGCGATCAGGCCGAGCGCAACGGCCGGTGTGGTGAAACGGTCCGAGCCGGCTTCATGACTGCTGACTGCTGGATGGGAGTCAGTTGCGGCCGAGTCGGCGGCGGCAAGGGCGCCGCGGATACTGGCGTAGCCGGCTGCCCCGACGGAGATCAGCACAAGGAGCATCAAGCCGAACGCTGCCATCATGTATCTGTCGGCTTGCGGAACTGGAATTGAACCTTGAATTGACGCGGACGGCTGCACCCGAGGGCGATTGCGCCATATGTTGGAGGTTTCCGAGATCGATTCGACTGAAGTGGCTGGATCGTTCCTCACGTTCACTGGTTCAAGCTCCCCTTTGACGAGCGCCGTAACGCAGAAAAAAAACTTCTCCCGTCAGCGCGAGTTCGCCAATCCCGCTAAACGCAAGATTCGTTCCTCTGAAGTGGCTTGCGGCAGCAGGTGCGCCAATGATTGCGAGATGGGAGAGGTGAATAGTCAGAAGCGCAAAGTGGTCATTATAGGAAAGTGCGGACGATAGTCAGTCGCCGTGAAAGCATGCGAGCACGATGTCAAGGTAATGCCGCTCGGAAACCCGACGGCAAAAAAGTGGCTGTTGGGATTGGTGCCGCGAGAGTCAAATCGTCAAGAGACATCCATACTCACATTGCGCAATCGATTGTAGGTGCGAGTGCCGGTGACGCAGATCGCCAGCCAGCATCCACCCAGTGCAAATCCTCCGACGATCGCGCTCAGCGCCACGCCCGAGTAGATGCCGGCCAGCGCTATCAACGACACGATGTAGCAGGCGGCGACCACGTAGAGGGTTTGCAGACCCCAGCTCCCGCTTCCAGACGCGAGCATGTAGCAGAGTATTCCATAGGCTGCGGTTGACGCGGTTAGCGCGGCGCTGGGAAAGCCGGCGAAGCCGTTGACCAACAACTCGGGTTGATTGGCGGCGTGCCTCGCGAACATCACTTGCAGGACGAATGCGAGCGCGTAGGCAGTGCCGAGAAATGCCAGCGCCGCGATCAACGCGCTCGCGCCACGGCGGCGCCTATAGGAGATAGCTCCCAGGCCGACGATGACGACCAGCCATAGCGGATTGGCCAGCGTCGCGATCACTTTGACCAGCACGTCGAGCCCTGGTGTGCGCTGAGCGGCGGAGAATAGCGCGACCGTCCTGTCAACACCGCCGAGCTGATCCTGGGCCGAGATCGCGTGCACGATACCGTCGAACAGCCAGGTCATCGCCACCACTGTGATCAAGCCGACAGTAAGATGAAGGCCGAGGTAGCTGCGTGGCGAGAAGCGCTCGCGGGCGAAATTCACATAGGGAGTCAGGTTGAAGCCGTAGCGTCCTGTAAGATGCCGATTCCATGCTGCAAGGATTTGGGTCTGCCGCCGGGCAAGCGATCGCCACAAGACGGCCATCAGGACGGTCAAGATGACCAGCACCGCGATACCGAGGCTGATCGACCTGAGCCACTTCTCGACCAGGCTCCAGTTGGAGCCCACGGTATAGCCAAGGCCGACCGCGACTGACGCCCAAACCAGACCTCCGAGTACCGCGATCGGCGCGAACTGGCGAAAGCGCATCCCGGACAGACCAGCAGCAAAGGGAACGCAGGCGCGCCCGACGGCGACGAAACGGCCGACGAAGACCGTCGCCGCGCCGAAGTGGTCGAAATAGTATTCCATGCGCTCGCGATGCTTTTCGTATTGACTGCGTGCAAACGACCATCGCGCCAACACGGCCTGCCCCCGGGTGTGACCGATCGTGAATCCTGTGAGGTCGCCAAGCATCGCGGCGCCGGCGACCGCGGCGAATGCTGTCCACGGTGAAAAGAACGCGTCGGAGGCCATTACGCCGGCGATCACCGCCATCATCTCGCCGGGGAAAACCAGGCCGAGGAATGCGGACGACTCCAGCGCGATCACGAGAAAGATCACGACCAGCGACCAGGGTCCGGACTGGCTGAGGAAGTTTTCAACCGCGGCGATCATCGAAGGTAGTTAAACACGAAGCAGCCCGCGTCATAAGGACCGGCGGTCGCAGGCGCGATCGCGAGGTTCGAGGCAGTTACGGGAGCGATTTGCGATTGGTCGATCAGCCAGAAAAGGGCAACTTCTACCACCAGTAGTGGTCTGAGGATGAGCACACCACCAGTAGCTTCGTTCCATCAAATTTTTTTTGACGCATCTGACGCGGTCCGAGGTCGAGAGATGAGACTTGCGAGGAAGTTTCAGCGAGCGTTGAAGAGCAGTCTGACTGTTGTCCATAAGGGATCGAGTAGCATGTCACGTCGCAAGCGGAGTTGTCAGGCTGAACTAGTTCATCCTGGCGAAACGTTGGTAAGTGTGCGGCGTCGCGTACGCTCAGAATCTGGATTACTGAGGGTCGATGCGGAAGCTCGGAATCATTTGCAGCTATCACAAAGTGAGCAAGAAGTGTATTTATCGCTCCCTCGCCGCGTCTTCGTTCCGATTCAATAATCGGAACGATCCCGACATCTTCAAGAGCGCGACAGCAAGATGCTGAAGCCATCTGATTGGGAGCGGGCCTTCAGCGTTCGCCAGCCAGCAAACCAACGCGCTCCAAGTTGTTCGCGAGTCGCGCCGTTCTGTGTCCGATCAACGGAGTAAGTCGAGGGCCGTTCGCGGTGCTGTGGTCGGAAGCGCATCGGGCGAGGGGACGGTTGGGCTTAACAGTCCCGCAAAATGGCCAATCGGGCGGTTTATCTCGGGCCATTTCCAATCTATGGTCTTAGCTTTGCCGAGGATATCAGTGAAACTCAACTTATAGTCGGTACCAGGATGCGTAATATCGGCGGGCGCAAAGCCTTTTATACGATAAAGAAGGATGCCTCTTACGACAGCACCTTGCCCGACGGGGCTGTCGAAGGCCTTTTCGTATAACGCATCATGGCCGCTGTAAGGAAACTGCTGTTTCGTAGTCGGGTCTGTCAGCACCATTGTTCCACTATCTGACAGTTGAAATCCCTCTGGTGTGATCGACCCCTTCGACAGTGAGTTAATCGTGAGGGACCAGTTGTCGGCAATGCTTGGGGAGCCGCTATTTCGCACGTTTGCGGCAATCAGAAGGTAAACGTCATCGGGATCGTTGTTTGGATAGGGCATTGGAGTTTGGCATTCATTGGATTGAAATACGTTCACGGCATCAATACTTCCGAGCAGGTCGGGCGTTGGAGCAGGAACAGGAGCAACAGGACTGAACCATAGCAACGTCGCGGCGCTCAGTATGAGGGGAACCGTCAACCAGAAGGCGATGTTCTGACCAATCGTCCTGAGAAGACCGAAACCCCATCGACACAGCGCCCAGACTGGCGCGCTGAACACGAGCATTTTCAGCGCTTCCCAAAGAAGGTTCGAGAGAAAATTGGTAATCACGGGATGCGCAGCGGCAAAGTCGTGAACCATAGTGCTCAATTATGGGCCACGAGGCCGCGCATGTGAAGTTCCGTCTACTCGCCAACCTGTTCATCCCGGGTCGCGCGTTCGTTGCTCGATTCTGACGTGCGACTTAAGCTCGACCTGTGGCCGAGTCGCGTGAAATCGAAGACGTAATCAGCCGGGTCGTTGACCGCGTCGGCAAGATCGACGGAATATCGGCGATCGTGCTTGGCGGATCGCGGGCGCGCGGTACTGCGGACGAAAAATCCGATATCGACCTGGGAATCTACTACGACGGCGCCCGTCCCTTCTCTACCGCAGCGCTCGGAGGTGCGGCGCGCGAGCTTGACGATCGTCATGCCGACGGGCTGGTGACTTCGTTCGGCGAATGGGGGCCGGGGGTCAACGGCGGCGGCTGGCTCGAGATTCTGGGCCATCACGTGGACTTTCTCTACCGCGAGATTGGGGCAGTGCGCACGGCGATCGAGGACTGTGGCGCGGGTCGCGTGCGCAGCGTCCATCAGCTCGGCCATCCGCTCGGATTCCAGATGCAGATTTACGCGGGCGAGGTCAGCGTCTGCCGTCCGCTGTTCGCGGCCAACAGCACGCTGGCGGAACTGAAGTCGATGGTGCGCGAATATCCGGAAAAATTCCGCATCGCCGCCGCCAGCAAGCATCTGTTCGATGCAGAATTCGAAATTTCGATCGCCGCGAAGCCGGCCGCGCGCGCGGACGTGATGTACGTCGCGGGATGCCTGTTTCGGGCGGCGGGTTTCATGACGCTGGTGCTGTATGCGCTGAATCGCAGATTTTTTCTCAATGAGAAAGGCGCGCTGGCCGAGTCGCGGCGATTCGCGATCAAGCCGGCGAGGTTTCACGACACCGTTGCGAGCGTCCTGGGAAGCGTCGGCATCAGCGCGGCGGAACTGTCGGGGAGCGTCGCCGGCTTTCAGAGCCTGGCGGCGGAGTTGCGGCAACTGGCCGCGAGCGAGCGGGCGCTTTAGCGATTGCGGCTTTTCAGGGCGCGCTCGATTTCGCGGTCGGAGGTCCGGCGCGCGATCACGTCGCGCTTGTCGTAGGTATGCTTGCCCTTGGCGAGCCCGAGCTCGACCTTGGCGCGGCCGTTTTTGAAATAGATTTTCAGCGGTACGATCGAATAGCCCTTCTCGCGCACGCGCCCCCACAGCCGATTGATCTCGCGCCGATGCATCAGGAGTTTGCGCGCGCGAGTCTCCTTGTGGCTGAACTGGCCCGCGGGAGCGTAGGCGCCGATGTGCACGCTCTCGAGAAACGCTTCGCCGTTTTTGATGCGCGCGTAGCTGTCGCGCAGATTTGCCCGATGCGCCCGCAACGACTTGACCTCGGTGCCGGTCAGCGCGAGGCCGGCCTCGAGGGTCTCCTCGATGAAGAAGTCGTGCCGCGCTTTGCGGTTGTCGACCACCAGGTCGAAGCCGTCGGCGGCGGGTTTGCCGTTGCGGGTCTCACGTGCCATTGCAGGGCGAGTTTATCTGCCCAGGGCGGCGCAGATAAGGGGCGGGCGCGAGAAGGAAAACTCGACCAGGGGCGCTCAACACTATCCGCCCGAACCGCGATTCAAATGTAGTCCTTATCCTCGAGCAGCAGGTCCTCGAAGAAGCCACCGATCGGTTTCGTCGGATGTTTGACCTGAACTTCGAGCACCCACAGATTCGCAGAAGGACGTATGGATACCGCCGCCAGCGTTCCGTCGTAGTAAGCGCTATGCGGGAACTCTGAGAGCCGATGACCCGTAAGTTCCATGTTGAGCACCCAGCCGAGGTCGGCCGTGGTCTTGTAGGCAAAATCGTAGAGTTCTTTGCCGGTCATTCCGCTCTGAAGCCATTGATTTCGCACTGTGTGGAAGATTTTTTTGACGTCCTCGGCGCACCGCTTCATGTCGGGATCGGGATTCTGACCGACCACGAAAGTCTCACCGCCGTCACCTTCCGTATCGCCCCACACAGGGCCGATGTCGACAAAGAAGATATCGTCGTTGCCCAGTTTCACCCCACGCTCGGATGGATCTTCGAAGTTCTTGGTGGTGTTGGGGCCGAAGCGAACCAGGATCTTGTGCCATCCCTTGTGCGAGCCGAGCCGCTCGAGCAGTTCCTTCGCCATCTGGCGGGCATCTTCCTCGAGCATCCCGGGCTCGATTGAACGCGCCAGCAGGGCAATCGCTTCCTTGGTGTTTTTGCGGGCGTTCATCAAGGCTTCGTGAGAGAAATTCGTTCCAGTCTTTTCCAGCATTTCCGTATTCATGTTCGTCCTCTATTGTGGCGGGATGTCCAGCATTATGGCGGATACGCAAAGCAAAGTTCAGGCCCGACAACCGGTGACGACCAGGTTGAGAAAAAGGTTGAGTTGCCTACAAGGCAACGGAATTGCCTCATAAGTGCAGCGGCAGACTGCTGCCCGACGTTTCGGCGGTGCCTATTAACCGCGCATAATCGGTCAGAATCGATCGAACTTTGATTGTCGAATGAGGGATCAGTCGAGCGAGGTCAGCCACTCGTCGAAACATTTGCGCGCTTGAGCTTCCAGCCGCGTCGCATGACGCGCGGTATCGGCGCGGAGCGTAGCAACGGACAGCTTCGCGCTCGGCGATTTCGCAAGCGTGCCCGATGAACCATTGCTCGAGCCGCGCGGCCTTTGCCTCCGGATGGAACTGGAAGCCGAGCGAGCGGCCCCAGGAGAAAGCCTGATTGCGGCAGGCCTCTGTCGATGCGAGCAGAGTCGCCCCTGCGGGCAGGTCGAAGGTATCGCCATGCCAGTGAAGCACGGCGGTGTCGTCCTGGCCCAGGTGGCGAATCGCCGACTCGCATCCGGCAGGTCGGAGGATGAGCGGGCTCCATCCTATTTCCTTGATTCCAGACGGATAGACGCGCGCACCCAACGCGCGCGCCATCAGCTGCGCCCCAAGGCATATTCCTATCGTCGGCCGATTTGCGCTAAGCCGCATTTCAAGCAGGTTCAGCTCGTGTTTGAGCGTCGGATAAAGATCATCTTCGTATGCGCCGATTGGTCCGCCGAGTACGACGACGAGATCCGGCGCAACCGGATCGAGTCCCTCGATGTCATCGATAGCGCAGTCTGCGTAGCGGATCTGATAGCCGGCGCGATCAAGTGCCGGCTCGAGGCTGCCCAAGTCCTCGAAGTGCAGATGCCTGATCGCGATCGCAGTTTTCATGAGCGGGTCCACTTCAAGTATGGCTTGGTGCGCGGCGCGTCGGGGGCCGCGGCACCTTTTACGACGACGCGGGCGTAGCGGAAGCTGCCGACGCCACCAGCAGTACGACCGCATCGCGCTTGCCGAGTGGGGCCAGCCGATGCGGTGTGCGCGCGTCGAAATGCGCCGCGTCGCCGGGTTGCAGCGAATGCCGTTCGTTTTCGAAAATCAGGTTCAACCCGCCCGAAATCACGTACAGCCATTCCTCTCCCTCGTGCTTGTAGAATTTGTCGTGCTGCCGGCCCGCCGGGATTCGCATCTCCATCGCCTGCAAGCCGGTCAGCGCGCCACCGCCGGACACCGCGCGGTAGGCAAGACCGTTGGCGATTCTTGGCGCCGAAGTTCCCGAACGAATAATTCTGCAAGGCGCCATCGTGGGTCCGTCGCCGTCAAGCAAGGTGCGCACCGGGATGCTGTACACCTGCGCCAGTGTCAGCAGCGCCGCGAGCGAAGGCTGACGACTCCCGCTTTCCAGCCGCGACAGGTACGGCTCCGATAACTTGGTGAGGCTGCTAAGCCTCTCCAGCGTCCATCCCCGCTGACTGCGCAAGGTCTTGAGTTGCGTCCCGAGCGTGGAGAGCACCTGCTCGAGCGGTTTCCCGATTCCGATTCCACCCGCCATCGAGATTGAAGTAACATCAAGCATGCCTGCAGGGCAACCAAGATTGTCCACCGGGCGCGATCGCCAGGGAAGCTGAATCGCTGCGCAATCTTTGGCGGGGGACTACTCCATCTCAATCCTCACCGTGTCGCCGGCGCGGATTACTCCGGCGCGTTCGACGGTCGCGTACACTCCAACGTTTGCGTGATTGGCCAGGACGGCGGTCTTCAGAATCCCCAGGTCCTTGGGCAAATCACCCTGCGGCAGCGTCGTCATCACGCACCGTCCGGTCGCACAGGTGACCTTCAAGCGCACCTGATCGCCAATCGCCAGCGTGTGTCCGACCCATGAATTTTCAACGAAGCCCGCGTCGGTAGCATCGGGCGCTACGATCAGGTTCGGGCGAAAGCGCCGCGCCTCGAAGCTGCCTTGCGGATAGACGCTCTGAAGCTGCTTCAATGTAGCGGTGGTCAGGAGGTGCACCACGGCGCCGTCGAAGAAGGTCTGCGGCGGCATCGCTTCTTCGGTAACTGTTTCGCGATGGGCCAGGTTGTCGATGTCGGGCCAATACTCCTCGAGCTCCGGACTTACCGGGGGCTTCGATTGCAGCGAGACGCTGGCGCCCAGTGCGCGCGACAGAAGGCTGTCGAGATTGTCTTCAGTACTGGTTGCGGATACGCCACCGGGCATCGTGATCCGTACCGGAGGAATACCCTCGTGCATGTCGGGAGGTTCGACATACGCCGCGCGGAAACTAAACATGCCCGGCCACTTGCGTGGATTTTTTGCGCTGACCACCTTGCCGGTGGTTAGATCCACCAAGGCATAGGACCGATCGCCCAGCAGTCCGCGCTCGGTGACCAGGCTCGAATTAATTTCCTCTCCCATCATCGACTTCACCGGGTAGCGCCACAGCGAGACCACTGAGCCGCGCGGTGTTTTCTTCGTGTTGCATCGCGTGTCCGTTCTCCCTCATTTGCGTTCGCCTGAGTCGTGCGCCTTTGCGACAGTCGATTCAGGCAGTCACCTTTTCGCGCGTTTCGATATCGGGGGCGGTCACTACTCTCAAGTTGAGAGGCGCGGCGCCGTGTTCTGCGTGAACTCGATCCTTGACGCTGTCGATGAAGTCCGGGTTGCGGCGCAGAATCATAAACCAGCTAAATCCGATCGCGAGATAGCCCAGGAAGATATAGGGGAAGATATTCACGGGCCACGACGGCACCGGATAGACGCTGCCAACGGCAGGGACCATCAGCAATACGACCGATGCCACCGAGAACGTAAGCGCGGCCGCGCCGAGCTCGCCGCGTTTGCTGAGATATACCGGGGCCGCAATAGAGATGAGGAAATAGGCGCCGAGAAAACCGAAGGCGCCAAATGTTCCAGCGTCGTTGAAAGCGTCGAGGATTTCGAGCTTGAACACCTGGGTCAGGATGGCGGCCGACAGGAAAATCAGGATCGACATCACGGTCACGGCGACGTGCGGCGTCTCGTTGGTCTCGTGCGAACTTCCAATCGAGCTGTGAAACACGCCGAGCTTTCCCATCGGATAGAGGATACGCGCGCCGGAGTTCATGCAGGACAGGGCCAGCGAATAGAAACTCGCCATCGCGCCGAAGGAGATCGGCGCCTTCAGCCAACCGACGTGCATCATGTCGGAGAGCACGTTGAGCGGCGCGTCGATTTTGTCGAGGGTCGTCTTGTAGCCGGCAAAACCGAGCACCTCGGTGTACGAGACAAACACGAAGAATGCGCCGGTCAGCAGCAGGCTGACAATTACCGCTCGCGGAATCGTCGTGAGCGGATTCCTCGCTTCCTCGCCGAACGCGGTGGCGCACTCGAATCCGACCAGGCTGAAAATCGCGACCACTACGCCGAGGCTGATCCCCGAGAACGACGCACCTGCCAGTTTGATCTGGCCCGGATCGATCGCGGATTTCTGGCCGAACAGCACGATCGCGCAGAGCAAGAGAATCAGCGCAACCGACAACCCTTCCAACACCAGCATCAATCCGCTCGAAAGGCGGATGTCCTTGTAGCCGAGGAACCAGATGCTGGCGGCGCATACGACAAACAGCGGCAGCGCCGGCACGTGGATGCCCATCATGTCAAGGAGAGTGCTCGCAAAGATGGTGAAGCCGGTCATCCCCGCCGTGCCAATGAACAGGTAGGCCCACACCAAACACCATCCCGACAGGTTGCCGACGGTCGTGCCGAGGCCCATCACCGTGTAGCCGTACATCGAACCGGCTGAGGTCGAGCGCTTGGCAAACTGGTTAAGATTCAGCGCCACGAATAGCAGCATCACGGTGCCGAACAGGTAGGCAAGCCAGCTCGCGTTGCCGGCATTGCTGTACATCAACGGCACGATCAGCGCCGCCGTCATGGTCGGCGAAATCAGCGCGATTGCCATCGCGGTGATGCCTGAGAAGCCGAGACATTCCTTACGTAACGATCCGCCGGATTCACCCATGGAACCTACCTCCAAGGCTGGCCCACTCGCCGCCCGCGACTCGAGCCGCCGGTGAGCGAACTAAATTGCCTGACAGGCAACCATGCAAGCGAGATGCCTGATGGGCAACTGCGGCAACCTGTCAGGCAATCAAGGAGAAATAAGGGCGGACGAGGGCTGCTATGACCGGGCGCTGGTCACATGACGCCGAACGGAGCAGCAGCCAAGCTGAGGCGACGCAGATACGCGGCTAGACCGATAGCGAATCGGAAGTCACAAACAACGCCAACAGAGAGGCTCTGCGCTCGCCGGACCGGCATCGACAGCGCCGAAGTCATCCTGATCGTGTGCAGGAATCGGCGGCGCGTCGAGCCGGCCCGACGGGGTTAGCATTGGGCCCCGGAGGGTGCCCCATCTGGTGGAGTCGGACCGCATCAGTGAGCGAGCCCGGTTAGCGACACGGCGATGTAGATCACTGTGACGATTCCGAAGATCAGACCGGGCAGCTCATCCAGAATGCAGTAGCGTGCTAATCGCATGCCGTCAGAGACTTCGGTCTGTTCGACCGCCGCTGCGGCGCCGATCGCTTGCGCATCGTTAAGCGTTGAAGCCATCGCTATTCACCTCCTTGAGAGTTGCGTCTCAAGGTGCAAGGCGTAATTTTCGGCTGAACCGTGCTGTTCAAACCTCATGAACCCAAAGGGTCGATGGTGGCGAACTGACCGACGTCTTGCCTTAAGGTTGGACGAGACCTATTGTCAGCCATCAAACTTAGCGGGGGGTAGCAGAATGCCGGGTCAACTAGCTGACGAAGGCGTACGAAAACACCACGACGAGTTGATTAAGGGCTTACCTGACGATCTGAAGGGAGTGCTCCAGAGTACCAGCAGCTTTCAAGACAACTTCCGTCAGATTCACACTCACGCCGAACAAATCTCTCGCACTGCTTTCGAGCCTGTTAAGCAACAGGCCAGAAAGATGCAACCGAGCCATTTGGTCGAACATATCGATGCTGTGCTCGCGCACGCTCAAGATCTGGCGAGCTCCGTTATGCCCGGCGTCCAAAGGCACGACATGACGCCATCGCAAGTGCAGAGCCAACACGGTGATATAGCGAGCATTCGTGCTTTGATAGATGAAAACATCCACCACGTCGCCGATATCCGGCGCCACCTTGAAGAGTTCCTTAAGAAGCTGACGCGACTGGAAGACATGTACCGCCGCTGACCGACTCCCCGCTCTCCCGCACCACGGTTCGAGCGGTGGTCATCGGCATTCCGATTCCACCGATATGTAATTCTCAACTCGAGCCAAATGTGATCGTTCGTTGAAAACCGCTACAACCTTTGTTGGTCGAAAGCAGGAGCGCGAGGAACTTCGTTCCGCTCTGGCGGACGCGGTAGCCGGGCGCGGCCGGCTTTTTCTGCTGGCCGGTGAGCCGGGCATCGGCAAAACCAGGCTAGCTGACGAGCTGGCGGGAGAAGGGGCTGCCCTCGGCGCTCAGGTAGCGTGGGGCCGATGCTGGGAGAGTGGAGACGCGCCAGCCTATTGGCCCTGGATTCAAGTTCTCCGTTCATCGATCCGTGGCTGCGACCCCGCCGCTATCGCTTCGTACATGGGTCCTGGCGCAGGCGCGATTGTCAATCTGGTTCCAGAATTCCGGCCGGCCGGTTTCGCGGAGCCGGAGCGGAGCAAAACAGAAACGGAAACTTCCGTGTCGGGCTCGAGTTCACAAGCGCCGGAGTTGGAACGTTTCCAGTTGTTCGATTCGATCACGAATTTTCTTCGCGACTTTGCCGTTGACACGCCCCTGATGATCGTTCTTGACGACGTCCATTCCGCCGATGTCGATTCGCTACTGCTGCTGCGCTTCCTGGCTCGCGACTTGCGCTCCGCGCGTATCATGCTCGTTGCCACTTATCGGGAAAGCGAAGTGAGTCTTGAACCGCGCCTTACTGAGTTGGTGAACGACATTCACCGCGAAGGCGATCGCATCGTGATTCGCGGCTTGAGCGAGGCTGACATCACGGAATTCGTCGAGCGTACCGCGGGAGTGCGGCTGGATCCCAGGACGGTTGCCGCCCTGCATAGCGCGACGGAAGGTAATCCTTTCTTCCTCAACGAGACTATCAGGCTTCTGATCAGCGAAGGTCGCCTTGGTTCCGAGATCGCGCCGCCCTCGATCACCAACTTCGAAATCCCGCTGGGTGTTCGCTCCACAATTCGTCGGCGGGTAAATCTGGTTTCGGAAGCCGCGAGAGAGACTCTGGCACTGGCCTCTGCAATCGGACGTGAGTTCGATCTGCCGACGCTCCGCCAGCTGTCAACCCTCGCCGACCAGAAATTGCACGCCGCATTGGACGAGATGGTCACGTCCGGCCTGCTTGGCACCGTCGGTCATCCGGTTGCTCGTTACCGCTATAGCCATGCACTTGTATGCGAGACGCTTTATAGCGATCTACCGGCAGACTCTCGTCAGCGCCTTCATTTGAAAATCGCCGAGACACTCGAACGTCTCCCTCCCACCGGCGAGAAGCCCCACTTTGCACAGGTGGCGCACCATTATATTCGGGCGCTGCCGGCCGGACCCGTAGATAAGGCGTTGGAGTATTCGCGGCGCGGCGCAGAACAGGCGCTTGCCGTCCATGCTTACGAGGAGGCGGTCCGGCTGTATCGCGCGATGCTCGACGTGCTGCCTCTGCTGGCGCCCCCTGACGAACAACTTCGCTTCGAGGCCACGCTATCCCTCGGCGACGCGATGAATCGGGCCGGACTCTTCAATCAGTGCCGCCAGACCTTCGAAAAAGCGGCCGAGATAGCGCGCCGTCTCGGCAGGCCAGATGACTTGACCCGCGCGGCGCTCGGCCGCGGCATGCCGATTACGGACGCCGGTGTCATCGATCGCGCCCTGGTCGGGCTGCTCGAGGAAGCCCTGGGCGCAGTTGAGAGCGATGACTACGGGCGGCGCGCGATGCTTATGAGCCGCCTCGCTCATGAGCTGTACTGGTCGGATGAAAGTGAAAGAGTAACCGCTCTCGCGCGCGAGGCGATCGATATCGCACGTCGACTCGGCGATATTCCGACCCTGATCTACGTGCTGCACTACAGCTACCTGTCGCTTTGGGTTCCAGAAAATCTCCAGGAGCGATTCGCTGCCTTCGAGGAGCTCATATCTCTCGCGCAGAAAAACAGGAGCAATCACTGGACACTTCGAGGCCGCCAACTGCGCTTCGTCAGCCTGTTGGAAATGGGAGAAATCGAAGCCGCGCGCGAAGAGCTTGCCGCATTTCGGGATTTGGCCGCGCAATTGCAGCAGCCTCACGGCATCCTCGAACTTTGCGAGGCGTCCATCGCTCTGCTCGAAGGAAGGCTCGACGAAACTCGGCAGATCGCCGAGGGCGCATTGGCAATCGGCGAGAGCCTCGAAGGGCGCACCGGTCAATTCCGGCAAACCGTCAGCGTAATCGAGTTTATGCTTCGCTGGCAGGAGGGACGTCTGGGCGAACTTCATCAAGTCTTCAAGGATATCGCCGACCGCTCGTCGAATTCTCCGTTTCGCGTTACAGACGTGTTCGCAGCGCGCTGCGCCCTGGCGCTTTGCTACTGCGAAGGCGGAAATAAAGCGGACGCGCAGATTCAATTCGATCGACTGGCGGCAGACAACTTCGGTTCGATACCCCGCAAGATGGCATGGATTGGCTGCATCGTTCTTCTCGCGGAGGTTTGCGCTCAACTCGGTGATGGCGGCCGCGCTGCAGTACTGTACGAGCTTCTTGCTCCACACGCATCGCAAAATCTGCTGCTCACATGGCACGTATCTTTCGGATCGGCTCAGCATTATCTCGGACGATTGGCAGCAACCATGTCTCGCTTCGATCGAGCCGTCGAGCACTTCGAAGCCGCCATGCCATTCAATCAGCGAATGGGATCGCGGCTTTGGATCGTTCACAACCAATTTTACTGCGCGGAGACCTTGCTGACTCGTAACCGACCGGGAGATCGCGAGCGCGCGCAGAGCCTCCTTCGCGAATGTCTCGACACCTCTTCGGAACTCGGCATCGCCCTCATAAAGCTCAAGTCGCAGGCGGCGCTTGGTATCCCCGAGCGCAACAACTTGAATGATCGCGGCGGAATCCCCGCATCGGTTGACAACGAGTTTCACCGTGAGGGGGACTTCTGGACCATACGATACCAAGGCCGAACGTTTCGGCTCAAAGACATTAAGGGTTTGAGCTACATTGCGCGTCTACTGGCTAGTCCGGGCGTCGAGTTTCACGCCCTCGATCTGGTCGGCGTAGGCGAATTTCCAATGCCAGCCGAAGATCCGCAAACGATCCGTAGAATCGTTTTGGAGCGCGAGGATCTTCATGTCGGTCTCTCCGATGATTCCGGCGAGATGCTCGACGCTCAGTCCAAGGCAGCCTATAAGAGGCGGCTGGACGACTTGCGAGATGAGCTCGAGGACGCCCAGGAATTCGGCGACGCAGACCGGGCGGCGGGGCTCCAGGAAGAGATCGATGCGATCGCAAGGGAGCTGCGCCGTGCAATCGGACTCGGCGGCCGCGATCGGCGTGCCGGCTCGGCCGCTGAGCGCGCCCGGCTCAACGTGACGCGCGCGGTCAGGGCGGCTATCGATCGTGTTGGCAGGAACGACCCGGACCTGGAGCAGTTATTCAACAAGTCCATTAAAACGGGAACATTCTGCTGCTATTTACCCGATCCAGGCGTGACCATGTCGTGGCGCTTGTGAGTCTCGTCGGAAGGCTCACTCCGGAGTAATGATGCCTAACAAAATTCTGATCTCCGTCCTGAACCGAAGCGACAAGAGCGTCGTCAAGGACCACGTACTCGACGACTTTGTGCACCAGGCTCTCCAGCCGCAGGTATCGAACGACTTCTTTCCAGCCTGGAGAGTCGATGCCCAGGTAATGTTCGTCGACAAACCTATCCGAAATTCCTGGTGGCTCGTCATACTCGACAAGGCAGAAGAGAACCACAACGCGTGGCTCGGTTACCATCTGACGATCGAAGGAATGCCGCTTGGGAAGGTATTCGCGAAGACAATACATCAGGAGGGCTACAACTGGACTATATCTGCGAGTCACGAACTGTTGGAGATGCTCGCCGACCCCGAAGACAATCGGATGATTAGCTATGGTGCCTTGGACCCGCGGAATCTCCCGCGCGCTGGCGAAAAGAGCGCGTGCTTCTACACCATGGAAGTGTGCGATCCGTGCTCCGCCGAGGAATGTGCATATCAAAAGGGCGGCTACAGCGTCTCCGATTTCATCCTTCCCTCCTGGTACGAAAAAGAAGCACCAGCTGACCAGTTATTCGATTGCAACAGGAAAATTCAGCGTCCGTTCGATCTTTTCAACGCCGGCTACGCGGGCGTGTACAATAGTTCAGACGGCTGGCAGTTACTCGGGCAAGAAGGCGTCTATTGTGATGCACATGGGTGGCAGCAGCTCGGGCGCAATAAGCTGCCCGCCTTCCGCCGGACGCTCATCGATGCGGATCTTATCGGTGTGCGAGCGCGACCGCACACGAAATGGAAAAGAGTAGAGTCAGGCATGCTCTGAGGCCGGAGTGCGCGGTTGATTAGATGGCGCCTGAGCCTTAGATTGAGGGTGTAACCGTTTCGACTGGCCTCGTATCGAAAACCCACTTTCCGTGGGGGCGAACTGGATTCGACGAAGACAATATGGCCATGGTCGCACGCCGGGTGCTGTCGACCCGTAAAACTGGCAGACTGCGAAATTTACCCGCAGACAATAACGGTTACGCTCTGGCGGCCTAAGGGCCGCTAGCGTCCCGCCGCTGCTCGCCCATGGCAGCGGGTCGGGGCGTCATTTAGTGGGCTAGGGAACCGCAGTTCACCGGCTGGGCGGCTTACCGAAACTTCAGCCGGCTGGCGTCAGGAAAGCCCGTCTGTGGGCGTTTCGGACGCGAGCTAAAATTCGCAGACTAAGCGTGTAGTGGCCGTCGCCGGAAGGCCTTCGGACGGGGGTTCAATTCCCCCCGCCTCCACCATCTTTGAGAGCGCTTGCTCTCAATCGTTACTTCTGAGCCAGACGAGCGCGCGAGCTTACGAGCTGTCTGTATGGGTCAAGCCGGAACGAACCGGTCACTTGCGGGACGGGCTGAAAAGAGATGATAAAGGGGCTCGACCGGAGCTGCCTCGGCCAACCGGAAGGGATGCGCTTGTGGCATCTCTGCAACATTCGCGGGCGAGTAAGATGATCTCGGCGTGCTTAGCCAAATTTAGTTAATAATTGCAACTGTCAATGCTTCGGCATGTCGTTTGCTTGGTGGAGTGCGTGATTCGGATCTCACATTTGCTGTGAATTTTAACCTCGCACGGCCGCTCTTCCTCAACAGCCGCGAGCATCCGCACCGACTCGCACTTTCCGCACATGGTGTCGAACTCAGCTACGCGGAACTAGCCGCCGTCGCAAGTAGGATCGGCGGAGCATTGCGATCGTCGGGTGTCAAGAGCGGAGGACGCGTGGCCGTTCTCGCCTCTCGCAGCTTCGAGGCGTGTGCCGGTACGTTAGGTGCGTGCTGGTCTGGCGCCACCTACGTTCCGATAAGTTTGCGGGTTCCAGAAGATCGTCTGTTGGAGATTCTGGCGCTCGCGGAATTCGAAGCTCTCATAGCTGATGCGCGAGGCGTATTGCTGCTCACGGAGCGCGTCGCGCCAGCGCTGCCAAAATTAATACTCGTCCCGGACGCCGACGCGCTTCGGTACCTTCCGCGCCGCACCGATCGTGAGATTCGTTCCTTGAGCGATCTCAAAAGCGTGTCCGGGACTGATGAACCAGCGTTGGTCGGCGCCGGCGACGGCGGCTACATCATCTTCACTTCGGGCAGTACCGGTGTGCCCAAGGGTGTGGTGATCTCGGCGGGTAGTGTGCATCAATACGTTTCGGTGATGCGGGAGAGGGAGCGGCTCCAGCCCGACGATAGGGTCGCGGAAAGCACTGAATTGAGCTTCGACCTTTCCGTTTCCAACATGTTCCTCACCTGGGACGCTGGCGCTTCCCTTCATGTGGTTCCTCCGAATCAAGCTATGGTTCCCGGCAAATTCATCCGGGACAAAGGCATAACATTTTGGTTTTCGGTTCCTTCTATAATTGCGCTCATGAAGCGCGTGAAGGCATTAAAGCCAGGCTCGTTGCCCAGCCTTCGCTATTCTTTGTTTGCTGGCGAAGCCTTGCCGCGAACCTCGGCGATCGCATGGCATGAAGCCGCGCCTAACAGCCTGATCGATTGCCTCTACGGTCCAACGGAAACAACTATTGTCTGCACAGGAATGCGCTGCCACGACGACCCGGTCATAACGCCTGAGCGCGACACAATATCTATTGGGTACCCATTCCCGGGTACTGAAGCTGCCCTTGTCGATTCTGACCTGAATTTTCTCCCCCAGGGAAAGCAAGGTGAGTTGGCGCTGGCAGGACCTCAACTTGGTACCGGCTATTTCCGCGCGCCCGAGCTGACAGCCTCCCGGTTCCCGGTCATCGGCGGCAAGAGATGGTACCTTAGCGGCGACCTAGCTTATCTGGATGGGTCCGGACGGTTCCATATCTTGGGACGAACCGACAACCAGGTAAAGGTACTGGGCAACAGGGTCGAGCTGGAAGATGTCGAAGCGCACCTTCGCGCCGTCTGCCGTACAGAACTGGTAGCTGCCGTCGCGTGGCCGGTGGCGCATGGCACAGCGGATGGGATTGTAGCATTCGTAGCTGCCAGGGAAGCGGAGCTCGGAAAAATTCGGATCGCTCTCGCGAGGCGGATCCCATCCTACATGATGCCCACCTCGATTCGCGCCGTGGAGGCTCTGCCGATGAACGTCAATGGAAAGGCCGATCGCAAGGCTCTCCTGGCGCGTCTGAACGGCGAGAACTCATGAGCGCTAGCGCGAGCATTGGAGCTAAGCGGCTCCCGGACAACGAGGGTTCTCCGCACGAACAAAAGCACGGCAAGGCCATTGCCTTGCGCTTTCTACCTATTGAAACCTATCCAGACCTTGTCGCTCTGGTTCAAACGCCGCTCGGCAAAGGTCTGCTCTTCGTTCTCTTCGCGATCCTCTTACATCCGTTCAGCGAGCTATGGTTTCCAGTAACTGTCGCCGCGGCTGCTGCTGCCTACGCCGGACAATATCGGAGCGTCGTCGTTACGGTCGCGACCCTCGGCGTTCTGCTCCTATACCCGGGCTGGATCGACTGGCGATCCGCTTCCTTGGTGGCTGCTCGGGAGGGCGTTGGACTTGAAATCGTTCGTCATCTGAACACGGCGATGCTTCCAATGTTTTTTCTGGCCTCTGGAACCGCGCTCTATTGTGTCCGACGCTGGAATGATCGAGCGTTCGTACGACGGCCAATTCTTGGAATGCACGTAATCTTTCTACTTCTGATCTTGTTAGGTGTTTCGAGCCGCCTACATGGGATACTCCTCGTCGCCCTGTGGTCGTTCATAGGGACATTCGCCGGCCTCTTCTGGTTCCTTTGTTATGCGCTGAAAGATATGAGGGCCAAAGATTCCAGCTCCATCTGGACGCAGTTCGGTATCTTCCATCCCTTCTGGGGTTCTTCGACCACACCTATTGGAAAGGGCGCAGCTTACCTTCGAAGGGTCGAAGCAAAGAACCCACTGGACTTGGCCGTTAGTCAGCTCAAAGGTCTCAAATTGCTCATGTGGGTGTGGGTGCTCGAGTCCATTTCAATCTCTCTGCAACGAGTTGCGGTCGATAGTCTGCGAATACCGACGTTGGACGACGCCTTAAGACTGCACATGACTGGACATTTCTTACCCTGGTACACTTGCTGGGCTAGCATCGTTTATACGTTCTTCCGGGGAATGATCGATACAGCTACGTTTGGAAACGTCTGCGTGGCAGGCGCCAGGATTGCCGGATATCCGATTCTGCGCAACTCCTATCGTCCGCTCTCTTCGAAGACCTTCGCCGACTTCTGGAATCGGTACTACTACTACTTCAAAGAGCTACTGGTCGAAGTCTTCTTCTTTCCAACCTTCCTTCGATACTTCAAGGGCAACACGCGACTCCGCCTCTTCGTCGCCACCTTTATGGCCGCCGGTGTCGGCAACTGGATCTTTCATATGATGAAAGAACTTAAATCGGTACCGCAGATGGGTCTCCTAAGAACGGTGCTCGCTTCGCAAAACTATATGTTCTATTGCGCAGTGCTTGCGATCGGTATTGGATTGTCTCAAATGAAAAAGAGGTCAGCACCAGATCGCTCAGGATGGCTGGTTGCGTCGAGAGGCGTTACCATCTTTCAAAGTGATCGTGGCCTACTGCCTGCTCGAAGTCTTCATGTATCCTCATTCTCCATATTCGTTGCGAGAGCATTTCTCATTTCTATTTCACTGTTTTGGGGTTAACGGATGGATTTGAACGGCAAATCTAAACTGCGAGCTTTCATGGACGACTTGCTCCGCGAGAGGGATGATACCACGGGCTTTGAGGACACCGAGTCCCTCTTCGCGAGTGGACGGCTCGAGTCGTTGGCAGCCGTGCAGCTAGTCGCATTTCTAGAAGAACAGTTCGGCATCGACTTTTCGAATCTCGATTTCGAGATCGATCGGATAGATTCAATCGATTTGATTGCGACACTGTGCGACGAGATAAGAGGGTGACGAATTATTCTTGCGCCATCAGCGGAATGGCGCGGATGCTTGGTCTTCGATGAACGCTATCAAGAACGCCGATCCTCCACACTTGCGCCTTGAGGGGTCTGCTATAGGGCTCTATCTCGATCTTCTGAAGCGCTCATTGACTAATACGTTGTTTCATCGGGAGCCTAACCTCGATCAGAAGAATGAGTTGCTTTTTGTCAATTCATTTATCCGTCATTATATCAACAGTTCCGCGGTCTCCATGTTATCGCTGCAGAGACTTCGATCATCTGCAATTTTGCATCGAACAAGTTATCGCGGATGAGATTGCCGGTGATCTAATCGAGACGGGAGTATGGCGTGGCGGCGCAACCATCTTTATGCGCGCGGTGCTCAAGGCCTACGGTGTCACCGATAGGACGGTTTGGGTGGCTGACTCTTTCGAGGGACTTCCGGAACCCGACGCCGATAAGTTCCCACTCGAGGCGAAGGCTCATCAGGGAGAGGTCATGAAGAAGACCTACAACCACTTCGCGGTGAGTCTTGAAGACGTGCAGCGAAACTTCAGTGCCTACGGGATGCTCGACGATCGGGTCCGATTCCTCAAAGGATGGTTCAAGGATAGCCTTCCGAATGCGCCGATCGAAACGCTGTCCATTCTCCGACTGGACGGCGACTTTTACGAATCGACCAGGGACGGACTGGTAAACCTCTATGATAAGCTGTCTATCGGAGGATTTGCGATCATCGACGACTATGGTGAGACCTCGTGGACCTATTGCCGAAAGGCCATTGATGAATTCCGCGCAGAGCGGCGCATCGACGAGCCCCTTGTCCGTGTGGACTCCAAGTGCTGCTTCTGGCGGAAAAAGGGCTAGTTACGAAGCAATCGCCCGCCCTCGAATAATTCAGTTAGTTAACCGCCGCTGTTCTTAAGAAGGCAGGTGATGAGTCCCGCCACTCCCCCACCACGAGCATCCGGTAACGACGCTTCTATGTCGGCTCAGATCGAAGATATACTGAGAACACATCCTGGAGTTCGTCAAGTTGCGGTTATCAAATCTGAATCGCCTTCGCTCGATCAGAGGGTGATCGCGTACCTGGCGCCCCAGGAAGGTTATTTGGATGGCGTTCGGGCGAGGCAGCAGATCGAAGATCAGCACACCAAGGAATGGCGTAGGGTTTTTGACCGTTTGCAAAAGGTTCCGGGCTCCTCGGCCGGCTTCAATATCGATGGTTGGCACAGCAGTTATACGAAGCAGCCAATTCCCGTAGAGGAGATGCACGAGTGGATAGACACCACCGTAGAGGAGATCTTGTCGCTGCATCCGGCTGAGGTCTTGGAGATAGGCTGTGGCACTGGACTGATCCTACTGCGCTTAGCATCAGTCACCAGGCGCTATGTCGGTATGGATTTCTCGCCGGCTTCTTTGAAATCTCTAAGAAACCAGTTGCCAGCCCTTGGGGCGAGCAGTGGTTCTATAACTCTGTTGGAACGTCAAGCCGACAACTTCGATGGTCTCGACAATCATTCCTTCGACACCGTCATTCTCAATTCTGTTGTGCAGTATCTGCCTAGCCTGGCGCAACTCACAAAAGTGCTTGAAGGGGCGCTCAACGCGGCTAACTCTCTCGGCGCGATCTTCATAGGAGACGTGCGGAGCCTGTCTCTGCTAGATGCCTTTGCCACCTCGGTCGAGCTGTTCCAGGCGCCGTCTTCGCTAAGCGTGGTCGACCTTCGCGATCGGATACGCCGGCGTCTGAACCAGGAACGAGAGTTGGTGATAGCACCTGCATACTTTCTGGAATGGCAACGGCGCCATCCTGAGGTCTCCCGGGTCGAGATTCAGCCGAGGTGGGGCATTTCCGACAATGAGATGACCCGCTTTCGATATAATGTGATCCTATACGTCGATTCACGCGAGCCGAAACGCCTTGAGCCTCGATGGCTCGATTGGACTGGGTTGACCCTGGATACAGTACGTGATCTGTTGCGAAACGGAACCGATATACTTGCCATCAAACGTGTCGCAAACGCGCGCATCGAGAAGGACATGGCAGCGCTGGTAACGCTCGCAGACTTTGATGATTCAGGGACCGCCGGCGGTCTCAGAGAAGCACTGAGTAACATACCGACTCGCGGTATCTATCCGGATCAACTACGCGCCTTGGCCGAGGAGTTCGGTTACAATGCAGAGATAAGTTGGGCTGCCTGCCGTTCGGACGGCAGCTTCGACGTACTCTTTCGCCGGCTTTCTGCTTGCGAGGAGGCAACTGATGTTTCTGTCGCATGGCCGCAGCCGGAGACTTTCAACGACAACTTATCGCGCTATGTGCAAGATCCCAGCCGAACCGCTCGTCGGCGAAAGCTGGTTCGAGAACTGAGGGACCTCGTAAAAGCGAAGCTTCCCGAGTCGATAGTGCATGCGGACTTCATTTTAGTGAATGCATTGCTGTTGACGAGCGATGGCGATATCGATCGCACCGCTTTGCCAGCACTCGATCGGAATTAACTAACCTGGTTGGATGAAAACACGTCTAGCGATTCGCGAGCGTACAGGAACAGCCCAGTATTTTTGTCTTGCCTCGAACCGTGCGGAAGACTCCTCTTTTGAGGCTCACCTGATGCCCAAGGACACAGTCTTATGTGCTTTTTTGGCAGTCCGCTTCGCTTGTCAATCGGGTATGCCGATTTCAGGTGTTGAGCTCGCGGGCGTGCCGTGAGTGGGAAAAGTGGGAGAAATGGTTGGTTCGCAACCATGCTGGCTGCCCATATAGGTCAGCAGGAGCGAACCGGTCGCTTGCGGGATGGGCTGAAAAGAGATGATAAAGGGGCTCGACCGGAGCTGCCTCGGCCAACCCGTGGCGGGTGCTCGTTTGCGCCATTTAGCCACTATGACCAAACTCAAGGAGACTACCCATGAGCATGCCGAAGCTGATTACGATGTACGGGTCGCCCTGGTCCGAGCGCGTCCGCTGGGCTTTCGCATTCAAAGGTTTGAAGTATGAGAAACAAAACCATGAGCCTGGTCCCGTCGATGAAGAAAAAGTGAAGAAATTGACCGGGCAAACCATGGTGCCGGTCTTAATCTCCGATGGAAAGGTGATTCCTGATTCGACTGCAATTCTGGAGTGGCTCGAAGACACCCGGCCCGAGCCACCGCTCTTGCCGAGATTGGAGAAAGACCGCGCTCAAGTGACGCTTTGGGAGGAGCTGGCAATCAATCTACTGGGTCCACAAGCTCGAATATTGATCAACGGGCGTCTGCTCCGTTCGAGCGCGCCCGAAGCGCAAAAGGAGGCACAGTACTTCGCGAGGAAGTACGGACATTCGGCCTACGCAGAAGAGCAAGCCCGGCTCATCGTGAAGCGACTCTTGATCAGCCTCAAGCATACGTTGAGTGGACGGCAATACCTGGTCGGTGACACTTTCACCAGGGCAGATTTGTCCACGGCGTGCATGCTGATGCTGCTGAAGCCGCCTGCTGATGAAGTCTTCTTCCTTTCGCGGGCAGAGCGGCCTGTGTATATCGAGCCCTCGGCCGACGATTCGGCGTATTCCGCAGTGTTTGAGTGGCGCGACCAGATGTACAAAAAGCACCGCGGGGAGGCTGTCAAGCCATAGGGTCGCCGGACGACACCCTTACTTGTCAACCCCCGATGCGCTGCGAGAGCTGCAAGACTGAAAATCCCCCGGGGGCGAAGTTTTGCATTCAGTGTGCAACAGCCTTCAAGCGCCGATGCCAAAAGTGTGCGTTCGAAAACCCGCCTGAAGCCAGATTCTGCGCGCAATGTGCGACCTCGCTAAGCGGGGAAGCCGAGCGGCCTATGCAGGCAAGATCAAGCGCAGCTCCCTCCGGCATTCGCGTAGACGTCGAGAATTCTGAAGCCGTTGCTATCGACGGCGAGCGCAAGACCGTCACCGCGCTGTTTGCCGACATCAAGGGGTCGACTGCGCTCGAGCAGGACCTCGACCCCGAGGAAGCGCGCGCGATCGTCGACCCCGCGCTCAAGCTGATGATCACGGCGGTGCAGCGCTACGACGGCCACGTGGTGCAGTCGACCGGCGACGGCATCTTCGCAGTGTTCGGCGCGCCGATCGCCCACGAGGACCATCCGCAACGCGCGCTGTATGCGGGGCTGCGGATGCAGGAGGAGTTGCTACGGTATGGCTCGAAGCTCCAGGCCGACGGGCGCGCACCGATCGAGATTCGGGTCGGTGTAAACACGGGCGAAGTCGTGGTCCGCTCGATCGCGACCGGCGACGGGCAGGTTGAATACACCCCAATCGGACATACCACCAACCTGGCTTCGCGCCTGCAATCGCTCGCGCGAACCGGAACCGTCGCAATCAGCGAGCAGACGCGCAGACAGGTCGACGGATATTTTCAGCTCAAGCCGCTGGGCCCGACCAGGGTCAAAGGCGTGAGCGAGCCGGTCAACGTTTACGAGGTGACCGGACTGGGTCCGCTGCGAACCCGGCTGCAACGCTCGGCGGGGCGCGGGTTGTCGAAGTTCGTGGGTCGACAGGCCGAGATGGAATCGCTGAAGCGCGCGGCGGAGCAGGCCAAGGCTGGACGCGGGCAGATTGTCGCGGCGATGGCCGAGGCCGGGGTCGGCAAGTCGCGGCTGTTCTTCGAGTTCAAGGCGGTATCGCAGTCGGGCTGGATGGTGCTGGAGGCGTTCTCGGTCTCGCACGGCAAGGCTTCCGCGTTCCTGCCGCTGATCGATCTCCTGTGGAATTACTTCAAGATCACTGCCGACGATGACGAGCGCACACGACGCGAGAAGGTTACCGGACGGGTGCTCGCGCTCGACCGATCGCTGGAAGACGCGCTCCCATACCTGTATTGGCTGCTCGGTTTAACCGACGACCAAAAGCGGATCGCGGAGATCGAGGTGCAAACGCGCAAGCGTCGCTCGCTCGACGCGATCAAGCGCATCCTGTTGCGCGAGAGTCTTAACCAGCCGCTGGCCGTGATTTTCGAAGACCTTCACTGGATCGATGCCGAGACGCAGGCATTTTTGAACCTGCTCGCCGACAGCATCGGCACCGCGCGCATCCTGTTGCTGGTCAATTATCGGCCCGAATACCGCCATGAGTGGGGCAGCAAGACCTATTACACGCAGCTGCGTCTCGATCCGCTGGGCAAGGATAGCGCCGACGAGATGCTGCGCGCGCTGCTGGGCGACGGCGTAGAACTCGGTCCCCTCAAGCATCTGATCGCAGAAAAGACCGAGGGTAACCCGTTCTTCATGGAGGAGATGGTGCAGGTGCTGCTCGATGAGGGCGCGCTGGTGCGCGACGGCGCCGCAGTCAGACTCACTCAGCCGCTGGGCGAGCTCAAGATCCCGCCGACCGTGCAGGCGATTCTCGCAGCGCGCATCGATCGGCTGGCGCCGGATCATAAAGATCTGCTCCAGACGCTGGCCGTCATCGGTACCGAGTTCACACTCGGGCTCATCCGCAAGGTAGCCTCAAAACCGGGACCGGAGTTGGAACCCACGCTGTCCGAGCTCCAGCTGGCCGAATTTATCTACGAGCAACCTGCGGTCGGCGACGTAGAATACACCTTCAAGCACGCGCTGACCCATGATGTCGCCTACCACTCGGTGCTTAACGATCGCCGCCGCCTGCTGCACGAGCAAATCGGCGGTGCGCTGGAATCAACCTACGCTGAGAACATCGACGATCACATCACCGAGTTGGCGCATCACTACGCGCGCGGCGCCAGTCCGGACAAGGCGGTGAGATATTGCCTGCGCGCGGTCCGCCAATGCGCCGACCGCGGGTCGTACGCCGAAGCGGTCGCGCAGTTTGAGAACGGGCTCGAGCAGCTCCGCAAGCTTCCCGATGACGACCGGCGCGCGGAGCTGGAGTTGGACCTGAGGAACGCAGTCTTCGGAGCGCTGGGTGACAGCAAGGGCTATGCCTCGCATGAAACGGAGCAGTCGATTGAGCGCGCAATGGAGCTGTGTAGGCGGCCGGGCGTCAACTGGGGAAAGACCTGGTGGGCACTTTACGGAATTTTCTTCGTTCAGCAGCTTCGTCCCGACGTGGAGAAGGCGAAGGCGATAACTGCCGAGCTGATCGCACGAGCCGAGGAACACTGTAGCATCGGATATCTGGCGGAAGCGGAGAACTGGTTTGCATACAGCATGATGGTCTCGGGCAACTTCGAGCTCGCCGACCAGGTGTTCGAGCGGGCATGGGCGCACCTCGAAACCATGGTGAATCCGGCAGCGGGCCTGCCATCAAAGTATGCCGATCGTACGAGCCAGGATTGGAAAATGATCCAGCAGGGAGGAACTCAACAAAACAACCGCGTCATCTCCGGGTGGAACTTGTGGTTCCTTGGCTACCCCGATCGCGCGCTGGAGCGAATCGCTATCGCGACCGCCATCGCGCATACCGGGTCAAAGAGTATGCTAGCGGACATACACGGATTCGCCACCTACATTTACGAGCTGCGCCGTGAACCTGAGCAGATGAGAGCGAGAGCAGAATCAAGACTGGAACTAGCCATTGAATCGGGCATGTTCACAGGCCGCGTCCTGAGTGAAATCTATCTTGGGTGGGCCGATGCGCTGGCGGGAGATTTCGAGGGCGGCGTCGCACGAATGCAACACCATATGCTGGAGTTGAAAACCTCCGGTTCCGAATATATCAGCGACCGCTATCTCACCTTTGTTGCCATCGCTCTAGGCAGGATGGGGCGGCTCGATGAAGCTCTTCGCACCATCGACGAGTCATTCCAATTCATCGAGAGGAGCGGGCAGCGGTACTACGAGGCAGAGCTGCATCGGCTGAAGGGAGAGCTGCTGCTCGGCCAGAACGTATCGAATACAGCCCAAGCCGAGAAATTGTTCCGCGCCGCGATCGAGATTGCGCGCATGCAGCGCGCGAAGTCATGGGAGCTGCGCGCCACGACGAGCCTCTCGCGGCTGATGCGCGATACGAATCGTCGCGACGAAGCACGGACGATGCTCAGCGGCATCTACGATTGGTTCACCGAGGGCTTCGATACTCGCGACCTGAAGGAAGCGAAGGCGCTGCTGCAAGAGTTAGGTGGGTAGGCGATTGAAACGAGGTATCGTGGGCGAAGTTCCGGAGGGCGGCGAGAGTTCGGTGTCACCAGCGGAAAGCGTCCTTGACTTTTGGTTCGCGTCCAAATCGGGCTCCAAGGCTGACACGTTTCGACCGTGCTGGTTTTACCCGACTCCGGGATTCGACCGGCTTTGTACCGAGCGATTCCTCAATACCTACGAAGATGCCGCGAATGGACGCCTGAAGGATTGGGGAAACGAGCCGCGAAGTTGCCTGGCGCTGGTTTTGCTGTTCGATCAATTTCCCCGCAACATGTTCCGCGGCACGGCACGGGCGTTTGCGACGGACGCAAAGGCGCTGGAACTAAGCCGTAACGCTATTGCATCTGGATTTGACCTCGAGCTGTCACCCTTGATGCGGATGTTCTTATACCTTCCGTTCCAACATAGCGAAAATCTGGACGATCAGTTGGAGTCGGTGCGGCTTAGCCGCGCGCTGGTAACAGAGAACCCCGACCATGCCGAAATACTGGAGGAAGCAAAGCAGCATTTGGAGGTAATCCGGCGATTTGGAAGGTTCCCCACTCGTAACCATGCCCTCGGACGGAAATCCACTCAGGCAGAAATTGATTTTCTGAAGAACCAGACTCGATGAATCCGTCTATGGGTTTGGCCGTCATCGCATCAGGCGGAAGCACTTGCGCACCTCGTTGACGAATGTTTCCGGTTGTTCGAAGGCGGCGAAGTGGCCGCCCTTGGCAAGCTCGTTGAAATACACCAGCTTGGAAAATCTCTTCTCAGCCCATCGCCTCGAGGTGCGGAAAATTTCCTTGGGGAAAATCGAGCAACCGACCGGAACCGCTACCGGATCGGTCAACGGTGCGCGAAAGCTTTCCCAATAGAGGCGCGCCGAAGATGCGGCGGTGGCCGGCAGCCAATACATCATGACGTTGTCGAGTAGTTCGTCGCGCGTCAGAACGTTCTCGGGATGGCCGTTGCAGTCGGTCCACGACCAAAACTTTTCCAGGATCCAGGTGAGCTGCCCGGCGGGAGAGTCAGTGAGGCCGTAGCTCACCGTCTGTGGGCGCGTGCTCTGCTCCTTGGAGTAACCCGAGTCCCAATCATTGTAGTGCTGCATGCCCGCGATGGCGGATTTCTCATTTTCGGTTAGATCGTTCATGGTTGCCGGATCGGGCAACGCTATCGGCATGTTCAGGTGGATGCCGGCGCAGTTGGCAGGGTCCTGGATCCCGATGCAGGTCGTCACGATCGAACCCCAGTCGCCGCCTTGCGCTACGTAGCGTTTGTACCCTAGCCGTGCCATCAGCTCCGCCCATGCTTGCCCGATGCGCTGGACGTTCCAGCCGGCGCGCGCCGGTTTGTCGGAGAACCCGTAGCCGGGAAGAGAAGGACAAACTACGTGAAACGCGTCGGCCGCCTCGCCGCCATGGGCGGTCGGATTAGTCAGCGGTTCGATCACCTTGTGAAACTCGACGATCGACCCCGGCCATCCATGCGTCATCACCAGCGGGAGCGCGTCGGCGTGAGGCGAGCGAACGTGCACGAAATGTATCCCGACCCGGTCAATCGTGGTCTTGAATTGAGGGAAGCGGTTGAGGCGCGCTTCTCTTTCGCGCCAGTCGTACTTCCTCGCCCAGTAAGTGCAGACCTCCTGCGCGTATGAGAGCGGCAGCCCTTGCGACCAGTCGTCCACGCATTCGCGCTCGGGCCATCGCGTAGCGTGCAGGCGGCGCTTCAGGTCGTCGAGTTGGGCGTCAGTGGCCGTGATTTGGAAAGATTTTATAACGTTGCTCATATTTGTCTCTCAATCGGACGAGGAATGCGAAACGGAGTCCCTAGTCTGTGCTGGTCGCAGACGTATCTCTGGCTGGATTTGTTGCCGAACCATTTTTCGGTGTCAAGTACGAGGCTGCCAGTCGCATTTCATCTCGAAAAAAATTATGTGTACTGTCAGGATCGATCGACACGAGGAAACCAGATGATACCTGCCAATGCCGCGCCATTCGCAATCGCGCTCCTCGGACTCGTCCTCGGAATGCGTCACGCCACCGACCCCGATCACGTGATCGCGGTCACGACGATTCTCAGCCGCGAACACCGGCTGGCGGCCGCGACCCGCATCGGTGTCATCTGGGGACTCGGTCACACGCTGACGGTGTTAATCGTTGGCGCGGCGATAATCGTATTCAAGATTGCTATCCCGACCCGGCTGGGACTCGCGATGGAGTTCGCGGTCGCGGTCGTGCTGATCCTGCTCGGGATAGGCGCAGCGACTAGCCTGGTTCGCCAGACGGCAGCTCGGATGCGCGAACTGTCACCGAAGCATGAAGGCTTGATCGTCCACGCGCACAAACACGCTCACGACGGCGGCATGCATATGCATCCGCACGTCCACCTTCATGCTCACGGAGTTACCGACGACGCGATGCATGATGACCATCGCGTGCCCGTGGAAGCATTGCCGTCGTTCGCGGCGCGGCGGCCGCTGCTGAGATCGTTCGCGGTCGGATTGGTCCACGGCATGGCCGGCAGCGCGGCGATTGCGTTACTGGTGCTGAGCGCGATTCCACAACCGCTGTGGGCGACGCTTTATCTCGCGATATTTTGCGTCGGCACCATAATCGGAATGGGCCTGATCACGACCGCGATCGCCACGCCGTTCGTGGTGGCCTCGCGGCAAGCCTCATGGATTCGTCAGGGCCTCGTCACCGGCTCCGGCCTGCTGAGTTTCGGCTTTGGCCTATTCCTCGCGTACCAGATAGGCATCGTCGATCATCTGTTCAGCGCCGCGCCGATCTGGATTCCACAATAAAAGATCGGCGCGGCGGTCGAGCGTCTCAGTCGTCGGGGGTCAGGGTTATAGTAAACGACCCACCAGCGATATCTTCATCGGCGCACTTCTTACTAGCGGTGTAGGTTCCCGTTATCTCAGGTTGGGCTGTAATATCTGGACCTTGCGCGGCTGGCTCTGGCTCGGTCAGCGTTCCGGCAGCTTTGATCTTGCATTTGCTACCTTCCTGCTTGAGGTTAAAGGTTATCGTCACGCCATTAGAACCGATTTTGCCCTTAAAGCTTCCGGCTGTGCCGCCCAGGCTGTAGGTGCCATTGATCTTGGTGTGTTTCTGAGAGATTTCGAGTTCGAAACTGGCAACTCCGAGTTCATTGTCATCAACTTGGCCCAACCAGGTACCTTCGATATCCGGCGGCGCCACCTTCATTGCAGATACGTCTGCGTCGTCGTCTGTATCGGCGGCATCCTGCGCCCATACCACGCCATTCCAAGACTGGCCGCGACCGATAAGCTGTGCGAAGCGTCCTGGAACAAGCAGAGCAATGAAGAAGGCAAGAAAGACGTAAGATGACTTCGGCATGTGATGTATCTCCTAGAGTTGTTCGCGCAGGGCACCTTCGCACGCGCGCTAAGCTTTCGCAAGCGTAAAACCTCAAGGAAGGCATGTCGACGTCGCGGAATCATACGAATGACAAAAGCTTCGTCTCACGTCGACTGGAGGAATTTTTGCGGCTTGAGTCTGTCACGAAGTCAGTATCGTTTACTCTAGAAATGCAACCCCTAAGTTGCGCATGGACACGCGCGATGTTATTGTAAACGCAACTCGGAGGTTGCATATGGCGACAGATACTGATCGCATCGAAAAGAAAGTCCTGTTGCGCGCACCGCGCGAGCGCGTGTGGCGCGCGATCAGCGACTCGAAACAGTTCGGCAGTTGGTTCGGGGTCGAGTTCACAGGCCCTTTCATCGCCGGGACGCGCATAACCGGAAAGATTGTGCCGACGACGGTGGACTCAGAAGTAGCCAGGAGCCAGAAACCGTACGAGGGAATCGTTTTCGAATTTTCGGTCGACCGCATAGAACCGATGCGGCTCTTCTCCTTCCGCTGGCATCCGGGCGCGGTAGATCCCGCCATCGACTATTCAAAGGAGCCGACCACGCTGGTTGCATTCGAGTTGGAGGAGGTCTCGGGCGGCACGATGCTGACCGTCACCGAGTCGGGCTTCGATAGGATTCCGCTCGAACGCCGCGCCAAGGCATTTGCCAGCAACGAGCAAGGTTGGACTGCGCAGATGACACTGATCGAAAAGTATCTCGCGCTGGCGGCCTGAGCAGCTGAATTCGAGCTACGTCGAAAAACGCGCACGCCCGGCACCATCGAGGTCCGGGCGTGCGTGCGTAGTAGCTAGCCCCCGGCTAGCGATGCTCGTTGCCGCCGCCACCGGCGTGCGGTGCTTCAGCATGGCCGCCGCCACTGCCGCGTGCCGGCTGGAAACTCCGTTCCTGTTGCGCATGCTGGCGCTCGAAGGACTGCATTTGATCCGCGTGCTGATGCTGCAGCTCCTGCTGTCGCGCGGCATGCTGGGCCTGAGCCGCCTGTCGATCGGCGGCCTGCTTGCGCACCAGCTCCTGCGTTTCATTTTGATGACGCTGCAGCAGGGCAGCTGACTGTTGAGTGTGCCGCTCCTCGACTTGCCGCCAATCCCGCGTCTCTTCAGTTCGCTTGGCGGCTTCCGGGGCGGCCTTCTGGCGCTGCTGCACTTCCTGCAGATGCTGACGCTCGAACTGCTGCGTTTCGGTGTCGTGCTTTTTCTGCAGCTCCTGCAATTGCGCGGCCTCTTTACGCGCGGTCTCCTGCTGCTGCTGCACGCGATTGCGCTCCAGTTCCTGCAGATCGACGTTGTGCTTCTGCTGAAGCGCCGCCTGCTGCTCACCATGTGCACGCGCTACCGATTCGCGCATCTGATCAGTCCATTCGGGATGATGCTGCATCGCCCACGTGGGATTTTTTTGCGCCCACCAGTGCAGATCGTGCCAGACGTGCTTGTCGTCGAAGTCGCCTTTCCATTCTGGATGATGCTGATCGGCCCACGCCGCGTCATGGTCATGCCACCACGTGTCGGTGTGCCAGACGTGCTTGTCGTCGAAGTCGCCCCACCAGTTGGGATGATTCTCGCGCACCCAGTCCGGCTTGGTGGCCCACCAGTAGCTTGCGGGACGCCAGATTTTGTTGTCGTCGAACGCACCCCACCAGTCAGGATGATTCTCGCGCACCCAGTCCGGCCGGTTCTGCCACCACCATCCGGCGGGCCGCCAGATCTTGCTGTCATCGAACGCGCCCCACCACTCTGGATGATTCTGGCGCACCCAGTCGGCATGATACTGCCACCACCATCCAGCGGGACGCCAATAATGATGATCGTCGAACTCACCCCACCAATCCGGGTGATGCAGCGGAACCCATTCGGGATGATACTGATACCACCACGGCGCCGCGTACCAGACGCCTTCGTAGTAATCGCCCCACCAGTCCGGATGATGCGCGATCACCCACTCAGGCTGTAGCTGCCACCACCACGGCGCGGGATACCACAAGTCGTCCCAATCATCGCCCCACCATTCAGGGTGATTCTGCTGCACCCACTCGGGCTGTTCTTGCCACCACCATCCCGCGGGATACCAGACGTTCTGATAGTCGTCGCCCCACCATTCAGGATGATGCTCGCGCGCCCACTCCGGTTGATATTGATACCACCAGGTCGCCGGGTACCACTGACCCTGGTAAAAGTCGCCCCACCACTCGGGGTGATGCTCGCGGACCCATGTGGGTTGCGAATCCCACCACCACCAGGCTGGGTGCCACACGTGATCGTTGTCAAAGTCGCCCCACCATTCAGGGTGATGCTGCTTGACCCAGCCGGGCTGCGACTGCCACCACCATGCGGCATCGCGCCAGGTGTGGCCGCTGTCATAGTCGCCCCACCTGGGTGCGGGCGGAATGGGTGACGGCCAAGGCTTGTACTGTGCGAATGCGGACGTCGCCAGCATCAGGAAGACTGTTGCTGTGGTCGCCGCCAGCAGACTTTTGATTCTGGTCATCGATGCCACCCCTGGATAATAGTCAAGTCGATCGCATCGCAAGCCACGTACAAAACTCCACGTAGTATATGTTACGTATCGCGAGCATCAATCGTTTACATGAAAGTCGGCAAAATAGTTAAAAGAGCGAGGATCTGGGGCTGTTGACCAGCATGAATCGGCGCACACAAGTGGGTATCGTCGGCGCCGGACCGGCAGGCCTGATGCTGTCGCACTTGCTGCACCTTGCCGGCATCGAGTCCGTCGCTGCTCGAGGCGCGCAGCCGCAAATATGCCGAGGAGCGTGTTCGTGCCGGTCTGCTCGAGCAAGGCACCGTGAACCTGATGATAGAGACGGGCGTCGGCGAGCGATTGAAGCGGCTCGGGCTGACGCATCGCGGCATCGAGCTGCGCTTCGGCGGCCGTGGACATCGAATCGATCTGAGCGGGCTGACGGGTGGCAACACCGTAACAATCTACGCGCAGCACGAAGTCATCAAGGATTTGATCGCAGCGCGGCTCGCAGCAGGCGGCGAGATCGTTTTCGAAGCTGAAGCCGTGAGCATCCACGACTTCGAAGGAAGCAAGCCAAAGATTCGCTACCAGACCGACGGCCGTCTCAATGAGCTATCGTGCGACTTCATCGCCGGATGCGACGGCTTCCACGGCGTCTGCCGCCCGACTGTTCCAGCTGGCACACTGACTACGTACGATCGCGTGTACCCCTTTGCGTGGCTGGGCATTCTTGCCGAAGCTCGACCTTCGTCGGACGAGCTGATTTACGCCTACCACGAGCGCGGTTTTGCGCTGCACAGTATGCGCTCGCCGGAAATTACCCGGCTCTATTTGCAATGCGCACCGGACGAGGACCTCGACAAATGGCCGGATGAAAAAATCTGGGATGAGCTGCAGCTAAGACTTACGGCCGACCGCGGCTGGACGCTCAACCGGGGAGCGGTACTGCAAAAGGGCATCACCGAGATGCGCAGCTTCGTCGTTGAGCCGATGCAATTCGGCACACTTTTCCTTGCCGGCGATGCAGCTCATATCGTGCCGCCGACAGGGGCCAAGGGTCTCAACCTGGCGGTCGCGGACGTTCGGGTGCTCGCGCGCGCGATGACTGACTACTACGCGATCGGTAATCGCGATCTGTTAACCAGGTATTCGGAGACATGTTTGCGGCGGATCTGGAAGGTACAGCGATTTTCCTGGTGGATGACCTCGATGCTGCATCAGTTCGGCCACGAAAACGCCTTCGACCGGCGCCGTCAGCTCGCCGAACTCGACTACGTGACCAGTTCGCGCGCAGCCGCCCAAACGCTGGCAGAGAATTATGTGGGCCTGCCGATGGAGTGACGCAGCCTGCTAGCGCGAACGTAGCGATTCTGCGAGCGTTAGCACCCTCCTCGCTTGCTTCAAATGCGGCATGTCGAGCATCTTGCCATCCAGCGCAACCGTCCCCGCGCCCGACGCGAAGGCCTCGATCACGCGATTCGCGTATGCGACATCTTCGGCGCCGGGCGTGAATGCGGCGTTGATGACGTCAACTTGATCGGGGTGAATCGCAATCTTGCCGGTGAAGCCGGCGCGGCGCGCGGCCTCCGACTCCGTCCTCAGCGCGTCCGCATCGCGGAAGTTCACCGACACTGTATCGATCGGCTGAACGTCGGCTGCGACCGCCGCCAGCAGGCATAGGGAGCGTGCAAGCTGGTAGGTGAACTCGAGATTGCCGGAGGCATCGCGATTGGTACTGGCGCCAACGGCGGCGGAGAGATCTTCGGCGCCCCAGGTCATGCCCGATAGCCGCGGACTGCATCCAGCGAACCCGCCCAAGGCAAACATCGCGGCCGGCGTCTCGGTGGCCACCGGAATGATCGCGATCGAACCCTCTTTGACGCCCTCGCGCGCTTCCAGAGCCGACAAGAAGTGATCAAGCGTAACAACGTCATTCACCGAGATGACTTTCGGCAGCATTATTCCGTCGGGTGCACCTGCGACGATCGCGGCCAGGTCCGGAATTGCCTTCGGAGTCGAGAGCGGATTGATTCGCACCCAGAGCTGGGTCTTCTTGCGATCGCGATGCGCCCGGAGATACTCGAGCACCAACGTACGCGCGATCTCTGTGCGCTCCGCCGCGACTGCGTCCTCGAGATCAAGCACGAGCGCGTCGGCGTGCGAGGATTCGGACTTGGCCAGCTTGCGTTCGCTGTCGCCCGGCACGAATAGCAGCGAGCGCAGTATCATGACGCCGGCCGCTTGCGCATCAGCGCCGAACGTTTGCAGTACGCGACTTCTTCGCCGCGCTGGTTGAAGCATCGATGATCGAACACGACGATGCCCGCGTCCGGGCGCGAGCGGCTCTCGCGTTTCTCGGCAACCGTGGTCTCAGCGCGCAGCGTGTCGCCAATGAAAACGGGATGCGAAAACCGCGTATCTGCCATCCCGAGATTCGCGACGGTGGTGCCGAGCGTGGTGTCGCCCACCGACACGCCGATCATCAGCCCGAGCGTGAAGATGCTGTTCACGATTCGCTGGCCGAACTCGGTGCCCTTGGCGAATTCAGCGTCGAGATGGAGCGGCTGCGGATTATGCGTCAGCGCGCAAAAGATCAGGTTGTCGGTCTCCGTGATCGTCCGCGTGATCGCATGCTTGAACACCTGGCCGAGCTCGAATTGGTCAAAATATAATCCGGACATTTCTGCTAGCGCTCCTGCGTCAACGATTGCGCGACTTCGAGACTGACCAGCCGGGCAATCAGAATAGCCATATACAACTGACCGAAAACCGATTCCATCACCGACAGGCTGCGCGCGCCCTCCGAGATTGGCGAGATATCGCCGAACCCGGTCGTCGTCAGGCACACGAAGCTGTAATAGATGAGGCTATGCAGCGACGCTATCAGCGGCGCGATACTGTCGGCGCGCCTTTGCAGCAGCGCTGAGCTGAAGGATCCGGGATGCTGCAATTCGACCACCGCGAAGGCGTACGCGAACGCGACTCCCGTCAGCAGGTACGCGCAAATCGCCGCCGCAATCGTGTCGAGCGTGACGCTCTTCACGATAAACAGCCGCGACACCAGCGCGGCCACCGTCACCGCCAGGAACATGCACGAAGTGATCGCGCCATACAGTTCGACCGTCGGGTCCAGCGTGTATAGCATCAGCACCCGGAACCCGACCGAAGGCACCAGCAGAATAAGAGCGATCACGAAGTACGCCCTGGTCGAGCGAAAGGCATAGAGCGCAGCCACCAGCACCAGCGACATCGTCGCGGTCGCGACGTTCTGCGCCAGCGCATGGCCGGAGAAAATCGGCTGAGTGACGAGCAGCAACAGAATTGAAGCGAGCAGCAACGTGAACCTGCCCGGCCAATTGTGATGCGCCAATCCCAACCGTAACCACAGCGCGGACTGGCTCAGCTCGCCGTATTTTTCGCTCATGATTCATCGGTGTCGCGCAATGGGAGCGGAAGTGTCAAGGCGATCATGCCCGCGGCGACCATCGAAGCCGCCATCACAATCATCCCGCCGGCAAAGCTGTGTGTTCTCTGCTTGACCATCCCAACTATGAAGGGGCCGGCGAAGCCTCCCAGGTTTCCGATCGAGTTCACCAGTGCGATTGCGCCCGCGGCGGCTGTACCGCTGAAAAACTCGCCTTGCATCGCCCAAAATGGCCCGAACGTTCCCGAAATTCCCGCAGCCGCAATTGAGAGCGCGCCCAGTGACAGCAAGGGCGAGCGAGTCATCGAAGCGAGGATCAGGCCGGCGGCTCCCACCGTCGCACAAAAAGCGAGATGCCACCGGCGCTCGCCGCTTCGATCCGAGGCAATGCCAGCGAACACCATCGCGACTGCGGCGCCCACAAAAGGAATCGCCGACAGCAGGCCGATTTCGAAGTCGCTTCGATGGCCGAAACCCTGGATGATTTGCGGTAGCCAGAAGGTTACGCCGTACAGCCCAAATACGATTGCAAAGTATGTTAGCGAAAGTACCCAGACCTTGGAGTTGCGAACCGCCTCGCCAAGACTACGCTGCCGGATATGAGTATTACGTCGCCGCTCTTGTTCGAGTCTCATGGATAGTGCGTCGCGCTCGTCAACCGCAAGCCAGGCGGCGTTTCCGGGACGATCGGGCAGATAGCGCCATACCAACACGCCGAGAATCACGGCGGGCAAACCTTCGAGCATGAATAGCCACTGCCAGCCGGAGAGTCCGGCAAATCCGTGCAGCTCAAGCAGCGCGCCCGACACCGGACCCGCGATGACTCCGGCGAGAGCAGTCGCCGTCATGAACAATGCGACGGCGCGTGCCTGTTCGCGCGCTGGAAACCAGAATGTGAGGTAGAGAATCACGCCCGGGAAAAATCCCGCTTCGGCCATTCCCAGGATGAACCGCACGGAAAAAAAAGACGCCACGCCGCGAACAAGCGTCATCGCCATCGCGGCGACGCCCCAGCTGATCATGATTCGCGCAATCCAATGCCGCGCGCCGACTCGCTCAAGCAGCAGATTGCTCGGCACTTCGAACAGCGAGTAGCCCAGGAAGAAAAGTCCCGCGCCGAGGCCGAACACCGATTCGCTGAGTCCAAGCTCGCGATTCATCTGCAAGGAGGCAAAGCCGACGTTGATTCGGTCGAGGTAGGCAACCAGGTAGAGCACGAACAGGAAGGGGATCAGCCTGCGCCTCGCCTTTGACAGAGCGGCGTTGGCGAGGCGAGATTCGGCAGTTTCGAGGTCGCCGGCGCGCGTCGCAGCTCGTGCATCGAAAGTCATGTAAGAATGCTCGCGCGGGCAGGCTCGAGCACGTAGCTGCGATGCCCGTACACCTCGTCGACAAAACCCTCGCGCCGGTACCATTGGATCGGTGTGTCTTGCGGGTCCGTGTTGATGATCACCGAACGGCCGCCGCTGTCGTAAGCATCCGCGATGGCGTGTGCGAGCAAATGCCGCGCGATGCCGCGCTGGCGCATCGGTAGCCGAGTCGCGAGCAAGAAGATCAGCCGGTCGATTCCGACGTAGTATGCGAGAATAGCGGCGGGTTCCCGACCGATTCGCGCGATCAGAAATCGCCCTGAACCGTTTAGCTCGGACCGCCGAATCTCGACTTCTCGCGCGATCTGTTCGTCTGCGGGTTGATTCTCACTGTTGGCAAACCCCTTCAGCCTGACTATCGCGAACTCGGGCAAGGTTGCGGCGCTGACCGGTTCGATACTCAGGTCCGACTGCGCAGGGAGTTTAGGACGCGAGCCCACATGAGCGAGATAGACGGTAGCGTTTCGCCGACAGCATCCCGCTGCGACCAGATCAGCGCCCAGCGCACGGTCAGCATCCTCGTTATCGAGCCAGATTTCGACCGAGCGCGCACCGAAGTAGCGACGGGCATCCTCGAGGAATCCGGAAATTTCGCCAGGCGTTAAAGTGTCGACTACGATTCTGCCGCCGGCTTTGCCGTAAAAGCCGAAGCGCCGCCGCTCGACGTGATAACCCATCTCAGGAAACGAGGTTCGGTACCACGAGCGAACTTCCTTGACCAGACGATCGTGCTCGGCGTGACGCATAGCGCAACCAGCGGCGGTTCATGACTGCTCTACACGCCCGCGAGGCGAAAAGCGATTCGTCTTTCGGAGCTGAGGGGGGATCGAGATCAGAGACTTCGCCGGCGATGCGCCGACTCGAGCGACGAATGAATACCCGCGATCACGAACTCGCTGACCAGGGCTTCGATTTCGCGCTTGGCCATTCGCTTGGCGTTAAGTGCGCGGCCGAATATGTCGGCGACGCTGAGCATCGCGCTCGCGACAGTTTCCGCGGCCACGCGATCAACCCCAAATTCCTGTTCCATCTGCCGCGACCAGAAGTCGACGAATGGAGCGAGTCGTTGGCGCACGGTGCGTTTGAGTTTGCGGCCGCTCAACTTGTTCTGAAGGATCACGAACAATACGCCGCGCTCCGCGACCAGGTTGAGATGCGCTCGCAGCGCACGGCGCATCCGTTCGTCGAACGAGTCGCAGCCGGCGGTCGACGCCTCGATTCGGCGGTAGAACTCGGCCATCTCGCGATCGTACAACGCGAGCGCCAGCTCCTCGGCATTCTCGAAGTAGGCATAGCCCAGGCCCTTGCTCACGCCCGCCCGCTCGGCCACCGATTCCATGGTGAGCGACTCGAAGCCCGAATCGAGAATGATCGCGGCGCCGACATCGAGCAGATGCTCACGGCGTTGCTCGGCAGGAAGCCGACGCGGCTTGATTATTTCCGGTCCCGCGGTGGCAAGTGTCATTGAGAGGTCCCCCAGGTGCGCCGGTTAAACGATCGTTCAATTGAAAGGCTAGATCGCGGCGGCCTGAGTTTCAACAAGGATTTTTTGCCTGCGAAGGGTTGCAATATTAGGAAGAGTTCTGCCCGTGTCCCAAAGGGAGACACTGCTGTCTCCGCTTGGGTCCGTCGCTGAGTGCACCTCCTCATACAGCGAGCTGTGCGACGCGCTCTTGCGACCAGCCTGCGCTATTCGAGGCTTTGCTAGTCATCGCCACAAGGCACGGACGTTGCGTATCAGCGCAGGTTCAATTGCCATGGCGGAGGCTGCAGTGCAGACGGCAATCGCCGCGGTTTCGGCATTGTTCCACATAAAGGAGGAACGCGTAGCTCATGGACGAGATGATTCGACAATCTCTCGCGGGCAGGAGATTCGCGCTGATGGGATTCGACGTGACGGAAGGGGAGTCGATCATCGCGGCGTTGGGGACGGTGCGCGGAATTGGCCACGTGATAGGAGCGGCGCCGAATATTCCCGGCCTCAATACGTTTTCTCCCTTCGATGCTTGCTTCATCAATGCTTCGGGCCTCGCCGCCGGCGAGCAGCCGGCGCCGATCGAAATGATCGCGCGCAGCCGCAAGCCGGCAATAGTCGTCGGCAGCTTCGAAGAATTGGTGGAGCGGTTCGCGGCCATCGCCGATTTCAATCGCGATTTCGTTTTGCGCCCGTGCAAGCCCGAGGAATTGTTGCTGAGGGCATATCGCATCCTCCGATTCGTCGAGGCGGCGGCGGCCGAGATCCAAACGATCACTCGAAATGGTCCCCGGCGCGTGGTGCTCGCCGATGACGACGCCACCACGGTAGTTATGATTTCCACCATCCTGAAGCACTTCAAATTCGATTGCGATGTCGCGCACGATGGCGCGCAGGCGTTGGAGATTGCCCGTAAGAAAAAGCCGAGCCTGGTGCTGCTCGATGTGTCGATGCCGCATATGAACGGTTTCGAAGCGCTGACTGCTTTGCGCAGCGATGCGGCCATCAGGAGCACCCCGGTAATCCTGGTCAGCGCCCATCATGACGAAGCGGAAGTGGTCAAAGGCTTTGCGTTAGGCGCCGACGATTACATCACCAAGCCTTTCAACTCGGGCGAGCTGATGGCTCGAATCAACCGGGTATTGCGCGAAGCGGAAGCGAACTGACGGGAACGGTTGTCATGCAGCGCACGGCTGTTTTACTGTTCTGGCGTGTTTCGACTCGACGGAAAGACGGCGATTGTCACGGGAGCCGGCTCGGGCATCGGGCTCGCAATCGCGTCGACCTTTGCCAAAAACGGTGCGCGCGTTTTCGCGCTCGATCGCGATCTTAAGGCGGCCGGCGGCGTGGCCGAGAATATTCGCGCGGCGGGAGGTGCCGCGTCGGCGCTGGAGTGCGACGTCGCGATTGCCGACTCGGTGGAGGCTGCGTTCGCGCGCATCGACTCCGACAAGAATGCGGCGCGCATCGACATACTGGTAAACAACGCCGGCATCGCGAATATCGGCACGGTCGAAAACACCTCGGAAGAGGACTTCGATCGCGTCTATTCCGTTAACGTGAAGGGAATCTTCCTCTGTTCGCGGGCTGCGGTGCGCCGGATGCTTGCGAGCGGGGGCGGCGTGATCCTCAACCTCGCGTCGATCGCATCGCTGATAGGTCTGACCGACCGCTTCGCATACTCGATGAGCAAGGGCGCCGTGCTGACCATGACTCGATCGATAGCCGTCGATTACGTCAAGCGCGGCATCCGCTGCAACTGCATCTGCCCGGCTCGCGTTCACACCCCTTTCGTTGACGGGTACTTGCGCGCGACTTATCCGGGACACGAGGCCGAGATGTTCAAGCAACTGTCGGAGTATCAACCGTTGGGCAGAATGGGCACGCCCGAAGAAGTTGCGGCGCTTGCGCTCTACCTGTGTTCGGACGAGGCCTCGTTCATCACGGGGCAGGCGTATCCAATCGACGGCGGCGTGCTTGCATTCTGATGAAACAATACGGCCGCACGATTTATCTCAAGGACGACCCGAAGATAATCGAGCGCTACCTTGAGCATCATCGCGCGATCTGGCCGGAGGTCGAGCGCGGGCTCAAGTCGATCGGCATCGAGCGCATGCTCATCTTCAAGTTGGGGCGCCAGCTCTTCATGTTCATGGAGACGACGGACGCGTTCGATCCCGAGCGCGACTTTCCGCGGTACGAAGCGAGCAATCCGCGCAATCGTGAATGGCAGGCGCTGATGGCTTCGATGCAGGAGCCGGTGCCTGGCGCGCAGCCCGGCGAATGGTGGGCTGAAATGAAGCTGGTTTTTGCACTTTGAGATAGACCGGCTATTTCCTCCATTCCGCGCCGCCAGGAAACTCGAAGGCGTCGAGCGAGGCCGGTAACATTTCAATGCTGAAGCCCGGCGCGGTCGGTGGCATGTAACGGTCGCCGCGCACGATTACCGGATCCTTGAAGTGCTCGTGCAAGTGATCGGCGAACTCGATCATGCGGTGGTCGAGACTGCCGCTCACGCAGATGTAATCGATCAGCGAAACGTGCTGGGCGTATTCGCACAAGCCGATTCCGCCCGCGTGCGGACAAACCGGAACGCCGAACTTCGCCGCGAGCAGCAGCACGGCGAGCGCCTCGCTGAGGCCGCCCAGGCGGCAATTGTCGAACTGGCAGAAGTCGATTGCGCGGGCCTGCATCAACTGCTTGAACATCACGCGGTTCGCGGCGTGCTCTCCGGTGGCCACACCGATGGGCTTGACCGCGCGGCGAATGGCGGCGTGGCCGAGGACGTCATCGGGGCTGGTTGGCTCTTCGATCCATAGCGGATTGAAACGCGCAAGTGGGCGCATGAACTCGATCGCCTCGCCGACATCCCACGCCTGGTTCGCGTCCATCATCATGACGGCGCGCGGTCCGATTTCTTCGCGCACGAGAGCTGCGCGCTGAACGTTGGCGGCGGAGTCGCGGCCGACCTTTATTTTGAAGCGGCTCCATCCCGCGGCGAGCGCCTCGCGGCACAGGCGGCGAACTTTATCGTCCGGATATCCCATCCATCCGGCCGACGTGATGTATGCAGGGTAGCCCTCTTTGCGCATCTGCGCTTCGCGCTCAGCGCGGGTGGCGAACCTGGCGCGCAGAATCTCCAGCGCCTCGTCGCGAGTGAGCGCGTCGGTGAGATAGCGGAAGTCGATGCACGCGACGAACTGCTCAGGCGTCATGTCGGCGACCAGTTTCCATACCGGCTTGCGCTCGATTTTGGCGTAAAGATCCCAGACGGCGTTGACGATCGCCGCGGTGGCGAGATGGATTGCGCCTTTCTCCGGCCCGATCCATCGGAGCTGGCTCTCAAACGTAAGGCGCTGCCAGAAGCCGCCGAGATCGGCGACCAGGTCCTCGTACGTGGAGCCGACCACAAGATGCTGCAAGGCGCGTACGGCAGCTACTACAACTTCATTGCCGCGACCGAGCGTGAAGGTCATGCCGTGGCCTTCGATGCCGTCGCCAACGTCGGTGTCGAGAATCACATAGGTGGCGGAATAATCGGGATCGGTATGCACGGCGTCGGAGCCTGCGAGGGTTCGCGAAGTTGGAGTTCGGATGTCGCGGACCGAGAGGGCTGAAATTGTGCGCGCCATGATCGCTTCCTCTGCGCGGCATGCTAGCATCGCGCGACCGGCGATGACGACTCACCGATTTTGACTTCCCGCGACTTCCCGCAATGTGTCTTTAGGACGCCAAAGCTCCACGTCTTCCAGCTTAAAAGTGCTTGATTTATCTTGGTTTTTTGATTAAATTCGCCTGAGTGTTGAGGAATAATTACAAGCTGATGTGGTCTACAGAAGCAGTGCCTATGTGGTGACTAAAGTCCCTACCAAGTCTCTACGGAGCCTCTGAAAATGAACTACAACCTGAAAGAAAAGGCCGTCCTCGCAGCAATCGAAACGCCAGCGATAGGCCAGCGTGATTATTTTGATCGGAGCATCTCCGGTCTGTTCGTCCGCGCATTCTCTAGCGGTCGGCGCCGCTGGTATCTCAGATATCGCTGCGACGGATATACCAAGACGGGAGCGAAGCGCACACACCGCATGATCGGCCTATCCGCTGCCAGCTACACACAGGCCGCCGCGCAAGCGATGGAGCACCTGACCGCCGTCAACGTCGAACATCGCGATCCGAAAGGCGAGAAAGACGCGGCGCGGTCGGGCGGCTTGTCGTTCAAAGCGCTCGCTGATCACTACCTGAAAGATCGCGCGGCGTACAAGGCCGATCGCGGAGATTCCGACGAGCGAAAGATTAACAATGAGTTGGTTCCGGCGTGGGGATCGCGCGGGCGAACTCGATTACTCGCGCTGACGTTCACGCAGTCGTCAACTCAATAATCGCGCGTGAGGCCAACGTTCAGGCCAATCGCGTTCTAAGCCTGATCTCCGCGATTTTTACCTTCGCATTGAACTGCTCCATCGACTACGGCGTGACGGCGAATCCTTGTACCGGATTCAAACGAAATGACAACTTTGTCGAGACAGAGCGCGGTCGCGCATTGTCGGATGATGAAATTAAGATCACGCGGGACGTTATCAAGGATCGCGATCGACACCGCGCCGACTTCGCCGACGTGTTCCGCCTCGTGCTTCTGCTCGGCTGTCGTCCGCGTGAGATTTCTCAAGCTGAGTGGACGGAGATTTCTGATCTCGACGACGATAACAACGCCTTGCTCACCGTTCCATGGACTCGGATCAAAACCGCCAAGAAGTCGAAGAAATCTTTCACGATACCGCTTACCGGCGAAGCGCTACGAATCATCCGGTCGATCTACGCGCGCGATGATCGCGACGATCGCCTTGTGTTTCCGGCCTTCGCGACTTTGGAGAGCGCGCGCAATGTTACGCGGCTTGGGATGTTGAAGCTGCGGAAGCAGGTAAACTTCGCAGAGAAAGACCCAGCGAAGCCGTGGGTGTTTTACTCGCTTAGAAACACCATGCGCTCCGGTCTGGACAATCCTGACCTGGGCGTTGATTTCCAAGTCGCCGAGCGCGCACTCAATCATGTCGTCGGGTCGAAGTCATCGAGCGCTTACCGCAATCGCGATCTAACTCCTGAGCTACGCATCGCGCTTGGTAAATGGTCGGGCTACGTGATGGCGCTCACGCGGCATCTACACGCCGTCGCCGACGCGGGCTAGCGACACCCTTGTCAGCTTAGAATTCCGATTCCACGCATGGTGCCGCGCATTGTCGCGCGGCGATGGAGCGAGTGGTACTTGTTCGTGAGTCTAACAAGTATCGAGTGCCGTGGTCGCTTGGACGACGCCTCGGCTTCTAGTTCTTCAACGATTTGATCCAGCGTGGGGTTGGATTCGGAGCAAGCTGTCAATCATGCCGCGCGTCACGTCTCGGGGTACTCGGGGCGTCACTTCTTTTTGGTTCATCATTTTCCTTATCTCCTACTCGTGGCCCACGAGACGAATCGCGACGACGGCGGGTGAGTCGGCGATGTTGGATTGAACCTCGAAACTGATCTGCGACAGAGGCATCGTCGAGCGGGCGAAAGACATTCCGTCCGCATCGGACGCGGTTGCTACTATCAGGTTTTCACAAGCACCATCGACCTGAGTCTGGCTTTCGATAATTTGCAAAGTCTCAGGCGGGTCACTTGAAATGCCGTTGGGGAAACTCACGACAACTCCAGTGATCCCGAACGGTGCTCGCGGACCATAGGATGCGGGGGTTCCGTTGACGTCCGCCGTTGGCGACGGCTGGATGGTTAAGGTCTTGTCTATCACGATAGGTCTCCTTGGGTTGTGGAGCCGTCGGACTCCGGTTTTTCGGCCATAGGTAAAGTGTGCGGGCTCTTCGGAAAACGCGTCCTGGGGCGCCGCAGCGCAAGATTCCTTCGCCCATTCGCTCGCGCGACGCAGTTTAAGCGGTTCGGTCGGTGCAGTGTCCTGAGTCTCCGCCGACGCTTCTGCGAGCGTTGCAGCTCGAAGTTTCTGGCGCAGCGGAGCGGCCGCGCGGAGTCTGCGCAGCGCTGCCGCCTTCTCGGAGCGTTCACTCTTCCTGTCGGCATTGTGCTTGATGCGCCGAAGACTCTCCTTCTTCACGCCGTCGCAGATGTCGATGATCAGCATCGACATCATACGGTGGCGCCGCTTGTTTGACTCCTCGTGCTCAAGCATCCTGGCGAGCGTTACGATCGTGTTGTTCGCGGAGTGTCGAAGTTGCTCATACGTGGTTTCGCTCGTCAGCGCGTACCGGATGTATTCGTCTTCGGCGACTGTCAGCGATCCTAGCTGCCAGCAGTTACGATTAACCTTGCGACCGCCTTTGAGGAGCGACAGGACTAACCCGAGATTGAAGTCCATGATTTTTGGTTCAGCGTCCATGCGTGTTTCTCTTGGGATAGGTCGCCGCCCTGTCGAGCCAGTACTTGCGCTGAAGTTTAGCGAGATGCCCCGCCAACATGACGATGACCGTGCGCCTGGGCTTCGTACGTTTGCACTCGGCTTCCAGAAGTATGTGAGTGTCGTCCTCGGTAGCGAAGGGCAGGACATCGCTGATGCCATGCCACGTCCTAAGACTGGTGATGCGACCCTGGCGGCGAAGGCTGTCGAGATAGCCACTACGTGAGATGTCAGGCATTACGCTTTCCCCTTCTTCTTTTCGCCGAGCAGCCTCTTATACACGCGAGATTTCTCGTTAGCGCAGTAGCGACACGGCCTGCCGCCGCGACTGGTGCGCAACAAATTGTCGCCATCGTACTTGTGCAGTGCCGCTTCAGTGGTGTTGCCGCGCGCTAGAGCTTCTCTGCCGCGCGCGCATAGCTCTTTGCCGCGCTGTCCGGCAGGCTTGGGCGAAGGTCGGATAGGAGCTTCGAGCGGCGCCAGCCACGCGCGCAGGCGCGGGCGCGGAAGCGGACGTGAGCGCGGTCCGTATGATTCGCTGTCGTAATCCTGGTCGGGTCCGTCAACGCTCATGACCGTCGCTCCACGTCGGACATGCGTCCGAACAATCTATCGGCTACGTCGCTTCGCGCTCCGGCGCGTGCTTCCTTAGAAATGACTACGTCGAACGGCTCGCGATTCCTAAGCTTAGGATCGGGCGACAGCCACGCGGCGATGCGCACGAGGCGATCGGCACACCACCATCTAAGAGCGGCAATCATCACGTCGTCTCCCCGCATTCCGATCTTTTGGCGGAATCTTCTTATCTCGCGACGCTCGTCAGCGTGAATCGCCTGCAGCAGCCGCTTCGCCATGTGGTGCCGCCGAGGACCGGCTAGCTCAGCCTTAAGAGCGCGGCGCTTCGTCCGCGTCGTCAGCAAGTGTCGCCACTCGTGGAACTGCTCGTAAGTTCTGAAGCCGCGAGTTTCGATCTCGCCTACTATGCTGCTTTCGCTTGGGGTGCGTACATCCATTTTCCACATCGCTCCAATTGTGCTGCTACGGGTTTGCTGAACCATGCGATCTCGTCCGGCGCGTATGCGCACGTCACGCCGAACACGGACGTGACATCCGAACCGCGCCAGCCTCTCTCACCGCACTGCATAGGAACCCAATCCTTCGGCGGTGCCAGCTTCTTCGGCGGCGCGATCAGCGTCTCGTCGTAGTCGATGACCGCTGCGACTGAGTCCGGCGCTAGCCACGGCAGGGCGTTCGAGCGCGTGCTTCGTTCTTCGTTGTCGATGGCGATGATCTCATCGTTGATCGGCACGCCTTCAGCGAGCCACTTATCGCGCCGCTTGATGACACTGGCGAGTCGGATTGCACGCTCGGCGCGGGCCGCCACTTGCTGCGCTTTCACGAGCGGGCCGCGCTCAGCCTGTACCTTCGCGAGTAGGAGCTTCTGCCGCTCGACTTCAGCCTTGGCGTCCCGCGCCTTGTTACGAAGAATTGCAATCTTAGCGGGCGTCGCGTTTTCGTCAGCTTCGGCGGCGTCACGCTCGGCGATGATAGCGGCCTCGTCGCGCTCGGCAGCTTTGATTGCCGTTTGACGCACGGTGATGTGCTCGGCGAGCTCGGCGAGCGCCGCGTTCGCTGCGTCTAGGGCTTCTTGTTCTTTGGACATTGTCTTAAGTTTCTCCTTACGATTGTTCGACTACTTACTTTACGATGATCATTGCGCCGTGCTTTGCACTCCAAAACGGCACCGGCAGGCCGAGCCGTTTCCGCGCCGCTGTCACAGCTTCGAGGCGCGCTGCGCCCTTCAAACTTCGTATGTGGCGAATCTCAGCCTCGTTGGCGCCGATTGTGGGGGGTGCCGTGCTCTTGGCTAGGGTAACTTTCGCCTCGATGAATTCGCGTTGATTGACGGTTTCCGACATGCCTAGCGCGGTCGCGATGTCCGCCTTCTCGATTACTATCGTTGCCTCTTTCCTTGTCACGTTAGTGTCCTTCCTTAATGGGGTTGCGGAGTTATTCGGCCTAGCTCGCGTCGCGATGGCGCCTGAGTATGTCAGCCTTCACCGCTTCGTCAGCGCTGCACGTCATTACTTCGTCGAGAAAGTCCTGATAGTGCTCGATGGACGGGAACAGCATCGTGTAAGAGCCGTCTTCATGCACCGTGAGTGAGTGAGCGCCCGCTGTGGCGTGCTTCAAGTGGATGGTGCCTTCTGCCTGATGCGGCCCGATCGTTCCGTTGTCAGAGTTGATCACGCCTTCCTTGATTGTCACTTCCATTTTTCGTTTTTCTCCGTTGGTTAAGGGTTAAGCGGCCTGCGTACCTATTCATCAACGAGATCATAAGACCGCGCGCTGCTCTCAAGGTCGGCCTGCAATTCCAGATCGTTAAAAATTCGCAACGCTCTCAAATCAGGATTGAGCGGCACGCGGTCCCACCAATCGAGAAAAGTCTTATACTTAGCGGGATCGCTATCCGCCTCTGCTTTCGCCATGTCCGTGTACTCATGCGCCTGCCCAAGACGATCCTTAGGATGCTTGCGCTTGAGTTGTTCTAAGAGTCGCTGTGAGCCAGTCATGGGGTGCCTCATCTCGATCGCGGCCTCATGGGATCGTGCTGTTTAGTTTCTCGAATCTTGATGCCCGCGTAGACGTTGGGGTTGCCAGCCTTCGCGCGGCGGACAGTGAATCCGCTCTCGATGAGCGCGACGATCATGGCGCCGTTAGTTATCGACATGAAGTAACCTTGTTTGGTGAGCCATCTTTCGCACTGATGCTTGAACCCATACGAACTGTTGACACTCAGCTTCTTACGAGGGAGTCCTTCGGACGCGAGCCAGAGCTTTGCGGCAGCCACCTGGCGCGAATCGGGCCGTTCGTCGTCGGGTGTCGGATGATCGATGATGCCGAACTCGAAGACACTGCTGATGCTGACGTGGTTGTTCATCGGGGAAGCTCCGCGAGTCTAGCGACGAGCGCCTCGAATTGCTCTTCCAACTCGGTTGTAGCCATAGCGATGCGCTCGGCGAGACTGCGACCGCCTAGTAGCGTGCCTTGGCCCGCGTGCTGAGTAAGGATCGCGATCCTATGCTCGTGAGCGCGGCCTAGTATCACGAGCGCGCGGTAAGCTTCGTCGCGGCTCCGGCAGCGGCGGCTGCGTTCTTCGGCTGTGGCGATGGGGGCTTTCATTAAACTTACCCTCTTGATCTCGCCACTCGTAGACGCGTCGATTTTAAGGCTTAACCGGTAAGCCGTCGCCCTCGATATACCCATTTCCTTGCTCGCCGCAGTGACGCTCATCCTCTTGCCTGAACTGTCGGTCTGCGCGAGCAGTTCGGCCATGAATGCTATTTGCGCGTCCTCAATCGTTTGCTCACTCCACGTCGCTCGGCTGATATCACCAGACTTCGTCACAGTTAGTTTGACTTCGAACGGCATCACGGCGGCGCCGTGCATGCCGCGAAACTTCTCGAAGTGAAGCTCAAACCGGAGCCCCTGCTCGGGCTGATAATCTTTCGGATGCCTTAGGTTGATGACGGTATCGAGCACGTCTTCGCGGGCGCTGGTTCCGCGCTGCGCGCCGCCTTTACCAGCGTGATGCATGAACACGACTGTCAGGCCGCGCCGTCTTAGCTCTAAGAACCACGCTTGAGGGTCGGTCCATGAGTCAGAATCGTTCTCGACGCCGCCCCTGAACAAGCTACTGAGGTTGTCGAAGAAAATTACTTCAGCGTCCTGAATCACTTCATCGTCGAAAAGTTTCTGGCCTTCCGGCTTGGCTAGGTTAGGAATCGTTCGTTCCTGTAGTTCAGGACTCAAAATTCTAAAGAACTCGTCATCGGGAACTTTGCCGCCTGCACCCGTCATAATAGCCCGCAGTCGGTCTTGCATATCGGCGGCTTGCATTTCGCCGTCGATGTATAGGACCTTGCTCGGCTTCGGCGCGTTGAAGTGCAGCATCGAGCCGCCACAAGCTATTGCATTCGCCATACCGAGCCCTACAAACGTCTTGCCTATTCCACGCTGGGAATAAATCTCGACCAAGTCCTTCTGTCTTAGGATGGGATCAAGCAGCATCAGTCGCGGCGGCGCGTCGAAGGATAGAAACTTTGTCAGAGGGAGTGTTAGTGTCCCGAGCGCTGATCTTTCCTGATCGTTCGTCGGCGGTTTTGTCACAGGCTTGGTCTCAGGCCATGCGTAATTCTTGGTCGTGGCCGCCAGCGCCCGCTTAATCGTCCGCGCGAGATAGTCGTCGCCCTTGCGATCCCACTTATCGCGACGCAGCTTGCTGTCGCGCATGATCCGCTCGATCTGCATGTCGTCCTGGGTGTAGAACGCGAGCATGAACGCGAGCGCGGCGTCGGCCTCGGAGTTGGACGGATAGCCCGAGCAATCGCCTGCTAACAGACTTCGAGCTTGACGCTGTTGGATGCGGCGCGTGCCTTCGTAAGTATCTCCGCGTCTGCGCGCGCAGGTTGGATAGCCGCTTCGCGCTGCGGCGCGCGTGCTGGCTCAGCAAAGATTTCCGCATGGATGGAGTCGATTGCTTCCTGACACTCGTTCACAGTCGCCGGAGCATCGGCAAGCCTGCGACCGGTGACGATCATGACGCGCTTGTCGTCGTAGACTTCGAACGGTCCTTTCTTACGGCCTTCTGGCGGCAGCTTGCCGAGCACAAACACATGCAATCCGTCGCCGCTCGTGGATACCTCGGTGTAAGAGCCTAGTCGCTCGACGAAGGCTGCAACTTTAGGATCGGTAATTTGCCCGTTGACATCGATGCAGTGATCGAAGTCGAAGCAAACCAGACCGTCACCGTTGAGCACGAAGCCGACGCCGTCGAAGCCGCCTGCCAGATATGCAGTCCTGGCTGCGCCGAATGTCGTCCATGTCTCGGGATCCGTAGAGCTAGCGGCAGCGCCGGAGCTTTGTTTAGGAATCTTACCTTGACGGAGCACCCATCGCGCACAGGATGTAAGCTCGGTCGGGATATCGTTCCAGACCGGTTCTGAATGTACAGCGCGAAGCGGTGCAGTCGTCTTACGGTCCGCACGCGCAGCCCTGACGTGTGCGCTCCAATTCGACGAGTTGATCGGCGCGAGGTCTATGTCATTCCCGTTTTCGGGATGGTCGCCTATTTCAGCGACCTGGGTTTGGTTAGGTTCCGGTTCCATCTCTACTGCCTCAACTTTCTGCCCTCATCCATCCGACCCTCGGGATCATAGCAGGTCCTCGAAATCCGTCACTGTAGCTCACTTCGACCATTGTATTACGGATCGAAAAACCGTCAACACAAGATTGGCCCGATCGCCGAACGGGTAATATATGGGTGAAACACGCACCGCCTCATCATCAACCTTCCTCGAAACTAACTGTTATAAGCGTACTACAGATTTGAAATCTGACAATCCAGAACGAGCCCGATCGCTGAATGGCCTGCGGCACATGGGGTTGGACGTTTCGGTCATTTCATGGATAGTGCTGGACCGTCTCGCGATCGAACGGCCCGCAACTTTTTCAATCGACATTCCAAGAAGCTCCAGCGACGGACGCGCCCTCTTTTGTAGATGGGTCCACGCTCCCATCTAAGATTTGTCCTGCGAGCGCGTAAGTAGCGCCTTACCTCGGGTTGTGGGATGCCGACCGACGCAGCTTCTTCGAGCTTGGAATCGACCGCCTCACGGGCGTTTCAAACCGTCTCACGGGGTGAGATTTTACCGAGGCGCCTCTGAGACGGTTTGAGACGGTTGAGACGGACTCGGACATGCACCGACTTTTGCTGAATCGTCTCAACCGTCTCACGAACCGTCTCATGCATCGTCTCACGCTTGAGACGGAATAAGCACAGTATCCGCAACGGTTTTTGCCTTCCGTCTCACAATCGTCTCACGTCCGGCGGCAGAGAGGCAGTCCTATGGCTGCCTCTTCTGCCGGTCTGGTTCTGTGTCTTTTCGTCTCACCGTCTCACGTTTCTCATGTATCGGGATGAGACGGTGAGACGGTGAGACGAAACACACTGTGTTCGTGCGCCCGAATCGGGCCATTTCCAGTCTCGCTGCCGCGTCCGACATATCCGTGGCCACGCTCGGCTTCCGGCGCGTCCTGGCGGGCCGGAAGCGTTCGAATGGCGCCGGTCGTTTGCAGCAGCGAAGACGCTTGGAATCATAGAATTGCGCTGCCGTGTGTTGATGGGTCCATCGGCGGAAGAGTTGGTCGAGGCATTCGCCCGAACCTAACGTTTCGACTGCTCGTGCAACGTCGCACCCTGCTTCCACCACCACTCGCGCCGAACGTCCGCCTTAGGAATGAGCGGATAGGTGCTAGTAGTGACGAGCATCCGTAAGGAATCACTTTTGTTCGGCGGCGTCCTTGATTACAACGATATCGTCGAATCGGTTTCCTTGCCGGTAGTGGTCTACGTCTTGCGCAATCCACGAGCACATCAAACGTCGCTTCTGTCAGTTCGCTGGCAATCGCATGGATATCGACATTTCTTATGGGACGGCGACTACATCCCTGGCACGCGATCTGCGCCGTCGGCCACGAAGCCGCAAAATGACTGCGTCGGCTTGCAGAGCAAGCGCCCATTACTCGCTTGCGGTTGCCTCGAAGTCCTTCTGCGAGAGCGACTTCGTGACATCGACGTGCTGCAGGCACTTGGAAGGAAGTGATCGCGCACCATACGCGCGTCGTAAGATCGATTGTCCGAACGGTCAAGAAACAGCAAGCTTCTAAACCTACCGAACGGTAGATTAAACGCGTGATTCACGCGCCTGGCGTGGCTTCTAAGCTGCTTGGTGGCTTCGAGCATCGGCCACACAGAGTGACACGGCGAGACGTGCTCACGGCGGCAAATCCAAGGCTGACTTTGTTGTCGGGAAACAGGGGTGAGCGAACCTAGCCTTGGGCGCAAATCTCTTTCGTTCAATGCGCGATGATAGCAGTACACGCAGTGGCCACAGCAAGGATCAAAGTGAGAACGGCCAGAGTCCATGTTGCTCTGGTGAGCGATTTCGCGATTTCTGTCTGGACCCTGATCTGGCGTCTCTGTAGCTCTGCCATAGCGCGACTCCAAAAGTCTGTACCAACGATTGATGTAATTCTTCCCTCTTGCGTGGCACGCACGTCTGTAAGAAACGATTCGATTTCGCTATCGGTCAACAGCGGGTGATCTAATAGAGGGTCTTTGCTCATCTTACTTGTCCTTGAGGCGGGGATCGTCGGTCGCGACACATTGAGCATCGAGCGATGCGAGTTCGTGTGCCGACATAGCGGTTTTCGTTTTGAGCGATTGTTCAATAGTCTGTTTCGCCTGCTCGCACTCGCGAGCTGAATCGAAACTGTGCTCAATAGTCCATGTGGAAATCGGATCGCTGGGATCTCCCAGCCTAGTCACTGAATCGCCAGGGTACGTGACGCTAGGTGCCATCAAATACCAGCCAACAAGCGCGAGCGCGGCGGCGTGGCGAAGATTCATCGACGTTGAGTTAGCAGACGGGCTTGCGACCGACAAATGCCGGACAGGGATCGTAGATTCTGTTAGCATCTGCCCATTGTGAAACGAGCCGCAATCAAAGCGGGCCAGCAGGAGTTCCTCAATCTCGCCATTACGGCCCGTAGTGACCTTGCTGACCGGCGTCGTCGGATTCGCCTTGTACGCGCAGAACTTGCTTGCGGCGCAGTGCGGTTTTCTCGCGGCAGCATTGTGGATTTTTCGGCGTTCACTTTGCCCGCCGTCACAGATTGTTGAAAGAGAAGACGATGGGAATACTCACTCCAATAGTATTGATTGCGGCGATTTTGACTACCTTCGCGACAATGTTCCTGTCTGGTCCGATCATTGGTCTGCGCAATCGCCACGCCGCCGCGCTCGCGCTTGTTGGCTGGTACCTAATGCTACCCACGTCGTTGTCGCACCCAACTCCGTTATCGAGTTGGCATCAGATTCAATCGTTTGATACCGCCGCCGATTGCGAGACGTTCAAGCAGAAAGAAATCCTCTCAATTTTGAATCACGAAATCCCCGGCATGGAGCCAAAGATGGAGAAGGCGAACGCCAGTCTCTACGCCACCGGACTCTGCATTGAGACCGACGATCCGCGCCTGAAATAGAAGTAGAATGAATCTTCACGCCGCCGATGGTATATCGGCGTCAGCAATTTGTGGATATCGCAATCTGCATAGCGTTCAAGCGCGGCTGCTTCGAGCGTACAATGGTTGCAAGGAGTAACCGATATGAGCTTAACGGAATCGAGAATCGGTAAACAGGCGATCTCTCACAATGTTCGACTGATCGAATGGTTCGACGAAGATGACCGACCCTCGCATCTCGCGGCATTATGCTCGAAACCGGGGTGCAAAAATCTCGCGAGAGGTTTTCTCGAAAGGACTGTGCCGGTGTGTTCTGAGCACGGCGCGTCGAAAACTTGAACCTTCACTACTCTGCCGCGCTCGCGCTTGTCGGTTGGTATCTGTTGATGCCGCCTTTCCTTGAGAACGAGAAGGAACCTAGACTGAACGCTCCACTCAACGAATGGGTCATCAATCAGGCCTTTGACAGCGCAGATTCCTGCGAGACGGTTCGTCTGGCTCTCTTGCAGGCCGAGCCTGACCGCGATCCTGCTGTGCAGGAACGGCGAAGACATTTGGTCTGTGTCGCGACTGACGATCCGCGTCTCGCGAAGTAGGAGAATGATCGATGGGCGGCCCTTCTAAGTCGAATGCAGAAACTGCCATAAGACGGCTGAGGTATCGCCTGAAGCCGAACTCCCGAAGGATTGGCACTACACTAAACTAGTCGAAGAACTCGCCGACCATCGGGGAGACCCGACCTGCGAAGATTGCTTAGGTATGGGTGGTCCTAACGGTTTCATAATAGTTGTTCGCCGGAAGGTGTATCAGGACTGATGGCTAACGTTCGCCACGTTGCTGCGCTGGCGCTTGTGGGCTGGTATCTCATGGTGCCGCACCGTCCAGGCGATCCAAGTGAACCTATTTGGCAGTGGTATCAGGCCAACAGTTTCGACACGGCAGAGAAGTGCAATCAGATATTGGCATGGGAAATGACCGATGATTACACGAACTACGAGAAACAAGAGGGGCAAAATATGGAGCACGTAAAGGGATATCAGCGCGCTCTGCAAGACGCCAAATGCATCTCGACCGACGACCGCGGCTCAAGGAAAAGTAGAGTACAGTCTCGACACGCCGCCGCGCTCTGTATCGTTTCAGCGTAGCCGCCGAGGCTTTTGAGTTAAGACGTTTCCTCAAGTGTCCGAGGCGGAAAATTGCGCTTTCCACTTTTTGAAGGAAATCCATGGTGGCAAAGGAAGGAGTCGTCTGGTGCACCAGCGATATGCTGCGGCGCCGCCAATCCACGTTATAGCAATAAGCGAGAACGTCGCGAGCGCTACGCTCCCCGACAGCAGATACGCCAGCGCGCCTGCAAGCAGACCAACACCGCCGGACAAGCCCGTGAGCAGTACGATTGTGCTAGTAATGAGCAGGATCAGGGACAGCTGTCCAAGATAGTTGATCTTCTGTTCCAACGTCCAGGCAGCCACAGCAGCCGCCTCTTCTTCTCGCACAGCAGGAAATCTGAGTCTCTCCGCACTACACTCCTCGATCAACTTTTCAGCAGTCTTAATCGCTTCAATGTAGTCTGGATAGTGCAGCTTGCTCGTAGCGTCGGCTTTCAGAGTGGACAATCGTTTAAGGACGATCTTTAGTTTGCGCTCACCAACGGATTTATTTCGCGCGAGACCAATTAAGGTAAATACGTCTTTGCTTCTCAGCGCTTCCCGAAGGGCTTTGGGCGCCAGCCATTCATGCCGGAAGTTGGCTCGCTGATACGCAATGGAACGGCACTCTCCATCGCCATCATTCATGCCAAGTTCGAGAATAGTCCTAATGTCCGGAAAGGCTTTGTCGAAATAGAAATAGTCCCACCGGTACGTGGCTCGCGAATCGCCCCATCGCAACATTGTGCGTTTCCATTCTGGCTTAGGAGACGCCCGATAAATTTCGGCGACTGTCTTCGAACGAGCGCCAACGTAACGAAAAATCAAATCTTGCAGTCCTGATTTCTCAGGCCACTTGAGCGCAAGTCTCCACAGTTCGCTTTCGACTAATTCATCGGCATAGCCCATTGGCTGTTGCGCCTCGATCTCTTCCCTTGAGAAACTGCGCCTTAGAATCTGACTCTTTCTGCGTCTGTTCGTTCGCTGAGGAAGGCAAGCGCCAATTCCTTTCTTCTTCAAAGGTCACCGCCATTTCCTCGTCGTTCGGATCGAAAACCTTCCTGATGAGGGTTCCCGACACATTGGGTTTTCGCACTAGCGCTAATCTCTCAATGTGGGTCGCCTTCGACCATTCCGACTCCCAGCTCGGGAAAACATCTTCGTTTAGATAGAGAGACGCGCGAACGATGGCTCAGGATCATTTCTCAATCGTGTTTCCAGGTTGCGATCTGGAAACTTCAAGTTGATTTCACCGTCTTCGACACTATAGCAAAAGTTCAGTTTTCCATGGCGCGCAAACCATCGTCGCACTTCTGCATTCGGATCGTCGATCGCGAGCAGCGCTATTTCAAAAGGTAAACGCGGCTCTTTGACTACCTCTTCTTGGTACTTGTCATTATAGATTTTGTAACTAACCCGCGTTTCCATCAGCTCCGTCAACAACTGAATTTTCCCCTCGTAGCTGGCGGCGCGATACCGGCTTAGGAGCTCCTGAAGCTCGAACGCGTCAACTGGAAAATCTGTGTCTTTCATATTATCACCTCACTCTCACGATAAGAGCACGCCTCGCGAAAACTTCGACATGTTCGAGAAGGACGCTGATATAGTGCTGCGACACGAACGCTGGCGAATGTCTCAGCTATCTGAAAACGTCGCCAGCGAGCCGTTCAATTAGATTTGTTTTTCCCCCAACTCACTGTGTTCCACTTCGAATGAGTCGGATAGAAACTCCATACGGGCATTCGCTCAATGACATTCGTTCCCACTTGAATCATTGGAATTGTTTGTTGTCCTGTTCGCCCTACAACGTTGGCTTGGGCGCGATCTGGAAATCGCACCTCAACGAATTGTGGACTTTCGTTAATTATGTAAAACGCAAATGAATCTCCTGTTCTCAGGTCTGGTACTTCTATTGGATGTTGGTGGCTTGCGAATATCGGGTCTTTGTTAGTCGAACCTCCAGTAGCATTCGGTTCGCGAAAGATTTCGTCGAAAGTCATCACGATTCCTAAGAGCGCTTCACTGTTTGGGTTCGTAACTTTGCATCGCCAGATCATGGAGTCAGGTAGTCTGGCAAGTTGCTTAAACATTTCGCGCTTGGTTTTTGGCCAATCAGCGGGAAATCTACCAGGTTTATCGCCCGCGGGTTGCGTTTGCAGGTCTTCAGTTATTTTTGGGTGGAGCGGAAGTATATATATCGGTTTGTGTGGCTCAATTGTGATAGGCAGTTGGTCCATTCCACAAGTAAATTCTAGCGACAATGGGCTTTCCGTCGGTGTGACGCCAAGATTAATCGTGTTTCGGTCGCCGACTACGTTCGGACTGTTCGTAGTCGGGGCTTCCTGCTTAATGGACACCGCTGGTTGCGCTGATGCGGTCGATGGCTGGTAGTGAAATATTCCAGCGTATCCGAGGAACAAGACCAAGCAGACCAGTAAGGCGCCTGAGACCACTTTCGACTGAACCGTGTCGAAATGGGCAGCCAACCACGCACTGATGATGGTGGCAATACCAATCGCCACCGTTAGAAGGAGCAAAACATGTGAAAATCCCCCCATTAAAGTCGAGACCGCTGCGCTGATCGCTGGAACAACGATCGAACAGATGATTGCCCAGAGCCGCGCCCCCTTGGGCCATTCAAAAGCCTGGTTAGCCATGTTGAGCGAACAGAGTAGTGCGCTTGACGACCGCCCGCCAGACTCCGCAATCTTGCGACGTGTTTCAGCCCGATTTCGATCCCGAGCCGCGAGAAGTCCAAATCTATCGATGCGGCTACGCGTCGAAGTGCAAAGCTCGCGGATGCCCGAAGCGCGCGACTCTGATCGCAAAGAAGATGGACGGCGCCGGTCGCTATGTTCGACAGATCGAACTATGCGCGCTGCATTGCGAGGTGGTCATCGCGCGCGAACGGTTGCGCGGCCTGGAGATTTCCGATCGACGTAACCAATTACGCTCACGCATTTGACTGAGGCGTGCCCAAGAGGTACGCCATTCTGGACGAGTGCACGATGCAGAAGGCCGGTGAAAACCTGAAGAGGCTGCCCAATGCTTAAATGCCCACGGTGCGGAAAGGCTGTTGAGACTAACGAGGTATCGAAAGGACCGATAGCACTGCCTAGTAATTGGTGGTGCTATCACGTCATGGAAGGAAAGGGCAAATACACCACTTACGAATTAGCTAGTGCCGAGGGTAAACGCATTAGTATAACGGTCCCTGTTGGAACCAAGCTGGCCAACCATAACAATATGGTCATCGGCATGACTCCAAATGGCCGAACTTTTAGAATTGGTGGTAAAGCGGACTTAGCAGCAGCCGAGGCGGCTGTCGAGCGCGCCGAGAAGAAAACCCCTCTTCAATAAGCTCTTTCCGCAGCCCGAACACGAGCGGGCGCGCGGCCTGGAAATTTCCGATCGTCGCGACTAATCCCTGAATTTGTCGCTACTAACTCACCGGTTATACGCTTGCCTTTGAGTTGTCTTGGTAGTACTAACTGTAGGCGTCGAATAACACCCATTTGGTAAGGAAATGGCTCTCAACGAACCCACTTTCGGACAGATCATTCGCGACCGCAGACGCCAACTCGACCTGACGCACCAAGAGGTCGCGCGCCGCATCAAGACTTCGACCCCCTACGTCGAATACCTGGAATCGGGGAAACGCCATCCGTCAGAGAAGATTGTGACGCGACTGGCGGAAGTGCTGGGACTTGATCGCCGCGAGATGTTTGACCTCGCCAAACCGCGCTCGCAGGCCATGCTCAGTCCTGAGCCGAATGAAGATGCGAAATCGGCGTGGGAAGAATTTCGCAAGGACGAGCAAATCAGGCGCGTCCACAACATCTCGCCCGACGAGATGGAAATGCTGGCGCGCGTCGCAATTCTGGCAGGCATGCGCAAAATCCGGAAGTGAAGTCAGCGCGCCCGATAGCAAATCTGCGCGCGAGCGTCCGTCGAGTACCAGAGTTCGGTAGTGGGTCAGTTTGAACTCGGACTCCATTTGGGAAGCGAACAGTTGAGGCATTTGCTCGTGAATGGGTCGGAGTTTCGGGATTGCGGCCACCAGCGGAACATCACGAGTCCTTGAAAATAAAGTTCCGCGCATCGCGGGCATTTGAACGAGACAAAATAGCAATAGGCTCCCACCACTTCGGCCATTATGAGCGGAACAAAAATGTTGAGGAATGTGGGGTTGAGTCTGATTGCAAAGAGGACTCGAAACACTACGAGGACCGGAAAAACCAACATGCCACCTAAGAACAACGCGATTCGGATCCTCAAATCGCGCCACTGTCGCTCGTAGGCTGAGTCTTTTCCCATTCGTCCGCTATCCGAACCATATCATCGAGCGACCATAGCGCCGATCCGCCACGCCGACGGCCATCGAAGACGCGGATTGGGCGCGCGACACGTCCGCCGCGATCGAAGCACCATGATTGGTTGAACTACGAACCGGATGAATCAAGCGGTGCACGGATGTATCGACGAAACCACTCCCACGTGTCTCGATCGCACGCTCTCAGAGCGCCGTCACACGTTGAACAGAGCAGTATCCGAATGTCGGTCCAGAAACCTTTCACCACGTCATCGACGATACGAATCGAAGCTGGATTGCCGCATCGCGCACATTGATGCGGCGCGCGTTTCGTTTTTCGTGGCATCAAGCGATTCCTCGGCGGACCATAGCCGATCCGTCGCGCCACCGGCCATCGCGGACGACGAACTCGGCGCCACGTCCGCCGCGATCGAAGCGGCTGCGTGGATCGGAAGCCACGAAGCGGTTACGCTCTTGAGAAAATCCTTGCAGAATAATCACTGGTGTACTTCTGTGCCTTGTGTGTGACTGTGAATCGATTCGGTGCTTCAACCCCAACGGAGAGAAGGACTAGCGAGCGATGACGACTCAATTGCCACCGTCTCTTCGCGATCTTCGGCAATCATGGCCGCGTCCGTCGGCGCCGAAACCCATCGTCGTGATTGGCGCGGGAAGTATCGTTCGCGACGCCCATCTGCCGGTTTACCAACGCCTCGGCTTTCCGGTCGCGGGCATCTTCGACGTGAATCTGAATGCCAGCCGCGAGCGGGCGACGGCGTTTGCGATCGCACGCGTGTTCGAGTCGCTCGAAGAGGCGGCGTCGATGCGCGACGTAATTTTCGATGTGGCAATTCCACCTGAGAATATCGCCGGCGTGCTCGAGCGGCTGCCGGCCGGCGCCGCGGTGTTGATTCAAAAGCCGATGGGCCGCGACCTTGCCGACGCGCGTCGAATAGTTGCGATTTGCCGCGAGCGCCGACTGCGCGCCGCGGTGAATTTCCAGCTGCGGTTCGCGCCCAACATGCTGGCGGTGAAGGACGCGCTGGAGCGTGGAGTCTTTGGCGACGTGCTCGACGTCGAAGTGCGAATCAATCTGCACACGCCGTGGAACTACTGGGCATTCCTCAAAGGCGTGCCGCGGCTCGAAGTTCTGATGCATTCGATTCACTACCTCGACTTGATTCGGTCGATGATTGGCGAACCGCGCGGCGTCTATTGCAAAGGCGTGCGGCATCCGGGCATGACGGAGTATGCCGATACGCGCACCAGTATCGTGCTCGACTACGGTGACACTATTCGATGCAGCCTGACGATGAATCACGCGCATAGGTTCGGCGGGCGGCATGAGATGTCGCAGCTGAAGCTCGAGGGCAGACGCGGCGCCGCGATCGCGAAGATGGGCGTGAATCTCAATTATCCTGCGGGCGAACGGGACACGCTGGAGATTGCGAGCGCGGATTCCAATGGCTGGCGCGAGGTTGCGCTGCGGGGGTCGTGGTTTTTGGAGGCGTTCGAGGGACCAATGTCCAACTTGCAGCGGTTTGCCGCCGGCGAGGATTCGAAGCTGGTTTCGAGCGTCGACGATGCGCTCCGCACGATGGCGGTAGTCGAGGCGTGTTATGAATCGAGTGCGCGCGGGGCCACTCCGATTCCCTCAACGAATTAAAATCGCGATCATTGTCGGCGGAGGTTCTTCATAGCGATGAGCGCAGAACATGTTGTTTTCTTGTTCGACGTGGACAACACGCTGATCGACAACGATCACATCGTGGCTGACATGAAGAGCAACCTCGCGCTCGACATCGGAGAAGACCAGCAGGCCCAGTATTGGGAATATTTCGAGGAGCTGCGCACCGAGCTCGGCTATGCAGACTATCTCGGAGCGCTGCAACGCTACCGGATCAATCATCCGCGCGACTTCAAGATCATCGCGGTCTCGTACTTCCTGATGAACTATCCGTTCGCCAACCGGCTGTTCCCGTGCTCGCTCGATGTGATCGAACAATACAAACAATACGGCGAGACGACCATCCTGTCCGATGGCGACATGATTTTTCAGCCACTTAAGGTAGAGCGCTCGGGACTGCGCCAGGCGGTCGATGAAAAGGTGATGATCTACATCCACAAGGAACAGGAACTCGAGGATGTGAAGGCGCGCTATCCAGCGGACCACTACGTACTGATCGACGACAAGGTGCGAATCCTCGACGCGGTGAAAAAGACCTGGGGTGCGCAAGTAACGACGGTGTTTCCGCGACAGGGGCACTACGCGGCCGACATGGCCGAGGTTTCGAAGTACATGGCGCCCGACGTTACCGTCGACAGGATCGATCAGCTACGGGATTACGACCTGGCGCGGCTGCGCGCAGCGACGAAAGGATAGGCGCGGAGGACGCGAGGACTTAAGCGAGATCGAAGAACAGGACTTCGGCCGGAGAGTTGGCGGCTATCGTCACTTTTTCTTCGTCGCTGATGGCGGCGCCATCGCCTTGTGCGAGTGCGGTGCCGTTGACTGTGACTTCACCGCGCGCGACTTGTATCCATCCGTGGCGGCCTTTCTTCAGCTCTTTTGCCACAGTCTGACCACGCTCGAGCTTTGCAACCGAAAGTTCAGCGTCCTGGTGGATCTTTACTGACTTTTCGCTGCTGTTTGGAGCGCCGACCGTCGCGAAGCCGCCATGCGCCTTCGAATCGTCGATAGTTTTTTGCTCGTAGCCGGGCGGGATGCCGCGCGCAGACGGAGTGATCCAGATTTGTAGAAAATGAACCGGGTCGGTTTTCGAATGATTGAACTCGCTGTGCGTGATTCCCGCGCCGGCGCTCATCCGCTGCGCTTCGCCGGGACGGATGACGGAGCCGGTGCCAAGGCTGTCCTTGTGCTCGAGCGCGCCTTCTAAGATGTAGGTGATGATCTCCATGTCACGATGGCCGTGCGTGGGAAAGCCCGCGCCCGGACGGACGCGATCCTCGTTGATGACGCGCAGCGCGCGAAAGCCCATTTCGTTCGCGTCGTAGTAGTCGCCGAACGAGAAGCTGTGCCGACTGTCGAGCCATCCGGCGTCAGTGCGACCACGGTCATCGGATTTGCGCGGAGTTATCATAGACGTGGCTCCGTGTAAGTAGCGCCTTGAAGCGGCGGTCTCAGGCCGCTTGGGCGGCCGGCTTCATCTTGAGCCGAATCGGCATGTGCTTGATGCCGCCGACGAAGCTCGAACGCAGCCGCTCGACCGGCCCCGCCAACTCGGCATAGTCGAGGCGCTGTGCGAGCTGGCTGAAAATAATCTTCAGCTCGAGCCGCGCCAGGTTTGCGCCGAGACAGAAATGCTCGCCGATGCCGAATGCGATCTGCGGATTCGGATTGCGGCTGATGTCGAATTTGAACGGCTCGTTGAAAACTTCTTCGTCGCGATTAGCCGACGGGTAGAACAGGCATACTGACTCACCGGCTTTGATCTTCTGCCCGCGAATCACCGTGTCTTCGGTCGCCGTGCGCGCGAACTGAATCACCGGCGTGGTCCAGCGCACGATCTCCTCAACCGCCGAGTCTATGAGCGCGGGATTGCGCTTGAGCTTCTGCCATTCGCCCGGATGGTCAATGAAAGCCTGCAGGCCGCCGGTGGTTGCGTTGCGCGTGGTCTCATTGCCGGCGACGACCAGCAGGAAATAATACGAGAGCATCTCGAACTGCGGTAGCGGCTGGCCGTTGACCTTGCCGTTGGCGACGATGCTGGTGATGTCGTTGGTCGGATGCTTCATCCGTTCCGCGACCATGTCGGTGAAATACTGGAACAAACCCAGCCGCGAACGCTCCATTGTTTCCTGAGCGGTGGTTCCCGCCTGGAATTCCGGGTCGCCGCCGCCGATGGTCTCGTTGGTCCATTTGAAGAGCTGTTGCCAGTCTTTGTGCGGAACGCCGAGCAGCTCGGCGATGACCGCGAGCGGAATCTTTGACGATACGTCGGTGACGAAGTCGCAAGTGTCGCGGCCGGTCACGTCGTCGAGCACCTCGCGCGTAATGTTCTCGATTTCGGGCCCGAGCGGACTCACGCCGCGCGGCGTGAAATGACGGCTGACGACGACCCGATACTCGCCGTGCTCGGGCGGATCCATGTCGAGCAGGTGGCGAAACGGCGGCGTCGGACTCTCGTCGAGCCCATCCTCGTTGACGAATATGAGTAGTCGCGGGCCGTTGAGGAACAGTCGCGGCTGCTTGGCGATCTGAATGATATCGGCGTGCTTGGTAATGGCCCAGAACGGGTCGGTCTTGGGATACTCGCACCAGAAAACCGGCTTGTGCTTGCGCAGGTAGGTCCACTCGCGATGCGGATAGCCGTTCTTCATGTAATGGTCGGGACCGATGATGTTCAACGTTTCGAGGGTCAGGGGCTGTTCAGATTCCATTGGCGACTATCTCCACGATGCCGATATTTCGGTCTCGATTCTGCATTCTGAACTGTGGCGCGTGATGAGTCATCTAGTCATCGGTGACCGTAATTGCCTGGCGGGGGCAGAGCCGCGCCGCGAGCTTGAGCTTGTCGCGCATGCGCTCGGGCGGATTCTCGATCAGCAGATGGCTCTTGTCGTCGTCGCGCACCTCGAATACTTCGGGCGCCGCCTCCTGGCATTTCATATTTCCCTCGCACAACTTCTGATCGACGACTACTTTCATGTGAATAGTCTCCTTGCCCACCAATTCGCCCGGCAGCGGGATCATATAAGAGGATGGTGTTTGCGACCAGCATCGCGATCGGCGACGTTTGATAGGCGCTGGCGCGCGGCCGACTTACAAGCGAAATTTTCATGAGAGAAATACCGTGAAAGTAGATAGTGGCAAGCATCAATTTGTTGGCAGAATATGACTTCTAGATAGCAATCTGGCCCGATTAATGCGGTCCGTGTGCTTTAGAGAACACGCGTCTTCGTATCAATCCTTGCGCAATGAGAGTCTTTTTTGCGATACCGAGAGCTGAGTCGGATTACTGAGAATCGCGTCCGGGGAGAACGCAATGGCCTATGATTTGATTATCAAGAACGGCACGGTCATCGACGGAACCGGAGCGTTTCGCCGTCGCGCCGATATAGCAGTCAAGGACGGAAAGATCGCGGAGATTGGAAAAGTTGCCGCGGGTGCCGCAGAGATAATCGATGCCTCCGACCTGATCGTGGCGCCGGGTTTCGTCGATCCGCATACTCACTACGATGCTCAGATCTGCTGGGACCCATTAGTCAGTTGTACTTCGTGGCACGGAGTTACGACCGTCGTGATGGGAAATTGCGGAGTGGGTATTGCGCCGTGCAAGCCGGCCGCGCGCGAGGTCGCCGCCTGGGACCTGGTCAACGTCGAGGCGATTCCGTTCGAGGCGCTGTCAAAAGGAATTACGTGGGAGTGGGAGAGCTTTCCGGATTTCCTCAAAGCCGCCGAGCGTCGCGGCGCCGGAATCAATCTCGCGTTCCTGGCGCCGCTGACTCCATTTCGGCACTACGTGCTGGGAGAAGAATCGATGGAGCGCGAGGCGTCGCCAGAGGAGACGACGCGGGTCGCGGGCTTGCTGCGCGAGGCGATCGACGCCGGCGCGTTCGGATTTTCGACGACTACCCTGCCGCAGCATATCGGGTACCAGGGGCGTCCGCTGGCATGCCGGCTGGCGTCGCGCGACGAGTTGAAGGCGTACGCCAACGTGCTGCGTGACGCGGGGCGCGGCTCGATCGAAGTTGCGCTGACGCGGCGCGCGGGACGAATGTCGGAGGAGGAACAAGGGCTGCTGGAGTTTCTGCTCGACGAGAGCATGCGGCCGGTCACGTGGCTGGCGATGGCGAGCCGCCCCGACAATCCCGAGGCCAGCGCCAATACGCTCCGGCGGCTGGAGCCGCTGATCAATCGCGGCGGCGTGCCGCAAGTGCTGTGCAAGCCATTCGTGGTGCAGATGGATTTGCGCAACCCGTTCTCTTTCGCCGACATGGAGCTGTGGGGACCGGTATTCAATCAGCCGCTGGCGAGGCAAAAGGAATTCTATCGCAACCCTGAATTTCGCGGCGCGTTTCGCGAGGAGCTCAAGCGGCCGCATCTGTTTCAAGGCCGATGGAACCGGGTCGAAGTGCTCGAGGTCACCAGTCCTTCGATGAAACAATACGAGCGCAAGACCGTCGCCGAAATCGCCGAACAGCGGCAGGAGGATCCGCTCGATACATTCTTCGACCTCGCGCTCGAGGACGATCTGAATATCCAGTACACAATGCAGCAATATCACGAGGAAGGAATTCAGCGGCTGATCGCGGACCCGCGCACGATGATCGGACTGTCGGACGGCGGCGCGCACGTGAACATGCTGTGCGATGCGGGCTACTGCACCTACCTGCTGGGCACCTGGGTACGCGAGCGACAGGCGATGACGCTGGAGAACGCAATCAAGCGAATCACGTCGGAGCCGGCGGACTTCTTTGGAATCAATAATCGCGGCAGGCTCAAGGTCGGACTGCCGGCCGACATCGCGATATTCGACGAGCACCGGATAGGCTCGGCCAAACGCGCGCGGATGCAGAACGACTTGCCGGGCGGAGGACGCAGGCTGGTGATGCCGGCGGAGGGCGTCGAATACACGATTGTCAACGGCGACGTGCTTTACGCGCACGGGCATCATTCGGGTTATCTGCCCGGGCAAGTGTTGCGGTCAGGCGCGCAATAGCCCGGGCTCCGCGCTTCATTTCTCGCCCTTCTCTCGCGTGTGGGGTGCCCATGCTCCCAAGAGCCGCGCCTCTTATTCCGCGGCGGCGCCGCCATGCGTGCGTCCTTCACTCCGCGGTTTTTTCTGTCATCTTTAATGCTCGATGTTCGAATTTGCGTGGAAGCTCTCATTAATCATTGCGGTCCTCACCATGACTTCGACAATTCCAGAGCCGCCGAGTTTTGGCCAGTTACCGCCGCTGATTCCGCGAGAGACACTGCTTGGAAATCCTGAGCGCGCCAATCCGCACATCTCGCCCGACGGCAAGCGGCTGGCGTGGCTCGCGCCGGATGAGCACGAAATCCTGCAAGTATGGGTGCAGACTATCGGCAAACAGGACGCGCGCGTAGTCACGGCGGACAAGAGCCGTGGAATTCAGACTTTCGGATGGGCGTTCGATTCGAAAACGATTCTCTACGCGCAGGACGCCGCCGGCGACGAGAACTTCCATCTGTTCGCCGTCGATCTCGACTCGCACAACGTCCGCGACTTGACTCCGTGGCAAGCTGTGCGCGCCGAGTTCGTCGCCTCGAGTCCAAAATTTCCCGCGCGCGTCCTGGTCGCACTCAATCTGCGCGATCGCAAATTGATGGACGTCTATCGCGTCGATCTGGGCACCGGTGCGGTCGAGCTCGACACCAAAAACCCCGGCGACGTCGCGGGGTGGCTCGCTGACGACGATATGACGGTTCGCGCCGCCACCATCACGACGCCCGACGGCGGCACCGAGATTCGGATTCGCGACAGCGCGGCAGGTCCGTGGCGCACGCTGATAAAGGCAGGGCGGGAAGATAACCTGGCGGCCTTGGACTTCACCAAGGATGGCCAAGAGATCTTTCTCAGCAGCTCGATCGGGACGGATACCGCGCGCCTGGTGCGCCATGAGCTGGCGTCAGGCAAGGAGACGACGATCGCGCATAGCGACGCCGCCGATTTGAGCGACGCGATGATTCAGCCGACGCGGCACGTAGTGCAGGCGGTAGCGTTCGACCCCGGACGGATGCATTGGACGGTTGTCGATCCGTCGATTCAGGCCGACTTCGACGCGATCGCCAAAATCAGTGACGGAGATTTCAGTGTCGCCGACCGCGACCTCGCCGACAAGACCTGGCTTGTTTCGTTCTCCAGCGATCGCGCGCCGGTGCGCTACTATTCGTGGGATCGCGAATCGAGGAAGGCGACCCTCCTGTTCAGCGTCCAGCCAAAACTCGACGACGCTCCGCTCGCGACGATGAAGCCGGTCGAATTCACCGCGCGCGACGGCATGAAGCTCAACGGTTACCTGACGCTGCCGACGGGCGTGCTTGCGAAAAATCTGCCGCTGGTGCTGGTGGTGCATGGCGGACCATGGGCGCGCGACAGTTGGGGCTTCGGTCCCAACATTCAACTGCTCGCAAACCGGGGCTATGCCGTGCTCCAGGTTAATTTTCGCGGCTCGACCGGATTCGGAAAGAAATATCTGCACGCGGGCGACCGCGAATGGGGCCGCACGATGCAGAGCGATCTGACCGATGGCGTGAAATGGGCCGTCGACCAGGGAATCGCGGATCCGAAACGCGTCGCGATATTCGGCGGATCGTACGGCGGCTACGCAGCGTTGGCGGGCGCCGCCTTCACGCCCGACCTCTATCGATGCGCGGTTGACGAATGCGGCCCCTCGAACCTGTTCACGCTGTTGGCGTCGTTTCCGCCGTATTGGGATGTCGTGCGCGCGATCTTCTTCACCAGGGTTGGCAATCCCGGCGATCCCGGGGACAAGCAGCTGCTGACGGCGGCGTCACCGCTTTTCTCCGCCGACAAGATTAAAATCCCGATGCTGATCGGCCAGGGCGCGAACGATCCGCGCGTCAAGCAGGCCGAGGCGGAGCAAATCGTCGATGCGATCGCGAAACATCGCGGCAATGCCGTTTACGTTTTATATACAGACGAAGGCCACGGTTTCGTGCGGCCTGAAAACCGGCTGGACTTCACCGCACGCATGGAAAAGTTCCTGGCCGACAACCTGGGTGGACGCTACCAGCCGATGGCGGCAGACAGGATTCCCGGCTCGACGGCGAAGGTCCGCGTCGTCGGCGCGTCGACAACTCAAAATTAGCATCGCAGCAGTGAAGCGCAGACGCTTCGCCTGCCAGTTGTGATATGAAACTCTGACGCAGGCGGCGGCGCATCGCCCGCTTGACCCAGGAGGAATCGCCATGGCCGAATTTGGAGTCTCGATGTTCCCGACTGACTACGCAATCCAGCCGATCGAACTTGCACTCGCGGCGGAGGAACGCGGCTTCGAGTCGCTCTTCTTCCCCGAGCACACTCATATACCCGCGTCGCGCAAAACCCCATGGCCCGGCGGCGCTGACTTGCCCAAGGAATACTGGCACACGCACGACCCGTTCGTCGCGCTGGGCGCGGCGGCCGCGGTCACCAAGAAACTCAAGCTAGGCACGGGTGTATGCCTGGTGATCGAGCGTGACCCAATCACACTGGCCAAGGAAGTCGCCTCGCTCGACATGATTTCCGGCGGGCGCGTGATTCTGGGAATCGGCGCGGGCTGGAATGTCGAAGAGATGCAGAATCATGGCGCCCAGTTCAAGCGGCGCTGGAAAATCGTCAAGGAAAAAGTCCTTGCGATGAAACAGATCTGGACCAAGGAGGCCGCCGAGTTTCATGGTGAGTTCGTGAATTTCGATCCGATCTGGTCGTTCCCCAAGCCGGTGCAGGCCGGTGGACCGCCGATCCTGCTTGGCTCACAATCGCCCAAGACTTTCGATCGCGTCGCGGAATATTGTGACGGATGGATGCCGATAAACTTTCCACGCTATGATCTGGCCGGCAATCTCAAGACGCTGGCCGATGCGGGCAAGAAGGCCGGCCGCAAGAAACTTCCAGTCTCGATGTTCGGTGTCGGCCCGAACGAGGAGCATGTTAAAAAGTTCCTCGACCTCGGCGTCGACCGGCTGATCTTCGCACTGCCGCCCGCGACGCGCGATACGGTTCTTCCATTGCTCGACAAGTACGGCGAAATGAAGGCCAAGGCGCGCTGAAATAAAGCCGTAATCGTGTCTCCGACGAGACATCACGATTAGGTCACAAAGAGCGGAATTCTCGCTGGCGTCCGCCAAATATTTCCTATTTGTAACCCTTGACTGATTTAGGCGCGATCTTTAGTCTAGCCACCTTATCGACTTAGGGCAGGTCGCATCGATGCATGACAATGCAGACCCGGATTCAACAAATTCGCAACGTATGCAGTTCGGACGCGACCCTAGAGTTTTTTTGTACAATAAGTCTAGTAATCTAATAGGATATCTTATGAAAGTAGAATCGATCTTGAACCGCGGCCACGATGCTCCGCTTCAATCTGACCCGGGCGATGAGATCCTTCGGCGTATCGCCAATGCAATCAGCGGCGTCCGCTTTGGCTCGATCGAGGTCGTAATCCAGGATTCGCGGGTGGTTCAAATCGAGCGCAAGGAAAAGTTCCGTTTCGACAAGCCAAGCCGTGGATAGTTTGCGATCGAAGTGAGCCGTCCGCGAACCATGGAAATTTCGCCGAGGAGCCCGGACCGGGGAAGGATCCGGCGCACCATGAATAGAGCTGTCAATCACAACTGCGAGCCGACCGGTCATCCGGAAGTTCCCAAGATGACGAGGGACTTTTGAGATGAGAAACTGCGCTACGCTTTTTTTTCAGGGGGTGCTCCTGGCGACAGTGGTGGCCGCCGGAGCCTTAACGCTGCCGGCTCCGGCCTCGGCGCAGGCAGTATGCCCGCCGACTATTAATGCTTGCGGATGCACGATTACTACGCCCGGCTCCTACAAGCTCGGGTTGGCAATTAGTTCATCACAGGGACTTACTCCGGCCGGTGCGTGCATCGAGATCGCTTCGAGCTTCGTGATTTTGGACGGCGCAAAGAAAAGCGTCACCGGCGCCGGCGGCACCTCGCCAAGCGGAATCGGGATTTGGGTTCATCGCAGCATTCGCTCGGATTTTCTTGGATTCCGCGGCACCGTGATAAGCGGGTGGGATGTCGGTTTGCTCATCGAGGGCAGGCAAATCGTTGCTGACGACGTCTCGGCGAATAGCAATGGAACTGCAGGCGTGGAACTGAGCAAAGCCTCAGATATCGAGCTGACCAACACCACGGCGGAGGACAATCTCAACTACGGAATATGGCTGAAACAAACGTCCACGAGTGACGTTACCAATTCCAAAACCGAGTCGAACGGCAACATCGGATTGTACGTTGGATGCTCGCCGATCGGACCGATCAGCGCCGGATGCCCCGGAGTCGGTCCGTCACCGGGCAACTACCTTTTCACGGGAAACATCCAGGGCAATACCAACTACGGTGTCGCGCTCGATTTCGGCGCCAAGAGCTCGATTATCACCAACCAGACAGAGACAGCGGCGGGCAGCAATTCAAAGGACGACCTGTTCGACGCGAACTCGAGTTGCGGCACCAACAAATGGTTTGGCAACTTCACGGGGGCGACCAACAACCAGCCCGGCGGCTGCATCAAATGACGAATCACGCGTGACGGTACAAAAGTAAAATTCAATGGAGAAGCGCGGACCAGGGAAGGATCCGGCGGCACCATGACAGAGCGTTTAATTGTAAACCACGAGCTGACCGGTCATCCGGAAGTTCCCAAGACTACGAGGGGCTTTCGAGATGAGAAAATGCACTTTGCCGATCCTGCCAATCCTGCTGGCAGCGATAGTAACCGGGGTGTTTATTCCCGCCGGGCCGGCGCAGGCGCAGTCCACGCGGACTGCCGATCCGAGGGATCAGGAAATCGAGCTGCTGAAGACTCAGATCCAACAGCTCGAGCACCGGGTCGATACGCTGGAGGGACTTGATCAGAAAGTGAAAGTGATCGACCAGAAACTTGAGGTGCAGCAGCAGGTCCAGCACCAGAATGCGCTGCAGGCGCCGGTCGTCAAGGTTGGCGACGAGGGATTTTCCTTGTCGTCGCCCAACCACGCTTACAACATCAATTTCGGCGGGATCATCCAGGGCGACGGCCGTTTCTTTACCAGTGGCAGCGACAAGAACATCAGCAGCACGTTCTACCTGAACCGAGTGCGCCCGATTCTGACCGGCTCAGTTGCGGACTACTACAATTTCAACATCACGCCGGACTTCGGCCAAGGCAAAGTTACGCTGCAGGATGCCTACCTGAATATCACCTATTGGGATTATGCAAGCCTGAGAACCGGAAAGTTCAAAGCGCCGCTGGATCTCGAGCGGCTACAGTCCGACCGCGATTTGGAATTCAGCGAACGTTCGGAGATCCAGAATCTGGTCCCGAACCGCGACACTGGTTTCGACCTGCACGGCAGACTACTGGAGGGCCGCGTTTACTATGATGCCGCGTTAATGAATGGGGTACCTAACAATACTGCTGCGGACACTACCGACATCGACAACAACGACGGCAAGGATTTCGTCGGCCGCGTCTTCGCGACGCCGTTCGAGCTAACCGAGAACCAATGGCTCAAGGGGCTGGGCTTTGGTTTCGCCGGTTCCTATGGCGACGAGCGCGGCAGCGCAACTTCGGTCTACAAGACGTACGGCCAGAGCACCTGGTTCTCCTACAATTCGGGCGTGACCGCGTCGGGATTGCGTGCGCGTCTTGAGCCGCAGGCCTACTACTACTGGCGCGGCCTGGGTTTGATGGCGGAGTACGCGCAGGACTCGCATTCGCTGAACCGGTTCACCACTGTCGGGAGTGCTCCGTTCAAACGGCAAATCAACCGTACCGATACGTTCACTGACACCGGCTACTTCGCGCAGGCTTCCTACATTCTGACTGGCGAAAACGCGTCCTACGGCTGGGTTAAGCCGTATCATCCGTTCGATCCGCGCAACGGATGGTGGGGTGGATTGGAGTTGGCGGCCAGAATCAGCAATGTCGCAGCCGATACCCGGCAATTCCAACTCGGTTTCGCCGCTCCGAATGTGGCCGCGAAAACTGCGACCGAGTTTGCAGCGGGAATCAACTGGTATCTGAACTCGAACATCAAGTGGCAGTGGGACTATGCGAATACCTTTTTCGACGGCGGCGCCGGTACAACCGCCGCGCCCAAGGACCGGCCCAACGAAAGCGTCATCGAGTCGCAACTGCAGATCTCGTTTTGAGGTGAGAATGAACGGCCGCAAATTGAAATTCAGCCATACGCTCGCCGCCATCACTTTGGCGGCGAGCGTTGTTTTCGGGATGGGCGCTGCGCATGCCGCCCAGATCACAATTCTCAATGTATCGTACGATCCGACGCGCGAGCTCTACGAGGCGGTCAACGCGCAATTCGCAAAGGAGTGGAAGGCGAAGACTGGCAACGACGTCAATATCGAGCAATCGCACGGCGGCTCGGGTAAGCAGGCGCGCGCGGTGATCGACGGTCTCGAGGCGGACGTCGTGACGCTCGGCCTCGCCGGCGACATCGATGCGATCGTCGACAAGGCCGGCTTGCTGCCGGCCGACTGGCAATCGCGCCTGCCCGACAACAGTTGCCCCTACACCTCGACCATTGTGCTGCTGGTGCGCAAGGGAAATCCAAAGAACATTCACGATTGGGATGACCTGGTGAAACCTGGCATCGCGGTGATCACACCGAATCCCAAGACCTCGGGCGGCGCGCGCTGGAATTTCCTGGCGGCGTGGGGCTACGCCCTGAAGAAGAACAACGGCGACGAGGCCAAGGCGGCTGCGTTCATCGGCGCGCTGTACAAAAATGTGCCGGTGCTCGATTCCGGCGCGCGCGGCTCGACCACCACGTTCGTCGAGCGCCAGCTCGGCGACGTGCTGATCGCGTGGGAAAACGAGGCGCGGATGGCAATCAAGGAATTCGGCGCCGACAAGTTCGAGATCGTGTATCCGTCGGTAAGCGTACTGGCGGAACCTCCGGTCGCATGGGTGGATAAGGTGGACCAGCGTCACGGCACGGCGGCTATCTCGAAAGCGTACCTGGAATTTCTATACGCGCCCGCGGGACAGGAAATAATCGCGCAGAATTTTTTTCGTCCGCGCGACAAGACCGTCGCCGCGAAATATGCAAACCAGTTCCCCGGCTTAACCCTGATGACTATTGATGCGGATTTTGGCGGATGGAAGAGCGCACAGCCGAAGTTTTTCGGCGACGGCGGGATATTCGATAAAGTGTATCAACCAGGAAATTAGCGGAGTCGGAGCATAACGAAGCGCGATGGCATCGACCACGAAAAGGACCAATGTACTGCCGGGATTCGGCCTGACCCTGGGCTTCACGCTGGCGTATCTCGGAATCGTCGTGTTGATTCCGATCTCGACGATCTTCTTCAAGACTTTCACCCTCACTTGGCCTCAATTCTGGGCGGCCGTCGCAAGTCCGCGCACGATTGCGGCATACAAGCTGAGCTTCGGCGCGTCCGTGGTGGGAGCATCGGTCAACTCGGTTTTCGGATTCATTGTCGCGTGGAGCCTGGTCCGTTACGAATTTCCCGGCAAGACGCTGATTGACGTGATGGTCGATCTGCCATTTGCGCTGCCGACTTCGGTAGCGGGAATTACTCTGACTGCGATTTACGCCAGCAATGGATGGGTCGGGCGCTACCTCGCGCCGCTTGGAATACAAGTCGCCTACACGCCGATTGGAGTCGCGGTGGCACTGACTTTCGTAGGTCTGCCGTTTGTGGTTCGCACTATCCAGCCGGTGCTTGAGGATCTCGACCAGGAATACGAGGAGGCTGCCGCGACGCTCGGCGCGAGCCGCTTGCAGACGTTCGTCCTGGTTATCGCGCCGGCGCTGATTCCGGCGCTGCTTACAGGATTTGCACTTGCGTTCGCGCGCGCTCTCGGCGAATACGGCTCGGTCGTTTTCATCTCGGGGAACATGCCGATGCGCACCGAGGTGGTGCCACTGCTAATCATGAGCAAGCTCGAGCAGTTCGACTATCCCGGTGCGACCGCGATCGCCGTGGTGATGCTGACGGCGTCGTTCATGCTTCTGTTCGCTATCAACGTGCTGCAAAGGTGGAGCAGCCGCCGGCTCACGGCCTGACCTCGTCGATGGCTACCAATTCGCAAGGCGAACCGAAAAGGCCTGGGACTGCGGATCCACCGTGGGTCAGGGTTGCCCTGATTGCGACGACTTTCGGCTTCCTGGCGCTTTTTCTATTTCTACCGGTGGTTGCAGTATTTGCGGAAGCGTTCGCGAAAGGAATCGGCGCTTATTTCGCCGCGATCACTGATCCGGAGGCGCGCGCCGCCATTCGCCTGACCTTGATGACCGCGGCCATAGCGGTGCCGCTCAACGTCACTTTCGGGATTGCCGCGTCGTGGGCCATAGCGCGCTTCGATTTTCCCGGCAAGCAAACCTTGCTGACACTGATAGACATACCGTTCTCGGTGTCTCCGGTCATTTCGGGGATGCTCTTCGTGCTGCTGCTTGGGGTGCGCGCGCCGCTCGGCGGATGGCTCGCGGAACACGGCATCAGGATCATCTTTGCCGAGCCGGGAATCGTGCTCGCTACCATCTTCGTCACCTTTCCACTCGCCGCCCGCGAGCTAATCCCGATCATGCAGGCGGTCGGCAGCGAAGAAGAAGAAGCCGCGATCGTGTTGGGCGCCGGCGGATGGCAAATGTTTTTCCGGGTGACATTGCCCAACGTCAAATGGGGACTGCTGTACGGGATGGTGCTGTGCAACGCGCGCGCGATGGGTGAGTTCGGGGCGGTCTCGGTGGTCTCGGGGCACATCCGCGGGCATACCAACACGATGCCGCTGTATGTCGAGATTCTGTACAATGACTACCAGTTCGCAGCAGCGTTTGCGGTCTCGTCGCTGCTTACCTTGCTTGCCATCGCGACGCTAGTGGCCAAGTATTCGCTCGAGCGCCGCGTAGTTCCGGTGAAGCAGGAACAGGACGACCTGGCGATCAAAGTGGCCGCATGAGTATCGAGCTTAGAAACATCAGCAAGAAGTTTGGCGACTTCGTTGCGGTTGACAACATCAGCCTGCATATCGAAACCGGCGAGCTGGTCGCGCTGCTCGGCCTGTCGGGCTCGGGCAAGACCACGCTGCTGAGAATAATCGCCGGGTTGGAAACGCCCGACACCGGCGAGGTGCTGTTTCACGGCGAAGACGCCAGCGCCGTTGCTGTTCGCGAGCGCAAAGTCGGCTTCGTCTTTCAGCATTACGCGCTGTTCCGACATATGACAGTTTTCGAAAATGTCGCCTTCGGACTCCGGGTGCTGCCGCGGCGCGCGCGTCCTGCAGAGACCGAGATCGCGCGACGCGTGCATGAGCTACTGCAACTCGTGCAGCTCGATTTTCTGGCCGACCGCTACCCCTCGCAACTCTCCGGCGGACAGCGCCAGCGCGTCGCACTTGCGCGCACGCTAGCAGTCGAGCCGAAGGTTCTGCTGCTCGACGAGCCGTTCGGTGCGCTCGACGCCAAAGTGCGGCAGGAGCTGCGCCGTTGGCTGCGGCGGCTGCATGACGAGATCAAAATAACCAGTGTCTTCGTCACCCACGATCAGGAAGAAGCGCTGGAGCTCGCCAACCGCATCGTCGTGATGAACCAAGGACGGATCGAGCAGATTGGCTCGGCCGAGGAAGTCTACCACCATCCCGCCAACGCCTTCGTGTATAACTTCCTAGGCAACGTGAACCTGTTCCACGGCCGAATCGAGAACGGCCGCGTGTTCCTTGGCGACACCGCTGTGGAGCTCGACAACACGCACGCGCATGCGCATCCCGAGACCGGCAAGGCGGTGCTCTACGTGCGGCCGCATCTGCTGGAAATCGTATTGCGGCCCAACGGCAAGCAGACTTTCCCCGCGACGGTGAAGTCGATCAATCCGGCCGGCCCGCAGGTCAAGGTCGAGCTGGTCGCCGAATGGGGCGATATGGTGCAAGTCGAGATCAGCCACGAGCGCTTCCAGACGCTGCATCTGGAGAACGGCGCGCACGTGTTTCTGAAGCCCAAAGAGCAGAAACTGTTCGTGTACCAAATTTAGAGGCTGCCGAAATGAAGCAGTATGCCGTTGATCGGAAAAAGGTAGCCGCACGCAAGCCGATTCATCCCGGCGTTATTTTTGCCGAAGAGGTCATGCCTGAACTGCGGCGTCATCGGACCATCGGTGAAATTGCCACCTTGCTCGGCGTGAGTCGTCAGACTCTACATCGAGTCATGGTCGGCGGCATCTCGATTAGCTCCGAGATGGCTGTTCGGCTGGGCAAGCTCTGCGGCAATGGCCCGGGAATCTTGATCAGGCTGCAGGGGCGTTACGACACCTGGGAAGCTGCGCGCCGACTCGGCAGTCGGCTCGATAAAATTCCCACTCTGGTCTGACTGTCGTGGCTTGCGATTGGGAACCGGACGGCCTTCGACCGCGTTTTCTAATATGCCATGATCAACACATCAGGTCGGAAATTGGCTGAAGACCGTCGACATTCGAATAGTCAGAACAAGCTTCTGATCGGGCGGCGCGCATTCGTTGCCGCGGTCGTTGCGATACCCGCGGTCATTGCGTTTGGATACTCTGAAAGAGGCGTCTTGGCTGACGGTTCCGCAGATTCGCCGGATTCTGGCGCGTCGGGTATAGTTAAAGTATCGATCGTTGAGTTCACCGATTCCGGACAGAGAAAGGGACTCGTGATGGTAGATAAAGTTGTGAAGACGGACGACGAATGGCGCAAGGAACTGACTCCCGAGCAGTTCGAGGTCACGCGTAAGAAAGGTACTGAGCGGCCGTTCCAGAATTTGTACGCCGAGAATCATGACAAGGGTCTGTATCGGTGTATCTGCTGCGGCAATGCGCTCTTCAGCTCGGACACCAAGTTCGAATCGGGCACCGGCTGGCCGAGCTTCTACCAGCCGATCGCGGCGGAGAACGTCAAGACCGAAACGGACCGTTCGCTTTTCATGAAGCGGACCGAGGTGCTGTGCGCGCAATGCGACGCGCATCTCGGGCACGTGTTCGACGACGGTCCGCGGCCGACCGGCTTGCGCTACTGTATGAATTCCGCGTCGCTGAAGTTCATCAAGGCTGACGAACCGGAAAAGACCTGAGCAGCAAGCGTCCGCCTCAACGATTCGCGAGGCGCCATTGAATCAAGGTGAAGCCTTCGGGATGATCCTCGAAGACGGCTTCGACGTTCGCATCGAACTCCACTTCAAGAGCGGGATCGCTCAGTAGGTTGCCGACCATGCGGACGTTGCCGGCGTCGGGCAGTTCGACCACCACGACAATGTAAGGACACGCGGACTTCAATGCGGGATGCGCCGGATGCCACACGCGCTCCCAACTGTAAACCCGGCCGCGGCCGGACACGCGATGCCATCCGACGTCGAGCGTGTGGCACTTGTGGCAGATCCATTCGGGGCCGAACTGAAACGTCCCGCATGAATTGCATTTCTGCACGACCAGCTCGTGACGCCGTGCCGCTTCCCAGAATTCGCGATCCAATCCGTCGCGCGACGCCTGCGGCGCCGGCATTCCGGAGGGCAAGTAGGTCTTTGATTCGGATGTTTTTTCGCTTTCGTTGTTCGGCATCGCGCTCACCCACGCAGGATCAGATCGCTCACCGGCGCGACCATCGGCCCCGATACGACCATCGAAATCTCGGCGTCCTTCACTTGACAGGTTGAAGTGCCGCGCACCTGGCGCGCCGCTTCGATGATCAGCTCGAGCCCGTGCATGTAGCACTCGGCGAGATTGCCGCCGCTGGTGTTGATCGGCAGCTTGCCGTTGGGCGCGGTCAGATTTTCGAAAGTGCAAAAATCCATCACTTCGTCGGGATCGCAGAAACCATGCTCGACGATGCTGGTCATCACCGCGCCGGTGAAATTCTCGTACACCTGCGCCACGTCAACGTCTTTGGGCGCGATGCCTGCCATCGCGTACAGGCGCGGCGCCAGCGTCTTGAAGTTGGAAGTCGCGTAGTCGGGACCATTCTCTGCGGCGGCACCCTGGCGGAAGTCGGAGCCCTGCGCCGACGCCATGACGTACGCCGGCTTCTGCTTGAGATCGCGCGCCCGCTCGGCGCTGGTGACTATCACAGCGGCGGCGCCGTCGTTCTCCAGGCAGCAGTCGTAAAGATGAAATGGCTCGACGATCCATCGCGATTCGTCGTACGCCTGGCGGCTCAGCGGGCGTCCGTGCATGATCGCGCGGGGATTGGACTGCGCGTGGTGGTAGCAGGCCATCGCGATCGCGGCGAGCGGGTCCTGCGTGATGTGATGATCGTGCATGAAGCGGCGCGTGCGCAGCGCGATCCATTGTGCGGGCGTGGACATGCCGTACGGCCAGGTGTACGCCGGTGGACCCGAGATAGTGCGCACCGGTGCCGATTGCCCGAAACGGCCGAACTGGCCTTGCGCGAGCGCGCGATAGACGACGACACATGTAGCGAAGCCGGCGACGATCGCAGCCGCGGCGTTGCCGATTGCGCCCGACCCTCCGCCACCGCCGCCGCCCCAGAACATGTTGGTGAAGCGCAGCTCCGGCAGTCCGAGCGCGGTCGCCACACGCACCGAATCGTTGCGGTCGTTAGCGTACGACGAGATGCCGTCGATTGCGGTCACCGGGATGCCGGCGTCGTCGGCCGCGCGTTGAATCGCTTCGAGCGCGAGGCGGAACTCGCTGACGGGAGAGCCACCGCGCTTGTAGTACTTGGTCTCGCCAAGCCCGGCGATCGCGACCTTATCCTTGATTGTGAATTCGCTCATCGTGCACCGTTGTGATCGCCTTAGCTAAATGCGCGCAAGATTCCAAGCGAAATCGCGATATACTCGAGAACCAGTTCGATGGGAGATCACGACATGCTCAGCGACGCGCGCAAATATTCCGTCGACGCGACGATGCTCGACGGTGTCGCGGTCCACATCCGCGCGATTCGTCCCGACGATCAGGAGCGGCTCCATGAGCATTTCAAGAACCTCAGCGAACAGTCCATCTATTTTCGCTTCATGGGACTCAAACGGGATCTCTCGCCAGACGATCTCAAGCGCCTGACCGAGCTCGACTTCAACAATCACGTCGGGCTGGCTGCGACGCTGACAGAAGAGGGGCGCGAGCGCTTCATCGGCGTCGGACGCTACATTCGCGGCGCCGATCCACGTCGAGCAGAGGTCGCATTTGCGGTCCGCGACGAATTCCAGGGCCACGGTATCGGCACACTTCTGCTCGATCATCTGAATCTCATCGCCGCCGCAAATGGAGTTGAGGAATTCGAAGCCGACGTGCTGGGCGACAATCGCCAGATGCTCGAGATGCTCGCCCACAGCGGCTTCAAGGTTCACAGCTCGCTGGATTCGGGCGTCGTGCATCTCCATTCCTCGACACTCAAGGCGTTGAAAAAGTGAATTTCGCGATCGCACTGAAGCCGCGGGAGGTCATTCAATGAGCCTGGTCGAATTCGCAGTCGAAGACGAAATCGCAATCGTAACCATCAACCGTCCCGAAGCGCGCAACGCTGTCGATCAACCGACGGCCGCGGCGCTGGCCGAGGCATTCCGCCGCTTCGACGCCGACAACGCACTCTCGGTCGCGATCCTGACCGGAGCGGGCGGCACATTTTGCGCGGGCGCGGACCTCAAGGCAGTCGGCACAGCGCGCGGCAATCGCGTGACCGAAACTGGCGACGGCCCGCTCGGATGTACGCGGATGCTGCTCGGCAAGCCTGTAATCGCGGCGGTCGAGGGATTCGCCGTCGCCGGCGGAATCGAGCTCGCGCTGTGGTGCGATCTGCGTGTAGCTGCACGCGACGCGACCTTTGGCGTCTTTTGCAGGCGTTTTGGCGTGCCGCTCTGCGACGGCGGCACGATTAGATTGCCGCGCTTGATCGGGATGAGCCGCGCGATGGACATGATCCTCACGGGCCGCGGCGTCTCCGGCGAAGAAGCGTTCACGATAGGCCTCGCGAATCGCGCCGTCGAGCCTGGTACCGCACTGACGCATGCGCGCGAGCTCGCAAAGCAGATCGCAAGCTTTCCGCAGCAGTGTATGCGCGGGGATCGGATGTCCGCCTACGAGGCGTGGACGCTGCCGCTCGACGACGCGCTCAAGAACGAATATCGCTATGGCCTCGCAACCATCCAATCAGGCGAAACGCGCGCCGGTGCGGAGAGATTCGCGTCGGGAGTAGGCAGGCACGGAAAATTTTGAAAGGCTTGGTCCAAGTTAGAAAAAGCTTGTTTGGAAGAAGGGTTGGCCGGGGTTCTCCCTTTGGCCGTGGGAGGCCATTGTGTCGCTTCTCTGCTTCCTGTACCGTTATGACCAAGTCAATCGTGACTTTATGCGCGCGTCGGATTCCGTGACGCCACCCTCTCAACTCATCAGACCCACAAGTTCGGCATTTTCTTCTGAACTGGAATCCGGGGCTCTGAACCATAGGATACTTTTTGTCGTTTTCTGAATTCCCCGTTTCACCCGAGATCCATCGTTCAATCAAAGACCGCGGTCATCACACGCCGACTCCGGTGCAGGCCGGAGCTATCCCGGTTGCGCTCAGCGGGCGCGACGTGGTGGCCACGGCTGAAACCGGCAGCGGCAAGACCGCGGCCTTTCTGATCCCGACCATTGATCGGCTGCATCGCAAAAACACCCGGCATCTCGCCGCGCTGGTGATCATGCCGACGCGCGAGCTCGCGGCGCAGGCTGCACGCGAGTTCGATCTAATCGCACGCCACACCCGCATCCGCTGCGCCACCGTAGTTGGCGGCGAGTCCGAGCGTCATCAAATCGACGCTATCCGCAAGGGCGCGCAAGTGCTGGTCGCGTGTCCGGGACGGCTCATCGACTTTATCGAGCGCGGCATCGTCAAGCTCGACAAGGTTGAAGTCGTGATAATCGACGAAGCCGACCGCCTGCTCGACATGGGCTTCCTGCCGCAATTGCGGCGCATCATGCGGATGGTGCCGAAGCAGCGTCAGACCATGATGTTCTCGGCGACGATGGCATCCGGTCCTGAAATGATCGCGCGCGAATTTCTGACGACGCCCGAGCGCGTCACCGTCGGCGGCAGCAAGGCCGCGCCGCCATCACAGATTCGGCAGTCGATTTATCCGGTCACACTCGAGAACAAGGGCCCGGTGCTGCTCGAGATTCTGAAGCGTCCAGAAGTGGAGAGCGCGATCGTGTTCACGCGCACCAAGAGCCGCGCCGACCGCGTCGCTAAACTCCTCATACGCGCCAATATCAAGGCGGTGCAGATTCATGGCGACCGCTCCCAGAGCCAGCGAAACGCCGCTCTGGCAGGCTTCCGTGCGCACAAGTTTCGCGTCATGGTTGCGACCGACGTGGCCGCGCGCGGACTCGACATCCCCGACGTTTCGCACGTGATTAACTTCGATCTGCCCGATGAGAGCGAGGGCTATATCCATCGTATCGGCCGCACCGCGCGGATGGGCAAGGCGGGCGAAGCGATAAGCCTGGTCACTCAAGAGGAACGCGTCAACCTGGCGCGGCTGGAACGCACTCTCGGCAACGCACTCGATCGCGAGCACGTCGAAGGTTTCGAGAAAATCGAAATTCATGCGCCCAAGCCGGTGACTGTGTTCCGCTCGTCGGGCGCGCGCAATCGCTCGACGCGCAATCGCCCACGCTCGCGCTGGGCATAGCAGAGTAAATCTCCCGCAAACGAGTTCGACAACCGCCGAGTCGATCGCAACCGCGATTGGCTCGGTGGATATCACGCTCTCCGTCGCGCATCAGCACGAAAAGCCTCTGGCCGCCTGATATTCCGCTGACCGGAAGCGCCCTTTCTCTTGTTTTTTTGCGGGTCGGATTCAGTTAAAAGGGTCCGATGCGCCATCATGCCGATTCAAACCTCATCCGCTGCGCGCTGGTCTCGACGTCTCTCCTCCTGCTGACCGCCGCGTCATGCAGCTCGGTCAAACTTTTTCTCAACGGTGGCGAGAAGCAGGTCAAACACGTGCCGCGTCCGGTCGTGCCGGGGCCGTACGTATTGATCTTTGCGTTTGACGGCGCCGGTTACGATCAGTTGATGGCCGCGATCAATTCCGGCAAGGCGCCTGCGATGGCCGGGATGCTCGGCAAAGATCAGGGTGGCGGGCTGTACGAGCACGCTTACTCGGCGCCCAATGCGGTCAGCATCCTGCCCTCGACCACAGTCGCCGCTTGGTCGGCGATCTTCACCGGCGCGCCGCCGGCTCAGAATGGAGTACCGGGCAACGAGTGGTTCGTGCGCGAGGACATGAAATTTTTCGCGCCGGTTCCGGTGTCGGTCGAAGAGATGGACGATAACCACGCGATGATCACCGACAATCTGGTCGGGAGACAGCTCAAGGTCCCGACGCTTTTTCAGCAGGCGGGCGTGCGATCGGCAGTCTCGATGAACATGGTTTATCGCGGCGCAGACTACTTCACCATCATCGATCCCACCGCGATGGTCTCGCTGTTCACGGAATTCGTGGAGGGCAAGGACCAGCATTCGTCCGGCAAACGCGACATCTACCAGCAGATGGACGAGGACTCGGTGCCGAAGCTGCTCGACTCGATGGAAGCGCATGGCGTTCCGAACATCCAGGTCGTGTATTTTCCGGGGATCGATCTGTACACGCATCTCGCGCCGCGTCCGCTGGAGATGCAGGTTGAATACCTCGAGACGATAACCGATCCGCTGGTCGCAAAAATTCTCGACGCTTATCGCGCGAAAGGCATCCTCGATCAAACCTACGTAATGGTGATCGCCGATCACGGGCACACGCCGGTGCTGAAGGATCCGCATCATGCCCTTGGCGCCCAAAATAGCAACGGCCCTGAGGCTGTCGTCAAAGCGGCGGGTTTCCGGCCGCGCAAGCTCGTCTTGAATCCCTCCGCCAACGAACAGGACTACCAATCCGCCTTTGCCTACCAGGGTGCGATCGCTTACGTGTACCTGGCGGATCGGTCGACCTGTCCGAATCCCGGCACAACTTGCAACTGGAAGCTACCGCCTCGCTACAAGGAGGACGTCCTGCCGGTTGCCCGCGCGTTTTACTACTCGAACAAAAATGGCAGGCCGGTGCCGGCGATGAAGGACACTCTCGACCTGGTCTTCGCGCGGGTTCCGACTCCGCCGGGACAACTTACCCACGAGTACGAAATCTTCGACGGGCACAAGCTGGTGCCGATTTGGGAATACCTGCTGGCGCATCACCGCCCCGACCTGATTCAACTCAATCGTCGAATGCGATGGCTGAGCGCGGGTCCCTATGGCAATCGCGCGGGCGATGTTCTGCTGCTGTCGAACTCGGGCTTGAACCATCCGATTCAGGATCGCTATTACTTCTCGGCGCCGTATCACTCATGGCATGGCAGCGCGTCGAGCCAGGACAGCCACATACCGCTGATCCTCGCGCGCAAAGATTATCCCGGCGCCAAGCTCAAGCAGCTCGTCGATGGGCTCGCGTGGCCCGGAACCATCGCAGCTTGCGCTCGTGCCAATCGTTCGATCGCTGCTGGTTTCCGAACCACCGGCCGCTTCAGCGGTGCCGCCGGTTAATCCGGGATCGGACCAGTCAGGGACGCCCGCTGCGAAATCTCAATGAAGTTACCGTCGGGATCGCGAATGAAGGAAATGCGCGCGACCGTGCCCAGCGTCACCGGCGCGGCGCCCTCCCACGCACCCATCGACATGAAGCGCCGGTGCTCGAGGTCACAGTCGCGCACCTGCACCGTGATATAACGCATCCCGACGGCACGCATCGACGCGGCCATTTCCGCCGCGTTGGCGGCCCGTGATCTGGGCGCGCGTACCGCCGCGGGATCGTGCCTGAAGCTGATGACTGTGTTCCCGAGCTTGTAGCGACCGGGGCCGAACCGCTCGGCCTGCAACACATCGCCGTAGAATTCCTCGAAGTCAGTCTCTTTGGTCACGCCGATTTGGATTTCGATCTGATCGAATTTGTCGCGCGGCACCAGCTGGACGTCATTGCCGTCGGGATCGCGCATCGGCAGCGGCATCGGAATCCGTCGGATCCGAAATCAGCAGCGCGCGGTAACCGCCGGCGACTCGCGGCGACAAGGGCTCGCGGATGTGATTCAGCTTGAGCACCGAGCCGAGCAATCCGTAGCGATACTGCCGGGCGCCGGCGCCCACCTTCAGCAGCTCCTCGTAGGGCAACCGAACCTGCTCGCCGTAGAATGCGCGCATCTCGTCGATCTGGTTGGTGAAAATTCCGACGTCGATGAATTGCTTGGCCAGTTCCATTTTGATCTCCGTTTCGGGAACTATCCTCGCCGATCGCCAGAGCTCCATTCAATCGCACATGAGTCGAGACAAACCTGTTGCATCATGGAGATTATTAACTATAGTTAAGTACATGGCGAACACCAATCAGAGCTGGGACCCCGACGCCTACGCGCGCAACGCACGCTTCGTCTCCGACCTCGGCGCGCCGGTGGTTGAATTACTCGCGCCGCTCGCCGGCGAGCGAATTCTCGACCTCGGATGCGGCGACGGCGCGCTCACCATCAAACTGGTCGAGCTTCAATGCGAAGTCGTTGGCGTCGACGCGAGCGCGCCCCAAGTCGAGGCCGCCAGACGCCTCGGTCTCGACGCGCGCGTCGCTGACGGCGCGCGGCTCGGTTTCGATGCCGAGTTCGACGCAGTGTTCAGTAACGCCGCGATCCACTGGATGAAGCCGCCCGACGACGTGATTGCCAGCGTATGGCGCGCGCTCCGGCCCGGCGGCCGTTTCGTTGGCGAGTTCGGCGGCCACGGCTGCGTCGCAACGATCAAGCGCGCCTTGATCGACGCACTGCGCCGCCGCGGCCTCGACGGCAACGCACTCAACCCATGGTACTTCCCGACGGTCGAAGACTACTCGGCACGTCTCGCCCGGCGCGGATTCGCCGTCAGGTACATCGCGCTGATTCCACGCCCCACTCCACTGCCCACCGAAATCAACGGATGGCTCGAGACATTCGCGCAGAGCTTCATGGCTCCGCTCGCCGCCAGCGATCGCGCCGAATTCATCGACGAGGTGCGCGAGGCGCTGCGTCCCGACCTCTGCAACTACGACGGCAAATGGTTTGCCGACTACATTCGTCTTCGATTCGCAGCCGACAAGCCCCGCGCTTAGCTACCCGGCGTTTGAGTTAGCTGGTCTATGACGGCAATACTCGTACAGATGGGTATCTTCCGCGAAATGACCGAGAATCTGCCGCGTCAGGCCCCGGGCTCTACCGAGTCCACGCTGCGTGCGCTCTATCTGGCGCGTGGACTGCCTGAGCATCCGAGAATTCTGGACGTGGGATGCGGCCCCGGCGCGCAGACGATCGATCTCGCGCGCACGACTGGCGGCTGGATCACAGCGGTCGATATCCGGCAGCGCTTCCTCGACGAGTTGCGCGAACGCGCTGCGGCGGCCGGAGTGCTCCCGCAGGTGACGACCGTCAAAGCTCCAATGCTCGAGATGGATTTCGACGAGGCCTCGTTCGATCTGATCTGGTCGGAAGGCGCAATCTACATCGCGGGATTCGCGACCGGCCTCGACGCGTGGCGCCGCTTCCTGAAACCAGGTGGATGGATCGCGGTCTCCGAGCTGTCATGGCTGGTGCCCAATCCTCCTGCCGAGCCCGCCGAATTCTGGGCGCGCAACTATCCCGGCATGGGAACCGTCGAGCGCAACACGCAGATCATCACCGAGACCGGATACGCCGGCGCCGACGGATTCGTGCTGCCGATCGATGATTGGAACAACTACTACGGACCCGCCGGGAAGCGACTCGAAGAGCTGCGGGAAAAGTATGCCGGCGATGCCGAGGTGCTCGCAAAGCTCGACGACGCTCGCCGCGAGCACGATCTCTTCCGCGACTATCACGACTCCTACGGCTATGTCTTCTACGTGATGCGCAAACCGCCGCGCGAGTAACGCCCAACCTTCAGACCTGCCGCCGCCGGATTTGTCATGCTAAGCGACCGGTGCCGGCGATTGGCGCTCGCTTTCATTTCTCGCCGAACTGGATTACCTGTTGCCATATAAATCACTGACCTCGCGAGGATCGAAATGGACTTTTCGTTGAGCCCTAAGACCGAAGAACTGCGCAAGCGCGTCTCCACTTTCATGGATCAGTACGTCTTTCCCATCGAGAAAGATGTTCAGCGCGCCATGGGCGAAAGCGGAAATACAGAGCCGCAATCGCTCAAGGACGTCCGCAAAAAAGCCAAGGCCGAGGGCCTTTGGAACCTCTTTCTGCCCGACGAAAAATTCGGCGCCGGCCTCAAGAACTACGAGTACGCCCCGCTGTGCGAGTTGATGGGTCGCAGCCCAATCGGCGCGCGCGCCTTTAACTGTATGGCGCCCGATACCGGCAACATGGAAATCCTCGCCGAGTTCGGTACCCCCGACCAGAAAAAGCAGTGGCTGCAGAAGTGCCTCGATGGAGAAATCCGCACCTGCTTCTCGATGACCGAGCCTGACACTCCGGGCTCCGATCCGACGCAGCTCAAGACCCGCGCGGTCCGCGACGGCGATAACTACGTGATCAACGGTCACAAGTGGTTCACCTCAAATGCGATCGGCTCGGCCTTCGCGATCGCCATGGTCGTGACTGACCCCGATGCGGAGCCGCATCGCCGCGCCAGCCAGATAATCGTTCCGACCGACACTCCCGGATTCAACTTGATTCGCCCCGTGCCCGTGATGGGCCATACCGGCGGCGGCGGGCATTGCGAGATCATTTACAAGGATTGCCGAGTACCGGTGACCAACCTGCTCGGCGAGGAAGGCGGCGGCTTCGCCATTTCGCAGGCACGCCTCGGCCCCGGACGCATCCACCATTGCATGCGCACCATTGGCATCGCCGAGCGCGCGCTCGAGCTGATGTGCAAGCGGGCCAGCACGCGCTTTACTCACGGCAGCTTTCTCGCCGACAAGTCCAACATCCAGGAATGGATCGCCAACTCGCGAATCGAGATCGACTCATGCCGCCTGATGGTCATGCACGCGGCGTGGAAGATGGACACCGCCGGCAAGAGTGCCGCGCGCAACGAGATCGCGATGATCAAGGTGATGTGCGCGAACATGGTGATGATCGTGCTCGATCGCGCAATTCAGGTGTTCGGCGCGGCGGGCGTCAGCGACGACTTCCCGCTCGCGCGGATGTGGCGCGATAGCCGTGCGCTCCGAATCGCCGACGGCCCCGACGAAGTGCATCGCATGACGATCGCGCGCCGCGAATTGCGCAAGTACAAGTGACGCAGCTGCTCGAGCGTCGTGCACATGGCTGAAGCTGTAGAAATCGTCCCCGAATTCGGCGACGTCCGCGACGAGGAGCAGCTCGACTGGCGCAAGCTCGCCGCCTTTTTGCGCGGCAAGATTCACGGCGCCGACGCGCCGCTCACCGTCCAGCAATTCCGCGGCGGTTCGTCGAATCTCACCTACCTGCTGCGCTTCGGCGACCAAGAATGGGTCATGCGCCGACCGCCGTTCGGCCCGCTGCCCGTTGGCGGCCATGACATGGGCCGCGAGTACCGCGTGCTCTCGCGCCTGTGGGAAGTATTCAAACCGGCGCCGCGCGGGATGCTCTACAGTGACGACGCTTCAATCGTCGGCGCACCCTTCTTCGTGATGGAACGTCGCAACGGCATCGTCATTAAGAATCGCCAACCGATGCCGCCGGAGCTGGGCACCGATCCCGCAACCTACAGGGCGATGTCACGGGGATTCATCGATACGCTCGCCGACCTGCACAATGTCGACTACGCGTCGATTGGACTCGCGGGGCTCGGCAAGCCTGACGGATTCTTAAAGCGTCAAATCACCGGCTGGATGGGCCGCTGGGAAAAGGCGAAGACGCGCGAAGTGCCGCTGATGGAAAAACTCGGCGCGTGGTTTCTCGACAACATGCCGGTGTCGCCGCCACCGGTGCTGGTGCATAACGATTTCTATCTGCACAACATCATGCTCGGGGCGGTGAATCACGGCGACGTCGTCGGCGTCTTCGACTGGGAGATGGCGACCATCGGCGATCCGCTGGTCGATCTCGGCATCTCCATCGCCTATTGGCGCGAGAAGAGCGACCCCGAGGAATTGCTCGCGACCTCGCAGGGCGAGGCGCACACGCTGCGGCCGGGATTCCTCAGCCGCGACGAACTGCTGCACCGCTATTCGAGCCGCACCGGCCGCGATGTAAGCGGCATGCCGTACTATTGGGCCTGGGCACATTGGAAGACCGCGACGGTCGTCGAGCAAATCTACGTCCGCTACGTGCGCGGGCAGACCACCGATCCCCGCTTCGCGCTGATGGGCCCGATGGCGCCTGCGCTCGCACTGGCCGCGGCGCAAGTAGCATCGCGCCTCGGTTTCAAAGCCTAGCTCTTTCACACTTCAGAGTTCCGATCAGAGGTTCGCGAGTTCCCAGCGCCGCGTGACGCTTTTCTATCTCCCGCCATGCTCTTTTCAGCGGTCAGTAACTAGGCTATCCAAGGTAGACGGGCGCTATTATTTTAAGCCCCATCTGGAGGTCTGCCACACTTGCACGCCATCAACTACGAAGCCCCGAGTACGCTCGATCAGGCGGTCAGCATACTCAAAGCCCACGGTGAAAACGCCCGCCCATTTTGCGGCGGTACCGACCTCATTATCCAGCTCCGCGCCGGAGTGCGCCGCACCGAGCACCTGGTCGACATCAAGAAGATCAAGGAACTGCACACGCTCTCTTTCGATGCGAAAAAGGGCTTGCGCCTCGGCGCGGCCGTCTCGTGCATCGAGATTCACGAGAGCGAAGTCATGCACCGCCACTATCCCGGCTTGACCGAGGCGGCGCATCTGATCGGCTCTCTGCAGATTCAGAATCGCGCTTCGGTCGGCGGCAATCTCTGCAATGGATCGCCGGCCGCCGACAGCACCCCTGCGCTGATCGCGGTGGGAGCGCGCGCGCGAATCGTCGGCCCGAGCGGCGAGCGCGAGGTGCCGGTCGAGTCTTTCGTTGTCTCTCCCGGACGCACCGTGCTCAGGCCTGGTGAGCTGCTGGTTGAGCTGCTGATTCCCGCGCCGGCGCCGCATTCGAGCGACGCCTACCTGCGGTTCATCCCGCGCAACGAAATGGATATCGCGGTGGTCGGCGTAGGTGCGTCGGTTACACTCGACGGCGACAAGGTGAAGGCGGCGCGTATCGGACTAGGCGCAGTCGCGGCGACTCCATTGCTCGAAAGCAAGGCTACGGATGCGCTGGTCGGCAAGAAGCTCGACGACGCGGCGCTCGAGGCCGCCGGACGCGCGGTGAGCGAAGTCTGCAGGCCAATCGACGACATGCGCGGGACGCGCGAATTTCGTCTCCATATTGCCGCGGTGCTGACGCGCCGCGCGCTCACAATCGCCGCCGAACGCGCCAAGAAAATCTGAACCCAATCGATACAATACACGGCATAGAGCTATGAAAAAGACCCTGGTAGAAGCGACAATCAACGGCGAAACCGTCGAGTTCCTGTGCGAGCCGCGCCAAAGCTTGCTTGAAACCCTGCGCGACGTGCTAGAGCTCACCGGCTCGAAAGAAGGATGCCTGACCGGCGACTGCGGCGCGTGCACTGTGATGGTCGACGGCCGCGCGGTGGACTCGTGCCTGATGCTCGGCGTCGAGGCACAAGGCAAAAACATCTCGACCGTCGAGGGACTCGCCACCAATGGCGCCCTGCACGTCCTGCAGAACAAGTTTCTCGAACACGCGAGCCTGCAGTGCGGCATCTGCACGCCGGGATTTTTGATTTCGGCAAAGTCGCTGCTGGAACGCAATCCGAATCCCAGCGAGCCCGAGGTTCGTTACGCGCTGGCCGGGAATCTTTGCAGATGCACCGGTTATGACAAGATCGTGAAAGCGGTGCTCGATGCCGCCGCTGACATGCGCGGACAGGACAAGCGCAAATCGGCGGCTTAACGATCATCACGATAGATACGACAAAGTTCTTCAAGAGGTAAGGCCATGGCGGCATCAACTACGACAGGCAATTTCAAAGTTATCGGCACGCGTCCCATTCGCCACGACGGCGCTGACAAGGTGACGGGCCGCGCCAAGTACGGCGCCGACTACGCGTTCCCCGGCATGCTGCACGGCAAGGTGCTGCGCAGCCCGCATGCGCACGCAAATATCAAATCGATCAACATCGACAAGGCGCTCAAGCTGCCCGGGGTGAAGGCTATCGTCACGGCCAAGGATCTGCCGCAGGCGGAGAACAAGCTCGAGCAAGCCGGCGAAATGACGATCAACCCCATGTACCTGTCGATGAACATCCTCGCGCACGACAAGGTGCTGTACGACGGCCATGCAATTGCCGCCGTCGCTGCGACCAGCCCGCACATCGCGGAGGAAGCGCTGCGCCTGATCGAAGTCGAATACGAAGTGCTGCCACCCGTGATGACCGTCGATGTGGCCATGAAGAAAGGCGCGGGAATTTTGCTCAAGGACCTCCGCAACAAGGAAGAAGGCGACAAGCAGACCAACGTCGCGCAGCACTACCAGTTCAAGCGCGGCGATATTGAAGCTGGATTCAAGTCCGCCGACTACGTGATCGAGCGCGAATTCAACACCGCGATGGTCCACCAGGGATACATCGAGCCGCACAACGCTGTGGGCATTTACAACTCCGACGGACACGCGACGATCTACTGCTCGACGCAGGGCGCCTTCGACGTGCGCTCGCTGAGTGCGCAAGTGCTGGGGATGCCGGTCGGCCATATCAAGGTCGTGCCGGCCGAAATCGGCGGCGGCTTCGGCGGCAAAACGACGATCTATCTCGAGCCGATATCGGTGCTGCTGTCGAAAAAGACCGGCGCTCCGGTAAAACTCGTCATGTCACGCTCGGAAGTGCTGCGCGCCAGCGGTCCAACCTCGGGTTCGAAGATCAAAGTGAAGATGGGCGCGACCAAGGACGGCAAACTCGTCGCCGCTGAAATCTGGATGGCATACGAGGCCGGTGCGTTCCCGGGCTCGCCGGTAGGTGCGGGCGCGATGTGCATCATCGCTCCCTACACCATCGAGCATTTTCAGATCGACGCGTACGACGTCGTAGTCAATCGCCCCAAGACCGCGGCCTATCGTGCGCCGGGCGCCACCAACGCCGCGTTCGCGTCCGAGACGGTGATCGATGAGCTTGCCGAGAAATGCGGAATCGATCCGCTCGACTTCCGCCTCAACAACGGCGTCAAGGAAGGCGCGGCGCAGGTCGTCGGCCCTCCGTTCAAGCGCATCGGATTCATCCAGACCGTTGAAGCGATCAAGAACAGCGCGCACTACAAATCGAAGCTGACCGGCAAGTTCCGCGGACGCGGTGTCGCGTCAGGATTCTGGTTCAATGCCGGCATGCAGTCTTCCGCGACCGTGAATATTCACGCCGACGGAACGGCCAGCGTCGTGACCGGTTCGCCCGATATCGGCGGCTCGCGCGCCTCGATGGCAATGATCACCGCGGAAGTACTCGGACTGCCGGTGACCGACGTGCGCCCGATAACCGCCGACACCGATTCAATCGGACATACCGACGTGACCGGTGGCAGCCGCGTCACCTTCGCAACCGGGATGGCAGTGTACGAAGCCGCCAAGGATGCCGAACGCCAGTTGCTCGAGCGCGCCGCCAAGTTCTGGGAAAAGAAGCCCGACGAGGTTGAATTCAAGGACGGGAAATTCTTCGCCAAAGGCAACGGCGTGCCGCCGATGTCCATCAAGCAACTCGCGCCTCGCCTGGCTCGCACCGGAGGACCGATTACCGGTCGTGCCAGCGTAAATGCGCGCGGCGTGGGACCTGGATTTGCAACGACGTGCGTCGACGTCGAGGTCGATCCCGATACCGGCAAAGTGCAACTTCTGCGATGCACGATCGCGCAGGATGCCGGCAAAGCGATTCATCCGAGCTATGTCGAAGGTCAGATGCAGGGCGGCACGGCGCAGGGACTCGGCTGGGCGCTCAATGAAGAATACTTCTACGACGACAAGGGCACGCTGCGTAACTCCGGCTTCCTCGACTACCGCATGCCGACCTGCCTCGACTTGCCGATGATCGAAGCCATTGTCGTCGAGGAGGCAAATCCCGGCCATCCGCTCGGTGTAAGAGGCGTCGGCGAGGTATCGATCGTGCCGCCGGTGGCAGCGGTGGCGAACGCGATTTACCGCGCGGTGGGCGTCAGGATGACCGAAACGCCGATGTCGCCGCCGAAGCTGCTGAAAGCGATGCTGAAGCATCGAGCCGCAACCCAACATTCAGCTGCGGCGGATTGATCAAGGGTGATTGAAGCGGAGAGCGAGCGCAGGCGCTCGCTCTCCTTCTTTTACAATGCCTACTGCCGTGATTCCCGCGTTGTTACGCAAGTTCACTGAAGGCCTTGAGCGCGTTGAGGTTCCGGCAAGATCGATCCGTGAACTGGTTCGCCAGCTCGGCGACCGTTTTCCCGGAATTGAGGAGCAACTGCTGGTGGACGGAGACATCAAGCCGTCGATCGCAGTGTCCATCGACGGTGAGATTGCCACTGGCGGCGTCCTCGACAGCTTGCGCGAGGATAGCGAAGTTCATTTCATCCCCGCGCTTGGCGGTGGAAACGTCTGAGCGCCAGCCAAAGCCCCCGTTTTCCCCTGTGGATGCTGGGTAAAAATCGTTGTTGCAACACGCCTGCACTTGTATAGAATACGGCTAGCTGGCCGGGGTTTGCCCCCCTTTTCCCGGTTGGCTACGGGCCGGGCGGAGAAATCTGCCTGGCCCTTATCATTTTTCAGGTAAGTTCCCTGACCGATCGCTCTCGGGATGTACACCAAGCTGCGTACTGTTGTGTGTACTATCTTGTGTGCGGCCGACAAATCAGCTCATGAAAACTTCGCGCACGTGGTTTACGTCATTGTACTCCCGAACTTGCGCGATTTTGTCGCCCTTGAACAGAAAATAGAAGTGATAGCGGTTCGCGTATTTCTTTCCGTTGCCCGCGGTCGTGTCGGATTCGGCCTGAATCGCGACGTGCGGGCCCTCGGCGATGGTCGAATGAAACTTCATGTTCAAGCCGTTGGGAAACATCGCCTTCAACGTCGCCGGCATCGACTTCAAAAACGCATCCTTGCCGCGCATCGGCGCGACGCCGGGCAGTCGGCCCATCATCTCGAACTCGAAATCATCCGCGATTAAACCGTCGAAGGCCTTTGCTTCGGGCTTCTCGAAGAGCTTCAGAAAAGTAAGCGCGCGTTCCTTTTGTTGTTCAAGGTTCATGTGAATCTCCAGTTGCAACTCGGCGGTCGCGCATCAGGCGCACGCGACCGCCGGAAATGACGGTAAGCTTCGCCTATTGCTTGCGCGGCCGAAGGACCAGAACCGAGCACGGCGCATTGCGCACGATTTTTTCGGTTACGCTGCCGATCAATGCATGCTCGGCGCCGGTCCGTCCGTGAGTGGACATGACGATCAGGTCGATCGATTGCGCTTTGGCGTATTCGATGAGCTTGGAAACCGGCGGCCCGACCACGGCAAACGTAAAGACCTTGTTGGAGCTGCCGAAGTCATCCTTCTTGATGCGCGCGAGTTCCTCTTCGGCCTGCTCGATCATCGCGGCTTCTCGTGCCAGCTCGCGACTCTGCTCGGCGTTTGTCGCCAGAGGCAGCGGGATGAAATGGTGATGCGGCGCGATGACGTGCATCAGGTGAACTTCGGCGCCCACATCTTTCGCCAGGTCCTTTGCGCCGTTCATCGCCTCCATCGAACTGGCCGAAAAGTCGATAGGAGCGAGGATTTTCTTCACATTCTGAATCATAAGAGCCTCCAAGGTACCGAGACTCAGGAATTACCACGGGCTTCGCCGCCTCTGCAAACCCGCGCCGGTCTGTGCCATTATCCCGTCAAATCGCCACTTGCGTCGACCTTGGCGCTGAAGCACCTCTGTCGGACGCTGTCGCCAAAGAAGGATTGCACATGAAGGGAACTGTCTTCCATGGACCGCATGATGTGCGCGTCGAGCAGGTCGATGACCCTGCGCTCAAGACACCAACCGACGCTCTGGTGCGAATCACGCGCGCGGGAATTTGCGGCTCGGACCTGCACTTCTATCACGGCGCTTTTCCGATCGTGCCCGGCTTCGTGCTCGGTCATGAGGGCGTCGGCGTGATCGAGGAGGTCGGCGCGGGCGTCGATCGGCTGAAGAAGGGACAGCGGGTCGTCGTATCGGGGCTGGTCGCATGCGGGCGATGTTTCTTCTGCCGTCGCGGGCAGCCCTCGCAATGCGCGGAAAGCGGTTCCGCCGTGTTCGGCTACGGATCGAGTTCCGCAGGCAAGCTCGGATGGCTGGGTGGCGAGCAATCCGAGGCAGTGCGCGTGCCGATGGCAGATTACACCTGCTATCCGCTGCCCGATGCGATCGACGATGACGCCGCGGTTTTTCTCGCCGACATCCTGCCAACCAGTTTTTTCGGCGCGGTCAACGGCAACATCCGGCCGGGCGACACGGTGGCGATTTTCGGCTGCGGCCCGGTGGGATTGTGCGCCGTGATGAGTGCGAAGCTGTTCGGGCCAGCCGAAGTAATCGCCGTCGATAGCATCCCGTACCGCCTGGAACTCGCGCGCAAGTTGGGTGCTTTAGCTGTAGACACTGAAAAGGCGCAGCAGACGATTCTCGAGCATACGGAAGGGCGCGGCGCCGATGTGACTATCGAGGCCGTTGGCAACGAGAGTGCGCTGACCGCCGCAATAATGGCGGCGCGCGGCGGCGGAACCGTGTCGGTTATCGGCGTGTTCGGTGCGCCTTCGTTCAATTTTCCGATCGGCTACGCGTTCGGCCACGATCTAACGTTCCGCATCGGGCTGGCGAACATCAACGCGCACATCCCGGAACTGGCGCGCCTAATAGAACGCGGCACGCTCGATCCGCGCCCACTGATCAGCCACATAATGCCGCTGGACGATGCAGCCAAAGGCTACGAAATCTTCAACGCAAGAAAAGACAACGTAATGAAAGTCCTGCTGAAACCCTGAGACGGCCCGCAGTTCAATAGCAATCGAGGTGTCTGACATGGCGGAAAATCCAATCAAAGTTCGGGTTGAGGGCGAGATCGCGTACATCGCGCTTAATCGTCCTGAGAAGCGCAACGCGATTAACCAGGCGATGCTCCGCGCGCTGCCCGAGGCGATCGACGAAGTCGATCGTACCGAAGTTCGCGCGATTATCATTTACGGCGAAGGACAGGCTTTCTCGGCGGGAATCGATTTCACCTCGCTCGCCAACGACACCGGCGCGCAGGGCGGTCATGGCGGCGGTCCCGACATGCAGCGTTTTCGACGCTTTGTGGCCGAGTCGCAGGCGTCGCTAAACCGAATCGAGAGCATCGAGAAGCCCGTGATCGGCGCGCTTCATGGCTTCGTCGGCGGCCTCGGGCTCGAGCTGGCGCTCGCATGCGACGCGAGAGTGGCGGCGGCCGGCGCCCGGCTCGGGATGCCGGAAGTCCGGGTGGGTCTCGTGCCCGACGTCGGCGGCACCACGCGGCTGACGCGGACGGTCGGCTATGCACGCTCGAAGGAACTGATCATGACTGCTCGAATGATCGAGGCAACCGATGCTGAAAAGATCGGGCTGGTGAATCGCGTGGTCGCCGACGGCACACATATCGCGGCGGCCGAAGAGCTCGCGCGTGAGATGGCGCGGAACGCACCGCTCGCGGTTGGGCTGGCGAAGCGGATCATCGACAAAGGTTACGGCCTGGACAAGATGACGTTTCAGGAACTCGAGGTGCTGGCGCAGAGCTCGTTGCTCGTCACCGAGGATTTTCGCGAAGGCGCGACTGCGTTGGCGCAGCGGCGTGAGCCGCGCTTCAAGGGGCATTAATGCGAATCTCAAATCCCGCTTCGAAGGTCTGGCCGGGCGCGAGCTCGCGCATCCCGGCCGCGATGCCACGGGAGGCGAGATTGAAGGCGTCTGGCGCGCAGGTATACGGCTCGAGCGCGACGACAAGGCTATCCGGCGGAGCATAGACGACGAAGTCTTCGAATGCCGGATCGGCGCGGACCTCGACCGCGATCTTGAGCGACGGATCCATCAGACGCGCGCGTGGCGCGTCGCCGGTCCTCGAGAAGGGCGCCATATGGAACGCGTCGTCGTAAGTATCGGCGCCGATAGCATGCGGCGAGCGGAGGTCGTATTTGCCGGACAGCGGCTCCACTTCGCCAGTAGGGATCAGGTTCGCGCCGAGCGGCCATCGAGCGTCCGCGTCGAGCTGGATCAGCATCGCATCGTGCGCTCCGCTGGGATTGAGCGGTGCATGAAAGTAAGGATGCGCGCCGAATCCGAACGGCATTATTGATTCGCCCGTATTAGTGATGCGAGCCTTCAATCTCAGTCCATTACCTACTTCGTAGTCTGTTTCGAGTTTGAACGGCCACGGCCAGATCGAGGTGAGATCCGGATAGTCAGACGAATCGAGAATCGCCGTGACGTAGTACGGTCCGCGCCGCGTCACCCGAAAGGCGCGTTCGCATGCAAAGCCGTGAATCGCGTTGCCGCGCGCGGGCTCGTTCACCGGCAGCCGGTATTCGCGGCCCTTGAAAGTAAAGCGTGCACCGGCGATGCGGCTCGGCCACGGAAAGAGAATCGGAATTCCGCCGCGATGCGGATGTTCGCGCCATGCGTCGGGATTTGCCGGCCCGGCGATGATTTCCAGCGCGCCAACGCGATAGCTGAGGCATTGGCAGCCGGCAGCCGGAACAATCACCGCGCGCTCGCTCTGCGCCTCCAGCGTTATTAGTTCCAAAGAGATGTTTCAGTACCGGGAAGCGTTGACCGCGAAGGTGCGATCCGAGAATCGGACATCCCCTTCAAACGGGTGAACTATATTTTGCGACGCGACCAACAGCCAAACTACAATCGCGCACTAGCCAGAATTGCGAGAACTGACTAGTGGTCGCGCCCGCCGCCGCGGCGTTCGCCGCCGCCGCCACCACCACCAGCTCCGCCGCTGCGCGCCTGCGCTTCGTTGACGCGAATTGGACGGCCCTTGATATCGCGGCCGTTCAACTTTTTGATTGCGCCTTCGGCTGCCTCATCGGTCGCCATCTCGACGAAACCGAATCCCCGCGAGCGGTTGGTAGCGCGGTCAATTATGACTTGCGAGCTGTCCACCTTTCCTGCTTCTGAAAATACGTCGAGCAGATCCTGGTCGGTCACAGTCCAAGCCAGATTCCCAACATACAGTCTGCGGCCCATTACCCCTCTCCTTGCAACCCGAGTGCCTTGCGGCACAGTGCGTCTCTAGCTATACCAACAGCGCGCATCCAGTCAGAATTCCGGAATGCGTTATAGCATCGCGCCAAGCGCAAACATAGTGTCATCCTGCTCAATTTCCGGCCTTTCTAGGGCAATTTGCCTAATAGCTATCTGCTTGCGAATAGGATTAGAGCGTTTAAAACTCGAGGCATCGCTGTCTGGAAATTAGGTAGTCTGCCCGCTAAATGGCTATTTTTTCTATGGTTACTTGGCCCCGAACATAACAGACAGACGATGGAGCTGGCGGCAAGCAGGAGTTGTGACTATTGTATCGAACGCTATGCATGATATTGGGCGCATAGTGGCTCTTCATAGCTTCTAAAATCGCTATATCAACCGAGTGGCGCAATTCTAACGAAGATCGGCCCGGGCTTCGCTCTCTGAACCACGGCTCCTACATTTCCCGCCGGATCCTGTTGGGCGCCGAGATGATCCGAGTGTTCTCTTCCTGGCACGAACCATAGTCGGCGAATATTGGTGTCAAAGGGACCGCGCGACAAGCTTCCTCAACCCGTCGAGTGACTATCTACCCGATGAGCGCGTCTCTGTTGTGACTAGTCAGATGGGACGAGTCGTATAGCCGTTTTCATCGATGGCTATTCCCTGCCCGCGATTATTAAAGTTGTTATCGGTATGAAAGACGAGCGCGCAAGAGCGATTAAATAACATCCAGCGGCTATATCCAGTTGAGCGATGTTGATAATCATCCAATGACCTTAATCCTTGTAGACGTAGATTTGATTGTGTATCGTCAAAGTAGATTTGACTGACCATTCGGCGAAAGGAGAAATAGCTAAATGCCACGTAAGAAAGCTTCTCGCGGAGGTGCCTCCGCCTTTCAACAAGTACAGCAGCAGGCGCGCACCTTGCTATTGAATCTCCGCAAGGATATTCGCGCCAAAGAGTCGATACTGAGCAAACTCAAACAAGAAGAAGCGCGGCTGGCATCGTTGATCGGTAATGGAGCGCGCGGAACCAAAGCGGTCAGCAGCGGACCGCGCGGCCGAGTCAACTGGCGTACCGTACTTTCGGCACTCCCGAAACAGTTTAAAGCGTCGGACGTGCGCGACGTGCGGGGACTGAAGGGGAAGCGACCATCGGAAATTTTTGCAGCAATCACGCGATGGATCGATGCGGGAGCTGCAAAGCGAAAGGCGCGCGGAGTATACGAAAGAGTCTAGCCGAAGTTCGCACCCCCATTAGGCATGCGGTATCGCGCGATGAGTATAGTGGGCGGCGCAGCGAATTATCGCCGGCGCCGTATTTCTATCGCTCAGTTCTTCAGTACAGAATTGCTATAATCTTTCGAAACCTCAGTCGCGAGCGAAAGAGCAAGATTACATGGCAGTGATGACGATTGAATGGCGGGCGGATACTGTCCGCATGATCGATCAGAGGCTGCTGCCGGCACGCGAGGTGATTCGAACTTATCGTGACTACCGCGGCGTCGCCGAAGCGATCCGCACGATGGTGATACGCGGCGCGCCGGCGATCGGGGTCGCGGCCGCCATGGGCGTTGCACTGGGCATCAAGGGCACCGCGGGCGCGAAGGCGCAAAAACGGTTCGCCACCGTCGCGAAGGCTCTCAAAGCCACACGGCCGACAGCAATAAACCTGGCGTGGGCGGTGGATCGAATGGGACGAGTGCTGGAAGAAAGCACTTCGCTCAACTCGGCAGAGTTATTTCAGCGCATGCGCGAAGAGGCGATTGCGGTTTACACGGAAGACCTTGCGGCGAACCGGGCGATGGGCAAATTCGGTGCCGAACTCATCGGAGATCCCGCTACCGTGTTGACACATTGCAACGCCGGCGCGCTGGCGACCGCAGGTTACGGAACGGCGCTCGGCGTGGTGCGAGCCGCTCGCGACGCGGGAAAGAAAATCCAGGTGTTCGCTGACGAGACACGGCCATTCTTGCAGGGTTCGCGGCTTACCGCGTGGGAGCTCCACAAAGATCGGATACCGGTGACGGTCATCGCCGACAACATGGCGGCCACGGTGCTGTCGCAGAACAAGATTGATTGCGTAGTGGTGGGAACCGATCGCACCGCGGCCAACGGCGACGTAGCAAACAAAATCGGCACTTACCCGCTGGCAGTGATGGCGCGGCGACATGGCGTGCCGTTTTATGTCGCGGCGCCATTGTCGTCGATTGATCTCGAATGTCCCAACGGCGCAGCGATCCCGATCGAAGAGCGCTCAGGCCGCGAGCTCACGGAGTATGCCGGCAAGCAGATCGCGCCGAAGGGCATCCATACGTTCAACCCCGCGTTCGACGTCACGCCCGCCGAGCTGGTGACTGCAATTATTACCGAACGCGGCGTCGCATATCCCCCTTACACGGAGAGTTTGCGCGCGCTAAAGCAAGCTCGATGACTGAGATTTAGTCATCGAAATGATCCAGGTACTCGGAAAGCCCATAGCCAATCTTGCCGTCCCAATTCCACTCGGTCATACCTTCTGCGATGCGAGTGACTATGCCCGCGCGACGGTTGCGCAACGGAATCATAGATAGCACTTTGCCGGTAATGACTATTGGCGCTCCACCGTCCGCGGTCTGACAGTTTACCTTGATCTTGTCGTGTAGCTGCTGTTCGCCGGCGAACTCGGTCTGAACATCGACCTTCACGATATTCTGAAACGGCTTGCCTTTACGCGCGACGAATCCTCCCGGGCGTTCGCTTCCGTCGCGATTCACGGTGATCGTGGCCATCGCACCGAGATCCCGGTCGAAGTTCATCGTCAGCCATCGGTAAAACTTCGGCGCCTGCCAATAGCGCGGTCCCCAGCTGTGGTCGCGCAAGCCGAGCCCATCGATTTTGAACTCACGGTCCTTGCCGTCAGCCGTCAACACCAGCCTTCCGGTTGCGTGGCCAAGCTGCTCCAAGTGGCCCTTGGCGAACTGAGCCTCTGGATCGCCGGATGCTTTTGGGGAGACCCACTGATCTCCAATTTTCTCGCGCAGCTCGCCGCCCCATCCCGGCGAAACGGCTACATAGTCAAGCTCGAGCGACGCTTTCGAGTATGGATTATTTTTGAACGCCCTGGCCGGATCAGCCATCTCGAGCGGATTCTTCAGGATGCATACCTTGCCGTGGTAGCTGACGCGATGGCGCTCAAAAGGTTTCACCACTTCGAACTTTGCACCTCCGGCATCGTGAGCGTCGTTGTTCTTGATCTCGGGCCGTTGGAACATGAAGCCGACGGTCCCATCCGGCAGGTAAAGGCATATAGTCATCTCGGCGTAGCCTTCGTTCGCTCGATTGCCCAGTCGGATGAAGCCGCCGAGCCGCTGACTACGGTCGAAGAAATTGTAGTATGCGCTCTCGTTGAAGTTCGACTCGCCGGTGTTGGAGTGCATCAGGTCGTCTTGTTCGAGCAGTACTACTTTCGTTTCAGGCATTAGTCAGTTCTCCTATTACTCTTTGGTGCACAGCGAATTTACTCTATGGTGCACGACCGTAAGTACCTGCCTTCCGTACCGACAAAAGCCGTCAAACGCCGCACCAGTTCGGCGGGTTCGATTCTCACCATTGCGTGCGCTCGCTTCCCGATCAGAACGAGTATCACGAAAGCTCCGCGTTTCGCACGCCGAGCGCTCGAGGCGACGACCGTCAAGCGCGATGTCCTACCTTCTGTGCGATGCCGTCGCCGAGAAGGTTGAAACCAAGAATCGAAAGCCCGATCGCGAGTCCGGGCGCGGTTGTAAGATGCGGCGCAACGAGCAGGAAGGCGCGGCCGGCGTCGAGCATGTTGCCCCAACTCGGAGTTGGCGGCAGCGCGCCCAGGCCGAGGAATGAGAGCGCGGCTTCAGCGCCGATGATTCCGCCGATACCGAACGTCGCCTGCACCGCAAGCGGACCCACCACGCCGGGCAGTAGATGGTGCATCAGCAGGCGAGTCCGGCCGGCGCCCAGGCTCTCGGCGGCGAGAATGTAATCGCGCTCGCGCAAGCTCAGTACTTCCGCGCGCACGATGCGCGCATAGCCGGTCCATCCCATGGCTGTCAGGGCGATCGCGAGATCGATCAGACCGGGTCCGAGAATCGCCGCGAGCGCGATCGCGAGCAGGATTCCCGGGAAGGCCAGAACGATATCGACGCCGCGCATCATGAGGTTGTCGATTCGACCGCCGGACAGCGCTGCGGTCGCGCCAATCAGGCTGCCGACGACTATCGAGAACGCAACGACCACGGTCGAAATCGAGAGCGAGAGTCGAGCTCCCCACAATATCCGGGCGAGTACGTCACGGCCTAGCGAGTCGCAACCGAACGGATGCGCACGGCTGGGCGGCGCGAGAGTATTAGCCAGATCAATGGACAGGGGATCGACGCGAAACACTAGCGGACCCAGAACTGTAGCGGTGACAATAGCTACAACGATAGTAACTCCAATAGCCAGCGATAGATTGCGAACCCCCATGATCAGGAGATTCTCACCCGGGGATCTATCACTGCATAAACCAAATCCGTCGCCAGGTTTAGGACAACGTAGGTCATCGCGAATGTGAGTACGCATCCTTCGACGACTGGGTAGTCGCGTGCCCCGATCGCGCTGATCAGCAGGCGGCCGATACCGGGCCAGGAAAATATGATTTCCGTGATGAGTGTTCCGCTTAACAGCGCGCCCATCTGAAGACCGATGATGGTCACGACTGAGGTGAGCGCGTTCTTGAGGCCGTGGCGAACAAGCGCCGAGCGCCTGGTAAGTCCTTTGCTGAGGGCAGTGCGCATATAGTCGCTCTCGCGTACGCGAATCAGGCTCTGACGCAACATGCGCGCGAGAATTGCGGCCAGCGCAGTGCCAAGAGTTAGAGCGGGCAGAACGAGGTGCGAGATACCGCCGCGGCCGGTCAGCGGCAGCCATCGGAGATCGAGCGAAAACAGAATCATCAGCAACGGGCCCAGGTAGATGTGGGGAATCGAAATACCGATGATCGCAAATCCCATCGCGCCGAGATCGCCGGCGTGGCCGGGATTCGAACCCGCGATGATGCCAAGTGGGAATGCGATCAACACAGCGACCAACATCCCAACAGCGGCGAGCTCGATCGTCGCCGGAAAGCGTTCGGCGATGAGCTGCGAAACCGGCCGACGATATGAAATTGACTCGCCCATATCACCCACTGCGAGCCCACCGAGATACGCGAGGTATTGCTCCAGGAGCGGACGATCGAGGCCGAGCTGATGGCGCATCCCAACGATGTCGATCGGTGCCGCGGTCTCACCCAGCATCGCAATCACCGGATCGCCCGGCACCAGATGGATGATCGCAAAGGTCAGGCTCGCCACGCCCAGCGCGACCGGCGCAAGCGCGAGGAGGCGCCGGACCAGGTAATTTTTCACTGCTTTTGCGACGGCTCTCCGCCGTCCGGACCCAGGAGCGTCAGCGTTGCGAGCGATCGGAAGCTGCCGTTGGGATAGGCGTCGAAGCCAACCAGACGGCGGTTCATCACGGCCACATTGTCGACCCACCACAGCGATACGTAAGGAAGGTCTTCAGCCGCAAGCTGCTGCACCTGGCCGTAGATTTTCTTTCGCGTATCAACATCAACGTCAGCGGTACCGGCTTCAACTAGACGATCCATGGCGGGGTCGGAATAGTAACTTCGATTTTGTCCATGCGGTGGCGTCTTCTTCGAATCGAATACCATGTAGTAGAAATTTGGATCGTTGACGCCCACCCACTGGAGCGAAGTCAGATCGAAGCTTCCCGACTGTACGTCAGCATAGTAGGTAGCGAAGTCGAGCGTTCGAATAGTCAGATCGATTCCCACTTGCTGAAGCATCGCTTGAAACACTTCGCCCATGCGTGCGCCCTCGGGAGTAGTCTTGTACTCGAATCGCAACCCGCGCATGCCACTGTTTGCGGCGGGGTAGCCAGCCTCGTCGAGTAGATGGCGCGCCTTTTCCGGATCGTAGGAATAGGTAGTGACGTTGCCGTCATATGCCCAATTCTCGGGCGACAGCATGCCAGTAGCTATTCGACCAGTCCCGCGCAACATGTCATTGACGATAGTATTGCGATCGATCGAATAGGCAATCGCGCGTCGCACCCGCAGGTCGCGCAGCCGAGGATCGCGAAAGTTGAAAGACAAATATCGGTAGGTGCTACCCGGGGTCTTGCTGAGTTCCAATGACTCGTGCGCGGCGAGCCACGGCAGCACGTCGTACTCAATATTATTTCCCGAAAAATCGCAAACGCCCTCTGCCAATTCGAGCGCGCGTACCGTGGGGTCGGGAACGATCTTGAAGAGGATCGATTGCGGCGTATCCGACTGATGCGGATAGTACGTATTGCGTTCGAGGCGAACGGCTTCATCGCGCACATAGTCGACCATCCGAAAAGGACCGCTGCCGATGGGTGCGACCGTGTCTGCTTTCGAGGGCAGCGGGGTTCCTACCGGTACGATACCTTCCGTCGCCATCTCAAGAGCGGGCGCATATGGACGCGCGGTGGTCATGGCAAGCGTGTAGTCGTCGAGCGCATCGATTGACTTCAACGCGTCGAGGCTTGCGCGTTTTGGCGACATCGATTCGGGTGCGAGAATCGAATCGTAGGTGAATAGCACATCGCGCGCCGTCAATTCGTGTCCGTCGCTGAAGCGCACACCGTGCTTAAGATGAAAGATAATTTCCGTCGGGGTTGGACGCTCGATGCTGCTGGCAAGATGTCCGACGAACTGGCCGTCGCGATCGGTTTTCACCAGCGAATCGAAAATGAGTTCGTTGATTCGCGAAGAAGTCGCGTCGGTCGCGAAGCGCGGGTCGGTCGAAGTCGGCGAGATTTCGATATCGACCTGGATCGTGCCGGGGCGACCGGTGCGACCGCCATCGCATCCCGCAAGCACGAGTATCGCCGCGGCAACCTGCGCGACTAGTCGCAAACGGGAAGTTTTCTCGCTGATCCACACCCTGAGCACGCGCGTTTTCGCTTATCCGCGATTGGCGCGATAATAACACGACGATGAGCAAACAGTGGTGGGCGAAAATCACGATGCGCAAGGGCGACCTCACCGACGCGGATGCGGACGCGATCGTTAATGCGGCAAACAACGAGCTGATGCTGGGTGGCGGTGTAGCAGGCGCGATTCGCGTCAAGGGTGGTCCGGCGATTCAGCATGAATGCGACAGAATTGGGCCGATAGCAGTGGGCGAGGCGGCGATCACGGGCGCGGGCCAGCTTCGTGCGCGGCACGTGATTCACGCGGCCAGCATGCGGCTGGGAGAATCGACGTCGGAGATGAATTTACGCGCCGCCACCCGCAACTCGTTGAAGCGCGCCAACGAGAACTCGCTCAAGACGATTGCATTTCCAGCGATTGGCACCGGCATCGCGGGTTTTCCAATCGAGCGATGCGCTCAGGTGATGCTCGAGGAAGTTCGCGCGCATCTCGAGAATCCGACGACGCTCGAACGCATCGACTTTGTGCTGTTCGATCGTGCATCACTGGAAGTGTTCGAGCGAGTGCTCACGAAGTTGAAGTACTAGTGGGCAGCCATCCCGCCGGCGGGCTGCGCCCGGCGAAGTAGCAAGAAGGTCGGGATCAGAATCATCATTACGATAGCCAGGGTGCGATAGATGTCGTTGAACGACAGCATCATCGCCTGGCGTTGGATCATTCCATATACCTCGCCCAGCCCCTGCTTCTGGCCACTGAGTATTTGCGGAATATAGTCAAAGCCGCGTCCGCCTGGAGTGAGCTGCGCCGCGTCGCTCATCTTCCACGCGTCGAAGACGGTGAAATGAGCGCCAAGGTACGACTGATGCGTCTGCTCGTGATCGACCAGCACCGTCGTCATGTAGGAAATGCCGATCGCAGCCCCGGTGTTGCGCATCATATTGTAGAGGCTCGCAGCGTAGCCGACGCGCTCGCGGCTCACGCATGCAAGTGTAGTGGCGGACAGCGTGGGAAAAATCATCCCCATCCCGACCCCCATGACGAGGCTGGGCCATGTCACCGTCCACATGCTGACCTGAGTGTTCCATCCCGCCATCGTCCACAACGCGATGGCCATCGTGACAAAGCCCACGCCGATCAATGGACGCGTGTCGTAGCGGTAGCGCGCCAACTGTCCGACGATAAGCATGGCCGCCATCGTGCCGAGTCCTCGCGGCGCAAGCACCAGGCCAGCCTTCCATGCGCTATAGCCCATCAGCTCCTGCAGAAAAATGGGATTCAGAAGTCCGGTGCCGAACAGGGCGAAGCTCATGGCGACCATCAGCATCACGGACATGGTGAACACGGGAATCCCAAGAATTGAAAGATCGAGAATCGGTTCTTTGATGCGCAGCTCGTTGATCGTCAGAGCAACGATGCAGATCGCGGAAAAAATCGTACAGTAAACGACCCACGGCGAACTGAACCAGTCTGCCCGCTGGCCGCGGTCGAGCACGAGCTGTGCGAGGCCGAGCCCGAGGACCAGCAGAATGATGCCGGTGTAGTCGGTCTTGCCGGCGGTAGCGCGGCGAACCCGCATGTATGCGGGATCGTGGACAAACGTCCAGACCATCAGGAACGCGGCGGCGCCGATTGGCAAGTTGATGTAAAAATTCCAACGCCAATTCCAGTTGTCGGTGATCCATCCACCGAGCGTCGGACCCATGATCGGCGCGACCATCAGGCCCATTCCCCACGTTGCCATTGCGAGCTGTTGCTCGTTGGGCGGGAACGTTTCCATCAGGATCGCCTGTGATGACGGGACCATCGCGGCACCCGCTGCGCCCTGTATCAATCTGAAGAGCACCATCTGATCGAGCGATCGAGCGGCGCCGCAGAGGCCGGAGGCGGCCACGAAAACCGCGACCGACGTCAGGAAGTACCGCTTGCGGCCGAAACGCGACGAGATCCAGCCGGTCATCGGGATCATGATCCCGTTGGCGACGAGGTAGCTGGTAAGGACCCACGCGATCTCGTCGACGCTCGCCGAAAAGCTGCCCTGCATATGCGGCAGCGCGACATTAACGATCGACGTATCGAGGACTTCGAGCGTTGTGCCCAGCATCACGGCCAACGCGATCAGCCATTTGTGGCTCGACGAGCCGTACTCGGGAAAGTCGGTTCCAATCGGGGTTGAGGCTGCAGCTGCCAAAAAACTGTCCTTACGGGTACTCGATCCAGATTAAACTGAGCGAGTTTCCGAAGATACTCGAAAACAAATTCGACACTGGGCGTTCATCAGGTCGTAATGCGCCTCACTTCTAATCAACAGGGGTGAAGTGCGCGAGATTTCTTCGTCGCGCCGGTGCGGATGCGGAGGCTACATGGATGACATCGAGCGCCTGGGACGTTACCTTCTAAGCATGCGACTGGGAGCCATCGATGTCGGATCCAATTCCGTCCACATGATCGTGGCAGACGTGAGCCGCGAGGGTCACATCGAAGTCGTTGACCGTGTCAAAGAGATGGTGCGGCTCGGACGTCGTTCGTTCACGACCGGCCGTCTCACCACGGAATCGATGGACCTCGCGGTGCGCGCGATGGTGAACTTCAAACGCTTGCTACGAGTGCGCCGCGTCGACCGGCTGCGCGCAGTCGCGACCAGCGCGGTGCGCGAGGCGCGCAATCGTACGGAATTCATCCGGCGCATCAAGCGCGAGACGGGGTTGACGGTTGAGGTGATCTCCGGGCTCGACGAAGCGCGTCTGATCTTTCAGGCCGCGCATCACGCACTGGGTCTTGACGGCGGTCCTCATCTGCTGGTCGATGTCGGCGGCGGCAGCGTGGAACTCGTGCTGGTGCGCGACGGCAAGCCACTCTGGATGCGTAGTGTGAAGCTGGGCGCAGCGCGGCTGGCGGAAAGATTTCTCGTCGACGACCCGCCTTCGCGCGCGGAGTTGACCAGGCTCGAAGCGCATCTCGAGCGCGCGATCGGCCCGCTGATGCGAAAGGCAAAACGCGCCGGTGTCGTCCGCGCGATTGGAACTTCGGGAACCATCAACACTCTGGTCGCGATGGCGCGATCGTCGCGCGGCGAGGAGCTGGGCAGGCTGCATGGCGCGAGCGCTTCGGCCGGCGAAATTTCGGATCTCTCGCGCGATCTGGTCGAGGCCAACGCCGCGCTGCGCGTCGATCTTCCCGGCATGGACGCCAAGCGCGTCGACTTGATGCCCGCGGCGGCTACGCTCGTGAATTTCATCTTGAAAAAATCCGGCGCACCGGAGCTCGTGGCATGCACTTGGGCGCTGCGCGAGGGCGTGCTGCTGGGCCTCGCACACAAGATCGATTCGCGCTCTGCGGTGGACGCCCGCCGCCGCTCGGTCAACGCCCTGGCGACTCGATTCGCCGGTGCCAACGATCACGGCAAGCAGGTCGCGCGGCTTGCTCTCAAGTTCTTCGACGCGACTGCGCCTGTTTTGGGCCTGCCCAAGTCCTCGCGAGAACTCCTTGAATTCGGGGCTTTACTGCACGACATAGGCCACGCGATTGATCATGACCGGCACAATCGCCATTCTTACTACCTGATTAAGAATGCGGAGCTGTTCGGCTTCGACTCTGACGAAATCGAGGTTATCGCGCAGGCGGCTCGCGGGCATCGCAAGCAGGCCCCGAAACTCGATTCGCCGGATTTGAAATCGCTCAGTCCCGCCAAGCGCCGTGTGATCAGAGGCCTCGCCGCGATTTTGCGGGTCGCCGATGCTCTGGATCGAAGCCACTTCGGTGTGGTTAAGAATATCGAGGTCAGATACTCACCCGGCCGTGTGATTGTCGGAGTCGATTCGAAGCGCGAGAAAGCCGACCTCGAACTATGGACATGCGAGAGAAGGACCGACCTGCTATCGAGACTGCTGGATCGCCAGGTGGTGCTCCAGCGCTAGAGTCGCCGGCACCTTCCACCGTCCCGGCCAACGGTCACCTTTCCTCGGCCAGCAAGTTTGAACCTCGCACCGCGCCCAAGACCCTGCTCGAAACGCCGCATCCCTATCGCGGCCGTTTGATTTGCGTCGAGGGCATCGACGGATCGGGGAAATCTACCCAACTGCTACTGCTTGAACGATGGCTGCGGTCACGCGGCTACCCCGTTCATTTCACCGAGTGGAATTCATCGCGGCTAGTGCGGCGCTCGATGCAACGCGGCAAGAAAAAAAATCTGCTGACCCCAACCACCTTCTCACTGCTGCACGCAGTCGATTTCGCCGATCGCCTGACCTATCAGATCCTGCCGCCGCTGAAAGCCGGCATGATCGTGCTCGCCGATCGTTACGTCTACACCGCGTTCGCCCGCGACGTCGCTCGCGGCGTGCATCCCGATTGGGTCCGCGCGGTTTACAGTCCGGCCCTGCGTCCCGATTTAACCCTGTACTTTCGCGTGCCGATTGACGTTTCGCTCGAGCGCCTGCTGTCGGGACGCGCCAAGCTCAAGTACCACGAGGCCGGCATGGACGTCGGTCTCTCGGCTGATCCCGTCGAGAGTTTCCGGATGTTCCAAAGCCGCGTGCTCGAAATCTACGATCAATTGACCGGCGAGTTCGGGATGCGTCCTATCGACGCGACCGCCGAGATTCCCAATCAACAGAGAGTCGTTCGCACGATGGTCCAGGAAATTCTTGCCGACTACGATCGCGACCGAGCGAACGGAAAAAATGGCACCACATCGCAGCCGCGCTAAGTCCTGGTACGGCAACGGCCTGCCGTACGTCGCGAAAAAGCGACTGCCCGGACACTTGATCGCGATCGAAGGCACCGACGGCGTCGGCCGTTCCGCGCAGATCGAGTTGCTCCGGCCGTGGCTCGAGCTCGAAGGCTATGCCGTCAGCAACACCGGATGGACCCGCTCCCCGTTGCTCTCCGAAACCATCAACGAGGCCAAGGCCGGCCATCAGCTCACCGTCACCACCTTCTCGCTGCTCTACGCAGCGGATTTTGCCGATCGTCTCGAGCATGAAATCCTGCCGGCTTTGCAGGCCGGCTTCATCGTAATCGCCGATCGCTATATGTACACCGCGTTCGCGCGCAACTCCGTGATGGGCGCCGACCCCGACTGGACCCGCGAGGTGTTCGGCATGGCGCTGGTGCCCGACCTCGTGCTCTATCTAGATATCGATGTCGAGTCACTGATCCCGCGCGTCATTATGGGCAAAGGAATGGACTATTGGGAATCAGGGATGCATCTCGCGCTCGGCACCGATCTGTTCGATTCATTCGAGCGCTACCAGAGCCGCCTTATAGATGAGTACCGCCGCCTGTCCAGCGAATTCGGCTTCGTCTCCGTCGATGCGCGCTTGCCGATGGAGGAAGTCCAGGGCGAGCTTCGAAAACACATCGCCGAATACCTGTCCGGCGCCAACGGCAGGTCGCGACCCGAGTCTGCCGACAACGGCGTATCGCGCAAGGAATAATACGGGTGATGGATGAGTCGCGCGCAGATGCGCCGCCGCGCAGGGTTACGCTTTCTCCAGGGGAAACCGTTGCCGACGCCGCGCGCAAGGCGATTGCGTTCGGAGTCGATGCTCTGGTGCGGCATCAGAACGCGGCCGAATCCGGTGACGCCGAGGCCCTGCATCAACTTCGCGTCGCGACCCGGCGCCTGCGCGCATCGATCGAATTGTTTTCCAGCGTCATCTACGCCTCGCAGATCAAGTTCTACCGGCGCGACATTCCTTGGATTGCTCATCAGGCCGGGGCCTGTCGCGAATGCGACGTAACCTCGGCACTGATTACCGCACGCGCCGCCAAAATCGACCCTGATCTCAACGCCGCGATCGCGCCGATGATTGCGGCGCTCGACCAGCGTCGCAAGGCAGAGCACGCAAAGCTGTACGAGCTTCTCGCGTCGAAGCGTTATCGCAACCTGCTTGCGAAACTGTCGCGGCCGGCTTTCAAGAAACTCGGCGCCGATCGCAGGCTCGGCGTTGTAGCCGCACAATTGGTCCGGCCTGCCACCCGAGGCGCTGCGCGTCTTGGCGAAAAGCTTGCCGGTGACGCGCCCGCACCCGTGTTTCACAAGCTCCGAGTTCGTATCAAGCGGCTGCGTTATGAACTCGAGATGATTGCGCCGCTCGGCGCCAAGCGTCAAAAGAAGACCATCGCGCGACTCGAGGAATTGCAGGAATTGCTGGGGCTCTATCACGACACGACCGTCGCCTCGGCTTGGCTTTTGTCCTATGCCGAGACGCCCGGCGCGCCGCCCAGGACTGTGCTCGCCGCAGGCGCGTTAATCCAGTCGCTGGGGCGCCGTGAGAGTAAACTCCGCCGGCAATGCATGCGAGCGTGGCGACGCTTCGAGCGCTCCGACGCGATGCGCGACACGCTCGAGGAGATTCGACGCGCCGGCAGATTGGCGCTGAAGCCCATAAGCTCGCCCGCACCTGATGCCGACCCGCTCGAATCCGATCCGCCCGACAAATCGCAAATTCCACGCGGCGAGTCCGAAGAACCTACGCACTCCAATCACCACTCGATGAATCTGCAATCGGTCACGGAAGCAACCCCATGATGCTCTATATTCTGCGTCACGCGACCGCCGAAGAGGCCGCCTCGAGCGGCGACGACGGCGCGCGCAAACTCACCGACCGCTCAAAGGAAAAAATGCGTGGAGCTGCCGCGGGGCTGCGGGCGATGGGTCTGAAGTTCGATGCCATCCTCACCAGCCCACTCGTTCGCGCGGCCGAAACCGCCGAGATCGTATCGGCGGCCTACGAAAATACACCGCCGCCGCAAGTCTTGCCGGCACTCGCGACCGGCGTGACAGCCACCGATGCGGTGGCGGCGCTGCGTGCATTTTCAAAGCACGACAACCTGATGATCGTCGGCCACGAGCCCCAGCTCAGCGCCATAGCGTCGATCGTGCTGACCGGCACGGGCGACGTCGCTCATCTGAAATTGAAAACCGGCGGATGCATCGCGATCGACTTGCCTACCCGCTTCGAACGTGGCGGCGGCGAACTGCGCTGGATGCTGACTCACAAGCAGCTGCGCACGATGCGCAAATAGCGCACACTCACTCCCATATCATTCGCACCGGAACTTTTTCCGGCTTCGCGCCTTGAGTACCGATCGCGCTGTCGGGAAACTTGTCGGCCATCCAGATTCTCCCCGGCCGGAGCGCCGTGACCAGTCCTCGCGGCCTGACCTGGTCGCGATTGTGGATCGCGCATGACCATCGCGCCGGCTCGCCGTTAACCGGCGACAGTGTGCCCGTCATGGCCTCGCAGATCGAGCCGTCCGACAACTGAAAGATCCAGGGCTCCGCTTTGCGATTGACGGGCAGCGTGGATTTGGGCAGCGGCTTGGTCAGCTTCAGGACGAAACCGTCGGCTCTTCAGAGCCGGGTCGGCGCCGCACACGAGTTGATCGCGATTAGGCGGCACCTCGAAACATGGATCGCTGATCGCGTTGCCAACTGAGCATCGCCAGGCACCGGCTCGAGGCGCCGCGATCGACTCCGTCCAACACGAACCTTCCTGCGCGTTACCGCTCGGAATCGGCGGCACGAACCGAATTATCCTGGTGCCAGTGACCGACAAAGGACTGACCGGCATTTGCGCCTGCGCGCTCCCGGCGAAGCACATCAGTGCGATCGCGCACATCGACGGAATCTTTAGTACAGAACTTGATCGCGATCGCATGTGTATCCCCTCTCAGAAAATCGGCAGCTTGATCCCTGCCGTGACCATCGCGCCGCTCGCAACTCCCATTAGCGCCTCACCTGCCACCAGCCCGGCCGCGAACAGAATCCCGGGCCCGCTTTCGCCTGCGTCCTCGGATCCAAAAACTGAATGTGCCAGTGCGCCAATAAAAATCGCAACGCTGAGTCCGAACGGCAGATAGAGTCCGATCGCGGCCGGCATTATGGGCGTGCGCCACGTCGATCCCTTCCGTTCCAAATGGCGATCAGCTGAAACCGAGTATCGCCGCAAGCACTGCGCCTGCCGCGATCGTCCCCAACGGCAAGCCGCCATGAAAAACTCCCTGCGTCACCTTTGCCATCAAGAACGCCTGCGGAGCGGCCAATGCGCCGGCCCGCGCGGTCGGAGTACCTGCGATTCCATAGCCGGCGATCAGCAAATTTAGAATCGGCGCCATCAGGAACGACGACGCGATCGCGCCGACCAGCACTCCGATTTCGAGCGAGCGCGGCGTCGCGCCAACGTGAAAGCCGGTCGCCAGGTCGTGGGTAGAATCACCAGCCATCGCAGCCGCTGTGCACACGATCGCACCGGAAAGAATCGCCAGCTGCGGCCCGACACTTTGTGACACGCCGACCAGTTTCAAAAACAGGGCCACCGCCAGCAATACGATCACAGTCACGCCCGAAACCGGATTGTTCGACGCGCCGACGATTCCGGTCAGGTAGCCTGCGATCGCAGTCGCGAAAAAACAGATCAGCGTCAACAAGAGTGCGAGTGCCGCGCTGAGCGCCACCTGTCCGCTGAGTCCAAGGCAGATGGCGAAAGTAACCGGCATGCAAAGCGCCACCGCAGTCAGCACCGCGCGCGCCGAAAGATCGGTATCCTCGCGCGCGGTCGCGACGGCGGCCTGAGTCGAGCGCACGATTCGGATGCTGTCAGCGATCGCCGATGCCATTCGTCCGCGCAATTTCCACAGCGTTACCACTCCGCCCGTCAGCATCGCGCCAACGCCGAGATAGCGCACCTGGCCGCTCCACAGTTGCGACGCAGTCGTCGCGGCATCGCCCGTTCCGCTGCCCCCATGAAACGCGGTGAGCATGGGAATCGCGACCAGCCACGCGAATGCGCCGCCGGCGAATACCAGCGCCGCAATTCTGATCCCGATTATGTAGCCGACGCCGAGCAGCGCCGCTGAAATATCCAGCGACCCGGCCACCGCCGCACTGCCGACCCATCGTGCGCCCGTTACAGCGCCGGGAATGACTCCTGCCATGTCCTGAAGCGCTTTCAGAGCCGCCGAGATCAGACCGCCGATTACAAGCGGGCGAACATTTGCCTTTGCGTCGCCGGCGCGAAGCACTTGCGCGCACGCGAGACCTTCGGGAAACGGCAGGCGCTCCTCGACGATGTAAGCGCGGCGCAAAAAGACCACCAGCAATGCGCCCATCGTCGCGCCCACGACGCATAGCGCAGTCACTTCCACGTACGGCAGAGTTCTGACGCCGCCAAGGATGACCAGCGCCGGAAACGTGAAGATGGCGCCGGCGGCGACCGCCTCGCCTGCCGACGCGATCGTCTGCACAACGTTGTTCTCGAGTATGGTCGAGCCGCCAAGAATCCGCAGAATGGCCATCGAGATGACGGCGGCCGGAATGCTCGCGGACACGGTCAAGCCCGCGTAAAGACCGAGGTAGGCGTTCGCCGCGCCCAGAATCAGCGCGAGCGCGATGCCAAGCGCGATGCTACGCGGAGTCAGCTCGCGGATTGCCGCCGCCGATTGCGGAACTGGAGTTGGATTGTCGCGTTGCACGCCGACAATATATGTCATCGCTCGCCGGCGCGCGCGAGCAAGAGCTCAGTCGTCTTTGCTATCGCTGTCGGTCTTCTTTGGATAATCCACCGGCTTACCGGCTTGCTTCCATCCCTGGATGCCGTCGCTCATCACGCTTACGTCTGTATAGCCCGCTGCTTCCGCCCGCCGGGCGGCTTCATGCGACGCGGTTCAATGCAGGTCGGCGCAATAGAAAATGAGCTTGGCGTTTTTGGCGGGCGGCAACTCCGTCGCAACGTCATACTTGTCGTCGCTGGTGAGCAGATGCGCGCCTGGAATCACGCCGGCGGTCGAACGCAGGCCCCATCCGTTCGCATCGTAGATGTTGATGTGCGAGTTCGGATCAGCCATCAGCGAAGCGAGCTTGTCGACGCGGATGATCGCAAACTTGTCCGGCTCTTTTGGCTTGTTGTTGAGAAGCGATCCGATGTCAAAGGCAAACGCAGGCGCAGTAACAGACAAAAAAATCACTCCGATAGTCATTGAAACGATTGAACGGCGCGCGCGGAAATAAGTATTCATACGATGAGCGTACCAAACGAATTCAAGCGGGCAAAGATAAAATGATTCGTGCTGGTGAACGATTTCCGATCGCGGTATCGTCAGCAGCCGTTATTTTCGAATCGAGGTGAATTGTTCATGCCGAAACTCTACGAGCATCCGTTCTCTCCCTACGTACAGAAGGTAAAAATCGCGTTCTACGAAAAGAACGTCGCGTTCGAGGTCGAACTTCCCGACGCGTTCAGCGGCGCGCCGACGGCCTTCGGCAAGACCAACCCGCGGCTCGAAGTGCCCGCGCTGGTGGATGACGACTTCGCGATTTTCGACTCGACGATCATCCTCGATTACATCGAGGAAAAATGGCCGACACCCGCCCTGCTGCCTTCGACGCCGCGCGAGCGCGCGCGCGTCCGCATGATCGAAGACGTCTGCGACACATACTACGAGGCGATCAATTGGGGCCTGATGGAAGTTCGCGCGTGGAAGCGCGTGACCGGCGAACCTGCAAAGCAGCTCGAAAAGAAAGCCTCCGAGCAGACCGCTGGCGTTTTCGCGTGGCTCGAACGCGAGCTCGGCACCGCGAACCATTTCAACGGCGCGTCATTCGGCTACGGCGACTTGAGCGTATATCCGCATGTGCGCGGCTCGGTCGTATGGGGCAATTCGCCGAAGGCGGGAACGCGCCTGGCTGCTTGGCTCGCGCGCGTCGAAGAACGACCGAGCGTCCGCAAAACGATCGAGGCGGCAGCACAGTTCGCAGGCTCGATGGATACGCTGCCGCAGATTCTCGAGTCGGGAGCATTCGCGCGCCAGTACCGGGACCATCGGCTCGAATGGATGCTGCGCAGCGGCGGCGTCGAGGTCGTGCTCGCAGGATTGAAGAAAAAGACGATTCGATTTTCGAGCGAGATTTCCTAGCTGCTGGAAGATACGAAGCCCGAGATGTCGCGGACAATCTCGCCGCGTTCAATCGGCACGCACTCGGCAGGAAACTCCCGCGTGATGCGATGTCCCGCGTCCGCGAGCGCACCGATGAAACGCTCGAGATGGCTCATCGCGCGCGGCAGAATATCGTGCATCACGACCAGAGTATGCGGTAGCGTCGAAGCATCGCGAAGCGCGCGCTCAACCCACGCGTCCTGATCGATCCAATCCTCGGGCACGCAATTCCACAGCACGCAGGTGTAGTGATTGGCGGTAAGGTGATCAACCGCGGCGCGGCTCAGCAGGTGCGGTCCGATTTTGCCGCCGCCGCCGAACGGACGAAACAGTTTGGGATTCTCTGCGAGCGGACCGATCAACTGCTCGGTCTTCGCGATTTCCGAGTCGACCGCGTCCTTAGCAGGATCGTCGCCGAGCGGTATGCGATGGGTGAACGAATGATTGCCGATTCGATGCCCCTCGGCCGCCGCTCGCTGCGCCAGCTTCATCCGCTCTGCTGACGCGAGATTCTTGCCGAGTACGAAGAACGATGCCTTAACGCCGCGCCGCGCGAGCACGTCGAGCACTCCCGGCGTCACGGCGGGGTCGGGGCCGTTGTCGAACGAAAGCGCGACGTCGCCCATCACGCGACCGTCATTTGACCGCGGCAAATCTGAACGAGTCGCCGTTCTTCGAGATCTTTCCCGCCGATGGCGTCGCGAAATGCGTCCCGAATACGACCACGTTGCTGTCGGCGTATTTCTCGCAGAATGCGCGCCGCGTCTTTTTCGCCTGCGGGCCATCGGAATCGAAGCCATCGTCCCATTCGGGAAATTTGCATTGAATCGGATGATGCATCAGGTCGCCGGTGATCACCGCCTCTTGCCCCTTCGATGAAATCCGCACGCTGTGATGTCCCGGCGTATGTCCGGGCGTAGGCTCGAGCCAAACTTCGTCGGTCACGCGAAAGGTGGACTCGACCAGGTCGGCCATCCCCAATTCGACCACCGGACGCACCGAGTCCTCGACCGGGTCGCGCATATCCTTGCCCTCGAACCGCGACCAGTACTCCCATTCGGTGCCGCCGAGCAGATAGCGCGCGTTGGGGAACGTCGGCACCCACTTGTCGTCTTTCAGCATCGTGTTCCAGCCGACGTGATCGACGTGTAGATGCGTGCACACGACGCGATCGATCTGCTCGCGCGTGTGACCCGCCTTCTCGAGATCGCTCAGGAATGGCAGCTTCAAGTTGCTCCACGCCGGATTCGAGCGAACCTTCTCGTTGCCGATGCAGGTGTCGACGATGATGCGCTTGCCCTGAGACTCGAGTACCAGCGCATGGATACTCATCCGAAGTTTGCCTTTCTCATCGGAGAAGATGGGATAGAGCCAGTCTGCTTCTTTCTTGACGTTTTCGGGAATGGCGTCGGGCATGATGAAGGTCCCGGGCCACGGCGCCTCGCTCTCGATGATGCGAGTGATTTTGACGTCACCGACTTTGAACTGGTTCATGGCGCAAGCCTCCTGTCTCGCCGCCAACTTAGCCTGAACTCTGAAGATTCGCCAAGCGTGAATGTTCGGTGCGAAGTGAGGTATAGCTACTCGCGTAGCAACCCGCTCAACGGAGGAATTGCAATGGCAAAAATTCGCGGCGAAGGCCCGCAGAACGATATCGACGAGATCGTGCGGCTGCACAATCTTTGGGTCAAGGCCAATCGCACGGGCAGCATTCCGATGATGCGGGAAGCATTCGTAGGCGGCGACAAGTTCTTCGGCTGGAACCTCAACGGCTTCGCCTACGACGGGATCGAAGAGTGGGCGACCCTCTGGGAATTCCTGGGTAAATCGAAAGCGCAAGCTAAGCTCGGCGAGGATGAGGACCTGCGCGTGCGCGTCCGCGGCGACATGGGATGGCTCTCATCCAGTGCCGACTTCACCATTACGCTTGCGGACGGCAAGCCACTGCCGGGCAGCGGCAAGTTCCGCAGTACCGAGGTTTACCTGCGCGAGGACGATGCGGGAAAGCCAGTCTGGAAGATGTGGCATTGCCACTTTTCGTGGTGCGCGCAGGGTCCGCGAATGGCATTCGAGAACGAAAAGGCATAGGCGACGGCGATGGCTAAAGTTCGCGAGTTCGGCGTCGGATTCGAGAATCTTCGCACGCGCTGAATTCGTCGCGCACGCCAGGCGCGCCGAAGAACTCGGCTTCGGGACCGCCTGGGTGCCGGAGGATCCGTTTCTACCGCGGCGCGTTCGCGCTCGGTTCTGCAGTCGCGTGCGGCACTTCGAAGATCAAGATTGGATTGGGCGTCGTGAATCCTTACACGCGCCATCCTGCGCTGACTGCGATGGAATTCGCCGCGCTCGACGAGGCGTCGGACGGACGCGCAATTCTCGGGAATCGGCGCGGGGTTGAAGGACTGGATCGAAGGGCGGTTGAAAATTCCATACGCGCGGCCGACCAGCGCGATGCGCGAGAGTATCGAGATCATTCGCGCGATTTTTTCGCCATGAAGAGGTGACCTACACCGGGCGCGTCTTCCAGACCGAGAAAGTCAAAATGAGTTTCCAGCCTGTCCGCGCAGAGATTCCGATTTACCTCGGCGTGATCGGTCCGAAGAACTGCGAGCTCACCGGCGAAGCCGCCGACGGCTTGCTGCTGAGCGTGATGTCGTCGCCGGCCTATGTGAACTTCGCGATGGAGCATATGCAGCGCGGGCTCGAGAAATCGGGACGCGACGCGCGCGATTTCCCGGTCGGCGGCGTACCATGCTTCTCGTCGATTTCGGAGGACGAGCGTGCCGCGCGCGATCGCTTGAAGCCGCTGGTCGCGTTTTTTATCTCGCTGATGGCGCCGCAGCCGAACACCCCAATATTCGCCGCGGCGGCTTGCCGGCCGACACGATTCGCGCGTTCGGCGAGAGTTTCGCGCGCGGAAAAATGCCGGTCGACATGGTGACCGACGAGATGCTCGACACGTTCACGATCGCGGGCAGTCCCGCGCGATGCCGCGAGAACCTGGCACGGCTGATCGAAGCGGGGATGACGGCGCCGGTGTTCTTCGAGGTGCCGGGCATACCGCCGGAGCAGACGATGGACGATGCGCATCGGCATCTGATGCCATATTTTACTTGTCGAACTACGCGAGGACCTTGACCGATGGCATTCGAATTCCACACGCAGAAGATGAAGCGCATCGCGCGCGCGAACCATATCGAGCTGACTGCCGGCGAAGTCGCAGCGCTCGACGCATGATGCCCGCGCAGATGGCGATCTCGAGCAGATCGATGCGATTGCAGCAGGCGCCGCAGACTCGGCGACGCGCTATCCGCGATCGCAAAGCGGGTGTCCGGCCCTCTGCGAAGATGATCCGCTCAACGCAATCGTCACGCGATGCGTCATCAAGGGCGCGGCGAGCGGACAGTTGAAGGGCAAGAGCGTCGGAGTGAAGGACAGCGTATGTGTCGCTGGCATTCCGGCCAGCGGCGGCTCGTCGGTGCTGCAAGGGCCACGTCGCCGACGAGCGACGCGACAATCGTCACGCGGATGCTCGATGCGGGCGCGGAGATCGTCGCGACCCTGAACATGGACGACTTCGCGCTGTCGGGCGACGGCCTCACCAGCTTATATGGTCCGTCACGCAATCCGCACAATCCCGAATACTGCGCGGGCGGTTCATCCTGCGGCTCGGCGCGCGGCGCTCTACTATGACGACATCGACTATGACGATCGGCACCGACCAGGGCGGCTCGATCAGAATTCCCGCATCATGGTCAGGTGTGGTTGGGATCAAGCCAACCTACGGCCTCGTGCCGTACACGGGCGTGATGAGCATCGACCCGTCGCTTGATCATGTTGGCCCCATGGCTCGCAGCGTCAGCGATGTCGCATTGCTGCTCGAGGTGCTCGCGGGCAAAGATCCGCTTGATCCGCGCCAGCGCGAAGTGACGACCGCCCTGTATCGCGAGGCGCTCGGCAAGTCGCTCGCCGGAATCAAGCTGGGAGTCGTACGCGAAGGCTTTAAGCAGGCGGGCGCGCAGGACGACGTGAACGCTGCTGTGAATCGTGCGATCGCGGCGCTAGGCAAACTCGGTGCGCGTGCGACCGAGATTTCGATTCCGGAGCATCAAAATGCCTCCGACGTGCTCTACGCGATCGTGCCTGAAGGGATGGCGATGTTGGCGCGGACGAATCTGCACGGCACGCATCACACGGGCGCGTACATGCCGGAGCTTGCCGCCCACTTCGGGCAGCGGTTTCCTGAGCGCGCGAACGATCTCGCGCTGACGGTCAAGTTCATGCTGGTGTTCGGAAACTTGTTGCGCGAGCGCTATCACGGAAAGTTTTATGCTAAGGCGCAAAGCTATCGGCATTTGCTGACGGCGAAATACGACGCTGCCCTTGGTGAGTACGATGCGCTGGTGATGCCATCGACGCCGATGAAGGCGCATCGCCTCGACGCGCAAGCGCCCTACTCGATGATCACTAATACCGCGCCGTTCGACATGAGCGGACACCCGGCGATTAGCGTGCCGTGCGCGAAATCCAATGGGCTTCCGGTGGGACTGATGATCGTCGGGCGGCACTTCGAGGATTCGACACCGCTGAAAATCGCGTATGCGTACGAGCAGAGTGTCGATTGGCTGAAGGCGTAGGCCGGGGCAAACCGAACAAGGGCTTGCCTGTGGCTGATGGTATTCACCAAGCGACTGCGGGAACCGATCATGCGGGGCGAGGTCACCTGTAGCGTCCGGATATGGCGTCGGCCGCATGTCAGAGTCGGCGGTCGGTACCGGCTGGATCGAGGATTCATTGAAGTGACCTCGATTCAGCGGATCACGCTGGCAGATGTCACGCCCGAACTTGCAAGACGCTCGGGTTTTTCAGGTGTCATCAATCTTTTGAAGGTGGCCAAACATGGGCCGGGCGAAAATGTCTATTTGATCGACTTCGTCTACCGCCCAGCCACGCGGGCCGCAAGAGTGAAGCGACCGTCGCGATGAGCTAGTTGCCTCGATGTCCTGGAGCGCTTGACACATCTGGTTGTCGCGCGGCACGCTCGATCATCGTGGAGTCTCGGTCGGGCCCTTCCGGCCGGGACAACGGTGCGATGATACCCAGGTTGCATAAGAGCGGGAGACGGGCCGCGCGCGTGATCGCGATTTTTGGCGCGGCGCTGATTCTCGTTTCCCAGCTGATTGGCGTCGCGCATTTTCATGAGAGCGCGGTTTCGCGTGATGGCCTGCTAACCTCGGCGCTGAGCGCCGACCCGGGATTCTGTCCGGTTTGCCAGCTTGCATTGCATTCACCCGGCTCGGTCGCTTCGACGGTGACGCTTGCGAGCAGTCCGGCAGTCGCGGAGGTTGTCTTCATTGCCGCCCCGAGCCGTTCCGAGTCGCCGGCGCTTTCTGCTGCGCGCGTTCGTGCTCCGCCCGTATCGCTCTAAGCCCCCTTTTCCGAGACATCCGTTTTCTTCTGGTGCGCGCGATGATTCGCGCGGCGCCGATCGCGTCCGAAAGGCGCGGGGACCTTGAACGAATGGGAGCTTGCGATGCGAATGAGTTTGTTTGGGAGGATCTCGCTTGCCGGTTTCATGCTTCAACTGGCTGTTTGCATGCCGGCAGTAGCGGCTAACGTGAGGACCTCGACGACTACAAAGAAATATCGAATCACCGGCGTGGTGAAGGACGCTCTCGGCAGACCGATCAAGCAAGCGGCCCTGTCGATTCAGGGATCGAGCGGGCGAGTTGTGGCGCATGCGTCGAGCAACGATGCGGGCGAGTTCTCGTTTAACGTAGGGCGCGGCACCTACGCGGTCGTTGCGACCAAGGATGGATTCAAAACGGCGACTTCGATCGTATCGGTCTCGGCTAAAGGTGCTGCGCCGATTGTGCTCGCCATGGAAGCCGAGAAGGAAGTCAGTCTGAAGGTCGCGGCGACGCGTCTTAACCAGTCGCGCAACTCGCTGGCGCCCGACACCGGTGGCAGCAAATACACGTTCACTCAGCAAGCGATCCACTCCTTGCCGCAAGGCGCGAACACGCCGCTTAACCAGGTGATACTGCAGGCGCCCGGCGTCGCGCAGGATTCCTACGGGCAGCTTCACGTGCGCGGTGACCACGCCAATCTTCAGTACCGGATAAACGGGGTCCAGCTCCCCGAGGGCATCACCGGCTTCGGACAGGTGCTGAGCCCGCGTTTCGCCCAATCGATCAGCCTGCTGACTGGAGCGCTGCCCGCTGAGTACGGCCTGCGGACGGCAGGAGTCATCGACATCAAGACCAAGGATGGGCTGCTGGACAATCTGGCCGACGTGGACTTCTACGGCGGCCAACGTGGAACGACTGAGCCCAGCTTCGAGTACGGCGGGTCGAGCGGCAACTTCAGCTACTTCGTGACGGGCCAGTATTACGGCACCGATCGCGGGGTCGAGCCGCCGACGTCCGGCCCCACCGCGATTCACGATACCAGCAACCAGGGCGCGGGCTTTGGCTACTTTTCATACTTTATAAATTCGACCACCCGGCTGAGCCTGATCTCCGGAACCGCGATCAATCACTTTCAGATTCCGGCGAACCCGAATCAGCCGCAGGTTTTCGCGCTGGCGGGCGTGCCAGTCTATCCGTCGGCAAAAGTGCGCGACAATCAGTTCGAGCAGAACTACTTCAACGTGCTGGCACTGCAGGGAACGGTCGGTGAGAATATCGATTACCAAATCGCGCCCTTCAGCCGTTACTCAGCGGTTACCTTCAATCCCGATCACACCGGCGACCTGATCTACAATGGCGCTGCGGCGAAAGTGTTTCGCAGCGACTGGGGCAACGGTTTTCAGCTCGACACGGCGTATCATGGAATTGCCGATCATACGTTTCGCCTTGGCGGATATTTCGACGCCGAGCGCGCCGAAATCGACAATCACGAGTCGACGTTCAAAATCGTCGGCGGAACGCCTTTAACCACGCCGGAATCGTTCGTCGACGACCTCGCGCTGCAGACCTGGATTTACAGCGGCTATATCCAGGACGAATGGAAGCTGACCAAAAAGCTGACGTTCAACTACGGCGTCCGTTTCGATCTGTACGACGGGCTGGTTCGGGCGGACCAGGCCAGTCCCCGCGCTGCGTTCGAATACAAGCTGTTCAAGAGCACCACGCTGCACGCAGGCTATGCCCGCCAGATGACGCCACCCGAGACCGAACTGGTGTCGGTCGGCGATATCAAGCAGCTCGAAGACACGACCGGCGCGCCTCCATCCAAAGGAAACGGCACTCCGACCGTCGAGCGCGACCATTTGTTTGACGCCGGCGTGACCCAGGAGCTCATTCCGGGACTTAACGTCGGCATCGACTCCTATTACAAGAAAGCGTCCGACCTGATCGACGAAGGGCAGTTCGGGCCGGCGCTTATCTTCGAAACTTTCAACTACAACAAGGGACGCGTCTGGGGCGTCGAGTTCACGGGCTCATACAGTCACGAGGGCTTCTACGCCTACAATAACTTCGCCTACAGCGTCGCGCAGGGCACGCAGGTGGAATCCGGCCAATTCAACTTCGCGCCGGACGAACTGAAGTACATCAGCAGTCACTATGTCTTTCTCGATCACGACCAGACCTTCACTAATTCCGCCGGCGCCGTCTACAACTGGCTCGGATGGATGTTCAGCATCGATGGAATATACGGCAGCGGCTTGAGAAGCGGATTCGCGAATACGGGAAATCTGCCGTTCTATATTCAGGTCGACGCCGGCATCACCAAGCGTGTGCCTGTACCTAACAATGGCGGCGTGCTGGAATTTCGCGGTGCCATCGTGAACCTGGCCGATCACACTTACCTCGTTCGAAACGGCACCGGAATCGGCGTGTTTGCCAATCAATTCGGCCCCCGCCGCGCGCTATACGGCGGGATAAAGTATGAATTTCCGTTCACCAAGCCCGCGAGCACGCAGACGCCGTGAAACGTAACTCACGCGCCCGGCGTCTGTGGATCAGGTCAGCTTCGCCTGACAAAACAAACCTCGAACTCAACATTGATAATGGTTATTATTATCAACTAGCCGCGGCCCCGGCCCCCTATCTGACGCCGGCTGGACGGAGAATCAGGGCGTCCACTCGTAAGGAGAACTGAGTAATGCAGGAACTAGCAGTAGCGTGGCAGGCGCTGAAGTTCGGCGGCGCGATGGTTTATCCGCTGCTGGTGCTGGGCGTGCTGGCAGTCGCAATTATCATCGACCGTGCCGTGCTTTATGCCCGATGCCTGCGGATGCCGGCGTCAGTCGCGGACCTGATCGAGACCTTCGGATTTTCGTGGGTCGAGCTCGAGAAACATTTGAAACAGCTCGGACCGCGCAACGCGTACGGACGCTTCCTTCAAGTGATCGCCGACAATCGCAACCAGCCCGCGTGGTGGGTCGAATCCAGGGCCGGCGATGAGGCCGGGCGGATCGAAAAAACCCTCGCGCGCGGACTTTGGGTGCTCGAGACTATCGTCACCGCGGCTCCCCTGCTCGGACTGCTCGGCACCATCACGGGCATGATGCAATCGTTCAACGTGATCGGCTCGTCGACGCTGGTCGCGCCGACGCAAGTGACGGCGGGCGTCGCGCAGGCGCTGATTGCCACCGCCCTGGGATTGCTGATCGCGGTGCTCGCGCTGTTCGCTTTCAACTTTTTTTCACGCAAGCAGTCGCAATCGCTCGACACCATGGAGCGGCTGGGCTCGCGGCTCGTCGATCACATACGCCTCGACCAGGAAGGTGGCGAAGCTGCGCACGGCCCGCGCCCAGCGGCGGTAGCGCGATGAAAATTCAACGAGCGCGGAATTTTCGTCACGGGCGAATCGAGATCATCCCGATGATCGACGTGATGTTTTTCCTGCTGGTGACCTTCATGCTCGCCTCGCTCTCGATGCAGAGTCTCAACTCGATCGCCGTCAATCTGCCCAAGGGCAACGCTGAATCGATGGAGCATCAGGAGCCGATCACGCTCACGGTAACGCACGACAGCCACATCTTCATTGACAAGACACCAACCACCCTCGACCAACTGGCGTTCCTGCTCAAGCCTATGCTCAAGACCAACGACCTGGGCGTGGTAGTCAATGCGGACACCGACGCGCCGGAAGGGACGGTGGTTGAGGCGATGATCCAGGCGCGGCGCGCGGGCGTCGAGAAATTTCTTATCGCCGTGAAACATTGACCGTGTCCAGCGCAGCCCCAATCGCGATGCGACCGCCCGAGTTGGACGACCCGGCGCGGCGCCTGCTGTGGATTATACCCGCGGCAATCGCGATTTGGGCGATTTTGTTGAGTGCATTTTCGCTCATCTTGATGCGCACGACGGTGATGCCGGAGGCTGAGACCAAGCCGATCGAGGCGCAACTGGTCGAGATACCCAAGGAAGTCGGCGGCCTGCAGGGCAATGGCGGTGCGATTCATCCGACGGCGCCCGCGATTCCTCATCCCAAGGCTGCACCGAAGCCTCACCCGGTCGCTCCCGCCAAGAAGGCTGCGCCGCTGCCGCCGGTGATTCGGTCCCCCTACGGCACCGAGAAATCCACTGCTGCGCCGGGTGTCGAGGCGCCGCCGGGGCCTGCCGCGGGCAGTGAGTCGGAGAGCGGTGAGAGCAGTTCGGAAACGGGCGAAGGTTCCGGCGGCGGCATCGGTACCGACAATGTCGGCGCGCGGGCGATTTACGCGCCGACCCCGGTGATACCCGACGATCTGCGCGAGGACGTCATCCAGACCGAAGCGGTCGCGCGCTTCAACGTGTCGTTCGACGGTACCAGCGAAGTCACGCTCGAGAAGCCGACTTCCAGTCCGCGCCTCAACCAGGTGCTGCTCGACACGCTCAAGCAGTGGAAGTTCTTCCCGGCGGTAAAGAACGGCGTCGCGATCCCGTCGTCGTTCGAGGTCCGTATACCTATTTCAGTTCAGTAGCTCAGGCAGCGCAGCACAGCCGCTCGATCACTTTGTGAATCATCGCGGTGCCGCGTTCGAACGCGTCGCGCCGAATGTGTTCGTTGGGCTGATGCGCTTGCTCGAGATCGCCCGGACCACAGATTAGCGACGTGATACCCGACCCCGTAAACCATGCCCCGTCGGTGCCGTAGAGCGCGCCGCCCGATGTATTCGCGCCGGTGACCTCGAATAGAGCGGCTTCCAGAGCCGTCCCGCGCGGTGAATCGAGGGGTGGCACTATGTTCATCAGAGCGGTTTCAATTTGCGCGCGATGTTCGCGGCCGGCGTAATCGAACCCGTCCAGCGCGCCAATGCGGCGCTCGATCTCACGATATACGTCGAGCGGATCGGTATCGGGCAGCGTGCGATAGCTAACGCGCAGCTTGCACTCCTCGGCAATCATGTTGAGCGCGATTCCGCCGTGCACCGTTCCGAAATTCAGCACGTCGCACGGCGCGTCGGGAAAAATCTCTGCATATTTCGGCGGCCGGCGCGCCGTCAGCTCCTGCTGATAGCGCCCGATGGTGTCCATGACTCGCGCCATCACCGCGATCGCATTGACGCCCTTGGCTGGCGCACCGCTATGCCCACCGAGCCCGCGAACGGTTACGCCGAACGACACGATGCTCTTGTGCGCATGGGCGACTCCCCAGGACGTCGGTTCTCCAATCCACGCCAGCTGCGGCACCGGCGTCTCGCCCAGGATTTGCTTGAGCGCCGGTGCGACGCTATGAGCACCGAGGCATCCGATTTCCTCGCTCGCGGTAAATACGAATACCAGCGGCCGCTTGAGCCTGGAGCTCTCGAGCGTGTGCGCCGCGTCGAGGCATTGCGCGATGAACCCCTTCATATCGGTGGTGCCGCGGCCGTAGATTCGCTCGCCCTCACGTTCGAGCTTGAGCGGCTCGCGCTCCCATCCGGGCTGCCCATCATAAGGAACGGTGTCCACGTGTCCGGAAATTATCAGACCATCTGCCCGCGGCGGTCCGGCCCATGCGACCAGGTTCGCCTGCGAGACGCCGAACAGCTCGACTGGCTGCAGCGCGGTTCTGAATCCGCGCCGCACGAGCTCGCTTGCGAGGTATTCCATCGCGTCGCGATCGCTTTTCGCGCTGACCGTGTCGAACGCAATCAGCCGCTTTGCGACCTCGTACAAGTAGTTATTCATGGTGCCACCGGACCAAACTTCAGTCCGCAGAATCGCACAATCGACGCGTCAAGAACAAATCGAAAGCCGATAACATGGCGGAAATACTCATTTATTGAGCAATACTCGCCGAGGATAGGCAATTGACCGCGAGGGCGGCTACAATGCTGGGGTGGATGGGGGTGGTGGATGGGAACCAACGAGTTTATGGCGAATCAGGCAGACAGTCCCGGAATAGTTGCCTCGACCGCGGTTGCGGAGGCGCCGGCGCCTCGAAATGGAGTCGCGGCAGTCTCGCCGGTCGTGACTGATATTGTCGATACTCCCGTTTCAGCGATCGAGAAAGCGCCGCCGCCGCACATCGACAAGGACCTCGCTTCGCCCGACCTGTTTCTCAATCGCGAGCTCACCTGGCTCGCCTTCAATCGACGCGTTCTGCACGAAGCCGAAGACGAACGAAATCCGCTGCTCGAACGCCTAAAGTTCCTGGCTATCACCGCCTCCAACCTCGACGAGTTTTTCATGAAGCGTATCGGCGGCCTCAAGCAGCAGGTCGTCGCCGGGATGCACGAGCTGACGGTCGACGGACGCTCACCGCAGCAGCAAATCGCGGAATGTTACCAGGTGGTGCGCGAGCTCGAGCAGCGGCAGCGTGAGCTTGGCCCGCAGATCCTCCGCCAGCTCGAAAACCACGGCATTCGCGTGCGTCTCTATGCCAGTCTGTCGGAAGCCGAGCGCAAGTCGATTCGCGAGTATTACTACAAGAACATTTTCCCGCTGGTAACGCCGCAAGCGATGGATCCGGCGCATCCGTTCCCATTCGTCTCTAATCTGTCGCTCAACCTGCTGGTCACGGCGCGTTACCAGAACGACTCGGACCCGCTGATGGCGCGGGTGAAAGTGCCGATCGGCTTCGGCATTCCGCGCTTTCTCCGGGTCGGCAATCAAAGTGATTTTGTGCGGCTCGAGGACGTGGTCGCCAACAATCTCGATCTGCTGTTTCCCTCGATGCTGATCGACTCTTTCGAGCTCTTCCGCGTAACCCGCAACGCCAACACCGAGCGCGACGAGGACGAGGCCGACGACTTGCTGGCGCTGATCGAATCCGAGCTGCGCGATCGCCGGTTCGCGCCAATCGTGCGGCTCGAAGTGATGGCCGGAATCAATCCTGTCCATCGCGGGATGCTGGCGGCAGAGCTTGGTCTGGACGAGCGCGCCGACGTTTTCGAAGTCGACGGCATTCTCGGCATGCGCGACCTCGGCGAGCTGGCGGCGATCGACGAGCCTGCCCTGCACGATCCGCCCCATCATCCTGTAGATCACCCGCGCCTCACCGTCGGCCGCAGTATCTTTCACGTCATTCGCGACGCGGGCTCGTTCCTGCTGCTGCATCCCTACGAGTCGTTCTCGACCTCGGTCGAGCGATTTTTGCGCGAAGCAGCGGAAGATCCGAAAGTCCGCGCCATCAAGATGACTCTCTATCGGACTTCGCCGGATTCGAAGATCATCGGCTATCTGTGCGACGCCGCGCGCAACGGCAAGCAGGTGGCGGTGGTGGTCGAGCTGAAGGCGCGCTTCGACGAAGCCGCGAACATTCAGTTTGCCACCCGGCTCGAGGAATTCGGCATCCACGTAACCTACGGCGTCGTCGGCCTTAAGACTCACAGCAAGGTTATCCTGGTCATTCGCCAGGATTACAACGGCCTGCGGCGTTACGCGCACATCGGCACCGGCAACTATCATCCGGTGACGGCGCGATTCTATGCCGACTTCGGACTACTGACCTGCGACGGTACCATCGGCGAGGACCTGACCGAGTTGTTCAACTACCTGACGACCGGTTATATGCCCGATCGTCCCTATCGCAAGATTCTGCCCGCTCCTACCGTGCTCAAGCGCGCGCTATTGGCGCGAATCGAGCGCGAAATCAAAGCCAGCACGCCCGCGGCGCCGGGCCTGATTCAGTTCAAGATGAATGCGCTCGAGGACGTCGATATAACGCGTGCGCTTTATCGTGCGTCGCAGGCGGGTGTGAAAGTCGACCTGATAGTACGCGACACCTGCCGGCTGCGGCCCGGAATCCAGGGCCTGTCGGAAAACGTGCGCGTCGTCAGCATCGTCGGAAGATTCCTCGAGCACGGCCGCATCTACTATTTCCGCAATGGCGGCGCGGAGGACTTTCTCATCGGCTCCGCCGATTGCATGAAGCGCAACCTCGAGAGTCGCGTCGAGGTCGTCGCCCCGGTCGAAGACCCCCAGTTGCGCAAGGAATTGCGCACCGTGCTCGACCTCCAGTTGCGGCCGAATCGATGTCAGTGGGAAATGATGTCCGACGGAACCTACCTCAGGACCGCTGCCGCCGACACGGCCCCAGGCTGCCAGCAGGCAATGATAGACTTCGCGGAAACGCGGCAAACCGAAGCGACCAAGGTCAAGAAGCGCCGCTCCAAAGGCTTCGCCCGCCGCGCAGTCCGAGAAAGAACCGACCCCTCATAGCGAGCGCAGTGACAGCTCCGGGTCCGCCTCTGTCTCCTCTCCCTGTGAGGGAGACGATGAAGGTGAGGGTCTTAATACAGCGCCCTGCGCGATTCAGGATTCTGCTCTTTCCTCAAGGACTCGGAGGCGCAACTATTCACCCGGACGCGGCGGAATCGCTACGTAATTGCCCGGATTCGCCGCCATCGCCTCGCGTATCTCCGGATGCGCCGTGAAGAACGCCCCAAGCTGCGGATGCTTCTTCGCATAGCCGTCATCATTAATCAGCGCTGGGTTGTGAGCTAGTTCGCTCGCGACTTTCGGATGCCCGGCGGCAAAGTCGTTCCAGACTTTGAGCTTGTGCGTGTCGATATCGCGACTGTCGGCAGCCTTGAACACAGTGGTGGTATTTCCGTTGACCACGGTGCCCATCGTCTTTCCGTCCTGCGCAATCGCCGGAGCTGCGAAAGCGACGGGAAGCGCAAGCGCAATCAGCAAAGTTGAGATTCGGTTCATCCTTCTACCTCTTGATGGCGGCGCGGGCGCCGACGGTCCTTTTTACTAGAGACTGATAAGCACGGCGAGCACTCTGAGTTTAATGCGTCCCGCCGGAGATGCACAAATTTCAGCCGTGTTCTGCCGTGCTGTCAGGAACAGAACCGTCCGATTGACCGCTCTCGTCCCCTCTCCCTGCAAGGGAGAGGAAGGGTGAGGGTCGAGTTAGTGTGTCGCGTTCCGCGCGACTGATTACCTGACTCGCCCGCTTGGTTGCGGGAGAGGCCGCGCCTTCTGCGCGGGTGAGGGTGATTTACAGCGCCCTGCGCGATTCAGGATTCTGCTCTTTGGTCTAATAGTCGGCGGAAGTTACGCACAGAGGATGAAGTGACGAGCAAGTTAGGGTGTCGCGTTCCGGGCGACCGATTACCTGCCTCGCCCGCTTGGTTGGGCGAGTATAACGAACTTGACACCATGCTTAGATTAACGGCATACTGCGGCCATGGCCGCTCGCAGATCAAAAACCACAAGTTCAAATGGCCTCTAGTGTGCGTTCGTTGGGTCGATAGTACCAGTCCGCGCCAAGGATGGCTTGCTATTCAAGATTGGCAAGGCGTCGGATCGCAAGAATGCGTATCGGTCGGATTCTTAATCGCGCACAACAAGAAAACAAAGACGATAGCTCCACACCTCGCTTACCCAGATGATGAAGCCCAATGTCAGGGCAACGGGATCATCGTGATTCCGTCTGCGGCGATTACCTCGACCGAATATCTCTAACGACGCGGACTTAACCGCCTGCCGCCGCGCGGGTTCTTTCTGCGCCCGATTGGACGATGTGGGTCAGGATCGTTCCGTTGATCGTCCATGATCCGCGCGCCCATGCTGGCGATATCGCGAAGCGAGACGGTTTCCGGATGCTTCATTGCCCGAGATGCCGTTTTCACGATCCGCGGTATTGGCTTTTCTTTTTCCGCCATTGCCCTCTACCTCCTTCAACGTTTCCAATGTGATTATATCGCGAGATCATAGGTTAGTTGAACACTACTTATCGACGGACTTGACACCACGCGCGAATTAGGTGTAAAGTCCGTTTATGATTAGCCTTCAACAGATTCACAAGAACAGTACAACACCCAAGACAAGTGCATGGCGTTGCTGGTTAGTTTGCGTTGGCCTGATGGCGTGCGTTGCCCTCGATGCGGAAGTCGAAAAGGTATTCAAGATCAAGCATCGTGCGTGGAATTGGGTGTGCAAGAGCGGTAGAGAAAGTGTGAACGAAGCAGACCGGCCTGGTGTCGGTATGTAATAAGAAAAACGGCTATCGCTTTTCCGCCTTGGTCGGAACGGTGTTCGAGAATACGAATTATCCGCTTCCGGTCTGGTTCGAGGTAATCTACCTGATTTGCCAGAGCAAAAAGGGTATGAGCGCCCTTCAAGTCCAGCGGATGCTCAAAGAGAACGGATCGCCCGACTGCGTACAAGACCGCTTTCTACATCTGCCATCGGGTGCGCGCGATGCTCGACAACGATCAGTTCGGCGAGTTTGATGGGCGAAGTCGAAGTTGACGAGACCTACATCGGCGGCATCGACAAGAACCGTCATGCGAACAAAAAGAAGCCATGCGGCGTGGCGGCTACTGGGATAAAACGCCTGTCATCGGCGCGATCAGTCGCAAGGGTAACGTCATCTGTAAGATGATCGAGCACGCCGACATGCCGACCATGCTATCGGTTCGTCAACGAAGTGGTGAATAAAGACAGAGTATCGCTGGTGGCAACCGATGAACACTCCGGCTACCAATATCTTGAACGCTGGCAGGGACTTCCAGCATCAAACGGTGAATCATCGGCAGGGCGAGTACGTGCGCGGGATCGTTCACACCAATAACATGGAAAATTTCTGGTCCCTTTTGAAGCGTGGAATCATCGGCACGTATCACAACGTGAGCAAGAAATATCTGCCGCTGTATCTGAATGAATTTCAGTGGCGCTTCAATCACCGGAAAGATCCCGACATTTTCCTGACGGCAATAGCAGGATGCTGAGGCGACCGAGCTGGCGGTTGCTTCTGCATCGCCAATCCAGACCGAAACAGTTGGAATTTGAAATTCCCGCGACGTGGATGGGTAGATGAATGCCGAAACAAGAAGATGACAAACCGATTGTCTTACATCCTCTGACTTTCGAGGAAACGCTAAAACGAATGCTGAGCACTCCGCCAGTGAATCCGGCGAAGCGAAAGAAAAAGCGCAAAACGAAAAAACATTAAAGCAGCCGAGTGACAACAGGTAGACCCCATTGATCGCCTTGTAGGAATCGCAGTGCTATTTTTGCTTCAACAATTTCATCGCCTGCCGTCCCCATAATCGCGATGGCGAGTTTGAAGATACCCTGGGGATAACTTGCCAATAACGGCACAAGCCAAGAAGGGTTTTGATCGATCGCAAGACGAACGGAATTATCTGTCTGGCGCACGAAAGCAACATCCAAAAATTGACTGTCGTTATCCGTAAAAAGGTCAACTTCGGCGCTGCCTCGTTCGTGAACCTCAGACCAATGCAGTTGAGGGCGACTGGCGAACCCCACTGAAACCCACTTATCGCCTTCGAGTCGCTCGATAGATTCGAGAAACCCTTTGCACTTGGTCAGCGGCATTCGGGGTTTAGGCAACACTCGAACGTATAAAGACTTCACGCCGTCCTTACGCGCCCAGAAGAAAAAACCCGGACGTGGTGGCTCGAATTTAATGTCTAACTTAGGCGCGATGCGCTCGCGCAATTCGCGATGCTCGTATTCCTCATTCTCCCAAACCAAGTAACCGCCGATACCCAGAACAAGCAGAAGAATGATGATTGAAACACATGAAATAATTGGAAGGCCTAATGTTGGCACCGGAACGCCGCAGCGTTGAAATGCCCATGGAACCAAATAGTTCCCAAAAAACCACGTCACGGATGCGATCAGAGCGTAGATGACGGCGTGAGCTTCCTTCATCGCACGCCACACATACGTCGGAAGCCGCTTAAACCGCGACAGGAGCGGGCGTTTTTCCATAGGCAAGACACTAGCCCTTTCAGGCATGGTGTCAAGTCCGTCATATTCGCCCTTGGTTGCGGGAGAGGCCGCGCCTTCTGCGCGGGTGAGGGTGATTTACAGCGCCCTGCGCGATTCAGGATTCTGCCACCTACGCGAATTTGCTCATTTACTCGCCGGGGCGCGGCGGAATCGCAACGTAATTGCCAGGATTCTCCTCCATCGCTTCGCGGATATCCGGATGCGCGGAAAAGAAGTCTCCTAGTTCGGGATGGCTTTTCGCATAGCCGTCGTCAGTGATCAGCGATGGTTTATAGGCCAGCGTCCGCGCGATATTCGGATGCTGGGCGGCAAAGTTGCTCCAGGTCTGAAGCTTCTGCATGTCGAGGTCGCTGGTATCGGCCGCCATAAACACGGTCGTGGTGTTCCCATTCACGACCATCCCTAGCGGTCTTCCTGACTGTGCAATCGCAGGAGTCGAGAAAGCGACGGGAAGCGCTACTGCAAACAGCAAAGTAGATAGGCGGTTCATTTTTCACCTCATGGCTATTGGAAATCCGCAAACCAATACCCTTCCAAAATGAGCAAATCTCATACCGAAAAATTTTCTCACTGAATCTGAGGAAACTTTTGTACAGCTTACAAAGCAAGCATGCATTCTTTACAGGGTAGCCGTGACTTTGCTCGATATTCGCCCAACTATCGCGGCGATGAGGTTCGCGTGCTTTTCGAGTAGTTCAGTTTGGATGGCGCGGCCGCGCCGCCTGACATTATGAAAGTCATCGCCTCGTTAATTGTCCAATCGAGCATCACCAGTCGGCTCACCGGCACCAACTCCATGTAGCCGGAGGTCGGGTTGGGCGTGGTCGGCACGTACACCGCTGCAATCTCCTGCCCGGTGTCAGCATCGTTGAAGATGCGCGTCACCAGGCCGACGGTCTTCATCTCCGGCGAAGGGAATTCGATCAAAACTACGCGCTGCGAGCCGTCGGGCTTGGTCTGAAAGCTGGTGACAAGTTGTCGCGCGGCGCCATAGATCGATTGCACGATCGGAATTCGCGCCATCAGGTAGTCGAACGCGGCCAGCAATCGTCGTCCTGCGACTGCCGTCGCAACCTCCCCGAGCACGTACAGCGCCGCCAGCACGATTGCAATCGAGATCGCGGCCTGGAACCACGGTGCAGAAAATCCCTCGGCCAGCGTCGGCGAATGTATCCCCAGCCAGGACACCGATGCCCTGACGAATGGACTGCCCAGCGCTACCAGCAGCCCGACCAGGAAACTGATCACCCACACCGTGATCCAGATGGGAATAAAAGTCAGGATTCCCGCCACGATGTTGCGACGGATCTTGGTGAGCATCGATCGACTCCTTTCGGCTATGCGCGCGCCTGGCGGTGAGCGCGATGCTTGAACAATCTACGTCATGACGCCGCGCTGTTGCGACGGACGATTCACGGTCTCAGTGCTTTCCCGCGGAGCCATCGCGCGCGCTGGCAGCGGCATGTGCAAGCGCGTCGCGCGTGAAGACCATCACGAACTTACGCTGAAAAAGATCGCCCGACGGCGCCGCCTCCAGCGCGCGCGGATATGGAAAGTAGGTCTCCGCGGCGCCCGCGCCAAACCGCGCGATCAGTCGCTGAACGCATGCATACGAGGCTCGCACACCGACACCGACGCGGCCTTTGTTCCACGGCGCCAGCCACAAACCCTCCGACGAGTACGCGCCGTCGTCATTGCGCACCCAGCCGGCCGGCAGCAGCCCGAGTTGTTGCACGCGGAAAGGAGATAGCGCTTCGGCAGGCTGGCCGCTGCCGAGATATCGATCTGTCGCATCTAGTAGTGCCGCGAATCGAGCGTCGTCGAGCCGGCATTCCATCTCCAGCGCGCTCGCATCATGCAGTCGCTCGAGCGCGGCAGGGTCAGCGCGCGCGAGCACCACGTCGTCGACATCCTGCACTTTGGCTCCGCTCGCCGCGAGCATCGCGCGCCACGATGCTGCCGATGGATCCTGCTGCCGAAAAACCACCGCGGTCACGCCATGGGTCGCCATGAACGCGTTGAGCTGTGTGGGAGCATCGGGAATTTCGCCGCCGTCGATAAACGCACCGACGATCGGCCACGCAAGAAACGATCGCGGCGCCGGAAAATGCCCCTCGGCCATCGCGAAATACATTCCGGTCTCGGCCTGCCAGTACATCGAATTGCCGCTCTCTCCGTAGGGCAACGCGATAATCGTTTCACCCGGCGCAAGCTCGTTGCGGTACGTGCCTGAGCGGAAAAATTGGGGCGTGTCGAGCTCATGAACCCATCGCGAGCCGCGCAGGTTGGGCAGCGTGAACAGCACGATTAACGCCACCGCCGCCGCTTTCATGCCGCCATCCGCGCGCCACTCGGCAATCCACTCCGACCCTATCAGCGCAAGTATCAGGTAGACGTAGAGCGCGAAGCGGGCCGGAAACGCGCTGTCGATCAGCGGCATCCGCGAAATCAGTTTCCACGGCATCCCGAACAGCTCGTGACCGGCGATGTGAAGCCGCGACCCGTAAGACGCGACGTAAACGATCGCCAGCATGATCCCGAGAAAGCGAATCTCCACCCGATGCCATTGCGATTTCAGAAACCAGATCACAATCACCAGCATCGGCACACCGAGATACGCGCCCGTCTCCACCGGTCCGTGCGCGTAACGAGCACCAATCGCGGCCAGTGGCGTCAGCGTCCCCAACAGCAGCGTGTTGGTGGGGATCAACAATTCGAGCAAATCGGTCCCCTGCGCAGTCGTATTCCACACCGGATGCGATGAAAGTCCGCTGGCCACGATCACGCGATACAAATACGGCGTCAGCACGACGGCCGTCGCGCCCAACGCAAGCGCGCATAGCGTCGCGAGGCTGCGGATGCGGTCCGCACGCCCGGGAATCGTGAGGTAAGCCACCAGCAGCGCGATCGCGCCGAACATCACGATGGTCGCGAAAATCTCCTGGCCGATCAGGAACTGGCAGACCAGCGTCGCCGTTAATGCCACCACGAATCCCGCGCGGCCGATTTCTTCATCCAGCCGCAGCAGCGCGAGACACGCCACCACGGGTACCAGGAAGGCCGCGGTTAAATTCAGATGGCCTCCCGACTGATGGCCGGCCATATACGCCGAGAAGCCGTAGATGAATCCGCCCAGCATCGCGGGCCAGGTCCGCCCGACGGTTCGGCGCGCAAGCACAAAAGCGCTCATCGCCGTCAACGCCGGCATCAGCAGATTGGCCAGATTGAAAGACACCACCGGTCCGAAGCGCGTCGTGACCGGCGCCGCCATGACGCTCAACAGCGGTACGCTGGTCGCTCCCCACGCCAGGTCCATGCCCTCGGGCGCCCACATGACGCGTGGATGGAACGCGGCTAGCCGGTGCGCGATCGCAAACGGCCACCACTCAAAACACCAGACGTAAATCTGCGGGCCGTAACGATTGCCCGCGTTGAGCTCAGTCATTCGGAACAGCAGGTCGCGGCCATAAAACAGAATCGACAGCGCCAAGTATGCGAGGAACGCCGCTACCGTCTGCGCCAGCTCGACGCGAGACCCTCGCACGCCGCCCGTTATCGGCCACGCGTCCCTAGCTTCCGGCACGCGCAATTTCCGTCGTGCGGCGACGCAGCGCGATCGCGGCGAACACCGTGATCGCTATCGCGACCACCGCTATCGCCACCAGCATCCACAAGTACGCTTCGACCTCGGTGCCGATCACGGCCGCAAACGCGAGCACCGCGCTCACCCAATAGAAGCTGCGGTCCAGGTGTATCCCCGCCATGAAGCAAGTCACCGCGAGAATCACCAGCGTCACCAGTGCGACGGCGTCGGCGTCCATTTGCCCGCGCGCGAGTTGCAGGAAAATAATTCGCACCGCGACGATCGGACCGAGCCAGTGCAGCGCTTGTACCAGGATTCGCTTCCACACCGGTCCTTCATGACGACCCGGTCCGACCAGTTCGTGCCACAAACTCACGAGACCGAAGATCGGGAACATCGCGCTCCAGTAAAAGCGCGCCTCCGGGTGATTCACATTGGTCAGGAACATCCCGATCATCGCGAGCAGGCACAACGCTCCGACGATCAGCAACCGTTGCAACAGCACCGCCTCAATCCTGCTCGTCCATCCACCTGACGCCGGCGCCGGTGGCGACGCGATCGTCGGCGTGCTCTGCGCGGCCGGCTGTGATTGCGCTTCGCTCACATCCACGTCTCGATGATTCAGTATCGATCGCGCACGCGCAAGCCGCGCCGCGAACCTCTCACCAGCTGTCGATGTTGGGACGCTTCTTGCCGGTGCGCGACCTCTTCGGCGGCGCCGATCGCAGTCCCGCGACGATCCACTTGCGCGAGTCGAGCGGATCGATCACGTCGTCGATCTCGAAGTGCGAAGCGGTGTTCACCGCCTTGCCATGCCGGTACATCCGGTCCACCATCTCGTCGAACAGCTCTTTGCGCTTCTCCGGCTCCTCGATTGCCGCAAGCTCGTTGCGATAGCCGAGCTTCACCGCTCCCTCCAGTCCCATCCCGCCGAATTCTCCGGTTGGCCACGCGACCGTGAAAATCGGCGCCTTGAAGCTGCCGCCCGCCATCGCCTGCGCGCCCAACCCGTAACCCTTGCGCAGTATGATCGTAAAAAACGGCACACTAATATTCGATCCGACTACGAACATCCGCGACGCGTGCCGCACCAGCGCCGTCTTCTCCACCTCCGGGCCCACCATGATGCCGGGAGTATCGCACAGGAACAGCAGCGGGATGTCGAACGCGTCGCACAGCTGCATGAAGCGCGCGGCCTTGTCGGCGCCGTTGCTGTCGATCGCGCCCGCAAGATGCACCGGGTTGTTGGCGATCAGTCCCACCGGACGTCCTTCGATCCTGATAAGCGACGTCACCATCCCCGGACCGAAATGACGCCGCACTTCGAGCACCGACCCCGTGTCAGCCAGCATCTCGATCACTGCCCGAACGTCGTAGATGCGCAGTCGATTCTCGGGGATGATCGTCCGCAACAAGCGCTGATCCGCACATAGCCAGTCGCGAACTTCTCCCTGAAAGTACGATAGGTACTTCTTGGCTACTTGTACTGCTTCGCCTTCGTCGGCGACCGGAATGTCTACTACGCCATTAGCTATTTGCACCTCCATCGGTCCTACTTCTTCCGGCCTGAAGATACCTAGTCCGCCACCTTCGATCATCGCGGGACCGCCCATTCCGATGTTCGATCCCTTGGTCGCGATTACTACATCGCAACATCCCAGTAGTGCGGCGTTGCCCGCGAAGCATCTACCCGAGTTGATACCCACTAGCGGCACCAGCCCGCTTAATTTCCCCCAGTAGTTGAACGCCATGCAGTCGAGGCCCGCGACGCCCAACCCGTCCGTGTCACCCGGCCGTCCGCCGCCGCCCTCGGTAAAGAACACCACCGGCAAGCGCGACTTCTGCGCGATTTCGAACATCCTGTCCTTCTTGCGATGGTTCTGTTGGCCCTGCGTGCCGGCCAGCACCGTGTAGTCGTACGACATCAGGATGCATTGCGCCTTCGAGTCCTCGAACAGGTCGCCGTTGACCCGCCCGATTCCCGCGACCATTCCGTCGGCCGGCGTGTTCTTGATCAGGTCCTCGATCGTACGCCGCCGCCGTTGCGCGGCGATCACCAGTGGACCGTACTCGACGAACGTGCCGGGATCGCACAGGTCGTCGATATTTTCGCGCACCGTGCGTTGCCCGGTCTTGCGCCGGCGCGCCACCGCCTCCGGTCTAGCCGCGTCGAACCCCAGCGCATGACGCTCGACCACTTCCGCAAGGTCGGGGCGCACACGATCCAGGTCCACCTCGCCGGCCTCCGCACGATGCGTCGTTTCGACTTCGGCCTCCTCGATAAAAGCCAGCGGATGCCCCTCGAAGATCGCATCGCCCTTCGCAACCGTGATCCGCCGCACGATTCCGCTCTGCTCAGCCGCGATCACGTGCTCCATTTTCATCGCTTCCATCACGAATAATTGCTGCCCGCGATGTACCCGGTCGCCTTCGCTGACGTCGACCGAGACGATCGTGCCCTGCATCGGCGCCTCGATCGCGACCGTGTTCTCGGGACCCGTGATGTCGTGCAATTGCGGCGTCACGACCGTGGTGGACGCCGCAATCGGCGACGGCGCGCCGCCCTCCGACTTTCCGTGATGCAACACCGCCAGCGGATCGCTCGCATCGATCTTTGCTCCTGCCCGCCGCGCACCGGCACCCTCGGCGCCCACTCCCGCTTTGGGAGCCGCCGGCGCGCGATCGAAGTACAATTGCCGATGCCCGGATTTTTCACCGCCGCTCACCAGCGCCGCGATATTGTCCTCGACAAAGCGCGTGTACACCCGATTCGCGACGAACTCCGGATGCCGCAGCAGGCTTTGCAGAAATCCTATATTGGTCGGCACCCCCTCGATTCTGAATTCGCACAGCGCGCGATAGGTCTTGGTCACCACCTCGGCAAAGTCCGCCGAATGCGAGTGAGTGATCAGCTTGGCCAGCAGCGAATCGAAATTCGGGCTCGTGGTATATCCCGCGTACGCGAACGAATCGGTCCGCACCCGCGGCCCCGACGGCGCCTCGAACGCGGTAATCGTCCCGCCCGCGGGTTTCGCGCTGCCGTCCGCGCGCATCGATTCCATGTTGATTCGCACCTGCATCGCGAATCCGCGCGGCTTGCCGATGTCCTTTTGTTGCATCCCGAGCTCGGCCAGTGTGCGGCCTCCGGCCAGCTGAATTTGCAGCTTGACCAGGTCGATTCCCGTCACTTCTTCCGTAACCGTGTGCTCGACCTGCAGCCGCGGGTTGGCCTCGATAAACGCGAACCCCGCCTCGTCCTTATTCGCCGACGCATCGCCGTTCACCAGGAACTCGAAGGTGCCAAGGTTGTCGTATCGCACCTCCTTCGCCATCCGCACCGCGGCCGCCGTCAGCCGATCGCGCATCGCCGGCGCAAGGCCCGGGCTCGGCGCTATCTCTACGATTTTCTGATTGCGGCGCTGGATGCTGCATTCGCGCTCCCACAGGTGGCTCACGTCGCCTGTGCCATCGCCGATAATCTGCACTTCGATATGCCGCGCGCGCGGCATCAACTGCTCGACGTACACCTCGCCGTTGCCGAACGACGCGCGCGCCTCCGACTGACAGCGCTTGTAAGCTTCCTCGATTTCCTCCATCCGCGAGACTGCGCGCATCCCGCGCCCGCCACCCCCAGCTAGCGCCTTGATCATCATCGACCCGCCCTCGCCCAGCGAAGAGAAAAAACGCGTCGCTTCTTCCAGGCTGGTCGCCCCCGAACTGCCGCGCAGAATCGGCACGCCGCATCTCTCTGCCAGTCCTCGCGCCTGCACCTTGTCGCCGAACAGTTCGAGCATCTCGGCGCGCGGCCCCACGAACCTGATTCCCTCGCGCACGCACAGCCGCGCAAAAGCCGCGTTCTCGCTGAGAAAGCCGTAGCCGGGATGGATTGCATCGCAACCCGCTTCTTTGGCAACCCTGATTATCTGTTCTCCATCGAGGTACGCCGCCGCGCCTGTCCCCGCGAGCTGGCGAGCCTCGTCGGCCTTTCTGGTATGCAGCGACGTCGCGTCGTCATGCGGAAAGACGGCCATGGTGCGGATGCCCATTTCGGCGGCCGCGCGGATGATACGAATCGCAATCTCGCCGCGGTTGGCGATCAGAAGACTGTTGGGAGTCATATTTCTCTCGTCTCTTTTGAGTACGCGGAATCCTTCGCCTGAATTTGTATCTAAAGCATGATGAGCCCGTCGTGCGAAAGCGCCGCATACCCCCCAGAAAAACTTGCCACGTTGAGCGAATGCCTACGCGCAGCTATAGTTTCAGTTGACTGAGCGCATGCGTTTCCGGATCAAACACATCACCCGATACGTTTACGAACAGCCCGCTTCCCATTCCCATAACGATGTGCGCCTGACGCCAATCGACGCGCCCGATCAGAAGCGCATCGCTTTCCGGCTCGATGTCACCCCGGCGGCCGAAATCTCCGAGTATCGGGACTCCTTCGGCAACCTTACGCATTCGATCGACATCCAGCCGCCTCACACCGAGCTGGTGATAGCCTCGGATTCTGTCGTCGAACGATTCGCGCTACCGCCTCACCCGTCCACTCCAATCACGTTTCACGATTACCTGGTCGACGACGCCGCCCGAATGGAACAATACGGCGAGTTTCTGAATCCCAGTCGCTATGTGCCGTTCAGCGATCGCTTGCGAAGATTTTTCTGGTCCGTGCGTCCCCAGCTATCCGAAGACATCACGGCGTATACCGAGCGCATGATGCTCTACGTCCGCAATCAATTCGGCTATGACGGCGCGACCACCCACGTACACTCGACCGTCGACGACATACTCACCACCGGCGGCGGAGTATGCCAGGATTTCGCGCATCTCAGCATAGGTCTGCTTCGCCTCGCCGGCATTCCTGCGCGCTACGTCTCTGGATATCTGGCTCCTAATCCTGACCGCAGTCCTGACTCTCCCCCTCCCGAACTGGCGAGCCACGCTTGGGTCGAAGCGCTTCTACCCGGCGCCGGATGGACCGGCTTCGATCCGACTCATAGGACTCGTACGATGATTCGTCACATCAGGGTTGCAGTAGGCAGGGACTACAACGACCTACCCCCCGTCTCCGGCGTCTACAACAGCAGCGGCGGCACCCGCCACATGGCCTATGAACTGGAAGTAAGCCAAGCCTGACTCTTCCCTCGCGATTTTGAATCTGTCTCCTCTCCCTGTAAGGGAGAGGATGAAGGTGAGGGTCCTATGACAGCGCTACTGCGCGATTCAGGATTCTGCTCCTAGGATCTCAAACATTCCTCTTGCAGCGTTTCGCGCGCGCTCAAGATTCCGCTCTTTCCCGAATAAACTCGAAGGTTACGCAAAAGCCCTCTGCCAGAACGCAGATTCCCGCTCCTAACCTCCCCTTGTCCGAGGGGAGGTCGCCGCCGGTACAGACCGGCAGGATGGGTAACAGAATAGACCGGCAGGATAGGTAACAGATTGAATGTCACGGCAGGAGGAGCGAGGCGATGCCGTGGCGGGAGATCTGTTCGATGGACGAGAAGCTTCGATTGATGGCGGCGCTGTCTGAGGGGGAGGAAAGCGTGAGCGAGCTGTGCGCGGAGTTCGGCATCAGCCGCAAGACCGCGTACAAGTGGTGGCGGCGCTACCTTGAGTTGGGGGCCGCCGGGCTCAAGGAACACTCGCACGCGGCTAAGGTAGTGCCGTGGGCGATTAGCCAGGCGCAGGCCGAGGCGGTAGTGGGACTGCGCCGGGCGCATCCGAGCTGGGGACCAAGAAAGTTGCGGGCCAAGCTTGAGCAATGCGCGCCGGATCAGAGCTGGCCGGCGCCGAGCACGATTGGCGAGTTGCTGCGCCGCCAGCACCTCAGCCAGCCGCGCAAGCGTCGGCGCAGCGCGCGACCGTCGCCGCTGCCCTTGCGCACGGCGCTGGGGCCCAACGAGCTGTGGTGCACCGACTTCAAGGGTCATTTCCGCACCGGCGACGGCGTGCGCTGCGACCCCTTCACCCTGACCGACGCTTACAGCCGCTACCTGTTGAGCGTCAAGGCGGTCGCTAAGGCCGGCTATGCGGACTGCCGGCGCGAACTGGAGCGGGTGTTTCGGGAATACGGCCTGCCGCGCGCGATCCGCTCGGACAACGGCGCGCCGTTCGCCTCGGTCGGAGTGACGGGACTCAGCCGGCTGTCGGTATGGTGGTTAAAGCTCGGCATCATGCCGGAGCGGATCGAGCCGGGCCGGCCTGAGCAGAACGGGCGGCATGAACGGATGCACAAGACGCTCAAGGCCGAATGCGCCACTCCGCCCGCGGCCAACCGTGGCGCGCAGCAGAGCCGCTTCGATGAGTTCCGCGCTGAGTTCAATCATCAGCGGCCGCATGAGGCGCTGGGCCAGACCACCCCGGCGACGCACTACACGCCGTCGCCGCGCAGCTATCCGGCCCGGCTCGAGGACCCCGAGTATCCGGCCGACTATCAGCCGCGCCGCGTGCGCCACACGGGCGAGATCAAATGGCAGGGCAAGTTGGTGTTCTTGAGCGAACCCCTTGCCAGTGAAGTAGTAGGGTTAGTTGAAACTGATGACGGTGACGCGGAGGTCTACTTCGGACCAATGATGGTTGGGCTCATCGATGGCGTCAATCTGAAACTGCGCCGTCTTGCGCCCGCCGGCAGTTCAACGGTCCGGCGAGAGGGGCAGCCCCCCTCGCGCTCCTCCCCCTCAAACTCGCAAATAGTGTTACCGATCATGCCGGTCTAAAGTGTTACCGATCATCCCGGTCGCTCAGCCAACCGAAGGTGGCGCCGGGAGAGGTGCGACGCACGCCGTCGCAAAACGCTCGCGGCCGCCTGTAGCAACACGTCAGATAGTGCTACTGCGCGACTCAAAATTCCGCTCCTAAGACCTTATCTCCTCAACCCCATCCAATCGCTTCGACAAATCAATCGGATCGCCAACTCTTACCTCACCAGGATCAACCTGGTATGCCCACACCTCGAACTTCGTCATCTTCGCCGGCCCATACACAGTCGCAAACGCGCACTCGACCGCGTCAAGCCCGTGAGCAATCTTTATCCGGCCGATCCTCGGCTCATTGTAACGCGCATCGAACACATGCCACCGATCGCCGAGAAAAACTTCGCTGTAGGCATGAAAATCCATCGGCGATCCCGGATCCACATGTCCTATATCCGGCAAATGGCCCGTGACATATCGCGCCGGTAAGTTCAGCGCCCGGCACAGCGCGATCGTGCAATGGGCAAAGTCGCGACACACGCCATAGCCTCGTTCGATCACTTGCGCAGCTGAGATTTCCGGACTTCCCGAACCGAAGCGGTACTCAATATTGTTATGCACCCAGTCTGAGATCGCCTGCACCCGCTCGCCCGCGTCATAGATATATCCGAACTTGTCACCCGCGAAGGCAAATAGCTTGTCTGAATCGCAATATCTGCTCGGCAACAGATAACGCAGGAATGCGGGATCGAGCGTAGCCACCGACGGCGCCTTTCCAAATTGCTCGGACTTGTCAAATGCGGTCGTAACTTCTACCAGCGCGTCGTGCTGGATCTTGTTGAGTCCAGTCCCCAGGATGGCCCTGTAAGCCAGGTTGCCGTCGGCGTCCACATATGACTCGGACGTAGCCAAGCTCCCGAAATCAAGTCGCTCTTGACGTATAGGACGGTCCGAATCGCGTCGTGGATTGACTAACAGTATGACTGTTGCCGACGATTCGCAGTCAAAATGAATGTTACAACCGACGCGAACCGTAAGCATCCAACACCTTCATCTCACGACGCGCATAGCTATCCGCCGTTGCGGACCCGGCCGAAGAACTCGGCAAACAATGGAAGATAAAGCGGATCTCGTTCCGGATGATATTGCACCCCGATGGCATAGGGATGTGAACGCAGCCTGGCTTGCTCGACTATATCGTCGCTCGCCGACCATGCCTCGACTTCCATTCCGTCGGCTAACCGCTCGAGCGCCTGGTGATGCGAACTGTTCACCGCCGCGAATCGATGCAGTGCTTTCGAGCTGTGTCTAAGCGGCTGCACGTTCTCTCTCTCACAGTTGTCATGCCCGGGAATATCGATATGCAAGGTACCGCCCATCGCGACGTTCAGCACTTGCAAACCCCTGCAGATGGCAAGGATAGGCTTCCCCGAAAAAAGAAATTCGCGCGTCGCCTTGAACTCCCACTCATCCCGCTCGCGATCGGTATCCACAATCAATGACGGGTCTGCGATCGCCTGGCGCAGAAAGCCGGCCGAAATGTCGCCGCCGCCCGTCAACATCAACGCATCCATCTGTCCCAGTTCCACCGGATGCAATCGCGCGTTATGCGCCGTCAGATGCGGATAACCTCTTAGTATCAGCTCGAACCACTGTTCGTCGCATTGTCGAATCCACGTCGCGATGCTCGGCATTTCTATCCTGTCCCGGAATCCTCGATCGTAGCACGAATCAAGCTAAAGGCTTGTTGTTGAGCTTACGGATGCCTCCCGATTGTCGCAAATTCACTCGCGATCGCTCTTGCGGCGGCTCGTCGCACCACTTATGTACTGTGTGGTTCGCGAGGAATTCGACAGCATGACCATTCACAAATCCGCGTTGTCCGCATTGATCGTCACGCTGTGCTGCGCTGCCACTGCTTTCGCCGCCGGCTCCCCGGCTGCGACTCCCACTTCAGCCGCAGCACCCGTCGCCAATGCGATTCCTCCAGGACCCGGCGATCTCAACACACTGATCGCCGCCGGCTCACTTCCCGACTTGCGCTGGCCAAATTTCACTGACTATCGCGACGCGGTCACGAAATTTTACGCCGCGGGCGGCAATTCGCTGGCATGGATTCAGAACGGCAAGGCCAGCCCTCAAGCCGTCTCGATGATGCTGCTCCTGCAGCAGGCCGCGTCGAAGGGCCTCAACCCCGAAGACTACGACGGCTCACGATGGGACGCGCGACTGGCCAAGCTTCAACCGACCGCGCCCAAAGCGTCCGATACTGATCTTGCGCACATCGATCTCGCGCTGACCGTCTCCGCGATGCGCTACATCTCCGATCTCCATATCGGCCGGGTGAACCCTCAACACTTCAAGTTCGGCCTGACCGTCGGCCCGAGTAAGTACGACCTGGCCGATTTGCTGCGAACGCAGGTGCTGACGGCGACCGACGTGCCCGCGGTCATCGCGAAAGTCGAACCGCCTTACGACGGTTATCGGCGCGCCGAAGATGCTCTCCTCACCTATTCGAAGATGGCCGGCTCGCCCGACGTTGCGCTCATACCCGTGCCGCAAAAGGGCATACGTCCCGGAACTTCCTATCCCTCGATGCCGCTGCTGCTCGCGCGATTGCGTCAGCTGGGCGACCTGCCATCCACCGCCGACCTGCCCGCCAACTCGACCACTTACAACGGCGCCGTCGTCGACGCGGTGAAACATTTTCAACGCCGCCACGGCCTCGATACCGACGGCGTCCTCGGCAAAGGCACCGTGACTGAACTGAACGTGCCGCTCAAAGCCCGCGTCTTGCAGCTCCAACTCACGCTCGAACGCTATCGCTGGATACCGCCCGATTTCCCCGATCCGCCAATCGTCGTCAACATCCCTGAGTTTCGGCTGCGCACGATGCGCCGTCAGCCCGCGAACTACCTGACGATGAGAGTCGTGGTGGGCAGGGCGATGCGCACGCAGACGCCGGTGTTCGCCAACCGCATGAAGTACGTAATCTTCCGCCCGTATTGGCTGGTTCCCTTGTCGATCCAGCGCAACGAATTGGTGCCAAAAACGCGTCGCGATCCCAACTACCTGGCGGACAAGGGATTCGAAGTAGTTGACCGCAGCGGCAACGTCGTTCCTTCATCGCCGGCCTCAGACGACGTCATCGCGGGACTTCGTTCCGGCTCACTGAGCGCTCGGCAGAAACCCGGGCCCAAGAATGCGCTCGGCCTGGTCAAGTTCATATTCCCCAATCAATACAACGTCTATCTGCATAGCACGCCGGAACAGGAATTGTTCTCACGCTCGCGCCGCGACTTCAGTCACGGATGCATTCGGGTTGAAGATCCCGTTGCTCTGGCAGCGTGGGTGCTGCGCGACAAGCCCGAGTGGACGCTCGACAAAATTCGCGCCACGATGAACGACGACGCAACCGTGCAGGTAAACCTGGACAAACCTATTCCAGTGCTGATTCTCTACAGTACCGCCGTAGTGGAGCCCGACGGCGAAGTAAGATTCTTCGACGACATCTACGGCTACGACGCATCGCTCGCCAAAGTACTTGCGAACGGCCCTCCGTATCCAAACTGACTACTCACTCCAATAGTCAGTCGCCGACACAAGTCTCAGGCTACGCCGTACTCCTTGAACCAGGCCTGCATCCGCTTCCACCCATCCTTCGCAGCGGCCTGATTGAAGCTGGGACGATAGTCGGCGTTGAAGCCATGCCCGGCATCGGGATAGACCACGATTTCCGACGGCTTGCCGGCAGCCTTCAGCGCGGCGCGCATCTGCTCGATCTGTGTCGCCGGAATTCCCATGTCCTTGCCGCCATAGAGACCTAGAATCGGCGCGTCGATCTGATTCACCAAATCGAGCGGATTCTTCGGTCTTAAGTCCGACGGCGGAATCTGCAATGGCCCGTACCATGCTACTCCCGCTTTGAGCGACGGATTGTGCGCGGCATACAGCCACACCTGCCGGCCTCCCCAGCAAAACCCGGTGATGCCGAGTTTCGTAGTGTCAGCCTTGCCCGTGCTCTTCGCCCACGCCACGGTAGCGTCGAGATCTGATGCGACCTGCTTGTCGGGTACCTTGCCGACGACATTCGAGATGATCTGCTGGACGTCACTCAAGCTCGCGACGTCGCCTTCACGCGAAAAAAGCAGCGGCGCGACCGCGAAGTAGCCCAGCTTGGCCAAGCGCCGGCAGATGTCCTTGATATGCTCGTGGACGCCGAAAATCTCGTGCACCACCAGCAGCGTCGGAAAAGGACCGCCGCTCGCCGGCATCGCCCGATACGCGGGAATCTCGCCGCCTTCGACTGGAATCTTGACCTCGCCTGCGACCAGGCCGTTGCTATCGGTGGTAATAGTGTCCGCCGACACCGGCATCACCGCCAGCGCGAATCCGGCCGCGAGACTTCCCACCACGAAAGCACGCCGCGAGATTTGATTTTTCATATTCCCAACTTCTGCAGGGCGTTCAGCTGGAACGCAAGGGAGTTTCGCGCATGAAGCGGATCGTATCATCCAGGTCCCGGATTCCTGCGTCGGAGCCGAGGCCTTGGGCGACCAACGCTGCCGCAGCATTGCCGAGCTTCATGCATTCCGACGGCGGCCAGCCCAGTTGGATCGCGCGTATGAAACCCGCGCAATAGGCGTCGCCGCATCCCGACGTGTCAACTATCGTAGCCTCGTGCGCCGGGAGACGAATCTGCTCGCGTACCGTCATCAAGACGCTGCCAGCGCCGCCCATCGTGAGCACGACGCCGCGCACTCCGAGGTCGATCAAGTGCGCCCCGGCTTCTTCTGGTGTGTGAAATCCCGTCAGCTTGCAGGCCTGGTCGGCGTTTGGCATGAACCAATCGACGAATTGTAAAGACGGCTTCAGGATGGTGAGCAGCTTGGGCGAGCCTTCACTTAGAATGTCCATGCTGGTGGTCGCGCCCCCGGCTCGAGCTCGCCGAAGTATCTGCGCGGCTCCCTCGCGCCCGAGTCCGCGCATTGAATCGTTGCCGCCGAGGTGCAGATGGGCCGCTCTTTCGATCAATGGCCACGGGACATCGTCGATCGAGTAGACGGCATTGGCTCCAACGGCATGCAGCGCCGGCCGGTCGCCGTTGGGCCTAATAGGCAGAATGCTTGCAGAGGTTTGGATGCCGGGCTTTCGAACAACGTGACTGGTGTCGACGCCGAAGCCGTTCAGCGCGCGTATAAGTACCTCGCCGAGAGCATCGTCGCCGACAGCGCCGACAGTCGCGACTGACAGTCCCAATTTCGCGAGGCCTACTGCGGTGCCCGCGGCCGATCCTGCCGGAGCGAGACGAATCTCGTCGAGCAGCACGCTGCCTTGTCCTTCCGGTATGTGCGTGACGTAACGGCCGAGGATGTCCAGGACGTGCGCGCCGAGCGTCACTACCTGACCGCTCATCAGTGATTTTGCTCCGGCTCGCGAACGGATTGCTTGCGCGCGATTTCGCGATCTTGTCGCGCGATGACAGCCGCATGAAGCTGGGCGACGGTTTTTTCGGGAAGCACAGTGATCTGCTTACCGGTCGCCAGCGCTTGCATATAGATGGTGGCGCACTTCTCAAGCAGTTCGACGAAAGTGAAGGTCTTGTCGAGGTCGGTGCCGATGCAAAGCGTGCCGTGGTTCTGAAGTATGTAGCAGTGGCATCGATTGGCGAGCTGGCGCGCGACGTTGTCGTGCAGTTCGCGCGAGCCTGAAAGCGCATACGGCACCACGTCGATCGTCTTGCCAATTGCCAGCGTTACCTCGTCGAACAGCGGCGGGATTGGCTGATTCAGCACGCTGAGCGCGCTGGCAAACGTCTGATGGGTATGAATGACGGCACTGACGTCGGCGCGCGCTTTGTAAGTCGCGATGTGCATCGGAGTTTCGATCGAAGGCTTGCGCTCGCCTTCGATTCGCGCAAGATCGAAGTCGACCACGCAGATGTCTTCGAGCTTCATCGCGGGATACGCAAGGCGCGACGGCGTGACAACCACGGCGTGCTCGCCCTCGACCAGCATTGAGACATTACCGGCGCTGCCAGACCGGGATCCGAAGTAACCGTCGGCGGACAGCCGCTGGCTGATTTGCAGGACTCGCCGCTTGTAGTCGTCGTAGCGTCCCATTTAAAAAAACGCCGCCCCCGCGCATCGCTTGAATTTACGATACCGCGGAGGCGGCTGTTGGCAAACCTGGCTACGAAAGCTTGATCGAGTTGACCACCTGGATTTCCGTGAAGCCCATGAGACCCCACGGGCCGTTCTCCACGCCAATCCCCGACCACTTCGCTCCGCCGAACGGCAGATTCGGGGCGATCGCAAGATGCTGATTGACCCATGCCGAACCGCAATCGAGTTGCGACGCGACCTCGGCGCCGCGCGCCCGATCGTTGGACCATACCGAGCCGCTCAGCCCGAAGTGAGTCGCGTTCGCGCGATGGACCGCGTCGTCGACATCCTTATATGGAATGATCGGCAGCGCGGGGCCAAACTGCTCTTCGTCGACCAGCCGGACGCCGTCGGAAATATTCCCGACGATGGTCGGCGCGAAGAAGTAGCCTTCCTTGCCGACGCGCGCGCCGCCGGTGACAATTTTGGCGCCGTGCTTCTTGGCATCCTCGACCAGCTCGGTCACGCGCTCGAACTGCATCTTGTTGTTGATCGGACCGAGCTGGGTACCGGCCTCGAGCCCGTCGCCCACCTTGACGCCTTTTGCGATCTCGCCGAGATTGTCGAGCAACGCGTTGTACATTTGCTCCGGCACGTACACGCGCTTGATCGCGCTGCAGATCTGCCCCGAGTTCTCCATTGCGCCCCAGAAGATTTTCGGCGCGACCGCTGCCGGATCCACGTCCGCCAGGATGATCGCAGCGTCGTTGCCGCCGAGCTCGAGGGTTACTCGCTTCAAATCCGGCGCCGCCGCCGCAGCGACTCGCTTGCCGGTCTCGACCGAGCCGGTGAATGAAATTTTTCGCGGCACTGGATGACTGGTCATCCACGAGCCGAGCTCGTCGCCGCCCGAGACTACGTTGAGCACTCCGGGAGGAACGATGTCGCGCAGAATCTCGCCGAGCATCAGCGTCGTGATCGGCGTATACGGCGATGGTTTCAGGACGATCGTGTTGCCCGCGAGCAGGGCGGGCGCGATCTTCCACATCCCGAGCATGATCGGATAATTCCACGGCGTGATCGCGGCGACGACGCCGAGCGGTTTGCGCTTGATTTCGATCTTGCTGTCCGGCGTGTCTTGCAGCACCTCGGCTGGCAGATCGAGCATCGCCGTGTATGCGCACCACATCGAGGTGAGCATGATCTCTTGCGCCGCCTTGTCCAACGGCTTGCCCTGCTCCTGTGTCAGCGTTCGCGCCAGACCCTCGGGCGGTTGCTGCAGCGCGGCGGCGCAATCCTGCAGAACCTTGCGGCGCGCGTTGACGTCCTTGCTCCACGACGGGAACGCCTTCTGCGCGGCGGACATCGCCTGATCAAGTTCAGCCTTGGAGCAGTCGGGCACTTCGGCGAAGATCTTTCCGGTGGCGGGATTGATGACGCCGGTGGTCTTCGATCCTTTCACCGACTTGCCGTCGATGGTCATGGTGTATCCGGGCATGTGTATCTCCTATTTCGAAATCTGTGAGGGCAAATGCAATTGATCCATTACAACGCCAGTCGTGCCGCGCGCAAACAACGCACGACGCTCGCATCGGCTACGATCAATGGTGAATTTGCCGGTTGTGTCGGCAAAGTATAAGACGAACTCAAGGGCGATGAGATTCTTCGCGCAAGCATTAGGCTTCTTCAATTGGGTCGGCATCAGCCATTTCATCAACCTGCTCTTCATCAGCCTGCTCATCCGCAGCGGGCTGGAAATCCTGAGCGCGCATCCCCGGCTGTACTGGAATGACGGCTGCGATGCGGGCAGCGAATGGCTCAAGTTCACGCGCAAGGTGATGCCCACGGATCGGCTGTGGACTGCCAGCGACGAGCAGGAGCCATTCTCGTCGTGGCTGGCGCTGCCGGGCCACATGAATCTCGGAATGGGCCGCCATTGGCATTTCTTCTCGATAATTTTCTGGGTGCTGAACGGGCTCGTTTACGTGTTCCTACTGTTTGCGATCGGTGGATGGCGACGGCTGATACCTACTTCATGGGGCATCTTTCCGGCAGCGATTCATACTGCGTGGACGTACGCGCACTTTCAGCTTCCGCCGCCGGGGCATCCTTACAATCCCGTTCAGCAACTTGCCTACGCCGGAATTGTTTTCGTGATCGCGCCGATAATGATCGCGACTGGTGCGGCGATGTCACCGGCGGTCGCTGCGCGCTTCCCTGGTTACGTGCGGATTTTCGGCGGGCGCCAATCCGCGCGCAGCATCCATTTTCTCGGGCTGGTTACGATTTGTCTCTTCACGATGGTGCACGTGACGCTGGTCGCGGTCGAGGATTTCCCCGCCAACATGAGTTACATCGTGCATGGGCGCCATGCGCTGGAGGGACTCTCGGTCGCGATCGGGATGGGCGGGCTCGTCGTCGTTGCGATGTTGCATGTATGGGCGACCAAGGTCTCGTTGCACGATCCGAAGTGGGTGCAGCGCAGGCTCGGCGTCGCGATCGAACCGGTTCGTCGCACCCTGCTTCATCATGTCGGCTCGCGCCAGTCGTACCCGGAGTCTGCAATCTCCGCGTATTTCATAATCAACGGCCGGCCGCCCGAGAGTGCCGAATATCAACAGATGACGCTGGCGAACTTCGAGAACTGGCGGCTCGAAATTAGCGGTCTTGTAGAAAATCCGCTGCAGCTTGGGCTCGAGGATCTCCGCGCGATGCGCCCGCGCTCTCAGATCACGCTGCACCACTGTATTCAAGGATGGTCGGGCGTCGCGCAGTGGACTGGAGTCGCGGTGACCGACATACTGGCGCGCTGTCGGCCGCTTGCGAACGCGCGCTACCTGGTGTTCCGTTCCTGGCAGGAGCCGGAGCCAGGGGTGACGTACTACGAAGTGATCGATCTGGAGCTGGCGCGTCACGCGCAGACGATTTTAGCCTACGCGATGAATGGAGCGCCGCTGCAGGTAGCGCATGGCGCTCCGTGCCGATTGCGAGTGGAAACGCAGTTAGGCTTCAAAATGGTAAAGTGGGTGCGCTCGATCGAACTCGTCGAGGACTACCGGCTGCTGGGCGCAGGTCAGGGCGGATACCGTGAAGACGTGCAGTTCTATGGCCCGGAAGCCGGAATCTGACTGGAGCTGAAGATCATCCGGCAGTTTCCTCGCTGAGGCCGGCAACCTTCAGCGCTTTTCGCTTGGCGCCTTTCAGGTCGTAGTATCGGCGCGTCACGATTCGCTGCGCGTAGAGACCACCGCCGGCTTGCACGTTGGTTACAGCCTTCCAGCCGCCATAGGCGTCTGCGGTCAGATCGCGAATCGCATGAAACAGGCGCGCGCGATACTCGCCATCGACACCTTTGCTCGTGCCCATATATTTACGGACCAGCGGACCAGTCACTTCATTCTCGAGATCGGCGACACCGGGCGCGGTGAGGATCGAGCCGCCCGAGATGTCGTGCAGATGCCGCACCATCAGGTTGTAGTTCGCCGCGCCGTGATATTTGCCGGCGTTGGTGTAGAGCTCGTCGGGGAAGGCGCCTTGATCGGTGATCTGGCAGTTCGCGATCGCAGCCTCGAGTGCGGCGCGAATCAGGGTGGCATGGATGAGCATCTCGGAGATCTTCTCCTTGATATGCCCTTCGCCTGCCAAACCGTTGGCCTCGGCAACAAGCTGCGCAAACCCCACCAGCTGATCGCCTTCCTCCGCCATCGCTGAGAGCCCGCCCAAGCGCTCCCAGAGCCCGAGCGAATGCGCAAAGACCGCGGCCTGCGCTACAGCGCCATCGAGAAAGATACGTTCGTTGGGCACGAAGACATTATCAAGGATCACGAATCCCTCGGGCATATGAATTTTCGCGGAGACCGGAAAGGTCCGCGTGTCGGGATGACGCGGGGCGAAACTCGTGTCGATAATCTTGACGCCGGGCGAGTTGACCGGCACCGCGCATCCGATTGCGTACGCCTCCTCGCCGGGCTTCATCGCCTTGGTCGGGATGACCATCAGGTCATGGCTCATCGACGCGCCCGTGATGTGCAGCTTCGCGCCACGGATCACAACGCCGTCACTGCGACGCTCGACCACCCGCGTGTACGCATCGGGATCGTCCTGCTTGCCTGGAGGACGGCTGCGATCGCCCTTCGCATCGGTGATGCACTCGACGATGCGAATGTCGCGGCGCTGGGCCGATTGCACGTAGTTGCGGATGCGCTCCGCATATTCCGGCAAAGTGTCTGCAATCCGGGTCGCCGCAGTCGTCAGTGTCATGATCGACTGGTAAGTGACGTTGGCCACGATGTCGGATTCGTGCAGCAGCGGAATCCTGTCGCGCAATTCATTCGCCGAGCGTGGAATCGCCATCAGCGGACTGACGGCGCCGGGTTCAGCCGAGTAGAACTGGTCGTAACCAGCCGCTATTCGCGACACACATTCGCCGAGTAGCGGATGGGTGGCGATATTCCGTATGCGCTCGCCCTCGAAGTAGGTTTCGCGGTTGTCGTCAAGCGACTTCTTGTATTGCTGCCCGGTCATCATCGCAGTCTAGTTCTCCTTGGAAGTTGTCGCGGCGAGGCCAAGTCTCGCGCAGTCGCCGCCATTCTTCAAGGGACACCCGCGCGCAAGCCTGGAGCGCTAGTCAGAGCACTGCTGAAGACAAACCACGTGAAGTAATTCACTCCTTAATGGAGGCTTCACACAAAATCCGCGTGAATTAATCCCGCACTCATCATGGGGTAACCGGCGTTCTCTATCTTCCCGACGCTGCCGAAATTTTTCCGGCCGCATCAATCGATCCAGGGAGGAACAGGGGAATGCGAAAGAAGACTGCGCGGCGCCTCGCGCTAGGCCTGGTGGGACTGCTTATTCAACAAGGCTCGGTGTCGGCTTTCGGTCCGCCGCCGCCAGGACCTCCAACCGCGACGCCGATCAAGCATCTAGTCGTAATCTTTCCAGAAAACATTTCATTCGATCATTACTTCGCCACCTATCCAAACGCGACCAACCCCACCGGCGAGCCAGCGTTCCATCCGCAGCCGGACACAGGAAATGTGAACGGGCTGAGTGGCGCACTACTCACGGACAATCCCAACTTCCTGAACACTGCGAACGGCACCGGCGCGATCAATCCCTTTCGCCTTGACCGGAGCCAGGCCGCGACCGCGGATCAGGATCACAGTTATACCCCGGAACAAGAGGCGTTCGACTTCGGCCTGATGGATCTGTTCCCCAAGTCGGTAGGTGTAGCGGGCTCGCCGCCCAATCCTCCCCCGCCGGGCGTTCTGACCCAGGGCCTCACGATGGGCTACTACGACGGCAATACGGTTACGGCATTGTGGAACTACGCGAAGTACTTCGCAATGAGCGACAACTCCTATGGCACGACGTTCGGACCGTCGACGCCAGGCGCGATCAACCTCGTTTCCGGACAGACCAACGGCGCGGTGCCAATGTCGGGCAGCAACGTCAGCAGCATTACGGTCTCGAACACTGACAGCTCGCTTACTTTGATCGGCGACGCCGATCCGACCGGCGATGTCTGCTCGACCTCGAGCCGCCAGGTTTCGATGACGGGAACGAACATCGGCGATCTGCTCAACGCCGCGCACATCACCTGGGGATGGTTCCACGGTGGATTTAATCTGTCGCTTACGAATTCCAACGGTACGACCGGCTGCGCCCGCACCACCACCTCGGCAGTGACAGGAGTGACTGAGAACGACTACATCCAACATCACGAGCCGTTCCAGTTCTACGCGACCACGCAGAATCTGACCCATGCGCGGCCCAGCTCGATCGCAAATATCGGTCAGACCGACGCGGCCAATCATCAGTACGACACCGACGATTTCTTCGCCGCGCTTAAGGCCCAGGTTCTTCCCGCCGTAAGCTTCGTCAAGCCGCCCGGCTTTCAGGAAGGTCATGCCGGCTACTCAGACCCTCTCGATGAGCAGGCCTTCATCGTGTCGGTGCTCAACGCGCTGCAGGCGTCGCCGTTCTGGGGTTCAACCGCAGTGGTGATCTCGTGGGATGATTCGGACGGCTGGTACGACCATCAGATGTCGCCGATTCTCAACCAATCGGCGAGCAGCGCAGACATGCTGACCGGCGACGGGATGTGCGGAACCGGCGACGCCGCGCTGCCGGGTGTCAATCCCGCGCTCGCTCATGCACAGGGGCGATGCGGTTTCGGACCGCGCCTTCCGTTCCTGGTGATCTCGCCATACGCGAAGACCAACTTCGTGGATCACACCGTGACCAACCAGGCGTCGCCCATTAGGTTTATCGAGGACAACTGGCTCGGCGGGCAGCGCTTAGGGCAAGGCTCCTTCGACGCGATCTCCAACTCGATTACCTCGATGATGGACTTCTCCCACGTGCAGGCGCCGTACTTGTTGTTTCTGGATCCAACTACCGGTGAGCCGATGTCAACCCCGTAGGTCTCGCGACAGTTTTTCTGATACAGGAGGCGGGCACGCGCTGTCAGTGAGCGCGTGCCCGCCGCCCTATTGTGACGAATCGAGGTGGGAGTGCCGATCACACGACGGGAGTTCCTGAAAAAAAGTGGCTGGCTGGGAGTCGCGCTGACGACGGCGTCGTCGATGCGCGGGTTCGTGCGGCCGACACCGAAATTCCGAACGACCCTCGACACCGACGCACTCGCGCGATTCGTCGATCCTCTGCCGATTCCTCAGATCGCTCGCCCGAACGGACGCCGAAAAGCTCCAAACGGGAAGGATGCGCCTTTCTTCCAAGTGCATATGCGCCCGTGCCAGGTCCAGTTACATCGTGATCTCAAACCTACCCGTATGTGGGGCTATGGCTCGAGCTTCCCCGGCCTTACCTTCGAAACAAGGAGCGGTGAGGACTTAATCGTCGAATGGGTCAACGATCTGCCGAATGCGCACGTCTTCCCAATCGATCACAAGCTTCACGGCGCGGAGTCAAACCTGCCCGAAGTGCGATCGGTAGTTCATGTTCACGGCGCCAAGGCGCCGCCCGACAGCGACGGCTATCCCGAGAACTGGTACCAGCCGGGTAAGTCTGCGTTGGCGTGGTATCCGAACCGGCAGGACGCCGCGATGCTCTGGTATCACGATCATGCGATGGGGATTAACCGGCTTAACATTTACGCCGGCCTGGCGGGATTGTTCATCGTGCGCGACGATACCGAGGACGCGCTGAACCTTCCGTCGGGTAGATTTGAAATCCCGCTGGTGCTGTGCGACCGGCTGCTCGACCGCGACCATCAGCTCTATTATCCGGATTCCGGAATCGCGGGCGCGCCATGGATTCCGGAGGTTTACGGCAACACTATACTCGCCAACGGGAAAATCTTTCCCTACCTGGAGGTCGAACCGCGGATGTACCGGGTCCGCGTGCTCAATGCCGCGAACTCGCGATTCTTCTCACTGTCGCTGAACAACGGTGCGTCGTTCCATCAAATAGGAACCGACCTGGGATTACTGCCTGAGCCGGTCGAGTTACGAAGCGTATTGCTGTATCCGGCTGAGCGCGCGGATCTGATGCTCGATTTCAGCGGCCACGCCGGGGAGCGAATCGTGCTGAAGCATCAGGCGATGGAGGTGATGCAGTTTCTGGTCACGCGCGAGCCGGCGAAAGAAATCGGCGTTATGCCGTCGAAGCTCCGGCCGGTCGCCAAGCTCGCCGAGTCGGCGGCCGTCACGACGCGGATGCTGACACTAATCGAGTACGACGACTACGTGGGCAACTCGATGGTGATGTTGCTCAACGGATCGCATTGGAGCGATCCGATCACCGAGCAGCCGGTGCTCGACTCAGTCGAGATCTGGAATCTGATCAACCTGACGGAGGACGCGCATCCCATCCATCTGCACCTGGTCCGCTTCCAGATTCTCGACCGCCGCCCATTCGACGTGTTCGCTTATCAACAGACTCGCACGCTGCGTTACCTGGAACCCGCGGCGCCGCCGGCGGCGAACGAAGCGGGCTGGAAGGATACAGTTCGCGCCGATCCCGGGGTGGTAACGCGAATCATCGCGCGCTTCGAGGGCTTTCCAGGCCGCTACGTCTGGCACTGTCACCTGCTCGAGCATGAGGACAACGAGATGATGCGCCCGTACGAGGTCGTCCGCTCGGCGTCGGAGCGAGTCGCAGCGGTCACTGTGCCGCCAGCACCGATGTGTATCGGCGGCGTCGCTCGGCGCTGACAGGGCAGTTCACATTCCCGCAACACAACCCTGATGTGTGCGTAAGCTTCGCGCCGTATATCTGCCGCTTCGCAAACGAGACCGACTGAGACAGGGGAGAACGCCGTGGCAGCGACTATCGACAGGGAAATTCCTGCTAGTGGGGCGATCAACGAAAAGCTCGCAAGAAAGACCGGAGCGGGCGGGATCATAATCTTTGGATTGATTCTCGCCGCGGGCTTGTTCTACGTGGCGACGCATCTGAGTTTCCGATCTGAGTGTCGAGCGGGCTACTACCATAGAACCGTTCATCATGCTGGCCGGCGCGCTGCTGATTGCACTCGGCTTCGAATTCGTCAACGGGTTCCATGACACGGCCAACGCGGTTGCTACAGTGATCTATACGCACTCGCTCGAGCCTCACATCGCGGTTGCATGGTCGGGGATCTGCAACTTCGCAGGAGTGTTGCTGTCCAGCGGCGCGGTAGCGTTCGGCATTTTGTCGCTGCTGCCAGTCGAGCTGATCTTGCAAGTCGGCAGCGCCGGCGGTTTCGCGATGGTCTTCGCGCTTCTGGTAGCTGCTATGATCTGGAATCTAGGAACCTGGTACCTGGGTCTTCCTGCGTCGAGCTCGCACACACTTATCGGATCGATCATCGGTGTAGGTATCGCCAACCAGTTGATGGCGGTGAAGACCGGGACCAGCGGAGTGGATTGGGGGCAGGCCGCTAACATCGGCAAGTCGCTGCTGGTATCGCCGCTGGTAGGATTCGCGGTTGCAGCGGGGCTGCTGCTGTTGATGAAGGCGCTTATAACCGACAAGCGCCTGTACGAAGCTCCGGAAGGAACCGAACCGCCGCCGTTCTGGATTCGCGGCCTGCTGATCCTGACGTGCACCGGTGTGAGTTTCGCGCATGGCTCGAACGACGGTCAGAAGGGCATGGGTCTGATCATGCTGATCCTGATAGGTCTCGTTCCTACTGCCTATGCGCTCAATCGCGCGGTGCCCGCGAGTGCTACGGCTGACTTTGTCGCGGTGTCGGCACAGGCCGTCCAGGTTCTGGACCGGCACGTTTCCAAGAGCGCGGTGGTGCCGGGAGATCCGCGCGACGTGGTGCAGGAATACATCCGGTCGAAGCAGTTCACGCCTGACACGATGCTGGCGCTGCGCCAAATCGTAAACGACATCTCCAACGAACTTGGGATGTTCAAAGCGATGGCGAACGTTCCTCCGCAGTTTGCCCGCAACTTCCGCAACGACATGTACCTCACCAGCGAAGCCTTCCGGCTGCTCAAGAAGCAGAATAATCCGGCGTTTAGCGCTGGGGATTGGACGACACTCGACAACTACAAGAAGCACATCGATCTCGCGACCAAGTTTATCCCTGGGTGGGTGAAGGTTGCCGTCGCGATGGCGCTAGGGATGGGTACGATGGTTGGTTGGAAGCGAATCGTGGTGACCGTCGGCGAAAAGATCGGCAAGGATCACCTGACCTACGGACAAGGCGCGGCGGCCGAGATCACGGCGGCGGCTACGATTGCGGCCGCAGACTGGTATGGCCTTCCAGTGAGCACGACCCACGTGCTGTCGTCGGGTGTCGCGGGCACGATGATGGCAAATAAGTCCGGGCTGCAACTCGAGACGGTGCGCAACATCGCGATGGCGTGGGTTTTGACACTGCCCGCTTCGATCATGCTGGCGGCATTCCTGTTCTGGCTGTTCCGCCATGCGTTCTAAGCGTGATTGGCGCGCGCTGGAGTAAATAGATATGGCTTTCCCATTCAAGCGGCTGCTGGCTCCGGTTGACTTCGACTCAAGCTCGATGAAGGCCCTCGAACTCGCCGCGAAGCTGGCCAAACAGAACGACGGCACCATCTTTATTCTGCACATCGTTCCGGTCGATATGGACGTGAGCGGGATGCCGCAGTACGTCGATCTCATCAAGCGCCAGGAAAGTCTCGATCGCGACAAGCTGACAGCGATCGCGAAGCAACATCTGGCGGATGTGAAGTGGGAGATTCTCGACGAGATGGGCTCGCCAGCCGACGTTATCAGCGAGGTAGCGACCAGGATGGCGGCCGACCTGATCGTGATGGTGACTCACGGTCGACGCGGGCTGGCGCGCCTGGTCGAAGGCAGCATCGCGGAGAAGGTACTGCGTAATGCTCCGTGCCCAATTCTAGCCGTTCGGCAAGAGCAGTAGTTTTGCGTTAATGCCCTGGCTAACGAGCCTATAACCTTCGCATCAGTTCGAGCAGAAGCGGAATCCTGAATCGCGCAGGGCGCTGCAATTGGACCCTCACCTTCATCCTCTCCCTCACAGGCAGAGGAGACAGAGCGTGGCCCAGCGCGGTCTATCGTTAAATCGCTGAAAGAGTGAAAATCTTTCATCATGCCTGAGTTCGATTTCGACCTCGCCGTCGTAGGTTCCGGACCCGCCGGACACCATGCGGCAATCCAGGGAGCCAAGCTGCGCAAACGCGTGATCATGATTGAACGCAAGCCGCTCCTGGGCGGTATCTGCGTCAACGTCGGAACGATTCCGAGCAAGACGATGCGCGAGGCCATCATGTACCTGTCGGGCTATCGCGAGCATGCAGTCTACGGCGATTCGTACCGGGTCAAGGAAAAAATCACGTTTCAGGATTTGCTGGTCCGAGTCGATCCGGTCGTGCGTCATGAGATAGACGTCTTGCGCAATCAGCTCTTGCGCAACGGCGTCGAGCTGATGACCGCCAGCGCGAGCTTCGTCGATCCACACATACTGCACCTCGAAGATAAGCCGAGCGGTTCGCAGAGACGGATTTCCGCCGCGAACATCGTACTCGCGGTTGGGACTCATGCGGCCCGCGACGCACGAACCCCGCTGGATGGACACTGCATCTTTTCCAGCGACGACGTCATGCAACTCGACGAGCTGCCGCGCACGCTCGCCGTGATTGGCGCAGGCGTCATCGGCTGCGAATACGCGAGCATGTTCGCGGCGCTGGGCGTACGCGTGACCTTGATCGATATGCGCCCGCGGCTGCTCGACTTTGTTGACGCCGAAATAGTCGAGAGCCTGGTCTACCATCTGCGCGAACGTCGCGTGACGCTGCGCATGGGCGAAGAAGTCTCATCGATAGAGGTGTTTCGCGAGAACGGCCAGAACCGCGTGCGCACCTGCCTGGTAAGCGGCAAGCAGATCGTCACCGACAAAGCCTTATCGAGCACGGGCCGCACCGGCGCGACCAGCGATTTGAATCTCGGCGCGGCTGGACTCGCAACCGACGCGCGCGGCCGCATGAAAACCAACCGCGACTACCAGACTGACGTGGGGCACATCTACGCGGTCGGCGACGTAGTCGGATTTCCGAGCCTTGCGTCGACTTCGAAGGAGCAAGGCAGAATCGCGGTGTGTCGGGCGTTCAAAGTTCCCGCGCATCACGCGCCGGAATTGTTCCCCTACGGCATTTACACGATCCCCGAAATCTCTTTCGTCGGCGCCACCGAAGAGAGCCTGACCAACAAGGGCGTCCCTTACGAAATCGGCAAAGCCGTGTACCGCGAAACCGCTCGCGGCCATATCATCGGCGATAGCAGTGGAGTTTTGAAGCTGCTGTTTCATCGCGACACGCGCGAACTGCTGGGCGTCCACATAATTGGCGACGGCGCCGTCGAGCTGGTGCACATCGGCCAGGCGGTGATCTCGCTCAAGGGGACGATCGACTACTTCGTGAACACGGTGTTCAACTATCCGACGCTGGCCGAATGCTACAAGAACGCTGCGCTGGACGGCATCAACCGACTGAGTGCGTGAGCGGAGCTCAGGAAAACCTCCGAGTCCTTCAGGCAAGAGCGGAATCCTGAATCGCGCGGGGCGCTGTAATATGACCCTCACCTTCATCCTCTACCTTACAGGGAGAGGAGACAGAGCGCTTTAGTGCTGGGACTTGATGCAGGCGATTAGGCGCGAACCGAAGTCGGTGCGTTTTTTTTCGCCGATCCCGCGGATATGACGCAGTGCGTCGACCGTGGTCGGACGGACGGAGGCGAGATCGCGCAGCGTGGAGTCGTGGAGAATCACGAAAGGGGGGACGCCGCGCTCGGCAGCTATCTCGCGGCGGAGTTGGCGCAGACTTTCGAAGGTCGCCTCGTCCACATTGCGCCACGACGCTTCTTCGATTCGCGTCCTGCTTGATTTGGACTCTTTTGCCTGCAGCAGGCTGACGGCGAGCCGCCCCCGCATCACCTCCCATGACGTTGCGGTCAGCTTCAGCGCAGGACGGTCGCCGGGAGTGCGCTCGAGCAGGCCGGCATCGATCAGTTGGTAGACCAGGTTGGTCAAGGTCTTGCGCGGCAAATCTTTAAGCAGGCCGTAAGTAGAAAGCTTTGCGTGATCCCATCGGCGGACACGTTCGCTGCTCGCACCACTCAGGACGTCGACGACGTGCTCGACACCGAAGCGCTGCTCGACACGCGCGACGCACGACAGCACCTTTTGCGCGAGCACGGTAGAGTCGGCGACGCCCTCGACCTCGCCCAGGCAGAAGTCGCACGCGCCGCAGTTGGTCGCGCTGTAAGTTTCACCGAAATAGCCGGACAGGGCGGCATGACGGCATCGCACGACGGTGGCGAAGCGGCGCATTTCCTCGAGCAGCGCTTTGCCGCTCTCGACGACTTCAGGCGGCGCGGCTTTTTCTTCGGCGCTCCGCTCCATCAGGTTGCGCCATCGAATCACGTCGGCAGCCGAGTAGAACAGCACGCATTCGGCGGGCAAGCCGTCGCGGCCCGAGCGGCCGGTTTCCTGCTGGTAGGACTCGATCGATTTCGGTATCGCCGCATGGATCACACATCGGATGTCACTGCGATCGATCCCCATGCCGAACGCAACAGTCGCCACTACCACGTCGGTTTGCTCGGCGGCGAAGCGGTCCTGAGTGCGGCGGCGCTCGTCGGGTTCCATCCCGGCATGATAGGGCGCCGCGCGCACGCCCTGCGCCGCCAGGTGTGCGGCTATCTGCTCGGTGTCCTTTCGGCTGATGCTGTAAACGATCGACGCCTCACCTTTATGCCGGCGGATGGTCTCGGCGATTTGCGCGTTCACATCGAGCTTGGGGCGCACGCGGTAGAGAAGATTAGGCCGATCGAACGATCCAACCAGCACGGCAGGGTCCGCGAGGCCGAGTTGCTCAATGATGTCGCGCCGCACGCGCTCGGTCGCGGTCGCGGTGTAGGCGTGAATGCTCGCGGCCGGAAAGCGCGTCTTCAACTCCGCCAGCATGCGATATTCGGGGCGGAAATCATGACCCCATTGACTGATACAGTGCGCTTCGTCGATCGCAAAGCTGGAGACATTAAGCCGCGCGGCAAGCTCCAGGAATCGCGGCGTCAGCAAGCGCTCCGGTGCGACGAATATAAGATGATAGCGGCCCGCGGCGAGCGCGCGCTCGACTTGACGAATCTCTGCCTGGCCGATGCCGCTATGCAGGGCGGCGGCGGGATAGCCGGACGCGCGCAGGCCATCGACCTGGTCCTTCATCAATGCGATGAGCGGCGAGACCACGACGTCGGTGCGCCGGGCAACGGCGGGCGGTACCTGGTAGCATAGCGATTTGCCGCCGCCGGTCGGCATCACGACCAGGGAGTCGCGGCGGTCAAGACCGGCCTGGATGGCCTCCGCTTGCAGCGGCCGCAAACTTTCGTAGCCCCAGAATCGCCGCAATACCGCGAGCACTTCGCCGGACGTAGGCGTGCTCGCGCCGGCTACAGCGTCGACTGACATCATCGGGTTGCGGCTGTCATGCAGGCGGTTCCGAAATCATTTGCAGAACGTCACGCAAAGGCGGAAAAACGGAGCGAGAGAATTGGGAAAAGGGGCGAGTTCGCATTCGAGCAGAGGCAGAATCCTGAATCGCGCGGGGCGCTGCGCTAGGACCCTCACCTTCATCCTCTCCCTTACAGGGAGAGGAGACAGAAATGTTTGTTCCAGATGCGATATCGGGCGTACAGGCGAGGCGCCGGATTTCGCCGGCGCCCCGTTTTTTGAGAAGGTTCGACGAGATTAATCTCTGGGCGGTCTCTCGCCGCGATACGTGAGGCTGATCTCCGCGATTCCGGCCGCGACGTTCAATCCGTTCTGTCCTTCGAATGATACAGGCTGAAGCGCGATCGAGTTGTTGAAGCCTCCGACGAGCACATTGGCGCCCGCGCCCACACCGAGGGTGACGCTCCCGGTCACACCGCCGTAGTGGCCGGCCAAGGCACCGGCCTTCAGATCGTTGGTGGTCGCAGCGACCGCCCAAACGATCACCGCGGATTTGAGGTAGCCGATATCAGCGCCGAACTTCGACACGCTGCCTCTGTAATATTCGGTTCGTCCGCCACTGGCCGAATATGAGCATCTAAGTTCGCGCGAAGATCCGAGTACGAATCCCCAGCCCGAAGCTACATGACAAGTAAGGTAGCCCGTCTTGACGGTATAGCCACCCGCGGCGTTCGCCGGAAGTGACCAAGAGCTCAAGAAGAGAATAGTGGTTGCAGCGAGTGCGATACGAAGTCGTTGATTCATCTCTTCCTCCTAAGTGCAAATCAAGGTGGTTCACTGATCGACGTTAGCCAAAAGCGCCAATACCAGCAAGCTGTTGGCCTGAGCTTGCGATCGAAATATCCTTGGGCGACAGTTCGCCCGGGTGGGTCTCAGATGATAGCGAGTGTAAAGGCGTTTCTGCAGCAAGTGTTCCGCGACTTCTCCAACGACGAATGTCCGTCGATGGCGGCCGCGCTGGCCTACGCGACGCTGTTCTCGCTGCCCTCGCTCCTGCTGATCGTCATTTATATTGCAGGCCTCGTGCTCGGTCCGAAGGCGGCCAGCGGCCAGATCGAATCGAGGCTGAGTGGTGCGATGGGCCCGGTGGCTGCCGCGCAAATCCAGACCATGGTGACCAGCGTGGCTCAGAATCGCACCGGCGGATTGGTCGCGACAGCACTAGGATTCGCCGGCCTGATACTCTCAGCCACCAGCGTCCTGCTGCAACTTCAGCAGTGTCTCAACAAGGCGTGGAAAGTAAGAGTGGTCGGTTCCGGACTGAAGCATTTTGCGATGAACCGCTTCCGCTCCATCCTATTGCTGATCGGTGCCGGCGATCCTCGCGATGGTGTCGGTGGCCGCAAGCTCCGCGATTTCGGCGTTGGCAACCAGGCTGCCGTTTCATGAAGCCGCGCATGCCGGTGAGCTCGTCACATCGTTGGCCATGTTTGCATTACTCTTCGCCGCGATCCTGAAGGCGATGCCGGACGTGCAATTGCGCTGGAGCGACGTTTGGGTGGGAGGCGTGTTTATTGCGGTGTTGTTTGTAGTCGGAAAATTTCTGATCGCGATCTACCTGGCGCACGCAGGCAAGGCCAGCGCCTATGGGGCCGCGGGATCTCTGGCTGTGATCCTGATGTGGACCTACTACTCCGCGCTGATCTTCCTGCTGGGTGTCGAGTTCACCCAGGTCTGGGTACACAGCCGCGGACGGGAAGTCCGGCCCAAGCCAGGCGCCGTCCGCATACGGCCGCAAACTGACTATAGCGAAACGTCCGCGCAAGCCGGTCCCGCTCAGCCGACTGCCCCGATCTCATAAGTGATCGCCGTCCCGATTCGTCGCGCCAAATCAAACAGCTTCAGCATCGGAGCAAAGACGGTGTTGTGCTCGATCTCGTACGACAATGCAGGCTCTGGCCGGTACTGCGATTTTTCGCCGAAGTCATCGGGCGCATCCGTCAAGCCGTCGTCATGCGGAAAAATCAGCTGCAGCCGCTCGACCGCGCTTGGCACATCCATTTGCAGGATGCACGCCAGGATTTCGTCGCGGGTCACGCCGAGCTGCGGACTGAAATTCGGAATCTCGGTGGCCAGCAGACAAATCCGCTGGATCACGGCGACCCGGATTCCATGCAGCAGAATCAACCGCCGTCGCTGCACCGTCTCAGCCGGTTCGATCGCCTCGAGCAGCCACAATTGATCCGCTTGCAGACGGCGTACCAGCCGCGCCAGCCGGTCATGCCGATCAAGCTGTCCGGTCAGCCGCGCCAATTCACGTAACGCCTTCACCCGCGCCGGACGCCGCGCGCGACCAGCTCCATTCAGCCACATCGCGGGATTCAGCGTATTCACGTACGCGCGCAGCACGTCGAGGTCAGTGCGATCGACCGCGGCCGCAACCATCTGCAACGCGCGGCGAAAGCGGGCCGACCGCTGGCGCATAGCCTGGAACATTTCAGGGTCCTTCGAGATCGCGCGACCAACCCCGTAGAGCGTAACCGCCATGAAGCCTAGTTGCTGCAAAATCGCGTTGTTCGGTATCGCTCTCAACTGCGAGGGGTGATCGATCCTTGAGGGTCGGCCCCATTCTTCCACCTCGCGCGCCACCGGCCGCGACCCCGTCCGGCACAGCAGGTTGGTGCCGAACAGGCTCAGCAACGCCGCATAGTCAGGATCGTCGACCAGGCTGCTGAACTCCTGTTGCACCGTCGCGAAAAATTCCGCGGCGTAATCGGGCGCCGCGTAGATTGCGTCGTTGCCGGTCTCGTCGCTCACATCGAACGCAAAGCCGAGAATCTGGCGCAAGCTTGCAGTCGCCGCGGCTGGCGTCAGGAACAGCAGGTAGCCATCACCGCCCTGAAAACTTATCTCCTCTTTGACCTTCACCCCACGCCGCTCGAACTCCCCCCGGCTCGTCGGCGGCGCCGCGTAGCGCAAACGATCGGCGAACGTCAACGGATGTCCGCCGCGGCCGATCGATTCGCCATGCGTGTTGAACAGGATCGCTTCCAGCTGGCTGAGTCCGTGCCGTTCGAGCAGTTGCGCGAGCCGCAGGCGCAGCCGCTCGATGCGGAAGGTCGCCGCCGTCTGCCCGATAAATCGTCCTGAATCGGAAAATCCAAATTGCACCGCCAGCCGCCCCTGCCGCTCGAGGTACGTGCGATAGTGCGGGCTCTTCAGCGCCTCCTCGATCACGCGCTCGCCCCGCTCGAATGCTTCCTCGGTCTCGAACAGCGGCGAAACCTCGATCCGATCGTCCACCCCAAACAGCCGCGCGTAGTAGAGCGCTGTCAGCAGCGTGAAGCCGGTTTCCGTTTCTGCAATCAAAAACCGGATGGGCGTCTCGGCGTCGATGTACTTGACGATCTGCGCCACCGTCATCATCAACCGCTTGGCCGACGCCCGCTCCTCCATCAGCGATTCAAAGCTTATTGCCAGCGGACGCACCCGACCCAGCAAGTCGTTGATGACGTTGAAGTACGATCGACGATTCGCCGGATCGTTCGGCTCCGTCTCGAGGCCCACCAGCCGCCGCGCCGCGTTGTGCAATTGCGACGCGTTGAGACGCACGTGAATATGCGCCAAGCCCATGCCATGAGTCCGCAAGCTCGCGCGGACGGCCAGCAACGCCTCACGCCGCTCATCGTCGGGCGCGGCAACCAGCGCAGCTTCGATCGACGCGACCATCGGCGCCGTCTCGACCAGTGCATGCTCCCGTCCCGACACCATCGCGCGGCTGAACGCCGCAGTGCGCGCCGGATCGCGCTCCGCCGCCACCAGCAATTCCAGCTGGCGCGCCACGGTAGCGCTCGCCGTCGCGAGCATGGCGCTGAGCGGTACCAGCGCGTCGAGAAAATCGCCGCTCGCCGAGCCCTCGAGCATTTCCACTTTGCCGCGATAGCGTTCGATCATCGCGAGCTTGTCGGCCAGGCGTGCCGCAATCGTTCGCATCCATGTAATGTCGCTGCGTCCGTCCTGGTCGTATCCGACCCACGAGGCCAGCGTGACCAGCCGCGGCTCCAGGCTGGTCCATTGCTCCGGCCAGTGCTCGCGCGCCACCCGCAACGCCGTCCGATGCACGCGGTCGAGCACGTCATGCGCATGATTGAGCGCCTCGGTAACCCACGCATGCTCGACCTCTAACGTCAGTTCGGCAGGCGGCCGATGCGCGACGCGCATCGCCGCGTCCATCCGCTGTTCGCGTCCGGCTTGATCGAGCGCCACGCCAGCGACCGTCTGAGCGGTCGCCAACTCGGCCAGATAACGGGCCAACTCCAGCGTGATCGAAAATGTCGGATGGGCCGTGAACACTACGCCGAAGACGCTGCGGCCAATCGCTACGCGAAACTCCTCGAAGCCGCTGTCGCACGCCTTCTGCTCAATCAGCGCCGTGAGCGCCCGCTCGTTCGCCGCGATTGCCGTTTCACCCAGGTAGTTCTTCAGCCGCTCGGCGCGATCGCCAAACGCTTCGGCTGTCAGCTGCTGCACCAGGCTCTCGAGGCCATCGAGATTGATCTCGCCGCGGTCCATTCGCAGCGTCAAATCCAACGCAAACAGCAGAATCGGATTGCTGAACGGGTCGGCCGCCGCCTGCGCCCGCACCCGATTCAGAATCGAGCCGAGCATCGCGGTGTCGATCGCGCCGGGCGCGTTAACGCCACTCGACGCAGCCTGCGTTCCGATGCCAGCCACCGCAACGATGCTAGCCGAGGTAAAAAGTTACGTCACACGCCTGTCAGGCAGCATTCAATCTGACGGTGATACCCGCACCGTCAGCACGTGAGGCCCGCGAAAATAGCGGTCGAATTCGCCGCCAACGTAGTTCCAATTGTCTTTCGGATTGAACCACGCGTCCATCGTCGGCATGAACGGCGACAGCAACAGGTTCAAGACCCCGATGTCAGGCCTCATATCGAGGCGAACGAGATCACCGGGATACAAAGGCCAGCGCTCCGATCGGTTCGGAACCGACGCCTCGACGCTGAAGATCGCAGGCCCGGGCACGCATGCGAACGCATGAAATCTGACTTCACGAGTTCCCTGTCTAAGGCTCGCGACCACCATCATCAGCTCCGATGCGCCGGCGAAAGAATCCGCCGGCACTTCCAGCTTCGACTTGCGTTCTTTTTTACTGGCGGCGGTGTAGCGCGTGCACGAGGCGACACCCGATTTCGCATCGAGCGTATCGACCATGAGGAGCGTGCCGTCGGCGTTGAAAAATGAATGCTCGTAGCTGTCGAGCGTCGGCGCCGAGTCTGAGCCCGCAACAACCAGCCGCTCGGTTTCGTCGTCATGCTCGCCATCGACATAGCTGGTCTCGCCCCTGATCACCTCGGATGACGACTGCCCACGCGAAATCGTAAAATGCGTAGTTCCGATCGTTCGCTTCCCATCACGACTCAGAACCGTCAACACGAGCGCGTGGAAATCGAAGGCAGCGTCGACAGCATCGATCTTCGACTCCAAGGCGATTGCATCGCTCCAAATCGCGACGGTCGCCGCGAACAGCAACAGGACCGCTGTCTTCAAATGCTACGGTGGACCTGCGGCACGAATGGCCTGGAGCGCCGTCCAAATCCCAGGCTTGCGATTCGATGCTGCGAGATCAACGCCTCGAGGATTTCTGGAATCTCGAAGGCTGCGCGGTTGTCGTACGCCCTTACGCCGGCGCGGAGGCTCAGGAACTGCTCGCGATCGAGCATGGTCGAGACCGCACTCGCGACGTGCCGAAATGACGGCAGCACTATCCCGAGCCGGTTCTCCGCGATCCAATCGGTGTTGAAACGCTCCTGCACCATCGTCCACGCGTTGCGCTCGACGATCACCGGAAGACCCATGACCAGAGCTTCGCTGATGCTGCCGGGGCCGGGCTTGCCGATAAAAAAATCCGCCAGCTTCATGAAGTACGGAATTTCCTGGGTGAAGCCGACGCAGTGGAAGGGGTAAGACAGTTCCATGCTTTCGAGATGCGCGCGCAGCTTGTGGTTGTGACCGCAGATGAAGATAAGCTGGGTCTTCAGTCCCGCGCTTTCGATTCTTCGCGCGATGGATTCGATCTGGCTCGAACCGTAGCTGCCGAACATCACGATGCCGGTCGGCAATTTTGGATCGAGCCCCAGGCGGCTTCGCTCGGTTTCGCGATTCAGCTCCATCGGACGGTAAAACTCGGGACGAACGATCATGCCCGAGGTACGAAAGACACGTTCTGGAGCATGTCCCATCGCGATCGCCTGTCGTGCCGCAGTGGCAGTCCCGCAAACCAGGTATTGCGTTTGACGTTCGATCCAGAAATGCGGCGGACAATCGGCCAGGTCGGTGAGAATCGTGACCATCGGCGTCTCGGCGCGAGCCTGCATCACGTCCGCCTGTCGGATGCCCGCCAGGATCGCGTGATTGAAATTCGGGATCATCGAGACCACCAGGTCCGGATGCGACTGCTGCCAATGACGCGCCAGCAGCTTGATCATCGCCGGCTCCAATTGCCGAATCAGCAGCTGCACCATCCGCAGCAACGGCGCTGTGCCGATCGTAAGGCCGGACTTGAGTTGCGAGTTATAGAAGTCCTCGACTCGCACTCCAGTCAGGCGTCGAACAACGTCGGCCGGTTCCAGCAGCTCGCGAAGGTTAATCAGGTTGATCTGCCACCCGCGATGCTGTTGCTCAGCCGCCGACATCAGCGCCTTCGCCGACGTCCGATGTCCGCCGCCTGCATCGAAGTAGATCAGATCGACATCCGCGGCCGGATAGTTAGCCGCCTCAAAAGGATAAGTCGTCATGCTTCCACTCCTTGCGCGATCGGTTCGGCAGCCGAAATATTTTGTTGAGTGGCACTCCAGCGCACGACCCTCAGCGCTCCGTCTCCGTCTTCGACCACCGCCGTCCGGTTCTGTACCCAATCGCCGTCGTTCACATATAGGATGTTGCCGATCATGCGATGATCCGCGCGATGAATGTGTCCGCAGATCACGCCATCGGCTTTGTGGCCGCGGGCAGCCGCCAGCACCGCTCGATCGCGAAAGTCCGTCAGGAACTCGACCGCTTTGCGGGCTGGATAGCGAAAATAGTCGGAGAGCGAGCGGCCTTCGTCATCTCCCGATTCGGACTGCCGATGGTACCAGTCATGAATCCGCTGCGCGCGTGCGTATGCGTGCGATCCAATGATCGGCAACAGGCGATTGGGATTTAGCGAGCCGTCGAATTGATGTCCATGGATGACGAGCATTTTCGCGCCGGCGGCGGTGGTGTGAAGCAAGGAACTGATCGAAAATATCGATCCGAACAATCCCTCAACCAGGCTGACTTTGGACTCATCGTGATTTCCGGGCAGAAAAACCACGCGGGCGCCGCGACGCCGCCAATGCCCGATTTCTTCTACCAGCTCTTGCTGCGCCGGACTCCAATGCCACGACGGTCCCCAGTTCCAGCCGTCGACAATGTCGCCGACGAGATAAAGGGTCTCGGCGATATGATGCTTTAGAAAGTCGAGTAACGCAGCGGCCTTGCATGCGCGAGTTCCCAGATGAACATCGGATATCCAGATTGATCGGTAATACCTGGTCTGTACCATGGCCTACCCTCCTCTCCACCCCACCCTGCATTAACCGCAACACGACTCGACCTACCGATATGCAATCAGATAGAAGACTGCGGCGCCTAGACAAAAAGTGAACTGAGGCTGAACAATAGAGGAGAATAGAATGATAAGTGTATTAGCAACTTGCTACTAACACATTAACGCAGAGCGACATTTCGAGTAGCTATATGATACGCACCTGGACGGTGAACGATCTGGCTACTTATAGGAATTCCTGGACTAATCGACAGATTGAGCGATCCCTGCAATCCGTTACTTACCGATTGTACTGTAGGACTACTGTGTGTTGACCAGGCATTGGAGATGCCGTTTAATTTGGGGCTGCGTATTCAGCTAGCCAGTATGCGAGGTGGGTTATAGGGAGGTGAAATCGAGTGGCTAATTTCAGAATACTGTCGTTCGATGGTGGAGGAATCCGCGGAGTTCTGACCGCGGTTCTGCTCAATCGGCTTTCAACCGCGTATCCCGCTCTGCTGCAGGATCGGCCTGGTACGATCACGATGTACGCCGGCACTTCTACCGGCGGAATCCTGGCTCTGGGTATGGCGGCCGGTCTTACGCCGACGCAAATCCGCGATCTCTATGTTACCAACGGAAAGTTGATCTTTGATTCCTCATGGACACGAGATGTGGTCGAGATAGGCGGCCTCAGCGGCTCGAAGTACGACAACGTGAATCTCAAGCAGGTTCTCCTTGAGACTTTCAGCGCTCTCAGACTCCAGGATTTAAAGACACGTGTGTTGATCACGTCGTTCAGCCTGGACAACGAAGCGAGTGATGCAACCCAACGTACCTGGAATCCAAAGTTCTTCCACAATTTTCCCGGCGCCGACAGTGACGGTGAGTCCCTGGTGGTTGACGTCGCCATGTCCACCAGTGCGGCTCCTACCTACTTCCCCTCGTACGGAGTTTTCATCGATGGCGGCGTGATCGCCAACAATCCGAGCTTGGCCGCCGTGGCGCAGGCGCTGGACGGGCGCAATCAACCGAGCGAACGCGCGATGACGCTCGGCGACATCAAGCTGCTGTCACTGGGAACGGGCGCCTCGCTGCAGTATATCGACGGGGAGGACCACGATTGGGGCGACGCGCAGTGGATCAAACCGATCCTCAACGTGATGATGGACGGCAGCGTCGGCGTGGCCGATTTCCAATGCGCGCAACTGCTTGGCACTCGCTATTGCCGTGTCGAACCCATATTTCCCGCCAACAAATCGTTCCCGATGGACGACGTCAGCAAGGTAGTTGACTTGATGGACTTGGCCCAATCATTCGACCTGACCAGCGCCGTCGCCTGGCTGAACGCCTCCGGTTGGTGAGGAGCGTCGGTTATCTGAGATCGCGGCCGGTGTAGCCGAGTATCGACCTGGCGATGATCAAGCGCTGGATTTCGCCGGCCCCTTCGTAGATGTCGAAGATGCGCCCGTCTCTGAAGCACCGGTCCAGCGGATGCTCTTCGGATAGCGCCTCCGGACCGAGCAACTCGATGCATCCCTGGGTAATTCTGCGCGCGGCCTTACCGCCCGCTGCTTTCGCGATCGAGGCTTCCACTTTCGGCGGGACATCCTGCTGCTCGAGCCACTTCGAACGGAGCACCGTCAGGAGCGCGGCTTCGAAAACTGCTTCCAGTCGAATGAAACGATCGACGACGGCCGAGCGGCTGCGCATGCCCCCGCGGTAGCTGACCTCGATTCCGCGCTCTGCGAGCTTGTCGCGCGTAAAATCCAGTGCCGCGCGCGCGACTCCCAACGCCATCGCGCCGACCATCGGGCGCGAGTCGTTGAACACCGACATAGTGGACTTGAAATCGCCCTTGATGTGATTGAACTCCGGTATCCGGCAATTCTCGAACAGCAGGTTGCAGGTGTCGTGCGAGCGGATGCCGAGCTTCTTGAGCTGAGGACCGACCGTGTAGCCCGGGGTGCCTTTCTCGACCAGGAACGTCGTCATGCCTCGGCTGCCGTCTGGCGCGATAAATCGCGAAAAGACCATCGCTGCGTCGGCGGACTGCGCTTGGGAGATAAAAATTTTCTCGCCGTTAAGAATCCATTCGCCGGTTTCGCGATCGAAAGTCGCCGTCGTGCGGATGTTGGCCGGGTCTGAGCCGGCGCCGGGCTCCGTAATCGCGATCGCAATCGTGAGATCCTTGAACTTCTCGAATTGTTCCGGCGTTGCGACCGTCTTGAGGACGGTGTTGCCAAGTCCCCAGCGGCTGCGATGGAGCGCAATTCCGCCCCAATAGATCTCCAGCATGACCAGAGAATGGAGAATCCGCGTACCGCTGCTGCCGCTGATTCCCTCCTCTGCGAGCGTGACTGGATTGGGCAGATCTTTCGCTTCGGGAAACTGTTCGGGCTCGAGTTCGTCCTCATGCTTGTCGTAGTAGCGCGCATAGCGCTGCCCGATGATCGCCTGCTCGTGGGCGCTGCTCAGAACTTTCTCGTCGGTGGGTGTAAGTTGAAAATCTATCATCGCATTTTCCTCATGGTGCTTTTCAAAGACTAAACCCCGGCCACGCCTTCGAGTACGGAAACCGTGCGCGTGTCGCGATACCACATCTCGACCGGGTTATCGCGCAGGTAGCCGTGGCCGCCGAGCATCTGCACGCCTTCGTCGGCGATCCACATCGCCTGCTCGCCGCAGTAGGTGTACGCGAGTTGCGCCTGCCGGGTGGCGTCGCCGCCTTGCTCCAGAATCGACGCGGCTTTCCAGGTCATCCAGCGCATCGCGTCGGTTTCGATTCGCATATCTGCCAGACGGAACGCGATGGTCTGTTTCTTCGCGAGCGCGTCGCCGTGAACCACGCGTTCTTTGGTGTAGGGCATGACGAATTCCATCACGGCGCGGCTGCTGCCGGTCATGATCGCAGACAGCGCGGTGCGCGCCGAGTCGATGATGCGTTGGACATTGCATCCAGCGCCTTCACCGAGTCGTGCGCTCGAGCTCAGTTCAACATCCTTGAAACTGACAGTCGCCATCTCAAGCGCTCGCAACCCGATGTTCGGCTTTTTCTCGCCGATAGTCACACCTTTAGCGCTGCGTTCAACGATGAACGCCTCTGCGGCGCCATCGCAGTTGGCGACGACGATAAAATGACTGCAGTTTGCCGCAAGCGGGACGAGTCCCTTAATGCCCGACAAGCGATAAGCGCCGCGCGTCTTAATAGCGCTGGTGCGAATAGAGGAAACGTCGAAGGCGAAATCGGGCTCCATTACAGCGATGCCGGCGCATCGATACTCGTCGCCCGCGAACAGCGGCAGCAGGTCTTTATTCTGCGCGGGCGATCCTTGCGCAGCAATCGCGCCGAGAAACCCTATCGGCGCGGCCGCAGCGATCGCGAACGAAGCATCCGCGACTGCCAGTTCCTCGAGCAGGATCGCGTTCAGGGTCGGTGAATAGCCGCCAGTTTCAGCTTGCGACTGGATGATGCCGGTTGCCCAGATTTCGTCGAGGATCGACGATGGGATCGCTTCGCGGTCGTCCGCGCCGCGGGCGGCGGGCCGCAGTTGCGAGCCGGCGAGCTCCTGCACCATCGACTGGGCAAGCTTCTGTTCCTCGGTCAGTTCAAAAGAGATCACTTCTCATTCCTCCGGGTCGATTTCGCTTGACATTCTGGGGCTTCGAGTTCAGGATGATCAATGGTTGAACCAATGGAACATATGAACGATGCGAATGTCAAGCGCAACAAGCCGACGCGAGTGGCGACGCCGCGCCGGGTCGAGTTCAGCCGCATCCGCAACCTGCGGGCATTCGAGGAGATCGCCGATCAAATCCGCAAGGAGATTTCCGACCGACGGCTGCGCGCAGGCGATCGGCTGCCGCCCGAGCGTGCGCTGGCCGAACAGTTCGGGGTATCGCGCAACACGCTGCGCGAGGCGCTGCGATCGCTCGAGAACGCGGGCTTGCTGCGGCTGCAGAAGGGCGCGAGCGGCGGCGCGTTCGTGCGCGAGAGCACGGGTGAGGCGGTAATCACCGGCCTGCGCGACATGTTCCACCTCGGCGCGATTCAGCCCGAGCATCTGACGGAGGCGCGGGTTCTGATCGAGTCGATCGCGGTGCGCACGGCCTGCGAGCGCGCGACGCGCGAAGATATCGAGGCGCTCAACGGGAACATCGCGTCGGCGGAACGGGCCGCGCGCGAGAAGATTTCCTTTTACGACCAGGCCGCAATTCATCTCGAGTTCCATCGCATCCTGGCGCGCGCGACCAAAAATCCGGTCATGGTCATCGTGATGGACGCGCTGATCGACGTGATGCAGCACTTCATCCGGGCGATTGGGCAAAAGCGAAATCCGTGGGTGATTCCGTCGCGCCGGCGATTCATGAAGCACTTCGAAGCGGGCGACGCGGATGCGGCGGTCGAAGAAATGGAGCAGCACCTCGAACGGCTCAATCGTCATTACCTGTCGCTGATGAAAGAGAAAGACCGCGCCGAGGCCGCCAATGGATAACGCAATCCTGAGCGGCGTGCGCGTGCTCGACTTCACGACGATCGTGTCAGGGCCGTATTGCACGCGGTTGCTGGCGGATCTCGGGGCCGAGGTAATAAAGCTGGAGCCGCCCGAAGGCGACTTCATCCGCACGCAACCGCCGATGCGCTCGGGCAAGAGCGCGTACTTCGCTCATCTGAATTGCGGCAAGAAGAGCCTTGCGATCGATCTGCGACAGGCTGGCGCAATCGCGCTGGTTCAGCAGCTTGCGGCAAAATCGGACGTGGTGGTCGAGAATGCGCGGCCGGGCGTGATGCAGCGGCTTGGGCTGGACTACGCGACACTGGCGCCGGCGAATCCGCGACTCGTCTACTGCTCGATTTCAGGCTTCGGCCAAAGCGGTCCGTGGGCGACGCGCAGTGCTTATGCGCCGATGCTGCACGCGGCCAGCGGCTTCGACCTGGTCAACCTGTCGTACCAGGACGGGCTCGAACGGCCGCTCAACACCGGTATCTACGTTGGCGACGTGCTGGGCGGGACCTACGCGTTCGGCGCGATTCAATCGGCGCTGCTCGCGCGCGAGCGCAGCGGCCGCGGCGACTGCATCGATCTGTCGATGATGGACGGCGTGCTTGGGATGCTGATCTACGAATTCCAGGAAGCGCAGTTCCCGCAGAAGAAGAAAAACAACACCTTTCAGCCGACCCGCGCAAAGGACGGTTATATAATGATAGCGGCGGTGAAGCCGAATAATTTCGCCGCGCTGTGGCGAGCGATCGGGCATCCCGAGATGGCGACTGACCCGCGCTTTGCCAACGCCAAGGGACGCGCCGAGAATTGGGCGACGATGGCGTCGATCCTGGACGATTGGGCGTCGCGCAAGACTGCGGCCGAGTGCGAAGCGATACTCAGCGAGGGCAATGTTCCGTGCTCGCGATACTTCACGGTGCGCGAGGCACTTCAGCAGCCGCACCTGGCACATCGCGGGAGCTTCGAAGTGATCGATGACGGGGCAGGACCGCTCAAGGTGCCGAATCCCGCGTTCAAATTCAGCAGCAGCCAGGCCAGGGCTCGCAACTATGTGCCGGCGCTGGGCGGGGACAACGCCGCGATTCTTTCGAGCGTGCTGGGGTATTCCGCGGATCGCATTGCCGCGCTATACGAGAAACAGATCCTTTGCGACGATCGCAGCCGAGCTTCGGGAGGGCATGCCAATGGGTGAGATCCTGGCAGTTGGAATAACTCACTACCCACCGCTGGCCGGCAGCGACGAGACGATGTCGTGGATTCTGAAACGGATGCTGCAGAATCCGCAGCTGCCGGAAAAGTTTCGGAGCGCCCAGGGCTGGCCGGAGGCGATGCGCGCGGAGTGGGGCAACGACGAGGGCGTCGCCGCCGCGCGAAAACATCGCGAGCTGCTACTGCGATCGCTGCGCAAGACGCGCGCGCAAATCGACGAGTTTCGCCCCGACTTCATCGTGGTGTGGGGCGACGATCAGTACGAAAATTTCCGCGAGGATGTGATCCCGCCCTACTGCATTTATGCGCATGAGTCGTTTGACTTCGCGCCGCCGGCGCACAATGTCTGGAATGAGCCGGCCGAAAAGAAATTTCATGCGGCCGGCAACGTTGCGGCGGCCAAGTATCTGGCCGGCGGTTTGATCAACGCCGGCTTTGACACCGCGTACTCGTACAAGCCGCTGCATCATCCGCTGGGCCACGCGTTCGCGAACGCGGTGATGTATCTCGATTACGATCGCAAGGGATTTCCGTATCCGATCATTCCATTCGCTATCAACTGCTACGGACGCAAAGTGATCGCGCAACGCGGCGGTCTGCCAGCATTCGAAAATCCGCCGTCGGAAGCGCAGCTCGATCCGCCGGCGCCGACGCCGCGCCGATTGTTTGACCTCGGCGCCGCAACCGCGCGCATCCTGGCCAACAGTCCATGGCGGGTCGCGCTGATGGCGTCGTCGGGTTGGTCGCACGCGTTTCTAACCGCGAAAAATCACTTCCTGTATCCGGACACTCCCGCGGATCGAACTCTGTTCGAGGCGCTGCGCGGCGGCAACTACGATGCGTGGCGGAATTATCCGGCGGCGTCGGTGGAAGCCAGCGGCCAGCAGGAAATTCTGAACTGGATGTGCCTGGCCGGAGTGCTGGCCGAGCTGAAACGCAAGCCGGCGGAAACCGAATTCATCGACACCTGGATTTTCAACTCCTCGAAGTGCTTCTTGACGGCGCCGCCGAGCCGCTGAATCAGATGAAGCTGGATGGAAAAATTGCGTTGGTGACCGGGACGAGTACCAACATCGGCGGTGGCATCGCGGAAGGTCTCGCGGCCGAAGGCGCGACGCTGGTATGCGTCGATACGCGCGCCGAGAATGCCGCCGACTGCGCGCGCTATATCAAGAGCACGGGAGGCCGCGCGATCGGAATCACCTGCGATGTTACCGACGAGCCGCAGGTGAGCGCCGCAGTCCGATCAGCAAGTGAGTCTTTCGGCGGAATCGACATCCTGGTGAACAACGCCGCCATCTTCAACAAGAAGGGCGTGCTCGACATGCCGCTCGATGAATGGCGGCGCCAGCTCGAGATCATTCTTGGCGGCGCGTTCCTGTTCACCAAGCATGTCGCCAAGTCGATGATCGAACGGGGACGCAAAGGCGCCATCATCAATATCATCTCGACCGCCGGACACCAGGGCGAACCGAACAACATTGCGTACTGCACCGGCAAGAGCGGGCTGCTGAATTTCACGCGCTCGGCAGCGATGGAGCTGGTCGCGCACGGCATCCGGGTTAACAGCCTCACGCCCACCGCGACCGATCCGTCGGAATCGCTCGAGCGCGCCACTCGATGGGGCCGCCAGGCTCGCAGTGGCGATCAACTGAAGAATGCTTTCGAGCCGTTTCGAAAGGGCGTGCCGATGCAGAAGCTGCCGAGTCCCAGCGATTATGGACGTGCCGCGGTTTTCCTGGCGTCGGACGATGCCGGAATGATCACGGGGACTGATCTTCGCGTCGACGCTGGGGCGATCGCGCGTTACTGGGCATGGGACCCGTCAGAAAAACAGAGTTGACGCTCCGTGCAGGAGAAGCACCATGGACAAATCAACCGATAGCTACATCGTGGATGACCAGGACGCGGGGTTGTTCCGCGTAAATCGGCGCGCGTTCACCGATCCTGAGTGTCTCGCGGACGAGCGGCGCCGGGTTTTCGACAAGTGCTGGATTTATGCCGGCCACGAGTCCGAGGTGCCGCATGCGGGCGACTATCGTTCTCGCAACGTGGCAGGACGGCCGATGATCCTGGTGCGCGGCGATGACAGCGTGGTCCGCGTGCTGCTCAACACCTGCACTCATCGAGGTTCGCTGGTATGCCGACAGAAATCCGGCAACGCCAAGACTTTCCAGTGTCCCTACCACGCATGGACCTATAACTCTCGCGGCCAATTGGTAGGAGTACCGGGCGAGGACTCTTACAGCGAGGCGTTCAGGCGTGACGACATGGCCCTGGCAAAGCCACCTCAAGTGGATAGCTATCGCGGCTTCATTTTTGTTTGTCTCGACGCCGGTGCTGATAGCCTTTATGACTATCTGGCGGGTGCACGCGAATACCTGGACCTGGTGGCCGATCAGTCAGAGCTAGGGATGAAGATCGTCTCAGGGCAGCAGTCCTATAGCGCGCGCGCCAACTGGAAACTGCTGGTCGAGAACAGCTATGACGGCTATCACGGCCTGCCGACGCACCAGCGGTATTTCGGCTTTCTAAGTGACATAGGTATCGATATGAAGGGGCGCGATGTGGCGGCGCCGACCTATCAGAAGGCGGTCGATCTCGGCAACGGCCATGCGGTGCTCGAGTATCAGAGCGCGTGGGGACGCCCGATCGCGCACTGGGTGGCGCCATTCGGTGAGCATCGCAAGGCGCATTTCGAGGAAGTGCGGCGCCGGTTCGATGAGCGCTTCGGTCCGGAGCGGGCGCGGCGTATTTGCGAGACCAGCCGCAACCTTGGAATTTTTCCGAATCTCGTCATCAACGACATCATGGCGATCACGGTTCGCACCTTCTATCCCGTTTCGCCCGATTATATGGAGGTTAACGCGTGGGCGCTGGCGCCGGCGGACGAGAGCGCCGAGGACTCAGCGTTGCGCCTCGACAACTTTCTGACCTTCCTTGGCCCGGGAGGATTCGCGACGCCGGACGACGTCGAGATGCTGGAGTCGTGTCAGCGCGGCTTTGCCAATCGTGAAGTCGGCTGGTCCGATATTTCGCGCGGGATGAAGCGCGAGCGTCCGTCGATAACCGACGAGCTGCAGATGCGCGCATTCTGGCGGCGATGGAATCAGCTCATGACGGAACCTCAACTGAAGCGCGCGAGGAAAGCAGCATGAGTAGCATCGAGCTGCCGAATCGCCAGGAAGTGGAAGACCTCCTATATAAGGAGGCGGCGCTGCTCGACGAGTGGCGGCTGGATGAATGGCTCGAGCTTCTTACCGAAGACGCGGTCTACGAAATCCCGCCGACTGACGTTCCCGAAGGAGATTCAAGAAATACTCTGTTCATTATCGCGGACGACGCGGTGCGAATCCGATCGCGCGTGAAGCAACTGCTGGGTAAGGCCGCGTGGTCGGAAAATCCGCGCTCGCGCACGCGGCGGATGATTGCCAACGTGCGCGTAGTCGGTGCCGACGGCGATAACATTCTCGTCACCGCCAACTTTGCGGTGCATAGGATGCGGTATGAGTCGGTTGACACTTATATAGGTCACTACGACTACAAGCTAGCGCGTCAAGGCAACCAGCTTAGGATTCGCGAGCGGAGAGCTATCCTCGATAACGAGGCGCTACGCCCGCACGGTAAGATCAGTTTCATCCTGTAAGACAGTTTCTGTCTTTTCAACCGGCCCGCGATCACGTCGGAGGACGCGATGAACGTCATCGACATGCACAATCACTTCATCGCGCCCGAGATAATCGATTTTCTCGCGCGTGAAGGCAAGCACTTCGCTACCAGGATGGTCGAGCGCGACGGCCGCCGCTTTCTTTTGATCCAGGAAAAAGCGATGCGGCCAATCGATGGACCTATATCGAATGCGCGAGATCGAATCGCGGACATGGAGCGCGAAGGCATCGCGACGCAGGCCGTCTCGTGCGTTCCGTTCCTGATGTATCCCGATGTTGAGCCAGCGCTCGGGCTCGCGATCGCACAAGTCAATAACGACATGATGGCGGCTCTGGGAGCGGGTGACCCCGCGCACTTCGTGCCGTTGGCAAGTGTTCCGATGCAGCATCCCGTCGCGGCGGCCAAGGAGCTGGAACGCGCAGCGAAGTTGGGCCTTCGCGGAGTTGAGATTCCGCCGAAGGTGGTCGAACGCCAGCTGGACGAGCCGGATTTCGAAATTTTCTGGGAAGCGGCCGAGGCGCTGCGAATGGCCGTATGCATCCATCCGTTCGAAGCCGCGCCGGCCGGAGCGCTGGCGCGATATTTTCTTGGCAACCTGGTCGGCAATCTCTACGACACCGGACTTGCCGCCGCGCTATTGATTTACGGCGGCGTGCTCGAGCGTCATCCGAATCTGCACGTCGTGCTCTATCACGCAGGCGGCGCGCTGCCCGCACTGGTAGGACGACTGGACATGGGCTACAGGCTGGTGCCGGAGTGTCGCAGCGCGATTCCGCGCCCCCCCTCGAGCTACGCAAGTCAGTTCCACTTCGATATAATCGCGCACAGTCGCACAATGCTGAGCCACCTGGTGAAAACATACGGCGCGGATCGATTCGTGGTGGGAAGCGACTACCCGCTGCCCGCCGGCCTGGTTCATCCCGTAGAGGAAGTGAAAGCGCTCGGACTCGCCGCTGATGACGAAAACAAAATTCTTGGCGCTAACGCGCGACAACTGCTAAGGCTGTGAGATTGACGCTGCTCGGTCGCGGGCAGCAGCATACAGACTGGGAGAGGACAGACAATGGCGAGCAAACCACAAATGCTGGAAGGCTACCGGGTGCTGGATTTTACGCAGTTCGTCGCGGGGCCGACCTGCACGCGCCTGCTGGCAGAGATGGGCGCTGAGGTTATCAAAGTGGAGCTCGCGCCCTCTGGCGATCGCGTCCGCGCCGACGGGCTCCGGTCGCTAGCGCCGGAATTCAAGGGCTCGAGTCATAGCACCTACTACCTGCAGCACAACCACTCGAAGCTGAGCTTTGCGATCGATCTAAAGAAACCTGGAGCGCGCGAAATCGTGATGTCGATGATTCCGCAGATCGACGTGGTGGTTGAGAACTTCGCGCCGCGAGTAATCGACCGGCTGGGATTTGCATACAAGGACGTCAAGGCGGTCAATCCAAAAATCATCATGTGCTCGATATCGATGGCGGGGCAGACCGGCCCGCTCTCGGTCAAGGCCGGCTACGATTTTATCGGGCAGGCCTACGCCGGCGTTACCGATGGTATCGGGCAGGTCGATGGTCCGCCGGCGCTGACTACGATGGCGATCGGCGATGTGTCAACGGGAGTCGCCGCCGCAATGGCTGTAGGTTTCGCGCTGTTGCATCGCGAGCGCACGGGCGAAGGACAGTATCTCGACGCGTCGCTGCTCGACACTTACTTCCACATGCACGAGAAGACGGTGCCGATCGTGTCGCTGCGCGGCGACAAGTTTCGCCCGACGCGAAGCGGCTCGTTGCATCCCGACGGCGGTACTACCGGCATTTTTCAATTCCGCGGCGACCAGTACATTCAGATCACATCGACGCCGCATCAATGGCCGCAGCTTGTACGTGCGATGGGCATGCCTGAATTAGCGACCGATCCGCGCTTCAAGGATCCTCGCGGGCGTCGCGACAACAAGGAACAACTGCGAGACGTGATCGAAAATTGGCTGTCGAAACTTCCCAGCCGCGACGACGCGATCGCCGCGCTCGACGCTGAACGCGTGCCGTGCGCTCCGGTGCTGACGGTCAACGAGGCGGTTAAGCATCCGCATCTGAACGAGCGCAAGACGGTTCGCTGGGTCAATGATCCGCAGCTCGGCAAGGTCGCGCTGCCGGGGGTTCCAGTGAAATTTTCAGCGTGGCCGGACAGGACGGAAGTGCGCTCAGCGCGATTGGGCGAAGACAACGAGCGAGTTCTACGCGAGCTACTCAAAATGCCGGCCGACCAGATTCGCAAGCTCTACGCGGACGGAGTCCTGGTGCGTGACTCGACGCTCGAAAGCAAGCCCTCATAGCTCGACAGTCCTCCGCCGGCCACCTTTCCTGACCCGCGACTTCGGGCATACCATCTATGGAGCGAGATGCGGTCTTCGTTCGCGACCGTGTAGATTTTTCGCTCTCTTTGGATGACTAAGTTCGAGGCATTAGTAATTTTTCATTGCATCAAATCTCGAATTGGTCTTGGCTTTTGTTTTGCTTCTCGTGATTACTGCACAGGCTCGCCCTTGAGCCCAATGAAGACTCGATTTCCCTTGTGACTCTGCCAAGCATGCCTTCATCTCAACCAAATACCGATTTACAGCCGATTTTTTCGCGGCGGCCGAACCATATCGTGATCGAAGATGTAACCCCATCGGTGGACGGCGGCCGCTATCCGGCAAAGCGAATCGCCGGTGATCGATGCGTCGTCGAAGCGGTTATTTTTCGTGACGGGCATCAAGTGGTGCGAGCGGCGGTCAAATGGCGCCGCAAGCGCGACGAGGCGTTTGACGAAGCGCCGATGCTCCCGCTCGACAATGACCGGTGGCGAGGCGAGTTCTGCCCCGCCGACAATGCGCGTTACGTTTTCACGATAGAAGCGTGGACCGATTTGTTTGCGACCTGGCTCGCGGACTTCACCAAGAAGGTGCGTGCAGCACGGCCGGTCGCGTCCGATATTCTCGAGGGAATTGCGCTGGTCGAGAAAATGGCTTCGGACGCACGCGGTGCCGATCGCGACTTGCTCCAGCACGCTCTCGCGCAACTCGGAAAGACCAACGACGGCGCGGCTTCGCTGGCAACCTTCAGCGACGCAGAGATTTCCGCGGTGGCAGGTCGCGTCGGTCAACGATTTGGCGTGACGCGATTTGAACCGCTGTTGGAACTGGTCGTCGATCGCAAGAAGGCTCGCTTCGGAACCTGGTACGAGATGTTTGTGCGATCGCAAGGCAACGTGCCAGGGCGGTCCGGCACGTTTCTCGACGCCGAGCGCCGCCTGCCTGAGCTGCGCGACCTCGGCTTCGACGTCGTGTACCTGCCGCCGATCCACCCGATCGGTCACACCAATCGCAAGGGTCCGGACAACGTTCTCAACGGGGACGCGAACTCTCCCGGCAGTCCGTGGGCGATTGGCAGCGAAGCCGGAGGGCATACCGAGATCGAGCCGTCGCTCGGAACGATGGGCGACTTCGATCGTTTCTGCGCGACCGCCAATCGTCTCGGAATCGAGGTGGCGATGGATTTCGCCATTCAATGCTCTCCTGATCATCCGTGGGTGCATCAGCATCCGCAGTGGTTCCACCATCGGCCCGACGGCAGCATCAAGTACGCCGAAAATCCTCCAAAAGAATACCAGGATATTTTTCCGATCGATTTCGACACCACTGATCAGCGCGGTTTGTTCGAGGAGTTGGAGCGCGTGATCAGATTCTGGCGCAAGCATGGAGTGAGAATCTTTCGCGTCGACAATCCGCACACAAAACCGGTGCAGTTCTGGAACTGGCTGATAAATCAAATCCAGATCACCAATCCGGAAGTGATTTTCCTGGCGGAAGCGTTTACGCGACCCAAAGTGATGAAAGTACTGGCTAAAGCCGGCTTTACTCAGTCGTATACCTACTTCACCTGGCGCAATACAAAACTCGAGCTGACTGAGTATCTCACCGAGCTGACGCAAACCCCGATGCGTGAGTATTTCCGGCCCAACTTTTTCGTCAATACTCCGGACATCCTGTCGCCTGTTTTGCAGACCGGCGGACCCGCAGCCTTCAAGATGAGGCTGGTGCTGGCGGCGACTCTATCACCGTCCTATGGAATCTACAGTGGCTTTGAATTGTGCGAACGCCAGGCTGTACCAGGAACCGAAGAATATCTGAATTCAGAGAAGTACCAGATTAAGGTTCGCGACTGGAATCAACCCGGTAACATCAAGGAATTTATCGGACGGATAAATTCGATCCGTCGGGACAATCCCGCGCTTCAGCACTTTCTGAATCTGCAGTTTCTCAGCACTGACAACGATCAAATCATGCTCTTCGCCAAAGCCACGCCGGACATGGAGAATATCATCCTCGTCGCGGTCAACCTGGACCCGTTCAACCCCCACTATTGCACTGCGCTGGTGCCGCCGGAGGCGGTGGGTGTCGCACCGGGTCAAAGCTACCGAGTGACGGATCTCCTGACCGGCGCGAAATATGTGTGGTCCGATCGCAACTACGTGCGGCTCGATCCGACTTCCGAGCCTGCCCACATTCTGCGCGTTGAAGAGCGCCTGTGAGTTCCAGACGTGCCCACCCGGAATTCTGAAAACGGTTCGCATTCCGATCCTCTCTGGTACAAGGACGCTATCTTTTACGAGCTTCGGGTTCGGTCTTTCTACGACAGCAATGGCGACGGGGTTGGCGACTTTCCGGGTCTGACGGCGAAACTCGACTACCTGCATTCGCTGGGAGTGACTACACTTTGGCTGCTGCCGTTTTATCCATCTCCGATGCGCGATGACGGATACGATATTGCTGACTATACCAGTATACACTCCGCCTGCGGGACGTTGCGCGACTTCAAGGTGTTCGTGCGCGAGGCCCATCGGCGGAATTTGAAAATAGTAACTGAGTTAGTACTCAATCATACCTCAGATCGTCATGAGTGGTTTCAACGGGCGCGCCGTTCTCCCGCTGGAAGTATACATCGCGATTACTATGTCTGGAGCGATACGCCGGAGCGCTACAAGGACGCGCGGATTATTTTTCAGGATTTCGAGCCATCCAACTGGTCATGGGATCCGCTGGCCAGGGCGTACTACTTCCATCGCTTTTACTCGCATCAGCCGGATCTCAATTACGATAATCCAGCGGTCATCCGGGAAATTCGCCGAGTGATCGCGTTCTGGCTCGGGCTCGGTGTTGACGGGCTCCGGCTCGACGCGGTTCCGTATCTTTTCAAGCGCGAAGGAACCAACTGCGAGAATTTACCCGAAACCCACGCATTCCTGCGTGAACTGCGTGCCTACATCGACGCTAGGTTTCCCGGCCGAATGCTGCTTGCCGAGGCAAATCAGTGGCCGGAAGATGCGGTCGCGTATCTGGCGGAGGGCAAGGAATGCAATATGGCGTTCCACTTTCCGCTGATGCCGCGAATGTTCATGTCGGTGAGAATGGAAGATCGATTTCCGCTGACCGACATCTGGGCGCAGACTCCGGAGATCGATCCGACCTGCCAGTGGGCGTTGTTTCTACGCAATCATGACGAGCTGACTCTGGAGATGGTGACCGACGAAGAGCGCGACTATATGTATCGCGCATATGCGCAAGACGCGCGAATGAGAGTCAATCTAGGTATTCGCCGCCGTCTTGCGCCACTGCTCGGCAACCATCGACGTACTATTGAACTGAATAATGCGTTGCTGTTCTCACTACCGGGAACACCCTTCATTTATTACGGCGACGAAATCGGAATGGGAGACAATGTCTATCTCGGCGATCGGGATGGAGTTCGTACTCCGATGCAATGGACCGCTGATCGGAACGCCGGTTTTTCTTCGGCCAATCCCCAGCGCCTGATCCTGCCGGTGATAATTGATCCCGAGTATCACTACCAGAGTGTCAACGTCGAAGCCCACGAGAGCAATCGCCACTCGCTGCTCTGGTGGATGCGCCGGCTGATTGCGCTGCGCAAACAGATCAAAGCATTCGGCCGCGGCTCGATGGAGTTTCTCAATCCCGAAAATTCGCACGTGCTGGCATTCATCCGTTCTTACGAAGGCCAGTTGATATTGGTAGTCGCCAATCTTTCGCGCTTCGTACAATATGTCGAGCTCGATCTGGCGCGCTTCAAGGGCATCACACCGATCGAACTGTTTGGCCGCACGCCTTTTCCGACCATCGGGGATCTGCCCTACCTACTCACTCTCGGACCGCATGCCTTTTTCTGGTTTTCCCTCGAGCAGCCCGGCGTTGCTGCCGCAGCCGTACACTCCGATTATGCAATTCCGCGCATCCAGATCAACGCTGGCTTCGAGGGCATTCTGCGCGGCGACGCCCGCCAACAACTCGAGCGGCTGTTGCCCAGCTATTTGCCGCACTGCCGGTGGTTTCGCGCGAAGAGCAGATCGATAGCCAGCGTTCACGTCACCGACACGGTGCCAATGTCGGAAGGTCCCGGCGTGCCGCAACTCGCGCTGTTGAATGTCGAATACTCGAACGCCGAGCCCGAGACTTATCTATTGCCGCTGGCTATTGCGACGGGCGATCGGGCTCGTGACATACGATCGCGCTGGCCGGACCAGGTGATTGCCGAAGTGACTAGTTCAGGACGCAACGGCGACGGCGATGGCATCCTTTTCGACGCGATCGTCGATCCGGATTTCCTGAACGATTTGATCGAGATAATCGCACGACGCCGGCGCCATCGGGCCTCGGTTGGAGAGCTGCTGCCAGGCGCGACCCAGGCGTTCCACCAATTGCGTGGCGATCCCGAGTCGCCGCTCGAACCTCGTGTGTTGAAGGGCGAGCAAAGCAACAGCTCCGCGGTGTATGGCGACCGTTTCATACTCAAACTTTTTCGGCGCATCGAAGCCGGTCTCAATCCCGATCTCGAGATCGGCCGGTTCCTAACCTCGCACGCGCTGTTTTCTCACGTTCCCCCAGTGGCAGGGTGGATAGATTACAGTTCGGGCACGGGCGAGAAAAAAAATCTCGCGATACTGCAGGGCTTCGTCCCGAACGAAGGCGACGCCTGGCATTTCACACTCGGAGAACTTGAACGTTTTCTAGAGAATGCGGCAACCAGGTCTGATCCGCCGCCGTCGACGCAGAAGACGCTCGTCGAGCTGCTCACGCTGCGGGAGGCGGACCCGCTGGCAGCCGAATTGATTGGTCATTACCTCGACGCTGCGCGCCTGATGGGCAAGCGTCTCGCCGAGCTTCACCTGGCGTTGGCTTCCACGGCCGACGATCCTGAATTCGCGCCTGAGCCTTACTCGACGCTGTACCAGCGCTCGACCTTTCAATCGATGCAGAATCTGTTGGCTCGCGTGATGCGCATGATCAACAGCCGCGCCTCGATTGTGCCGAAAGACTTGCGCGATCAGGCGCAACTCATCGCTTCGCATCAGCGCGACATTGCCGCGCGCTTCGACGCTTTTCTTCGCTGCAAGATGAGTGTGGTGCGGATGCGCATTCACGGCGACTTGCATCTCGGCCAGATGCTGTACACTGGCAAGGACTTCGCCATCATCGATTTCGAAGGCGAGCCTGCGCGTCCGCTGACCGAGCGCCGCCTCAAGCGTGCGGCATTGAGAGACGTCGCCGGGATGCTCCGATCGTTTCACTACGCGGCGCTGACCTCGACCATCGAGCAACTGAAAATCGGAGCCTTGGGTAAATTTGACTTCGCCAGCATGAAGCCATGGGCGGACTTCTGGCGAACCTGGTCGTCATGGGCCTTTCTCAAGGGTTACCTGGAAGCGGCCGGCGCCGCGTCGTTCATCCCGAAGAGCAACGACGAGCTCAGAATACTACTCGACGCCTTCGTGATGGATAAGGCTATTTACGAACTTGGTTACGAGCTTAACAATCGTCCAGAGTGGCTATTGATCCCATTACTCAGTATTGGTCAGTTGCTCGGTTTGGAAAGTAGTAATACTCAAAGCCTGATTGTCCCCAAGCCCGGATCCCATGAAAGCCCGCGACCATAGTCTGCAGCTGGCGAAATCCAGCGACCCGGCTTTCTCCAATATTCCAGCCGAAGACCTCAAGCGCCTGCTGAGCTTAAGGCACCAGGATCCTCATTCGATTCTTGGCGCTCATCCGACCGATCGCGGCGTGATTGTGCGCGCATATCGTCCCAACGCTCAGGAGATATTTCTGCTCGTCGGCGACGAGCCGGCGCGCGAGATGCTCAAGCGGCCCGAGCCTGGATTGTTCGAGATTTGTGTATCCGAACGACGCGAGGTTTTCCCATACCAGCTTAGGATTCACTACTCCGGCGGCCTCGTGGTAACGATTCGCTCACCCTACTCGTTCCCGCCCCGACTGGGCGATTTGGACCTTCACCTGTGGGCCGAGCAGAAACACGAGCGGATTTGGGACAAGCTCGGTGCCCACGTTTGCGAGCTCACAGGCGTTTCCGGCACCGGTTTCGCGGTGTGGGCGCCCAACGCAGCCGGCGTCAGTGTGGTCGGAGACTTCAATAGCTGGGACGGTCGCCTCGACCTGATGCGGATGCTCGGCAGCTCGGGCGTGTGGGAAATCTTCGTTCCCGATCTGGCGGCTGGGTCCAACTACAAATTTGAGATTCGCCCAAGAGCGGGCGAATTGACTATTAAGAGTGACCCATTCGCAATAGCTACTGAGTGTCCACCTGCTACCGCATCGAGAGTATATCGATCTGATTACTCATTTAACGACACTGCCTGGATGTCGGAGCGCAACAGCCGCGATCCGCTGCGACGCCCGGCCGCAATTTATGAAATGCATATCGGCTCCTGGCGGCGGGTTCCCGAAGAAGGCAACCGTCCGCTGACCTATCGTGAACTCGCTCCGAAGCTCGTTGATTACCTGTCCGACGTCGGCTTCACCCACGTCGAATTCCTTCCAGTGATGGAGCATCCGTTCACCGGTTCATGGGGCTATGAAACGACCGGTTATTACGCCCCAACCGCTCGCTACGGCGAGCCCGACGACTTCCGTTACCTGGTCGACTGCCTGCATCAAAACGGGATCGGCGTCATTCTCGACTGGACGCCGGCGCACTTCCCGACCGATGCGTTTGGGCTCGGCCGCTTCGACGGCAGTGCGCTATTCGAGCATGTCGATCCGCGCCAGGGCTTCCATCCGGAATGGAACACCTTCATTTTCAATTTCGGCCGCGACGAAGTGCGAAGTTTTCTGTTGGGCAGTGCAAAGTACTGGCTCGAGGAATTCCATGCCGACGGCATTCGCGTGGACGCTGTTTCCTCGATGCTTTATCTCGACTACGGCCGCAAAAGCAGTGAATGGGTGCCAAATATCCACGGCGGCAACGAGAATCTCGAGGCGATTTCATTTCTCAAGGAGCTCAATCGCCAGGTCTACGGACGTCATCCGGGCGTTATGATGATTGCCGAGGAGTCCACTTCATGGCCCGGCGTCAGCCGGCCCCTGTATGTGGGGGGTCTCGGTTTCGGCTTCAAGTGGGATATGGGATGGATGCACGACACGCTCGACTACTTCAGCAAGCCGCCTATCTATCGGCGATTTCATCACCGCGATCTGACCTTCGGCTTCGTGTACGCGTGGTCCGAAAATTTTATGCTGCCGCTCTCTCACGATGAGGTCGTGTACGGCAAGCGTTCGCTGCTCGACAAGATGCCCGGCGATCGTTGGCAGAAGTTCGCCAACCTGCGCGCGTTGTATAGCTACATGTGGGCGCGGCCGGGAAAGAAAATTCTGTTCATGGGTGGCGAATTTGGGCAATGGCGCGAATGGAATCATGACGCCAGTCTTGATTGGAATCTGCTCGACGAGTCCGATCATCGCGGCCTGCAGAATCTCGTGCGCGATCTCAATCGCCTCTACCGGGCCGAGCCTGCATTGTGGGAAGCCGATCACCAGCCGGGCGGTTTCCAGTGGATCGATGCCAACAACTCGGATGAGGACATCATCGCCTTCATGCGCATCGCGCCGTCCAGCGGCCGCCGGCTGATCTGCGTCTGCAACTTCGCGCCCGTTGTGCGCTACGGTTATCGCGTCGGCGTTCCCACGCCCGGCGTCTATCGCGAACTTCTCAACAGCGACTCGTTTCTCTACGGCGGCAGCAATCAGGGCAATGCGGGCGCGGTCACCGCGCACCAGACACCGTGGCACGGACTCCCGCACTCGCTAACGCTCACGTTGCCTCCCCTCGCCGCCCTGTGGTTTGAAGTTCCCGCCACCGTCTGAGTTTTCCGTCGTAACCGGTTCATCGATGGCCGCGTCTATATAGCGGCCACCTGCGAGTGGAAGGGTTTATCTTGCGAGTACATAAAACAATTCGCGACCGACGAATTCTGATTGCGCTTGTACTCGCGATGCTGATCCTTCCGGCCCTCGGATCACTGAGCGCTCCTGCCTTCGCTGATATTTCGCCTGAATTCGGTGAAGCGGCCTTTAGCATGAAAGTTAACCCTGCCAACATCCAATTGGCGGAAGCGAATCTTCCGCCCGTCGGCAGTCTGGACGACTACATGCGCGAAGGTGAAGAGCACGGCGGCGGCACCCCAAGCGCAGGTCTTCCGCCACAGTCCTATCAACCGCAAGCAGTGCCGCCGCAAGGATATTCGACCCAGGGGGCCCCGCCTGCGGAGTGGAATAATCCTTACCCCGACCCCAACGCGGAGCGGTCAGCCCTTATCGGCGCCGCGATAGTAGGCGCCGTCGCCATCGGGATGTGGGCGTGGCAGCAGCACGAGATTCGTCAAGCTCAACGACGCGCCCATAAACGATTCTATTCGCATCGACGCGCCTACGATTAGGCAGCCTCGCGCGAGCCGATGCGCTGGCCTGTCGACGAATCGAAAAGATGCACTCGCGCGGGGTCGATATAGAGTCTCAAATGCGCGCCGGCTTCGACACGCCGCGGCAACTCCGCGCGAATCGCACTGTTTCCCAGCTTCGCGTACACGATGTAAGTCGCGCCTGAGAACTCGACGCTTTCGACCACGACTTCGATCGAAACGCGTCCATCTCCGGGCTCAAGAGACAGATCGTTAGGACGAATCCCGATCTTGATTTGGGCGGGAGCGTCTTCGGGCAGCCTGATCTTGAAATCGACGCCGCTGACGGTGAGGCCGCCGGTTCGAGTGTGGTCGGCGAGCAGGAAGTTCATCGGCGGGTTGCCCACGAAGGCCGCGACAAATTCACTTTGCGGGAAATCGAAAATCTGCTGCGGAGCTCCTAGCTGCTCGACTCTTCCATTGCGCATCACCACCAGCCTGTCCGCCAGCGCCAATGCTTCAACCTGGTCATGAGTCACGTAGACGAAGGTGCGCCCGGTGCGGCGCTGAAATTCCTTCAACTCCAGGCGCAGCGAAGAGCGCAGTTGTGCGTCAAGGCTCGCGAGCGCTTCGTCCATCAGGATGATCTCCGGCTCCCGCACCAGCGCTCGAGCAAGTGCGACGCGTTGCCGTTCGCCACCCGATAATTCGCGCGGAAAGCGCTTGAGATCGACGGTCAGTCCAGACTTGGCTGCGCTTTCCTTTACCCGCCGCTCAGTCTCGTCGCGCGCTATATGCCGGAGTTTTAGCGGGAACGCGATGTTCTGAAACACAGACATGTGCGGATAAAGCGCGAAGTTCTGGAACACCATCGCGATCGCCTCGCGATGCGTGCCGATGCCGGCTTCGCCTGCTTTGCCGATCTGAATCTCGCCACTGTCGGGATGTTCGAGGCCGGCGATCATTCGGAGCAGCGTGGTCTTGCCGCATCCCGAGGGGCCGAGCAGCACCACAAATTCTCCGCTGGGCACTTTGAGAGAGACGTCAGAAACGCCTCCGCCCGAAGGGAATCTACGCGTCAGGTTGCGAATGGCAAGGTCGGCCATGGTCGCGCCTATCGCGAGCTGCCCGCCGTCAACGCACCGCGCAAAGACGGACCCAGGGCTACGACGACGCACAGCGCGGGAACCATCATCAGCAACGCGAGCGCGCTGGCGGGTCCGACGTTGCCGAAAACGGTGTAGTAATAGAGCAGCGGCGGGAGTGTGCGATTGGTCTGCTGCACCAGCAACGCAAATCCGAATTCATCCCAGCTCAGAATGAAGCAAAGTATCAAGGCGGTCGCGATCGCGGAGCGGGCCAGCGGTAGATCGATGGTCAGGAAGATTCGCAGCGGTGACGCGCCGTCGATCCATGCGGCTTCTTCGATCTCCAGCGGAATCGCGGCGAACGACGCGTACATTGTCAGCGCGGCAGTGGGCACTGCAATCGCGGCGTGAACTACGGCCAGTCCGATTCCGCTGGGCGAATCGTAGATTCCAAGAGTCGCCAGAATAATGCCGAGCGGAATAGCCACCGTGATCATCGGCAACAGCCTGACCCCCGATACGGTGGAAAAACCGACGCGCTGCGCGAGCGGGCTGCGCGACATTGCATGCGCCAGCATCGCGCCCAGCGAAGTGGCAATCGCCGCAGAGACAGTGGCGACGGCCAGGCTTCTTAAGATTGCGCTGCGAAGTTCCTTCACCTCGAACACACTGACGAAGTAAGCGAGGGTCAAACGATGCGGCAGCCAATTGGGCGGCCAGGCGAAGGTCTCGAGCTCGGGAGTCACCGACTGTTTTGCCAGGATGTAAAGCGGCAGCACCGCGGCCACGACCACAAACGCATTCAGCGCTAAGCGCGCAGCCGCCAAGCCGCCGCCGTCAGAGTCGTTGCGCGTCGGACCGTTCACGCCAGCGCTCCGTCATCGCGCGAGAACCGGCGCGCGAACAACAGGCCGCCGACCCCGATAATCGTGACCATCAGCGCCAGTATCATAGAGGCCGCCATCGCCATGTGCGGTTTCTGCGCGTCATCCCACAAGCTGTACGAGTAGGTCGACAACACCGGAACCCCTTCGGGCCCAGTGAGTACGAGCACGGTTGAAAAAATCCTTAGCGCGTCGATGCCGCGCAGGATCAAGGCGCCGACGATGGCCGGCATCAGCATCGGAATCGTCACGAACCTGAAAGTCGCGAACGTTCCCGCGCCGTCGAGACGCGCCGCCTCGTAGAGTTCCGCCGGGATGGTTTGCAGGCCTGCCATCAACATCAGCATGACGACCGGCGTCACGTGCCACGCGTCAACCACGATAACCGTGAGCATCGCGAGCGAGCTGCGCGGGCTGAGCCAGGGAAGCATGTGCATCCCGGTCATGGCGATGGCGCCGTTCAGATATCCGCGCGGGATGAAGATATAACGGGCGAGAGTCAGGATGACGATTTCGGGAATCGCGAACGGAAGTATGGCCGCGGTCTCGATCAATGCGGAGCGCTGGGGACTCGCGGTAAGCGACAAGGCGAGCGCAAGTCCGAATGCAAATTCGACCATCACGCTCCCTAATGGAACCAGCAGGTTGTTTGCAAGCGCGCGCCAGAACATCGGGTCATCAAACAGCATCGCGTAGTTGCCGAGCGAAGGACCGTTGCGATCGAAAGAGAGAACCAGGCCATTCAAGGCAGGCAGCACGAGTATCGCGGTCATGAAGATGCACGGCGCGACGACGAAGATTGTGCGCAGCCGTTTTGCCGCCGCATTCATGGCGCGAGACTCGAAGCGGGTTGCTCGCAATCACATCGATCGGGAGCATCGAGGATGTTCGAAGCGATCGCCGACTTCGGCGAATCATTGTCGAATAGCACGGCGCGAATGGCACGCCGCCACTGATCGCTCAGATCGGCGTAGCAGTCGACGGTTGAGCGCGCTCGCACGAACGGACGCATCGCGACATAGCCGGCGTAAAGTTTCGCATCTTCGCTGCCCGGCGCCGGCGGCACACTGCCGTACCATCCGAGTTCGCGGCTCAACTTGGCCTGTACGTTAGCGGCCAGCAAATATTGAATGAACTCCGCGGCGAGCTTCTGATGCTGCGCGGAATTTGGAATGGCGAGGTAACCGCCGCCAAGCGGGGTAGCCCGGCCATCGGGGCCGGCAGGAATGGCCGCGCTGAGATCGACGCTGGGGGCCAAGCCTTTCGATTGAAGATAGGCAATCGCGAACGGCCAGTTGAAATGAATCCAGACCGACCCGCGAGCCTGCGCTTCGAGCACTGACATCTCGCGAAAGACGGCCGACTCGGCGTTCAGGTCGGGAGCGAGTTGGAGAAGAAACTCCATCGCCCGGATCGAGCCAGGCGAGTCGGGCGCGCACTCGCTGCCGCCGGCGGTCCACACCAGCGGCATCACGTCGCAAATTGCGCCCTCGTAGCGAGCGCCTTTCAGCGCCAGTTTGCCGGGATGCTCGCGCGCAAAACGCTCCAGATCATTCCAGTTGGCGGGCGGCGTGGGGACCTCGACGCGATTGTAGATCATCGCCTGCCACATCAGCCGATGCGGAACAAAGTAAAGGTGGCCATCGACAGTCCCCGCGTTCCACGCCTCGTTGGAAAATAACGGCCGCGCGGACGGCGACACTACCGCGTCGAGGGGCTGCGCGTACTGATGTCCCTCGCCCAACATCGCGAGATCCAGTTCGACGAGGTCAAGCGATCCGCGACTGGCAGCCTGCACCCGCATCGCCTGGAGTATGTCGCTATAGGTTTGCGCGAAAACTTTGACATGTACATGATGCTGCGATTCGAAATCGGCGAGGAACGCCTCGTAGCGCGCGGCCTCGTCCGGGAAGACCGCCAGCGCGATGTTGAGTTGTTCGGGCGCAGGTGAGGTGTGGCATCCAGCAAGCAGCACTGCGAGCACCAGCGCGAGTGATTGGTGAACACGCGAAATTGACGATGTGCGCAGGTGATGCATCGGCTCGCGTCAGCTAGATCGATCAGCGCTCGGAGCGATGAGCGGCGGGACCTTTTACAGGCATGAGATTGTGCGCGGTATTGACCAGCGACACGTGGGTGAAGGCTTGCGGAAAATTCCCGAGCTGGCGGTGAAGAACCGGATCGTATTCCTCGGAGAGGAGGCCAACGTCGTTGCGCAAATCGAGCAGGCGCGTGAAGAGATCGCGCGCTTCCTGATGACGGCCGGCGAGCGCGTAGTTGTCGGCGAGCCAGAAGGTGCATGGCACGAAGGCTCCCTCACCCGGCGGCAGGCCGTCGACGCCGGTATCAGTCGGGTACCTCAGCACCAAGCCGCGGTAGACAAGCTCATGCTCGATCGCGCGGACGGTTGAGACCACGCGCAGATCCTTTGCGGGCAGAAAGCCAACCAGCGGCATCATGAGCAGTGACGCATCGAGAGATTTCGAGCCGTAATATTGGACGAAAGCGTTTCGGTCCGCATCGAAGCCGCGCGTGCAGACGTCGCGATGAATCTCGTCGCGCAAGGCAAGCCATCGGTCGAGAGGTCCGTCACCGTAGCCTTCACGAATTTCTTTTATCGATCGATCGACCGCCACCCATGCCATCATTTTGGAATGCGTGAAATCGCGACGCGGGCCGCGCACTTCCCAAATCCCTTCATCGGGCTGCTTCCAGCCGGTCTCGAGAAAATCCATCAGCGCGCTCTGCAGCCGCCACGCGTCGTCGTTGCGTTCCAGTTTGTATTTGCGGGCGACGTGCAAGGTGTCGATCACCTCGCCATACACATCGAGTTGAAATTGCTGATGCGCGGCATTGCCGATACGCACGGGAGCACTCTTCTCGTAGCCAGCGAGCCACGGCAGTTCCATCTCGGTGAGCATTCGTTCGCCTGCGACGCCATACATGATCTGTGTATCCTGCGGATGACCGGCTATCGCCCTCAGCAGCCACTCGCGCCACTCGCGCGCCTCATCCGTATAGCCGGAAATCAACAGGGCATAGAGCGTGAAAGTCGAATCGCGAAGCCAGCAGAATCGATAATCCCAGTTGCGCGGACCGCCGAGACTCTCGGGAAGCGAGGTGGTCGGCGCAGCTACGATACCGCCGGTCGAGGCGAAGGTGAGAGCCTTCAGCGTGATGAGCGATCGAACGACCGCATCGCGCCATTCGCCCTGGCAAACGCAGCGGCTGGCCCAATCGCGCCACCACTGTTCGGCCGCGGCCAGCATGCGGAGCGGATCGGCGTCGCCGGGCTCATCTTCGTGCGAAGGATACTGCGTCAACCTGAAGGTGACCGATTGACCTTCGCTGACAGTGAATTCGCCGACGGTCGTATATTCCTCACTGCGCAAGGGAACGGCGGTTCGGAACGCGATCGCGCTGGGGCCCGAGACTGCGCTGAGACCGTAGTCGCGTTTTCGAACCCAGGGGAGCGTGCGCCCGTAGTCAAAACGGAAGACCACTTCGGTGCGCATCTGCACCCGGCCGCGGAGGCCGTTCACAACGCGAATCACATCGACCTGCTCTGGCCGTTCGGCAATCGGCATAAAGTCGACGACGGTCGCGACGCCGCTGTCAGTCTCGAACTCGGTTTCCAGAATCAGCGTATTGTCGCGATAGCGCCGCCGCACTTGCTTGACGTTGCCCTGTGGGGCCAGCAGCCAGCGCCCGTTTTCGTTGCTGCCGAGAAGCGATGCGAAGCACGCGCCCGAATCAAACCGGGGCAGGCAGAGCCAGTCGATGGAACCCGTGCGACTGACCAGCGCGGCAGTGCACAGGTTTCCGATCAGAGCATAGTCCTCGATGCGGCTGTTCATTGCGATGTTCCCGCAGATGCCCCGCCAGAAGGATCGCGATCTTTCGACGTTAAAATCGCGATTGCGACGGGCGGCAGATCGATCATGTCGCCGTCGATTCGAGCGTCGGACTTCGAAGCGAGTACGATGTCGAGGCGACTCGCATTCGCGACCGGCACGCGCTGCGAAATAGACGCAAAGTTGCAGATCACAACAGATTGACCGCGGTTGACGCTTATCCAGCGCGCAGCCTCATCGAAAGTGACCGCGTCGAGGTCGAGGCGGCCATTCTCGAAATCGCGCACGCAGCGACGAAGCCGGATAAGCCGCCGATACCATTCGAAGATCTCGCGATGCTCACCGCGGTCGAGCTCATCCCAAGCGAGTTTGGAGCGCTCGAACGTCTCGTGAGCTTGCGGATCGGGAATCTCCGATAGGTTGGCGACGAAGTGCGCGAATTCCCGCCGGCGGCCTTTGCGCACGGCTTCTGCCAGATCCGCATCCTGATGATCGGTGAAGTACAGGAACGGAGTCGACGCGTTCCACTCCTCGCCCTGGAACAACATCGGCACAAACGGCGCGGTCATCAGCATTGCCGCGGCGATCTTGAGCCGATCGATTGTCACGAGATGGCCGAAGCGCTCGCCCATCGCGCGATTGCCAACCTGATCGTGATTCTGAATGAACGCGACGAATCGATGGGCCGAGAGTCCCGCCACCGGCGCGCCATGGGTTCGACGGCGACTCCTCGAATACACGCCGTCGTAGACGAAGCCGCGCGTGAGACACTTCGCCAGTTGCGCGATCGAACCAAAGTCGGCGAGGTAGCCGGCCTGCTCGCCGGTCAGAATAGTATGCAACGCGTGATGAAAATCGTCGTTCCACTGCGCGTCGAGGCCGTAGCCGCCCGCCTCGCGCGGAGTGACGACGCGTGGCAGGTTCAGATCGCTTTCAGCGATCACGATGAGCGGGCGTCCGACCTCCGCCTCGAGATCATGAACCTGCGCGCCAAGCTGTTCCAGAAAATGCGTCGCGGAGCCGTCGAAAATCGCGTGGATCGCGTCGAGGCGCAGTCCGTCTACTTGATAGTCGCGAAGCCACATCAACGCGTCGTCGCAGAAAAATTGCCGGACATCGTCGCTGTCCCGATCGTCGAGGTTGACGGCGTCACCCCACGGCGTGCGGTAGCGATCGGTAAAGTAGGGACCAAATTTGCTGAGATAGGCGCCCTCCGGTCCGAGGTGATTGTAAACGACGTCGAGAATCACGCCGAGCCCGTGGCCATGCGCCGCATCGACGAAGCGCTTCATCGCGTCGGGACCGCCGTACGAGTGATGCGGCGCGTAGAGATCGACGCCGTCGTAACCCCATCCGCGCGCGCCCGAGAATTCAGCCACCGGCATCAACTCGACATGAGTGACGCCCAAATCGCGCAGGTACCCGAGGCGGTCGGCGGCGGCGTCAAAGGTGCCAGCGGGCGTGAAGGTTCCGATGTGTAATTCGTAGACGATGGCGGAAGACAACGGCGCCTGCCGCCATCGCGCGTGACGCCAGACAAACGCGGAATGATCGACCGGGCGCGACAATCCGTGGACGCCGTGCGGCTGGTAAGGTGAGCGGGGATCCGGGAGGGGATCGCCGCCGTCGAGGCTGAAGCCGTAGTCGGAGCGCAACAGTTCGGCACTCAATTCGACGCGCCACCATCCACGTTCCGCACGACGCATCTCGATGCGTTGATCCGCCGTGACCATCGCGACGCTGGTAGCAGACGGCGCCCAGACGCTGCGGCGATTCACGGCGAGATCCTTTCGCGCGCCAGCAATGCGACCGGGAATCGGCGCATCAGGTCGGCAAGGCGTGTCGAGCCTCCGCGCAACCGCTCACCGGTCATCTGATTGGTCCAATCGCCGGCGGGCAGCTCGACCTCCGTGTCGCGCCAGTCGCCGGCCAGCTTCGCAACCAATCGCGGCACGATCGCAATCACCGATTCGCCGCGCATGAATGCGACGACGTGGTCGAGGCGGGCACCGCGTGCTCTGATCGGGTCGATTCCCGCTCGCGGGCCGAACCATTCGGGGTGACGCTGGCGGACTGCGAGTGCGTTGCGAATCAGCCACAGCTTTGGCATGCCGTCGTCGATACGCTTCATTGCGATCTCGGGAGTGGCGTCCTTGAGATCGGCGAGCACCCGTCGCCGCAAGGCGAAATCAACCGGGCGGCGATTGTCGGGATCGACCAAAGCGAGGTGCCAAAGCTCCGCGCCCTGGTAGAAGTCGGGCACGCCGGGCGCGGTGAGCTTCAGAAGAGTCTGCGCGAGCGAATTTATTCGGCCAGGATAAATCAGCGATGCGACAAAATTGTTAAGAGCGGCGATGAAGCTGGAATCGTCGAAGATGGCGTCGATGAATTTCCGCACCGCCGATTCGTAGGCTGGCACGGGATCAGTCCACGAGGTGTAGACCTTGGCTTCACGCGCGGCTTTTTCCGCGTAGGCGAGCAGCCGGGATTTTTCGAGCGGCCACGCGCCGACCATCGACTGGTATAGATGATACTCGAAATTCCGATCGGGGAACTCGTCGGTTCGATGACGATCGTTGATCGCGGCCCACTGCGTTACCGCGCGGGCCCATTGCTCGGGTTGTTCGGAGATAAGGAAAAGCCGGGCGCGCACATCTTCGCTGCGCTTGGTGTCGTGGGTCGAGGTCGCGAGCATGGTGTACGGCCAGTCACGATGCATCCTGGCGCACCACGTGAGGAACTCCGCAGGCGTGACGCTGAAGCAATCGGGATCGCCGCCGACTTCGTTGAGCGCGAGCAGCCGGTTGAAGGAATAGAAGGCGGTGTCCTCGACGCCCTTGGCCATGACGGCAGCGGAGATCTGCTGGAACCGCAGCGCGAGCTCGGCGCCCATTTTTCCGCCGGTCTTGAGCGTCAGGATGTCACGCACAAAATCGAATAGTCGCGCGTCGAGATCAGAACGGTATGCTTTGGCGGCTTCGATCGACGCGGAGATCTGGCGACCGTCTTCAGGCGCGACCTCGCGCGGCTCACGAACGTAGGTGCGGTAAACCGGAACGCAGGCCATGGCGGCGCGGATAACCTCGTGCGCTTCGTGGCGGGTATAATCGCGATGCAAGCGGTCAGCTTCGCAGAGATCGAGCAGCATCGCGGTGAGCGTGTTGATCTCGCTGCCGAGGGTATCGCGCATCGCAAATTGTTTGCGGGCGCGAACCAATGCGGCGTAATCGGACGACTCGCCCGTGAACTCGCGATAAAAATCAGTCAAAGGCTGCGTACCGGCCGGATCGACGAAGAGCCGCCCCGCCAGGTTGAGAAAGTCGTAACCGGTGGTGCCCTCGATCGGCCACGACTCACGCAGGCTCTCAGAGCCAAGAAGAATCTTCTCGGCCACGATCCAGGTATTGGGGCAGGCGGCGCGCAGGCGCTGAAAATATTCCAGCGGATCGCGTAATCCATCGGGATGATCGACGCGCAGCCCCGTGAGGCGGCCTTCCGCCACCCAGTTCCGGACCAACTTGTGGGTCGCTTCGAAGACCCGCTCGTGCTCGATTCTGAGGCCGACCAGCGAGTTGATATCGAAAAAGCGGCGGTAACCCAAATCGCGCGAGGCCATTCGCCAATACGCGACGCGATAGTTCTGTTGCTCGAGAAACTCGTGCAGCAGATCCGGATCGGCGTTCAGGTGCGCCACTACTTCGTCGACGGCGCTCGCAACGGCGGGGTCTTGGCTCAGCAGCTTTGCCAGCATGTCGGCGAGCAAGATCTTGTCGCGATGTCGGCGGGTGACGCTCTTGAGATCGGTCGCAGCGGGCCGCGGCAAGATGTCGAAACCGTCGGCGAGAAACGCCAGTTCCTCGCTCCCGCATTTTACCGCGGCCGGAGCGAGAATCTGCCACAACGAGCGCGGCCCAGCCGGGAACACTTCATCGCCGTAGCGGACCTCAAATTTCGGCCCGGTACGATAGATCTTCAGTCTGCCGGCCTCTAGCAGGATCCCGTACTGATCCTCGAGCACCGGCATCAGCACCGTATTGTGGATGCGAGTCTCGGGCGGTTCCCAATCGACGTCAAAAAAGGCGGCGTAGGCGCTCGATGGGCCGTTCTCGAGGACGTCCCACCACCACGGATTCTCGCGCGAGATCGCCATGTGATTGGGCACGATGTCGAGCATTTGACCCATGTTCGACCGCTCGAGCGCCGCGCACATTCGATCGAAGGCGCTCATGCCGCCCAACTCGCGATTCACCTTCGAATGATCGACTACGTCGTAGCCGTGAGTGCTGCCCGGCGCGGCCTGGAAGTATGGCGAGCAATACAGCTGGTCGATACCCAGTTCCCGCAGGTAAGGGACAATTCCGGCCGCATCGTCGAAGCCGAATTGACTATTGAGTTGAACGCGGTACGTGGATAGCGGTTCACGCAACACGGCGCATCACAACCAGCGATCGCGAATCGACATTGATCTTGGTCCCCGCGGCTCGTTGCCAGGTGTCTTCGGTTGGCGCCGCTCCATTCCTGGTGTCCAGCACGCGGCTCCAACTGTGTCCCCATCTTTGAGGTGGCAGTACGAATTCCACCGGCTCCCAGTGGGCATTGAAAATCAGGTAGAAAGATTCGTCGAGGACGCGGCGGCCGGCTTCGTCGACGTTAACGTCGTCGCCGTTGAGAAACACTCCCAGCGATTTCGCGAAACCCGCGCCCCAGTCCTCGTCTGACATCTGCTCGCCATCGGGACGAAACCACGCGAGATCATTTACGTCGCTGCCGCGAATTGATCTCCCCTGGAACCATTTTCGGCGTCGAAATACCGGATGCTGCTTGCGAAACTCGATAATCTGGTGGGTGAAGGCGAGTTGCTTGGTATCTATATTTTGCCAATCGAGCCAGGAAATTTCGTTGTCCTGGCAGTAGGCGTTGTTGTTGCCTTCTTGAGTGCGGCCGAATTCGTCGCCGGCGAGCAGCATCGGAACGCCCAACGACAGGAACAGTGTCGCCATGAAATTGCGCTTTTGGCGATTTCGCAATGTGATTACTTTGCTGTCGTTGCTGGGACCCTCGACGCCGCAGTTCCACGACCGATTGTTGGACTCGCCGTCGCGATTCTCTTCACCATTTTTTTCGTTGTGTCGATCGTTGTAACTGACCAGGTCATTCAGGGTGAAGCCGTCGTGGGCCGTAAGAAAGTTGATGCTTGCGTATGGCTTGCGGCCACCCGATTCGTACAAGTCCGAGCTGCCGGTCAGCCGCGACGCAAATTCTGCCAGACTTTGATCGGCGCCGCGCCAATAGTCACGCACGCAGTCGCGATAGCGACCGTTCCATTCAGACCATAACACCGGAAAGTTGCCGACCTGGTAGCCGCCCTCGCCCAAATCCCACGGCTCCGCGATCAGCTTGACCTGCGACAAAACGGGGTCCTGGTGAATGATATCGAAGAACGCGCCCAGGCGATCGACCTCGTGCAGCTCTCTGGCCAGCGTCGCTGCCAGGTCGAATCGAAATCCATCGACATGCATTTCGGTTACCCAGTAGCGCAAGCTGTCCATCAGCAACTGCAGCGTGCGCGGATGCCGCATGTTCAACGTGTTGCCGCATCCGGTGTAATCCTGGTAGTAGCGCGGATTCCCTTCCGCGCCGCGGTAGTATGCGGTGTTGTCTATACCCCGGAAGCAAACCGTCGGCCCCATCTGGTTGCCTTCCGCGGTGTGGTTGTAGACGACATCCAGGATGACCTCGAGGCCCGCGCTGTGCAGAGTGCGAACCATGTTCTTGAATTCCGCGGTCTGATCTCCCGCCGAACCCGAGGCCGAGAAGCGCGCGTCAGGCGCAAAGAATCCCAGCGAATTGTATCCCCAGTAGTTCGTAAGGCCGTGCTCGAGCAGATGCCGGTCGGCGACTGAGTGGTGTATCGGCATCAACTCGACTGACGTAATTCCAAGCTTGGTCAGATAGTCGACAGCCGCCGGATGGGCGAGGCCCGCATAGGTTCCGCGCAGATCTGCCGGTATCTCCGGATGCAACATCGTGAAGCCCTTGACGTGCAGTTCGTAAATGATCGTCTCGTGCCATGGTATGCGCAGAAGGGCATCGTTGCGCCAGTCAAAATAAGGATCGACGACTACGCTCTTGGGCACGAACGGGGCACTGTCGCGATCGTCGCGGCTTAAGTCTTCTTCCTTGTGACCGATCGTATAGCCGAACAAGGCATCATCCCAGCGGAGGAATCCGTCGATGGACTTTGCGTAGGGATCTACCAACAGCTTCGCCGGATTGAAGCGGTGGCCGTTGTTGGGGTCGTAAGGGCCATGGACGCGATAGCCATAACGCAAACCCGGTTTGGCGCCTTGCAAATATATATGCCAAACGTGATCGGTCTGCTCGGTGACTGCAATACGGCCGGTCTCGAGATTCTCGTCGCGGTCATCGTACAGGCAAATTTCGACGCCGGTCGCATTTTCGCTGAAGAGCGAAAAGTTGACACCCGCTCCGTCCCAGTTGGCACCCTGCGGATAGGGATTGCCGGGCATCGTTCTCATAGTGCCGTTCATCGGATCAACCCCTCGCGTTCAGTTCGGCAAAACTTTCCCAGTGCTGGAGGTGGAGGGAAGCCAGCCAATCCCACGGAGCAAGAGCGGGGCCACGATTAAGCGCGAGGAATCGATCTTTTTTCTAGGATTAGCAGGTAATTTTTTCAACTCTATAAACAAATTACTTATTGGTCGATGCGAGAGTCGGCAACGAAACCGCTGTATCAGTCCACCGTTACGTAAAAACTACTGAATTCATTCTTGGTTCTGAAAATCCAATAGAGGCAGCGGAAAAATTCTCGGCATATGCATTGCATCTTTCTGAATCTCCGAAAGCGAACCTTGCTGACCACACGTCGATCTGGCGCGAGCGATCGATGGGGAGACGGCTCAAATGTCTGAGTTCGGGATGATCGATCGCAATGGGACCCGCGATCCTTTGTTCGCCAACCAGGATTCGGTTCGATCCAAACATGCTGCAGTGATTCTTGCCGGCGGCGAAGGAGTCCGACTCAGTTCCTTTACCCGAAAGGTTTACGGCTATCACTTGCCCAAGCAGTTTTGTCCCCTGTTCGAAGGCGAAACGCTGCTGGAACAGACGATGCGCAGGGTTTCGCGGATCATTTCCCCCGAGAAGACGATGACGGTACTGAACCGCGCGCATGAGCGGTTCTACGCGCCAATTCTTGGAGGTAGCACTTCGTCAGCACACCTCGTCCAGCCGGACAATCGCGGGACCGCTCCCGCCCTGGTCTGCGCGCTGCGCCGCCTGATCGAGCGGGGGCATATGGGCGCTGTGGCGATCTTCCCGTCTGATCACTATGTCAGCGACGATTCCGTACTGATGCGCCATGTCTCCGACGCTCTGCGCGCGGTCGAGGTCTCATCGCGTCTGACGGTCCTGTTGGGAATTAAGCCGGACGGACCGGAGACCGAGTACGGCTGGATCGAACCGGGCACTCCCGTCATGGGTGGGCATCCGGTGCTTGGACAAGTGAATCGGATTCAACGCTTTTGGGAGAAACCTTCGCTCGACATCGCTCACGCGCTGTACGGCCGCAATTGCCTTTGGAACAGTTTTATTCTCGTCGCGAACACGCTGACACTGCTGTCGATGATCGCGCGGGCGCTGCCCGAGATGTATCGCGAATTCAGCAGGTTTGACTCGCTTTCTGGTGCCGGGTCGGAGCAGGAAGATCTCGAGGCAATCTTCCGAGATCTGCCCTCGTCGGATTTTTCCAGCAGCGTGGTCTCGCGATTTCCGTCGGAATTCTCAGTTTTGCCTGTCACAGGCCTCATCTGGAGCGACCTCGGCGAGCCCAGACGACTGCTCGCAGCCATCTCGAGCCGTGGATCTCAGCGCGACCGCATCTTCGGAGGAAACCACCATGTCTCCACGATCCAATCTTTTACGAACAGACGCATTTCGGAACGGAACGGTCGGAGCAAAGCTTCGCAGGATCGGCGATAACGTGTTCGAGGGGCCGGACCCACGAGACTTTCCGATTTCATCGTCGGTTCCAAGTCTCCCAGGGCCGATGCGAGATGAGATGCTGGATCTCTACGCCTTTCTTTTTTGCCAGGGAGGATTTCGCCATCTCGGGATGACCTTCGAACAATTTCTGCTGGTGGTAGCCTTCGTAGCGCCGGGCGAACTGTCTGCCTCCTAGGCCTGAGAACCTCATCTGTTGGCGATACTCGCCATCTGAATCGAATAAGCGCGGAGTTTAACCAAATTGGATACCAACGGAAATTTTGGGGGCGGGGGTCGGCCTTTACGTATCGCGCAAATCGCTCCTCTATATGAGAGCGTGCCGCCGAAATTGTACGGCGGCACGGAGCGGGTCGTCTCTTACATTACCGAGGAACTTGTACGACGCGGCCACGATGTCACGCTGTTCGCGGCCGGGGATTCGATTACGGCGGCAAATCTCGCACCCGGTTGCAAAGAAGCCTTGCGTCTTCAGGGCAAGCCGGAACTCGGGATGTCACTCCAACTGGCGATGCTGGCAGAAGTTTTCGAAGCTGGTCGCGAGCGTTTCGATATCGTGCACTCGCACATCGACTATTGGTCGTTCCCGTTCGCAAGGCTGGCGCAGGTGCCTGCCGTTTCGACGATGCACGGGCGTCTCGACATCCCCGACCTTCATCCAGTCTACAATCGATTCGCCGATGCGGCCCTGGTCTCGATCAGTGATTCGCAGCGCGCTCCCCTTCCGCATATGAACTGGGTAGACACCGTGTATCACGGGATGCCGCGCAACCTGCTTAAATTCAACGAACGAAAGGGCGACTATCTTGCTTTCATAGGAAGGATCTCGCCCGAGAAAGGCATCGACGTCGCGATCGAAGTGGCACTCAAATCGGGGGTACCTCTGAAGATAGCGGCCAAAGTCGACGCTGTCGATCGCGAGTACTTCGCCGAAGTGATCAAACCGCTCATCAAGCCGCCGATGATCGAGTACATCGGCGAAATAGATGACGCGCAGAAGAGCGAGTTTCTCGGCGGCGCACTCGCCTTGCTGTTCACCATAGATTGGCCCGAGCCGTTTGGCCTTGCCATGATCGAGGCGCTCGCGTGCGGGGCACCGGTTATCGCGCGTCCCTGCGGGGCCGTGCCTGAAGTCATCAGGCCGGGGATCACCGGATTTTTGGCGCGCGAAGTCGACGATTTGGTAGCCGCGGTTGGCAAGATCGATTCGATTCCGCGAGAGCGATGCCGGCGCGAGTTCGAGGAACGCTTTACCGCCGAAGTGATGATCGAGAAGTGCGAACGCGTCTACAATCGGCTGATCAGCGGCGCTGAAGCGACCGCACCTGAATTGAATTTGCAGCAAGCATCTGCCGCCGCCCGATAGTTATCCGCCAGCAGCTTGGTGATAGGCTGCTACGAGGCGAGCGGCCCGCAAACCCTCGCGCTCTCGATTAACCAAGATGGCACAACGCAGGGCTAGCACGCAGCCAGCGCAGACGGTTGTTAAGGTCGGCTCGGACTACTATGTGCTGGCTTCGTCGCTTGCGTCGCGCCGGTCGAACCAGGTGCTTGCAAACGGGCAAAGTTTCGCGGTCTTTGAGGCAGCCGGCGACATTATAGATTCTCCGCTCGAAGCGTTCGGATTTTTCAGTTCCGATACGAGGCATCTCAGCCGCTTCGAGATGCAGATCGCGGGAGCCACGCCTTACTTTCTCAACTCCTATCTGAGTGACGATCGCGCGCAGTTCCGCGCGACCTTGACCAACCCCGACCTGGGCAAGCGGCACAGCCCAGACTGGCTGCCCCGCAACTCCATAAGAGTGGACCGCGGGTGGGTTCTCGACGGAGACGCGCTCTACCATCAGTTGAGCTTGCGCAATTACGGCGCGGCGGTCGAAATAGAGATCGACTTTTTCTACGGCGTCGACTTCGCCGATGTCTTTGAAGTGCGCGGCCTCCATCGCGCGCGTCGAGGCCAAATGCTTAATCCATCGGTCGAGGGCAACCGGGTCGAGCTGCGCTACCGGGGTCTCGACAACCTAACGCGCTCGACCGAACTTCTGTTTGACTGCGCTCCACACAGGATCGAAGCGCAGCGAGCGGTGTTCGTGCAGCGGCTCAAGTCGGGCGAGAACCGCAAGCTCGAATGCAGGATCACTGCTGGTGGGAAATCGCCATCAAACTCCGCGCGTGTGAGTGATGGCGCCCGCAACTTCAGCGCAGCGGTGAAAGAACGGCAATCCGAGCTATCACGGTTTCGCAACGGATGGGCCAGCATATCGGCGAGCGACAGTGAGTTCGAGTCGATGATTCGGCGCTCTGTGGTCGATCTCACGTCCATTGTCACGCGCACCGACGGCGGCGCCTTCATCATGGCGGGGGTGCCGTGGTTCGCGACTCTATTCGGCCGCGACAGCATCATCACGGCGCTGTCGATACTGCCGTTTCATCCAGAGATCGCAACGCGTACCCTGCGCACGCTCGCCAAGCTGCAAGGCGACACAGTCAACGAGGCGCGGGACGAGCAGCCCGGGAAAATCGTCCACGAGATCCGAAGCGGCGAGATGGCGGCGACCGGCGAAGTACCGTTCGGCCGCTACTACGGCAGCGTCGATTCTACCCCGCTTTTTCTTTGGCTGTACGGACGCTGCGTCGGGTCAACCGGAGACCTCGCGCTGGCCAACGAGCTCTGGCCCAACGTGGAACGGGCGATTGAGTGGATCGAAAGATGGGGTGACCGCGACGGCGACGGCTACGTGAAGTATCTGCGCGAAACGCCGCGCGGCCTCGACAACCAGGGCTGGAAGGATTCCGCTGACGCTATCTTTCATCATGACGGCGAGCTTGCGCGGCCACCGATCGCGCTGGCCGAGGTGCAGGGCTATGTGTACGCCGCGTGCATGAGCGTGGCATCGGTCGCGGCACTTCTCGGGCAGGGGCAGGTCGCCGCGCGGCTGCTCACGCGCGCAGCCGCACTCAAGCGATCTTTCGAGCGCGACTTCTGGCTCGATCGCGAAGGGATGATCGCACTGGCACTTGACGCCGACGGCCGTCCCTGCCGCGTGATGGCGTCGAACGGCGCACATTGCCTTGCAACCGGCCTCGTTGAGGGCGAACGCGCGGCTGCGATGTGCCGACGATTGATGGCCGATGACATGTATTCTGGTTGGGGAATTCGCACACTTTCGCGCAACGAACAACGCTACAATCCAATGAGCTATCACAACGGCTCGGTGTGGCCGCATGACAATGCAATGGCGGCTCTTGGGCTCGCGCGCGCCGGCGACCATTCCGGGGTGGTCAAGGTGCTCGATGGTCTCTTTGACGCAAGCGGACAGCTCAACACCTCGAGTCTGCCCGAACTCTTTTGCGGCTTCCGGCGTGAAGCGGGTCTTGGTCCGGTGCCTTACCCGGTCGCGTGCTATCCGCAGGCATGGTCGGCCGCCAGTATCTTTATGATTTTGCAGGCGATGCTCGGGATGCGCGTGCTCGGATTCGAGCGCCGGGTCGTCTTCGACACGCACGTGATTCCATCGTGGCTTGATTGGCTCAGCATCGACGGGCTGAAGGTGGGCGACGGCCACGTCTCGTTCGTGTTGCGACACTCGCCGAACGGAGCCGCGATTGAAGTGAAGGAAAAATCTGACGGCGTTCGGGTCGAGGTCTGACGACCCTATGGAAGTTGCGCCGACGGGGACGCGGTCACCACTGCGGTGGGCGACGTTGTCGGCGTCTCAGTTGGAGTTGGTGTCTCAGTCGGCGTCTGCGTCTCGGTTGGAGTCTGCGTCTCGGTTGGAGTTGGCGTCGCGGTAGCAGTCGGTGTCTCGGTCGTCGTGTCGGTTGGGGTCGGCGTTGCGGTTGGAGTCGATGAAGAGGTCGCGGTCGGAGTTGCCGAAGGCGTCGGCTGAATCCAGTTAATGGGCTCGCGGGCCCAGATGAGCGTTGCGCTATGCTCAGCGCGCGCGTCCGTCATTTCTCCCACGGCAACGAATTTGTTGGTCGAAGGATCGAAAATCTCCGCGCTCGAGAGCGGCTTGTAATTGGGATCCCATCCACCCGCAAGCAGGACGGTCCCATCCGGCAAGAACGTAGCGGAATGTCCGGAACGCGCGTTGATCATTTTGGGGCCTGCAACGAATTTGCGTGACGCGGGATCATAAAACTCGCTGGTGTTGTCGCCGCTGCCGCCAGCGATCAGAACACGTCCATCGCGCAAAAGTGTCGCTGTGTGTCCCGCGCGGCGCTGATTCATCTTTGGCCCCGGACGAATGGTGCGGCGCGATTCGTCGAAGATCTCGCTGGTATCGACCGCGCTGCTCCTTGCGAAGGGGCATCCGCCGGCGATAAGAACGCCTCCGTCGTTGAGCACCGTGGCCGTGTGATATAGCCGATTTTCATCGAGCTTGCCGGCAAAATGAAACTTGCCGTCGGCAGGTTCGTAGATTTCGAGCTTCAGATATCCGCCGCCGGCGATCAGCACGCCTCCCTGGCGAAGCAGGGTTGCGGTCTGGCCGTGACGGCTCGACGCCATTGAACCGGTTTCGGCAAAAGTGTTGGAAACGGGATCGTAGAGCTCCGCCGTATTTGATTCTCCACCCACGACCAGGACTTTGCCGTTTTGCAGAGTAGTCGCCGTGGGTCCGTCGCGGGAAACTTTCATAGATGGACCCGAAACGAATTTGCCGTCGCCCGAGCTGAAAGTCTCAACGGATCGCAGAACCCACGGCATTGCAGGCCCGGGAAAAATGGTAAGCGGTACCAGCAGGGTGTTTACGCCGCCCACGATCAGAACCTTGTCGATGCCGATTGCGGCGGCGGCGAACTGATCACGTCGCTCTTTCATTGGAGCGATGGGCATGAAGCGGTGCAGGCCAGAATCATAAATCTCGGCCGAGCTCAGCACCCCCGGGCTTTCGCCCGCCGGCCGATCAACAAAACCCGTGCCGCCAGCGATTAAGACCACCGGCTTCAGCGCGGAAGGCGTCGCGGACGGCGTAGGCGTGGCTTTGTGCGGACGATGAGCATGACGCCGTTGAGCTGCGAACGCGGTTGCAGCGCAGATAGCGAAGATCGACGCACCCAGGAAGAAAGCGCGCACGATCCTAACAGCAGTGGGTGAAGCTGTCAGGCTTCCTCTCATTTTTTCACTCGCGGCGCCGTTCGATACGAATGGCCCGCATCGCCTGGCGACGGATTGTGCCGAACTTTATCCCATTGGTCTTCGAGCGAAGATTCTTCGAGCGTTTTTCCACGGGTCTCATCGATGAAGAGTCCGAAGATCAACGCGCTAGGAATGCCGAGCAATGCGAAGTAGCGAATGACGCGCGCGAGTCCGCCAAGCGGTCCTATCAACGCCGCGATCAGAATCTGCGCGAGCATCGAGAAAGCTGCGGCTGTTATGCCCTGCCACCCGATCATCGTGGTGCGCAGGGCCGCGGGAAAAAGTTCGGTCGCCGCAGAATTCGCACCTACGGTCATCACCCCCGTCGCGACTTTGAACCAGCAATAGACGACGACCAGCCACATGAATGGCCACTGCAGATACGCGGGTGGCCCCAGATAGAAAGCGAACGCTCCGAGCCATGCAGCGCCGCCCAAGTAGGCGACAGTCGGCACGCGGCCGAACCGCTCCGAGGTCCACGCGCCCAGCGGAAATCCGATCATGCCGATGCCCATACCGGTAACCACCAGAGTACTTGCGGCTACCGGCGAGAGGCCGAGGATCGAGACCGCCTGAAAGTAGAGCCAGCCGTTCACGGCAGTGCCTGCGATTGTGTCGAGTGCGGCGCAGGTAAGTAGTGCTACCGATCGGCGCCGATAGATCGGATGGAAAATGTCGTAGAAGTGACTGCGCTTTGCGCTTCCGGCAGAAGCGGCGGTCGACCATTTCGATTGCGCCGGTAGCATCGCGGCGACTGGCGCTACCAGTAATATTCCGGCTACCGATGGTGCCAGGAGCCAACGCCACGAATAATTCCAGGCCAGCAAGACCGGAATAATCAGATAGCCGAGTACTCCGCCAATCGCGCTCGCCAACGCCGCAGCCGCTTGTCCGCGAGCCCGCTGCTTGACTGGAAGTTCTTCGGCCAGCAACACGATCGCCGATGAAACTGATCCACCGAGCAGTGCCGACACCAGTATCTCGTAGGCAGCGAAAGTCTTGGCAGTCGGAGCTAGCGCGGCTCCAGCGGTGAACAGAGGAGCGAGAACGAGAGCGCCAATAATCACCAGCCGGCGTCCGACGCGATCTGCCAGGCGGGCGAGCAGCAGCGAACCGAACGCCGATATCGCCATCCAGGCGAAGAGCTTGGCAAGGTTGCGTTCGTCCAGCGCGAAGCTCTTGGCTATCCACGGCGACGCGATGCCGACGATCGACAGCGTGTAACCCTGGTAAATCAATAAAATTACGATGGCGGCGACGGTCGTGGTCGGGGTCGACGCCTTCGGAGCGATAGGAGGCGAGTCGGTGGCGGCGTGTTCGTTCTCCGTTTCCGGGAGATCGATCATTTGCTTATGCTTCGCCAAGGCGCACCTGCGTAGATTCTAAGCGAAATCCACGCCAAGCACGCCTTGGCTTCCATATCGGTTACCCACCCAACGATTTCGGGTGTCGCGTCTTCTTTTCACTCGGTACGTCCGAAGACGCGCGCCATAAGCAATGATCTCGCGAATAACTTTGGGGGTGCAGAAGGCATGCTCATTGCTACTTAAGCACCAGCTTTCCCCACAGGGAGTAACCGTTGTCAGCGAGGGCTCGGTGATGGATCGGAGTGCGGAAAAAATTTCAAAGTCGGTAATTTTTAGATTTATCCGATTCCTCAGGCCGCATCTGCGCCTGGTGGTGGGTGCCGCTTTGATGGGCGTCGGCAAGTTCACCCTGCCACTGGCGTTCCCGCTGGTCTTCAAGTACGTGATCGACGTTCTGCTGACTTCGCCGCCAAAGTTGGACGCCGTCATGCGGGTGATCGACCGCATGTGCATCCAGCTTTCCGGTCTAGCCGGTTACGCCGCAACTCCAACCACCAAACTCGCGGTGCTGAGTGTCGTGATGCTGGCCCTGTACGGGTTTCAATCGCTCGCGAGCTACTATCGCAATTATTGGGCGGGCGTTGCAGGCAATCGGCTGATATTCGATCTTCAGTGTCGTTTGTTCTCGCACCTGCAGTGCCTTCCGCATTCATTCTTCGATCAGAATCCGAGCGGCACGATTGTTTCGCGCGTGCTGAGCGACGTTCAGCAGGCCAACGAACTCGTGGGCTCGGCGCTAATCGATGTTTGGATGGACGGCATCTCGCTGACATTGGTCGTTGTTGCGCTGCTGGCGCTGGACTGGAGGTTGGCACTCGTCGCGCTGTGTATTTCGCCGCTGTGGGTCGCCTTCATGCGATTCTTCGCACCGCGAATCAAAACGGTAAGCCATCGGATGCAGGAATCAGTCGCCGAGATTTCTGGCGAACTTCATGAGCGCGTCGTTGGCGCGAGTACAATCAAATCCTTTTGCCGTGAAGACTATGAGGTCGACCGATTCCGCGCCGGGACGCAGCAGCTGCTTACGCGCACCATCGACAAGGTAAAGCTCGCGGCTCGCCAGGAGATGTTGATTCAGCTGCTCACACGCGCCGCGCCGACGGTGGTTATCTGGGTGGGCGCGCTGATGATCATCCGCGGCACGATGACGCTCGGCACTATGGTCGCGTTTTTCTCCTATCTAGGTTTTCTCTACTTGCCGCTGGAACGATTCGCTCAATTGTCGGTCGTGGTTTCTGCCTCAATGGCGGCTATTGAGCGTATCTTCGGCTTCCTCGATCTGAAGCCCGAGATAACCGATCACGCCCTCAGTCGTCCGTTTGCAGTGCGCAGCGGCTCGGTCGAGTTTGACAATGTTTCCTTCGGCTACAAGGCACGCGCAAACGTCTCGCGAGGGATGGCGCTTGAGGGCTTGAACCTCTATGTCCCTGGCGGCTATCGAGTTGCGCTGGTCGGCAGATCGGGCGCGGGCAAAACCACGATGGCGAGTTTGATTCCGCGCTTTTACGAAGCGACGAAGGGACGCGTTTTGATCGACGGCCGTGACGTGCGGCACTACACTCTGAAGTCGTTGCGTCAGAACGTCGCGCTGGTTGCGCAGGACGCACTGCTGTTCAGCTCGAGTATCCGTAACAACCTGCGCTACGCGCGCCCCGATGCGACGGACGAGATGTTGAAGCATGCACTGGAGATGGCGAATCTTACCGAGTTTGTCGCGAGCCTGCCCGACGGCATGGATACGATCATCGGCGAACGCGGCTTCAAGATTTCCGGCGGGCAACGTCAGCGTCTCGCGATCGCGCGTGCGTTCCTCAAGGACTCGAAAATAGTAATTTTCGACGAGGCAACTTCGGCGGTGGACTCAGAATCGGAAAACTTGATTCACAAAGCGATGGAAAGATTGATGGAGGGCAGGACGGTATTTCTGATCGCTCATCGACTACGCAGTGCAGTCACAGCCGACCTTATTATCGTCATGGATCGCGGCCGAATCGTTGAAACCGGCAAGCATGGGGACCTGATGCGCCGTGGTGATACATATGCTGGGTTGTTCAACGAGCAAGCTGTGGGTTTGGCTCTGGCGCAACCGGTAGCGGGATTCCGCTCGCGAAGGGCGTCGCTGCAGTAGCCTGGTCTCCGGGTTAGGCGCTGCCGTTTCGCGATAGCGTGACGCCGAATTGCTCGGCGGCGTTGCCGCCTAGCATCCTCGCGATTGTCGGCTCCTCTATGCGAGCCGCAGTTAGCATAGCGATCGCATCATGGGCACTGGTTGTATCGTGATGCGGATAGCGCGAGCCCCATACGATTTTCTCGGCGAAGTCGTCGGGCAGCTTCTGGATCAGGCGTTCCTCGGCGTCGAAACCGAGCATGATTTTGCCTTCTTTCCACATCTCTTCGGTGTCGGTTCGCACCGGGTAGTAGTGCAGCAGCGGAATCGTGCGCGTCGATGCCTCCATTTTTTCCAGCACCTCCTCCATCCAGGAGGCCTTGCCGTGCGCGACCACCATCTTCATGTTTGGATAGCGCTGCATCACAGTGAATCCGATCAGCGTCGATGCGACGAACATATGATTGTCCAGCCACGGCGCAAGTATCTGCGCAATCGGGTGGCCAAGCGGTGGCACCGCGGTGAAGCCGAAGGCAATGTCCGAACCACCGCCAGCAGCGGGACCGCCGCCACCCGTCGTCGAGAACGCACGATAGTTCAGCCGGGTTTTTATCTTCTCGAAAAAGGGCCCGTGCGAAGTCCATTCAGGGTTCCAGAATCCCACCGCGGGATGCACCGCGGCGGTTGTGCCGAGGCTCTCCAGCTCCGCCCACAATGGATCGTAAATGGGATGCGTGAAGTAATGGCCCTCAAGAAACATCGGCCTGATGAATGCTGCGCGAAAGCAGGGAATCTTCGCGGTGCGCCGAAGCTCCTCGACGGCATGGTCTAGGTTTTGCAGCGGGACCATCGAGGCTGCGAACAGCCGATCCGGAGCCGCTTTGCAGAAATCTGCGAGCCAATCGTTGTAGGCGCGCGCGAGCGCGTACGCGACGTCGGGATCCTCCACCAGGTGGAAGCCTTCGGCGAACCAGGTTGGATAGAGCAAGGCCTGGTCGATGCCCATCGCGTCCATGTCACGCAGGCGCGCCTCGGCGTTCGATGCGCCGGGGGTCGCAGCGTGGTGTGTGCCGGGGTCGAGTTCGCCGACCTTGTCCCACGTCATCCCGGGCCGCCAGATCGCGTGGCGCGGGATATTCGAGTTCATCGGATCGCGGAAGACTTTGCCGTTAACCTTGAGGTACGAGCCGAGCTTGCCATCCTCCCGCCAAAGCGCGAATTTCCCGAGTGTGCGGAACTCCGGGTCGAGATATTTGCTCCACAACTCCGGCGTCTCGACTACGTGCGAGTCGCTGTCAAAAACTGCAAATCGCTTGTTGGCCATTATCGTGCCCTTCCGCGTTCTTCGTCGTTGATGCCGAGCTCTAGTGTCGCACCGACGCTTGAGGATCGAGTGACTTCTTCACCTCTTCTTCGGTTGGCCACCAGTCCGGACGCTCGATTTCGGTAACGCGATCGGCAATGAATTTCTTGGGCGAATCGATCCGGTACAGCTTGCGCGCATTGCCGCCGAGGAACTTGGCTTGATACTGTTCTGGCAATTCGCTTTTGCGCATCGTATCGATCGCGCGCCAGGCATCGTCGCCGTCGTGGTGGTACACGTCGGACGACCACGCCAGGATGTTCTCGTAAAATTCCGGCAGACGTGATGGTGGAGCTTCGTCGCCTTCGAAACCGGTGACACAGCGCTCGATGAAGGTTTCGCTCGGCAGCTTCTTCAGCGGACGCAGCTGCCGCTCGTTCCGATAGAGCTTATAGTTCTTGTCGCACTCATCGAGCACAAAGCTCAGCCAGGTCGATGACGCTTCGAAGACCGCGGCCATCAGTCTCGGAAAACGGTCGAAGAATCCCGACATCAGCACCATCACCACCCATAGCGATGCTTCCGCCTGGAAATCCTGCACGTTGATCAGAAACGAGTGAGGCAAGCCCGTCGTGGTCGCAGTCAGCGAGATCAATTCAGCTCCCGAGTGCTGCTCGGTATAGCCCGGCGGTTTGAGCGAGCCGAAGGCCGGAAACGGATGCATGCCGTAAACGACGCCGGTCTCCTGCATCGCGTACCAAACCCTGTCGTACTTGGGCTGAATTGGATAATTGCCCATCGCGTCGATCGGCCGCACCAGGCCGACGCGGCATCCCTTGGCCGCCACGCGGTACACTTCCTGCTCGGCGAATTTTGGATCCTGCATCGGGAGCATCGCGGCAAAATAAAGCCGCTCCGGATTCTCCTGGCAGTACTCGTAGGCCCAATCGTTGTACGCCTTACACATCGCTTTGGCTCCGACGGCGTTGAGCAGCCACGGATAGGTATCGATGTCGGTGGGAATAATCATCACCTGGTCGATACCTTGCACATCCATATCGCGCAGGCGCGGCTTGGGCTCGTACGAACCCTTGTGGTCGATATACTCAGCTTGTTCCTTGGTGAGCGCCGTCTTGGGATTGAGGTTGCGGACGTTGAGCGCGCGTTGGATATCGTGCTTGAGGCCGGGTCCCGCAAGCGACAGGACGTTGACCATCCCGGCCGCTCCGCCGATGCGCTGCGAGCCGATTCCCGCGCCGGCCTTGCCATTGACGATCAGCTGCTCGGATTCGGGATCGAACCAGATGGTATTTTTCAGAGCCTCGTATTCGTCCCTGGTCAGCCAGTCCTTCGCCCGCTCCCAGAGCCATGGCGGCTCCGTCACATGAGCGTCGCAATCGAAGGTCGGGAAATTCTTGGTCATTGGCGCAAATTTCTGAACAGGCATACTCCACCTCAGCAGCTGAACTCACTGCCACTCAGCTCATTAAACAAGTTACTATTCGGTCTCGAGCCATGTTTCGGGCATCGTAATTGCGCCATGACGCGCAAAGATCGCATCAATCTCCTTCATATCTGCGTCGGAAATAGACCATCCGAGCGCACCGACGTTGTCGTCCACTTCGCGCGGATTGCGGCATCCCACCAGCGCGGTGCTGATCACAGGATTCGAGAGCGTCCAGCGCAGGGCGAGCTGCGGCAGCGATTTCTGATAGCGCTTCGCGATGAGCTTCAGATCCTCGACTGCGCGCAGGTTGTTGAGAAAGTGCGCGGGGCCGAACAGATGCTGAAACAGGTTGATGTTCCCGAGCTGGCCGCGGCGCGAGCGCCAATCACCCTTCTCGAACGCCGATTCCTCGCTGAGCGTGCCAGTCAGCATCCCGTAGGCGAGCGAGCCGTAGGCCATTACACCGATGCCGTTTTCGCGGCAGTACGGAAAAATCTCTTTTTGCATCCGGCGATCGAACATGTTCCAGCAATACTGGACCACGTCGACGCGGCGCCTACGAGCGCATCGTTCGATCTCGCTGAGCTTGAAGTTGGACAGTCCCACCGCCCTGACCTTGCCCTGCTTGACCAGCTCGTCGAGGGCCTGCATTGGCTCTTCGAAGGGAGTGACGCGATCGGGCCAGTGGATGAGGTAGACGTCGACGTAGTCGGTGTTGAGAGCCCTGAGGCTCTTGTCGATCGACTCGACGACGCGCTTGCGCGTGCTATCGCGATAGTTGGGTGCGTCGGGATAGCCGACGCCGAATTTGGTCGTGATGACGGCTTCCTTGCGGCGGGAGCCGAGCGCTTTCGCAAGTGATTTTTCCGACGCGCCAAAGCCGTAGGCCTCGGCGGTATCGAAACAGTTGATGCCCAGGTCGAGCGCCCGATTGACTGCCTTGATGAATTCGGACTCCTCGATGCTGCCGTAGCCACCGCCAATCTCCCAGCATCCGAAGCCGACCGCGGAGATCTGAATGCCGGTTTTGCCAAATGGTCGGAGTTCCATGCGTTGCCTCCGGATGGGATCATCGAACGTCGCAAAGTCACGCTAGTTCCGATTGAAGTTTTTTTCAATGAAAGAAAACGGAGGCGATTCTCTGCCGGAACAGCAATGCCTTCGAATCGAAAGAACCCGGTTTACCTGGTGGGCTGACGGCGGACCGAACTCTTGGCTACTGCGCAATAAAACTGTGAGCGACCAAGCACCAGCAAATGAGCGGTTTTGCGCATCGGCTTCAGCTACCGACCGAATATTTAGAACTCCGCGCACGCAGTCCACAAGGCCCCGCCGCTGATGTCCTGGCATGTTTTGTCCAAGGTCAGTTTGCCGTTCGTCTCATCCGACAGATACCATTCGGGAAACATAGCCGCCTTTGCGGAAGTGCCTGGTTGAAAATTCGTTCTGCAGAAAATCCTTCATCAATTCGAGGATGTTCAAGTGGTCCGCGCGACCATCATTGTGCTGCCGCTATATGTAGTTGATTGAGTGAGAGCCGATGAGGCCGCACCGGTGGAAATACCCGCGTGTCCGATCGCGTTTTCGAAAATCATCAGCGACGCCTCCGCGCGCAACAGGAATCGCGAATCTCAATGCGGCAAAAGACGAGAATGACTTCGCTAGGCCACGAAGAAACGACGACGGGTTCTCAGTTGCCTGAAGCGAATCGAATCTGGTAAGCAGTGATAGCGAGTTTTAGAAGAGATCGACAGAATGCTTCGGAAAGAAGCTGTTACCTCAAACATTCACGCTGATCTCTTTGATGTCGCACTGTACGAGAGCTGATTCAGGCCCGGAAACGCGTCGAGCGGATCGCCTGTTCGCCGGTTTCATAGGCCTGCTCGTCGTCATAGTTATTTCTCGTTACCTCGTCCTGAACTGGCCGCCGTTGCGGTCCTACCTGCCGATCTTAATCTATCAGGATATCGCATTCTGGTCCGTTCTCACGTGGTTCTTCTACGGGCTTTTGAAGCTCGCTCCCAGGCAGCTCGCTGTGCTGATCGCCGGATGGAGCATTTGCCTTTTGACGGCTGTTTATACGGCAGTCGCTCTAATCATCTATATCGATACCCGCAGCCCTCTGACATATCGGCTATGGCTGACAGCCGACCAAGGGCGTGGCATCGAAGTGTCAGTCTCGCAGGCCCTTTCGCTCGGGAAAATCCTCGTACCCGGGTCTGTCATCATAATGATTGTCGTCGCGCAATCGTTCTGGTGGCTCGCGCCCAACACCGTAGGGCGCATGCGGAGGCAATTTCATTCGCCGAGTGTCGCTCTCATAATCGGCTTGTACGTTTTAGGTGCACACTACTGGACGGTAACCTATATGCGCCGTTTGGCTGTTGCCGCGAATCCCGAATGGGCGTTCCTGTCCTCACTATTTGAAAGGCAGTTACCGGGAGTCCTCGATGTCATTCCGGCGGCATACCTGACTGACTTTCTTCCTAAAGGCAGAAGAAAGGAGGGTGGAGATTCTCCTTCAAATTCTGGGGCTCCGGCTCAGTTGGGACATTCGCCCTCGCAGCACGCTATGAACGTTGTGATGATCGTCATGGAGTCGGTGGGCGCCGAGCGCTTACAACTCTATGGCTCATTGTACAGGGACAGCCCTGAGATGGTTCGGCTGGTGGGTCATGGCCTGGTCTTCGACCGTATCTATGCGGCACAAGCCTATACTTCGGCGGCAATGCCCGGTCTTTTCTGTTCGCTGTATCCGGAACACGGCTGGTTGAACCTTCTTCGACTGTCACCTGACATAGGAGTGCCCGGCTTGGCGGACGTGCTAGCTGGACATGGCTACCGGACTGCTTTTATGCACGAAGGACAGCTAAGCTTTGACGACCAGTCGGTGTTCATCGAAAGCCACGGCTTCCAGCAAGTTTTCTTGCGGGACCATGATCCGCTTGTGTCCAGCGATTCAGCGCTCTTGCCAATTGCAGAAAAATGGATGAAAGCGGATGATACGAAACCATTTTTCCTGGTAATTTGGACTCAGAACACCCATCATCCATATCTTTCCAAATCCGACGACGATTATCACACCAGCGATCGCGGGCTGAATAGGTACCTGAACGCAGTGCACTCGACTGACGCCTTCATAGAGCAACTCATGCGGAGTCTGGATGAGATGAAGATTGGAGATGACACGGTCGTAGTAATCACCGGCGATCACGGTGAAGCGTTCGGCGAACATGGACAGCTTGTTCACGGCTTTACGACCTATGACGAAGAGCTCCATATACCGCTGACCTTTATAAATCCAAAACTATTTCCACACGAAACACACGTAAGTTCGATCGGCCGGCAGATCGACATATCACCCACGCTGCTTGGCTTGTTAGGCTACGACGAGCCGGAATCCTGGCAAGGAACAGACCTGCTTGGAGAGTATCCGCCTGATCGCGCGTATCTGTTCGCGTCGTCCGGAAATTTTTCGCTCGGATTCGTCGAGGGGAACTTCAAATACATACACGACTTCGATCATGATCGTGATGAGTTGTATGACTTGGCCCACGATCCTCGCGAAGTGCGAAATCTTAGTTCAGAGTCGGAGAACAGCAGTAGAGTCGCACGAGATCGCTTGCGAGTAGAGGCATGGCTGTCTTTCCAGGACAAGTACTTGGGAAGCTTTCGACAAGCACAACACGATCGGACGTCGGTGGAACATAAGATCGAATAACGTATTTGGCATAGTCGTCCCCCTCCTCGGACCGCAAGGGCCAGCACAAAACACCTATTCCGCATTTCCGCGGAGTTTTCGGGGGGCAGCGCCAGTGATATGGTAGTCGCGAGTCTCGACCCGCTCACAGCCGCAAGAGCTCTCGAGACGCCAGAAAAGCATCGATGCCGGTCGGATTCAGGAACACGACCAATGAAATCCGCGGAATGCAATCCAACTCGATTCAATGGGCGCACCGGTCCATTCTTTTCTCGCCATCACGCAGGGTAAGGGTCGGCTGTGATGCGCACGTCGGAGAACGTAACACCTACGTTGTGTCTCGCGGGGATTGCAAACCGAACTACAGTCTTGCCGAATGTCGCCGGATGCGCGCAAGCGTTGCGCGCGAGCTCATGCGTGATGGCGAATTGTTCGCACGCGCAAACCAGCAACGATTTCATAAAGCAGCCGCCGGTGATTGCGGAGAGTGGTTGACCCGGTGTGCGACGGCAACCGCGCGAGCATATGCACGATAGACGAGAGCAAAATCGAAAGGGACACCCACCGACTCAGCTCGAATCGCACCAAGCCCAAGTATGGCATATCAACGACACGTACATTGATTGGCTGATGGCCGCGGGATGTCTCCTCGCCGTCTGACTCGCGTTGGTCCCCGGAATCACTGCATGAGGAGATCAGGGATTCAAGAATTGGCGGATCGACGCACCGTGCGGTGGATCGAGCTGTGGTTGTTCATCGTCACGGCCGTGGTATTCGCGTTGTCGCCGGTCTGGGTGCTGTCGGATTCCAACTACTCGATGCTTCTGAGCGAGAGCATCATTCACAATCACTCGACGCATCTGAACTCCTACCGTTTCCCCGCGCCGATTCGTGAAGATGCGCGCTGTGTATCGCCGCCACCGCCAGTACCGCTGGAAGAGCAAACCTTCCAGTTGGATAGAGTCAACGGAGACGTACTGTATTGCTATCCTCACGGAACCTCGATCCTCTCGATTCCCTTCGTTGTTCTTATGGGTATCTTCGGTGTTAGTCCTTCGACCGCCGACGGTCAGTACAATTGGGCTGGCGAGGCAGTCATTCAACGACTCCTCGCATCGCTACTGATGGCGGCGTTCGCGCTTCTGATCTTCAGGACGGCTATCCTAATGCTGGGTTTGTTGCCCAGTCTGTTGATCGCGGGAGGGACCGCTTTTGGCACTCAGGTCTGGAGCACTGCTTCTCGCGCGATGTGGTCGCACACCTGGCTGATTTTCCTGGGTGGATTGCTAGCCTACTCCCTGCTCCGGCGGGAGACTGGTCGGGGCAAACCCGGTCCGATGATTCTTGCCACACTCCTCTGCTTGATGTACTTCACGCGGCCAACAGGTGCGATTTCGATTCTCTGCGTGACTGCATACATGTTTGCCTTTCATCGCGGAGAATTCCTGGCGTACTCGTTGACCGGCCTGGCATGGTTCGCCGCGTTCGTGGCGTACTGGTGGTTTGCTTATCGAAAACTGATTCCAGACTATTACTTGAGCTCGGGTTTCAACCTTCGCGGCCTGCCGACGGCCTTACCGGCAATCCTTATCAGTCCATCTCGCGGACTATTCGTTTACGTTCCTATACTCATCTTTGTATTCTATCTTTTGATCAGATACTGGAAGTCGCTTCCCTTCAAGCAACTCGTGGTGTTATCCCTCGCAATTGTGATGCTGCAGATATTTACTATAGCTCTCTGGCCGGTCTGGTGGGGTGGCTACTCGTACGGTCCGCGTCTTCTTACCGACGCGATCCCGTGGCTTGCGCTTCTGGCTATACTAGGAACCGCAGGTCGTCTCCTAAGCACCCCCTCGGCGAAATTCAATTCGAGCGAAGCTATTACCGCACTCGCGTTGTTGGTCCTGAGTATTGCGATCAACGGCCGTGGCGCTTTGGCGTGGCCCACGGCTACATGGCATATCGTCGTCGATATCGACAGCCATCCAAGTCGCGCCTGGGACTGGTCTTATCCTCAGTTCATGGCGGGACTGATTGCGCCGCCAAAGTACAAGTGACGGGTGCTCACTGGCGGCGACCCGCTACGTGCTCGTCTCCGCACTATTGTTTGCGCGCTGGCTGATCCGAAACCACGCCGAATTGATCCGCCGCGCAGGCGACTAGTCCTTGGGAGGCTCGATCAGACCTGCCATGAATTGCGGATAGCGCCAGTCGAATATGCTGTGCCGCTCGGTCGTGTTCCAATCCATCCCTGCAAACGACCAAGCGCCACGCGCGTTGATCGCGACGCTTACCGCCAGCAGGAAAATCGCTACTGCAATCTCCCTTCTGTGATATGACGCAACCGGCGCGCGCCGCATCGCGTCCAGGCCGAGAATCGCGAGCAGCACGAACCATGGGATTGCGTCGGTGAAGTATCGCGGTCCGTAGGAGTATCCCGCCGTCCAGCTTTTATTCGTACTGATGGCGATTGCGAGTGCGACAATTTGCGCTAACGCGAGAACCGCGAGCCGCTTGTACGCCAACTGCTTGCGGTAGCGAGCCAAGAGGTACAGCACGAACATCGTAGTCGGCACGAAGACGAATAGCCCCCGCCCTGGGCTTAACAGATTGACGGCCAGCGGCTTGAGCATTTCGCGAAATTGCAGCCGCGATGCCATGTAGTATGGCGGAACTATCGTGCCGAAGACTGACCACGAATATGCGACGAAGGCCGCCAGCCAGACGCCGAGTACGGCGCCATATGCGATGAGATCCTCGCGATGAACCCAGCACACGTAGAGGCTGACGGACACTATCGCGACGGCACCTGTCGGCCGAACATAATACGTCCACGCTACCAGGGTCGCCAGCCAAACGGGACGGATTCGCGAGTCCCGCTGCTCGGCGCCCAGCAGCGAATGCGCGATCAATCCGAGGACGAAGATTTCCCAAGTGTGCGCCCACAGCCCGCGCGACGCCGTACTCAGAATCTGCGATCCCATCGACGCGCCGAGCGCGACGACCACGCTCCACGATAACGGCAGCATCATCGCAGCCATCGCGAAAAATACACACGTCAGCCCTGCCATTAGCAACGACGCAATCATGCGCTCGATTCGTATCTCACTCGCCAGGTTCAGCCGTCCGTCCGGCGTCGCCGCCGAAATTCCCATCGCGTTCATCACGGCGACCAGCGGCATTGAGAGCATCGAGCTGCCATGCCCAAAAAAATACGTCACGTGACCGCGCGCCTTGACCAGTTGATACTCGGAGGCATCTGCGGGATTGGCCGAGTCACCGGTGACCCATGGCACTGGCACTTTGTAGTACTCATCGAGCTCCGCGGAGTGATGATGCAGAAGGCACTCGCTTAATAGAGCCGAATATCGCGAATCGGACACCTGTACGACTGGCGCGAACAGGAACACCGTCACTGAGAACAGGAAGACGATAACCCCAAGCCTGAGAATTTTCCCGACATCGCCGCGAATTAACGACTCCCCCGCCATCTGCCTTACCCCACGCAGAGTAGCATTCTCATCTTCTCCGCGAATCAGATGCACGTAACTGCAGACCGAGCGTCAGCAGCCTATAACAACCCCGCAAGCATGGTGCCGCTCGCAACTTGCCCGGCAGCGGTCTAGCTGTGACAATCCCTCCCGCAATGTCAGGAGAGCTCACGCCTCACGCCGCAGAACTGCCTGACCAGCGTGACAGGTACGGCCTGCTTGCTATTTCGATTTACCTGGCGTTTTCGCTCCTGATCTTCGGGCGCACGCTGCTCGGCCATTTTCGCGACAGCTACATCGGGATAGGTCCAGATCCTACGATCTCGATGTGGTTTTTTGTCTTTTGGCCGCATGCGCTGATCCACGGCCTGAATCTTTTTTTCACCGATCTTGTCTGGGCGCCAAAGGGGATCAATCTAGCCTGGACGACTTCGGTCCCGCTGCTCAGCTTTGCCGGCTGGCCGCTTACAGCGAGCGTCGGACCGATCGCGGCATTCAACATTCTATGCCTGGTAAGTTTGCCGCTCGACGGATGGGCCGCGTTCATTCTGTGTCGCTACATCTGTGGCGCCTGGTGGCCGTCGCTATTGGGCGGTTACATCTTTGGATTCTCAGCCTACATGTTGGGTCAGCAGATTTGTGGCGCGCTGAGCCTGACGACTGTCTTCCTGGTGCCACTCGCGGTTCTGCTGGTCATTCGTGCGATCGCGGGAGAACTGGAACCGCGAAAGCTGATCGGAATTCTTGCGGCCCTGCTGATTGCGGAGTTTCTGATCTCAATCGAAGTTTTCGCGACGATGACCGCCATCGGTGGAATGGGGTTGTTGCTGGGATGGTCGTTCGCGCCTGCCGACACCGGCCAGCGCATTGTGCGAGTACTTCCGCCGATTACTCTGGCGTACGCAGCAGTGACGGCGGTCGTGAGTCCATATCTATACTATCTCTTTGCTTTCGGCTCGCCGCGCGGATTCTGGTCGATACACGCTTGCTCGGCTGACCTTCTGAACTTCGTAATACCTGCGCCAACCAACGCATTGGGCGTCATACCCGTCATCGAACGCCTTGCGGGGCCGTTTGCAACTTGCGGCATTGCCGAAGAGGACGCCTACATCGGTTTGCCGCTGATCATATTGGCCGCAATCTACGCGTGGTGGCACTGGCGCGAGCCGACAGGCAAGTTGCTGGTAGACTCGCTCATAATCACGTGCGCGCTGGCGATGGGACCGCTCCTCCATTTTCGCGGCGCTATGCTGGGCGAGGGGCCGGGAAAGATCCTCGCGATGCTGCCGGCGCTCAACAAAGCGCTGCCGGCGCGCTTTATGATGTACCCTTTCCTGGTCCTGGCCATCATGGCGTCGACTTGGTTTGCGACGAGTCAATCTGGCTCGGCAACAAAAGTCACGCTGGGCGCATTGATAGTGATCTCCACGCTGCCGAACCTCTCCGGGAGCTACTGGACGAGCCGCGACGACTCGCCCCGGTTTTTTATCACTCCGCTTTATCGCCAGTACCTTGCGCCGGAAGAGAATGTGCTCGTGCTGCCTTTCGGGATTCGTGGCAACAGTATGCTGTGGCAGGCCGAGACCGATATGTACTTCAAGATGGTGGGTGGATACACCGGGACACTGCAGCCCGAGTTTCATGATTGGCCGATCGTCGATGCATTCTTCAACGCGGTGTACCTCCCCGACGCGGGCACGCAACTGAGCGCCTTCATGGCCCATCATGCAGTCAACACGATCGTCGTCGCCGACAACGACCCGAACGCGGAGGCGTGGCACACGATGGCGTCGGCCTGTTGCACGACGCCGCAGACCGCGGGCGGAGTGACGCTATATCGCGTCTCACCCGATACGTTGAGGTCTTACATGCACGTCAGCGCGCTCGATATGAGCCGGCGCGCAGGTTCGACGCTGTTCGACACGCTCGTGCTTGCCTGCGACCGATGGTTGTCCGAGGGAAACAGCCCAGCCGGGTTGACTCCGCTCGAAGCGCAGCGAAAAGGGATGCTTCCGGCTTCGTGGCTGACGGGACCAACCGCCGGAGGCTGGTCGATTCAGGAGAATCCCGTCACCGATCCGAACTCGCGCTATCGTCTTGGCGCATGGCTCGGGCCGATGGCGGATGGACATGCGAGCGTGGGGGTCTACGGTTCCTATGCCGCGCTCAAACCAATTGTCGATCGTTATCGCCATAGTGCCGTGCGCGTTTATTTCCCGTACCCTCGGACCCTGGCGGATAGCGGCGACAACCATCAGATCGACGATATCCACGGACTGATGGTTGTCGAGTTTGAGCTAAAACAGCTCGAGGCGGCCGCCGCACAGGTGAGGGCCGCTAATAACATTCCCCAGCAAAGGTCTGCATTCCCGTAGGAATCAAGGCTGATTGATAAGGAAATGAGCAGACCCGTGCGGCTACCAAAAAGAGTAAGTTAAGTGTCCTGCGAGTGATGCCCACGGGCGGAGATGCGCGACGCCAAGGTCGACGGTTTGATGCCGAGCAATTCAGCTATGTCGTCGCGGCGCTCTCTGAACGGAGGGACCTCAACAAGGAAAACGCCGAGCCGGTAGAAGAGATCCTGGCGAAAGCGGCCCTCGTCGACCTCCTTCTTCAAGTTCCGATTGGATGCGGCGCATTGATCGGTGGCACCATTGACGGCTGAGAAGATCCTGACAGGTGAAGTGCTCTTCGACAGCGACGATACGCATGTTCGCACTTACCACGGAACCTTCCGGCCCAGGTAATCCAGATACTGAAGACCCGCTTTTCCAGCCTGCGCATCCATCGTATTCGCGAGGTTTGGTATGCTCTCTTCGATGCTCAGACGCGCCTGGGGCCCGCCCAGATCCGTTCGCACCCAACCCGGCGCCATCAGCAATAGCGTTCTCGGATCGTCGGCGTGCCGAGCGGCGAAACTGCGCATGAACATGTTGAGCGCCGTCTTGCTTCCTCGATAGATCTCGTAGTGTCCGTTCTCATTGTTCGTGATGCTGCCCTGTCCCGAGGACATAATCCCGATTGTGCCAGTCGGCTGTACGAGATCCTGCATGCTCTCGACGATGCGCATGGGACTCAAGGCGTTGGTCACCATCATACGCATGAATTCGTCGGTCGAAACGTCGGCGATCATTTCTCGAATACCGATGCCGGCATTGACGAACAGCATGTCGAATTTTCTCGATATAAGACGCGCTCGCAGCGCGGCCACTTGATCGGGATAGTTGATATCCACGGTCTCTATTTCGAGTCGATCTTCGGTGCTTCCCAATAGATCGTGCAGTTTTGAGGTGGTTCTGTTCCGCTCGGTGGCCACCACGTGCCAGCCGCGCTTCAGGTACTCCTCAGCCAAGGCGAAACCAAGGCCGCGGGACGCGCCAATGAGAAGGAGTTGTTTGTCAGACGATGGAGTGGGCATTTGCAATTCTCCTTAGGGAGCGATGAATGAAGAGCAGGATGTCCTGCTCCGTCCAGGGCGGGGCATCTCTGACCTGGCCAGTTAACCAAGGATAGCGGCCGTGGATAATTGCGGAAGACGCATCGGCCGCACTTTATACGTGCACCGAACGTCATGGTCGGGTACGTTACTTTCGGCGCATGGCTGATATTGACCTGAACCTGTTGATCGCGTTGGATGCTCTGCTTGCCGAGGGTAGTGTAGTGGGCGCGGCGCGGCGCTTGGGCCTCAGTGCGTCGGCAATGAGCAGGACGCTAGCGCGACTTCGGACGGCAACGGGAGACCCGCTGCTCGTGCGCGCGGGTCAAGGATTGGTACCAACGCCACACGCTATCGAACTGCGCGAGCGCGTACGTGATCTGTCACAGGATGCTCAAACCGTATTGCGTCCGGCCGTTGCCTTTTTGGATCTCGCCAAATTGAAACGAAGCTTCACAATCCGCTCCAACGAGGGTTTCGTAGAGGTTTCCGCTGCACAGCTGGTTGCGGCGGTGACTGCGGCAGCACCGAACGTGCGCCTTCGTTTCGCGCCCAAGCCCGACAAGGACGTGCGAGCGCTGCGAGAGGGGTTGGTAGATCTCGAGATCGGCGTGCTCGGAAAGTCGGGGCCAGAGGTACGCTTACAAACCCTATTCCGCGACCACTTTGTTTGTGCAGTTCGGGAGGGCCACCCTTTGCTTGGTAGGGGTAAAATCACGCCCGAGCGATACGCGGCGTGTGGCCATGTGGTCGCCTCGCGCCGTGGTCACGCGAGTGGTCCCGTAGACGAAGCATTGGCGGCCCTTGGTCTCTCGCGCACGGTCGTCGTCGTAGTACCCAGCTTCCGAGCAGCTTTAGCGGTTGCGAGCGTATCCGATCTAGTGGCGCTGGTGACTAGCTCGTTCTTTAACGCGACTCAGGGACATCAGGCAAAGTCCGGTCTCGCGGTACTCAGGAGCTTCCCGCTCCCGGTTCGCACGGAGGCGATCACGGTCTCACAAATGTGGCACCCGCGACTCGACGCCGATCCGGCGCATCGCTGGCTCCGAGGCTTGGTGCTGGCAACCTGCCGTGAACAGGCGCGATAGATACCAGGCGGCAACTAACAGGCGGTCACTTGAGCTTATCGAAGGGCGAGTAATGGCCATTGTGAATAGCTCTCGATAATGACAGATAGCAGCGGACGCTGCCGTTTGCCGGCGACGCACCAGATCGCCCCGCCAGCGGAGCGTAACTCGAAGCTGTTCAAGAATCCTGTTCCGTACTCATGTCTCTACGCCGCAACCAAGGGCGCCATAGACACGAATACGAAGACGCTGGCGAAAGAGTTCGGACCCCGGAACATCAGCGTTAATACCGTCGCCCGGGACTCGTTGATATGGAAGGCAATCGCAGCAGCGGCCTTGTCGGCAGTGAAGCGGGAAATGCGGGAATATCGGCGACTTCGCTCGCCGCGAGATTTGGCAAGCCGGAGGAAATCGCGCCAGTCATTGTTTTTCTCGCCTCTGATGATGCTGCGTGGCTGATAGGCGAACGAATCAGCGCTTCCGGCGGCCTACCATCGACAGCGCAACCATTCGTATCGTTAGTGAATTTTTGCAAACAAATATCTCGGTGTTTTCAAATAGTTGGCTATCTGAGCGCGACTGAGACATCAGTCTGGCTTCGACGGACATTCAAAGCGACCTGCCAATCACCAAACTTCATTGGTGACAGATTCTTGTCAGATAAACCACAATTCCCGACTACCTTAGGTCTTCGTTTATCGGCGTGACTGATCAAAAACCGCTGTTGCAAGGCTCTTCCAGTTGATGTCGCCGAAACGCGATCAGACGCTATGTCTGAGTGAGTCTTCGCATATAGATCAAACCCTGGTGGTGGTCAGGAAACGCTCGCTGGTCATTTGATCCCCGCGGGAAATAGGAACGTTAGGCTCAGTCGCACTATCCATTGCGGGACGCTATCCGCGCGCTTCACGAAATCGTACGCGCCAATCTGCAGACTCAGACTCTGAGACCCGATGTCGAACGCCTTGCCGATATCCGCGCCCATCGGAATCGTCCAGGCGTTGGCGGTAACGGCGGTCCAGTCGTAGGCCATTGGCGGATCGCAGTCGACGTACCAACCGCTCTCGAAGTTGTAGCTGATCATCGGCTCGATGTAGGTCTGATTGACGCTCCCGCGCGCGTGATTTCCGGCAAATGACATCAGATGATAGGCGAGAATGGCGTTGAGCCACGGCCCGTTCGAGTACACGAGCGCTGCAGTTGGTCCTGCCGACCAGCGGCCAGTCCCTAGTTCCGAGCTGCTGGCGGTGGGAAACTGAAAAATCGGACCCGCACCCAGATCCAAGTCGACTCTTTGGCCGGTGAAAGAAAAAAGGAAGTCTGCAGGTCTTCGAGCCCCGACCGTTCGTGTGGTGTTGGCGAGTACGCGAAGGTCAGGCTCGGGCGTGCGAACAGGTCCCAATCCGCATTCAGCGAGAACGGCAGCAGCGGCTCGATGTTCACGGCGTCGCCGACTTTGCGATCGCGACCCAGTTGAAATCCGGTGTCGGACTCAATCGGAACTTTGACGAAATCCTCGAACGGATTGTGGACGCTGATCGCCAGCTGCTGATTCGTCAAGCCACCAGGCGACGACGCGAGCATCGCGGCTTGCTGTGCTTGCGCGGGCGCCGCGCTCATCAACGAGCACAACAGCGTGGCGGTGGACAGAAATGGCAGCTGCGACAACTTCAAGTTGGCTCGTTTTAGGGACCGCCGAACCACTTGTCGTATATCTGCTGATAGGTGCCATTTTCACGCAGCGAGACCAACGCAAGATTGATCTTTCTGCGCAGCGGGCTATCGAGCTGCACCATCACGGCCGCTGGCGCGGTGTTAAATTCGGGACCAACTGTCTTGACCAATCCTTTGCCCTCATGCGCCGCATAATAAAGAAGCAACGGTGCTGCCGTGACTATTGCGTCAACTTTCTTGTCGAGGATCGCCTTATACATTTGATCGGGCGAAGCGAACTCCTGCACTTGCGCATTACGCGCCCGAAGATAGTCAACCGCGGTGGAGCCAGCGATCGTCGCTACCTGCTTACCCGGCAGGTCATCTGGCCCCTCTATAGCGCCGCGGATCTGCTGGACAGTCAGTGTGGCGGTTAGCTGAGCTGTGTAGAGCGCGACGAAGACTACACTGACGAACATCCAGAAATTCGATATCACGCGCGCCAGCCATTCATGGGGCATCGTCTGCGCCTGCGAGGTCAACGACGACATCCCCCAATAAAGCACTTCGAAGATGCCCGGGAAGTAGTTCGGGGTCGAAAGCATGCTCTCCGGGTCCCGCCGATCCAAGAACCAAATCAGATGAGCCGGAACTAAGACGAGCAGCAGCGCGACACCGAGCCACACAGCGGTCGTTCGTGAGAACAACAAGCGGAGAAGATCCCATAAAGGGTTTGGCGTTTGCGACTTGTCGCCACTATCGCGCACCATAATTTGCAGGCCCGCTTGCAACGTCGGGATCGAAAAGTCGAAGACCTCGTCGCGCGCCGAGGTTATGAATACAGACAGGATGAGGTCGACCTTTTTGGATTTCAACGCTTCTTCCATGCTGCTCACGTTGGGCTCGACCTCATAACTGGTCCTCAACTTCAGCCGCGCGGCGATCGCGTTCCACAGATCGACGCTGAATCCCGTCAATGACCCGTCCTGTTCCATAGCAATCGGCGGAACAATCATCACGGCCGCACGAAGCTCCGCGGTTTCGCCCTGTACCGAGGCTGCGGCGAAACCCGCGGTTTGTGAATAGGCGGGAGCTGCGATGGCAGTGCCGAACATCGCGACTGCCAACAAACAAAAACTTGTTTTCAAAGGACGTTCCTTACAACCGAACTCTAGGACTCGACGATTGCCTTGACTCGTCCATTTCTGACGGCTTTGAGGAAAGCCCGGTAGTCCCGCTCGTTCTGGTCAGCATACTCGACCGCAAACTCGCTGATCGCGTCCTCAAAAGTTCCGCTGGAACCCATGTAGCCCGAAATCATGGCGGCATCGCCAGAGCGGGCGTGCGCGCGCGCGAGAGCCCATCCACACACTTTCGTGTATGCACGCAACAAATCGAAATCCCAGTCTTCCATGATCGCGGAGATCTTCATGTCGCGCAGTTGGCGAATATAGAACTCGCGCCCGTTCAGTCCTCGTGCCCAGCCCAGGAAAATATCGCTGGCCGACTGCATCAGACGCTGACCCACGACGACTCGCTCGCCGTGATTCTTATGCAAGCTCTTGCCCGCATACGGCTCCAGCACTGAAGCCCCTGCTTCCTTGACCTGCAGGAAGATCGGGTCGTCATCTGCGGCAAGGAACAGTCCGACGCCGCAAAAGGTGCCAACGCTACCCACACCCACGGCCTTGATCGCCAGATCACAAAAGTGGAAGCGATCGAACAGCACGCGGATATGCTCGACCAGCGTCTCGCGGTAGGCTTCGAGCGCTGCGTGGAATCCGTTTTTGATTCCCGGCGCCAGTTTTGCCGAGGGGTGGAATATCAGTGGTGGATTGTCCTTGATGCGGGGCAGCGCACGCTGATTTTCCACCATCTTCGGGTAGTCGTGTTCTGGAACAGTCCGATTGCGGGTCTTTTCGATTCGCTGTTCGGCCCGCTGGCGAATCTCGCCGCTTGGTAATTCTTTGACGAGGCGATCGATGTCGATACGGTCGTACCAGACCTCGAGCGCGCGCATCGACGCATAGTCAATCATGTGCTCCCGGTAGGACCGCACGGTGGCGGTGGCAGCCCGCGCGGATTCGTTGTCGGACAGCCGTAGGTGACGTCCCGCAATGACCACGCTGGCGGCCAAACGTTTGAGGTCCCATTCCCACAGGCCCGGAAGAGTCTCGTCGAAATCATTGATATCGAAAATTATGTTGCGCTCGGGCGTGGCAAATCCGCCGAAGTTCAACAGATGCGCGTCACCGCACGCTTGCACGATGAGCCCCGAGCGCGGCGTGTGTGAAAGGTCGGCGGCCATGAGCGCCGCGGAACCGCGAAAAAAAGCGAAAGGCGACGAGACCATCCGTCCGTGGCGAATTGGGACAAGTTCCGGCAGTCTGCCTTCGTTGGACGCCAGCAGTATTTCGACGGGGTTGCGGCGATCCTTGGGCGGCTTCCATCCTCCGTGCGCCTCGCGCGGGACGTCGTCCCGCAAAGCCTTGCCCTCGGCACGACGCTCAGCGACAGTGCGGTATTGGTCTTCGCTATCCGAACGAACCGGCATCTCCTTAGGCATCTGTTCCCGGCTCGGCCTTCGGCCAGCGCTTTTCCCGAGACGCACTTCGGGCTTTCGCACCGCTTCCATCTCTAAATTTCCTCCACGAGACTTCTGTTGAGCATCAAACATGCCATGAAAAACTGCTTTGGAGACGATCCTTTCGCCGCTCTTTTGGTGCCAAGCGAGACGGAGGTTAACGGAGGCTGTATCCAACAGATACATTCTGGATCCGCAAGCAAGGTCCAAGGCCTGAGAGAAAACCCCTCCGATGGCGCCGCCTTCAGGGTCATTCCCTGGTGGCTCTCCCGTGGGACAGCTCAAACAAGGCGGGGAATTCGCTATTGCCGCGACCCCGGACCTAGGTTTTGCTCCTACCCTGAGCTTCGACTGTTGCGGCGCTGCCGTCAGCGCGACGGGCGTGAACCAACGTGCCGATCGGCGCTTGCTTCGTCCTGGGGTCGAGCGTTCTATTGGTTCTTGGCGTTGATCTGCTTTCGCTGAGCGTCGAACTGTTCCGCGACCGCCTCGTCGTTGGCGCTAAGCTCTTCCATATTGATGTCGCCGAATGCGATCACACCCATGTCCGCGTAGGCCTTGGTGACTTTCGGACCCCATAGCCCGATGTCCTTGATCGCGGGGACGATGCGCGTGAACAAAGCCTGGCGGAATTCAACCATCCCCGGCGAGTTCTCTTCCCATTCGATGCACTCCTTGGTCGGCAGGCCGAGCCTCTCGAACACGTCATGCGAGTTGAACCGGTCGCGCATCGTGTAGCAGGCCTCAACCACGAACTCCTCACGCTCGTCTTTTTCCTTCTGGGTCAGATGCGGATAGTACTCGCGAAGTGCCAGACGCCCGAATGCGACGTGACGGGCCTCATCCTGCATCACGTAAGCGTTGACCGCGGCGGCGAGAGGATTTTTCGCCATGTCGCGGATACCGGCGAATGCCGCCAGCGCCAGACCCTCGATTAGAACTTGCATTCCCAGATACGTCATATCCCATCGCGAATCGCGCAGGATTTGATCGAGCAGGCTTTTGAGCGGCGGCGTGATCGGATAAGCGAGGTCGAATTTTTCGTGCAACAAGCGTTTGTAGACCTCGACATGGCGCGCCTCGTCCATCACCTGCGTTGCAGCGTAGAACTTGGCCTCGATGTCGGGGACCTGCTGAACGATCTTGGCGGTGCAGATCAGCGCTCCCTGCTCGCCATGCAGAAACTGCGAGAGGTCATTGGCCTGCGAGTGACGCCGAAGATCTGCTTTCTCTTTGTTGGTCATCCTGGCCCATACGGGCGAACCGAATATCGAAAGGTACTCGTCGGGCAGCTCCTCGGGATTCTCGGGATCGAGATCGAGCGACCAATCGATGCGGCTGCTTGCATTCCATTGCTGCAGTTTGCCTTTTTCGTAGAGACGATGAAGAGAGGGGCTGCCGTCCTCGTATTCCCATTTGAAACGGCTCTCAAAGTCTTCCGGCACTTTCCATTCGTAGTTTTCAACTGGGATCGCGTAGCGGTCGGCTGTGCTCATCGCTCTTCTCCTTGTTTACTCGGTAAATAGTTGAAATAAGGCAGGGCCAAGAACAAGAGCCCGCGCCATCGCCAACCTCATCGGTAGATCTTCGCGGCCTCTTCGAAATCGACTAGCCACAATCTGCCGCCGTAATGCGGCGCTGGATCGTAAGACGCGTACCCGAGCAGACGATGCGCCTTTTTCGGCAGCTTGCCCACGATCTCCCACGGCACTCCGAGCGGCGAAGCCTCTTCCGGCGTGAGCCATCCAAGCACGTAACTCACATGCAGTCCGCGCCGAAACTGATCGGTGGTGCGATTTGCGCCGGCACCGTGAATCACCCGGCCCGAATACATCAAGCCGCTACCGGCCTTCATCACCGCGCCTACGGTCTGCGATTGATGGCCATCAACATTGTAATCGGGCCACAGGTGACTACCCGGTATCACCCGCGTCGCGCCAACTTCTTCCGTGAAGTCGCTGAGCGCGAACATGCAGCTCACCGTAACCTCAGGTGCCTTTGGTCCGAATTGACTGAAGAATGGCCAGTTGGAGTTGTCTCGATGGAGCGCCTGCGAGGGCTCTCCCGGCCCAATCACCATCATTTGACCGGTGTTGAGCCAGTAGCTGCCGCAACTCGGAAGCAACGCGTGGTCGGCCCATGCCAGCATCGTTGGATGCAGCAGCAAATCGACGAAGGTTTTGCTGCGCGCCGCGATGCGCGTGAAGCGAACCGTTCGCTGTCCGTGAAAAGTTTTCCAGAGGCGATCGTCAGTGCGCGAGCCGGGCGCTGTGTTCGTGATCGATTCGTCGAGTTCGAGGTTGAGACGGCGCAGCGTTTCAGGATCGATCATGTCCTCGACGATGACGCCACCGTCTCGCTCGAGGATCGCAAGAATCTCTTCCATTCGAGCGTTGCGGGAAACCGTCGTCAACGCTGCCCGCGAAGCTTCGTGGTTGGAGCCTACTACATTAGATGCCATCGCTGGGTCTCCGTCGAATCTTGTCCTGGGTCTGAGTGCATTTCTTCTAAGGCTCGATTATTTTTGCGCCAGAGTTATTGGCGAGCACGGTCATGATTTCGCTCGTATCCATCAATCGTCCATCGGAGCGGTAACCAACTCGCCGCCATCGATGACGAAGGTCTGCCCTGTCGCGTAGCGGCCCGCGTCGCTGGCAAGAAGGAGCGCCATACCGGCGATGTCTTCGGGCTCGCCGATCATTTTAAGCGCGTTTGGATAATGACCGCTCTTCTCGACCATCTTCACCAGCGGCCTCGCCATATCTGTTCGGATCAGACCGGGCGCGATGCAATTCACTCGGATTTTGTCGCGCCCCCATTCCTTCGCACATATCTGCGTAAGGGTCACCATGGCCCCTTTGCTAACCGAGTAAGCGCCAAGACCGGCCGACGGGCGCATCGCTTCATTCGAAGTGACATTGATAATCGATCCGCCGCCGCGGCTCTTCATATGCGGGTGACAAAACTTGCACATCATGAAGACGGCCTTCAGGTTGACGCGCATGACGCGATCCCATTCATCGCTTCCGGTTTCGACTATTGGACCGTACCGGTCCGCCGTGCCTGCATTGTTGACCAGAATGTCGACGCCGCCGAAGACGCGAATCGTTTCATCGATGATTCGAACCCACTGATTCTCGTCGGACATGTCTGCGGAGATTGCGAGACACCTTCCGCCAGTCGTTTCGATCTCCATTTTCGCCGCATCCAGAGCGTCGCGCCCACGAGCGACGAGAACAAGGTCGGCTCCGTGTTCGGCGAGAGTGAGAGCGATCGCCTTCCCGATGCCCTTCGATCCACCGGTGACGATCGCGACCTTACGCTCGAGAGAGTTTTTTTGATCTGGCATTTTGCACCTCTAGCGCGCGGCACTTTGTCCTATGCGGCTAGTAGAGGCCTGGCGCAAGCGCTCTTTGGTGGCGCGGCACTTCTGCGAGCGACCGACCAGACCGCCAGTGCGCTTGGTACGCCGTCCGGTGAAATCGTCAGGACCGAACTCCGTTGCATCGATCCACGGCCGCAGTTCATCGGCAACGCGATCCATGTAAGCGGCGCTTACCAGGTTGTCGACGATGACCGCGCCGTACTCAGCCAAAGCCGCCGAAACTTCTTCGCCGGTTGTTGAAGCGGGCAGGTGCAGAATGCTCATGGCGTCTTCCTCCGGGTTTTACCCGTGCTTGTTTTCCGTCGTTTGATCCGTGCCCGCAGCGGCATCTCGACTTCACGCCGCGGCGCGCGCGTGGGCTCTTCGCGAATGAGGGCGTTGATCAAAACTGTCAGGCGCGGGCGCAAGTCGTCTACGATGTCGACAGGCCGCGCAAGTTTTTCGAGCTCGAAGCCGCGTATCAGGTTGATCGTCGTGCGGGCGGCTTCGACCGGGCGCACCGCTCCGAGCCTTTCGAAATTGGCGGACAGGCGCGCCTCCAAGCTGCGCTCCCATGCCGCTACTTCGCGCCAGAGTTCCGGGTCGCGCGCGGCATACAGAATCATCTCATATTCGGCACGCACCATCCCGGGATCGGTGAACTCGCGCCGCGCCATCTCGACCAGCAACTCCACCAGGTCTGCAGGCGTGGCCGCAGAAACCTCATTTTCGAGCTCAGACAGAAACTCGCCGGTCGACACAATGTGGTGGCGGAATGCCTCTCGCACCAAATCTTCGCGCGACTCGAAATAGTAGGTGAGCGATCCCAGGGGCACCCCAGCTTCGGCGGCGACGCGCCGAAAGGTAATGGCGTCGGGACCGCCGGTTGTAATCACACGCAGCGCGGCGACCAATATTTCGCGGCGGCGTGACTCAACCGCGGTACCGGGGCGATCATGTCGTTCGGTGCTCAATGTGTACGTTTGTACTAATCATATGTTCATTTGTCCAGAGTCAAGGCAAAGAAAACCGCCGCATTCGGTGGTCAAGATTTCTAATCGATTAGGTCCGCCAGCGAAGCGGTCGCCGGCTCGTCGCCATCGACGACAAACGTTTAGAATTGGCGATTTATGCGCGGGTAATGCGACTTTCTGAAGATGCCCTGCTGATCAAATCGGCAGAGCGTACGCTCCATGTTTAGACCTCTCGCTTGTTAGGTTTGCCGTAAGATCCGGGCCCGGTCCAGCTCAACGCCTCGTTTGAGAGCTCCGCCGGAAAGAATAAATAGAGCGGCACCACGGGTGCCGCTCCATTAAGAGGATTCGGTGAGCATTCTGGCAGGCGCCGCGCGCTTATAGAGCCTCCACCCGCGCGGGCGTGCTCTTGTGCCAGGGTGTGCCGGCGACCCAGTCCCGATCCTCGCTGCGCGTAAGCTCGTTGGGTCCAACTCCAGCCGAGACTCTCCGGCCGTCTGGTGTGGGAAAGTCGAGGCCGAGTCCGTTCGGCAAGGAGAGGTGACCGCGCTGCATGCGGTCAGAGACTTGTACCAGCACATCGACGCTGCCTCGCCGGGTGATTAGCCTCGCGCGCTTTCCATCGGCAACGCCGACACGCTCGGCGTCCTGAGGGTTGATGCTCAGCGCGCCGCCGGCGTCCTTCCTTCGCCAGTCGGGGTTGCGGATGATCGTGTTGGCGGTGAAGGAGCGTCGTTCGCCAGCGGAGAGCATGAACGGGAACTCTGTCGTCGCAAGGGACGGGGTGGCCGTGGCAAGCGCGTCGAGTTCCGCGAAGAGTTCAGGAATCGCCAACTGCACCTTATGTTTTGGCGTGCGCATCCGCTCGAAGCACTCATCCCAATTGTCGACCGCGAATATCACACCGCTTTTCGCGGCCAGGATCGCATCGAACAACGCGTCGCCGGCCTCACCCGGCTCGCCGGTGAATCCGGCGCGGGCGAGCGAAGCTCCCTGGGTTTGGGCTGCGCTTTGGCATAGCAGCCACACCCCCGCGGCTTCTGCCAATCCTTCCGGCAGCAGGTCGCCTATAGCTCTATAGAGCAGGGCTGGCGCGAGCGGGATCAGGCGAGGAGCGCTGATCGCGAGCTCGGTGAACTTCTGCCTGAAAGACTTGCGGCCTTCCTTCCAAGAGGCACGCAAAGCGGCGATCGGTTCAGCGGGCAACTCGCCGAGGGCTTCGAGAACCCGACAGTGCAGTTCAGCTTCGGAGAACAGACCCGCCAATGGCGCCATCAGCGGCCTGCGAACATGAAAGTAGTTTTCGGGGAACTCGAAATTGAAAAACGTGGCCTCGGCCTTCTCGAATTGGCTCGCGACGGGAAGCACGTAATGCGCGAGGCGAGCTGTCTCGGTGAAGGCGACGTCGATTACTACCAACAGCTCGAGCGACGCGAGCGCCTCACGCATGCGCGCGGCGTCCGCTACCGAGTGGGCCGGGTTGCCACTCTCGACCAGCATCGCGCGAAAACGCTTGGGATGATCGGTGAGGATCTCATCCGGAATCACGTTGCACGGCGTGAGACCTCCGATCAGACGTGAACCTGTCACGGGAGTGCCCTTTTTTACGCCCGCGCCCTGTCGGTTATCCGACGATATTACCTCGGTTCCCGCTCCGCCCTCATGTCCGACGGTAAACGGCGCCATCATCGTCGGTATGTACGAAGCTCCTTTCTTCCCGAAATTGCCGGTCAGCAGCATCAGCAGCTTGTGAAGATAGGACACGAGCGTGGAATGCCGGTTCATCTGCACGCCGAGATCCTCGAAAGAGGCCACACTCGAGGCCGACGCTATCCGCCGAGCCGCCTGGCGCACTAGTTCCTCGGGCACGCCACAAGCTTCGCAGTATTTCGCTATCGGCAGATCGGCAAAGTGGGGCAGTACGTCGCCGAGTCCATTCGCGTGCAAGGCCAACCACTCGCCGGCAATGAGTCTTTCCTGCACCAGCACACCGAGCATCGCGGCCAGCAGCCACGCGTCTGTGCCAGATTTTACCTGCAAGTGGATGTCGGCAAGTTCGGCGGTCTCCGTGCGGCGCGGGTCCACCACGATCAGGCAGCGGGCCGGGTCTTTAGCGATCTCTTTGAGCGTAACCCGCGCTTGCGGGATGCTGTGGGACATCCAGGGGTTCTTGCCAAGGAAAAGGGCGACCTCGCAGTTGTGGAAGTCGCTCCTCGTATAGAACCCAACCATCTTAGTCGCGACCCAGAACTCTCCTGTCTTCTCCTGCGAAAGCGCGTTCGCGCGATGTACGGAACCGAGGGCTGCGCGGGTTGTGTTGCCGTAGATAGCGGGAAAATGGTTACCCTGGCCTCCGCCACCATAGTAGAAGATTGTGTCGCCGCCGTACTCCTTGCGCAGCGCGGAAAAACGTTGCGCCACTTCCGCGATCGCAGTGTCCCAGTCAATCTCTTCGAAGCTCCCGTCACCGCGCCGGCGAAGCGGCTTCGTCAGCCGATGGGGGCCGTTCTGATAGAAGTCGAGTCGATGCGCCTTCTCGCAGGCATAACCCTTTGATGCCGGATGCGCGTCGTCGCCGCGCACTTTCACCAAATGGCGGCCGTCTTTGCCACCGAGTTGGACTTCGACGCCGCAGTTGCACTCGCACAGAATGCAGGCCGTCGACTTCCAATCCGAGTTGGCAGCACCGGAAACGGGGAGATTAGCTGACATTACGACCTCCATGAATCTGAAAGCTTTGATCTAGCCGCCGATCTGATACATCGAACGCTCGCGTGTCGAACGGCCGTTGAGTAGATGATGGCCGGTCGGTTTCAAGCCGACCGCTCGCAGGAGAATTCGTGCCACTTCGTCGATGCCATCTCCCCGCGCCGAACGCAGCGCGCGACCTACGTCAAGTTCGTCGTCATTGAGCAGGCAAAGATGAAACTTACCGTCAGCGGTAAGCCGCATCCGGTTGCAGGTACCGCAATACGGTTCGCTTACCGGGCTGATGAAGCCGATGATGCCGCGGCCGCCTGGTAGCCCGAAGTTGCGCGCTTCGTCCGACGCATTCGCGCCCTCGAACTCGAACAGAGGCCCCAGCGCCGTCTCTATGCGCCGCCGCGTTTCGATGTTCGAGACGTAGCGCTTCACAGAGAGCGTGGCGCATTCGCCAGCGCCGAGCGGCATCAGTTCGATGAACCGCACGTGCCAGTCGCGCGCCAACGTCAGCCGCGCAAGTTCGACCACGTCGGCCTCGTTGTATCCGTCGGTGACGACGGCGTTGATCTTGATCGGTGTCAGCCCCGCTGCCTCGCAAGCTTCGATGCCTCGCCAGATCTGCGCAAATGTCCCGCCGCGCATTTGGCGCTCGACGGTGACTGGGTTGAGGCTGTCGAGATGGACGTTGACCCGGCTGAGGCCTACGGCTTTGAGCGGGCCCGCCAGTTCGCGCATCAGTATCGCGTTGGTGGTCAAGGCAAGTTCAACCACGCCGGGAACGCCAGCGATCCGCTCGACGATTTCGAGCAGGTCGAGCCGGAGCGTCGGTTCGCCACCGGTCAGGCGGAACTTTCTGAATCCCACCCTCACCGCCGCCTGCACGACCGTCTCGATTTCAGCCGGCGTGAGCAATTCGGCCTTGGGCAGGAACCGAATTCCATTCAGTGGCATGCAGTAAACGCAGCGCAAATTACAGCGGTCGATCACCGAGATGCGAAGGTAATCGATTTCGCGATTGAAAGAGTCGAGCGGCATTTAGCTGGCTTCCATTATGGAAGCTTAATCCCTTCTATTTTGGAACCTATTGTCGAGTCAAGAGCGAACGCACAATCAAGCTCGGAAGAACCGCGAGCGTCGTCCGTCACATCGCAGGTGATCATCGCGATCCCCGCGCTGACACTTGCGAGGGGCCGCCGGCTGGTGCCGAACACGCGGAATCCAGCTTGATGCAGCGCCTTTGCCGAAGCCTGCCCGATTCCGGCAGAAGTTCCGGTCACAATTGCCACTTTACTGTTCTGCGGCATGATAAATCGTGGAATGCTAATTCGATAGAGCGTTACTTCTGGTTTGGATCAGAAGGCTAAGATCTGGTAGCCGTTGCGAAGCGCCAGTTACCATTTCTCGACCCATGGTCTTAGCACCACCTCGAACGCCCAAGTCGATCGATGCTGGCGGTGCAGCTGCAGATAGGTTTCCGCGATGTGGTCGGGGTCGGCCATATTGTCGTCGACATTTGTTCCCGCCAGTCGATGCGCGCGGCTGCCGTCTTCCTGCGTCCAGCCGATCGCGGCGTCGATCGGCACATTTGTTATGTGGATGCCTTGCGGCATCAGTTCCCTTGCCATGCTCTGCGCCAGTCCAGCCTTGGCCTGACACGCCATCGCAAAGGCGCCGCTCAACGGGAAGCCTTTGAGCGCTGCGCTTGCGTTGGTGAAGATGATCGTTCCCTTCGCGCCGTTGGCGTCGAGCTTGTTTTCGCGCATCAGCCGAGCTGCCTGCTGACCGACCAAAAACGCGCTGAAAGCCGAGTTCCGAAGTGTCGCGAGCGCAGCGCTCGGGTCAGCGTCGGTAATCTGCTTGCGAAATATCTCGGGCACCCGGCCATCGATGTTGTGCACGACCAGTGTAGGCGCCCCAAGGTCTCGAACAACATTTTTGAATAGCAACTCGACGGCCGCTGGATCGCTCGCATCGCATGCGTATCGGCGCACGCCGTGCATCTTCTCAAGATTCTGCAGGACCGGTTTGTCCGGATTCCTGGCCGCGATGCCAACACGCATCCCGTTTTTCGCGAACAGTCTGGCGCAACTTGAGCTGATGCCGGGGCCGCCCCCAACGATCAGTGCAACGTCTTGCCCCGAAGGTTGAGTGGCGCGTTCGTCGGATTGAGTCATGTTTCGTGCTCCCGTATTTCGTTAAGGAGATGAGTGAAGCGGTGCAGGTTCGATCGCGGGTTACTCAGTGATTCCACCACGGACGATCGGAGAACGCCCGGATGTCGATCTCGAAGGTCCAGGTGGATCGGTGTTGTCGCGCGAGGTGGAGGTAGGTCTCCGCGATCTGCGCGGGAAGCATCAGCCCGTCATGTTCGTTGCCCCGGGTTTCTCTAAGCTGTTGGAACCTTTCCGGCCCGAGCATTTTTCCCAAAGTGTCGGGCGCATCCACGGCGCCGTCGATCACGATATGCACGACGTGGATTCCTTTCGATGCGAACTCCGCGTTGAGTGTCTGGCAGAGCATTCGTCGCCCTCCCATGGCGGCCGCATGCGAATGTTGACCGCCATTCCCACGCATGGCCGCGGTTGCTGAGGTCACGAGAATTGTTCCTTTGCCCCGCGCTTCCATCAGCGGGCATACGGCCGACGCGAGCCGAAATAAACCGAACGTGCCCAGACGCCAGCCTGTTTCAAACGCCTTGAGCGATGTGTCCTTCAATGCCCTATCGCCAATCTGGGCGCCAAGGTTGTAAACGACTACTTCGATGGGACCAATGTCGGCCTCGATGGCGGCGACCCGCTCTTCGATGGAGTTTGGCTCGACCGCATTGAGGAGAAATCCGGTGGCGGAACCTCCATCGTTTTTGATGGCGTTCACCATTCTATTCAATCCGTCCAAGTCGCTGCGCCGGCACAGACAAGCGTAATAGCCCTCTTGCGCAAAGCGTCGAGCGACATTGCCACCGATACCCGCACCGGCACCTATCACCAAACAAACTGGTTTCATGTTCAATCTCTCCTACGATCAAGCGAAGTGTTCGATTGCCTCAGGTCTTGATAGCTGGCCATCAAGATCACTAGCGACCCTGGAAGATGACCTTGTCCCGAAATTGGCGAGGCCCATGTTCGATCAGGCCATCAACACCCGCGCGCATGTCAGCAGTCTCAAATAGCTCAGGAGCGATTTCGCCGATCAGCGCGTCGGCAGCACGGATGCCTCTCTCCAGATATGCTCGTACGATCTTCTTGCCGGCTGCATATGCGAGCGTTGCGCCGCCGGCGAGTCGCTCAGCAAAGGCTCGAGTCTCCGACTCAAGCTTTTCGTCAGGGACCACTCTGTTAACGATGTTCCATCGCTCGAAGGTCGCGGCGTCGTACTGATCGGCCGTATAAATAATTTCGCGCGCGCGGCTCGGGCCGGCCCGCTCAGCCAGACGTTGAACGCCGCCCAACAGCGTGGTCGTTCCAATCGATGCCTCGACCTGCCCGAAGCGGGCCGAAGCAGCCGCCCATATCAGATCGCAGGCAAGTGCGAGTTCGAGGCCCGCCGCCATGCAAGCCCCCTGCACGGCTGCAATAGTTGGAAAGGGCAATTCTTCGAGGTCGGCGATCGTGCGCAGATGGCTAGTGAAGCGCTCGCGCGCTTCCTCGGCAGTCTTATTCTTGAAAATCGCGACATCAGCACCGCCGGAAAAGTTTTTGCCATCGGCGCGCACGAGCAGCGCTCTCAGCGGATACTGTCGGGCTTGGCCGACAGCCGTTCGAAGGTCTTCGATTAGTTCCTGGTCGAACAGATTCAGCGGTGGATTTGCCAAAGTGATCAAGCCGAGCGCATCCGATGTTTCGAAACGCACCTTACTCATCATCTAGTCTCCAGTGATTGCACGCGTGGATCGTCGCTTCCATTTTGGAACCCCACAGACTTGACTAAGTTCTATTTTGGAACCTAATATCTGTCAAGCAGACGCCGCGGAGGACCGATTCGGGCGCGACAGGAGCATCACGAAAGGAGACGATCATGAGCGCGAAAGAAGAGTTAGAGAAGCTCCCGGAAGCTATGCCGAAGTGGATCAGGGACCACGTCGAGCTTTATCTCTCCGATCCCGAGAAGGCTCGTATGTGGGACTCGACCACCGGCGGCGGACCGGGCCCGCTGCCGACGCTTCTCCTGATCGCACGGGGGGCGAAGAGCGGGAAGCTCCGGCCTCTCCCCCTCCTTTACCAGGAGATGGATGGGAAGTACGTCGTCATCGGCTCCAAGGGCGGCGCGCCGACGCATCCGGGTTGGTATGTGAATCTGAGAGCGAATCCGGAGTGCGAAATCCGAGTCGGAACGAACCGCATGCGGGCCCGCGCACGGACTGCAAGCGGTGACGAACGAACACGCGGCTGGAAGAAGATGGCGGCGATGTATCCGCCATATGACGATTACCAGAAGCGCGCTGGTTCGCGGCAGATCCCGGTGGTGGTTCTCGAGCCGATTGGCCCGGCATGAATGCGAACCTCATCGAGGCGGCTTTATCCTCGCCTTGCTGCGCGCGATACCTCGATGCGGATCAAGTAGAAATTGTTTGCGCCGCCAGGTTCCATTTTGGAATCAACTTTGTTGTCAAGTTCCATTTTGGAATCTAGTTTCGTGCGAGCTGTTGTGCAAAGGTGTTAGCCGTATGCGCTGGCAACAAATCGACAAGATGACATGCTCGCTCGCGCGAACTCTGTCGGTGGTCGGCGACCGGTGGACCATGCTGATCCTCCGCGATGTATTCCTCGGCATCCGCAGGTTTGAGGCGATTCAGCAGGATTTACAACTCACACCGCATCGCCTTTCGGACCGGTTGCGTAAGCTGGTACGCGACGGAATTCTTCGCCGTGTCGCGTATGAAGAGCATCGCGGTCGATGCGAGTATCGGCTCACGGAGAAAGGATTTGACCTCTATCCATCGATCGCGACGATGACGGCGTGGGGCGACCGCTGGATGGCTGGACGCGCGGGCGTGCCTGTGGAACTGGTCCACCAGCCCTGTGGCCACAAAATCAAACCGAAACTCGTCTGTCCAAGCTGTAGCTTGAAGATAGATGCCCGCGACCTGAAGGCCCGGCCAGGGCCAGCCCTGAAGGGCCGGGGGTTGCCGGGACAAGATAGCGCGCCGCGGCGGAAGAACCCTCGCACAAGCGAAAAGGCCGCTTGATAACTACGGCTTGGGTTCTCCTTTCCGCTTCGGTTTCGAGACGGCTTGATTCACGCCGCTGCCGAGGCGCAGCACGGTGCGGATTTCATCCTCAACCGCACCCGCCCCGCTTGGGATGCGCGCGGCGCCCGCGATGCGGGCGCCGGCTTCCAAAGTCTCTGGTAGTGACTGCGAATTAAGACAGCATCGAGTAGTTTCGCGTGGTCGTTCAGTTTGTGCAGCTGGCCGACGTAGAGGCCATCGATTTATACTTCGCGAACAGGGGAGGCCAATTCGCGAATATCATGGAATTGGTTCAAGCCTTAGATCAGGGCATCGGTAGTCTATTCCGATCGTCTTGAGCCTCATCCCCAGGGACGAACCCACCTGCGCGGCAAGGTCGCTGCGACGGACAACGCCGGCGATGATTCTGGCTCTTGAACCGCGTTCCAAGACTCCGATCTCGAGCACCTCGATCTCGGGGAGTTCCTTAAACAGACGCGGGATCGCAGCGTCCACATCCTCGAGACATTGCTGTGCGAATAGCTCCGCCTTGCGCCTTTCCGGCAGATCCAGATCCCATGGATGAACATCTCGCGCAAACCATTCGACGCTCACTTTGAGTGCGAGACGATCAAGATCCAGCACGTCGTTCTTCACTCCGCCGCGCGGTGTGAGGGCCAATGCGTGCGCCACTCGACGAGTGATCACACCCGAGCGTGCTGCTTTGTGGGCGTCTAAATCTCTGACTCGGAACACGCGTTTGACTACTTGTAGAAGCGAATGAACCGGTCGCTTCGTAGAGGCTATGATATTCATAACTCGCTCCATGTGAAGGTGTCGGAAATATCCTGACTCCACTCTACGTTGGTCATCTGCCTAAGACCGGCCAGTCTCGGACTTCGATAGGCACCGGATGGCAATTTCCGGACGTGACCAGGTAGGAGGCCTCGATACATCCGCAACCGGAGTATGTCCTCGCACCGTACCAGCGCGATGCCAACGGTTCTCGAACAAGTATTTTGATCGACCGGAAATCCAATTGTTGTTGACGTTGCTGAGGCGAGAAATTGGCGACCTCGACACAACCCGTCGCGCTGCAGGCTTCGCTTATAGGTCTGCGAAGTTAGCCTACGACATCTTGAAATTGCGGTGTGCGCCGGGACGGAAGGGCTCTTGCCGCAATGTCAGGTAGCTGCGACAAGAGCCCCGAGGCGGTCAATTGCTGTTAGTGGCCCACGGCACGTTATGCTCGTGCGAATTCCCCTTGGGGATCAGCGTTGACGATTTCGTCTTCAGGATAGGCTGGTATGCCAAACTCGGGCACGTCCAGACCTTCGAGCTCGACCTCTTTCGTTACGCGTATCGGTGAGATCGCATTAACCAACGAGAAGACTACATAGGTGAAGCCGAATATATAGAGGGCCATGAACGTGGCTCCGCCAACTTGAGTGAAGAATTGCCGGTAGTCTCCATACAGCAGACCGGTAACACCCAAGCCGGCCTTGCCGAGATACGTTGTCGCACCGACACCATTCCATCCGGCGCCGTAAGTCCCATCGGCGAATATGCCGACACATACAGCGCCCAGCCAACCAGCGTAGCCATGAACTGAGATCGCCCCGCAGGGATCGTCAACCTTAAGGACGCGTTCGTTGAAGAGGACACCCGCATCAACGACAATCCCTGCCAAAATTCCGATCATGACCGCCGCGCTTGGCGATACAAACGCGCAAGGTGCGGTGATCGCAACGAGCCCGGCAAGCATGCCGTTGCACGCCATCGAAATGTCAGGTTTGCCGAACAAGTAGTACCAAAGGAACATTGCCGAAGCGGAGCCGGCAACGGCGGCGAGATTGGTGTTTACTGCAATTACCGAGATCCGAAGGTCAGTCGAGCCGAGGGTGGAACCGGGATTGAACCCCATCCAACCGAAAACCAGAATGAACGTCCCCGTTACGACATATACAAGATTGTGAGCAGGGAAGGCCCGCGGTTTCCCGTCTGGACCATACTTGCCAAGGCGAGGACCGAGGATAACCGCAAGCGCCATCGCGCAGAAGCCGCCTACGCCGTGAACTACGGTCGAACCGGCGAAATCCACGTAACCGTGCGCCCAATTCATAGTATTGCCTAACTGCGACATCCATCCGCCACCCCAAACCCAACAACCGAAAGTTGGGTATAGGAGGCCGCCCATGAAGATTTCAGCGAGGATAAACGCCCAGAAGGTTATGCGCTCACAGACCGCGCCTACGATAATGTAGGCGGCTGTCTCCATGAACACTACTTCAAACAGCGTGAGACAGAGACTGCCGGCATCGTAGCCAGGACCGCTAAGGAAAAAGCCCTTCCCCCCGAGCAAACCCCAAAGGCCGCCTCCGAAGAGGAAGTGATTCAAGGTAGGAGTGCCGCCTAGATTGGTAGGCGCCGCATTGATTGCCGCACCGCCATATTGGAAAGCGAATCCGCACGCCCAATAGGCCAGAAAGGAAAATACGTATGCCGCGAGGTTCAGCATCATAAGGTGGCCGGCGTTCTTCTTACGAACCAAACCGCAGGTAAGAAGCGCAAACCCGGCCTGCATGAAGAGAACCAGGTATCCGGTCAGCAAGGTCCAGGTAAAGTTAGTTGCTATCCGAAGGTGTCCAACATTGTCGGCGAGCTTCATAGCCATAGGCTCTTTGGAAGCTTGAGCCTGGAAGTCCTGGAACGCCTTCATGGTCTTGTCGTAGTCGGGAGCCGTCTTGTCGGTCGGTTCGGTCAGCATGAACGAGTTCCCACCCGCGTCGAAGGTGGTGGTTTTATCGCCAGTAGCAATACCCGCAGGATCTGGTTGCGGATCGTCGGCGCGGGCGATGATCACCGGGCCAGTGAGCCATTGTACAAGTAAGATCGCGATTACGACCTTTGAGAACCCATGTCGGTGTCTGTGGTTAGATACGCGGGACATTTTGAAGCTCCTCCTCTAGTGCGCCGGCACAGGCGCTATTTTTTTATGACGATTAGACTCAGATAGCGTCACGACCTCGTTCGCCAGTTCGAATGCGCATAACATCGTCAAGTGAGGTCACGAAGATTTTGCCATCGCCGATCTGGCCCGTGCGGGCGCCCGTGGCAATGGCGTTGACGATCTGTTCGACGCGATCTTCGGCTACAAGAATCGTGATGAACACCTTAGGCAGGAAGTCCACTGTGTACTCCGTGCCCCGGTATAACTCAGTGTGTCCCTTTTGGCGGCCGAAGCCTTTCACCTCGAACACCGTTAGCCCGGTGACTCCAAGCGCTGTTAGGCTGTCCTTCACTTCGTCGAGCTTGTGAGGTTTGATCACTGCGTCAATGCGCTTCATTTTGATCAACGTTCTCCTTTTGGAATCGATTAGTGCGCGCGCCACAATCGGCTTCTGTCCGAAACTTGCGCGTCGCTGTGTTCATGGCCACCAAGCGTAGAACAAATGCACATCGGCGGACTGGCAAGTTGCGGACACGATCTGCCACGACAGTGGCAATTCGCGGACATCATGGAGGTGGGGTAAGCCCTACTCGGATCGAAATGAGGTCCGATAGTTGCCAGCCTGATCTGCCCGATTCGGTGTAGGGTTACTTCCATGGCCGCGGTCACCAGATTCAACTCCGAAACCAAAGACGCAGTGGATTCCGCGTCTTCCATCCCTACTGAATTGATAAACGCACTGGCGCGCGGGCGTCCGAAACAAGGCGCAACCGAAGAGGTTTCCGATCTGAGATCCAGCAATCTGTTGGCAGGCGATCTACAGTCGCGATCCCCGATTCGACGGCCGATTCTTCGCAGGCGTACGGACGACTCGAATCTACTGTCGGCCGATTTGTCCGGTGCCGCTCCGGAAGCCCGAGAACGTGCAGTGGTTTGCTTCGGCAGCGTCCGCCGAGGCTGCGGGCTATCGCCCCTGCAGGCGATGTCGCCCGCACACCTCACCCGGTACGCCGGCATGGCTGGGCACTTCGTCGGTAGTATCCCGCGCGCTGAAGCTAATCTTCAATGGCGACCTCGACGACGGCGATGTAGAGGGACTCGCCGGACATGTGGGTCTAGGTGCGCGCCACCTGCGCCGACTGTTCCTCCAACATCTGGGAGCGTCACCCGTGCGGATTGCACGAACCCGGCGCGTCCACTTCGCCCGGAGCCTGATCGAAGAGACCGATCTTGCGATCACCAAGATTGCTTTTTACTCAGGCTTTAGAAGCATTCGACAGTTCAATCACGCAATGCGAGCTGCATTCGATCAGTCTCCTTCCGAGCTCCGCCGCAAATACGAAACACCAAAGACCCATGGACACCATCGCGGCATCATTCTGTACGTCGCGTATCGCCCGCCATTCGACTGGAAGGCGCTTGTCGATTTCCTAAGGCCGAGGGCCACCCCAGGCGTTGAGGTCGTCGAGGCCTACAGCTACAGGCGCACAATCGAGGTTGATGACGAACCGGGCGAGATCGAAATCAGACCGGACAACGCGGAACCGCGGCTGCGGGTCGAAGTAAAGTTGGCGAGCCATGAACGCCTTCTGCAAGTGATCGAGCGGGTGCGGCGGATGTTCGATGTCGGCGCAGATCCGCTTCAAATTGCGAGTCATCTGTCACGCTCTCCGCGCCTGCTACCGCTTCTTGAGAAACGACCGGGCTTGCGAGTTCCGGGAGTTTGGGACGGGTTCGAATTCGCGGTGCGCACCATACTCGACCATCAATTGACGGCGCGAGATCCCCTTGCGGTTGTCACAAGTCTGGTGCGGACTTTCGGAACCCCAATCAAGAGCTCAATCGTTGGACTGAATCACTTGTTTCCGCGGCCGGAGCATCTAGCAGAAGCCGATCTCGCGGTCGTGGGCATTCGCGGTGGATGCGCGAAGGCAATCAGGGCGCTGGCGCGCGCCGTCGTCGAAAGAAAACTTACATTCGAAACCTCAAAGAGCTTGGAGGATACGGTTGCGCGAGTGTGGGCTATTCGCGGGATGGGGGAGCGAGAGACCCTCCATATCGCAATGAGGGCCTTCGGAGAACCGGACGCATTCCCGTTCTATGATTTTGAACTCAGAGGTGCCGTTAGCGACGGGCGCGCCCTCATCAGTCCTGCAGAACTTGAACGAATGTCCCAACCTTGGAGGCCCTGGCGCGCGTACGCCGCGATGCATCTTTGGGCAGCACAAGCTGAAGCAGCCAGTCGCCCTCATCCGGGATAGTTGCGAATAGAACCGGTTGGAATTCAATCCGTCGTAGCAGCAGTCGCAACTCGCTGAGCAATCAATGCGTCCAGTTCGGATCGCAGGCGGACCAGAACATCGTCGTCAGCGAAATTTCCGAGCTTGCGGTTTCGCCTTTTTGGATTCACTGTAGTCGGTCCGCACCAGAGTCCAAGATCCGCATCGTTTGTCTCACCCGGTCCGTTGACCCGGCAACCCATGATCGCGATCGTAATCTGATGCTGCTCGGCATACTTGGAGAGCTCCTTCACTTGCTGGGCGAGTTCGACAAACCGCATATTCTCGACACGAGAACAGGAGGGACAAGAGATGATGTTGAGCCCGGTGCCGAAGTCCGGGACCGAGATAAATCGCCCGGCATCCGACTCGTTTGACCCACTGACACGATTCCGTTTAGATTGTCGAACATGTTCAAGTTTGAACCCGTTCGAGACTGACAATGAAAGCAGTTGAGAAGATCGTAACCTGTTCACCAGAGGAATCGGGTCAGAAAGAGAGGTTCCGAGCCGGGCTCCGCGAACGAAACAAAATGGAAAAACTGGCGCGCATCAAGCAAGCTGCGCGCAGGCTCTTCGAAAAGCAGGGCGTGGAAGCCACCACGATTCGCCAAATCGCGGCGGCTAGCGACATCGGTTTGGGGACGATGTTTTCTTACGCGGCCAACAAGGAAGACTTGCTGGTCATGATCTTTCGCGAGGAGGTGGGCGAGGCACTCAAGTTGGCCTTCGCCTCTCTTCCAAAAAAAGGAGTGCTTGAACAGTTCCTTCATATCTTCGGCGCCATCGTGGAGCATCATCGGGAGGATCCAGCGCTGGCGCGAGTTTTCGTCAAGGAAACCCCGTTCATCGACGACCGCCGACACGAAGTCCGCGAGTTCATGCAGACCCTGTTCTCGGGGTTGACGGCGCTGGTCGATCGAGCAAAGGAGCGCGGCGAACTCAGAGCTGACGTACCGTCCGCGCTCCTGGCACAAAACCTTTTCGCGATCTCCTTCCTTCGTCTGCAACTTTGGCTAGGCGGCAAACATCCGAAGCATGAACTGCAATATCCGAGACTTCGCGATGCACTCGAATTGCACTTAACCGGCTTGCGAAACTCGCCCCCATCGTCAGGTCGGCGCCTGGTCGGAACCGTACGGAAAAGCAGGGTCTGAGGAAGCATCTATGAACAACAAACCTACGAGCGATTCCGGTTCTGCCTACTACCTACCAATGCCGGAAACCGACCTTGATCTTGTGTCGGTCGGCAGAGCCACGCGAGGTGGCGAATTGTTACGGCGCTACTGGCATCCTATTGCTGTCGCCTCGGAGGTGGGCGACGTCCCAGTCGCAGTGCGCGCATTGGGCGAGGACCTGATCCTCTTCAAAACTCCCAGTGGACAGTTCGGCCTGGTCTACCCTCGCTGCTGCCATCGCGGCACTACTTTGTATTACGGCAAGATCGAAGACCGTGGCATCCGATGTTGCTATCACGGATGGCTGTTCGGCACCGATGGCAGGTGTCTCGATCAGCCTTGCGAGCCGAATGGCGGCGACAAACGCGATAACTATCGCCAGCCCTGGTATCCAGTTGAGAAACGCTACGGCTTGGTCTTCGCGTACATGGGACCGCCCGAACGCAGGCCCATCTTGCCGCGATACGAGGCGTTGGAAACCCTTGCGCCCGGAGAGTGGATCGAACCCGACGGTCGCAGTCTCGGTTCAGGGGGCGACGTGGTCGCGCCGTGCAATTGGTTTCAGCACTGGGAAAACGTGATGGACCCGTACCATGTCGCGATCCTTCATTCAGCGTTCAGCGGAATCCAGTTTGTCCCGGAGATGGCAATAATGCCGAATGTATCTTTCGAGCCGTCGCCTCTGGGTGTCACGAGTACGCAGGTCAGAAATGTAGATGGCAAGGTTTTCCGGCGTGTCACCGAAGTGGCCATGCCAACGCTTCGCGTGGTGCCCAATCCTTGGGCTCCCGCGTTCAACCGTCCTGTAGAATCCGTTGGGTGGACGCTTCCCATCGACGACACTCATTATCGAATTTTTACCGCAGGCCGCGCTTCGGAATCTGGACCTCACTACTTTCCTCCGAAAGGTCTCATGAGTGGAAATCGGCGCTGGCAGGATATGTCCGAGGAAGAGCGGCAACGCGCACCCGGCGATTGGGAGGCTCAAGTCGGCCAGGGTTCGATCACTTTCCACTCCGAAGAGCATCTTGCTTCCTCGGACCGCGGCGTTGCGATGCTCCGAAGGTTCTTCCGCAAGCAGATCGAGATCGTTGCAGCGGGAGGAAATCCCGCAGGCGTTGCCTTTGAGCACGACGCGCCAGTCCGGTTCAGAGCGGGAAACTATTTGGAAGAGCCTGCACGAGTTCCTGTCTGAAGGCTATAAAACGATCAAGTAGTTGCCAGACAAGAAAGTAAGGACCGTTGGATGCCTCAAGTCACTTCATCGATGGTGCCGTACTCGAGTGCCGAAGTCGCGCAACCACAGCGAGGGCGGAACGAATTTCCGCCATTTTCCGCACGCTAGAGTTGCTTCGCGCGCTAAATTCGAAATGACGAAGGGTTCTGTTCCCTCGCGAGCGTCGAAGCGATATCGATAGCTGCCCACGAGGACAACTCGCTCCGCTTTAGAGATCTCGTGCAATGAAGAGTGCGACTGAATCCTTTCGGTTCGAACTTGACCGACTGGACAGTTTTTCGGACAACGCGTTTGTCAGATGATGTCCCGAGACCCACAGAGGGCTTGATTTAATTGGTGGAGCTGACGCGGATCGAACGCGCGACCTCCTGAATGCCATTCAGGCGCTCTCCCAAACTGAGCTACAGCCCCACCGCGGGCGAGATTTTTCAGCTAATCGGATAGCGCCCACGGTGTCAACGACCCAACTCTGATATCGCGCCACTGTTTCGCGCTGCTGATTGTTCTCAAGCAGGAGCACTATTCGCGGGCGCGATCGAGCAGTTCGCGGGCCGCGCGGCGAAACTTGTCGGATACTTCGCCGCCAAGCATGCGCGCGATCTCCTCGGCGCGATCGCCGGGCTCCAGCACCGCGACGCGGCTGCGAGTCGACCCGCGTCTTTCGTCTTTTTCTACCGTCAGGTGGCGATCTGCGAACGCCGCGATTTGCGCCAAGTGAGTGACGCACAGAATCTGATGAAAGCGGGAGAGTTGCTTCAGCTTGCGACCAACTACCTGGGCAACCGCGCCGCCGATTCCCGCGTCTACTTCGTCGAAAATCATCGTAGCAACACCTCGGCGCTGCGCCTCGAGCCGCTTAAGTGCGAGCATCACGCGCGAGAGCTCGCCACCGGAAGCGATTCGGAGCAACGGCATCGCGGGCTGGCCGACATTTGGCGACAGCTGAAATTCGATCGTATCGATACCGAACTGGCCAAGCGCGGTGCCATCGTGAACGAAGCCGGCTTCATCCGGCGCGAGTGCACCGAGGCGCGGCTCGAACCCGGGCGAGCGCATCCCGAGTGACTTCAGCTCGGCTTCCATCTTGCGGCCGAGCTCGGCGGCGGCGCGCTTGCGAATTGAGGAAAGTTTTTTTGCGTGCGTGACGAGTTCGGCGAGCGCCATCTTCATCGCGGCTTCGACCTGCCCCTTCGACTCGCCGATTCTTTCGAGCTCGCTAGTCTCGGCGCGCGATCGCTCCAAGGTTTCGATAGCAGTGTCGATTGAGCCGCCGTATTTGCGCTTAAGCCGCGTCAGCTCTTGCAGGCGGTTGTCGATTTCTTCGAGACGCGCGGGATCTGCCTCAATTTTGGAGGCGTACGCGCCGAGCGTGCGCGCCGCTTCTTCGAGGTTCGCGCGGGCCGACTTGATCATCTCGAGCGCGTCGCCAAGTTTCGGGTCGAGCGCAGCTGCATCGATCAATCGCGCCTCGGCGCGCGAAACCGTGTCGGTCGCCGCGCCGTCGGCCCCGTAAAGGGCCTGTTCGGTCTCGAGCGCGGCAGCCGCAAGCTTGCTCGCGTTGGAGAGAACCATTCGTTCCCGCGCGAGCGCTTCATCTTCGCCGGCGACGAGGCCCGCGCGCTCGAGTTCGTTCGCGCGGAACCTTGCAAGCTCAAGTAAATCCGCCCGCTCATGCTCGCGGCGGCTTAGTTCGCCAAGGCGAGATTGGATTTCCTCACATCGCGTGTAGCGTCCTCGATAGGAGGCGAGCTCGTCGTCGAGGTTCGCGTAGCGATCCAGGATCTCGCGATGGCTCTCGGCCCGGAGCAACGAATGTTGCTCGTGTTGTCCATAGACCTGGACCAACGAGGCGCCGATTTTGCCAAGACTTTGGACGGTACCGAGTTCACCGTCGATGGTCACCCGCGATCGTCCGCCGCCCTCTGCTATCACCCTGCGCACGATCAGTTCACGGTGTCCGCTGTCGGGTTTGCGCGCGGCCAGTTCAGGCATCGCGGCCTCGCCCTCGAGCTCAAACAGACCCTCGACGACAGCTTCCCTCTCGCCAGCGCGGATCATATCGGGCGAAGCGCGCGAGCCGAGCAGCAACCCGAGCGCGCTCAAGATGATGGTCTTGCCGGCGCCTGTTTCACCGGAAAGTACGTTGAGGCCGGGCCCAAACTCGAGATGAGCTTCCTCGATGATCGCGAAATTGCGGATGTGCAGTTCGAGCAGCATCTCAGACGCGCTTGCCTATCCCCAATGGAGCTTGTCGCGCCAAATTTCGAAATACGGATGGGCGGAGCGGATCAATGAGACGACGTGGCGTGCGCGATGGATTCTGATGATATCGGCCGGCCCAAGTTGCGCCGACTCCTGGCCGTCGACCGTGAAAGTGGTGTCGTGATCCGGCGCCTTGACGTGAATCTCGATTTCGTAAGTATCCGGCAGCACCACGGGGCGGTTGCTCAGAGTATGCGGACAGATTGGCGCGAGCACGATTGCGCCGAGCGTCGGATAGACGATCGGTCCGCCGGCGGCAAGCGCGTATGCGGTCGAGCCAGTGGGAGTTGCGACTATCAATCCGTCGGCGCGATACGAACAGAAGGCTGTATGGTTGGCAAATACGTCGAGCTGAAGCATCCGGCCAAGCGGACCCTTGCTGACGACCACGTCGTTGAAAGCCTGGAACGATTGCGCGATCTCCTCGGATGCGCGGTCGAGGACCGCCTCGAGCATGATGCGCCGATCGACCTCGTAGTCTCCTGCGAGCACGCGTTCGAGAGCGGCGCGCGCCTCATTGATAGTCACTTCGGTCAGGAAGCCGAGTCCGCCGAGATTCACGCCGATAATCGGAATGCCCTGCGATGCCACCAGCCGCGCGACGCCCAGGAGCGTGCCGTCGCCGCCGAGCACTACGATCAGATCAGCGCGATCGGCGAGCAGATGTCTTTCGACCTCATCGGCGCCGATTTTTTTGGCCGTGTCAGGATCCGCAAGAGGGGTTTTATGGCGAGTGCGGAGGAAGCGGGTGAGAGTTCGCGCGATGGTGATGGCCTCGGGCCGGTCGCGCTTAACCACCAGGCCGACAGTTTTTATGGAGCGTTTCGCGGCCGCCATCAGAGACACATCATGCGCCGAAGTCTACGGTAACGCGAAAAGCATTCAAGGTGCATCCTGATTTGCCTGGGGGATTTTGATTTTGTACGCGGTGCCGGGCGCAGTTGGATTTTCTTTGCCGTAAACAATCGCGACGGAATTGATGTAATAGCCGGTCGCGTCTTCAGTGGTCTGTGCCCGGCTGGTGAGCACCACGATCGCATCTGCGCCCGTCTCACAGGCCTTGCGCTGCACGGCTGGCAGCACGTCCGACTCGTCCGAAAAACGGTTCCCCAATGCCTCGACGATCGCGACTTTGCGATAGTCACGCAGCGGTTCGTGCCGCAGCACCGGCATATTGCAGTCTGGCGGCTTGGCGGCGCGGCCCGAGGGTTCCACCTCCGAGAGTGTCACCTGCGGCGGCAGCGAAACGACCTTCGCACATCCAGCCATCGCAAGCGTCAGACCGATGATGATCGCAGTGCGCACGAGTAATGAAGTATCCACCGATAGGCGTCGCGGGCAAGAGCGCTCGCTCGAGTTGCGCCGCTCGCTTTGGGCATCCTTTAGTATAAAATCGCGATGCGGCCCGCGTCCGCAACCGCCGCGGCGCCAAGGCGCCACGTCACTATGGCAGACACGGTCAAATCCACTCGTCCAATGCTTGGCGCGCACATGTCTATCGCGGGCGAAGTCGGCGAGTCGCTGAATCGCGGCAAGCAGGTCGGCTGCGAATGCATCCAGATTTTTACCAAATCGTCGCGACAATGGGCGTCGAAACCATACAGCAAAGAGGAAATCGAAAAGTTCAAACGTAATCGAATCGAGACCGGCATCACGACCGTCATCGCGCACGATTCCTACCTGGTCAATCTGGGCGCGCCGGACGAAGCTATGCGCCTAAAATCCGTCAAGGGATTTATCGACGAGTTGCACCGATGCGAAGCGCTAGGAGTGCTCACCCTCGTCGCGCATCCCGGCGCGCATGTCGGCTCAGGCATCGAGAATGGAATCAAGACGATTGCGAAATCGATCGACGAGGCGCACACCGCCTGCAAAGGCTTCAAGGTGAAGATCGCGCTCGAAATCACGGCTGGCCAAGGCAGTAATCTAGGCCACAGTTTCGAGCAGATGTCGCAGATCTTCGACGCCGTGGTCGAAAACGAACGGCTGCGGCTATGCTTCGACACCGAGCACGCGTTCGCCGCCGGTTACGACCTGCGCACACCCGAAGGATACGAAAATACGTTCAGCGAGCTGGATAAATTCATCGGGCTCAAAAGACTTGCCGCGTTTCATCTGAACGATTCGATCAAGGATTTTCATTCGCGCGTCGATCGCCACCAGCACATCGGAAAGGGATTCATCGGACTCGACGCGTTCCGCAGACTGCTCAACGATAAGCGCTTTTTCGGATTGCCGATGTGCCTGGAGACACCCAAGGGCCCCGACATGAAAGAGGATGTCGAGAACCTGGCGACATTACGCACTCTCTTTGCGAACTGACTACTGCAAACTTACTATTGATAGATGATTAAGCGAATACTCACTGGAGACCGTCCGACCGGCCCGCTACATCTCGGTCATTATGTAGGGTCGCTGCAAAACAGGGTACGCCTTGCAGGAAGAATACGATACCTACTTGCTAATCGCCGATATTCAGGCGCTGACCGATAACTTCGAACATCCCGAGAAGCTCGAGGCGAATATCTTCGAGGTGGCGCTCGACTACCTGGCGGTCGGTATCGATCCGAACAAAGCAAAGTTCGTCGTGCAATCGATGGTGCCGGAGCTGACCGAGCTGACGATTTACTTCATGAACCTTGTCACGACGGCGACTCTCGAGCGCAATCCAACCCTCAAAGAAGAAATCAAACAGAAGAATTTCAGCAAAGGACTGCCGGTCGGCTTCTACACTTATCCAATTTCGCAGGCGTCGGACATCACGATCTTTAAGGCGCATCTGGTGCCGGTGGGCGAAGACCAACTGCCGATGATCGAGCAGGCGCGCGAGATCGTGCGGCGCTTCAATCGCATGTACGACAAGGTGCTGATCGAGCCCAAGGCGCTGGTCGGGGAAGTTGCGCGGCTGCCAGGGACGGACGGCGGCGCGAAGATGTCGAAGTCGCTGGGCAATTGCATCTACCTGGGCGATTCCGCCGACCTCGTACGCAAGCGCGTGATGTCGATGTACACCGATCCTACGCGGCTCCATCCGACCGACCCCGGGCACGTCGAAGGCAATCCGGTGTTCACGTATCACGACGTCTTCAATCCGGATAAGGGCGAAGTCGAGGATTTGAAAGAACGCTATCGCAAGGGCACTGTCGGCGACGTCGAAGTCAAAGAGAAGTTGTTCAAGGCGCTGAATGTTTTTCTCGAGCCGATTCGCGAACGTCGCGCAGAATTCGCCTCGAGGCCCGAGCACGTCCGCGAAGTAATCGTCGAGGGCACTCGCAAAGGGCGCGCGGTCGCACAGGAGACGATGGCCGAAGTGCGCAGTGCGATGAAGATCAGCTACAAGTTCTGATTCCGGTCTTCCTCTCCCTGCGAGGGAGAAGGTGAGGGTCCGTAATACAGCGTCTTGCGCGATCCAAGATTCTGCTCCTTCTCCGACGCGAGCGGACAGTGGGTCAGTAGGACTTCGCGAAATATGCGCGCTCGGTTGCCGCTTCTCCGCATACCAGGCACTTGCCTGCTACGCCGTCGTTGGTGAGCGGGATCGCGCGGCAGGTAGCCTTGGTCTCTTCGCGAATCGTCGTTTCGCAAACTGGATTTCCGCACCAATAGATGTCGGCGAATCCGCCGCCGCCCTCGCCTTCCATCTGCTTTGCGAAACGCCGCGTAGTCGTCGAACTTTCGCGTGTTCGCGACCATCGCGGCCTTGGCTTGCGCGTATAGATTCTTCTGAATCTCGCCCAGCAGCGCGCCGACCGTATCCGCGATCGTCGCGAGCGACGTCTTGCTCTTCGATTCCGGTCCCGACTTGTCGCGCCGCGCAAGCACCGCTTCGCCCGCGGCGACGTCGCGCGGTCCGATCTCAATTCGCACCGGCACTCCGCGCATTTCCCAATCGTTGAACTTGAACCCCGGCGTCATTCCCTCGCGCTCGTCGAGGCGCGCGCGAATTCCCGCTTGCGTCAGCGCGCCCATCGCAGTGCGCGCCGCGGCCAGCACGGTCGCACCCTCCTCGGGTTTGCGGAATATCGGCACGATGACCGCTTGCGTCGAGGCGACCGTCGGCGGCAGCCGCAGCCCCTGGTCGTCGCCGTGCGCCATCACGATCGCGCCGAGCAGCCGCGTCGATACGCCCCAACTTGTCTGCCACACGAACTGCATCTGGTTTTGATCGTCGAGATAGCGAATTTCGAACGGCTTGGCGAAGTTCTGTCCGAGAAAGTGCGAGGTGCCGCATTGCAGCGCGCGCCCGTCGCCCATCAAGCCTTCAATCGAATAAGTTTCGACTGCGCCAGGGAATCGTTCGGCGGCGCTCTTGCGTCCGACGATTAGCGGAATCGCCAGAAACTCCTCGACGAATTGCCGATACACTTCAAGCATCCCGAGCGTCTCGCTCTGCGCCTCCTCGGCCGTGGCATGTGCCGTATGCCCCTCCTGCCAAAGGAACTCCGCGGTGCGCAGGAACAATCGCGTACGCATTTCCCATCGCACGACGTTGCACCATTGATTCACCATCATCGGCAAGTCGCGATGCGATCTGATCCACTGGGCGAACATATGATTGATGATCGTCTCGGAGGTCGGCCGCACGATCAGCGGCTCCTCAAGCTCCTTGCCCCCGCCGTGCGTGACGACCGCGAGCTCGGGCGCGAACCCTTCGACGTGTTGCGCCTCCTTTTGCAGGAAACTTTGCGGGATGAAGAGCGGGAAGTACGCGTTGCGTGCGCCGGTCTTCTTGATGCGCTTGTCGAGCTCGTCGCGCAGCGCCTCCCAAATCGCGAAACCGTCGGGGCGAAAAACGATGCATCCGCGCACCGGTGAGTAGTCCGCCAACTCCGCGCGCAGACAGATGTCGTTGTACCAGGCGGCGAAGTCTTCGCTGCGCGGCGTTACCTTCTTGTCGTTCTGTTTTAGTTGCTTTTCCGCCATTCGTCTTGCGAGACGATTATGATTATCGTCAATTGATACAGTCTCCGGATAAAATCGCTCTGAATCAACTTAGTCCGGAGCGTGCCCGAGGTGAAAGTGATGAAGCTGAGAACCCGAGCAGCCGCGGCCTGCCTTGCACTCCTGGTTCCGGTTTTCGCGCCGGCGGCGGCGGCACAAAGTGACGCGAACCAGTTCGCTGTGCGGACGATCGAGGTCAATGGCAGCGGCGAGACGCGCACCTCGCCTGACACCGCCGATTTGGACCTCGCGATCGAGACTCAAGCGAAGACCGCCGAGGAAGCGGCGGCCCGCAATGCCGCGCTGGCGACGAAGGTCATCGACGCGCTCAAGGCCAAGCTCGGCGACAAGGGCAAGATTACCACCGGCGGCTACTCGCTGAATCCCGAATACAGCCAGCGCCCGAGCGAGAATCCCACTATCATCGGCTACACCGCGCAGAACACGGTCACCGTGCACACCGGCGGGCTGGATCTCGTTGGCGCGCTGATCGATTCGGCGATTGGAGCCGGCGCCAACCGCGTCAACTCGCTCAGTTTCAGCGTCAAGGACGACACCAAGGCGCGCGCCGAAGCGATCGCGATCGCAACTCGTGACGCTCGCACACAGGCCGACGCGCTCGCGTCCGCATTGAACGTTAAGCTCGGCAAGATCCTCAAGGCGACGACGGTGTCGCAAGAGCGGCCGATACCGATACACATGGGACGGGCGATGGCGATGTCGGCGAACGTCGCGACTCCGGTTGAACCAGGCGAGGTTACGGTGCCGGCGACGGTTTCTCTGACCTTCGAGATTGAGTAGGTTTTGTTTTGCGAAATCCACCGAGCGCAAACTCGAGGCCGCGATGCTGAAGCCGGGAGACCCCGCACCACCGTTCGATCTTGAATGCGCCATTGACGGGCGCATCGCGCGCTGCAGTCTCGCGAAGATTTCCACCGAGCTGGTTCTGATCTTTTTTTATCCGCGTGATTTTTCCTTCATCTGCCCGACCGAAGTGGCTGGCTTCAACAAAGCGCTGCAGGAGTTTGCCGCCGAGGACACCGCCATCGTCGGCGTCAGCATCGACGAGGTCGACAGTCACCTCCGATGGGCGCGCGAGCTTGGCGGAATTGCGTACCCGCTGCTGGCCGACCCGGATGGCAGCCTCGCGGGTGCGTACGGCGTTTTCGACGACAATCAGAAAGTCGCGCTGCGTGCGACGTTCATCCTCGATAGCAAACGCAAGGTCGCCTTCGCGGTATCGTGCCCCTTGAACATAGGACGCAGCGTCAGCGAGACGCTTCGAATAGTGCGCGCTCTGCGAACCGGCCAACTCTGTCCGGCAGATTGGGAGCCGGGTGTCGCGTTCGGCCCGACCAACCGCGAGTTCTAGGCGAGCTTGACCGCAGTAGTCGATCCCGCCGGAAGAAGACAGCTCTTCGAGCGGCTCTCCAGCGTCCGCGAAATTGTGTTCGGCGTGCAGGACGGCGTGCTGACGACCGCCGGCGTGCTGTGTGGCCTGAGCGGCGCAGTCGCACAGCACTCGCAGGTCGCACTCGCTGCGCTGGCTTCCACCGCGGCCGGAGCACTCTCGATGGCTGCAGGAGCCTACTTGGGCACACACGCGGAAACTGAAGTCCTGCGCGCCGAACTCGAACTCGTGCGCAACGAGGCGGTAGCAAAGCCGTACACCGTCCAGGAAGGCTTGCTCGACGAGCTGTGCAAGGAGGGCCTCGATCGCGAAGCCGCGTATCGCGTCGTTCGCCTGCTGAGCACCTCGCCCGAGGCCCTCACCTCGACCGCCGAGGCAAAGATGTTCGGACTGAGCGGGCCGCTGCTCGGCAGGCCGGCGCTGGACGGAGTGGTGATGGGCGTTGCGTTCCTGGTCGGAGCGCTGGTGCCGTTGTTGCCATACATGCTTATCACGGTTGCGCGTTACGACCTTTGCGGCGCGCTCGCCGCAACCGCGCTCACATTGTTCAGCGTCGGATACTTCGAGGGATGGCTCGCGCATCGCAACGATCGCTGGCGTTCAGGCCTGCGCTTTCTTGCGATCGCGATGAGCGCTGCCGCCGCCGGCTATCTGATCGGACTCGCGATCTCGCCACTCGGGGCAACTGCAGGCTAACCTTGTTCGCGTGAAAGTTCCTGCGTACTCATCGCTGGCCGCATTCCTGGCGCACTATCACGCGCTGAAGTCAGACGTTTCCCGCGACGCTGGCGACCAACGGCTATTCGTCGAAATGTCAGACCTGTTCGCACAACTTGCGCCCGAGGCTCGCGCCGCACTCGATTCCACCGACCACAGCGCGAGCGCAAAGCGCCATCGCGAACGCGCGGAACTTCAGCTTCGCCGCGCGCTGATTGCCCGCGGGATCGTGGCGGGCTGAACGATGCTCGCTTACCTCGCACGGCGAATCGTTTTTGGTGCGGCGGTACTGGTCGGCACCTCGGTCATCACGTTCGCGATTGCGTATGTCGTTCCCGCCGATCCCGCGGTCGCCATGGCCGGCGCAAAGGCCGACCCGCAAACTCTCGCTGCGATCCGGATCGAGTTGGGTCTCGATCAGCCGCTATATGTCCAGTATGCGCGCTATCTCGATCGCGCGATTCACGGCGACCTCGGCCGCTCGTACATTCGCCGCGAGAGCGTGACGCGTCTTATCGCCGATCGCTTTCCCGCCACCGCGCTGCTGGCGGGCACGGCGATGGTGTTGTCGCTGATTCTCGGAATTGCGATGGGTGCGATGGCTGCCGCCTATCGCGGGCGGGCCGCCGACAATCTGCTGCTGGTGATTTCGCTGGCGCTCGTGTCGATCCCGGTGTTCTGGCTGGGCACTATGCTGCTGATTGCCGTTGCCGCCACCGTCCGCTCGTTCCCGCTTGGCGGCTACAGTGGCGCCACCAGCCTGATCCTTCCGACGTTGACCCTTGCGCTGGGCTCGGCCGGCTACTACTCGCGCATTCTGCACACCAACCTGTGCGACGCGATCGATCAGGACTACGTGCGCACCGCGCGCGGCAAGGGTCTCTCGCGCGGTCGCGTGATCCTCAAGCACGCGATGGCCAACGCGCTGTTGCCGCTCGTCACGCTGGCCGGGCTCGATCTCGCGGGACTGCTTTCGGGCGTGGTTCTGACCGAGACGGTTTTCAACTGGCCGGGAATCGGGCGGCTGGCATACGACGCGATCTTCAATCTCGACATTCCGCTGATCATGGGCACCGTGCTCTTCTCCGCGTTCCTGGTTGTAATCGTCAACCTGCTGGTGGACCTGCTTTATGCATGGCTCGATCCGCGCATTCGGCTGGCGGAGATCGGATGAATCTGCGCCGCTTCGTCACGCTCGAAATGGTCGGCGCTGCGATGGTCACCGGGCTGGTGATCGTCGCGGTCTTCGCGCCGATGCTCGCGCCGCATGATCCAACGGTGGTCGTCGCGCCGACCTTCGGCGATCCCGGCTCGCCCTCGCGCAAATTTCCGATGGGCACCGACGAGCTCGGCCGCGACGTGCTGTCGCGCATCATTTTCGGCGCGCGGATTTCGCTCAAAGTCGGCGTAGCTGCGATGGCGGTCACGATGACCATAGGAGTGGCGATCGGCTTGTGCGCGGGATTTTTCGGCGGCGCGGTCGATTTCCTTCTGATGCGCTTCACCGATCTGATGCTGTCGCTGCCGCCGCTGCTGCTCGCGATGGCGCTGGTAGCGGTGCTTGGACCAAGCCTGCGCACCATCCTTATAGTGATCGGACTTGTTTCATGGACGTCGATCGCACGCGTCGTTCGCGCCGAGACGCTGACGATGTCCCGGCGCGATTTTGTCGTCGGCGCCGAAGCGCTCGGCGCGCCGTCGGTTCGATTGATCGCGCGCCACATCCTGCCGAACGTATTGCCGATAATCATCGTGATGGCGGCGCTGGGAACTTCCGGCACCCTGCTGCTCGACGCGGCGCTGAGTTTTCTCGGCCTCGGCGTGCCGCCGCCAACGCCGAGCTGGGGCCGCATGATCGAAGAGGCGACGATCTATTTTCGCACCGCACCATGGCTCGCGACCTTCCCCGGCCTCGCAATCTTTTACGCGGTGCTGGGTTTCAATCTCCTCGGCTACGGATTCCTGCGCAGGCGCGCGCGATGATTCGCCGGAGCAGCATGCCGGTGGTCATCGCGATCGTGTTGGCCGCAGGATGCGGCGGCGGACCACCTCCGCTCCACTTGCCTCCGCACGCAATGGTGCTGCGGCTCGCGGACGCCGACGATGTACCGACACTCGACCCAGCCGCCGGCTATGACACCGCCTCCTGGACTTTCGAGCAGGCGATCTTCGACACGCTGGTGCGCTACGGCGACGGCAATATCGAGCTCGAACCCGATCTCGCGACTTCCTGGGAGAGTTCATCAGACGCGACGGCTTTCACTTTTCATATGCGCGGCGACGCGCGTTTTTCCGACGGACGAACTGTCACCAGCCAGGACTTCCGCTACGGCATCGAACGCGTGATCAATCCCGCCACCCTCTCGAGGGGGATGGAGTATTACCGCGGTATCGTGGGTGCGGAGGATTTCGCCGCGCATCGCGCCGCGCACGTCAGCGGAATCGAGACGCCTGACCATACGACCATCATTTTCCACCTGAGCGCACCTGACCCGATCTTCCCGCACAAGCTCGCGATGCCGTTTGCGTCGGCTATCCCGCGCGATGTCGCCGAAAAATGGGGCGACGATTTCTCGCGTCACGTCGTCGGCAGCGGCGCCTTCATGCTGCGCGATTGGATCGGCGGACAGCGCCTGGTGCTCGTGAAAAACCCATACTACTTCGCCAAGCCGTTGCCGCATCTCGACGCTATCGTCGAAGCAGTCGGCGTCAACCAGGAGCTGCAATGGCTCCGCTTTGACGCTGGCGAAATCGACGCGGTGGTTGACATTCCGCCGGCCGAGTTTCCCTACGTCATGAAAACGCCGGCGCTGCGGGACTTGACGTTGGCGAAGACCACGGTGACGACCCGCTACCTCGGCATGAACTGCCAGATGTGGCCGTTCACGACGTTCGCGTGCGCCAAGCGCTCAGCTACGCGATCGACCGCCACAAGCTGATTGCCATATTGAACGGACGCGGAGTCGTCGCGCGCGGCGTGCTGCCCCCGAACCTGCCCGGCTACGATCCTGACGTGAAGGGCTACGACTACGATCCGGCGAAGGCGCGCGCGCTGCTGGAGGAAGCGCATCTGGCTAATGGCTTCGACTTTGAAATCTGGATGCGCGCCGATCAGACTCTCCTGATGCTCGCGCAATCGATCCAGCAGGACCTCGCGCTGGTCGGTGTCAACGCCAAGCTGAAGCCGATCGCGTGGGGTCCGTTTCTGGAGGCGATTCGCCAGCCGCATACGGTTCAGGCGTTCATGCAGGGCTGGGAGGCTGACTTCCCCGATCCGGAGAATTTTCTCGGCGCGCTGCTTTCGCGAGCACAGTTGGGCTCCAATAACGACAGTTTTTATTCCAACCCCGAGGTCGAGGCGCTGCTGCGCGAAGCGGAGCCGGTCGCCGACATGAAAAAACGCTACGCGCTTTATGACCAGGCCGAGAAAATCGTCGTGGCGGACGCGCCGTGGGTTTTCCTGTATTATCCGGTTACCTACATAATCCGTCAGCCCTGGGTGCACGACTACGTCATCAACCCGATGCGACCCGACTCGCTTCGAACACGTCTGGCTCTCACCGCATCATGAGTAGAGCCGTACTGTGCCAAATCTATGCTGGGGCGGAATTGACTGCCGGGTCCGCGCGGAGCGCAGTTAGCTCGCGGCTGGCGCGCGGCAGGAACACCAGCCCTATAAGCGCCGTTGCAGAACATGAAGGTGAAGTTGCGCCGCGAGACTGTAGGCGAGAATTTTTACTGGCGACGCGTTGCCGGAAAAAAACAACAGCCACGCCGCCTGGCTGGTGCCGAGATGCGCGACCGCGATCGGCAATGCGGCAGCCAGAAACACCAGCGGCAGAAACAGCATCAGCTTTACGAACGGAACCGCGATTCCGTAAAGCGCCAACGCGAAATATTGTGCGACCACCGACGCGAGAAAGCTCGGCGCCTTAATCGCCAGCACGCCAGGTAGTCAAGCGGCCGCGCCTTGAGGAAGGTCGCGAGCACCGCGCCGGCCCTGCCGGTGCTCGACCCATTTGCGGATCTTCACGCTGCGGCGGGCAATCGCGAAGAACACAATGATTGCCGCCAGCAGCGCCCACGCCGCGATGTACACAATGCGAAGAATCGCAACTATCTCGTATCTGCGCAGCGCCGACGGGCGTGTAGAAAATCACGCCGAGCGTCGAGAACAGAAATAGTTGATAGATTTCGAGCAGCGCGATGAATAGGATCGAGCTGAGCGCGCTCAGGAAGCTCACTTCGGCTTTGCGATGCAGATAGTAGGCGACGCCGCCCTGCGCGAGGTTGGTGTTAATCAACGCGAGCACGTACATGCTCGCGCGAATCGGCAGAATATCCCAATAGCGCATCCGCGCGTTGAAGCGCCGCACGACCCAGGTAAGGCAGACCGAATCTATTGCGCAATAGAACAGCGAGTACGGCATAAACACGGCCACGAAATTCGAGTACCGGCACCTGCGACAGCGCCTGCTCGACTTTACGAATCGGGATGCGCCAGAAGATCAGCGCAAAGATCGCGACGGTGCCGAGGTACGGGATCGCCTTGCGCCACATCGGCGTCGCGCGCGCTGCCGAGACCCGGTCGCGCGGCGTAGCGCTCGGGCTGGGAATCGGGCCGGCGCTCATTCGTCGCGGGCCCTGACCGCGGCGCTTCCCGTCAGCACCTGTTCGCCGCGCTGATTCTCGACATGAATCTGCAACTCGATCCGCTCCGCGCCGACGGCAGTGATTTTCGCGTGCGAGGTCAAAGTATCGCCGAAGATCACCGGCCTGGTGAGCGCTACTTCGATGCGTCCGCCGCGCACAAAGCGCAGGCCGAAGTTATCTGCGAGGAACTGCGCAATTATCGCGATGGTCTGCTCGCCGCCAGCGATTGGTGCGACGAATCCTGCCTTGCGCGCGGCGTCCTTGTCGTCGTGGATACCGCGCGGTGGGCGGCGGCGCGGTGGCCCCTCGACGCCTTCCTGGTAAGCCTTCGCCGCGGCCTGGTCGAGCAGGTAGGGCGCGGAGACCAGCTCTGCGCCGATTCGAATCTCAGCGGGTGCGGCGCTCATCGCATCTCCCCCTTGTCGTTCAGCAGGACCGACGTGATCGCCTGCCGGATCAACAGTTGATCGGTGACGGCATCGCGCGCTTCGTACTCGAGCGTGAAATAAAACTTGCCGCGCTTGCGATAGGTCGCGGTGATCCTGCCCTCGGTCTTGACCGCCTGGCCGACGTGCATCGGTTCATAAAACTCGCACCAATGCTTGGCATGGACTCCGCCCTTGCCACCTTTCAGACGCGTGGCGATAAGCAGCGCGTAATCCTGCAGGCGCATCGTGGGCGACGCCATGGCTGCGGGATTGTGCGCGCCCGGAATGAAGTCGGCATTGGCGGCTTTGACCGCATCGGAGAAGGCGCGCGCCCGCTCCGGCGTGACGACGTAGTGAATCGGCCCAAGGCGCATCCCCTCGTGGAGGTTCTCCGGGCACATCGGCAGTCTTGAATCTTCGCTCATGGTACGAATCGAAGGACGCTAGTTGAATGACATTAGCAGGCGTGCAAGATTCGGCGAACCGCGTTTTTAGCCGATGGCAACTGACAAAGTCTCATATGCGCGCAAGGCGCGAGCGCATCTTATTAAAGCGGACCCCGTGCTCGCGCGGATTATCGCGGAGGTCGGCGCACTTGGAATCCAGCCGCGGCGCGAACGGTTCCAGGCGCTGGCGCGAGCGATCATTTTCCAGCAGCTGGCAGGAGCCGCAGCCAACGCAATCTACGGCCGCTTTGTAGCTCTGTTCCCCGGTGTGGAATTCCCGTCGCCGGAACAGGTGCTGGCCAAAACTGACGGCGAATTGCGAGCCGTAGGCCTATCCGAAAAGAAGGCGCTCTATATAAAGGACCTGGCCACGCACGTTCGCGACGGCAAGCTGAACTTTCATCGCTTCCATCGGATGACCGACGACGAGATCATCGAGCATCTCACGCAGGTCAAGGGTATCGGCAAGTGGACCGCTGAAATGTTTTTGATGTTCCACCTGGGGCGGCCCGACGTGATGCCGGGCGACGACCTGGGCGTGCAGAACGCAGTCAGGCGCCACTACAAGATGCGCCAGCGGCCAAATCGCAAGCGGCTGCTGAAGCATGCCGAGCGATGGCGTCCCTATAGAACAGCAGCCGCGTGGTACCTATGGCGCAGCCTCGACATCGTGCTGCCCGATGGCAGCGCAAAGCCGCGAGCGAAGAAGCTGGCAAAGCGCAAGAAGCGTTAGGGCTGCTCCGAGTCGTGCAATCATCTGCCGGGCAGCGTTGAGGCTTTGGGCAGGTTCGGGTTCATGTGGTCCCATGGCTGCGCGCTCGAGACGTAGATGTCCAGGGTTGGACGATAGCTGCCTGGGTCGTCGAGACTGCCAACTCGAATCGTCACCATGTCGGCGCTGACGCCGGGCAGGCCGAAGACCGGCGATCCGCAGTCGGCGCAAAATCCTCGCCTGGTCGTGTTCCCACTGTCCGCGGTGAGGTCAAAGAACCTGGGACTCCCCTGGATAACCTTGAAAGTTACGGCCGGAACGCCAAGGACTGCGGCGTATGCGCTCCCGGTTTCACGCTGGCAATCGCGGCAATGACAATTCATCGCAAAGAGCGGTTCGCCCTCGTAGCTGTAACGAATCGCACCGCAGGCGCATCCACCAAAAACCGGACCGCTCATTTGAGTTCTCCTGTTTGTTAATCAGACGGCCACGACCACAACTTTACCGCTTTTGTGGCTGGCTCGCGCACGCCTGATCTCGATGCGAACGTCGCAAAGAGAGCTGTGGCAACCTCCGCGCGGGCGTTCATCCAAGAGCAGAATCCTGAATCGCGCAGGGCGCTGTATTCGGACCCTCACCTTCATCCTCTCCCTTACAGGGCGAGGAGACAGAGCGTACAGCTCTCCTTACGTGGAGAGGAGACAAACTCTTGCCGATGAATGCCCGCTCAATCTATAGAAACGAGTTGGAATCGGAGACTCGAAACAGAAATTCCAGTTCACTCCAAAAGAGGACAAGCGTTACGAAGAGATCAAGTCTCACTTTGCTTGCGGTGAGTATCACACTGCTGTGGGTGCGGGCTGGATACAGCCAATCTTACCGGGATGCGCCGGCGACAGGACTTGCCCGATCCGCCGAAAGGTTGCCCCGTTTTTTCCGGCCGGCAGAGGTTCCCTGCTACTGGGCAGACGAGTTCCGATGTGGCAGGCGACGATGGTGATATCCGGGCCGGAGCGCCGCTCAGTTACCGAGACAACGGCGACGGTACTATCACGGATAAAAATACCCGCCTCGTGTGGGAGAAGAAGGACCAGGCCGACGGTGGTATCCACAACTGGGACAATACCTACCCTTGGCAGGGGACATGCTCGAACAGCTCCAGCACAGTGTGCGGCACCGACGTGGATTGCCCGCCCGGCGGAACCTGCAGCGTATCAGGCGGCGGAATGACGATCTTCCAGTGGGTTGAGCAGCTCAATACCAAGCCCTGCTTCGCCCATCACTGCGACTGGCGGATACCCAACATCAAGGAACTGCAGAGCATCGTGGACTACGAGACCTATCTCCCGCCGGTTGATGAAGCGTTTAACAACAACTGCACATCAGGCTGTACCGTGGATGGCGCCAACCACACCAGCGAGTGCAGTTGCACGGAATCTGCCGGCCCATCGAAAGGCTATTACTGGTCAGGTTCGACCTACGCCCCCAGTCCGATCGTTCAGCCCCCCGGTTCGTTGCTCGCGTGGGGCGTGCTCTTCGGCGACGGCGACGTGCTGAGCGCCGGCAAGACCGATCACGACTACATACGCGCGGTGCGTTGCGGCCTTGTGAGGTCGGACGCACGGTGATTCGTCGCGGAACGGAATCTTGAGCGCGCGCGAAACGCGCGTTGTATAGGGGACCCTCACCTTTATCCTCTCCTTACAGGGAGAGGAGACAGAGAAATTATTCCGCCAGCATTGGGTTTGGTTTTGGGAAGCCCAGGTTGGCCAGGGACTGGTCGAGGGCGTTCACTTCTTCGGATGGAGTTGCCTCGCGCTCGGCCATGTCGCTCAGGCGGCCGCGCATTTTTTTCAGTTCTGTGTACAGGCAGCCGGACAGGCGCGTGATCACGATGAAGCAGAGCCAGGGGACCACTACAAGGACCACGATTGCAATAGCGATCATGATGCGGGCTTGCGATTCTGCGGCGGACGCTACCGCTATGAGCGCGGCGTCGTCGACGCTCATCAGATCCGCGACGGTGCCTTCAAGATCGCGCAGGCGAGGCTCGAGGCTGTCGTCGCCCGGCGGAGCGGTGCGGAGCGCGTCGAACAGCGGGCGCGCGTCGTTCGCGATTTTCTCGATGCGCTCAGCCTGCTCGGTGTTGGCTATGTGCTGGCGCGCGACCTCAATTTCGGAAATGAACCCGCGCTGCTGATCCATCACGATTTGCGATGAGTCCGGCTGGGTGCGTCCCCAATCCATTTTGTAAAGCGCGTTTTCCATCCCCTGCGCCGCGCGCGCCGCCGCGTACTCGTTGTCGTAGATCGCGCGCGGCATCATGCCCAAGAAATGAAACGCGCCGACGATCACCGCGGCCGCGAGCAGAAGAATCGCCGGCGCAATCGCGGCCACAAAACGCAGCTTGGTAACGATAGTCAGGTTGTTCATGCCGTTTATTTTCCGCCGGTTCAAAGGATGCCCGCGGCGGATGCGAAAACGCAACGCCCGATGTGACGTTGGAGCGGTGCTATGCAATAATGCTCGGCATGAACTTTGCCGATCGCGTTGCCCATGCGTCGCGCCAAAAGGACAGCGCGGTGGTGCTCGGAATCGATCCTCAACTCGATACCTCGACCAGTCTTGGAGTTCCGCGCGGCTACACGCTGGCGCGTTTTTGTTGCGAAATAGTGGAGGCCTGCGCAGGATCCGCGATTGCGGTGAAGCCGCAGCTGGCGTTTTACGAAGCGCGCGGTGTCGACGGCATGCGCGCGTTTTGCGAGGTGGTGAAACTGGCGCGGCGGCTTGGATTGATTACGATCGCGGACGCAAAGCGCGGCGATATCGGCACCACGTCGGCGGCCTACGCGGAGGCATTTCTGGGCGACGGCGATTTCAATTGCGACGCCGTGACCGTGAACCCCTACCAGGGCAGCGACGCCCTGATGCCGTTTATCGCGAAGGTGAAATCTTCAGACCGCGGCGTGTTCGTGCTGGTAAGGACCTCGAATCCTTCGTCGGGAGAATTTCAGGATCTGAGCGCCTCCAATCGCCCGATATGGGAGTCGGTGGCGGCGCGCGTGAACGGATGGGGCAGCGACTATGTCGGCGAGAGCGGGCTCAGCTCGGTCGGTGCCGTGGTCGGCGCGACCTATCCAAAAGATGCGCGACGCGCGCGTGAATTGATGCCGACTGCGACTATCCTGGTGCCGGGCTACGGCATGCAAGGCGGGACGGCAACGGACGCAGTCGCGTCCGCACGGCCGGACGGGACGGGATTCATCGTGAATGCGAGCCGCAGCCTGATGTACGCGTATCAGAAGAAGGACGGCGCCAAGCCGGTCGAGGCTGCAGCTGAATACGCCGAAGCGATGCGGCTGGATTTGAAGGCCGCGCTGGCGGGGCAGAGTAGAGAGAGGCTGGCGCGCAGCGCGTAGACCCGTTCGACTGCCATTCAGCGGGAGCAGGATCCTGAATCGCGCGGGGCGCTGTATTCGGACCCTCACCTTCATCCTCTCCCTCACAGAGAGAGACACAAAGAAAGATTACTTGCTGGGGTTCAGATTTGCCGCCAGGAACTTCGTGCTGCGAGTCCAGGCGTCTTGTGCATCGTCGGCGTTGTACCATATCGCGAGCTCGGGAAAGTTGAAGGCGTGATTCGCGCCCGGGTAGATTTTCATTTCATGCGGACGATTTTCTTTGGTGAGCAACTGGTCGAGCTCGTGCGCGTCGCGCACCGGGACCAGTACGTCCTTGTCGCCGTGCAGGATCAACGTCGGCGGCATCGTCTTGGCGCCCTCGCGCATAGCCGGCGGAAGTCCGCCGTAGTACTCGACGATCGCGTCGATTTGTTTCGGATCAAGCGCGCCCGCCGAGAGCGCAAGGAACGACCCGAGCGAATATCCCATCAAGGCGACTCGATGAGGATCGACGGCCGGATTCCTGTCGAGTGCGTCGAGTCCGGACTTGATCACCTTGAGCCAGGTCGGAAAGTATTTGAGGAGCATCACGGGACGCCCTGCCCCGATTGCCCCGGTCTGACTGTAGTACTCGATGAATTCGGTGTAGTAGCCAAGGTCCGCGAGCCGACCGCAGATTCGTTCATACTCGTCGTGACCGTGTTCCTTGATGGGCGAAGCACCATGCAGCATCACGACGGCGGGATGCGGTCCGGCTCCATCGGGCACGCAGTGATATTCCTGAATCGGCTTGCCGTCGGAGAGGAACTCGCCGGACGTCCAATCGGCGTGTACGTTGGCGGCGAAAAACAGAAAAATCGCGGCTGCGAGTGCTGCTGCAGCGGCTTGCAATGACTCCACGAAGATTGGGTTAGGGGGGTCCGCTTACCGCTACGCGCGCATCAGTTCGGCTTCGTCGGCGGCAATGGTGGCGTAAACTTCGCGATCGATATTGCGGTATCGCTCGAGCGATTTGTCGGCCTGCTCTTCGTGACCCTGCAGTTTGGCGATTTCGTGCATCTCTTTTTCGATCCACGAGAGATGCCACGATTCGTCCTTGGTGACCGACTTGAGAACTTCCATCGTCTCCGCATCGACGTTGGGCAGCGCCATGTGCGCGTTGTAACGGCTTTGCGCGCGCTCCTCGACCACGACGGTCAGGGCGAGCAAGTCGATGATGGTCTTCGGCACGCCGGTGCGCAGGCCGAGCCGGCGCTGATAGCCGTCGTCGATCAGAATGGGAGCGCCACCGAGGTCGGAGATTCGCTTGGTCCACAAATAGGCGTGGCGGGTCTCGTCGGCCAGATGAGCGGTCATCTTGAGCTGCGACTCGCCGTCCTTCATGTGACTGAGGAGGTTGAAAAGTAGGCGGGCGCCTCTCAGTTCGGCGTCACGATAGAAGCTGAAGATAAGAATCTGCTTGTCGGCCGGGGACATTCCGGTGAAATTCATCGTGCCAAGTGATGCGTTCGATACGTTCAATACTCCATCCTCCCGTCAAGGTCCCCCAAAAGACTACTGCCAATGCCTAATAGTAACAGATAAGACGGTTGCGCGTAACTTATGCGATTCGACTCGCATGGTCAATGTAACCGGCCGCCCGGCCAGCATCCGCGAGCCTCCTGACAATACGACAATTTGATGAACCGGTTGCGAAAGACCGCGGTTGAGAACACCTTGATTATATGGCCACGCCGGAAATTGCCGGCGGTCAAGCATGATGGAAGGGGAGCATCCGCGATCGTCGCGGATGGTGCGCGATGCCGTCACCAGATGTTTATTGGCTCGCATTGAGAAGGGCTCGCGGAGTCGGTCCGCGGACCTGCAAGCTGCTGATCGAGAAGTTCGGCGGGCCTGAGAAAATATTCCAGCTCAACGCCAACGAGATTGCGGCGGCCGGAGTGCCGCGCAACACGGCGCAAAATATCGTGGGGTTCCACGAGTTCGAGCCGCTCGAGAAAGAACTGTGCGAGCTGCCGAATATCGGCGCACGGCTGGTCAAATGGACCGATGCCGACTATCCACCGAATTTGCGGCAAATCGCCGACCCGCCGCCGTTCCTGTTCGTGCGCGGCACGGCCCAGATGACCGACACGAACTGCATCGCAATCGTCGGGGCGCGCGCGGCCAGCGATATCGGGCGTCGGATGGCACAGAGGCTTGGCCTCGAGCTGGCGGCCAAGGGCTTCAGCGTCGTGAGCGGGCTGGCACGGGGAATCGACGGCGAGGCGCATCAGGGCGCTCTCGACGCGCATGGCAAAACGATTGCGGTGCTGGGCTGCGGCGTCGACGTCATCTATCCCGCTGAGCATCGCAAGCTGGCGGACGCGATTATCGCGGGCGGCGGCGCGCTAATCAGCGAGCTGCCGATCGGAACGCAGCCGCTGGCGGAGAACTTCCCGACCCGCAATCGCATCCTGTCGGGGCTGTGCCTGGGCGTCGTGATCGTCGAGGCGGCGGAAAAGAGCGGCTCGCTGATCACAGCGCGGATGGCGCTGGAGCAGGATCGCCAGGTCTTCGCCGTTCCCGGCAGCCCGCTGAGCGGCAAAACGCGCGGGAGTAATCGCCTGCTGAAGGAGGGCGCGAAGCTGGTCGAATGCGTCGAGGACGTAATCGAGGAACTGGCGCCTCAGATGGTCGGGCCGCGTGTGGCAGTCAGAGCAGTGGCGACTGAAGCGGTTGCATCGCCATCGGCGTCTAATATAGGAGTGGCCCCTGTGAATGCCTCGATTCACGAGATGGTTCAAGATGTCAAGACGGCAGAAACTATTGTAGATAGTACTACAACCGTGTTGAATCAGTTAAAAGAATCTGAAAGGCTCCATGTTGACTCGATAATCGAGTCTTCCGGGCTAAATGCCCAAACGGTGCTTAGGTTACTGTTGGAACTGGAATTGGAGGGTCGCGTTACGCAGCATCCGGGCAAGCTTTTCTCGCTTGCGTAGTTCTGGCAGGGTGTAGGCCCTGACGCGCAGTTTGATCTTCACTGGCGCGAAACCTGCGTAACTGGGTACGGAGAGCTGGAGGCGCCTAAATAAGGTGGCAAAAAATCTCGTAATCGTCGAATCGCCAGCTAAGGCGAAAACTATCAAGCGCTACCTCGGTAGCGATTACCAGGTGATGCCCTCGGTCGGCCACGTAGTGGACCTGCCTAAGAGCAAGCTCGGGGTTGATATCGAGCATAATTTCGCACCGGATTTTGTCGTAATCAAAGGCAAAGAGAAGATAATCGGCGAGATTAAGAGCGCCGCGAAGGGCAAAGATAACATTTATCTCGCCAGCGACCCGGACCGCGAAGGCGAAGCGATCGCGTGGCATATTGCCGACCATCTCGGCAAGACCAAGTCCAAAGTCAGCCGCGTGCTGTTGCATGAGATTACGGCGGCCGCCGTCAAAGAAGCCGTCGACCATCCTTCGAAGCTGGATCACAACCTGTTCGACGCTTACCAGGCGCGCCGCGTGCTCGATCGCCTGGTGGGATACAAGCTGAGCCCGCTGCTGTGGGACAAGGTCAAGCGCGGAATCAGCGCCGGGCGCGTACAGTCAGTGGCGCTCAGGATAATCGTCGACCGCGAACGCGAGCGCGAGGCATTCCGCGCCGAAGAATACTGGACGCTCGACGCGCGCCTCTCGGCCAAGAATCCACCGCCGTTCAAGGCGCGGCTCTATAGCTACAAAGACGAGCGCATCGACAACAAGGCTTACAAGCTGCCCGAGGCGCAGGCGCGAGAGATCATCGCGGCGGTCGAGGCGGCGCCGTTCAAAGTAAAAAGCGTCGAGCGCAAGGAAGTTCGCCGCAGTCCTACGCCCCCGTTCATCACGTCGCGCCTCCAGCAGGAAGCGTCGCGCAAGTTGTACTATCAGCCGCGGCGCACGATGCAGATCGCGCAGAAGCTGTATGAAGGCGTCGAGCTTGGTGAGGAAGGCGCGATCGGCCTTATCACTTATATGCGTACCGACTCGCCGCGGGTGTCAGACCAGGCGCTCGAGTCCGTGCGCAATCATATCGAGGCGCGCTACGGCAAGGATTACGTTCCCGAAAAGCCGAACTTCTACAAATCCGGCAAGCAGGCGCAGGGTGCGCACGAGGCTATTCGGCCGACCGCCGTCGAGCGCGACCCCGAGTCGATCGCCCGCTATCTCGACAAGGACGCACTCGCGCTCTACACGCTGATTTATAACCGCTTCGTCTCGAGCCAGATGACGCAGGCGGTGTACGACCGGACGACCGTCGATATCGAATCGGCCGACGCGATTTTCCGCGCCACCGGCCAGGTGATGAAATTTGACGGCTTCATGCGGGTGTATATCGAGGGCCAGGACGACACTGCCGATGACGAAGAGGGCACGCTGCCGTTGCTCAACGAAGGCGAGACGCTGAAGCTCGAGGGACTCGATCCGGAGCAGCATTTCACGCAGCCGCCGCCGCGCTATACGCAGGCCACGCTGATCAAGGAGCTCGAAGAGCAGGGCATAGGACGACCTTCGACCTACGCCGCAATCATGACGAGCATCTTGAGGGTCGAGTACGTCGAGGAGGATGAGAGCAAGCGGATGCGACCGACGTCGCTTGGTCGGGTCGTAAACGACATGCTGGTCAAGGCGTTTCCCGACATTCTGGAATCCAGCTTCACCGCTCAGTTCGAAGAGGACCTCGACAAAGTCGAAGAGGGCACCGAGAACTGGGTGAAGACGATGAAGCGTTTCTACGGTCCGTTCGCGAAGGACCTGGCCGACGCGAAGAAGAAAATGCCCGAGGTCAAGCACAAGGGGCTGCCTACCGGGATCAAATGCGAACTCGACGGCGGAGACATGGTGATCAAGTGGGGGCGCAATGGCGAGTTCCTGGCGTGCTCGAACTACCCCAAATGCACTAACACCGGAGAGATCGCACGCGACGATCAGGGCAATGTCTCGCTCAAGCCGTCGGCGCCCGTGCCCAGTGACGAAGTGTGCGAGAAATGCGGCAAGCCGATGGTCAAGCGCCGCTCACGCTTCGGCGAATTCCTGGGATGCTCGGGGTATCCGGACTGCGACGGAATCAAACGCCTGCAATCCGAGCCGACGAAAACCGGCGTAGCCTGCCCGGAATGCAAAGAGGGTGAAATCCTTGAGCGTCGCAGCCGGCGCGGGAAGATTTTCTTCGGTTGCGGCCGGTATCCAAAGTGCAAATTCGCGGCGTGGAACAAAGTCGTCCTCGAGCCATGCCCATCCTGCGGCGCCAATTACATGGTCGAGAAAGAGCTCAAGCGCACCGGCATCACCTGGCAATGCGCGAACAAGGAATGCGGCTACAAGGCTCCCGCGCCGGTCGTCGCGCAGCCTGACGCTGCGCCGGCCTCGACGCCGCCCGCGTAAAAAAGGTGGTTCGATAGCATCGCCGTGTCAGGCTCGCCTAGATCCGCCGATCGCAACGCCCGCCCTTTTACTCCATTTCTGCTGTTCGTTCTGATCGTTGGATTGGCGGCAATCGCGCAAAGCGCGACCGACAATGCGCCGGTCGTGATTCCTCATCTCGAAGAGACCTCCAAACCCTACGTCGTGCGCGTTTATTTCGATTCACAGGCGAAGGACGGCAGCGACGCGTATTTCGAAATTCTGAAAGACGACAAACGCGTCTACATGCAGAAGGCCCGGAACAAGGGCGAGAAATTTTTCATCGGCGCGATGGACAAGGACGATCCCGACGCGGCGTTCGTCAAGATGGGGATGGACATAACGGGCGACGGACAGCCTGATCTGCTCATTTCTGAATGGAGTGGCTACGCGAACTGCTGCCTGACGCTGCACATCTTCGAAATCGGTCCGACCTTCAAGAAACTCGGCACCATAGACGCGGAGTTCGGAGACTCGGGTCCGCATTTCGTGCATCCGGATAAGAACCTGAAACTCTTAGGCCTGACGATTCAGATTCACGACTGGACGTTCGCGAACTGGAACACCGATTTCGCCGACTCGCCGGCGCCGAGCGTCATGCTGCGTTTCAGCGATGGCGCGTATCGCATATCGCCCGACCTGATGCGCACCCCGGCGCCTGCGGCGAACGACCTTGACGCCCGCGCGGCCGAGATCAGGAACTACGCGCCCAGCGCCAAGGGCGGTAGCTGGCCTCAAGCCAGCGTCTCGCCGAAGCTATGGTCGACGATGCTCGATCTGATCTATGGCGGCCACGATGGAGATGCGTGGAAGTTTCTCGACGCGGCGTGGCCGCCAAAAGTGAACGGCAAGGATTCCTTCGCGCGAGAATTTCGCGCGCAACTGGCAAAGAGTCCGTACTGGCCCGCGGTCAGAGCGATGAATGCGAAGCCTTCAACCTTGCCGGCATCGGCTCGGGCCGACGCCAAATAAATCGCCAGCTCCCGCGTCAACACCACCGGCTTAGCGTCTGCATATCTCAGCCGCCGGACGTGAGGAATGCGAATCCCTCGCGGAAGCGCTCGTACCCGCCGGACTCGGCGATATCGCCGTGCGCCACGATCACGCGTTCGAAGGGCCATCGAAGGATACGCTCGATCGAGTCGCGAGCAGCATTCGGATCGCTGATTGCGGCCTTGATTCTACTGTGCGGTCCAAGTCCGTCGGCGGCGCCGGGATCGGCCGCTTCCATTGCGGGCGTGTAGTTAAAGATTAGGTCGCTGACGATCAATGTCCGACTCGATCGATGAAAGAAGACCATCTCTCCGTACATCGGAATCCCCTCGACCAGAATTTGGTCAATTTCTCCCCGCCACTCGAGATCGCTGACACCGTCGAGCACCCCGTCAAACTGGATGTCACTCCTAATCTTCTCCAGACCCGGGACACAAAACGCCTTCGCCTCGGGGAACGCTGATTTCCATTCCGAAATGAACAGGTGATGGAAGAGGTTAGGCGCGATCAACGCCGCTGGCTGCCCCAACTCTTCGACTGCCGAACGCAACTCCGGCCCGATTGGTACCGGCGAGTGAACGAGAACGCGCCCGTCCTTCAGACGAATGACAGTCATGCGTACGGGGATAGTCTCGTTCCACTCTTTGCTGATGAACTGGCTGTTCGCGATCCAGAGGTCTGGCGCCAAGTTCTCAAGCGCGCTGGTCACCGTCCTGTACCTGCCAAGGTTGCCGCTTCAAGCTTCGACTGCATGTCCGCTTTGCCGCTCGCCATGTCCATCGGAACGGAAATGTGTCGCTCGATCATCTTCCAGCGATCTTTCTCTTAGCGCCAAACGGAATCACGAAGTTTTCATCTTCGCCGACATCTGCTCCAGCCGCCGGCGAATAAATCGACGCTCGGGAGCGCTGCCCACTCGCGCCAGCGCTGCGCGATACGACTCGGCCGCTTCTCTCCATCGCTTCAGCCGGCGCAGCAAATCCGCTCGCGCCGACCACATCAGGTAGTAGTCACTCAGATCGCCGCTAGCTTCGATCGCATCGATCAACGCGAGACCGGCGGCTGGACCGTCGGCCATCGCGATTGCGACTGCTCGATTCAACTCGATCACCGGCGATGGACGTATCGCGACCAGGCGCGCATAGAGATCCGCGATCGCGCGCCAGTCGGTTGCATCCGCGCGTTCGGCGCGCGAGTGAATCGCCGCGATTGCCGACTGAATGGCATACGGCCCGTGAACGTCGGCGCGTAGCGCAGCTTCCGAATGAGATAATCCCTCGGCGATCTGCGCGCGGTCCCATCGCGCACGGTCCTGCTCCTCGAGCAGAACGAGCTCGCCGCGCTCGTCGATGCGCGCGTCGCGCCGAGCGTCATGCAGCAGCATCATCGCGAGCAATCCGCGCGGCTCGGCTTCGGTGGGCATCAACGTGGCCAAGATACGCGCCAGACGAATCGCCTCCGCGCAAAGATCGGTTCGCAGCAGGCGTTCACCCGAAGTCGCAGCATAACCTTCGTTGAAGACCAGGTAGATCACCGCCATCACGGCGTCCAGGCGCTCGCCGATCAACTCGGCCGACGGCACTTCGTAAGGAATCCTCGCCGCACGGATCTTGCGTTTGGCGCGGACCAGCCGCTGCGCCATCGTCGACGGCGCGGTCAGGAACGCGCGGGCGATTTCTTCGGTCGTGAGGCCGCACAGCGTGCGCAGCGAGAGCGCGACGCGCGCGTCGTCGGCAAGCGCGGGATGGCAGCAGGTAAAGATGAGCCGCAGACGTTCGTCAGGCAGCGCGCCGGCCGCGTCGCCTCCGGTATCGTCGTCGCCGCTTTCAGCCATACGGACCAACTCCTCGCGTCGGTCGTTGAAGCGACCCTGTTTACGCAATCGGTCAATCGCCTTGTGGCGCGCGACGCCGACGATCCATGCGCGCGGATTGTCCGGCACTCCGTCGCGAGGCCACTGCTCGACGGCGCTCGCGAACGCGTCCTGCGCCGCGTCTTCCGCGAGATCGAAGTCGCCGAGGACGCGAATGAGGGTGGCGAGAATTCGCCCGAACTCCTCGCGGTAGAAGCGCTCGATGCCAGCGGCAGTGTTGTCCATCGGCAAGTCTCTCCGATGGGACGCTAGCCGCTCGCCGCGCACGCCGCTACCGGGTCATTCGTGGTAAACCCACCAGCATCCGTCGACCGGCCGCACTTCGATCGCGTCGCCGCCACGCGGAACCAGCTTGTTCGCCCACGTAATCGCCTCGTCTATCGACGCACAGGCGGCCAAGTTGAATCCGCCGGCGACTTGCCTGGTCTCCGCGAACGGTCCGTCGGTGACAAGCTGGGCGCCATTCTTCCAACGGATCGTTTTTGCTTGCGCAGAGATCTGCAGACGTCCTCCTACCCACATGCCCGGCTCCTGATCGAGCATCGCGCGGCTCGCGACGTATTCGGCACCGACGCCCTGATGCTGTCGTATGAGTTGCTTGCGCTCGCTCTCGGGCAGGCTCAGCACGGCGCGTTCATCTTCAACCGAAGTGAGCATGAAGATTTTCGTCGCCGCCTGTCCGCGCGTCTGCGAAATCCACCAGAACTCGCGAAGCGGCCGTAGCTCGCCGAAGTGACTTTGATGAAGATGCTCATCCTTGGCGAACTCGATGGCCTCTTCGTGCGACTTGAAATCAATCACGTTGAAGCCGCCGACCAGCTCCTTGGTCTCCGGGAACGGACCGTCGATCCGCAGATGTTTGCCGCCCTGTTTCTTCACAGTGACGGTCTCGCGATCGGGGCCGAGCCCCACGCTGACGAAAATCAGCCCGCTCCTACCGGCACGCACCCGCGCGCGTTGGTAGTCTTCGGGCACTTCTGCGAGCTTCTCGATCCGCCTACATGTTGATCTTCCTGACCGGACGGACCTCGATCGACCCGTGCTTAGCGCCCGGAATCCGCGCGGCAATCGAGATGGCCTCGTCGAGATCTTTCGCCTCGACCAGGTAGTAGCCGCCGAGCTGCTCCTTGGTCTCGGCGAACGGTCCGTCGGTCACAACAGTCTTGCCGTTGCGCACGCGAACCGTGGTGGCCGTCGGGGTCTGCTCGAGCGCATTGCCGCCTTTGTTCTTGCCGCTCTTCGTGAGGTCCTGAGTGAAGGCCATGTAACCCTGGAAAATCTCGCCCTGTTCGGCGGCGCTGATCTTTTTTCCGTCCGCCTCGCTGTTGTAGATCAAAAGCACGTATTCCATTGCATCTCTCCTTGCTGTCCGATTTCGGTTTTCACATATTAGTCGAACGACGACACGCCAGATCGACAGTGTTTACACCGCCGTCGAAAAACGACACGATCACCTTTCGCCGCATTTACGCCATTTAGCCAGATGAACGAAAGCCAGGTGACCGTCATCGGAGCGGGACTCGCGGGCAGCGAGGCTGCCTACCAGCTCGCGCGCAGGGGTGTGCCGGTGCGGCTAATCGAGATGCGGCCGGTCAAGATGACGGAAGCTCATCAGACGGCGAATTTCGCGGAACTGGTGTGCTCGAATTCGCTGCGCAACGATTCGATGGAGACGGCGGTCGGCGTCCTGAAAGAGGAGATGCGCCGGCTCGGCTCGCTCGTGATCGCGGCGGCGGATAACGCGCGAGTGCCGGCAGGCTCCGCGCTCGCCGTCGATCGCAATGATTTCTCACGCGCCATCACCACCGCGCTGGAACAGCATCCGATGGTCGAGATTTCACGCGTCGAGGCGTGCGAGATACCGGCCGGCCTGACAATTCTCGCGACCGGGCCTCTGACCAGCGCCGCGCTTGGCGAGTCGCTGAACAAACTGATCGGTCCGCGCAATTTGTATTTCTACGACGCGATCGCGCCGATCGTAGCCGCCGACTCGATCGACATGAACATGGCGTTCAAGGCGTCGCGCTACGGTAAGGGCGGCGACGACTATATCAACTGCCCGATGACCGAGGCTCAGTACGAAGCCTTCGTCGCCGCGGTGGTCGCGGCGGAAAAAATCGAGCTGCATCCGTTTGAGAAGCCGGTTTATTTCGAGGGATGCATGCCGATCGAGGAGATGGCGCGGCGGGGGCCGATGACCCTGGCGTTCGGTCCGATGCGTCCAGTCGGGCTCTCAGAGCCGGGCAGCGGGCAGCGGCCATTTGCGGTCGTGCAGCTCCGACAGGACGACGCGGAAGCCCGCATGTACAACATGGTGGGATTCCAGACCAAGATGACGTACCCGGAGCAGCGGCGCGTGCTGCGGATGATCCCCGGACTCGAGCGGGCAGAGTTCGTGCGGCTGGGTTCGATCCATCGCAATACGTTTGTCGATTCGCCGCGCCTGCTGCGTCCGACGCTGCAGCTCAAGGCGCGCGATGACTTGTTTTTGGCCGGGCAGATGGTCGGGGTCGAAGGCTACGTCGAGTCCGCGGCGGCTGGATTGCTCGCGGGAATCAACGCCGCAAAGCTGGTGGTGAATCGCGAACTGGTGGTGCCGCCGGCGGAGACCGCAGTCGGATCGCTGGTCGCATATATAACAGATTCCGCGCGGCGCGACTTCCAGCCGATGAACGCGAACTACGGCATGATGCCTGAACTGAAGATCCGTGCGCGAGGCCGTCAGAAAAAAATCGAGATGGGTACGCGAGCGCTGGCGGCAATCGACGAGTGGATCGAGCGCAACCAGATCGAGCCTCCTGCAGCTATGGCTCAGCGCGCACTTGAGCTATAGAAAATCGCTGGAGGTCCGTCGATGACCAAAGCGGAATTGATTGACACGATCGCCCGGTCCACCGATCAGCCGAAAAAGGTGGTCGCCGCCACCCTGGACCTCGCGTTCGAACAAATTGCGCGCTCGATTCGCAAGGACAAGCGCTTCTGGGTGCCGGGCTTCGGCACCTTTTCCGTCCGCCGGCGGCGCGCGCGGGCCGGCTTCAACCCGCGCACCAACGCGCCGATGACAATTCCGGCGGCGCGCACGGTAGGTTTTCGTCCCGCACCGCAGTTAAGGAAGGGTCTCTGACGACGGCCGCTTCCAAAGCCGACGAGCGCGATCAACCGCGCGATCATCGGCATGATCAAACGACCTCCCATCCGATCGTTTCGGCCAGCGCGCTAAGTCTTATCATGCTTGTCGCGGCGCTCCTGTTAGGCGGCGCGCTGCGCTTTTACAATCTCGGCGCGCTCGAGTTGTCGGCCGACGAGGGCGCGTCATGGGCGGCAGCGTCCGCGCCGAGTGCCGCCGAAGTGATCCGCCGACAACCCTTGCTCAATCCCGGCGAGCTGCCGATACATGACCTGCTGTTGCACGGCTGGATTGCGCTGTTCGGCTCGAGCGTAGCCGCGATGCGCGCGATGTCGGCGGCGCTCGGGGTCGTTTCGATATTCCTGGTCTATCTATTCGTAATCGAGCTGTTCGCGCGCGCGTTCGGAAGAGGTATCGGCGATCAGCGGCGACGACGTCGGCACAATTGCGGGGCTCGCCGCGATCGTCTTCGCAGTGAACCTGGTCACCATCAAATACTCGCGCGAGGCGCGGATGTATCCGCTGACGCTCGCGGCGATCCTCGCGCAGGTTACGGTGTTCCTTCGCGCGCTTCGCGCCGGCGGCCTCGCGAACCACACGGCGGTGGTGATTCTGACTGCGATTGCGATCGCCTCCAACTTTGCCGCGGTGCTGATACCCGCGACCGAAGGCATCTGGCTGCTTTGCGTAATCGCGCGCAAGGGATGGCGGCGAACAGATGCGAACGTGCGCCGTGCGTTGAGTGTCGCGCTTGCGCTCGCGGCGGGTGGATTGATTCTTGTACCGAGACTTTTTTCGTCACTGCACGCGGCGTCTGCCGGGAACGTAGGCGGATGGCGAAAGCCGCCGGCCTGGTACGCGCCACTCGCGCTATTCAACAAGGCGACGGGCAGCTTCGCGTTTCCGATTCTCGCGGTACTCGCGATTTGGGGCGTGGCCGCTGGATGGCGACGCGGCGCGCGCGACGCGGTTGGCTTTGCGCTGCTCTGGATGTGGGCGCCGGTGGTGATGATGATGGTCGCGTCGTACGCAATCGCCCCGGTCTTTGTCGAGCGGTACGCGCTGTCGTCTTTCGTGCCGTTCTTGGTGCTGGTCGCTTGGGGAATCTTCGAGTTGTCGGGCGATAGCGTCCGCGCCGCGGCGCTGATGCTCGCGGTCGGATTCTCGTTCGGCCATATCGTTTCATACGATCGCAAACCGCATGACGCGCAGTATCGCGAAGCAATTGCGGCGGCGGCGTCCGCGCTCAAGCGGGGCGAGCGGATGACGGTAGTTCCGTCGTATGCAATCGAGGTGCTGCGATATTACCTGCCGGCCGATCAACAGGACCGCGCGGTGCGCTATGACCTGTCGGCCTCACCGGCGGCGGTGTTGATTCTCGGCGACCAGAACCTCGCGCCTGGCGCCGGTCAGTCATATAAAAAGGACTATCCAAATGTAGTCGCGCGGCTGCGCGGCGTAACGGTGCGGCGAAGGTGAAACAGCGATGAGCGAGCAGAATGCCGAAGAATTGAAAATAAAAGGCCAGCAGAAAGCCGCGTGGGACGACAGCGCCGAGGGATGGAAGCGGTGGTGGCCGACGTTCGAGCGCGCCGCGCAAACAGTTAACGATCGGCTGGTGGAACTGGCGGAAGTGCGGGCGGGCAACCGAGTGCTCGATATCGCAACCGGCAGCGGCGAGCCAGCGCTAACGGCGGCGCGCGCGGTGGGACAATCGGGACGAGTCGTTGCCGTCGATATGTCGCCCGGAATGCTCGCGATAGCGCGGGAGCGAATCGAGGCGGCAGGTCTGAAGAATGTCGAGCTGATCGAGTCAGACGCCGAGTCGCTAACGCTAGACGCCCATTCGTTCGACGCCGCACTGTGCCGCTGGGGTCTCATGTTCATGCCCGACCTAAACGGCGTGATGCGCGGGCTACATCGCGCGCTCAAGCCGGGCGGACGCTTCGCGACAGCAGTGTGGTCGGTGCCGGACAAGGTGCCAATGTGCGGGCTCGCGCGCGACGCGATACGACGAATTACCGGGATCGCGCCGCCGCCGAACGCGCCCGATCCGACCAAGCTCGCGGATACGTCGATTCTCGAGCGCGCGCTGGCAGGGGCGGGCTTTGGCGACCTGACTATAGAAAGGCATATCGTCACGTTCGAGTTTCCGTCGGCGGACGCATTCGCAGACTTCCGCGGGCAAATCGGCGGCACCCGTGCGATGCTCGGGAAGATGCCGGCTGAAACTGCGCGCAAGGTGCGTGACGCGGTCGTAGCGTCGGCGCGCGAATACGCGACGGCGGGCGGCGTCGTGCGGCTCAGCAACGAGACGATCTGCTTTGGCGCACGCGCGTAGCGGATTTCCAATTTTGACCGTCAGCGCTGCTCGCATCTCGCTCTTGCGCTACTCGCCGGCGCTGGTGCTGTTCGCAGTCGTGATCGCCGATGCACGCCAGCTGAGCGATCCTGATCTGTGGGGACACGTTCTCTGGGGCCGCGAGTTGCTGGCTCATGGCTCATTGCCGAGCGCCAATCCCTATTCGTACTCGGCGCCGGGGTACCCGTGGCTGCGGCATGAGTGGTTGAGCGAAGTTCTGATGGCAGCGATGTTCGACCAGTTCGGGCCGCTCGGCCTGAAGCTGCTAAAGTTCGCGTGTGCCGCGGGCACCATCTGTTTGGTGGCGACGGCCGAATCGGAGACCGGCGCGCCTGAAACGTTGCAGGCTGCGATCTTGCTGGTGCTAGCGTTGATCGTGGCGCCGACGCTTCAATTCCGCCCGCAGCTTTTCGACTTCGTTTGCGTCTCCGCGATTATCGCGCTGCTCGCTCGTCACAACTGGCGCGGTTCGGCGCAGCTGTGGATTGCAATTCCGCTGGTCGCAATCTGGAGTAATCTTCACGGCGGATTTTTCGTCGGCATCGTTGCAATTGGCGTGTACGGAGCAGCGACCTTGGCGTTCGATATCGTGGCGGGACGCGGTTGGCGTCGCGGCCTGGGCATTATTGCGATCGCGGCGGCCGCGGCAGCGTCCAGCTTGTGCACGTTTCTGATCCCGCCCGCGCGTGACACCTGGCACACGCTGTTTCACTCGCTGCTGAATCCGATGACGCATTATACGATCGGAGATTGGGTACCGCTGATCACCGCGCTGACGAGCGCGGCGAGCGGCAGCGTCGAGCAGAAATATTTCGTCGTCGTGCTGTTTTTTTTTGCGGCCGCGGTCGTGTCGGTGATTCTGACGCCGCAGGGTGCGGACGCGCCGATGGTCGCGGTCGCCGCCGTGATGCTCTCGACAGCTTTCACCGCGGTCCGTAATGTCCCGATCGCGACGGTAGCGATCGCCCCGGTATTCGCCAATCACCTCGGCTTGCTAATGCGATCGCGCGACGCCCATGCGGCACATGCTGCGAAGGCTCGCGAGCTGCCGCGCGCGGGAAGAATGGCGATGGAGATCCTCATTGCCGTGGTTGCAATCGCGTTTGCGCGGTACAGCGGCATCCTCAAGTGCGGGATTGACGCCTCCAGCAATCCCGTCGGCGCCATCAACTTTATGAAGACCCACGGCTTCTCGGGAAACGTGCTCGCCGAATACGCGTGGGGGCAATACGTCATCTGGCATGGCGCGCCGGAAATGAAAGTCTTCATGGACAGCCGCTATGACCTCGCCTATCCTCCCGCGGTTGCACGCGACTGGTTCGAGTTCGAGAGCAACCTGCCCGGCGGATCGCAGACGCTGGCCAACTATCCGCATGATTTCGTTTTGATCGCGAAAGATTCGCCGGCCATGAAGCTGATGGACTCCCGGCGCGATTGGCGTCTTATCTACAGCGACGACACCGCCCGCCTCTACGCGCGCGCCGACGCGCCTGCTGCCCGGCTCGACGGGGTTCCCGTCGTCGGCAAATCCGAGCCCGCATACTTCCCATAGGCCGCCGTCGACGTGGAGATGCGCGCACTGGAAATGCGCCGCCAGTATGGTAGTAAGGGGGTTGCCACGGCGCTCGCGCGACGCACGATTACGCTCGCGCTGGCAGCCAACAATATCGCCACCGTCAAGGAGCACGCAGAATGAAAGCCGCAGTTTTCCACGGGCCCAAGATGCCCCTCAGTATCGAGGACGTCGAACTCGATAAGCCACAGGACCGCGAAGTCCTGATCAAAACCGTCGCGAGCGGCGTCTGCCACAGCGACCTGCATTTCGTCGACGGTCTTTACCCCTACGCAGCTCCCGCAGTGCTCGGTCACGAGGCGGCCGGTATCATCGAGGAAGTCGGCAAACAGGTGACCTACGTGAAGCCCGGCGACCACGTGATCTGTTGCCTCTCAGTGTTCTGCGGCTACTGCGAGCAATGCATGTCGGGGCATCCGAATCGATGCTCGAACAAGGCCGCCACCCAGCGGAGTCCGCAGGACAAGCCGCGCATCTCGCAGAAGGGCAAGCCCGTCAACCAGTTCCTCGATATCTCGTCTTACTGCGAGAAGATGCTGCTGCACGAGAATGCAGTGGTGAAGATTCGCGACGACTTCCCGCTCGATCGCGCGGCGCTCATCGGCTGCGGCGTCACCACCGGCGTCGGCGCGGTGCTCAATACTGCCAAGATCGAACCGGGCTCGACGGTCGCGGTTTTCGGCGCGGGCGGCGTTGGCCTCGCGGCAATCCAGGGGGCGCGGATAGCGGGCGCGCGCAAAATAATCGCGGTCGACATGTTCGAGGGCAAGCTTGCGATGGCGAAACGGCTGGGCGCGACCGACACCGTCGACGCGTCGAGCAGCGATCCGGTCGATGAAATCAGAAAACAGACCGACGGGGCCGGCGTCGACTACGCGTTCGAAGCGATCGGGCTCAAGAAAGTCGCCGAGCAAGCTTTCCTCGCGCTCAAGCCCGGCGGCACCGCGACCGTCATAGGCATGATCCCGGTCGGCCAGAAAGTCGAGCTGGACGGCTACATGTTTCTCACCGAGCGCAAACTGCAAGGCTCCAACATGGGCTCGAACCGTTTTCGCATCGACATGCCCAAGTACATCGACTTCTACTTGCAGGGACGCCTCAATCTCGACGATATGATCAGCCGCCGCGGCAAACTCGAAGACGTCAACGAGGCATTTCGCGCCATGAAAGCAGGCGAGGTCGCGCGCACGGTTTTGATGTTCAACTGACTCCCGCCGCGCAAAATAAAATCGCACTCAAGGAGCAATCCAAAATGAAAGCTGCTGTCTTCCACGGTCCCGGTCAGCCACTCTCCATCGAGCAGGTCGATATCGACGAACCCAAGGAGCGCGAAGTTCTCGTGCGCACCGTCGCCAGCGGCGTGTGCCACAGCGATCTGCATTTCGTCGACGGCCTCTACATGTGGCCGACGCCCGCCATCCTGGGCCACGAGGCCGCCGGCGTGGTCGAGAAAGTTGGCTCTCAGGTCTCGTACCTCAAGCCCGGCGACCATGTAATCGCGTGCCTGTCGGTCTTCTGCGGCTACTGCGAGGATTGCATGTCGGGTCATCCCAACCTCTGCTCCAATAAGGCCGCCACCCAGCGCGGCGCCGGCGACAAGCCCCGCCTTTCGCAGAAGGGCCAGATGGTCAATCAGTTTGCCGAGCTGTCGGCCTACGCGGAAAAAATGCTGCTGCATGAAAATGCGCTGGTGAAAATCTCCAACGACGTGCCGCTCGATCGGGCTGCGCTGATCGGATGCGGGGTGATGACCGGCGTCGGCGCCGCGCTTCATACCGCGAAGGTTTCGCCCGGCTCGACGGTGGCAGTGTTTGGCGCCGGCGGAGTAGGCCTCGCCATCATCCAGGGTGCGCGAATCGCGGGCGCCCGAATGATCATCGCGGTCGACAAATTTCCGGCCAAGCTCGAGCTCGCAAAGAAACTCGGCGCCACCCACACCGTCGATGCTTCCAAGGGCAACGCGGTCGAGGAGATTCGCAAGCTCAGTGGCGGCGGCGTCGAATACTCCTTCGAAGCAATCGGTCTCAAGGTCGCCGCCGAGCAGGCCTATGAGTCCATCGCCCCAGGCGGCATCGCCACGATCGTCGGGATGGTTCCGATCGGGCAGAAAGTTGAAGTTGACGGGTTCTCGCTGCTGTACGAGAAGCGTATCCAGGGATGCTTCATGGGCTCGAACCGCTTCCGCATCGACATGCCTCGCATCATCGAGCTCTATCAGCAGGGGCGGCTCGATCTCGACGACATGATCACGCGCCGCGGCAAACTCGAAGACGTCAACGAAGCGTTCCGCGCGATGAAAGCCGGAGAAGTAGCGCGCACCGTACTGATGTTCGAGTAGCGCGCGAAAAAAATCGAATCACGTACAGGGCCGGTCGGAATCTCCGATCGGCCCTTCAGCTTAAGCCTGGTGGAGGGGAGCATGAGCGAGATTTACAGCACCGAGCATCGCGTCCTGCAGGAGACCTTCGACACAACCAGGCTGGCTGAACGCTTGAAGGAAATGATCGTCCGGCCGAAGCTGGCAGACGATCAGAAGGCCTTTATCGAAAGCCGTGACATGTTCTTTCTCACCACCGTCGACCATCGCGGTTACCCCACCTGCTCCTACAAAGGGGGTGCGCCCGGCTTCGTAAGGGTTCTCGATCCCAGCACCATCGTCTTCCCGAGCTACAACGGCAACGGCATGTTCCTGTCGATGGGCAATATCAACACCAGCCACAAGGTCGGCATGTTGTTTATCGATTTCGAGACGCCGCATCGCGTCAGGGTGCATGGCGACGCGGCCATCGAGCGCAACGACCCGATGCTAGCGGAGTTTGTTGGCGCGGAGTTGCTGGTGCGCGTCATGGTCACCGAGACCTTCGTCAATTGCCCGCGCTATGTCCACAAATATCAGCGCGTGCAGACCTCCAAGTATGCGCCGCAGCAAGGTTGCGCCGCGCCGCCTGCCCCGCAATGGAAGCGCCTCGATGCGCTCCAGGACGCTCTGCCCGCCCGCGAAAGCGGCGTCGCAAACGAACTCGGGGGAACTATCACGTTCGAAGAATACGGCGCCAAGCTGATCAAAAGCGAAGGCTGATCGCGGCGGCGCTGGTCGAGAATCAACTCACTTCAACAAATCCGCGATGCCTTCCTCGATCGATACGCGCGGACGCCATCCCAGTACGCGCTCGGCTTGCGTGCGATCCGCGAGCGTGTCGCGCATGTCGCCGGCGCGTCCTGCTCGATGAACCGTCGTCCCTCCAATCATCGCCGCAACCCGGTTCACGCTCACATTCTCGCCGCGCCCTATGTTCAGCGCGCGGCCATCGGCAAGTTCACAGTCCATTGCAAGTATGTTCGCCGACACCACGTCGGTGACATGCGTAAAATCCCGCGTCTGCTCGCCGTCACCGTGAATTTCGAGCGGACGGCCCTCGCGCCGCGCCTTCAGGAATGCCGCGATCGCCAGCACGTACGATCCCTCGTGCGGCATCCGCGGACCGTAGACGCCAAAGTAGCGCAGCGTGATCGTCTGCATCGCGAACAACCGATGGAACATCCGCGCGTACTGTTCGCCGACGTACTTTTGCAGCGCATAGGGATTGAGCGGATTCGGCGTCATCGTCTCGACCAGCGGCATCTTCGCCTGCTCGCCGTAAATCGACGATGACCCCGAATACACTACGCGCCGCACTTTCCGATCGCGCGCCGCAATCAGCACGTTCAGCGTCCCGACCACGTTGGTCATGTGCGTCTCGACCGGCTTAGCGATCGAGAGCGGAATTCGCGGCAGCGCGGCGACGTGAAACACTGTGTCGACGCCGTCGAACGCGTCATTGATGGACGACGCGTCACGAATGTCGCCCTCAACCAGTTCGGCCGCAGGGTTCACATACTCGCGCCGCCCGGTGGCAAAGTTGTCGACGACCCGCACGCGCAATCCCGAGGCAACCAGCGCGTCGACGAGATGCGATCCAATAAACCCGGCGCCGCCAGTCACCAGCACCAGATGTCCCGACGATTGCGATTGAGGATTTGTGCTCATCTACAAATTGGCGGCGATAGGCGTGACCGCGACCGAGACAGCCTGCCAAATTCCGTCTCGCTTGGCGAAAACGCGCAGAAAGCGCTGGTCCACGCGGCGGTCGTCCAACTCCAATTGGAGTCGTCCTCGGCTTATGCTGGTGTCTCCGAAGACCCGCACTGATTGCTCGCTGAATACAACCGATCTTGCCCGCCCCGGCGGATTGATCATCAGCATCGCCTTGGTGATGAGTTCGCCGGAAGCGATCAACCCGGTGAAGTCGTCGGCGAGGATGTGAGCCAGCGGCGCGCGGTCGTGCCGCCGATACGCCTCGTTCCACTCGCTGTCCAGGCGCAATATCTGTGCTTCATCGTCGGCTTGCGTCGCCATGATGCGCCCCGCTATAGCACGCGAATCGGGCAAAATTGCGTGCTTTGCAGCGCTAGGATAACTTAGTTGGTTACCGCCCGCATCCCGGCGGGCACCCAACAATGACCACCGATGCACACCGGATCAAGCTCCTCGAGGAGCTGCTCGCCAAACGGATCCTCGTTCTGGACGGCGCCTTCGGCACCTTCGTGCTCGGCGAGAACCTGACCGCCGCAGACTACGGCGGCGCGCGCTATGAGGGCTGCAACGAGAACGTCGTGCGGACGCGGCCCGAGCTGATTCGCCGCATGCACGATGGCTTTCTCGAAGTAGGCGCCGACCTAATCGAGACCGCGAGTTTCCAAGCCAGCCCGATCGTGCTCGCCGAGTACGGCCTCGAGCAGGACGCGCGCGAAATTAACCGTCTCGCCGCGGTACTCGCGCGCGAAGAGGCCGCCCGCTTCAGCACCGCGGAAAAGCCACGCTTCGTCGCCGGCTCGATGGGGCCGACGACCAAGAGCATCTCGGTCACCGGCGGTGTCACGTTCGATCAGATGCGCGACGGCTACCAGGTGCAGGCCGAGGGCTTGATCGAGGGCGGCGCCGACATCCTGCTGCTGGAAACCGTCAACGACACGCTCAACTGCAAGGCCGGGCTGGTCGGCATCGAGGCCGCGATCGCAAAACTCGGCGTCGCGCCCGCAGTCGCCGTGTCGGGAACTATCGAGACGATGGGCACCCTGCTCAGCGGCCAGGACATCGAGGCGTTCTATACTTCGCTCGCACATCGCGATCTGCTCTGGATGGGCCTCAACTGCGCCACTGGCCCCGACTTCATGACCGATCACCTGCGCACTCTGTCTGGCATCTCGAAATTTTTCGTCTCATGCGTGCCCAATGCAGGGCTGCCCGACGAAGAAGGGCATTACAACGAGACGCCGCAGATGCTCGCGCTGAAGGTCGCGCGCTTCGCCGAAAACGGATGGGTCAATCTGATCGGCGGATGCTGCGGCACCACGCCCGAGCATATCCGGCTGCTGGTACAAGCTGTCGCCGGCAAGCGTCCGCGACAGCGCTCGACTGTCAGGCGCTCAGTGGTTTCGGGCATCGAGACCCTTGTTATCGACAACGACACGCGGCCGGTGATCGTCGGCGAGCGGACCAATGTGCTCGGCAGCCGCAAGTTCAAGCGGCTGATCGCCGACGGCAAGGTCGAGGAGGCGTCCGAAGTCGGGCGCGTGCAGGTGCGCCGCGGCGCCCATATCCTCGACGTATGCCTGCAGGATCCGGATCGCGACGAGATGGCTGACGTCATCGCGCTTTCTCGAAATCGAAGTCAAAAAAGTAAAAGTACCGCTGATGATCGATTCCACCGATCATCGCGTGATCGAAGAGTCGCTCAAGCGCACGCCCGGAAAATCGCTGATCAACTCCATAAACCTCGAAGACGGCGAAGATCGCTTCAAGAAAGTCGTGCCGCTGGCACGCCGCTTCGGCGCCGCGCTGGTCGTCGGGTGCATCGACGACGACAAGCAGCAGGCGCAGGCGGTTACGCGCGAGCGCAAGCTGCAGGTGGCCCAACGATCGTTCAAGCTGCTCACCGAAAAATACGGCGTCGAGCCCGAAGATATCATTTTCGATCCGCTGGTGTTCCCGGTCGGCACCGGCGACAAGAACTATATCGGCTCCGGCATCGAGACCATCGAAGGCATCCGGCTGATCAAGCAGGCGCTGCCGAACTGCAAAACTATCCTCGGCATCTCCAATGTCTCGTTCGGACTGCCGGAGGCTGGGCGCGAGGTGCTGAACGCCGTGATGCTCTATCATTGCGTGCAGGCGGGCCTCGATCTCGCGATCGTCAACTCCGAAAAGCTTCATCGCTATCCGTCGATTCCGGAAGAGGAGCGCAAGCTCGCCGAGGATTTGATCTGGTGGCGCGGTGACGATCCGATTGCCGCGTTTGCCGCCTATTTCCGCGCCCGCAAAAGCACCGTCACCGCCGAGGATCGCAAGTCGATGCCGCTCGACGATCGCCTCGCGCGCTACATACTCGAGGGCTCGAAGGACGGCCTGGTCGCCGACCTGGACGAGGCCCTGACCGCTCGCGGTCCGCTTGAAATCATCAACGGGCCGTTGATGAAGGGCATGGACGAGGTCGGGCGCCTGTTTAACGCCAACCAGATGATCGTGGCTGAAGTTCTGCAGTCGGCCGAGGCGATGAAGGCCGCAGTCGCGCACCTCGAACCGCACATGCAGAAGTCCGAGAGCGCGACCAAGGGCAAGATTATTCTCGCGACGGTCAAGGGCGACGTCCACGACATCGGCAAGAACCTGGTCGAGATTATTCTCAGCAACAACGGCTACCGCGTCGTCAATCTCGGCATCAAGGTGCCGCCCGAGGAGCTGATCAAGGCGTTCCGCGAGCACGGACCCGACGCCATCGGTCTGTCGGGCTTGCTGGTCAAGTCGGCGCAGATGATGGTTGCGACGGCGCAGGACTTGAAGACGGCCGGCATCGACTGCCCGATCTTGGTCGGCGGCGCCGCGTTGTCTAATCGATTCACCCGGATGAAAATCGCGCCGGAGTATCCGGGCCTGGTCGCCTACGCCAACGACGCAATGAATGGCCTTGACCTCGCCAATCAGATCATGGACTTCGAGCGGCGCGAATCGCTCAAGCACGTGCTGGCCGAGCAATCCCAGAAGATGCTCGAGGCAACGCCGAAGGTCGTCGACGCGCCCGCGGACGCTACGCCGCGCACTTCATCGGTGCGTCGCGACGTTGAGATCCCGAAGCCGCCCGACCTGAAGACTCACGTCATTCGCAATTACGATCTCGGCGAAATCTTCGAGTACATCAATCCCAAGAGTCTCTACGCCAAACATCTCGGCTTTCAGAATTTCGTCGAAGCAATCGAGGCCGGCGATCCCAAGGCGCGCGAACTTCACGATCGCGTCGAGGAAGTCGCACAACAGATTCTTGCTCGATCCGACATTTCTGCGAACGCCATTTACAGATTTTTTCCGGCGCAATCCGATGGCGACCGCACCGTTCTCATCTACTCGGCGGACGGCAAGACCGTGCTCGAGTCGTTCACTTTCGGCCGCCAACGCGAGGCGCCCTATTTGTGCCTCGCCGACTACGTAGCCCCGCGCGATTCCGGCCGCACCGATTACTTGTGCATGTTTGTCACGACCATCGGTACCGGGGTGCGCGCGCTCGCCGAGGACTGGAAGAACCAGGGCGACTATCTGCGCTCGCACATCCTGCAGGTCCTGGCGCTGGAGGGTGCCGAGGCGTTCGCCGAGCTGCTGCACGTTAAGATTCGCCAGATGTGGGGAATCGGCGACCCGCCGGGACTCTCGCTCAAGGATCTTGTGCAGGCGCACTATCACGGCAAGCGCTTCTCGTTCGGCTATCCAGCCTGCCCGCGGCTCGAAGATCAGGAACCGCTGTTCCGCCTGCTCGAGGTCGAGAAAAATGCTATTGGCGTGCAATTGACGGACGGCTTCATGATGGATCCTGAAAGCGCCGTCAGCGCCGTCGTCTTCCATCATCCCGAGGCCAAGTATTTCAGCCTCTCATCGTCCGACATCGAGCGGCTCGAGCGCGAGTTCGAAGCCGCCGCAGTCAAGCGCGCCGCCAGCTGAATACTTCGGCAAGTTCGAATTACTTGATGTGTGCGCGATGGTATGGCGCGACGCTGTGCCCGTTGCCATTGACGGCTTCCACCGCGTGCAGCTCAATTGTCTCCGCCTTTTCATGCGGATGATACGCCTCGCATCGAATCATAACCTGCCGCTCGCGCGGACCGTCCAGCTCGACCATGAAGACTCGTTGCCAGGTGCCAAGCGCGAGCCGGCCGTCAACTACCGGAATTGTTTCGCTGGTCGAGAGCAGCAGATGCATCAGGTGCGAATGGGCGTTCGGACGTTCGTCGAGCGCGATCGGCGGTTTACGACGGCTCATGTCGTTATGGTTGTAGCCGCGGTCGGAGGGGCATAGCTCGCGCAGCATCTGCTTGAAATCTTCGAGCAGCAGCTCTTCCGCTTCATTAATCTTGATCGCCGCCGTGGTATGCCGTGAGAACACCGTTACCGTACCGCTTTCGACCTCGTTCACCGTAAGATGCTCATGGACGTAGTCGGTCAGATCGATGAACTGAATCGGCTCGATGGTCTTGATGTCTAAAGTAGAATCCGAAAGCACAACTGAATGGCGCGACCGCGATATATTGGTGCGAAATCGCGGCGGCGCGGGATGAACTTTTTCTGGCATTACAGTTCCTTGATGAGATGTTATCGATGAGCGACCGAGGTGTTCATCGTAAGCATCCCGCGGCCAGCGGAGCAATTCAGATGAGACGATCTGACCGACTGACCGTGCGGCGGTTAGTCGGTCAAGTGTGGGCGTAACAGAATTTTGTCAGTGGCTTTGGTTGCGCAGTTCGCGCTCGGCCAGCTCGAGATCCGCTTCGATCATCAATTCGGCGAGCTGCTCGAACTTGACTTTGGGCGTCCAACCTAGTTGGCGCTTGGCCTTCGAGGCATCACCAATCAGCAAATCAACTTCCGCGGGACGGAAGAATCGCTGATCGATATCGACGTAGTCCTGCCACTTCAGCTTGAGGCGATCGAACACGACCTCGAGAAATTCCTGGACCGGATGCGTCTCGCCTGTGGCAATCACATAGTCGTCGGGCTGCTCCTGCTGCAGCATCAGCCACATCGCCTCGACGTAGTCGCCGGCGAATCCCCAGTCGCGACGTGCGTCAAGATTGCCGAGTGCGAGTTTGTCCTGCAGGCCCAGTTTGATGCGGGTCGCGCTCCGCGTAATCTTGCGGGTTACGAAGTTTTCGCCGCGCCTTGGTGACTCGTGGTTAAACAGGATGCCGTTGCATGCGAACAGACCGTAAGCCTCGCGATAGTTGATCGTCTGCCAGTGCGCGTAAACCTTGGCGCACGCGTAAGGACTGCGCGGATGAAAAGGCGTGGTCTCGCGCTGGGGAGTCTCTACCGCCTTGCCGAACATCTCCGACGAGCCTGCCTGGTACAGCCTCGCCGCGCGCCCGCGGCGGTTGTTGTGATCGCGCAGCGCCTCCAGCAATCGCAGTGCGCCGAGACCTACGACATCGGCGGTGTATTCGGGCTGATCGAACGATATCCGCACATGCGATTGCGCGGCTAGATTGTAAACCTCGTCGGGACGCACCTGCTCGACGATTCGCCTGAGCCCGGTGCCATCGCCAAGGTCGCCGTAGTGCAGTTGCAAACCTTCCGAACCAGGCTCGAAGCCCTTGCGCAGATGATCGATTCGTCCGGTGGCGAAACTCGAAGTGCGTCGCACCATCCCATGCACTTCGTAGCCCTTTTTCAGAAGAAGTTCAGCGAGATAAGAGCCATCCTGTCCGGTCACGCCGGTAATCAACGCTACTTTTGCCATCTAAACGCCGCGCCGCGTGCAAGCAATATAACACTTCCAGGAGAGAGCAAAGAACAACCCCGCTGCTGGAAGAAAAAAAGGCGCGACATATTTCGTCGCGCCGGTAACGAGCTTGCAGCCAATCCCGGATTCAGTCGCCGGCAACCAGCCGATGCGAATCGCTGTCAAAGTGCTGAGTGGAGAATTCAAACAGCTCGGCGTCTTCGATCGCTTCCATCTGATGCACCAGTCCGATCGGCACGTCCATACATTCGCCCGCCGCCAGTTCAAACTCCTCGATTTTGGTGCTCTCGGGCGACTCCTTGACCCGGACGATCAGCCTGCCACTGCGCAGATAAAATGACTCGGTCTTTAGCTTATGGTAATGCAGCGAGCATTTCTTGCCCTTGCGAATTTCCAGAATTTTCCCGCAGTACCGGTCGTTGTTCGCAATCCACAACTCGCGGCCCCATCCCTTAGGCACTATCCGTACCGGCTTTCGTGCGCGATTCATCTTCCCTCCGATTCTGCCCCTGCATATCCATTTGTATAAAGATGTTTCAGCGAGTCAACCCGCGTCTGATCCCGCTGCAGGAGTGCACGCCCATCAGGGATCTTTGGCGACGGCGGAGGCTGACAGCACCACCCGCAGGCCACCGGATTCGACGGCGCTCAGCAAAATCGCCACTCGTTCCGCGCCGGAAAGATAGCGCTGAAAAATCGCTTCGAATCCGCGGAAGGGACCCTCAACCACAACCACGCGTTCACCGGTGCCGAATGGCTTGTCGGCTATTTCGATCACATCGTCGACGCCGCGGCTCCGGATGTCCGAGACTATCGCCGAAGGCACTGCCAGCGGGTCGTTGCCGGCCGACACGATCGCGCGGACGCCAGCCATGTATTTGACGTCGAAGTACTGGCGCTGAAGATCGAACTTGGCGAACACGTAGCATGGAAACAGGGGTGCTATCGATACTGCCATCCGACCCCATCGTGGCGCCTTGGCCTTCAGCATCGGCAGAAACACCTCGGGCACGACGCTGGCCAGTTGATCGCGGACCCAGCGCTCCTTACCGGTCTTGGTGCGAACCAGGTACCAGGCTGTTTGTGGTTGCTCGTCCATCGCGGCGTGTGCGGCCGTCGTAATAGGGGTTTAGCAACCCCTACGCGCGCCGCCCCAATCGAGGCGGCTATGCCCTCATCTTGCCCGGCAATGTTTGATCTTGACGGAAAAAAGAAGGCGGCTGTAGCATACGCCACAGCCGCCTGGTCAGTCCAATCGACTTCTAGATTTCGTAGGTGAACGTGAACTCGAGCTCGTTGAAACGCTGCTCGCGGCTGAGCAGGTACGGATCGGTGTAGCGTCCGCTGCGCCCGATGAACCATTCGGCGTTCACTCCGAACAGTATGTTACGCGAGTATCGGTAAACGTTGGTGGTCGACAGTTCGCCGACGTTGTCGTCGATGTCCCACAGGATTACGTTACCGGCCGTCAACTGACCATTCATCAGCCAGTTCGTCGTGGCCAGGAATGCCAGGTTGCTGAGCTCACGCTGCTTGCCAACGCCGGGCAGTCCGGGAACCGCGATAGCCTGAGCGTCGGTCGGACGATCGGGGTACCACGTCATGGTGTACTGCGCCGTTATGAACGTGTGCTGCTTCGATAGCCACGGGATGTAGGTCGGACGGTCGCCCGCGATAATGAAGCGTGAGAACTCGGTCCAGGCAGTTCCGGTCGGCTGCAAGGGCGCAGAGACCGCAATGTCCGGCTGGTACAGGAAGTCGTACCGGTAAACGATATCAGTCAGGTCTTTGTCGTAGTAGGTTCCCGTCAAGCCGAAAAACTTGTTGCGAACGATGTCATCCGTGCTGACGATATTGATCGATCCAGCCTTGGGCACCCCGGGACGCGGCTTGCCGTGAGTATAGAAGCCCGGGCTGATAAATAGTCCGCCGCCAAGGGAGATCGATCCCGGAACTCCGGTAACGCTCGCTGGGCACCAGTAGCAAGACGCGCTACGCGGGTCGCGGTATTCATACAGGAAGATGAAGCTCGCCTGGAGTCCGTTTCCGATCGGCAGCAAACTCGAATAGCGTGCGCCGAATTCGCTGTTTTCAAGCGAATTGGATGGAGACTTGCTGAGGCCCTGCAGACGAACGTCCCAGAAAGATCCCGATGCCTTTTTCCCGACGGTCGGACCGAAGGGCAGGAAGATCATCGGCTTGAAGTCGAAGTCAGCAAGGTTGTTGACGTTGACCACCTGGCCACGCTGGTTGATGTTGAGTGCGAACGGAACGTTCTGGCTGCCAAGCGCGGCCGGAACGATCCACGGATTGCGTGGGTCAGTCTGGACCTGGATCCCGGCACCCTCGAAATCGCCTGGGATAATGAACGCCTCCGACTTCGTTGTTAGCGGTGTGGAAGAAATCGGGCAGGATGTAGTTAAGTTTGACCATCCTGAGGTTGGTGCGGGTGTCTTCTGCGGCCTCTGCGCCGTAGACTCCGTGCCATCTCGCATTAACCGGGTTGGTTACTTCCGTTCCTGACAGCGCGTCGGCTTCCGACCAGATGACCTGCTGCTTGCCGATGCGTGCTGAGAAGTTGTCGGTAAAGTTCAACTGCGCGTAGTACTCACGCAGGTCGTTTTTGAAATATTCGTCCTGCAGCGCGCGCTGTCCCTGCGAGCTGTACGAGTACCGGTCGCCATTCGGATCCGCGCGACCCATGTCCTTCAATGAGCCAAAGGAATCGTACCAGGGCCGATAGAACGCGAAGAAGTCGCCGTCCTTGATAAACAGGGTGTCGAAGCGGCCCAGCAGCTTGTAGTTCTTGATCATGTGATAGTCGGGCCGGACGTCCGCAAGGTTGCGCTGCTCAACCAAATCCCAATGATTGAAATCGAAGCTGCCGCCGTTATAGCCAAACGACTGCCCGGGAATTGCGAACGTCGAAGTTGCAGTCGGGTGAATGAGCTTGGTCGGCGTTGCGTCCATGCTCGAGCTGCCTTCACCCCAGCGACCCGCTTCACGAGTCTCGAAGAATCCAAAGACTGAAAAGTCACCCTGTGTGATCGTCGCCCGTGCGGCCGACGTCCATAGTGTGCCGGCCATCGCCACGGCGGCCACCATCAGACTCCGCCACCGCATTCCTCCGAAACCCTTGTTCCCATTCTGCATAGTCACCCCCAAGCCGGAGCTCTCGTGGTTACGTCGAACTCCTCGCCCGATTGTCCACCAGGCAAGCGTCAGACAGTCATTCCCCATTCCGCGCGTAAGGAACCTACGAACGCGGCTTAGCTACCATTCCGCTGGCTACCTTGTCAAGAAGGGTGCGCGAGCCGATCACACGCCTGCAACAGTCCGTTAAGCCGAAGGCGGGCCTGACGCTCCAGGATTTGGCCCTCTCAGTTTCGATGCCGCGATTGCACGTTGGTGCACGCAGGGCGCGCCGCCGCCGAACAACGGCCTCTATTGCTGAGGTCAACATCGGAGCGCTGGTTCGACGGTTTTAGAACATTCGGTCGCTCACCCAAACTCATCAACTGACCTGGTGCCCGTACCGGCGTCATTTTCCGGAAGTCGCAACTCGAGGCCGGCGAGCGGGCAGATGCCCGAAAAATCCGCTTTGAGGATCTACGGCAGAACGCTCGAATATCGCACCAACGCGCTGCCAATACCGCGTTCCCGGCAGAGGTGAAATAACTGCACCGCTTCGATTTGGTGCAATTCGCACGGCTGATTGATGGATTAACCGTCAACTGCGATCATGAACAAAGAATTACGCCGCACTTGAATTTGTTATCTGCACAGTGTAAGTACCACCACCGAATGCGCGTCCGGGGGGATTTCCGGACCTTGGCGGGGGTTTAATCGGCCTTTGCTTGGATACGGAATGAACCGATGGCCGCGTGGGTTCTTAGGCTGATTGGGGTACCAGACGGGACACCGATTGACTCGGCGGGGGTTAGAAACAATGACGCATGGAAGGATGCAGACGATGACTCAGGGCAGAGAGAGGATCTCGTTGGCGCAGAAGCCCATCGGGGTCTCTCGCCGGCTTTCGGTCGCGGTCGCGATGTTCGCGCTCGCCGCGTTCCTGGTAGGAACCGCGGGCACCAGCTTCGCTAAAAAGAACCACAAGAATAAGAACGTCGGCATCTTCGACACAATTGTGGTGGCGAACGCCGGCGGCGGCTCCTTCGGCGGCAGTGTTGCGACCTTTCTAGAAGACTCGCATCCCAATACAGTGCCATTCCTGTGGGTCAAAGGCACTGTGTCGCTGCTGGCCTACGCCGCACCTGCGGGTGTCGCAATCAGCTCGGATAATGATCACATCGCAGTTGCGCAACCGTTTAACTTTTTCGCGGCTGAAGGCCTAACCGACGGTGGTGTCTCAGTCTTCGGACCCGGCTCGACTGGTGACTCCGCGCCCGAAATAATAATCGGCTCGCCCTTTCCAGATCCGCCGGCAATTCCCAACACCACCGGTATCGACCTTGCTCAGGGGGTTGGGTTCGAAGATCCACATGACGGGGTTTTTCCCGGAACCGATTTACTGGCGGTGGCTAACGAATTGCCGGTAGTTGTGGGGCCGGACTTCCCGGGCGGCATCTGCGATGTCGCCGGCATCAGCTTGGGCACAATCACCGAATTCGACCTGAACACACTTGTGCCCGGCTTCAACGACGTTCCACCGTTTAACAACAGTCCGGTAGACACAGCCACTGGTCCTCAGAACGCCACCATCGGCGGATGCGACAGCTTCCTGGGGGGTCCCATCGCTCTCAGGTTTGACGAATTTGGTTTTCTCTACGTAGTCAACGAGGGTCTCGTGTCGGAAGGTGGTCCCGGATTCGTAACAGCCTATCCTCCGGGTGCGTTTGGCGATGCAAGCCCGATAGCCCTCATAGGTCTGGAAGGCCCGACGGCGGGGATCTTCGTTGACCCGGCAAAGATTGCAGTGCTTTCGTCCACTTATACCCCATTAGACGACCTAATCTTCGTGACGGACGTGGGCGACAGCAGCGTCAAGGTTATTGCGCCTTTCGCTAATGCCGGCTTGGGCGAACTGCTGGGAACGATTGAAGGCGGCCACACGAAATTCCACCGTCCGACCGGTATTGCCTACAGCGATTTGAGTGACACGCTGTACGTTACCAACGCCTTGGGCAACACAGTGGCGGAGTTTACCGATGCCAGTTTCGATGAGGCGGGCGGCAACATTTCGCCGACGTTGATCCTGACAAGTAAAAAAGGCCTGACCAATCCGATCGACGTTGACGTGAATGATTTCACGCCGTCGCCAACGGCCACCGCTACCGCAACGGCGACCGCGACGGCGACAGCCACCGCCACCGCAACGGCGACAGCCACCCCAACGGCGACCGCGACGCCTCCGCCGATTGAGTAACTAGAGAAAAACCAATCGCAGACGCCGAATCCGAAGCACCGGATTCGGCGTTTGTGTTTCTACACCTGTGTTCTGTTCCGTCAGGAGAGGATGAAGATCGTAGTTCCATAAACCTGGATGATAGTCAACATCATCTAGTTATAGATGCTGTCGACCTCTTCTTGAACGAGAAAAGCATGAGTCAACTCCGCAGGGGAGTTTCCCATTGAATCGGGCGCTTCAGGTTCTTGCCTCACGGCACGGGCGCGTGTATTCGATGCGTCGAGTATGGCCAGGTCGGATTCTATTGTTGCTTCGGGGGTGGATGCGGCGCGGACGCGGCGGCCGGCAATAATTGATCGTTTCGCACGTCGCGCGGTTCTCAGCCGTCTGTCGGGGATCAAAAGCGGCCGCCTCGTGATCGAAGACGGCGGCGAGCGTATTCAGTTCGGCCAGGAGTCCACGGCTGCCGACTTGCGGGCCACCATCCACGTCAAGGATCGCCGTTTCTACTCAGACCTTGCGCTGGCAGGCAGCATCGGAGCCGGCGAAGCCTACATGGCAGGCTCATGGACCACTGACGACCTGACCGCCCTCGTGCAGATCATGATTCGCAATCGCGAGGTGATGGAAGGAATTGAAGGTGGTCTGGCGCAGCTCGCCAGTCCTTTCTTGCGGCTCGTTCACTACCTCAATCGCAACACCAGGACCGGCAGCCAGCGCAACATAGCGGCGCATTACGATCTGGGCAACGACTTCTTCGAACTGATTCTCGACCGCACGCTGATGTACTCATGCGCGATTTTCGAGCGTCCCGACGCCACCCTTGAAGAAGCGGCGACGGCCAAGGTCGATCGAATCTGCCGCAAGCTCGAGCTGCGGCCGCAGGATCACATCGTTGAGATCGGCACGGGCTGGGGCGGGTTTGCGATTCATGCGGCCAAAAACTACGGATGCCGCGTAACGACCACCACGATATCGCGCGCGCAGCACGACTATGCCGTCAAGCGAATCACCGCCGAGGGTCTGGGGGAGCGAATAACGGTGCTGCTCAAGGATTACCGCGACCTGAGCGGCCAGTTCGACAAAGCTGTGTCGATCGAGATGATTGAAGCCGTCGGCCATCACTTCGTCGACTCGTACTTCCGCAAATGCGGCGAGTTGCTGAAGCCCGACGGCATGATGCTATTGCAGGCGATTACGATTACCGACCGCGAGTACGAGAGCGCGCTCAAGCGCGTCGATTTCATCAAGAAGTACATCTTCCCGGGCAGCTTCATCCCGTCGGTCACGGCGCTGTGCGATTCGATCACGCGGTCGAGCGACCTGCGGCTGTTCCATCTCGAAGATCTCACGCCCAACTACGCCGAGACCCTCAAGCACTGGCGGCTGCGGATGTTCGAGCATGTCGAGCGCGTACGTGCGCTCGGCTATCCCGAGGAATTCATCCGGATGTGGGAATTCTACCTTTGCTACTGTGAGGGCGGCTTCCGCGAGCGCTATATCGGCGACGTGCAGATGCTATTGACCAAGCCGCAATCCCGCCGCGCGCCAATTCTACCGCGGCTGTAAAAATTCAGCAGGGGTGACCCGTGCACCCGGTATAAGGAGCGGCGATGCGGGGCTTCGTGGTTCAGGGGGCAGGTTCTGGCTCCGTTAGCGCCACTCCTGTGCTGCGCGGTGTGAGCTCGGGTAGGCGGGGCATGATTCTGCGCTCGTCTGGCGTCTCGCGACGCGCGTCCGTGGCAGCTACCGCGCTTGCGGCGACGATTGCCGGGGTCTTTGCGACGCGGGAGTTGTCGAGCAGGGACTCGTCGAGGAGTTCGGGCGGGACCTGGCGGAGGTCCCAGATTATGCCGCAGGCTTCCAGCAGTTTCAGGGTGTAGTAGGTTATGTCGACTTCCCACCAGAAAAAGCCGTTGCGGGCTGCCGCGGGGAAGTGATGGTGGTTGTTGTGCCATCCCTCGCCCAGGGTGACCATCGCGAGGGCGAAACTGTTGCGGCTGTCGTCGTTGGTCTCGTAGCGCCGGCGGCCGAAGACGTGCGCCAGTGAATTAATAGTAAAAGTCCCGTGCGCAAGGACTACGGTCGAGATGAAGAAGCCCCATATGAGCATCTGCGCGCCGGTGGTGTGCAGTCCGGGCGCGTGACGCTGAAGGACAGCGCCCAACCCGAACATCGCGAAGCCCAGCAGGATTGGCACCAGGGAGTCGAAGCGATCGAGAAACATCAGCTCGGGGAATTTCGCGAGATCGCGGACGACGCCGAATTCGGAGCGGAAGTTGGACTCTGACGTGATCCAGCCGATGTGGCTCCAGATAAAACCGTGCTGAGCGGGCGAGTGAACGTCAGCGGGCTCGTCTGAGCGCTGATGATGGAGGCGATGATGCGAGGCCCACCACAAGGGCCCGCGCTGCACCGCGGTCGCGCCGACCACAGCGAAGACGAGTTGGCCGGCGCGGGAAGTTTTGTACGAACGATGCGAAAAGTAGCGATGGTAAAACCCCGTAATCGCAAACATCCGGATGAAATACATCGCGATGGCGACGCCGACGGCGATGGGACTCCATCCTACCCAGATGACGCCGAGGCACATCAAATGGACGACGACGTACGGCACGCATCGAAACCAATCGGTCTTCTGCGGCAGGTCGGCAGCAGGCGACCCGCCCGCTGCGGTATCGAACCATCGCGCGATCGCAACAACAAACCTTCGGGATTTACCCGCTGTCCGTGACCCCATTCTGTCTCCCCGCCCCGTGCGCGAAATTTCCTACCGCATGGCGCACAATGATAATGCCCAGAATTGGAGGGCTGAGTGAACAAGCAGAGAGATCGGGTCACTTGGCGGGCGTGAGCATCTCGACATCGTCGAAATGCTCGTAGTCGATGCTGCGGCTGCCGTCCGGATGCAAAACCAATACGTCGCCGAAGCGCGCACCCCAGATGATCTCGTCGAGTTCGAAGGTGTGGCGTGCATGGATGGTCTGCGAGAATGTCTCGTCGAGTCCGGTGATCGACACGATGATTTCAGGCTGCGAAGCGGCCATCGACTCGCGCGTATGGCCGAACAGCGGACTGCCTTCGACGATGTGATGAACCGCAGTCCACGACAGCGCGAACATCGCGCTGCGGTCCCGGGTCATAGCGAGGTCGTAGAGGCGGCGAATCGTTTCACCCTCGACGGTGGTTTCCTGACGGGCGAGAACGACATGAATATTGGCCTCGACGATTCGGTTCGCGCGCATGTTCGCCATCCGGATCATCAGGCTGGTGGTGCCGTCGCGCGGCCCGATAACCGCATAGCGGGTGAATCTGACGCGGGCCGTGGGACGCGAGAACTTCGAAAAGACCAGACCCGTCATGAGCGCCAGCGCGAGCAATCCCGTGAGCGCTTCGATCGAGACCAGAACATTCGAGAACAGCGTGACCGGCTCCATCTTGCCGTAACCGATCGTCGCCATGGTCTGTACGCTGAAAAAAAACATGTCGGAGAACGAGCCGGAGCGTGCGTTCTCGATGCCCTGGTCGAGGTAGTAGCCGGTCGCGAAAATGAGGTTGACGATAATGAAGGCGAGGGCGATCAGGCCGATTAGCGACGGCCACGAGGTGGTGACCAGATGATGGTAGAGGTCGTCGAAAGCGCGGGTGCGAACGCCGCGGATAGGGCCGTCGCCCTTCAAGCTGCCGAGGCTACTGGGTCGCTTCGCCATCGCGGGAATATAGCAGGGAAAAATGAATTCCTAAGGGCCGATCGGGCCGCCCAAGGACTGATTCAACTGGCGCAGGCTCAGCGGGCGAACGCAGCGCGCAGGGCGTCTGCGGCCTGGCGCTGGCCTTCTTTGCCCTTGTCGAGCCCATCGGCGAAGCTGACGAAGCCGTGCGTCACGCCTTCGTATCGCGTGCAGGTCACGTTGACGCCGGCGGCGATGAGGCGGCCGGCGAAGCGCTCACCCTCGTCGCGCAGCGGGTCATGGCTGGCCGTCATTACCAGCGCGGGCGGCAGACCCTTCAGGTCCTTGGCGCGCAACGGACATGCGTAGGGATTATTTTTCTCGGCGATTGGGTCGGTGTAGTTCTTCCAGAACCATTCCATGTCGGCGCGGGACAGCACGTATCCGTCAGCGGCGAACTCCTTTTGCGACGGAGTATCCAGCGCGCAATCGGTAACCGGATAGAGCAGCAACTGGAAGTTGATGGCAGGACCGCCGCGATCGCGCGCCATCATCGAGACCACCGCCGCCAGATTTCCACCGGCGCTGTCGCCGCCGACCGCCAGGCGCGACGGGTCCGCGCCAAGCGACGCGGCGTTTTCGGCGACCCACTTCGTGGCAGCGTAACAATCCTCGGCTCCCGCCGGGAAAACGTGCTCTGGCGCCAGGCGGTAGTCGACCGACACAACCACGCAGCCGGCCCCATTGGCCAGCGCGCGGCATACGCGGTCGTGGCTATCGAGGTCGCCGAGCACCCATCCGCCGCCGTGAAAATAAACCAGCACACCCATCGGCGGACTGCCCTCGGGCGTGTAGACCCGCGCGCCGACTTCACCGGCGCCACCGGGGATGCGCCGATCCTCGGCGCGATAGATTGCAGGCGGCGGAATCGGATTCGCCTCGAGCAGCGCACGCATCTTGGCCCGCGCCTGCTCGGCGGTTTCCGCGCGCAGGAACATCGGCCCGGCCGCGTTGAACGCTTCGAGCATGACTTTCATTTGGGGATCGAGAAGCGCAGTAGCCATGCGAGATACTTAAGGCAGGTCGGACCGAGAGGCAAGCGGCGGCGCGCGGTTCTAATTTTCGAAGCGTCGAAAGTCTGCACGCCAACGTGCACGAAACCACGGCTCCCCGTCGCGCGTGCCATAAACGTCGGCGGTGACCATCATGTCGTCGCCGGCGATGCGGCAATCGAGGTTGGTCGTCTCGTCGACCGCAAAGGTCGGTGACATACCATCGGCGAGGGTTTTGTATTCGTCGAAATTCAACCGCGAGCGCATCGCAGCGTAGGCGCGACCGTCGGTCATAATAGGCACCACGTTGCCGCGCGGGTTAAGGATCTTGTCGTTTGGCGCGACGCCGGTTTCGGTAAACGTGAGAGTGAAGGGCTGGTCGCCGACGCGCTTGTAGCAGAGCCGGTAGGTCTTCGGCGTCCAGAAGCCGACTTTATGCGCGCCCGGTTCGCGCCTGATCCAATCGAGCTCATTCACTTGTCCCTGCCAGCATCCGCGAAACACCGCGGGCAGCGCTTGCGCGGTCATCGGCGCGACGTTCACCGCGGCCGGCGGCGGCGGGGGCGGCACCGGCTGAGGCTGGGCCGGCGCGGGCCGCGACAATTGCGGCAGCAGTTGAATCGTATCGCCATTGTCGGGTGCATAGGGGGCAGGCGGCGCCTGAGGCGGCGGTAGGTAAGGCTGATTCTGCTGCGACGGTCCTGGGATCCCGTAGGTTTGCGCGATGGCGGATCGGACTCCAAAAAAAGCCAGCCCGCAGGCGAGCGTGCCTACTATAAGGATGTGATTACGCATCGGTGAGCTGAGTTTCATTCTACTATATACGAAGGCATTTTCCGTGCCGGTGCATTCTGCTGAATCCGCCGTAGATTGACCGCGAAGCGACAGCTACCATCGAAAAAAGTTCGCAGCAGTTTCGCCCGAGAGCCGGCCGAAGAATATGAACGATCAAACCGTGAATTTTGAAGCGGCGTGGGCCGTCAGCCAGGCGCCTGCGACCGGCCGTCGCGCCCAGGCGCATCGATTGGCAAACGCGATGCGCCGCGTGATCGACCATTTGGTGCAGGTCGCGGCGCCTGAAGCAGACTTGTCAGCGGCGGCCGACGCGCTCGAGCGATATGCGAAACGATTGTCGAAGTACCCGGTGTCACGCAGCTATGAGGGTTTTGCCGAGAGCGCCAACGCCGGCGATCCGCACGCATTTTTCGATCACAGCCCGCTGATTGGAATCGCCAATCCGCTCGCGCCCCCGATTCGGCTGGCCGTGCTCGGCGACAAGGTCGAGGGGCGCGGGACATTCGGCGTCGCATATGAAGGTCCGCCGGGACACGTCCACGGCGGATTTCTGGCGGCGGCCTTCGACGAAGTACTTGGAATGGCCCAATCGCTGACCGGCAATCCCGGCATGACGGGGACGCTTACGATTCGTTACCGCCGGCCGACGCCGCTGCTGACGGAGCTGGTATTCGAGGCGCACGTCGATCGCGTCGAGGGGCGCAAGATATTCACGCACGGAACTCTGTCGGCAAACGGCGTCCTGACGGCTGAAGCCGACGGACTGTTTATCGCGGTCGGACAGGAGCGCTTCGCGGCGATGGCAGCGCTGGTGTCCGACAAATCGGCGGAGAAACCAAAGCACCACAAATGACGCGCGCGGAACTCGTCAGTCGGGGCGGACTAGTCCCGACAGGCCGGCGAATAGCAACGGCGTGATTGTCCATCCTGCGAGGATGTGGAGCCACATGTAGTATCGGAGCAGGCGGCTTGGGACCGAGCTTGGATCGCCCGGCTCGCCACCTCGTTTTGCTTTGCCTTGCACGCGATGGCGCACATTCGGACGCCAGTATTTGTCCTGATGCAGCTCGACCACCGGCAAAAAATTTTCGAGCGAATAAACGAGCGGATTGAAGACCGGGTAGTGCGGCGGCGCATCTCCGCTGGTGACAAATTCGCGATAGGCGGCCTCCTCCGTCGGCGTGATTATGCGCATGCGATAGCCCCATGCGAATAGCATCGTGCCGAGCCCCACGAACCCCGCAATCCACCAAAGCGCTCGCAGCGGCTGGTAGCCGAAGCCGATTGTGTATTGGAGCATCAGGCTCCACATTCGCTGCGGCAGGCTCTCATGGCCGAAGCGGCGCTGCGCGATTTCCTTGGCGATGCGCACCTGGACGGCGCCGTCGTCACGGCCCGTCTGGTTCAGAACCGTGGCCAATTGCCGAAATGGTTGCGGATGATATTCCGGCGGCTGCAGCGCGAGCCATCGCAAACGCGACGGGCCGTCGCTGGGCCCGCCGGCGATGTCGCCGTAGACGAAGCCGTTAATGACGAGATTGCCGGGCGCCGGCCAGCTCGCCTCGTCATCCCAGATTGCGCCTGCGCGCGCGTCCTCGAGGTCGAGCGTGGTCGTCGGCGTATGCTTCACGTCAACCCAATAGAAGGTGCCGTCGATGGTGGTGCGTTCGGCATCAAGTTCTCCATCGCCGGTGAACTCGGCGCCGTGAAAGCTGAAGTCGTGCCCGATCTTCGCCAGGCGCGCATAGACGATCCCGTCGGTGGCGAAGCCGTCATGAAACAGCACATCACCTGCGACATTGGCCTCGACGAGGTTGACGGTGTCATGCCCGGCGTCGAGAATTCGGGCGCCGGTCAAATCGAGAGTCCCGTCGATTCGCGCGCGCATGAAGCTTAACGGCCCATAGTCGCCAAGTATAAACGTCGCGTCGCCGTGAACGGTCGAAATGTCGCCAAAGATGGGGCCGGTGCGCGAACGCCGCACGGTTATTTCCTGCAGATGAGCCGACAGCAGGTTAATCCCATCCGGAACGTAGCAGCGGATGAGCGTCAGCGGTTTGTCCACCGTGGCGTAGGAAAGATCCAGGTTGCCGGTGATGCGCGCGCCGGCCAACGCGAGTCCGCTGGGATGGATAAACTGCGACGGCCGCGGGTCACTGACCAGCCATACGATGAATTCTGCGCGCACGGTGCGGTCTGCGCCCCAAGTTTCGGCGTGAGCGGGATCGTTGGCTGCGTTATCGGGATCGTCGTTAGGACCGAACCATGGCACGTCGCGCAACGGCGCTGCATGGAGAAGCTTTCGCTCAGCCGCACTCAGCAAGACGCCAAACTTCTGCTGCGCCATCGCGTCGAGCGCTACGGCTGGGCTCGGAGAAATGTTGGGCGCAGCGGAAACTGCGCCTTTCGCTCCTGCCGCGAGCGACGGCGACGCAGCAAAGGCCACCATCGCAATCGCGATCGCGGCGGCGGCTGCCGCTCTTCGCTCTATGAGCGTTGCGAGAGCCAACGGCTAGATCAATTCGGCCCAGCGGCGTTCGAGCGCGGTTTCGGGCCGGCCATTTATATGGTCGCTTAACGCTGCGCGCGCCTCGGTTTTGCGCCCGGCTCTGATCAGCGAAACAAGGTAGGACTCGGGAAATACTCCTCGCTGTTCGTCGCTTCCGCCCACGCATGCCACGTCGGCCAGAATCGGCTGCAGGAGCGCGCTCGCGCGATCGTAGTCGCCGGCGGCAAACGCGACGCATCCCCGTCCAAGCGGCACCCCAATGTCTTGCCATACGTGGGCCAACGCGCCGCTCTGCTTTGCGGCGTGCCGCTCGAGATTGGCGAGTGCGCTCGAGGCTTCGCTCGTCTCGCCTGCGCGGGTCAGCGCGTAGAGGTAGATACAGTTCAGAAATGGAAACAGGGTGTCGTGCGCGTTGGCGCGGATATGCGGCGCGATCGCGCGCCATTCGGAGTCAACTCTTCCGCCGGCAAGCTCGAGGTACCATAGCAACAAAATAGAGTCCGTGTGCTCGACCACCGCATTCGGGGAATTCCCCCAAATATACTTTCGATATGCACTGCGCACGTCGTCAAATCTCAGTTCGTTCAAGTACAGAGTAGCCAGATGAAACCAATTGTGCGCGACTGTGTAATGACTGAACTTGTTCCATGACGGCGCATATTGCTCCATCGCGGCGATTCCCTCGGTGATGCGCGACTGTCCGGCGAAGACGTGCGCGCGACAATGCTGGGCCCACATCGTGTCGGGATCGATCGCGAGTGCCGCCGTCGCAACCTCGTCGGCGCGCCTGCGCTCACCGTTGAGCTCAAGTGCGAAGGCGTGCATCGCGAGCACATGGCTCACGTCGGGATTTGCGGCGGCCACCTTTTGCATCAGTTCGAGCTGACGGGCGGCCAGTCCAGTCTCGAAAAAGTGGAACTCGGCAAGCTTGGCCGCCACTACGTCACGCGGCCAGCGGTCGGCAATCTGTTCGTACAACGCGAGCGCGCTTTCGAAATCACCGGCACATCCAGCCTTAACCGCGTTGATAAAAACGCGTTCGCGCTCAGTCACATCGCCGATTCGAGTCTCTGCGCGAGCGAGGTATGGCGCTGCTTGCCGGGAACCAGCCGTCGTTTGGGAATATAGAAATGTCGAAGCACAGCATGCCTGAAGAATCGCGCAGTCGGGATATGCGTCAGCGGCGGACTGAACTGCGGCCACGTCGGTGCCGAGCGAGAGCAGCTCGCGAGCATAATGGTCTATGGCGTGGATGGCGCCGTCGGAATCGGTGTTGACCGCCAGACCGCGATTGTCGAATTTCATCGCAACGAGTTCATCCTGAGCGACCGTGTCAGCCAATCCGCGAAGTGTCAATCGCGCCGGCGCGATGCGTCTGGTCATTTGCTTCGATCACGCCGGCGGTGCTTAGAGTTTTATGTCGCGCTGGAAAATTCGGCAAGGAGTCAGACATGGAAGCTGCGCAGAAAGAGAGACTGGCCGCGCTGTTGGCCGAGGTTCAGGTCGCAATCCTTGTCACCCAAGGCGAGCAGTGGCCGACGGCTACGATGCAGGCATTCGCGGAGACGCCGGAGTTCGATTTGTTGTTCATCATGAACGACGCGACGGAGAAGTTTCAAAATCTGCTCAAGCATCCTTATGTGACCGCCTTCATGGACGCGCGCGAAAAGGGCAAGGTCGAGACATTTGAAATCTCGCGCGTGCTGATACAGGGGACCGCCAGTGAAGTCCCGCGCGATAGCGCCGAATGGGAAGCGTCGAAGGAGATATTTCTGAAGAAGAGCCCCTTCGAAGCGCCGTTCTTCAAATATCCGACGCTGCGCATGATGCGCGTCAGGCCCGCGCGGCTATCCTACGCCGGCGCAGACCGCGTCGCGTTCAAAGCAGAGTTCTGACAATTGCGAGACGAGCATCGCGTACTGTAAGAACAGAGCATTGCTGAGAATCAACGCGTGACGACACTCGCTGACAAAATCGTGCCCTACGCCGAGTCCTTTAAGCGCGACGGCTTCGTCATGGTGCCGGACTTGCTCGATCCGGACGAACTCGAGCGCTACGGCGCCGCGGTCGACGACGCGGTGGCGCGGCGCAAGCGCTTCGACAGCCGCACGCTCGGCGAGAAGTCGCCCTACGAGCAGTCATTCATCCAGTGCATCAATCTGTGGGAGGACGCACCCGCGGTCAGACCGCTCACCTTTCATCCGGTGGTATGCGAGACGGCGGCGCGCCTGCTCGGAGTCGAGACTCTTCGGCTGTGGCACGATCAGGCGCTCTACAAGGAAGCTCACGGACGTCTAACCGATCCGCATCAGGACCAACCGTACTGGCCAATGGTCGAGACCGATACGATCACGGCCTGGATTCCGTTCGACGGCTCGACCCACGCGACCGGATGCATGGGTTATGTGCCGGGCTCGCACGCGGTGGGGCTGCGAGTGTTCGTGAATATCTTCAAACCTGAAGACGCGCTCGAAATTTTGAAGATGCCCGAGATCAAGGACACGCCGCCGGTATGGGTCGAGGTGCCACGCGGCGGAGTCGCGTTCCATCATGGCCTCACAGTGCATATGGCGAAGGCAAACACCGGATCGCGGACGCGGCGTGTGCATACCATGATTTTTTTCCGGGACGGATCGACGCGCAAGAACAATTTTCCGCACGACTCGGTCGAGCGCTATGGAATCAAGATCGGCTCACCGATCGACAGTCCCGTGACGCCGATCGCATGGCCGCGAGCGGCGGGCCACCTGCCCGAGCCGCCCGATGCGCCAATCTCCGAGATATTCGCCAAGGCCGTCGAGCTCGGTTCATTTCCTGACAAGGCCCGCCGCGCCGGCCGCTAACTGCACGCGAAACTCAGTCTATGCCGCGTCCCTACATCATCCCGGGCGGCATCATGGTGTAAGGACCTCCCGGACCGGTGGTTGATTTCTTTGCCCCTGCCGTGAATTTTCCGAAAATTCCTTCGCTCTCCATGTTCGGGCCTGCGGTAAAATACAGCGAGCTGGTCGACGCATTATCGCTGCCGTTGCCAAAGACGAGCGCCCACAGTCCGTCGACATTCAGCGGCTTGTTACCTTTGCCCATCGGCTGAGCAACGAAATTGCCCATCGTATCGTAGGCATTGATATTTCCGTCGCCGAAGTTTCCAATCCAATAGTCACCGCCCAACGGCCCGAAAGTCGACGGCGTAAGGACCATCCCCCACGGCGCATTGAGGTTGCCGCCGGTTGCGAAACGGCTCACGAACACACCATCGGTCGTGAAGATGTCGATATAACCAGCGCCCGCCTGGTGAACCGGGTCATGCTTGGCCGAATCCTGCATCGCGTATGAAACCCAAAGGTTGCTGCCGAACAGCACGATTCCGAATGGCGCGAACCCAGCCATGGCGTCCGGGTCGGTGAAGGTGCCGGTCAGTGTCGTTGGGTTGTAGTCGTTGTCGAACACGTCGACGTTGCCCGAGCGGAAATTCGTAGCGTAGATGAACTGGTGACCGCTGACTGCGGCGATCGCGAGGCCCTTATACACCGCGCCGGCCTCCGCCGTCGGCACCTGCGAATTATCGACGTGGAGCACGGCATCCGCCGCATCCGCTTCCTGCCATCCCGAGATGGTTCCGTCCTCGGTCGAGAAGATGAAAAGATCGCCGGTGAAGTCCGTCGCCGTCCCGTTGTAGACCGTCCCGGTCGGCGTCGAACTGGCACTGCTGCCCATTGGTGGTGGGATAGTCACGACGAACGGTACGTTCTTCTTGCCTACCTTGACCTTCACGATCTTTCCGGCGCCGTCGTAAAGCGTCGATACTCCGGCGTTGTTGTCGGAGATCCAGAAGGGTGTCGGCCCCTGCACCAAGCCCCAGGGATTAAGCAGATTCTTGTCGTGTACCTTCGCCCTCAGACTCTTCATCGAGGTGACAAGGTTGGTCTGAGTGTAGTCGGTGGTTGGCTTCTTTTTATCCGGCATCGGCGGCGTCATAGGCATCTGCGCCAATGCGGTCGCCGCAGTTGCGAGAGTGATAACGCACGCGGCCAGCAATGTTCGTGACTTACGGCTCATTGGACCCTCCATAGCAAAAGCTATCGCGAAAAATATGTCTTGGCTCAGTCTTAAACTGAACGTGAACGCCGATGGTTCCTGCGCGCCCGAGAAAATTGTTATGGCTGGATTAAATTCCGTCTTGACTCTTGCGAGCCGCGAACGGAAAACTGGTCGTAGACGGAAAGATTAGTCAGTGGCCCGTATAATGCGATAATTGAGACTACTAAGTAGTAGGTGCGTGATAGTAACGCGATGTACTAATGACAATAGTCAGAATCGGCGATACTGACTATTTGCATTCTGCACGCTTTACTACCCGGCTGCCGCCGCCGAAGAAAACGTTGCGCTCATAAGTGACGTCGCATCGCGTAACGTCCGCCGGCAAACGTCGATAAATCTGCGCTGTCGTATTCGCATACTGGCACTGCAGCCAGTAGCCACGATTACTTTTCAGCAGCCGCCAGGTTTGGACGACGGTGTCTTTGGTCGTCTTATCGCTGTCGGGTACCAACGAAGCTTGCTCTGAGGGCGGCCCTTCGAAGACCGTGACGCCCGCGAGCGCGGTCTTATAGACACTGTAGCCAACGGTCCAATCAGGACTCGGTGCGGACGCCTTTTGTTCGACGGCGAGCTCCGGCGGACAAGCGGATTGCCCGCATACGAGCTGCGGCGCCGCAATCGCGCACCCGAACAGAATCAGACCAATTGTTTTTCGCCTCATCTTTCACCTCTCAGGAAGCGGCGCCAAGCTTATGATGCGGCAAGATGAAAAACGAGTGCGGGGCGGAGATGCGATATCTTTCGCACTCCGCCCCGCATAGGTGGTCAGGTTACTCGCGGCGTCGTAGCCGCGGTCTCAGGTTGGCGTTAACGCTCCGCCTTGGTTCTCTTGTAGTAAGGTTTGGCCGGCCCCGCGATTATCACGATCGCGATGGCCAGTCCCGCCAGCAAAGATACTGCTTCCATCATCATCTCAATACTCACTTTCGCGCGAGTGATCTTGCGATCGACATCTCATTGCGCGCGTGTTCAGGTCGATTGTCCTTGGCTCGCCGAGCCGCACTTGCGATCGATCATTCGTTCGTGCCGCGACGCGCGCATCCGTTCTGGAATTTTTCAAGAACGCTCCGGGAAGCCGATCGAGGTCGATTCGATTCGCCTGATCGGGTGATTCCCGTGCGTGGTATGCGATGCGTCTTTACAGGCTGAGGAACGAAAGCACGATGTACGCCAGGGTCAGGAACGCGAACGTCACTCCGGGCAATTCGCTGAGCAGACTGTTTTGCGCGATCCGATCCGCGGCCACAGTCTCGGTCTGCTCCCGTACCTGCTGAAAGCCTGCAATGCTCTGATTGATTGTGGTAGCAGCCATCTTACTTCCCTCCGTCCAAGTTCGTTGTCAGAGGGTAGAGCAAGGCCGATGCCAATGACCGAAGCCTTTGTTTCGTTCAACTATTTTCGACGGAACACCGCTCTGGCTTTTGCGATTCGCAAAACGTTAGCCGCGATGCGCGAAAACTCCGCGAATTGCCTAGACTCCGCCGTCTGTCAACAAGAGCAGCCACGCGACTGCATGCAGCCCATTCACGCCCGTCCGTTATCAACGTGTTACGGGTGCGGCGGTACCTCGACAGCTCCCACCGCGTACGCGACGGCCGCCGATGACGTCAGCAGGTCGGCTCGGCTCTGCACGATGGTGTAGCGGGCGTTAGCGAGGTCGCGGTCGGCGGTCAGCAACTCGACTATCGTGCTGAGCCCCTGCCGGTACGTGTCGAGGTTGGCGTCGTACGACTCCTGCGAGGCGGCCAGCAGCGCCTTGGCATATTCGTATCGGCTCAGCGCGGTTTGGAATTCGTAGTACGCGCGCCACACGGAGCTTATAGCGTCGACTTCGAGCGACTTGAGCTGTGCGCTGGCGGCGTCGCGAGCAGCCTCGGCCTGACGGACGTCATTCAGACGTTTGAAGCCGGTGAAGAGGTCCCAGTTGAGCGTGAGCAGCGCGGTGTATTGAGGCTGCGCCGTCTGGACGGTTGGCGTGTTAACAATTGCGTAGTTCCAGGCCTGCTCGCCGTAGTTGCCGGAAATTCCGATCGTCGGATAGAACTGCGCCTTCGCCTGTTCCACGGCGGCGCGGCGCGCATCGAGGGTGGCGACCTGGGCCGCGAGATCCGGGCGACTCCGCACAGCGGTCTCGATCAGCTGATCAACTTCAGGTCCGAGTCCCGCGGGAATCGGGATGCTGTCGAGGCTCGGCACGTCGAGCGCGGTGTTGGCTGCCACTCCCAGCGCTACCGCCATGTTGGCCTGCGCCTCGCGCACCAACAGACGCGCGCTCGCGAGATCGTACTGCGATTGTGCGACGGCCTGGCGCGACAGCAGCAGCGCGGGCTGGGTTGCCAGTCCCAGGTCGACCCGGCGGCTTACGGCCTCATCGTCGGTTTCGCGAGCTCGACGTTTTCTTGCGCGGCTTGCACTGCCGCCTTTGCCGCGCCGATCGAATAGAAAGCGCGCTGCGTCGCGAACACGACGTCCTGCAGCTTGCGGTTGAACGAGAAGTTTGCGGCGGCGAGTTGCGCGCGCGCGGCGGCTGCGCCGGCGTCGCGGCGGCCGAAGTCGAGCAAGATGTAAGTGAACGCGAGCATCGGGGTTATCTGCCATTGCTTGAGGACGGCGTTTTGTCCGGGCAGCTCGAACATTTCGCGCTCGTATCCGCCTGAAACCTGCGTGCTGACGCACGGGATAGTACGGCGCACGCGACGCTCCGTAGGCGGCCGCCGCGGCGCGAGCCTGATCCCAAGTCTGCCGAGTGTCGGGATTGTTGCTGAGCGCAATATCGATCAGCGCGGGCAGGTCGTATTGGTTGCCTGATGCGCGGCGCGCGGCTCGGGCAGCGTGCTTGGCGGCCGCGCCTGCATTGGTATCGCGTATTCGCTCGTCGCGCCGGACCGGGGCGTCCATGCACGATCCGATTCTGCCGGCGCGAATTTATCCGGATACACTTCGGGCTGCTCGGCAAAATAAGTGCATCCGTTCGCGCATAGCGCGAGACCGAGCGCGGCGACGATGAGCTTCCGCCGGCCGCGACCCATTTCAAATTCCGTCTTCATATAGAAGATCCACCTACCCTTGGCTGCGCTGTCGGAACATTGAATCCCGCGACGTGCGTTTGCACAATCCGGCGCGTACAATCTCTTCCGCATGCAAATCGCCCTCCGCCGACCAGTATCCGGATTCGCGCTACCGTTTGCCGCGGCACTTGCCTGCTCGCCGGATGCGATCCGGTGATCAATATCGCGGGTGCGAATTTCCCGAGCCTGGCTGTTCTGCGCGATCTGCGGCGGCATCCTGACCGTCGCGATTCGCCCACTCTTCGTGGTGACGCGCCTCGAGGACTATCTGTGGCCGCGGCCAATTGTGTATTCGAGCCTCGCCATCCTCATGGGATGCATCGTCTGGCTTGATCTTCTTCAATCGAATCTGATGACTACCGCGATAGCGACCGCAGACCGAGACCGACAATCGCTTCGCTGACCTTGCGATTCGCGGGCCACCTGCTCAGCGCCGCGATCGTAATCGCCACCGTCATCGTGGGTCTCTACGTCGCGCGCCTCTACTACCTGTATCCGCGCACCGACGACGCTTACGTTCGCGCCAACTCCGTCGGAATCGCGCCGCACGTCAGCGGGCCGATCACCGAACTGCCGATTGTCGATAATCAGTACGTCAAGCAGGGCGACTTGCTGTTCGTCGTCGATCCGCGGCCGTATCAAGCGGTGCTCGACGCCGCAATCGCCAAGCTTCAATTGACCGAGCTCGATACATCAGGGCGCTCGAGGACGCGATCCGAACCGCGCAGTCCGATCAGGTCCGGCTCGAAGCCGACGCGGCTTACGCCAAGCAGTATCTCGATCGCATCCAGCCGCTGCTGGCCAAACATTTCGTCACCGCCAACGACGTTTCAACGCGCGCTCGCAAGCCAACGCCGCCGAGGCCGCGGTCGAGTCCGCGCAGCTCCGACGTGCGCAAGGCGCAGAACCAGCTCGGCCAGTACGGCAACATCAACGCGCTGCGCAAAGCCGCGGAGGCCGCCGTTTACGACGCGAAACTCAACGTCGGTTATTGCTACGTGCGCGCGCCGTATAACGGCTGGGTCACCAATCTCAATATCGCGGAGGGCCAGTACGCCAATGAAGGCCGCAAGTCGTCAGCCTGATCGACGACCGCAAATGGTACGTCATCGCGAATTTCCGCGAGACCTTCCTCTCGCACATCGAACCCGGCATGACCGCCGAGGTTTTCATCCTCGCCTATCCCAACAAGCGCTTTCGCGGCCGCGTGCAAGGCGTCGGATGGGCGCTCTATCAGCAAAACGGCGCGACCGTCGAGGGCCTGCCGCAGATTGAGGCGACGCTCAACTGGGTGCGGCTCTCGCAGCGCTTCCCGGTGCGCATCGTGCTCGAAGACCGCGACCCGAAGTTCCCGTTCCGGATGGGCACTACTGCAGTCGTGACGATCCAGGGCTATCGCGATCAGGATGATCGCGATCAGGATTCACGCGATCAGAGCAATCACTGAGCATGGCCGGTTTCGCCAAACCGGAGATCCGCCTCGCGCAGTCTCCCGGCTGGTTCGATCAGCTTGCTGCGTTGCTCACCCGGGAGCTTGCGCCGAGCTCACGAAAATTCCGCATTGCCCTTCGCATGACCACGATTGCCACGACTCGGCGCCGGCCTGATCGTGAGTTGTCACGTCAACAACCAGCTCGGCACTTACATCGTCTGGCTCCTGGTGGGCGCGGGACCGATGATGTCGCTCCGCACGGCGGTTGCGTTTCTGATCGCGGAAGCATTCGCGCTCCGTGGTTCGGTCGTGATGGCGGGGATGTTGGTGGAAACGCCATGGCTCCTGCTGCCGTTTCTCTTCGCGCTGATCTCGTTTTCGACCTACCTCGGAACGACTCGCAAGCTCGGCGCCGGACTGCTTCTCATCCAGGTGGTCTGCATCGATACCTTCTACAGCGTCGTATTTGCGCCCGACCAAATCGGTTGGGCCGCGGCAGGCATTTTCGGCGGCAGCGTTATCGCCTTCGGCACGATCGTCCTGTTCGACAACTGGCTGTGGCCCGACCCTGCCGAAGCGATTCTGCTGGAATCGCTGGGCGCGAGCTGTCGCGCGCGATCGTTCCCGGCTGCTCGAAGCTGCGAACTATTATCTTGATCCCCAAGGCGCGCCGCGACCGGCGCTGCCGCCGCCGACTTCGGATCTTCCCGCACACATGGATCTTCTGAATCGAGCCGCGGCCGAGGGTGTATCGGCGCATCGCCAAGCGATCCTGCTTGCGGCTATCACCCGCGTCGCGCGCATCGGCCTCGAAGTGGATCGCCTGATCGGTGACGGCGCGCCAGAATGTACCGGGACAAGTTCGCGCTATAGTGCGACCCGAAATTCAGGCGACGTGGACGCGATTGCGACGGTATTGGACGAGCTCGCCCACGAACTGCCGACGCACGTCGCCGTTGGCGTCGACCATACGCCTCCACCCTCGCGGACCCGAGCGCGATCTATGATGGACGCTCTCAATGCTCGCATCCTCCAGGTCAGACCAACGTATATCGGCAAGGTGAGCTCTGCCGAGGTCGAGAATTTTGCAGAGTTCACCGATTCGCTCGCTGTGCTCACCAGACACATCGAGCGCTTGCTCGACGCGCCTCCGCAGCCGCCCGCCGCGGCGCCCGCGAACGGTGCTGGTCCCGCGATTGAGCGACGCTCTGGATCCCGCAATTCTCCGCTATTCTCTGAAGGTCGGTGCCTGCGTCGTGATCGGTTATGTGGTCGGCATCATTGACCACCGCCCCGAGCTGAACACCATCCTGACGACGGTGATAATAACCGCGCTTCCCACTTATGGCGCAGCTTTGCGCAAGATGAATCTACGTATCGTCGGAGCGATAATCGGCGGGGCGATTTCTCTTCTCACCATCATCGTCGTCACGCCCAACTTCGAAACCCTTCCGGCTTATCTGCTCGCCGTCTTCGTAGTCTTCTATATCTCCGCGTACTGCTCTCTCAGCAGCGGACGCGTTGCCTACGCGGGCAAGCAAATAGGTACGACCTTCGCCCTGGTGTTCACCGGCTTGAGCCCTGCCCTCGACATCTATGAGCCGCTCTGGCGTATCTGGGCAATTTTGCTTGGCACGCTCGTCGTGGCATTCGTTACTTTCATGTTGTGGCCGGAATACGCCGGAGACTCCTTGTTGCCAAGGCTGCGTAAGGTTATTCGCGACACCCTGTCGCTGGCGCCGGGCGGCACCGCTGCGAATACCGAGAATGCGATCCAGCAGGCTAACTCTGGCACCATGCGCTCTCTCGCGGAAATTCTGGAGGTCGCCGATGACGCGCAAGTTGAGGGCCGCACCAGCCTGGTCAACCACAATGCGATCGTCCAGGCCGCCAGTAGGCTACGGCGCATCGCCAACCGCCTCGCCTCAATTTCGACTGAGCGCATCGCCAATCCCCTGCCGCAACTGGATCCGGTTACCGAATCGGCTCGCCAGGCAGTGTTTGACGCTATTTGCCGGCATCTTCGGTCGTGGCTCGATTTCTTCAGCGGCGCCGAAAGTCTCAACGCAGCGGCCGCTCAGGAAATCGCGCGAACCCAATCAAGCGATGACATAGAAGGGCCTCTCGAACTGTTCAGCTCACGGCTCGAGGAGCGACAGTTCGCGCGAATCGGATTGTGGCGCACTGAACAGCGGGGCATGCTCCTGGCTGAGCTGCACTCGATGCACCGTCTCGAATACCTGGTCTCCCAGTTGAATTTATGGCTCGCCCAGATTCCGGGCCCCGCATCGTCCCCTCCGCGTTGATTTCGCGCTTAGCCTTCTTCCTCCTGACAGCGGGTGCCGGGGTCACCCCTGCCCAAGGGAGCTGAAACCCACGGCGGGTTTCATTTCAATCAAGTGGCCTTTTCATTTCGTTTGACCGCATCGCCGTACTCGGCCTTTAATGCGCCTCATGGCTGGAATTGTTTCCTACGGCTCATACGTTCCCTATCGACGACTCAAGCGCTCCGCGATCGCGGCTGTCCTCGGCACTGCCGCCGGCAAGGGCGAGCGCGCAATCGCGAGCTTCGACGAAGACAGCGTCTCGATGGCGGTCGAGGCAGCTCGCGACGCGCTGAAAGCCGCGCCGCCCGGCGACGTGCAGGCACTTATCTTCGCGACCACGACGCCGCCCTACGCGGAAAAACTCAGCGCCGCGGTGATCGGCGCAGCCGCGCAGCTGCCGGCCGAAATTCGCGCGTCGGATATGACCGGCTCGGTCCGCGCCGGAATGTCGGCGCTTGCTGCAGGGCGCCGACGCGGTCAGCGGCGGCGCCAAGCGCGCGCTGGTCGCGATCGGCGATTGCCGCCTGGCCGCGCCCGAGGGCAAAGCCGAGCAGACCACCGGCGATGGCGCGGTCGCGTTCGTGCTCGGGGCCGAGAACGTGATCGCCGAAATCGAGGCGACCGCCTCGCTCACGCGCGAGTTCCTCGACACCTGGCGCGCGCAGGGCGAGCGTTTCGCGCATTCGTGGGAAGAGCGCTTCACTCTTGACGCAGGCGCACTCTCCGCTGCTCGGCACCGTCATCAAGAACGTGCTCGAGAAGGCCAAAGTCGCGCCGGGCGATCTGTCGAAGATAATTCTCGACGCGCCCAACGCCCGCGCCGCCGACGAGATCGCGCGCGCGCTCAAGATCGATCCCGCAAAGTTCTCCGATTCGTTTGCGCTTGACCGTCGGACAGACCGGCGCCGCGCATGCGGGCCTGATGCTCACCGCGGCGCTGCCGTCCGCCAAGCCGGGCGACCGAATCCTGGTCGGCGACGGTCGCCGACGGCGCCGACGCGATCCTGTTCCGCGTCACGCCCGCCAACGCCGCGTTCAAGCCGGTGCATTCCGTGGGCCGCATGATCGAGTCCAAGGGCGACGTGTCGTACGCCAACTATCTCAAGTGGCGCGAGATTCTGCCGACCGAGCCGCCGCGCCGTCCCGATCCCGACCGGCCCGCGGGACCGCCGATGATGCGCTCGGAAAAGTGGAAGTTCGGCTTCATCGGTTCGCGATGCACCAATTGCGGGACGCCGCAGCTTCCGCCGCAGCTGGTTTGCGTGAAATGCCATCAAGCGCGGGCACATGGAGCCGTACCAGTTCGCGGATCGCACCGCGAAAATCGCCACCTACGCAATCGATCGCCTCGCCTATTCTCTCAATCCGCCGACTGTTAACGTCGTGATAGACTTCGATGGCGGCGGCCGCTTCCTGTGCGAGATGACCGACTGCGAACCCGACAAGGTCGCGATTGGCGACGAAGTCGAAATGACGTTTCGCCGGCTCTTTACCGCCGACGGCGTCAACAACTATTTCTGGAAAGCGCGCCCCAGGCGTTAAGCGCCGAGGAGAAAATTATGGCTAGCAGAGGAATCAAGGACCGCGTCGCGATCATCGGGATGGGATGCACCAAGTTTGGCGAGCATTGGGACAAGGGCCCCGAAGACCTGCTCGTCGACGCCGCCTACCAGGCCTATGAATCTGCCGGCGTTCAACCCAACGACGTTGACGCGTACTGGCTCGGCACGATGGGCTCGGGCATCTCGGGCCTGACTCTCAGCGAGCCGCTCAAGATTCAGTACAAGCCCGTCACCCGCGTCGAGAATATGTGCGCGACCGGCTCCGAAGCGTTGCGCCAGGCATGCTACGCGGTCGCGTCGGGAGCGTTCGACATGGCGATGGCCATTGGAGTCGAGAAGCTCAAGGACTCGGGCTACTCGGGCCTGGTGATGAGCGCTCCGCCCAACGACGGCACCGAGGGCAGCATGACGGCGCCCGCGTCGTTCTCGCTGCTGGCGCCCGCGTACTTCAAGAAGTACGGACTCGACCCCGACAAGGGCAAGGACGTGCTCACGCGCATCGCGTGGAAGAATCACAAGAACGGCGCGAAAAATCCCAAGGCGCAGTTCCAGAAGGAAGTGTCGCTCGAGACTATCAAGAACTCGCCCAAGATTGCCGACCCGCTCGGAATCATGGATTGCTCGGGCGTGTCGGACGGCTCCGCGGCGGCGATCGTCGTTCGCGCCGAAGACGCGCACAAGTACTGCAAGAATCCCATCTACATTAAGGCGCTCTCATTCATTGCGGGACCGGCAGAAGGGCCGCTGTCGCAGGACTACGACTTCACCACCTTCCGCGAAGTCGTCGCGACTGCCAAGGACGCGTACGCGCAGGCGGGCATCACGAATCCTCGCGAGCAGATCAGCATGGCCGAGGTTCACGACTGCTTCACGCCCACCGAGCTCGTGCTCTACGAGGATCTCGGCTTCAGCCCGCGCGGGACCGCATGGCAGGACGTGATGGACGGTTTCTTCGACCTCGAAGGCAAGCTGCCGGTCAACCCGGACGGCGGCCTCAAGTCGTTCGGCCATCCGATCGGCGCGTCGGGCCTGCGCATGATGTACGAGATGTGGCTGCAGATGCGCGGTGAGGCAGGCCAGCGTCAAATCAAGAATCCCAAAGTTGGGCTGACGCACAATCTCGGCGGCGCGCCCGGCCGATGCGTCAGCTTCGTGTCGGTCGTCGGCAGCCAGGTCGGCTAGCCGGTCTCTTTCCTCGCCCGATCACAACGGCCGGCATTGCACAATGCCGGCCGTTTTCTTTGCGACAACTCCGATGCAGAACGCCGCTCCACTACTCAAACGAATAGCTACTCTCGCAGTAGTGATAGTGGCTCTCTACTACGTCGGCGAACTCATCTCAGTAAAGTATCGAATCCCTCCGAGTCGCGAACCCTTGAGCAGCGTGGAAATCACCAAGTTGTACGCAATACTCCAGAAGGACGGAAAGACCTCGTACGAAGCAGGCGAGCCGGAAACGCAAACCTGCGTCAACTCGATCTTCCCGCACTTAGGCTACAGCCCCTGCTGGTACCTGAAACGTCACAAGGTCCAGCAGGTAAATCTGTGACAGTATTCGCGACTGTTCTCCTTCTCGCGCGCGAAGGGGTTATGGATTAGGTCGTTCGCGTCGTTGCAGTATCGGCGTATCGGGTTTTCGTGTCATTCCGAGACGAATACCACTACTTGCGGGTTTCGAGGCCCATTCGGCGCGCGATGATCACCTTCATTATTTCGTTGGTGCCTGCATAAATCGACTGGACTGCTGCGTCTGCGTAGTCAGTCGAGACCGGGTATTCCATCATGAAGCCGTAGCCGCCGTGTAGTTGCAGGCATTGGCTGGTCAGTCGCTTCTGCAACTCGGTGGTCCACCATTTGGCCATGCTGACTTCGGCCACGATTTCGTCGCCGCGCACATGAGCTTGTAGCAGCTTGTCGACGAACGCCTGCCCTATTTCCACTTCGCTCATCATCTCGGCCAGCTTGAACTGGGTGTTTTGAAACTCCGCGATCGGCTGCCCGAATGCGCGTCGATTCTTGCAGTACGCGATAGTGTCTTCGAGCGTGCGCCGGCAACTCGCCATCGAAGCGACTCCGATACACAGGCGCTCCTGCTGTAGCTTCTCCATCAGCATCTTGAAGCCCGTGCCCTCCTTGCCGAGGAGATTCCCCGCCGGGACGCGGCAGTCCTCGAAGAACAGCTCGCTGGTGTCCTGACCGCGCAGCCCGAGCTTGTCGAGCTTGCGGCCGCGGACAAAGCCGGGAGCGCTCGCGTCGACCAGCATCAGGCTGACGCCCTTATGCGGCGGGGTGGCCTTGGGGTCGGTCTTGCAGACGACGATAACGAGGTCGGCTATCTGGCCGTTCGAAATGAAAATCTTCGAGCCGTTGATTACGTAATGGTCGCCGTCGCGGCGCGCCGTCGTCTGCACCGCGGCGAGATCGGAGCCCGTGCCCGGCTCGGTCATCGCGATGGCGAGGATAGTCTCGCCGCTGATGGCACCCGGCAGGTAGCGGCGCTTCTGCTCCTCGTTGCCGAAGCTGGTGATGTAGGGCATGCAGATGTCGGAATGCAGCGACATCATCAGGCCGTGAGCGCGCACCCGCGACAGCTCTTCCATCACGATCGCGTCGTAGATGAAATCCACGCCGCCGCCGCCGTATTCGGCGGGCGCGTTGGCGCCGAGGAACCCGGCCTCGCCCATCTTGCGCCAGCTCGCGCGATCGCTCATCCCGGCCCGATTCCACTCCGGCACTTTCGGCTCGATTTCGGAATCGACGAAGCGGCGCACCTGCGCGCGGAACATCTCGTGCTCTTCGGTAAAAATATCTCGTCGCATCATGCTGGCATACTTCGTTTGGGTGCGTAGCGCGATCAAGCCTGCGACACTTCCGCTTACGAATAGCTCACGCGGCTTTGAACGATCGCACCCGGATTTGCCTGGCGCGGCTGCGCGCATGCCAGAGATCGTGCGCCATTTGCATCCCGAGCCAGGTCTCCGGACTCGAACCGAAGGCCTTCGACAGGCGAATCGCCATCTCAACAGATACTGCCGCTCGCTCGTTTACCACGTCAGAAAGCGCCTGCCGCGTGACACCCAAGGCCTTCGCCGCTTCGGTGACCGACAGATCCAAAGGTTCGAGGCACTGCCGTCGTACGATGCCGCCGGGATGTGGAGGATTGTGCATAGCCATAGAGTTCGCCGTCCTAGTGATAGTCTACATAGTCCACATCGACTGCGTGGCCGCCCTCGAAGCGGAAGGTCACGCGCCAATTCCCCGACACAGAAACCGCATAGCGCCCCTTCAATACTCCCTTCAAAGCGTGTAGCCGAAAGCCCGGCAAGTCCATGCCTTGAGCCGTTTGGCTTCGGTCAAGTGCTGCGAAAATGTCGCGCAGCTTGTCGATGTGATTAGGAGCCACTCGCCCCGCTGTTCGCCCATCGTACAAAGCCTTCAGGCCTCGATGTTTGAACGACAGGATCACTTCCTCAAGAGTTGTAGCCTGTCACTTGTCGCTTATCAAGATACCGCAATCGGCAACCGCAGCAAAAACACGGACATCGGAAGGTTCATATCCTATGCGGCTCGGTTTCCAGCACTCCCAAATTCAGGGTGAGGTGCAGGAATCGCCGGTCGGGTCGAACCCGTAGTCGAAAGTGCCTTCGATCGTGAACGGTCCGCAGTTCTGGAAACTATAGGTGCCGACCAAATCGGTCGAAGAAATTTGTCCAACGAAAGAAACCTTGCACTTTTTGGCCTTCGCTTTGAGAAAAAACGACGTGCTGGTCACTTTGCCGGTAATTGGACCCACAATGGTCGTTGTACCAACCGTGACTGCCACGTTGGTCCCCTTGACGGCTTTCTTGCCCTTCTGCACGAAGAAGATAAAGCCGTCGCCGGGTCCGTTAACGCTGTCCTCGGTCTCGCCGCTCCAGCATCCGGCCACGTCGAGCGGCGGTGCTTTCATGTCAGGTTGTGAAGGGACTGCCGCCGGCGAAACGAGGACCTGCATGCCGGCGGCGTTGTCATCGGTTTGCTGGGCGCCCGCGAGATGCACTGTCACTGCGATCAGCCCGAAGACGATTGCGATTGCTGTCGTAGATAGCCTCAGTGTCCGCAAGAATTTGCTCATCTCGCTCCTCGCTGGAAGTATCTTCGATTGCGCTGAAGTAACGCGGGGATCGACGCCGTGTCAAACGGCATCTTCATCAAACCTCTTTGCAATTTTACTAAACGATTGGTATGTGAAGAGAGTCTCATTGAACCCTAATCTGGCGGGTTGCGGTACGTTCGACGCGGACGACTGAAAGCCCCGCTCTACGGAGGATCTCCGAATGAAAGTTGGTGGTGCTGTTATCTTTCAGAATCCGCACAACGTACGATCGGACCGCGACGTCTACACCGAAGACCTGCACATTGGCGACCTCTACGAGCCGCTCGGCTTCGACTCCATCTGGAGCGTCGAGCATCATTTCGACGACTACACCATGTGCCCCGACGTGCTCCAGTTCCTGACCTACTACGCTGGCCGCACCAAGACCATTCAGCTTGGCTCGATGGTGGTCGTGATGCCGTGGCATGACCCGATGCGTGTGGCCGAGCAGGTGTCGGTCGTTGACCACATGTCGAACGGCCGCATGATCCTTGGCCTGGGACGAGGGCTGGCGCGAATCGAGTTCGAGGGCTTCCGCGTGCCGCTCGGCGAATCGCGCGAGCGCTTTATCGAATCGGCCGAGATGCTGCTTGAGGGTCTCGAAAAGGGCTACTGCGAATACGACGGCAAATACATCAAGCAGCCGCGCCGCGACATTCGGCCCAAGCCGTTCAAGTCGTTCAAGGGCCGCACTTACGCGGCTGCCGTCTCGCCCGAGTCGGCGCGTATTATGGCGAAGCTGGGCATCGGCATTCTGATCATTCCGCAGAAGCCGTGGGAGGCTGTTGCCCAGGAGCTCGGCGAATATCGCACTATCTACAAGCAGGTGAACGGTGGCGAGCCGCTGCCGACAATCGCGGCGGGCTGGACCTTCTGCGACAAGAGTGCCGACCGCGCGCGCGAGATGGCGGTCAAGTATATCGGTGGCTATTGGGACACAGCGCTGCGGCACTACGAGATGGCGAGCGAGCATTTCGGCAAAGCCAAGGGCTACGAATATTACGAGCAGATGGCGAAGAATCTGAAGGGCAACACCAGCGCCTCGATCGAGTACTTCCTGAGCCTCCAGGTTTGGGGCACGCCCGAGATGTGCTTCAACAAGATCGATGAGATTCGCCAAAAGGTCGGCGCCGATCATTACACCGGCGTCTTCAGCTACGCGGGTATGCCGATCGAAGACGCCGAGAAGAGCCTCCGGCTGTTCGCGGCTGAGGTGATGCCTGAGTTGAAGAAGCTCAACGGCGTGAAGGCCGAAGCGGCATAAGCAAGGTCATAGGATCCGAAGTAGCAGGGCAGTCCGGGAAACCGGGCTGCCTTTGCTTTTGCGCGGCCTACTTGCCGACGAATTTGCCGGGGCGGCGTTCGCTGACTGCCTTCACGCCCTCCCGATGATCTTCGGTACGGAACAGCCAGGACTGCTCCTTGAATTCGTGATCGGTCTGCGCCTTGACGGCGTCTGCCAGACCCTGGCGCATCGTCGCTCGCGTCGATAGCAGCGCGAGCGGCGCATTTTCTGCAATTTCCGCCGCCAGCGCACCGGCGACGCTACGTAGCTTGTCCGGCTCTGCGATTGCATCGCACAGTCCCCAGGCCAGGGCCTCGTCGCCCGTGATGCGGCGGCCCGTGTAGAACATCAGGCTCGCCCTTTGCGCGCCGATCAAACGCGGCAATGTGTAGGTCAGCCCGAAGCCCGGATGTATGCCGAGCTTGACGAAGTTCGCGGCAAACCGGGCCTCCGACGTTGCCACGCGGAAGTCTGCGGCAAGCGCCAGTCCGAACCCGCCGCCGATAGCAGCACCCTGAACGGCGGCGACCACAGGCTTCTTACATCGGACGAGCCGTACCGCCTCGACGTAGAGCGGATTCTCGCCGGGCCGCGCGGCGGTCTCGCCACTGCTCGCATCGCGATTGGCAAAGTTCGCGCCCGCGCAAAATGACTTGCCCTCCGAACAGAGCATCAGTGCGCGACACTCGGCCTCTTTGTCGAGCGCTTCGAATGCGTCGGCAAGATTTTGAATCAGCTTGAAGTCGAAAAAGTTGTGCGGCGGCCGGTGAATCTCCAAGGTCGCAACGTTGCCGTCGAGCGTCACGGATACATCGCCATATCTGGGTTCCATTATCTCATAGCTCCTTTGCGATCCGGCTTCAGTTCCAGCGCGGATTCGTAATTATCAAGATCAGAAAAAACAACACGTAGCCAACTCCCGGCAGGGCCAGCAACATCAGCACGCCTTTGGCAAGATGGTCGCGCCCGGCCGCTTTCAATAGCAAACCGCCGACCAGCACCGCGGCGATGCAACCGAGTATCTCCATCCATAGGTAGATGTTGAAAGAGGAGACAGATCCATCGTTCAAGCCAGCCGAGAAGAACCACAATGCAACCGCCGCGATTGCGAGATCGATGCCGAACAGAATCCTGAAAAATATCATGGCGCGAGGAACAGTGATGCGCTTATAGCCTGAACCGGTGCCAGCTGCTATTGTTATAGGCTGAACGTCAGAGGAAGGCACACCCAGAATGAATCCGAACATCGAGAGGGCCCGGGAGAATTCCCGTGGTGGTGTGTCTGCGACGTTCGGTCATCATTGACTCGATAACTTAACAAGAGCGCGTAAGACCGGCCACGGGTGCAAACACTCCGTGGCCGTTTTGTTTTTTGAGCATGCAAACGCATTGGCGTTAAAGGCAGGAATTCGATGCTGGTAGAAGTTGAAAATCTGACCAAGACCTTCGGCGACTTTCGCGCCGTGGATAACGTGAGCTTCGGGATCGAGCGCGGCGAGATCATCGGAATGCTGGGACCGAACGGCGCCGGCAAGACGACGACCATCCACATGATCCTGGGACTGATCACGCCGACCTCCGGGCGCATCAGCATTTTCGGCAAGTCGATGGCGACGCATCGCGGGGAAATCCTGGAGCAGATGAACTTTACCTCGCCGTATGTGGCGTTTCCGTTCCGGTTGACGGTGCTCGAGAACCTGATGGTGTTCGCGCGCATCTACAATCTGAAAAAGCCGCGCGAGCGAATCGGTGAGCTGCTCGAGCGGTTCGGCATCACCAAGCTGCGCGACAAGGCTATTTCGGGGCTGTCGTCGGGCGAAAATACTCGCGTCGGACTGTGCAAGGCGTTCATGAATGACCCGCAACTGCTGCTGCTCGACGAGCCGACCGCCTACCTCGATCCTGAAGTCGCGTGGCAGGTGAAGAACGCGCTGCTCGAGGCGCAGCGCGATAAGGGCACGACTATTCTCTACACCTCGCACAACATGGACGAGGTTGAGCGGATGTGTAAGCGCATCGTTTTTCTGCATCACGGGAAAGTGATCGCGGCGGGCAGTCCGATCGAAATCACGCAGGTGATTCTCGAAGAAGAACGCGAGGAACCGGCGCTCGAGGAAGTTTTCCTGCGCGTGGTAAAGGGCAAAGCAGCATGAAGCTACATCGCATCAACGCCGTGATCGTACGGCATCTTTACGAAGCGCGCCGCAACTACGATCGCGTCATCGACCTGATCTGGTGGCCGGTGCTCGACATCGTCATGTGGGGGTTTTTCACGATCTACCTGTCGCACAGCAATCGCCTGCAGCCGACGGTAGTGAACTCCCTGATGGGCGCGGCGATTTTGTGGGGAACCTTCTACGGATTTCAGCGTGACCTGGGAGTCGGATTGATCGATGACCTGTGGTGCCGCAATCTAATCAACCTGTTCTCCACCCCGCTGACGCTGTCGGAATATGTCGTCGGCCTTATCGCGGTATGCCTCACGAAGGTAGTGATCGCGGTCTGCGCGGCTGCGGCCCTGGCATGGGCGGCTTATGCGTTTGACATCGTGCCGTGGCTGCCGCAGTTCCTTCCCTACATCGCGAATCTGCTGTTCTTCGCGCTCGCGCTCGGAATAGCGATCATGGGGATGATTTTTCGCTACACCACGAAAATCCAGGCGCTGGCATGGAGTTTCGCCGGACTGCTGATGCCGGTGTCGTGCGTAATGTACCCGATGTCGTCGCTGCCGAAGTGGATGCAGAGAATTGCGTGGATGATGCCGACGGCGCATTCGTTCGAGGGAATGCGCGGCGTCCTCGCCGGCAAGGGATTCTCGCCGACGCATTTCTGGTGGGGCATCGGGCTGAACGCGGTCTACTTCGTGTTGGCGATGGCGCTGTTCGGTTGGATCTTCGAGAAGGCGCGCACACGAGGTCTGCTCGTGAAGATGGAATAGTAGTCGTGCGCGAAGCATAGCTGCATTGCATTTTCGATGCAGATTGCATCGAAAAGCACGATGCATTTTGAAATACGTCCGACTGAAAGATGCATAAAGCGCTTTCGGATCGGCGTTTTCTGCATTGGCACGCGCGGTGCTGTTACTCCTGTCGCGAGTGCGCGACGGAGGCTCGCATATGAAGCAGGCCATGGCAGCAGCAACGATTCGCCATCTGTTTACAATCAGAGAGATCGGTAAACTCCCCGGCTTGTTCGGAGCGCGTCGCTACCTCTACCACTGCGCACGTTGCAAATGGTCCTTCGTCATCAACGACGGACGGCGCGGCGTGCTGACCCCGATTGGCGATCATGGGGAGCCGCTCGCGCATGACGAGGCCGTCGCTCGCGCCGCCACATTTGCGCTCGGGCCGTGTCCAGCTATGCGCGTGTTGCATGAGGCCATGGCGCATGTGAATGGGGTGGCGCACATGAACGGAGCGAGCGGCCACGCTTCAGTTCACTCTGAGCCGGCGCGCCGGCCAGAAGAACGCGGTCATTGAACTACTGCATTTAACCTGAGACCGTCGGGAAACCGGAATGTGGGATTTGATTTCAATTTTGAGCAGCATCGCTTTTTTTGCGATCGCAATTGGTTACGTCTGGGGGTGCGACAGCCTATGAGTCCGGTAGAAACCATTATTGGAGGCGTATGCGCCTTGTTGCTCGGCGTTTATTTGATCTACGCGTTGCTGCGCCCTGAACGTTTCTAAGTTTAACCAGCCACTACATCATCTGCATGTTATCCAACTCGATCATTCAGCTCGCTGCTTTCTTCCTGCTCGTGACGGCTATCAGCGTGCCGCTGGGCCTGTACATGGCGCGAGTGTTCTCGCATGAGCGCACCTTTCTCGATCCGGTACTCACGCCGATCGAGCGGCTGATCTACAAAATCTGCGGGGTAAATCCCGCCGTCGAGATGGGCTGGGCTGGATACGCGATTTCGATGCTCGCGTTCAGTCTGATCTCCATGATCTTCCTGTACGCGCTGCAGCGGCTGCAATACTACCTGCCGCTGAATCCGCAGGGTCTCGCCGGCGTGCCGCCGGGACTCGCCTTCAACACCGCTGCAAGCTTTACCACCAACACCAACTGGCAGGCGTATTCGGGCGAGCAGACGCTGAGTTACCTGACTCAGATGCTTGGGCTGACGTCGCACAACTTTCTTTCCGCCGCCGCCGGAATCGCGATGGCGGCGGCGGTGATTCGCGGTTTCGCGCGCCGCAGCGCAAAGACTATCGGTAACTTCTGGGTCGATCTCACGCGCACGACGTTGTGGGTGTTGCTGCCGCTTTCCGTAATCTTCTCGCTGGTGCTGGTTTGGCAGGGTGTTCCCGATAACTTCAGCCCGTACGTGAATGCCACGACACTCGAGGGCGCCACCCAAACGATCGCCGAAGGACCGGTAGCATCCCAGGAAATCATCAAGGAACTGGGCACTAACGGCGGCGGCTTCATGAACGCCAATTCGGCCCATCCCTACGAAAATCCGACGCCCTTGACGAACTTGATCGAGCTGCTCGCGATTTTCTCTATCGGCGCGGGCCTGACTCACACCTTTGGCAAGATGGTCGGCGATCGCAAACAGGGGTGGGCGCTGTTCGCCGTGATGGCGATTCTATTTTTGGCTGGTGCGGCGCCGGCAATCTGGGCTGAGCAGCACGGCAATCCGCAATTCAGCAAGTTGGGTATCGATCAACATGCGTCCGCGGCGCAAAGCGGCGGTAACATGGAAGGTAAGGAGGTCCGCTTCGGAATCGTCGAGTCGGCGCTGTGGGCAACCGTCACTACCGACACCTCATGCGGCGCCGTCAACTCGATGCACGATAGCTACACCCCGCTCGGCGGCCTGGTGCCGATGGTCAACATGCAGCTCGGCGAGGTGATCTTCGGCGGCGTCGGCTCGGGCCTCTACGGAATCATCGTGATGGCCGTGCTCGCGGTGTTCATCGCGGGACTGATGGTGGGCAGGACGCCCGAGTACCTGGGCAAGAAGATCGAAGCGCGGGAAATGAAGCTCGCGATGCTCTATGTGCTCATTTTTCCCGCCGTCATTCTGATACCGGCTGCTGTCGGAGTAGTTATACCCTCTGGCCTGTCGAGCATTTCCAATCCGGGGCCACACGGATTCTCGCAGATCCTGTACGCATTCACGGAAGCGGGCGCCAACAATGGCTCCGCGTTTGGGGGCCTCAACGCCAACGTGCCGTTCTACAACGTGACAATGGCGATCGTGATGCTACTGGGCAGATTCATGATGGCGATTCCAGCGCTGGCGATTGCCGGCTCGGTCGCGTCTAAGAAGTCCACTGCCATCAGCGCCGGGACTTTCCCGACCGACGGCATCCCGTTCGTGTTCCTGCTGATTGGTGTAATCGTGATCGTCGGCGCGCTGACATTCTTCTGCGCAGTTGCGCTCGGACCGATCGTCGAACAACTGCTGATGACGGCCGGGAAACTGTTCTAGGTCTGGTGTGGCAACATGAGTGATCGCAAGGCTCCCGCACTTTGGAATCGCGAGATCGTCTCGCGCGCATCGATCGATTCTTTCGTCAAGCTCGACCCGCGCTTGATGATCAAGAATCCGGTGATGTTCGTGGTCGAGGTCACCAGCGTGCTGGTCATGTTCACGCTGATTCGCGACACGATCGCGGGACGGATGGCGCTGGCCGGCTTTGAATTTCAAATCGCCTTGTGGCTCTGGTTCACCGTCGTGTTTGCCAACTTCGCCGAGGCGATGGCGGAAGGGCGTGGCAAGGCGCAAGCGGATAATCTGCGCAAGACTCGCACCGAAACCCAGGCCAAACTGATCCTGCCCGGTGGCGAAACGAAACTTGTGCCGGCAGCGCAACTCCGGCGCGACGACGTCGTGATGGTCGCAGCCGGTGACGTGATTCCAGGCGATGGCGAGATCATCGAGGGCATCGCCGCAGTCAACGAGGCGGCGATCACGGGCGAGTCCGCCCCGGTAATTCGCGAAAGCGGCGGCGATCGCAGCGGAGTGACCGGAGGAACCACCGTCATCTCGGACTGGATCAAGGTGAAGATCACCGCCAACCCCGGCGAGACTTTTCTCGACCGCATGATCGCTCTGGTCGAAGGCGCGCATCGCCAGAAGACGCCCAACGAGATCGCGCTGAGCATTTTGCTGTCCGGACTTACGATCGTTTTTCTGCTGGTGGTGGTAACCCTCTACCCGTTCGGTCTGTACGGCGGCACCCGGCTCGCGCTGCCGGTGCTGGTGGCGCTACTGGTATGCCTGATTCCCACGACCATCGGCGGATTGCTCTCGGCCATCGGAATCGCCGGCATGGATCGGTTGGTGCAGCATAATGTGCTCGCGATGTCGGGCCGCTCGGTCGAGGCGGCCGGCGACGTCGATACGCTGCTGCTCGATAAGACCGGAACTATCACGCTCGGAAACCGCATGGCGGCGGAGTTCATTCCCGTGCAGGGCGTGGAGGTGCGCGAGCTCGCCGAGGCCGCTCAATTCGCGTCGCTGGCCGACGAGACTCCCGAAGGACGCTCGATCGTCGTGCTGGCCAAGCGCGAATTCAACCTGCGCGAGCGTGAACTCGGCGCCGGCGAGGATGGCGCCACCTTCATACCGTTTTCCGCCCAGACCAGGATGAGCGGCGTCGACGTCGGTGGACAGCGAATCCGTAAAGGCGCTGCCGACCAAATCATTCATTTCGTCCAGGAAAACAACGGTACTCCGCCGCCTGACCTGAGGGCGATCGTCGAACGCATCGCGCGGGCCGGAGGAACTCCGCTGGTGGTCGCGACCGACGCCAGGGCGCTCGGCGTGATTCACCTTAAAGACGTAGTGAAGGAAGGAATTCGCGAGCGTTTCGAGCGCCTGCGCGCGATGGGTTTGCGCACCGTCATGATTACCGGCGACAACCCGCTGACCGCCGCGGCCATCGCCAAGGAATCGGGGGTCGACGACTTTCTGGCCGAGGCGACTCCCGAAACCAAGCTGCGCCTGATTCGCGAGGAGCAGAACCAGGGCAAGCTGGTCGCGATGATTGGCGACGGCACCAACGACGCACCCGCGCTCGCTCAGGCCGACGTCGGCATAGCGATGAACGCCGGCACTCAGGCCGCGCGCGAGGCCGGCAACATGATCGACCTCGACTCGAATCCGACCAAGGTGATGGAGGTCGTCGAGATCGGCAAACAGTTGCTCATGACGCGCGGCGCCCTGACCACCTTCTCGATTGCCAACGACGTCGCCAAGTACTTCGCGATCATTCCGGCGCTGTTTATCGTCGAATATCCGGAGCTACAGCGGCTCAACGTGATGCACCTGGCGACGCCGCAGAGCGCCATTCTCTCGGCAGTAATTTTCAACGCGCTGATAATCATCGCGCTGATTCCACTGGCGCTGCGTGGCGTGCAGTACCGTCCGGTCGGCGCGGCCGCGATCCTAACCCGCAATCTTTTTATATACGGCTTCGGCGGCGTGATTATTCCGTTCATCGGCATCAAGGCCATCGACATCGTCGTCGCAGCGCTCCATCTCGCCTGAGGTCAATTCCGTGCGAACTTTCATAAACGCCCTTGCAGTGACCATCGTGCTCACTATTGTCACCGGCATTATCTATCCGCTGGCGATGTGGGGCATCGCGACGACGATTTTCCCGGCGCAGGCGGCCGGCAGCCTGATAGTCGCGGATAACAAGGTCGTAGGCTCGAGCCTTATCGGTCAGAATTTTGGGTCGCCGCGATACTTTCAGAGCCGGCCGTCCGCCGCCGGTGACAAGGGTTACGCCGCCGATAATTCCGGCGGCTCGAATCTCGGGCCAACCAACAAGGCGCTGATCGACGCGGTCAAGCTGCGGCTGAAAAATCTGGTCGAGAGCAATCCTGGCACTACTGCGCATGACGTTCCGGTGGACCTGGTGACCGCTTCGGGCAGCGGCCTCGACCCCGAGATAAGTCCTGCGGCCGCCAGCCTGCAGGTTGCACGTGTTGCCCACGCACGCGGCATGAGCGAAGATCGGCTCCGGCAGTTGATAGCCGAGAACACTCGGCCGCGATTTGCGGGGATCTTCGGCGAGCCCGGCGTGAACGTCTTGCAGCTGAATCTCGCGCTCGATCGCGCCGCGGAAGGTAACGGCGGAGCAACTCCCGGGACTTGAATGAGCGATGAAAAACGACTCGAGCCCGAAGCTTTTCTTGACCTTGTACCCGAGCCTCAACGGGGACGCCTCAAGGTCTATATCGGCGCCGCCGCCGGCGTAGGCAAGACATACCGGATGCTCGAAGAGGCGCATCAGCTTCGCGAGCGGGGAGTGGATGTCGTGCTGGGATTCGTCGAGACCCATCATCGCCGCGAGACCGAGGAGCGGATTGGCGACCTCGAGATCGTTGCGCGCCGCAAGCTCAAGTATCGTGAGGTCGAGCTCGAGGAGATGGACGTCGATGCGATCATCGCCCGCAAGCCCGACGTCGTAATTGTCGACGAGCTCGCGCACACCAACGCGCCCGGATCCAGCCACGAAAAGCGTTACCAGGACGTCGAGCAGATCGTCGGCACCGGCATCAACGTGATCACCGCGGTAAACATCCAGCACGTCGAAAGCCTGAACGCCTTGATGCGGCGCGTCACCGGCATCGACGTGCGCGAGACGGTGCCCGATTCATTCCTGGCGCGCGCCGATCAGATCGTCAACATCGATGTGCCGGTGGAAGCTCTGCGCGAACGCCTGCGCGAGGGCAAGATTTACCCAGCTGAGCAAGTCGAAAACGCGCTCAAGAATTTTTTCAAGCCAAGCAATCTGGCCTCGCTGCGCGAGCTGGCTCTGCGCGAGGTCGCGCGCAGCCTCGACCGCCAGCGCCTCGATCGCGAGTCGCTAAAACGCGAAGGCGGCCGTCGCCCCAACGTCGTAGACCGCATCATGGTGGGACTCTCGTCCAACGCCGCCGACACCGGGCAGCTCCTGCGCAAGGCTTCGCGTATCGCCGGGCAGCTCAACGCCGAATGGTTCGCCGTGCACATCGAGACCCCGGCCGAGTCAGTGAAGAACATCGGCACCAGCGATTTCGTCGCGCTGCTCAACAATATCAATGTAGCGAGCGACCTCGGCGCCGAAACCGTGTGGCTCAAGTCCGACGACGTGGTCAAGGCCTTGATCGAATTCGCGCACGACAAGGGCGTGTCGAAGGTGATCGTCGGCCGGACCCATCAGCCGCGATGGCGCCGATGGCTCAAGGGTGACGTAGTAGCGCGGCTGGTGGCAGTCGCCACCGACCTCGACGTGGAAATCGTCGCGACCGAGGAACGGGAGGAATCGCGATGAGCGCGCCGTCGCTGCAACGACGAATCCGCAACGGCACTTTGCTGATGCTGGCGCTGGTCGTCCTGCTGGGACTCTACACGCTGCCGCGGGTCTATGCTCTTGGCGGCGCAATTCGCGCGACGCTGTACCGCAACTACGTCAGCATCGAGGCCGCGCAAAATATGCACGCCGCCCTCAACACGCTGCAGGTGGCCGAGCACGACAACCGCGCCAAAGATGTGCTGCCCTCCGCGCGGCAGAATTTCATGCAGTGGAGCGATGTCGAGAATCACGACTTCACTGAAGTCGGCGAGCCTGAGCTGGCCGGCGATATCGTCCGGCGCGGCAACAAGCTGTTCGCCGACATTGCAACCGCATCTCCCGATACCCGTCACGATCGCGAGTTCGCCGAATTGAATGGCCGCCTCGACGATCTGATCGCGATGAACAAGGCTGCCATGTTCCGCGCGGACAGCCGCTCTGTAAAACTCGGCCGCCACCTCGCGTATGAATTCGCCGGCGGACTTGCGTTGGTGCTGTTGGTCGGCGCCGCTGTCTCTTGGGGTCTCGGATGGCGGCTCTCGAAGCCGCTGACCGAGCTCAGCGAGCGGCTGCGCGGAATCAGTCAGCGCAAATCGCAGGTACGTTTGGGCCCGCAGCCGTTGGCCGAGCTCGAGGCAGTCGCGCGCGAATTCAACCAGATGGCCGAGCGTCTGGAGCAGTACGACAAGCTCAACGTCGAGCGCCTGGTATACGAAAAGAGCAAGACCGAAGCGATCATCGAGAGCCTCGAGGACGGCGTCGTGCTGATCGACAGCGAAGGAATCGTCGCACACATAAATGAGATCGCGTCGCTAATCCTGGGCGTCGATTTGCAGGAGGCGCTCGGCAGTCCGTTCGATGATCTCAGCAGCAACCATCCTCATTACCTGCGGGTTCGCGACGCGCTGCGCACGCTGCAGCGGGCGGGCGGCTCCGACGGCCATCGCACCGAAATCGACCTTCACGTTCGCGGCCGCGATCATTCTTATGTGCTCAAGCCGGTCCCGCTGCACCATACGGTCGGCAAGTCGCTCGGCACGCTGCTGATTCTGCAGGACGTGACCTACATTCGCGACCAGGATCGCGCCCGCACCAATTTGGTGGCCACGCTGTCGCACGAACTCCGCACGCCGCTGACTTCGCTCGCGCTCTCGGCGGAGCTGCTGAGCCGCGAGGATGCGCTCGAGGCGAACGCGAAGAGCGGCGAGCTGCTCCAGGTGATCCTCGAAGAATGCACGCGCATGCGACAGCTCACCGACAACCTGCTCAACCTCGCGCGCGGCGAGGTGCCAGCAATAGCCGTCCAGCAGAAGCGCATCGATCTTGCCCGCCTGGCGTCCGACGTCACGCGCCGCTTCGCAATCCAGGCACGCGAGAAGCACGTCGAGCTCGAGGAGCACATCGAATCGGTGCCCGAGATTATCGGAGATCCGGTTAAGCTTTCGTGGGTGATCTCAAACCTGCTCGGCAATGCACTGCGCTACACGCCGGCCGGCGGTACGATCAAGGTTGCGGCCCACGGTACTCAGCAGGCGACGCGCCTGGAAGTCACCGACTCGGGCCCTGGCATTCCGCCCGAAATGAAGGACTACATATTCGAGCGGTTCGTGCAGTACGGTTCCGACGGCTTCGAAAAGGGTTCGGCCGGCCTCGGGTTGTCGATCGTCAAAGAAATTGTCGAAGCGCACGGCGGCAGGATATTCGTCGAAAGCGCCAACTCTCACGGCGCCCGCTTCATCGTCGAGATCCCCGCCGCGATGGAGATTTGATGCCAAAACTGTTGATCGTCGATGACGAGCGCAATATCCGCCGAAGCCTCGTCACGTTTTTTGAGTCGCTGGGCCACGAAGTTCGCGCGGCTGAGAACGGCACGCAGGCGGTCGCCCTGCTGGCCGAAACCCAGTTCGACCTGGTGCTGACGGACTACCGGATGGCCGAGATGAGCGGCCTCGAGCTGCTCAACGAGATCAAGCGCCGTTCGCCGGCCTGCCTCGTGATCCTGATGACGGCTTACGCGACGGTTGAGAATGCGGTCGAGGCGATGAAGTCCGGGGCCTACGACTATGTCACCAAGCCGTTTTCGCTCGAGCAGATCCAGCACACCGTCGATCGCGCATTGCACGTCGGCGTTCTGACCGCGGAAAATCGCGCGCTGCGCAGCGCTATCGACGAGGAGCCGCTGCTCGACTCAAAAAGTCCGGCGATGCAACGCCTGCTCGAAACCGCGCGCCAGGCCGCCGCCAGCGACGCGACTATTCTGCTCACGGGCGAGAGCGGCACCGGCAAGAACGTCATTGCGCGGCAGATTCATCGATGGAGCCGCCGCCAGAGCAAGCCGTTCGTGGTCGTCAATTGCACCACGCTCTCGGAGGAGCTGCTCGAGAGCGAACTGTTCGGGCACATGCGCGGGGCTTTCACCGGCGCCGTCAAGGACAAGCCGGGCCGGCTCGAGGCGGCCAACGGCGGCTCCGTTTTTCTCGACGAGATTGCCGACTTGACGCCGACTCTGCAGACCAAGTTTCTGCGCTTTCTGCAGGATCAGAACTTCGAGCGGGTCGGTGGCGAGCGTACGATTCACGTCGACGCGCGAATAATCGCCGCATCGAATCGCGACCTCGAGTCCGAAGTCGCCGCACATCATTTTCGCGAGGATCTTTACTACCGCCTCAACGTCATTACCCTTCGCGTCCCCCCCCTGCGCGAACGACGCGAAGATATTCTGCCGCTGGCGCAGTGGCTGCTGAACGTCGCCGCGATTCGCAACTCGCATCCGGGATTGGCATTTTCACCCGGCGCCACCGCAGCGCTCGCGCGCTATCGATGGCCGGGGAACGTGCGCGAACTTCGCAACGCAATCGAGCGCGGCACCGTCCTGATGCGCGGCGAAACGATCGCGCCCGACGACCTGCCCGATTCGCTGTTCCACGAGTCGACCGAAGCGCTGGCCGGAATCCCCAATGCCGCGAGCCTCGACGAAGTCGAGCGCGAGCACATTGCCCGCGTCCTCGGCGCCAGCGCTACGCTTGAGGAAGCCGCGGACACCCTGGGCATCAACGTTACAACCCTGTGGCGCAAGCGCCGGCGGTACGGAATCGAATAGCCATATCGATAATCAATTGCGACATCGCAAGTAGCTAGTCTGGTAGTGACTTGGCAAATTCCCGCAAGCGCTTGAACCAGATCAACTTGTCTTTGAAACCGGGAAAGCTCGCATTCAGTCCGCTGGGATTCGGCAGCACAAAAACCCGCGCCCCGAATATCTCCTCGTCCTTCGCACCAGCGCCTTCGCCCTGCGCAACCCCAAAGAACCTGCGGTAAATACTCACGCCCACAAACGCAACCACCCGCGGCCGCACTCGCTTAATCTTCGCCGCAAGTATTCGCTGTCCTTCGATCATCTCGGCCGTGCTGAGCTCCGCCGCCGAGCGCGTCGCCCGCGCGCATAGATTCGTCAGCGCCAGGTCGAACTCGACCATCCGCGCATCGTCCTCGGACGTGAGTTCCTCGGGCAGCAGACCGGCCGCGTAAAGCAGCCGCCAGAAGGGATTGGCTGGACTGGCAAAATGATGCCCCAGCTGCTCGGAACGAAGACTCGGATTGATCCCAACGAACAGAATTCGCGGCCGCTGCTTCAGGATGTCGCGCAACTTTGCCATCGGTCGAATATATGCATCTTCACCGCGCTCGCGCTTGACCGGGCGCACGCGCTGCCGTAGCACAGTCGATCATGGAATATCGCAATCTTGGCAACTCGGGTCTCAAGGTTTCGGCTGTCGGCCTTGGATGCAACAACTTTGGCATGCGCTGCGATGCGGAACAGACCCGCGCCGTTGTGAACAAGGCACTCGACGAAGGCATCACGCTGTTCGACACCGCCGACATTTACGGCAATCGCGGCGGCTCAGAAGAGCTGCTGGGCAAGGCGCTTGGAGATCGCCGTCGCGAAGTCATCGTCGCGACAAAATTCGGCATGGCGATGGGCGAGGGTCCGTACCTGAAAGGCGGATCGTACCGCTACATCATGGCGGCGGCCGAGGCGAGCCTGAAACGATTAGGCACCGACTATATCGACCTGTACCAGATTCATCAGCCGGACCCCGAGACACCGCAGCATGAAACGCTCGAAGCGCTGAACGATCTCGTTCGCGCCGGCAAGGTCCGCTATATCGGTCATAGTAACTTCGCCGCGTGGCAAACGGTCGATGCGCACTGGATTTCGCGCTGCCAGAAGCTCGCGCCGTACATCTCCGCGCAAAACCAGTACAACCTTCTTGACCGCCGCATCGAACGCGAACTGATTCCCGCATGCCGCGAGTTCGGAGTAGGTATCCTGCCTTACTTTCCACTGGCGAGTGGATTTTTAACCGGCAAATACAAACGCGGCGCCGAGCCACCCAAGGATACCCGGCTCGGCATGATGCAACGGATGGCGAAGCAGGCGCTCACCGACGAAAACTTCACAACCCTTGAAGGCCTCGAGAAATTCGCGCGCAGCCGCGAACACACGATGCTCGAGCTCGCGGTCGGATGGCTCGCCTCGCAGCCGCAAGTAGCGAGCGTAATCTCCGGCGCCACCAGCCCCGAGCAAGTCACGCAAAACGTAAAAGCCGGCAACTGGAAACTGTCCGCCGAAGAGCTGGCCGAAGTCGACAAATTGACGCGCCGCTGGGCCGTGATGTAGCCCTGTATTACCACGTGTGATACGTTCTCCATCGTGAGCGCGTTGAACGTCAGAATCGATCCGCAGACTGCGGCCTTCCTTGAGCGAGTTGCGCGGGAGCGCGGAGTTACCAAGTCCGAAGTGGTGCGCCTGGCGCTTGCGACCTTGCGCGACCAACGGCCAAAAGCCAAAACCGCCACCCCCTTTGAGCTGATGGCTCATCTGATTGGATCTGGCGATAGCGGCGGTATGCGACTATCCGAGCGTACCGGCGAGAAATTCGCACAACTCCTGCAAGAAAAGAAAAATGCCCATCGTACTGGTCGACGCCGGTCCACTCGTCGCGCTCATTGACCGTACCGACCCTTATCATCAGCGCTGTGTGGCGGCGCTCAAAACCGTTCGCGATCCGCTCGGCACAGTTTGGCCTGCATTCACCGAAGCAATGTACCTCTTGCGCTATGATGCCCGAGATCAGCGCGCGCTCTGGGACATGGTTGGTGCAGGTGGATTGAGATTTGTGGAACTCGGCCCCGACGACTGTCCTCGGATGCGCGAGCTAATGTGGAAATACCGCGACCTCCCGATGGATCTTGCGGATGCCGCGTTAGTGCGGGTCGCTGAGCGCGAAGGTTTGCGGCGCGTCTTTACCATCGACCGTCAAGACTTCGAAGTTTATCGCCCGCATCGCTTCGGACGTTTTGAAATCCTTCCCTGAACTTTTGCCTATCCTTTCGCTGACTGTTCGCTCCGTTCGAGCTCTTTGAACCATCCGTTCAGGGCGTCCTAACGCCTTAGAGATGAGGACGATACGAGCGGAGGGTATCATGTGCGACCACTGCTTTCTTTCCGGATTGCCGGGCGTGATTTTTGGAATCGTAACGGTGATATGGATCATCGGTACGATCGGTTTGCTCAACCGTTAAACGGCGTGAGCAATCCAATCAGGGAATCAGATTCTTTAAAGCGTTAATCGGGTCCGGAATCGACGGAATCCCGGATCCAGCCGCCGGTTTGCCGACCATCGATCCCACTGCATTCACTCCGCCGCGGATTATGTTTCCCGGCGTATTGATCGCGCCCATCGCCAATCGCTCCGCTAATGTCGGAACGTCAGGCAAGACGATGACCGCGGGCAGTTTGCCGGTCACGTAAACCGGAATCGCAACCTGCAGCCCAAGCGAAAGCCGAATGTCGGATTTCATGCTGATGTTCTTGTCCATGTCGAACCAGCCATCGCCGGTGATCGCGTAATCCGGCGACTGCACAAACAGGTCGTGGGTCGTAAAGCGCGGCCCCTCCTGCTGATAGCTCAGGTTGACCGATTTCAGCTCGGTGTCTGGATCAACCAACACCCCGTGATGATTCGACATGAACGTCACGTTCATTATCTGGCTGACTCCCGGCGCCTTGGCGACTGCGTTGAGTGCGTCGGCCACGATATTGACGCCTACCAGCTTGCCGTTTGCGATTGACACTCGCCCACTGCCGCGCAACGTCGGCCTGATTCGAGCCCAGCTCGAGCCACTGCCGGTCGCGGTCACGTCGCCGCTCAGCAAACCGCGCACAGTGCTGGCCGCACCGATTTTTTGCGAGTGCAGCGCTTGCTCCATGTTCAGGTTCTGCATCGCAAGCGTGAGATTAAAGGTCGGCACGGCGCTGAACACGGCATCCACATCGGCCTTCAGCAAGCCGCCGAACGCACCCACTTTCAATGGACGCGCTGAAGCGCGCCGGTTCAAGTATGCGGCCGTCAGATCGAGATTGTTATAGGAAATATTTTCGAGCGACCCGTCGCTCGATCGTATAACCGCGCTGATGCGCGGCGAACTTGCTTCGCCGTCGGCGGTGCCGTTGATCGCTAGAGCATTGACAATGTCGCTGGCCGGACGGCTCGCGAATATCTGCGCGAGCTTCACCGAATCGGCCTTCAGCGCATAGCTCGCCTTCAGCGGACTGATCGAGTCGACTCGCCCCTCGAGATTCGCGTGCGCGGAACCGAATGTGAAGCTCGTCGGCTCGACCACTTCGACTCCGTTCGCGAGGCGAATAGTGCCGTTCAGATCGCTGATTGCGCGCGGCTGCGACGGACCCAGCTTCATCGCAACCTGTTTGAGCGCCACCGTTCCATCCATCGCTGGAGGATTGTTGCCCAGGGTCACCTTGACGTGAACCTCGCTCATGCCCGGCCAACTCGTATCCGGCCGCCGCGTTAATCATTGGGCCTAGATTGGCCAGGTTGAAGCTGTTCGAATCGATTTGGGCACTGAGAGGTTGCGCACCGCCGCCCGAGAACCGGCTCGCCGTCAATTCGAGGTCTGATAGCTTCATGCTCAGGCTGGCAATCTCGAGCTGGTCGCCCCAGGTGCCGTTCGCATTTACCTGTCATCGCGGTTCCAGCCGGCTTGTTGAAAATTGTCGCGTAGGCGATCCGGTTCGCAGTCAGATCGGTATTGAACGCAAGCGCGAGCTTACCCATCGCGCCGCGCGCAGTCCCGCTCACCGATACGGCGTCCGGCATCGACAGCCCCGCCGGTATCTCCGGTCCGACTTCAGCCAGCGGCCGGAGACTGTCGACCACGATCGAATCCACCTTCAGGTTCAGATCGACCGGTATCCCGGACGCGTCCAGCACTCCTTGCGTAAGCAGCGGTCCGAGTTTTCCAGATGCGTGGACATTCTGTTCATCACCCGGAAAGGCAAACTTGGTCTCGACGTCGAACGCCGATGCCGCGTTGAAGTTGGTGACTGCGAAATCCACGTGACGGAGGCGAATCGGCGCGGCCTTTTCGCCGAGATCGTTGAAGTGGATCTCGCCGTCCTCGATACTGAGCGCCTTAATCGACAAATCCGCCAGCGACGATCTCTTGTTCGCATGCTGGCTTCGCGATGACTCCGCTTCTCGCCGTGCATCTTCGGGGCTCGCTCCAATCGAGCCGATATTCAGGTCGCCGCGCGCGTTCATAACCACCCGGATATCAGGTTTGCTCAGATCGAGTTTCGTGACTTTCGCCTCGCCGCGAAGCAGCGGGAAAAATTCGACTTCGATTGAGACATCGTTCGCGGCAAGAAACGGTTTGGTGGAAAAGGCAGGATCGTCCGAGATCGTGAGACCGCTCACTTGAACCGACACACCCCAGCCCATCTGGGCCTGCATTTTCCCGACCTCGACCCGGCGGCCGAGCTCGTTGCTGACGCGCGCGATGATTCTCTTCTCGTTGCCCGCGACGATCGAACTCAAATTGTAGAGTGCATAGCCGGCCAGCGCGCCCGCGATCAGCACAAGCACGCCAGCCGCGATGCCGGCGATGATAAGTATCCTGCGCAACGTCATCTATCGACGGTCCGCGAACGCGGTCAGAACCGGACGACTCGAGCCTATCCATTTGGCGAAACTAAGTAGAATCGCGTCCCGCAAATCGTCAATTGCGCGCCGGAGGTTTTGTAGCCACGGCGTTCCGCGGCGGAATTCAGCTTCGCGCGATCCGCGACGACAATGTCGATTCCGCCCAAGCCTTCACCGCGGCCGTCGGTCGCCTCGACGAATCGTATGCTGGCGTTGTCGAGTGGTATCTCGAGACGGCCGCGCGAGTCCTTGCGTACCGGCACTCCCGTTATCTTGCTCCATCGCTCGGACAGGCCCGCAGGATCGGGAGATTGCAACTCGACCGCCGAGTAAGCGCTGACGACTTCGGTGCGCTTCGCCTTGCGCCATCCGCTTCCGCCCGCCGGCTCCCAGTGGCCTTCGGGCTCGCCCTTCGCGTCCCAGTCGATCTCGAAGAACGCACCGCCGGTGTCCGCCGGATGCAACTGCAGGATGTGATACTCGCTGTTCTCGCGCTCCAACGCGATTCGGATCCCCATTTCCTTCGCGCGCTCGCGCCGCTTGAGCTGCTCCTCGTGCGCGACGCATTGACAGATGACCATGTAGCCACCGTCGCCACCGCGGCGCTTGAGGTAACGGCCACCCGCGGTGCCTTCCTTGATCGGTGCGACCACTTCGATGAAGTTGTTGCCAACTGGCAGCAGCGAATTTTCCAGGCCGAACACTTTGACGCCGGGATCGATGTAACAGACCTCGAGTCCGAACACGGCCTTCAGGTCATCGATCACGGGTGCGAGCTTGTTGGCGACCAGCGCAATCTGACGAAGTCGAATCGACATGATGTCCTCCTTGGTTGCGGACCTCTCGCGTTAAGTTTCAGCGAACCGATAGACAATTGACAAGGCCATCGATCAACATTGACCCGTGATCACGCGGGGCCCACTGTTGCCGCGATTAAAGTGATCGGCGATCACTTTCGCCACGCAGCAGGTTACCTTCTTCGCCGTTGGGATGTGGAGAAACTCGTTGGGCCCGTGCGCGTTGGTGTGAGGACCCAGCACTCCCGTGATCAGAAATTGCGCTTGTGGAAAACGCTCACCCAACATTCCCATGAATGGAATCGTGCCGCCTTCGCCCATGTAGGCAGTTGGTTTGCCGAAGTAATCATTCGAGGCCGCGTCGAGACTGCGTTCGAGCCATGGCGAAAGGGCAGGCGAGTCCCATCCGCTGGCGCCCCAATTCGACTGGAAACTCACTTTGCACCCATTCGGTGGGTCGCTCTCCAGAATGCTTTTCAACTTTTGCGACGCGGCTCTTGCGTCGACCGTAGGCGGCAATCTGAGCGACAAGCTTACCGCGGTTCCCGGACGCAGCACGTTGCCGGCGTTGCCGGTCGGCGGCAGCCCGTCGGCGCCGATAATGGAAAGAGCCGGCCGCCAGGCGCGGTTGAGGATTAGCTCGGTCGTATCGTTGCTCACGGGCCGGGTGCGGTCGATGAATGGAAACTTGGTGCGGATGTCGTCCCCGAGCACCTTCGCGGTTGCGGCAGCCTGCTTGAGACGCCCCTCGGGTATCGACGCGTGAAATTCCGGCGCTAGCACCTTGCCGGTGGTTTCGTCCTCGAGCCGGCTCAGCAACTGCCGCATGATGCGGAAGCTGTCCGGCACGACACCGCCGGCGTCGCCCGAATGCACGCCTTCGGTCAGCACTTCGACCTGCAGTTTGCCGCCGACCAGGCCCCGCAGCGAAGTCGTCAGCCAAAGTTGTTCGTAGTTGCCGCATCCGGAGTCCAGCGCGATGCAGAGGCTCGGCTGCCCGATACGAGCCGCGAGGTGCTGTATGTAGTGCGGTAGATCGAAGCTGCCGCTTTCCTCGCAAGCCTCGATGATCACCACGCATCGCGCATGTTTGACGGAGCTCGCCTGGAGCGCGCCGATCGCGCCCAGGCACGCGAACATCGCATAGCCGTCGTCGGCACTGCCTCGGCCGTAAAGACGATCACCCTCGAGCACCGGCTGCCACGGGCCGAGCCCTTCGCGCCATCCCGACATCTCGGGTTGCTTGTCCATGTGGCCGTACAGCAGCAGGCAATCCTCCGAGTCGCCGGGGATTTCCATGAACAACAGCGGGGTGCGGCCCTCGAGACGCACGACTTCCAACTTCATGCCGCGAATCGGCTGACGACGCGCCCAATCCTCGAAGCGTGCAACGACGCGGTCCATGTGACCGTGCGCTTTCCAGTCGCGATCGAAGGCGACCGACTTGTTGGGGATTCGAATGTACTCGACCAGCTCGCCGACTATGGATTCATCCCAAAGCCGCTCGACGTGAGATCGGATTGCTGACTTGTCCATGGAGAAACTTTGCATTACGTCGGCGGATGCGTCCAGAGAGAGGCAGAGGCGAGCGAGTGTCGATTCGCGGCGAGTGTTCCAATAGAAACGATAAGGCTGATGGCTGCCTCTCCCTCGACCGCAAATTCAACCGCCCTTTCGAATCGCGACTTTCGTCGTTACCTGAGCGCGGGCTTCCTCGCGATTCTCGCGATCCAGATTCAGTCGGTGGCGGTGAGCTGGCAAATTTACAGTATCGCGCGAACTCCGCTGGCGCTGGGGTACGTCGGACTTTTCCAATTCCTACCGATGATGGCATGCACGATTCCCGCCGGGCATCTGGCCGATCGTTTCGACAGGCGGCTCATCCTGGTGATCAGCTATTTGTTTTCCGCGATTGCTGCCGGTGGTTTCCTGATGCTGGCAATGACCAGGACCACGATCATCTGGCCGTTCTACGCGGTACTCACTCTGTTCGGCGCGGCGCGCGCGTTTGCGGGACCAGCGTCGCAGTCTTTTGTGCCACTGCTGGTGCCGCCTGATCAATTTCCGCAAGCGGTCGCGTGGAACTCCTCAGCCTCACAGGTAGCAGTGATTGCAGGCCCTGCAATCGGCGGCGCGATTTATATTCTCGGCCCGGCGGTCGACTACGGCGTATGCCTGGTACTGTTTCTGACCATCGCTATCGTGATCTTGAGCATCAAGAGCCGTAGCGCACGCTACGAGGTCGAGGCCGATACGACGATATTCGCGCGAATTACGGCGGGCGTCGCATATGTATGGCGCAAGCCGCTGATTCTCGGCGCGTTCTCGCTTGATTTGTTCGCGGTCCTGCTCGGCGGGGCAACGGCGCTGCTGCCGGTCTATGCGCGCGATATCCTTCATGTTGGGCCACTGGGGCTGGGAGTGTTGCGCAGCGCGCCCGCGCTCGGTGCTGCGATGCTTGGTTTGATGCTCGGTCAAATGGTGCGGCGGCAGCGGCATGCGGGACTCGCGATGTTCGCGTGCGTTGCGATTTTCGGGATCGCGACGATCGTCTTCGGTTTATCGGAGAATTTCGTGTTGTCGATGGCAGCGCTGTTCGTGCTCGGCGCCTCCGACATGGTAAGCGTTTACGTGCGCACAACGCTCACGCAGCTTGCGACGCCCGACGCGATGCGCGGTCGCGTGAGCGCGGTCAACAGGCTCTTCGTCGGCGCGTCGAATGAGTTAGGCGAGTTCGAATCCGGCATCACGGCAACATGGTTCGGCACAATGCCTGCCGTGGTGATCGGCGGCGTCGGCACGTTGGTCATTGTGGCCGTTTGGTATCGGCTGTTCCCCAGCCTGCGCGAAGTGGACCGGCTGTCGGAGGTTACGCCTTGAATCGGCCGACAAGTAACTCACTTGATTTTACGTGAAACTGCTCCCTGGGTTTCACACTTCCCTGGCAGGGTTGATCCATGCACCCGGTATTAAAGAAGACGGGACTTCGTCCCTGTTCGGTGGTTATTAAGCATTAGATCCATCAGGGCAACATGCATTGTATCAGCAGGTTCAACGCTGCCTTTCCGAATGTGCGCATGTTGGCTACGCGATCTGGGCTGCCGGTTTCAACCGTGATTGAGCGCTCGGTCGGGCCTGCGACTGCGATACAACTGTGACCGGCGGCATCGCCGTAGCGATTGCCGGCCGGACCGCTCGCGCCAATTTCGGCGATACTCCAGGTCACCCCGAACCTGGTGCGGGCGGCGCGCGCCAGGATCATCGCGCCTTCTTCAGTGACGGACTTGATTCCAGCGAACGCGGAATCGGGAACCCCGAGCATCTCGCGGCGCGCTTTAAGAGTATAAACGACGGCGCCGCCAATGAAGTATGCCGACGCACCCGGGACGCTCAGCAACGCGGCCGAGACGAGACCGCCGGTAGTAGACTCGGCGACGGCGATATTTTCGCGCCGGTCTTTAAGCATCACCGCGACTTTTTCCGCTAACGGCAGCAGGTCCTGCATTTGTGGTCCTCTTGGCGTTTCGAATCGACGCAAATGTTATCGCGCGGTGCATCCGTCGAGGAAGATCGACGTGACCATCTCTACCGCGCGCTCGGGTGTCGTGTATTCGCGACCGTGGCGATTGATACCACGGATCATGCCGAGCATCGATTCAGCCGCCAGTCGAGTGTCGATTCCGGGCCGCATCGCGCCACACTTGACCCCTTGGTCGAGGACGCTGGCTATCAATCTCGACAGGTCGTCGCGCTGAGCTCGAAACTCGCGCTCGGTCGAGGCTGGCAACGCCTTGGGATCCCGCAAGAGGGCGAAAAACTGCCGGCGGCTCCGGAAGAACAAAAGCGCGTGACGAATGATCGTCGCGATTTGTTCCGGCGTGGAGGTGCAACCCGCCAGCGCCGTGCGAATTTCACGCTGCAATTCGGCGAAACCATTGATTACGACGGCCGCGTAGAGTTCTTCTTTCGATTTGAATTGACGGTAGACGCTGCCCTTGCCCACACCCGCGTGCGCAGCGACTTCATCGATCAATACCAGCTCGAATTCCATTTCGGCGAAGAGTTCCGTAGCGCTGTGAAGAATTCTCTCGCGCAGGAAAGGCGTTGACGGCCGGCCGCGTCGATCCTTGCGGCGAATCGGCGGCGAAAGTGGCTGTCGCTTGACGGTCACGCGTGGAAACCTGCAATCATTAAATTCGTAGAAGCGTAAGCGCCTGCATTGATCTCACCTGAAATATGGACTGGCGGGTCCAAAATTGCAACAATACAATGGTAACCTGAGTTAGCCTTTGCCAGGGGTAGAAGTGGGACGGAGAGAAATGATGGATGCAGACGGACCGCGGACGACGACTGGAAAACCTGACGCCGGGCGATTCGTGCAACACGCCCAGGAGCCCAGCTGGCTCGACAGCGCGATGGCACGATGGCGAACATGGCTGGCGGTTCTGATCGTCGCGCTCATCGGCATTTATTATTTCACCGGCAGGAGCAGCACTACGGATTCTTCCTCGGCAACGTCTGCACCAGGAGCACACCAATCCATTCCGGTCGCAGCAGTCGCAGCGAAGTCCGGTGATTTGAATCAGTACATATCGGCGATCGGAACCGTGACGGCATACAACACGGTCACCGTCAAAAGCCGGGTAGATGGCCAACTCGATAAAGTGAACTTTACCGAGGGGCAAATGGTAAAGGCCGGCGATGAGCTGGCTGAGATCGATCCGCGTCCGTACCAAGTACAACTGACCCAGGCCGAGGGTACGCTGGCGAAAGATCTGGCGACGCTCGAAAATAACAAAATTCTTCTGGCGCGCGACAAACAACTCTACGACCAGAAGGTGATCGCACGGCAGGACCTGGACAACCAGCAGGCTCTGGTCGGACAGTACGCCGGCTCGATCGAGAGCGACAAGGGCGCCGTCGACAATGCCAAACTGCAGTTGACGTATAGCCGCATCACTTCACCGATCACGGGCCGGGTCGGGCTCCGATTGGTAGACCCCGGCAATATCATTCACGCGACGGACGCGACGGGTCTTGCGGTGATCACGCAGTTGCAGCCGATCGCAGTCGATTTCAGCATCCCCGAGGACGATCTACCAAGCCTCGAGACCGCGATGAAGGCCGACCCTCATCTCCCAGTGGAGGCTTACGATCGCGACTTCAAGCACAAACTGGCGGAGGGACAACTGCTCACAACCGACAATCAGATCGATCAAACCACCGGCACGATCAAGCTCAAAGCGTCCTTTCCCAATGAGGACAATTCGCTGTTTCCGAATCAATTCGTCAACGCGAGGCTGCTTGTCAACACCATCCAGAACGCGACGCTTATCCCGGCGGCAGGGCTCCAGCGCAGCCAGCAGGGCGCGTTCGTCTACGTCGTCAAGCCGGATAAGACCGTCGAGATGCGCCCGGTGACAGTGCAGGCAACCCAGGGCGACGTGATCGCAATCAGCAAGGGGCTGCAGGTGGGAGACCTGGTCGTCACCGATGGCGTCGATAAGCTGCAACAGGGCGCGCACGTGAGCGTGCAGACCGCGGCGATCCCACCCGGGAGCACCACTCCTTGAATCTTTCGCGCCCGTTCATACTGCGACCGGTCGCGACCTCTCTGCTGATGGTCGGGCTGCTGCTGGCGGGTCTGGTCGCCTACGGGCAACTGCCTGTGTCCGCGCTGCCGCAGGTCGACTATCCAACCATCCAGGTGATGACTTTTTATCCGGGTGGGAGCCCGGACGTGATGGCGTCGTCGGTAACGGCGCCTCTCGAGCGGCAATTTGGAGAGGTACCGGGACTCACCCAGATGACCTCGAACAGCTCGTTCGGCAGCTCGGTGATCACGCTGCAGTTTGACCTCAACTTGAACATCGACATCGCCGAGCAGGAGGTGCAGGCGGCGATCAATGCAGCCGCGACCTACTTGCCTAGCGACCTCCCGAATCCGCCCGTTTACAGTAAGACCAATCCGGCTGACGCGCCGATTCTCACGCTGGCGCTGACCTCCAAGGAACTGCCACTGGACCAGGTGGAAGATCTGGCCGACACGCGGCTCGGCGAGAAAATCTCGCAGCTGCCCGGCGTGGGCCTGGTGAGCATCGGCGGCGGCCAGAAGCCGTCGGTGCGGGTGCAGGCCAATCCGACTTCGCTCGCGTCGTATGGAATGACGCTCGAGGACCTGCGCACGGCAATAGCGAATGCCAACGTGGACGAGGCCAAGGGCAACTTCGATGGCAAGCAACAGGCGTACACCATCGGCGCCAACGACCAGCTGCTGACGGCCAAGGATTATATGCCGCTGATCGTGTCCTATCACAACGGCGCGCCGGTCAAGCTTTCCGATGTCGCGGTTGCGATAGACGACGCCGAGAACGTCAAAGCGGCGGCGTGGATGAACCTCACGCCGGCCGTGATTGTCAATGTTCAGCGTCAGCCCGGTGCCAACATCATTGCGGTCGTGGACCGCATCAAGGCCCTGATGCCGCGCCTGCAGGCCTCGCTGCCGTCGTCGGTCAAGGCCCAGATCCTGACAGATCGCACGACCACGATACGCGCGTCGGTAAGGGACGTGGAGTTCGAGTTGATGCTGACGGTGGCGCTGGTAGTGATGGTGATCTTTTTGTTTCTGCGCAGCCTGTCGGCGACGATCATCCCCAGCATCGCGGTTCCGCTCTCGCTGATCGGAACTTTTGGCGTGATGTACCTGCTCGGCTACAGCCTGGACAACCTGTCACTCATGGCGCTCACGATTTCAACCGGCTTCGTGGTTGACGACGCGATCGTGATGATCGAAAACATCTCGCGCTTCATCGAGGAAGGCGACAAGCCGCTGGACGCGGCGCTCAAAGGCGCCGAGCAAATCGGATTCACAATCCTGTCGCTGACCGTCTCGCTGATAGCGGTGCTTATTCCGCTGCTGTTCATGGGCGACATCGTCGGCCGGCTCTTCCGTGAATTCGCGGTCACGCTGGCGGTGACGATTCTGATGTCCGCGGTCGTGTCGCTGACGTTGACGCCTATGATGAGCGCGAAGCTGCTCAAGCATACGCCCGAGAATCAGCAGACCTGGTTCTATCGCAAGTCGGAAAAGGTCTTCGAAGACAGCATCGCGTTTTACGGGCGCACACTCGAATGGGTGCTCGAGCACGAATTTGCAACGCTGATGGTGGCGATCGCGACGTTGGTTTTCACCATCGTGCTGTACATCATCGTGCCCAAGGGCTTCTTCCCGGTGCAGGACACCGGCGTTATCCAGGGCGTCTCGGAAGCGCCGCAGGATGTGTCGTTCGCCGCGATGGTGCGCGGCCAGAAGGCTTTGGCGCAGATCATTTTGCAAGACCCGGCGGTCGAAAGCCTGTCGTCGTTCGTCGGAATCGACGGCACCAATATCACGGTCAACAGCGGGCGAATCCTGATCAATCTGAAGCCGCTGGATGTGCGCAAGGTCGATATCACCACGGTGATCAACCGGTTGGCGCCGAAGTTGGCGACGGTCAATGGCATAACGCTGTACTTGCAGCCGGTGCAGGATTTGACCGTCGAAGATCGCGTGAGCCGGACGCAATATCAGTACAGTCTCGAAGATCCTAACGGCAATGAATTGACGCTGTGGACCAAGAAGCTGGTCGATAAACTCAAGACGCTGCCTGCCTTGCGCAACGTCGCAACCGACGAGCAGAACAACGGCTGGGAGGAGCATGTCGTCATCGATCGGCTGACGGCTTCGCGCCTGGGCATCACGCCAAATCTGATCGACCAAACCTTGTACGACGCTTTCGGACAGCGGCAGGTGTCGACGATTTTCACCCAGCTGAACCAGTATCATGTGGTGCTCGAGGTCGCGCCGCAGTTCCAGCGCAATCCGCACGCGCTCGACGACATCTATATTCGCTCGACCAGCGGCGGTGAGGTACCGCTGAGCGCCTTCACTCACTTCGAAGCGGGCTCGGCACCGCTCGCCGTCAACCATGAGGGCCAGTTTCCGGCGGTTACAATTTCGTTCGATCTCGCATCGGGGTACTCGCTGGGCGACGCGGTTTCCGCTATCGACCAGGCGCGCGAGCAGATCGGGATGCCCGCCAGTATTGAGGCTTCGTTCCAGGGCACCGCCGCCGCGTTCCGCGCCTCGTTGAAGAACGAGCCGCTGTTAATCCTTGCCGCGCTGGTGACCGTGTATATCGTGCTCGGAGTTCTTTACGAGAGTTACATCCATCCGGTCACGATTCTTTCAACCCTGCCGTCGGCCGGCGTCGGCGCGATCCTGGCGCTGATGATCTGCGGCCAGGATCTAAACGTGATCGCGCTTATCGGTATCATCCTGCTGATAGGTATCGTGAAGAAGAACGCGATTATGATGATCGACTTCGCGCTCGAAGCTCAGCGCAAAGAGGGCAAGCCGCCGCGCGAAGCGATCTACCAGGCCTGCCTGCTGCGCTTTCGGCCAATCATGATGACCACGATGGCGGCGCTGCTCGGTGGATTGCCGCTCGCGCTGGGAACGGGAGTCGGCTCGGAACTGCGCCGTCCGCTGGGTATCGCAATTGTCGGCGGCTTGCTGGTCAGCCAAGTGCTCACGCTTTACACGACGCCGGTCATCTTCCTGACCTTCGACCGCATGGCGACCCGCTTTGAGAAGTGGCGCACGAAGGATGTCGTTCCGGAAACCGTTCCGGTTCAAGCGTCATGAGTGTTTCCGAAGTTTTCATAAGGAAGCCGGTCGCCACCACGCTGCTGACGATCGCGCTCGCGCTCGGCGGCGCTATCGCATTCCGACTGCTTCCGGTTGCGCCGCTGCCACAAGTCGAGTTTCCGACCATCCAGGTGCAGGCGACGTTACCCGGTGGGAGTCCCGAGACGATGGCCTCGTCGGTGGCGACTCCGCTCGAGCGCCAGTTCGGGCGTATCGCAGGCCTGACCGAACTGACTTCGACCAGCTATCTGGGCGCGACCAGCATCGTTTTGCAATTCGACTTGAACCGCAATATCGACGCCGCTGCCCGTGATGTGCAGGCGGCCATTAACGCTGCGGCCGGCCAGTTGCCGACCACCTTGCCGAGCAAGCCGACCTATCGAAAGGTCAATCCCGCAGATGCGCCGATCATGATTCTCGGCCTGACCTCGAATGCCGTCCGCCCGGGGTTGATGTACGACGCGGCTGACTCGATCCTGGAGCAGAAACTCTCACAAATAGATGGCGTCGGCCAGGTCACTGTTGGCGGAAGCGCGCTGCCCGGTGTCCGCGTCGAGCTCAATCCAACACAGATGAGTAACCTCGGCGTCGGCCTCGAGGACGTGCGGACCGTGTTGGCCAACGCCAATGCGAACCGGCCCAAGGGCGAACTGGCGAACGATACCCATACTTGGGGCTTGAGCACGACCGACCAGCTGCTCAAGGCTGATGCGTACCAGCCGCTTATCGTTCGCTACAACAATGGCTCGGTGGTTCAGCTTTCCGATATCGGACTGGTCAGGGATTCGGTTGAGAACGTCCGAGCCGCGGGAATGGTCGATGGCAAGCCGGCCGTGCTGGTCATCATTTTCCGCCAGCCCGGCGCGAACATCATCGATACGGTCGATCGAATCTACGCTGCGTTACCCCAGTTGCAAGCCTCGATTCCGGCGGCGATCGATCTCACGGTAGTCCTTGACCGCACGACCACCATCCGCGCCTCGGTGCGTGACGTCGAGATTACGCTGCTGATCTCGATCGCGCTGGTCATTCTGGTGGTGTTTGTGTTCTTGCGTAACCTACGCGCCACGTTGATTCCGGGCGTGGTCGTTCCGCTCTCGCTGATCGGAACCTTCGGAATCATGTACCTGCTCGGATACAGCCTGGACAATCTCTCGCTGATGGCACTTACGATTTGCACCGGTTTCGTGGTGGATGACGCGATTGTCGTTATCGAAAATATTTCGCGCTACCGCGAAGAAGGAATGCCGCCGCTCGAAGCGGCGATCAAAGGCGCCGTCCGGCATCGGCTTCACGGTTATCTCCATCAGCATCTCGCTGGTCGCAGTCTTTATCCCGATTTTGCTGATGGCTGGAATCGTCGGCCGGCTGTTCCGCGAGTTCGCGGTCACCTTGTCGGCAGCCGTGCTGGTCTCATTGGTCATCTCGCTCACAACGACGCCGATGATGGCCGCTCATCTGCTGAAGCCGCATGACCAGGAGAAACATAACCGCTGGTACGACGCGAGCGAGCGATTTTTCAAAGGGATGATTGACCATTACGAGAGCAGCCTGCTGTGGGTCCTGGACCATCAGCCATTCACGCTCATGGTCTTCCTGGCGACGCTTGCGCTCAGCATCTTTCTGTTCAAAGTCGTGCCGAAGGGATTTTTCCCGCAGCAAGATACCGGACGCTTGGCGGGCGCGGTGCAAGCCGACCAGGACACTTCGTTCCAGGCGATGAAGGACCGGCTCTCCGAACTGGTCGCGGCTATCGATAAGGACCCGGCGGTGACCAATGTCATCGCATTCACCGGCGGCAATGGCGCGACCAATACCGCCAACATGTATATCAGCCTCAAGCCGCTGAACGAGCGAAAGATCAGCGCCGATTTGGTAATCGGGCGCATCCGCAAAGAGGTCGCTCACATACCGGGCGTCAATCTGTATATGCAGGCGGTTCAGGATTTGCGAATCGGAGGCAGGATGAGCAATGCGCAATATCAGTTCACCCTGCAGAGCGACGATCTCAATGCGCTGAACCAATGGGCGCCGAAAGTGCTCAAGAAGTTGCGCACCGTGCATATTCTGACCGATGTCAGCAGCGATCAGCAGAATAGCGGCCTCGAATCCAACGTAGTCGTCGACCGCGATACCGCCTCGCGGCTGGGACTCTCGCAGCAGGCCATCGACGATACGCTCTACGACGCATTCGGGCAGCGACAAGTGTCAACGATGTACACGCCGCTGAATCAGTACCATGTCGTGATGGAAGTCGCGCCGCAGTTCTGGCAGAACCCCGAGTCGCTCGACCAGATCCACGTGAGATCCAGCGCCGGGCAGCTCATCAAGCTGAGCACCTTCACACACTTCGGCAATGACACAACCGCGCTGGCGGTTAATCATACGGGCCAATTCCCGAGCGTGACCATCTCATTCAATCTCGCGCCAGGCGTCGCGCTCGGCGATGCAGTCGACGCGATCGCGCAGGCCGAAGCGCAGATCAAACTGCCGGCCTCTATTCGCGGAACATTCCAGGGCACGGCGCAAGCGTTCCAGGACTCGCTGAAAAACGAGGGCTTCCTGATATTGTTCGCCCTTTTCGCCGTCTACATCGTGCTCGGCATTCTCTACGAAAGTTACATACATCCGATCACGATTCTCTCGACGCTGCCGTCGGCCGGCGTCGGTGCAATTCTCGCGCTACTGCTGTTCCACATCGAGTTGAGCGTGATCGCCCTGATCGGAGTCATCCTGCTGATAGGCATCGTCAAGAAAAACGCGATCATGATGATCGACTTCGCGCTCGAAGCTCAGCGCAAAGAAGGCAAGTCGCCGCATGACGCGATCTACGAAGCGTGCGTGCTGCGCTTTCGCCCGATCATGATGACCACGATGGCCGCGCTGCTCGGCGGACTGCCGCTGGCACTCGGCAACGGGGTAGGCTCCGAGATGCGCCGGCCGCTGGGAATTGCGATCGTCGGCGGCCTGCTGGTGAGCCAGGTCCTGACGCTTTACACGACGCCGGTCATCTACCTGTACATGGATCGCTTGAGCGCAGGATGGTCAGGATTGTGGCGCCGAGCGCTGGGCCGCCGCCCAACTCCAGCTCCTGCCGAGACGCACGCAGCCGATTGACCAGGTAGCCCTCGCACTACGGCTTTAGAGTGCGCGTGACTCGATTGATCACGAATATGCCGCTTGGATTCTTCGCGTGGTAGTAGAGCGATAGATCATTGGGCGAAATCGAGGGCGCCTCGGCAAACCCGGTAATCGCTTCGATTTTCTTCGGCTCACCGAATGGCTTCGACGTCGATTTGCGGGTGGCCATGTATATCGCCGGACCGACCTTGAGATTGGTGCGCGTGAAAAAGAACTCGAGCTCGTCAGCCGACGTGTCCGCCGCGTAATTAAGGTGCTTGTCGTTGATCGTCTTCATGAGTTTGGCGCTCTTTGGATCGACCACGAACTCATTGCTCTGGCGGGTTGCGACCATCATCCTGGTGCTCGTCAGATTCCCGGTCGCGTAGTTGCCCTGTGTAAAGTACAGCGTGTTGCCGTCGGCACTGATCTCCTGGTCGAAATTCACCAGCCCCGCTTTCGGCGCCGCGACGCCCGGCACCGGATTCACAGTAGCTGCGGCGCCATCAGCGAACGGTCCGGAATAAATAGTTGACAGATATCCCGGGGTGCCGGCGTTGCCATAACTTCTGGTGGTGATGAAGTAAAAGATGCCGTTCGAATCCATCGACGCGACCGCATCGAGTGGACCGCTGCTGTTGACCTCGCCGCCAATCTCGCCCTGGTACTGGAACGTCACGTCATCGATGCGAGTCGCCCAGAACAGGTTGGTGGTGGGAGCAGCGTTCGAGCTGTTGAAGAACAGGTAATTCCCGTCGCGGCTGATGAACGGCTCCATCGCATCGTTGCTGTTGCCGTCGTTGTCATCGTAGCCGAGAATTTGCACCATCTCCGGATTGCCGAATTCGGTGAACGCCGAGCGAGCGCGGGCGTCAGAGGCGTTCAGCAAAAGCTGGGTGAGAATGGTTGCGGCCGCGAAAGTAAGATTCAGCCGGGCGGTCATATCGCGATTCTGAGATTCAACTCAGCCTGCTGTCGAAGGCGGTCGCCGGGTCACCCAGTTGGTCCCTTGCTCGTACGCATGCGCGAGCTGCATGCAGGCCAGCTCGGCGTGATTCGGTCCTACAATCTGAATACCCATCGGCAAGCCACGTTGGTTGAAGCCGGCTGGTGCGCTGAGCGCCGGGCATCCCGACATCGAGATCGGAATCATCACCTGCATCCAGCGATGGTAGGTATCCATGGAGACGCCGCCGACTTCTTTGGGCCAATGAGTTGCCGCGTCGAATGGAAACACCTGGCCGGCGGGCGCGATCATGAAATCGTACTTTTCGAAAAATTTGCGGACCGCATGATACCACCCGGTACGCACGACGTTCGCGTCAACAATTTCGAGAGCGCCGGCCTTGATGCCATTTTCGATTTCCCATTGCAACTCGGGTTTCATCAGCGCGCGGCGGGCAGGATCGGAATAGGGCCCGTTGAGCATCGCGGCAATCTGCCACGCTCGAATCTTGCACCAACTCTGCCACACGGGCTCCAGCGGGTAGTCGGGCATCGCGGGTTCCACGATGCATCCGAGCGTCTCGAATGCCTTGAGTGCTCCTTCGCATAGCTCGAGCACACCTGCCTCGAACGGCAGTCCGCCAAAGTCTCCGACCCATCCGATGCGGGTTCCTTTGAAGTCGCGCGCGAGCGGTAGTGTGAACTCCGCGGCGTCTTGCCGAATCGACAGCGGCGTGCGCGCGTCGTATCCGGCAATGACCGACAGAAACATCGCAAGGTCCGTCACCGTCCGCGCCATCGGACCATGCACAGAGATCGACGGTATGAAGACCTCGTTGAACAACGACGGCACCCGGCCAAACGAAGTTCGCAGTCCGAACACATTGTTGAACGCGGGCGGATTTCGCAGCGACCCGCCATGGTCGCTGCCGTCTGCAACCGGAACCATTCTGAGCGCAAGCGCAACGGCCGCGCCGCCGCTGCTGCCGCCGCAGGTCTTCGATTGATCGTAGGCGTTGAGGGTAGTGCCAAAGACAGGATTGTAGGTCTGCGAGCCCAGCCCAAACTCGGGCACGTTGGTTTTGCCGATGATGATAGCGCCGGCGGCTTTGATTCGCTCGACGAGGATCGAATCCTCACCCGGAACAAAATTCTTGAACAGCGGCGACCCCATCGTAGTGCGGATGCCCCTGGTGGGCTCGAGATCTTTGACCGCATGCGGAAGACCGTGCATCCAGCCAAGACGCTCGCCGCGCGCCAGTTGCATGTCACGACTCTTGGCCTGCGCGAGCAGACCGTCGCGATGCTCAAGCGAAACGATCGCATTGACGCGCGCGTTAAGGCGCTCGATGCGATCGAGATACGCGGTCATCACTTCAACGCAAGAGAATCGCTTCGACTCGATCGCGTGGGAAAGCGCGACTGCATCGAGACTGACGATTTCCGGCATTTCTGCGGACAGGCTCACGATTTGGATTTACCGAGCTCGCACTTTTGCGCGATAACCCACCCAAGCTCGGCCGTCAGTCTCGTCTTGGAGCCGCGGGCGGCGGCATCGGGACCGCTGGCGTTCCCAAGTTTCGCGCGCATCGCAATTCCCTGCGAGATCGCGGCACCGCGAAAAAATGAGAACGCGGCGAAATACATCAAGTCGGGGACGCCGGCCCGTCCGACGCGCCGACAATAGCTCGCGAGGAATTCATCTTCGCTGGGAATGCCATGCGTCTTCAGATCCATACCCTGGAAACTCAACACGCCGTCGATGCCGGGAGGGCAATGATACGGCCTGCATGCCCACGCCAGGTCGCTCAGCGGATGCCCAAGCGTCGACAGCTCCCAGTCGAGCACCGCGACCACGCGCGGCTCGGCCGGGTGAAAGACCAGGTTCTCCATGCGGTAGTCGCCATGTGCGATCGTCGTCTCATCAGCCTTGGGAATATTGCGCTCGAGCCATTCGGTGAGGCGATCCATCTCGGGAATCTCTTCGGTCTTCGACGCCTGGTACTGCTTGGACCAGCGCGCGAGCTGACGCGCGACGTACGCTTGCGGCCGGCCATAGTCGCCTAGCCCAATCGCGCGAAAGTCCACCTTGTGCAGGCGTGCGAGCACGTCAATCATCGAGTCGTAGCACTGCGCGCGCTCACGCGGGTTCGAGTCGGGCATCATCGGATCGCGCATGATGCGTCCCTCGACAAAGTCCATCAGGAAGAACGCGGTGCCGATGACGCCGGCGTCCTCGCACACGAGATGCACGCGCGGCACCGGCACGTCAGTCGTCGCGAGCGCCTTGATGATTCGAAATTCGCGCTCGACCTGGTGCGCAGACTGGAGCAGCGTCCCCGGAGGTTTCTTGCGCATGACGAAGCGAGCGTCCCGAGTTTCGAGCAGGAAAGTGGGATTCGATTGGCCACCGACGAACTGCTCAACGGTCAACGGTCCCCGGAAATCCGGCATCCGGTCGGTCAGATAACGTTCGAGACGCCCTTCATCGAAACGATGATTCTCGCGGACCTGGGTAACGTCGGCTTCGAGCGGCATCAGTTCGCGCTCCCGCCGGCAGTCGTTTCGGGTTCCAGCTTGCAGCTCTGGATCTCGGTCTGCGCTTTGTCAGTGTCGATGGGATTCAGATGCGGCGTTGCAGTGAGCCGGCCCCATCCGAGTTCTTCTCTAACGTAGTACGACCGCCGCACGGTTTGGAATTCGACTTCGTCAGAAGTGTCGGTCTCCATGCTGCAAACGACCTTCTCGCCGGCTGGAACGACGAACGCATGATAGCCGCCCGGACCGATGCGGGCAGTGTCTTCGCCGCATGTAACCGCGGGCTTCAGCGCGGACCCGGCGTAGCTGTATGGCCGGTAGACGTAGATCACCGCATTGCCCGGAGGTGACGATATTTTTTCAAATGGTTGTCCCTGCACGGCGCATCCGACTACGGTGCCGGCGACTACGAGCAACAGCACCACAAAGCGACGATTCATTGGCCGGCAGACGCAGTGTGAGATTTTGTTGCGACGGCGGCTGCCTGCGCCAACCGCGCCTCATCCTTATAAAGTTTCTGCTCGATCCTTTGCCGCACCGCGACCCGAGCGGCGTCGTCAACCTCCTTGTGAGTCGGATGCGTGTACATGCTGTACGATTTTGAGACGTGCTCCTTGGCGGTGTAGTCGCCGAGGATAGTGTCGCCGGCGCTGACCGACAAAGACGCAAACGCAGTCGTGCCGATGTCACCGAGCGGAGCACCGACCAGGTTGGCAGGATCGAGTGCGCTGACAATCAGCGGCACATGGTAGTCGTCGTGTGTCAATTCTTCGCGATAGGTGAATGTCACCGGCGACGTGTCCGACAGTGACATTGCGACCGCGGGCGGAAGTTCGGCCGGATCACCGGAAAGGAGCTTGCCCTTGAACGGCAAGGCACGCACGGGCTGGTCGACGACCGCGGGCGCGATCACGAGTTGCGAATCCGATTGAGGTCCGGCGGCAGTTTGGGATTGCGATTGGCTGGGTTGCTGAGCACCGCATCCAAACGCGGCGATCGCAACAAATAGAGTCGCAAGAACAAATGTATGTCTCATGACCTGGTGGAGTCGCGAGCCGGGTATTTGAGATTCACTCCTTCACTGCCTCGCGACGCCATTATGCAAATATTATCAGAAAGTTCAGCGCTGCTTTACGCGGCCGCTGGCGACGTAAACGGTGCCGCCGAGCATCTGCTCGACTTCGAGTTCCGACGTCAAAGGCTCGAGATGGCTCCACGGACGGGCGAGGCCTTCGAGCGTGCTGGTCGAGCGCATCGCGGCATTCCATACCAGGAGATTCAGCGGCATCGTGCGGACCGGCGCCCACTTGAGTCCGGCCGCGACGATTCGCGCACCGGCCTTGAGATGATTGACGACGTTGGCGAGCGCCTTGGGCGTGCGCATGATGTCGTGCGTGAAATGAAACAGGGCAGCATCGGCAGCCAGCGGTATCTGGGCCTCCTCGACCGCATGCGAGATGAGGGTGACGTTGTCCCAGTTGTTGTCAGCCGCACGCGCGTGAGCCCGCTCGAGCATCTCAGGGCTTTGCTCGATTCCGACAATCGATCCCTCATGCCCAACCAGGGCCTCCAATGCCGAAAAACTCAATCCCGTCCCACAACCAACATCCAGCACCCGGTCTCCGTCTTTCAGACCGAGCAACTCGACCGCGTGCTGACGCACCGGTTCGAACAACGCGAGCTCGAGATCATAGATGCGCGCGCGCGACCGATACTGGCGGAGCGCTGCAGATCGATTGGGTGTGAGCCATCGCGTCAGCCGTTGAAATGGTTGCGACCGGTCGTCGGGAGGGGTGTCCACGCAGGGTGCCTCAAATTACCGAGTATCACGAAAGTGCGCCAATATCTTCCGCGGAGTTCGCCCGGCGTTAGTCGCCTTTAATCATAGACGTACTGCACGTTAACTCGTTACAATGCGTCGCAACTTAAGAGGAACATTCGGCGGGTAGACGTGATTAAGCGCTTGTTGGCAGGTTTTGTTCGTGGCGGGGTGGTGTTGGTCGCAATTCTCTCAGGCCCTGGCCTGATTGCACCTGCGGCTGGCGGGCTGGCGCAATCGCAGTCGAAGCAGAGTTCCCCGCGTGCGCTGGAACCGGGATTCACCGGTCAACTCCTGTATCGGAATGATAATTTTCGGACCGGACAGAACCTGACTGAGAGCGTGCTGACCCCGTCGATAGTGAACGCCTCGAATTTTGGGTTGCAGTTCACCGACGCTCTCGACGGCTATGCTTATACGCAGCCCTTGTACGTGCCTGCAGTTTCGATTCCGGGCAAGGGAACGCATAACGTCATATACATCGCGACGGAAAACGACAGCGTTTACGCATTCGACGCGGACGCGGCTGGCCCTCCGCTCTGGAAAACGAGCTTCATCGATTCTGCAAATGGAATCACCCCGGTGCCGTCATCCGACATCGGGTGCACCGACCTGGTCCCTATGATCGGGATCACAGCGACCCCCGTGATCGACCCGAACACGGGAACCCTCTACGTGGTCTCCAAGGTGAAGCTCGGGCCGGGCAGTTATCAGCAGCAACTTCATGCGCTTGATATCACCACCGGGCTTGAAATGCCGCACAGTCCAGTGACGATCACGGCGAGCGTCCCAGGCACCGGACAGGCTAGCGTTGACGGGATGGTTTCCTTCGATCCACTGCTCCAGCATGATCGGCCAGCGCTGACGCTCGCCAACGGCGTGGTCTACTTGAGCTTCGCTTCGCATTGCGACATTTCCCCGTACCACGGATGGATTCTCGGCTACGACGAGACGATGCTGACCCAGGAAGTCGTATACAACACCACGCCCAACGGCTCACTAGGCGGTATCTGGGAGGCTGGATGCGGTCCCGGCGTCGATACCAACGGCGATTTGATCACGATCACTGGCAACGGAACTTTCGATACCGGCGCGTCGCCGGTCGACTACGGCGATAGCTTCCTAAGGCTGACCCCCGGCGTTGGAACCACCGGAACTATGACGGTCAGCAGCTTTTTCACACCACTCAACGAGATGACACTCGAGGACGATGATCTGGACATGGGCTCGGGCGGCAACCTGTTGCTGCCTGATCAGCCCGGTCCAAATCCACATCTGATGATAGGCATCGGCAAGGTGGGCACAATCTATCTGGTCGATCGCGATTCGATGGGTGGATTCAATGCCTCTGGAGACCAGATGGTGCAGGAAGTGCCCAGCGTGGTTAATGGAATGTTCAGCACTCCCGCATACTGGCAGGGGACAGTACCGGACGTTGGCCTGCAAAATATGATCTACACGATCGGTGAAGGCGATGTGCCGAAGATGTTCGTCCTCGAGAACGGAATGATTCAGACGCCGCGAGCGTCCATTGCGAGCGTCAGCTTTGGATTCCCCGGCGCATCGCCAACTATCTCCGCCAACGGCACGACTGGCGGTATCCTGTGGGCGATCGATAGTTCGGCATACCAGTCAAACGGTCCCGCGATTCTTTATGCCTTTGATGCCACTAATCTGCAGACCAAGCTATATGACAGTAGCAAGAAAAGCTCAGACAACCCCGGACCGGCAGTAAAGTTTGCCGTTCCGACGGTAGCCAACGGCTCGGTCTATATGGGAACTGAAACCCAGCTCGCCGTGTACGGGCTGTTCCCCGGGGTCTTGGGGAAATTGAACATCACTCCGGCCTCGATCGGATTCGGAAACAAGGTGACAGTCGGATCTACCAGCAAAGCCAAGAAGGTCAAGATAAAGAATACGAGCGGGAAAAAAGGTGCAGCCGTGACTATCACGATGGAGAGCGCATCGCCGTCGACGTTCGCGGTGAAGTCCCAGTGCGCAAAGACTCTCCCACCGGGCAAGAGCTGCGAAGTGTCGGTGACCTTCAGTCCGAATGACACGTCAGAGCAGACTGGACAACTGATGATTGTCGACGAACTGGCCGGCTCGCCACAGTCTGTGGGACTGTCCGGGACCGGGAAGGCACCCAAGGTCAAAAAATAACCACTGGTAGTATCGAACAGTGGCGCTGATGAACCGCTATTTCATCTCGCGTCAATTTGTCGTTAATGCCCCCGTAACCTCCGTTTGGCAGGAAAGACCGACCGCGCGGCCATTCTCGGGCGCCTGCGGGAGGAGGAACATGCGGAAAATCGCGATTGTAGCGTTGATGGTGATGGCCGGGATGACTGCTCCTGTCCACTTCGGAGTGTCATACGCGCAGCCCGCTCCAGAGGCAGCCGCGACCAGCGCGATGGCGGACAAAGACTCAGCCATGAAGACCTTGGGAGACGCTAAGAAACGCTTCAAGTTCATGCGCCAAAAGTCTTCACAAGACCCACATGCGCAGGCCGATCTGGACGGCCAGATTAAGAAGATCAACGGCCTGATGGCCAAGTTGAAAAAGGGTGAAGATGTTCCGCAGAGCGACGTTGACGCCGCAGTCGCGACGCCCCCGGGATTGCACTAAGAGAGAAGACTTGAGAATTGGCTGACGCAATAGATCGCGCCAGCTCGATAAGGGTCAGTGGCGGAGGGGGGAGGGAGTCGAACCCTCCGGCGACAATATTAGCCGCCAGTCCGGTTTTGAAGACCGGTAAGGCCACCGGGCCTTTTCCTCCTCCGTACCTTAGTTCTACTACGAGTCTTTGACTTGGCTAGTCGTCGCGCGGCCGCGGATCCTATCGGCCATCAGCTCGGCAATCATCACCGTGCTGAGATGAGTGTTAGCGCGAACTATCTCAGGCATCACCGAGCAATCGACTACGCGCAGTCCGTCGATTCCGACCACGAGGCAGTTGGGATCGACTACCGTGCGCGGATCGGACGCGGGACCCATCCGACACGTGCCAGCGGCATGCTGCGAATCGAAGCAGTTCGCCCGCATCCAGTCGTCCAGCGCATTGTTGGCCGGCGGTTCTTCAAGCTGGCCCTGGGCCATCAGCATCGGATTGCCGAATCCCACGGCGTCGGCGGCCTGCTGGATCGCGGGATGAAGCGTGAACTCGCGAAGTCTACGCACACCATCGCGCATGCGCACCAGGTCGCGCTCATCGGAGAGCATCTGAAAGCGCACGTCAGGATCTATTTCGGGATTTGGTGACGTGATTCGCAAACGCCCGCGCGAAAATGTCTGGTACGCGGTCATCCAGATAAAGCCGTGCGCGCGCCCCATGCCCAGCAGGTTCATCGCGAGCAGGAACATATCGTTCTCGCCCGCACCGCCGAGGCCCGAGCTGTACCTGACCGCGCAATTAGTATGGCGTGAGTAAGGATTCGGGACGCGAGCCGCGGGCTTGAGCGCCATTCCCATCGCGATCATCGGATGGTCGATCAAATCGTTTCCTACCGGAAGATCGGCAACGACTCGAATTCCGAGCGCACGCAGGTCATCGGCGGGTCCGACACCTGAGCGCATTAGGATCGCGGGTGAATGAATCGCGCCGGCGCACAAGACGATCTCGCCGCCCTCGACGCGCGTCCATCCGTCGCGCATGCGCGCATGCACCGCGACTGCGCGGTTGCCTGCAAACTCGACGCGATCAATCAGCGCGTCGCCGGCGATTCGAAGGTTCGGGCGTCCGCGCGCCGGTTCGAGGTAGCCGTCGTTGGTCGAGACGCGGGCGTCGGCGCGACGGTTCATCGCGTAGGGCGATACTCCCGTGCCTGAAGGCGCGTTGTGATCCTCACACCACCCGTAGCCGAGCTCCAGGCAGACGTCGCGCAGCGCGCGATCGGTGCCGCCCCACAGATCCTGCGGCGCGCGCCAGACCGGAATCGGACCGCCGCGGCCATGATAAGGGCGGTCACCGAAGTCGAGATCGTCTTCGAGCTTCTTGAAGTAAGGCAGCACTTCCGCACCCGACCATCCTGTGCAACCCTGGCGCGCCCATTCGTCGAAGTCGGCGAGCATCCCGCGAATCGCGATCTGCCCGTTGATGGCGGAACTGCCGCCGACGCCGCGTCCGCGCCAATAAAGCATGGGCTCCTGGACGTCGGTGCGCCGCGCCTTGAGCGCGCCCCATTGATATTTCTGCAGATCCTCCGAGCCGAGAATGATCGCCGCGGGATTCGCGACGCGCATGGCTTCGGGCGTCTCAACCGAGCGGTAGTCGGGCCCGGCTTCGAGTAGCAGCACCGAACGATGAGCATCTTCCGACAGTCGCGCAGCCAGCGCCGCGCCCGCGGAGCCAGCCCCGACAATTACGAAGTCTGCTTTGTCGATCTGCACGTCAGCGGTACCGCTCTACCGCGAGGACCCTTGTTCGCATAAGAGCGTAGCGCAGAGATCATCGCAAGTATGAGTCAATTGTTGTAAAGGGACTCGTACACCGAAGCGAGGTGCCAAAAACTATGGCATTGAAAGTCGTCGGCGCCGGATTCGGACGAACCGGCACCCTGTCACTCAAGACCGCGCTCGAAAAGATCGGGTTCGGTCCCTGCTATCACATGATGGAAGTTTTTTCGCGCCCCGAACACGTCGCGATGTGGCATCGCCTGGCGTTCGAGCATTCGATGGATTGGGATCTACTCTTCAGCGGATTTCGCGCGACGGTCGATTGGCCGGCAGCGCGATGGTGGCGTGAAATTGCTGTTCACTATCCGGAAGCAAAAGTCCTGCTGTCTGTGCGCGATCCGGAAGCATGGTACAAGAGCATGATCGATACGATTTACCAGCCGATGAAATCGCCGGCAGCTGCGAACGCGCCCGAACTCGTCCGGCTTCAGACCGAGATGGTACGAAAAGCGATCCTCTCCGAGAGTTTCGACAACCGATTCGAAGACAAGGCTCACGCGATCGAGGTATTCAATCGGCACACTCAAGAGGTTCGCGAGTCGATAGACCCTAAGCGCCTGTTGGTATTCGACGTTCGAGAAGGATGGGCGCCGCTATGCCGCTTTCTCGGGGTGGCCGTACCCGACGAGCCGTTTCCAAAGCTTAATGACACCGCTTCGACCCAGGCAATGATACGTATGTTACGTGAATCGAGTCGCAACGATTGATCGGTAGCGTCCGGAAATATCGTCATCTGGGAGAGTCGTCCTTTGGAACATAGAAATGCCTCGGCAGCAGTAATCGGCGCCGGCGACTACATCGGCGGCGCAGTCGCGAAAAAATTTGCGGCTGAAGGCTTCACCGTATTCGCCGGACGTCGCCAAGGTGACAAACTCGCGCCCTTGGTTACCGAGGTCGAGGCAAACGGTGGCCGAATTTCTGCGCGCTCGCTTGACGCTCGCAAGGAAGATGACCTCACCGCTTTTCTGCGAGACGCCGACCAGCACTTGCCGCTCGAGGTCTGCATCTTCAATATCGGCGCAAACGTAAACTTTCCGCTGCTCGAAACCACGGACCGCGTGTTCCGCAAGGTTTGGGAAATGGCCTGCTACTCCGGATTCGTCGCGGGCAGAGAAGCGGCCCGACTGATGCTTCCGCGTGGCCGTGGATCGATTTTCTTCACGGGAGCCACCGCCAGCCTGCGCGGCGGCGCCGGCTACGCGGCGTTCGCTGCTGCAAAATTCGGTCTGCGCGCAGTCGCGCAAGCCGCGGCGCGCGAACTCGGGCCGAAGAATATCCACGTTGCCCACCTGATAATCGATGCTGGAGTCGATACCGCCTGGGTGCGCGATCGAATCAGGGAACGCGAGGGCGACGAGGCGATGAAGAACTTGGATCTCGCACGGCTCATGCGCCCAGCTGCCGTCGCCGACTCATATTGGCAGCTCTACCAGCAGCCACGCGATGCGTGGACCTTCGAACTCGAGATACGTCCCTTCGGGGAAAAATGGTGAAGCCTATGGTCAAGGTGGAATTTCATTTCGACTTCGGCAGTCCCAACGCCTATCTGAGCCATCTCGTGATTCCCGAAATCGAAAAGCGCACCGGCGTGAAGTTCGACTACGTTCCTGTTCTGCTGGGCGGCGTCTTCAAGGCGACCAACAATCGCTCGCCCGCGCAAAGTCTGGCGGGCATCAGGAACAAGCCTGAGTACGAACGCCTGGAAATGAACCGCTTCATAAAGAGTCATGGAATTACCCGTTTTCAGAGTAACCCCTTTTTCCCCGTCAACACTCTCATGATGATGCGCGGTGCAATTGCCGCGCGGTCGCTCGGCGAGTTCGAGCACTATGTCCACGAGATCTACAGAAACATGTGGGCTGACCCCAAAAAGATGGATGATCCGACCGTCTTCCGCACAGCGCTCGACGCAGCCTCTCTGCCAACCGCGCGGATCCTCGAGTTGATAGAAACCAAGCCGGTCAAGGACGAGCTGATCGAGAACACGAATCGATCGGTCGAGCGAGGCACCTTTGGCTCACCGACTTTCTACGTCGGCGACGAGATCTTTTTTGGCAAGGATCGGCTGCGAGACGTCGAGGAAATGATTGCGGCGTCGAAGTAGATCATTGAATCGGCGCCAGCTTTCCTTTCCCATAGCCCTGGTGCCAGCTTGGCGAGACATCGTTGCCATGAAAGGGCTTTCCGGAAAACGGCGATTCAGAGGTGTATAGCGTCACAAAATAGTTGGAAGCTTTGGGCTCGCCCAGGTGATAAGTGTCAATGAAGGATGAGTAGTCGAAATTGGTTATAGGTCCCGACAACACCGCAAAGTCGATTTCTTTGCTTTGTTCGAACAAATAAACGCCATATCGATCCGAAACCACCGGGATGTGCGGAGCGCGATACGGCTGCAGCACGCGTATCTCTCTGGTCGCCGGACTGCTACCCGCCTCGACGTAACCGTTGCCGCCGAGTAACGGGCCGGGAATATTTCCAACGATCCAATGACGTACGGGAGCGTTCTCACCCGGAGACACCGCGTCCGGCCATGAACCATTTGCATTGCCATCGAGATCGACCATCATCAATGTATAGAGCTTGGCTCCGTCGGCGTCTTTCCATCGGACAACTGGCGCTTTAGGTATGCTCGATTGGAGAAAGAGGTTGCCGCAAGTGACTACTCCACTGTAATGCCCGCCTTCCACTGAGAATGTGAGTCCCAAGGCAGACTGCGAGCACCCATAGTTCAACTCGTTCGCCAAAGCGACGCTAACAGGAATGACCGGCGCGCAAAGGACATATGTTGCAAGCAACAGTATCAGCTTCATATCAATCGCATCCCGGCTTCGGCGCGATCTCGCCTAGCGCGCGGACGATCACGAGCTCGTTCCCCTCTGTCTTTGCCAGGAACATGTTCATCGTCATATGATGGTTCTTACCAATCGTCACGGTTCCTGTAGGCGATTCGATCGCTAGACCTTCGAGCGCATCGATCATCGCTTCCTTGTTGACTTTGCCCGCCTTTTGAAGCGCCGCCTTCATCGCAAACAGGGCGTTGTAGTGAGTCACCGCATAGTTCGACACCGCGACATCAGCACCGGCTTCCGCCTTGATGCTAGCCACAAACGCCTTGACCGGCGGTGCGTCGCTGGAGCTAACGAATGGTACGACCACAAACATATTCTGTCCCTTATTCCCAAAGACCGATAGGTCAGCCTCGGACAAGCCGAGGAAGGCGACTGCCACACTTTTCATAAGTCCCAGATCATACGCCTGTGGGATAAAGTTCATGCCATCGCCTTTGAGCGCGAACAACAGCACCTTTGGCTCGGTCGCAGCTATCCGTGCAATCATGGGTGCAAAATCCTTTTCCTTGCCGGTAGTGAACTCTATGCCGACTACTCTACCGCCGAGCGCCTGCACGATCGGCTGCGCATATTCAAACATTTTTTGCGGCCACGCGTGGTTGGCTCCTAGCATGTAGTAAGTGTTCCCAAAGGTTTGGTTCATGTAAGGCAGCAACTGGGCTAGCTCCTGGTTAGGAACACTGCTGAACGCGAAGATGTACCGGCTGCACGCGCCTCCCTCGTAGTTGGTCGCGTATAAAAGCGGGGTCTTCGTGCGCTCGATCACCGGCTCGATTGCGTCCAGGTTCCTCGAAGTGATTGGTCCGACCACAGCAAGCACGCCGTCGCGCTCGATCAGCTTGCTCGTCGCCGCAACCGCGACCGCAGGGTCGGTCTTGTCATCCTCGTAGATCACTTCTAACGGCCGTCCCAGGATGCCGCCGGAGGCGTTTATTTCCTTTACGGCCAGATCAATTCCGAGTTTTGCCTGCTTACCATAGAGCTCTACACCGCCCGAGAACGGCAGCACGACGCCAACCTTGATAGGCTGGGCGGCAATGCTGTTTGACTTCGCTGGCCAAGCGCAACAAATTAACAAGGCGAGCAAAACCAAACAGAAGGATTTAAGCACCCGTCGTTTCATGCGCTCTTTACTCGTCTCTCCAAATATCTTCGGTAGCAAATGAAAATCCTGTTCAAGGATCCCGTGTTCGACGGTCAATTGCTGCGCGCGCTTAACCATGTGTACTACGGCGGCGCCGATGTGGGCGAGTGTATCTCAACTGCCACGCGCATTCGCGAGGGCGATGCGACGAGTTGGCACGACCAATGGTCCGCGACCGCACAACGGGTTTATTCCAGCGCCGAAAGCAGTTTCCAGCAAGCTCATTCGCAAAGCGCGCGCGAAGCATGGCTGAGAGCGTCCAACTATTTCCGCACCTCTTATATCTTTCTGATGAGTGCTCCTCTCGATCCGCGCGTGACTCGTGAATTCGATCTTCAAGTGGATGCCTTCCGGAAAGCCGCGGCTTTGTTCTCACCTCCGGTAGAGCGAATCGAAATTCCCTACGAGGGCGGAACGCTGCCAGGTTATTTCTATCGTGCAAACATCGATGGGCAGCGATCGTGCACGCTTATTCTCAATGGCGGCTATGACAGCACCGCCGAAGAACTGTACTTTTTCGGTGCTGCCGCCGCCGTCCGTCGCGGCTACAACTGCATCTGCTTCGACGGCCCCGGTCAGGGCGCTGCTCTCATCAAGCAAGGACTCCATTCGCGGCCCGATTGGGAAAATGTCATCCGCCCGGTAGTGGACTACCTGCTCACGCGCGCTGACGTGGACCCCTCTCGCATCGCGCTTATGGGACTGAGTTTCGGCGGCTATCTCGCGCCGCGCGCCGCCAGTAGCGAGCCGCGCCTGGCCGCGCTGATCGCCGACCCAGGACAATACTCGCTTTTCGATGCGGTCCGGGATCGAGTGCCAGGATTTCTGCGCTCCGGTTTGACCGGCGAAAGTCTCTTCGCAACTGCGGTCCTGCGACGCGTATTCTCGTCAATGGTGCGGCATCCGACGCGCGGATGGGCGTTACGCCGTGGCATGTTGGTACATCACGCATCCACTCCGCTCGACTACGTGAATTTGACTCGTGATTATTCGCTTGAAGGATGGGCGCAGAAGATCTCCTGTCCCACGCTGGTGTGCTACGCGGAGAACGACGACATCGCCGCTCAAGCGAAGATGCTCTTCGACCAGCTCACTTGCGACAAAAAGTTCATGACTTTCACCAATGCGGAAGGCGCGGGCGAACACTGCGAGGACGGCAATCGGTCGCTCTTTCATCAACGCGCCTTCGATTGGCTCGACGACGTGCTCGATCGAGTAAGCTAGCCGCGCGGCCTCAGTCTTAGCGCGTCAGCTATTTCGCGCGCCCGCGAGCTGGCCTGCAACGTTAGTGTTCGCGGCCCTTTGCCCTAAGTTTGTCAACGGCCTAGGGTTGTATTCGCAGAATTATGCGCATCGGAGGGCTCACTCATGCCAGGCGAAGACGATGACCGCGAGCTGCTTTTCGACGACGAACATCCCGGCCCCCAAGTTCTCGAATCCGCGCTTGCGAATACCGCGCTCAGCGAAGTGGTCTCCCAGCCGCCGCTGATGGTCTCAGCCTCCACTACTCTCGCCGACACGATTCACCTGATGCAGGCGGAGCGTCGCGCCTGCGTCCTCGTGATGGAGGACGACCGCCTCGCCGGCATCTTCACTGAGCGCGACATCCTGATGAAGGTCGCCGGGCAGCCGCTCGATCTCGTGAATACTGCAGTGTCAGTGTCGATGACTGCCGATCCTTTCACCCTGCCGGCCGACGCAAATGTAGCGTTCGCCCTTAGCAAGATGGTGCTCGAGGGCTTCCGCCACATTCCGCTGGTCGACGACTCTGGTCGTCCGACGGCGGTAGTCTCGATGCGCAATCTGATTGAGTACCTCGGTGAGATCTATTCTCGTGAGCTGCTGACGATGCCACCCGAGCCGAATCAGCATCGTTTCAAGAGCCGCGAAGGCGCCTGATACCCCTCGCTTGACGCGACGCATACGCCCGCGCTAATCCCGCTTTGATGCGGTCGAAACACTTTCGCGCGCTCACTCTCGTATTAACCTTCGCGTTGGTGGTTGGAGGCGGCCTGTCGGGATGCGGCGTCAATAAAATTCCGACCCTCGACGAACAGGTGAAGGCCGCATGGAGCGAGGTGCTTAACCAATATCAGCGCCGCGCCGACCTCATCCCGAACCTCGTCGAGACCGTCAAGGGCTATGCGCACCAGGAGCAGCAAGTACTCACCCAGGTGACCGAAGCGCGCGCAAAAGCCACCCAAATGCAGCTTCCCGCTGACATCCTGTCGAATCCCCAGGCCTTTCACGAGTTCGAGCAGAACCAGGCGGCTATCAGCGGCGCGCTTGGCCGGCTGCTGGCGGTTGCCGAGGCTTACCCTGATCTCAAGTCGAACCAAAATTTCCTGGCGCTCCAATCGCAGCTCGAAGGCACCGAGAATCGGATCGCCGTCGCGCGACGCGACTACATTCTCGCCGTTCAGGAATACAACACCGCGCTCAGGACTATTCCGCAACGCTGGATAGCATCCATCCTCTACCCCGACATGAAAGTCCGCGAGACCTTCACCATCTCGGACCAAGCCCAACAGGTGCCCCAGGTCAAATTCTAATGCGCATTCGCTGTGCGCGAGCGGATGGTGGCAATCGAGCAGTGAGCGCGCTGCTCTTCCTGCTGCTGGTTTTCGCGTCTTCGGCATTTGCCGCCGAGCCGAAATTTCCCGCGCTGACCGGTCGAGTCGTCGATGACGCAGGCGTGCTCAGTGCTTCGACCCAGAGCGAACTAACCGACATGCTAGCCGCGCACGAGCGCGCCACCGGCCAGCAAGTCGTAGTGGTCACGCTCGACTCGCTCCAGGGCTACACGATCGAGGATTTCGGCTATCAGCTCGGCCGCAATTGGGGCATCGGGCAGAAAGGCAAGAATACGGGCGCGCTGCTCATCGTGGCGCCCAAGGAGCACAAGGTTCGAATCGAGGTCGGCTACGGCCTCGAAGGAACACTTACCGACGCTACCAGCCGCACCATCATCGAGAACGACATCCTGCCAAGCTTCAAGCGCGGAGATTTCAACGGCGGCGTCATAGAGGGCACCACCTCGATACTGACGGTTCTGGACGGCAACGAAAGCAACCGCGTACAAGCAGGCTCCGAGTCCAACCTGCCCGCGAACGATGGCAATCCTATACCAGACATGTTGATCCTCCTGGCCATTGTGCTCTGGATAACTTTGGTGGTCATCCGTGATCACCTCGGCAACCGCAGTCGAATGATTGGGCGTGCGGGACGAGGCGTGGGACCAGGAATTTACTATGGCGGCGGATTCTCAGGCGGCGGAGGTGGTGGCGGATTCTCGGGCGGAGGCGGATCTTTCGGCGGCGGCGGCGCGTCTGGAAGCTGGTGACCGTGGCGAGTCGACTCACGTCCGCAGAGCATCATCGCATCGACACTGCAATCGCATCGATCGAGCAAGAAACGGCTGCCGATCTTTGCGTCGTAGTGACTCGAGTCAGCGACCGCTATTCTATCTATCCCGTCACATGGGCCGCAGTCGGCGCGATTCTGTCCAGCGGATTGGTAGCTCTGATTCGGCCCGAGATCGCGAGCCGTACCTTGATTCTTATCGAATTGCCGGTCCTGATTGCCCTGACCCTTCTACTCGACTGGCTACCGCTCCGACTCCTCATCGTGCCGACGCGTGTCAAGCACGCTCGCGCGTGGCAATTCGCACATCGCGAGTTCAATGCACACGTGCTCGCAAACCCCAAGCAGCGCCACCGAGTTCTGCTGTTTGTCTCGCTCGGCGAGCGCTACGTGGAAATCATCGCCGACCACGAGACCCACGCTCTCGCGCCGGATGGAGCGTGGAACAAAATCGTCGATCGATTTCTCAGCACCGTAAAAACCGGACGCGTGGCCGACGGCGTCCTGGATGCGATTACGGCGTGCGGCGCTATCCTCAAGATCCACCATCCTGCCGCGAGTGAGCCGTAATCCTTGACGCGGCGCATCGGCCCGCGCTACCCCACAGCTATGCAAACAGTACACGCTGCCGACGTTGAATGGGGCGAAGTTTCGGGGCATCGCTCGGGCGGAATCGATTTCAAACGATTGCTTCAAGGCACGCCCGGCACGCCCGACAATTTCGAACTGAGCATCGTACGAACGGCGGGCAACTATTACACGCCGCGTCATCGCCACAACTTCGACCAGGTCCGGCTATGTCTCGAAGGCGCGATGAACTACGCGCCCGGGAAGGATTTGAAGGCCGGCACCGTCGGCTATTTTCCCGAAGGAACCTTCTACGGCCCACAAGCCGATACCAGCAAGTCCATCGTACTGCTACTGCAGATGGGCGGGTCGGCCGGTTACGGCTTCATGAGCTATCAGCAACTGACCCGCGGCTACGAAACCTTGTCCGACCTCGGCCAGTTTGACGGCGGTGTCTTTACGCGCCGCACAACCGACGACCGCGTCATTCGCAAGGATGGCTACGAAGCAATTTGGGAGCACGTCAACGGACGCGCCGTCGAATACCCGCCGCCGCGATACGAAGAGCCGGTCATCATATATCCCGATGGTTTCGGCTGGATTGCGACGCATGACCCCGGTTTCGAATTGAAGCACATGGCCACCTTCGGCGAGCGTGCTCTGAACATCGGAGAGATTCGCGCGACGCGCGGTGCTCGTCACAAGGTCGATCGCCATCGCGCGCCCGAGCTGCTGTTCGTCGAGCGCGGCGCGATTCGCGACGTTACCTCCGGCGAGGTGCTCGATACTCACGCTGCGTTTCGCGTGGATCCGGGCGACACCGGACGCGAACTCGAAGTGGTTGAAGATTGCCTGCTGTTCTTCGTCCAGCTTCCGAAATTCGACACAAAATCGGCTGCGGCAGCCGCTTAATCGCCACGAGCGCAAATGACCGCTGACTGAATACTGGAGGCCTTCACGATGGCATCGACCACCGCCTTACCGCGCGCACACGGTGCTCGCACTCCGAAGACTCGCGGCAAAACCCCGCCCGGATTCCATCAATCCTGGTACGCGATCGCGCGCTCCGCCGAATTAGGCGCCGGCGAGGTGATTGGACGCGACTTCCTTGACGGCCGTGCCATCGCCTATCGCGGCGAAAACGGCCAGGCCGTGGTCATGAACGCGTACTGCCGGCACCTTGGCGCCGACCTCAGCATGGGCAAAGTCGTCGGCAACGATATCCGATGCGCCTTCCATCATTGGCAATACGGTCCCGACGGCGGATGTACGAAAATTCCCGCGTCCGAGAAGATTCCCAAGGCCGCACGAATGTTCAAATTTCCCACAGCCGAAAAATGGGGACTGATCTGGGCCTTCAACGGAATCAAGCCGCTGTTCGACGTGCCCGAATTTGTCGACTACATCGAGCCGGACCTCGACGTCCGCACCGCTGAAGCCTTCGATCTGCCGGTCGAGCCTTGGGTGCCGTTCACCAACTCGATGGACTTTCAGCATCTGCGCGTCCTGCACGGTCTCAAAATAGAATGCGATCCCGACGCGATCGAGGTCGGCGACTACCGCATTCAGTATGACGTGCGCTTCGAGGATCCCAACCTCGGCGTTTTCGATCAGCGTATCCGCGTGACTGGAACCAACACCATCGCGCTCGCAGGACGCCTCAACGGCATGGCGATTCTCTCGATGGCGACAGGCACGCCGACGCCCGACGGCAGAACTCGCGGATGGTCGGTCACCGCGACTCCGAAGTCCGAAGGCAGCGACGCCGAGCGCGAGCAGCGGCTTCAAATTGGCGAGGCGTTCTTTCGCCGCCTCATCCAAGAAGACGAGCCGATCATGAAGACCATCCGCTTTCACGACGGGCTGCTGATAGACGCCGACCGCGCGCTCGCGCGCTTCCTGCAATACGTGCGGCGCTTTCCAACCGCGCGTCCTGCGGCGGAATAAACAACCGGAGGAAGAATCATGGCTCGTTTGACGGGCAAGGTAGCGTTAATCGTCGGGGGCGGCGCAGACGGACCGGCGAAAGCGGGCGACAAGCTCTCGATCGGCAACGGTCGCGCGACCGCGATAGTGTGCGGGCGCGAGGGCGCGTCGGTGATGGTTGCCGACCGTTCACTCGAGCTCGCACAACAGACGGCCGCCGCAATTCGCGACGAAGGCGGCCGTGCCGACGCGATCGCCGCCGACGTGAGTGACGAGGATCAATGCCGCGCTGCCGTCGAAGCCACGATCCGCGCGTTTTCCGCGCTCCATCTGCTCGTCAACAATGTCGGCATCGCCATCGGCGGGAATCTGCTGAAGACCTCCACCGAGGATTTCGACCAGATGTTCGCGGTCAACCTGCGCAGCCATTTCCTGATGATGCGTTACGCGGTGCCGGAGATCGCTAAAGCCGGCGGCGGGGCAATCGTCAACGTTTCGTCGCTGGCCGCGATGCGCTCGAACTCACAGATCTCTTACGAGGCGACCAAGGCCGCGCTGCTCGGACTTTCGCGCTCGGCCGCGGTCTCGCACGCGCGCGACAACATTCGCGTCAACACGATTTTGCCCGGCCTGATCGACTCCTCCATGGTGCGCCGCCTGGTCGGCGATCGCGAGAGCGCCGTGGCGCCGCGAATCCCGATGCGCCGGCAGGGCACTCCATGGGAAATAGCAAACGCCATCGTCTTTCTACTCTCCGACGACGCGTCCTATATCACCGGCACCGAACTGATCGTCGACGGCGGACTTGCCGCACGTTGAGGTAAATCGTGCGCAAGATCAAAGTTGGCTACCAGCTCGATTTCCGCAATCCACCGGGCTCGACGGTGTCGTTTCGCGATCTTTACCGCGAATCGCTCGCGCAGGTTGAGGCCGCCGAGCAGCTCGGCTTCGATTCGATCTGGCTCACCGAGCACCATTTCACCGACGACGGCTACCTGCCCGCGATGATGCCAGCGGCTGCCGCTATCGCCGCACGTACCACGCGCGTGACAATTGGCACCTACGTTCTGCTGGCGCCGTTTCTTCATCCGCTGAAGCTTGCCGAGGACGCCGCGTTCGTCGATGTAGCCTCGGGCGGACGGTTGCGGCTTGGGATCGGCCTGGGCTACCGGGCCGAGGAGTTCGAAGGCTTCGGCGTGCCGCGCGCGCAACGACTCGGCCGCACACTCGAGACGATCGAGATTCTCAAGCGGGCGTGGAGCGGCGAGCGCTTCAGCTTCGACGGCAAATATTTCCAGTTTCGTGACGTACGCGTGCTGCCGCGGCCCGTAAGTCAGCCGTATCCCGAGTTGCTGTGGGGCGCGGGCGCCACGAAATCGATACGCCGCGGAGCCGAGCTCGATATGGGCTTTGCATGCGTCGGCGGACGCAAGGAAATCAGCATTTATCTCGAAGCGCTGAAAGCCGCCGGCAAGGATCCCGCGCACTACAGCATCATCAGCAACCGCGTGGTTTATATCGCCGACAGCGAGGAGCAGGCGTGGCGCGAGACGCGCGACGCGCTGATGTATCAAGCCGAGTTGTACGGCAAATGGCTCTCGGCCGCGGCCGGCACCACTGATCAGAGCAAGGTGCTGATTCGTCCCGACCCGGTCAGGCTCAGGCGTACCAGCGTGCTCGGGACGCCCTCCGAAGTTGCCGCGCGGCTCGACGAAATAATCACGTCCACTCCAATGACCGAGCTTATCGTCGTGACGCAGTTGCCGGGACTCGATCCCACCAAGGCGCGTCGCTCGCTCGACCGTTTCGGCGCCGAGGTTCTGCCGCGACTAAAGTAGGACGTTTGCCCTCGTTTGCCGGATCGTCCGCCGCCATCGTAAACTGAATTGCCATGCCGGTCGCATACATTCCGCGTACGCGAGAGCTCTACGACGATTTCACTCCCTATCGATGGGTCGAGAACGATGCTCCGCCGTTCACGCCCCTCACAAAGCCCTTACGCAAATGCAGAGTCGCGATGCTCAGCTCGGGCGGAATCATGTATCGCGATCAGCCGCGCTTCCATCGTGAAGACGCTTCGTATCGCCGCATTCCCATCGACGCGCGGCCCGACGAACTAAGCGTGTGGCACTTCGGCTATCCGACTCGCGATGCCGAGCGCGATGCCAACTGCGTCTTCCCGCTCGATCGGATGCGGGAACTCGCAGCGGCAGGCGTCATCGGCGAGCTCGTCGACCCAGCTTTCAGCTTCATGGGCGGAATATATTCTGCGCGCAAAGTTCGCGACGAGCTCGCGCCGCAGATCGTTGACGAGCTTAAACGAGCGCACGCCGACGTTTTCTTCCTCGTCCCTGCATGACCCGTTTGCCATCAGTCCGTTGGACTGATCGCGCGCGCAGTCGAAGCAGCCGGGATTCCCACGCTCAGTATGACCTCCGCCCTGGACATCACCCAGTCGGTCAAGCCGCCGCGCGCCGTCTTCATCAACTTCCCGCTCGGTCATCAAACCGGGCCACCCGATCAACCCGACTTGCAGCGCCAGATAGTCACCGACGCGATGCGCGCGTTCGAGACCATCGCTGCGCCGGGGTCAATCGTCGAGCTGCCCTACGTGTGGGACGCCAACGATCGATCGTGGGAAGAAATCGATTACACCAAAGGATGGATGCCTGAACGTCCGGCGCGCGATGTCGCCGACGCGTTGGAAGTGCAGCGCCAAGCCAAATTCCGGCACAGCTAGAGCTTTCCATATCGCACTTTCCAGCTCGCGCGAGTACCCTTCATCCGAGCGGCTGGTTCGGGGGAACGACAACTATCGGGGAGGTGTGGCGCATGACGTATCTGGACGGGCTTCACGAACTTTCGATAGTGACAATACTGGCGTTGCTCGAATACGTGATACTGGGCGCGATGGTGGGACGGGCGCGGCAGAAGTACGGAGTCGAGGCGCCCGCCACTACCGGCAATCCCGACTTCGAGCGCTACTTCCGCGTTCACGCCAACACTCTCGAGAGCCTGATCGTCTTTATTCCGGCCGTCTGGATTTTCTCGCTGGCGGTCAGCTATCACTTCGGCGTCGCACTCGGCCTGCTGTTCGTGATCGCGCGAATCATCTATGCGTCGGGCTATATCAACGCCGCTGCCAGGCGCGCTCCAGGCGCAACAGCCACCGCCGTCATTAACGCGATCCTGATCCTGATGGCAGCCTGATTTGGTTGATCAGTCAAAGCGCTGTGACTTTTCCGCAGCAGGGCTGAGCGGGCAAATCGCATCTTTGATCTTTGTAGCGAGGTGCTCTAATCTCTCGTTGTCCTCGATTACATTTTCAATTCATCACAAGGAGAATTCGCCAATGGCGGAAGAACGCAAAGGCGCCGTTACGATGCGCGGCAACCCGATGACCCTGGTCGGCCCCGAAATCAAAGTCGGACAAAAGGCACCCAACTTCAACGTGGTCGGCAAGGGCATGGCGCCGGCGACGCTCGATCAGTTCAAGGGCAAAGTTAAAATCATCACGACCATTCCGTCGATCGACACTCCCGTCTGCGACGCCGAGACACGGCGCTTCAACGTGGAGGCGAGCAACTTGCCGGGCGACGTGCAGATTCTCTCGGTCTCGATGGATTTGCCGTTCGCGCAGGCCCGATGGTGTGGCGCGGCGGGCGTGGACAAGGTTACCACGCTGAGCGACTGGCGCAGCGCGAGTTTCGGCACCGGCTACGGCGCGTTGATCAAAGAGCTGCATCTGCTGGCGCGATGCGTTTTCGTGGTCGACAAGAACGACAATGTGACCTACGTCGAGTACGTCAAGGAAATCGCCGAGCAGCCAAACTTCGAAGCGGCGCTCGAAGCAGCGAAAAAAGCCGCCGCCTAACGCTGATCCTTCTCGCGGGCGGACGTGTCCCAGCCGCGTTCGCCCGTGATAACATCTCTTCGCTTCATGCCGACCGACGCGCCCAATCACCACGCTTTTACCGACGCACTCAAGCGCGGCCTCTACGAGGCCATCTTCCGCCGTCGCGACATCCGCGAGTTCATCTCCGAACCTATCCCCGACGAGGCGCTAGCCCGCGTTCTGATCGCCGCCCATCATGCCGCCAGCGTCGGCTTCACGCAGCCCTGGGATTTTATCGTGGTGCGCAACGTCGACCGGCGCCGACGCGTGAAGGAAATCTTCGAAGCCGAGCACGCCAAAAATGCGGCACAGTTTACTGGCGAGCGCCGCGAGAAATATCTGAAACTCAAGCTGGAGGGGATTCTCGAAGCTCCGCTCAATTTGATTGTCACCTGTAAGCCTGATCGCTTCGGTCCCGCGGTGCTTGGCAAGACCAGTATCCGCGACGTCGAGATTTACTCCGCGTGCCTGGCAGTCGAAAACATGTGGCTCACGGCGCGCGCCGAGGGCCTCGGTATGGGATGGGTCAGTATAATGCGCAATGACGCGTTGGCCGAAATCTTTGGCATCCCCGACGACGTTATACCGATCGCGTATCTATGCGTCGGCTATGTCCGCAACTTTCCGGATCGTCCCATACTGGCAAGCGCGGATTGGGCACAACGACTACCGCCGAAAGAGCTGATTCATTTCGATGAGTGGAGCGACTCCGGCGATAGAACTTCGTCCAGCGCCCAATCTCTCCTCAAGAAAATCGACGACCATTCGATCTGGCTTTCGATCTTTCCGGAAGATTCTCCCGAGAAACCCCCTTCTCGCGACTAAAGGGCCTGTGATTGATTGGTTAACTTAGTATTCGCGGTTGGCGACGCAACTGGCCATTTGCGAAACCTCTTTCTAATAGCCAGTTGACGTCGCCGAATCGCTATTAATGGCTAGTGTTTAATGATGGTGCCAGTCGCCGTGGTAGCCTCCACCGCCGTGCCATCCACCACCCACGTAACAACCCGACGCTGCTGCCATCGCGAACACCATTATGACCGCCTGCAAAATACTAATTATTTTCTTTTTCATATTCATTCACCTCACACCCTTTGTTGGTGCATAGGGGATGCCAAGTAGATTAGTCCGAAGATCAAAGAAGATTTCCAGACGATTTGGTACCATGTACGACGGTTTGGGGTGTTGTTTTTTCCTGGTACCGCCGGTGCTCGCATATTTTCTAACCCAAATGTAAGTTGCGACGACAAAACCAGGAATTTTGTAATTTCGTTCAAAGAGGAACTGATGAAAATCCGACGATTACTCGCTGTCTGGTCATTAGTCGCGCTCGCTGGCTGCGGATCGCAAACTCCGCCGCCCCCCAACTCGCCTGCACCGCAAGCGCAAGCTTCGCCCGCAGCCGCGCAGTCGAACGCTTCGATCTTTCAACACAACGGATGCACTATCGACTTCGCCAAGGTCTGCCAGACCTACATCGATCAGCCGCAGTTCACCTACAACGGTGATGAATACGATTGGACCCGCTTTCAGCAAAGCTTCTCAAGGCATCCCGACATAGAAATTTGGGGCAGGTATCCCGATGGCAGCGTAGTCGCCGACATCGAATGTCATGTCGAAACGCAAACCCGTAAGATCAATTGGGCGCGCCTGCTGCCCAATCCGCCGCTCACTGACAAGGCCTGGGCCTATGCCAAAAGCCAGCGATGGTGTCAGGAAGACTCCCCGGACTACAGCGGATGGACCGCATACTGGAGCAAAGAAAACACCCACCAGTAGCGCTCTCATAGATCCACCGTCCCTCCTTGTAAGCTGCGGCTGCTCGTGATGCGATCGCGCGGCATGTCTTTGCTCAGTCAGACCATCGCCTCGATCCGCCCGCCCGATAACGAAGCGGCGTGGGCCGCCGACGCGCGCTTGAACGCTCTCACCAAGCCGCCCGGCAGCCTCGGCCATCTCGAGGAACTCGTACGCCGCTACGCCGCTATTCGGCATGACGAGTCCGCAAAATCCGGACCCGGAGCAATCGCGGTCTTCGTCGCTGATCATGGCGTCGCGGCCGAGGGCGTCAGCGCATTTCCGCAGGCGGTCACGGCCGAGATGCTTCGTAACATCGCCGCGGGAGGCGCCGCCATCAGCGTACTCGCGCGCCGCTTCAGCTTCTTGCTCAAGGTCGTCGATGTAGGCGTCAAGCTCGATACCAGCACACTCCCGCTCGCGGGTGTAACTTACCGCCGAGTCGGCGCCGGAACGCGGAACTTCCTCGATGGTCCTGCGATGACACCTGGCGAAGCGACGCGCGCACTGGAAGTCGGGATCGAAATCGCCCGCGAACTCCTCGATCGAGGCGTGGCGCTGGTCGGCATCGGCGAGATGGGAATCGCGAACAGCACCTCCGCCGCCGCGCTCCTCTGTGCGCTGACTGCGATATCCCCTGAGTCGATGGTGGGACGCGGGACCGGTCTCGATGACGCCGGCATGCGCCGCAAGACCGAAGTGGTCGCGCGCGCGCTCGATATTCATCTGACCGCATTGACGTCGGGCGAGTCGATGCTGGCTGCGCTCGGCGGTTTCGAGATCGCTGCGATGGCCGGCGCGTGCCTGGGCTGCGCCGCATCAAATGTCCCGGTCGTCGTTGACGGTTTTATCGCAACCGCAGCCGCCGCAGTGGCGGAGCGGATTCATCCCGGATTGTTCGATCATCTCTTTTTCAGCCATCGGTCGTCCGAAGGCGGTCACGCGTTGGTGCTCGACCACTTCAAGCTCCGTCCGATTCTCGATCTCGATCTCAGACTCGGCGAAGGCACCGGCGCCGCGCTCGCGATGAACGTGATCGAATCCGCCCTCGACCTGCTCAACCACATGGCGACCTTCGCGAGCGCAGGCGTGTCCGGCAAAGTCAGATGACCGACGACGCGACGCCCGCGAGCGCCTTCCTCACCGAACTGCCGCTCGCAATCAGCTTCCTCACGATCCTGCCAGTGATCGATCGGCGTCCCGCATCTGATGAAACCGTCGCCGCATCATTCGCGTGGTTCCCGATCGTCGGGTTCCTTCTTGGCGCCGCGCTGGTCGGCGAGGATTTGCTGCTCGCTCGTGCTTTCGGGCTGGCAATTCGCTCGGTTCTAATCGTCATCTCGCTCACTGTCGTAACCGGCGCAGTTCATCTCGACGGATTGGCGGATACGACAGATGCGCTCGGCGCGGGACGTGATTGCAATCGCGCTCTCGAAATTCTGCGCGACAGCAGAGTAGGTACATTCGGCGCAAGTGCGATCTTCTTCGACTTGACGCTCAAAATCATCGCGCTCTCGACACTCACCGGTCGCCGCCGATACATCGCGCTGCTTCTAGCGCCGATGCTCGCACGATGGGCACTGCTGCTGGTTGCCTCAGGACTGCCTTACCTGCGTTCCTCCGGCGCGGGTTCAACCCTGCTCGCCAATCAAAACAAAAGCCTCGGTTGGCGTACCGTCCTCGTCGCAGTTTTCACAATCGTCGTCATGCTGACGCTAAGCGAATGGCGCGCGAGCACGTTCTCCACCGCGGTCGCCATCGCAATCGTGTTCGCGATGAGACTGTTCTACCGGCGATGGTTAGGCGGGGTAACGGGTGATCTAATCGGTGCGTGCGGCGAGTTAGTCGAGATAGCGGTCCTCGTCACGATGGCCTCATGACGTTTACTTAACGTTGAGCGGGTATCCCGCGACCATCAGCAGTACCTGGTCGGCGACCGCCGCGATTTTCTGATTGGTCCATCCCAGCAGATCGCGGAAACGGCGCGACTCCGCGTGATCGGTCGGCACGATCCCGGACCCAACTTCGTCGGTTACGACGATGCTTGCGAACGGCGCTTTCTGCATACTCTCCGCGAGCTTGTCGGCCGCCGCGAGAATTGGGCCGTCGGCCAGCTTATGCTGCTGCATCAGGTTGGAAACCCACAGCGTCAGGCAATCTACCACCACCAGGTCGGCACGTTGGGCAATCTTTTCGAGCGCGGCAGCAACGTGGACCGGCTCCTCGACGGTTTGAAAATCCGGCGGCCGCGTCGTCCGGTGAAATTCGATTCGCGCCGTCATTTCATCATCGAGCGCCTGACCGGTCGCGACGAAAAATTTGCGTCGATAAGAAAGCGCAAGCTTGAGCGCCTGCTGACTCTTGCCACTGCGAGCGCCGCCGGAAATTAACGTGATCTTACCCATGCGAATCATCAAGCCTACACCATCGCGCCGCGCGTGACGAAAATTTCCGTTCCGCTCGCTCTCGGGTTGACTACCTGCCGTGCCGCGCGTAACTTCTGCGTCGCACCCGGTGCACGGGAAGCCGGTTCAAATCCGGCGCTGCCCCGCAACTGTGTGGGGGGACGACGGCCCATCATGCCACCGCTTCAGCGGGAAGGCGGGCCCGAGGACGAACCCCAAGCCAGGAGACCGGCCGGGTCACTAACTGTCTGCCTTCCGCGGGGAGGGTGGCCTCAGGCACGGTTTTCCTGAAGCCCGATCCTTCGATCCGCGAGGGGTCGGGTTTTTTCTCGCCTGATCTTTCCTCCGCGCGCCGGCAGCCTTGAACTCGGAGGAAGTTCATGCGGTTTTTCAATTCGATCTGGTCGACCACGGCAGCGATATCGCTTTTGGCTACGATCGCACACGCGCAAGCACCCGCGTCAGCGGCGTCGCCTGCGCAAACTCAGACCAAGCCCATGGTGGCAAATCAGAAGAAATCTTCCACGCCGGCGAAGAAGAAAGCGGCTCAAAGTAACCCGGCGACCACGACGTCCAAAAAGCAGGAGGCGCAGGAATTGAATCCGGTGGTTGTCACCGCGACGCGAATCCCGCAGCCAATCGGCGAAATCGGAACGACGATTACGGTGGTCGAAGACCCGGAAATCCAGGAACAGAAGATCCAGCGGGTCTCCGACGTGCTGCGCCAAGTGCCCGGCGTGCAGGTCACGCAGCTCGGCTCACCCGGCACGGCGAGCACCGTCTCGATTCGCGGCGCGAGTCCTGCGCAGACGCTGGTACTCGTCGACGGAGTCGAGGTCAACGCGGGCGCGACCGGTGAATTCGATTTTGCCAATCTCACTACAGACAATCTCGATCGCGTCGAGATTTTACGCGGCGCGGGCGGTTCGCTGTACGGCTCGCAGGCAATCGGCGGCGTTGTCAACGTGTTGTCGCAGGAAGGCGAGGGTCCGCCGACCGCGAGCCTGCTTTCCGGCGGCGGCAGCCACTCGACCAGCCAGCAGGTCGCGAACGTCACCGGCGCAGAAGGGGATCTCCACTACTCGGGCGCGGTGTCGTACTTCTCGACTGAGGGCTTTCGCCCGGTCAACGACAATTCCGACAATCTCGCGCTCAACGGGCGGCTCGATTATCACCTCGGCGACGACACTGTGCTGCGCGGCTTCGCGCGGTACATCGCGTCGAACACGAGCCTGCCCAGTTTTAACGTAGCCAACGGCTCGCCGCTCGATCCGACCGCGCACGACCGCAACGAGTTCATGCTGTTCAAAGGCGAAGTCGAGCATCAGTTCGGCGAAAAGCTGAATGTCCGCGCGAACGCCTATTTCGTTCGACAGGATCAGCGCGACAACGCGACCCCCTACGTCGGCGGCAGGAGCTTCCAGGACGATCGCATTCCCGACGAGACGCGCGGCGGACTTATCGAGGCGCTCTATACGTGGTGCGAGGGCTTTCGCACTCTGATGGGATTCGATTTCAAGGATCGATGGATTCGCTCTGATGGAATTTCGTTTTTCCCATCGTTCCCACCCCTTTCGATCGACTTGTTCCGCGCGCGCCGCCAGGAATATGCAGGCTACCTCGAGCAGGAGGGCAGTTTTCTCAATGGCCACCTGCTCGTCACCGGAGGATTTCGCGTCGACGGCAACAGTCAGTTCGGCGAGGAGGTCAGCCCGGCGTGGTCGGTCGCGATCCCGATTACGCAAATCTCGACCACCTTGCGCGGCAGCTACACCGAAGGCTTTCGCGCGCCGGCATTCGACGAGCTGTACTTCCCGGACTTCGGCAATCCCAATCTGAAGCCGGAAGTTTCGAGCGAGTGGGATGGCGGATTCACCACCAACTTCGGCGAGCGCGCCTCCTTCACCGCAACCTACTTCTCGCGCCGCGTGAAAAACCTGATCGTTACCGTTCCCGCCCCCGCGCCGGAGTTCCTGACCGAGGGCAACGCGGCGCGTGTCGATGTGCAAGGGGTCGAGATCGTGCCAAGCCTTACGATACTCAAAGGACTCACGCTCAGCGGCAACGTCACGGTGCTCGACGAGACTCACGCCGACAGCGCCGGCTCGACGGCTACTCCACTCCGCGTCGCGAAGCACACGGCGTCAGCGCTGTTGGAATACGTGAGGAGCGAAAACTTTCTTCCTCACGATAAAATCATCGCCAACGTGAATTACCTTTTCATGGGCGATCGCGACGACATCACGATCGAGTCCACGATTGCGAATCACTCCTCGTACAGCCTGGTCAACGCGGTAGTGTCATACGAGCTGGGAATACCATTTCACCATGTGCAAAACGAGGAAGTGTTCGCGCGCGTGAACAACCTGATAGATCGCAATTATTCCCAAGCCTTCGGCTTCAAGGCACCGACCATAAACGTGCTGGCGGGTGTAAAGCTGGACTTCGAATAGCGCGCTCTTAAGGACCGGTCACTTGTGCGGCCGCAAAATATCGTTCAAAGATCACGCGGATGCGATCGCGGCGTTCCGCCAGCTCAGCAAGCATTCGCGACGCGCCGTCTACCCCCTCGAATCCCATCCGGCGCGCTAACGGCCGCAGACCAATGACGGATGTTGGGATGGCCCACGACGGCTGGTCGCTCTCGATGCGGAGCCGATTTTCCAGTCGCGACAGGAATCGGTAGTCGTCTTCGAGTACACGCGCGTCGGCAGCGGCCAGCAGACCGAGGCCCTCAAGCGCCTCGAGCAAGCCCATCGTGTCACGCACGCGCAATTCCGAATGACGATGGCCATGAGCCAGCGCCATCATTTGCGCGAGGAACTCGACGTCCACCAATCCGCCGTGACCCTGCTTGATGTTGAGGCGCGTCTTGTCCTCGGCACCGATCTCCATTTCCATTCGGTGGCGCATCGTCGATATCTCGCCAACCTCGGCCGACGTCAGTCCGCGGCCATACACGAATTCCTGGCGCGCCGCTTCGACCTCGCGTCCGAGATCGCGGTCGCCAGTTATCACGCGCGCGCGGACCAGCGCCTGCCGCTCCCAAACCGCCGAACTCTGGCGATGGTATTCGCGGAAACCCGCCAGCGAGGTGACCAACGGGCCCGCGTTGCCCGATGGGCGCAGGCGCAGATCGAGCTTGTAGGCGTAGCCCTCGCGCGTGCGCGATTCGAGGATCGCGATCAGCTTCTGCGTGATTCGCGACGCGATTTCGCGGCTGCCGGCGGCGACCTCCGCGCGATCGTCGTAAACAAAAATCAGATCGAGATCGGAGTTGTAGGACATTTCGCTGGCGCCAAGCCGGCCCATCGCAATCGCGCACAGGCGCATCGTTGCGGGAATCGTAAAGCGAGCCTCGGTCTGAATTCGCGCCAGCAACATCGCTTCGTCCAGCACGGTTTCGGCCAGGCTCGTGAGCTCGCGCTCGACATCGAACACTTCAAGATCACCGGCCAGGTCAGCGATTGCGATACGCAGGAATTCCTGATGCTGAAATGCGCGCAGTGCGTCGAGCTTGCTCTCGAAATCCGGACTCGCCGCGATCAACTCGGCCAGCTCCTCGGCCAGCTCGGCCGGACTGCGCCGCGTCGCCGCAAGATCGGAGCGCACCAGAGTGTCGAGCATGTCGGGATGCCGGATGAAGATGGTCGAAAGGTACGCGCTCGAGGCAAACAGCCGCAGCAGAATGCGCCGCGTCGCGGGATGCTGCTCGAGCAACGCCAGGAACGAGGTTCGCGCGCCAATAGCGGCGATGAACTCGGCCAAATTCATCAGCGCGAGGTCGGGATCTGGTGACCTGCCGATCTCGTCGATCATTATGGGGCCGAGCCGCTCCAGCAACTCGCGACGGCGCGGGCTGGTCGGCGCGTGCGAGGGTCCGCGTGCGAGCAGCTCGAGATGGCGCGCACTTTCGTCGGAGCGGACGAAGCCGAGCTCGCGCAGGTAGCGGGGCGAGGCATCCGAATCGAGGGCCGAGTTCCACGCCAGTTCCGCGGCGTCGGAGACCCAGCGCGTCGACTCCTCGTCGCCGCCGGCCAGGGTTTCGCGGAACTGCAGCTCGATCAGTGCCCGATGAGATTTCAGCTGCGCATTGAATTTCTCGAGCGCACCCGGCTTTTTGCCGAAACCCATTCGGGCCGCAAGCGCGCGCATCCCCTCGTCGTCGGCAGGCATCACGTGGGTCTGCAGGCCAGCGACAACTTGAAGCTTGTGCTCGACATCGCGCAGAAACAGGTACGCCCCGGCAAGTTCGCGCGCGCGCTTCGACGGCAGATAGCCGAGTGCATCCAGCTTCTCGAGCGCGGCGACAGTCTGCTCGACGCGAAGCCGCGGATCGCGCCCGCCGTAAATCAGCGTCAGCGCCTGCACGATGAATTCGAGCTCGCGGATACCGCCACGGCCAAGCTTGATATTGCGCTCGATCATGGCGGGCGTTTTCAGTTCCGCCTCGATCTGCCGCTTCATCGCGCGCAACTGGCGCAGCGTGTCGAAATCCAGGAAGCTGCGAAACACAAAATGGTTCAGCTCGGTGCGAAGCTGATGGCCGATTTCGAGGTCGCCGGCTACCGGCCGCGCCCGCAGCAGCGCGGCCCGTTCCCAGGTCTCGCCGAGATTCTCGTAGTAATTGATCGCACCCTCTATCGGCGTCACCAGTGGCGCGGACCGGCCACCGGGCCGAAGTCGCATATCGATTCGAAAGCATCGCGCCGACAAAATTTCGGTAAACCATTCGCCCAGCCGCGCCGCCGCTTCGGCACTATCCAGCAAACCGGAAGACGCGTGAAGATAGATCAGATCGACGTCCGAGCTGAGATTCAGCTCACGCGCGCCCAGCTTGCCCATCGCAAGGATGCAGAATTGCCCGACCGCGCGGGCGCGCTCGCCCAAGAAGTGGCTCGCCAGCTCGAATGCGGTGCGAATGCATTGGTCGGCCAGCTCCGACATTGCCAGCGCTGTTTCGCTAACGCTGAGGCGATCAAGCAAATCCGCAATCGCCACTTGGACGAACATACGCCGCATGAAATTGCCGAGCATGGCGGCTGCACCCTGGCGATCAGGCACGTCAATTGCCGTTTGCTCAACGCGCATCGCATCAATGACGCCCTCGATGGTTTGGGTGCGCGCTTCGAGAAAGATCTTTGCCCAATTCGGTCCGGCCAATGACAGCTCCGTCGCGATCAACTCCGATGAGCCGAGACAGAAAATCAGGTCGACGCCCGCGGCCCGATCGCGCAGCACCTGCTTAAGCGCAGCGGCGGAATTTTCGGCGAGCTTAGTTAGAAACGCGAGCGCCAACTGGCGGTCCGGTGCGCGATCCCTGACAGCGACAATCGCCTGCTTCGCCAGGCGCACATTGCCCAGCCGCGCTCTGAGCCTTCGGGCCAGAACGGCGAACTGGGGGGATTGCGCGGCGCTGCGGGGCATCAGCTAACGATAACAGACGCAGGCATACGCGCCGCAAGATTACGCCTGAGCTATCGCGCGATCAGCCCGCGTAGGAAGGTGGGTGAAGCGAGTAACGAACGGCTGACGGAGTGAGCGTTCAGGTATTCTGCGCGACAGTCTTTTTGGAAGTCGAATGATGCGTCTTCGATGACGACTGGCTCTTCGACGACGATTGCGTCTTCGACGACGACTGCGCTTTCACGGAGGCGTGATGCGCGGTATGTGTCGCGTGCGCCTTGCGCGCCCGCTTTGGAGCGAAGTCGGTCTTGATCGGCGCCGGTCGAATGGCGGGCTCGTCCTCGATGCCGGGGAAGTACTTGTCTTCGTCGCGATGCACCTGCAGCGCGGCCAGGAACTCCGCGTAGTAATTCTTCACTGCAAAGCCAAAGTGCGGTCCCTGGTAGTGCTGGACCATTTCGGAGTAGTCGCCGCCGTAAATTCCGGCCGCACGCGCCACTCCACCGGTGCCGTAGTTGTATGCCGTGATCGCCAGCGGCCAGTCGCCGAGCGTGTCGTAGTTCGATCGCAACAGCTTGGCCGCCGCGAGCGTCTCGCGCTCCGGATTCAACCGATCATCGTGATAGCGCGTGATTTTCATGTAGTGCTTGCCGGTGTCACGCGTGAATTGCCAGATTCCGACCGCGCCCGCGCTTGATCGCACCGCGCCGTGGAAGCCCGACTCAACGTGCGCCAGCGTGACCAGCTCCGGCGGAAGACCGGCGCTGCGGAAAATCCGCTCCATGGTCGGCATGTAGTAGCGACTGCGCAGCAGCCCGTCGTGGAACTGTTCGCGCAACCCTTCCTGCACGCGGATGTTCTGTGCGGCCGCCGCGTAGGCGCTCGGCGGTTCGCCCTTGAACAACGCCGCAACCGCGCGCTCGTCGTCATCAGCAGGTGCGCGACCGGTGGCAAGTCGATTGAGAATCTCGCTGTATTTCACTTTGAGGTAGTCGTTGGCCCAGTCGATGTCGGTGCGGGTCGGCTGACCGTCACCAGGAAGATGAAACACATGATAGATGCGGCCGACGTTGTCGCGATCCACCACCACGAAATCATGGTCCGAGTACTTGGTGAAAACGTCGACCCAGAAATCTACGTTAGGCTCGATCGATTTCGGACGCGGAAATTGAAGCTTGGTTTCCGACGATGCGTTGGGCGCCAGCGCAATGCTGACGGCGATCGCAAGCATGAACCCTGCGACTGTCTTTGCGACCAGTTTTGCCGACAACCCCGTTCTCACCAAATCCGTCTCCCGCGCACGAGTCCCCATTCAATGCACGTGCGGTCTCCCGATCGGACGCCGCCAAGGCCGGCTGACCGCCTCAAAACAGACCTCTACCAATTAGCCGAGGTTGCATCACTAGTCAACAAAAACCACACCTAGGCTTAAGCTATATCTAGCAATCACGCCTTTAAATGCTGCACAAATTCCCGAATTTATTTCACATTCGGGGCAGGATTGAGCGAAGCAAACTGATTGGTGGCATGTATCAGCTCCCCCGCGATGCTCCTGTTGGAGGCGTCGTGCCCCGCCTGGTCGACGATCACAAGCTTGCCGCGCGGCCACGCCCGTTTGAGATCGTACGCCCACCCAATCGGCGCCTGAAAATCAAAACGTCCGTTCACCATGACGCCCGGAATGTCGGCAATCGCTGCGGCCTCGCGCAGCAAGATGCCGTCCTCGAGCCATGCGTAGTGCCGAACGTAGTGATTCACAATTCGTGCAAACGCGAGTGCGAAAGCGGGATCGCGGAACCGCGGTGACAAACCATGTGAAGGCGGCCAAGCGGGCGACGCGGACTCCCATGTGCACCAGGCCAGCGCGGCTTGATTGTGAATCGCGGGGTCGGGATCGTGCAGCAGGCGGTAGTATGCCTCGATGATGTCGCCGTCACGCAGCGCAGCCGGAACAACGTCACGCAGACGATCCCACTGTTCGGGAAACAATATTGAGACGCCGCCGCGGAAGAACCACTCGAACTCCTTGCGGCGTCCAGTTGTGACGCCAAACAACACCAGCGCCGCGACGCGACCGGGATGACGTTCGGCGTAGGCGAGCGCCAGGACACTGCCCCAGGAGCCGCCTAACACCAGCCATCGCTCGATGTCGAGGTGCTGACGCAGCCGTTCGACATCCGCGACCAGGTTCGCAGTATTGTTGCTCGCAAGATCGGTATCAGGAGCGCTCGCATGCGGCGTGCTGCGTCCGCAGTTGCGCTGGTCGAACAGCACGATGCGATAGGCGCTCGGATCGAACAGCCTGCGATGCCATGGCGTACATCCCGAGCCGGGGCCACCGTGCAAAACGATGGCTGGCTTGCCGCGCGGATTGCCGCAGGCTTCCCAGTACACGCGGTTGCCATCGCCAACCTCGAGCATGCCGCAGTCGTAAGGTTCGATCGCTGGATACAAGTCAGGCATTGAGTCTTGCAGACTCCAGATTGGCGCGGACACCGGCCGTTTTGCAAAGCGTGATCGTGCCACTTGACACATGGACGTTTTGCTGAGTAAATACTCAGTGAGTTAATACTCAGCAAATGACGAGACCAACGACGCAGCCGGCGACTCGGCAGGAACAGAAAGGGGTGACGCGGGGCCGATTGGTCAACGCGGCCATGGCCCTGTTCGCGCGCAAGGGAATCGTGAATACGACGACGGCCGATGTGGCCAAATCGATTCGCATGTCGCACGGAGTCGTGTTTCTGCATTTTCCGCGGCGGGACGACCTTGTGATCGCGGTGATCGACGAATTCGGGCGTCGGTTGTCGGCCGAGTTCCGGCAGGCGTTTGAAAGTGACCTTGGGTTGCGTGCGGTATTGCAGGCGCATCTGCGCGTGCTGGCTGAACTCGAGCCCTTTTACGCGCGGCTGGTGACCGAGGCTCCGATGCTGCCGCCGAAAGTACGCTCCACCCTGATGATGCTGCACGCGGCCGTATCCTACGAGCTGTTCATGGCGCTGGAACGCGAACGCAAGGCGGGCCGCGCGCGCAAAATCGACCGTCCGCTGCTGTTCAATACGTGGATTGGTCTGGTGCATCACTACCTGGTCAATCGTGACGTGTTCACCACAGGGAACTCCGTGATCGCGGAACGAGGGGAAGACCTGGTGAATCATTTTATGTCGTTGGTGAAACCGTAAAAGGAGACAGGACCATGGCTGAGAAATGTCCCGCTTGTGGCTCATGCGGAATGCCGATGGAGAAACCCGAAGACTTCGCGCTAGGCGATGTGACGCGACCGTACTGTCGCTATTGCACCGACGCGCGCGGCGAATTGCTGCCCTATGAGCAAGTGCTCGAGACCAACGTAGGCTTCTACGTCGAGTCCCAGGGCGTCACTCGCAGTGCGGCGATTCAAATGGCGAGTGCGATGCTGAAGGATATGCCCGCGTGGCGCGGCCGGCACTAAAAAAGTTTCGAAGGCCGAAGTAACGAAAATCAAGGAGAAGGAGAGAGTTATGTTTGATCACATCCAGATAAAGGTGAAGGATTTGAAAGCGAGCAAGCGCTTCTACACGGCTGCGCTGGCGCCTCTGGGGTTCAGCATACAGTACGAGGACGACGGCGTAGTCGGCTTCGGCCCCAAGGGCGCACCGGCACTGTGGTTGGGCGAGGGCGAGTCGCGCGGACCTGTGCATATCGCGTTCGTCGCGAAGGATCGCGAGTCCGTCAAGGCATTCTACGCCGCCGCGCTGCCGGCAGGCGGCAAGGATAACGGCAAGCCAGGGCTGAGGCCTGACTACGCCGCGAACTACTACGGCGGCTTCGTAAAGGACCCCGACGGCAACAACATCGAAGCCGTCTGCCACAAGGAAGAATAGCCAGCTCTAACTCTCGGGACTGCCTTGACAATCACCCCGTCACGGCAGTCCCGGGTAAGACGTTACGGGAGGGTCCCATGAATCTGGAAGGTGGATGTTCATGCGGTGCTATCCGCTACAAGCTCACTAACACCCCGCTGATAGTTCATGCCTGCCATTGCCGCGATTGCCAACGCGTTACCGGCAGCGGATTTGTCATCAATATCTGGATCGAGAAGCAATTCGTGCAAAGGAGTGGTGCGACACCCAGGTCGATTACGCTCAAGGGCGGCACCGGCAAAGATCACGAAGCGTTCTTTTGTGGCAGCTGCGGCACTTACGTATGGAGTCGCTACGCGGTCGCACCCGGCCCCGAGGCTTTGTTCGTCCGCGCAGGAACCTTGGATAACCCCGACGCGGTGACGCCGGACATTCACCTTTTTACGCGGAGCAAGCTACCGTGGCTGAGGCTTCCTGAGAATGCGCTCGCGTTCGAAACCGCCTATAAGATCGACGACGTCTGGCCGGCCGCGAGCAGGGAGCGGCTGCGCCGCCAAGCCGCAGTCGTGCAGAGCTAGCCGATCTGCACGTCAGAAGTTGTTAATTGCGTTGTAGTTGGTATCGAACCCGTTGCGATTGTCGTTGAACGAACTGGCCGGGAATCGATCCGACGAACCCGATGACCACGCGCTGTTTTCGGTGAACCGATTCTCAGTCGAAAATCGGCCGGCTGAATCGCCCCATCTGCTCGAGGTGGCAGCGCCCAACCCGCTGCTCGACGAGCCGGAGCCAAACCCCGACTGTGGCCATCGGGAGGCGCCAGCAGCGCCGTTCGCTGACGAACCGGCGCGTGATTCAAAATCCGATCCTCCGCCGGAGCCCGACGCGGAACCGGCCCTCTGGTCGAAACTGGCGCCCACTGAGCTGGCTCCCCAGGTACTCGAGCCGCCGCCGGTCGAAGCAACTGAAGACGAAACGGCGGTACCCATCGAACCGCTTCCGCTGCCGACTCCCGCAGTCGTGGTCGCGTACTCACCCATCGTTTGCGCGTCAGCGCGAGGCGCGAATAGCGGCAAGCACCGCAATCAGTGCGGCAGGTGCGATCAGCTTTACGAGTTTCATGGCGTTCGACCTCCCTAAGCCTACTGCCAGTAACATCCCATACTGTAGTAGTAGCGTAACGTATGAGGCAATAACCCGCCACAGACGGCTTGAACGGGCCCCTCCTTGTGACTAGTCAACCCGCGCGGTTAATCTGGAATCGCGCCCGTGGATGAAATCGAAATCATACCCGTGACCGGCCCGCTCGACGCCCGCGTCGTGCTGCCGGGCTCCAAGAGCATAACCAACCGCGCGATGGTGCTGGCCGCGCTGGCGCAGGGGCGCTCGGTCCTCGACTCGGTTTTGCTCAGCGAGGACACGCGTTACATGAGCGAAGCGCTGAGGGTGTTGGGCTTTGTCGTGGAGATTGACGAGGCGGCGCACAGAATCACGGTGAGCGGGCGCGGCGGGACGATACCGGCCCATGGTGGCGAGATTTTCGTCGGGGGCGCTGGCACCGTGATGCGATTTCTGTGCGCGATGGTCACGCTCGGCGACGGACGCTTTCGGGTCGACGGAAATCAGCGCATGCGTCAGCGTCCGATCGGGCCGCAACTCGACGCGATGCAGCGCCTCGGTGCGAGCGTGTATAGCGAGCGCAACAACAATTGTCCGCCGGTGATCGTGGATGCGTCGCGCGCGCGCTTCGAAGGCGGCGAAACTTCGATCGACGCGCGCGTGTCGTCGCAATTCGCCTCGGCGATGCTGATGCCGGCGCCGATTTGGAAGGCCGGCCTCAAGCTCCGGATAGTTGGTGAGACTGCGCGGCCTTTCATCGACATGACCGTTCGACTGATGGAGGCGTGGGGCGCGCACAGCTCGGTCGAAGACGACATGATCGTCGTGCCCGGCGGTCAGTGGTATCGGGCGCAACGTTTCGTAGTCGAGCCCGACGCGTCAAGCGCGAAGCTATTTTGCGGCGGCAACGGCGCTGGTTGGCGGCACGGTGCGAATCGAGGGCCTGACCTCGAACTCGGTGCAGGGCGACATTGGATTTCTTGGAGTGCTGCAGCAGATGGGCGTGCGCGTTGCGTGGCATCCCGATCACGTCGAGGTCGTAGGAACCGGGCAACTCACCGGGGTCGACGTCGCGATGAATGCGATGCCGGACATGGTCGCGACGCTGGCGGCGATTGCGCCATTCGCTTCGTCACCGACCAAAATCCGCGGGGTCGGCTTCATCCGCCATCACGAGAGCGATCGGATTCACGCGCTTGCGACAGAACTGAGACGGCTCGGAGCGACTGTCGTCGAGAACGAGGACGGACTCGAGATTGCGCCGTCGGCGATGCATCCGGCGGTGGTCGAAACTTACGACGATCATCGTATCGCCATGAGCTTCGCGGTGACGGGACTGAAACTCGGCGGCTTGAAAATCAAAGATCCCGCTTGCGTCGGAAAGACCTTCCCGGATTTTTTCGATCGGCTCGCCGCACTGAAAACTGCCGCGTAGATCACGCTTCGTTCAGCGCATCGCGAATCGAGCGATGGAAATGCTCGAGTGCATTCTCGTAGCGCCCGTACATGACTTTTCTGATCGCGCCGGATTCAAATCCGTGCTGGATTCCCTCCCCTAGCGTGAAATCCTGGTCGACCACACCGAGCAGAAGATCCATCGTGCGCGACCATTTTGGCGATGCCGCGGGCGCGAGGATGCTGATGGTCGTCACGCTCTCGCCGACGTGCGATGCGGCGGGAAAGATGCGATAGACCTCGGCGTGATCCGATTGCATGACGAGGATGGTGTTGGGGAACAGGTTCATCAAGATGGTCGTGTGCGGAATCAGATCCCATTTTTCTTCGGGCAGATCGCGCAGCTTCTCGATCGATTTGCGCACGCCGATGTAGCGCGTGTTGCGCCCGAGCGCGTCGAACATGGCAAGATTTTTCACGAACAGCGGGCCGACATTTTGCGCGTGCAGAACCTTGATGTGGTACGCCTCCCAGAACGTGTCGCTGACCAGCTTCCAGTTCATTTGGCGGCGGACCACGCGCGTCTCCTGATGCGCAAACGCGCCGATGCCGTACGATTCGATATCTTCGCCGAGCCCGGCGAGCGTCGCGTCAACGTCAATGGCGCCGCCCGGGGTAGGTGTCACGAAAATGAGGCCGTACTTCTCGGCGACCGGCAGCGCTACCAGACCACTGGCGGCGCGATCGAGTCCCTCGAATCCATAGTCATCGGGAATCGCGACCAGACGGCCCTCAGTGTCGTAGCTCCACGCGTGATAGGGGCATGAAAATCGTTTCGCGTCCGTGCCGCATCCTGCGACGAGCTTCGCGCCACGATGACGGCAGATGTTGACGAAGGCGCGGAGTTCCCGCGCTGCATCTCGCACGACCAGGATAGGCACGGGCGCAAGATCCTCGATCAAGTAGTCCCCGGGATTGGGAATCTGCGAGCTGAAGCCGGCGACGATCGGATGACGCCGGAACAACACGTCACGTTCGCGGGCGGCGCGCTCGGGCGAGGTGTAGGCGGAGGCATCGTTGCGCGTGAATCGCTCGGCCATCGCCGGCGTGCCGCGATTGATCGCGTCGAAGATCTGGTGGATGAGATGGACCTGAGTCGAGTGCTTCATCGCGTTCCATCAAAAACACTTTTTTCGAAAATGGCGGTGCCCATTCCGACCGCACGGTCGGAATACGGCGCGGATGGGTGAGCGTGTTGGCCCATAACAGATCGATATCACGTTAGCGGCGGCATGGTCAGGCTGAATAGATCATCCCTGAACCATGGACACGGTTTTGATAGTCCGGAGTTCGGAGAAAGCAGAATCTTAAATCGCGCAGGGCGCTGGACAAGGACCCTCACCTTCATCCTCTAGCTTGCGGGGAGAGGAGACAGACAGAGTTAGCGGGCGGTGGATTTTAATCCTGCGGCTTCCACTCGGGCGCGAGCTAGTTGCAGGGCTTCTTGCGCGGCCTGGTAGTTGGGATCGTAGAAACTCAGATTTGAGAATTGTTGGTCGGCTTGTTGCACTTCCGCCGCCGCAGCGCTCGCGTCGATCCGTTCCGGGGATTCTGCCGTGCTGGCGAGCACCGTCATTACGCCGTCTTTCACCTCGGCCAGGCCTCCCGACACCACCCAGTGCATCGCTATGCCGTCGGGGAGGCGCGCTTCCAATACGCCGGGCACCAGTGACGTTATGAAGTTTATGTGATCGGGCAGTACGCCGAATTCGCCGAGCGGACCGAAAGCCGAGACTTCTACGGCATCGCCTTCAAAGACAATGCCGGTGGGAGTTACCAGTCTGAATGGGAACGTCGCAGCCATCGTGGGTTATGCCGCCTGTCGCGCTTAGCCGCGGGCGAGGCGTTCGGCCTTCTCGCGAGCGTCTTCAATGGTGCCGACGAGGTAGAATGCCTGCTCAGGCAGGTCGTCGCATTTACCGTCGAGGATTTCGGCGAAGCCGCGGACGGTGTCCTGGCGCGTGACATATTTGCCGGGCTGATTGGTGAACGGCTCGGCGACGAACATCGCCTGCGACAGGAAGCGCTCGACGCGGCGGGCGCGCGCGACGACGGTCTTGTCATCGGCTGACAGCTCTTCCATCCCGAGGATCGCGATGATGTCCTGCAGGTCCTTGTAGCGCTGCAAAATCGCCTGCACCCGGCGCGCGACGTTGTAGTGCTCCTCGCCAACCACTTGCGGGTCGAGAATGCGCGAGGTGGAGCCGAGCGGATCGACGGCGGGAAAAATCGCCTTCTCAAAGACTTTGCGGTCTAGCGCAGTGACGGCGTCCAGATGGGTGAAGGTGGTCGCCGGCGCGGGGTCGGTGTAGTCGTCGGCGGGAACATAGATAGCCTGCACCGATGTGATCGCGCCCTTCTTGGTGGTGGTGATGCGCTCCTCGAGCTCGCCCATGTCGGTGCCGAGAGTCGGCTGATAGCCGACGGCGCTGGGCATGCGGCCGAGCAGCGCGGAGACTTCGGAGTTGGCCTGCACGAAGCGGAAGATGTTGTCGATGAAAAAGATGACGTCCTTGCCTTCTTCGTCGCGGAAATACTCGGCGACGGTTACTCCCGTCAGCGCGACGCGGGCACGCGCGCCGGGCGACTCGTTCATTTGGCCGTAGACCAGCGCGGTTTTCGAGATGACGCCCGACTCTGTGAGCTCGCGATACAGGTCGTTGCCCTCGCGCGAGCGCTCGCCGACACCGGCAAACACCGAGACGCCGCCGTGTTGCTTGGCGACGTTGTTGATGAGCTCGAGAATCGTGACGGTCTTACCGACGCCGGCGCCGCCGAACAGACCGATCTTGCCGCCACGCGCGTACGGGCAAATGAGATCGAGCACCTTGATGCCGGTCTCGAGAATCTCCGCTTCGGGCGCCTGGTCGGCAAACGGCGGCGCGTCGCGATGAATCGGCATCAGCGAGCTGCCCTGGATGGGTCCGCGCTCGTCGATCGCAGCGCCGGTCACATTCATGATGCGTCCGAGTGTGCCCGGACCGACCGGCACCGAGATTGGTGCGCCGGTGTTGGCGGCTTCCATCCCGCGCACGAGGCCGTCGGTCGAGTCCATCGCGATGCATCGCACGGTGTTCTCGCCGAGATGCTGCTGCACCTCGAGCACGAGGTTGCCGACCTCGTCGCTGATCGAGGGATTGCTGACGCGCAGTGCGGAGAAAATCGGCGGCAGCGTGCCGGCGCCGAACTCGACGTCAACGACATTGCCGAGCACCTGGTTGATGCGTCCGGGAGCGGTCTGATTCACAGCTGGAACGGTCTGGCTCATAAACGGTTATATCCCCGTGTGATTTCTATTTCGGTTTGGCGCGCATTCAGCGCAAGGCCTCAGCGCCGCCAACGATGTCCATCAGCTCGCGTGTAATTTGCGCCTGGCGGGCGCGATTCATCTCGAGCGTGAGCGACGAGATCATATCATTGGCATTGTTGGTCGCGGCGTCCATCGCGGTCATTCGCGCACCCTGCTCGCTGGCCTCGGCCTCGAGCAGCGCGTGATAAACGGCAGCCTCGAGATATCCGCGCAACACGACGGGCACGAGTTCCTCGCGCGACGGCTCGACCAGGTAGTCGATTTTCGGCGCGTCGGATTTCGAAACAGCGGCCTCGACATCGGAACCCGGCTTGATACCCGCGTCACCCGGCGGCTTGATCGGCAGCAGCCGCTCGTAAACCGGCTTCTGCACGATGGCGGACTGGAAGTGCGTGTAGACGATGCCGGCTTCGTCGATGGCGCCGGAGCTGTAGTCGGCGAGCATTTTGGCGGCGATGTCGCGCGCGAGAGCGATGGTGGCGAGACGCGGAAGATTGTCGACGCGCGAGAGCGCGACCGGCACGCTGGCGCGCCTGAAATAGTCGACGGCCTTTTTGCCGACGGCGAACAGCTCGATGTCGAGCCCGCTGGCGCGGATGTCCTGCCGCGTAACTTCAGCCGCACGGAACAGGTACGAATTGTAGCCACCGGCCAGTCCGCGATCGGACGCGACCACGACCAGCAGCGATCTCTTCTGCGCACCCTCAACCGGGCCGACCGAGATTCCTTCCGAGGTGAGCAGAGAATCGGCAACGCGCGCGAGGGCCTCGCTATAAGGCAGCGCGTTGACCAGTGCTTCCTGCGCGCGCCGTAAACGCGCAGCCGAGACCAGCTTGAGTGCGCGCGTGATCTGCTGGGTCGATTTGGCCGTTGCGATCCGGCGCCGGATTGCCTTGAGTGATGCCATGGTCGAGGGTCAGGCCGATTACGCTGCCGTCGCCGGGGAGGGCGCTTTGTTCTCGGCCAGGAACGATTTTTCGTAGTCGTCGAGTCCGGCCTTCAGCTTTTTGGTCAGCTCGTCAGAAATGGCTTTGGTGTCCCTGATTTCCGCCAGCAGGTCGGCGTGATGCGAGTCGAAGTTGGTGTACAGACCCATCTCGAACGGCCGAATCTGCTCGACCGAGAGCTTGTCGAAATAGCCCTCTTTCGCGGCGAAAATGATCAGCACCTCTTTTTCCATCGGCAGCGGACTGTACTGACCCTGCTTGAGCATCTCGGTCAGCCGCGCGCCGCGCGCGAGCAGGCGCTGCGACGATGCGTCAAGGTCGGAGCCGAACTGCGCAAACGCCGCCATCTCGCGGTACTGTGCGAGGTCGAGCTTCAGCGAACCTGCAACCTGCTTGATCGCTTTGACGGCGGCCGAGAATCCGACGCGCGAAACCGACAGGCCGACGTTCACGGCGGGACGCACGTTCGAGTTGAAGAGATCTTTGTCGAGAATTATCTGGCCGTCGGTGATCGAAATGACGTTGGTCGGAATGTAGGCCGACACGTCGCCTTCCTGCGTCTCGATCACGGGCAGCGCGGTGAGCGAGCCGCCGCCCATCTCGTCGCTCATCTTGGCGGCGCGCTCGAGCAGGCGCGAATGCAGATAGAAGACGTCACCAGGGTACGCTTCGCGGCCGGGCGGACGGCGCAACAAGAGCGATAACTGTCGATAGGCCTGCGCGTGCTTGCTCAAATCGTCGTACACCAGCAGCGCATGCTTGCCCGTGTCGCGAAAATACTCGCCCATCGTGCAGCCGGCGTACGGTGCGATGTATTGCAGGGGGGCGGCTTCGGAAGCGGTGGCGGCGACGACCGTGGTAAACTCCATCGCGCCAGAGCTGGTGAGCTTCTCGACGACTTGCGCAACGGTCGAGCGCTTCTGCCCTATCGCCACGTAAATGCAATGCATGTTCTGACCGAGCTGATTGATGATCGTATCGATCGCGATCGCGGTTTTGCCGGTCTGCCGATCGCCGATGATCAGCTCGCGCTGTCCGCGCCCGATAACCAGCATCGTGTCGATAGCCTTGATGCCGGTCTGCAGCGGCTCCTTCACCGGTTGGCGGCGGATGATGCCGGGCGCCTTGATTTCGATGCGTCGAGTCTCAGTCGACTTGATGGGGCCCTTGTCGTCGATGGGCTGACCGAGTGCGTTAACGACGCGGCCGAGCAGGCCCTCGCCGACGGGTACTTCCGCGATTCTGCCGGTACGCTTGACCTCGTCGCCTTCCTGAATTTCCTGTGGGTCGCCGAACAGCACGGCGCCGACGTTGTCCTCCTCGAGGCTCAGCACCATCCCATACATCTGATGGGGGAACTCGAGCAGCTCGGCGAGCGCGGCGTTTTGCAGTCCGTAGATGCGGGCGATACCGTCGCCGCATGAGAGGACGCGGCCGGTTTCGCGCACCGAGATGCTACCCTCAAAACCCTTGATCTCATTTTTGAGGATTTCGCTGATTTCTGATGGTCTGATTTCCGCCATGATGATGTCGTTGGTTGCCGGCTAGCCTGCGAGCCGGCGCTTTGCCTCCGCGAGTCGAGTTGCAAGGCTGCCGTCGTAAATTTTCCCGCCCAACTCCGCGGTCACGCCGCCAAGCAGCGCGGGGTCGACCTTCACGGTTGGGATGATTTTCAATTTCGCAATCGTCTCGAGTCCGCTGACCACGCGCGCGACTTCAGCATCGGTCGGTTGAATTGCAAATATCAGCGTCGCTCGTTCACGGCCCATCGCCTGATCTACCTGTTCGCGATACGACTCCGCTATCGCCCCTAGCTCGCGAATGCGTCCGTGGCGCGCAACTACGACCGCGAACGAACGCAGCGGAAAGCTGAGATTGAGCCGCTCGGCGATCTTCCCCATCGCTTCCTGCCGCGATTGCTCGGACAACTCGGGCGACGCGAGCCGCTCGATAAGTTCGGGCGACTCGACCATCGCGGCCAGCCGTTCGAGCTCGGCGCCCCACTGCTCCTCGTTGCTCTTGTCGGCCAAATCGAGCAGTGCGCGCGCATAGCGTTTGGCGACCTTTGAACCTTTCATCGGCCGTCACCCTGGCCGAGCTTGTCCATGAAACCGTCTATCAGACGTCCCTGATCGTCGCGCTGAAAATCGCGACCGATCATGCCACCGGCCAGCGTCGCGGCGGATTCGGCAAGCTGCGCGCGCACCCGGCGTCGGGCAGCTTCTGACAATGCGGAACTGCTCATCGTAGTATCGCGATGGATTCTTTCAGCGGTTGTTTTCGCCAGCTCCGCCACCTTGCCGACCTGGAATGCGGTCTCCTGCTCCAGCTCATCGGCGAGCTTCTTTAGCTCGGCCGAGAGCGCCGCCATCCGCGCCGCGGCCTTGTTAGCAAGGTCTTCAGCTTCGGCCAATGCGCTCGAGGCGCGCGATAGGGCGGAGCGAATCGTGACCGCGCGATCGGCGAAGAACTTCCGCGCCGCCGGACCGGCGAAATAAACCAGCAGGCCGAAAAACAGGATGAAGTTGATGACAAAGAAGGTCAGCAGCAGCCACGAGCCGTGCTCCGCGCCGGCTTCTTCGGCAGCCTCGGCGGCTTGAGGAAAAAAAGCGGCAGCGAAAATCGCCGCCGATGTGATCCACTTCTTCATCTGCTGTTGAATCAGTCGCGCCTAATTGTTCTTGCCCGTCGTCGCGCTGTCGCGAAGCGGGCGGCCCAGCACGCGCTCGGCCAGCTCGCTCGCAAGGCTATGTCCCATCTGCTCGAGCTCGCGCTCCGCCGCCTTGAGCTCGGTCTCAATCTTGACCCGCACCTGTTCGAGCGTCTCCCGCGCCTCGGCCTTGGCCGCTTCCATCATCTCCGCAGCTTCGGCTTCGGCCTGGCGGCGCTGGCTCTCGCGCCGCGAGAGGGCGCCCTTGCGAACTTCGGCCAACCGCGCTTCGCGTTCTTCTTCAGCCGCGCGCGCCTGCCTGATCAATTCCTCAGTGCGATCGTTCAGGTCCTTGAATCTGCGCTCGCGTTCAGACAGCAGATTCAAGAACGGGCGAAAAAATAATCGGCTGAATATAAACCAGAAAACGAGGAAGGAAACAATCAGCGCGAAGAACGTCCCCCAATTCGGCGGGATATGCATGTTACGGCGTCTCCCCTCGGGGGATGTTCGAAACCCTCTCCATCGTCGGAACTTGGAACGCGGACGGTCTGGACCGTGCGGATTAGCTCAGGCCTGCTTCTGTCCTCCGGCGGCCTGCACTACGCGCTCGTCTTTCACCACGCGCTCGTCCTTCGCTGCGGGCTCTTCCTTGCGGTCTTCCTTAGGGAACACGGTGACCTTGCGATCTTCGCGGACGCCCGCGGGCTGCATCGAGCAGTGCCCCTCGAACATCGCGCCTTCATGGATCGCAAGCACCGGCGCAGTTATATTTCCGCTAACTTTCGCTGAAGGACGGATCTCGATACGCTGACCCGCCGTGATATCGCCGCTGACCTTGCCTGCGACCGACACCGAGGCAGCGCGGATATGAGCGGTAACAACGGCGGACTCGCCGATCGTGATGCTGTCCTTTGCGCTGATCTCACCGTCGACCTCGCCGTCGATTCTCGCGGGGCCCTCGAACGAAATTTTGCCGGAGATTTTCGACCCTCGGTCCAGGTATGCACGTCCTTCGGACGGAGCAGGCCCGTTCGTTCGCGCCGCCTGCGCGGAAGCCGGAGAGGCAGTCGATGAAGGAGGCGTAGGCGATATAGTCGACGCCGCTTGCGGCGTAATCGTCGGTTGGACCTTCGAATTTTTTTCCGGTTCTTTGTTGAATAACGCCATCTTAAACACCCCTGGGCGCAATTGGGCCATCGCCCGCGCCGCCTGCCAAGGACTGAGCTTAGGCTTGGCTATTAACCCATGCGAATGTGGGTGTCAAACTTGTCCGACAGGTTGTAGATGGCTCACTGCCATCCATATCGTCGCGCCGGTTGCGTCCCGCGGGCAATCGTCTAATCTGAACCGATACCGCTGCTACTAAGGAGTACCTGCGATGGCATCGAACACGATTCCCGAGAAGTTTCTCGACCTCCTGACCACCAAAAAACCGCTTGCCAGTATCGCCACCGTAATGCCCGACGGGTCGCCGCAGGTGACCCCTGTTTGGTTCGACTACACCAATGGAAAAATCCGTATCAACACCGCACGGGGACGAGTAAAGGCTCAAAATATGAAGGTCGGCTCCAAGGTCGCCCTGGCTATCGTCGACCCGGATAATGCTTATAGATACATCGGAATTCGGGGTCCGGTCGTCAGCGAAGATGAGAAAAATGCTGACGCGCATATCGACAGCCTGGCAAAGAAATACCTGAATCAGGACAAATATCCATTTCGAACGCCGGGCGAGAAGCGTGTCACCTACGTGATTGAGCCGGCATCCGTACACGTCATGGGCTAGCAGCTCGCGAATCCGCTCTCATCGCAAAGAAAGGCGTTTCTTACCCGGGATGCAGCCTTTGCTTTCTTGACATCAGCTATATCGTACGATACACCTTTCTGCATGTATTACGTTGTTCCGGAGGACTTCAAAATGATGGTTTGCGGAACTCGACGCTTTCAAAGACGCGGTCATTGGGCAGAATTCGGCATGATGGGTATGCGGGCGCGCTTCTTCGGCCCCGGTGAAGTCCGGCTCGCGCTCCTATCGCTAATCGCAGACGGCCCCAAGCATGGCTACGAGCTGATGCGCCAGCTCGAGGAACGCTCAGGCGGAATCTACAGCGCCAGCGCCGGAACCGTTTATCCCACGCTCCAGCAACTCGAAGATGAGGGCCTGATTTCTTCCGATTCGAAAGAAGGCAAGCGCGTTTACGCGATAACCGACGCGGGTGCCGCCGAGCTCAAGCGCGAGGACGAAACCGTGCGGCGAATCTGGTGGCGGGCGAAGCGATGGGCCGGGTGGCGCCACGCAATCGATCCGGATGCGGCGGAAATTCGCGGTCCAGCCGAGCGCCTGGTCAAGGCTGCCTTTCGGGCAGTGGCGGGCGAGAGCGCGTCGCAGGAACGAATCGACAAGGTGCGTGAGGTCCTGGAGCGCGCGATGCGCGATCTCGACGGCATGCGCGACAAGCCGTAGCCACCGGCGTCACCGCAGCCGCACCGGCGGCGGGGTCTCGATGGTCTCGCCGCACGTCGAACCGCAATCGGGGCAGACGTAGAGGTACTTGTCGCCTGCCGGCAGGACCAGCAGCAGGCGCTTGCGCACCTTCACCGCGCGCTTGCACTTCGGACACGCCAGCAAGGTGGCTTCCATCCGCTCGAACGACGGCCTGCGATTCTCTGGCATCTGGGTCTCGGCAGAAATTTAAGTCTCACGACGATTCTCGGCAAGGCTGTGCGTTGAATCGACTTGGCAGCGTGGCCTAAGATTTCCTCTCGTCATATGAATGTTCGCACCACGAATCCGACGCATCCTCGGGTTTACCTGGAGACCTACGGCTGCCAGATGAACGTCGCCGACTCGCAAACGGTGAGCGCCGTTTTGCGCCGAGCCGGTTACGTCGCAGCCCACGGCGTCGGCGATGCGGACGTCGTGCTGCTGAACACCTGCGCTATTCGCGATCATGCCGAAGAAAAGGTGCTGCACCGGCTGCGGGAGCTCGCGCGCCTCAAGCACTCGCGGCCGGAGGTGAAGCTCGGGCTGCTGGGATGCATGGCGCAGCACAATCGCGTCGCTATCATGAAGAAGGCCGCGTTCCTCGACGTCGTCGCGGGACCCGACAGCTATCGCCGACTGCCTGAGATGATCGGTCACGCCGGCTACGACGCTTCGATCGACGTGCGCCTTGATCGCGCCGAGACCTATGCCGACATCACCCCGGACTACGGCGGCGGCGTGCGCGCCTACGTCACCGCGATGCGCGGATGCGACAAGTTCTGCGCATTCTGCGTCGTGCCATATGTGCGCGGTCGCGAGCGTTCGATTCCGCCGTCCGATCTGATACGCGAGATTGGCGAACTTGCGGCGCGCGGCGTGAAAGAGGTGGTTTTGCTCGGCCAAACCGTCAATGCTTACCGCTTCGGCGACACCGACTTCGGCGCGCTGCTCAAAATGATCGCGACCATCGACGGCATCGAACGCATTCGATTCACGTCGCCCCATCCGAGCGACACCACCGACTCTCTGATCGACGCGATGGCGACCGAACCCAAGGTCCAACCGCATTTGCATCTGCCGGTGCAGTCAGGCTCAGACAGGATTCTTGCGGCGATGGAACGGGGCTACACACTTGCGGAATATCTCAACCTGGTTGGGCGAGTGCGCGCGGCAATTCCCGGCGTCGCGATCTCGACCGACATTATCGTCGGCTTTCACGGCGAAGAAGCCGCAGACTTCGAGGCGACGATCGCTGTCATGCGCGAAGTAGGTTACGACGCCGCTTTCATGTTCAAATATTCAGTGCGCGAGCATACGCGGGCTTTCAGGCTTGGCGATTCCGTCCCTGAAGAAGAAAAGGGCCGCAGACTGATTGCGCTTATCGAACTCCAGGAAGAAATGTCGCTCGCGCGTAATCGCGCCATGATTGGCCAGGACTTCCCGGTGCTGGTCGAGGGACCCGCTCGTCGCGGCGGAGGGATGCTCGCCGGCAAGACTCCGCAATTCAAGACAGCAATCTTTGCCGGCGACATCGCACGGATCGCCGCGGGCGATACCGTAAACGTGCGCGTCGACTCGGCTACCGGCCATTCCTTGATGTGCTCGATAGCCTGACGACGCGCGCGCCCTACTTACGCTAAGTCGTTACGGCGTGGAGTAAGTCGTAGTCCGCTGCTGCTCCACCACTGCGGGTGCATCGGTAGTCGTAGTCGTGGTCGAGCTCGAAGTTGCCGGAACTGTCACGACAGCCGGGGGAGCCGTTTCCACCACCGGCGAGGGCTCAGTCGAATCCACCGTCTTGTGGTACGAGAAGCAGCCGGTAACGATCCCGCATGCCGCAATGGCCGCGGGGATGATTGCCAAACGTTTGATTGATCGCATTGTAGTCCTCCATCAGGTTACGTACTGAGGAGAACAGCAAGAAGCCGGCCATCGTAGACTTGTAGAATTTGCTTAGGCAATCGACGTTAGAGCGCGGCTTTTTCCTGTAAATCTTTCAGAGTCGCGGCTGTAAAGGCCCGGTTACCGCACGTACACAGGATTAGACAGGATCCACATCTTGCCCTGGCGATAAGCCTCGATCCGGTAAGCGCCCGCTGATTTCGGCGCGAACTCCAGCGTGGTTGCGTTATCGGCTGATGCCACTTCGGCGCCGTTCTCCAGCATTGCGACTCGATCGGCGGCGGCCGGAAGTTCGGCCTTGAGCATCAGTCCCGGCGTGAGATGAACTTCATCGCCCATCATCGTCGTCGCGTCGCCAACGCGCGCGAAGAACGCGAATGTGCCGACGTAACCAAGATAGTCGAAGCTCGCGTACGAATGTCCGAGGCGGATAGCCTCGAGCAGCGGGGCAGTATCTCGCTCGCGCGCGAGCAGGTGGGTGGTGCAGAACAGAAAAAGTTGCTGCAACGTGCCGACCTTCGCACCGAGCACGTTCAGGTTGTCGGCCGCGCCCATTCCCGCGAGCATCGCAACCCGCGCGCCGGCGGTCATCCGATCATACAGCGCGAGGTTCGCATCGGGTCGAAGGTCCAGCCCGGCAAGGAAATGATCGGGGCCAGAAAACATCGCGCGCAAGTAGAGGGTCGTCGGATTTTGTGCGAGCCACGCCGAGCGCTGGCTGTAAACCTCCATCGCGTCTGCCAGCGCGTAATCTTCGGACGACGCGAACTTCGCTGGGTTGGCTGCGATCGCCAGTCCGCCCTGGTCGTGAATGGCAGCGATCAAATCGTTTGGCGTGAGATTGGGTTTGATCGCATCATGCAGGTTCACACCAATTATCGCGCTGCCGCCGACGTCGAACGCTCCGCCCGGAATGAAAAGAATGTCGTCGGTAAATCCAGCGATTCCAAAGTCGGTGTCCCCGGGCTGTACTCGATCGGCAAGAAAGACGAAATCGATTTGCGCGGTCTTGGCCAGGTCTGCGACTCCCGATTGATCCGTCCCCGAGTCCTTGATCGGCAGGTCGATGATTCCGCGATAATCGTGAAACTCGGGAAACTCCGGCGATGGCTGGATGTAGCGCGCCGGTGGAAGTTCAGTGCTGGGCAGCGGCGAACTGCATCCCGCAAGAACTAGCGCCGCGACAATCGAAAAATTAAATCGAACGAAAGGGCGCAGCCGCAGCATCAGAGGATCGATCGTCCCTGCGCGCCGTCCACCGGGATATTCGTGCCCGTGATCCAGCTAGCGCGCGGCGAGGCAAGCATCACGACCGCGTACGCGACTTCATCGGGACGGCCCAGGCGTCCGGCCGGCATCTCGTGGCTGATGAAGTCTTTCTCGAAGGCCGGGTTCTCGCGAAAGCGCCGCTCCCAGTTTCCGCCCGCAGTGAGTATTGAACCGGGCGAAATCGTGTTGACGCGGATATTTTTCGGCGCGAACTCGCGCGCGAGCATCTTGGTGAACGAATGCAGCGCCGCCTTCGACGCGTTGTAAGTCAGCGGGCCGCCTGACTCGCGCCCGTAGATCGATCCGATATTGATGATCGAGCCACCACCGCGCTTTTCCATCTGCGCGGCGCACAGCCGCGCCAGCCGCACCGGCGCGAACAGGTTCAGATCGAATTGCTCCTGCCACGCCGACTCGGGCAATTCCGCGAGCGCACCCGGCCGCGCCGAGCCGGCATTGTTGACAAGCACGTCGATCCCGCCAAATTTTCTTATCGTGTCATCGGCCCACCTTTGCGCATCGTCAGGCTTGGTCACGTCGCCGACGAATCCCATCGCCGAACCCGCCTTGGTTAGCGCCGCGACCGCTTCAGTTAGCGGCTGCTGCGTTCGCGCACAGACGCTGACGTGCATCCCTTCGTCGGCGAGCGCATGCGCCATCGCGAGGCCCAATCCGCGGCTGGCGCCGGTCACCATCGCGACTTTCCCCGTCAAACCCAAATCCATCGGAAGCTCCTTGTAATCGTGCGACGCTGGTGTCCTCGCCCCAAAACTCGGAACAGGTGCAAAGCGCCGGATCCTATTTTATCACTGGGTGCAGGGGTCACCCCTGCCGCCCATCGCGCGGGTGATTTCTTTTACCAGACCTGCCTCGACCGGGTATATGTTTTAACTGCGCCACGAAGTCCGAAATGAGAATCTCGTCTAACTTCATGCGGCTACGATGGCTGCTGCTCCTGGTCTGTCTGCTCGCGGGATGTAGCGGCAGTTACGATGCAAATTCGGCGGACGACACGAAAAATTGGCAGGGCACCTGGAAATTGGTCAGCTGCACCTACGACGGCGCGCCGCAATCTGCCGATATGGAATGGGTCGTCGACGGCGATCACTACACTATCCGCCTCAACGGACAGTCTCATCAGGATCCTTACACGTTCGCGCTCGACCCGAGCCGGAAACAGATCGATGTCTTTCATCACGAGACTCCGCCCGGGACGTATGGGGGCAAGCTGAAAGGAATCTACCAAGTCAGCGGCGATTCGCTTACCGTGTGCTACGATCTGACGGGTCAACAGTACCCGAAGTCTCTCGACGCATCGCGAGGCTCCCGGCAGGTCCTGTATCAATTTCGCCGAGAGTGAGCGCTACGGCTTGCTCTCGAATCCAGCCAGTACCGAAGAGAACCTTGCGCCACGCTGGTGCAGGTTGACACTAAACAAGGCCAGACCTAGACTCGACAGGCTAATCACCGGACGGACGGAGGACTATGGAAATTCGGGTCGAAGGCTCTCTTGATCAAGCGATGCGAGTGCTCAAACGCAAGCTGGCCAAGGAGGGCGTTTTCAAAGAGATGAAGAAGCGGGCTTTCTACGAGAAGCCCAGCGTCCGCCGCAAGCGCAAACGGTCCGAGGCCCAGCGCCGTCGCCGCAAGGAACAGCGCCGCCGTCGCGCCTCCGCAATGTAGTTTTTCGGTGAATCAGCCTTTGCGCTGATAGTCCTGCGACAATTTCTTTAGCTGTCCGCGATTTGGCGGCCCACTTCTCGGCGCGATTAGGCTGGTTTGCGGGCTCGGACGAATGCGCTCATAAACATGCCGTCGATTTGTGGTGCGACTTTCTCCTCGAGGCCGGCTTGCGCGAACCATTCGCTGCATTGCGCCGCGGAATAGATCCGGGTTGGCTCGACGTCGATCGCCTCGAATCCGGCCGCTTTTAGTTTTGCGCGATAGTCCGACTCCTCGAGCGCACCCGCGATACATCCAGACCACAATTCCACATGACGCCGGACTTCGGCGGGAATCTCACCGCGAGCAACCACGTCTGAAACTGCGAAGCGGCCGGCCGGCTTTAGCACTCGGAGCGCCTCGCACATCACGCGATCCTTGTCGCCCGAGAGATTGATCACGCAATTCGAAATGATCACGTCGACACTATTGTCGGGCAACGGGATATTCTCGATCTCGCCTTTTAGGAACTCGACATTCAGAACTCCTGCCCGGCGCTGATTGTCACGCGCGAGTGCCAACATCTCGTCGGTCATGTCGAGCCCGTAGGCTTTACCCGACGGACCGACCCGGCGCGCCGACAGCAATACGTCGATCCCGCCGCCTGATCCGAGGTCGAGCACCGTCTCGCCCGGTCTCAACTCGGCCAGCGCCGTCGGATTGCCGCATCCGAGCGAAGCCGCGACCGCGTCTGCTGGCAAGCCGGCTTTTTCGTGATCCTGGTAAAGGTTCGAAGTGATTGGATCGCCGCATCCCGCGGAAGCATCGGGACCGCAACACGAGGGCTTCGGCTTCGATACCTTCGGTGCGCCGCCGCAGCACGACGCCGTCTCCGAATTCTGACGGACGCGCCGCGCCTCGCCGGCGTACCGCTCCCTGACCTGTTCCCTGATCGAACTACTGTCTTCCATTCCTTTTAGTGAATCCGAAATTTCCCTTCCTGCTTCCGACGGACCTAAGCTGGCAGCGGTCGCCAGGTGAAAATCACCTGCCCGCCGGCGACGTAGCAGTCTAAATCATAGTGAGGCAGGCTATCTGCACTTCGATGGAGACGAAAATTCTCGACCGCGCGATGCAGCGCGTCTGGCGTCAGCGCTCCATCGACGCACTTGCCCTCAAGCTGCTGCGCGCGGACCTCGGCGCCCAGATGAACCGGCAGGCATCGGCTCCCGCAATGCTGATCGAGAGGACCGGCTCCCACGCACGAACATCGCAGGCACAGGACTACAGGCCCGCGGTCGTCGCTCGGCGCGGCGAAGAACTCGCGCTGCAGCCGATCGAGTCCCATCGCGCATTCACACCACGCTTCGCGCGCACGCTCGGCGGAAAAGCGCCGAATCGCACGCGCCAGCTCGCGCATCAGGGTTTCATTCGAGCGCGGCTCGAGCGCGACAATCGAGTCGTCCTCGATTCGCATCGAGGCGCCAAGCTGCTCGGCCAGGAAATGACGCAGGTTAATCGGCAGGCGGCTGCCGAGCTGCAAGCGCTGCGTATCCAACGGCGGCGCCGCCTCGGCTGGCGTGGTTCGCGATCGCCGCGAAAACGCGCGCGGTACGCCGAGTACTGACAATGATTGCAGACGCTCCAACGGCGACGGCGCGCCGTAAGCAAATCGCGATGCGTGGGCGCGTCGATGAACCAGGGGTCCGTTTCGCACTGCTCAACCTCCCAAGGCTTCGAGTTCCGGTCGGCGTGCTACGCGCGAGCTCGTGCAAACGCAGGCGCATCGGCGCAAGGCCTTACCGCCGGACACCGTCAGGGGCCGTTGGACTGATATTTTGAATTTCGAATTTGAACCGCTGGTGATGAGATCGATTCGGAGAGAGCGGGGGTTGCGTCCTGGAGCCATCGCGCTGCGCCAACAACCATAGCCACGGCGCCCGGCGACGCCGACTTCAGGGCTGCGTGATCGAAAAGTGCCAAAACGAACTTGCGCCATGCGCACCGGCTCTTTTCATCGGACCATCAGCCCGCTCGGCATCTCGCGATGCCCATCCGCCTGCTCGCACCACAACTCAACCCAAGCAGCGGCTCGATGGATATTGCGCGCGTCGACTCGGAAGTCTAATCCCCCGACTTGGCCGTTGCGATCCGCGCGACGTTTTCAGGCCATCAAGTGTAAATCAGTAACGACGGCATCTTAATTAGCGCGCGTACCGCGGTCGGGCAACATCACGCTAGCACTTAAGATTTGATCCCAAACTTGACAACCGATCGCACCCGTGCCCTTTTCTATGCGCGATTCATACACGCCGTCAGAGCAAGATGAGATGCGCTAATGAACCTCGATTCGTCGCTCCGCCGACGCATCGGTAAGTCGCTCGAACCCAACTATCTATTGACGCAAGCGGGGATGGGATTAGTCGCGTATGCGACATTTCGCGAGGCGCTCCACAGGCGCCGTAGACCTCGACGCACCACGCCGTGATAGATGCGCGCGCGAAATTAAAAGAACAAATCCTCTCTTCGACCTGCGATGACCACGAGGCCCGTCGGCGTTCAGTGCAAAATAGCCGAACCTCGCGCAGGTTCAGCTACGATCATTCCGTTTTTTCTCAGTGACCTGCTTCGGCTGGCATATTGCGCGTGTCGCGCTTGAGGAACAGGAAGGTCGGCACCAGCACCATCATCAGCACGAACAGGATTCGGTAGATGTCGTTGAACGACAGCATCATCGCCTGCCGCTGCACCATCCCGTACAGCATCGCCATGCCGTGCTTGTGACCCATCGCGAACTCGTTGCCCATGTTAAGCCCGCCCGGCATCTGCATATGCGGCAGCGTGAAAACCGTGATGTGCTCGACGAGGTAGCTTTGATTGACCTGCTGGCGATGGATCAGCAGCGTGGTCAGGTACGACGTTCCTATCGCGGCGCCCAGGTTGCGCGTGACTGAATAGAGACTCGCCGCACGGCCCATCTTGAACTTCTCCATCGAGCTCAGCGCCGCCGCCGACAAGCCGGGAAATACCAAGCCAGTACCCACGCCCTGGATCACAGTAGGCCACACGATTCGACGCACGTCCGAGGCGAGATTCAGCCCCGACATCCGCCACATCGCGAACCCGACCAGCAGAAAGCCGATACCGACCAGCGGCCGTATATCACCGCCGCGGCGCGCGTAGGTCCCGAGGATGATCATCGAGAACATCGTGCCGAAACCGCGCGGCGCCATCACCAGTCCCGCCTTCGACGCGGTGTAGCCCAGCGTTTCCTGCAGGAAGATGGGATTCAGAATCGCGGTGCCGTAAAGCGTGAAGGTCAGAAAAATTACCAGCGTCACGGGCAGGGTGAAGTTCATGTTTTCGAGAATCGAAAGATCGACGACCGGGTCCTCAGTGTGCAGCTCGTGATAGACAAGCACCGCGAGCGAGATGAGCGCGGCGGCCGTGCAGTAAACCACCCAGGGGCTATGAAACCAGTCGGCCCGCTCGCCGCGATCGAGCACGATTTCGCCAAGGCCGAGCGTAACGAACAGGCACGCGATACCGAGCAAGTCGACCCTCCCGCGCCGCAGATTGCGCATGTACGAGGGGTCGTCGACGAAGCGATACACCATGAACGCCGCCAGCGTCCCAATCGGCACGTTGATGTAGAAGTTCCAGCGCCAGCTCCACGCGTCGGTGATATAGCCGCCGATGGTCGGCCCCATGATTGGCGCCACCATCATCCCGATTCCCCATACCGCCATCGCCATCGCCTGCTCGCGCGGCGGAAACGTCTCCATCAGGATGGCCTGCGACAAAGGCATCATCGCCGCGCCCGCCGCACCCTGCATCAGGCGGAAAAAAACAATCTGGTTGAGCGATTGCGCCACCCCGCACAGCGCCGACGAGACGATGAACATCGTGATCGACGCGACGAAGTAGCGCTTGCGCCCGAAGCGCTCGGCAATCCATCCGGTCATCGGGATCATGATTCCCGCGGCAACCAGGTAAGACGTCACCACCCACGCGATTTCGTCGACGCTCGCCGAAAAACTGCCCTGCATATGCGGCAGCGAGACGTTGACGATCGAGCTGTCGAGCACTTCGAGCACGGTCCCGAGCATCACCGAAAACGCAATCACCCACTTACGCGTCGAAGAGAACTCATGCACCTCGTGCGTAGTTTGGGTTAGCGATTTAGGCGCAACAGCCATGAGGCGAATCCTCGCTTAAACTACAAAGGCGACAACGCGGATGCAAAGTACCGTAATGACCAGTGCAGTCAGCGCGCTTTCTCTTCCCAATACCGGGTGCAGAAGTCACCCCTGCCCAAGGAAGCGCGAAACCCAGGCGGGTTTCACATTTAATGATTCCCCTTCCTCACACGCCACGCGCGTAGTAACTCTGGCGCCATGCCGACCTCCGCGCTGCCGCCGGGCCCGGGCCTGTTCGCGACTTTCGATTTCGTGCGCAATCCGTTTCGTTTCCTCGACGCATGCGCGCGACGCTACGGCGATTGGTTCACCGTGCGCGTGCCGGGGGTCGCGCCGTTCGTCTTCACCAGCGATCCGGCCGCCGTTCGCGAAGTTTTTCTCGGCGATCCTGACGCTCTCCACGCGGGCGCGGCCAATCGTCCACTGGGCGCGTTCATGGGCGAGCGATCATCGTTGTTCCTCGACGGCGCCGAGCACCTGCGCCAGCGGCGGCTGCTGTTGCCGGCATTTCACGGCGAGCAGATGGCCTCGCATACCGTCGCGATGCGCTCGGCGGCTGACAATTCGATCGCGTCATGGCCGATTGGGCAGCCGTTTGCGATTCATCCGCAGATGCGCGCGATCACTTTCGAGACGATCATCCGCGCCGTGTTCGGATTCGAAGATGATTCCTCGGGCACCGATCTGCGCACCCTGATGCGCCAACTGTTCGCGCTCTACTCGAGCCGCCTCGGCACGCTGTTTTCTCTCCCTGCGATGCGTATAGACGCCGGTCCCTGGAGCCCATGGGGACGCGCAGTCAGGATGACGCGCCGAATCGATTCGATCCTTTTCGCGGAGTTCGCTAGGCGCAGAAGCGAGGGCATCGAAGGGCGCGCGGACGTGCTCTCGATGCTGCTGGCGGCGCGCTACGAAGACGGGCAACCGCTCGCCGACCTCACGATCCGCGACGAGATGTACACGCTGATGCTCGCCGGGCACGAGACCACCGCAGCCACGATGGCGTGGGTGGTCAACCGGCTCCTCACGCGGCCCGACGTGATGGAACGTACGCGCGCGGAAGTCGTCTCGGTGCTGGACGGTGGCCAGCTCGACGCGTCGCACGTCGGCAGATTGAAGTACCTCGAGGCGGTTATCAACGAGACGATGCGCCTGGAACCGGTCGTCCCAAACATCGGCCGAGGGCTAACACGCCCGATGACCATCGCAGGCCGCGAGCTACCCGCGGGCGTGACAATCGCGCCATGCATCTACCTGGTGCATCGGCGTCCGGAGCTATGGCCCGACCCCGAGACTTTCAATCCGGATAGATTCCTCGAGACGCGCCAAAGCCCGTACACATTTTTCCCATTCGGCGGCGGCGCCCGCCGATGCCTGGGCGCAGCCTTTGCAACCTACCAGATGAAAGTCGTGCTCGCAGAAATCCTATCGCGAGTAAAACTAAAGCCGGTAGAAGGCTACCAGGCGCAAGCAACCCGCCGCGGCATAGCCTTCGCCCCAAGCCAAGGCCTCCCTGTCGTCACCGAAAGATAAAGGCCACTCATTTGCTGTGCCGAGGGCCACCGTTTATTCGTCGAAAAACGGTTATCTCATCGCGTTGCCTGATTAGAAACTCACGAAGAGAGGTGCCAAAATGGCGGAAACACATGAAGACGGATGTCTTTGTGGAGCCGTTCGCTATCGAGTCGTCGGAAATCCAAGCGGGGCGGGCGTTTGCCACTGCACGCGGAAAAGAAGTGGGGCTTTGCCATTCGTCCGTCCAAATAGTAACCGCGGGAACGTCAAACAGCGGTGAATCTGGATATCGCGGCTTTCATCGAGGTTTGCGAAGCATCGGAAACATCGGCGGCGAATCTGCCAACTGAATCGTGCCCATTAGCTCGAAGCCGTGCCGGATGTACAAACTAAGATTTCGAGGATTGGAAGACTCCAGGTACGCGAGCTTCTTATGGCGATCACACTCCAGCAACGCATGCCTCATCAGCGCCGAACCGTATCCGCGTCCTTGATGCATCGGATCGACTCCGATCTGCGGCAAGTACCAATGCTGTTCTTCAGGATGGTAGTTCCCCATCTGCTCGAAGAGACCGAAGATGTTCTCCTGCCGATGCTGGGGGATGGTGCTTGTCAGCAAAGCCGAAAGCCCATCTTGATCGGGATTTGTCCCCGGCGGTAGCCACAGCGCGGCCCCTGCATAGCCCTCTACGCAATATGCACTTCCGTGGGCGAAGGCTTGACCGGCAAAAGCTCTGCTAAAATCGCCCGCGACGGCGAAATACTGATGCGCTTCCGGGTACATCCATCGGGCAATCGGGTCGGTGAGAAACGCCGCGATTACAACCCCAATGACTGCGTCCTGCTCGGCGCTCGATGCAGACTTAACTGAGATTTCCATAGTGAATACCTGACCAAGGTTTATTGGTTCAGTTGAACATTCGACGCAGCGGGAATCCTTCGGCGTCGCTCTCGGAGTTAACCGGGAGACTACGATGCGAAGGTTACTCTCATAACGGCGGTCCACGAATGTTGCAATCCTGAGATTGTCCGGGCCGAGCTCTCTCGATGATCGACGAGCCGTTTCTGCGCCAACAACTCTACGTTTGGTCGTACCCTTTAGGTATCGTCTTCAAAAGCTGTAGGCGGGTGAACAATTTCAGGTCTCTGTCTTACAACCCCCGGGCTCGTTGACGGGTTGTAAGACAGGGGCGCGAAATTGTTCACACCACGTGAAGTTGGTTCGCAACGGCGAAGAGACCGTGGCGCTCGATGGGACGCTCCGCAATCTCTTAGTCACTCCTGATTAAACCGGTCACACCCGCCACGAAGATCGCGCTTAACAGCCATCCGGCGATGATCTGAAGCCATAGGTAGCGCCGCAACATTCGTCCGCTGATGCGAATCTTCCGACCGAGTATCGCGTATTGGCCGTCCGCATCGGCGTCGGGCCACCAGTAGTGCTCTTGATGAAGATTAACGAACGGCACAAAGACATCCAACGAGTAAAGCAGAGGACTCAGCTTCTCGTATGGCTTCCGCGCTTCTGCCGCCTGTTCTCGGGCCATGTCGATGCCATCACACCGGCATGCGCTCCGACCGAAACTACCTGCCAGCCGAGGAGTACGACGAGCGCTGACCAAAGTATCGCGAGCAAGGGCTGATGGCCGTAGCCGATGGTGGTCTTCAGAAAACCCGCCAGCAAACGGCGCGAGAGAGATGATTTCCGGTATCGCGTATCTTGCTCAGCGATCAGGACTCTGATCGCACCCGAGTCGTCGCCACTTTCGCGCAGCACCTTGGCAAGCTGCCTATATGGCTGCGGATGAAAGCCGGATTGAAGGCCTATCCATCGCAGTCTGGTGCCGGCGTCGCCGGGGGCGTCGCCCGGTTCGGGCGACTGGAAACCAGAATAGGTCAGGCCGTCGATAAGAAGATTTCCAGGTGCCGGCCAACTGCGGCGCTGGTCAGTTATGTACGCGAGCGAAGCCCCGCGGAGATCGAGTTGAGCACCATTTTCCAATGTTACATCGCGCCATAGGAAGAGACCGCGAACGCTCATTTCTGGTGCGGACAATCCATGAGGCTGTCCAGCTGAACCCGAGAAAATCGCTTGGTCTACCAAAAAGGCGGAGCCTACGCGTGCTCCGCGGAAATACATCAAACCGTTCACCTTGACGGAGTCCCCCATGTGCGACTGCGTTCTGAGAAACCTCCGCGCTGGTCAGGAACACATCACCCGCTATTTCCGCACTGCTCGCATCGAACGCCACATTTCCAGGTTGAAAAAGTGCCCCGAATCGCAAGCGAGATCGCCACCAATCTTGGCCTGGAATAGCGATACTCCCCCGTCCGCTTCAAAACCGTACAGCAAATACGCGGTACTTTTGATGTTTGCATAGAGCAGATTGAGCACCATGCGGTAGGGCGCGAGGTAATATCCGGGCTCCGCCACGTACTTGAAGTGTCCATCGACCGCGCCGAATCCGCCGAGTGTGGAATCCTGAAGATTCACAATGCCCGTCATGTGGAACCCATAGGCAAGGGTCAGCTGATGCGTCACGTTTATGCCTTCTGCATGGATCGAGCCTGTATAGCTGCCACTCAAATCGAGCTAGGAGATCTCCGCCGAAGACAATTCCATCGCCTCGGGTATCGCGCAGTTGCGCAATGTGATCCCGAACGGCACGTGCACTTGCGACAGGTCCAGCGTTCCTGTGATGCGCGCGCCCACAACGCGGATACCCTGCGGGTCGATTAGCCGGATCGCGTCGGGGTCGACGCTCATCCATCGAATCAAGCTCGCGCGAATATTTCGTTGCACGTCCCACTTGTCGGCATGCGCTGGATCGTTCGACGGATCAGCCGGATTCGTACTGATGCCCGCGACCGCGAACTGGCCACGATCGATATTCCCGACGTCCGCAAATTCGAGCACCGCACGCTCGGCGCGAGTGAGAGTGCGAAACTTCGCGAGCACGAGCTTAACGAGTGGAGGGTCAGGCTCGCGGGTGACATCACCACCGGGTGCAACTGAGGCACTGCATAGACAAAATGCACATAGCGCTACCGCGCACCATTGTCGAGTTTCAATGATCGAAGCGAACCCCCGCGCTCGGAATCCTAGAAAGTGGTCCCGCTTAGCACAACCTTGTTATTTTCGGATGGCTAAGAACTTCCCTTGCTTTTTGAGAAGCATAGCAGCGATCAAGGGTTGGTCAGGCAAGATCGAGAGGGAGACGGCGACGTGAAATTTATAGCGGGCTGTTCAGCCTGGACACATCACGGACACCGACGCTGAATAGACCTCGCCGATACTCGACCTAATTACCGCCGCCAGTTCGGCTATCTGGCGCCGGGGCCAGAAGCTAAAGCAGGACGCTATACTCGCGCTGCATAACGCATTTCGTAGATTTCTTTAGCGTCGTAGAAAAATCTGTGAGGGCCTCCACAACCTGATTGATCGAGCGCTTTGGAGCGTCCCTGATTCGAGGAACATCAACCCCCGGGCTCGTTGACTCATTTCGCGACCCTAACGTATGTTAGGCCAGTAGTCGCGAGGCGCTCGCGGCGGTGCATCAAATCTTAATCCGGGTGACCCTTTCATGCCTCACGAATCTCGCTTGAACTTTTCCACCGAAGAAATTCTTGCCAACGTTGATACTCGCGAGCCGCTGATTGTTAAAGGCGTCAAATGCCACGGCGGTTTCGATGCGGACGGCATCTACCGCTCGCCGCGGACTGCTTTTCGCGTGCCTGCGATCAAGGCCTGGCAGGAGCAGCATCTTGCCACTTCGGGGACTGCACTGTTCGAGATTCCGGCTGACACTATTTCGCCGCAAGTGCCCAATGCCGCGCAGGTGAAATTCTTGCTGCGCTCGGGCGTGCGCGAGCCGATGGTCCGATGGCTGTCCGAAATCGCAATCGTCGAGGGCTTCGGCGCGATGATTCGCGAGTTGCCGGTGCCTCCTCTCTCCACCTTTATCCGCGAGGACACCAACGGCACCGCGCTGGCTCATCTGACGAGCGGCCTGTTCGAGGCGCATGCGCGCGACGAAGCCGGATGGACCGAGGAGGGCGGCCATCGCCAGATGTGGGATGCGGCGCGCGACGCTGCCCTGTCGAATCCCGCCATCTCGCCCGAGATTTACGCCGCTCTTATCGCGCGGCGCGGCACCGGTCAGCCTGCCGCGCTTTTTCCCGAGCTGGGCGAGCCGGTCGAGCGATTGATTCGCTTCATGGCCAACGTCCTCGCTATCGAAGTCTTCGCCGCCTCAACTTTCGCCTGGGCCGAGGAAATTCTGTCCGATCCCGAAGTCTCCGACGCGCCCGAGGACGCCGCCAACCTGGTGCGCTTTATCCGCTCTGACGAATCGCCGCATGTCGAGTACCTGCGCACCGCGCTCTCCGAAATCCAGGCACGCACGCTGCTCACCCTCGACGGCAAGTCCGTCTCCGGCCGCGAAGTCGTCGACCAACTGGCCGAGCGCGGGATTCGCACGATGCTGCGCCAGCGCCTCAACGAGCGCCCGGTGATGGTCCGCGATTTGATTCGCAAAACCGCCAACGTCAAGGACCTCGACACCTTGATGCGCGAGTTCGACGCGCTCGGCACCCCATGGACGCCGCCTGCCCGCTACGCGGACCTCGCGCCCGAAGCAGGCGCCCCCGCTCACGTCGGCTACTAAACAACTCTAGCTCCTTGCTTCTGGATCCCTCGCCCCTTGGCCGGATAGGGTCAGGGAGAGGGACCATTGTGCGGCGCGATTGTCTGTTGCGCCGCACATCGGGGCCTTGCCACGCAGCAGTTCTCGTGCCCCGCAACTAACTGACGTGGTAAGATTTCTCTTTGGCTCGTTCGCCGGGTCCGGACTTATCGCGATGCGTCCCCGCTGCAAGAATTCCATTCCATCGGATTCCGTGCGCATTCTAATTGCGGCTGCGCTCGCGCTTGCACTGGCATCTGCCTATGCGCCCGTGTTTGCGCAGAGTTCGATGGCGACGTCCGCCTCGGTGGCGCCGTCGGCGGCAGCGCCGAGCGTCGCTGCTTCAGCCGCGCCGCAACCCGCGACCGCGTCGAGTCCCGCGGCCGCCCACGCGTCGGCCGGCGCGGCTCCTCCCGATGCGCAGACGGTGATTTCATACCTCAGCGACGTCATCAACTGGTACGGCCATCTAGGCGTCGAAGCGCAGCTCGTACGCGATCCCAACGAGACAATTTTTTTCGCCGATGATCGGCAGACAGCCGGTGATGTCCTGAAGCTGGCGTTCGACTACGCGCGCGCGCAAGCGGCGTTCATCGCCAAGACCAACCCTAATGCGCCTCCCCCCGCAGCCGCCGCTTCACCCGCCGCCGCAGCCGCCGTGGGCACCGCGGGGCTTGGCACCATCACGCACAACTATCAGACCCTCGACGCTGCCGCCGACAAGCTCCGCGCGCATATCGCCGATCTGCAGGCGCAGCTCGAAAAAGCGCCTGCCGCCAGGCGCGGCGCACTCGCTGCCCAGATTCAAACCGCACAGAGCCAGCTGGATCTCAACCAGGCGCGTAGCGACGCGCTCAAGGCCCTCGCCCAGTTCGAAAACGGCAGCTCGCCAGCCGACCAGAGCGGCACGCTCTCCGGCCAGATAGATGAGCTCGAGCATTCGATTTCCGACAGCAGCAAGAAGGCGCTGGCCGCGCCGGCCGAAGGCGCCCTGGTGGCGAAACCCGAGCCAACCGGGATTCTCGGCCTGGTCACCGAACTTATCTCGCTCAGCAGCAAGCTCGACGCGCTCGAGCAGAACAGCGCCCTCGCGCAAGCTCTGGCCACGCGCGCCGCCAACGTCCGCAAGTCTGTCCTCGCATTGATCACCGGCCTCGACGCGCAGGGCACCGCGCTCGCCCAGGGCGCAGGCGCCGACGACGTCGCCGCTCTCCAGGCCCGCAAGAAATCCTTCGAGAGCCTGCTCGAAGAGCACAAACTCCTAAGTGCCGCCGCCCTGCCGCTCAGCAAGCAGATCCTGCTGCTGGGCGTCTACACCAACAACGTCGGCAGATGGCACAAGGCGATCGAACAGCGCTGGAACAAGGTATTCCGCAGCCTGCTCTTTCGCTTGATGGTGCTCGCGGTTTCGCTGCTGGTGGTTTTCATCGGCGGGATCGTGTGGCGATGGCTCACCGATCGCTACGTCAAGGACATCCGCCGGCGCGGGCAGGTGATGGCGGCCCGCCGTTTCGTGATCGGCGTCGTCGTCGTGATGGTGGTGCTGCTCAACTTCTCCGACGAGCTCGGCTCGGCCGCCACCGTCCTGGGCTTCGCGGCCGCCGGTATCGCCGTCGCGCTGCAGAATGTGATCCTGTCCATCGCCGGCTATTTCTTTTTGATCGGGAGATTTGGAATCAAGGCCGGCGACCGCGTCCAAATCGGCGGCGTGACCGGCGACGTGATCGATATCGGCCTGGTGAAACTTTCCCTGATGGAACTCGGCGGCACCGGGACTCATCGCGAGCCCACCGGCCGCGTCGCAGTATTCTCCAACGCGATCGTGTTTCAGCCGTCGGGCAACTTCTTCAAGCAGGCGCCCGGCACCAGCTTCGTATGGAACGAGGTGCGCCTGACGCTCGCTCCCGACGTTGACTATCGGCTGGCTGAGAAGCGCCTGCTCGATGCCGTCGACGAAGTGTTCGCGCGCTACCGCGACCGCGTGATGCGCGACTACCGGCATCTCGAACGCAATCTAAATGTCATGCTGGAGACGCCCAAACCGCAGAGCCGCCTGCATCTGAGCGAGACCGGCCTCGAGATAGTGATTCGCTATCCCGCCGAAACCTACTCCGCGCCGCAAATCACCGACGAAATTTCGCGCCGCGTGCTCGACGCCATCAACCGCGAGCCGAGCTTACGCCTGGCGCCGCAGGGCAATGCAAACATCCAGTTGCAGGTTCCACCGCCTGCGGGCGCCGAGAACGAAAGCGAAAATGGAGACGCGCAGGCATCCGACGGAAAACCGACCGAGCCCAAGCCTGACGATGCCGCCGCCTCAGAGAAGGCCGCTGTCACCGCCACGCGCGCGAACAAGTAGCTTTGCAGAAATCAGCCGCGCCGCATCGCGTGCCTACGCCGCAGGCGTCCCCGCGACGCTGTCTACTACGTCGGCCAGCTCGGGTATCCGGTAGCGTTCGCCGCTATATGCCTTGTACATGAGAAAAACCCAGTACACCGCGAGCGCGATGTCGATTAGCGTCAGGATGAACCTGAGCAGCGCGCCCAGCCCATGCGGCAGCACCGCGATAAACACGCCGAAGACGATTCCGATAGCGAACCACGCGACCGAGAAACCGATCGACTGGCGCGCATGAAAGCAGATGAACTCGTCCTGGTTGTACGGCTCGAGGTAAAGAAAAATCAGGCCGGTGACGAAGCCCAGCAGATAGGTCAGCGCCGCAATCACGTTGGCTTGCGGTTTTCGGGTCTCGCCGTCCATCGCGAATCCTCCTTCTCATCTCGAACGATGATCCTGGAAGCGATTATCAACTCAGTACAAAGTACCGAGCCACTAATTTGTAGTCGAACGGATCAGGGGATCGCAATGCGCTAACGTGCAGCGCTCGCACTGCGCCGAGGCAGGCTTCTTATCCGGCCGCGATTCTCACGGCCCATCTTTCTGCGAGCGATTTTTCGCACCTTCGAGGCGATCCATCGCCGCCGTTGCGTTGCGCGCCGTCTCGACCACTTCGAGCTGCGCCCGCACGCGGCTCGCCAACTGACGCCGGAACACCGGCTTGGCCAGGAAATCACTGACCCCCAGCCGCATCCCCTCCGCCCGCGCATCCAGATCGTCGCGCGCCGTAATCATGATAACCGGGATTTCCGCGGTAATAGGATTGTCCCGCAACGCCTTGACTACCTGGAAGCCGTCCATCTCGGGCATCATCAGGTCGAGCAGAATTACGTCAACTTCGTTTTCCTGTACCAGTTTGAGACACTGCGCTCCCGAGTTGGCCTCTATCGGCACAAAGCCTTCGCGTTCCAGATGGCGGACAAGGATCGCGACGGTATCCTGATCGTCGTCAACCACCATTATCTGCGGCGGCCTGATTGCTTCATCCATACAGTTCCCTGCCGGTCTTAGCCTTCCTCGTTCTCGTCCAATGACGCCCCAGCTATCACCCCGCAGCGCCTCAGCTTCGCCGAAAATGTCGTCCGCTTCAGTCCGAGCAGCCGCGCCGCCGCCTGCTTGTTGCCCCCGGTCTGCTTCAGCGCATCGTTTATCAATCTCCCTTCCAATTCCCGTACCAAGTCGTTCAGGTTCAGTCCGCCATTCAGCTTGATCTTGATCGGCGGCGTCGCCGGCCGCGCACTCGCCGCAAGATTCTCCGGCAGAATCGAGGTCTCGATAATCGCGCCTTCGCACAAAATCGCCAGCCGCTCGATCATATTCTCGAGCTCGCGCACGTTGCCCGGCCAGTCGTACGACCACAGCGCCACCATCGCCTCGCGGCTGATCGAGATTTCGCGCCCGGGCGTGCGCTCGCGGATACGCTGGAGAAAGTGCTCCGCCAGCAGCGGGATATCCGATCGCCGCTCGCGCATCGGCGCGATCACGATCGGCACCACCTGCAGCCGATAGAAAAGGTCCTCGCGAAACGTGCCCTTCTCGACCGCCTTGCCCAAATCGACGTTGCTCGCCGCGATCACGCGCACGTTGACCCGCGTCGCCCGGTCCGCACCAACCGGACGCACCACGCCGTCTTCGAGCACCCGCAGAAGCTTCGCTTGCAGCGCGCCCGGCATCTCGCCGATTTCATCGAGGAAGATCGTGCCGCGATCCGCCGTAGTCAGCAGCCCATGACGCGATCCCGCGGCGCCCGTGAATGCGCCCCGCTCATGTCCAAACATTTCCGACTCAAGCAGGTCATGCGGAATCGCCGCGCAGTTCACCGGCACGAACGGCTGACTGGATCGCGCCGACAGCGTATGAATCGCCTGCGCCACCACTTCCTTGCCGGTGCCGCTCTCGCCGGTGATCAGTACCGTCACCTCGGTCGGCGCCACCCGCTCGATCAGCGCGCGCAGCTTCACTATCGCCGGATGCTCCCCGACCAGCGCTTGCGCCACCTTCAACGGCACCTCGGCCTCGGCAAATTTCGCTTGCAACCCCACCCCTCTCCTTCGCGCGGACAATCGGCGATCGAAATCAACTCTCCGCGTTACCGGAAAATGCTCTCACGTCCGACGCGTAGTTGACAGTGCGATGACTAGCAGTGAGCAGGGTAGCCCAAGCAAGGCGCAATAATTGTTATTGAGAGAACGCGATCAGATGCCGCCGGTCGAGTTCCGATAGTGCGCCGATTGGCCCGGTCCCTCGGCCACCGAGATTTCCATCGTCGTCACTAGTGCCAGCGCGTCGCGCGCGCGCAGCGCCGCCGCCAGCTCATCCCAGATGTATCGCGCGAGCTCTTCCGCCGAGCTATGCGTAATCGGCACCATGCACACGTCGGCCGCAGGCAGCACGAACTCGTCGCGCTCGTAGCGGATTCGCACCACGCCGTTTTTAGATTTGTCAACGGTCAGGCAGTCGCTGTTGACGGGAACGATCGTGCGCTCGTCAAGCCGATCGACGATTTCTTTGGTCAGCTTTTTGATCAGCCCGAAATCGATCACGTAGCCGGTCTTCGCCAGCCGCCCTTCGACGTACACCCCGACCTGGTAATTGTGACCATGCAGCGGTTCGCGAAATCCCGGGTAAGCAATAAAGTGCGCCGCCGAAAACTTCAGGTTCTCTTTCGCGACGTGAATTGAAAATTTCGCTTTCTCTGCCATCGTGCCGACGCATTACTATACAACGCCCGCCAGCTGAAGCAGCGCCGCCAGTCTCGCGCTGCGCCGCGCCGGGGCCGTGAATCGCTCGCCGTAGCGCGCTGCGTCGATTGAGGTCGCCTCGAAAAACCGGTTCCGCTCGCCGGCCGCCAACGGCCCCAGATGCGCCGCCAAATCACGCGCCCAGTCGGCTTCCGCATCGAATCGTCGCGCCAGGTCGCTTACGTCCACCCCATGCAATCCGCCGAGAATACACTCGGCGTAGTATCCAATCTGCCCCGCGCGATCGAAGCCGGGCATCTCGACTCGCAGTGACTCCTCGAGCGACAGCAGCCGGTCCATGCCGAATTCCTGCCGCCGCGATAAAATCCTCGGGTCGCCGCTGCCTTCGAAGCCCGAGCCGATCGCAATTATCGCGACCCGGCCGTCGTCGATTTGCACCGGATGGAAAATATATCCCGGCGAGGTGTAGTCCAGCATCGTGCGCAGCGTGATCCGGTAGACCAGCAAATCGAAATTCGACCCGCTGGCAATCTCGATCAGGAATTCACCGAGCGGCTTGCCCGCGCGCTCCGCTATTTCAATCAGCCGCTCGAACGCATCCGGATCGTATTCCTCGCGCCGCGCGATCATCGGCGCGCTTTTGCGATCGAACGTAAGCAGCAACCCGCCAATCCCGCCGCCCTCCAATCCTACCGACGCCGTAAGCGGCACTGGCCTGACGATCGGCTCGATATCCATCGCCAGGTACTGGCCATGGCTCGAGGGTTTGGCTAATCCGCGCTTCGCGTTCAGAATCCTGACCGGTTGCACATCGCGCGCAACCAAACGGCTGGCGCCCCCGCGCCGCTCCGCCAGCAACCCATACCCGCTCAGCAACGATCCGTATCCAACAACCAATATTTCGCGATTGTACAAGCGCTCCAATTCGATCCTTCGCCCCCAACCACCTCCAAGGATGACACAAAGAACATCGGGAGAAAAAAAACCGAACCGCGCTGAATAGTCATTCTGCCTCTCCTGCACGGGGGGAGCAGGAAAGTTCTAGAGTGAACTGCTGCCGGCATCGAGCTCGGCCGATTCTGCCTGATCGGTGGCTTCCTCGATCAACTGGTCATGCAATTTTTGAGACCGCGGCAGCCTCAGAACGATCTCCCGCGCATCCTCCTCCTCGGCGCGCGCGAGCGTGACGTCACGCAACTCCAGCAGCGAAAGCGCAGAGTTGATCGCTATGTCCACCGGATCGAACGCAGGCATGAAGTTGACGCTATAGCGTGCCCCCTGCGCGCTGAAGAGCTCCTCGCCGTTGTGGGTCGATACCATCCTGACTTCGGCCCCGACTTGCCACGCCGATACCAGCATCGCGTAGTAGGCTTCGTAGTGCGCGACGTTGCCGTACACGACCGCATCAACCCCGAGCCATTTGCCAAGAGTCTCAGGGGGAACCTGCTCCAGTTTCGTCTCCGTGTCGACGCCGTGCTGCTTCAGGACGGCGTCAACCTGGATCAAGTTGGCTTCGAGGAACTCGCGCGATGCGAGGTAGCCATCGACCGCGCGACGCATCCGATTGGCGTCGGTCCACGCCCAATCGGCCTGCTCGCCGTCAGTTCTGCGGGTCAGCGGAATTTTATCCACCACGTATTGCGCGCTTCCATGGTCGGTGAATGGAAGGACTGCGATCTTTGCAGGCGCGACCTGGTCGTAGTCTGGCGCGACATGAACGTTGAGTCTGCCGGGATCAAGTTCGACCAGGTGATCGAACCAGGTCTTTCGGCCATGAGTATCGAGGCCGTATTCTTCCCGGAAGAAGGTGCGGTTGTCGTAGTTGGCCGTATTGGCGGCCGGCGAGCATCCGCTGACAACGGCCGAACTCAATATGACCAATGCGATGAAGGTCCAGGAGAAACTCTCGGAGGATGCTCTGCGGCGAGGTGAGATGGTTTCGGCAGACATCTTGGGCGCCCCAAGCGGCTATACTACAAGCCAAAATGCAACTTTCGATCCGCAGGAATCTATCAGCGTTTACAGCACTCTATCCAAAAATGATTGCAAAATTTTCCTACATCTGGTTTCACACTTCTCATTTTCGGCACCGGCTCGAGTCGTGGAGTCCGCGGGTTCTGGCGCCTCGCCCGTGACCGGAGAGGCCGGCGCGCGCCGGGTGAAGGACAATATTTTCTGAATTATCATTCTGATCTGACCATGCAGGGAGAGCCTAGGACGGGAACATGAAAAAGTCGGGCGCTAGCCAGGCAACAGACCTCATCTCGAAAAGAATCGCCGAACTCGGCGACTGGCGCGGGCAAACCCTCAGCAGAATGCGCGCGCTCATCAAGCAGGCAGACCCGGACGTCGTCGAGGAATGGAAATGGAGAGGCACTCCAGTTTGGTCGCACGACGGCATCATCTGCACCGGCGAATCCTACAAGCAGGTCGTGAAGCTTACCTTCGCCAAGGGCGCAGCGCTGCGGGATCCGGCCCGTCTCTTCAACTCGAGTCTCGACGGCAACGTACGCCGCGCGATCGACATTCACGAAAGCGAAAAAGTTGACGAGTCCGCCTTCAAGACGCTCATTCGCCAGGCGGTCGCCCTCAACAGTTCCAGCAAATCGAGAGCTGCGAAGAAAGCGAAGCCCTGACCGATCGCGTCCCTGAACATTCTGTCACCTCTCCCTTACTGGAGAGCTGTACGTAACTGCTTCGCGTCCCCTCTGTCCCCTCTCCCTGCAAGGGAGAGGAAGGGTGAGGGTCCTATTACAGCGCCCTGCGCGATTCAGGATTCCGCTCTTTGGTCTAATAGCCCCGCGGAAGTTACGCAAAGCCGCCCTGCAAGGGAGAGGAAGGGTGAGGGTCCAAATACAGCGCCCTGCGCGATTCAGGATTCCGCCCTCCCCGCGCACAATCCTAAATCCACAATATCGCGCCGCTGGCCGGTCTCCCCGTGCTCTCCCTCACCGCTCTCACGTAGAACCTGATCTGCGCCCGATATTCGTCTAGCCTTGCCGCCACTTCGATATCCGTCTTGAAATCCACCACCGTCCACGCCACCCCGTCGATCCCGCTCTCAGCGAACGCCAGGTCCGCGATTCCTTCGACCGCAGTGCCGTCTTCGAGCCGGATCATCAGCGGACATTCGCGCATGATCGTTTGCGCCGCTTTGGCGCGAAGCATCAGCGGCGATTGCATCGCTGCCGTTACCGCCGCACCAGCCGCCAGTGCCTCTTCCTCGGGCGCGCCGATCATCCGCGCCGCACTCGACGCAACCTTCGCGATCTGGTCCGCTCCCGCGTCGATCGGCGCACGCAGCATCGCCAGATGCACCAGCGTGCCGAAGCGCTTGCCATGCGGCCGCCCGATGCTCCGCCGCGTCTCTTCGATTGCGATTGCTTCGGCAAATTTCGGGCCGTCCGCCGGCGCCGCCAGCGCCAGCTCGGTCGCCGTCGCGACGTTAATCCGCGGCGTCATTCCCGCCGCCAGCATCGCCGCCCGGCTCGCGCTCCATTCGTCATGCAACCTGATGCCGCGATCTGAGATGAGTTTGTTTTCGTCGGCTTGCAGCAGCTTGTCCTGCCGCAGCCCCATTTTTTCTTCGACGTTCAGAATCAACAGGCGCGGATCCCACCAAACAATCTGATGGTCCCCCTTTTGTGCGCGATGCGCTCCCGGCGACACCGATTTTACCTTGCCCGGCGCCTTCTCCGGCCGCGTCAGCACGCTGTCGTCACCGAATTCGGGACATCCCGCCGGATGCGCCGACACGGGCGAGCGGCGCTCCGCCGGCACCGGGTAGATGACGGGATTGAGCCGCGCGAGCCAGCCGTCGCTCTCCTCGTCGCCGACCGCCGGCACCACTATCAGATCGCGCGCGCGAGTCGCGGCGACGTACAGCAGGCGCACTGCTTCCTCCTCGTCACGCTCATGCTCTTTCGCCTGATGCTCTTGCAGCTCACGCGGCGCGCATCCCGCAAGTTCCATCGCCGCCAGCTTCGACGCCGGTTCGATATATCGCGAGGCGCCGGCGCGGGTTTCGTTGCAGGTGATATCGGCCAGTATCACCACCGGAAACTCGAGGCCTTTCGCGCGATGTACCGTCATGATCCGGATGCCCTCGGTCCCTTCCTCGACAATCGGCGTCTCGCTCGCTTCGTCGCGCTCGGCCCGCGCTTCGAGCTCGTCGACGAACGCGCGGAACGACGTCATGCCGCCGCGCGCCTCGTAACGCCGCGCCTGGTCCATGATTCGCATGATATTCGCCAGCGCCTGCTCGCCCGTCGGCCAGATGGCAAAGCCCGCATGTGCGCGCGTCTCCGCCAGCAGCATCGCCAGCGTCTCCGCAATCGGGCGGCGATTCCGCCCACGGTGCAAATTCTTGATTATCTCGAGCGCGCCCCTGACTTCCTTGAGACTCTCGGGGAGATCGTCGGGCAGCTTGCGAAACGGATGCAGGCTGCCAAGCGTCATGCGGAATTCGAGCAGCGCCGCGTCCGACAGCGCGAACACCGGACCGCGCAGCGCTGCAAATACGGTCAACTCGTCGTCGGGCCGCTCGATCGCTCCAAGCAGATTTCGCACCGCGATCACTTCTTCGCGCTCGTTGAAGGACCCGCCTTTGACCAGCACGTGCTGCAGATGCCGCGCTTCGAGTGCGCGCAAGTACGGCCTCGTGACGTCGCGCCCAAACGAATTCATGCGGCGAAACAAAATGCATATATGCCGCGGACGAATCGGTACGCGCTCGTCCGGCTTCTCGCGCTCGGTCACCGTCCAGCCGCTCTCATGCACCAGCCAGCGCGCGTACGCCGCAATCGCCTCTGGAATCGACTCGTCGATTTTCCAGTTGACCACGCGGCCAAAGTCGCCGTACGGCTCCGGCACCGGCAGCACCACGATCGATGGCTGCGTCGCAGGTTCGGCGCGATACGGCGTCAGTGGCGCGTAGGCCGGCTGCGTGCCCGACTCCTGGCTCATCAGCGGCGCGAACGCGGCATTGACCATCGTCTGAATCGCCGGCGTCGCGCGAAAGCTGACCGTCAGATGCGCGAGTTCCGCGCCATGCATCAGCAGGATTTGTTTGACGCCCTGGTACAGCGAAACGTCGGCGCGCCGAAAACGGTAAATCGATTGTTTCGGATCGCCGACGATAAATAACTTGCCGGGAATCGGTTTGACCTTGAGCCAGTTGGTCTCGGCGGGATCGGCCGACGACAGCAGCAACAGGATTTCCGCCTGCAGCGGATCGGTATCCTGGAATTCATCGACAAAAATATGCGTGAAGCGGCTTTGCAGCTCGGTCCGCACCGCCGGATTGTCGCGAACCAGGTTGCGCGCGACCAGCAGCAGATCAAGAAAGTCCAGCCGACCCGCCCGCCGCTTCAGATCCTCGTAGATGCCGACCACCGGCCACAATTCCTCGCGCAGCAACGGCGCCACGTTCGCGCCCGCGTCGTCGCGAAATTTTTTCAGCCGCTCGTGCAGCTTGGCCCGCCGCCGAAAAACCTCCTCGCGCTCGACCTCGCCAAAGCCGCCGCCGTATCCCTTCCAGTCCCAGCGCCTGCCCGTGCAAAGTCCAATCAGCACCGATTCGAGCGCGTCATAGTCACGCCCGCGCACCGCCTCGAGTCGCACTGCCTCGGCCACCGGCCGCGCGATTGCGTCCAATCCCTTCGCCAGCCAGTCGTCGTCCTCGCCCAGCTCTGCGAGTTTCCCGAGCGCTTCGACTTCAGTGATTATCGCGTCGATTTCCACATCGCGCGCGAACGGCGAATGCGTCCACGGCGTATCGAAATCGCGCCAGCTCATCAGCTCGAGTGCCGCCCGCCGCGCGATCGCGCGCGGTCCCGTCCGCGACGACAGGTCGCGCCGGCGCAACAGCCGGCGCATCCCCTCGCCGGGATCGTCGAGGATTTTCTCGAACCATCGCTCGAACGCCGCGTCGAACATCTCGCCCGCAACGTCCTCGGGCGCGACTTCGAACATCGGATCGACGCACGCCTCGACCGGCCGCTCGCGCAGCAGATCGGCGCAAAACGAATGTAATCGTTCCTATCCGCGCTTCTTCGAGTTGCTTCAGCGCCAGGTCGAAACGCGCGCGCGCCTCGCTCAACGGCTCGGTACTTTGCCGCGCCCGCTCGATTTCGGCGCGCAGCCGCAGCTTCAGCTCGCCCGCCGCCTTCTCGGTGAACGTAACCGCCACGATTCGCGCAAGCTCGCCGCGTCCCGACCCGATTACCGACACGATTCGATTCACCAGCGCGGTGGTCTTGCCGGTGCCCGCCGCCGCCTCGATCACGAGCGTGACGCCCAGGTCGTCGCGAATCCGATCGCGCACCGCCTGGTCTGAAATGATCGTCGGATTCACCAGCGTCATGGCATCTCGCGCAGCCGCGTCAGCGACTTGAGCCGCACTTTCGGTTTGATTCTGGAACGCCGCTCCTCGTACGGCCCACACACGCGCTTGTAGTCGCACCAGTCGCATTCGCGATCGTCCGGCGCCGCCGGCAAAAACCCCGCCTCGAGCGATTCCTTGACTATCGCGACAAAATCGCGCGCCGCCCGCCGCGCTTCGTCGTTGATTTCGACCACTCGCTCCTCGTAGCCGCCGGTCGCCGTGCAGTAGTACAGCCGCCCCGCATAAATCTTCTCGTGCAGCACGCTCTCGGCCGCGAGCGCGTACAAAACCGGCTGCAGCGTCTTGCCGCCGCCTATCACGAAGTTCTTCGCCGCGCGCACCTTGCCGGTTTTGTGATCGGTCACGCGAATCCGTCCGGCCGGATCGCGCTCGAGCAGGTCGATAGACCCGCGCAGGCTCAGCCCACCCTCGATTGCGACCGGGTTCGCCGAGCTATGCGGGTCCGCCTGCGCGCGATCGTGCAGCCCAAAGCCGAGCTCGAACCATTCGGGCCGCCAATGGTCGGGATCTTCGGCGGCGCGCCGCATCCATTCGCGCAGGTCTGCGCGAATACCCTCGATGCCGTCGAGCCACACCCGCTCGATCGCCGGCGCAAGATCCTCATGCCATCGCGCGGCAACTTTATCGAGCTTTTCGTCGAGCAGCCCCGACGCATCGTCCAAATCTTCGGGCGTCACCGGCAGCACGTCGAGCTCTCGCAGCGCCGACAGGATTTCGTACTGCACCTCCGCGAACAGACCGCCACGAGTTAACGGATCGAGCGTCTCGATCGCCTCGGGCTCTTCGCGCGGCTCCAGCCGATGCACCGCTTGTAGGAAAAAACGATACGGACACGCCGCAAAATTCTGCAGCGCAGTCGGCGAGTACGAACGCGCGCTCAACTGATGCTGGCCGAGCGCCGCCAACGCCGCCGCGTCCGGATCAACCAACCCGTCGGCCGGCGTCCATCGCCGGAGCCATCGCCGCGCCCGCGCGCGCAAAGCCCGTCCGAGATGCACGTTAGCGCCCAGTAGATAGTTCGCCGCGCCAGTCGTAGTTTGCGGATCGGCGTCGACCAGCTTGTCCAGCACCGCGAGATCGAATTCCGCGTCGTCGATCGCGTCGACGGGATTCGCAGGCGCCGGCCACGAAAGCCGCGTCACCGGCTGCGACGTCGCGCGGCCCGCCAACTCGTCGAAGCCGGGCAAACGGCCCTCCGCTGCACGCAGAATCTCCAGCGCATAGAACGACGGCACTCGTGGACGACCCTGGTCAAGATCGACTCGCGGATACGAAAACATCGCACGCTCGCGCGCCGCGCCCGCCGCAATTCTCAACGCGAGCCGCTCCGCGCCGACGCGCCGCTCGTTGCGGGCAAGATACGGACTCAGCCGCGCGCGCGCAGAATCGGACAGGATCGGATCTTCGGTCAGCTTGCGCGGAAACATGCGCTCGGCGAGACCGGGGACAATGACGACGTCGAACTCCATGCCGCGCGCGCGATTGGGCGGCGCGACAAACACCGAGCCATAGCGGCGAACGCGGCGCGGCGCTTCCAGCCGACCGAGCCTGTCGTTCAGCACCAGCCGCACCTCGTCGAGCCCGACCGGGCCGACCGGAGTCATCGGCTCGAGCTCGGCCAGCGCGGCGAGCACCGGCTCGCGATCGCGAATCGCCAGGTCCACCAGCTTGCGCAAAAACTTCAACCAGTCGCCCCAACTCGTATCGCGCGGCGCCGCGTCGAGCATCGAAAGAATTGGCATCGCGACTTCGCCGAGATGCGCCAAGTCGAGAATTCGCCGCTCGAGGCCTGCCGCGCGCGCGTCATCGTCGGCAAGTTCGAGGCGACGCGCCTTAAGATCGTTGCCCAGACCAGCCAGCCGCTTGCGCCATCGCTCAGCGCTGCCGATCACGGCCGCATCAACCAGTAGCCGTTCCCATCGCCAGGGAGCGCGCGTCGCTCCCTCGATTACTGGCACGGGATCGGAGAGGTCGACGTTGTCAACTAAAGCAGCGTTCCCCTCAACTTCCAGATCCAACTCGACTGGCGCCGGCGTCAGTTCTGCGTCTGGACTGATTGCCGGCTCATCATCGCGCGGTCGATCGTCGTCGGGCACCTGGGCGAGCGAGAGATATTCGGCGAAGCGGCGAGCGGAGAGATTTTCCGAGGCGCAGCAAAGAAGGGCGAGCAGCGCGCGGCCTCCCGGCTCGGGCCGTCGCGTGCCGTGCGAGAAGTATGCTGGAATATCCGCGCGGGCAAGCGCCTCCTGCAGGTACGGCGCGTAGCGGACGGGGTCGTGCAGCAGCACGGCGACTCGATCGAACGACACGCCTCGGCGCGCCTCGGCGGTGATTCGGCGCGCGATCTCGACGCACTCGTGCATCTCGCCGGGCGCCGACATCACGGTCACGGTTTCGTCGACGGCGCGCTGGGGCGGGGCGGTGTCAGCGAACAAATGGCTCTGCAGACGCTGGAGCGACGGCGCGAGGTTTTCATTCGCCGGCGGCGCCGACGGATTGGTACGCACGCCGAGCGCGTCTTCGAGCAACGTTTGGACAGGCAGGTCGCCGGCTGGAATGGTTGCAAGAATCGAGGACGAACGCGATGCCAACGCCGCGATGAAGTCGCGATCGAGTGCGCTGTCACAAGATGGGTCGAGCAGCAGTATCGGCAGGCCGACGAAGCGGGGCGGATCGTTCGCGAGCACTGCGCGGGTTGCGACTTTCAGCATCCCGGCGCGATCGATGAGCCTGGCTTCCGCCAGCTCGGCGTCGAACTGTGCGAGCGTGGCGGCGATCGCTTCGCCCACGGCGCCGAGCTCGCGCAAGTCGTCAACGGCGACGTCGTTCCATCGAAGCTCGATCAGCGTTCGCGCCAGCGCGCGTGAAAAGCCGGGACGATTCAGCACCGGCTCAAAATGAGCGAGCGCGCCCGACGGCACCAGGCGGAAGACCGCGCGCGCGGCGACTGCTTCGGCCGCGAGACCGTCCGCCGGCGCCAGGCCGGCGTCGGCAAGATCCTCAGCGGCGAGCAGTCCAACCAGCCGGTTGAGTGTCAAGCGATGTACGCCGAGCATCGCACCGCGCGAAAGCGCGAATGCGCGGACCAGGTCGTCGGCGGCCTCTTTGACCGACGCGATGACAAGAATTTCGCCGCCAGCAGGCTGCGACTCGAGCCATGCGCGGGCGGCGGCAATTCGTTCGACGGCGCGTTCCGAGATTACGATTTCACGAGCGGCTGGCATCGGCGCGACGCGGCTCAATGCCCGCGCCACGTATCTATCGTCTGCCCCGACGTTCGGGTCTCGCAAGAGGCCGCGCCGCGTTGTTTCAACAACGTGACAACGGTTGTCAGAGGTTTTACCTTTCCAGGTAGACCGGATCGCCGACGCGAACCCTGCCGGCTTCGCCAATCGACGCGAACACGCCGACGTTCGCGCGATGGTGCGACGCCGCCGTACGGAAGATGGCGTAGTCACGCGCGAGGTCTTCCTGCGGATGCGTCGTCATTACGCAGCGCAGCGCTGGTTGCATTGCAACAACCGTCAGGCTGTCTCCTACTGCCAGCGTACCGCCTTGCCACTCGTCCTCGACAAACGAGTCGTCGCTCTCGCCCGTGTCGACCAGAATCGTGGGCCGGAAGCGGCGCGGGTCGAAGACTGATCCGGGCGCCGCAAGTTTCGCCATATGCCGCAGCGTGCCGGTGGCGATCACGTGCATCACGGCGGTATCAAAAAAACTATTCTTCTCGAGTCCGAAATGGTCAGGCATCGTCGCGGCGGTTAGTCCGGAAATGACCTGGTCGACCGGCACGTCGGCAAAGATAGTCGCTGGATCGATTCCGGCGTGCTCGCGATGCGCGGTCGCGGCGCGCTCGAGACCCATTTTTCGGCCGAGTGCTTCAGAGATCTGCTCCGATGCGTCCGGGTCTTCGGCGTGGAGTTTTCGTCCGTCCGGCAATTCGATCGTAACTGGCGCCGCGCTTTCGAGTGAAGGCGAAGAATCGTAGGTCGCGCGAAATTCGAAAAGGCGCGGGAACTTTTTCGCGCTGGCGATTTGCTGCGTCACCAGCTCCCTGAGCGCATAAGCGCGATCGCCGATCGCGCCGCGCGCGGTAAACTGCAGCTCGGCGAGCTGCTCACCGAGCATCGATTTGACCGGGTAACGCGCGAGCCCGCTGACTTTGCCGATGATTCGTCGCGCCATCGCTGCCTTCTACTTGCCGGGACGCGCGGTCTCGACGCTTTGCGCCGGTGCGATGTTGAACGGCCCCGCGACAGTACTGGCCATCGCCTCGGTCGCGCGCTCGTCGGAACTGATAGCTTTCATGATCGCGCCGGTCGCCGCGGCCATCAGGGTTTGCTTCTTGGCGGTGACGCGGGCGGCGCTGTCGTCGATCGAATCGAGCAGCCCCTGGCATCGCGGCATCACGTAGCGCGCGATCAGCTCGTAGCTGCGCCACATTTTTTCGCGCGGCGCCCAGTCGTGGGCGAAACTCAGGATGGTGCCGAAACCGCCGGACAGCTCCTGCAGCTTGGCGAGCTTAGCGACCGCGTCTTCGGGCGTGCCGAAGATTCCGCCGCCGAATTCGTCCATAAACTTCGCGGCCTGGTAGCCGTCTTCGAAATCTTTTCCGTCGGGACGCCCGAGGATGCCGACCACGTATTCGTTGTTCCAGCGCTTGAGCCCGTCGGCGACGTCGCGATAGGCCTGTTCTTTGGAATCCGCCAGGTGAAACGGCATGACGATACGCCAGTTCGCGCGATCGACCTGCTTGCCATGCTCCTTGGCGGAACTCTCGGCGAAGCTCCACTGCGTCTTGAGCGCGGTCAGACCCTCCTGCATATACGACGCGACCGACAGCACGCCCACGCCGTACTTGCCCGCGGCCTTCATCCCGGCCGGCGAGATCATCGAGGCGACCGCTATCGGCATCTGCTTCTGCAGCGGGCGCAGATGCAACGCCGCATCGCGCAGCCGATACCACGAACCGTCGACCGTGATCGGCTCGCGCTCGTTCAGCAGCCGGATAATCACGCCAAGGCCTTCGTCCATCTGATCGCGCTGGGTCATGGGATCGATGCCGAGCATGAACGCGTCGGAGGGCAGTGCCCCGGGTCCCACCCCGAGCATCGCGCGCCCGCGGCTCAGCATGTCGAGCATCACCATCCGCTGCGCGACGGTGAACGGGTGATGGTACGGAATCGAGACGACGCCGGTGCCGAGCTTGATTCGTTGCGTGCGCTGTGCGGCGGCCGCCAGGAACATTTCCGGCGACGCTATAGTTTCCCATCCGCCCGAATGATGCTCGCCGACCCAGAACTCGTCGTAGCCAAGGCCGTCGAGCAGGGTGGCGAGTTCGAGATCGCGCTCCAGTTGGAGCATGGGATGCTCGCCGATCGGATGATGCGGAGCGAGAAAGACGCCAAAGCCGAGCCTGTTTTCCACGACGGCCTCCGTTGCGGGAGTAAACTGTGATTCGTTCTGAACGACTGTTACCGCAGGCCGGTGGAAGTATGCAACATCGGCATCGGTGAGGCGCTTGGACACCAACGTCGTCCCATCTTGTGTCATCCCGAGCGAAGCCGAGGGACCCCGGATCTTTCTCGGTGGTGGGAGATGCACTCCCAATCCTGGCGCTATCGTGATGCCCGCTGGGTTTGGATCGAAGCCGCGATTACGTGTTTTCGTGGATCGCTCTGCTCTATCCTACGCGTGACGCGATCGCGCCGCGGTTGAGGTTGCGTCAGCGGGCGTGGAGAAAGATCCGGGGTCTCTCGGCTTCGCTCGAGATGACACAAAAAATGATGACCCCAAAAAACGACGCGCAAATGGTATCCGGCTCATGCTCCGAGTGCCCGGTTACGAGCCGCCTCTTTCTCTCATCGAGACTTTGTCCCATAGCAGTAGCTGGTAGCCGTCAGGATCTCGCAGCTCTGCGCCGTAGCCCCAGAAATATTTTCCCGGTGGATTCACAAACGCGACGCCTTTCGATTTCAGCTCTTTATATTTCGAATCGACGTCTTCGACTTGAAGAGTTAGCGAGCACTTGGCGCCGGATAGTTGCGCCGCCTGCTCATATAAAAAGATCGTGAAGCCGGCGTCGTCCTGGATCGCGGAAGTCTTGCGGTCGGGAACTTCGAATTCAACCTTGAAGCCGAAGTTTCGCACATACCAATCGCGCGACGCCTGGTAGTTCGCAACCGGCAAGTTCATGTGATCGAATTTGACCATCTGCTCGCTCCGTTCAACGCAGAATTTCGACCAGCAATACCCATGCGTTTGAAACGCCAATCGTAATCGACAGGATAACACCGGCTGCGAGCCAGTAGAGACCGCCGAGCGTTTCCGTCGCCAGCGAAATCCCCGCGATACAGAAGGGCAGTGTGGCGAGTTGGGAGACAGCGATCGAAAAGATCGGCCGCGCGTGCTGTCGCGAGTACGACCGGTATTGAAGCATCGTCTGCAGCACCCACAGCACGATTCCCAAAACCGCCATTCCGACGGCCAGCACGAGACTCGTCAGGCCGGGCACGAGCGCCCACATCGAAACGATGAGTGCACCGAACATCTGCATGATCGATTCGGCCGCGCGGTCGGCTACCGATTGAGACTCGAGGATGCGGCTCAGATTGATCGATATCGCGACGAAGATGAGTCCGGTCAAGGTCGCAGCTACGCCCGCCGCGACCGAGAGGAACCCGGTCCAGTTCGCAATCGAATAGGCGTACACGGCGTGTTCGACGAGAGCGTTTTACTTCTGTCGTGGATGCACCGCGTTGTAGTCGCGAATCGCCTTGAGAATCGCGCCGGTCGATTTTTCCATCAGCGCTTCCTTGTTGGCCGTGACGCGCGCTGCCGACGCTTCAATCGGCTTGATGAGCCCCTGGCATCGCGGGATCACGTAGCGCGCGATCAGTTCGTAGCTGCGCATCATTTGCGGCGGGGTCGCCCAGTCATGCGCGAAGCTGAGTATCGTGCCGAAGCCGCCCGAGAGTTTCTGCAGGCGCGCGATACGCTCGAGCGCGTCGTCGGGCGTGCCGAAGATCGCACCGCCGTATTCGCTCATCCGCTTCGCAGCCTCATAGCCGTCGGGAAACGCCGGTCGATTCGGCGTGCCGAGAATCCCGACGATATACTCGTTCTGCCACCGCTGGAGTCCCACGGCGACCTCGCGCATCGCCTGCTCTTTGGATTCCGCGAGATGAAACGGCATCACGATTCGCCAGTTCGCGCGATCGATCGTGTTGCCGTGTTCCTTGGCCGAAGTTTCGCCGAAATTCCACTGCGTCGGCAGCGCCATCAAGCCCTCTTCGGAGTAAGAGGCGACTGACAGCACGCCCGCGCCATACTTGCCGGCGGTCTTCATACCCGACGGCGAAATCGTGGACGCGACTGCGATCGGAATTTTTTCCTGCAGCGGCCGAATCTGCAGCGCGGCGTTATTCAACTCAAACCACGAGCCGCTGTAGCTGAACGGCTCGTCGGTGTTGAGCAGGCGCAGGATGACACCGAGACCTTCATCCATCTTGTCGCGCTGCGTCATCGGATCGATGCCAAGCATAACGGCGTCCGATGGCAATGCGCCGGGACCCACCCCAAGCATCGCGCGCCCGTGACTCAGATGATCGAGCATCACGATGCGCTGGGCGACGTTGAACGGGTGATGATACGGAATCGAGACTACGCCGGTGCCGAGCCTGATTCGCTTGGTGCGCTCGGCCGCGGCAACCAGGAACATCTCGGGCGACGCGATCGTCTCCCAGCCGGCGGAATGATGCTCGCCGACCCAGAACTCGTCGTAGTGAAGTTCGTCGAGCCACTGCGCGAGCTCGAGATCGCGCTGCAACTGGAGCGTGGGATGCTCGCCGATAGGATGATGCGGCGCGAGGAACACGCCAAAACCGAGACGCTGGGTCATAAACTAGACTCCTTGTTTCAGAAAAGTGTAGCGAGCGCGGCGAAGACACCTCATGCGGTCAGCACTGCGACATGAGCCGAATCGAAATACTCGTCCAGGCGCGTGATGCGCCCATCCTCGACGTCGCAAATGATGCATGACGGCAGGCGCAATTCCTTGCCCGACGATTTCACGCGTCCACGCAGAACGTGCTGCTGCACGAATCCAGTCGGCGTCGCTTGCCGGCGGATTTCGGCGTACTCGCGTTCCGAAATATTGCCGATCACCCAGCCGAGCACTGCGAGATTCTGGTCAGCGGTCTGCGTCACGCCGTCATTGTTGTGCCAGATTTTCACGCCGGGTGCGTAGATCTCGCGGATCGCGGCGACGTCGCCACGCTCGATAGCCTTGAACAGCCTATCCGCGACCTCGAGCGATTGTTCAGGACTGGTTTTCGATCGCATCACATGCTCACTCCGCCAGTTGGCGCGGGTGAAGGCGAGGGCGAACTGCTCGACGCCGGCGCAGCAGTCGAAGCACCATTGGAAACCGCAGGCGGCGCGCTCGACGTCGCCATCGGCGTCGGCACCGTAACGGTTGGGAGCGGACCCGACGACGTCGGCTCAGAGCCGGGGCTCACGGCTTCCGCCGGTACCGGCGCGGCCGCCATCAGAGCGGTGCCGGCGCCGTAGTCATACACCAGCACTCCGCCGAGGTGCGCCGAGTAGCTCAGCACGACGATCGCCACTAATGCGACGATCAGATAAATCGCGCGCGATCCGGCCATGAAGCCGAAGCCCTGAATCATGAGCCGCCACACTGCGAGGATGCCGAAGGTAATCGCCAGGTACTCGCCCAGCTCCGCGTGTCGCTTGAGCACATCCTTGGCCGGCTCGCCCAGCGCGTTCCAGATGCGGTCGGCCTCCATACCACCGGTGAAATAGGAACAGCCGGCTGCGATCGCACCGAGGACGATCAACAACACGGCGGTATAGCGAAGCCAGATGCGAGATGGAGAGGCGCCGGCGACAAGATCGATCAGCACTGCGGTTATCAGCAACGCGACCGAGAAATGATCAACTACCGGATGCAGTTGATAGGGTTCGAGGAATTTCACCACAGAGTCCATCGGCGCTCCTTGACTGGAAGGGATCCTGGTTTACGCGCGGGCGCGAAAATCGGGCGTCGCGATGCGCGGTGTGTGTGCAAGTTTATCGCAAAGCGGGCGTCCACACGCAATTCTGCAACGCAGCGCGGCGCGCAGATCGGCAAGGCGAAACTTTCACGAATTCAACGCGGCGGCGCTTTCGTGTCAGCACGCGGTATCGCGATTTCGATATCGCTAATCTCGACGTCGCTCCACGCGCGCTGGGTAAGCAGGTGATCGATCGCGCGCGACGCCGTCAGCATCCGGAAATCCGGCGTCCACCATTCCTCGAAGCCAAAGTGCGGAACGTCAGGATCGCCATGGACGGCGCCGCTTGCCGTCCGGCCCATCGTCACCACGATGTTCGCCGTCTCCGGCGCACCCGTCGGCGCAAGATCGCGCAGGTACCATTGCACCTGCGGCGCATCGTCGGGGATCATCGCCGTCGCACCGGCCACAGTAACCGCATCCCTCGCACGCTCGCATTCTCTCTTGGTCAGCGTCGAGGTCACCGGCTCGGACCAGAACAACAGCGCATGGCGACGCCACGGCGCCTCACTGGTATCGGGCGCTGGATGGACAAAGTTGGTGGCGATTTGAACGTAAAGCGTGAGCGCGGCCCCCGCCACCAGTGCATATCGAATCGAGTTCCATCGCTCCGACTGATGCAGCCAGTCCACCGCGTAGGCGCCGAGGATGGATAACGGCAGTGCAATCGCTACGACTGCGTTCGATGAATTCGCGCTCACCGAGGCGAGTATCACCAGGCTCAGCAATGTCCACGCCACCGACCACGCCGCAAAGCGGTCGCCGACTCGCCGCGAGACGATCGCGAAGGTTCCAACGATTGCGAGCAGCGGCAGAATGAATTCGTAGGCCACCAGGATCGGGAGCAATCGGCGAACGGCACGATGAAACGCAATCGACGGAGGGGCGAACGCCGGACGCAGCTCGAGCTCGTAAATTTGCCCGAAAGATCGGGCCAGGAAGGCCGTCGCCAGGAAACTCCACAGGATGATCACGACGCTGGCGCAGACGATCACGAGCAAGCGACGCCGCTGCCACCATACCCGCATGCGCAGGCGCGGATGGTCGAGGCGCACAGCGTCGGCCAGGCCGACAAGAATGAGCGAGACGACCACCGCGGCGGCCGTCACGTAGCCGATCGAATCCGCCGTGAGCCAAAGTGCGATTGCGACGCCCAACCACGCCGCGCGCGACACGCTCGGCCGTCGACGCATGCTCTCCGCGATTGCGATCGCTACCATCATGAAGGTCAGCGACGCGATTACGGTCGAACCGCCACGCGAAAAATAAGTCATGCTCGGCGAGATCGCGATCAAAGCGGCAAAGGCCAGCGCTCCCGCGCGCCCCAGCACCTGACGCATCGCAAATGCGGTCGCAATCATCAGCAAACCGCACAGCATCACGACAATTCGCGAGCTGGCATCCGTCGCGCCGGACGCTGCGAAGATCCAGCTCTCGGATATCGTCACCCACGAACCCGCCAGCGCGAACGCGACCCGACCATGAGCCGCGATCAGGAACGCCGCGAGCGCATCGGTCGCCGGCACCGCGTCAAGCGGACGCGCTCCCAGAGCGATCGCGCGCGTGATGAGCGCATACACCGCGACCAGACCCCACCCAAGACTCTCCGCCGTGACGACGTAAACACCTCGCGTGAGCCGTTCGTGGCTGAGGTTGCCGGCGAGCGCCGTCGTGGGCAGCGGCAGGCGCGCCTCATGCTCCGCGCGATCGCTGGATCTCTCGTCGAGCTGCCACTCGTCGCCAGGTAGTTTGTCGCCTTCTGCCATTTTTGTCCTGCGCTCTTGCGACTTCGCTATTGCCCGGACCACGCGTTGTCAACTTGGGCGCGCCGAAAATTAATGCGACCGCAATGCAGTTTGCACTTGAGCGTAACGCCGCCGCGGTTATGCTGGGAGTTTCGGATCACATGAAACTGTTCGGCATCGAAATAAATGCGCGGCGCCTCGTCAATGGCACGCTCTCGTTTCTCGCGCTCGCCGCGATTATCGCGCTGTTCTTCGCCTATCGAAGCCATGCCCAGCATCTTATTCCACACAACGTCCCCGCTTCGCTCGGTCAGCTCCCATACTACGCGTTCTGCTCCTTTTATCGGATGCTTGCCGCGTACATCATCGCGCTGATTTTTTCGATCTTCTACGGTATGGCGGCGGCGCGTGGCGCTCTCTACGAGCGCATCCTGATTCCCGCCATCGACATCGCGCAATCGGTGCCGGTGGTTGGTTTTTTCCCAGCCGCGGTTTATTTCTTCGTCGCCCTGGCGCACGGCAGCCGGCTCGGAGTCGAGATGGCCGCGATTTTTCTCATCTTCACCAGCCAGGCGTGGAACATGGCGCTCGGCGTCTACGAGGCCGTCAAAACCATTCCCGAGGATTCCCGCGACGCACTCGATTCGTTCGGTGCGCGCGGATGGCTCAAATTCAGGCGCCTGCTATTGCCCGCCAGCGTGCCGAAACTCGTCTACAACTCGATCCTGTCATGGGTCGCAGGATGGTACTTCCTGATCGCGTGCGAAATCATCACCGTCGGTCCCGCCAGCTACCGACTGCCCGGCCTGGGCAGTTTCCTGTGGGAGGCCGCCGAGAAAGGACGCAACTTCGATCTCGCCGCCGGCCTCCTCACGCTGCTCGCGATCATCGTCGCGATGGACATGATCGTGTGGCAACCGCTCTCGACCTGGGCCGAGAAGTTCCGCTACGAATTCTCGGCATCGTCCGGCGCCGCGCAATCGCTCGGTATGTTCGATGCGCTGTCCGGCGTCGGCCCGGCTATGACGCGCGCACTGCGCTCGATCCTGGTCCCTCCTTTCAGGATGATCGGCCGCGCGATCGAGGCCCTGCCGCGCGGGCCGCAGCTCTCGCCCGAACAAAGCAAGCGCGTCGGCCGCATCGTGCGGACCCTCATCGTCGCCGCCATCGTGATCTTCACCGCTTGGGCGTTGGCCCGCGGCCTCGTTGCTCTGATCAAAACGTTGGCGCAGCCATGGCCCTCCGATGCGAAACAAATCCCTGAAGCGATCGTCATCTCGACCATTCGCATGACCATCGCCTACGCCATCTCGCTGGCCTGGACGGTGCCGTGCGCGCTCGCCGCCAGCGAAAGTCCGCGCTTCAACCGCATCCTCTCGCCCATCGCGGAAATCGTCGGCTCGATGCCCGCGACGGCGCTGTTCCCCGTCATCGTGGTCTTCGTGATCGAAGTTACCGGCGGCATGAACCTCGCCTCCATCATCCTCATCCTCACCGGCATGCAATGGTACCTGCTGTTCAACCTGCTCGCCGGCATCAACCAGGTGCCCGAGGATTTGAAGGAAGCTGCACGCGCGTTCGGACTCTCCCGCGTCGCGCGATGGCGCAAGCTGATTCTCCCCGCCGTGACGCCCTCGCTGATCACCGGCAGCATCACGGCATGGGGCGGTGGATGGAATGCGCTGATCCTTTCCGAATACTTCGTCTACAAGAATCACACCTACCAGGTGCTCGGCATCGGCTCCCTGCTCGACGCCGCCACCTACAAATCCGGCAACGGCGTGATGATCCTGCTGAGCCTGTTGTCAATGATAGCCGTGGTGCTGCTGTTGAACCGTCTCATGTGGCGCCCCTTGTACAACCTTGCCACGGAGCGCTACAGGCTGGACTACTGACGCCCTGCTTATGTGCGATCCTGACCCATGGCCCTCCTCGAGCTCAAACACATCTCGAAAAGTTTTGCGCACGCCAAGGGCACGCTGCAGGTGCTCAATGACATCAACTTTGATGTCGAGGAAGGCGAGTTCGTGGCGATCGTCGGCCCCTCGGGATGCGGGAAATCCACTCTGCTCCGCATCATCAACGGTATCGTGCCGATGAGCTCCGGACAGGTGCTATACCGCGGACGCCAGGTCGACGGCATCAATCTCGAATGCGCGCTCGTGTTCCAATCGTTCGCGCTGCTGCCGTGGTTGTCGGTCAAGGCCAATGTCGAGCTCGGCCTCGAGGCCCAGGGTCTGCCGCAGGCCGAGCGCGAAAAGCGCGCCGGCATTTATATCGACAAGGTCGGTCTCGACGGCTTCGAAGAGGCATACCCGCGCGAGTTGTCCGGTGGTATGAAGCAGCGCGTCGGTCTCGCCCGGGCGCTCGCGGTCGAGCCCAAGGTGCTCATGATGGACGAGCCGTTCTCCGCGCTCGACGCCCTGACGGCGATAACGCTGCGCGAAGAGTTGCTCGACATCTGGCAGGCGAGCGACATGCCCGTGAAGAATATCGTGCTCGTCACCCACATCATCGAGGAGGCTATCGAGCTTGCCGACCGCATCATCGTGATGGCCGCGGGCCCCGGGCGCATCGTCAAGGATCTCAAGGTCGAGCTGCCGAGACCGCGCGACCGTCGTACCGAAGCCTTCAACGCGCTGACCGACAAGGTCTTCTCGCTGATCGAGGAGCGCGGCTGATGCCTCCAGCGTCGATAACCCCGCTCCCCGATTGCGGCCTGACCCTCGTCTTCGGCCTGCTCGAATTGCTCGAGGATCGCGGCGGGCGCGAGGACGGTTACAAAATCGCGCGCGATCTCAATTTCAAATTCGGCGATTTGCTGAAGGTAATGAAGGCCGGTGAAATCCTCGGCTTCGTTTCAACTCCCACCGGCGACGTCGTGCTCGAGCCGCTCGGCAAACAATTTCTGGACTCCAAGATCAACGAGCGCAAGCTGATACTGCGCGAGCAGTTGAAGAAACACGGCCTCTTCAGCTACTTCATCCGCCTGCTGCATGGCACCGAGGACAAATCGCTGACCAGGGAGATCGCCCTCGAACACCTCGCGATGCTCCTGCCGAGCGAAAAGCCCGAGCGCCAATTCATGACCCTGGTGAACTGGGGGCGCTATGCCGAGCTTTTCGGCTATAACAAGGACGAGGACCGATTCTATCTCGATCACGAATAGGCGCTTGCGCCACAGGAGATACAGCTATGGCTACCGATGCTGAAAAAGTTGTGACCGAATTCTGCAACGCATGGCCGCGCAAAAATATCGACGAGCTGCTCGGCTTCTTCACAGACGACGCCGTCTATCACAACATCCCGCTCGAACCCGCCAAGGGCAAAGCGGCGATCAAGGGCGTCATCAACACCTTTTTGCCGATGGCCAAGTCGCTTCATTTCAAAGTGCTGAAAACCGCCAGCGCCGGCAACGTGGTCTTCAATGAGCGTGTCGACGTCTTCGATCTCGGCAACGGCAAAACCATCTCGCTGCCGGTTGCGGGCGTGTTCGAAGTAACTGGCTCGAAGATCAGCGCATGGCGCGACTACTTCGACATGGCGATGTACACCAAACAAATGGCGTAGCTCTGGCTTCTCCCACCACCCACGCCATCATCGGCACTGCCGGCCACATCGACCACGGCAAGACCGCGCTCATCAAGGCTCTCACCGGGCAGGATACCGATCGGCTCAAGGAGGAAAAGGAGCGCGGTATCTCGATCGACCTCGGCTTCGCCTACTTCGCGTTGCCCGACGGCACCCGCGCCGGCGTCATCGACGTTCCCGGCCACGAACGCTTTATCCGCAACATGCTCGCCGGCGCCCATGGCATCGACCTGGTGCTGTTCACCGTCGCAGCCGACGACGGCGTGATGCCCCAGACCGAAGAACACCTCGACATCCTCCACCTGCTCGGCGTCCGCCGTGGCATCTTCGTGATCACCAAGGCCGACCTCGCCGACGCCTCCCGCCTGCGCGAAGTGCGCGACCAGATCGAGATTCTCGCCGATGGCACCACGCTCGCCGCCGCCCCGGTCGTTGAAGTCTCGTCAACCACTGGCGCAGGCCTCGATCGATTGCGCGATGAAATAGTCCGCCAGCTTGACGGCTTTCAGGCGCGCCGCGCCACCGGCATTTTCCGGCTGCCGCTCGATCGCGCGTTTATCATCAAGGGTCACGGCATCGTCGTCACCGGGACCGCGATGGGCGCCGAGGTCCGCGTCGACGACAAGCTGCGCGTGTTGCCGTCCGGAGAAGAAGTCCGCGTGCGCGCGATCCAGGTGCATTCGGACTCGGTCGAGAGCGCCGGCCAGTGCCAGCGAGTCGCGCTGAATCTCACCGGCGCGGAGAAGCTCGACCTCGGTCGCGGCGACGTGCTTGCCGACGAGCGGCTGGACTCCGCTACCGCGCGCTTCGACGCATGGCTCGAGATTCGTGCCGCCGCAAAGCGCGCGCTCAAGAACAATACGCGCGTGCGCCTGTTCATCGGCACGACGGAGACCATCGCGCGAGCGATCGTTCTCGACGATGCCGGTGCGATCGCGCCCAAGGCCGCCGGCTTGGTGCAGCTGGTGTCCGAGGACCCCGTCGTTGCGCTGTCCGGCGACCGCTTCGTCATCCGCGACGAAACCAATTCACGCACGTTCGGCGGTGGCATCGTGCTCAATCCGTTCGGTCGCCGCGTCCGCAAACCGCTCGACGCTTATCGCGCCAACCTCCGCCTGCTCAAGGATTCGTCGGGCGCCGACGCTCTCGAAGCGTTGATCAATCTGAATGAAGACTTCGCTCTCGGCACGGTTAGGATTGCCACCCTGATGAACCTTCCAATCGCGGAAGCAGGTGCCGCGCTGCGCGAAGAAACGCGGTTCGTCAAACTCTCTATCGGCGACGATCTGGCTTTCACCACGCGCACCCGGTGGGACGAGCTTAAACGTTTCGCACTCGACGCTCTGCAGAGTCATCACAACACCGAGCCACTGTCACCCGGCCTCGAAATGGAAGCGCTGCGCACGCGGCTGCCTTACGAAATCGGCGCGCGCGCGTTCCGTCCGGTCATCGATCGCTTGAGTCATGAATCAGAAATAGTGCGCGAGGAAAGTTTGCTCCGGCTAAATCGTCATCGCGTGCAACTCGGTGGCGCAGCCGAAACGCTCAGCTCTCGCATCGAAGCCGCCCTCGCCACCGCGGAGTTCCAGCCGCCGGATCTCAAGCAACTTGCCCAAGAATTAAAAATCGCCGCTAATCAGCTGCCGCATATAAGAACGGTGCTGCTCGCCATGGAACGCGAGGGCCGCGTCGTGAAAATAGCAACTGATTTGTATTTCAGCAGCGCGGCCGCCAACGCCGCTTGCGATCGCCTGATCGAATATCTCAAAGCTCACGACCAGATCACCGCTGCAGTCTTCCGCGACCTGCTAGGCGCCTCGCGCAAGTTCGCGATCGCGCTACTCGATCATTTCGATCACAGCGGCATAACCACCCGGGTAGGTGACCACCGCCGCCTCCGAGTTCCGTCCTAGCGTCGCCCTCTAAGACTATCAGCGAGAGGCCGACGCTCGGCTTCGAGTGTCTGTGAGGGTCCAAATACCAGATTTCCCTCCGTGCCCGCACGGCTGACATCGCCGTCGCGATGCGCGAGAATAGCGCCCATGTCTACGACCCGGGAAAACAGTCCCATCGCTGGCGAGCCCTTCCGCCTGACTGCGCGGTGCAAGGCTGCGGGTTGCGCCGGCAAACTTGGTCCCGCGGATCTCGCCGGCGTTCTCGAACATCTCGAACTGCCGACCCATCCCGATTTGCTGGTCGGAATCTCCACCGGTGACGACGCCGGCGTGTTCCGTTTTTCCGACGACCTCGCGATCGTCAACACCGTCGATTTTTTCACGCCGGTGGTCGACGATCCTTTCACCTACGGACAAATCTCCGCCACCAACGCGCTGTCGGACGTCTATGCGATGGGCGGAGTGCCGCGCACCGCGCTCAACATCGTATGCTGGCCGCAAACCGGATTGCCCGGCGCGATGCTCGCCGAAATTTTGCGCGGCGCAGCCGAGAAAGCGCGCGAGGCCGGCGTCGTAGTGGTCGGCGGCCACACGGTCGGCGACGAAGAAGTGAAATTCGGCATGGCTATCACCGGGGTGATCGATCCGCGCCGAATCGTACGCAACGTCGGCGCGCAACCGGGCGACGCGCTCGTGCTAAGCAAGGCGCTCGGCACGGGAATCTTGCTGACCGCGTTCAAGCGCGACGCGCTACCCGACGAACACTACCAGGCTGCCGTCCGTTCGATGACGCAACTCAACGCCGCGGGCGCTTCCGCGATGCTGAAGTTCGACGTTCACGCCGCCACCGACGTCACCGGGTTCGGCCTCGTCGGTCACGCGCTCAAGATGGCCATAGGCAGTAGTGTCACGATCGTCTTCGAGGAATCCGACCTGCCGCTGCTGCCCGGCGTGCTCGAACAATGCCGCGCCGGAATGATGCCCGGCGGCGGCCAACGCAATCGCGAGTACTACGCGCCGAGCGTCCGTATCTCGGACGAAGTTTCCGAGGAAATCGCCACGGTCGCCTTCGATCCGCAGACCTCGGGCGGATTGCTGATCGCGGTTCCCGACAGCCAGGCGCTTGCGCTGCTCGCAGAGCTGCAGAATTGCGGGCATCGCGAGGCTGCCATCGTCGGCCGCGTCACACATCGGGGCGAACATCCGATCGAACTGGTCTAGTTACTGCTCTCTCTGGGAGGCCGCCGATGGATTTCTTCGAAGTCGCCACCACTACTCCGACGATGCGCCATTTCCTCGACCGTCCTGTTCCTGATGCGGAGCTCCTGAAAATCCTCGAGACCGCGAACATGGCGCCTTCGGGCTCCAACGCGCAGCCGTGGGACTTTGTCGTCGTGCGCGACTTGAATGCGCGCCGCGAAATCCAACGCCTGTACGAATCCGTGTGGGTTCCGTACAAGGACAGCGCTATCATCCGTGGTCGCACCACGCTGTCGGCGCGGGCGGTGAAAGCGCTCAAGACCGGCGATGAGTTTGCCGCGCAGCTCACGGTCGTCCCGGTTCACGTCCTGATCTTTCTCGATCGGCCCAAGATGCGCGTCGAGCGTGGCAGCGAAGCCGATCTCACCAACTTCGGTGCGACCTACGGTTCGATCTTTCCCGCGATCGAGCTGATGATGCTCGCGGCGCGCGCGGTCGGCATCGGCACCGCGATGACCACCATGCTCACCAGCCGCGAGCCCGAGACCAAGGCTCTGCTCGGAGTGCCGCACGAATATCAACTGATCGCGCTGGTGCCGATGGGCTATGCGGCCGACGCTTTCAAGCGTCCGATGCGCAAGCCGGTGCTACCACGCATCCACGACGGGCGATGGGATCGCGCCTGGCAAGCTACAAGCTGAGCAGCGGTATTACTTCTTTGGCAAATTGCTCGAGCTGATCTGTCCGTTCCGACGGATGCGTGATTGCGTCGATACCTATATCGCGTGCACCGGCCTTGATGTACTCGCTTACTTTCGCGGCCACGTCGGCTGGACGGCCGAGTGCTCCGTAGCGGCGCGCGGCCTGGTGCATGTCGGTCGCGTATCGCTTGCTGAGAAACTTGCCCGCTACTTCGTGAGCCGCTTCAACGCTCTCGCCAAACGTGCAAAACAACTGGACGCAGGTGCCGAAGGACGTGATCTGACGGCCGGCGCGCTCCGCCTCCGCTCCGATGAAATCGAGACCGTCGGCGAAACGCTTGGGCGTGACGACATACGGCATCCATCCGTCGCCGCATCGCGCGGCGCGCTTGAGCGGACCCTCGGCGCGCCCACCGATCCAGACCGGAGGGCCGCCCGGAGTTTTGGGCTTGGGCTGCATGACGATTTCGCCGAAGCTGAAATGCTTTCCGCGATGCTCGACGCGCTCGCCGCTCCACAGCCGCTTCATCACCTGGATTGCCTCGGTCGCGCGCCCGCCGCGTTCGTGGATCGGCACGCCGCAGGCCTCGTACTCACGCGGAAACTCGCCGCCGACTCCGACTCCGAAGATGAAATGCCCGGCGCCCAGCAGCCGGTCCAGCGTCGCGACCATCTTCCCGACGGGCACCGGATGCCGCAGCGGCAACAGGTATACGCTGGTTCCGAAAGTAAGCTTGGGTTCGAGTGCCGACAGGTAGGCGAGCGTGGTCAGCGGGTCATTGACGGGTCCCGTGAACGCAACGTGATCGGGTGCCCACAGTACTTCGTAGCCCCATCGCGAGATTGATTCGAGGCCGCGGGTTGCTTCCTCGCGACTCGACGTCGAGACCATCGTGCCGAAGCGAAGCCGGCTGCCGAGCGGAACTGCGTCACTCATCTCGCAGTCACTAGCACAAATACGCGGGCGCGCCGACGCGACGGCGCACATGTCGTGCGCCGCCCGGCCGGCAATCGAGCCGCTCCCGCCTCCGGAAGTCCCCCTTAGCGCGCCCCTAGCCCTTGTTTACGTTCGAGGCTTGCAGTCCCTTGGGACCTTGCGCGACCTCGAACTCAACTCTTTCTCCCTGCTCGAGCGAGCGGAAACCCGCCCCGTCGATGGCGCTGTAGTGAACGAACACTTCCTGCCCGTCCTCCATCGTGATGAAGCCGTAGCCCTTCTTAGGGCTGAACCACTTAACCGTACCGTTAGCCATTTCCCCCGTACCTCCCTAAGGGAACCCGACTGGAGCGCCCCCTCAGGCAATGCTCCCGTCGGCGACGCTGCTTCCCCGGGCAGCGCGCGTAACGGCGGGCATATAGCACAAGATCCGCCGCTTACCAAATAGGTAAAACTCGCGAAACCCCGCCGTAATATGTTTGGGGATCCGGAACCGGGCGGTGCCGCAGCTAATATTGCCAGCGGCGAATTGGGCGCGCGTGCATATGACAATGGTCAGGAATCTGCCGCATAACGTCGTCGATGCCGAATTTGTCGGCCCCGTACTTCGCGCGCGCCACCAGTGACAGCGCCTCGATCATGAATTCGCGTTCCTGGTCGGTGGGTACCGCGCGATGGTCTCCCAGCACTGCCATCGGAGTGTCGCACGAATCGCAATCCAGGATTGTAAATTTGAACGGGTGAACGAAGTCGGCGTAGCGCTGCGTGTAGTCACGCAGCTCGCAAAGTTCGCATTTCGGCATCGCGATTAAGCCGTCGATAATTTGCACGACGCGTCGCGAGCCACGACGACTCGCGACGCATCGATGCGAGAATTCCTACTTGGGAGAAGCTGCCGGCGCTGCCATCGCAGGCGAAGGAGCCCCCATCGCAGCGGGAGCCATCGGTGGCTCTTTGCCGGACTGCGCCTGCGCCGACGACTTGGTCTCGGCCTTGGCGGCGGCCTTTGCATGCCGCTTGCAGCGATAGACGCTAGAGGTCGAAATACTCAGGTCAGTGGCGACATCTTTGGCATGCTTGCCGCTGTTGAGCTCATTCATTACCGCGTCGCAATCGACTTTTGCAGCGGCGAATGCCGGCCGCGCATTGGTCGCAAATGCGACGGTGGTCACGAGCATGGCCGAGGCCGCTAGCAGCGCAAATTTCTTGGTCAACATTTTCTTCCCCACTCCGGTTAGGTCGTTACAAGCGCGCAAGATTATTTCAAAATGCACGGCACATCAACAGAGGGTCGCAGCCCTCGGCGACGCTGTCTTCACGCTTCAGGATTTCGGCTTGGCGACGCCCGGGAATGATGGCGGGCGTTTCTCCTGAAGAGCGGTGACGCCTTCGGCCAGATCGGCGCTGAAAAACCCCATCATCTCGAGCGCGAGCGACGCATCGAACGCCGGACCTGCCACTCGCAGCCAATTGTTGAGCGAGCGTTTGGTGAAGCGCACCGCCTGTTGCGGCCCACGCGCGAGCTTGCGTGCGACTTCCATCGCCTTGTCCATCAGCTGGTCGGCGGGAACGCACAGGCTCACCAGACCTATGCGTTCGGCCTCCTTGCCGTCGATGAAATCCGCGGTCATCAGGTAGTACTTTGCCTTGGCCATGCCGCACAGCAGCGGCCAAATGATCACGGCATGATCTCCGGCCGCGACGCCGAGGCGCAGATGACCGTCCGTAATGCGCATCGCCTCGGACGCGATGCTGATATCCGCCATGAACGCCACCGCCAATCCCGCGCCGACGGCGACGCCGTTGATCGCCGAGATGATCGGCTTGTCGAGATTGATCATGTTGTAGACGATATCGCCGGCTTCCTTCCACGCCTTGCCGACGTTGGTCGCGCCCGATGCCATTTGCTGGATCATCTCGAGGTCGCCGCCGGCCGAGAACGCGCGCCCGGCGCCGGTTATGACGATGACGTTGGTTTCATCGTCGTCGGCGATGTCGAGCCACACGCGGCTCAACTCCCAATGCAGGCGGCTGTTGGTGGCGTTGAGAACTTCGGGACGATTGATCGTGATGAGCAGGATGCCGTCACCCTTCTGCTCGAACAGGAGATGCTGGTACTCGCTGTATCTTTTCACTGGCACTGCAGTACGCCTCTAATGCTTCATCAGCCTTTGTAAATGTCGATGACCTTGCCGAGCAGCGCGATCGCTTCGGCCTTCGGACGCTGAAAACTGTTGCGCCCGATGATCGAGCCGTAACCGCCGCCGTCCTGTATCCCGCGGACGGTGTTCAACAGCGACTCGTCTGTTTCCTTGACGCCGCCCGAGAAGATCACGATTCGGCGGCCCGCGAACGCGGCCTGCATGACGTGCTTGATGCGTGCCGACAACGGCTCGAGCGGTACCTTGTTGGCGTCGTAGACTTTCTTGGCCTCGGCCTGCTCGATGAACGCGGTGGGAGGCTTGACCTTGATGATGTTGGCGCCGAGTTGCGCCGCGATTTGCGCCGCATACGCCACCACGTCGAGCGCAGTCTCGCCCTGCTTGCTGATTCCGGAGCCGCGCGGGTACGACCAGATGACCAGCGGCAAGCCACTGGCCTTGGCTTCTTCGCCAATCGCGCGCGCCTCCTCGTACATCGACTTTTCCTTGGCCGAGCCTGGGTAGATCGTCAGTCCCACTGCGGCGGCGCCGAGACGCAGTGCGTCCTTCACGCTCGCGGTCATTGCGGGTGCCGGATCTTTTTCGTCGTTGAGAACGTCGTGATTGTTGACCTTAAGGATGAGCGGAATCTCGCCGACAAACTCAGCGAATCCGCCCTCGATAAGTCCGAGCGGGGCCGCAAATGCGTTGCATCCCGCGTCGATGGCGAGCTGAAAGTGATAGCGCGGATCGTAGGCCGGCGGGTTGACCGCGAAGCTGCGCGCCGGGCCGTGCTCAAAGCCCTGGTCCACGGGCAGGATCACGAATTTGCCGGTGCCCGCGAGCTTGCCATGATTGAGCATCCGCGACAGGTTGTTGCGCACGCTGCCGTTTTCGGAATCGTAATAGCCAAGAATCTCTCGAACTCGCTTGGTCATATATCCCTGTCTCCGCTCGGGAGTGTCGTTGCAGTTTGCACTTCTATATCACAACATCGCTGCCGCACAGTGGGCTGCGCCGAGCAGGCCGGCCGCTGGATTCAGCGAGACGCGGACTTCGATTCGCTTCAGGATTTCGTTGAGCCTGCCCTTCGCCAGGAACCCTTTCACGAACGTGCCGCCGGTCAGCATCGGTAGAATCTTCGGTGCGATACCGCCCCCAAGATAGACACCCCCGAGAGCCAGTACTTTGAGCGCCAGGTTGGCCGCCTCGGAACCGTAGATATCGCAAAACATGGTGAGCGCGTGAACGCATACGGCATCGCGTCCGGCCAGCGCCGCATCGCTCACCGCCGCCGACGCGTCGCCGGCCGCGATTTGCGCGGCGAGCCACTCTGGCTCCTTGGCACCGCTCTCGCGCCGCAGAAATCGATAGATGTTCCAGAGACCCGGACCCGAGAGGACGCGCTCGTAGCTAACGTGTCCGAATTCGCTCGCGACGAATCGCAGCAGCTCTATCTGTTCGGCGTCATGCGGCGCGAAATCACTGTGCCCGCCCTCCGACGCCACCGCGTAATATTTGTCGCCCTCCCAGACCAGTGCCGCTTCGCCGAGGCCCGTGCCCGCGGCAACCACCGCGATATTGCCGTGCGCGGGCGGATTCTCCGCACGATGTAGAACCGTGAACTCGGCCGGCTTCAAATGAACCATGCCGTAAGCCATTGCCGTCAGATCGTTGATCAAACGAACCGGGACGCCATGCAGTGCGTGCGACAGCGAAGAGCTCGAGAGTTGCCATGCAATGTTGCTCGCGTGTGCGGACCCATCGATGACCGGACCGGGCACGCCCATACAGACGGCGTTCACCGGCGCGCCAGATGCAACAAAATCCGCGCAAACCGCCTCGAGACTGTCGAAGTCCACAGTCGCGTAGCGATGCTCACGCTCGAGCTCAAGTACCCCAGCGGTTTGCTTGAAAAACCCGAGATGAGTTTTGGTTCCACCGACATCGCCGGCCAGAATGACCCCGTCCATTACGAACCTCGGTTCGCTTCAGCCTTCGACCTTGAACGACTCGGCGAGCGCCACTTCCTCCGAGCTGCCGATGTAGATTGGATGCCGCTCGTGAATCGCAGTCGCGGAGATGTCGAGAATTCGCTGCCTACCGGTCGTGCCGCGACCGCCGGCCTGTTCGGCGAGCATCGAGAGCGGGGCGAGCTCGTACATCAGGCGCAGTTTCCCCTTGGCCTTGCCGCCTTCAGCGACTTCGCCAGGGTACAAATATATTCCGCCCTCGAGCAGAAACCGATGAAAGTCGGCGGCGAATGCTCCGCAGTATCGAAGAGAATAGCTGGTTCGTTTGTCCTTGCGACTAGTAATGTGCGCCAGGAACTTGCGCGCACCGTCGTGCCACTTCCCGGCGTTCGCCTGGTTAACGGCATAGGTATTGCCGTGCGGCGGCATCTTCACGTTCTCCTTCCAGAGAATGAACTCGCCGAGCGTTCGATCGAGCGTGAAAATGTCGACGCCGGCCCCCGCGGTATAAACCAGCTGCGCAGCCGGACCATATAGAATATAGCCCGCGACGAGCTGTTGAGTTCCGGGGACCAGGATGTCGTCGATGCCTTTGTTGTGACCGGGCGCGCGTTTTTTGACGGCAAAGATAGTGCCGAGCGACCCGTTTACGTCGGTATTCGAGGAGCCGTCGATCGGATCGTACAGTACACAGTAGCTATTGTCACGGCAGTTGACTGAGTAATGGTGAGGCTCCTGCATCTCCTCCGAAATGAGACTGCATACCGGGTAGCCGTGCTCGAAGGCGTCGAGGAAAACCTGGTTGCCCCACTGGTCGAGCTTCTTAACCTTCTCGCCCTGTACGTTGGTCTCGCCGGTGTAGCCGAGCTCGCCGTCGAGGCCCGCGGCTGCGAGTTCGCGCGTGATGCGCTTGGCGATCAGCTCGATGCGCTCCATTATCAGCGCGAGGTCCGCGACCGGGATCGCGGTGCCGCTTTTCGCCAAGATGTGCCGCGTGAGTGTGATACCGCCGGTCATCGGATCTCCTGCCTGTGATCTTCTGCTGGTGATGTCCTCGCTATAGCGTTCGCCAAGTCCGTCCGTCCGCCGCGATCATCAACGCCGCCTCGAGCGGTCCCCATGAGCCGGCCGCATAGATCGGCGGATCCATCGGCGACTGGTCCCACGCGTCGAGAATGGGCTGCACAAACTTCCATGCTTCTTCGACCGTGTCGCGCCGCATGAAGAGCGTCTGGTCGCCGACGATCACGTCGTTGAGCAGAGTTTCGTACGCTTCGGGTGTCGAAGTCACGTAGTGGAAATCGACTTTAACCTGCTGGAGCTTGGTCGCCGAGCCGGGCACCTTGGACATTATGTGCAGCGCGAGGCCCTCGTCGGGTTGAATCCTGATGGTCAGCATGTTGGGCGCCAAGGGAGCGCGTGGGTTTGCGTTATACAGGATTCGCGGAACGCTGTTGAAGTAGATCGCGATTTCGCTCGAGCGTTTTGGCAACCGCTTGCCGGTGCGCAGATAGAACGGCACTCCAGCCCATCGCCAGTTGTCGATCCAGCAACGCAGCGCGACAAAAGTCTCGACCTGCGAATCAGGCGCGATGTGCTCTTCGTCGCGATACGCCTTGACCGGCACGCCGCCGATCAAGCCTTCACCGTACTGCCCGCGCACCACCCACTTTTCTATGTCCTCGTCGCCGAGCGGACGTAGCGCGCGCAGCACGTCAAGCTTCGCATCGCGCATCGATTCTGCGCCGGTGGTATTGGGCGGCTCGGTCGCGATCATGCAAAGCGTCTGCAGCAGATGGCTCTGCACCATGTCACGCAATGCGCCCGCGTGATCGTAGTAGGCCGCGCGCGTGCCAACGCCCTCAGCCTCGGCCACCGTAATCTGCACGTGGTCCACGAATCGCGCGGTCCAGATAGGCTCGAAGATCGCGTTGGCGAAACGCAGCACCATCAGGTTCTCGACCGTTTCCTTGCCGAGGTAGTGGTCGATTCTGAAAATCTGGCCTTCGTCGAAATGGCGCGCGAGCTCGGCATTGATCTCGGACGCGCTTGCGAGATCTGAGCCGATTGGCTTTTCGACCACCACGCGCGTGAACGGATGTCCCTTCTCATGCGGATGAATCAGGCCGGCCGCGGTCAATCCCTCCGAGCAGGTGTCGATGAAGGCCGGTGGTATCGCAAAGTAAAAAGCGCGATTGCCCTGGGTGCCGCACTCAGCGTCGATAGCTTCGCATCGCTTGCGCAGGTTCTCGTAGTCGTGAGCCTCGGTGAACGAGCCGCGGTTGAAATGCAGCATCGGCGCGAACTTCGCCCAATGCTCCTTCTCAACCTTGCGGCGTGAGAACTGCTCGATGCCGCTGAGCGCGAATGCGCGATACTTGTCGTCGTCGAGATCCTCCATCGAAAATCCGAGGATCGCGAACTTGTCGGGTAGTTCGCCGTCGATCGAGAGATTATAAAGCGCCGGAATCAGCTTGCGATGGCTCAGGTCGCCCGCGCCGCCGAAAATAACCACGATGCATGGATCGTAGTGGTTGCTTTCCTTGATGGGATGAAGGTGGCTGAGATCAACCGACCGGTTTGCAGCAGTCGCGGCCATAAATAACTTATTCCTCTGGAACTCTATTCCTTGACGACGCCGTGGCCGCCGAACTCATCGCGCAGCGCAGCGAGCAATTTTTCGCCGAAGGTTCCCTCGCCCTTGCCGGCGCGCGAGCGAAAGCGCGTGAACAGCGCCATCGTGATCACCGGCATCGAGATGTTTTTGTCGATTGCGTCCTGCACCGCCCAGCGGCCCTCGCCCGAATCCTCTACGTAGCCGCGGATTTGTTTGAGGCCCGGATCTTTTTCCAGCGCATTGGCGGTTAGCTCCAGCAGCCACGATCGGACGACGCTGCCCTGCCGCCAGAGGTTGGCAATCTTCGTCAGGTCGAGCTTGTACTCCGATTTGTGCATCGCCTCGAAGCCTTCCGCATACGCCTGCATCAGGCCGTACTCGATTCCGTTGTGGACCATCTTCACGTAGTGGCCGGCGCCATGGCCGCCGACGTGATCGTAGCCGTCGCGCGGCGCGAGCGTTTTGAAAATCGGCTCGTAGCGCATGAAGATTTCCTTGTCACCGCCGATCATCAGGCAGTAGCCGAGCTTGAGTCCCCAGATGCCGCCGCTGGTGCCCGCATCGACCAGGTGCAGCTTCTTGCCGGCCAGCACCGAAGCGCGGCGCACATCGTCATGAAAATTGGTGTTACCGCCGTCGATGATGGCGTCGCCCGGCTCGAGCAATTCCGCGAGTTGATTGATGGTACTCTCGGTCGGCTCACCGGCCGGCACCATCACCCACACGCCCCGTGGCGGCGTAAGCCGCGCGACCAGGTCCTTCAGCGAGTTGACGCCGTCGGCGCCGAAGGTCGAGACCTCTTTGCGCTTCGCATCGTCGAGATCGAACGCGACAATGTGGTGGTTGTCGCGCCGCAGCCGCTCGACCATGTTCATGCCCATTTTGCCCAGACCAACGAAACCAATTTCCATCAGGCGCGCTTCCTCTTTTGACGACGGCGATGCGATCCGGATTTGCGACTTGGCCGCGGAGCCTGAACGGCACTCCCCGCGCGCCTCGGCATTAGAGTATCCGGTGCTGCTTAGGCTATTCCAACATACCGGTTGTTCAAAGACCGCGCACGCAACCGCACAGCTAGTGCGACTTTATGTCGTCTTCGAGCATCAGGTTGCGCAAGTCCTGCCGCTGGAAGATCGCCGCCACCGAGCGCGTCAGCGCGACCGACAATACCTGTCCCGGCTCATCGTAGATTCCGGCCTCGTCCTCGGAGCCGAGGCCGAACGAGCCGACCGGCGGATCGTAGTAGGTATCGTTGACGCTGCCGGTCCAGAACGGAACGCTGAACGGCGGTTTGTAGATCGCGACGTCGAGCACGCATTCGGCGCTCGTCCGCCAGACGGGACCGTATTGGCCGTTGGCGCCGCGAGCTTTCTTTACCCAGCAGCGCCGAATCTTGCTTTCGAGCACATATTCGGTGGCGTTCTTGACGCTCGGCTGGTAGGCGACGTCGGTTGAGGATGACGCACTCAAGCCTGCCTCATCCGCCGAGCGCCCGATCGCTTGCTGCAACGTCGGTCCGAGCGGCGAGCTGTACAGGCGCTCGGTGACGTTGCCGGATTGATCGGTCACTATGCCGATCGCTGGATTGCCGTTGAGGGGCGCGCCGTTACCCGACGTATCGCGAGCATCGGCCGGCATCAGAATGAGAATGGTCTTCCTGGGATAGCTGTTTTGATATCCCTTGACCTGGTACGGATAGTACTCGAGCGTCTGGACCGAGGTTGTAGGCGCCGCGGCCGTACCGCCGCCTTCGTTGACGGTCGAGCATCCCGTAAACATCGAGCCGAGAATCGAAGCAATCGTGATGAGGAGCGCGATTCGGAAGGTGTGCAGGCTCCCCACAGTCGGCCCCGCCTACTATCGCTGCGCCGCCTGGGCCCGCTCGCGGAAGAGGAACAGCGTGCCGCCCACCTCCAGCCGATCGCCGCTTTTGAGCGCATAACGCCCCGCGACCGGTTGTCGATTGACGAAGATCTGGCCGCCGGTCGGATTGATGATGAAATTCTTGCCCTCGCGCCGGATGATCGCATGATTGCCGAGTACCGTCTGATCGCCGAACAGCCCGATGTCGCTTTCCTCGGCGCGACCGATAATCGTCACGCCCTTGAGCAGCGGATATTCACGGCCCTCGCGCGCGTTGCGGCTCTGGCTGCGCACGACCATCAGCCAGCCACGCTTTAGCAGCTCGCCCACCAGTCCGATGAAGAATCCGATCAGCGCGCCCAGTATGATGATCGCGATCGCTCGTCCGAACGCCTGCGGAAAAGTAGTCGTCAGGCTCTGGTAGAAGAATCCGCCGAGCGCGCCCCCGAGTACGCCGCCGATTGCGCCATTGCGCCGCCGTGCCGCCGATCCCGACGCGGATCCGACACCGAGTCCGACCGCGATTCCCAGCACGCCCCATCCCAGGATTCGGCCGTTGAGTCCGCCCAGCACATCGAAGGCCAACTCGCCGACGAGCAATCCCAACGCCCCGCCGGCCGCGCCGATAACCCCGCCGAGGACGAATCGCCGCGCCGCCTGCCGCACCTGGCCGACGCTGAGCGTTTCGATCGAAGCGAGAAACGCGCTGATGAGTGCTCCGATCAGCGCGCCGAACAAAATGTCGCGGCCATACACCCAGCGGATACCGAGGATTGGCTCTGACAGCCCCCACGCCGCGAAACCGCCCAGCGCACCGGCGGCGGCGTAGAAGAGCAATTTTTCGCGGGAAACGTTGCTAGCCATTATGCACTCCTCAGCATTGCGCGTGCATTGGTCAGGTTCAAGCGCAAATCTCGAATACGCGGTTTATTTCGAGGCGTCTCAGCAATTCATTCGGCGAGCGCGGTTTCGTCCGGCAAGTAAAGTGGCAAGCCGCAAGTGCCGCATTCCTTCGAGAAAATTCCCCACGGCGCGCCGACTCCGACGAAGTAGACTTCGCCGCATCGCGGGCACTTGAAGGAATAAAGTCTGGTAATGTTGAGCGCCGCCACGATCAGCGCCAGGCCGCTACCCGAAAGGACCCATCTGATGATGGTGCGTACCATGTCGCTGTAGCCGATGAAGTAGGCGATCGTCGCGCCGAGCGCCATCCCAACGAAGAATACGCTCATGTAATAGAATTGGCGTTGCGCGAGCGCCATGCTTGCGAGTGCAGCACGATCCTCGTCGGTCAGAACCGGCGATCGCGGCGGCGGAACCTCTTCGAATAGGTCCAACTGCTTAGTTCGCCTGGGTGGTCCAGGTGCCGCGCTCTCCTGACGGCGTCGATTCGAAAGTGCCGCTGATTTGATCGCTCCGGCGCGCGCCTTCGAAGTAATAAGTCTCGGTGCCGTATGGGACCTGGAACTGCAGATGGTCGCCGCGCACGAATCCTTCGATCGGCGTCATCCCGAAGCCCGACTGATGTATTACCAGCTCACCATGCAGGAAGCCGTTGGGCTGCGGACGCAGTCTAAGCTCCATCTCGGGATTGCCGCCGCTGCGAAGTCCGCTGATAGTGCCGGTCGCGATTGTCGGCCCGAGCATGCTGTTGCTCGAGCCGCCGCTCATCGTGCTGCCGATTGCGCCGCCTCCACCCGCTCCGCCCCCACCGGGATAGGTCGCATATGGTCCGGCGGCGTCGGCAATCACCTCGAACTTCTTCGCGCCGAAATACTGGCCGTTCAAATAAAAGTTGACCGTGTATATCCCCGGCAGAAACGCGCCGCCGCGCGAATTGCCGACGCGTCCGCTGAACGTAACCGTTTTCATGCTCGGCGAGACCGGCTGAAAATCGTTGACGGAGCCGAGCGTGCGCCCGTCCGGCCCGATATATGCCGCATCGACACGGTACTGGTTGGCCTCCAGCTTGTAGAGGCGGTTGTCGAAACTGACCTGCCAACCGACGAACAGCACCTTCGCCACATCGAAAGAATCGGTCGCACCTGACAGCGCAGTACCGGTCTTGGTGGTGTTGAGAAAGCTGATGCCGCGCAGCTGCAAGGGCTTGGCGCGCCGCTCGTCGATCATCGCGAGCTTGCGCGCCTCTTCATCGCGTTTGCGCTGCTCTTCCTTGGCTTCCGCTGCCGCTGCCGCCTCGCTCGCGGCTGCAGCGTTCCTGGCGCTCATGTCCTCGTTAACGCTGAAACCTTCCTGTGCGAGCATTTTTTCGTCTGAATAGAGCGCAACTTTGTAAGTTCCGGCCGGCTTGTCGGTCATGGTCGGCATCAAGGCTACACCGCTGAAGTCGGCGGTTTTCTGCGCAGGCCCGACGAAAACGTTGGTGTCGCTGGATGCAATCTGAAGCCCGTTGGGATCGTAAAAGCGCGCTTCGACTTTTTCGTCGCGTCCCTCCAAACCTGCCAGCAGGTTCTTGAAGGTCGCCGTCCATTTGAGGTACCGCGCGTTGGTCAGGTCGGTATCCTTGAACTGCGATTGCGGTGGCGCCAGCACAGTGCCCTCGCGGGTCGAGAGCGCCAGCGTCAGCTCCGAAAACTCGAGCGGATTCTCGCGCGCCTTGGCCAGCAACTCCTCATGCTTCCAGGGCAGTCCGTCGAACAGCGGCTTCAGTCCTAGCTGCAGCTGGAGTTCCGGACTCGAATAAAGATATGTCCCGCCGAATGCTGCTCCCGCCAGCACAATCAGGAAGACCACCAGACCGATTGAACGGCTCAGCCGGCTGCGCGGCCGGCGATAAACCACCGGCTCGTCTTCGAACTCGAGTGGTCTTTCGAATTGTGCGAGGCCGCCGGTGCCGCTGGTCGAGGTAACGCGGCCGCTGTCAAATGACAGCCCACGCCCATAAAGCATCATGTCGCGAAATTCATGGATGCGGCCTGGCCGTCCGTCCATCTCGTACGCGAGCGCGGCGTCGATCGCACCGGCGAGGTTGCTCGACACTGCAGGACGAAGCTCGCGCACCGGCGGGAAACTGAAAGGCGGAAACTTTTCCGGATCGCGGCCGGTCAGAATATAGTGCAACGTCGCGCCGAGAGAGTAGATATCGCTACGCGGATCGACCATGCCCTGGTACTGTTCCGGGGGCGCGAAGCCGAGCGTACCAATCATGGTGCCCTTGCGCGCCGCCTTGAACAGTCGCGCGATTCCGAAGTCCACCAGCACCACCCGCCCGTTCGGATTGAGCATCACGTTGGACGGCTTCATGTCGCGATAGATTATCGGCGGCACCAGCCCGTGCAGGTACGCCAGCACGTCGCACAACTGACGCGCGATATCGATAACCAGCCCTTCGGACAGCGGCTCGCCGCGCGCAGCCAGTTCCTCTTCAAGATTGCGCCCCTCGACGTACTCCATCACCAGGTAATGGCGATTGGCGAGCTCGAAACGGTCGGTAATCGCGGGAATTGCCTGATGCTTCAGTTGCGCGAGCGTGTCGGCTTCTCGCGCGAAATATTCGTTGGCCTCGATTCGCTGTGCCGGGTCGATAAAGTGATCGACCATTTCCTTGATCGCACACGAACGATTCGCCAGGCGCTGATCATGCGCCAGGTAAACCATTCCCATCCCGCCGCCACCCAGCAGGCGCTCTATTTTGTAGCGGGCCTGCAGGACAGTACCGGTCTCCAGCGGGCCGGTCTGTTGCTGATTAGCGTCTTTGGGAGAGGTTGCCATTGGTTAATCGCCGGCGCGGCGACCGCGCCTAGCTCGCATACACTACGATCACCGAAATGTTGTCGGTACCACCGCCGGCGTTAGCCGCGACGATCAGTTCGCGGGCCGCATCGAAGGGGTCTGCGTTGCGACCAAGGATGTCGTGAATCTGATTGTCCATGACGTGCGCCGTCAGCCCGTCACTGCACAGCATCAACTTGTCCCCGCGTTTCAGCTTGACCGCAACCGCCTCCGCGCCCGCTGGTCCACTCTGCCGCGCGCCAAGCGAGCGCGTAATCACGTTCTTGTGCTCGTGCGTATGCGCTTCCTCGGCGCTTATCTGCCCGATTTCGATCAGCCTCTGCACCAGGGAATGATCCTTCGTGACCTGGCGAAGCGTCGCGCCTTCCATTAGGTAACCGCGGCTGTCTCCGACCCAGGCCACCGCAGCGTCCGATTGCGTAACCAGCGCGCATACCCCCGTCGAACCCATTCCGCGCGACTCCGGATGGCTCGCCACATAATCGATAATCCTGGAATTTGCTTCTTCGAGCGCCGCCGTCAGCAGCTCCGCGCCATTTACAACCTCTCCGCGTTGAGCTTCGAGCCGCGTTTCAATGTAACTCCGGATCGTCTGAACGGCAATTGCAGAAGCGACTTCCCCCGCCTCGGCGCCGCCCATGCCGTCGGCCACAACGTACAAATGGCTGGTCGCCGGCTCGACCAGCGACTCACGCGTATAGTCAACCGCCAGCACTGCGTCTTCATTATGCTCGCGCACCCGGCCGACGTCGGTCATCGCGGCGGCTCGCAGTCGGATAGTGCCACCGAGCGCAATCAGCTCGGCCTTGAACTCATCGATTGTCTGCCAGCGGTCCGCTGGACTAAACGCGATCGCGCGGCGAATCGCATTCTCCAGCCTCGGCGTGACGACATGCGGCGGATAGAACTGCACCGGACCCGCCTCTTCGCGCCAGCTCTCGCTCGGAATCCTCGAGCCCGTAAGCCAGGTGTAGAGCATCGCGCCGGCCGAAAAAATATCCGCGCGCTTGTCCACCCGCTTGCCACGATAAATCTCGGGCGCCGTGTAGCCGTCGTTGAAAATCGGCTCGCTCTGCAGTTCGTTGTCGTTGCTGACGTAGTCGAGCCCGGTGAGCTTGAGCCGTCCGTCGCGCGCAACCGCAACCGATTCCGGGCAGATGTCGTTGAGCCGCAGCGCCCGGCGATGGACAAACGAAATCGCCTGGCAGACCTGCACGGCGGCCGCGATCGCTTCCGGCTCGCTCATTTTCTGCGAACCGCGTCGCAGCGGCTTGAGATCTTCGTCAGCGTAAACCAGGTACACGCGTCCATTCTCGGCAAATCCTTCGGTCGCGCGCTGAAATGCCGGATGGCTGATCGTCTGCGACAGCGCCAGCACGCGCCCGAACACCTCACCTAGATCTTCGCCGACGGCCGGCGAATCATCCCGATCCGGACTGTCGCCGGTCTCGGGATTTTGCTGAGTTTCAGCTACCACCGCGGCTTCCGTCGCTTCGCTGTTTTCATCCGGCGAAGCGTTCTCGGCCGCCTCGGCCATCAGGTTCGCCGCCGGAATTGTTTCGCTCTCGACCGCGGCTTGAATGCCTTCGCCAGACTCGTCCGGACTTGCCGCCTGGCTCATCTGGACGCTCGCAGTATGCGGCACTGGCGCCGGCGATGCGGTCCCGTTGCTCTGCGCGGCAGGCGGTCTCAGTTCAGCCGTCTTCGCACTCGGTCCGTTGGGATCCTCGGCGTGCGGCGGTTCCGGCTTGGGCATCGGCGCAGGCGGCGCCTCTTCGATCTCTTCTGCGGGCGGACGCGGACCCAATCGCTCGCGCAAAGCGATCGACTCTGTCTTACCGTCGAGAACGCGTTTTGCGCGGTATCGATTTTCGATCGACGCCTGACTTGTCAACGCAACTATCTCGATCCCGCCCTTCAACAACGCGCCCGCAGTCAACGGGGTCGGCCGCGTCGACGACGATGGCGCCACGGACGAGGCTGCCTTGGACAACCCCTGGCCGCATCGATCGCAAAACTTGGCGTCGTCGGGCGCCTCTTGGCCGCATTCGGGACAGGTGATCATGCGCCGCTAGCCTCTCCGAAACTGCAATATAGCACCACCAAGTACCACCTGGTCGCGATCTTTTAGCTGGTAGAGCTGGTCGCGCCCGAGTTTGCCGCGCCCCGCGATATACGTGCCATTAAGGCTGCCGAGATCGCGGATGAAGTAGTCCGCGCCACGCAGCACTATCTCTGCATGCCGCCGCGACACACGATCGCCGCCCTGCGCCAGCTTCTTCAGGTCGATATCGAGCTTGTCGGTCGAGTCCTGCGACCGTCCGATCAAAGTGCGCATGCCGAAAATTCCGAACTCGAGTTCATCGCCGCGCGAAACCAGCTTCGCGGGCGCGGCCGATATATCGGGGCTATGATTATTGTTGCCGAACAATCCGGCCGAGCCTTGACCGGTCGAAATTGGCGGCGAATAACTGCGCGACGAAGACCCACGCGACCCGGCGCGCGATTTCGTGTCAACCTTGGGAGCGTCGACAGTCGAGCCGACTCGCGTCCCGTACGACGACGCTGCAACTGCCGGCTTCAGCTCCTTGGTCTTCGCCGTCGACGCCGTGCTCGCGACGCCGGGGGACGCCATTCGCGCCTTCAGCCGCCGCTCGATCATGCTGGCCGCCTTGCCGGTGAGCTGGATCGCCTTTTTTATCTGCGGCGCTACAATCTTGGCCGCCGTGCCTGCGGCGCTGCTGACCCCGCTCCCGGCCGTGTTTCCACTCTTGATTCTTTCAGCGATGGGCTCGTTAAGCACGATCGTCGGCATCGATGACGCCGCCGGCTTCGATGAAACTGCCGACTTCCACGGTGTCGAAGGCTTCGACGGCGTCGACGGTCGCGACGGCGCGGGGAGCGGCTTGCTACTGAGCACCACGGTTGACTGGGTCGACATTGGGCTTGGCGTACTCGCCAATCCCTCGCTCCCGTCCAACTGCCCGGACTTGTTGTCCGGCGGCGGCTCGGGCAGTGCGCGCTTCATCTTTTTTGCCGACTCAGGGCGCTTGGTAACGTCCTGTTCGAGCGCGTGCATGATGGTATCGGCGGTCTGGGCCGATATCTCCGGCGCCAGCGCACGCAGTGAGGGAAAGCTGAACGGCGGCTCGAGCTGCGGATCGCGCCCGGTCAACAAGTGATGCATCGTGGCGGCCAGTGAATAGAGGTCCGAGCGCGGCTCGACCTTGCCCATGTACTGCTCGGGCGGCGCGTAACCAACCGAGCCGATTTGCGTGCCGCGTCCGCCGGGCGGCAGAAAGCGTGCGATTCCGAAATCGATCAGCATCGCGCGCCCGTCCTTGTCGATCATGATATTGCCGGGCTTCAGGTCGCGATAAATAATTGGCGGCTTCTGTGCGTGCAGAAAGTCGAGCACGTCGAGCATCTGCCGCGCCCATCGCAGCACCTTGTCTTCCGCGACTTTGCCCTTGGGCCCCAGCTTGTCGAGCAGACCTTGCAAATCGCCGCCCGCCACAAATTCCATCACCAGGTATTGCCGCGAGTTCTCGGCAAAGTGATCGATCAGCGTCGGAATCCCCGGATGCGACAAACGCGCGAGCACATTGGCCTCGCGCGTGAAGTCCTCGATCGCTTTTTTCTCCTGGATTCCGTCGCCGACGATCATCTCCTTGACCGCCACCGGCCGGTTCGCCAGCCGCGTGTCGTTCGACAGGTACACGCGCCCCATCCCACCGACGCCAAGCACCTTCTTGACGCGATAGCGACCGTCGAGAAGATGGCCTTCGGTCAGCTCCTCACCCGCATTCATGGCGATTGTCTAATACCCTCCCAAACTTTCGCGCGCGCGTGCTCCCGGGCGCACCTGGAGGGAATGGCGATTCAAGAGATCGGTTCTACCACCAGCTTTAAAAACGTTTTTCCGATGATCACTTCGTCGCCCGATTTGATCTCGGCGGGGCTGCCCGGCGAGAGTCGCGGCTGACGATTCACGTAGGTGCCGTTGAGACTGCCGATATCCTCGATAGTGATCTTGCCGCCGTCAATTCTAATCAGCGCATGCTTGCGCGAGATCTTCGCTTCGGGATCGTCGGCGTCGAGGTCCACTTCCGGAAAGGACCCGGTCTCGGGATCCCATCGGCCCACCAGGTTGTTGCCGTCCTCGAGCGGAAACTCCTGGCCCTTGCGGCCGCCGCGAACCACCGACAGCTTCGCCTTGAACGGCGCGCCGGCCGCAGCCGTTGCCGCGGGCGCGCTCTCGGGCGCGGCCTCGGGTCTAATCTCACCCGTCGGCGCCTCCGACTTGGGTACTTCTACCTCCGAGGATGGCGTCACACCGTCAGGCTTCGCATCGGCGGCAAGCGCCGGAGTCGCCTTGGCGTCGATACTTTCGGCGGTCGGCGCCGGCGGCGTTTCGGTGGCTGGAGCTGCGCTGGGAGCCGCCGAAGCGGAACTGCCGGCAGCGGCGGCGAGCTTCGCGCCGCATCCGTCGCAGTAGTCGAGTCCATCCATATTTTCGTAGCCGCATTCGCCGCATTTGATCATGGTCTTCTAAGCCCTCGCAGGTGAGTTCGAAGTATCGGTCCTGTGCTGTTCAGCAAATCTTTCTATTCTCGCGATACACTAATCGTTCTTCTGAAAATCCTTCAACGCTTCGGGATCGAGCATCTGGGTTTTGCGCACCACCGCCTGTGCTTGCAGCAGCGTGGTCTTGGCCGCCTTGGTCTGCAGCGTCTGAGTCTTCTTGATTTGATCCATCAGGCCGGCGAGCGCCTGCGTCGCCTTGACGTTGCCCATCCGCTGCGTTCCCTGCAGCGCGTTGCCGAGCAGTCGGGTCGCGCGGTCAACATTGCCCGCCTTCAGCTCCTCTTCCGCCTTGGACTGCAGCTTGGCGATCGAGACCTGGTCCACCAGGTTCATCACGCGCCCGTTGCGCTTGCTGGTGAGCGTGCGATCGAGCGTGTAATCGACGGTGAGATCGCATGCGACGGTAGATTCGGCGCCGCCCGGCACCTCGTAATGAAAGTTGCTCTGCAGAATTCTGACCTGTCCCGGCTTGCGCGGCGGCAGTACCAGCGTCAGCAGCACAGACCCGGGTACGCCCGCCTGCAGGTCGCCGATCTCGTAGCCGATTTTGCGATCCTCGCCGACCAGCGGTGTGCCGAGTACATAGATCTCCGGCGACGCGCGAAACGCCTCGCGCACCTGCACGCCCTGCGACAGCGTTACTTCGATTCGCCCATTGCGCAGGCTGACCGAGCGCAGTCCTTCGAGCTCGTCTTCGAAAATACCGGGAATCTCGGCCGGGTCGCCGATGAAATGATATTTGCCGTTGGAGTCCTGCGCGATTCGCTGCAGGAGTTTCTCGTTGAACTCGACCCCGACGCCCATGGTCGAGAAGGAAATCTGATCGCGATTTTTATCGACCAGGTCGAGGCACGCGGTCTCTTCGTAGGTCTGTCCGTCGGTGAGCACCAGCACGCGGTTGAGGCGATCGGAACTGAGATTTTTCTTGACCTCGTCGATAGCCGCGCGCATCCCGAGCGCCATCTGGGTGCCGCCGCCGATCTCCAGCAGGTCGATGTCGTCGATCGCGCGCTTGATTGCGCTCTTGTCGCGCGCCGCCTCGGGCGTGATCAGGACCTTGGCCTTGTCGGCGAACGCGACTATCGAGACCTTGTCCTGATCGCTCAGATTGTCGGCCAGGAATTTAACCGCCTCGGTGACGAATTCCAGGCGTCGCTCGTCGTACATCGAGCCCGAACGATCGATCACCACGCCGACATTGAGTGGCAGCCGGCTGCCACCGCCAGCGCCGCCTCCGCCGCGGGCAACAGCCTCGAGCAACACATAGAGAACGAAGTTTTCCGCGCTGGACAGCACATGTTCGCTGCTCGCCAGCGCCTCGAAGCTAAGCGGATCGGCCATTCGTCAATACTCCCGAGACTAATTGTAGATTTAAGCTGCGATCCTTGGCAACCGACCAATTAGAATACGAACCGTACCGGGGTAAACCAAGCCCCTCGGAAGCGATACCGTAACTGTTAGGACGTTGCCTGGTTAACAAACGATACAGCCCCGTATCGATGGCAGGCTGATAATCAGCCGGGAGAATACCATGCCCAATGCAACCAAACACATCCGCCACGGCGTCGGCAGCGTCCGCCCCTATCTATACGGCCGCCTCGACCTGCTGGAGCTGGCAAAGCGAGCCTTCGGCGCGGTGGAATTGGAACGCCTCGAAGTCGGCAAAGGCTTTCACGTCGAGGCGAAAATCGGCGATTCGGTGATTGTGATGGAAGTCAGCGACCCGCCCCATCCCGGCGGCCAGCCCGCTTCGATCTACGTCTACGTCGAAGACCTTGACGCGTCATACGCAGCCGCACTGGCCGCGGGAGCAACGTCGCTAGCGGCCCCCGAAGACAAGCCGTACCAGGAGCGCACTGCAGGGATAAAAGACTCCTTCGGCAACACCTGGTGGATAGCAACCTACACAGGGTGAACCTTGCGGAAGTGCACAATGCTGCCAGATGCCGCAGCCGGAGCGAGGGAGCACTGCCCAGGCAGGGAAGGTGTATTGATCGGGTGCGTGACGTTTGTTAAACAAGGATATGGCGCATCTGATTAAACGGACTGCGTACAAAAACTGAAGGCCGACTTGAGCCCGCGGAGAACCGCGGGCTCTTTTTTTACCCAAGGAGGGTCAATCTATGGCGCATCAGGAGCTCCGCGAAGCACTTACCTTCGACGACGTTCTCTTGCTGCCTCAAGCGTCCGACTTGTTGCCGGCAAATTGCGACGTCTCGACCGTGCTGACGCCCAAGATCCGTCTGCGCATACCGCTGGTCTCAAGCCCGATGGACACCGTCACCGAATCGCGCACCGCAATCGCAATCGCGCAAATGGGCGGCATCGGCTTTGTGCATCGCAATCTCTCGATCGAGCAGCAGGCGGCCGAGGTCGAGACCGTCAAGAAATATGAAACCGGCATGATCGTCGATCCGATCACCGTTAGTCCCGAGCAGAAAATCGGCGAGGCGCTGGCGGTGATGGAACGTTACCGGATCTCCGGGTTGCCCGTCGTCTCGGACGGCCGGCTGGTCGGAATTCTGACCAATCGCGATCTTCGCTTCGAGCGGCGCCTCGACAAGCAGGTGCGCGACGTGATGACCAGCAAAGTGATCACGGCACGCCCCGGTATCGACCTCGAACACGCCAAGGAGCTCCTGCAGGCGCATCGAATCGAGAAGTTGCCGCTGGTTGACGATCAGAATCGCCTGCGCGGGTTGATAACCGTCAAGGACATGGACAAGGCGATTCGGCATCCGCATGCGAGCAAGGATCAGCTCGGGCGCTTGCGGGTTGGCGCTGCGGTTGGCGTCGGCCCTGAGCGCGAGGCGCGCGTGGCCGCGCTGCGTCGTGCCGGCGTCGACGTCATTTGCATCGACACGGCACATGGCCATACGCGCAACGTGATCGACGCGATCAAGGCGACCAAGCTCGAATGGCCCGAAATTGAAGTGGTGGCCGGCAACGTCGCAACCAGCGAGGGCGCCAAAGCGCTGTGCGATGCCGGCGCCGACGGCTTGCGCGTCGGGATGGGACCCGGGTCGATTTGCACCACCCGGGTGATATCCGGAGTCGGGGTGCCGCAGATCACCGCGATCATGGATACGATTGCGATCGCCGAGCCACGCAATATCCCGGTGATCGCCGATGGCGGTGTTCGCTTCTCGGGCGATATCACCAAAGCGCTGGCGGCCGGCGCGAACAGCGTGATGATCGGCTCGTTGTTCGCTGGTTCCGAGGAGAGCCCCGGCGAGACGATTCTCTACCAGGGACGCACCTACAAACTTTATCGCGGCATGGGATCGCTCGGCGCGATGAATGAACGCACCGGTGACCGCTACGGGCAGCTCAACCTGACCGACGGCAAGCACGTACCGGAAGGAATCGAGGGACGCGTACCGCATCGCGGCTCGCTCGCGTCGAATATCGAGCAACTCGTGGGCGGCTTGCAGTCGGGCATGGGCTACGTGGGCGCGGCGAACCTGTCGGAGCTACGCAAGCGGGCGCGGTTCGTCAAGGTCAGCGACGCCGGGATGCGGGAGAGCCACGTGCACGACGTGTTTATCACCAAGGAAGCACCGAACTACCGGCAGTAGAAGGGGACACGGAACTTGATTGAAGTGGAACCCGCCGTGGGTTCCACACCTCCCTGGGCAGGGATGACCCCTGCACCCGGTACTAAGAACGATTGAGCGCATTCCGCTGGAAGCAAGCGACCTCACCCCATAACCCTTCTAACAGGGACGAAGTCCCGCATCTTTCTTGATCCTTTACTGGGTGCAGGGGTCAGCCCAGCCGCAGGAAGTGTGAAACCCACCGCGGGTTTCACTACAATTAAGTTCCTTCCTGAGGGCGGGGCGGCGGTACGATGGCAGAAAAAAAGAAGCTAAGGGTTGGTGTCCTGTTCGGAGGACGTTCGAGCGAACATGAAATATCCCTGCGCTCCGCGCTGACCGTGATGTCGGCGATGGATCCGGCGCGGTACGAGGTCGTCCCTATCGGCATCGGCCGCGACGGTCGATGGTATCTCGAACACGACGCCCTCAAGCTGCTCGCGGAGAAGACACCGCATCTTGCGGCGCTAGGAGCGGGCGCCACCCAGGTTACCCTGCTGCACCATCCGGAAGGACAGTCTCTTGTGCCAACGCCGGCCGATGGCGCTCGAGGCGACATGACGCGCACTCCGGATGCGATCCGCGGCACGCTCGATGTAGTGTTTCCCGTGTTGCACGGCACTTACGGCGAGGACGGCACCGTGCAGGGACTGCTCGAGCTGGCGGGAATCGCATACGTGGGTGCAGGCGTGCTCGGTTCGGCGCTAGGGATGGACAAGGACGCGCAAAAGCGGCTGCTACGCGATGCCGGCGTCGACGTGGTCCGATATTTCTCGATTGACCGCGCCGACTATCGCGAGACTCCAGAGCTTGGCGCTCGGCTCGCCCGCAAACTCGGCTACCCCGTATTCGTCAAGCCAAACGCGCTTGGCTCGTCGATCGGAATCAGCAAGGTCAAGCGCGCCGCCGATCTCAAGGCCGCGTTGGACGACGCTTTCCAGTACGATCGCAAGGCGCTGATCGAAGCCTCGTGCGAGGGCCGCGAGCTCGAATGCTCGGTGCTCGGCAACGATCGTCCCGAGGCGTCGATGCCTGGCGAAGTGCTGGTCACGGGCGCGCACGAGTTTTACGACTACGAGTCGAAGTACGTCGATCCGGAAGGCTCCGCGACAAAAATTCCCGCTGACCTGCCGGCTGCCAAGACGAAGAAATTGCGCGCGATGGCGGTGGCGGCGTTCAAGGCGCTATCGCTGCGCGGGATGGCGCGTGTCGATTTTTTAGCCAGCCGCGATTTGCGCGAGATTTACGTGAACGAGGTGAACACCATCCCCGGCTTCACCAATATCAGCATGTATCCGAAGTTGTGGGAGGCGTCGGGCTTGCCGCTGCCCAAGCTTATCGATCGGTTGATAGAGCTGGCGGTGGAGGAGCATCGCGATCGCAGCGCGCTCAAGATCACCTATCAGCCGAAGTCTCTCTCGAAACCTCGCGACTCGGCCGGCTAGACGATGCGCCGGCTGTTGATCGCAACTACCAACCCGGCAAAGCTTGCCGAATATCGATTGATCCTGCGCGACCTCGGATTCGGAGGGCTCGAACTGGTGTCGCTCGCCGATCTCGAAATTTCAGAAACTCCCGAGGAGACCGGCGCGACCTTCGATGAGAATGCGTTGCTCAAGGCTCGTTTCTATTTTGAGCGCGCGCAAATCGCGACGCTGGCCGACGACGGCGGCCTCGAGATCGACGCGCTCGGCGGCGAGCCCGGGGTCAGGTCGCATCGATGGCTCGGGTCGGGCGCCGACGATTCGGACCAGGCGCTCGTCGCCGAAGTGATCCGTCGGATGAAGGGTGTTGAGGCCTCGCGTCGCAGTGCGCGACTTCGCGCCACCATTGCGTTGATCTACAAGACGGGCGGTTCGATTCGCGAGAACACGGCAGAGGCCGCGATCGAAGGTGTGATCGCGGAGCGTCCCTACTCTGAAATACGCACGGGATTTCCCTATCGCGCGGTGCTGGTCATTCCGGGGCGCAACTGTTACCTGGGCGAGCTTGGCGACGAAGAAGAGGCCCAAATCAGCCAGCGGCGGATCGCTATTCTGAAGCTGCAGGACGACCTGCGGCGCATCGCCGGAGGCCGCGGGGCCTAACTATTATCATCGTGCGGCGCGGGCTAATATCGCCACCGAAAAGGTGAAGGGCAAGCGCAAGGGCAAAGTCATCGTGCTGCATCTGGCGGCGCGATATCCGTTCGCAGGAGTGATCTGGCAGTTGATTCATCACCTGCTGGGATTCAGACAGCTCGGCCTCGACGTCTACTACATCGAGGATTCCCGCGCCTACGTGTACGATCCGACGATCCAGGACGCCACCACCGACCCATCGCGCAACCTGAAGGTGCTGGCCGGTATACTCGAGCGCTACGGCTTCGGCGATCGCTGGTCGTTTCTCGACTCGGTGAAAGAGCAATACGTCGGCATGTCGCGCGAGCGATGCATGGAACTGTTTCGCGAGGCCGATGCGGTGATCAATCTTTGCGGCGCGACCGAGCCGCGCGCCGAGCACGATCGCACCCGCTGCCTGGTGTATCTCGAAACCGATCCCGGCGTGTTTCAGCTCGAGCTTGCGCGCAAGATCCCGACCGCCGTCGCGTTCGCCAAATCGCACAAACTGTTTTTCACGTACTGCTACAATATCGGCGCGCCCGATTGCCTGCTGCCGACCGCCGGCCTGCAATGGCATCCGACCCGTCCGCCTGTGAATCTCGACGAATGGCATCCGGGGGTCGGGCCTGCGGAGCCTGCAGCATTCACCACTGTCGGCACATGGCAGAACAACGGCAGCAACATGGAAATCGAGGGCGAGACATACTACTGGTCAAAGCATCTGAATTTCCGCAAGGCGCTCGAGGTGGCGGCGCGCGCGCATCAGCCGATCGAGCTCGCAACCAATCTCACCGCCGGCCCCGACTACGACCATGCCATCGCCGGCGGCTTCAGCTTTACGCCGGCGGTCCCGATGTCGCTCGACATCGACGCCTATCGCGACTACATCAGCCGGTCCCGCGGCGAGTTTACGGTCGCAAAGGATATTTACGTGCGGCCGCGCACCGGATGGTTCAGCGATCGCACGGTTTGTTACCTCGCCGCAGGACGCCCGGTGGTGACCCAGCGCACCGGATTTGAAAAATTCATTCCCACCGGCGCCGGGCTGCTCGGCTTTGACAATCCTGACCAGGCAGTCGATGCGATTGTCGAAATCAACCGCGACTATCCGCGTCATGCCCGCGTCGCGCGCGAGATAGCCGCCGAGTATTTCGACGCCGTGAAACTGCTCGACCAAGTCGCGACAGCCGCGGGGATCTGAACGATGGCTGCAACTCCTCTTCAGTCGCTGCTGGGATTGGACGCGCTACACTACGATTTGCGCACCTTCATCGAAAGCGTGCTGGTCCTGATTGGCCTGCTCGGCGCCTTCGCGGTTCGGCGGCGCAAGCGCGCGGTCACTGCGACGACGTTCCTGCTGCTGTCGGGCAGCGCGCTCATCGACTCCGGTGCGCGCTTCGTCCCCAATCCGACCGTCGGCCAAAAGGTAGCCGTCGCGGCCTTCGTACTCTTCCTGTTCGGCTTGATTCGCCTTGTGCTCGAGCTGGTCGACGCAATGACGCGCCGCGGCAAGGTCCACTTCTCGACCATCACCAAGGACCTGCTGATGCTGGTGTTGTGGTTCGTGGTCGTGATGGTGGTGCTGTACACCGACTTCGGCGTGCAGCCGCTTTCGATCCTGACCACCACCACCGTCTTCGCCGCCGTCCTCGGTTTCGCACTGCAGGAGACTCTTGGCAACATCTTCAGCGGCCTGTCGCTCTCGATGGGCCGGCCGTTTGATCCGGGCGACTGGATCCGCAGCGGCCATCACGTGGGACAGGTCAAGGGCATCGCGTGGCGCGCGACGACCATCGTGACCCGCGACGGCGAGCGGCTCGAGGTCCCCAACTCCGTCATCGCCAAGGACGTGCTGTTCAACTACGCCACCGGCGCCGTGCGCGACGAAATCACCGTTGGCATCAGTTACGGCGTGCCGCCCAACCATGTGCGCGAAGTCGTGCTGACTCTCCTCCGCGACGTGCCGCAAGTCCTGCGCACGCCGCCACCTGAAGTTTTCGCGTGGAGTTATTCCGATTTCGCGATTCAGTATCTGATCAAGTACTGGATTTCGGACTACGGCGTGCAGGAGCATGTGCGCGATCGTGTCGCGTCGAGCCTGTGGTACGCGCTCCGGCGCCATTCGATCGAGATTCCGTTCCCGACTCGCACAGTTCACGTACGCGATGCGGGCCGCGACGAGGACGAGAAAGCCGACGCACAGTTCGAGCGCGAGCTGATGTCCGACTTGCGCCAGGTCGATTGGCTGAGAGGACTTAGCGACGACGAGCTCAAACTGCTCGTGCCGACCGTCTCGGTGCGCCAATTTGGCGCAGGCGAGATGCTGGTGCGCGCAGGTGAGCAGGGCGAGTCAATGTTCATCGTGCGCAGCGGCAAGGCCGAGGTTTTCGGTCATACCGCCGACGGCCAGATTCGCCACATTGCCAACTATGCGCGCGGCGACGTCACTGGCGAGATGGCCCTGATGACCGGGGAGCCGCGCAACGCCAGCGTGCGCGCGATAACCGACGTCGAAGTGATCGAGATGGACCGCGAGGGGTTCACGCGCCTGTTCAAGGAGCATCCCGCCGCCGCCGCCAGTATCGGCGACATCATCACCGCGCGAAACCGCGAGCGGCTCGAAAAGCTCTCCTCGGGCGACACCCTCAACGGCAAAGGCGGCCCACATCGATGGCTGCTGAACAAAATGCGCGAGCTGTTCGACTTCTGATCTGGCCTACGCGATCGCGGCCAGCGCGACTTGCAACTCCCGCAGATTTCGCGACGGCACCATCGCTTTCACTTCGCGCGCGTATTGCTTGATCGCGCTATCACCGGTGCCCCACCGCGCAGGATCTTCGGGATTCAGCCAGACCACGCCGCGCGATGCCCGCGCGATCTCACGGACCAGGTCGGCGCGCGCCGGCAGCCGGTTGTTGCGGCCGTCGCCCATTATCACAACCAGTGTGCAGCGGGTCAGCAATCCGGTTTTGCGCGCCCAAAGCTCGCCCAGCACCCGACCGAAATCCGATCGCGCATATAAATCCAGCGCGGGCGTCATCACCAGGTGGCCACCCTCGAAGTCCGCCTCCGCGAGATGGTCCACGTAAACGAAGCTGCTGACGCGCCGGAAACATCCGCGCGCGCCCGCCATCAATTCGAGCATCAACTGCGCCGCGTAGCGGACCGAGCCCGAAATGTCGGCCAGGATTACGAGATCGACGTGGCGCGGACGCCGCGCACGAAAGTTGAGATCGACCAGCGCGCCGCCGCGTTGTAGCGCCGCTCGAATCGTGCGCCGGAAGTCGATTCTACCGGTTTGCGCCAATCGCAGCCGGCGCCCCAGGCGGATCCGGAAGCGGCGAATCAGGGGAGCCAGCGCCTCGCGCGCCTCGTCGTAGTCCTGGTCGGAAAACTTGTCGAATGGCATCCGCTCGATCGCGCGAATCCGCGTAACCCGCGCGGCGTCGATACCAGGCATACGCGATTCTTCGCGTCCATCCGCGTCGCCCCGCTGCTCGCGGCTCTTCTCATCCTCTGAATCGTGCGACGCGTCTTCGCCTCGCGCGTCGTCACCGTGCGCATCCTTCGTTTTCTTCGATGCCTTCGTGGCGTGCGGTAGCGACTTTTCATCGCGATTGCTCGCGACTGCGCTCTCGCGCGGCTGCTCTAACTTCCGCGTCGTCAACTTGTCGAGTATGGACGGATGATCGCCGGGACGTCCGCGGCCCGCAGCGGCCGAGACCTGGTCGCCGCGTTGATCGGGATGCGCGCCGCGATCCGCGCTCGGCGCTGCAAAAAAACGGTTGAACGATTCGTCGAAAATCGCACGGTCAGCCTCGTCCTTGATCAGCGCCGCCGCCAACGCCTCGTGCATCCGTGCGCGCTCGAGTCCGACGGCCGCCACCGCGTTCATTGCGTCGATCGATTCCGCGACCGAAATTCTAACGCCCGCGTCTCGCAGCGCTGCGATGAAACTAACCAGTTGATCGCGGAGCAGGGCCATCTAACTGTGCCTGATTCATCGCCGGCGTGCCGCGAGCGCCGGGGCTTTCGACTCAACCTTCGCGCGATCGTCCTCGTGCTTGAGCAGCACGCCCAGCGCCGTTCGCACCGCGTCGGTATCAAGCTCGCGCACCCCTAGGCGCACGAGAGCGCGGGCCCAGTCCAGCGTCTCCGCGATCGACGGCGGCTTGCGCAACCCGAGCTTGCGAATCGCGCCGACGAAACGCGCCGCCTCGGCCGCCAGCTTCGCGTCGAGTTCGGGCACCTTGAGCTCGATGATTTTCCGCTCCTGCTCAGTGCCCGGAAAGTCGATGAATAAATGAAGGCATCGGCGGCGGAGTGCTTCCGACAGTTCGCGCGCGCGATTCGACGTCAAAATCACAGCCGGCCGCTCGTGCGCCTTCAAGGTTCCCAGCTCGGGAACACTAATCTGGAAATCGGAAAGCAGCTCGAGCAGAAACGCTTCGAACTCCTCGTCGGCTTTGTCGATCTCGTCGATCAGGAGCACTACTCTGCTTGGCGCAGTGATCGCCTTCAGCAGCGGCCGCTCGAGCAGGTAGTCGCGCGAGAAAATGTGCTCGCTCAGCTCCTCCCATCGCAGGCCCTGCTGCTCCCCCGCCTGCATTCGCAGGAGTTGTTTCTGATAGTTCCACTCGTAAAGCGCGCGCGCCTCGTCGAGTCCTTCGTAACATTGCAGCCGGATGAGCTCGGTGTGGAGAATTTCCGACAGCACCTTGGCGACTTCCGTCTTGCCTGCCCCCGCCGGACCCTCTATGAGGAGCGGCTTTTCGAGCGCGAGCGCCAGGAAGATCGCCGTCTCGACGCGTTCGTTGGTCACATAGCGCGCGCGCTTGAGGCCCTCGGAGATTTGCTCGTGCGTGACTTCCATCTGGCGTCAGCGCCGGTTGATTTTCGGCGCGCGGCGGCGCTCCAGGAAAATTCGCGCGCGATGCTTGAGGCCGTCGCGCTCGTCGCGCGGCGTCGCCCGCACTTCCTCGACGTAGGCCGCCAGCTCGGTGCACAAACGCTCGACATCCACTCCAGCGCGCGCGGGCTTCATGTCGTCGAGTGCGATCATCGCCTGCGACATCAGGTTGATCGCCGCCTGCCGTCCCCCGCGCTCGAAGCGCAGATGGAGCGCCGCGGCAATCTGATTAAACGCCACCAGCAACCCCTTCAGCTCGTCGTCAGCCTGATGTGAGGCGGTCTCGAACATCTCGGCCGAGTCGAAATACGCACCCCGATTGAATGCCGCGATCGCGTCTTCGATCGATGCCGGTGGGGAATCGTCACTCACTGGAACCTGGCGACTACAACTGCTCTTTTTCCTCAACCGCGCGATATTCGGCCTCGCCCAGCGCCTGCGCCTTGCGCGTGCCGTAACGCTCGTAGAGATCGAACAGGCTCGACTTGTGCGGCCGCACCTTGCCGAGCGGGCACTTCTGCCATTCATCGAGCGACTCGTCGCAGTAACCCATCCGATTCTCGCCGCATTTCGGCTGCAGGAACACCGCGATTTCCGGCAGCACGTGTTTGATTTCCGCGCGCATCATCGCCACCATCCGCCGAATTTCCCACTGCGCGCGTACGCACAGCCGCAGGTCGCAGATGTGCAGCATCTCGGCGAAGTTCACCATCACGTGAAAATTAGTCGGCGCGGCATTGGGCAGCACGAAGCGCGCGTCCTCGGCCGGGAATCCCGGCTTTCAGCGCTTTCGCGTACAGCTCAGAAGTCTTCGAAAGCAAATCGGAGAACTCATCCTCGAGTCCCGCGCGCGACCATGAATCCGGCAGCACGAAAGCAAGCTTGTCCTGCTTGAATTTCACGTAGCGCTGGCTCTGCTGCTCGAAGCTGATCCCGATCCGATGGCGCACGAACTGATGCGACAGCGAGCGCGAGACGTTCGCGATTCCGAACCAGAAAACAATCTGCTCGAGCGGCGAAGCATGCCCGGTCTTCAAACGCTCCGTGATGAACTCGCGAATTTTTTCGTGCGTGATCTTTTCGGACTTGATCTTTTCCCAGACTTCGATCGGCGTGTCGGAGGAATAGCAGGTACGAAACGCCGCGTAGAGCTTCTCCAGCGGCTGCTGCGCGTAGTCGATCAACTTAACTTGCATCTTCGCCTGATTTTCCACGCTCTCCCGAACCCTCCAGCAAATCGCCGCGCCCTCGACGCTGCCCTCGCCTACCGGACGTAATACGTATCACCATCTTATTCCAAGCCGCGGTGCTACTGCATCAGGGCCGCGCTTCGCGAATCCACACCGCCTTTCGATTGCGCTGGCCGTCTCGCATTGCAAAATTGTTGGTAAAGGGGACTCGATGCCTGCCGTCAGTACAATCGACGCCGTCTACCGGAACTTCCTCAAGCGATATCTGTTCGCCCGCGACGCCGAGGAAGCGCATCGCATCACGTTGCGGATGCTCTCCTACATGCCGCCGCTTCCGCCGCCGCGCCCCAGGCCCGAGCTCGCAATCAACCTGTGGGGAATGGATTTTCGAAGCCCGGTCGGGCTCGCAGCCGGGATGGACAAGGACGCCGTCGCAGTTCGCGGATGGGAAACGCTCGGCTTCGGCTTCGCCGAGTTGGGAACAATTACCCCACGCCCGCAGGCAGGAAATGAAGCGCCGCGGGTGTGGCGAATGCCCGAGCGCGGTGCGCTTATAAATCGGCTCGGGTTTCCCAGCGAAGGAATGGAGGCAGTCGCGACGCGCATCGAGCGCATTCGCAAGGCCGGCGTTTCCATTCGACTGGCACTCAACTTCGGACCGAACAGCGACTCGCCGCCCGACCTGGTCACCGCCGACTACACCACCCTGATGGAGCGGCTCGGGCCCTTGGCGGATTTTATCGTCGTTAATGTGAGCTCGCCCAACACTCCCGGCCTGCGCAATTGGCAATCGCCGGAAAGAATGCGCGAACTGTTCGCGGCGATGCTCGAAAAAGAGGGGCGTCGCCGCGTCCGATGCTGGTGAAGATCTCCCCCGACCTCGAACGCAACGAGCTGTTTCGAATTTGCGACAGCGCGCTCGAGATTGGCGTCGACGGAATCGTCGCGTGCAACACCACCGTCGCGCGCGAGTCCCTCGGCGTCTCGTCGCCGCATCCCGGCGGACTCAGCGGCCGTCCGCTACTGATTCGTTCGCGCGAGTTGATCCGCGACATCCACACTCACACCCGCGGCAAGATCCCGATAATCGGCGTCGGCGGCATCGCCAGTGCGCAAGACGCGTGGCTGCACATCCGCGCCGGCGCCTCGCTGGTCGAGCTCTACACCGCCCTCATCTACGAGGGCCCCGGCGTCGTGGAGAGAATTAAAACGGGACTCGCGCACTTGCTACGCCGCGATGGATTTCATTCAATCAGCGAAGCGATCGGAATCGACCGATAGCCGGAGGCACCTTGAATCAGAGTGAAGCAAAGTTGATTGTCGACGCGCGATGGCTGCGCGAGCATCGCAACGACTCCGATTTGATCCTGATAGACACACGGCCCGTCAAGGATTTCCATGCTGGCCATTTGCGCGGCGCGCGGCATTTCGATCCTTTCCCGTTTCATCATACCGATACCTCCGAGCGCGGCGTCGCGGAATTCGGCGCGCAGCTCGAGTGGATATTTTCGGCGCTCGGAATCACAGGCAATGAAACAGTCGTTTGCTACGAGAACGAATCCGGGATGCGCGCGTCGCGCGGTACCATGGGCGCTCGAATACATGCGGACATCCAAAGGCAAGAATGCTCGACGGTGGCCTCAAGCGCGGCGGCCGGCGAGACCCTGGCAACTAACGTTGAAAAATTCTGCGTCCGTCGAATTTCAAATTCGGAGCCGCGAGCGCGAGAATTCTTGCGTCATATCGCGCTATCTCGTCGAACGACTCGGGCGGCCCGAGCTGCAGATCTTCGATGTTCGCAGCGACGCCGAATATTTCGGCGAACGCGTTCGCGCAAAACACGGCGGCGCAATCCCCGGCGCGTACCATCAGGATTGGACGGCAGCACTCGCCGCCGACGGAACCTTGAAATCGCCTGCCGAGCTGCGCGCCCAGTTCCAAGCACTTGGACTCGATCCCGCCGCCGAGATCATTCCGTATTGCCAGGGCGGCTACCGCGCCGCGCACGCGTACGTCGCACTCAAAATCGCGGGCTATCCGCACGTCGCAACTATCTTGGGCTCGTGGGCCGAATGGGGCAATCGCGACGACCTGCCGATCGAGCATCCGCGGCGGCAGGTAACGGGACTGCGTCGATGCCGCCGATCCTGATTCTTACCGGGTTCGCAGCCGTTTCGTGGCGAGCGGATCAATCCGTCGTGGGAAGTCGCGCGCCGCTTTGACGGCGAGGTCATCGGCGGATGCAGGTCAAGTCGGTGCGGTTCCGGTCGGTTGCGCCAGGGCGGCGCGGCGCATCACCGGCGCGATCGTTGCGCTACCGTCCGCGCGCGATGATCGGACTCGGCGCAGGCGGGCGGCACGTCCGGCATTCTCGATCGGAAAGATCGCGATCAATCTTGCCGATGAGCGCGGCGCGCTCGCCAGGAGCGGCGACCCGGGCTTCGCGCCCGTCGTTCGCGACGGCCCCGACGCCTACTTCTCGCGCTTGCCGATCCGCGCCGATCATCCGCGAGCTCGATCGCAAGCAGATTCCTGCGAGCGTCTCGCTCAGCGCCGGCGCGTATGCATGCAACGCGCTGATGTACGCCGCTCTGCACGATCCTCGGCGCAGCCCGGCGTCCCGGTCGGTTTCATCCATCTGCCGTACGAAGCGCGGCAGGCGCGGCCGTCATCGCAGCATGACCGCAGCATGCGCGCTCAGCCTTGATGTGAGAACGCGGTGCGCCATCCGCACGATCGTCGAGACGCGCCAACGTTCCCGGCTCGGCTCAGCCTCGCTATTTGATCGCGACGGCGTTTGGGCGGCGACGCGATTCCACCTTCCAGGTTTATCGGCACCGACACCAGCATGCATTCGTAGCGCTTGTCGGCGGCGCAATCCACCGCCAGTTTCTCGAGGTTGAATTGCTCGCCGATCGGCAGGCCCAGCAGGCACAGCGTGCGGTAATGGAGCGCGCCCTCGTTCTTGAAGTCCCATGGCCACGGCTCGACCGCCGGACAATCGGTGCCGATCGCCGCGATCGCGGTTGTCCCATAGCCATGCCACCATCGCGCGGCTGTCGTCGATGCCACAGGCCTTGAGCTCCTCAAGCGGCGCCATCGCGGCCTTGTCCGCGGTCGCGCCGCCAGATACGCCTGCATCCATCCTGTGCGCATCAGCAGAATTGAGCCGGGCTTGAGCTCGGTGTTCTGCGCGACGAGCGCCTCCTTCAGGTCATCGAGGCTGTACTTTTCCGTCGTGAGCGGATTGATCGGTTTGCCCTTTTCGGAGCGATAGCGAAAGGCGTCGACCAGCACGCCACGGCCGACGAAGCTTGTCGGCCCATTTGTGAATGCTGAGCTTGTCGCTCGGCCCGCCTTGATCTGGTCGTTCTTCACGCCGTTGTAGAACGCCTTTAGCGTGAGGTTGCCGACGTGGCCCAGGCCGTCCCATTGGCTGCCCTCCTGGGTATTGTACTGTCGAGCGACATCGTCGAAACCGAGCAAGCCCAAGCTCTCGAAGCTCTTGTTGGTGTGCTTGGCAGGACTCCGCTTGAACAGCGGCGGGCTGGCGTAGTTTATCGGGGTGTCGAGCCGGAAGACCTAGCCTTTGCGCACCAGCCTCGCCGCTTCGATCATGCCTCCTCGGCTCAGGAAATTGACGCATCCGACTTCGTCGTCGTCGCCAAACACGCCCCACGAAGATTCGATTGGGCTTGTCGGACTTGATCGGCAATTGGGAGAACTTGGGAATTTTGTTGAAATCGATTTTGGCCATGGTATCCGGCTCCTCGGCGAAAATATTGCGGTGGTTCAGGGCGACCACTCGTACAGCACGTCGGCTTCGCGTTCCATGTTGGTCGCGCCGTCGGTAAATTTCGTGGCAATGAAACCGCGCGCCTCGTAGAAGCTGCGCGCGGGAGCGTTGCGCTGAAACGCCCACAGACGCAGACCGGCCGGGCGCAGCCGCTTGGCATGCGCCAGCATCGCGTCGCCAACGCCGCGTCGCTGCTGGCCCGGTGCTACGTAAAACTGATCGACCTCGTCGCCGTGAAGCACCAGCACCGCCACCATTGCGCCATCGTCTTCGGCGACCCAGGTCTCACGCTCCGGCACCATCTGATGGATCACGAAGGCGCGTATTTCCGCATCGGTGCCTACCGTCGGCAGATATGCGGCGGCACCGCGCCGCGATGCGATATACACCGTCGCGACTTCGGGCGCATCGTCAACGGTCGCGCGCCGGAAGGTGAGTGCCATGAATGTGGTTTCCGTCCGAACGCGGTGCGCTGTCAAGGCGAGGAACTTGATTTGAATGAATCCCGCCGTTGGTTTCATACTTCCTCGGGCAGAGGTGAGCCTGAAACCCAGTGAAGATCAGAAGAAGATGCGGCACTTCGTGAAACCTTGCGGTTCGTTAAGGCGTACTACCTGTGATATTTAATGTTCCGTTAGTGTCTTTTTGCACCGGACCTTCCGGAAAAGGGGCTGGAATGGCTACAGAAGAGCGGATGAGATTGTCCAGGCTAGCCACATTCAAAAATTTCGTCCGGCTGATTCCCGCGCTCGTGCTCATGGCAGCGACGCTCAATACCGTGTCCTGCAAGAACGATGGGGGAATATTCCCGTCTGCAAACAATTCCGGCTCTCCGACGGCGACTGCGACCACCGGTACGGGAGCGCTCGCATACGTGACCAACTACAACGACGGCAAAGTGTCGTCGTTTACGCGCAATACCTCGAGCGGCCTGCTGACGCTTACAGGAACGGTTACGGCCGGGAGCAAACAAGGACCGAAAGGGCTGGTCGCGGCGCCAAGCGGCAGCTTCCTCTACGTTGCGAACGTGGCCGACGACAATATCTACCAGTTCTCGATCGGCTCGACCAAGGGGACGCTGTCCCCGCTGTCGCCGGCATCGGTGAGCAATGGAAAGGGTTCCGGACCCGACCAGATTGCGATCAATCCGGCGGGTACGTTCCTGTGGGTAACAGGCGAGAACGACGGCAGCATCACGACTTATACGATTGCTCCCAGCACGGGGCTGCTTACGCTGGGTACCAAGGTGACCGGTCTCACGAGTCCATTTGGAATCACTGTCGATCCAACCGGTTCATTTGTTTATGTAGCAGACAACGGGGCCGGACTGGTTTACTCGTACACCATCGGCGCGAACGGCACACTGGCCCAGAAAGGATCGGCAGTTTTCGACCTGGGCTCGCCGGGCGGCACGCCGGGTTTGATTGCGGTCGATCCCGCGGCAACCTTTATCTACGTTACCGATCTGGATGCCGGGGTGCTTTCGGTCTTGGGAACCAGTTCGGGCACCTTGTCGTTCGCTCAGATCGTGCCGTCGACCACAACCGCCAACCTGCCAGTCGGGATCGCTTATTCCTCGGTGAATACGGTCGGCAATTTCATTTTCACCGCGAACCAGGGCGACTCGAGCTTATGGGCGTTCCTCCTCACAAGCCCGGGTTTCCCGTCGCCGCCAGTCGAGTTCGGAAACGGCAACTTGAATGCGCCAACCGGGCTGATCGTCGATCCGCAAAACGCATTCCTCTACACCACCAACCAAAACGCCGGAACGGTCAGCCAGTTCTCGCTCGCCGCGTCATGTTTCACACCAACCTTCGCCCCATGCTTCATCGCCAATGTTGCGGTAGAGACCAAAGGCTTCAGCGGCGGCCCGTTCGGAATCACGCTGGCGCAGTGACCAGCGGCCGCCCAGCGCGTCACATGCTGAGGCATGCTTCGGCGGCGAGTGTAAACAGGCGCTCGCGGATCTGATGACGCGTCCAATTGCGATGATCCCATCGGGCACTGAGATCGTCGCCGCCATATAGAAGCTGGCCGAACTGTACGCGCCGGAACTGCGCGACGGCGAAAAACGCCGCCGCCTCCATCTCGACCGTGAGGCATCCTTCACGCTTGCGCGCCAGCATCCGGGCGCGGGTCTCGCGGAACAGGCCGTCAGTGGTCCAGGTTTTGGCGACGATATAGTCGAGGCCGTTGCGCTTGAGCGTTTTTTCGATCGCCGCCAACGCGCGCGGATGCGGCGCGACTTCGCGCGCCGGCGGCAGGTAGTGGTACGAGGCGCCCTCGTCGCGAATGGCGGAGCTGGGCACGACGATATGACCCACGGCTATCTTCGAGTCGAGCACTCCAGCGCCGCCGCATGCGATGAACTTGCGCGCACCCCGCGCGATACATCGATCGAGTATCGCCGCCCCCATCGCAGAACCGGTGCGCGGATGCACCACGGCCAAACGCTTGCCGCTGAACTCTATTTCGTAAACGGGATGGCGTCCGACCTCGCTGATCGCGTGATCGATCTCGCGAGCGCCGCCGTTGAGGACGAGATCGTCGATCACGTCCTGGAAGAAGCAGAGGATGCAGTGTTTGGGGATGTCGATGGATTTGTAGACGCGGCGCGGCTCTATGATGGCGATGGGGGAAGGATCGTACTCGAGGATGGGGAAGGGGCGAGTGGGCAGGCGCTTGGCACGTCGCGGTTTCATGAGGGGAGTGAAGATAGAAGAAGTTTGTTGAATGTGAAACCTGCGGCGGGTTTCAGCAAGTGTGCGCCGCACCAAGGGTTAGGAAACTAACAGAATTCTGAATAGCGCAGGGCTTGTAAAGGAACCCTCACCCGCGCAGAGGACGCGGCCTCTCCCGCAACTAAGCGGGAAGGTTCCTTTTCCGGGAAAAGCCTTTAGATCCCAACCCGCGAAAAAATCAGCGCGCGGGGGATTCGCAGTCTCCCCCGCGGCCTATCCTCGATTGGAATTCGTATGTTCCTCGCCCGTCTCGCGTACTGCTTGCGCAACTACGGGGTGAGGATTCCGTCCGGCTGGGTCGGGCAATTGCAAACGCCTTTGCCCGAGCCGTTGCCGATGATGTCGGCGCATTCCGAAATCAGGAACGACGCCTCGGTGGCGTCCGCGGCTCCGTTGTCAGTCAGGCTCACCTCGGTCAGACCGGGCACATCGCCCACAAACTGCGCATGGGTCAGCCAGCCGTCGAGATTCGCTGTCGGTGTGTAGGCAGCCGCCGGATTACAGGGATCTATAATCTCAATCGCCGCGCGAGTTGCTCCCGCGCCCGCTGGGCCGCTGCCATTGGGGAGTGCGCTCACAATCTGAATCACACCCTGGGCCGGGGTTCCGCCTGCGATTTCCCAGTTGTCGCCGAGGATCGTCTCGACGCTATCCTGCAGCAGCTGGTTGGGCGTCAGAGGACAACCGGCGCAGCAACCCATCTCTTCGCTCGCGTCGAAGATGTAGATCATCGCGCACAGGTCGCCGTTGGCCGCCGTCGGGTTCTCGATTCGCAGCGCATTGTCGCCGTCGCCAAACGCTTCTTCGCCAGGCGCGAGATCAAAGTAGCCTGTCGAGAAAGTACCGGGCTGCGCATATGCGGTCCGACTCTGCACGAGCATGGTCCCCAGCGCTATCGTCAGAGCTCCCGCCCACGCAATTGTCTTGCTCCTAAGAGTCATGCTCTTCATATCGTTCCTCCATCTCGCGTACCGACCGCGACAATTAGTCGGGGAGGGTTCCGTCCGGCTGCGTCGGGCAATTGCAAACGCCTTTGCCCGAGCCGTTGCCGACGATGTCAGCGCATTCCGAAATAAGGAACGCCGCTTCAGTCGCGTCGGCCGCGCCGTTGTCGGTCAGGCTCACCTCGGTGATACCGGTGATTCCGCCCACGTCCTGCGCATGCGTCACCCAGCCGTTAAGGTTCGCGGTCGGGGTGTAGGCAATTGCGGGGTCGCAATACGCGCCATAATTGGGCAGCGCGCTCACGATCTGAATCACGCCCTGGGCCGGGGTTCCGCCCGCGATTTCCCAGTTGTCGCCGAGGATCGTCTCGACGCTATCCTGCAGCAACTGGTTGGGGGTCAAACGACAGCCCGCGCAGCAGCCCATCTCTTCGCTCGCGTCGAAGATGTAGATCATCGCGCACAGGTCGCCGTTGGCCGCCGTCGGATTCTCGATCCGCAGCGCGTTGTCGCCAAAGCCAAATGCTTCTTCGCCCGGTGCGAGATCAAAGTAGGCCGTCAAGAACGTGCCCGGGTCTGCACCGCTGGCAGCCGACGAGCTGGTTGAGGCCCGGCGCAGCGTACCTGCCTGGGCCGTAGGGCCAAGCATGATAACCGCACCCAGCGCGAGCGCCAGGGTGCCGGCCCATACTATAGCCTTTCGATTAAGTGAACTCTTACACATTTCGATTCCTCCTCCTGCTGGTTTGGGTTACCTACCTTCACACGTATCCTTTCACTGGCTTCTAACCCCCGGAGCACTTAGATGTGCTCCATTCGCTCTTGCACTTCTTTTGTGTGATGCCTTTACCTATCACGAGGACAAGCTTACTCCAAGAGGAATTAAACCAGCGATCCAACAGAATGTTATGTAAGTTGTCTAAATGTTTTGCTGGGCGGTTGCCGAGCTTCGCGCGTTCGCCAAGTCCTTTCCCAGTCCAGGGCTAAGCTAGGGCCTGGGCGCCAGCCCATTCCTCCTCCTGCTATGGCCCGGTTTCGGTTAGTGCTCCTTTGGACAGCCATGCCAATAGAGTTCGCTCAGACTGCCCGCACGGAAATTGAGGGCGGAATTTGGCTGCGCGCATCTGACAGTTTAGCAGCGGCGCCACTGATTCTTTCCGCGTCGGTCGGTCCGAGCCGCCAGACGGCACGCGATAAGCTCAAGCGCATCGTGCTGACTGTTTGTTATCCGGAAGAAAAGACAAGAACAGAATCCTGACACACGCGGGCGCTGTATTCGGACCCTCACCTTCATCCTTTCCCTTACGGGGAGAGGAGACAGACGGGGAGGGGATAGAGTCAGGGGATGGGTTTTATGGTTGGTTCCGATCCTGCGTTGGCGGCGGATTTTGCGGCTATTGCTGCGGCTTTGGCTTCGGCTTTTTCGTTGGCGGCTTTCTGGCGCAGCTGCAACAGCATCGCGCGCAGCTTGCCGGGATTTACCGGCTTCTTGAACAGCGCGCCTTCGAGACCGCGCAGGCGCGAACGCTTCAGGATGTGATCCTTGTCGTAGTAGTAGGCGGTCATCAGGATGACCGGCAAATTCGGCATGTCCTCTTTGACCTTGAGATAGAAATCGTAGCCGTCCATCTCAGGCATTACGACGTCGGAAATAACCGCGTCGAGCTTGACGTTGCGCAGGATTCCAAATGCGGCTGACGGACGCGTCGCGCAATGCACGATACATCGATCGGCGCGCAACAGATCGGCCATCGAATTGACCACTGCGGTATCGTCGTCGAGCACCAGGACCGACATCCCGGCCAGCGGCGATTGTTCCGTCAGATGGGGCGCGTCATGCGGGCGCGTGTGCACTTTGGCATCGCCGCGCGGCGCGAGGTCGGCCATCCGCTTACCGGCGAGGTAGTCGCGAGTCTCGTACTCGCCCTTGCGGGTCATCTCGTCGAGGCGGCGCACAATGGCCTGCACGCGCTCGATGGAATTGCGAATCGAGTCGAGGCGTTCGTTCTCGACGACTTTTTCGGACTCGGTGAGGCGCGACTCGAGGCATTGCGAGAGGAGCTCGAGATTGTTGGTGATCGATTCGAGCGGGTTGTTTATTTCATGCGCGAGGCTGACCGCTATTTCGCCGGCGGTCGCGAGCTGCTGCGCATGGCGCATGCGGCGGATGTCGCGGGCGAAGCCGATCGATCCGATTTCGCTGCCGTCGTCATCGTGGATAAGCGCGCCGGTGATCATCACCGGGATGACTTCGCCGTCCTTGTTGCGGAATTGGGTCTCGAAGCTGGCAATGCGGCCCTTGTCGACCGAGTCGCGCATCGCCTTCATCACGCGGCGGGCTTCATCTATAGACGGGTAGATGCGGGTGCAATTCTCGCCGATGATTTCCTCCGAGCTGTAGCCGAGGCTGGTGCGGGCGCCGTCGTTGTAATAGTTCACGATGCCGTTCTTGTCGACGGCGATTATGATGTCCGGCGAGCTCTCGATGAGACGCTGGAAATATTTTTTATCGAGCGACAACATGGTTGATTATATGATCCTGATTCAGTCCAGCCGGATTATTTTGCGGCGCGCAGCCGGAATTTCGGCAGCGTGACTTCCTCGCTGAGTTTTTCGAAAACAACCTCCACCGGCATCCCGCATTTTATGTCGTGCGGCTTGACACCGAGCAGATTCGACACGAACTTGCATCCCTCCTCGAGCTCGACCATCACGACCGCGTACGGCACCTGGCTGGCGAAGCCCGGGTGATAGAGCTGATGCATGATATTGAAGCTGAAGACCTCGCCGCGACCGCTGACCGGGACCCATCGCGAGGCCGTCGAGTTGCACTTCGAACATAGGTCGTGAGCCGGGAACCGCAGCGCGCCGCAACTGTCGCACTTCTGAACCATCAGGCGACCCTCGCGCGCGCCGGCGAAAAACTCGCGCATGTCGGGAGTGATGGCCGGGATAGGTTTGCTGATTTCAGGCATCGCAGTTCTGCTTATATACGGTTTAGACGGACTGCCGGTTGAAATTATTTAAACACACCGTGTGATGCCAAAGGCAATGACAGCGCGACATCCGGCTAATGTTCAGGGTTGCGATCCCAGCACGAGGGTCGAATGAGTGGCAAGGATACCGCCATTACCGGAAACGAGTCCAACGTCATGTTTAGGCACCTGACGCTTGCCCCCGTCACCCCTCATTTGCACGATCGCCTCGGCGACCGGGGTCATCCCCCACATATAAAAGGAACTGAGCTGGCCGCCGCCGGTGTTGACTGGGAGCGCGCCGCCGGGGCCGATGGCGCCGCTGGCGACGTAGGGGCCGCCTTCACCCTTTTTGCAGAAGCCGTAGTCCTCGAGGGTGACCAGGACGGTGAAGGTATAGCAGTCGTAAAGCTCGCAGAAGTTGACGTCGTTGAGCTTGATTCCCGCCATTTTGAAGGCTGTTTCCTTGGCAATGGGTGCCCCGGAAACCAGAGTGTCGATGGGGTCGCCGCCGGGATGACCCTGGCCCATGCCCAAGATGTAGACCGGCGGGCGTTTGAGGCTGTTGGCGCGCGCGGCGGAGGTCACGATAACCGCGAGGCCCCCGTTGGAGACCAGGCAGCAATCGTAGAGATGAAACGGCTCCACTACCCATCGGGAGGCATGGTAGTCGGCAAGCGTCATCGGAGCGTCGTGGAATTGGGCGGCGGGATTAAGGTTGGCCCAATCGCGCTCGGATACGGCGACCGCGCCCAGTTGATCGTTGGTGGTGCCGTACTTGTACATATGGCGCTGGGCGACGAATGCGTACTGGGCGTTGACGCCAAATTGGCCGTAGTGGGCGTTGAGACCCTGGGCGAAGCCGTACGATGCGGCCGAGCCGGCGTCCTTGCCCTTGTTGGGGGAGGGCGGACGCAGCGGAGCGTCGGCGAATACGCAGGCGATGACTTCTGCCATGCCGGCGTCGACGGCCTGGGCAGCATGCATGATCATCGCGGCGGCGGTCGCGCCGCCGAGGTTCATGGTCGCAGTCAGGCGCAGGTCGCGCAGGCCCATCGCATTCTGCAGCGACGTCGACGCCATCGGATTGTTGAACCAGGTGATCCCAGGGTTGACGAGCAGGCCGTCGAGGTCGGAGCGCTGCAGGCCGGCGTCGTCGAGGGCGAGATTGACGGCTTCAGCAGCGAAGCCAATCGGCCCCGGGTGATCGAAGTTTTTACCCATCCGGGTCTGGCCGAGCCCGGCGATAGCGCATTTAGCTCTTAGAGACATAACGCTTACTCTCTTACGCTTTTTTGCGAAGGGCATCCAGCGGGCGGAACGATGATGGTCGGGCGCCCGCTCGTGAGGCAATCCTCTAGTTGCTCCGGATCTACTTGCCGGTCCAGGTAGGTTTGCGCTTTTCGAGGAATGCGCCGATGCCTTCCTGCGCGTCCAGTGCCATGGCGTTCTGGCTCATCACTTCCTTGGTGTAGTCGTAGGCTTTGGCGGTATCGAGATCGATCTGTTCGTAGAACGCGCGCTTGCCGATGCCGATGATTAACGGACTGGCCTCCACTATCTGCATCGCGAGCTTGCGCGTTTCGGCGACCAGGTCGGCGTCGGCGACGACATGGTTCACGAGGCCCCATTCGGCAGCGATAGGCGCTTTTACCGCCTGTCCCGTCAGTAGCATTTCCATCGCGTGCTTGCGGCCGACCGAGCGCGTCAACGCCACCATCGGGGTCGAGCAGAACAGGCCAATCCTCACGCCGGGTGTGGCGAAGCTCGCGCTCTCGCCCGCGACGACGAGATCGCAGGTGGCGGCAAGCTGGCATCCGGCCGCAGTCGCAATCGCATGGACGCGCGCGACAACGGGTTGCGGGATCGCCTGGATAGTCAGCATCAGTTGCGCGCACAGGTCGAATTCGTGCCGGTAGAAGGCGAGGTCGCGGCCCTTGAGCTCGGCGAGGTCATGGCCGGCTGAGAACGCGGGACCGTTGCCGGCGATTATCACGGCGCGCGCGTCGGGGCGTTTGCCGATGGCGCGAAGCTCGCTGTTCAGTTCGGCCATCATGGCAGTCGAGAGCGCGTTGCGCTTTTCGGGACGGTTCATGGTCAGCGTGACCAGCCCGGATTCCTGCTCGACGATCAGATTTTTCTGCGCAGTTTCATTTGGCATCGCTTTCACCTCGACTAATCTCGCGGCTCGTTTTTCCATTCCTCGGGATAGAGCAGCAGCAAATCCTGGCCGAGCGCACGCACCAGGAATCTCTGGGTCTCATTAATCGCACGTTCGAGCGCCCGACCGCCAATCAGCCAATGACCGCGCCCGGCGATCCTCGCCAGTTTCGCTCCGATCGATTCTGCAAATTCGGAAGTCCGCGCAAACGGCGCAAAGATGTCCGATTCGCCCGCCACGATTAAGCGCGGCGCAGCCTTGTCGGGCGCGGCAAAATGGATCTCACCGGCGATGACGTCGGCTGCGAGGGCACTCGAGTCGGGCAGCATCGCATTGATCAGACCGTCACGAGTGAAGGGATCGGAATCGGCGATCAACTCGAACAGGATTCTGCCGCGCGGCGGCTTAATCGGGCGGCCGAACATCGTCGCGAGGCGATTAGCGAGTCCGCTCACCAGCGGTGTGGGAAAGCCCGGCACCAGCGGCGCGTAGGCGACGGCGGCCTTGACGCGCCGATGCTCGCTGAGCTTGAGCGCGACCAATCCGCCGACGCCGTGGCCGAGTACGACCACGTCGCGGCCAATCGCGTCGAGCGCTTCGGCTGCGAGCGCGGACAAGTCAACGAAGCGAAGCTTCTCGAGCGGCGGCGTCGCGCCCTTGCCGAACTCGGCGCGTAGATTGGGCACGAATACTTCCCAACCGATCGAAGCGAGATAACCGAGCACCAATGCGAGATGTCGCGGCGTGGTGAAGAGCTCGGGCAGCAGCATGATCGGCCAGGCGAACTTGACGGGCTCGGGAAGCTCACGCTGCGCGGGGATGCGGCCGAGTTCGACGTCGTCCACTGGAGTGCCGAATTTATGCGGCCCGCGCCGCGGCCGCCATCAGGCGCGCGAATCGGAAAGAAGGGAATGCGGCGCGCGGCGTCAGCATCTGTGCAAATCGGATCATCTCGTCGGCGGCCCATTGCTCGCTGGCGGCAGCGCGGTGCGCAAAAAGGCTGGCCTGATCAAGCGGCAGCTCGCGCGATACGCGAACGCTCGCTTTATAATACGGCATCAGCTCAGCGTCGCGGCGACGGGTGAATTCAGCGAGCTTCGCGGACCAGATCGACTTGCCGCTGGTGGTCGAGAACCAATCCGGCCCGAGATCGCCGACGATCGATGCGCTCATGAGCGCCATCGAATGACCCTGCCCGAACAGCGGATCGACGTGCAGGCCAGCGTCGCCGATCAACAGCGCGCCGTCGGTGACCGGATCGCGATAAGTGTTGTTGAGGAGGCCGGACGAAAAAACTTTGCCGACCATGGTCGCGCCTTCGAGCATCTTGCCGACCTCCGAACGGTTCAGGTAGCGGCGCAGATTGGATGCGAGGTCGGTACGAAAGGTTTGCATTTCGGACGCGTCGAACGCGGTCGCCGCTACGGTGAGGCCGTTCTCACATCGACAGACCAGGTTGGCGACGCCGGGTGCGGATTCGAATTCCGTGAAGACTTCGTCGCCCAGGTGTTTTCGCGGGACGCCGTCGAAGTAGGCGTAGTAATATGCACGCGCACATGGCACGTCGACGCGGTTGAAGGCGTCGATGCGTGCAGACGCGATTTGCGCGACCGAGCTGCGCATCCCGTCGGCGCCGATAGTGAGCGGCGCGTGGAAATCGTGGACGCCGGACGCGTCCTGGCCGCGAATTCCCACCACCTCGCCGTCTTCGATCAACAGATCGACGAGCCGCAAGCGCTCGCGAAACTCAACGCCTTCGAAACTCCGCGCCGCATCGATCATCGCAGCATCCATCAGCACGCGTCCCAGGCACAGTCCGCGATCGTCGGCACCGTCGCGCACGAGGTCGCCACTGTAATTGAAGCCGGGACCGATGGATCGCATCCGCGAGAAACGGACGCCGCCGAGCCGTTCGAGAATTGGCAGCACGCCCATGCGCTCGAGCACTTTGGTTCCGCCACCGAGGACAATGTGGGTCGAGAGTCGATCCGACGGGAATGGGTCCTTGTCGACGAGGAGAACGCGGCGCCCATCGCGCGCGAGAAAAATTGCGGCCGCGCTGCCGGCGACACGCGCGCCGACGACGATCGCGTCAAATATTTTTGCCGGCTCGGGCATAAGGCTCGCGCAACAGCCTGCTGGCGAAAACGAACCCTATCATGTTGAGCGCGCGTGGCTGCAAGCAAGCGGCAGATAAGGAAAGAGCCCCCTCTTTCAAGGGGGCTCTCCCGTGTTGCGAGGCCTTTCAGCCTCGGCTTATTCCAGCAGCAATCCTGGCAGCCTTAGCCAGCCCCCGGGGTACTAGCCCAGGGGTAAACTCGTTAAGTGGTTACTTCTTTTTGGTCTTTTTGGCAGGCTTCTTTTTTGCCATTTTGCTCTTCCGCATCGGTTTGGACTTGGTGGCCTTTTTGGCCCGTTTCTTCATCACTGGCATAGGTACCTCCTCTTCCTAGGCTGCTGCTGGAGAAGCGCCGTTCTTATAGATGAGGGTTCATTCCTCATCGATTCGGGCCGATTATAGAAACATGTTATTCTCAAATCAAGGGCTACAGCGTGATTTATAAACAAATTTTAAAGTCAGAAGAGTGCAATCGAATCGGTCTGTTTCGAGTCTTTAGAATGTCGTTCAAGATTAGAACTCTTGAACTGAGCTAGCCGCTTGAATTACGATTGCTCGGATGACTCGGTTAAGCTTTCTACTGCGGCGCGAATGGCTCAGCCTAATCTTCGGCGGGGTGCTGGTGCTGCTGGTGCTGAGCGCGTTGCTGGGCAAGCTCGGGCCGCGCGACCTCATTGCCCTCCAGAGCCATCGTGCGGCATTGGAGGCGCGCCGCGATCTACTGGCAGCGGACAACGCCTCGTTCAGAACGCGCATTCAGAGCCTCCGTTCAAATGACCGCTATATCGAACGCTTGATTCGGCGCGAACTCGGCTACGCACGTCCCGACGAACTGATCTACAAGTTTGCCGATGACGCCGATCACGACAGCGACAAACCGTCGCGCTGAATCATTCGCGAGTTTCAGAAAATTGCGCGAGAGATCAACCGATACTCGCGCGCCTGGCGTTCCAGCTCGTCGCGGAAATCAGGATGCGCGATCGAGATCAGCGCGCGCGCCCGCTCCGGAACCGATTTGCCTTTCAGATTGACCATGCCGTACTCGGTCACGACGTACATCACGTCGGTGCGCGGCGTCGTCACGATATTGGAGTCGTCGATTCGCGCGACGATTCGGCTGGCGCGCCGTGCGTCGCGCTCGTAGGTCGAGGCAATGCATAAAAAAGATTTGCCGTCGTGCGAGGCGTACGCGCCGCGCACGAATTGGAGTTGGCCGCCAGTGCCGCTTATCTGGCGAACGCCGGCCGACTCGGAGCACGCCTGACCGGTGAGATCGATTTGCGCCGCGTTGCAGATCGAAATGACGCGGTCGTTCTGCATGATGTGATTGGGCAGGTTGGTGTAGTCGACGGGTCCCGCAAAGCAAGCGGCATTGCGATCGAGGAAGTCGTACATCCCTTTCGACCCGGCCGCGAAAGTATAGGTCATCTGGTAGCGGTTGGTTGCTTTGTGCGCGCCGGTAACTTTGCCGGCTTCGAAGAGGGACACCAGAGAGTCGACGAACATCTCGGTGTGAACGCCGAGATCCTTGATTGGCGCGGCGGCGAGCAACTCGCACACCGCATTGGGCATCGCGCCGATTCCAATCTGCACGCATGCGCCGCTGGGAATTTCAGAGGCGATCAGTTGCGCGACTTTCTGATCGACCGAATTTGCCGCAGGATTTTTCAGCTCCGGCATCGTGGATGCGCCCGCGTCCAGCACGTACTCGACGTCATCTATATGCACTGCATTCTCGATTCCGAAAACGTAGGGCACACCCGCGTCGGTCTCGACGATCAAAGTCTTTGCTTTTTCGCTGATTGCCTTGTGATACGTGACCGACGGCCCGAAGTTGAAAAATCCATGCTCGTCCATCGGCGCGCATTTCAACACGGCGACATCAACATCGATGAAGCGGCGATAGTTGTCGGGGGCCTCGCCGAAGTTCATCGGGATATGATGTGCGAGACCGCGGTCATGCATCTTTCTTTCGAGTCCCGAAAAATACCACGACAGGTAAGTGAGGTGACGTTCTTCGGGATCGGCCTCGACCGCCGCGCGCGGGCGCATCGCGAGGCATCCGCGGATCTTCACACGCTCGAGGGTGCGCACCCGCTCGGCCAGCGCGCGATCGAACAAGTCAGGCTGGCCGAGCCCGAATCCGTACTCGACCCAATCGCCGGATTTAACTCGCGCCGCAGCTTCATCGGCACCAATTTTTTTACGCTTGAGTTCGCCCTCGAAGGAAGTCGCCATCCTGCATGCCCCAGTGTTGATTTCGATGATTCGCTTGACTGCGCCGTTAGCGTAGGATTCTCTTCAACCGGCGTACTCCAATCAATGCCAAGGATAGAACCAGTCATGCAAGCGCCCGCCGGCGAAGGCGAGACGCGCGCAATCTGACGCGAAAGGGGAGAACACGATGTACGCGTTTCGCGGCTTCATACTAGCACTTCACATCTTCGGCGTGATCTTCTGGATGGGCGGGCTGCTGATGATCGCCAGTTTTCTCGCGCGCGTGCCGGAAGAAGTCGGACTGCCGAAGGGGCGCTTCCTGAGCGCGGCGCGAGGCCTGTTCGAGAGCGCGACCAATCTGGGAGCCGCCATGACGATCGTGCTCGGACTTCTGTTGATCATCATGGATCCGAGCGTGCTGCGGCAGCGATGGCTGGAGGCGAAGCTGCTGCTGGTGGCGATCCTGCTTTTTTATCACGTGCGCTTCTACCGACGGATAATGTTCCTCGAGGACAATCCGAGCCGGTCGACGCGGCGCGAGTTTCGCGTGATCCACGGGATGGTGAGCGCGCTGCTTATTGCGATCCTGGTGCTGACAGTGATCAAGCCGTTTTAGCGGGAAGGGCGCAGACGAATACGAAATGATGAATTCTCTTAATTCCCTCGCCCGTTAGCGGGCGAGGGAACTAGCAGAATCCTGCTAGAAGTGGTCCTTTAGTTCGCGGGCTTTGGCAAAGATCGCGATGGGATCGTCGGGCAGCGATGGGTCGCGTTGTTTGAGATTGGAGCGCAATTCGGTGCTCTCAGTCCGCAGAAACGGATTGGTCTTTTTCTCGTCGCCGATGGTGGACGGGACGGTGAACTTGTTCTCCGCGCGGGTCTTCACGCTCCACTCGTGTTTTTGTTTCAGGGCCGCATTGTGCGGCTCTAAGGTGAGGGCGAAGCGTAGATTTTTTTCCGTGTATTCGTGCCCGCAATAAACCTGGGTCGAGTCCGGCAGCGCCGCAAGTTTTTTTAAAGACGCGACCATGGTCGACGCTTTGCCCTCGAACACGCGGCCGCATCCGCCGACAAACATGGTATCGCCGGTAAACACCGCGCCGAGTTTCGGAAAATAGTAGGCGACGTGTCCGTTGGTATGCGCCGGGATTCCGATCACGCTGCCTTCGAGCGCACCGATTCGGACCTGGTCGCCGTCCGCGACGGGATTGGTGAGCGCGGGAATCTTACCGCCTTCCGCGCTCGCCCCGTATATTTTGATGCCCGGCACCTTCGACGCGATGTCACTGTTGCCGCCCGAATGGTCACCGTGCCAATGCGTGGTCAGCACCGCGACAATCTTCGCGCCGTGCGACTTCGCTGCCGCGATAACAGTGTCGGCCTCCGCGCAATCGACCACCGCGCATTCCTTGCTGCCGTCGTCGATCACCAGGTAAGCGTAATTGTCCGAGAGCTGCGGTACCGTGACTATTGGCATGGCGAAACTCCTTGCAGCTAAACGCCAACGATATTGTAGCCCACGTCCACGTAGAGCGTCTGCCCGGTAACGCCGCTCGAAAAATCGCTCAGCACCGCGGCCGCCATCTTGCCGACTTCCTCGATCTTCATCCCGCGCCGCAGCGGAGAGCGCGCCTCAACCTCGTGCACCATCGTATGGAAGTCGCGAATCGCCGAGGACGAAAGCGTACGCGCGGGGCCGGCGCTGAGCGCGTTGACGCGAATATTCTTCGATCCCAAATCGACCGAAAGGTAGCGCACGCAGGCTTCCAGAGCCGCTTTGGCCACGCCCATCATGTTGTAATTGGGAATCGCACGGACCGCGCCGAGATAGCTCAGGGTCAGGATCGAACCACCGCCGCGCGCTTCCATCAGCGGCTCGGCCGCGCGCGCGAGTGCGACCAGCGAGTAGGCGCTGATTTCGAGCGACTTGGCGAAATTTGTGCGGCTCACGGTAAGAAATCGATCGCGGAGATCTTCGCGCTCCGCAAATGCTACCGCATGCACGAGCAGGTCGAGGCCATCCCATTTTTTCTTGAGTGCCGCAAATACCGAGGCGATTTGTGCGTCGTCGTTCACATCGAGCTCGCCGATTACGTCCGCCTCGATTTGCGCGGCCAAGGGACGAACGCGCTTCTCGAGGATCTCGCCCTGATAGGTGAGCGCTATTTCGGCGCCTTCCGCGGCCAGCGTCTGCGCGATAGACCACGCCAGACTCTTGTCATTCGCGACGCCGACGACCAACGCGCGCTTGCCCTGTACTATGCCCATGAAAAGTGTCCTTATCTGCGACGGTGCGCGGGCTCAGATCTCAATCTTCATCCCGTCATAGCCCATTTCAAGCGCAATCTCACTCTCCCGGCTGAGTACTTCGCGCCCGAGATGGGTCAGCACCATTCGGCGCACGTTGAACTTGTCGCGATTGGCTGCCAGCAGCGGGTAGTTGAGATGAAACTTGAGATGGGCGCTCTCGTAGTAGGTGCATTCGCAGAGGAACAGATCGGCGCCGTCGCTGAACTCGACCAGCTCGTCGTTCCATCCGCTGTCGCCCGAGAACACGATCGACTTGCCGCCGGCATCGACGCGCAGCGACAAGGATATGTCGGGCTTGGTGTGCGGGCTGCGGATCGTGCTCACCCTGAACTTGCCAAGACGGATCGAGTTCTCGGGCTCGAGCACCACGAACTTGAGCTTGTGTTTGATCTTGTCGAGCTCGAAATGCGGGAACATCGTCCGCATCAACGTCCAGGTGCGCTCCTCGAGCTTGGCTGGACCCGCTATGGTCAGTATTTTTTTGCGACGCGTCTCCCACATGTAGTCGAGCAGCAGAAAAGGCAGGCCACCGAAGTGGTCGCCGTGCAGATGACTGATCAGTAACAATTCGAAGCTATCGGTCGGGACGCCGCTGATTTTGAGCGTCCGCAGCAGGGCGGGCCCAGCTTCCATGAGGATTCTGCCGGCAGGCGCATCGATCAGATATCCAGCTTGGGAACGGCCAAAACTCGCGAACGCGTCTCCGGTGCCCAACAGGGTCACGGTCACCGGCTTACCATTCGATGCCGTAGGATTCTGATTCATTCAGGCGGCCTATGCTATTATCATCGGTGAAGCCGCGCAATTGAGGGAGCGATCGCGATGAAACAGGTGAAAATCGGCGTCGGATTTGGACTTTGGCGGCTCGGTATGCCTCCAGCGGAAGCGATCGCGCGAGTCGCGGAACGAGCCGAAAATTGGGGCCTTGATTCATTCTGGCTGTCGGATCATCTGCTGGCGCCGTCGCCGGAACTGGACGTCGTGGCGACGCTGTCGCTGCTAGCTTCGCGCACCTCACGCATGAAACTCGGGCCGAGCGTGCTGCTGCTCAACCTGCGCCATCCGCTGATGGTGGCGAAGTCGTTCGCGTCGCTCGACTACCTTTCAAATGGCCGAATGGTGATGGCGGTAGGCACCGGCGCGAATCTCGCGGACTACGCGGCGTGCGGAATTCCACTGGAGGGACGCGGCAAGCGTCTCGACGAGGGCATCGAGGTGCTGCGGACGGTGTGGCGCGAGCGCGTCGCAAGCTATCACGGTCGCTTCTTCAACTTCGACAACGTCACCATCGAGCCACGCCCGGTCGCACGCACCAACAACGATTTCGGCACGATGGATATCTGGGTTGGCGGCCGCTCCGACGCGGCGCTGAAACGAGCGGCACGCCTGGCCGACGGCTTTTTCGCATCGTTCCAGACGCCCGACGAATTCGGCGCGAGCATGGCGAAGATTCGCGACTATGCAGTCGGCTATGGACGCGCCAACGCTCATATTGAGTCGGGACTGATTCTGCTCTGCCGCGTGTCGTCGTCGCGCGAGCGCGCGCTGGAGGAGATGCGGCCGATGCTGACCGCGATGGGGCGTAGCGCGGAAGCCTATCTCGAGCGGACCGTCTACGGCTCCGCCGACGATATCATCGCGCGCCTGAGCGAATATGTTGCGAAGGGTCTCGACAAGTTTGTACTGTGGCCAATCGCGGAACCCGATGCGTGGCCGAAACAAATCGAACTGGTCGGCCGCGAAATCGCCTCGCACTATAACGACGCCAGCGCCTGAAAAACTGGCGAAGACGGTAGCGGCGCTCGCGTTCGCGTGCGGCGTCGTCGTCGTCGCAACTTTTGCGGGATGCGCGAAACCGCCGCCAGTTGCGGCTGCGCCTCGCATCTATGCCAGCGCCGAAGATGTCGAGCTCAATTTTCGCGACCGCACTTTCGTGCTGGGCGACAACGATCAAATCGCCGAAGTGCGTCCGGTCGGTTGGCCTAAAGACAAGTTCCTCAAGCTGCCGTTCTGGTTCGGCGTCAATATCCTCGTACCGGGAGTGATGGCGCCGAAAGAGGGCGAGTTCTACGTCATCAGCGAGGCGACTCTCGAAAAGCCGTTGGACACCGCGGGCGAATGGATGATCGAAGCGGGCAGCTCGCTGGTCAAGCAGGAGACGGTGCTGATTACGACGCGCACGCAATACCTGGGTCCCGGAAAGATTCTGCCGACCATCGTGCAGTACATCGGCAAGCGCGAATTCAAGCGCGCTGACGGCAAGCCCGTGCAGATTCCCGTGCTGCGCGAGGTCTCGATGCCGATGAAGTGGACCCTCGGCGGACATATTCCGGCAGTCTACGCGAGATACCGCGCATGATTCGCGGCGGCTGGAGGACTGCTCTCGCAATCGCGCTAACGCTCATGTCGGTCGTTGGCGGATGCACTCCAGACAGCGCGCTCGACTTCGGACCGACCGGCGAAATCACCACGCCGCCCGAGGATCAGCTGAGCCGCGACATCATGCGCGATTTCGCGGGCCGCGATTTCATCCTCGCCAACAATGATCACGAGGCGCACGTCAGTCTCACCGACTGGAAGCCCGGCCGCCGCATCGTCATGCCGTACTGGCTCGGCGTGAATCCGCTTTATCCGGGATTTCTGCGCCCGACAGTCGGACACTTATATGTTATGAGCCAATCGACGCTGGTGCGCCCCCTCTCAAACAACGAGTACCTGATTCGCGCCGGCTCGAAACTGTTCAAGAGCGACACCGTCTTCGAGACGACGCATACGCACTACGTCGACACGGGCGGGATTCTCCCGACGGTTGTCCGCTTCGTCGGAACGCGGGTAATCACGGTCCCGAAAGACACGCCGGCAACCGGCACAATCACCGAGAAGGTCCCAGTGCTGCGCGAAGTCTCGATGCCGATGCACACGACTCCCGATCAGGATCTGACAGGCTACGCCAAGTTTGAAGCCGTCAATGCGAAGTGAAATAGCAGAATTGCTACGATGGTGGGGCCGCCAATCGAATCATCGGAGGACTGCATGCTGTCGCATACGAAGTATCTCACTGTGAATGTGCCCGAGCGGATGGAGTTCGTGAATGTCACGGGTGAGGTTGAAAAGGCAGTGAAGGAAAGCCGTGTGCGCGAGGGACTTTGCCTCGTCAATGCGATGCACATCACGGCGTCGGTCTTCATCAATGACAACGAACCCGGCCTGCATGAAGATTACAAGCGATGGCTCGAGTGGCTCGCGCCGTACGACCCGAGTCCGGAGCGCTACCATCACAATCGCACAGGTGAGGACAACGGCGACGCGCATCATAAGCGCCAGGTGATGGGCCGCGAAGTAGTAGTCGCGATAACCGCCGGCAAGCTAGACTTCGGCCCGTGGGAACAAATCTTCTACGGCGAATTCGACGGCCGCCGCTCCAAGCGCATCCTGATCAAAGTGATCGGCGAGTAGCTTCGCTAAGATTCCTCGGACTCATGTAGGGTTGCGGTCTGCAGCAAGTCTGCCGGCACATCTTCGAGGAAGCGCGATACTCGGCCCATCACGAAGCCGAAGCTGCGGTCGAACATGTATATGGGATACGAGAGGTAGAGCTCGTCGCGCGCGCGCGTGCTGGCGACGTACATGAGGCGCCGCTCCTCTTCTATTTCATCGTCGCCGACACTTTGCGGTCCCGGAAAGCGTCCGTCGGCCGCCCAGATCAGGAAGACCACCTTCCATTCAAGTCCTTTGGCGGAATGAATCGTGGTGAGCGTCAGGTGCTCGTCTTCCGAATCCGTCGCGAGCACGCCGTCGAGTGAATCGCTGGGCGGCTCGAGCGCCATGTCGGCCAGCATCTGCTCGAGACTCTTGTAGCGCTCTGTCAGATTCTGAAAATGCTCGAGGTCGCGCTCGCGCTTGGGGTAATCGTCGGCATAGGCCTCGCGCATCACGGGCAGATAGTATTCGAGCGTCATCGCGATTTGCTCGGGAGGACGTTTTTCACCTGCCCGCAACTCCGCCAGCAGCGTGCCGAGCCGCTTGAGGCCTCCCTCGGCGCCGCCGCGAGCCTTCTCTGAGAGCTTCGCGACTGCGGCCGCCGGATCATCGGCAGTGATGAGTGCTTCGATCGTCCGTTCCGCCGTACGATGTCCGATTCCTTTCACCAGCGTGAGCACGCGCAGCCAGGACACTGCGTCCGCCGGATTTGCGATCACGCGCAGATGCGCCAGCACGTCCTTGATGTGCGCGGTTTCGATAAACTTGAATCCGCCGCGCTTGATGAACGGGATGTCGCGACGCTGCAGTTCGAGCTCCAGGTCGAATGAGTGAAAGCTGGAGCGGAACAGCACCGCCATCTCGCTCAGCTCGACGCCCTCCTCACGCAGCTCGAGGATGCGCTGGGCGACGAATCGAGATTGCATGTGCTCGTCCTGCGCGCGCACCAGGAACGGCCGAAAACCGCCCTCGCGCTGCGTGAACAGCGCCTTGGTGTATTTCTCGCCGGCGCGCGAAATCACGTCATTGGCGACGTCGAGGATTCCCTGTATCGAGCGGTAGTTCTCTTCGAGCTTCACGATCTTCGCGCCGGGAAAAATCGTGGGGAAATCCATGATGTTGCGAAAATTCGCGCCGCGAAACGAATATATCGACTGCGCATCGTCGCCTACTGCCATCACGTTGCGATGGTTCATCGCGAGCAACCGCACCAGGTCGGCCTGAATCAGGTTGGTGTCCTGGTACTCGTCGATCATGATGTAGCGATAGCTGTCCGACAGCCGGCGCCGCACGTTCTCGTACTGCTCGAGCAGCTCGGCGAGCCGATACAGCAGGTCGTCGTAGTCAAGCAGGGCGCGCTCGCGCTTGTAGCTTTCGTAATTTTTCGCGAGCTCGAGAATTTCGGTCTGATGCTCGCCGAGATGCGGAAAATCGATCTCGATTTCCTCTTCGAGCGCGCGCCGCTTGTTACGCGCCATGCTGATGGCCTCGGCGATCGTGCTCTTCTTGGGAAACCGGCGCTCGCGCGACGCCAGTCCCATCCGCGTCCGCAGCAGGTTGATGACGTCTTCCATGTCGGAGCGATCGAGTATGGTGAAATTGGGCTGGAGGCCCATTGGCGCGCCCATCCGGCGCAGCACATTGTTCGCAAAGGAATGAAACGTGCCGCCCGCGACGGCGCCCGCCCGATCGCCTACCAGCTGCTCGGCCCGACGCAACATTTCCTGCGCCGCGCGCCGCGTGAACGTCAGCAGCAGGATCGCACCCGGCGGCACGCCGCTCTCGATCAGGCGCGCGACGCGATAGATAAGCGTGCGAGTCTTTCCCGATCCCGCCCCCGCTACGACCAGCAGCGGGCCGTCGCGATGCGTCACTGCGGCGAGCTGCGCAGGGTTCAGCAGCTCCGCGTACTTGATCTTGAAGTTGCGCTCGTCAGCCGCCGAGGCCGGCTTTTCGCGCAGGTAAATTACCTTGTCCGCCACGTCAGCGCGATCTTAACACGCCGCACGCCGCAAGTTGCGATGCCGCGAAGCTCTACGGCAGCATCGGTCCGCTTCCGGCCGGCGGATTCTGCCCGCCGTTTTTGTAGATGCCCTGCATCGTCTTGTTCCAGAGTTGATCGGCACTGTTGGGAGATTGCGGACCCGCAGCGGGTGCAGTTCCGGGCGGCGCCGCGCCTCGCATATCCTCAACGTGCGGATCGAGCAGGATTTGGTCGACCATGTTGACGCCCGGATCGTTCAAGTACGCGATCGCGATGCGTTCCGCGTCATCGCGTCCAAATTGCGTCGCCACGAAGCCGGTGAGTATCAACTGCTTGCGGCCGCCCGGCGAGGTCGAGAATTCCGCGGTGACCATCGGCAGTTCGTTCATATGGAGATACTTGGTCAGCGCGTCGCTGGTGCCCTGGTCGATCACGTAATTCTGCGCGCGGGCGACGTTCGACGCCGTGAATGTCACGATGATCGCCAACACCAGTGCTCGCATTCGTTGCATCACGGCCACGACCATACCCGACGCACTCGACAAAAAGAAAACGCGGGCGTCGGCGACGACGCCCGCGTCTGTCAGAGCTCGCGATTGTCGCGCTACGGAATCTGGATTTCCTGGATCTGCGCCATCTCTTTCTGCACGACTTCCGGCGGCAGCGGCGCGTACTTGAGGGCCGGCGCGTAGGTCTGTCCCTCGGTCAGCGCCCAGTTCAGAAACTTTTTGATCTGTTCGCCGACATCCTTGTTCGCCTGCTTCTGATAAACGAGCAGCCACGTGAAAGACGAGATTGGATACGCCTCGGAGCCGGGCGCATCGGTGATCGACACGCGGAAGTCCGACGGCATGTTGCCCGCCGACGACGCCGCCGCAGCCGTTACTCCCGCCAGGCTCGCCTTCACCCAGTTGCCCGCTTTGTTCTGTATCTCGGCGAACGGAATGTTGTTGTTGAGCGCGTAGATCAGCTCGACGTACCCAATCGCACCCGGCGTCTGCTGCACCAGCGCCGTGACGCCTTCATTGCCCTTGCCTCCGAGTCCGACCGGCCACTTCACAGCAGTGCCCTTGCCCGGGTCCGTCGCCCAGGCCGGGCTCACCTTCGAAAGATAGTCGGTGAAAATATACGACGTGCCGCTGCCGTCCGAGCGATGGCACACGACGATATCTTGCGACGGGATCGCCGCGCCCGGATTCAGCTCCTTGATCTTGTCGTCATCCCACTTGGTTATTTTGCCCGAGAAGATGTCCGCGATCACCGGACCCGTCAGGCGCAGCGTGCCGGTGAAGCCGGGCAGGTTGTACGCGACCACGACCGCTCCCATCACGCTCGGGAAGTGCAGAATTTTTCCGGGAGCGTCAGAGAGCTGCTGATCGGTCATCGGCGCGTCGCTCGCACCGATGTCGACGGTCCGATTCGAGAGCATCCTGATTCCGCCACCCGAACCGATCGATTGGTAGTTGAACTTGATGCCCGGATTTTCCTTCGCATCGACGTCGAACCACTTGGAATAGATCGGATACGGGAATGTCGCGCCGGCGCCGTTTATCAACAGGTCGGCAAATACGGAGTGGCCGATCCCAGCGACCGCCAGCACGACAAAAAGGGCCACGATAAGTCTTCGTTTCAGCATCTTCTGATATTGCCTCGAGGTTAGTCGTAAACGCCCGCCGATCCCGGGTGGCGCGCGCAGAAGCTATGCACTGAACATTAAGGGACGATGAACCCCGCGTGTCTGCGGTTTGAATTCGTCCGCGTGGACCGCGATTCGCGCGCATAGCCACGCTTTGGCCCGATCGTTTGCTTTTCTCGCCCCCGCTCGACCACAATCCAATTCCCAAACAGCGGTTGGCAATCTTCAATGAGTAAAGCACTCGACGGGATCAACATCGTTGAATTCGACTCTAACATGGGCGCCGCCTACGCTACGATGCTGCTCGCGGAAAACGGCGCGCGCGCCATCAAGATCGAGCCGCCGGGCGGCTCGCGCGAACGGGGCACCCCTCACTTTCACGTCCTCAACCGCTCGAAGCGTGCGCTCGAACTCGACCTGGACGCGCGCGCGTCGCAGGCGCAAATCGCGGAACTGATTCGATGGGCTGATATCGTAGTCAGCGGCTTGACGCCGGGCCGGCTGAAACAACTGGGTCTCGACCCCGAATCGATTCGCCGGATAAATCCGCGTGCGATCGCACTCGGCGCCCCTCCGCTCGGCAGCCATGGCCCGGACGCCGATTTCGATGCTAATGACGAACTGGTCTCTGCGTTCGGCGGAATTACCGGCAGCCAATGGGCGCGCAGCGGCAATCCGGTTGCGCCGGTGTTTCCGGCGGCAAGCTACTCCGCCGGCGTGATGGCTGCGACCGCGGCCGTCGCCGCGATCCTCGCGCGTGGAACGAAGGGAGCGGGGCAGGCGGTCGAAGTCTCAATTCTAGCCGGCGCATTCTCACTCCACACCGGCGGAATCCTGCGGCACGAAAATCTGACCACGCTCTATCACGGTCCGCAGGATCCTCTCGGTCCGATTCCGGTTTATCGTTTGTTCGAGGCTGCCGACGGAAAATATCTGTTCGCTGCGTGCGGCAACGCTACCTTCTGGGGCAAGTTCACGATCGCAATCGATCGTCCCGATCTTGTCGCTGACCCCCGTTTCGAAAACGCGCCGTGGGGTATTGCGGCCGAGCATTGGCAGCCGCTGAAGGACATCATCGAGCCAATCATTCGCACGCGCCCGCGCGACGAATGGCTGAGTATCCTGCGCGAGTCCGACGTCCCGTGCGCGCCGGTAATGACGCGTCAGGAGTTCATCGATCACCCGCAAACTCGTGCGCTCGCGATGCGCACCGAAATCGACGACCCCGCCCTCGGCCGCATGGTTCAGATGGGTTTGCCGGTTTTCCTCAACGACACTCCCGGCGAAATCACCGGGCCCACTCCTGCCAGCGGAGATAACCGCGCGGCGCTGCAATGGCTGGCAGAGCCGAAACGCGAGACATTACCGGCAATCGACCTGGGAACTGCCGGGCGGCCGCCACTCGATGGCGTCACCGTCCTCGATTTCGCCAGTTACATCGCGGGTTCGTACGGTCCGATGATTCTCGCGCAACTGGGCGCCAAAGTTATCAAGATCGAAAGCCTCGAGGGCGATTCGTTTCGCCATTTCGGTTTCGGATTTCTCGGCTGGAACCAGGGCAAGCGCGGCATCGCTTTGAATCTGACGACGCCGGAAGGCCGCGAAATAATCCATGGTCTCGCGGACAAGGCTGACATTGTGGTCGAGAACCTGCGGCCAGGCCGCATGGGCAAGTTCGGCTTCGATTACGAAAGCCTTGCGGCGCGCAACCCGCGCATCATCTATATGTCAGTCAATGCGTTTGGAAATCGCGGGCCTGAGCACAATCAGCCCGGCTTCGATCCATTGTTGCAGGCCCGCTCCGGCGTCATGGCGGCGCAGGGCGGCCATCACGGGCACCCCGTGTACCTAACCTGCGCGATTTGCGACTACGGGGCTGCGATGCTTTCCGCGTTTGGATGCGTCCTCGCGTTGCGGGCGCGCGAACGGACAGGACGCGGGCAATTCTGCGAGACGTCACTGCTGCAATCTTCGATGGCGTTTCAGGCCGGCGAGTTCGCGTTCTATACCGCCCGCCCCGACATGGAAAATGGCGATCCGGAGTATCGCGGACGCTCCGCCCTCTCGCGCGCCTACCGATGTCGTGACGGCGAATGGCTATTCATCTCGCTTTCCAATGAAACTCAGTGGCAGGCGCTGGTTACTCTGCTGGCCGGGCTGCCGAATACCAACTGGCAGACGGCAGCAACCGAAGTGAACGAGGGCTCGCTCGCCGCGGCGCTGGAAGAAGAGTTCGCCAAGCTTGATCGGGACGGTGCGCTCGCGGCGCTAAAGAAATCCGGCATACCGGCTACGCGGGTAAATCACACGCGCGATTTGTTCGACGACTCGCAGGTCCTCGCGAACGACCTCATCGCCGAACTGACTCATTCGCAATGGGGTCGCGTACGGCAGACTGGCATGCTGGCAAAGTTTTCCGCGACTCCCGGAACGATAGACCGCGCCGCGCCGCTGCTTGGCGAGCATACCGACGAGATCCTGCGCGAGTACCTGGAATACGCCACCGACCGAATCGCAGGGCTGCGCGCCGCCGGCATAGTCAAGTAATCGATGGATCCTGACGCAGCTGAGGTCATCACACCGCATCTGCTGGCGCTCGAGACACTGCTATGGTGCGGACGCCCGCATGATACGAGCGCCCTTCGATGGCGCGCGGCGGCGATCATACTCGTTGCAGCCGCCGCGCTCGCGATGCGTTCGCTGCCGCTCAACCCAAGTCTGGCAGCGCGTGCTGATGCGAATTCAATACTGCTGGCAATGTTGGTCGTTGGTTTGATCGCTGAAGCGATCGTCTTCCATACTTATTTGTCGAACACGTTTTACGGCGTCACCAATCAACGCGTGATAATCGTGTCAGGCTTGATTGAACGGGAGATGGCTGCCGTTTTGCTCGACCTGCTGAACACCCCGCAACTCAGCGTCCGCCGCATCCATCGCCATGTGGAACTGCGCGCGCCCAGCGAGCAAATGTTCACCCCGGACTATATGCCGTTCACAAATCCTTCGGTGCCGCCGGATTGGATCGGGGCCGACTGCTACCGGCTGCTGGCGCTTGAAGATGCGACCGGCGCATATGATTTGATCATCGAAACCGCGCGCAAACTCGAATAGTCAGAGGCGGCCCCCACTATACGATCCGCAAATATTCCGGCGACGGCAGCGGCGGAAATTTTGCCGCCGGGAGTGTCTGGTACCAGTACGCTACCGACGCGATATCGTCCTGCAGCGGCAGAAACTCAGCACCCTTGCGCGGATCGCCGGCCCATCCGAGCGCCTGGATAGTTACACGCAGGTCGTGCTTGAATCTGATCGGATCAACGATGTGCCAGCGGTACATTCCGAATCTCTGCTGCGACGCGTACAGGCCGTCGGGCCGAATCACCTGCGCCAATCCCGCGTAGGGCGTCGTGAATTCACGATAGCCGCCGTTGTCCTTGCCCACGTCGAAGTTGTATGAGCCGCAAAAGTAATCCTCCGTGCCGGTGCCGCAGATCGTCGGGAATTCCTCGTCGCCATCGATAAAAAACTTTATTTCGCCCTCGCCCCACCATCCGCTGTTGTGCACTCCCCACGCCATGTAGGTGCCAACGTAATGCCCGCGCCCGGTGACGCCGTCGAGAATTGTGTACACGTCCTTGTACGGCAGCGGATTCACGCGCCGGAACTGCGCATGGAAGTAGGCAGCATCGGCAGGCACTTCAGTGAGTACGTAGTTGATTTGGTAGAATAGTATCATCGCGGTTTCCGCAGCATTGGACATGGTAATGCGGCATTGCTTGCGAAATGGCATTTCCCAATAGCAATTGAACGCGCTACCCGGATTCACGCAAACCGCCAACGACGATACTTGCGCGTACTTGTTCCATCCGCAGGCGAAAAAATCGCCGACCGGGCATTCAACCGACGGCTCCGCCGAACCATCCCAGTAGATTCTCAAGATGCTCGAGCGCCAGGGGCCGGTCGGCGTCATCCAAATTTGCGCAATGGCGCCGGCGCCGGCGATATCGGCCAGGACTTTCACTTCGCCCGGCTCGATTACGACGTACGGCGCGACCTTCCATCCACGGCCCAGCTTTCGTGCCGGACTCTTGGCCGGGTCGGGGATCGCCATCGCGCCTTTGCCTTTTTCGCCGGTGGGATTTTCGGGGCTTATCGAACGACTCTCGGCCGTCGAAAGAATTGCAAGATTTCCCATGTGCATGCCGAGTCCGTTGAAAGATGCCATCGCGTGCGCCTCCTCGTGACGAGCCCGCAATTCTAGTCCTGCCTCATCGCAACGCGGAAGGATTTCATTAGCTGACCGTTTCAGAAGGACGTGCCGCGGCTACAATTCGAGATCGACCGTCACAAAGTCGTGATCGGAAGCGCGGCGCCAGGCAAACGAAGGCCGCGGCGATACAACGGCCGGAGTTCCCGCTATCGGGCGAAGCTCACGGACGGCGAGCCAGTCTAGCTTTGGCCTCATCGATCGCGGAATCAGCCCCGAAAATGTGAAGGTCGCACGATCGGGCACGTTGGCGCCTTCTATCGCAAGTCCGTGCTCTTTCAGACGTTCGAACAGAGGCTCGTATGGCTGAGGCGCCTTGAAGCGATGCGGGTTGACGATCATCTTCAGCGCAGTTGCAAAAATCAGGGTCTGGCTCGTCAGCTCGGTAGTGGTGGAATTCAGGTCGCCGCCAAAAATCGCGCGGCCTGCTGCCGGAAAAGACGCGAGGTAGGTCGCCATCTGGCGCCCACGCTCCGCAGGCGTGCAGCGGCTGTGTAAATGCGCGACGCCGACGCTCACATACTCGCCGCCGAGTTTCACACGCGCGACCAATCCGGTTGGTGTGCCCTCGCGTGCCCAGCGCCGGACGCGCGCCTGCCACTTCATCGTAGTGGGCGGCCGATGCATCGCGACGGCTGCGACGTCCTCGAAAGGCACCGAGCTCAGGAGCGCGTTGCCCATGTACAACTCGAACTCGCCGCCCCGAGGCCCAAGGCCGAACTCCGGTATGTAGGCGCAGCTCATCTCGAGCGACTCGGCCAGTTCATGTGCGACGTCGCGCCCGACCGCGCGCGTTCTTCGTGAATTTACCTCGCACAGCAGAATCAGATCGGCGCCCGCGAGTGGCCGATGCTTGAGGCAGTGCAGGATTTCGCGGAAGTGGCGGCCGCCAGCGGCGTTGAGCAGTACAACCCGCAACCGCGAGCCGGCGTGACGCGCCGCACGATTCACGACGATCGGCTGGAAACGCGGCGTCAGACTTGCGCCGGCCGGACTGAGGTCGCTCGCGTCGCGGTTCATCGCCCGGAGCTAGTCGACCAATTCCTTTTGCAGATCCTTAAACGTCGTAATCGGCGGCGTGCACATGCGCTCGCGGCAAACGTACGCGGTGACGCGTCCATCGATCCGCCGCTTATCGCGCACCTGCTCAGGAAGGAAACCAGTCTGATCGCCGGTCTCATCCGCGACGAAGATTTCAAGATTGGGTACGTAGATAAGGCCAAGCCGCTCAATCCATTCGAGCACCTCGGGCGAGTTGCGGCTGCCGACGATCACAACTTCGACCGGCCCGCGCTGATAAAGGTCCACCGCTTCGAGCATGTGCGAAAATCCGAACGGCTGCTTCTCGATGAATTCGCGGAACAGTTTGAGCGTGCGCTCCGCCTCGATACGGTAGCGCTCGTCGCCGGTGTAGCCATGCAGCCTGAGCAACGCCATCGCGGCCGCGCTATTACCCGACGGTGTCGAGCCATCGAATGCCGCCTTCGAGCGCATGATCAGTGCTTCATGATCGTCCGAGGTGAAAAAGAACCCGCCCTTTGCCTGGTCGATAAAGCGACCGAGGATCACATCGGCGAGCATCCGCGCATGCGCGAGATATTTTGGGTCGAGCGACGCCTCGTATACGTCGAGCATTGCGCCTGCCAACTGCGCGTAGTCCTCGAGGTAGGCATTGTGCCGCGCCACGCCGTCCTTGAACGAGCGCTTGAGCGAATGGCCGTCCCACATCGTCGTCATGATGAAGTCGGCCGCGCGCTCCGCTGCTTCGAGATACCGGCGCTCATGCAACGCGCGATAGCCCTCGGCGAACGCGCCTATCATCATCGCGTTCCACGCCACCAGGATCTTTTCATCGCGGCCCGGCTTCACTCTTTGTTCGCGTGCGGCAAAAAGCTGGTCGCGAATCTCGCTTATCTTCGCCGCCATGTCGTCTTCCGAAACTTTGAACATCCGCGCGGCGTCGGCCAGCTCGATCGTGCGATGAGGAATGTTCGCGTCTTCGAAATTACCTTCGATCGTGATGTCGAAATAGCGCTCCGCTATCGCACCGAGCTCGGGACCGACGACGGCGTCCACCTGCTCGGGCGTCCAAACGAAAAACTTTCCTTCTTCGCCTTCACTGTCCGCGTCCTGCGCGGCGTAGAAACCACCCTCCGGACTCGTCATCTCGCGCAAAACGTAGTCAAGGATCTCCCGCGCGATGACGAGAAACTCCGGCTCGTTCAGTGCACGGCCGGCGTCAAGATAAAGCCGGGCCAGCAGCGCGTTGTCATAGAGCATTTTCTCGAAGTGCGGCACTAGCCATCGCTCGTCGACGCTGTAGCGATGGAATCCGCCGCCGATCTGATCGTAAATTCCGCCGCGCGCCATCTTCGACAGCGTGTGCCGAACCATCTCGGCCATCGCCTCGTCACCGTCGGCGCCATGCATGCGAAGAAACAGCGAGAACACAAACGTGTTGGGAAATTTTGGCGCCTGCCCCAGACCGCCGTTGATACTGTCGTAGTGCGTCGCGAGCGCGCGCGCGGCTTCCGGTGCCAGCCCCGGTTTCAGGTCGCCGTCCGTGGGCACGTAATTGGTTAGAGCGCCGAGCGCCTCGGTCAGCTTCTCAAGATTGTTGGTGACTTCCTTCGCCTTGTCGCGATAGGCCTGCGAGACTGCCGCGAGGATGCGCGGGAATCCCGGCATGCCCTGGCGATCCTCCGGCGGATAGTACGTTCCGCCGAAGAAGGGCCGCCCGTCCGGCGCGAGGAACATCGTCAGCGGCCATCCGCCGCGCCCGGTGATCAGCTGCACCGCGTCCATGTAGATCTGATCGAGGTCGGGCCGCTCTTCGCGATCGACCTTGATCGGAATGAAGTTCTCGTTGATGAGTCGCGCGATCGCGTCATTCTCGAACGACTCGCGCTCCATCACGTGGCACCAGTGACAAGCCGAGTAGCCAATCGACAGCATGATCGGCTTGTTCTCGGCCTTCGCACGCGCAAGCGCATCGGGACCCCATGCATACCAATCGACCGGATTGTACGCATGCTGGCGAAGGTACGGGCTCTGCTCATTGATTAACCGGTTCGGCTTGCGGCCGGAATGACTCTCGGGATTTTTCGCCTGGCTCATGAATCTGACTTCATCCTAGCTGCCTCCGGTGGTCCTGTCATTCCGATCGAATCGCCGTATGGCAGAGGGCAGAGTGCGCCGGTTAGAATCCGGTGTTATGGCCTCCGCTTCTGCATCGCCTGGTTCCACCGTATCGCAGGTCCCGGCCGGCAGCGACGACAATTCACAGTTCAGGATTCGCGCCGGATTGGTGCTCGTCCTTGCCGCGATTCTCTTCTTCGCCCGTCTCGGCGCGCGAGCGCTGTGGTCGTCGGAATTCCGGTGGGCAGAAATTGCGCGCGAGATGATCGTGACGCACAACTACTTCTGGCCAACGATCAACGGTCACGTGTATTACGACAAACCTCTGGGCTCGTACTGGCTCGTAGTTTTGTCGACACCCTTCACCGGTGGCATCAACGAGGCTGCCACGCGCCTGCCCTGCGCCATCGCCGGCGTCCTCGCAGTGGCGATACTGATGATCCTGGTGCGACGGCTCTACGACGCTCGTACCGCTATCCTTGCCGGCGTCATTCTCGCGACCAGCTTCAGCTTCGTGTTCTTTTCGCGCCACGCCAGCGCCGACGTCGAAACCCTGACCGGAGAACTCGCAGCACTACTGCTCTTCAATCACAACGAAGAGCGCGGCGGTGGAATCTGGGTCGTCGGCTTGTGGCTGATCATGGCTGCGACTTCGCTCACCAAGGGCCTGCTCGGATTCGTGCTGCCGCTGTTAGTGATTGGAGTGTATTCATGCCTGCGTGATGGCGTCGCGCAGTTTTTCCAGGAAATCTATCGCGGCCCTCTTATCGATCGGATACGACGGCTGATCGAGCGCAATCGATGGTTCTTCAATTGGTACACTCTCCCCGCCGTCGCGCTGGCTGGCCTGGTGTACTATCTGCCGTTTGAAATCTCGGCGCGCATGATGGGCTCGCAGAAGGGTCTCGCGATGGTCTATCGCGAAAACGTGGTGCGCTTCTTCCAACCGTTCGACCATCGCGGCCCCATTTATCTATACGTCTACGTCATCTTCGGCCTGATGGCACCGTGGTCGGTGCTGTTGCCGGCCGCGCTGGTGGAAACGCACTCGGCCCGTCGCGCCGCGCTTGAACCCGCGCGCGCTGAACGATTCACGTTGGTTTATTTCTGGGCGACCTTCGTATTTTTCACGCTGTCCGGATCGCGCCGCAGCTACTACATCCTGCCAATTTTGCCCGCTGCGGCAACCCTCGTCGCAAGAACACTCGCGTATCCCGGCGAACTACGCTCGATGATCGCCCGGCGATTGCTGGTAGCCGGCTACGGAGTCATCGCCTTCGCCGTCATCGCCGGGATCGTTCTAATGGTTCCCGCCTGGGCAATTCTTCCGAGCCCTTACGACGCGCTTCCCGATTTGCCCCAGAAATTCGCCTTCATCGTGTTCTGGATCATATCGGTCATCGCGGTCGTCTACGCGATTCGGAAATTCAGTCCGTATCGCGTCGCAATTTCGATGGGCGCGATCGCTTATCTCGCGATGACTTACATTTATATCTTTGCGATGCCCGCGGCGGAGGCTTACCGCGGCGAAAAGCCTTTCGGCCACGCGGTCCTGGGCAAGCTTGGCGGTTCGACCGATCACCTGGTCCTGTTCAAGACGGAAGGTCCGCTGTTTTATCTGAATCCGCCCAAGCCTCTGCCCGAGTTCGACGACAAGCAGGATTTGCAGGACGCAATCGCAAATGGCGACGCGAAATGGATGATAGTCCGCCGCCGCGACATGCCGAAGCTCGACACTCCGACGAGCATCGAACTCAGCGAAGCATCATACCCATGGGAGAGCGACTACAATTATCGAAACAAGGTAGTGCTGGTGCGAATCGGCAAGTGAGGGACGAAGTCCCGCATCTTTCTTTAATACTAGGTGCAGGGGTCACCCCTGCCGAAGGAAGCGTGAAACCCACCGTGGGTTTCATATTCAATCAAGTGGATTGGCCGCGCGCGTTACAAGCGCATCGGCATCACGACGTAGGTGTACTGCTGATCCGATTCCGTCCTGATTACTCCCGGACTCACATCGTCGCTCAAGCCAAGCTCAACTGTTGAATCGGGGCCTTGCGGGATTACGCCCAACGCCTGCTGCACGTACGACGCGTTGAAACCGATCGCGAATTCTTCGCTCTTGAAGTCGACGTCGAGCGACTCGCTCGCTTCTCCGGTTTCGGGACTCGTCGATGAAACCGTAAGAGTTCCGGCCGACAGCGCGAATTTTACCCCGTGATAGCGCTCACTCGAAAAGATTGCCGCGCGCTTTATTGCGGCAAACAGCAAATCGCGTTTAACCGTGATTTTGTACTTCGACTGCTTGGGTATAACGCCGCGATAGTCAGGAAATTCGCCTTCCACCAACCGCATCGAGACTTCTGTCGCGCCGCGCTTCAAGTATGCCAGCTGACCCTCGAGGCTGAGCCGCACTTCGGCGTCGCCGCCCACATCCAGAATTTTGCGTAGTTCCGAGAGACCCTTTCGCGGAATGATCGCGCCCGTCTCCATCCTGAATCCCGGTACTTCGCGCTCGATCATTGCGAGCCGATGCCCGTCCGTCGCGACCATTCGCGCCGAGCCTGGTGCGTTCGATTCGACGAATACTCCGCTCAGGTTGTAGCGGGCTTCGTCCGGGCTGACCGCGAAAATTGTCTTGTCGATCATTCCGGCCAGGACGGCTGCCGGGATCGTTAGTTCGGCCTTGAGCTGTTTTTTCGAAGGCCCGGAATCCTTGCCGGTGCTCTGACTTGGCATAGCGGGGAAGCTGCGGGGATCGAGGCCCATCATTTTGAACTTCGCGCGGCCGCACTTCAGCTCAACCCAGTCGTTGTCGAGCGTCGTCAACGCGACTTCATCGCCCTCGGTCTCGCGCACGATTTCGAAAAGTTTGCGCGCATTGAGAGTCAGGCTTTTTTCCTTGCCCGAACACGCAACCTGGGTGCGAATTCCGACTTCGAGGTCGGTCGCGCTCAACGTCAACGCATTTCCGTCTGGTTCGAGCAGGACGTGGCCAAGAATCGGAACCGTCGTGCGCCGTTCCACGATGCCCTGGATCAGTCCCAAACCGCTAAGCAACGACGCGCGCTCGATGGAGAGTCCCATGAATTGGTAGCCCGTCTTCCTATTCCGGATCCTTAGATCTCTAAAAGAGAATAGCAGTAATAGTAGGAGTTGTGGATTTGTGTATTGATCTTACAAACGACTGAAAATGAACGCCAACCGAGCGCTGAAAAGTTGTTGGCGCAAAAACGGCTTACCGACAGGGCCGGCCTCGAACGCACCGGCCCTGTCGATAGCTCCCGCCTTATGCCCACCACATCCACAGCCTCCTCCACCTTCCTCCACATCGATTCTCACGCCGCGTTAGCGCGAATCGATTTCAGCTCCCGCTCGATCTTTTCGATCGAGATTCTAAATGCCGCATCACTGGTCACGCGCCGCAGGATCAGGTTGTGGGCGTGAATCACGGTCGAATGGTCGCGGCCGAAATGCTCGCCGATGGTTGGAAACGAGCTGTCGGTCAGCTTGCGGCACAGGTACATTGCTACCTGGCGGCAAAAAGCGATGTGCTGGGTGCGCTTCTTCGATTTCAAATCAGTCAGCCGGATATGAAAAAAGTCTGCAACCGTCCGCTGAATCGATTCGACGTCCGGCTTCGCGTCGGGATTTCGAATGAGGTCTTGCAGCGACTCGCGCGCGAACTCCACGGTGATTGCCGCATCTTTTTTGAGTGAGGCCAGCGCTGCCAGCCGCGTGAGACATCCCTCGAGCTCGCGCACATTCGAGGAGACGCTCTGCGCGATATACATCGCGACTTCCGGCGCGAGCCGGAGATTGTCGAGCACCGCCTTCTTCTGCACGATCGCCACGCGCGTCTCGAGGTCAGGCGGTGCGATGTCCGCGATCAGTCCCATTTCGAATCGATTGCGCAACCGCTCCTCGAGCCCGGGGATTTCGCGCGGAACCTTGTCCGAAGTCAGGACGATCTGATGCCGCTCGGCGTGTAGCGCATTGAAAGTGTGGAAGAATTCTTCCTGCGTGCGCTCGCGCCCGGCCAGGAATTGCACGTCGTCGAGGATCAAAGTATCGACGCGGCGAAACTTTTCGCGAAACTCGCCCATCTTGTCGCGGCGCAGCGAATTTATCAGCTCGTTCATGAAAATCTCGGCCGGCATGAACAACACTTTCCGCGGCCGATCGCCGCTGGCCCAGATATGGTGCCCGATAGCTGTCACCAGGTGAGTCTTGCCGAGACCAACGCCGCCATAAATGAAGAGCGGGTTGTATTTTTCTCCCGGCTGATTGGCGACCGCCTGCGCCGCGGCATGCGCGAATTGATTGGCAGATCCCACCACGAACTCCGCGAAAGTGTAACGCGGATTCAGGGTCGGATGGCGGTCTCCGCGAGACGCGGTGGCCGACGTCGCTCGATTGGTCGCGGCGGCCTTCGAGGTGCCGTTACCATTGCCATTGCCGTTGATGTGCCCATTGCTTGAGCGCTGTTGCTGCGGTGCTGATGCAACTGCTGCATTTTCGCCCAAGGTCAGCCGCACCTCGATTTCCCCACCGGCCTCTTCCGACAGCGCCGTGCGCATCAAGCCCAGGTAGCGTTCGTTGATCCAATCGCGAAAAAATCGATTGGGCGCCTCAACTGTGACGGTCGATCCTTGATGAGCGACAAAATTGAGAGGCCCGATCCACGTCTCGTACCCGACCTGACCCAGCTCACCGCGCATGCGGTCAGCGGCCCGTTGCCACAATCCCGTCATATCGTCTGTCTCCCCTAAAACACCCGGACCGCACCTCTCACCCCACCTCACGCTCCGGGACTAGCGCGCCAGCCTCAACCAGCGAATTGCTCCACAGTCTTATCCACATCTGTGGATAACGAACATTTCCCCCGTTACAGTCGACAATTTGAAGGTACAAGGCGCCGGACTATCAACTTGTCCGGGTTACGATCGGTTCTGTTAGGCTGTAAATTTTGATCTGGAACGAGATCGATATACACGCGCTTTGAAGCCATGTCTCACGCGCCGCGATGAACCCGTCAATGATTATTGGTTCTCAGAGGTACGAAGTGTGCGGCCAAGGGAACGTGATAAACTTATTTCGAGATGAGAACAAGGGCGGAAAAAAATTTCTCGCGAAGCGCGCGAATCGTAAAGGAAATTTCTCTCGCGAGCGATCATGCGTCGCACGCACGAAATTTTGCGCCAACCGCGCGATCCAGTTCGCCCGCTCTGGAAGCCATCGATGCGCGATCTGAATTTTTCGCATCTGATCAAACTTTTCTCTGATCGAGACACGCGCAAGCGAAATTTTTTTGTTGAGCGAAAAAAAATTTACGATCGCGCCTGATCTACAGCAAATCGCGATGAGATCCAGAAAAAAATCAGATGAACTCTTCAATCGCGCCAGTGTTACGATTCCTGGTGCGGTCAATTCTCCCGTGCGCGCGTGGAAAGCCGTCAGCGATTCACCAATCTTCGTCGAAAGTGGCAGCGGCGCAACTCTGATCGATGCCGACGGCAATGCTTTTTTAGACTACGTTTGCTCCTATGGCCCCGCGATCCTCGGACATGCCCATCCGCGCGTTATACGAGCTATCGCCGACCAGGCGCGACTCGGTTTAGGCTTTGGTGCACCGACGCGGCTCGAGGTCGAGCTCGCGGAAATGATCTCATCCGCGATCAAATGTGCAGAAAAAGTGCGATTGGTGACTTCGGGAACGGAAGCCGGTCTCACCGCGCTCCGGCTGGCGCGCGCAGCAACCGGGCGCACGAACATAATCAAGTTTGACGGATGCTATCACGGTCACAGCGATTCTATGCTGGTCCGCGCCGGTTCAGGCGCGATGACTTTTGGTCAACCTGACAGCGCGGGCGTTCCGGCGCCGCTCGCGGCGATGACGATGGTTGCACGATATAACTCGATAGAGTCGGTCGAGAGTTTATTTCGCACGGCGCCGGAAAAAGTCGCCGCCGTCATCGTCGAGCCGGTCGCGGCCAATATGGGAGTGGTAAATCCTGACGCCGGCTCGCTGAAGGCTCTCGCTGAAATCGCGCACAGCAACGGCGCGCTTCTGATCTGCGACGAAGTTATAACCGGGTTCCGTCTTTGCTTCGGCTCGATTGCCGAAAGCATGGGCGTCGAGCCCGACCTCATCATGCTCGGGAAAATAATCGGCGGCGGAATGCCGGTGGGCGCAGTCGCCGGCCCGGCGAAGATCATGGACCTGCTCGCACCGCTCGGTCCCGTGTACCAGGCCGGAACGCTGTCGGGGAATCCGCTTTCTGTTCGCTCGGGTCTGGAAACACTTTGTATTATAAAAGAAAACAATCCGTACGCCTTGCTTGACGCGGCTGGCGCGCGCCTGGAAACCGGGCTCCGCGAAGCTTTGAAAAAAAATGGCGAGCCGGGATGCATCAATCGCGCGGGTTCCTTGCTCACCATGTTCCTTGGGCCGGAGCAGGTGCGCGACGCCGACGAGGCTCGCAGGTCGAACTCGGCAAAGTTCGCCAGGTTTTTCCACGCAATGCTGAATCGCGGGATAAACCTGCCGCCGTCGCAGTTCGAGGCGATGTTCCTGTCGACCGCGCACACCGACGCTGACATCGATCGCACTATAACCGCCGCCGACGAATCTCTGCGCGAGCTATCGCGCGAGCAAACCTGAAAACACCATGGCGTTAAGCACCGGCAGGATGATGCGATTCGCCGCGATCGGCTTCGAGTTCGCCTGGCCCATGCTCGCCGGCGCAATCCTTGGGCACTATCTCGATCTTTATTTTCACACCGACCCGTGGCTGACGCTGGTGATGTTCCTGCTCGGAGTCTTTGTTGGCTTTTACCGGTTGATCCAGGAGCTCGCGCTATTCCAGCGCGAGAACAGCGAGCCTTGATTGCCATTGGTCAGTGCATTTGCCAACGCAAAATCTCTGAGCGCCGGTCATGCAAAACAAATCCCGCTATCTTCTGCTCGTCCTAATCTGCGGCATGGCTGGATCCTTTTTGGCACAGAGTTTGGCCGCCGGCGTTGTCCACGCAGATTGCCAATTTGGGCAAGACTACCCGACTGATTTGAAGTGCTTCCTGAAGCAGTTCGGGGGCAGCGAATGTTACGATTCATATTTCGGGTTCAGCGGCCCGCCGGATTTCTCGGAGGCGCTGCGATGCTTCGAGAAGGACAAGACATGGTCTTACCTGGTCGTGATGTATCTGAACGGTCGCGGCGTGCCCCGCGACGTGCAAAAGGCCGAGCAGTGGTTCGCAGCCGGTCAAAAGATGGCGCCGATCGAATGGCCCGGCGGATTGTCCGGCCGTGAACTGTCCTCGCTCAAGCAGGATATCGAAAAAGCCCGAAACACCTCCGACAAGGACTGGGACCCCATCGAGTTGTGCTCGGACGTCTTCGTTTTGGATACGCCTGAAAGCCAGTACTGCACGGCGATTCGGGAGCTGGTAAGCGAAGGACAATTCAGCGCGATGCTCGCTTCGACCCGAGCCGAACTCGACTCCGCCGACAAGTCCTTCTTCGACCGGATGATCGCATCGTTCAAAGCTTACCAGGAGGCTGACAGCAAACGCGCATATCTCGCCTGGGCTGGCGGCACGATAGCCAGTATGCGAAGCATGGATCAGGCTGGATTCGTTCGCGACGATTGCGCCGCACTGGTCAAGAAGACAGTTCGAAAGCGCGACCTGGAGCCTTCTGACAAAATCGCATACAACACGGCCGACGATGCGCTCAACCGCGCTTATCGCGAAGACCTCCACGGCGGCAGCCCGGAGTACATAAAGTCGGCGCGAATAGCCGAGTTGCACTGGATAAGATATCGCGACGGGTGGGCGGAGTTGGCAACTGCGCTTTACAGCGATAGAAAAAAAGACCCTGACCCGGCCATGAGCATGAAGACCGCGCTTTCAAAAGTCAGGGTCAATGAACTGCTCCACGCGAGGCAGCCGTAGAGAGCACGGACCGAGTCGAGGTCAATCCGATGTGCAGAAATATCAAAATACTTTTCAATTTTGATCCTCCGGTGACCGACGAAGAGGTTCGCGCCGCTTCGCTGCAGTTCGTGCGAAAGATCAGCGGCTTCAACAAACCGTCCAAGGCGAACGAAGCGTCATTCGCGGCGGCGGTCGATGAAATCGCAGGCATCTCGGGACGGCTGCTTCGTTCACTTGAAACCAACGCGCCGTCGAGGAATCGCGAAGAAGAAGCCGCGAAAGCAAAAGCTCGCGCCGCGGAAAGATTCGGCACCTGATGGGACTTTCGTGGTCAGTGCCGACGATTGCGTCGATCCAGCGCACCAACTTTGCACTGGTCGTGATCAGCGCCTCGATTCTCGCTTTGTTCGCCTCGGCATCCGCAGGAATAGGATGCCTGCTCGGTGGCGCGGTCGTGATCGCAAATTTATGGATCCTGTCTGCCCTCGGCAGTCTCCTGCTGGCATCGTCCGCCGCCGGAATTTCGGGCGCTGCCGCCAAGCTGGGCGCGCTGGCGATCCCGATGAAACTGCTTATCGTCGTGGGCCTCGTCTACCTAATTTTCACACGCGCACGCGTGGACGGAATGGGCTTCGGTGTCGGCGTCTTGACTCAGATGGCAGCTATCATTATTGAAACCGGGCGGGCTTCGCTCCGCGGCGCCGGCTAGGATCGCCACGGCGGAGAAACTTCATTGCAGAAATCGGTAAATTTCATCGAACTTATAGGCGGCGGCCGGATTCCCGAGGTGCTGATAGGCACTTGGATCGTGATGGGCATCCTGCTCGTGTTTGGATTTATCGCGCGCGCGTCACTCGCCGCCGCCAAAGACCCTGTAGTCCCGGACGAAGGGGCTAGCGTGCGTTCCGTCGCTGAACTTTTCGTTGAATGGTTCGACGGTTTTTGCCACGACGTCCTCGAGACTCATCACTACCGGCAGTTTGTTCCATTCTTCGGCACGCTGTTCGTTTTCATTCTAGCCGCCAACTTCTTTGGACTGATTCCGGGGATGGAACCGCCCACTGGCGACTCCGACCTGACCTTCGGCCTGGGCGCCGTCGTCTTCGTTTACTTCGTCTACCAGGGCTTGTCGCACGGCGCTGGCAACTTCGTCAAAAACGATATTATTGGGCCGGTCTGGTGGCTGTTCTTCCTTATGATCCCGATCAATCTCGCCGACCTGCTCTTCCGTCCGTTTTCGCTCGGCATTCGTCTTTACGCCAACATGTTCGCCGACCATACCGTGCTCAGCATCTTCACGGGATTGACGAAGCTAATCATACCGCTCGCGTTCTACGCGCTTGGCTCGATCGTCTGCATCATCCAGGCGATTATTTTCGTGGTACTCGCGATGAGTTACGTAAGATTGGCGACAAGCCACGGTCATTAGCAAAGGCTTTTTTCGTGCCAGGGATTCCGTCCGGAATTTGAGGTGGTAGAGGAAGAGAGGTGGCCGGCTGCGGCGCCCGGGGCGCGAAACAGAAGGAGGATAAAATGCTACGAAGGATTGGAACTGTAACCACGATGGTCGGATTGGCCATCCTTGCGTCGCCGCTGCTGGCGATGGCGCAGGAGGCAGCGGGCGCCGCAGACTCAGGTGCGCCGCTACGCGCCGGCTTGATAGCGATCGCCGCCAACATCGGCATCGGTATCGCGGCATTTGGCAGCGCGCTCGGGCAGGGCCGGATGGCGGCCTCGGCGATGGAGTCGATCGGCCGCAACCCTAACAGCGCCGGCCAGATCTTCGTTCCGATGATCATCGGCCTCGCGTTCATCGAAGCGCTGACCTTGTACGCGCTCGTGATCGCATTCTTCCTGCAAGCGAAGATCTAGCGGCACGCCGACGGAACGTAGGCACAACGGGGCCCCTGACGCGGGCCCCGTTTCTTTTTCTGTCAGCGACTAGCGGCGCTTCGCGCCTTGCAGAATGTCGAACGGCGCGCGGCTCTTCTCACGCTTCAACAATACGTACGTCGCTCCGGCGCCGCCGTCTGCGGCTCGCGCGGTTGCGAACGCGAGTACGTGCCCGCCGATCGCACCGTGCGAGAGCCATCCTGCCGACGCATGCTTGAGCACGGAATGGCCGCCGGGAGATCGCAGCCCGCGACCGTGCACGACGAGCACGGTGCGCAGCCCTTTGCGAACCGACGCGATGATGAATTCCTTGAGCGCTTCCTTTGCGGCACCCTGGATCATGCCGTGCATATCGAAATGCGCCTGCACCGCGAACTCGCCGCGGCGAAGCTGCGACACGAGGCGCGGGTCCAGACCGACGCGATAGCCCTCGACATATTCGTCCGATTCGGTGATATCGAAAGGCGCCTGTCCCGAAACCAGGTCCGACAATCGCGCGATTACCTCCGCGTCCTCATCGACGATTGTGTGCGTGGTTGGAGGTTCAAGCGGTATGCGCGACCGTGCGTTGCCATTGCCGTGCAGTGGCCGTACACCCTCGAGCGCGCGGCGTAGAACAGACTCGTCGTCGAGCGTGTCTGCAACGGGTTGCGCGGGCTTTTCTGCAACCGGTGCGGGCGGCGCTTTCTCCTTGACGGGCGCGGCCGGCGGATTGCGCGCAGCGAGCATCTTCTTCAGGTTTTTGAATGGCGACGAAAAGACGCGCTCAGGCGCGGCCGGCGCTTTGGGTTGGCCGTTCGATTTTTCGTCGCGGCGGCCATGCTTTCGCTTTTTTGCCATCGGAAAGAGTGCTGATGCGGGATAGATGACAGACTATGCTGAGGACGCGATACGGTTCAAACCGCATGGGTCCTGCCAGTCATGGTGTCGCAAAATCGCGAGTGCGAATGGTGCGCGTGCGGTCCGCATCGACTAGACTTGCCGCGTGTGGCGCAACTACCTCGAAGTTGATGATGTGAGGGTTCTGGGATGCGTCGTGTCCTCGTAGCAGCCGTCGCAATTATCGGAGCCGTGGTGATTTTTGCGGGCGCCATCCTCTTCTATGCCGCGACCAACCTCAACTCGATCATCGCCGAGCGCCGCCAGATTGTTCTCGACAAGGTCAGCCGGGCGCTGGGCCGCCAGGTTCACGCCGACGACATCAAAGTGAGCCTGGGCTGGGGAATCCTCGCAGACGTGACTGGCGTCCGGGTCGCCGACGATCCCGACATCTCGAACAAGCCGTTCATCGAGGCGAACAATGTTTACACCCGCCTCGAACTGATCCCATTGCTGGCGCGCCGGATCGAAGTCACTGAAGTCGTGCTCGACAAGCCGGTGATCAGAATCGTTCAAACTCACGACGGCACGCTCAACGTCTCGACCCTCGGGCGAAAAAACGTCGAGAACGAAGAAGAGAACGCCGGCGGAGGCAGGAAGGGGAGGGGTCGGCGCGCCAAGGATGAAGGTGCGATCGAAGAGTCGCCGATGGCCCAAGCCGGAAGGGTACCCTCGACGCTCGGCTCGTTGTTCGTGCGCAATTTTTCCATCTATGACGGTACCTTGGAATTTGTCACGGAGGGCGCGCCTCAAGCGGCGAGCGTCAACGCGATCGACTTCAAGGTGCGAGATTTCGGCTTCAACGCGCCCTTCACCGTTGCGCTCACCTTCGCTGCGCTGGCCGACAAGCAGAACTTCGACCTTTCCGCGACGGTGGGGCCGTTGGTCAACAATGGGGCTCTCGATGTCGATGCAATTCCGTTGAAAGGAACGGCCAAGGCTGGCCCGATTGATCAAACGCAGCTCGCGACAATCCCGATGCTTGCGAAATCGATCCCGCCCAAGCTTTCGATTTCCGGTCCGCTCAGCTTCGACGCAACTGCCGACGGCACTACCGGATCGATCAAATTCAACGTCACGAGCGACTTGAGTGCGCCGGCAATCGCCTTCGGCAACTCTTTCAGCAAGCCTGCTGACAACCCATTCAAGATTTCGGCGGAAGGTGCGGCGACAGGGTCTGACGTCGGAGTGGCGATTGCCAACATCACGCTCGGCGAACTCGAAGCGAAGGTGACGAACATCAAGATTGGCGGTGGCACGACTGCCGCCCACATCGATACCAACAACTTCGATATAGCTTCGCTCGCAAAGATGATTCCGGTGCTTGCCAGATACAACGTCGAAGGCAAGACCGAGATTCATTCCGACGCGACGTTCGCGGACGGCAAGCTGTCGGCTGACGGTACGGTCGCGCTTCGCGATGTCGCATTATCGATCCCCAATCAGAAGGCGCCGCCGCTAAGCCACGTCACCGGCGATATCAAGCTCACGGGCACCAGCGCCGAGGTCGGCCCGCTGACCTTCAACCTTGGCGCATCGCAGGCGACCTTGAAGTCCCACGTCGATCAGTTTCAGCCGTTGGTCATGAGCTACGAACTGAATGCGGCCGCTGTTCACCTGGCCGACCTCGCACCCGCGCGCCCGCCTGACGAAGTGATCAACCAGCTTTTCGCCAAGGGCGCTGCCTCGATTGGCAACGTTGGCGGTCCCACGGTCGAAGCTCAAATCACATCGCCCTCCGGCAATCTAGCCAACGTCCCGTACCGGACTTTGAACCTGTCGCTGTCGCTCAGGGAAAAGCAGGCGCGGGTGACGATGCTCAAGGTAAAAGCCTTTTCGGGTGACATCGCCGCGACGGGAAACACACGGCTCGAGGCCTCGGCGCCGATGGCGGCGTCGATCAATTTCACCAATATCGACGTTCAGCAGGCGCTCAGCTCGCAGAAATCCAAGGCCGCCGGCACCATTCGCGGGATACTCGGCGGAAACATCGACGTAACCGGAGAGACCGGCAGTTTCGATCAGATGAAGCCAACGCTGAAGGGCAGCGGCAAGCTGACTCTTGTCAACGGCAAGCTGGTCGGGGTGAACGTTGGTGGTCAGGCGCTCAAGAAAGTGCAGCATCTGCCCGCGATCGGCAAGCTGGTTCCCGAATCGGTCGTCAAGAACCATCCGGAGTTGTTCAGCGACCCGGACACCGACATCCAGCTTGCGAGCCTGACCTTTGTGCTTGCCGATCAGCGCATCACTTCGCACGACATCAAGGTGCAGACTGTGGACTACAATTTGCTGGGCGACGGTTGGTTCGACATGGACAAGAATATCGACCTCGCGGCGCGAATCGTGCTCTCGCCGCAATTCAGCAAGGAACTGATCGAGCAGAAGCAGGAAGTTGCGTTCATCGCGAATAAGGACGGGCAAATCGACGTTCCGCTGCAAATCGTCGGACAATTGCCAAAGCCGAAAGTCGTGCCCGACGTGACGCAGCTGGCGCAGCGCGCCGCGAATCACGCGATGCAGGCCCAGGGGCAGAAGTACCTGGGCAAAGTTTTCGGCAAAAAAGGAATGCCGAAAGGATTGAGTAAATTTCTCGGCGGCGACTCTGGCGGCGACAATAACTCAGGCAGCGGCGGCAGCGGATCGTCCTCGGGCTCGAACCCTCCGCCAAATCCTCTCGACCAACTGAAGAAGTTGTTCTAGTGCCTGCTTTCTACAGATTCATCTGCACGATGGTCGCGCCTGCGCCGCCGTGATGAGGTTCCGCGCCGCGAAACGACGCGCAATACGGCGAGCTGCCCAGGTATTCCGCCACGGCTTTTCTGAGAGCGCCCGATCCAATGCCGTGGACGATCCGCACCTCCGCGCGATTAGTCAGGAAGGCAGTGTCGAGAAATTCCTCGAGCTTTCGCAGTGCATCCGTCGTTCGCATCCCGATCAAGTTCAACTCGTCGCGCTCGCTATCCTCGACGCTGAAGGTGACGGTCGCCGCCTTCGCTTGCGCGGGCCGATTCTCCGACGCACCTGCCGATGACCTGCGCAGACGCTCGGGCGCTACTTCGATCCTGAGACCGCGGCGGCTGATAACGGCGCGTCCCGCCTCGAGCACAATCAATTCGCCGCGAATGTCGCCGACTTCGACGCTGTCCCCCACTTTCAGCGGCGCGTCAGACCCGGATTCGGCTTCGGGCGCCGGCGCAAGACCCTCGAGTTTGGCCGCCGCCCTGGTGATGAAACCCTTCAGGTCGGTGCGCGATTTCGCCCGCGTCTTCAGTTCATCCATCAGCGCCGCACCATCGCGCCGGAGCTCCTCAATCAGTTCCGCGACTTCAGCGCGCAGCCGCTTGCGGTCCAACTCAGCACGCGCGCGGGTTTTTTCACTGTCCTCGATGATCTCCTGCTCGACGCGGGCCAGGCTCGCCTCGCGCTCGCGCAATTTTTCGCCTTGCGCATTCAGCTTGGCGCGCTCGGCGTCCAATCTTTTCAGCGCATCGGTGAGCTCGATCGTGCCGGCGCCCATCGATTGCTCGGCCGCGCGAATTATTTCCTCGGGCAAGCCGAGCCTGCGCGCGACGGCGAGTCCATAACTCTGCCCAATGGTATGTGGCTTCAGGCGATAGAGCGGCGCGAGGTGGTCGGCGTCGAAATCCACCGCGGCCGCTTCGAATCCGGCTTGTGAATACGCGTGCAGCTTCACCGCGGTCGAATGCGTCGCGATCGCCAGCATGCAGCGCTTGGTGCCGAGATGGTTCATCAAGCCAATCGCGAGTGCTGCACCCTCGGCGGGGTCAGTGCCGGCGCCCGGCTCGTCGAGAATCACCAGCGCCGGCTCAACTAGCGATTTGATTATCTCAGACAGGTTTGCGATATGCCCCGAGAAGCTCGACAGGTTGGACTCGATCGACTGTTCGTCGCCGATATCGGCGAACACGCTGCGAAAAACCGTTGCCTTGCTGCCGGCGAGCGCGGGAATCAGCATGCCCGCCTGCGTCATCAGCGAAAGCAGGCCAACTGTCTTCAGCGCGACCGTTTTTCCGCCGGTGTTTGGCCCGGATATGACGATTCCGCGTTGTCCGGCGCCGATTTTGACGTCGATGGGAATCACGTCACGGCCGCTGGTCATCAGCAACGGATGCCGCGCGCCGATAAAATCGATTCCCTCGTCGACCAGCTGCGGCTCGACGCATCGAAATCGTTCCGCGAAAAGTGCGCGCCCGTTGAGTGCGTCGAGCGCCACCATCGCGTCGAACGTGAGCTGCAGCTCGGGCGCGTACCCGCCGACCATCGCAGTCAGCCGCGCCAGGATTCGCGTCTCTTCGGCCTCCGCCTCGCGCTCGAGCATCATCAGCCGGTTGTTAAGCTCGACCGCCCACATCGGCTCGACGAACAGCGTCTCTCCCGAAACGCTGCGGTCCTGCACGATTCCCTCGAACCGTTCCGAGTAGTTCAGCTTCATTGGCAGCACGAAGCGGCGATTGCGAACGGTCACGATGTAATCGGATACGAACGACTCCATGCCCGACGCGTTAAGCGAGCGCAGGAGACGCGTCTCGAGCTCCGCGCGCTCATCGCGCATCCTGCTGCGCAGACGTTTCAGCTCAGGACTCGCGTCGTCGAGAATCGTGCCGTCATCGGCAAGCGCGCCGAGCATCGCGTCGGCAAGCTCTTTCGGCGCGAGCAGGTTCTGCACCAACGCCGCAACATGTGAGAAGCGCTCGACGCGCGAGCGCAGAAATCCACTGACATGGCGAGACCCCACGATAAAATCGCGCACTCTCACCAGCGCTTCGCCGCCCAGGATTGCACCCGCACGCGCGGCTGCGAGCAGGTACGGCCGCTGATCGGTGAATTCGCCGATCGGGATCGAGCCGGCATGCGACCGCAACTCGACCATCTCGGCGCTGGCGGCAAGCCGCTCGCGCACTTCGGCCGTGTCGATCGACGGACGCAGCTCCGCGGTCGCTTCGCGCCCCGGCTCAGAGGCGCAGAGTTCCATGACGAGGTGAATCACCTTGTCGAACTCGAGTGCCTTTAGATCGCGTTCACGCATAGTGCCCGGCTGATCTAAAATTTAGCCCAACTTTGCTCCGCAGGCATCCCGGATTTTAGGCGGGCATCGAGGATCCTCAGACCCAGCGCCACTGTGAAAGGAGCGCGACGACCGCTGCGGCGCTGCCCAGCGCGCCTATCGTGATCAGAATGCGCGCGGTGTTTTCCTGCCATGCTTTCGCTGCCAGCCCCGCGCCGGCGATCGGCAGCGTCTTGCCGGTGCCATACGCCGCTGCGAATACCAGCCCGACCCATTGCACGTAGAGCGAGATCCACAGCGAATGGCCGATGGTCCCGGCCCATCCGGTCGAGATCGCCAAATGCGGTAGCAGCAACCCGAAGGCGATCAGAGCGAGGCCGCTTTCGATCGCCGCCAGGTGCGCCGACACTCCCATACGCGGGCTGCGGAACATCGGGATGCCGAAGCCGGCCAGCAGACCGAGCGCAAAGAGCAGCGCGCCCATAAAGCACAGTGTCGAGGAAAGGCTTTCCATTGTGATAATCTCCCGTTAAATTACCGACTCGCGGTCTGTAAGGTATGGGAATTACCGACTCTGAGTCTGTTTGTCAACCGGATGGGAGAGAAGATGACCAGCCAGGCCCAACGGCGCGCCACCACCATCGCCGCGATTGTCAGCGCGGCCAGCGAACTTTTCACCGCGCGCGGTTTCGCCGCCACCAGCATCGACGATATCGCCAGCCGCGCCGGCGTAGCCAAGGGCGCCGTGTATCACCACTTCGACTCCAAAGAGCAAATCTTCCAGTGGGTGTTCGAGCAGATGACCGAGGCGCTGGCCGCTCAGGTCAGGGCAACCGCAGCTGCCGGCAGGAGCATCCTCGACAGCTTTGAGCGAGGGACGCTCAAGTATCTCACCTCTATAGCGGGCGATAAGTTCCGCCAGGTGCTGCTGATTGATGGACCCGCCGTGCTCGGATGGGAGAAATGGCGCGAGATCGACGCGCGCTACTTCGGCGGCGCAATGAACGCGCCGATAGAGACGACGGCGCACGTACGCGTATCGGCGCGCGAGATGGCAGCGATAGGCCATCTGATCGCTGGTGCGCTCAGCGAGGCCGCCCTGGTCTGCGCGTCGTCTGACCATCGCGTGCGCGACGCGCGCGATTTCACTTCAGCGCTGCTCAAGATGCTCGCACCATTCTTTCGATGAACTCGACCATCTCGGGCGTTTGCGGCAAGACGCTCGCGGACTTCGGCGCTTTCAGATCGCGTTCACGCATCGCTAATATCAATCCGGCCCTTTTAAAATTTAGGCATCAAGGACATTAGAATGGATCGGATTGAATCCCGGCTGAGCACTAACTCCGACGAGTTCCGCCGCAACCGCGACGCGATGGACGCGCTGGTCAAGCGTTTGCGCGGCGAAATCGAGCGCGTTCGCGAGGGCGGTCCAGCGCATGCGCGCGAACGTCACGTCGAACGCGGCAAGCTGCTCGCGCGCGATCGCGTCAAAAAACTTCTCGATCCCGGCAGCCCGTTCCTCGAGTTGTCGCCGCTGGCTGCGTATCAGATGTACGACGGCGACTCGCCGTCCGCGAGCATCATCACCGGCGTCGGTCGAATTCACGGCCGCGAGACCGTCGTGGTCGCCAACGACGCGACCGTCAAAGGCGGCACGTACTTTCCGATGACCGTGAAGAAGCATCTCCGCGCACAGCAAATCGCTATTGAAAATCTGCTGCCGTGCGTTTACCTGGTCGACTCGGGCGGCGCGTTTCTGCCGATGCAATCCGAGATTTTCCCCGATGAGCGTCACTTCGGCCGTATCTTCTACAACCAGGCGCAGATGTCGGCGAAAGGCATCGCGCAGGTGGCGGTGGTGATGGGCAGCTGCACCGCAGGCGGTGCGTACGTGCCCGCGATGTGCGACGAGAACGTCATCGTCCGCGAGCAGGGAACCATCTTCCTTGCTGGACCGCCTCTCGTGCGCGCGGCGACTGGCGAAGAGGTGAGCGCCGAAGAGCTCGGCGGCGGCGACGTGCATACTCGCCTGTCGGGCGTGAGCGATCATCTGGCCGACGACGACGAGCATGCGCTGCAGATTGCGCGCGCGATCTTCGAAAACCTCGGTCCTCGCACCGTCGCGGCGATCGAGCAGGACGCTCCCGAGGATCCGCATTACGATCCCGCCGAACTCTACGGCATCATCCCGGTCGACACGCGCAAACCCTACGACGTGCGCGAGGTGATCGCGCGGCTGGTCGATGGCAGCCGCATGCACGAGTTCAAGGCGCGCTACGCGACCACGCTCGTCACCGGATTCGCGCGAATCTACGGCTATCCCGTCGGCATCATTGCCAACAACGGCGTGCTGTTCAGCGAGTCCGCGCTCAAGGCCACGCACTTCATCGAGCTGTGCTGCGCGCGCCGCATCCCGCTGCTCTTTCTGCAAAACATCACCGGCTTCATCGTCGGCAAGCGCTACGAGCAGGGCGGCATCGCCAAGGACGGCGCCAAGATGGTCAACGCCGTCGCTAACGCGCAGGTGCCGAAGTTCACGGTGATCATCGGCGCGTCGAACGGCGCGGGAAATTACGGCATGTGCGGACGTGCGTACTCGCCGCGCCTACTTTTCATGTGGCCCAACGCCCGTATCTCGGTAATGGGCGGTGAGCAGGCCGCGAACACGCTGCTCACGGTGAAGCTCGATCAGTTGAAGCGCGAAGGCGCGACCATGACCGACGCGGAGCAAAAGGAATTTCTGCGTCCCACGCTCGAGAAGTATGAGGTCGAGTCCAGCGTCTATTACTCGAGCGCGCGGCTATGGGACGACGGCGTACTCGATCCCGTCGAAACTCGCGCAGCCCTGGCGCTGGGCATCGCGGCCTCGATGAACGCACCAATTCCGGCGCATCCAGGCTTTGGCGTCTTCAGGATGTGATTTGCTCAGCCGAGGAAGTGCACTGCTATGACAATGTTCGTCAGCACGAAACATATCGGGATCACCCATCGCGAGTATCTCCGAATATTCAGTCCCAAATCGCGCCGCACCTCCGAGCGATGCGTCACATGGACCGTCATCAGCTCCACCACCGCGAGAAACACGTAGATGTAGCACTCGAGGAAAAACGCATCGATGTACGTCAGGTAGGGCAACCGTGGCATCGTTGCGGAGATCGCAAAGGCGAACGCTATGACCGTCAGGATCGTCGTTATCGCGACCTGGATCTGGTTCGAGAGATCGTTCGCTTCGATCCAGAACACCGCCCACGACAGGAAAACCATCAGCAGCAGCGGCAGGAACACCTTCCATACATAGAAGCTCGAGCGCCGCTCGACGTCGATTTCGAAGCGAGCTTCCGGCACCGTCAGGCCGCCGTACGTCGGCGCGACCAACACCTGCGAGTGCAGCGAAAGCAGGTGCCACTGCGCCAGCGACGTGTAACTCTTGAACTCGCTCGCAGTCCAGGTTGAGGTATCGTCGAGTTTGAACGTTACGTGCGGCCCGTCCGCCAGGAACGGGTGGATGATGACTAGCAGCTGCTGCCGATCGAACGGAAAGCGTCGCAGCTCAAATCTTGACGACAGCTTTACCACCAGCCGTTCGGCGTAGCTCACCATGCCGTCAGGACGCACGGTTATCGAGACTTCGTCGCGCGAGCGGGGCGTCGCGGCGTTGATCATCTCGAGCTGCGGCACCCAGATTTGCCCAAACGCGTAGTTGCGCACCTGGTCCTGAGGTCCCTCGGGTGCGAAGGCGAGGCGAGGGTCCGTCCACTGCTCGAACAGGTACGCGTCCAACTGAAACTGCTGGTTCACCTCGTCGATCGAGGCAAGATTCACGATGTGCAGGCCGATCACAACCGCGATCGGCTTGCCATCCACCTCGTATGGCGGCTGCAGGATCGGGTCGGTTGCGATGCCGGTAGGAGTCGGTGGCCGCGCCGCGCTGGCCGTCTCCGGCGACAGCGTTGCGCCCGCTGTGAAAACGATTGCGAGCGCAACCAGAACGATCGCTCGACACATTCCGGCTCAGCCTTCCGGCGCGAGCATTTTGTCGGCCCGCACCAGCCGGTCGAACTCTTCTCCTGTGAGCAGCTTCAACGCGATCGCCGCCTCGCGCAGCGAGATTCCTTCGGCGTGTGCCTTCTTGGCCACTTTGGCCGCGTTGTCGTAGCCGATCGGTTCGCTCAGCGCCGTCACCAGCATCAGCGAATTTTCCACGTTGCGTCGCAGTTGTTCGCGATTCGGTTCGATCCCGTCGACGCAGTACTTCGTAAACGACGCGCACGAATGCGCCAGCAGCATCGTCGAATGCAGAAAATTGTGGATGATGAGCGGTTTGAATACGTTCAGCTCGAAATTCCCCTGCGAGCCCGCCGTCGTGATCGCCACGTCATTGCCGATCACCTGGATGCAGACCATCGTCATCGCTTCGCTCTGCGTCGGGTTCACTTTGCCCGGCATGATCGACGAGCCCGGCTCATTCTCCGGCAGCATCAATTCCCCAAGGCCGGTGCGCGGTCCCGAGCCCAGCCAGCGGATGTCGTTGGCGATCTTCATCAGCGATACCGCCAGCGTCTTGAGCGCTCCAGAAGCCGCCACCAAAGCGTCGTGCGCTGCCAGCGCCGCAAACTTGTTGGGCGCCGACTTAAACGCCAGGCCGGTATATTTCGCTATCTTCGCGGACACGCGATCCGCAAATTCGCGATGCGTATTGAGCCCGGTGCCGACCGCCGTGCCGCCAATCGCCAGCTCCAGCAAGTCCGGCAACGCTGCCTCGATTCGCCTCAAGTCGTAGTCGAGCTGCGCGACGTAGCCTGAGAATTCCTGCCCGAGAGTCAGCGGCACCGCATCCATCAGATGCGTCCGCCCGATCTTCACAATCTTGTCGAACTCATTGGCCTTGCGCGCGAGCGCGTCGCGCAGCTTGCGCACCGACGGAATCAAGTGGTGCGAGACTTCCTCGGCCGCCGCTATATGCATCGCGGTCGGAAACGTGTCGTTCGACGACTGCGACATATTCACGTCGTCGTTGGGATGGATCGGCTTTTTGCTACCGAGCGTGCCGCCGGCCATCTCGATCGCGCGATTCGAGATGACTTCGTTGGCATTCATGTTGGTCTGGGTGCCGCTGCCGGTTTGCCAGATGCGCAGCGGAAAATGATCGTCGAGTTTGCCCGAGATAACTTCGTCCGCCGCCGCGGTCATCAGTGTCGCCTTGTCGGACGGCAACTTACCGAGATCGCGGTTCACCTCCGCTGCCGCCTTCTTTAAGATTCCGAAGGCCCGCACCACTGAACGCGGCATCCGATCGAATCCGATCGCGAAGTGCAGCAGTGAGCGCTCAGTCTGCGCTCCCCAGTAGCGGTCGCGCGCGACTTCGATCGTCCCCATGCTGTCGCTCTCGATGCGCTTGCCGGTTTGCGGCAGTCGGCAGCGTTTTGCCGGCCGCAGCGGTATTGGCAGTCGCCGGGCGCTTGACGCTACTGGTCTTGCGCATCTTCGATCTCGAATTTGATGCCATCTTCTATATTCCTGCCGTATTTCGACCTGCGCCCAATATTCTAACCCGCCGGTCCGCCGATAACAGTGGTTTTCTGCCACCCGGATTCGGCCCCGGCTGCCCTTTTCAGAGGCGCTGTGCCGATATAGGTTATGCGCGTACTCTCGACAATAGGGAGTGCAACTTAATATCGAGATATCTAAGGACTGGATTCCAAGCGAGGCTTCCAACCATGCCCTGGACGATTACACGTCTTTGCCGCGACTGCGTTGACACCGGATGCGTCAGCGTGTGCCCCGTCGATTGCATCTACGAATACATCGGCACCGATAAGGAAAAATTCCCCAACCAGCTCTACATCGATCCCGACGAATGCATCGATTGCGGCGCCTGCGAGCCTGAATGCCCATGGCAGGCGATTTTCGAGGAGCCGGCGGTTCCGGAAGTCCTCAAGGACGACATCGCGCTGAACCACGCGCTGCTCGAGATCAAAGATCAGTTCAAGGTGATGCCGTTCAAAAAGGTCGATCACCCGACGCCGGAACAGGTCGCAGAGAACAAGAAAAAATGGGGCGTCGATCCAAATAGCTGATGTCTGTCTCCTCTCCCTGCGAGGATAGCTGTGCCTAACCTCTGTCCCCTCTCCCCTGCAAGGGAGAGGAAGGGTGAGGGTCCTATTACAGCGCCCTGCGCGATTCAGGATTCTGCTCTTGCCAGAAGGACTCGGGGGTTACGCAAAGCTGTCCTGCGAGGGAGAGGATGAAGGTGAGGGTGCCTACAGCGCCCTGCGCGATTCAGGATTCCGCTCTTGCCTGAAGGACTCGGAGGTTATTCCCGCTACACGGCCTCTTCGATCGCTGCCAGCAACGACGCCAGGTCAAAGGGCCCGTCGTGACGCGCGCCGTTGATAAAGAACGTCGGCGTGCCATTAACCCCGCTCCTCACTCCGCTGCGAAAGTCGTCGCGCACCCGCTCAGTGTAGAGCTGCCCAGCCATCTCCTTGATGAATCGCGGCATATCGAGGCGAAGCGCTTTCGCATACCGCGCCAGGTCTTCATCCTCGAGTGCATTCTGATTCTCGTAGAGCAGGTCGTGCATTTCCCAGAACTTGCCCTGGGCGCCCGCCGCCTCCGCGGCTTCCGCCGCATGCTCGGCGTGGGGATGCGCCTCGCCTAGTGGGAAATTCCGAAAAACGAAACGCAACTGATCGCCGAGGCGGTCTTGAACCGCCTTCACCACCCGATACGCTTCGCCGCAGTAAGGGCACTCGTAGTCGCCGTACTCGAGCAATGTGACCGGCGCCTTTGCCGGTCCCTGCACGTGATCGTTCGCGCCGACGGGCGGCTTTAGCTTGCTCATCGTGTCACCACCTACTTTTTCGCCTCGAGCGCTTCCAGCGCGTCCAGAATCCCGTCAGCGCCGGGATTAACTCCCACAGGAGACAGGTAGCTCCAGGCTATCGTCCCCTTCGGATCGATCACGAACAGCGCCCGCTCGGTAACGCCTTCGCCATCGCGATAAGCGCCATACTTGCGCGCGACCGCTCCCTTGGGCTCGAAATCCGACAGCAGCGGAAAATGCAACTTGCGGTTGAGCGAGAAAGCCGCATGACACCACGAGCCATCGACCGAGATGCCGACGATGGCCGCCTTGAACTTGTGAAATTCGGCCAGCATCTCATTATATAGCGCCATCTGATCGCCACACACCGGGCTCCAGTCCGCGGGGTAGAATGCCAGGATCAACGGCGCGCCACGGAAATCGCTCAGCGAGACCAGTTGATCGGGTGTGCTATGCAGCGAAAAATCAGGGGCCGCGATGCCGGCCGCGAGTATCTTGTTCGTATGCTCAGCCATGATGGGAATCCTTCTCGAGGCTCTGAAAGGTCGTCGATTCTCAAAGCTACTCTGTCCGGGAATCAAGCAGGGTGACGTAAGTGAGTGCAATGCCTTACGCCGCCTGGCGCGGCTTCGATGCTAGTATCGAGGCGCTATTGTGACAAACCGGCCAACACAGACTGCAGGTCCTACCCTGTCTACTGCGAAATGACCATCGCCGCCGTACGGGTGAGTGGGATTGTGACCGACGAAACCAATTTCGTCAGCGGAGGGAAATTGTAGGTGACGACTACGGTGACCACGCTGCCGGGCTTGTTGTTGGGCGCCCAAGTTGTGACAACGGTCAACGAAGCCGTATTGAGCACGCCGACTACGAGACCGTCGACATAGGTTGTAACACCGGATGCCGTCACCGGCGACGGCGCCGTCGAGCCGTGGACCGTCGCATAGCGAACCGCCTGCTGGGCGCTGTAACAAACGAAGTCGTAACAGTAGAGCGCCAACGCGAAATTGATGATTCCGAAAAACAGCGTCAGGCAAGGCGTCAGCACCAGCGCGAACTCAGCCATCACCTGTCCCGGATGCCGGCGTCTGGCCGCAGCGCGCGACCATCGGCGCCATCGCTTGATGCCGCTGAACCCCATTCGACTACTGTACGACCCGCATTACAGCTTTACCCGCCACTGTCAGCGGCGGCAGGATTCCCATGAATGTAATCAGCGGCGTGTACGGAGCGGTGGTGTCGACCTGCGTGTAGATCAACCGATGGCTGCCGGCGCAGTCGGTTGACAGGCATGTCGACGCCGTTCCGTTGGCGCATTGACAGAAATGAGTCGCGGTCTCCGTCATTCCGACCACGTTCGGTGCGTTACTGGCCGCCGCCGATTGCATCCCGGCGTTATCGGCTGCGGTCGAGAGATTCTGCGAGCCGTACTGGACGCCGGCGCGCGCTGCATTGGAAACCGAAATTGCGATATAGAACGCCCGTCCTGTCTCGACCACCACCAGGAACATCATCAGCAACAGCGGCAGGCTGAGTGCCAGCTCCACCGACGCCTGTCCCCACGCCCGGCGTCCAATCCAACTGGCCGCCCGGGTACTCATTCGGCCAGTATCGCGCCGGTTATCGGCGAGCCGTTGGCCAGCGAAGAATAGTTGTTGCCGAGCGACGAGTTGCCGTTAATGATCAGCTTGTCAGCCACCACGATGCTGTAGCCGTTGGAGCTGCTGTTGCCGTTGTAGGTTACCGAGGTCGTCGCGAAGTAGATCGCTCCGTCGAAGGTCGAACTTGAGTTCCCGTTTATCACGCTGCCCGCGGCGCTGCTGGGTACCGCGCGATCCTGAAAAAACAGAATTCCGGCAAGGGAACCCGAGGTCGGTGCACTGAGATTCGCCTGCGAATTGCCGTTAAGTGTGATCGCGCCGTAACCTCCGAGCCCGGTCGTGTTGTAAAAGGTCACTCCGGTGCCGGTCATCGTTGAGTTGCCGTTTATCAGCATTCCGCCACCGGCCAGGATGTAGGTTCCGGCGTTGAAATGCAGCCATGAATTGCCGTTGACCGAGATGCCGCCGCAATACGTTCCGGCGTAGAGCTGGTACGGAGCACTGCTGCTCCCGATATTCCCGTTCAACGAAAATGAGGTGTGAGCGCATGAGCCGACCGTCGGTTCGTTAACGTATGCCAGCGGATCGGACGCGGCTATCACTCCGATCTTCGGCGTCGGCGTAAGGCTCACATTGCCGTTGGAGCTGTAGTTGCCCACCACTCCGATAGTCGGCGCTGCGATCGTCACGTTGCCGTTGATCGTCATGCCGGTCGACGAACTCGAGTCCACCAGCATCCCGCAGCTGCTCTGTATATTGACGTTGCCGTTAGTCGACATCGCACCCGCCGCCGTCGGATCCATCACGTAGATGCAGTTCGGACCGTTGCCCTCGTACGCGACCGCTCGTGCCGACACATTGATCGAGCTGACTCCGAGCGCGCGCAGAAAATAAGTCGGCTCGGGCTTGCTGACGATCGCTTCTACATACTGCGCATTGCCTACATTCGGTCCTGTGGTCGGTGGATTGTTCAGCGCGACCGCGACGCTGCTCGCGCCGTTGGTGTATCCATTGCTCGCCGCGTCTGCCTGGCCTGCTGCCGCCACGTCGCCGTAATTCAGTTCCTCGGCGCCAGCCATCGCCGCACTGTCGGCCGCCGTCTGCATCATGTTCCTCTGGTCCTGCAGGAAGCTGAAGTCGGTGACGACGGCAATCATGCCCACTATCGCGACCAGGGCAACGCAAATCAGCACCATCACCTGCCCACTGGAGCGCGCCGTCAACTTACTCGAGTTCTCACTCCACACAGCCTCGCTCTGCGGCTTTAAAACCTTGCCCATTATTCGTAGTTCACTCCAACCTCAGAGAGCACCGCCCGTGCCACGCGATTAATCCACTGATTGCCGTGGAGCACGCGTTAGCCTGTCCCAAGGTGACTATGAACCTGTCCGTTTATGTGACTCTGGCGGGAATATCGAGCTACCGAACGTTTGTTAGATTATGAGGATAGATTTCTGCTAAATCACCGCGCTAACCCATATGAGGTATAAATCAGGAACGCGCTATCGAACAAATTCAATAGCAATATCAAACTAATAATACTTATGATCGTCTCGGTCCATAATCGAAGGCAATTGAGGCTCCCGTCAGCTATACTCGATGTAGAGAAAGTGCCTTGATACTATTAGCCTAATACCGCGCAAATCGGCGGTCAGAGCCAAGGTTTGAAACGCTTGATATCTGCTGACCAGGAGGGCTAGATGAGTCGTTTTTCGGCACTCAGTGAATACGATCAAGTCCATAATCAATTAGATTTACTAATGTAAATCATAATAATAAGTCCGAGAAATCGTATTTTGCAATAAATTTTCTTGACGATTTGAGGCTGGCTAGCCTAATGTCAATTTCCAGCTAATGAACGAGGCAAACTCGTCGCGTTCACATACCGGGAGGCTTGCTATGCGTAGGCAGAAGTCTTTGTGCTCGTGGGTTTCGACCATCGCAGTGGCCTTGGTGCTGTTCGCGATTGGAGCGTGCAGCTCCTCGAGCTACGCACAGGTTAAACCGGGTGATTTCATCACACCGGAGAACGCATCACAGGTGAGAGACCTGGTAGGCCCCGGCGTCTACTACAAGGTCGAGCACGGCATGACAATGAAGATCGTGCCCACCGAGCGTGTCGATTGGCCGCCGCCTTACAAGGACGCGACCGAAAAGTATTCGTCGCAGGTCCGTCTCTCGCAGGACAAAAAATCGATCGTCGGATTTGTAGCCGGCCAGCCGTTCCCGTTGATTGACGCCAACGATCCTGACGTCGCGGTGAAGGTTATCTGGAACAACGTGTTCCGCCCGATCACCTCGGATGACTACGATCTCCGCTTCTATGACTGCGATTCCGAGTATCAGAAGAAAGGCGCGCAGACTGGTCAGATCGAATATTTCCAGATCGGACACTATGCCGGCTACGACCTGGTCGGCCGCACCGAAGTCGAGCCGATACCGACCGATCCGGATTTTAAGCACACCGGTCGTTACTGGCTGTTCGCCCTCTACCCGATTCTTGCGCCGCAGGAAATTCGCGGGACCGGCTTCATCCGATGGCGTTACGCTGATCCGAAACGCGGCGACGACATCTGGAGTCTTGATGCTGGATCGCGCCGTCTGCGCCGCATCAACGAGTCCATCATGAGTTCGTCAACTGCCAGCGGAACCTCGGCCCACTCGTGGGATCCAGATCACTACTCGGGCTTCAATCCCAAGACCGAGCAGTATTTCTACAAGTTCCTGGGCGAGCGAAACATGCTGGCGACGATTCACGCCGAGCATTCGCCCGAACAGCGATGCCCGACTGACGGCGGCGCCAGTGCATGCCCCGAGGCATGGGAGATGCGCCACATGTACATCGTCCAGGCGCTGCCCGATCGCTCGCGCATCAACGCGCTCGACAGCCGCACCGTCATCTTCATGGACAGCGAAATGTGGTTCGAGCCCTACATCGATACTTACGATCGCGCAGGCAACCTCTTCCGTTCGCACATCTACTGGCTGGCCACTCGCGATCGCCCGGTTCCCGACGCAAGGGTCGCCATCTATCCGTTCAAGCGTTCGTTTGTCGTAGGCGCAGTTTCGACCGACGTGCAGTCGGGCCTGGCGACCATGTGCTATCTGCCGGGCATGGAAACGCCCGAGCGCGAATGCTGGTACATCAACATGGGCGCAGTGGATCGCAGCTTCTTCACTACTGACGCAATGGTGCGCGCGGCTTCGTTCTAACGACCGTCAGAGAAAAGGTCCGAGCCATCTACTGTGCATGGCTCGGACCTCTAACCCCATATGAGGCAGTCACATGTGAGATTACATCGACGAATACCGGGCTATCTAACGTTCGTTAGTTCAGCTTCAGGAATTCCTGATGGCTATATAGTGCTGACCCGTATGGTGCACTCATACCGAAGGGAGTCCCAAAACAATTTGGAACCCCGATTGAGCAAATAATACTTATGATCATCGCGGCCCCTGCTCAGGGGCAATTGACGCTCTCCTCATCTATACTGGATGTAGAGAAATTCGGTCCTATGTGATCAATACAGCGTAGATCGCCGGTCGGAGCCAAGCTTGAAAGCATGAGCGTTCACTGACCAGGCGCAGCACACCAGTCGGTATTTGTCACGCTCTATGTGCCTCTAAAGAATTTGAGCATTAGTTGCTCTAAAGTGCAGCATAATAATTAACCTAATAAATTGTATTTTGCGACAAATATCATTGACGATTCGCGGTCGGCTGCCCTAATGTCCAATCTCAGCTAACGAACGAGGCAATTCGTCGCGTTCATTACCGGGAGGCTTGGTATGCGTAGGCAGAAGTCTTTGTCGTCATGGGTTCCGACCATCGTGGTGGCTGTGGTCCTGTTCGCGATTGGAGCGTTCAGTTCCTCGAGCTACGCACAGGTTAAACCGGGTGATTTCATCACACCGGAAAATGCATCGAAGGTGAGAGACCTGGTGGGCCCCGGCGTCTACTACAAGGTCGAGCACGGCATGACGATGAAGATCGTGCCCACCGAGCGTGTCGATTGGCCGCCGCCTTACAAGGATGCGACCGAAAAGTATTCTTCGCAGGTCCGTCTCTCGCAGGACAAAAAATCGATCGTCGGATTTGTAGCCGGTCAGCCGTTCCCGTTGATCGACGCCAACGATCCCGACGTCGCGGTGAAGGTCATCTGGAACAACGTGTTCCGCCCTATCACCTCGGATGACTACGATCTCCGCTTCTACGACTGCGATTCCGAGTATCAGAAGAAGGGCGCGCAGACTGGTCAGATCGAATACTTCCAGATCGGACACTACGCCGGCTACGACCTGGTCGGCCGCACCGAAGTCGAGCCGCTCCCAACCGATCCCGATTTCAAGACCACTGGCCGTTACTGGCTGTTCGGCCTCTATCCGATTCTTGCCCCGCAGGAAATTCGCGGAACCGGCTTCATCCGATGGCGTTACGCCGATCCGAGACGCGGTGACGACATCTGGAGTCTCGATGCCGGATCGCGCCGTCTGCGCCGTATCAACGAGTCCCTCATGAGCTCGTCAACCGCCAGCGGAACCTCGGCCCACGCTTGGGATCCCGATCACTACTCGGGCTTCAATCCCAAGACCGAGCAGTACTTCTATAAGTTCCTCGGTGAGCGAAACATGCTGGCGACGATTCACGCCGAGCATTCGCCCGAACAGCGATGCCCGACTGACGGCGGCGCCAGTGCATGCCCCGAGGCATGGGAGATGCGCCACATGTACATCGTCCAGGCGCTGCCCGATCGCTCGCGCATCAACGCGCTCGACGGCCGCACCGTCATCTTCATGGACAGCGAAATGTGGTTCGAGCCGTACATCGACACCTACGATCGCGCCGGCAATCTCTTCCGCTCGCACATCTACTGGCTGGCTACTCGCGATCGCCCGGTACCCGACGCAAAGATCGCCATCTATCCGTTCAAGCGTTCGTTCGTCGTAGGCGCAGTTTCGACCGACGTGCAATCGGGCCTGGCGACCATGTGCTACCTGCCGGGCATGGAAACGCCTGAGCGTGAATGCTGGTACATCAACATGGGCGCAGTGGATCGCAGCTTCTTCACCACCGAAGCGATGGTCCGCGCGGCTTCGTTCTAACGACCGTCAGAGAAAAAGGTCCGAGCCACTACTGTGTGGCTCGGACTTCTAACCCCATATGAGGCAGTCACATGTGAGATAACATCGACGAATATGGCGACCTTCGCCGCCGAAATATACTTATGCTCGCCACCACTCAACGGTGGCAGCAGTTGACGATCTCCTCAGCTACCTTGCTCTTCAGAAATCCTCGGCGGCCGCTCAGTAATACTGCGCCAATCGCGCGTCAGTGCGGGTGTTGCTCGCGTGACACTTGCTGACCGCGCTCCGCATCTCAGTCGTTCTCTTTTCATTGTGAGACGATTCAGGCATTAGTGCGACTGAAATACTAGATAATCGTTGATACGCTAAGTCGCAGTTTGCAACATTTCTTATTGACGATTTGCGCCCCCCTGCCCTAATGTCCCGGCTCAGTTGAACGAACGCGCCACCTCGTCGCGTTCATTACCGGGAGGCTTAGGGTATGCTTAGGCAGAAATCTTTGTCGTCATGGATTTCGACGACCGCAGCGGCCTTGGTCCTGTTCGCGATTGGAGCGTTCAGTTCCTCGAGCTACGCACAGGTTAAACCGGGTGATTTCATCACACCGGAAAACGCATCGAAGGTGAGAGACCTGGTAGGCCCCGGCGTCTACTACAAGGTCGAGCACGGTATGACGATGAAGATCGTGCCCACCGAGCGTGTCGATTGGCCGCCTCCTTATAAGGACGCGACCGAAAAGTATTCTTCGCAGGTCCGTCTCTCGCAAGACAAGAGATCGATCGTCGGCTTCGTCGCCGGCCAGCCGTTCCCCTTGATCGACGCCAACGATCCCGACGTCGCGGTGAAGGTCATCTGGAACAACGTGTTCCGCCCGATTACCTCGGATGACTACGATCTCCGCTTCTATGACTGCGATTCCGAGTACGAAAAGAGAGGCGCGCAGACCGGACAAATCGAGTATTTTCAGATCGGACACTACGCCGGCTACGACTTGGTCGGCCGCACCGAAGTCGAGCCGCTCCCCACTGACCCGGATTTCAAAAAGACCGGCCGCTACTGGCTGTTCGGCCTCTATCCGATTCTCGCGCCGCAGGAAATTCGCGGAACCGGCTTCATCCGATGGCGTTACGCCGATCCGAAACGCGGCGACGACATCTGGAGTCTTGATGCCGGATCGCGCCGTCTGCGCCGCGTCAACGAATCCATTATGAGTTCCTCGACCACAGCGGGTGGTACCTCCGCCCACGCGTGGGATCCCGATCACTACTCGGGCTTCAATCCCAAGACTGAGCAGTACTCCTACAAGTTCCTCGGTGAGAGAAACATGCTGGCGACGATTCACGCCGAGCATTCGCCCGAACAGCGATGCCCGACTGACGGCGGCGCCAGTGCATGCCCCGAGGCATGGGAGATGCGCCACATGTACATCGTCCAGGCGCTGCCCGATCGCTCGCGTATCAACGCGCTCGACGGCCGCACCGTCATCTTCATGGACAGCGAAATGTGGTTCGAGCCCTACATCGATACTTACGATCGCGCAGGCAACCTCTTCCGTTCGCACATCTACTGGCTGGCCACTCGCGATCGCCCGGTTCCCGATGCGAAAGTCGCCATCTATCCGTTCAAGCGTTCGTTCGTCGTAGGCGCAGTTTCGACCGACGTGCAGTCGGGCCTGGCGACCATGTGCTACCTGCCGGGACTCGAAACGCCTGAGCGCGAATGCTGGTACATCAACATGGGCGCAGTGGATCGCAACTTCTTCACCACTGACGCGATGGTGCGCGCGGCCTCGTTCTAACCGCTCGCCTCAGTCTGTAACAAAACGGGCGCGGTACTCAGTACTGCGCCCGTTTCTATTTCAGCTTTCCCTCGAAATCAGTTCTTATACGATTCTCTTCTGCCCGTGCTTGAATCCGCCCTGCTCGCCAATCGCCTCATTACCGCGCTCTGGCTCGATCCGTTCAACTTCCCGCTCGCGTTGATGCTCCCGCTCGGGCTCGCGACGGCGCCCGCGCTGCTGCGGCGGCTGCGCGCCACGCGGCTCGCGACGCCCGCTCTCGGTTGGCACTATCTCGATCGAGCGCAGCACGCCTTCGCCCACTGAGCGCGTCGTGATCATCGGATCTTCCTTGAGCGCCAGATGCACCACGCGGCGATCGCGCGGCGCCATCGGCTCCAGCCGCACCGGCTTATGCTCGCGCTTGGCCTTCTCCCCCATCGACAGCGCCATCCGGTGCAATTGCTGGCGGCGTCGCGCACGATACGCTTCGGTCTCGAGTGAAATCGGCGCCGCATCCTTGATTCGCCGCGCCAGGATGCGATTGACGATGTACTCGAGCGCATCGAGTGTCTGCCCATGCCGCCCGATGAGTACCCCCGAGCCATCGCCTTTTATCTCGAGCTCGACCGTCTCCGCGTCGACTTCCACCTGCCGCACGTCGGTCCGCTCGCCCATCTTCTCGAGAATCTGCTTGAGGATCTCCATCGCCTCGAGGCGCTGCTCTGCGACTTCTGCACTCTTGCGTCCGGCCGCGCCGCTGTCGTCGTCGACTGCGCTAGTTTGTTGATTCTGTCCGCGCCCGCCACCGCCATCGCCGCGGCCGCGACGTTGATTTTCTCGCCCGCGAGGCCGCGCCTCAGCCGCGCCTGCCCTGCGCGGTGATTGCGTCTGCCCTGCCTGGGGCGATTCTTTCGCCGCCGGGTGATTTGCACCCACCGAATCTCCGGCTTGACGCGTCACTCGCACTCGCGCGTTGCGCGCGCCCAATCCGAGCACTCCCGAACGTGGCGTCGCCAGCACTTCCACCGTGGCCTCGTCCTCGCGCACGCCAAGCTGCTCGAGGGCTTCCCTGGTCGCCTCTTCCACCGAGGCCGCTTCTACTTCTATCGAATCCATATTGCTCATGTGGCCGGCGTGTATTGTTGGAATTCGCGGTTGAGAAAATATTGCTGAATCACTCCGAGCAGGTTGGACGAAAAATAATACAAAGCCAGTCCCGCGGGAAAGTTTATCAGCATTATCGTGAAAATCACCGGCGTCAGCATCATCATCCGTTGCTGATTGGGATCGGGCGTAGTCGGCGTCATGTATTGCTGCAGGAAGCTCGTCAATCCCATCAGCAGCACCAGCACCGGCAGGCCATGGCAATGCATCAGCGGCAGTTGCGGGATGCCCGGCACATGCAGACAGTCGGGAGTCGATAAATCATTTATCCAGCCGACGAACGGCGCATGGCGCAGCTCGACCGAGTTCAACAGCGCCTCGTACAGCCCGATGAAGATCGGCAACTGCAGCGCCATCGGCGCGCATCCGCCCAGGGGGTTGACGTGATTGCGCTTGTACAAATCGACCATCTCTTTTTGCAGCTGCTCGTTGTTGTCCTTGTATTTCTCGCGCAGCCGCTCAATCTGCGGCGCCAGCCGCTGCATCTTCATCATCGAGCGCTGGCTCCTGATTGAAATCGGCAGGAACGCGATTCGGATCGACACCGTCAACAAAATAATATCGACGCCGTAGTTGGGCGCGACGTAGTGGAACAGCTTCAGCGCGCGCAGAAAAATTAGCGCCAGGATTCCCGCCCAGCCGAAATCGATCGCTTTGTGCAGCGCCGGATTTACCGCGTCCAATGCCTCCAGCAGCTTCGGCCCCATGTAGATTTCGCTATGGACCTGCGCGGCGCCGTCGAACAGCAGCCGCGCGATAGCCTCGTCACCCGCGAACGCCATCGAAAGCGTGCCGCTCGTCGGCTGTTGCGGCAGGAACACGGACAGGAAGTATCGATCGCCGAAGCCCGCGTACGTGATCGGTCCGCTGCGCGTCGACTCTTCCGGCTTCAGCGCCTTCAGCTTCTTCTCGTTCTCCGTGATTACCTTGTCGGACACGTCGGCCTGCAGCTCGGGGATATCGTAATACCCCTGATGGGCCGTCAGTGGCTGGCTCATCGACACGCCGAGCTGGCTAAAAGCCGGCCCGCCCGAAGCCTTTACGTCGATCGAGAATACGTAGCTCGACGGCTTGAAGGTGAAAGTCTTGCTGATAGCAGTGCCGTCCGGCGCCTTGGTGGTGAACACCAGCGTCGCATCCGCCCCCGCTGCGGGTTTGATCAGCGCCGGTGCATTCGTGTCGTAGTTGAGATCGCGATCGTCGAAAATCTCCCCGCCACGCGTGATTACCGCGCCGAGCGGCAAATGCCCTCCCGGCTGCACTGTGACCATTTCGTAGCGCGGACTGTCCATGGCCGCTGCCTGCCGATAACGGTCGAGCACAAAACTCTTGAGCCGCCCGCCATGCGTCGTGAAAACGGCGACGTAATAATCCGAATCCACCTCGACCGTTTTCTCAGGCACCAAAGCCATTGACGGCGTCATCGCAGTCGACTGCTGTCCGGCGGGCGCCGCGGTACTGGCAGCTCCAGGAGCCACCGTGGTCGATCCGATTGCACCGCCTGCGGTCGCGACTCCCGGCAATGCGGTCGCTTGCCCACTACCCAGCGACTGACCCTGCGCAGCTTTCTTCGCCTGCTCAGCAGCCTTCTGCTGCTGCTCGGTCGGCGGCGGAAAAAATCGCTTCAACACCAGTTCCTGGTACGCAACCACCAGGACGATGGAAATAATGACCGCGATCAGAACTCGACTCGAATCCAAAATTCAGTTCCTCTGTCTCCTCTCCCTGTGAGAGGAGGTGTACAGGTCCGCTCTGTCTCCTCTCCCTGTATGGGAGAGGATGAAGGTGAGGGTCCAAATACAGCGCCCTGCGCGATTCAGGATTCCGCCTTTCGACACCCGCGCATTGGACATTACTTTTGCCGCGCTCCTCTGCGATTCACTGGATCGAAACCATGCCCACCCATCGGGTTGCATCGCGCGACTCGCCACAACGCCATCGCGCCGCCGCGAACTATGCCGTGTTCCGCGATCGCGTCGCGTGAGTACACCGAGCAGCTCGGCTCGAACCGGCAAGCCGGCCCGTTCATCGCATGAATCAATGGCGAGATCGCCGCCCGATAAATCGCTACTGCGCCAATCGCGAAAAATCGCGGCGCAGCTTTCAATCGATCTGCTGTATCCGCAATCGCCATCAGCCATGCCCCGCGATTCGCCCGCTCAAGTTGCGGGCCGCCATCGTGAGCTCATCGCCGATGGCCGGCGACGCGAGCGCAGCCGTTCCGCCCCGGGCGATCACGACCATCGATGTCCCCAATGGTAGCTGCGCGCGCAGCTCTTTTCTAAAAATCTCCCGCACCCGCCGCTTTACCCGGTTGCGCACCACCGCATTGCCGATTCTGCGCGACACCGTCACGCCCAGGCGCGAACGCGCCGGCGGGTCGTCGATAATGCCGGCATACACCACAAAATGGGGACTCTGGAAACGCACGCCGTTTCGCTGGAGGCGCAAAAATTCCGCGCTTCGATGCAGCCGGTCTGCCGCGGCGAAGCTCGATCGACCGCGCACCGGGCTTAGCCCGGCTGCTTGGGCGGTATCGAGATAGCAAGGCGTGCGCGGCCCTTCGCGCGGCGGCGCTTGAGCACCTTGCGGCCGCCCGGCGTGGCCATCCGCGCCAGGAAACCATGAGTTCGTTTGCGACGGCGGTTGTGCGGTTGGTAGGTCCTTTTCATTGCGCGGGGCCAGCTTCACTCGAGTTGAATTCCGACCGCGAGGGTCGGTTAGTAGGTCGGGTATCTTTCGTCCGGTAAAATCTCTCTTAGTCGTCTGATGTTTTTGATCGACCCCGAACACGCAATCGAACCATACCGCGAGCCTTTGAGCAAGCGGCACAAGTGATCACTACTTCTCCTTCAATCGCGGATCGTCTTGTCCTCCGAGGCGCTGGCCGAGCTTCGCATGCGCGGCTTCAAAGCTGCTCGGCTTGAAGACGTCTATATCGAATGAAAGGCAGCCGGTCTGCCCGTCGAACACTCCGGGAATCTCTGAATACAGATCTGCGCTGTTTCGTGCTGAGCCATATTTTATCCCGCACTTGAATCACTAGCGGACCGACGTGTCCTACGCGTCGGCGATGTGTAACCACAGCAGCCGTTCCTCAACGAAGTACTGCTTTTTCGGCTGAAGCCGCGCAGCAGAATCGAATGCTCCGACATGGAAATGCGTTAGCGTTATCTCGGGCAAGGATTCGCAAGTCAAGGTTGATCCGCACCTCCCGCAAAAGCCGCGCCGCGTTTGTCCTGGAGTGGAATCGAACTTGGTTATCTCGCCTTTGGTGACCTTGTAGGCCTGTGGTTCGTACGCCACAAAGACCGCAACCGGCGCACCGGTATGCCTCCGGCAACTTTGGCAATGACACCAATATATGCCCTTAGGTTCCCCGGTTGCGATGAAACGCACCGCACCACACAGACAGCTGCCTTCAAACTGCTCCTTGGTGCCGCTCATGATCAGATCCTCCGCTAATCCGCGTTAAGGTTCATGCCGCAATCGGCGCACATCTCGCGTGCTGGTCCCGTCGATGCCGTCTACTTTTCCTTCAATCGCGGATCATCATCCAGCACGCAGATCGAATACGAATAGCGCTCAACGTAAACGTTGCCGCGCTCGTCCTTCTCAGCCTCGATCACAGTCGCCCGATAGTCCTCGCAGTTCTCCTTCGACGTGAAACGATCGACTTGCTCCCAATCCGACAATGGCGTCTCGCGCTGCAACCCCCGCCGCGCACAATCAACAGAAGGCGCCACCAGGATCCAGCCTGCCAACACCACCCACGCGCTATCCCTGAACCTCATCTGATCGCTTATCGCGATATTCAAGCTCGCCCGCAAGCGCCGCCGCACTTCTCCGATTCACCGGGTGCAGGGGTCACCCCTGCTGAAACCCGCGGTGAGCTTCACATACAATGAAGTCCTGGATGTACCCTGCCGACACGATCGTCGCGCCCGCGACCGCGCCAGGAACCGGCGCAGTCGCGATAGTTCGCCTATCGGGGCCGCGCGCATTCGAAATCCTCGGCGCGATCTTTCGCCCAGCGCATCCCGGCGAGCTGACACCGCGCCGGATGCGATTGGGCGATATCGTCGATCCCACAACCGGCGCGCGCATTGATCGCGCTCTGGCTGTCGTGATGCGCCAGCCGGCCAGCCTGACCGGCGAGGATGTCGCCGAGATACAATGTCACGGCGGTTCGTTTTTAGTTCGCCGCATTATTACGACCGCTATCGCTTTAGGCGCGAGGATGGCCCAACCGGGCGAATTCACCCGCCGCGCCTTCCTGAATGATCGAGTGGATTTAGCCGAGGCAGAGGCTGTCGCCGATTTAATTACCGCACGTAGCGATTCTGCGATCTCGATTGCGTTATCGCACCTTTCAGGCGAGCTATCGAAGCGTGTGGCAGATTTGCGCAGTCAAGTTATCGCGATTCGCGCTCACTTGGAGGTCGAAATCGACTTTTCCGAGGAAGATATTCGACTTCCGTCGCGTAGCGAAGTCGCTACAGAAGTCGAACGACTGATCGGAGACGTCGCAATCCTGCACGACAGCTTTGCCCGGGGTCTTCTGATGCGTGAAGGACTCCGTGCGACCATCGTCGGCAAGCCAAATGCCGGCAAATCGAGCCTGATGAATCTTATCCTGGGTGCCGACCGTGCCATCGTCACCGCTATCGCCGGCACCACCCGCGACGTGATCGAAGACTCGGTCCAACTCGGTCCCTACGCACTGGTTCTCAACGACACCGCCGGCGTTCGCGAGACGACCGAAGACGTGGAACGAATCGGAATCGAACGGACGCTGCTTTCGGCGCGCGAAGCTGATCTGCTGGTTGCGATGTTTGATTCGTCGCGTCCGCTCGAGCCCGCCGATCTCGATGTGATTCGCCTGACAGCCAAACGCCAGGGCCTGGCCATTCTCAACAAGCGCGATCTTCCCGCCGCGATTTCCGCCAACGATCTTCGCGAGCACGGTCTCGGCCTTCCCATCCTGCCGTTCTCCGCAATCGATCTCGAGCAAGCCGCAACGCTGCGCGCCGAGCTGACCAAAGCAATCGAGGCCCTCATTACACCGTCGACGAATACTTCCAACGATCGAATCGCAATCTCACGCGAGCGCCATCGTGACGCGCTGGCGATAGCTCTGGAAGCGCTCAGGAACGCGCGCACTTCCGCGCTATCCTCGATGCCGCCGGAGATCGTCGCCGTCGACATAATGGCCGCCGCCGATGCGCTCGGTTCGATTACCGGCGAAGTAACCGGCGAGGACGTGCTCGACGCAATCTTCCGCGACTTCTGCATCGGCAAATAGCATCCTCAAGCTCACTAAGCTGATAGTAGTATTTTTCTACTGACAGAAGGGTGGTCATGCTTTGCGCGGAGGTCGCGCGCGGGCCATAATCTCTTTTCAAAATGCATTACGACGTCATCATCGTCGGCGCCGGCCACTCCGGGATTGAAGCTGCGCTGGCCGCCGCCCGGATGGGTGCGCGCACCCTGATGCTCACGCTCAACCTCGACCATATCGGCCAGATGTCCTGCAATCCCGCTATCGGCGGCATCGGCAAGGGCCACCTCGTCCGCGAGATCGACGCGCTCGGCGGCGAGATGGGCCTGGCGACCGACGAGACTGGAATCCAGTTCCGCTTCCTCAACACCCGCAAGGGTCCCGCCGTTCGCGCTCGGCGCGCACAGGCCGACAAGGCCGCCTATCGGGCACGCAGCAAGCGCGTGCTCGAACGAACCGCCAACCTTCAAGTGCGACAGGCGAGCGTCGAGCGCTTGATTGTCGAGGACGGCGCCGTGCGCGGCGTCGAATCCCAGATTGGCGAAGTCTTCGAGGCGCCGGCGGTCATCCTCACGACCGGCACCTTCCTGAAGGGTCTCGTCCATATTGGAATGAAGAACTACTCCGCGGGCCGCGCCGGCGATTTCGCCGCGATGGGACTGAGCGACCATCTTGCGCTACTCGGCTTTCGAATCGGCCGCCTGAAAACCGGTACCTGCCCCCGCCTCGACGCGCGCACGATCGACTACTCCGCATTGGAGATCCAGCCGGGTGACGAGCCACCGCCGCCGTTCTCATTCCGCACCGCGCGCATCGCGCAGGATCAGATCGCTTGCCACCTGACCTTCACCAATGCGCGAACGCACCAGATAATTCGCGGAGCGATCCACCGCTCGCCGATGTACTCCGGCGTGATCCAGAGCAAGGGGCCACGCTACTGCCCGTCGGTCGAGGACAAGGTGATGCGCTTCCAGGACAAGGAACGCCACCAGATTTTTCTCGAGCCCGAGGGTCGCGACACGATCGAGGTCTATCCCAACGGCCTTTCAACCAGCCTGCCGCTCGACGTGCAACTCGCGATGGTGCGTTCGATCGCCGGCCTGGAGCAGGCGGAAATAATGCGGCCCGGTTACGCAATCGAGTATGATTTTTCGGACCCGACCCAGTTGACGCCGTCGCTGGAGACCAAGCTGGTGCGGGGGCTATTCTTCGCAGGCCAGATCAACGGCACGACCGGCTACGAGGAGGCTGGCGCACAGGGTCTGGTCGCGGGAATCAACGCCGCGCTCCAGGTCCGCGGCGAGCCCGCGCTAATTCTGCGCCGCGACCAGGCGTACATCGGGGTGATGATCGACGACTTGGTGACCCGCGGGATTGGCGGCGAGCCATACCGGATGTTCACCTCGCGCGCCGAGTATCGCCTGCTCCTGCGCGAGGACAATGCGGACCGGCGGTTGTCGCCGATCGGCGAGCGGCTGGGCCTGCTCGACGCGTCGGCCGGCGCTCGCGTTCGCGCGAAAACCGAAGCCGTGCGCCGCGAGATTGAGCGTCTCAAGGCCGTGCTGATACCAGCCTCCGACGAGGTCAACGGCGCAATTGCGGCTTTGGGTTCAACTCCAATTGGGCAGCCGGTGCGTGCGATCGAGCTGCTGAAGCGTCCGGAAGTCGGCTACGACGCTTTGATCAAGATGGGCGGCCTCGAGTCGACGTTGAACCTCGACGAAGCTGCGGAACTGGAAACCGAGATCAAATACGAGGGTTACGTTCGCCGACAGGTCGAGACGGTCGAGCGTCTGTCGCGCCTCGAGGACACGACGATACCGGAATGGGTAGATTTCAAGGGCGTGATGGGCCTTTCGACCGAGGTTTCCGAGCGGCTGTCCACCGTGCGGCCGCGATCGCTGGGACAGGCTGCCCGGATGCCAGGGATAACTCCGGCGGCAATCTCTATCCTTGCCGTCCATATAAAGAGTCGCCGTGACCGCAACGCTCGCGCCATTTGAGCCGCTCCAGGAATGTTTCACGTGAAACATTTTGCAAAATAACTCAACAAAATAGGGATGAATCTGTCGGAAAGGGGACGTTTCACGTGAAACATAAGGCCGCGCCGCGCCCTCCAAAAAAGAAAAAGGCCGATACCCCGTCTGAGATTGCGGCCCGGGTGCGGGCTCAGCTTGCTCCCGCAATCTCGGCTACCGGAGTAATCGCCAAGCCACCTGAGTTCCTGGACCGAATCGAGCGGATGGCGGCTACGCTTGCCCAGTGGGGCACCAAGATCAACCTGACAGCCCATCCTACCGACGCCGACGAGATAGTGTTTCACGTCTTCGACAGTATTATTCCGATCGCGATTGCCGTGAGCTCGAAAATCCTGCGGCTCAACGCGCGCCTCGACCGTGAGCGGCGCTTTCTGGATATCGGCAGCGGCGCCGGGTTCCCTGGACTCGTGATCGCGGCCGCAATCAATGCGCAGATGACTCTGGTCGAGGCTCGCCGGAAGCGGGCGACTTACCTGAATGAAGCCGTGGTCGAGATGGGCCTGCGCAATGTTCAGGTCGAATGCGCGCGCGCCGAGTCGATCGACGTTCGCGACGGATTCGATCTCGTCACCGCTCGCGCGGTCGGTAATCCGCGCGCAATTTTCGAGATTGCCGGCAGGGCGCTACGGCCGGGCGGCGTGCTGATGCTCTACGTCAGCGCCGACCAGGAATTCGATGACGACGCGGGCGCCGGCGAGGGCGCTGCAAAAGCGTCGGGGCTTCTTGACGGGTCGGTGATAGGGTACGATTTGCGCCACGGCCGCAAGGTGACGCGCCGTGCCGTTGCGACCTGGCCGCGTGCTTGAAAACGTTTCACGTGAAACGTTCGTCCTAGAAAATCCTTAGAATTCAGTCGTTTGTGCAAATGTGATCGCGCGATTTGATTTTCTGCGATCGCGGGGATTTAATGATTTGCGGGCCGAATGTTTCACGTGAAACGTTGAAATGTCCGAGCGCTCGGTTGCGGTGCAGGTCGTGGGGCGGGTAATCACAATAGCCAATCAGAAAGGCGGCGTCGGCAAAACCACGACCGCTATTAACCTGGCGGTGGCCTTGGCCAATACGGGTCGCCGCGTACTGCTGGTTGACCTCGATCCCCAGGGCAACGCCACCTCCGGTATCACCACCCCCGAAGACGTGAACGCTGCGCGCGCCGAGGGCAAGACTATCTACCAGGCGCTGGTAGGTGGTCTGGCGATGACGGAAATCCTGCGCCAGGTACGGCCGACGTTATCGCTCGCTCCGGCCGGTGACGACCTGGTCGGCGCCGAGATCGAGCTGGTGACGATGGAAGGTCGCGAGCGACGCTTGCGTGCGCTCCTGGAGCCAATCAGGGCAAAATATAACTATGTTCTAATAGATACACCGCCTTCGCTCGGAATTCTCACCCTGAACGCATTGGTGGCGGCCGACTCGGTGCTGGTGCCGATGCAATGCGAGTACTACGCGCTCGAGGGTCTGAGCGCGTTGCTCGGCACGATCAACAAAATCAAGGCGGCGCTCCGGCCGGCGCTCGAGCTCGAAGGCCTGGTGCTGACGATGTTCGACTCGCGAAATCGCCTGAGCCATGAAATCTCGAACGAAGTCAGAAAGCATTTTCCGGAAAAGGTTTTTCGCAGCGTGATCCCACGCAGCGTCCGGATGTCCGAGAGCCCTAGTCATGGACTGTCTGTGCTCGAATATGAATCGAAGTCAGCCGGTGCCGACGGCTATCGCGCATTGGCCGCGGAGATAATCGCGCGTGAGCAGAATAGGAGCGAGGGAACTTGATTTGATGCGGAACCCGCTTGGTTCCAGCAGGGGTGACCCTGCACTCAGTGTTAGGAAGGACTCCGAGGAGAGACAGAGCTTTAGAGGCGAACACGATCGCGATTTCAGAGGACTACCAGGATGATGCGGAAACCATTGGGACGCGGGCTCGATGCGCTGATCGGAAACGCCGCGCCGGAAATCGAGACCGGCGCGGACAATGAAACCGGCGGCGGTGCGCAATTCAAGATGGCGCCGGTCGGAAGTATCACGCCCGGGCCTTTTCAGCCGCGGATAAATTTCGACAAAGACCGGCTGGCCGAACTTACCCGCGCGATCCAGAGCCAGGGAGTTATCGAGCCGCTGATCGTGCGGCGAATCGGAGACGCGTCTGATATCGACGGCCCGCGCTATGAGCTGATCGCGGGCGAGCGCCGGCTGCGTGCAGCGCGCGCGGCGGGTCTGGAAGCCGTGCCGGTGGTGGTGCGGGAACTCGACGATCGCTCGGCGCTGGAAATGTCGCTGGTCGAAAATATCGTGCGCGAGGATTTGAACGCAGTCGAAGAAGGGCTCGCGTTTTTCCGCCTGATGGACCATTTCGGGCTCACCCAGGACGAAATCGCGCTGCGCGTCGGCAAGAGCCGGCCCTACGTCAGCAACTCGATCCGATTGCTGGAACTGCCGCAGCAGATTTTGAATATGATCGCGATGAGACAGCTCACTGCAGGGCAGGCGCGGCCGCTGCTGTCGATCGAATCGGAGGAGGCGCAAGTATCGGCGGCGCGGCGAATCGCGGCGGTCGGAATCTCGGCGCGCGGCGCCGAAGAAATGGCGACTGCCAATCGCCCACGCAACTCCAAAACTGGGTCATCGCGATCGGCCGCCGACGCCAATTTGAACGCGCTGGCCGAGGGTCTGCAACGCGCGCTCAAGCGCAAGGTTAGAATTTTCAAGCGGCGCGGACGCAGCCCGGGCCGGATCGAGATCGACTACTACGACGATAATGATCTGACCGCGGTCGCCGAGATGCTGCTGGGGAATTCGCGCAGCGCGATGCGCGCATAGCGCTTGCGGGAAGGAGAAAGGCCGGAAACTTATTTAGTGGAACCCGCCGTGGGTTCCACACCTCCTTGGGCAGGGGTGACCCCTGCACCCGGTGATAAGAAATAAAGATGCGGGACTTCGTCCCTGTTAGAACTTATTGGCGCGGAAGTCTGTCTCCTCTCCCTGTAAGGGAGAGGATGAAGGTGAGGGTCCGAATACAGCGCCCTGCGCGATTCACGATTCCGCTCTTATGACCTCCCGTTGTCCGAGGGGAGGTCGGCGCCGGGTACAGACCGGCGGGATCGGCAACTAATAGACCTGCAGGATAGGTAACAGATTGAGTGTCGCGGAATGAAGGAGCGAGGCAATACTGCTCGGTCTCCTCTCCCTGCAAGAGAGCTTTGCATACGTTCAGCGGGGAGATCGGATCAGAGAGCGGAATCCTGAATCGCGCAGGGCGCTGTAATAGGACCCTCACCCTTCCTCTCCCTTGCAGGGAGAGGGGACAGAGGGGACGCGAAGCAGTTACGCACAGCTCTCCTTACAGGAGACCTTTGCGTAACTTCCGCTGGGCTATTAGACCAAAGAGCAGAATCCTGAATCGCGCAGGGCGCTATATTTGGACCCTCACCTTCATCCTCTCCCTTACAGGGAGAGGAGACAGAGCAGATGGCTGCTTGCTAACTTCCTAACAGGGACGGAGTCCCGCATCTTTCCTTATTTTACTAAGGTGCAGGGGTTACCCCTGCCCAAGGAAGTGTGAAACCCACGGTGGGTTTCACATTCAATCAAGTTCTTCCGGCAGGAAGTTTATTGGCGTTCGTGTGTCAGTGCGCCGTGTCTGCTGGTTTGATGAACTTCAGGGTCATTCGGTCGCTCTCGCCTATCGCGAGGTACTTGTCGCGATCTTTTTCGCCCTGGCGCAAGGTTGGCGGCAGATTCCATACCGGGTGGTCGCGCAGGTCTTTGGGGTTTGCGTTGATTTCAGATGAGCCTGCCAGTTTGAAACCGGCCTGCTCCGCAAGCTGGATCATATAGTCCTGGCGCACGTATCCATTTTTGGCCTTTGGATCCTGCGGCTGCGTTGGATCGGCGCGATGGTCGGTTATGCCCAGGATGCCGCCCGGCTTCAGCGCTCGATAAAAGGCCTTGAAGTAGTCCTGGGTGGTGCCGCGCGGGAGCCAGTCGTGGACGTTGCGAAACGTCAGGACCATGTCAGCGGAGCCGGCGGGTGCGATATCGGTTTGGGCCGGCGGCTGCAGCGTCGTCACTATCACCTGGCTGTAGACCGCGGGATCGGATTTGAGCTTGTCGGCGAAGGCCTTGGCGCCCGGGCCTCCGCCGACGGCCTCGTAGAGTTTGCCTTGGTCTTTGAGGAATGGTGCGAGGATTTCGGTGTACCATCCGGCGCCCGGCGAGATTTCGACCACGGTCATATCGGGCTGAATGCCGAAGAAGGTCAGCGTCTCGACCGGATGGCGATACTTGCCGCGAGCCTTGTTGGCTTCGGAGCGATTTGATCCGTCAACCGCCGCTTGCAGCGCGGCGAGGGTGCCGGTGTCTGACGGGGTCGCATCCGCGGGCCGGAGAATCGAGATCGCTGCGATCGACAAGATGAGGAGTATGGACATCGGCAGGCTGATTCGGCGCTTCATGTGAATTGGACTCCTTGCGGGACGTGCGCAGAACAATTTTTTGCGGTCTCGATCGATGGACGCCTGAATGATTCGATATCACTTGCGATGATCTTTCATATAGTCAAGCACATCGAGTGGACGGAAGCGGCTGTGCGCGGGAGGTACGCGCCGGCGAGCGTTAGCGCCGAGGGATTTATCCATTGCTCGACGGTCGCGCAGCTGGCCGATACTGCCAACCGGTTCTATCGAGGGCATGCGGGGCTCGTGGTTTTGTGTATCGACGAGTCCCGACTGAAGGCGGAGTTGAGGTACGAGGCGCCGGCGGGGGCGCATGGTGAGGCGGCGGGCGAGCAGTTTCCTCATCTATATGGAGAGTTGAACCTCGATGCGGTGGTGCGGGTGGTCGAGTTGCCGTGCGATGTGGATGGATCGTTTCGATTGCCGGATGGGTTGAGGGCTTAATTGAATGCGGAACCCGCCGTGGGTTCCGCACCTCCCTGGGCAGCGGTGACCCCTGCACCCGGTGTTTAAGAAAGCAGACTACGCGACGACGCGGTCGGAGAAGCCGTCGACGTCGTAGGTCATGATGAGGAGATCGCGCGAACGGCCGCGACGGTCCTCGACCCAATCGGAGAGCATCGCCTCGACTTGAAAGCCGAGATGCTCGAAGGCGGCGCGCGCGGCGGTCTGCTCGGTCGTCATCTGGGCGGTGATCTTTTTGAGCCCGAGCGAACGCGCGAGATCGAAAACTTCGGCCGCGAGCCGGCGGCCGAGTCCCGCGCCACGGTAGCGCGACGAAGTAATGATTCGAATTTCGCCGACCCGCCGGGTCCATCGCGCCTGATCCAGATGAACGCTGGCGTAGGCGGCCAGGTCGCCGTCGATCTCGGCCAGCAGAGTGATGGTGGTTCCGTTCTTGATGTTATCGATCCATTGCTTGACGACGGCGCGGTCGGTGATGTCGGTGCGAAGGAAGAGCAGGTCGTCGGCGGGGAGGTCCTTGGCGAAGTCGATAATCCGGTCGAGGTCAGCGGGCTCCATAACGCGAATGGAGGCGCCGTGGCCGTCGCGCAATTTAAGCTGAATAGGATAAGGGCGATTGGTTTTGATCTGCTCGGCCATCGGGACCTCCGCGACGGACTACGGTATGCAAGCGCTGCGAGCGAGAACCCAGGTAAGAAGATTGTAGCTCGCGCGGATCGCTATCCTTGATCAGAGCGCACGGCGCGGCAAGCATAACTGCCCAGGAATTCGGCTTGCACTGAATAGACCATGCCTGCCAAGCTGGGCAGTCTGCGGCAATGTCATTTCCAGGGTGTTCTCTGCTGGGACGGTTACCGCACCGTGAGCCAAGCCAGGGAAATCGGCTCGGAGGTGAGTAAAAATGGCCGAAAAATCTACCTTTCCGTCCGCCTCGAGCTATCGGCTATCGACCCAGGACGCAACCTTTATCTACGGCGAATCGCAAAGCGGACCGCTGCATATCGGATCGATCGGGCTGTTCGAAGGGCGGGTCGATTTCCACGGGCTGCTGGGGCATTTCGAAGAACGGATGCATCTGGTGCCGCGCTACCGCCAGCGGCTGATCGAAGTGCCGCTGAATTTCGCGCACGCAATGATGGAGGATGACCCGGAATTCTCGCTCGACAATCACGTGCATCTGCATGAGCTGCCCGAGGCGATGAGTGAAGCCGACGCGCTGGCGGAAATGATGCGCATCTTTCAGAAGCCGCTCGACCGCAAGCATCCGCTGTGGGAATTGCACACGTTCCAGAATCTTAAGGGAAATCGTACTGCGCTGATGTGGAAGGTGCATCATTGCCTGGTCGACGGGGTGTCGGGGGTCGAGTTGCTGAAAGTGATGTACGATTTCCGCGCGGAGCCCGAGGATATCCCGCAGCCGCCGGAGCCGTGGGTGGCGGCGCGGCCGTCGAGCCTGATTCGGCGATTCGCGGAGGCGGTGCGCGAGTCAGATTCAAGGCACGGTCAACGCGACGATCAACGCGGCGGTCGAAGCGATCGAGGATCCGGCGGCGGTAACGGAGCGCGCGCGGCAATTGGGCGAGGCGTCGCGGCAAATGACCGAGCTGATGACGCGGCGAATAGTGGCGACGCCGTGGAACTCCACCCCGGTTACGCAGGACCGGATCGTGGCATGGACGCGTCAATCGTTCGCGGACTTTCGCGCAATCAGATCGGCGTTTGGCGGATCGGTTAATGATGTCGTACTGGCTATGTTGACCGAGGGCGCTGCGCGCTATTTGCAGCATCATGGGTACGCCGTCGAGGGACAGCAACTGTGTATTGGATGTCCGGTCAATGTGCGGCAAAAAAGTGAAAGGAGCTCGCTAGGCAATCGGGTGTCGATGATGTTCCCGACCGCGCCGGCGGCGCCGATGGACGTCGTCGAGCGGCTGAAACTGATCCACGAGGAGACCGAGCGGATCAAGGCGGCAGGGTCGGCGCAGGCTCTGGAAGCCATGATGCAGCTCAGCGACGCGATTCCACCGAGCATGATTGGCCCGGCCTCGCGCGCGATGACCACGATGCTGGACGTCGGGGGACGGCTGGCGAAGTGGACGGACTGGAAGCCACGGCCGGACGGCTTCGGGCTGCCCGCGTTCGGAATAAACTTTATCGCGACCAACGTGCCGGGCGTGCAGGTGCCGCAATATATCAACGGTCATGTATGTCTCGACATGGTACCGCTGGTTCCGCTCGGCGCGACGATGGGGTATGCAGTCGCAATACTCAGTTACTATAAGAGTTTATACTTCGGAATGATGGCGGACCCGCGCGTGATGCCCGATGTCGCACTGATGAAGGCGTTCGTCGATGACGCGTTCGCGGAGTTGAAGCGGCGCTGCGCGGAAAAGTCGGCGGAGAAAGCGGCGGAGCAGGAGCCGGAGCGGAAGAGCGCGAGTGGCGCGTAGTAAGGGGAAGGGCAAATCACTTGATTTAATGTGAAACCCCTCCGTGGGTTTCACGCTTCCTTGGGCAGGGGTGACCCCTGCACCCAGTGATAAGAAGGAAAAATGCGGGACTTCGTCCCTGTTAGAAGTTTTAACTGAAAGAAACAATATGCGGTGTGGATGGGCGCGCAATGAGTTGGCGATTCGTTACCACGATGAAGAGTGGGGAGTGCCGGTGCATGACGATCTGCGGTGGTTCGAGTTTATCACGCTCGAGGGCGCGCAGGCTGGGCTGAGCTGGGACACGATTCTGCGCAAGCGCGATGCTTACCGCGTCGCGTTCAAGGGATTCGAGCCGAGGCGGGTGGCGAAGTTCGGCGATCGCGATGTCGCGAGACTTCTCGCCGACGCCGGGATCGTTCGCAACCGGCTGAAGATCAATTCCACGATTGGCAATGCGAAAGCGTTTGTCGCGGTGCAGAAGGAATTCGGCACCTTTGACGAATACATCTGGCGCTTCGTGGGCGGGCGGCCGCTGATCAACAAATGGACCGCGCTCAAGCAGGTACCGGCGCGCACGGCCGAGTCGGATGCGATGAGCAAAGAATTGCTCGCGCGCGGGTTCAAGTTCGTTGGCTCGACGATTTGCTACGCGATGATGCAGGCGACCGGGATGGTCAACGATCACCTGGTCGAATGCGAAAGGTACAAGGCGGTGGCGCGGGCGTCGAAGAGTGGAGGGCGCGCGAAGGCGTAGGACTTGCCGCGCTTGAGGAGTACGAGGCGGCGATTGCCGTGTTCGGAAGTCAGCACGGGCTCGAAGTCGAGCGCGTCGCGCTGATGCATTTTCCAGAAGTGGGCGGGGACGATGACGAAGCCGGGCGGCGCGTCGCCGAGACGGCCCTGCAAAACCGGAGCGTCGCGATCGAGGTAGAACAGAAGCGGCGCGACCTCTTCCTGAAATCCATAAAGAAACAGCGGATCGGCGGGCGCGACTACGCGGGCGATTTCTTCAGCGGCGGGGCGGAAAGAATCGTCGCGGCAGGCGAGCACTTCTGCGCGCGGTATATAGATGAAGTTGAAGACTGCCAGCCCGGCGCATAGCGCGGCGAATGTCACGGTCGCGGGTCGGCGCCATGCAAGCGGAGGCAGCGGTGACGATCCACCATGCGAGAATCACGGCGGCGGCGGGCCATACCGGCAGCAAATAGGAGCGGCGCTTGTAAGCGGCGATGCTGAAGAAGACGACGGTGGCAAAGTAGAATATCGCGAAGAGGCGGACGGCGGAGCGGGCGCGAGCGGAGGTGAATGGCGGTTTGACTACATCAGTCTCGTTGCTACGACTGACTAATGGAGTGAGTAATGCGTAGATCGCGGCGATTGGGACGAGAATGCTCAGCGGGGCCGAATTCAGGATGACGGGTTTCAGGTAGTACCACGGCGCCATCGCGCCAAGTGAGCCGAAGAAGCGGCCGACATTTTCGGTGTCGAGCTGGCGATTGAGGAAGGCGAAACGTCCGCCGAAGTAGCAGGCGAGATACCAGCTCGACGCGATCGCTCCACCGAGGATGATCGCGCCGGGATCGAGCATCGTGAGGATCTGAGGTCCGCGGCGCTCGACCATCATGAAGATCAGGATCGAGGCGCCGGGAAGAATCGCGCCGACCGGGCCCTTGGCCAGGACCCCGAGGCCGAGCGCAGCCGCCATCAGATAGAGCGCAGACAAGCTGGATTCGAATCGCGCGTCGCGGCCGGACAAGGTCGCGTCCCGCGGCATCCACCACAGGAAAGCGAACAGGGCGAGGGACTCGAAGAAGCACAGCGTCATGTCGACGCGGCCGAAACGGCCCTGGCTGACGTACTGATAGGAGGCGGCGAGCGCCAGCCCGGCGAGGACGGCGGCGTCGAGGCCGAGAATTTCGTACGCAAGCAGCATCGTGAGCAGCGCGCCAGCGATCGCGTAGAGTGCGGATGGCAGGCGGAGGTTGGTCGCAGTCACTTTCTCGATTCCGGCGAGGCGATCGATGGCGGCGGCGGTCCAGTGAAAGAGCGGCGGCTTGTACATCGGGACATTGCCGTTCTCGACCGGGAACAGGAGATGCCCGTGTTCGACCATCTGCTGGACGAAGACGCCTTCGACGGCCTCGTTGCCGGTGCAGACGTCGCCGGCGCCCAACCGATGGAGGGTGAGGACGGCGATGAGGATGGCGATCCCGGCGATCGCGGCAGCAGCTTTGAGGGTCATAATAGCCAGTCGCGAACTAATAGCTAATCATGAACTAGTCAGTCGAGTTCTACGCGCAGTATACTAAGACTGGTGATGCGCGAGGAATCGTAGCCGCGCCATTTGGCCGCGGGTACCTCGCGCGCGCTGACGCGTTCAAAGCCGAGACGAGAGAACAAACCGGCGACGCGATCGTCGCTGGTGCATGCGAAGACGTATTGGAGACGGCGCGCGCGGGCTTCCTTGAGGATCTCGCGGACCAGCACCGCGGCGACACCCTCGCCTTGAAAACGGGTCAAGGTGTACATCGCGGTGATCTCGCCGGCGCGGTCGCGGCGATAAGGCTCGGTCAGCAGCGAGCAGATTCCGGCGAGGTGCTCGTCGCCGATGCGGTAGCCGAAGCATGACGGCAGGATTTGCGCGATCTGTTCGGGCGTGCGCGGCAGCAGGTGGCCTTCGGTCTGGCCGCGGACGATCAGTGCTTCGACTTCTTCGAAATCGTCGATCGAGACGGGTCGGACGAAGCCGTACTGCATCTCGGTGAACAGCGTTCCGGCGCCGATGAAGCTGAAGAGTTCTTCGTAAACGTCGCCTGGCGCGACCAGGTTGACGGAGCCGACGCCGTCCTCGAGCGCGTCGAGCGCGGCGCGCACGATGGCTCTGCGAGCGCGTGAGCGGAGGTGGCGCATGGTGCGGCGAATGCGATGTTCCTCGACGAATGAGAGCGTCTCGCCGGTCTTGTTGTCGACCAGGCCGCCGCGCCGATCGAGCAGCAGGAGCTTGAAGACGCGGAGGCGGCTGGCGAGCTCGCGAGCGAAGACCGTGAGATCGTCGGCGTCGTCACGGCTCATCGATGCGACGACGATCGATCCAGCGCGGAGTCGCGCCCAGATCTCGGCGACGGCGGAGTCCGGTGGATAGGGGCGCGAGCGAAGTCCTTCAGATGGATTGAAGACCGGCGGCGGTTCCGAGGGCGCGAGGCGGCCAAGCCGGCGCATCAGCTTCGGCAGTGCGCTCGGCGAAACGATCACGACGCATCGGGTTTGATTGCGGCGCAATTCGCGGAGCGTCAAGAGCAGGGAGTCGAAGTCGGAGATTCGCTGTCCGGCGGGTGGAATCAGCGCGAAGAGCAGGCTCTTGCCGTAAAATTCCTCGAGATAAAAAGTCTTCTCGGTAAAGATCGGCGCGCCGCGGCGTGGCTTACCGGTAAAGTCGTTGAAACTGATTCCGAAATCGCTCACGTGAGGACCGGAGAAGAGCGGAAGCCTGATCGCGCGCGACGCGCTGAATAAGGACCCTCACCTAACCTCTGCCTGACGGGGGAGCTGTGCGTAAGCTCCGAGTCCTTCGGGAAGAGCAGAATCCTGAATCGCGCAGGGCGCTGTATTCGGACCCTCACCTTCATGCTCTCCCTCACAGGACAGCTTTGCGTAACCCTCCGATTCCTTCTGGCAAGAGCAGAATCCTGAATCGCGCAGGGCGCTGTATTCGGACCCTCACCCTTCCTCTCCCTTGCAGGGAGAGGGGACAGAGGGGACGCGAAGCAGTTACGCACAGCCCTCCTCACAGGGAGAGGAGACAGAGAGTTGCGCAGAGCTCTCCTTACGAGGAGAGGGATTAGAGCGGCGAGGATTCGCAAAGTCGCAGTCGCGGGGTTCTTCAATTCGGCTACGCGGGCTGGGACTTGGCCGGCGATATCGAGTTCGACGTGAGGTCGGGGGCACAAACCGGCGGCGAGGGACGCGAGGCGGCAATTTCGGCGAGCGAGGTATCGGAGAAAACTTCGAGCAGCACGCGCTGGCCCTTCTCCCACACGCGGTACATGCGGCAGGTCGGCTGCAAAGCGCATGAGCTGCTGCCGTCGGTGCAGACGTTGAGCGTGATCGGACCCTCGACCGCCTCGATGATATCGCGAAAAGTGACGGTGTCGGCTTTGCGCGCGAGCTGATAGCCGCCGCCAGGACCGCGGCGCGCGTGGACGAGCCCGCGGCGCATCAGATCGCGAATGACTTTTTCAAGATAATACTTCGGGATTTGCTCGCGGCTGGCTATTTCGGTGCCGCGCGCCACGCCCGACGGATGATCGGCGAGATAGATCATCGCACGCAGTGCGTACTCGATCTTGCGCGGTATCTGCATCAGGCTCATGCGTTTCTCAACTTCTCACTCTACTCAGGAGGCCAGCGCCGGGGTCGCGCGAATCGCGAGAATCTTCTCAACATACTTGACCAGCATGTCGTTCTCGATGTTAACGCTGTCGCCGGGCTGTTTGAACCCGAGCGTGGTCGATCGCAGCGTATGAGGAATCACCTCGACGGAAAATTGATTGTCGTTGATTGAAAATACCGTGAGGCTGATGCCGTCGATGGTGACCGAGCCCTTCTCGACCAGGTAGCGCGCTTGAGCCGGCGCGATCTCGAAGGTGCACAATTTCGAGTCGCCTTCGGGCTTGATGGATACGACCCGACCGATGCCGTCGACGTGGCCGGAGACCAGGTGTCCGCCGAGCAGCTTGTTGAGCGTGAGGCATCGCTCGAGATTGACCCGACTGCCGGGTTTCAAATCGCCCAGTCCGGTGCATCGCAGGGTCTCGGCGGAGATGTCCATCGCGAAGCGGCCGGGACTTTTGGCCGTCACGGTCAGGCACGCGCCGTTGACGGTGATCGAGTCGCCGATGTTTATCTCTGAAACGGGGAGCGAGGTGTGAACGGAAATCACGGCTCCTTGATCGGTCGGCTTGAGGCTTTCGACGGTGCCGAGGTCTTCAATAATACCGGTGAACATCACTTCTCCTGTGGAGCGCCAGCGCGTCGGGGACAAAACTCCAGAAAAATCATATCTTTTTGGCGAACGACGGCGCAATGAGATAGGAATTTAATGTGAAACCCGCGGTGGGTTTCACGCTTCCTTGCAGGGGTGACCCCTGCACCCAGTATTAAGAATATTGGCGTTTGCCTGCTGACGTGGTTGCCAGACCGATGCCCCTGCTAAGCTGGAGCGGAATGAGTGCTTCGAAAAATAAGAAACTGAAGGCGTTGATGTTCGACTTCGGCGGCACGCTGGCGTTCCTGGATTTCGAATTGCTGGCACGGGAGTTCTCGCGCGAAGGGCGCAAGCTCGAGGCGCTCGCACTCGAGCATGCTGAATACGCGGGGCGCGAAGCGATCGATCGCCATCTGATGAGCGGGAAGAACGCGCAGGCCAACAATGCAGCATACGAGCATTTTTTTCGCGGCTGGATGGCGGCGGCGGGAATTCCGCAGGAGGAATTCCAGGAATGCGCGGTGAGATTTGGCACCATACATCGTGAAGCGTCGCTCTGGCGGGTCGTGCGGCCGGGCACATTCGAGGCGCTCGAGGCGTTCAAATCGGCGGGATACAAACTGGCGATCGTGTCGAATGCGGAGGGTCAGGTCGAAGCAGATGCAAAACGATATGGGCTGGCACAATACTTCGACGTGATAATCGACTCGCACATCGTGGGCGTGGCGAAACCCGATCCGCGGATTTTTCAAATCGCGCTCGAGCGGCTGGGCGTCGGCGCCGACGAAGTCAAATTCACCGGTGACATTTATTCTATCGATGTCGAGGGCGCTCGCGCGGCGGGCATCGAGGCGAGCCTGATCGATCAGCATCAGCGTTATAACTGGGTCAAGCATGAGAAGATTCGACATATCCGGGAGCTGCATCGGATAAATTAGATCCGTTCGATCGAGAAACAATCGCGGAGAGAGGAACCGCCAGCTATGGGCGTGATAAGAGATCAATCGGAAAAAATTTTCACCGGCTCGATTACGACCCGACAATTCCATCCGCTGCTGCCGACCGGCGAGTACGAGGAGATCGCCGACGGCGTGATGTTTTACCGGTGGTTTGCGAATGTGACGGCGGCCAAGACCCGCGAGGGCCTGGTGCTGGTAGACACCGGCGGCTACTTCAACCAGGAGGCGACGGTGAAACTGATTCGCCAGTTTTCGCCGGACCGGGTGAACACCGCGATCTACACGCATGGGCATGTCGATCACGCTTGCGGGATGCCGGCGATCGTCGCGGATGCGCAGAAGAACAAGGTCGCGCGGCCGCGCGTCGTGGGACATCGCGCAGTCGCGGCGCGGTTCGATCGCTACAAGCGCACTGCCGGCTATAACAGCGTAGTCAATACGCGGCAGTTCAACCGGCCGGCGGCATGGCCGACTGAGTATGTATACCCGGATACCTACTTCGATAGTCAGTTGAATGTAGTTGCCGGCGACGACAAGTTCGAATGCCATCATGCGCGCGGCGAGACCGACGACCATTGCTGGGTCTTTGTTCCGCAGCGCAAGCTGCTGTGCACCGGCGATTTGATCATCTGGGCGGCGCCCAACGCGGGCAATCCACAGAAGGCGCAGCGCTACGCGCGCGAATGGGCGGAGGCGCTGCGCGTGATGGCGCGGCTGGGAGCAGAAGTACTCGTGCCGGGACACGGTTATCCGGTGTTTGGCGCGATTCGGGTGCGCCAGGTGCTCAACGACACCGCGAACTATCTGCAAGCGCTTTACGATCAGACGATTGAAATGATGAATGCCGGTGCGACGCTGGACGAGGTGATCCATGCCGTCAAGCCACCGGCGAGCCTTGCGGAGAAGCCGTGGCTACAGGCGGTTTATGACGAGCCCGAGTTTATCGTGCGCAATATCTGGCGACTCGAAGGAGGCTGGTACGACGGCACGCCGTCGAATCTTAAACCCGCGACTGACGGCGAACGAGCGCGGGAGATCGCTGCGCTGGCTGGCGGTGTGGCGCCGGTGATTGCGCGCGCCAATGAAAAACTTGCGGCGGGTGAAATAGTGCTCGCGTGTCATTTGGCGGATTGGGCGGTCGCAGCCGCGCCGGACGACAAATCGGCACATGAAGCGCGCATGAGAATTTATGCGGCGCGCGCAGATCGAGAGGAATCGACGATGGCTCATGGGATTTTTCGCTCTGCAGTCGTCGAGTCGGCGGCGAAGGCGGGAGTCGTGGCGCCGGAGGATAAGAGGAGCGCGTGAGAGAGGACTGAGAACCTGACTTTAATGAAACCCCTCCGTGGGTTTCATACTTCCTTGGGCAGGGGTGACCCCTGCACCCAGTGAATCAGAAAGAGAAGATGCGGGACTTCGTCCCTGTAGGAAGGGTTTGTGGGACGAGGGACTCGCGAACGCGATCATTGGGCTGGCTGCGGGGGCAGCGTCAGTTTGCCGAGAATGGCGGGCGCGCGCGCACCGGTGACGCTGGGAATGTTGCCTCGGCGGCGGTGCAGCATCTGGTAGCCGAGGATGGCGAATGCGACAGCCTCGAGCGCGTCGCCGTCAACGCCGACGTCCGCGGCGGTTATCACTTCGACTTTGGGAAGCTCGGCCGCGATCATTCGCATCATGATAGGATTTTGCGCGCCGCCGCCGGTGACGATCAATTGAGCGACGGGGCCGCGCGGAAAGATAAAGCGGCGGCAGGAGTCGGCGATCGATCGCGCGGTAAGAGCGGTGATGGTGGCGAGGAGATCGTAGTCAAGAATTTTCATGCGGCGTGCGTCGGCGACGATCCGATCGAGCAGCGGCGGACCGAATTCCTCGCGGCCGGTTGATTTCGGCGGCTGGCGGCGGAAATAGGGATTTCGCATCAGCTTGGTGAGCATCGGCGCGTTCACGTGGCCGCGCGCCGCGATGCGCCCATCGCGATCCATTCGCAGACGTCCGCCCGAAATTCGCGACGCGAGCGCGTCGATCATTCCGTTGCCGGGGCCGGTATCGAATGCGATAGGGCCGGTATCGCCGAGGCGAGCGCGCGGCGGAATGTAAGTCGCGTTGGCGATGCCGCCGATGTTTTGCACGACGCGTCCGCGGCTGGGATCGGCGAACAGCCACAGGTGCGCGAGAGGAGCAAGTGGCGCGCCCTCGCCACCGAGCGCGAGGTCCATTGTGCGGAAATCGGCGACGACTGGAACGCCAGTGTCAGCGGCTATGACGGCGGACTCGCCGAGTTGCAGCGTGGAGGCTATTTGTCCGCGACGCGTGCGCCTTGGCGGCAGATGAAAAAAAGTATGGCCGTGCGATCCGATGAAGGCCACGTCGTGAAGCGGCACGCGCGCGCGGCGGGCGATCTCGATCGCCGCACGCGCAAGCTGGCGTCCAAGTGCGAAGTTGAGCGTGGAAATCGCGGACGCACCGATTTTTTTGTCGGCCGAAGCAGCGAGCAATTCTTTGCGGAAGGGCGCTGAGTACGGAAAACTGTGAAAAGCGATCAGGCGCGCGGGCGGACGGGAGCGTTGGTCGAGCTCGACTATGGCGGCGCTCACGCCGTCGTGCGAAGTCCCGGACATCAAGCCGATCGCGAAAACTTTGCCGGGGGAGATCCTAATCGTGATTGCGCTCATCGTTGTCCCGATCCGGATCGTCTGCCTCATCGTCCAGCGATTCGCGAGAATCGTCTGGACGACTTAAGCGAAGCAGCTCGGCGCCCGCAAGGAGCAGACGCCATCCGGCGGGAAAATCGAGCGAGCCGGAGTCGTCGTGCGATTCGGGCGCGATGATAACCTTGCGGCCGCGGTGCCATTGCACCAGCAGCATCCGGTGACCGAGCTGGCGGCCGGTGACGCGGTCGATCGAGAAGTCGCCGAACATCGTGGTCGTACGCAAATCGGAGAATGCGTCACGAAGCATCGTGTCGTCCGGGCGGCCGGCGGCTGCGAGGGCGGCAGCGGTCAGGAGACCGGCGGCGTAGATCTGCGCGGCGGGATAATCGGGAGACACGGCGGCGCCGGCGGTACGCATTCGGCGAGCAAACTCGGCAGGGGTCGGGCCGAGCGCGGGCTGTAGCTCGAGCGAATCCTCCCATTGCGAAGGGCCGACTATTCCCTCCGCAAGCTCACCTAAGTCCGAGCCGAAGCGCGCAACGCCCGCGGCGACGCATCCGAGCACCGGGATGTCGAGACGGGACTCTGCGACTGCGCGCATGACGGCAAGGTCGTGTTCGTAGCTACCGGCGCTGACCAGAGCGTTGACGCGGTTGCGAGCGAGCGCGGGGAAGAGTCGCGCAGAGGTCGAGGCGGGGTCGAAGGCTCCGTTCCATTTCACGCGAATGCGGACTCCGCGCCGGCGCGAGGCACGTTCGTCGGCAGCGCGCTCAAAACCCGACGCAACCGCGCGAGCAAAGGGTGACCTGGTCGCGACGATCGCGACGCGCTTGCGCCAGAGCTTCAGTTGGGTGAGTAGTCGGACGAATCCACGCAAATAGTCACTTGCCGGAGTGAGTATTCCAACGATTAGCTTGTCGCCCCTTTCATATAGTTCGTCGCCGGCGCCGCCGTGATTTATGAACACGCGGCCGAATTGTCCGGCGATGATGGCGGCAACGCCCGCGAGGCGGTTCGAGTATGGGCCGAAGATTATGCCGATCCTGCGATCAGCGCAGAGTGTGCGATAGATTTCAGCGCATCGCCCGGGGTTGCTCGCGTCGTCCTGGCAGTCGAGCTCAAATTCACAGCGCTCGCCCGCGACGCGGAGCGCGCTGCTGGCGTTGGCGTCGGCGACGAACAGGCGTATCGCGAGTTCGGCCTGCCGCCCCATCGGTGAATATTCACCGGTGAGAGAAAGTGAAAGGCCGATTGTGATTTTCACGGGAGCGAAACAGCGTCAGGTGGCGACTTCGGCGATGCCGCCCTTGATAACCGCTTGACCATCGGGATTGAAGGTTTCGTAGGCGAAAACTTTGCGGCCGTTGCGTTCGCCTTCGGCCCAGAGCTTGGTGGTGATGGTTTGGCCGGGCAACACCGGTCGGGAGAAGCGCACACGCAGCCGCTTGAGGCGAGTCGGGTCGCCGCCGCACAGCTTGTCGATCGCGACCTTCGACGTAAACGCCATCGTGCAAAGGCCGTGCACGATGATGCCCGGCAGGCCCGCCATCTTTGCGATGTTCTCGTCGACGTGAATCGGATTCGGATCGCCGGAGGCTTCCGCATAGCGGTAGGTCTGATCCTGGTCGATGGTTTGCGCGATCGTGAAAAGCGGCGCGCCGCGATCGGGCTCGACGGGACGCGGCTCCGCGGACGCGTCACGGTTTCGAGCGCCTCGAATGAAAATAATGAAGAATGTCTTCTGGACAGGTTGCCCTTTCTGGTTCGCGGCGTTCAGCTCAATGGTCATCGTCTCGCCGGTGGTTTTGGTCTCGATCGAAACAACTTTTGCAGTCGCGGTGACGACATCGCCGGGTCGGATCGGGTTTGGAAATTCCATGTCCTGCTCGCCGTGAACCAGACGCAAGAGGTCGACGTGCAGGTCGGGATCCATCATGGCCTTCATCAGAGCATCCCAGGTGACGGTGACGCCGAACATCGGCGGCGCAACGATGCCGCCAGCGCGGCTCGCGTCGAAGAACGCGGCGTTGTCGTCATTGTACGCGCGCGCATACTTCTGGATCGCGTCGAGCGTGACGTTGATGGTGACGGGCGGGTATTCGCGGCCCACGCAGGCCTGGTTCAGCGGCATCGCCTGGCTCCGATTGATAATGCTTTCGAAAAATTCAGAGGCGATCGGTGACTAGCTAATCTCGCGACCGCCGATGAATACTGACTTCAACTCTAGCGCCCGGCTGAGCACGATTAAATCGGCTCTCGCGCCGACCTCAATGCGGCCGCGATCGTGGGCGCCGACCAGGTTTGCCGGATTGGTGGCAGCCATCACGGCTGCATCGCCGATGCTGACGCCGGCTTTTTCGACCATGACGCGAACGCCGTCGAGCATCGAGATGATGCTGCCCGCGAGCGTGCCGTCATCGAGGCGCGCAGCACCTTCGCGAACCGTCGCGCGAGCACGGCCGACAATATTTTCAGATCCCGAGGTTTGCGCCAGCGCAACTTTATCGCTGACCAGGAGCACTCCATCTTTGCCGCGGGCCCTGACTGCCAGCCGCAGCATCGCGGGATGCACGTGGACGCCATCGGCGATGAGTGCAACGAGTGCGGGGCTCGGTGCGAGCGCGGCTGCGATGACGCCCGGATCGCGATGATTCAACGGGCGCATCGCATTGAACAAATGTGTGAACATGCGAGCACCGGCGCCGATACCGGCGTTCGCCTCGTCGAGGGTCGCGTTGGTATGTCCAATCGAAGCAACGACGCCGCGCGCGCTCAGGCGCCGAATCGCCTCGAGTCCGCCGGGCAGCTCGGGCGCTAATGTGATCAAGCGAAGCGCGCGCATCGCGAGCACGCGCTCGAAGGCGTCGCCGCGCGGCTCGAGGTTAAGCGTGGGATGCGCGCCGAGGCGACGCGGTGAGATGAACGGGCCTTCGAGATGCATGCCGAGAATAGCAGCTTGATTGGCGCTGTCGCCGGCGCGCGAATTTTCAAAGGCACTCGCGATCGACTCGTGAACCTGCGCGATCTTCTCGATTGGCGCGGTGACTGCCGTCGGCATCCAGGCGGTCGTGCCCTCGTGCGCGAGATGACGGCTCAGTATTGCGAGCGCATCGGCAGACGCGTTCATCACGTCGATGCTGTGCGAGCCGTTCACCTGGAGATCGACCAGGCCGGGAATAATGTAATCGTCATCGGCGCCAGATGCTGGCTCGAGCGCCGTGATCCGATCGGTGAACGTTATCTGCGCGTGGATGAGCGAGCCATCGGGTTTCGCGATCCAGCCCGACCTTTTTCCAACGCTCGATGTCGCCTTCGCGGTCAATTCGCGCCGAATCGCTCTGCGAGCAGACGCGAGAAGCGCGGTAGATAAACCAGGTCGAAGGTTTCTTCCTTGCCGGGGAACATCGCGACCGCGGCGCCCTTGAGCGCCAGCACGTGTTCCCATCCCAGCTCGAGCGTCATGTCGTTGTCCTGCGCGATGGTGGCGAAAGTCAGCTCAACCAGGAAGCGCAGGCGACGAATCATTTTATTCTCATGCTCGATTTTCGATGCGCGGTCGTCGTCGGCCATGAGTAGGTACTCCGTTGGGGGATCGTAAGATACAAATATATCATCTAACCAGGCAGTGATCATGGGAAATGCGGCGGACTTGTCTCGCCCGAACGAGGATGCCAACCTCTATCGCGCCGTGAGCCCCGTCCGTCTCAAAAGCAGCTTCATATATCTCGCCAACGCGGTAAACGATTTGCGTGGAAACTGGTCGGTGCTGGCTGTCGTGCTGGCGCCGTTGCTGCTGGCGGCGTCGCTGTGCCTGCTACCAGACGCGCTGAATCTGCAACATCGGCTCGCAGCGAACTTCGAGCCGGGCTCGCAAAGTATCAGCTACATCCAGGTGGACAGCGCCGACACTCCTGCCACGCCCGCGCCTCCTCCGGCGCCACTGCAGGAACCGCAGCCGTTCGCGCCATGGGTCACGTACGTGCTCCATAGGATCGTTTTCGTGATCACGCTGCTGGTCACACTGGTTACGCTGAGCGCGCTTAAGCGGATCCAGGCGGGAATCCGCGAACCTACGATCGTCGCTGAATCGATCGAAGTCTACCGACGATCGATTCGGCTCGCGCCGGGATTCATCTGGGTAACGTTTCTGCAACTGCTCGCGCCCGCCGCGGGGCTGTTTCTGTTCCAGCAGGCGTCGAATTTCCTGCCTGGTTCGATTGGCGTGTGGGCATACGTCGCGCTGGTGCTGATGATCATCGTCGGCGCGTTGATCTATGCGTGGTTGTACTTCGCACAGTACGCGCTGATCTTCGACGACAAGCATAGCTGGCACGCGCTACTGTTCAGCCGGGACCTGATGCGCAAGCGCTTCTTCAAGGTTGCGATACGGATCGTTGTCTTTCTTGCGGTGTGGTCGGGATACAACACGTGGGCAGCGGGAGCGTTCGTGGTGGTGAGCCTGCTCTTCGGTCCGGTGGGAGTGGTGACCGGTTTTCTCGGAACGACGATCTTTCTTGTCGGTCTCGCCGAGATTGGAGTGAACTTCGCGACCACGGCGTTTCTAGTTGCGGCGGGACTACGACTCTATCAGGACTTGCGCGAGCCGCGGCCGTCGGAAGACGTGGACTCGACGCTGCAATCCGGGATGCAACCGACGGCGCAGCTGCCACGGGTGGCGCTGTAACTACGCTGCGAGGCGGGAAAGGGCGCGAATCGTGACGTGAATCGGCGGCAGGCCCGGCGAGGGAAGTGTTTTCAGTTCGTCGAAGAGCCGGGCGACTTCCGCATATCGATTGGCGCGAAAACGCTTCAACTGCTCGATCGATTCATCGACATCGATACCGGGATCGTCGGCAATGGCATCGAGCACGGCGCAGCACAGGGCGATTCGCGCGGCGCGAAGTTCGGTGGCGAGCTCATTTGCGGCGCGCCGCTCCCAGCGATCGTCGGTGCCGATCGATTGAAGCGCTTCTTCGAGGATCGCGAAGTTGAGTTGCGCACCAAGTCCGAAATACGCATGCGCCGCTTTGACGGGTTCGATTTCACGGGCGAAGCTGAGGCTCAGGACGCTGAGAATGTGATCGGCGAAGGCCAACCGCGCGAGCCCATGCGCCAGCTCCCCGTCCGCGACGCTGCTGCGCAGCTCGCGATAGAGGCGCTCGAAACGATCGCGCTCGCCTCCAGCCAGCATCGTTTCGAACTCAACGCATAACATCTCGAACGCAGGCCTGAAGCGCGTCACCGCCGCGCCGATAGAAATAGCCGGCTCGAGTTCACCGAGTGCCCATGCAGTTGCACTGCGGCAAGCGCGTTCGAGCGCGAGAAACGCGCCCAGCTCCGATTCAGCCGCGGTCGCCATGGCGTTGCGCTTGAGGTCGGCGGCCCGTTCATGAATCGAAAGCACATCAGTCGCGATAACCCATGCGCGGACAACGTCCTCAGCCGCGGCCCCGCGATCGCGCACGTGGCTGAAGACGAATGTCGAGCCTTCGAGATCGACCAGTTCGTTGACTGCGCGAGTCGCGATCAGTTCGTGACGCAGGCGATGAGCGCCGACGTCGCCGCTCAGTTGGGCGAGCGAGGGCGGAAAGTACGGCTTCAGGAACCGTCCGACGAGATAAGAATCATCAACCAGCACAGTGGTTTCGAGCCGCTCGATAAGATCGATCTTGGTGTAGGCAGTAGCCAGCGCGAGCTCGGGTCGCGTGAGGCCCGGGTAGCGCGCGTGACGCTCGCGCAGAGCTTCGCGCGGAGGCATCGCCGGTTCCATCCCGGTCAGGATGCCGCGATCTTCGATGGCCTGGAGATGGTCGCGGAACTCGGTCAAATGCGTGCGGCTGCGGAGCTGTTCGAGGCTCAGCGACAGCACCTGGTCGCGATTGTCTGCGATGACACGGTCAGCGACCTCGTCGGCGCATGCGGCAAGAGCCCGGTTGCGCGCGTCGAAAGTGAGCGCGCCGCGAGCAAGGGCGGGCTCGAGCAGAATCTTCAGATTGACTTCGTGATCGGACATGTCGACGCCGGCCGAGTTGTCGATCGCGTCGGTGTTGATGCGTCCGCCGGCGAGCGCATACTCGATGCGCGCCTTCTGGGTGAAACCGAGGTTGCCGCCCTCGACGACAATTTTCGCGCGAAGTTCAGGCGCGGTGATTCGGCATGCGTCGTTGGCGTGGTCGGCAACTTCGGCATCGGTTTCGGTCGTGGCGCGAACGTAGGTGCCGATGCCGCCGTTGTAAAACAGATCGACGGGCGCGCGCAGGATTCGTTGGATCAAAGATTCGCCGTCAAGCGCATCGGCGTCGCAGCCGAGCGCGGCACGCGCCTGCGGACTTAGTTCGATTCGTTTCTGGCCGCGACGGAACACACCGCCTCCGCTGCTGATGAGCGTCGGATCGTAGTCTGCCCAACTCGAGCGCGCCAGATCGTAAAGACGCTTGCGTTCGTTGAAGCTGAGGCCGGGGTCGGGGTCAGGATCGATGAAGATGTGGCGATGGTCGAAGGCCGCTATGAGTTTCAAGTTGCGCGAGCGCAGCAGGCCGTTGCCGAATACGTCGCCCGACATATCGCCGATGCCAATCATTGTTACGGGCGCGCCGCGGTCGGGGTCGCGACCCATTTCGCGCAGATGCCGCCGCGCCGATTCCCACGCCCCGCGCGCCGTGATCGCCATCTGCTTGTGGTCGTAACCATGCTCGCCGCCCGACGCGAACGCGTCGCCGAGCCAGAAGCCGCGCTCGATTGCGATCCGATTGGCGACATCCGAGAAACTCGCGGTGCCTTTATCTGCCGCAACGACCAGATAGGGACCATCGTTATCGAGCACGCGGACGCGAGCGGGATGCACCGGGCCGGCGTCGGTCAAATTGTCGGTGAGGTCGAGCATCGCGTTCATCAGCGTCTGATACGCCTCGACCCCGTCGCGCGCGTCCGGCTGATGGCGCGGCCGCGGCTTGACGATAAACCCGCCCTTGGCGCCGAACGGCACGATGATCGCGTTCTTTACGGTCTGGGTCTTCATCAGGTCGAGAATCTCGGTGCGATAGTCGTCAGCGCGATCGCTGAAGCGGATTCCGCCGCGCGCGATGCGTCCGTGGCGCAAGTGGCATCCTTCCATGCGCGGACTGTTGACGTGAATTTCATACAGCGGCGCAGTGTCAGGCAGTCCGGTGATGCGCGCGCTCTGGAACTTGAGCGCGATGTATGGGTCGGGAGTGGGCGGCGCACAGAAAAAATTGGTGCGCACGGTCGCTTCGACCAACGACAGCAGTGCGCGCGCAGTGCGATCGTCGACGATATTTTCGATAGAGCCGAGACGGGCAATAAAGGCCTCGCGCATCTCCACGACTTTTTCCGGTGACGCTGGACTGTCGAACGAGAGACGGGCGCTGAACTGTTCGAACAGCAATTTGGCGAGGCCGGAATACTGCAGGAGGACGCGTTGCAAGCCCACCCGAGCAGGGGCCAGGCGCATCTGAAAGGCGGCGACGAGGTACGCGCGCAGAAGGGCGACCTCGCGCCACGCGAGGCCCGCGCTGAGGGTTAGCGCGTTGAGGGGATCGTCCGCGGCGAGGCCGTTGCGCACGGCGGTGATAGCGTCGGCAACCAGCGCAGCGCCGGGAAATTTCGCGAACGGCTGCGAAGCGGGTCCCTGCACGGAAAAGACTTCCAGGTATGCGCGCGTGGCCTTGCCGTCAGTGCGTGGGCTCAACTCGTGAGCATCTTCGGCCAACACTTCGATGGCAAAGTTCTGCAGCGTGGGCATCAGCTGCGATAGCATCGGCGCGTCGCCGAGACCGACAATCCGTATGTCACTGTGGCTTTCGTCGGCGTGACCATCGAAAGTGTGCGGTCCCGCCTCGACCATGAAATCGCGGCCGCTGGCGATCAACGTTTCGACGTCATCGATGTCGCCGATTGCCCGCGCTACGTCAGTCGCAGCCTGGTAGTCAGCGCTGAATGCGCCGGCCCATCGCTCCGCCAGCGCGCGTCCGCGACGCGGCCCGAACTTTTCGATCAGGTGCTCTTCGAGCCGATCGTCCCAACGCCTGGCGAGCTCGCTGATCGTGGTCTCGAGACTGCGAACGACGGAAGCCTTTGGCGGATCTGCGACGAAACAGAAATGAAGGCGCGCCGTGTAACCTTCGCCGAGCGCGAGGTAGAAATAAACCAAAGTGCCGTGAAGCGCGGCCGCGAGCGTATCCTGGATGCGCCGGTTCAGTTCCGCGGAGCCGCCCTCGCGCGGCATCACTACCAGTGCGATAACGTTGCCGTGCCGCAGATCGGGCGCGACAAAAAGACGCACTGACGCCTCGCTCTTGACGTCGAGGATGAGGCGCAACTGTGCCCGCAGTTCAGCCACCGGCGCGCGAAAGAGTTCATCCTTGGGGAAGCTGTTGAAGGCAGAAACGATTTCCTTGTAATCGTGAGAGCCCGGCTCCGCGCCCTCATACGCCAGCACTTCGCGCAGCTTTGCCCGCAGAACCGGAATGTGCTGCGCTTCCTCCGCGTAGGCCTTCGAAGTGAATAGTCCGAAGAAATTGTCGAACGCGATGACCCGGCCCGACGCGTCGGTGCGGCGAATCGAGACGCTGTCCATAGGGCGACGCCGATGTACGTGCGACTCGACGCGCGACTTGCCGACTACCAGCGGCGGTCCTTCGAAGAAAAGCTTGCGGCGCGCGGCTGACAGTTCTTCGAGAGGCACCGAAGTGCGAAAGCGTGACTCGTCATGCTCGCGCGCGATGCCAAGCTCGGTGCCGGGATCGAGCACGAACCGCACGGTGCCGTCGTCACCGCTCACCAGATAGCGCCGATAGCCAAGAAATACGAAGCCGCCGTGGATGAGCCAACGCAACAGGTCGCGAACTTCGATCAGTTCGCGGCTGGTCGCGGTTTCCTCGCAAATCTGCAGCGCGCGGCCGGTCATCTCATCAAAGTCGTCCGTGGCAGCGTGAACCTCGGTAAGAATCGAGATGACGTCCAGCTCAATCTGGCGCGCCCGTTCGGGGGTCGGCATCAGCTCAAGTTCCGCGTGAACAAAGGATTCGCCGCGCTCGGACGCCAGCGACTGTTCGAACGAAGCGATCTGCCCCTGCTTATCGCGAGTGACCTTGAAGACCGGGTGAAGCATCGTGCGAACGGCGGCGCCGAGATGATGGAAGTATTCGAGCAGGCTATCGACGATGAAAGGGCAATCGGTCGTCACGGTTTCGACGACGGTGAGAGTATCGTTGTCGTCCCCGGTGACAGATTCGACTCGCGCGATAACCGGCTCAGTGCGGACCGAAAAGAATTCGAATGCCGATTGCACCAGGGCCAGCCGCCGTTTGGCCGGGACGCGCTCGCGATTGTCGGCAGACTCGCGCGCGAACAGCCGCTCGGCAAAGGCGGCTACGCGACGGGCGGAATCAGCGGGAAGATTCCTGTCGATAAGATCGCGGAGTTCAGTCTCAATAGCCAATGCGTCACCAAGGCAATGAAGATGAGATGGCGCGGCCACGCGCGCGGGCACCATTATAAGTCGCATCGCGCGAATTGCGTAGTGGGGATAAACTTGGCGACCGATGGCGGAGATTGAAATCAGCGCGATGACGTTTGGCCCCTTCGGTGTTGGGCGTGAGGATGGCAAAGCCGTGATGGTGCCTGGCGCGGTGGCGGGAGACCGGCTCGACGTCGAGATAGTTTCCATGCGTCGCGACTATGCGGTCGCAAAGATCAACCGGGTCATCCGGGCGGGCGCCGAGCGCCGGGCTGCGCCGTGTCCGTATCTGCCGCAATGCGGCGGATGTGACTGGCAACATATCGACTACGGCGCGCAAGTACGTTTCAAGGGGGAAATCGTCGCGCGCGAATTGAGCCGTGTGCTCGGAATCGAGATCGATCCGGTGGGGCTGGTCGAACCAGCGCCGGCGGAGTTCGGCTACCGGTCGAGAATCCGACTTCGGGTCGGCGCCAAAGGCGTGCTCGGGTTCTACTCGGCCGGCAGCAACACCATAGTCGAGATCGATGCATGCATGGTCGCCGAGGCCGGCATCCGGATGCCGCTGCACCTGGCGCGCTCACTCGGCAAGCGAGTCGAGGAAATCGAGGTGGTGCGCGACGACGCGCGCGAAGTGCAGGTAGCACATCTGAAGAAACCAGCGAGCGAAGAGGACCTCAGGCGAGCGCGCAACGTACTCGAATCCGACCGCGAGATTGCGGGAATCGTGCTGCGATCGGGCGCGCATCGCGCGACCGTCGGCGATGCGGCAATTTTGATTGAGCTCGAGCCGGGCCTGTCGATCGAAGTGGACGCCGATCTTTTCAGCCAGGTGAATCGCGCACAGAACCAGAAACTGGTCGCCGATGTGATGGCGATGGCGGAGATTCATGAATCGCAGGCGGTACTGGATCTGTTTTGCGGCGCCGGTAACTTCAGCCTGCCCGCATCACGGCGCGGTGCGCGAGTGACGGGCGTCGACGACGATGCGGGGGCAATCGCGGCGGCGTCGCGCAATGCCGCGCGGCTCAAATTTGGCGACGCCCAGTTCGTCGCGATGAAAGCGTCAGCAACCGCCGACTTTCTGCATCGCGCGCGCTATCGTCCCGAGGTAATAATTCTCGACCCGCCGCGTACCGGCGCGGCCGACCTGATGGAACCGATCATCAAACTGCGTGCGCCGGCGGTCATTTACGTGTCGTGTGACGTGACCACGCTGGCTCGCGATTTGCGGATTCTTGCGGGTGCCGGCTACAAAATAAAGCGCGTGCGCGGCTTCGATTTTTTTCCCAACACGCATCATGTTGAGATCGCGGTGCAGGCGCTATTGACTTAGATCGCGGGGCATTCTTAATCTAGTTGAGTGGTCGGTTCCCGCATCCTCCCGCCAGAGGGTTGATCAAAAAGATGCCCAAGCAGGAAAAGGAAAAGCTCCCAAGGCCTAAGATTACGATTATCCCGGGCCGCGGGGTCGCGCAGACAATTAATTATTTGCTTGAGGACCGGGACGACCTCGAATGGATTATCGCGGTCGGCCGTACGAAGAATGGCGAGCTGTTCTTCTACGACACTGGCGGCGACATCGTCGAGGACCTCGGCACGCTCGAGTACCTGAAGGCGCGAATCGTGCGCGCCCACTTCGGCGACGAGTACGAATAATCGCTCACGGCTCGTTTCTCAGTCTTCGAATTCTTCCTGCGGCGGTCGCGCATAGATGACGCCGTCTTCGATCTCCGTCAGTACGCGGTAAAGATATTTGCCGCATGCGGTCGGCGGTCCCGCGATACATTCGCCACTCGCCGGCTCGTAATAGGCGTTGTGCGTCTGGCACATCAGGTAGCGGCCATCCTCCGCGAAGAACTGATTATCCACCCAGTCCATCGCCATCGGCACATGCCGGCATCGATTGACGTAGGCGTGGAATTCGCCGCCGAAGTTGATGAGAAAACATTCTTCGTCGGCGCCGCGAATCGGCAGCATGAACTTCAGCGACTCACCCGGCGCAAGCGAATCGGCGGGCGCAACTTTGTAACGGGCACGAACCGTCGCGTTCTTGCGTCGCGAACGGGTTCCAGTCAGAGCGGCGCGGCGTCGATGTTCGTCGGACATTCTATAATGGCGGATTTTCGCGCGGAATTTCTCTCAGCTTGCCGCAGTTTGTCAAAGCTCATAGCATCTGTAAACGCATTGCACTGGGCGCCGACTATCTTCAGATTCAGAATTCGCGATGGAAAATCCAAAGATTCGTGCCGTCGAGGCGTTCCCCGTCGAGCAGCAGGATCAGACGCTGATCTGTTTGCGCGACCCGAGTGGACTGGCGCCCGAGCCGATCATGCTCGGGATGGGCGCATACTTCATCGTGACGCTGTTCGACGGCCGGATGTCGCTGAAGGACATCCAGGCGGCGTTTGCAAAGCGCTTCGGCGAGACGATTCCGCTGGAGAAGCTCGACGAGCTGATCGCGGCGCTCGATAATGCATACTTTCTCGACTCGCCCGCATTTCACGAGCGCGAGCGACGCGTGCGCGAGGAATTTCTCGCAAGCCCGGAGCGTCCGGCGGCGTTGGCCGGCCTCTGCTATGAGAAAGACCCAGCCAAGTTGCGCCTTGAGCTGGCGGCATTCTTCGATCCGCCCGAAGGACCCGGCCGCACTGCGACCGCAAAAAAGTCTGAGCCACTCACGGGCCTCATCGCGCCGCATATCGATCCGCGCCGCGGTGCCGCCGCCTACGCGCATGCATACTACGAGCTGATGGCGCACGAACCGCCCGAGCTGGTAGTGATCCTGGGAACTTCACACTATGGCGCGGGACCTGAACTCTTCAGTGCGACCCGCAAGAACTACGCGACCCCGCTCGGCGCAGTCGAGACCGACGTGGCGTTTATCGATCGGCTGACGGCGCGCTACCAGGGCGACTTGTTCGCCGACGAAATGCTGCATCGTGGCGAGCACTCGATCGAATTCCAGGCGCTGTTTCTTGCCTACGCGCTCGGAGCGCGCGGCTACCAGGTGGTACCGATCCTCGTCAGCTCCTTCCATGAAATGGTGGCGAGCGGAGTGATGCCGGCGCGCGACTCCCGGGTTGGATCGTTCATCGAGGCTCTGAGAGCCGAGCTCGACGCGGAGAAGCGTCGAGTGCTGATCCTGGCGGGCGTGGATTTCGCCCACGTCGGCAAGAAATTCGGCGACGAATTCGCCGCCGATCAAGCGGTGGCTGAGCGCGTCCAGCGGGAAGATTTTGCCCTCATCGAAAATATCAAGCGCGGCGATCCCGCGGGCTTCTTCGCCGACATCTTGAAGGATCGCGACGCGCGACGCATTTGCGGGCTCTCGCCGATGTACACTCAGCTCGAGCTGCTGCGCGGGCGCGGTGCACGATTGCTCAAATATGGAATCGCGATGGAGCCGCAGAGCGAGTCGGCGGTGTCGTTCGCGAGCCTCGCTTTCGACTAGACGCCGCCGTACCAGTCGTACCCCTGATCCTCCCAGTATCCGCCTGTTCGATTCGAGCGGAAATTAACTTCGGTAAGGTACTTCACGCTCTTGTAGCCCAGTTTGACCGGCGAGTAGAGGCGCAGCGGCGCACCGTGATCAGGATTCAAGGCATGACCATTCATGCCGTAAGCGAGAATTGTCTGCGGATGAAGCGCGCTCTCGATATCCCACGTCGAATAATAGCCGTTGTCGAATGATCGGAACTCGACGTACTGCGCGTCGCGGCTGGCGCCAACCGTGTTTGCGATCTCCCGCAATTGCACGCCGTGCCACTCCGCGACGGCTGACCAGCCTTCGACGCAGTGATGGCGAATTCGCATGCTCGTTCCAGGCATGCGCATGAGCTGATCGACCGAGTAGACAGCCGGCCGCGCAACCATGCCGCCAACGATCAACATCCAATTGTCCGGTGCCAGAGGGATCGAGTCGGAGATAAAATAACTCGGGAAAGCGGCCTCTGGTGTCAGCTCGGAGGCCGGCAATTCGGGCGCAAGCCGATTCTGCGAGAACAACAGCCGATCGACGCGCTCGTTCCACCGCTCCATCCCTGCCAGGAACGTCGTCGCCGCACGGCTGTCGCATCCCGCGAGCGCGGTGGTAGCAGCGAGGCCGAGCAGAAGTTTTCGCCGCGTCAGCAGTCTAGCCAAGCGGCCCCCCGCTCACCATCGTGACGATCGTTCGCGGATGCAACGCGACGAGTACCAGGTGCATCGCGGTGAACGATGCGAGCAAGACCAGGCAGCTCAAATGCACGACGCGCGCGACGTCGTATCCGCCGAACGCCGCAGTGATCCAGTGCAACTGGACCGGTTTGTAAATCGCCAGCCCCGATAAAACTACCACTGCGCCGAACAGAATCGCGGAGCTGTACGCAAGGCGCTGCAAGCCATTGTAGAAATCCTCAGGCGGCGGAGTGCTGCGAACGCGCAGGTAGTAACCGAACATCGCAAGCGCGTTGGAGGTGTCGCGAGTTGGTATGAAAACGCGCCGCCGCCATTCGCCGCTCGCGACCATGTAAACCAAGTAGATCACGCCGTTCAGAATGAGGAACCAGGCGATTGCGAAATGCCAATGACGTGCGCCCGCGAGCCATCCGCCGAATCGTAGCCACGACGGTGGCGCGTGGCCCTGAAATGGATACCAGCCGTATTGAGCGCCGCGCGGGCCGAGCGCTGGATAGGCGGCAAAAATCTGCAAGCCGCTGCCGGCCATGATGACGAGCAGCGGGATGTTTATCCAATGTGCCAGCCTTATCGCTGCGGGTTGCGCGCGTCTTCCTTTCCTTCGATTGTCAGCGGGCGGCGATTCGCTCGGTAGACTCCACGGAAGCCTTCGAAGGAGAGTAGTGACTCGCGCGGCAGCCTTTTCGCCTTTCATCAGTTGCCCGTCCCTCGGGCCAGCGCCCTGAAACGCGTGCTACATCGGCATCGGCGGCTTCTTGCCGACGTGACCGCCCTTGGACTCGCAGGACTTGGCGTCGGCGGTAATGATGTAGCCCTTGCCTGCGCATGAATTCTTGCCCTGGCAATCGTTAGTAGCAGTCTTGCAGGCGCTCTGCCCTTTGCACGCATTTGCGCCGAGGCACTTGAGTTGGGCAGCTTGCGCCGACGGGCTCGGTGCGTCGCCGGCGTTCGCGACACTTGCAGCGAATGTGAGTGCGACCGCGGTCGCGAGCATCGCCCCTGCCAAACCGGTTTTTTTCATCGAATTGATCTCCTTTCGCAATTGACCTGGATCGAAAGTCGCCAGCCTCAGATCTGAAAGTCATCTTTGCGTCGATGCTGTCTCTTTTTGCCTTCCTGCTTGGCTTCGAGAGTCATCGACTCGACCTCGTCGTTGATTTGATTGAGCCGTTGCCGAAATTCCTCGGCCTCTACTTTCACGCCGACCTTGCAACCCTGGCACACGATATGAGTTTCGCTGGTCTGTTCCAATTCCCGCACCAAAAGCGAGTTCTTGAAGCCACACTTCGGGCAAGCAATGTCGATGGTTTCGTCTTCAAACATTTGCTGACCTCGCTGCAGTCACGAAATAACTGGACGGTGTCGATCCCGCATCATCTTCAGTACTCCAAGGTACTTCAATCTGCGGCAACCGCCAAAGGTTCCAAGCGGATGTTAGGGAAAAGTGTACCGGGCGACGATTGAATCGTGGAGAGTCAAAATGGAATCGGGTATCTGGAAATCGATGACAGTCGCGTGATAACAGCGATGTACAGACTGGCGATTCACAAGCCGTCTGAGAGGGGAAAAAATGATCGACCAGCGCTCTGCGTTAAACACCGTCAGTCGCCGCGAAGATCATGGATTGGGGTTTGGCTTGCGTACGCTCGTGCTTTCAGCGGGCGTCTGCGCCTTGGTCCTGGCTCAGTCCGCCGGCATCGGCAGCGCCGGTCAAAAGGCTGACAACCGTGGATTGTGGGTCCCGAACGCGAATGGCAGCACAATTGTCGAATACACACCGGCTCAACGCGCTGCCGGCGGTTCGCCGGTTCCTGCGCTTACCAATCTCAGCACCGCGCTCAACTTCCCGGCCGCTCTGGTATTCGACCCGTCGGGCAATATGTGGGTTGTAAACGGACTCACGCCGTCGATTATCGAGTTTACAGGGCTGCAGCTCCTGGAACTTGGGAATACGTCCAACCCGGCGCCGGCAGTCACCGTCACGTCGTCGAGTTTAGAAATCCCATTGGCCGATTTCGATCGCTCGGGAAACCTATGGGTCAGCGACAACGGTGCCGAAAAGATTTTTGAGTTTTCGAAAAAACAATTAAAGGTCGGAGGCGATCTCACCCCTAACGTCACGATCACTTCGCCGGCTCTCGATGGTGCTCGGAATATCGCGTTCGATCACAAAGGCAATCTCTGGATCTCTAATGATGATAGCGATCAGATCGAGGAGTTCGCCAAAAAAGGACTCGCCAAGGGTGGCGCACTAACCCCCGCCGTGATTCTATCGGATGACGGATCGGGCAGTCTTAGCGGATGCAAAGGTATCGCGTTCGACAGCAAGCACAATCTTTGGGTGGCGAATCTGGGCAACAATTCTATCGTCGAGTTTGCTGCCGCTTCTCTCAAAACTTCCAGCAGTCCGGTCCCGGCAGTGACGATAGGCGCGACTGGCCTGAGCCTCGATGGACCGCTTGGAATCGGCTTCGACGACAAGGGAAATCTGTGGGTATCAAACTACGTCGGCGATAGTGTCGTCGAGTTTTCACCCGCGCAACTAACGGCGAGCGGAACACCAACCCCAATAGTCACCATCTCGAACAATGCGGGCAGCCTTGACGGTCCCGAACAATTTTCGTTTGGTGATTAGGCCTGAGCGCGCGTCGCCGAGCTCGAACCAGGTACCTGCCCCCTGGCCCGTCTCGGCGGCACGCGCCGTGAGCAAGCATCCGGGCGGCTCATCCCAATGCTGCGGCCATGACAACCCCTCAGCGATCGGTCAGTCGCACGGCCAGCACGATTCAGATCAGGGGCAAGGCGAAGAGCTGATGGTGCAGGTGCCGACATACTGCTCGCCCGACGCCCCTATTCCCTGAACGGAGAGCTTCTTGCCACTTATTTTCCCGGTGAGCACATAAAATCGCTCGCCGTCCTCGCACTCGAAGCTGCTCGAAGAATTGTCGAACACCGCTGAATTCAATTTACCCGCTGGATCACATGCGCAGCCATAATCTTCAACGCTGTTATCGAGATCAAAATACTGGGATAACCCGCCGGTAAAAAAGTCCCAGCACTCGGTAAACGGTGGGAAATCATTATCCACGAAGCTGCAATTGTAAGAGTTTTGCAGCAGCTTAGCCTGGCAGTTACCCTTCGCTTCTGCGGAGGGCGAATTAGCAAAGAGAACCATCACAACTGCAGAAAACATTGCCACAGCCAAAAGGCCGGTTGATTTGCGCATGATTACTCTCCTCCGGTGGCGCTTATGGCATTCTGCCGAAGTTGCGTCAATCGAGGCGCGCCAAGCGCTCACGCATCAGCACGCTCCGTCGCCCATTTGTTGATCCCTTTTACAATGTTCGCTCTGTGATTGGCCGATGCTCTCCACTACGGCATCGCTGCTCCTCTCCACCGGCACCGGGATGGATAACCTACTAGAAAAACAGAAGTCGCGGCGTCGAGAGCTCGACACGAAACCACACGGATAGAATGTGAAAAATTGGTGGACGCACCTGGACTCGAACCAGGGACCTCTTGCATGTGAGGCAAGCGCTCTAACCGGGCTGAGCTATGCGTCCACCGGAGCCACGGATTATCGCGCCGCGCGCGCTACCTCGCAAGAGTCGTTACGGCGTCACGGTCGCAGGCGCCGCGATTTGCGTACTTCTGATAACGGCGATATTGGTGTCATCGAAACGCACATCACCAACGCCAGGAGCATCATCATGGGCCGATTGCGCCAAGTGACCAGGGCCGAAGCCACGCCGGAGATCCGGGAACTTTACCAGCAATTTTTCGGCGAGCGTGATCCCGTGGCTGAGCCGGGAACTGCCACCGGCACGCCGGGCGACTATTGGACGACGTTCGCGCTCGTGCCCGACTTGCTGTTCCAGGCGCGTAACTCGCTGATGGCGTTGATGCAGCCGGGACGGAAGCTGCCGGCGAAACTGCGCGAACTGGCGATTCTCCGGACTGGAATTGTCGGCGACTCGCGGTTCGAGTACTCGCAGCATCTGAAGGTGGCGCGAATGGTGGGTGTTTCAGAAGACAAGCTCGCCGCGATCAAGGGCTGGGCGACCAGCGACAAGTTCACCGACGCCGAGCGCGCCGTGATGCAGGCGACCGACGAGCTGGTCGGACGCAACCTGGTCGAGGATGAGACCTTCGCCGCGCTTAAAAGCCATCTGCCTGACGAACAGATCATGGAGTTGTTTTACGTGATTGGGCTGTGGCGGATGCACGGCATGATCGTGCGCGCACTGCATCTCGAGTACGACACCGACACCACTGCCCGCATGAAGGAAGTGCCTGCGCCGCCGCCTAAGAAGTCGTAAAGCGAAGCCGCCGCGATGAAGCTGTACGACGAGCTCGCGGATTGGTGGCCGCTGTTCTCGGCGCCTGTCGACTATGCTGACGAGGCGGCGTTCTTTGCGAGCGTGCTGACTGACGCGTGCCGGCCTGCGCCGCATACGGTGCTCGAACTCGGCTCCGGCGGAGGCAACAACGCGTTTTACCTCAAATCGAAATTCGAGATGACGCTGGTCGATTTGTCGCCGCAAATGCTTGCGGTCAGCCGCGCGCTAAATCCCGAATGCGAGCATCGCGAGGGCGATATGCGCACAGTGAGCCTGGGGCGCACCTTCGATGCCGTATTTATCCACGACGCGATTGCCTACATGACGAGCGCGGCTGACCTCGACGCCGCGATACGCAATGCGTACCGGCACTGTCGAGCCGGTGGTGTCGCGCTGTTCGTGCCGGACTGCGTGCGCGAGACCTTCGTCGCGGAAATTACGCATGGCGGGCACGACGGCGACGGCCGCAGCCTTCGCTATCTCATGTGGACGGTCGATCCCGATCCGACCGATACGACCTACAGAACTGATTTCGCCATTATGCTGCGCGATCGCAACGGCGACGCGCGCGTCGTGCACGATTTTCATATCGAAGGGATCTTTCCGCGCGGCGACTGGATGCGCATTCTGCGGGAAGCTGGGTTCGAGCCGGCTACAATGACCGATGATTGGGGCCGCGAGATCTTTGTCGCGAAACGCCCGAGCTAACGCTGTTTCCTCTCCCTGTAAGGGAGAGGATAAAGGTGAGGGTCCTTGTCCAGCGCACATTTTTCGGGCGCGATTTAAGATTCTGATTCAGGATTCTGCCGAGTGCGCAGCTTTGACAGCGCCTTTACCTGGCGGACATCAGGCGTATAACCTCGGCGCGACCCCATTCCACTTCGGCGCGATGTCGATTCGCCATCGCTGTCAGATAGTCATGTATCGGGCCGTCTGCCGGCGCGAGCGCGAGCGCAACTTCCGTCTTGCGCGCCGCCCATTCCTGTCCGCGTGACAACAGGTTCAGCCGATCGCGAATGGAGTCGAGCGCCGCGACTTTGCGCGCAAACGGCCCGACGCCCGCGGACGGCTTGCCGCCGTTTTCGCGGATCAATGCCTCCAGCTCCTCGGCGTTGCGCTGTTCCATCGCGCGCGATCCCGCCAGGAACTTCCTGAGCTCAGTTTGCTTGACGTCGGCGATAAGCTGCTCAAGTGCAATCACGCCGGCGCGCTCAGATTCGAGCAAAAGATTGAGTGCTTTTTCCAGCGCCGCGTCCACATCGCGAACTTAGTAAGCGCAATCCTGAATCGCAAGGCACAAATCCTTTCTGACGATGGTCTTATTTGTAAAGCATTCGAAGCGAGGTCAGCAGCAGGAAAACTCCAAAGATGCGCCGGAGCGTAGCCGCCGGCATCTTGACCGCGTAAACCGCGCCGATATAAGCGCCGATCAGCAAGCCCAACCCCAGCAGCAGCGCGTAGGTTACGTCGAGATGGCCATGCTTGTAGTACTCGTACGCGCCGAGGATTCCGACTGGAGGCAGGAGCGCGCCGAGCGAAGTGCCTACGGCCAGATGCTGATCGAAGCCAAGCGCCAGCACCAGCACCGGAACGATTAGCACGCCACCGCCGACGCCGACGAATCCGCCGAGAATTCCCGCGGCCAGTCCGAGCGCGAGCACGATTGCGATTTCTCCCATTGCGATTGTCTCCCCGCGCTTCACAATTTCGCGAGCGTATCAGAACGCGGGCGGGAGATTGAAGACGGGTAGCGGAAGGTCGCTCTACTTGGATGATTCGATCTCTTTGGTCTTCAGCCGAATACGGGGATGATTTCGCCGCGGATTCATAGAAATCACAACGCCGATAGCTTGATCAGGAAGTCTGCCGCGCGACAGCAGGATTGAATACGGAGCCGCGCGCGAGGTTAGTCGATCGCTTCGCGTTTGAGTTCGTCGTCGTCGTACGCAGGCTCGACCAGCTTGAGCCGTGCCGCTGGTTTGCGGAAAGCGCGGAACCAGTTCTCCATGTCGTCGAACAGCGAGAACGCGACCGGCGTAAACAGCAGCGTGATCAGAAGGCATAGCGTCTGACCGCCGATCACCACCAGCGCGATTGCACGAATCGAGCTGTCGCCCGCGCCCTGCCCGATTGCGACTGGAATCATGCCCGCCACCAGCGCCGCCGTTGTCATCAGGATAGGCCGCAGGCGGTCGCGATTCGCTGTGAGAATCGCCTGGCGGCGCGGCAGTCCCGCGCGAATCAGGTTGAGCGTTTGATCGAGCTGCAGGATCGAATTCTTTTTCACGATGCCGAACAGCAGCAGGATGCCGAGCGTCGAGAACAGCATCAGGTGCTCGCGGAACAGGAACAGCGAGATCAGCGCGAACGGCACCGCCAGCGGCAGCGACAACATGATCGTGATCGGATGGACGAAGCTCTCGAACTGCGCCGCCAGCACCATGTACATGAAGATGATCGAGAGCAGGAAGGCGATCACGAAGCCAGTGACCATCTCGCCGTAAATTTTGCTCTGACCGCCGAACGCAGTGACGTACCCCGGCGGCAGATGAATCTGGCCGACCTCGTGTGTGACGGCATCCATCACCTTGTTCATTGCGAATCCGGGCGCGAGGTTGAAGACGATCGAAATGTTGCGCTGGCGATCCTGCCGGTCGATCTGCACCGGCCCGGTGCCATGCGTAAGCGTTGCGACGTTGTCCAGCCGCACCTGACCGACCTTGCTCGACGGGATTGTCAGCCCCGCGACCACCACCGGATTGTTGCGATCCTTGTCGGCCAACTGCAGGCGCACGTCGTAGGTATCCTGGCCCTCGCGAAAACGCGTGATCACGTCGCCCTGCACCATCGTGCGCATCGTCTGCGCGATATCGTCGACCGACACGCCCAAGTCGGCCGACTTGCTGCGATCGATGTTTACCTGGAGCTCCGGCAGGCCGCCCTCGTAGCTCGAATCGAGATCGACGATGCCAGGAATTTTCCTGAGCCGCGCCATCAGGCTGTCGGCGTAGGTGCGCAGCGTGTCGAGGTCCGGACCACGCATGTCGTATTCCACCGCAACGTCGCGATATCCGCTCTGTTCCCACGGCTTGATCGCGTCAACGCTAATCCGCAGCACCGGAAACGCGTCCATCAGCTTGCGCGCGTCGGCCATTACCAGTTCCTGGCTGCGCCGGCGCTGGTCGAGCGGGAACAACTTCGCGTCAACCTCGGCAACCGTCACGCGGTCGTCGCCGTTGGTGTCGCCGACGGTGGTGAACAGGTCGCGAACCTCGGGGATTGTCCGCAGGCGATCCTCGATCTGCGCGACGATCTCGTCGGTATGCGCCAGCGAATACCCGGGCGGCGTGCGGATGTTAACCGCGAACTCGCTCGAGTCGTCGTCGGGCATGAAAGTGGCGCCCACCAGCTTGCCCAGGAACGGGATCGAAATGACCAGTGCAACTGCGACCGCCACCAGCACCCATCGATGGTCAAGCGACCAGCGCAGCGCGAGGTCGTAGTAGTCTTCGATCCAGCGAAAAATCCTCCAGTCCTTGGTGTTGTTGTGTTTCGAACCGCCCGCGCCCTTGGGCTTCAGGTAGCGCGAACACAACATCGGCGTCAGCGTGAATGAAACCAGCAACGACACCATGATCGCGAACGCCATCGTGAGGCCGAACGAATTCAGAAAGCGGCCCATTACGCCGTGGATGAACGCGACGGGCACGAAGATTACCGCGAGTGACAGCGTTGTCGCACTGACTGCCAACCCCACCTCTGCGGTCGCCGCCTTGGCCGCCGACATCGGGTCCATGTTCTTTTCTTCGATGAAGCGGAAAATGTTTTCGAGCACGACTATGGCGTCATCGATCACTATTCCGACCGCCAGCGTCAGCGCCAGCAGCGTCATGCGGTTGAGCGTGAAACCCATCCACAGGATCAACGAGTAGGTCGAGATGATCGAAACCGGAATCGCGACCGCGGCGATCAGCGTCGAGCGAATCGAGCCGAGAAAGAAGAACACCACGATCGCGGCGAAAATCCCGCCCAGCACCAGATGCTCCTGCACGGTCTGCACCGCCTCGCGGATGAAGTGCGACGCATCGCGAGTCAAGATCACCTCGACCCCGGGCGGCAGCGTGCCTTTGATTTCCTCGTACCGCTCCTTGACCCGATCGACCATCTCGATCGTGTTCTCGCCCGACTGCTTGCGCACCACCAGCGACACCGCGTTCCTGTTGTCCCATCGCGACAGTGAGCGCGGCTCCTTGACGCTGTCCTCGACCGTAGCGACGTCGCCGACCGTGACCGGCCGCCCATCGACCTCGCTCACGATTACCTTGGCGAAATCCGGAACCTCGGTGATTCGGCCGAGCGTGCGCAGCATCTCCTCGGACATCCCCTGCTTCATGCGGCCGCCGGGGTACTCGACGTTTTGCCTCGCCAGCGCTGTTCCGACTTGCTGAATCGTCACTCCGGTCGCGTGCAGTTTGTCGGCATCGACGGCCACGTGAATCTCGCGCTCGCGTCCGCCGACAATGTCGATCGAACCCACGCCGTCAACCGATTCCAGCGGTTCCTTCAGCGCGCCGGCGCGCCAGCTCGGTCAGTTCCTTCAAGCTCTGGTAGCCGGTGACGGTGATCGTCACGACCGGCACGGCGTCCAGATCGAATTTCTGCACCAGCGGTGGCTTGGTGCCGTCGGGCAGTTGATCGAGCACCGTGGAAATCTTGTCGCGCACGTCCTGCACCGCGGCATCGAGATCGCGCTCGAGCTTGAACTGGATAATTACGCGCGACACGCCTTCGAGCGTGTTCGACTGCATCTGGTCGATTCCGCTGACGGTGTTCACCGCTTCCTCGATCGGCTTGGTGACGCGTGCTTCAGTTTCTTCCGGCGCCGCGCCGGGCAGGAAGGTCGTCACCATCACGGTCGGCACATCGACCTTGGGAAACAGATCGACGCCGAGGCGCATGTAGGAGAACCAACCGAGCACCACCAGCACCCCGACGAACATGGTGGCGAAGACCGGCCGGCGCACGCATAAGTCGGCAAGGATCACGACTGCTCCTTCGCCACCGTCGATACCGAGACCGCCGTGCCGTCGGCCAGGCGATCGACTTCGCTGACCGCGACGTGCTCGCCTTCTTTGAGCCCGCTGGTAATTTCAGTCTGGTCACCGACCACGCTGCCCGTAGTAACTTCGCGCGCACGGACGACGCCGCCCTCGACGATGAACACCCTTGCGACACCCGCGTAGCGCAGCACCGCGGCGCTCGGCACGAACAGCGCGCGATCGTGGCCGAGATCCATCGTCACGTGCGCGAAGAACCCCGGCTTCAGCGCGCCGGTGGGGTTTGCGACTTCGGCCTCGATCAACAACGTGCGGCTGCTTTCATCGAGCGCCGGCGCGATTCGCGTGATCTTTCCCGGGTACGACGCACCCTGGTCGGCGTCGAGCGTAAGGCTCACCGGCATTCCCACCCGCGCCAGCGGCACGAAGCGCTCCGGCATCGGGCAACGCAGCTTAATCGGATCGGTCGCGATCAGTTCGTAAACTTCTTTGCCGGGCGAGACGTACTCGCCGAGCGAAACCATTCGTTTCTGTACCGAGCCGCTGAACGGCGCCTTGATTTCGGTGTCGCTGAGTTTCTTGCGCGCCATCGCCACCGCTTCATTCGCCGATTCCGTGTCGGCCTGGTCGACGCGCATCTGCGAGGCCAATTGATCGAACTGCTCGGCCGAGATAGCCGCCGCTTGCTTGAGCGCCTGCGCGCGACGGAAGCGGGCGGTTGAATTGGCCAGCCTGGCGCGAGCCTGGTCGAGCGTCGCTTGCGCGGTTTCGACCCGCAGCTGGTATTCGCGCGGATTGATTTTCAGCATCACCTGGCCGGCCGTGACCTTATCGCCGAAGTCGGCGACCACGTCTGTCACCCGGCCCTCGACCTCCGACGACATCACCGCATGCTCGCGCGGGAACAGCGCGCCCTGCACCTCGGCCGTGCGGTCGAGACTCCTCCGATGTGCCGCGGCGACAGCGATCGCAATCGGCGCCGGCCCCGTCTTGCTGTCCTTGTCGACTTCCGCTGCGGCGGGCGGCTGATGGCATCCCGCGAGCGCCAACGTACCCAGCGCTGCCGCCAGCGCGGCGAAAGCTGTGACCCTGAGTGACTTTAGCTTCATTGAATCGCCGCGATCCCCTTAAGAAAAAGCTCCACCACCGCCTCGGCGTCGGTTTCGAGCGGACTCGACGCCAGCTTGAGCAGCCGCCGCCGCAGCGACCCGGTCAGCATCTCGCCGAGCATGAACGCAGCGAACTGCGGATCGATCGGCCGAACCGCGCCGCGGTCGATAGCGTCCTGCAGCACTGACGCCATGAAGTCGAGATGGCCGGCGTAGACCCGCATGTATTCGCGGCCGGCTTCCGATTCAACTTCGATATCGAGCGAATTGCCGATAATAAGGGTCTTCAAAAAATCCTGGTTCGACGCCTGTATTCGAAACTGCGACAGGATGAGTTTGCGGATTCGTTCCAGCGGCGGTCTTGACGGTTCGTCCGACGCGACCGTCTCCGCCACCATTTCGCGCAAACCCTCGAGCACAGCCGCGTGAACCAGCGCGTCCTTGGTCTCGAAATAGAGGTAGATGGTGCCCTTGGCGACCTTCGCTTCCTCGGCCACGCGGTCCACCGTCGTCCCCTGCATGCCCCATCGCCCCATCACGCGCCGTGCGGCTTCGAGGATTTCCCGCACCCGGTATTCTTTGATTACCTCTTCTTTCGTCATGTAAAACTGGACAGTCAGTCAAATGAACGTACGGTCAGTCTAGGCAAATTGTAGAAAATGAAGCAAGTGCAATACCGCTCCGGAGAATGCAGCGGAAATTGAGAAAGACGGTCAGTTGACGCTTCAGTTTGGCGCTTTTTCGAGCTGATCGCCCAGAATTTCCGCCAGCCGTTCAGCCGGAACACGGCGCAAATCGGGAATCATCAGCCCGGACGCCGCCGCATGACCGCCGCCACCGAAATGCTGTGCGAGCACCGACAAATCGACGTCGCAGTCGGCACTGCGGCGCAGGCTCACGCCCTGGCTGCGCAAATCGAAGAGCGCGACGACAGTACGCGTCTGACCCTTGTAGAGATCAGCCGCGACTTCGCTGCTGTAGCCGAAGCAGCACGCCGTCCGAATTGTGATTCCATTATCGAGCTTGCGATCGACCATCGTCGCGTGCGCCAGCTCGAGGCTGCGGCGCATCGCGTCCTGTCCCGACTCGAAGGCGGCGCGCAGCTTGCGGCTCATTCGTGGCTCGCGCAGTTTCAAAATTTCGCGATACGATGAACTGCCGCCAAGGGTCTGCACCGCCAGCGCCCAGTCGGAGGACTCGGGGATCTTATGAATCCAGCGATCGTGATCATCGGCTATCAACACGAACGGCTGGAACGAGTCGAACTCGGCGCGCTGGCGCTCGGGAAGGTCGCGTCCCATTCGTTTGAGAAAATTAAACGTCAAACGCGCCGCCGAGTATTGTTCGTTCAGAACCTTGCCGGCAAATGGCACCTTGAACTCGGGCGCGTCGGCGCGGGAAACTGCGGTGCGATGGTGATCGATCCAGAAAATGCGCGCGCCCCGCTCACTCAACTCGGCCAGGTGCGCGCCGGTTGCCGGTGAGTTCCAGGATAGATCGGTGATCCAGATCTCGTCGCTGTTGTCGTCGGACTTGAGCGTCAGGTCCTGCAGCACGCGGTCGGCGTCGTTGTTGCCGGCCAGCGTCGTAAGAACCTTATGGCCATCGTAAAAGCGCGCTACCGCGGCCGCCGCCATTACACCGTCGAGGCATGACGGGCCGTGGCTGACGATCTGAATCGTGCGGGAAGTTTTTCCAGGCATAAGGGAACGATTGTAGAGCATTCGGCTGCCGCGAGCGAAACGATACGCCGCGACTCGGTGATGCTTGCGCAGGTTCCCAACGGTCTTAGCGCGCTGCGGTTCGCGCTCGCGGCAATCTGGGTCGAGCTCGCCGCGCATGGGCACGACGGACGGCTGGCATACACGATCGTTGCGCTGGCCGCCGCCGGCAGCGACTTCATCGACGGGCGAATCGCGCGGCGCCTCGGCGTCGCCAGTGGCAGCGGCCGATGGCTCGACGGTATTGCCGACGTGACATTCGTGCTGGCGGCGCTCATTTGCGAGGCGTCCGTCGGCGCGATTCCATTGTGTATCCCGCTACTGATAGCGCTGTCGTTCAGCCAGTACGTGATCGATTCAATCGTAATCGGACAACCCGCCGCGGGCCCAATCAGAAGCCGGCTCGGGCATTGGGGCGGGATCATCAACTATGCCCTCGTGATCACGCTCGCGATCTCGCCGCCGCCCGCACTTCCCGGCGCCATGGTGCGGGACCTGGCCCCGCTGATCGCCCTCTTCTATATAGCCGCGATCTCCGAACGCGCCTGGCTCTTCTACCGCTCGTGCTGACGACTCTCTGTTCCCGTTAGTCCATGGCGTCGGGCGGAATTCCTGAATACCGCTGTAGCCGGTAGTCAAACTCGGCTGCGGAGAATTCAGGAAGCGCGGACGCGACCGCATCGCCTCCACGCCCCATAACTTAACCCCGATCGTCAGCCCATCTTGGCCAGCAAATCCAGCATGTCGTTGGCGTGTTCTTCTTCGACCTTGTTGATCTGCTCGATCAAAATCTTGGTCGTCGGATCCTTGTCGCCCAGCCATCGGATGATCTCCGAATAGGTCTGGATCGCGATCCGCTCCGCAATCAGGTCTTCCTTGATCATGTCGACCAGTGTCTTGCCCTCGACGTACTCCGAGGCGGAGCGATCGGCGAGCGTAGTGGGACTGAAGTCGGGTTCACCGCCAAGCTGCGTGATTCGTTCCGCTACCCAATCGGCATGCTGCTGCTCCTCGTTGGCGTGCTGCAGAAATTCCGCCTTCACCGAATCGGAGCTGATGCCCTGTGCCATGTAATAGTGGCGTTTGTAGCGCAGCACGCAGACCAACTCGGTTGCCAGCACGTCGTTGAGCACTTTCAGCACCTGCTGCACGTCGGCTTTGTAGCCTTCGGTCACGGACCCCTTGTCCATATTTTTGCGGGCGCTTTCGCGAAGTTTTTTAACGTCGCTTAGAAATTTATCCATGTGGAGGTCTCCTCTCGTACCATTTAGCGTAACTCTTTTTGAGCGATCTGGGCAAAGCGGCTCAGCCGCTCACGGTTCCCGCAGGGACGATGAAGCCTGCTCGCTGTCATGCTAGCTTTGGAGCGAATTCCGGCGATACGCAATTGGAACCTCGCATACTAGCCCGCGCCGAGCATCCCATCTCGCGCCGCGATATCGACGCCAACGTTCTCAAGGTGCTCTATCGGCTGGCCGGCGCCGGCTTCGACGCATACCTGGTCGGCGGCGGAGTGCGCGACCTGATGCTCTCGCGGAAGCCGAAGGATTTCGACGTCGCCACTTCGGCGCATCCCCAGCAGGTTCGCGAATTGTTCCGTAACTCGCGCCTGATTGGCAGGCGCTTTCGCCTGGTCCACGTCTTCTTCGGCCGTCAGAACGTCGAGGTCGCAACCTTTCGCAAACAGGCCGAGGCCGTCGCCGACACCGACGACCCGCTGATTCGCCTCGACAACACTTTCGGCACGCCCGAAGAGGATGCGTTCCGCCGCGACTTCACCGTCAACGCACTGTTCTACAGCCCGCAGACTTTTCACGTGATCGATTTCCCTGGTGGCGTGGACGATCTCGAAGCTCGACTAATTCGCACCATCGGCGACCCCGAGCTCCGCATGCGCGAGGATCCCGTGCGCATGATGCGGGCGGTGCGTTTCGCCGCCAAGCTCGGCTTCGAAATCGAGCCCGCCACCCGCGCCGCCATCGAGCGCCATCGCGCCGACCTCGCCAAGGCTTCCGTTCCGCGCCTGGTCGACGAGACTTACAAAACGCTTGGACAGCCCGAGGCCGCGCATGCGCTGGTGCTGATGCAAGAGCTGGGATTACTCGAATACGTCATTCCGATTCTTTCGACTCATCTGAAATCGCGTGGCGCGACGCTGGCCGAGCAGCCTGCCGTCCGCAACATGGCGGCTCTCGGCCGCGCTATCGCCAGCGGATTCTCTCCCGATCATTCGATCGTGCTCGCCACCCTGATGCTCGACCTCTACCGCGATGGCGCGCGCGTCAGCGCCGGCGGCGCCGGCGATCGCAGCAGCGGCGGCAGCCGGCGCATCGATCTGCTCGGCGAGCTTCGCGCGCGCGGCTTCGCGCGCGGCGACACCGAGCAGATGCGACTGATCCTCGAGGCCTTCGCCAACCTGGCCTCGCCCACACGTCGTACCCGGCGCCTGATGCGCCGGCCGTACTTTCCAGATGCGCGGATGTTCTTCGAGATGACCGCGCCGACCTATTCGATCGATTCCTCGCGCATGATTCGGTTCCTCGCCGACCCCGACGCCTTCAGCTCGAGCCCTGGCGCGCCGTCGCCCGCCGGCGACAGCCCGCCGACCCCGCCGGGCGGCGACCGCCGCCGACGACGGCGTCGTCGCCGCCGCTCGCGCCACGGCAGCGCCGCGAGCACTAACACCTCGAGCACAGACGCCGCCCACGACTCCGTCGCAGCGACCGCCGAGAACGGCAATCGCCCCGACGATTCCTCTGCTGCTCACGATCCAACGCGCGGCGACTAGTTTCCGAGTCAGGTGACGGCACCGGTTCAGGGTGAACTTGATCGCGCTTTTCCGATACGTCGACCCATCCCAAATCGCACCAATGACAGCCCGAATCGGCTTCAGTCTGCACCGGTGTCCGTGGATTTCGGCCCATCGACTAACCACTCACCTTCGACTACTTTTGACCCCACTATGCCTGCCAACAACTTGCGCTCCGATCGAATCTGGATGGACGGCGCAATGGTCCCCTACGATGAGGCCACCGTCCACGTTCTCACCCACAGCCTGCATTACGGCCTCGCGGTTTTTGAAGGGATGCGATGCTACAAGAGCGACGATGGCCGCTCGGCAATCTTCCGCGCCCGCGAGCATATCCGCCGCCTCGTCGAGTCGGGCCACATCGTCGAGATGGAAGTTCCGTACAGCCAGGAAGAATTGCTCAAAGCATGCGCCGACGTCGTGCGCGTCAACAAGTTCGCCGAATGCTACATCCGGCCGCTGGTGTTTTTCGGCGAAGGTGAGATGGGACTGTCGGCGCGCGGCAACAAAATCCGTGTGTCGATCGCCGCATGGCCATGGGGCGCCTATCTCGGCCAGGACAGCATCGACAAAGGCGTGCGGCTGAAGACTTCATCCTTCGTGAGATTCCATCACAACTCCATGATGCCGGCGGCTAAGGCCACCGGTCACTACGTCAACTCGATCCTCGCCGGCTACGAGGCCCGCCGCAACGGCTACGACGAGGCGCTCCTGCTCAACACTGAAGGCTTCGTCGCCGAGGGTAGCGGCGAGAACGTTTTCGTCATTCGCGACGGAGTAGTCCGCACTCCTCCACTCACGTCAGTGCTCGCAGGCATCACCCGTGACGCTGTCATCAGGATTCTGCGCGACAACGCAGTCGAGGTGCGCGAGGAGTATTTCGCCCGCGACGCGTTCTACATCGCCGACGAAGCCTTCATGACCGGCACTGCCGCCGAAGTAACTCCGGTCGTGGAGCTCGACGATCGCAAGATTGGCTCCGGCAAGCCCGGTCCTATCACCGCCAAGGTGCAGCAGGTCTTCGCGGCCACTCTGCACGGCCGCGAGCCGCGCTACCGCGACTGGCTCTACTACATCTGATCCTGTCTCGGGAACTTTACCGCTGGGCTCGCGGTTTACGACCAGATGGGGAGGACTCGCATGAAGATGCTGACACTCGGACTGATTGCTGCTGGCGCCCTAATCGTTGTTGCGGTACTCGCGCTGCGTCCGCGTATGGCGCGCGCCGAACTCGTCAAAGAAGGCGAGATCGCGCCGCCGTTCAGCACCCAGATGGTGACCGGCGAAACTGAAGCCCCGGTCTCGCTGTCCGACTTCCACGGCAAGAAGGTCATCCTCTACTTCTATCCCAAGGACGAAACCTCTGGATGCACCAAAGAGGCGTGCGCTTTCCGCGACGGCTACTCGCGCTACACCAACGCGGGGCTGGTGGTGCTCGGATGCAGCGTTGACTCGGCCGACGCGCACAAGGACTTCATCCGCAAAAACGGTTTGCCCTTCCCGCTCCTGCTCGATCCCGACAAGAAGATCGCCAAGGCCTACGGCGCGGCCAATGGTATTCCGATTCTCGGCCTCGATCGCCGCATCACCTATGTGATCGATGAGAACGGCAAAGTGCTGAAGGTGTACCCAAGTGTAGATCCGTCAACTCACGCGACCGAAATTCTGACCGATCTCGGCGTGCCCAAGAACGCCCCTGCCGCCGCGGTCAGTCCCGCGGCCCCAGCCGCCGCCAACTGACGCGACTTCACCCAGCGTCGGCTGGCGAGAACCCAAGGCTCACTGCAAGCATCACAGCCGCGGCCGCGAGCAACTCCGGATTCGATTCGCGACGAATCATGTCGGCAAGACGTGTGAGATGAAACGAGACTGTTTTTCGATCGTTGGTGATAACTTCGATCCCATCGGCGTCAAACATCGCGTCGATCAGCGGATTCGCGTCGTAGTTCGACTCGGCGAGAGCCTCGCGAGTCGCCCGGCGCCAGAACTCGCGCGGCTCGGCCCGATCGAAATCGACTGTCTCAGCGATCCGCTCGCGAAAAACATCGAGCAACGACGCGTAGCGAGCGTTCGCTTCGAGATAGTCTTCGACGCCCTGCACCTCGACAAAGTCGGTAACGTCGCCCGTGCTGCCATAGACGCCAAGCGATCCGTCCGCGGGCTCGAGCTTCACAAATTTCTCGCCGCCCGCATCTTTGATGCGTTCCATACCCAGTGGATAGAGCCGGCACGCAAGTGGCCGCCCACGATGCACTCCGCAGCGCGAGCCTTCGAGGGTCACGCACGCGCCATCCTCAGTGAACCGCAAGATAGACCCTCGTCGAATCGTAAAGCGATCGATCGCCTCGCGCGTCGATACACCCGCCGCACGCGCAACTCGCAATACGTCGTACGGCGAGAGCGTGATGACCTTGTCGTGGCAACAAAGCCCGCAAGCATTGCAGACATACGAAAACGCACTCTTTCGATTCACCGGATCCGATCTTTCCTCATACCAAAGTGCAGTAGTTACCGCGCCCCGGGGAAGCGTGAAGTCCAGGGCGAGTTTCACCTACAATTATGTTCCGTACGGGTCTGGGAGGTCTAACAATGAAAATCGAATACGCTTTGCTTGCTGACGCGGCCCAGGCGGTCGGCGGCAAAGTCTTTATCCTCGGTGGCGGCTGGAATCTGTTTCGCGCACCGAACTTCCCGGCGCCAGTTCAACTTGCCATCGCGGTCGGCCTTGGCTTCACCGCCGAGGAAGTCGGGATCCAATTTCCACTGAACGTGGTTATCGCTGATGAAGCCGGCGTTCCCGTAGTTCCCGAAATGAAAGGCCAGGTGGAAACCGGACAGCCTGCGCCTGATGTCCCCAAAACCGCGTCGGTGAAAATCCCCGTCGCCATTAACATCAGTCTGTCGCTGCCCCATCCCGGCACTTACGGAATTGTCGTGACGGCCGGTTTCGCGACGACTCAACTGTCGTTTGACGCAATCTTCGCGGGCAAAAAGGTGGAGTTTGCGCCTGAAGGCACCGTTCCTGAGCGCGGTAATTAACCTTTATCAGCTGCTAAGTTTCGAGTAGTTTGGGCCATTAGGCATATTAAAATGTTGTTGACCCGTACTAAGTGGCGTGGTTAGGTCTTAATGCGTGAAGACACTTAATAAACTGTCAATAGTGCCTGTTGCGTTGGTCTGCGGACTCTTCATAACAATAGCGGGCCTTTTTTCGTCCGCGATCGCCGGTTCCGAACGGCCTGTTGGGAGGCATCCGATCGAGGTCATTCGCGACGCGAAGGGCGATGCTATCCGCAGAAAGAGTGGTGAGTTTGAAAGCACCAACTGGTCCGGATACGTGCTGCCCAAGTTTATAACCCGCGAGCATTACACGGCCGCCCAGGCGACTTGGATCGTGCCCCAGGTTTTCTTTGACGGAATTGAATCGGCGTCATCGAGTTGGGTCGGGATCGGCGGGTTTTGCAAAAACGCGAAGTGCGGGCGGCACCAGGAAGACGGCAGTCTGATTCAATTGGGCACCGAACAGGACTCCATCAGTGATACTGAGTCCCAATACTACGCTTGGTACGAAATGCTGCCGGGGGCTGAAATTCCTATTACTTCACTCATGATAAGCCCGGGCGACGTCATAACCGCGTCCTTGAGCTGCGCCGCCAAATGCAACAAGAAGACTTCGTGGACGCTTTCGATGACCAATGAAACCAGCGGCGATACCTGGAGCCAGGTCGTCAAGTACAAGTCCTCTAGACTGTCGGTGGATGTAATTGAAGAGGCGCCGTTCTCGGGCGGCGTTTTGCCCTTGGCCGATTTCGGCACGGTGACCTTCAGCGACATCTCAGCCAATTCGGTCCCCGTCAATCTCTCCGAGGCTGAGAGTGTCGTAATGCAGGATAACCAAGGCGACGAAGGGACCGAGAGCTCGAACGTGTCCGCTCCCAACTCGAGCGTGGACGGATTCGCCGCATGTTTCAGCGATTCCAGCATACTCGCGTCTTGCATCGACTCGGGCTCCTGAACCCCGCCCTGCTTCGCGCCTCAGTTCGTCTCTCCGGAACCTAAGCGACGGGATGCATGCCCGCCTCTTGCTACGCGGTCCTGATGGGCGATACTCAAAGAGAGTGTCTGGCCATCCTGCACGACCGGACACCATCGAGAAAAACGGGAGAGTTTCGACCAAATGGATTTTACCTGGAGCCCTGAACAAGACGCTTATCGGATGGACGTGCGGAAATGGCTGGAAGAGAACCGCCCTCAATCTCTTGGCCGCAACGACGACCCTGAAGCAGGCGGCGACGACGCCATTTGGCAGCGGCTCAAAGCCTGGCACAAAAAGCTTTATCACGCCGGATGGGCGGGGCTGACCTGGCCCAAAGAGTACGGCGGCCGCGGCGCTACTTTCATCGAGCAGGTCATCTTCCAGCAGGAATTGGGCCGCCTCAACCTGCCGATGGGATGTAACGTGCTCGGAGTTATCATGACCGGCCCCGCGCTGATGCAGTGGGGGACTGACGAGCAGAAAAAGCGCTACCTGAATCCGATCCTCGCCGGCGATGAGATCTGGTGCGAGGGAATGTCGGAGCCGGGCGCAGGCTCGGACCTCGCCTCGATCCAGTGCCGCGCCGAGCTCAAGGGCGACGAGTTTGTCGTCAACGGGCAGAAGGTCTGGACCACGATCGCGCATCGCGCGGACTTCGTGCAGCTATTCGTCCGCACCGACCCTGACGTGCCCAAGCACAAGGGGATGAGCGCGTTGCTGGTCGATATGAAATCGCCCGGTGTGAACGTTCGGCCGCTCAAGCAAATCACCGGCGACAGCGAGTTTAACGAGATCTTTTTCGAAGACGTGCGCGTGCCCAAGGAGAATCTGCTGGGCCCTGTCAACATGGGATGGCAGGTGCTCGTTTCGACTCTGATGCATGAGCGGTTTGGAATCGGCGAGACGCTCGGCGGCACCGAGCAGTTGCTCCATCAGCTCGTACAGATCGCCAAGTCAGTCGAGTTGAACGGCCGCCCGGCAATCGAGGACAACGACATCCGCCAGGCGATCGCGCAGTTTGCGATCGAGGCAACCGCGAAGAAGTACAACGGCCTGCGCAGCCTGTCGAAACGCCTCAAGGGTCAGCAGCCCGGACCGGAGGCGTCGATCTCTAAGCTGCTCTCGACCGACTTGGGCCAGCGCATGACCAAGTTCATCACGCGGCTGCTCGGCGAGTACGCGCTGCTCGAGCGCCACACGCCATTTGCGCCCGATGGTGACTGGATGCGCCGGATTCTGTCGTCGGAATCGATGACGATTGCGGGCGGCACGTCGCCGGTGCAAAAGAACATGATCGGCGAGCGCATTTTGCAGTTGCCCAAGGGCTGAGCCATCGAACAATCGCACGCTTGCAAAGAGGCGGTTCGTCGGAGCCGCCTCTTTTTTGTGTTCGCTAGCGCTGCATTGCCTGGAAGATTAGCGGGCCGGCTTCGGACATTATCTCGCCGAGGATTTCGTTCAGCGGCTTGCTCGGCATTCCGAGTTTTTCGGTGAGCGATTTCATAACCGCCAAATAGCGCTGCTTCATTTCGGGGCTGATCGTTTCGAGCCTGACATTTTCCATTACGTCGACGAAGCGGCGATGAACTTCGAGGATTTCGAGGTCGGTGGGATCGATGAACTTCTTCTTAGGAGCCACGTACTTTACCTCGTCGAAATAACTCAGAACAGGTAGCGGCGGGTGTTGATGCTGATGAGAATTCCCATCGCCGCCATCATCGCGATCAACGACGAGCCGCCGTAACTCACCAGCGGCAGCGTAATTCCCACCACCGGCAGCATTCCGGTAGCCATCCCGATGTTGACTGCCACCTGCCAGAAGACGATCGCCGTCAGTCCTACCGCGAGCAACGCGCCGAAGCGGTCGCGAGCGTGCCGCGCAATCCATGCGCCGCGCGCGATGATGCTGGCATACAGCCCCAGCAAGATCAGCGCGCCGGCCAATCCGAACTCTTCGGCAAAAACCGCGAAGATGAAATCGGTGCTCTGCTCGGGCAGAAAATTCAGCCGCGCCTGTGTGCCATTGAGAAATCCCTTGCCACCCGGGCCGCCCGCACCGATGGCGATTTCAGATTGTATGATGTGGTAGCCGGAGCCGAGCGGATCGGCCTGCGGATTGATGAAGCTGACGAGGCGCTGGCGCTGGTAGGGTTTGAGATAATGCCAGCTGAGCGGAGCAGCGAGCAGCCCGGCAACTGCCAGCACCGACATCGTGCGCCAGTTCAGGCCGCCCACAAATACCAACGTGATCGTGATCAGAACGAGTATCAATCCAGTGCCAAGGTCTGGTTGCTTGAGCACGAGCGCAGCCGGCACGCCGAGCAGTATGAACGGAATGATCAAATGACGCAGGCCCCATCCGCCTTTCGGCGGCTCTTCGCGCAAATAGCGCACCATCACCAGCACGACGGCGAGCTTGGCGAGCTCGGACGGTTCGAGATGAAAGAACCCGACGTTGATCCATCGACGCGAGCCGCCGGTAGCGTGGCCCGCGACCATCACGGCGATCAGGAGTCCGAGCACCATCACATAGAACGGATAGGCGTAGGTTTGGAGCGATCGATAGTCGACCAGGACCGCGATGAGCATGGCGGCGGTGCCGGCGGCGATCCAAACGAGTTGCCGAATTACGAGCGGGTCCAGCAGCGTCTTGTGCGAGCCCGCGTACGATGCGCTGATAACGCTGACCAGGCCGATGCCGGCCAGTGCGAGGACCAGGATGAACAGGGTCCAGTCGAAGTGAAGTATGAACCTGCGATCGCCGGCCGCCATCAGCGCCGCACTCCCGTCACTGCGAGTCGTCTTCGAGCACGCGCGCTATTTCAGGTTTCGGCGGCGGCGGATTGAGCTGGAAGTAACGCTGGAAGACGTCGTGAATCACTGGCGCCGACGCGCTGCCACCGTGACCGCCGTGCTCGATAATGCAGGCAGCCGCGATGGTCGGATGATCCTTCGGCGCGAACGCGATGAACCAGGCGTGGTCCTTGAACTGATCGGGCGTCTTGTCCTCGGTCTCGTCCTCGCTGGAGGGACCCTTGTCGCCGACCACTTGCGCGGTGCCGGTTTTGCCGCACACGACCACGTCATCGAGATGCGCTTTGTGTGCGGTACCGCCAACGCCGTTGACAACGTCGGCCATCGCGTTCTTGACGTCCGCCAGCGCGTCGGGATCGATCGTCATTCGGTTTTCGATCACCGGCGGATACGACTTGGCGACATTGCCGTCGAGTCCCTCGATATACTTGACGAATTGCGGCTTATAGCGGATGCCGCCGTTGGCGACCTGCTCGGCCACCTGCGCCATCTGCAGCGGAGTGGTCGCGACGTAACCCTGGCCGATTGCGACCGAGAGTGTTTCCGCCGGGTACCATCGCTCGTGGTAGCGTTTCTGCTTCCACGCCGACGACGGTATGGTGCCGGCGTTCTCGCGATCGAGGTCGATGCCGCTCTTCACGCCGAGTCCCATCAGGTGTGACCATTTCGCGATTCGATCGACGCCGAGTTTTTCGCCGACGTTGTAAAAGTAAACATCACATGAGCGCACGATCGCGTCGTGCAGCTCGATGGTGCCGTGACCCTGTTTGCGCCAGCAATGGTATTCGCGACCGCCGAACCACATTCCGCCGGGGCAGTTGTACGCGGTGTCGGGGTTAAGGGTGCCTTCCTGGAGACCGGCAATCGAATCAACAATTTTGAAAGTCGAGCCGGGCGGATAGATGCCCTGGATGACGCGATTCTGCAGTGGGTGATTCGGGTCGGTCGTCAATTCGCGCCACGCCGACGCTTTCACGCCACCGCCGAATATGTCGGGGTCGAAGGCCGGATGCGAAACCATTGCGAGCACGTCGCCGTTCCTCGGATCGAGCGCGACGAAGGCGCCGTTCTTCCCAGCCATCGCCTGCTCCGCGGCCTGCTGTAGATTGAGATCGATGGTCATGACGATGCTCTGGCCGGGTTTGTCCGGAATTTCCTTGAGTACGCGCAGGCGCCGCCCGACGGCGTCAACTTCGATCTCCGATCCACCGGGGTCGCCGCGCAGAAAGCTTTCCCAGACCCGCTCGAGGCCGAATTTTCCGATCTCGTCCCCCATACGATAGTCGGCGTGCTCCTTGAGGTCGGCCGTGGTCACTTCGCCGACGTAGCCGAGCAGATGCGCAGCGAGCTCGCCGTACAGATAGTGGCGCGCGGGGGTGATCTGCAGACTGACGCCGGGCAGATCGAGCTGATGGGTCTCGAGTGCCACGACTTGTTGCCATCCAAGACGTTCGGCCACGGTGACGGGCTCGTACGGCGGCCGGCCGGCCTGGTCGGCGTCGGAAATTTTGTCGGTGATTTGATCAGCGCCGGTGTAACGCTCGAGCCGTTCGATCGTCAGCGAAAGATTGTCCGAGTCCTCGGGAACGATTTGCGCGTCGAACGACGGCCGGGTATCGACCAGCGGCCGGTGATTGCGATCGAACACCAGCCCGCGCGGTGCGGGAACCCGCTGGAGGCGAATACGGTTGCGATCGGCCAGCTCGACATTTTCTTTGTGATGCAGCACCTGCAGATAGTACAGGCGCACCGAGAGCAGTCCGAAAATTCCGAGCATTATGGCGGTCAGCGCCACGATTCGCGGTTCCAGCAGGGGGGCTGGTCGAGAGCTTTTGGAGACCTTGAACTTCGCCACTAATTGGCTCCCCCTTACAATCTATTCGCGCACCGCTCGTACAGGCAATCCCGTTAGCTCCTTGCACGCTGCCAGAATCGAAAAAACGAACGGCGCGACCATGGCGGTGATAGCCGCCTGCAGGCTCAGGCTGGGAAGCATCGGGCCGGTCTCCCCGAGCGCACTTAACCCGTCGGCCATCGCGATGGTGCCCAGCGCGGTTGCAAAAACGCCAAAAAAGACCACCGTCGCGCCGACGAACGAGTTTGCGACCATCAGGCGGGTCGAAATCTCGTAGCTCACCAGGAAGACCATTGTCATCATGAAGGCGTTGAGGCCCGGATGCGAGCCGGCCAGCGCGTCGGTCGCGTAACCCATCGCGAATGCAATTATTGCGGGTAACACTCCATGATGCCGCAGGCCGAGATCGACGGCGAGTATAAGGATGAGGTTCGGTATGACCGCACGAAACGAAAGCAGATGTGGGACCGCGGTCTCAAACGCCAATCCCAGCACCGCGAACACTGCGAACAGCAGGATGAGGCGCAATAGCGTCAGTCCCCGGCGGCCTGTTCGTCCAGATGCGGCGGCGGCTGAGTTAAGATCAGCACTTGTTCGAGTTCCTTGAAATCAACGGCCGGATTAATTCTTACTCCGAGGAACAGGCCTGGTCCTTCGCGATGAACGCTTTGGATAGTGCCGACGAGCAAACCGCGCGGAAAGATTCCATCCAGCCCCGAGGTTACGATCGTGTCGCCGGTGCTGACGTCCTGCGAGCGATCGGCGTACTTCAGTATCAAGCCATCGTCGACCAGCCCCGCGACGATTCCGCGGGCGCGCGAGCGTTGATCGAAACCGTCGAGCGCGGAGTTGTGATCGTTGATCAACAGCACGCGCGAGGCGTGCGGACTGACAGTGATGATCTTGCCAACCACGCCCTGGTTCGCGAGCACCGCCATCCCGGGACGAAGACCCTCGTCGGTGCCCGAGGCGATGATCAATGTTCGAGAAAGGCCGGTGGCATCGCCGCCGATCACGCTGGCGGCGACGGCATTGGTGCCGAGCGCGTTCCTGAGTTCGAGCAACTCACCAAGATGCTGGTTTTCGGCCTCCAGTTCGGCCAGCCGCGCACGATCGCTGTTGACGCGCGCAAGCTCATTGCGCAGCTGGGCGTTCTCCTCGCGCACGTTGAGCAGGTCGAGGTAGTCGCCGACGATCGATGAAGCGCCCTCGGTGAGATGGGTGAACGCGCCGTCGACCGGGCTGACGATTGCGAGAAATGCGGATTGCGGACGCGCCGCGAGACTGCCGGGATGGACCCCGGTCGAGATCAGATGAAGCGAAAGAATTAGCAACACGCCGCTGGTGAGCAGCACGCGGTTGCGCCAGAGAAAGCTGCCTCTCACGTCTATACAGCCCGACCCGCCGGTTCAAGTCTCAGGCAATAGGCGGCGAGTCGATCAATCAACGGTCACGTCGCGCAGCAGCGACAGTTCGTCCAACACTTTGCCCGCACCCATCACGACCGCGGTCAACGGATCGTCGGCGAGCGTTACCGGCAGCCCGGTTTCCTCTCGGAGCAGCACGTCGAGGTTGCGCAGCAGGGCCCCTCCCCCGGCCAGCACTATTCCCTTGTCGACGATGTCCGACGCGAGTTCCGGCGGCGTGCGCTCGAGCGCGATACGCACCGACTCCACCACCTGGCGCACCGGCTCCATCAGCGCCTCGCGAATCTCCTCATCGGTTATCTCGATTATCTTGGGCACGCCCGCCACCAGGTCGCGGCCCTTGATCTCCATGGTCTGGATCTCGTTGCCGGGGTAGGCCGAGCCGATTGTAATCTTGATCAACTCGGCGGTGCGCTCGCCGATCAACAAATTGTACTTGCGCTTGATGTGCTGGATGATCGCCTCGTCCATCTTGTCGCCCGCCACCCGCACCGAACGCGAGAAGACCACGCCCGCCAGCGAAATAACGGCGACCTCGGTGGTGCCGCCCCCAATATCGACGATCATGTTACCGGCCGGCTCAGTGATCGGGAGGCCGGCGCCAATTGCGGCCGCCATCGGCTCCTCGATCAAATATACTTCGCGCGCACCGGCCGACTCGGCCGATTCGCGCACTGCGCGCTTCTCAACCGCGGTGATTCCGAACGGCACGCAGATGACGATGCGCGGGCGCGGACGCACGAGCGTCTTGCCCGAGTGAATCTTCTGAATGAAGTAGCGCAGCATATTCTCGGTGATCTCGAAGTCGGCGATGACGCCGTCCTTGAGCGGCCGAATTGCGACGATCGAGCCGGGCGTGCGGCCGAGCATCTTTTTCGCCTCGGAGCCGATTGCGAGAACGCGCCGCGAGCCACGCGAATCTTTCTGCACCGCGACCACCGAGGGCTCGTTGCATACGATGCCTTCGCCCTTGACGTAAATCAGGGTGTTGGCGGTGCCGAGATCGATGGCGAGATCGTTGGAAAACCAGCCGAAAATTGAATTGAGAACCACGAATTTTCCCCTTGCCTGCCCGTTCAGGCCCGAAAGCCGGTAATATAAGCCCGACCCGAATTCCACCCAAGACGTGCCCAAATGTTGAAGAATCGCTCTGGCTGAGACGATTGGGCCCGTCGCAACTTCTCTTGGCGACACGCTAACAAGGTCAGACCGAGCAGGCAAGTAACCAGGCGCAATTGCTAACGCAAAAGGCGCTAAAGTATGATGACAATTCAATGTTAGAAGGAATTCGCCGTTACCAGTATTCGTGGCAAGTCCAAGTCACCTTTGCCTTCCTGGCAATTACCATGGCTTTTTGGGGGTTTGGCGCCGGTGGGATGTTCAACAACATCCATCCGATCGCCACCGTCAATGGCAGGCAAATCCTTGGCGACCAGGTCGATCGCGAGGCCACCCAACTGCGCGAGACCTTGCAACAAATCTATGGCGCCAATGCCCAGGCCGTTCTGAAGAACATCAACGTCCGCCAGGAGGCGGTCGAGCAGCTTATCGAGGAGCAGCTGATTGCAGAGGAGGCGCGCCATCTCGGCATCAGTATCAGCGACGAGGCGCTGCAGGATAAAATCGCGAAAACGCCGGCCTTTCAGCGCGACGGTCAGTTCGACTTCGATACTTACCAGGACGTGCTACGCAACAATAATCTGCTGCCGTCCGAGTACGAAAACGGCGAGCGCGATCGCATGATCGCCGATACGCTGCGCAACATGATCGATACCGGCGTGCAGGTCAGCGACGATGAAGCGCGGCATGCCTACAATCTCACCAATGAAAAGATCGGACTGCGTTATATCGAAATACCTTACAGCGATTACATCGCCAGAATTTCGCCGACTGAAACCCAGATCGCCGATTACTATCAAAAGAATGCCGAGCAGTTTCGCGAGCCGGTGCGCATCAAGCTGGTGTACTTACACTACGAGCCGCTGGTGTTGGCCGCCAAGTACACTCCGTCCGACAAGGAGGTCGAAGACTTCTACAAGCGCAACGCCGCCACGCGTTTCAATCATCCCGACGAGGTTCACGCAAGGCATATCCTGATAGAGGTGGACGCCGGCGCAACCGACAAGGAGAAGGCGGCAGCGAAGGCCAAGGCGCTCGACGTGCTCAAGCAGGCGCAATCGGGGGGCGACTTCGCAAAGCTGGCGGCGAAGTATTCCGACGACCCCTCCAACAAGATGCAGGGCGGCGACCTGGGAACGTTTGGCCGCGGACAGATGATCAAGCCGTTCGAAGACGCGGTGTTCGCGATGAAGCCGGGGCAGATCACGATGGTGGAGACCCACTACGGCTTTCATGTCGTCAAGCTTGACGAGTTCAAGCCCGCCCATACGGATACGCTGGCCGAGGCCAAGCCGAAGATAATCGAAGAACTGCGCACACAGGCTGGCGCGAAGCTCGGGCGTGAGGCGGCGCAGGAGGATCTGACCGCAGCGCTCGGCGGTGGCAACCTGCAGGACCTTGCGAAGAAGCGCGGGATCGATGCAGTCGAGACGCCGCTGATCGCGCGGGGCGAACCTGCCGGTGGCATCGAACAGGATCGCGAGTTGATGGAGGCGGCGTTCAAACTCGATGTGGGGCAGGTGGCGCTCGTGCCGGAAAAGGGCGCGCCGTACGTGATCAAGCTGCTGGGGCGGCAGCCGTCGCGAGTTCCCGCATTGAAGGAAATAGAACCCGAGGTGCGTGACGCCCTGATTCGATCGACGGCCCAAGCCGACGCGAGCCAGCAGGCGCAAAAGATCCTCGCCACCATCAAGAGTCCGGCGGATTTCGACAAAGCGGCATCCGCCAATAAGCTCGCGATTAAGGATGTCGATCCGTTTCCGCGCGCCGATCACAGAGTGCCCGGCATCGGCGAGTTTCCCGAGGTCACCGACGCCGCCGCGGCAGTGCCGACAATTCCGGGCGTTATAGATCGCGTAATGGATAATGGCGGCAATTCGTTTCTCTTCGAAGTTGCGTCGCGCGCCGAGCCGACCGAAGACGAGTGGAAGAGCGCGAAGAAATCGTTCATGCAGGATTACATCGAGCAGCGGCGCGCGCAGACCTGGCAGCGGTTTCTCGATCAGCTCAAAGATCAGGCCAAGATACAGATAGACAGCGACCAGCTTGCGGCCGGGCAATCGTCAACCTAGAGGAGCGCGCCGAGCGAGGCGACAACATATGAGTTCAGATTCTGACGAGCCTCCGTCGCGCCATCCAGCGGGCGTCGACACCACCGAATTTTTTCTTCCCGGCAGCGGCGCCGGCGTGAGCGCGCTGCTCATTCACGGCCTGACCGGCACTCCCTACGAGATGCGCTACCTCGGCGAACAACTCGCCGCGCGTGATGTGCGCGTGCGCGGGGTCAAGCTCGCGGGTCACGCGGGAACGCCCGAGGAACTGGGCGAGACCGGCTATGACAACTGGTATGAAAGCGTCGTCAAAGGGCTCGAGGAGCTGCGGCAATACGGCGAGCCGATCATAGTGGTTGGTTTGTCGATGGGAGCGGTGTTGGCGGCGCGGCTGACGGCAGATCAAGGCGAGTCGATCGCCGGAGTGGTGATGCTGGCGCCGGCTTTTTTTCTGCCGACGTCAACGACCATCATGTTACGAGGGTTGCGTGGGGTACTCGGTACGCTGGTTGACAGGATCTACCTGTTCAATCCGGGCGCGTCGGATATCCACGACGCCGCTGCCCGATCGATTCATCCCACTTGCCGCCTGATGCCATTGGCGGCGCCGTTGAAGCTGCTCGATTTGTCCGCGGTGGTGAAGCCGATGCTGGCGCGGATCACGCAGCCCGCTCTTATGATGCATGCCAGGCGTGATCACACTTGCCCGATGCGAAAAAACGTCAGCTACGTGATGAGACACCTTGGCAGCGGCGAGAAGCGCGCGATCGAGCTCGACGAGAGCTACCACGTGATCACCGTGGACAGCGACAAGGAGCGCGTCGTGGGCGAGGTCGTGGAATTCGTCGAACGGTTTCGCGTTACGCCGCAAAATCGCGCAGCGAGCTAGAGTTGCCGAGCGGCTCAGCTCTGTGAGTCGTAGAATTCTTCCAGCAGGTACTTCACGTCGGGACGGCCGAGCACCTCGATGAAGCAGATCTCGTCGTTGGCGTTGAGATCGATGATGACCTGTCCTTCCATCGATTGCAGCTCGACGTAATTTGCGACCTTCACCTCGGCGGCGGTTGCGAAGCTTGCGCAATTCTCGTCTCCGCAATCGCAGACCGACTCGATTTTGAGCGCGCGCAGCTTCGGCTCCAGCGGATCGGCACCCTGCTGCTTCAACAGATAGACCATCTCCTCGAGCAAGTCGGGCAATACGTCGTTCATCATTGGTGCAGACATGGCGTTATCAAGGGTAGTGGATTTGACACGCAGATCAAGCGCAGCCATCGCCGCCTTGACTAGGTACCCGGCCGTCCCTATGTTCAGACTGCGACCGAGAGCACAGGAGACAGATTCAGATGTCCAGCGACAAAATCGTTCATGTTACCGACGCCAGCTTCGACCAGGAAGTTCTGAAATCACCAACTCCGGTCTTGATCGATTTCTGGGCGCCGTGGTGCGGGCCATGCCGTGCGATCGCGCCTATCCTGGACGATCTCGCGGGCGAATACTCCGGGCGTCTCAAAGTCGTGAAGATTAACGTGGACGACAATCCACAGACTCCCGGACGTTACGGCGTTCGCGGCATCCCTAACCTGCTCATCATCAAGGGTGGCCAGGTTAAGGAGCAGATTATCGGCGCGGTGCCGAAGGCCAGATTGGTTCAGGCTGTAGATAGCGCAGTCGCCTGAAGCGCGCCGCAGAAAATTCCTGACTACTTCGTGGAGGGCGAGGGTAATGCAGCCGGCGACGGCGCACTCGCCACCTGCGCGGCTTCAGCGCCTTTCACTGCATTCTGGACCCAGTACTTCATCAGATCGTCGCGATTGCGTTCGTAGGCAAGGAGCGCATCCCCGGGGATATATCCCACCAGCATCTCGTTGTAGGCGAGCAGCATCGGCACCAGTTGCGAGTTGCGCAGCAGCGCGGCGTTGGGCGGAAGCAGCGCCGCCATCAGCATCACGGCCAGTCCCGCAAACACGCCCGCCACTCCCGCGCCGAGCAGTCCGCCGGCCAATCGATCGAGCGGACTCAGATGCGCGACCTGCATCAGGCGGATTGCCGAGGTGCCGACAATTTCGACCGCTGCGAAGATCAACACGAAGACCGCGACGTAGCCAACTACCGCGCCGACGGTGGGCGACGATCCGAGCTGGGTATCCGCGAACGCACCGGCCTTGTTGTAGTAGAGCGAGGCGAAATAGATGCCGGTGGCCAGCGATACTACTGACGTCACCATTCTGAGCGCGCCCCGTTGCAGTCCGTAGATTGCTCCAACGGCGAACAGCGCGATCGCAATGTAGTCGAGCCCGTTCAGCCCATTCATCCGCCACCGCCTCCCACCGTCGAGCCTAGCTGATGAACGCGAGGCGCGCGACGCGCCCGCACTCCTGTACTTGCGCGGCGATATGCTTAAATGGGCACATGGCGCGAGTCTATATTGAAGAACTGTCCCGGCATGCGGGAAACGAGGTCACGCTAAAAGGCTGGCTTGCGGGCAAGCGCTCGAGCGGCAAGATACATTTTCTCCAGGTGCGCGACGGCACGGGAGTATGCCAGTGCGTAGCCTCGCTGGCCGACCTGGGCACGGAACGTTTCGCCGCCGCCGATCACATGGGTCAGGAAACTTCGCTCGAAGTGACCGGTATCGTGCGCGAGGACAAGCGCGCGCCGGGTGGATTCGAGCTGACTCTGAAATCAATCGAGCTGGTGTCGCCAGCGAGCGACTATCCGATCACGCCCAAGGATCACGGCGTCGCATTCCTGCTCGACAACCGCCATTTGTGGATTCGCTCTTCGCGCCAGCACGCCATCCTCCGAATCCGCAGCGAAGTGGAATCGGCCTGCCGCGATTTTTTCCACGAGCGCGGCTTTGTCCTGTTCGACGCACCCATTCTGACGCCGACTTCATGCGAGGGGACTACCAACCTGTTCGAGCTAGACTACTTTGGCGAGCGCAAAGCTTACCTGACGCAGAGCGGACAGCTCTACGCCGAGGCGGGCGCGCTCGCGTTCGGCAAGGTGTACTGCTTCGGCCCAACGTTTCGCGCTGAGAAATCCAAAACGCGGCGCCATCTTACTGAGTTCTGGATGGTCGAGCCGGAGGTCGCGTACTGCGACCTGGACGGCGACATGGAACTGGCAGAGCAGTTCGTGTCGTACATTGTCGGACGCGTGCTCGAGCGGCGCAGCGCAGAGTTGAAGACCCTCGAGCGCGACACGACCAAACTCCAAGCGGCGGCGCAGTTGCCGTATCCACGCATCAGCTACGACGAAGCGATCGAGCGGCTCAAGAAGAAAGGCGTCGCGGTCAACTGGGGCGACGACTTCGGCGGCGATGAGGAAACGGCGCTGTCGGAGGAATTCGATCGGCCCGTGATGGTGCATCGCTATCCGACCGTGTGCAAGGCGTTCTACATGAAGCAGGATCCCGCGCGCCCCGACGTCGCGCTATGTGTCGACATGCTTGCGCCGGAGGGTCACGGCGAAATTATAGGTGGCGGCCAGCGCGAAGATGACTACGAAACCTTGCGCACCAAGATAACTTCGCACGGCCTGCCGCTGGCACCCTTCGAATGGTATCTCGACTTGCGCCGCTACGGCTCAGTCCCGCACGCAGGCTTCGGCATGGGGATAGAAAGAATGACCGGCTGGCTCTGCGGGATACATCACATAAGAGAGACGGTACCATTCCCACGTCTGATGGAAAGGTTGGAGCCGTAGAGCGATATCGCGCCTCGACAGAAACTACGATACGATCTTTTTCGGATGGCTAAGAATCGCGAAATCCTTCCCGAGCTTCTGAAACTGCCCGCACGCGAACGCGCGCGCCTCGCGACTGAGCTCGTTCAAAGCCTCGATGAAACCGAAGACCCCGATGCGGCCTCGGCGTGGCTTGAAGAGCTGGATCGGCGCGCGCGCGAGGTGGTCAAGGGAACCGCAAAGCTGGAAGACTGGACGAAAGTGCGCCGAAGGATGGAGCTTCGATTGCGCGCGCGCTAGCCCTTGAGAGTCGAGCTCCACGTTGGCGCGGTCCGCGACTTGGACGATGCGGTAGACTGGTAAGAAGCACAGCGTCCTAGTCTAGGCGCAGCTTTCCTGCGGGACGTTTCGCGCGCTTACGAGGTGATTGCCGAACACCCCCGAATGTGGCCAGCGTGGCCAGGATGGCATTCACGAATGCAGATTCGTCGCTTCGTCCTTCAGCGATTTCCGTTTTCGATCGCTTACATCGTGCAACACCAGCGTGTATTGGTTCTAGCTGTCGCTCACGGACGGCGCCGACCGGGCTATTGGCGAACCAGGGCCGAGTAGGAACCGAGCAACCAGCTTGGCTACTTCGCAACTGAGCCAGTGAGGCAGGTGGGGGGTGGCGCGGAAGGCAACACTCTCACTGGGGCTAGGTATACCTAGGAACGCCGGTTCAAATAGCTAGCGGGCTAGATCTACTTCCAGGCTTTCTACTCTTACGCCGGATTGTTCGAAGCGGATTACTATCTGGCAGTTGCTGGTCTTTAGGGTTAGGGAGTAGGCGCCTGGGCTTCTTTGCGTCGATGTGATCTGCTCTACTGTTTGGCCTTTCAGAGTTGACAGCGCTTTGTTCAGTTCGGATAGCGATTGGGCTACTTCGCGGCCCCTGGGAGTTTTCAGGAATAGGGCGTTTAGCGATAGCTCTGCGCCGGGGCCGAACAGGCGTCTTACTCGGCCGCTGGTTAGTGCTACTTCTACTATCGCGCCTAGTCTTGGTTGCAGGTCTGCTGGTACTTCCAGTGCTTCGATCGCGGATTTGAGTGCCAGATAGACCTCGAGCGCTTGTGGGTCATTGGTCGCATCCAGGAATGCCTGGATTTGCGGAATCAAGATGTCGCGCTGGAGAGTGTCGAGCGTTATCGATTCGCCCGGCTGGGGCTGATCGTCGCTCGCCATCGCGGTCTACGACTTGGTGCCGCCGTCGTTTTGACCCAGCAGCGAGGCCAGCTCGTGCTCGAAGCCACCGGTCTCGATCGCGCAGTGCATACCGCATTCTTTGGGCGCGCCGGTTTCCCACCACCATCTGCCACTGCGAGGATCCTGACCCTCGCCCACCGCGCGAGTACACGGCGCACAGCCTATGGACTTATAGCCCTTGTCGTATAGCTCGTTGTAGGGCACGTCGTTGGCGCGGATGTAGTTCCATACCTCTTCTTCCTGCCAATCGGCCAAAGGCGCGAGCTTTACGATACCGCCATGGTCGTGATCGATTTCAATCTTGCGGATATTCGAGCGAGTGGCCCACTGGTCGCGCCTAAGTCCTGTCACCCACGCGCTGTAGTTCATAAGCGCGCGGCGCAGCGGCAGCACTTTGCGCACCTGGCAGCATAGCAGGCGCAGATTGACGTCGTCGTAGAAGAGATTGTTGCCATGCTTGGTAACCATCTGCTGCACGACCGCGGTGTCGGGCATAAAGACTTCAATCTTGATTCCGTAGCGCTTGCGATAGGTGTCGATTACGTCGTAGGTCTCCTGCGGCATCCGACCTGTGTCGATGGTAAAGACGCGAATCTTGGGATCGATCTTGTGCGCCATATCGATCAGCACGCAGCCGTCGGCCTGGAAGCTGCAACATATCGCAAGCTCCTGCCCGAACTTATCGATAGCCCAGGCAAGTACCTCTTGCGGTTCCTTGTCGTCGAGCTCGACGGCAGCTTCACCCGCTTCGAGCTCGTCCATGATGATACTCAGGTCGGGTTTTGCGAGCTGTTCGTTAAATCCTGCGGCCATGACTGAGTCCTCGAGGGCGGTTCATGCGGCGGCTTCGGCGCCCGCTGCGGTTCCACTGGCTATCGAAATCAAATCGGCGTCGCTGGTGCGTACGCAAAAGTGCGAGAAAGTTTCGTCGCTCTCGCGCCGTTCCAGATAAGTTGCAAACAGGCGTGACACGTAGTCTTCGACCAGTGGCGATGGCACTCGGCGCACAATCGGCTTGCCGATAGCAGCGTCCTTGCCCAGACCGCCGCGCAGAATAATGTCGAAAGCCTCGAGCGGCTCGCCTGCAGGGCCGCGGCTGGTGGTGCCCTGCAACCCGATATCGCCGGTCCAATGCTGCGCGCACGCGTGTGGGCATCCGTCGAGATTCAGCTTGAGACCGCCGACCTGCCCGCCAAACTGATTCACCAGCCGCTCGATGATGGTCGCGAGCTTGGTCTTGGTGGGAGTGACGGCGTAGTTGCAATGCGGATCGCCGATGCATCCGATCGACGACGCGTACAGCCCGTTCGCTTCGAGCGGGAAACCGATAGCGCCAACCTGCGCGATCACGTCGTCGAGCTGTGCCTTCGGAATGCCGGTGATGATGAAGTTCTGCCGCCGCGTGAGGCGAATGTCGCCGCCGAACGACGCCGTCAGCGTCGCAATCTCGCGCATCTGCCTGCCGCTCATCAGGCCGAGGTAAACCGGGAAACCGACGTAATTGAGGCCCGCCTGCTTCTGCTCGCGGATACCCATGTGATCGCTCTCGGTCTCGGCAATCGGCATCTCGGCGAGATTCTCGAGTGCGAAGCCGAGCCTGGCTTCGACCAGCTTGCGAAATTCATCGGGTCCGTAGTCGTCGATCATGAACTTGAGGCGCGCCTTGACCCGCGACATCCGATATTCGGTGGTGCCCTGCCACACGTCGATGATCGCACGCATCACCGGCAGTGCCTGCTCGCGCGTGATGAATACGCCCAAGTGACGCGAGAGGCGCGGAGTCGAAGACTGGCCGCCGCCAACGCGCACCGCAAAGCCCTCGCGCCCATCCTTGAGCATCGCGATCAGCGAGACGCAGTTTATCTCGGGCGCGTTGCACTGATGCTGGCATGCGGCGATCGAGATCTTGTGCTTGCGCGGCAGGTCAGAGTACTCGCGATTGCCGTAAAAGAATGCCGCAGTCTCGGCGATCAGCGGGGTAACGTCGAAAATTTCGTCCTGATCGACGCCCGCGACCGGGCATCCCGTGATATTGCGCACGACGTCGCCGCATCCGCCCATCGTCGTAAGGCCGACGCTTTTGAGCTTCTCCAGAATCTCGGGAAATTTATCGAGCGTGATGTAGTGCAGCTGGATATTCTGGCGCGTGGTCAGCTCGCCCTGATCGCGGCCGTAGCTCTCGGAGATTTCACCGATCACGCGCAGGCCGTCGGCACTCAGGATCCCGCTTGGGATTTTCACCCGCATCATGAAGGTCCCGATCTTCGGCTTGTCGTGATACATGCCGAACCACTGGAGCCGCACGATATCCTCCTCGGGGAGTTTCTCGTACGAGGTCTCGGCCAGCCGGTCCCATTGACCTGCCAGCTCGGTGGGAAAAAGGTCGTGCTTGAGGCGCTCGACCGAGTTGCGCTTCAAGACCATTTCCCACGATTGCGGCTCCCTCTTCGGCACTGATGAATCTCCTGCGAATGTAGAAGATAACTTAGGTGAGTTACTTAGTCAATTAAGTAGATGACTAAGCCGGTCGCCTATTCAACTATTGAAGGGATTATGCTAAATTTACTCCGGAAGTTAAGAGAAAAATGAAGTTCGGCGTTGGCGTTGATTACTCCTTAAAAGCTCTTCTGATGCTGGCGGAGCGGTATCCTACCACGCTGCCAGTCCGTGTCGAGGAAATAGCTGCTACCCAGGCTATCCCGGAAAATTACCTGCGGCGGTTGCTGATCGAGTTGAAGCGTGGCGGTCTGGTGGCGAGTCAGAAAGGACCGAGCGGCGGGTACATGCTGGCGCGGCCGGCGTCGCGAATCACGATGGCGGACGTGGTGGAAATAATCGAGGGCGATTACACGCCGGTGGAATGCCTCGAGGAGAGTTCGTCGAACTGCCCGCGCGAGCATCCGTGCGCTATGCGCGACGTGTGGCGCGAGGTGCGCGATTCCGTCAACGGCATCCTGCGCGGAGTGACGCTGCAGGCGCTGGCTGAAAAGCGCAAGCATGCGATCACGTTCAGCATCTAGCACGACAGGATTTCTGCCATGCACGCATGCGTCGCGGCCGGGGCCGCATTTCTGATTTCAGTGCTGTGGTTCGACCTCATGTTCGACGTCCAGACGCGAAAGCACGACGGCGATACGCTCCCAGCGGAAGTGTTGGCGTCGATCTCGGCCTACTACCGGCGCGTCACCGTCGAGGCATGGCCGATGAATCGGCTGATCGCGGTCGTGATGCTGCTGACGGTGTTGGCGATCATCGTGGAACTTATCCACCACGCGGACCATTGGTGGATCGGATGGATCTCGCTCATTGCTGCGACCAGTGCGATCGGCCTCGCTCGCGTGCGTACTATTCCAAATGCAGCGCGCCTCGGACGCGCCAAGGGCTCAGTCGAGCAGCAGACTATCCTGGCGCGCACTATCTACCGCGATCATCTCTATTGTCTCGCTGGCATGAGTACAGTGCTCATACTCCAGCTAGCAGCGGCGCTCTGACGGTCGTGTCTAGGTTAGCATCCTGCCGCCGTCGACGGTCAGCGTGATTCCCGTTACGAATCCGTTCTTCATCAGGAACAGCACCGCGTTTGCAATATCTTCCGGCGTGCCGACTCGCTTCACCGGCAGCCGCGCCGCTTCCTGCGCGATGAACGCGCCCTTTCGCTCGCCTGCCAGCTCGTCGATAAGGGGTGTGTCGATAAAGCCCGGCGCGATTGTGTTGACGCGAATCGGTGCGAGGTCGATCGCCAGCGAGCGCCCGAACGCCTCGATCGCGCCGCACGACGCCGATCCGACCGCGCCGCCGGGCCGCGGCTTCCATGCCGACGTTCCGGACATGAAAGTGATCGAGCCGCCGTTTTTCATCTGCGGTGCGCCATATTTTGCAGCGTAGAGCGAACCCAAGAATCGCGTATCCATCGCCGGTCTGAGCGCCGCGCTGTCGCTCGCGAGCGTCGCGCCAAACGTCACCGACGCCGCGGTAACGAATATGTGATCGACGTTCCCGACTTGCTCGAACAACGATCGCGTTCCCGCTTCGTCAGCAACGTCCAGCGCCGCAGTTCGCGATCCCGCCGGCAGTTGCGCCAGCGCGGCCTGCAACTTCTTCTGCGACCGCCCTGTTATCACCACCTGCGCACCCTCTGCCGCAGCGGCTTTAGCGGTGGCGAAGCCCATCCCGGTGCTGCCACCGAGCACGACGACCACTTTTGATTCCAATGACATGGCTACACCCGCACCAGGACGTTCTCGTAAAGACCGCGCATCAGCTTTTCATCCTGTGCGACAGCGCCGGTGAAGATAACCTGCGACGTGCCCCAATCCTTCGCGCGCCGCTTGAGCTCGGCAACGCATTCATCCGGCGTTCCCATCAGTGTCATCGGCGACGCGAGTATCTCGTCGGCAGTCTGCTGGAACATCGGCGACATCATCTCGGCGGTTTTGCGGGTGGCCTCGCGCGAGTCGGAAATAATTGTCGCGAAAATGAAATTGCTGATCTTTACTGCGTCGGGTTTGCGGCCAAGGCGCTTGGCTTCGTCGCGGACGAAGCTCACCTTCGCGCGAAAGGCTTCGTCGGTTGTACGTTTCACATCGGCGAGCGAGATATGTCCGCGCTTGCCCGCGCCCGGACTGATGTTGACGTAGTCGGCGTACTTGGCCGCGATCCGCAGCAGACCTTTGCCGCCGCCCCCGACTATTATCGGCGGATGCGGCTGCTGGATGGGCTTCGGCCACATGATCGCGTCTTTCATATGATAGAACTCACCGTCGAAGGTCGTGCGCTCGTTCTTCCACAGGGACAGGATGCAAGTCATCGCTTCGTCGAGCATCCGCAGCCGCTCGGCGATCGGCGGAAACTGAATTCCGCTCATCTTGAATTCCGTCTCGGTCCAGCCCGTGCCGAGTCCGGCAACCGTACGCCCGCCGCTCAGCCGGTCCAGCGTCATCAGTGCCTGCGCGGTAATCGATGGATGGCGGAACAAGTTGCACAGCACGAGATGGCCGACGCGGACCTTTTTGGTGGCTTCGATTACAGCCGCCGCCATCACGATATGATCGTAGACCTGCGCCTTTACCTCCAGCTGGCGCTCCGGACCCTCGGCGACGAGATGGTCGGGAAAAACGATCAGGTCATAGCCGAGTGCCTCCGCGGCTTGCGCTTGAGCGCGGTACTGAGCGGGTTCCATGTTGGAAAACTGAATTCCGAATTCCATTTGCACCTCGGGAAGAATCTGGATTTGAGTCGGCTAGGTTAGCAGACTGCGTCGCGCTGAGAACAATCCGTTGCGCTGGAATCGACGATCGCGTCAGTGAGCAAAGAAACTGCTCCTTGATTAAAGTCGTGGCAGCTTGCAGTTAGTTGCCGCATCAAGTCGCAAGCCATTTGGTGCCGTACGGCGCCGATGCCTGCAAAATCATCAGAGTTTGCGTTAGGAAACATTGTCCCGTTGGTTAAAGAATGATTAAGTTTAGTACAGGGTATGAATGAGTGCGGTCTCGCCCTGCATGTGCCTGCAGATTCGACACGATGCCCGCGCGACAGCCGACCAAGGAGACCTATGACTCCGCAGAGCGCGCAAATTTTTCCGACAAGAAAGGTAGTTCAGTCGAAACGTCCCTCGATGATCGATGCGTTGGGCGAATTCCGTGTCCCGCTCGAGGCGAGCATCTACTGGCTCGGCGCATTGGCGCATCCGTGGCCGCACGTTCGGTTGCATAACGCCAAAGTCGTCATGCTGATTCCTGGATTCATGGCTGGCGACGTGACGCTGGCGCCACTGGCAAACTTTTGCCGATGGCTGGGTCATCGCGCGGTTTACGCCGGCATCCTGTCGAACTCGGAGTGTCCGCGCGAGACGATGCGCAAACTCAACGCACGGCTCGCGCTCGCCTACGAAAAATTCGAGCAGCCGATCGTAGTGGTGGGTCAAAGTCTCGGCGGTGTCTATGCGCGAGAGATTGCCCGCGAGCAGCCCGAAATGGTCGAGCGCGTGATTTCTCTCGGCTCGCCAATACGGCGTCCGCGCAATGCTGCCAATCTTGCGGTGCAAGCTGTCGCGCGCTCCGTCGCCGCCATTCGCGGCAAGGCCGACGGATGCCTTAGCGAGTCATGCAAGTGCGGCCTGATGCTAAGCGACGAATCGCCCGCCGACGTTCCGACCACCCACATCTACTCGAAGACTGACGGCGTCGTGCACTGGGCGAGCTGCGTCGATCTAAGCGGCGCGCCGACGGTGGAAAACGTCGAGGTGATGGGCAGTCACGTCGGGATGGGCGTAAGTGCCGACGTGTACCGCGTCATTGCAGACCGGCTCGCGATGCCCCGCCGCTCGCGGCTTCACCTAGCGGAATCGCCGACCGCGGTTGCGCCGAGCTAACCGTCGCAGCGCCCTCAGGCTTTTCCGTAAACCGGCACGACCGCGCCTGAGGTGACGCGGCAATCGTCCGAACACAGGTAGGCGATGGTCTTTGCTATATCCGCCGGCTTCACCCAATTTTCGTGTTTTGCCTTCGGCATCGCGACGCGGTTCGCTTCCGTGTCGATGGTGCTCGGCGCGATTGCGTTGACCATAACGTTGTGGTCGATGACTTCCTGCGCGAGCGATGCCGTAAAAGTTGCAATCGCCCCTTTCGCCACAGCATACGCCGCGTAATCGCCTGCTCCCTGCAGGCCGCTGCGCGACGCCACCGACACGATTCGTCCCCATTTGTTGCGCTGCATTATCGGTACAACCACGCGGCAGCACAGGAACGCCGGCTTGAGGTTTAGATCGTACATCGCCTGCCACTCCGCGAGCGAGGTTTCTGCGATCGGCTTGCCACCCCAGAAACCGCCGACGAGATTCACCAGGATATCGATCCTGCCCCACTTTGCCGCGGTGTCGGCCACGAACTTCGAGGTCTGCGCCTCGTCACTGACGTCTGCCTTCTGCAGAAAAATCTCCGACGCCGGGAAACGGTTGCCAAGTTGCTTCTGCAGGAGGGGGACTTCAGCGTCGACGACGTAAGGCACCGCAGTCTTCGCGCCTGCAATCAGGAAATTCTCAACCACTGTGCGTCCAAGAGCACCGGTGCCGCCGGTGATTATCGCGATTCGATTTTCAAGTAGTTGCATAGCATTCACCCATAGCGCGCCTGCAGCGAAGGGTAAATCACTTCTGCGTCAAGATCAAAATAGAAACGCCGGGGGGCGCCCGGCGTCTCTGCGGCATCGAATTTGTCGAACCTTGTCATTTCAGATTTTCGTTGGCGAAATCCCAATTAACCACGTTCCACCAGGCCTCGACGTACTTCGGCCGCGCGTTGCGATAGTCGATGTAGTACGCATGCTCCCAAACGTCGCAGGTGATTATCGGTGTCTGGCCCTGCCGAATTGGGCATCCGGCATCGTGCGTCGCCAGCGCTTGCATCGAGCCGTCCTTAGCGCGCACCAGCCATGCCCACCCGCTGCCAAAGTGCCCGGCGGCGATCTCGCTGAACTTTTTCTTGAAGGCGTCGAAACTGCCGAATGCTTTCTTTATCGCGTCTGCCACCGGTCCCTTGGGCTCGCCGCCTTTCTTCGGGCCCATCGATTTCCAATAGAACGAATGATTCCAATGCTGTTCCGCATTGTTGAACAACGGCCCAGGCTCAGCCGTCTTGAGGATCTCGTCGAGCGACGCCTTCTCGAATTTGGTGCCCTTCACCAGTTCGTTGAGCTTGTCGACGTACGCCTTGTGATGTTTGCCGTGATGATACTCGAGCGTCTCGGCCGAGATGTTGGGCTTCAGCGCGTCCATGGGATACGGAAGTGCGGGAAGTTCAAAAGCCATGATTAGGTACCGTCCTTTCGAAGAATTTAATGAATTTGGCGGGATCTCCTGATCCGAGTTTACGCCCGAGATGAAATCCACGCGAATTTTGAACGGTCCCTCGGGAACTGTTGCAAAAACAGGCATGCTGTGAAAAAGACACTCCCAAGCAGGTAACGGGCGGGGAAAAAACAACAAGGAGAAGGATACCAATGGAAGATCTGGTCTTCATGCTGCTCAGATTTCTACACTTCCTATTCGGCATCACGTGGATAGGCCTGCTCTACTATTTCAACTTCGTGCAGACACCGTTCTTTGGCGAGACCGAGCCTGCAGTACGCAGCGGCGCAATCCAGAAACTCGTTCCGCGCGCGCTTTGGTGGTTCCGATGGGGCGCAATGGGTACGGTGATTTTCGGCCTGCTCTACCTGTTGATGTGGTGGGCGATGCGCCTCAACTATGCGATGACGCCGTGGACGGTCGCCATCTTCACGGGCGGCCTGATGGGCCTCGTCATGTGGGCCAACGTATGGTTTGTCATCTGGCCGAATCAGAAAATCGTCATCGGTAACGCAGTGGCGATGGCGGGTGGAGCGCCTGCAAATCCTGCTGCAGCGCCTGCCGGACGGCGGGCTGCGTTGGCGTCGCGCACCAACACGCTGTTCTCAATCCCGATGCTGTTCTTCATGGGCGCCGCGAGCCACTACAACCTTTTCAATGAGGCGACCCCCGGCGGCATCACGGGCTGGCTGGTGGTTACGCTGATAGTGGTTTTTCTGATTGAGGCGAATGCGCTCATCGGTACCCAGGGCGTGACCAAAAAGCCGCTCGATTCAATCGCGGGAACGATCCATTCGGGCCTGGGGCTCTGGATACTGTTGGTGGTGATCATCAAGGTGACGCTCGGCTGACGCAACTCGACTAACGACCGCGCGCAAGAAATAACGGAGCCGCCGACACGCTCGAGCGTATCGGCGGCTCCGCAGTTTTCAGTTCTTCTTAGCGGCCTCGGCCAGGAACGCGGTCAGGTCATCGATTCGGTTCACGAGTTGCGGCAGCGCGCGCATCGCATGGGTGGTGCGCTTGGGCGTGTATCCGGGCGGATACTTGAGAAACATCACGCGATCGTAAACCAGCTCGCGTGACGACCCAGCGATCGGCGGTCCCTGGCTGCCAGGCAGATTGGGGTCGGCATTGTGACAAATCACGCAATTTGTCATGTACACGATTCGACCTTGTTCTGCGGGTGTCATCGGCTTGGCCGGACCACCGCATGCAGAGATTGCGATCGCGAATAGCGCCACGAACACGCGCATCAACGGATGTCGTTGCGTCGACGACGCCTTGTGTGACCTGGTGAAGTGGCCGAGGAATTTTTTCACGGTAGCTAGAGTTCGCGGCGGCCGCTTAGCGCGCTGGTCAGAGTGGCGGAGTCGCTGTATTCGAGGTCGCCGCCCGCCGGCAGTCCGCGCGCGAGGCGCGTCGTCTTCACGCCGAGCGGTTTCAGTACGCGCGCGATGTAAAGCGCGGTCGCCTCGCCTTCGACGGTCGCATTGGTCGCAACTATCACCTCGCGCACGACCGCGGGCGGACTCACGCGCGCAATCAAGTTCCTTCATCTTGATGTCGTCGGGACCGATTCCGTCCAGCGGCGCGAGCGCGCCGTTAAGCACATGATAGACGCCGCCAAAACTGCGCGCCCGCTCTATCGCCATCAGGTCGGCCGGCCCCTCGACGACGCAAATCACTTCACGCTCGCGTGCCTCATCGTCGCAAATCTGGCATCTCGGATGGTCCGACAAGCCGAAGCATCCCGAGCACAGGCCGACGCGCTCCTTCATTTCGAGCAGCGCTTCGGCCAGGGCGATTACCTGGTCGCGCGGCCGGTTGAGCAGATTGAAAGCGAGCCGCGAGGCCGTTTTTTCGCCGATTCCCGGCAGGCGCGACAATTCCTTGACGAGCCGCGTCATTGCGGGAGGCAGTCCGTCCTGCCGCTTCAGGTTCTCCGCCATCAAGCGCGCTCCGTCATTCGTTGCCGAAGCCGGGAATCTGCAGTCCACTGAGCGGGCCGAGCTTGCCCATCTCGTCGGCAAGCATCTTCTGTGCGCGCGCCATGCCGTCATTGACCGCGACCTGGATCAGGTCCTCTAGCATCGACTTGTCGTTGGCTGCGACGATCGCGGCGTCGATTACGATTTTGCGCACGCGCAGGGAGCCATCGACCACCACGCGCACCATCCCGCCGCCCGATTGCGCCTCGACAGTTTTCGACGACGCAGTTTCCTGCATCTCTTTCATGCGGGTTTGCAGCTCTTGCGCCTGTCGCATCAAGGCCGACAAATCTATTTCTGCCACGATCGTTGCTCCTTGCCGCGTGCTCCCCAGGGCGCAGCGTAATTACTTTGATTCCGGATCGATGTACTTCCTTCGCGGTCGGCACTCTCAGCTCGACCAGCCGCGCGTCCAACGTATCGAACACTCTCCGCACCGCAGGATCCGCAAGCACCGCTTGCCGTTCTTCGGGGGTCGCTGCACGGCGCGCAGCCTCTATCGCCGCTGATTGAGGCGCGATCTCTCCGATCGATTCAATCGGTTTCGAGGGCGCCGTCTTCTTCTGCGCATTGTTCACCGGAGCGCCAACCGGTTGAGCGGTTTGGGCTGGTTGCTCTGAGGGCGCGGCATGAGGCAACTCTCGCGTGAGCCCGTTGCTCGCCAGCGGCATCGTGGTGCGGCCGGGCGCGAGCTTCGCCGCACCATTGATCGAGAGCTCGACCCGGATCGCGCGGCCGAGATGCTCGCTCGCGAGTTCCGCGATCACCGTCTTGTTGTCGTTCAGATAGCGAATGTAAATATCGTTGCGCGCCGTGACCGTCAGAATGTCGCCGTCGAGTATCAGTCCCGCGCCCTGCTCCATGAAGCCCGCGAGCGCGGCGCGACGGGCCACGGATGAAATCGCGCAGCTCGGGAAGTTCGCGCGGATTGTTCGTCCGGATGTTCACTGCGAAGCGGTGCGTCGGCTTTGACTTCGCCTTCGACGCGCAGCCGCCGCGCGCCGCTGGCCTGAGTGCTGGATGCCGGCGCAGGTTCCGGCTTCGCGCCGCCACGGCCGCCAGAGCCACCGCCCGAAGATGCGGGCGGAGTGCCGGAAGCCGGAGGCGTTGCCGAACCGATCGCACGCAGCAATTCGTCAGCGTCGACTACCGCCGCCAGCGACGCCATCCGCACCACGGCCATTTCGAGCAGCAGGTCGGGGTAGGGCGAGCGAAGAATCTGTTCCTGCGAATCCGCCATCAGGCGAAACAGCCGCATGATATCGCGCGAGCTCGCGCCTGCCGCCAGCCGCTTCAGCTCCGCCACTTCATGATCGGGGATATCGTCGAGCGGACTGTCCGAATCTGCCGCGGGAAGTTTCGCGACCGCGAGATTTCTGAAGGTCTCGAGCAAGTCGCGTCCCAGCGACTCGAGATTTGCGCCGCGGCTCGCGAGCTCGCGCACGAGCGAAAGCGCCGAGCCCGCGTTCTTCTGCAAAATCGCGTCGGCCAATTTCAGAACCGTGGTCCGGCTCGCGACGCCCAGCGACGACGCTACCGCCGCCTCGGTCACCTTGCCCGACGCCGTCGCGATTGCGGTCTCGAGCATCCGCTCCGCGTCGCGCATGCTGCCGCCGGCCTCGCGCGCGAGCAGCCGCAGTGCGCTCTCCTCGACTTCGACCTCTTCGCGCCGCGCGAGATCCTTCAGCCGTTCGAGAATCGTCAGGTACGGAATCCGGCGAAAGTCGTAGCGCTGCAGCCGCGACAGAATCGTCTCGGGCATCTTCTGCGGCTCTGTTGTCGCCAGGATAAATTTGACGTGCGGCGGCGGCTCCTCGAGCGTCTTCAGCAGCGCGTTGAAGGCCGAGTCGGTAAGCTGATGGGCCTCGTCGATAATGTAAATCTTGAAGCGGTCGCGCGCCGGGCCGGTAGCTCAGGTTTTCGATGATCGCGCGCGCGTCTTCGATCTTGCGGTAAGTGGCGCCGTCGATCTCGTTGACGTCGAGCGAGTTGCCGGCGCGAATCTCGACGCATGCCGCGCATTCGCCGCACGGCTCCGCGGTCGGACCCTTGGCGCAGTTGAGGCATCGCGCGAGAATCCGCGCCGCCGTGGTCTTGCCGACGCCGCGAATTCCGGTGAACAAAAATGCGTGCGCGATTCGGCCGCGCTTGAGCGCCTCGCCGAGCGTGCGGGTCACGTGCTCCTGGCCGACCAGTTCCGAGAAGCGCTCGGGCCGCCATTTGCGCGCGAGTACGAGATGGGCTGTTTGGGATTCGGCCATCGGGAAAATCTTTTCGCGAAACTGCCCGTCGAATGATAGCCAGGCACCCCTGCGGCACAGGGTGGCAGCCGGTACCGTTGCTTCCTTCCGGACCTGGCGGGGTTCGCGGCCTTCCCTTGCGCAGGACCCGGCTATCAGCGGCGGGCAGTTCCGATAGTTGCTCCAGGCGCGTTTCTTTTTGCGCGCCCTATTACAGTATCACAGCAGCGCTCTTGCAACCGCGGAAGCCGAAAATGTTTCGTGCCGCAGGGACCGTTACGCGAGACCGTGTGGCGTGGAACTCGCGCGGTTGCTATCACAATTACGATGGCATCGCACGTCGACAAGGTCGCAGTCGGGCTCATTCAAATGAGTTGTGCGGCCGAGCCGCGCCTCAATCTCGACAAAGCGGTCGCCAAAATCGAGGAAGCCGCCAAGCGCGGCGCGCAGATCGTCTGCACGCAAGAACTGTTTGGAGCGCATTATCCATGTCAGGTCGAGGATCCGAAATTCTTCGATCTCGCGGAGTCGATTCCCGGACCCACCACTGAAGCACTTGGAGCAGTGGCGAAGGCGCGGAAAATAATCATCATCGCTTCGATCTTCGAGCGGCGCGCCGCCGGCGTCTACCACAACACCGCGGCCGTTATCGACGAGGCCGGCAAGATCGTCGGCCGTTACCGCAAGATGCACATCCCCGACGATCCTCGCTACTACGAAAAATTCTACTTCACGCCCGGCGATCTCGACTTCGTCGCGCATCCTACGTCGCGCGGCGCGGTGGGCGTGCTCGTATGCTGGGATCAATGGTTCCCCGAGGCCGCGCGCCTCACCGCGATGGCCGGCGCGCAAATTCTTTTCTATCCCACCGCCATCGGATGGTGGCATGGCGAGCCTGAGAAAGTCCGACCCAAGCAGGTGAACGCGTGGGAAACAATCCAGCGCAGCCACGCTATCGCCAACGGCGTCTTCGTCGCGGCGGTCAACCGGGTCGGAGTAGAAGGCGAGCTCGAATTCTGGGGCGATTCGTTTGTGGTCGATCCGTTCGGCGAGGTGATCGCGCGTGCGAGCGCCACCGCCGAGGAAACGCTGGTCGCCGAATGCGATCTCGCGAAGATCGAGCAGGTTCGCCGCAACTGGCCGTTTCTGCGCGATCGCCGCATCGACGCCTACGCCGACCTGACCCGCCGCTATCGCTCGTAGTCGTGACCAATATTTCAGCTGCACATCGCCGTCTGCTGGCAAGTTATCGGATGCCGCCTGAGTGGGCGCCGCACCTCGCGTGCTACCTCGCGTGGCCGCACAATCTCGACACCTGGCCCGGCAAGTTCGAGGTCGTGCCGCCGATCTACGCCGAGATGGTCGCGAAGATCGCACGCTTCGAGCCGGTGCGCCTGATGGTCACCGACGAGCAGCGGCTGGATGACGTGCGTGCGATGATTCGCGATGCAGCCCGCCGTATTGAACCGACTACGCCGCGGGAGCTGTCGCCGATCGACATACTTCATCTGCCCACCAATGACGCCTGGGTGCGCGATCACGGCCCGATTTTCGTTAACCGCCTCGCAAACGCCGCGACCGCCGGGCCAGGTCAGCTCGCAGTCGATTGGCGCTTCAATTCGTGGGGTGAAAAGTACGGCGCATTCGATCTCGACGACGTCGTCCCGCAAAAGCTGGGTGCGCATTACGGCTTCGACGTGATCGAACCGGGCATCGTGCTCGAGGGTGGCTCGATCGACGTCAACGGCGCCGGCTCCGTGCTCACCACCGAGTCATGCCTGCTCAACCCGAATCGCAATCCCACGCTCAGCCGCACCGACATCGAGGACTACCTGCGCACCTATCTTGGCGTAAGCAAGGTGCTGTGGCTTGGGGACGGTATCGCCGGCGACGATACCGACGGGCATATCGACGACCTCGCGCGCTTCGTCGCGCCCGGCACTATCGTCACTGTTCTCGAAGACGATCGCGCCGACGTGAACTACCCGGTCCTTCGCGACAACCTCGAGCGCCTGCGTGCGATGCGCGATCAGGACGGCCGCGCCTTTAAAATCGAAACTCTGCCGATGCCCCCGGCCGTGATCCACGAAGGCACGCGTCTGCCGGCCTCGTACGCGAACTTCTATATCGCCAATGGTGGAATCCTGATGCCGACGTTCGACGCACCGACCGACGCCGTTGCCTCCGAGACATTGACGCGACTCTTTCCGGGCAGGCGCGTCGTCGGAATACCTTCGACCGATCTCGTTTGGGGCCTGGGTTCGGTCCACTGCCTGAGCCAGCAGCATCCAGCGATCGCCGTCGCCTGACCTGCTTGATTTGAGCTTTTCTTAAAATATTTAATATATGACTTGACAAACTTAATATTCAAGTCAATATTAGAGGTCGATGAGGCCGATAATTCTCAAATGTCCCTCATGCGACGGCAATCTGACCGTTGCGCGTCTTCAATGTGCCGATTGCGCTATCTCCATCGAAGGAGAGTTCGCACCGCCCGCGCTCCTCAAACTCACTGGCGCGCAGATCGACTTCATCGAAGTCTTCATCAAAAACCGCGGCGTTATCCGCGACGTCGAGCGCGAACTCGGCGTCTCTTACCCGACCGTGCGTGCGCGGCTGGACGAAGTGATCGCGGCGTTGGGCTACTCCGCCCGGTCCGCGCCCCAAGTCTTCGCGTCTGACGACGTCAGCTCGCGTCGACGCTCGGTCCTCGCCGATCTCAAAGACGGCAAAATCACGCCCGACGAAGCGCTCGCGGCGCTGAACGAGCCGCCAACGAAAAACGACCAGGCAAATTGAACGGAGGTAATCCGCCATGGCTGTTTCGACAGTTGAGGGAATTGAATCGATCCGAATTGTGCGCGCTGCTGGAAATCTGAAAATCACCGGCGCCGAGGCGCCCGCTGCCACAGTCGAAATCGATTCAGGCACGACGCCGCGAGTGACGATTAATGCGGGCGTCGCCGAAGTGTCGTTGCGGGACAACGCCACTATCGCGGTCCCGGCCGGCGTCACGGTCGAAGTCGAAGATGTCGCGGGTAACTTCGACATCTCGGATCTTGCTGCGCCGCTGGTTGTCACCCGCGTTCGCGGCAATCTGCACGCGCGGCGAATCAGGCTCCATCTCGATGCGTGACACGGTCAGCGGCAACGTCAGCATCAAGCAGGCCGGCGCGGTGGACGGGCTCAAGGTGCGAGGCTCGCTCACGGTCGAATCCGCGGGCGCAATCACATTCAGCCATGTTGCGGGCGAATTCGATTGCCGCGCGATTGACGGCGAAGTGGCGATCGAAAAAATAGCCGGCGGCGCACGCCTTCACGGCGTGCGCGCGCCTTTTATCGCGCGTGTGATTGGAGGACATCTCGAAATCGAAGACGGCGCCCATGCCGAAGCCGGCGTGGTGGGCGGCAGAGTCCGCGCCACGAATCTTTCCGGCGCTCTCAGGATAGGCAAAATCGGTGGCAAGCTGGCGGCCGACAATGTTGCCGGCGAAGTAGAAGTGGGCTTTGTCGGCGGCAACGCACGTATCAGCCGCGTCGGCGGTGCGCTCAATCTTGAGGATGTGGGCGGCGCGGTCGAGCTCGGAGGCCCGTTTCCGCTGGATAAAACCTGGAGTGCCAGCAGCCGTGGCCGGGTCAACATCGAAGTGGACGCGAGCGCATCGCTGGACCTCGACGCCTCGTCAGGATGGGGCCGAATCCGCACTTACGGCATCGACGCTGCCGGGCTCAAGTGGATCGATAGCAATCATATTCACGGGCCAGTCGGTCCGGACCCTGCGGCGGGTGCGCGCACCAAAATCGCGGTCGAGACGCGCGGCGCCGACGTGATAATCGCCAATGCCGACGCGCGCGAGCGCGAGTTCTCGGGCCGCGGCTACCGCTCGCGAGCCGGCGGCGCGTTCGCGACGCCATTCGAGGACCTGGCTGACGAGCTGGGCGGCGAGATTCCGGCCTTTGTGCGCAGCGTGCTTGACGCTGCCGGCCAGTTCGTCGCCGACAGTGGCGGCCTCTCGAGTGGAATCGTGCGCGATGTTACCCGCGACGTGAAGCGCAGTGTCAGCGAAGGGCTGCGCGAAGTCGAGCGTGCCATCGCCGACATCGGAGAACGGGTGCCCGACGACGTCGGCGAGCGGCTTTCGAAATTGGGCAAGGAAATCGGCGACGTGGTTGCCAATGCCGTGCGCGGCGGCTCGCGCGAGGCGCACCATGAAATGCGCGATCGCGTGCGGCAGGCCGCGCGCGAGATGCGTGACAAAATCCGCGAAGCAGCGCGCGACGTGCGCAATCGCGCGCACGAGGAAGGCCGCGGGACCACTCAGTCCAATACTCAGTCGGCTGAAGAGAAGCCGGCCGCTGATAGTCAGTCGGCGAGATTCGCTCCCGGTGCAACTGTCAAACTGAATCGCGAAGACGCCATCCGCGAAATCCTCGCCGCGGTGAAAGACGGCCGGCTCGAGCCCGACGAGGCTGACGATCTGATCAACGCCTGGATGGAAGTCAATCGCAGCACCGACGCGCGCCGCTAACGGCGGCCAAACGATCTGGAATTGTCCCCTTCCCACACGGGAAGGGGGATTTGTTAGCGCGCAATCGTTATCTGGCGAATGCCTTCTTCAGCGCGGCCACCGCTTCCGCGATTCCCTGCTTGCCCTTGTCCAGCATGTCTGCCATCGAGACGAATCCGTGCACCATACCCTCGTAGCGTGAGACCTGTACCGGAACGCCGGCCGCGCGAAGCTTCTGTCCATAGTCCTCGGCCTCGTCGCGCAATGGATCGAATTCAGCCGTGATGATTAGGGCTGGCGGCAGTCCTTGAAGCTCGAGGAAAAGGAGGGTGATGCGAGCGGATTGCGGCGGTCGGCATCGTTGCGCAGGTAGTGACCCATGAACCAACGGATATCTCCGGGCGTCAGGACATACTCGGTATTGGTTTTGTGCGACGGCGCCGAGCAGGTTATGTCGGTGGCGGGATAGATGAGGAGCTGGAACACGATCTTGGGACTCTGCTGGTCGCGCGCCATGATCGAGATCACGGCAGACAGGTTGCCGCCGGCGCTGTCGCCGCCGACCGCGAGCCGATTGGCGTCGGCGTTGAGCTGCGCGGCGTTTTCGGAGACCCATCGCGTCGCGGCGTAGCAATCTTCGACCGCTGCGGGAAATTTGGCTTCGGGCGCGAGCCGATAGTCGACCGCGACCGTCACGCATCCGGCGCCGTTGGTCAGCGCGCGGCATAAGCCGTCGTGCGATTCGAGGTCGCCTATCACAAATCCGCCGCCGTGATAGAAGACCAGCACCGGAAACGGGCCTTTGCCCGCAGGCGTGTAGATGCGCACCGGGATCGCGCCGGCCGGTCCGGGAATCTTGCGATCCTCGACGCTTGGCAACCGCGACTGGAGCGGCGTTGCGCAACGCGCGCATGTCGTTCATCTGCTTGCGCGCGGCGGCGGGTGTCAGCTCGCTGAACGAGGGCGCGGACTTCATCATGTCGATTAGCGCTTTGGCTTGAGGATCGAGCGGCATGGTTTCTCTCCTCTCGGGATTGAGTGTTCTCTTCTAGTCCTGAAAAGGCGGCCCTACAAGGCAAGCGGCATGTCGTTTCACTTACTGTTGAACTGAGTCAGCGACAGAGTATTGCCGTCAGGGTCTTTGAACCAGCATACCTTGGTTCCGTCGGGAGTCGTCCAGATGCCAGCGTCGTCCTGCGTCATTCCCTGATAGCGCTCGAACTTGACGCCCTTTCTCTCGAGTCCCGCCGCGATCGCCGCAATGTCAGTGACCGTCCATCCGATCGCCGTAAACGGCAACGGCGTAAATTCCTTCACCTTCTGAATGTGAAGTCGTGTGCCGCCGGCTGTGAACACAAGCGCGAACCATCCGTCCTCAATCAGCTTGAGCCCAAGTGTTTCCGAGTAAAATGCTTTCGCACGCTCGGGCTGCGTCGTCGCGATCATCGCTATAACTGGCCGGTCGGCAAGCATTGTATAGATTCTCCTCGCGAGCGGTGTAGCGGCTCACTTCTAGCGTTTTGGCACCGCGGCAGTCTTGCGCTAGATTGCCAATCGATGCCGAAAAAACGACATTGGTTCTTTGACCCCTTCAAGTATCACGTCCGTACTGGAATAGTTCCTGAATACACTGACGGCCACGTCATCAGGACGCATTCGCACCCGTGGCATCAGCTGGTTTACGCGTCGGAGGGCGTAATGACCGTGCGCACGCCAGAAGGGGCATGGGTGGTACCGGTCCATCGCGGGGTCTGGGTCCCGGCAGGCACGCGACATTCGATCGAGATGTCCGGCCACGTGTCGCTGCGAACGCTCTACCTGGTGCCGCGGCTGGGCCGTCTGCTGCCGGACAAACCGCGAGTGATCGCTATCTCGCCGCTGCTGCGCGAATTGATTTTGCGCATGGTCGAGCTCGACTGCCTGAATCTTCGCAATCCTGATCACGCCCACCTGGTCTCGGTGCTGATCGATCAGGTTCAGGCGATGCAATCCGATGCGGTCTATCTGCCGATGCCGCGCGACGCGCGCGCGAAGCGAATCGCCGCGATGCTGCAAAAGGAACCGTCGGACACCCGCTCGCTGGTCGAGCTGTCGAAGCTGGCGGGTGCGAGCAAACGCACAATCGAGCGCCTGTTCAAGTTCGAAACGGGGCTTGGCTTCGGCAAATGGCGTCAACAACTGCGGCTCGGTCACGCGCTCCGGCGGCTGGCAGCCGGTGACGCGGTGACGACGGTCGCGATGGACGTCGGCTACGAGAGCGTAAGCGCGTTTATTTCCGCATTTCGCATGACGTTCGGCAAAACCCCCGGCCAATATTTCCGGCTGGCGCAGTCGCCGCTCACCTAATCTGAGAAAAGGGGGTAGCGCGGTTAAAGCTTGAAATTTTTGAGAGCGTTCAGAATTCTCTCGGCCAGCGTGGGGTTCATGGTCTTACCCTCGAGCGCCATCCCTTCCAGGATCAACACGACGATGTGCGGGATCAATTCGTAGTCGGAGCTGGCGGCGTCGGGTCGCGGGAAGAGTTCTTTGAAAGATTGATCGATGAATGCCGCCATCCGATCGTTCACTCCGCTCACCGAGTCGCGCAGATAGGAATCGGTACGGCTTGCAACCACCAGTTCGAGCCACGCGGTCATCAGCCTGCCGTTGGCAATCTCCCAGAGCAAATCGATCGCCATGGCCCGCCGGTCGCTTTCACTGGTCAGGCGGCTAACTTTTTCCTTCATTTCACCGAACATCAACGAGAAAAGATGCTCGACGGCGCAGGTGAGCAATTCTTCTTTCTTGGGGAAATGGTAAAGCTGCGCGCCGCGGGAGAGGCCGGCGCGTTCGGCGATTTCTGAAGTGGTGGTGTTGGCATAGCCGCGATCGATGAGGCAGACGATGGCGGCGTCGAGTAGGCGGCGGCGCGTTTCCGCGGTTTTCTCGTCCTGAGTCAGCCTCGGCCTGAAGCTGCTTCCGGTTGGTGAAGAGGCGCCCATAACGGCGCCAATCCTAGCAGACCCCGGGTTGTTATCAAGGAACTCAAAAAGGCCGCGATCGTCGATGATTGCTCCGTTCGTGATATGAAGTCACCATGCCGGCGGTGCGGGGCGTGACCAAGGAATCCAGACGCGTGACTGCGTGGCGGCGTTCGATCGCGGAATATACCGACCGCCGCGTCATGCTCATTCTCCCACTTGGATTCGCCAGCGGCTTGCCATTGCTGCTGACGTTTTCGACCCTCTCGGCATGGTTCGCCAAGTCGGGGGTGAGTCTCAAGACTATCGGCGCGTTCGCGCTGGTCGGCACACCGTACGCGTTCAAGTTCCTGTGGTCGCCGCTTATCGATCGGCTGCCGCCGCCGCTTCCGCTCGGGCGGCGCCGCGGCTGGGGTATCACGATTCAGCTCGCATTGATCGCCGCGACGCTCGCGCTGGGCTCGTGCAACCCGAAGATAAATCTCGCGCGCATGGGAGTGCTGGCACTGCTGGTGGCGTTCCTCTCTGCGAGTCAGGACGTGGTGATCGACGCGTACCGGGTCGAAATCCTGACGCCGGAGCAGCAGGGTCCGGGCGCCGCAATGATCCAGACGGGATACAGGATCGCGATGCTGGTCTCGGGAGCCGGCGCGCTGATTATCGCGGCGCGCGCGGGCTGGTTCGCGGCCTACGCCACAATGGCGGTGTTGTTAGGGGTCGGGCTGCTGGTGTTCATCTTCGGACCCGAGCCGGCGATACCGCCCGAGGCGCAGCCGCATACTGCGACGCACGGATGGGTGGCGATTCGCAAATGGCTGACGACCGCGGTCGTCGAACCGTTCGCCGACTTTACGCGGCGGCGGACATGGCCGGCGATCGTCCTTTTCATCGTCGGTTACAAGTTGGGCGAGGCGATGGCGGGTGTGATGGCGATGCCGCTCTACATCTCGCTCGGGTTTTCACTCAACGAGATTGCCGCGGTCTCGAAGCTGGTCGGATTCTTCGCGACTATCGCCGGCGCGCTGGTCGGCGGGGTGGTGACGGCCAAGCTCGGCGTGATGCGCGCGCTAATTATATGCGGAGTTCTGCAGTCGGCCGGCAACTTGTTCTATGTGCTGCAGGCCGTCGGCGGCCATCGGCTCGACTATCTGGCGCTGTGCGTCGCCGCAGAAAATCTGACCGGCGCGATGGCTGGTACTGCGCTGGTCGCCTATCTTTCCGATCTCTGCTCGCCCGCATTTACTGCGACGCAGTACGCGCTGCTGTCGTCGCTGGCGGCGGTGGGGCGCACGCTGGTCGCATCGTCGGGGGGAGTACTGGCAGCCAAACTCGGTTGGGTGCCGTTCTTCATGCTGACCACGGTGGCGACAATCCCGGCGCTGTTGCTGCTCGTATGGATCGCTCGGCGGGATCCTACGCCAATCCGCAACAGCGCGAACGCGGCGTTGATATGATCCGCGAAGCCTGCGACTCGAGGTCATCGGTTACATCGATAACAAAAACCGTCGAATGAACTTCAGCTTTTGCACGTTATTCAGCTTGCCAGTCAGTCGGTCTGATAGATTGCAGATATGTGTGCGGTACGAGCATCTGGCGGCCGGAGTTTGCGCGGCCTTAAGAACATTTCGTGGCTGACGGAGCGTCAGCGCGATAGACTATTCAAGGCGCTGTCGATTGGCCTGGTCGAAAAGCGCACGATCATTTTTGACGAAAAGCATTCACCCGATTCAGCGTACATTCTGTTGGCTGGGGTGGCGCGGATAACATGCAGCAACCGTAAGGGGCTGCGCACGTTGGTAATCATGGTCGCGCCTGGCATGATTCCCGGCTTTCCACCGCCGGTCCCCGGCATCAGTTATAATTTTCGTTGTGAGGCGGTCACCCCTTGCCGGATAGGGACGGTCGAACTCGAAGCCCTGGTCGAGATATCCCTGGGAATAGCATCGAAAGACTTCAAGCGGATGGCGTCGAGCTACCTCGGCCGCTGGGATTTGGTGCAACTGCGTTGCGCAAATTTCATGGGCTGTACGTTGGAAGAGCGGCTGGCCCTGGTGCTGCTCGAGTTGTGTGAGAACTTCGGTATCGCCGATTCGAAAGGGGTGCGGCTGACATTGCCGGCGCGCCATCGAGATCTTGCGGAACTGGTCGGCGCGTCACGGCCGCGAATCACGGAACATCTGATCATGTTCGAGCACAAGCATCTAATCTCGCGCAACAGGCGGACGCTGGTGATTAACCGTGAGAAATTGGAGAGCTACTTGTCCGAGGCTCACATCTCCGCGGCTGACTCAGAGTTCAAGAAAACTCGCCTTAGCGTAGCCTAACAGGTGTTTGGCTGCCGCAAACCGCGGCTGCCCGACACTTTCTGTTCCCGCACTCAGAGTTCTTCGCAGCACCAAACACTTGTTATACAGGTTACACTTCATTTCCTTTATAGGTTGTAAGGTTGTACTGTCTTGTTCTGGACGGTGAAGTATTGAATGAACGAACCACCTCGCGTGAAACTGACCTCGACAGACTGAGCCGGCTCAAGGCGTTATCCTGGCTATCCCAGTCTGAACTTGCACTTCTGGCCGGCGCGCTGGCGCTGGCAAATTACAAACGGCACTCGATTATCCTGCGCGAGGCGGCGCTGGCCCAGGATGCTCACATTTTGTTAGCAGGGATCGCGCGCATTACGTGTCGCAACGCACGCAATGAGCGGGTCACGGTGGCGATGCTAGCGCCGGGACCGATTCCCGAATTTCCCGCGCTGCCTCTCAGCCAGTCCGGTTTTCAGTGCGAAGCGTACAACGATTGTCGCGTCGGCACTGTGAGTTGGCATGAATTCGATGGCATCACCGCGAACGCCTCGGAGTCGGCCTTCAAACAGTTTCATCGCAACGATTTGAAGCAGTGGTATCGCCTCCTGTTGCGCAGTTCGAGCTTCCTGAACCTCGGCCTGCACGAACGTATCGCCGTAGCGCTGCTGGAATTGTGCTCGGATTTTGGAATCGAGGAATCGCGCGGCACGCTGCTCCGGGTATCTTTCAGCCACAAGGATATCGCCAACCTGGTAGGAGCTTCGCGGCCAAGAGTCACCGAGCATCTGGCACGATTGGAGCGTGAGAAGTTCGTGATTCGGCAGGGACGTCAGATGGTGGTGCAGGTCGCCAAGCTGTTCGATTCCATGAATGCGCAAGCCGGCGCGCATCTGAATTAAGCAAGCACGCGTTCCTGATTCGTGAGATTAGGGGGGGAACTTATGGAATCTCACCAGAACTTTGTACGAGTCGAGCTGATAGATGACCCAGCAACAATCGCCGAGTTCGGGTTCGAAGCCCGCTGCGAGGGCGACGACTTGATCTGTCGTCGCTGCGGCGATGCCAGGCTGTCGATCGCAGCAATCCTGGTGGTGCCGGCGGGCGGACACGCTCGATGGGCGCTGTGCGCGAATTGTTTGTTGGAATTGCCGTGAACTACGCCGGAACTCAGCAATGAACAGAATTATCGCGAAGATTCTTGGAGCGATCCTGTTCGCGACTCTGATTACCGGCTGCTACGACGGCGGGGGATACTACGGCGGCGGTGGAGGCGGATATTACGGCGGCGGTGGTGGCTACTACGGCGGCAGTAGCGTCTACACCACTAACGTTTACCGCGGCTACGGCGGCTACCACGATTATCGTCAAGGTGCGTTCGGCGTCTATGCCCCGGCTCACGATACGTGGGCGGCGAGCAGTCGTGGCAGAACCAGCTACGGCGGAGGATGGCACGGCGCCAGCGAGGGCACCGTCCATGCGAGCGGCGGTGGACATGCCAGCAGCGGCGGACACGGTGGAGGCGGTCATGGCAATTAATCGCCTGCGTCGGGAAAAAACAATGCGCACGGTAAATCGCAATCGAAGAAGCACTACCGGTCGGCTGCTACTCCGGTTCTTGTCCGTCGCCTTCATGCTTGGAGTTGGAATTGGGGCAGCTTGGGCGCAGGAAGCCGGCCAGAAGACTTTCAGTTCGTCGTCGGCGGCAGCCGATGCACTCGCCGCCGCGGTGCAGAATCATGATGAAGCGGCGATGCTCGCAATCCTGGGTCCTTCCTCAATGGAACTGATTGCGTCGGGCGATGCCGTCGCAGACAAGAACAGACAGGATGACTTTGCCGCCAAGTATCAACAGTCGCATCAGTTTGCCCAGGCGGGCGACGGACGAACTTTCCTTTACATAGGCTCCGACAACTGGCCGACTCCGATACCACTCAAGCAAAACGGAACGCAATGGTACTTCGACAGCGACTACGGCAAGCAAGAAATCCTGTTTCGTCGAATAGGCTCCAACGAGCTGGACGTGATCAAAGTGTGTGGCGCAATCGCTGACGCTCAACGAGATTACTACTCATCGCTGCATGACGGTTCTTCGGTGCATCATTACGCTGAGAAGTTTCGCAGCACTGCTGGCACGCAGGATGGCTTGTTCTGGGAGGTGAAGGCCGGCACGCAGCCGGAAAGCCCGCTCGGTCCTCTGGTGGCAGAAGCAGCGTACGAAGGTTATCGGCATAATCCGAACGGTCAACCGCATCCCTTCCACGGTTACTACTTTCGGTTACTGACCAGTCAGGGAGCCGATGCGCCGGGTGGCACACGAAGCTACATCGTCGATGGCAAGATGACCGGAGGATTCGCGTTGGTTGCCTATCCCGCCGAGTATCGCGATTCGGGCGTGATGACCTTCATCGTAGATCAGAGTGGTCAGGTCTATCAAAAGGACCTGGGGCCCGACACCGGCCAGATAGCCAGCGCGATGGCGTCATACGATCCCGACGCGACGTGGCAGCCCGTGAACAAAGCGACCGTTGCCGGACTAAAATAAGAAAAGTCACGAGTTGAGGCCGAGACGCGCGCGAGCGTACTGTTCGGCGGAATTGTCGAAGTCGATGCTAGCGTGCTGTGCGCCGACATTGATGTTGCGAAATGCAGCCTGGAGAGCACTCGGAGCATACACCGCGTGAGCTCCGGAGCCCGAGAACATGCGATCTACTGCGCGGCGGCACAGCTCGGCGGAGTAGGCGGCCTGCCACTTTGCGCGTGCGCGGTGAAGGTTGTCGAAGCTTTCGCCCGAGGCCATCAAGCGATCGAATTCCCCGAGGATGTCGTGAATCAGAAGATCCGCCGACTGAATTTCAGCGGCTGCTTCCGCCAATCGCACCTGCGTCGGCCCATGCTCAGCCTTTCGCGCGCCGGTCAGGATGACGCGCCGCTCTTTGGTGCGCTCGATGAATTGATGCAGCGCGGACTTCGCAGATCCAAGGACCGCGGTCGATACCGACACTGACAGCATCGCCTCGGCGGAGAGCCGATACAGATTCGTAGCGTGATTCGCCGCGTGAGGACTCGTGCCACGAAACAGAATCCGCGTATCGATTGCTCGATGCGCCGGCACAAACAAGTCGTGCGCGACGACGTCCTTGCTGCCCGTCCCCTGCAAGCCCATCACGTGCCAGGTGTCATCCACTTCGATATCGGCGCGCGGCACGACGACGTGGACGGACGGCCGATGCGTTCCGGGTTCGGCGCAGCCCAGGATCACCCACTGAGAATGATCAACGCCGCTGCAAAATTGCCATCGCCCTTCGACGCGGAAGCCGCCTTCAACCGGGCGCGACGATCCCTGCGAAGACAACGTTCCCGCTACCAGGCCATCGCGGCCGCCGCCGAAGACATCATCTTGGGCTGCTTCGGGAAACGAACCCATGCACCAGTGATGAGCGCCCATCACCATCAGCACCCAGCCGCTGGAGGGGCACGCTTCGGAGAGACACGTCACGGCATCGGCGAGCGTCCGTAGACTCATCTCGTAGCCGCCGACTCGGCGCGGCTGCGGAATCCGGAACATGCCTGCGCCGACGACGGTTGCCATGCTCACAGCGGTGAGCTGGCGTGCGGCGTCGCATTCGCGGGCATGCTCGGCGAGCGTCGGCGAAATCGACGCAGCGCGTCGCATGATTTCATCGTGATCGATCTGCATAGTAGCTCCAGTAGTCAGATCGCAATTCGAATGACAATTCGCGAGATCGTTCGACCTTTACGCCCCAACGTCAAGACAGACAAGCAAATGCATGTTAAAAGCGGAGTCGTGAAGAGGATCGTTTGGCTGGCTGTGATCGCATGCTTCTTGTCGTGCGGCAACTCCGCTGGGAACAGCGCGGCGCCGAATGCCTGTGGGCCGTTTGGCGATCCGTCGTCGGCGGTAATTTCAGCCGTCAAGCCCAACTGCGGCCAAGGCAAGCTGCTCGGGCCATGGCAAGACGCGGACAAGATAGATCGCTACGCGTGTCTCTACGAGCCGAAATCCGCGATCGCGAATAGCAAGTTACCAATGATCGTATACTTACATCCCTCGCTCTTTTCGGCCGGGTGGATTACTCAGACCAATATGCTCGATTTTCAGAATTCTATCTCACTCACCGACGATCCGAAAAATGTCGGGTACATAGTGTTGGCTCCGGAGGGACGCAAGACTACACACTACTACCCATTTCCAGACAACAAAGGGATTGGATGGGACAACTGGTACCGGCAGTTGAATCCGGCAGGTGACGTGACAATCGGAGACACGACCTGGCGCGAGAATGCGGACGCGGCCACGATCGATCACTTCATTGAGGCTGAGGTCGGGACCGGGAAAGTAGATACCGCGCGCATTTTCTTATCAGGATGGTCCAATGGCTCCGCGATGGGGTTTCTGTACGCGGTGAATCGTCCGAATATAGCGGCGGCAGCCGTATATTCATCGCCGAATCCATTCGGCGCTTTCGACGATCCATGCCTTCAACAGCCGGTTGCCGGAGCACCCGCGAGCATCAAACAGATTCAGATCTTCAATCCGGCTGCACGAATTATGCATGTGCATGCCGCCTGCGACATCGGCGGAATCTGTCCCAATGGCGAACAACTGGCGACTGAATTAAACGCCACCGGAGTAGTGGTGGACGACGTGATGCTCGACAATCGCCACAACCGCGTTCACTCATGCACGGATTCATGCGGAACCGATCCGAAAGCTCCCACCGAATCGACGGCGACTACAATGGGAGCGGTGATAGGTCTTGGCAATCACATTCGATGGCCGAAGGAATGGATGACGGCGATGCTGGACTTTTTCAGGCAGCATCCGCTGAAGACTACGCGATAGTGAAATGGCCCGTTGTCACGGTTGTGCCAGTCCGAGGGTGGTCATATGGTCGAGAATCGAGGTCGCTAAACAGGATGCAAACCAAAGCCGTCAGCGAACCACGGTCGGAGCAATGGTCGCCCGCGAATCTGATCGATCTCGAGCGCTATCCGATCCTCGATTTGAACGGCGCGGCGACCCGTGAATTGACGCGGCATTGTCGCGAGCAGCTCGATCGCACGGGTGCATGCGAACTGCCCGGATTTCTCAAGCCCGACGCGGTTGCGATGCTGGTGCGAGAGGCCGACTCGCTTGCGGCGCGCGCATATCACAGCGTCGTGACCGGGACTCCATACCTGGCCGAACCCGACGCTTCGCTGCCGGCGGATCACCCGCGCAAGTTTTTCGAGCCAACCTCGGTGGGTGTCGTAGCGTACGATCAGTTTCCCCATGACTCCGCGATGCGACGATTGTTCGAATGGGATCAACTCATGGAATTTATCGCAGCGGCGCTAAAAAAGGATCGCCTCTATCGCTACGCCGATCCGATGGGCGCGCTGAATCTAGCCGTGATGGGAGAAGGCGAACGCCTGCACTGGCATTTCGATCAGACGGACTTCGTCACCTCGATTGCACTTCGACCTTCCGAAGAGGGAGGCGATTTCGAATACGTGCCGCTGATTCGGAGCGCCAGCGATGAAAATTATCCGCGCGTTCAGCGACTGCTCGAGGGTTCCGACGAGGGCGTCGTGCGCGTTGCGATGCATCCCGGAACGCTGTTGCTGTTCGAAGGACGCAACTCGATTCATCGCGTGACACCGATTGCCGGTCGCACGACGCGGCTGGTTGCGCTGCTTGCGTACGATACCAAGCCGGGAACGCGGAGCAGCAGGGGACTGCAGATGGCCCGCTATGGCCGCACCGCGTAGGTCAACTGCGGCGCGGAGCGCATCACCTGCGACTCGCATCGAGAAAGATCTATTGGGGGCGCGCGCGGTTCCAGCCGACGCACTGTACGGAATTCAGACCCTCAGGGCGGTCGAAAACCTGGGATTTTCGCGACGCAAGCTCGGAGACTATCCCGACTACATTCGCGCGCTCGCAACGGTCAAGAAAGCCGCCGCACGTGCTAATCGCGATGCGCGTGTGATCGACGCGCGGCGCCAGGGCGCGATCGAACAAGCTTGCGACGCGCTGATTCGCGGCGAACATCTTGCTCAGTTTCCGATCGACATGCTCGCCGGCGGGGGCAGCATCGCAGTCAACATGAACGTGAATGAAGTTATCGCGAATCTCGCGAGCGAGTATCTCGGGGGCACTCGCGGAACTTACCAGCCTGTGCATCCCAAGCGACACGTCAACGCTTCGCAATCCACTGCCGACGTTTGCCATACGGCGGTTCGGATGACGGTGTTGAGTCGATTCAGCGGATTACGGCGTGCGCTCGGCCTATGCGTCAAGGCGTTTCGTACCAAGGCGGCGGAACTGCGGCCGGTCATTACGATCTCGCGCACCTGCCTGCAGGACGCCTCACAGGTCTCGCTCGGTGACCTTTTTCGCGGCCACGCAGAGGTGATCGGGCGGCGCGCGGATGAACTTGCGCAAAGCGTCCGAGCACTCGCGCATATAAATCTCGGAGGCACCGCGATTGGCTCTGGAAGCGGAGCAACGGCGATTTATCGACGCGCAGTCCTGAAGCGGTTGAACGCGATCACCGCGCAGAAACTTGTATTGCGACGAAATCTATACGATGCGGCGCAGAATATTGACGATCTCGCGGCGGTCTCTGCGCAACTCGCGTTGCTTGCGGAGGTGCTGATCAAAATAGCGCAGGATCTTCGCCTGCTCGCGTCGGGTCCGGAAGGCGGCTTCGGCGAAATAATTCTGCCGGCGGTCCAGGAAGGCTCTTCAATCTTCCCGGGGAAAATCAATCCGGCCATTCCTGAGACAATTCTGCAATGTTGCTTCCAGGTGCTGGGATGCGAGCGAGTGACGCGACTTGCCCTGGAGCGAGGCGAACTGAACCTGAACATTTACGAAGGAGCGGCGGCTGTTAACGTCTTCGATGCGATCGAGATGATGCAGCGGTCGGTCGAGCTCTTTGCCGAGCGATGCGTCAGCGGAATGATCGCGAACAAAAAGCGATGCCGCGAACTCGCGTCTCGAACACGCTACTAATCAAAGGTTGGTCTTGTAATCCTCCTCGATCGCCTGATCGACTTTCCGTGCGAGTTCCTCACTTCCTCCGATCTTCGCGCTCAAGAGCTTGCCGAAAGAGATCTTCTGGCGCACGGGCCAGGTCTCCGGCTTCCAGAGCTGCGAGCGAAGGAAGGCCTTGGCGCAGTGGAAAAAACATTCGCGCACTGTGACTCGAATCGCCAGCAGTGCCGGGGCGCCGCGGGCGCTTAGCCGAACCAGCAAATCGGGATCGTTAACTAGTTCCGCAGTGCCGTTGACGCGAAACGTCTCGTCAGTGCCAGGCACCAGGAAAATAATTCCGACCTGGGGATTGGCCAGGATATTTTTCAGACTGAACATCAACCGATTGCCCTTGCGCTCGGGGATTAGCAACGTGTTCGCGTCCTCGACCGCGACGAAGCCGGGCCCGTCACCCTTGGGCGAAGCGTCCCCGTGGCCTTGAGCGTCGGCAGTCGCGAGAACCAGAAACGGCGAGCGCCGGATATAATCGACGCCTGCTTCGTCGAGAGCTGAAAGCAGCTTCTTCGGCGTCATCGGATTCGGATCGCCCATCAGCGCTTGCAGTTGCGCAACTGTTTCGATGCGATGATCGCGAGAATTTTCCATCGTGATATTTCTCCGAGTAATCAGTCGCCGATTGGTTCTCGATTCCAGGAGTCTACCGACTGCGCGATTCCGGTCTCGAGCGTCGTAAAAGACTCGTCGTAGCGGGCGTTCCTCAAGTTCGCAATGTCGGCTTGCGTGAAGCTCTGATACTTACCCGCCAGATTCTCGGGAAATTCTACATATTCGATCGCACCGGTACCAAGCTGTGCGATTATTACCCTGGCAACGTCGTTGAAGCTACGCGCCTGCCCAGTGCCGACGTTGAAGATGCCGTTGCGCACCGGGCTTTCGGCGAGCGCCAGATTCACGCGGACAATATCGTTCACAAAAACAAAATCGCGCCGCTGTTCGCCGTCCGCGTATCCATCGGTGCCTTTGAACAGGCGTGCTCGTCCACTCGTTTTCAACTGGCGATATAGCTGATACACCATCGACGCCATTTTGCCCTTGTGAGATTCGCGCGGACCATAGACGTTGAAGTATCGAAGGCCGGCTACGGTACTCTCGGCTTTTGCGGCGACGGCGCGGACGTGATTGTCGAAAGCGAGTTTGGATAGTCCGTAGAGGTTCAGCGGATGTTCGTTTTCGCGTGACGGCGCAAACGCTCGCGACGCCCCATAAACCGCCGCGCTTGATGCGTACACCAGGGGGGTTCTGCTCGAGAGCGCAAAGTGGAGAATCAATTTCGAAAACGTGAAATTGTTCTCGACCATATAGCGGCTGTCGTTGCAGGTAGTGTCGGCGCACGCACCCTGATGAAATATTGCGTCGATTCGGGCTGGAAGAATTTTGCGTTCGATTGCTCTGATGAATTCTTCGGGCTGTATGAAATCGGAGAAGCGCAGATTGCGCAGGTTGCGAAAGTTATCACTCCGGCGATCAACTACCAGCACATCCGTGACGCCCTTGGCGTTCAAAGCGCTCAGCAGGTTGCTGCCGATAAAGCCCGCACCGCCGGTTAATATGATCATAAGTGACCCGCGCTGCGGTCACGAGAATGGTGTATTCGCTGTGGCATGGGCCTCTTCATTGTAGCTGCGGATCGAGTGCCGAATCACCTTTTGAAAGAGTGCTGCGGTTCGAGCCACGAACTACAAAATCGATCGTCTGGAGCGGCTTACCCGATTCGGTGGCGATAGCTAGAGTGTGCGCGCCCGGCGAAGGAGACCAGAGCAACACGCCGCGAACCGGAGCGAGCTCGTGGTGATCGAGGATCCAATGCGACTCGCGCGCGCCTTGGCTGGCCTCGAAAACGACTTTTTGCGCGGTAGGAGGAATGTCTGGGTCCAGCGCAATGATGGCGCCGGCCGTGGGTGAAAGAATTCGCGGGTTGGCGTCTTCGAGGTCGCTCACCGATGAAGTCGGTTGCGTTTCGGCGAGGAACCATTCGTCACGCGGTGGCTCAACCCCATCAGGAAAACTCACCTGGCTGAGAGTCACTTGCGCCGGAGGCGCAATCCGAGCGCTGCCGAAACGATCATGAAGATAATTCATCACGCTGAGCCAGGTTGGCGCAGCGCCGCTAATTCCGGTTACGTCGCGCATCGGAGCGCCCGCAGAATTGCCGACCCAGACTCCAACAGTGAACTTGTCCGTGTAGCCGACGCACCAGTTGTCTCGCATATCTTTGCTGGTTCCCGTTTTGACCGCGCTCCAATAGCGAGTACCAAGGCTGTTCTCGAGCCCGAACGTAGTGCTGCGGCTGGCCCGATCAGATAGCACATCGGAAATCACAAACGCCGCTTCAGGCGAATACACTTGAGTCGACTTATGAGTATCAAGTCCATTAGTCAATCGAAGTTCTGAGTATGTTCCGCCATTAGCCAGCGTACGATATGCATTGACGAGCTGCCACAGACTCACATCGGCGGATCCCAGCGCCAAAGCCGCGCCGTAGTAGTCGCCTTCCTCGACCAGGCCACTGAACCCCAGTCGCCGCAGGCGGTCGGCAAAGGCTTCGACGCCAACAATGTCAGTAGTTCGCACGGCAGGAACATTTAATGACGAGGCAAGCGCAGTGCGCATGGATACCAACCCGCGGAACTCTCGATCGTAATCAAGTGGACGGTATACGCCGCGCGGTTCGGGCACTTCGAGTGGAGTGTCTTCAATCAACGAGGCGGCGGTGAGCAAATGCTTGTCCACCGCGAGCGCGTATAGAAACGGTTTGAGCGTCGATCCCGGCTGGCGCGGCGCACGGATAGCATCAAAGTCCGGCGCATTCGACAGCTTGCCTGCGCCGCCGACGTACGCCCACACTTCGCCGGTGGAATTTTCAACCGCGATTACTGCGCCATCGTCGACGCCTCGATCGCGAACATCGAATATCTGGCGATGCAGTGCGTCAACGGCGACGCGTTGGAGATCGCGATCGAGCGTGCATCGCACGGAGCCGGTTCCACCACGCAGCAGGCGTTCAGCGAGATGCGGTGCAAGGATGGTTCGTACGTACTCGCTCCGAGTCGCGAACGCGCTATTGATCGCCAGTGCGATCGCGGTCGACGAGGGTCGCGTCGATCCAATGGACCGGCTTAATGAGTTGGCACGAATCGCGACGGACTCGCGGCTGGCATTGGGCGCGCGGATCATAGCGGCCAGGACCACCGCCTCGGCGGAGACGATTCCATGCGGCGCCTTGCCGAACATCACGCGTGACGCTGCGGATATCCCCTGCAACTCGCCGCGGTATGTCACAAGGTTCAGGTAAGCTTCGAGGATTTGCGGCTTTGACCATTGGCGCTCGAGCGAGATCGCCGCGCAGATCTGCCGAAACTTACGAAATACCGTCTTTCGCGCCGCCGTTCGGCCGAGCGACGGATCGAGCAGAGACGCGAGCTGCATCGTGATAGTGCTAGCACCACGGCTACGTCTTCCAAGCGTTGCACGAATTACGGAAGCGGTTAACGCGAGTAGATCGACGCCGCGATGGCTCCAGAAGCGATGGTCCTCCGCAGTTATGATCGCTCCTGTGACTGCGGGTGAGATTTCATCGAGCGGAGTCCACGCGAACCGTCTGCCGTACCGATCGATTCTCAATTCGTGAACGGGGTCACCATTGCGGTCAAGCAATTGTGCCTCCGATGGATGCCATCGCGCGCGCACCTCGGTGAACGAAGGCATCGGCGGTCCACTTGAAGCAAACATCAACACCGCAATTGCGGCGACGGGAATGCTGAAAATTGCGACGTGGCGTAACATCTACCGCGCGACCTCAAACGGAGAATTCGGAAGTTCGCCCAGCATATCCGGCTCGTAGAGTGCTTCGACGTGAGTCGCGGGGAGCTGGAAGGTGCCCGACTGATTGAGTCGAATCGTGTACTCGATCTCGAACGTCCCCTTCGGCACGTAGTCGTAATATGCACGGAAAGCGTCGAAGGCGCGCTCGGAGTATATCGGCCACACATAGCTTTCGGTGTCGATTTTTTCGCCGGAGGTGGCAATCTCCGAATCGCGCCCGAGTCCAGTACCGAGATGTGAGGCGCCGGCGGGAATCGGATCGTTCACCACGACCCAGGTCATGTCCGCCTGAGCCTCGACCTTTAGATGTACCCGCACGAGGTCGCCGCGCTTCCATCCGTGAGGATTTGCATTTTCGACCGGCAGCAGAGTGCGCGTGATTCGATAGCCACTCGAAAAGGGCTGTGTAATCGGAACCGCTGCTAGCGCGCGAATCTGTACCCAGGGATTGCCGGTTCCGGCATGTTCGATTTTCAGATCGGTCCCAATCGACGGCCAATCGAACGCGAGTGCGCCTCCCTTGGGATCGTTCGTCCAATCCAACTTCTGCATTGCCGTTTGAATTGTCGCGCTAGTGATCCCCGTTATCGGCGTCGATTCGAAAGCGGTCGCGAACTTCCTGACGGCCAGCGTCCCCCATGCGTTGGTGATGGTCTCACTCCACGCCCCTCGCGTTTGCAGCGCCAGCGCACCGCGCATCACCAACGGCAGGTCGTCGTGCCACAAGTTGTTGTCGAGCAACAACAACGCGAGCTTCACCATGTTGCAATCCGGCGAGACCATCAGCCACCACATCTGGTTGCGCGCGTCGCTGGCCAAATGCATCGCAGTGCCTTGCTGATTGAGGCGAGCGCGCATGATTTGCTCGACGTCCTTGAGGTGCTGCGCGAGCTCGGGAGTCTGCGGTACGTGAAGCAGGATGCTCCACCAATCGATTACGGCTGAATCGGGCCAAAGATTCGGCTCGATAGTAATACTGCTGAGCATCGCAGGATCAGCGTGACCAGTGCGTGCGAGCGCATCGACAGCCGCGAGCTTGCGCAACGGCAGGTCGGCGGCTTGGATCGGTCCGTCGCGCACGATCTTACCTTCGATGAAATCGCTCAGACCCCTTTCGAGGCTCGCTTCGGACTCGGGCGGAATAGTCAGTCCGCCTTCATGCGCGATCGAAATGAAATAGGCAGTCAGTACGTCACTTCCATTAGTCATTGCGGGAAAGTATTTGAGCAGTCCGTCGGAGTCGGTATATGACGCCAAGTCGGCGATGATGGCGCTCCAGAGTTTCGGATCGCCGAGCGCAACAGCAACCGATACGCGTTGCTCGAGACATCCATACGGATACGCGCGCATCCAATCGCGCACTCCGCCAAGTCCGGCTGCGAGCGACGGACTCAGCGAAACTTCCACGCCGCCCTCTCCGGCCAGCGCGCCAGCCGGAAACGCGACCGGCTGGCTAACCGGTTTTTCGAGTCGCAGCAGCGTCGCCTGAAGCGTTCGTACCGGGACCGCCGGTATGACGCGCTGCGTGATCAACAGATGATCTGACGGCCCGTGCTCGACGTTCGCATCAACATGATACTTGAGTTCGCGAGCGACCGCGGGCACATCGACCTTCCAGGAGATAGTCGTGCCTTGGCCCGGCGCGAGCGTGAGTTTTTGTGGTGACGGCAGCTGCGCGAGTCCGTCGATTTTCGCCTTCACTGTCGCATCGAAGGCGCGCTCGGATGCGTTGCGCACGGTGAACTCTGCGGCAAATGAATCGCCATTTCGAATTATTGGCGATACGCCCGACAAGAGCATCAGATCTTGCGTCGAGCGAATAGTTGCGAAGCCGGTTCCAAACTGGTCGGGACCGGAATCAGCAATCGCGACGATTCGGAAACTCGTCAGCGAATCGTTGAGCGGCACCTCGACGGTAGCGTCGCCGTTCGAATCGAGCGAGACGGAGGCTTTCCACAGCAGCAGTGTGTCGAACAATTCTCGCGTGATTTGATGGCCGCCACCGCCGCCGGGCGGAATTGCCTTGATACCGAAGTGACGTTTGCCAACGACTTCCATTTCGGCCGCCGAAGTCTCGACCTGGTAGGCGCGCCGACCCATCATGGCGTCCAGAATTTTCCAGCTGTCGTTAGCGCGAAGCTCGAGCAAACCCTCGTCGACTGCTGCCACCGCGATCGCAGACCCAACCGCGGGCGGTTTGCCGTCGAAGGTTCTCACCGAAATCTTGACCAGCGCTTTGTCGCGCACATGATAAACGGATTTGTCGGGCGCGACCTTTACGGTCAGCCGATGGTCCCGCCATCCCACGCGAATTTCGGCGATTCCGAGTTTGAACGCTGGTTTCCCAAGATCGACCATCGCAGCCGGCTGCACGCCGGCGATTCTGCCGCGCACCGCCAGCGCTGATACGAACACGTTAGGCGCCCAATCGCGTACGGGGATCGTAATGACAGGGTTGCGGCCCGACAAATGCACGAGCGATGCGGCCAGGACGCCTTCGCGCTCGACCGTCACCAGCGCAGTTGCGTCCGCGAAAGGCATGCGGACCTGGAACCGCGCGACCTCTCCAGGCTCATAAGCAGGCTTCTCGGGGATAAAATCCATCCGGTCGTCATCGCGGCCCGCGAACCATTCGCGCTCGTTTCCTGGAATGAAAATTTCGCTGTTGGCCGAACTCGAGTTGCCCGAATCGTCCATCACTGTCGCTTGTAGAATCGCGTCACCGGTGACAGGCGGTTTCGCCTCGCATGAGAGTCGTCCGCGATCGTCGGTGACACCCGAACACAACTCGCCCGCGAGTTTGGTTTCCTGCGTGTTCTCGTATGCGTAAAATCCGCCGATCAGACGCTTGCGATACGAATATTGCAGATGGCTGAATATCTCGACACGAACCGGCGCACGAGCTACCGCTTTGCCATAGTCGTCGACGACGGCCAGATGAGCGCGAACTACCCCCGGCGATGACGCCCAATCCTCGACCTGGATTCCGACCAGCCGCTTCGCCGGCCAAATCATAACATTGTTGGATACCGTCTGACTCTCGCCGTTAGGGTCGCGGTACTCGAGTTCCGCGTGTACTTCGACCGGCGTGGGTTCACGCGGTATGTCGCTGATATCGGTGCGCGCGCCGCCGGCGTCGTCGAGTGTAAGATCCTTGCGCTGATGCACGCCGGGATTCTGTTCGGCCTCCATCCCTTCGGAAAATCCTTCGCTGTGAACGATGCCCGGCTTGACTGCGCCGTTGGCGAAGGCGAAATCGTCAAAATCGGCGAACTGCGGGGACGCGTTCTCGCGAATCTGGCTTCGAAGCGTGACGGGAAGTCCTTTGGCGGCGCCGCCCGACAAGTATTCGGCGCTAAGATCGAGCGGGATGTCGGTCACGGCGACCAGCGGCTGCGCAGGAAGTCTGATCGCCGCCTTCATCAACGGGATCCGAAATTCCTCGACGCGAAAATTCCCGGTCGTCAGCTCCTGGGTTGATTGATCGCCCACGTCGCCGCCATTGGCCGCCGGTGTCGGAATGGTTCCGACACTTTTGCGACGCGACATCGTGACGTTGTAAGTGCCGAGCTTCGCCGCCTGCGGAATCTGCCAGTCGTTTTCAGCGGTGCCCGAATCGCTCCACTTTAAGTCGAAGTCGTAATGCTGATCGCTGCCCGAAAAACCGATCGAAAGCGTATCCGGCAGATTTTCCCTGGGCACTAGCGATAGTCCTTCAACCGTCTTGGCCCGGATGAAGTGCTTCATGTGAACCGTTTCGCCCGCGCGCAGCAGCGTGCGATCGAAAACCGTATCCGCGACGTATGGCGACGGTTGATAATCAGTCGGCAAATGGAACCGCCAGGCCTCGATTCCCTGTTGCCAACTCGAATGAACAAAGCTGAAGTCTTCTCCCGAGCTCGCTGTGATCAGCAGGCCGCGGCCAAGTCCGCTGAGCGCGGAAACCTGGTTGGAGTAGTAGTCGCTCTCTCGATCGGTCTCCGCGGAATCGCATTGAGGAAGATTGGCGAACGCCGCTGAAGTTGGAACCAATGCGAGACCGCGTGCGTCGGTGCGCCCGTGCCATAGCTCGGTCCCATGACAATCCGCTACCGCAACGTCGGCGTCGATCGCTGGACGGGCGGTCTCCAGCGCCGTCACCCACACCAGCGAATTGGCTTGTCCCTGCTTGAAATGAACCGCGAGGTCCGTCACCAGTGCGGCCGTTGGGACATACATCGGCTTCGGTGCGCCGAGCAATACACTCCCAAGGCGAGTGCTTTTGAGCTCGACGATGTACAGTCCGGGGCGCTTGAGCGGGATTCCCATCACCTCGAATGCATTGGCCCCGTTGGGCTTTGGCATGGTGAATTGGCTGGCGCCAGCCGCGTCGCCGCTGCCAAAAACCGATTCCGCCCGCTTTGCGTCGGCCACCCGGTTTAGCCATGAAAGGACGTCGCCCGCCTTCGGTTGCGGGACGCGCCAAAGCGTCGCCTCGATTCGGGTCAGCAGATCGCGGATGCTCGCGTCCGCAGCCGCGGTGGATTCGCCTAGCTTCAGTCGAGCGCCGGCAATCTCGGGTTCGAGATTTCGCACAGTTACCGGCAACACCGGGTCGGCTTTCTCGACGATTCCAAAACGTGCCGAGAACTTCGCCAGCGGCGGAAACTCGCCCGTCTCCATCGTCATCGGGAACCGCGACGCGTTGGATAGTTCGCGGCCGGAGCCGTCGACCAAATCTGGCGGAATCTCAATTTTGTACTGTGACGACTCTTTGAAAGGCCCGTTAAACGACAGCGACGAAGTCTCGCCCGGATCCACAGTTGCGAACTGTCGCGCAGCGTCGGGCCCGACCAGCACGATCTGTTTGGCTTGAGCCGCCGAAATCTCCGAGCTAAACGAGAGCGTGATCGGCGTCAACGGGATGCATCCGGCTTTCGCGCTTTCGCGCTCGCATCTTATTTTCGCTTCAAACAGCTTGCGGGTCTGGTAGTTGATGGTTTGGTCCTGGCTGGTCGCGATTCCGCTTTTCGATTTGATGCCCTTCCCCCAGATGAGCGTAACCGCGGTGTTGTTCGGAAAACGCTGCCTGGCCTGGAGGATTACAACCGGCTTGTTCGCGGTGAGATTCGCAAAGCGTTTCAGCAGAATTGCGCGATCGGCGCCGCCCATGATCGTTGCGCCGATTCTCTGCGGAATTCCTTCCACCGAAAAACCGGCATGCTCGAGAATCGAGGCCTGGTCCGGTTCCGTGTCGAGCACCAGCACGAACGCCTGCTCCTCATCTATGTTGTTGCTCTCAGCCCACGGGCGTTGATCGACAATGGACGGGCCGCCGGTGTCGAAGTCAAACGCGCGCAGATCAGTGAATGCATTGCCGGCCAGTGTCTTTAGACCGGCGCGCAGCCTGAAGCTGCATCGCAAGCCGGCCGGCAGATCGTGATCGAAATCGTACGACCAGTTGCGGCTGTCGATCCATCGCGCGGCGCCATGGGCCGGGCAATCGATTACGAACGGCCGGGTGGTGTCGCGAGGATCGCCCAGCGGGACCATCGGCTCGGAAAATCGCGCCGTCACCTGCCGAACCTGCTTCACCGTTCCCTGCGGCGAGAACCTGACTACCGCGGGCGACCCTGCGGCGGACGCTGCCTGGACGCCCAGGAGAAAAAGCGCCGCACAGATCGCCAAGGCGACCGCGCAAGCTCGTGCAATTCTGAAAGTTAATGGAATCAGACGACGACAATTCGATCGCGAATTATCGATGGGAGTTCCTCCCGGACCGCCACGGCGTACTCGTGGGCTGCGGAAATCATACTGAGTAACGAAATCCCGTGACAGAATGAATCCGATAATGGGCGCCTGCAAGCAACGGACTTCACTCGTCCACTAGCTGGCGCGGTACAGACGTGCGGCTGTAGCGTGGCGCTGCGCGATTTCTTTGCGCAATGCGGCAGGCTTGATCACTTCGATCCACGGCCCCATGCTCATTATCCAGTTCGCCAGCTCGGTCGTACCTTTGACGGTCATCGTCATTGTCGTTGTGCCGTCGCGGCGATGCGCGAAATCCTGGCTGCGATGAATCGTGCGTGATCGGACATAAGCTCCAGTTTGTTCGCTGTGGATCTTAAGTTCGACTTTTGTTTCGGGACCGTCAACTATTCCGAACGTTCCTTCACTGTGCGCTGCCGGATCGAAGCCGCGAGGATAAATAAACCGCGCGAGCGTTCCGTCAGGTTGACGAATAAAATCGACCGATCGAATCCGCTCGACCGCGAGATATATGATCGCTTTGTTCCGATAACTGTAACCGAGCAGGTAGAGGCCGCCCCGGTAGGCAATCATCGAGTAGGGATCGAAGTCGTGCGGCCGGCCCTCGCCCGTCAGCCCGGCATAGTCGATTCTGAGCTGAGTCTGATCGAGCAGCGCGCGGAGAATTACGTCGAGTTGTTCGCTGAATTCACCATAGTCCTTGGGCGCATAAGGGATCGCGTAAAACTTGCGCTGAAGGTCCGACAGCCGCGTCTGCTGCGTCAAGCTCAGGTTCTGATAAATCCTTTCCCACAATCCTTCGACGCCTTCCTCCAGAACCGTACCCTCGAGGAACTTGAGCACGGTCAGCGAGAAATACAGCAGCGCGACCTGGTACGAAGATGCCTCGGTCGCCTTTATCGAACTGACCAGGCGCAGTTTGCGCTCGCCGCCCGCGCCGACAACTTCGACCAGAGGACCGCCGCGCCCATCGAACAGTTCGTTGCGCAGCACAGAAACATAGCGGGCTAGTGTGCGCTCGGAGATTTCCAGACTTTCAGCGATTGCGGTGAAACTCCATCCGTAGGGCTTCGAGAACAAGCCGGTGGCGATTCGCGCCAGGCGAATTGCGGCGCCGTAGGTCGGTTTGCGGCGAAGTTTTTTCATGATTGCTGCATGCGACAGCTTACCCACATCCAATCATCTCATTTGATCCATGACAACCGTTGTCAGGTCCGCAGTGTAGGTTTCTAAGTGCCGACCCACGATCAATACTTGTGCCGCGATGATTCGTCTTCACTACTCCAACCGCCTCGAAAATCTGATCGCACCGCTGGCCGATGCGGTGGCGGCGCATCAACGCCGCGAGCCTCTGGAGGCGGTTTCGATCGTCGTTCCCAACCGCATCGTCGAGCAATTTGTCCGGTATCGCCTGGCCGAATCCAATGGCGTCGCCGCAAATCTGAAATTCCCGTTCTTGAGGAACTATCTTGCCGAACTGGTTCAATCGACCGACCACAACCTCCGGATCCTCGAGGCCGAGGAGCTTCAACTGTTGCTCTTCGAACTCCTCCGAAGTACGCGCCATCGCGATGATTCCAACCTGAAGCCGGTACACGATTACATCGAGGCAAGTTCCAGGACCGACGCCGATCTGGAGCTCAGAACGATGCTCCTTGCGGCAGAGTTGGCGCGGCTGTTTCGCGAGTATTCGATTTCGAGGCGGCGCATGATCGGGAAATGGCGCACGGCCCGGCGATCTGACCTTGATGAGATGACCGAGACTGAGCGGTGGCAACGGCATTTGTGGCAGTCGATATTCGATTCGCAAGGCGCCGTGCGAAAGGAGTGGCTGCTCGAGCGCGAAACTCGATTGATGCTGCTGCCGGACGCATTCGCAGCCAGCAACAACGAACAGCTCAGGGCTGCGGTGCGGGAGACGCTGCACGTGTTCGGTTCCCCGTACGCAGGAAATGCGTTCGCAGATATTTTCGCGAGACTTGGCGCGCTGGGCGATATTCGGATCTATGCGCTCAATCCGTGTCGCGAATTCTGGGAGGACCTCGACACATCGCGTTGCGCGACCCTCGACGGTTTTGCTCGTCGTCAAGACAGGGTCGGCCAAAAAATCACCGAGACCGAAGATCCTTTCTCATTGAATGAATCGCAGGACTCAATCGCTCTAAGGCTCTGGGGGCGGCCGGGCCGTGAGTATATCCGGCTGCTTAACGAACTGTCCCAATGCGATTTCGCCCCGCTCTTTTCTGATCGGGTTTCTCGCCAACCACCGTCGTTGCTGGAAGCTCTTCAGCAAAACATCCTCAATCGTGAACCGCAGCCTGCGAACGTCGAGGATGGCGAGGGCGCTCCATTCGAATCACGAATCCGCTTTCTGGCGTGCCCGGGAATTCGGCGGGAAATCGAAATCATCGCGAACCAAATCTGGGCGCTCGTTCAAAGCAACGAGCAGCTTGCCGCCGTTGGCCGCGCCGAGTGCCTGCGTTTCCACGAAATAGCATTGCTGATCCCGGATGGTGCGGTTGACGACTACGTCCCGCATATCGAAAGCGTTTTTCGAAAGCAGCATCGAATTCCGATCGACCTGGTCAGCCGCAGCACAGCCGGCGCGAGCCGCGTCGCCGAGGCCGTCGAGTTGCTGCTCGAGTTACCTACAGGACGCTTTTCGCGAACGGAAATGATCCGACTCCTGATGCATCCCGCATTGAACAACGAAAGCGGAAATCGACTAGACGCCGAGAATTGGCGCCGATGGAGCGGGGCGCTCGGGATTTTTTTTGGCGCCGATGACGAGGACCTGAAGAGCACCTACATTCCGCGCGGCCTCTACCACTGGGATCAAGCCATTAAGCGCCTGGCGCTCGGCACGATGATGACCTGTGAGCGCGACGGAGAGCCTGCATTTTATGAGACAGGCGCAACGCAGACTGGCTACCTTCCCTTCGAAGTTGCGCAGCAGGAACTCGAGACCGCCTCGCGATTCATGCGGGCGGCACGTTCGCTGATTGCTCATGCGCGGTCGATGCGCGATGCGCGGATGACGCCGCAGCAGTGGTCGCGGAGGCTGATTGATTTCGTCAGCGCATTCATACGCCCAGCGACTGCGACCGATGAGCAAGTCAGGGATGGTTTCCTCGAGGTAATCGAGTCGATCGGCGACTCAAATCTTGAGGTTGGGCCGATGTTATACGAATCGGCGCGCGAAATGATCGCCATGCGAATCGCTGATCTGGAAACCCGCCGCGGACAATACACGGGTCGAGGTGTTGCGGTCGGATCGTTTTCCTCCTTGCGTTCGATTCCATTCAAAGTGATCTTTGCGCTCGGATTGAACGAGGCCTCCTTTCCCGAGCGCGAACATCGCGATCCGCTCGATTTGCGGTTACTTAAGCGCGCCGCCGGCGACGTCACTCCGGCCGAGCGCGATCGCTACTTGTTCCTCGAGACGATCCTTGCCGCTCGCGCACAAATTTTTCTCTCCTACATCGCTCGCGATGCAAAGACCGGCGACACTCTCGAACCCTCGTCGGTTATCCGCGAGCTGCAATACATACTGCGTGGATTCGTCGACGAAAGAACGCTCGCTGAAATGACGATCAAACATCCGGTCAGCCGCTATGATTTGAAATATTTCCCCGAACTTGCCGATAGCGCTGCTTTGGACTGTGATCGTGAACTTGCGAATTTCGATCGCGACGCGCGTCGTGGCGCACGGATGCTCGCGCTCCGAAAAAAGATCGATTCAATCGTGTCCCATAGAACGGAATCAGGGGATAACAAGCTTTTGGATCATCTGGATGTTGCGTCGCTCGCTCGCGTCCGAAAGGAATTGCAATTTGCTGAATTCGAAACGTCGCCAGATCGCGATCAGGCGGGAGAAGAAGAGATCGCACTTCCGATAGCGGCAATTCGGAAATATCTCGAATGTCCTCTACAGGGGGCGGCCCGCTATTCGCTCGGTATGCTGGAAGACGAAGACGCGCCTGAAGAGGCGGAAGACGAACCGCTCGAACAGTCGCGACTAGATCGCACCATGATGCTGCGCAATGTTTTCTGGCGCGGCGGAGGTGATCTCGAAGCGCTCGACGAAGAATACGCGCAGGAGGTTCGAGTTGCGCAGGCGCATGGGCGCGCGCCCGCTGGCCAGTTCGCGCGGGCGGCTGCAGCGGCAGACGCGGCGGCGCTTCGTCGTTGGCTGGCACATGCTTCCGAAGCGGGCGTTACCGATCACGACGAATGGAAGGACATACGGATCGGACGCGCCGACGAATTCGCAAATGCCGGCGAGATACTTCCTTCGATCGCGCTTACCGCCAACGTGCGGCGCCACGACGGATCGACAGTGACGCAGCGCGTGAATCTCTACGGAACAATTCGCGGCGCGTCGCCGGAGCGAGGAGTCGCGGTCAACTGCGTTTTGCACAAGACCATCAAGCCGAAGGATTTTCTGCCGGGATTCATAAACGCAATCGTGTTGGCAGCCAATGGAACAAAACTGCCCCAACGATTTCGCGCGGTCGTGATCGGAACCCAGTCGAACAATCCGGAGGAATGGATTCGCGAATTCCCCACGATGGATCAGGAGTCCGCGCGAGCATACCTGACCGCCGTTGTCGGCGACCTGCTTTCGACGGGCAACAGCTATTTTTTGCCGCTGGAGGCGGTGACCGAAGTTGTAAAGATATTGCGGAAGTCCGAACAGCCTCACGACTTAATGGAAACTGTCGATCTCGTCCGCCTCAATGACGTCGTGAGAAACAGCTCCGAATATGGTCCCGTACGAAATGCGACAGATTTCGATCCTCCTGGCGAAGAAGAAATCGAGCAAATCGTCGAGCGCCGCTTCCAGCCAATAATTGGAATATTCAGATGACCGCGACCGCTCCCATAGACACTGTCGAGTATTATCGGCCTGCTATTCTCGATGAGATCCTCGACGGGCGACACAAGGTGATCGACGCCAGCGCTGGTACTGGCAAAACGTTCACCATCGAACACATCGTCATCGACATTCTTCGCACCGGCGTTGCTTTGCTCGATCAGATCCTGGTCGTCACGTTTACCGAAAAGGCGACCGCCGAGCTGCGTTCGCGAATCCGCGCGACGATCGAAGGTGTCCTGTCGGGATATAGCGCGAACGTCAGGCATGCATCGGTGGGCAGGCAACTGGGTGACGACGAGCGGGAAAGACTGAAGTCTGCGCTGCTCTCGTTTCATCATTCCTCCATACACACGATTCACAGCTTCTGCCGCCGGATACTTACCGATCTCGCTTTTGACAGTGGTGTACATTTCGGAATGGATCTCACCAGCGGCCGCCTGGAGTTCCACGAGGCCCTTCGCGCGGAACTGCGCGAGCGGATTAAGTCGGACGTTCGTGTTGAACGACTCATCGGTGAATGGCTCTCCGATGAGCGCCGCACTTCAGATAGCCTCGAGACCCTGCTCTGGCAGGCTCATTTGCAGCGCTATCTGCGAACGGCCGGACGTGGCCGCAATCAACGTGCGCTGTCCGATTTAGTGAACGCATTCGACGCCGACGCTCTGGCGGCCGCATTCCGAACTGCAGCGATCACAGGCGATGCCCTGCGCGATGCGATCGACGCGACGGGTAAAGTCGCGCTTATTCTCAGTCGAGCAAACGGCTCGATGCACCTTCTTGCCGAGAGTTTGTGCGACATAGATTTCGATCTTATCTGTAATCCCAAAAAAACGAACAAGAGAACTGGAAAGCGGAAATTCCCGGACGAAATGACGGGGCCTGTTCAGGCGATGCTCGCTGCAGCGGAGTGTGTGCAGGCGGCTCTGGATATCGAGCAGCGGGTGGTCGACGAACTGCTGCCTTCAATCGTCGCGAGAATGGATGCACGAAAGCGCAAGCGTGGAACGCTGGACTACGAAGACATGCTCGCGTGGCTGGCGGACGCGCTCGACGGTCCGCGCGGTAAGTCGCTCGCAGCGACACTGCGCGAGCGTTACCGGGTGACGCTGATCGACGAATTTCAGGATACGGACGAACTTCAGTGGAAAATTTTTCGACAAGTGTACATCGAAGGCGAAGACCGCAACCGCGTCTATGTGATCGGAGATCCCAAGCAGGCGATTTACGGATTCCGCGGGGCCGACGTTCACGCATACCTTGAAGCTTCCGAGCAACTTTCCAAATCAGGAGCGACGGTTGTTCATCTGCGCGAGAACTTCCGGTCGACTGGAGATATGATCGAAGCGTGTAACTTGATCTTCGATCAGAATGTGGCGGCGCCGCTGTTTACTGGTGAGATAACCTACAGTCATCCAGCGAAGTGCGGGCGTCCAGCGTTTCGAGCCATTGGGACGAACAATCTGCCGATCACGCCAGTCACTCTTCTGAAGTTTCAGCCTAGTGATGGTCGGTACAAGTTCTCGCGTCGGATGCGCGAAGCGGTGGGCACAGGACTCGCACGAACGATAGCGCGAATTATTGCGGAGTCAGACCACGAAATTGAAATTCATGATGACGGACAGGCGTCACGCAAGACGACTGCCCGGGATATCTACCTGCTGACCCGGACCAATCGCGACAGCGCCGAAGTCAGTAAGTACCTGCGGCAAGCTGGTGTCCCTTTTACGTTCTATAAGCAGGACGGTCTTTTCCAGACTAATGAGGCCTCTTACATTCTCGATGTACTGCGAGCAGTTGAAGAACCCGGCCGCCGCTCGAACCGGCTTAAGGCCTGGGCTTCGCCTTTCTTTGCCGTCGAGCATGATGACCTTGGCCGCTTTGACGACGAGCGCAGCTCGCAGCCGATGCTCGAGAGACTGCTCGAGTGGCGCGGCCTCGCCGAAGCCGGGCGCTTTGCCGATTTGTTCGACGGTTTGCTCCATCAAAGCGGACTAGTCGAACGCGAACTGCTCTTGTCAGACAGCCGCCGCGAACTCACTAACTACGAACACCTCTTCGAGATTCTGACTCAGCAAGCATCGCGGCATGGAATCCTGCTCGAAGAAATAATTGAACTGCTCGACGCTTACATTTCAGAGCGCGCAACGCCGGCGGGCGAGGATCCGAACGTGCAGCGCTTTGAAGATGATCGTGACGCCGTGCAAATCATGACGATTCACAAAAGCAAAGGGCTCGAAGCCGACGTCGTGGCTCTCTACGGGGGATTTTTCGCGAGCAACCTGCCTGATCCCGTGAGCATCTACCATCACGGAAGCGAGCGACGCCTGGCGATTGGTAAGCCTGCTCGCGACTTCGAAAAAGGAGCGATCTTGAAAGAGAAGGCGGAGGAGGATCAGCGGTTGCTCTACGTCGCGCTGACACGGGCGCGCGCGAAACTGATATTGCCCTACATTCCAACTGGCACAATGACTCAAGACTTGAGGGGGTCGTACAAGCAGCTGAACGATCGGCTACGTGCGCTAGACGGCGAAGGTCGATTGGATCAGTTTTTTTCTGTCGAAAATGTAGTTGCGCCGGCGTCGATCGATTCGCAAGTAGCAACAGAATCTGACAAAGCTGCGCCTGATGAGAATTCCTTGTGTGACTGGCTCGCGTCGACGTCCCAAGCGGTCAGGCTTGAGGGCGAGTTTGCGGATCTGAGCGCACGCCATCGCGGCTTGATCGTCGAGTCCTACACTTCTCTTCAAGCGGCGGAGCCCGATGAATTCAAAACCAGCATCGATGCCGTCGATGCGCCGGCCGATAACGTCGATTTGCCAGGCGGCCGCCAGGTCGGAATTTTCCTGCATGAGGCGATCGAGAAGCTCGATTTCAAATCCTTTGGCGATACTCCGAACCTGGAATCCTGGATGGCGCGGGACGACGTGCGCGAGTTATTTGCGAGCGCGATGCGTCGCCACGGCGTGAATGATCCTCGCTGGCTGGCTCGCGGACGCGAGATTGTTTTCAACTCGCTCACCTCGCGGGTCGCCTTGGGCAACACAATGCTCGACGGCGGACTGTACCGGTTGCCAGAAGTCCGCGAAATGGAATTCGTGTATCCGATTCCCGAGAAAAATCACTCGATGCTCGGCGATGGGCCGGGCGGCGCCTGGATCGTTGGCCGCGGCTTCGTCAAAGGATTCATCGACCTGGTATTCCGGCGCGACCAGATGATGTACTTCGCGGATTGGAAAGGGGATCTACTGCCATCGTACGAGCCCGCGGCAGTCGCTAGACATGTCGAACGCCACTATCGATTGCAGGCGCGGATCTACTCAGTTGGAGTGGTGCGCTTGCTCGCGATCCATACGGAGCGCGACTACGATTCCAGGTTCGGCGGTCTTCTGTATGTCTTTCTTCGCGGTGTCTCGCAGACCGATGACGGTCACACTGGATTCTACTTTGCGCGACCATCGTGGAACGAAATAGTTACTTATGAATCCGATCTATTGGCTCGCGAGTCGGCCTTCGAGCTAAGCGCTTGAGCGATCAATATTCATTGTTCGAAGAAGATTTCGCGCGGCGACGCGACAAAGTTTACGACGGCAGCGGTTCTCTTTTCGATGCGCAGATACGCGCCCTGGAAATCGCAACCTCGGGAGTCAATCTTGCCCCCGAGTCGGTTCACTTGGCGGTGGAGCTCGCAGCACTTGATCAGGCTCTGGAAGCCAATGATCGCATTGCGCTTATAGTGCTCATTCTCATCTCGCTCGCCGCTCTGCAGGAGGGAAGTACTCGTTTTCCGGTAACGGGGCCACTCTCAGTTGCGCCGATGCGGCGCATGCTCGAGGCTCTTTGCGCTAGCGGATTTGGCGACGGCGCTGCGAATAAGATAGCCACATCTATCGATGTCCTTTTGCGATCAAACCGCGCATCAGCAGTGATTGGTCAGCGAGAGGATGATTACAAGCCGCTGCTATACTTGGCGCCCTACGTAATGCATCACAATAGCTATCAGTGCGAATGTGAACTGGCTATTCGACTTGCCGAACTATTGAGAGAGTCGCATCCACAGGTGGACGCGGAGAAAGTTGACTGTGCACTCCAGGATGTAGTCAGTCGTCCTGTGATCGTGCAGGGCAAACGGATTGCAATGTCTGACGAGCAGTGCAAGGTCGTGGCCACGTCTGCGCGCGCGGGAATGACGGTCGTTTCAGGAGGACCAGGAACCGGCAAGACTTCGATCATTGTGGCGATCATGCGACTGATGGTGCGTCTCGGTGTTGATCCCTCACAGATTGCGTTGGCAGCACCAACTGGCAAAGCCGCCTATCGGATGGGCGAGTGCATAAAGGAGTCGTTGACGGGAATCGAGCACCGCGACCTTGTAGACCAGGCGCTTCTCGACGCGCGCCTTGAGCCTGCGACCATTCATCGCATGCTCGGCTACTCTCCTGACTCTGGTCGCTTCCGCCATCATCGCAACAATCCCGTTTCCGCAAGGGTGGTGATCGTCGACGAGGGATCGATGCTTGATCTGAAATTGATGGAACGGCTGACGAGTGCGATTCAAGCTGGCGCGCGGCTGATATTGCTGGGCGACGCGGATCAACTGCCGTCGGTTGCGGCGGGTTCGGTGTTTCGCGATCTGGCTCCGCTTCGTGACGATGATCCCAGTCCGCTTACAGCGGCCTCCGCGCGGCTGGAGGGCAATCATCGAATGGACAGCGAGAATGCCGCGGGCCGAGCCATCTTGCACGCGGCCCAGTCGATTAAGGACGGCGATTCTAGGTTTTTGAATTCCGTCGACGAAGCGGGCGCTCCAATTGCGGCGCGGCGCTCGTCAGCGGACCAACTAACGTTTTCTGGCGTCGAATATCTTCCAACCGCATCGAAAGATATTGGCTCGTTCTTGGATTGCTGGTACGTCGATCGAGTGCGCGGTGAGACGGAAGTCGCGGAACTGTGCGCGCACGAATACGTCGAGCGCGACGGCGGCTTCGATGAGTCCGATCGCAAGCGATTGCGCCACCTTTTCGCGCACGCTGGAAAGTCACGCATCTTGTGCGTGACTCGAGTCTTTGAGACTGGCGCCGACCGAATAAACACGCGCCTTCATTCCCGCGCCGTGGAAGCCGCCGGCGTCGGCCGTTCGGTATTGGGTGAGCCACTGATAGTGCTCCGCAACGACTACGAACGCGGACTTTTCAACGGCGACAATGGAATCAGACTAGGGGTCAGGCGCGGTAACGCTTCACAGATTCCGATGGCAATCTTTCCGCGCGGCGACAACTTCGTCGCATTTCGATTCGAGACACTTCGCGAATCCGTCGAGCTCGGCTACGCTATGACCGTGCACAAGGCGCAGGGCTCGGAATTCGATTCGATTGCGATCCTTCTGCCCGAGAGGCCCATCGCAGTGCTGACCCGCGAGCTCATCTACACAGCGGTCAGCCGCAGCCGAACGTCGGTCGTCATCGTCGGCGACGAATCGACCCTTAACCATGCAATCGCGACTCGCGTCGAGCGGTTCTCTGGTCTCGCTGAACGGCTCAAACTGGAGCTGGCGGATTAGCTTATTTCTTCGGCGTATGCGCGATCAGGAATTCGCGCACGCGCTTAACGGTCGAGCCGATCAGGTCAGGCGACTTCCAGTGCTCGACAAGTTGGCAATTCGGTGCGAGCGAGGCGATTTCTTTCGAGGTTTCGGTCGGATGATAGTCGTCGCTGCCGCACAGAATCATCAACGGCGTTTTGCACGAACGCACGAAATCGCGGGAAACGTTGAACACGAAATCCGTGCCGTACATTCGATCGCGAAACTGGCGCAGCCCGGCATCGTCAAGCTTTGGATGTTGCGGCTTTAGCGCCTGCGCCCACCCGTCGAACATCGCGAAGAACATCTCGCGATTGTGCGCGCTGAGTCCGATTGGATTTTGCAGAATCGCGGCGCTGACTCGTTGCGGCGCAGCTTTGATCATCCCGAGGCAGTATGACGATCCAATGCACCCACCCATCAAGTGACTTTGCCTGATTCCAAGATGATCGAGCAGCGCAATATGGTCTCCGGTGTAGGTGTCCCAGCCGTCGTTGGCGCTGATCGGACCGGACGACTTGCCGGCGTTGCGCTGGTCCATCGCGATCACGCGGAAGTTAGCCGCGAGTTCTTTGGTCGGATCGAACGGGCTCTTGGCCCAAAATTCAATACTCGAACGCATCCCGCCCGGCGCAAACAGCAGAAGCGGATAACCAGCGCCGTACTCTTCGTAGTATATCGACACATCGTCGTGTTTGAATGTTGGCATCTTCAGACTCCTTGCAAACACTTGGTATCGTTACTGACGCGCGGACTAATTTCCAGGCAACGGCGGACGCAGATGTCGCCACGGGCGCGCGGCCTCGAAGGCGGCAGCCAATGAGAGCAGATCGAACTCGCCGTTGGGTCGTCCAACGATTTGAAATCCAATAGGTAGTCCCGCACCGCTGAATCCCGCGGGAATAGTAATTGCGGGTTGTCCGGTGGCGTTGGCCGGATACTCAAATGCTATCCAAGTCCATAACTCATCGAGATAAAGCGAAGGTGCCGATGGAAAACTTCCGTTCCGCATGGCGGGCCGGGTCATCGTCGGCGTCAGCAACCCGTCGTAAGGCTCGAGGCGCTCAACGATCGTGCGTGCGATATTATGCATCGTGGCGACCAGGTTTACGTAATCGGAGGCGCTTACCGTGCGCCCAAATTCGTACATTTCGCGCACGACTGGATCGATTGAATCCGGATCAGTGACCGGTATCGCCGCAATTCCCACGCAAATCAGGATTCGCGTGCAGTCGACCAGCATCGCGCCGGGATCCAGCTCGATCCGTTCCACGCGATGACCCATCTCGCGCATCGTTTCGCACGCCGATTCGAACACCGCCGCGACTTCAGGATCGACTTCGCCAAGTTTCGAGCTCGCGATCGAAGCGAGTCTCAGATTCTTATTCGTAACTCGAATTGCTTCTTCGAACGGACGCGACGGCGGCGGCGCATAGTAGGGATCGCCTGCTACAGGTCCTGCGATTACGTCGAGCATGATCGCGATGTCGCGCACCGATCTCGCGATCGGGCCGCGCGTCGCGTACCCGCCCCATGCTTCTCCTCTATGTGGGGCATAGGAAATTCGTCCACGCGACGGCTTGAGTCCCACTACCCCGCAATTTGAAGCGGGTCCGCGAATCGATCCTCCTCCGTCGCTGCCCTCCGCCAAAGGTCCAAGGCCTGCAGCCACCGCCGCCGCCGCACCCCCGCTCGAGCCGCCGGCGTTGTAGGCGAGATTCCACGGATTGTGTGCGGTCGGGCAATGGCCGCCCTCGGTCGTCGGCCGTCCACCAAATTCGGGCGTGGTCGTCTTGCCGAGCAGGATTCCGCCCGCTTCCCGCAGGCGCTGCGCGATGACTGCATCCAGCGGTGGAATCGTGTCTGCATAGTTCCGCGATCCAAGTGTGGTGCGAATTCCGGCCGTGGGCGTGAGATCCTTTAGTGAGTACGTGACGCCGTACAACTTCATCGAGTCCGCATTCTCGCGCTTGGCCTCCAGCCGCGCGGCGTCGGCGAGCGCGCGGTCCGCGGTAACCGTCATGTAGGCCCCAAGCTCAGGATTGAGCCGCTCGATTCGCGCGAGGTACGACTCGGCAACCTCGCGCGGACGCAGTTCTCCTTCGATTACTAAGTCGCGCAGCTGCCAGGCCTCGATGAACGGATCGAACATGGTAGTTACTCTTATAGCTACTAGCTATTGCGCGGTTAGTCCGCCGTCCACTGACATTGAGCATCCAGTAACAAATGATGCGGCATCTGAGCATAGCCACAGGACGGCCTCTGCTATTTCTTCAGGACGCGCCTTGCGACCGATCGGTTCCACTTCGTCCAGTCGAGCCGCCAGCTTGGGCCTTCCGGCGACCATCCCTTCGACCAAAGGTGTATCGACAACGCCAGGACAAACGTCGTTGATCCTGATTCCCGTGCGCGCGTATTCGAGCGCCGCGCATTTGGTCAAGCCAACGACGCCATGCTTTGCCGCCGTGTACGCCGGCATCGAATGCGACGCGACCAGGCCTGCAGCCGAGGCAGTGTTGACGATCGCGCCGGGTCCTTTCTGCGCCAGGAACTGACGAATCTCAGCACGCATGCACAGCCACACGCCCTTGAGATCGACCGCGATAATTTTGTCGAACTCATCTTCCTCGTAGTCGGCCGTTTTGCGCTGAGTGCCAGCGATTCCAGCATTGTTGAACGCGCAGTCGAGACGTCCGAATGCTTTCACCGCAGCGGCGACCAGAACTTCGACGTCCGCCGCCCGCGATACATCGCAGCGCACGAATCGGGCGTCGCCACCGGCGTCGCGAATCGCGCGGACGGTCTGCTCTCCGCCTTCTTCTGCCATGTCGGCGACGATCACGCGCGCGCCCTCGCGCGCGAATGCGAGTGCTGCGGCTCTTCCGATTCCCGACGCCGCGCCCGTGACTAGCGTGCTCTTGCCAACAAGTAATGCCATCGTACTATCTCCCTAATTCGCCGCGATTGTGGCACCATCGCTCGTGATCCACCAACACCTGGCGGCGCGAACCGGTGAACGAGTTCGGGAGGAACGACTATGCTTCGCAGCGAGAACCGTATTCTGACTACGCACGCGGGCAGCCTGCCGCGCCGGGAGAGTTTGACTGCGATGCTGGTGAAGAGCAGTCGCAGAGAAGAAGTTGACCGTGATTCGATGCTCCGCGAGATCGAAGAATCAACGCGTTACGTGGTACATAAACAGCTCGAAGCGGGAGTCGACGTCGGCAACAATGGCGAGCAATCTCGCGAAAGCTTTTTCACCTACGTCCAGCATCGAATGACCGGGTTTGGCGGGCGGAGCGAGCGCCCCATCATGCGCGATCTCGTCCGCTACCAGAGTTTCCGCAAGCTGATGGCGCCGATGTTTCAGCGCTCGATGGTCGATCTGCTCCACGCACCGAAAGCAATTGCTGAGGTTCAGTATCGCGATCGCGCCGCCGTCGATCTCGAATGCGCCGACACTATGCGCATCCTCGAGGACCAACCAATTAAATTCGCCGAGCCCTTCATGACGGCGCCGTCTCCTGGAATAATCGCGTCGGCGATGCTCAATGAGTATTACGAAAATTATGAGAAGTACGTAATCGCAGTCGCCAAGGCATTACACACTGAGTATGAGTACATAGTATCGAAGGGCTTCGTGCTGCAGGTCGATTGTCCCGATCTCGCGATGGAGCGGCATACCTCCTACGCCGACCGGCCGCTCACCGAGTTCCTCGACTACGTCGAGCTGAACATCGATGCGATGAATCGCGCACTGCATGGAATCGCGCCCGATCGCGTCCGCATGCACGTATGCTGGGGGAACTACGAAGCGCCCCACGATCTCGATGTCCCGCTGGCCCAGATTCTGCCGCTGCTCTACCACGCCAACGTTGGAGCGCTGGTCCTGGAGGCCGCCAATCCGCGCCATCAGCACGAATATCGGTGCTTCAAGGAATTCCCGCTGCCAGATCACATGAGCCTAGTCACGGGTGTCATCGATACCAAGACCAACTATGTCGAGCACCACGAGGTTGTCGCCGATCGTCTTGAGCGCGCCGCCAATGCTATCGGCGATCCGCGCCGCGTGATGGCGGGGACTGACTGCGGCTTCGAGACTTCCGCCGGACTGGGCGAGGTCGCCGAAGAAATCGTGTGGGCGAAGTTGCGAGCGATGCGGGCCGGCGCCGACCTTGCCTCGCACCGCTTATTTCATTGAAGCGCCAGGCGGCATCAGCTATGCCACGGTTCGACCAGGATCTTCGCATGCGTTTCCGGTGACGCGAGATCTTCGAACGCCTTCGCCACTCCTTCGACGCCGACCTTGCCCGTGATCAGCGGGTCGCCGTTGATCTGCCCTTCCGCAAGATGGCTCAACGTCGCCGCGAACTCTTCCGGTGAGTATCCGAGCACGAACTGAAGGTTCAACTCCTTGCTGATTCCCGTCAGCGGCTCGATGTGATCGCGTTCCATGCACACGCCGACCACAACGATCCGTGCGCCACCCGGCGCCGATGACATGATCGATTCGATGACGCCCGGCACGCCCACGCACTCGAAGATTACTGCTGGCCGGACCGCCGGTCCTGGCATCCACGGCGGCAGCATCGGCGCCTTCGACGGATCGGCATACACCGCCATCTCGCGCCAGCTGTCGTACGGCGACTTCTCCTTTGGATCGACGACGATGTCCGCGCCGACCTGCAGCGCCAGTTCACGACGTCGCGGCGAAAAATCCGCCGCCACGATCGGATGCACTCCGCCGAGCTTGAGCGCCGCAATCACCGCGAGACCCACTGGTCCGCAACCGATAACCAAAGGCGCATCATCTTTGCCGAGACGCGCCTTTTGCACCGCGTGATATCCCACCGCCATCGGTTCCGTCAGCGCCGCCCGCTCGGTCGAAAGCCCGTTGGGCACTTCGAGCAGCAGGAACTCTGTTAACCGCATCAATTCGCCGTAACCGCCCGGATTGTCGTTCGAGTAGCCTACTGCCTCGACGCCGCTCGACTTGATCAGCACCGGCATCGCACATACACGGGTGCCCGTCTTCAACCGTTTTTGCGTCTGCGTTCCGTAGTCGACAATCTCAGCGCAGAACTCGTGACCCATCACGATGTCGCGAGTGAGGTCCATCGTGGTCGGTGCCCCGGATCTTCGCGACCCTTCAACGAGTTTGTCTGCATGCTTGAGCGTGTGCAGATCCGAACCGCAAATTCCGCACGCCAGTGTCTTTACGAGGGCTTCACCCGCTCCAGGAGCCGGTGTGGCGATGTCATCGACGACCAGCTTTTTATCTCGCATTACCGCTGCACGCATGATTCTTCTCCTTGACGACGCTTTCTTGATCGAACCATTTCAGTGAGGTTTGCCGATCTATTGAGAAGATCGGTTTGCCCCGCCTCTGCCCAGTTTAGCAGGGTTGCTCCGTTGCTCGTAAAGCCCGCGCGCGCGATCCCACCAGGTTGATCGTATTTACACTCTAACCGTAAGCTGTCGCTGGGCAATCTACGATGGGCCGCAAAATTCTTTTTATCACCACCGATCAGCAGCGTTACGATTCGCTCGGATGCAACGGCGGCCGCATCGCGCGCACTCCCGTGGCTGACTCGCTTGCTGCCAGAGGTATCAACTATCGTCGCGCCTACAATCAGAACACTGTCTGCATGCCCGCGCGCTCAACCATGATCACCGGCCAGTACGTGCGCACGCACGGCGTGTTCGCGAACGGTGTGCCGCTCCCTGCCGACGCGCCCAGCGTCGCTGCATGGCTACACGACCGCGCCGGCTATCGCACGGCGCTTATCGGCAAGGCGCATTTCGAGCCGATGTTCGATCCCGCCGGCCGCTGGCTCGAAAACCGCATGGGCCGCGAAAACACACACGGACCCCATCGCGGATTCGATTGGATGGAACTCGCGATGCACGGGCCGATGGCCTACTTCCACTACTCGAACTGGTTGCGCGAAAACTATCCTGCCGAGGTGGGCGGCTTTGCCACGATGCTTAGCGGCAGCGCTGGCGGCGACAGCGGTGCGCCCGAGGTCGCCTACAATGCGATTCCGCGCGAGCATTATCACACCGACTGGATTGCTGATCGCACCATCGCGTACCTCAACACGCTTTCGCCTGAAGACGACTGGTTCGTGTGGATGAGCTTCCCCGATCCGCATCACCCATGGGATCCGCCGGCGTCAGAAGCGCGTCGAATCAATTGGCGCGATCTCGATCTGCCACCTGGACATCCCGGCTCGCGCGAGAAAATCGAACAAATCCTCAGCCAGAAGCCCCGCCATTGGCTCGACTGGTACCAGGGCCGCTTTCGCAACGAGGAAGGCGGCGCATGGAACTTCGTGCCGTGCCAGATGACGCACGACCAGGTGCGCGAGATAACCGCGCTGGTCCACGTCAAGAACGAACTCATCGACCAGGCATGCGGCCGTGTGCTCGCCACAGTCGCCGCGCGCGGATGGGAGTCCGACACCGACGTTTTTTTCACGACCGATCATGGCGAGCTGCAGGGTGACTTCGGACTGCTCTTCAAAGGCCCGTATCACGTCGACGCGCTGATGCGCGTGCCACTCATCTGGCGTCCCGCACCCTCGGCAAAACTGTCCGCGGCTGAAATTTCCGAACCGGTCGGACACCTCGATCTCGCACCGACATTCTGCGCGATCGCCGGAGCATCAGTTCCCGATTGGATGCAGGGTTCCGCACTGCCGACCGCCGCCGGCTCGCCTCGCAAACGCGCGATCACCGAGTGGGACAGCCAATTCGCGCAGCTTGGAATGCATCTACGCACCATCTATCGCGACGGGTTTGTGTGCACCGCGTACGAGCCTTCTACGCGTGGCGTGGGTTTCGATCTCTCCCGCGCGTACCAGGCGCTTCGCATCGCGACCCCGCTCCCGGACCTCCGCTACGATGGCACCGAGGGCGAGCTCTACAATCTGCGCGAGGATCCGCTGCAATGGCGCAATCTTTGGAATGACGCGGGCTACGCGAAACTGAAATCTGATCTGATAGCCGACCTCTACGATAATCTCCCGCCATCGCGTTCCCCGCAACTGGCAGTCGAAGCTCCCGCCTGAAGCTGCATCGCTTCGCTCTGCACAGGAAAGCGGCGCTTGCATTGCGAGACTAAGTATATTAGTTAAAAGACTATGATGATTAGGAATACGACCAGCCTGGTTCTCGCAGCCGCAGCCATGCTTACCGTTGCCGCAACATTGCCTGCGGGAGCCGACCAGTCGCCCGTTGGCGCAAGCCCCACGACACAGTTTCTGAAGCTGGCTGGCGGACAAATCGCCTACGATGATTCCGGCGGCGCCGGTCCGCTCGTCATCTGCGTCCCCGGTCTCGGCGATGTGCGCGCGCAATATCGCTTCCTGGCGCCGAAGCTCGTCGCCGCGGGCTTCCGCGTCGTCACGATGGATCTTCCAGGCCACGGCCAATCGAGCGTCGACTGGCCCGACTATTCGCCTGCGCTCGTGGGCGCGGACATCGTCGCGATGGTTCGTCATCTTGACGCCAGCAAGACCTTTATCCTCGGCAACTCGATGGCTGGTGGCTCCGCGATATGGGCCGCCGCCGAAATCCCGGATCGCATCTCCGGCATCGTGCTGATCGATCCGTTCACGCGAGTTATCCCGACCTCATCGGCACTGCTCGCGTTTCTCAAAGTCGCGATGATGCGTCCGTGGGGACCCTCGTTCTGGTCGATGTACTATGGCTCGCTGTACAAAACCGCGCCGCCAGCCGACCTGGACGCTTATCGCGCCGCGCTGGTCGCCAATCTCAGGGAGCCAGGCCGCATCGAGGCTACCGAGGCGCTGATCTTCGCGTCGCAGGCTCCGTGCGAAGCGCGCATTCCGGATGTGCACGCGCCGGTGCTGGTCGTGATGGGCACGCGCGATTCCGATTTCGACAATCCAGCCGGCGAAGCTGATTGGGTCGCGAATCATCTCCACGGCAAAAAATTAATGGTGGACGGCGCCGGCCATTACCCGCACGTCGAATATCCCGACATCGTCGCTCCGGCGGTCGTCGATTTCATGAAGGGAGCAGATGATGGCGAAGCGCGTCGGAATTAACCAGGACGCCATTGTCCGTGCTGCCGCGAAAATTGCCGACGACGAGGGATGGGACGCGCTGACGCTTGCGCGCGTCGCCGAACAACTGCGCGTCCGGCCGCCGTCGCTTTATAATCACGTGAGCGGCTTGGAGGAACTGCGCCGTGAACTCAAGCTGCTGGCTCTGCGCGATCTCAACTCCGCTCTCAGCCGTGCGACGATCGGCAAGTCGCGCGACGACGCCGTCCGCGGTCTCGTCAACGCCTATCGCGCCTTCGTCAAGCGTCGCCCGGGAACTTACGCCGCCACCATGGTCGCCGCACCGAAAAACGCACCCGCTCTCGAAGCTGCGGCCGGCCAAATCGTCGAGACCTGCCTGTCTGTACTCAGCGGCTACGGATTGGATCGCCGCGAGGGCCTTCACGCTATCCGCGCCATTCGCAGTGCCGTGCACGGCTTCGTCGCGCTCGAAATTGCCGGCGGATTCGGAATCCCGCTTGACGTCGACAAAAGCTTCGAGTGGCTCGTCTCGGCTCTACTCAAGGGCCTTTCGCCAACGCGCTCGCGCCGGGCTACCTGAATCGCGCGTCCTCTCGTTCTGCTCCTAAAGGTGCGGAGGTTACAATCAAGGCTGTCATTCCAGTGGTTTCTCGACGCGGCCGCATGGCGCACACTTGGCCCAACTGCTAGAAGCAAGGAGATGTCCGCAATGAGGATAGTTAATGGCCCGACGAAATATTTCCGACCCACAATTGCCTAAGATTCCAGACCATAGCCGGCGCGCATTCCTGAAGGGTATTGGCGCCGCAAGCTTGTCCGTTCCTCTTGCAGCGATCACCGCCAGCGCCGCCGGACTTCCCGACGTCATTTCGGATACCAGCTCCAAGCAACTCAACCTCAAGACTCGTCGCGGCCAGGCGCTCGACAAACGTATCGCGGCTGCGAAAGACGATCATAAGGTCAAGGTCCCGCCGCATCCTGACAACTTGGACGAAGCGTTGTACCCTTCCGGAATCGCCAACTACACCAAGGGCTTCGCGCACAACTCGTTCGGCGAAGTTGATCTTGGCACCTATGCGAGCTACCTGGCCGCGGTGAAAACCGGTAAGCGTGCCGATTTTGATGCCCTATCGATGGGTGGTAGTGAACCGCTCGTCGATCCCCAGGCCGGTCTTGCCTACGATCTCGAAACCTATGATCCGTCGCAAAACTCGATTCCCCCATTCGACACTCTCACCAGCCCCGGGCTGGCCGCGCAAATGATCGAAGTGTATTGGCAGGCGCTCGCCCGCGACGTCTCATTTTCGCAATACGGTACCGATGCTACGATTGCGGCTGCTTCCACCGAGCTGACTGGTCTCTCCTCCTTTGTAGGTCCGCGAATCAGCGGCAACGTCACGCCTCAGTCTATCTTTCGCGGCTTTACCGCGGGCGACCTGATCGGGCCCTACATCTCGCAGTTCTTCATCCAGCCGTTCACCTACGGTGTGATGCCGTTTGTAGGATACATGACCACGCTTCCCGGCGATTTCGCGACCGACTACACGTCGTGGCTCAATGTTCAAAACGGTGCTCCTTCTCCGCTGGCGAGTGAGAACCCTGACTCGCAGTTGAGATACCTGCGCAACGGGCGCGATCTCGCCGAGTATGTTCACAACGACGTGCTCTTCCAGGAATACCTTAACGCAGCTCTGATGTTGATGAAGATGAAGGCGCCGTTGAACTCCGGCAATCCCTATCCGCCAACGCTTAAGTCCGAAAGCGGCTTTATCACGTTCGGCTTCCCGATGATCGAGGTGTTGGTCGCGGAGGTTATCGCTCGCGCGCTGAAGAACGCATGGTTCCAGAAGTGGTTCATCCATAGGATGGCGCGTCCCGAGGAAACCGCAGGACTGGTCCACTTCACGATCACCGGTCAGAAGATTTATCCGCTCGATTCGAGCGTTCTGAGCTCGAACGCGGCCGCACAAGTATTCGCTCGTAACGGTAACTATTTCATTCCCATGTCCTATCCCGAGGGATGCCCTCTGCATCCGTCCTACCCATCCGGTCATGCAACCGCAGCGGGCGCAGCAGTAACAGTGCTTAAGTGGTTCTTCGACGAGTCCTTTGTAATTCCTAACCCGCTGACTACCACCTCCGATGGCCTATCTGTCGTCCCCTACTCCGGCTCCGATGCGAGTCAGATGACCGTAGGAGGAGAACTGAACAAGCTTGCATCGAATGTAGGCTTCGGAAGAATCTTCGCGGGAATTCACTGGCGCCAGGACGTTCAACAGGCAATGCTCCTTGGCGAGGCGGTAGCTATCAGCCTGCTAAGGGATCAGGCGCATCTTTATAACGAGAACTACACAGGTTTCACCTTTACCAGTTTCAACGGCACGACCATCACAGTCTGATCGGCTTTGCCCGGCCATCAAGCGGGTGGACGCGCGCGGCTTGGTCGCGTACTTAGTACATAGGACGCAGTGCAATCGTGAGAGTGAACGCAGCTATCGCGAACGATGCCGGTAAGCCGCTCGAAGTCGCGAGCGTTAACCTCGAGGGCCCCAAGGCTGGCGAAGTCCTGATCGAAATCAAAGCCACCGGCGTCTGCCACACCGACGCTTACACCTTGTCGGGCGCCGATCCCGAGGGTCTGTTCCCCGTCATCCTGGGTCACGAGGGCGCCGGCGTCGTGGTTGATACCGGCCCCGGCGTGACCACCCTCAAGCGCGGCGACCACGTTATCCCGCTTTACATTCCCGAATGCCGCAATTGCCCGTCGTGCCTCTCGGGCAAGACCAATCTTTGCACTGCGATTCGCGAGACCCAGGGCCGCGGCGTCATGCCCGACGGCACCTCCCGGTTTTCACGCGACGGCCAGCCGCTTCATCACTACATGGGTACTTCAACCTTCGCCAATTTCACCGTGATACCTGAGATTGCGCTGGCAAAGGTCCGCGATGACGCGCCGTTCGAAAAAATTTGCTACATCGGATGCGGCGTTACGACCGGAATTGGCGCGGTGCTGAACACCGCCCGGGTGCAGGCTGGCGATCGGGTCGTCGTATTCGGGCTCGGTGGCATCGGCCTCAACGTCGTGCAGGGCGCCAGGCTGGCAGGCGCCGCGATGATCGTCGGCGTCGATCTCAATCCCGCGCGCAAGTCGATAGGCGAGAAGTTCGGCATGACGCATTTCGTAAATCCCGCGGAGGTCGACGGCGACCTGGTGCCGTTCATCGTCAACCTCACCCGAGGCGGCGCGGATTTCTCCTTCGAATGCGTCGGTAATGTCAAGCTGATGCGCCAGGCACTCGAATGCTGTCAGCGCGGATGGGGCACCAGCGTAATTATCGGCGTCGCCGGTGCGGGACAGGAAATTTCAACCCGCCCGTTTCAGCTTGTAACCGGGCGGACGTGGAAGGGTACGGCCTTCGGTGGCGCGCGCGGACGCCGTGACGTGCCGAAAATCGTCGATTGGTATATGGAAGGCCGGATCAATATCGACGATCTGATCACGCATGTGATGCCACTCGCTAAAATCAACGACGCCTTTGCGCTGATGCACGAGGGTAAATCGATTCGAAGCGTCGTGACGTTCTAGCCGGCAAGGCGGCCGCTGATGCGAGCGAACATCAGACGCGCACTGGTCCTGATAAGTGCCACTTGTGCAATTGCGCTCGCGGGATGCCACTCGGAAACGCAGCAGCAGAAATTTATCAACGCGATGAATCGCGGCAATGGCGCGCAGGCCAACCAGATCTGGCTCAACATGAGCGCCAAGGACCGCGAAAAGTTCTCTCACGGCCAGGGAATGCAGCCTGACGTATCGGGCGACGATGTGAAGAAGCAGATCATGCAGCACTACCAGGACGAGATGCGTGCCAACGGCGGCGATGAATCCGTCGAACGGCCAACGCCAAACGTCCATCTCGGCGGACTGCAGAGTCTGCCCGGGTATGTCGGCCGATCGGATGCGCCGCCCGAACCTGCAACGGTGCCCGCGCAGGATGCGCCATCCAACTGAGTCGCGACCATGGACTTTGCCCTCACCGCCGAGCAAAAGTTGCTGCAGGAAACCCTGCGTGACTTCGCCCGGCGCGAACTGCTTCCAAACTACGCGTCGCGCGACGCCGACCTTGACCTGCCTCCGCAGCTGGTGCGGAAACTCGGCGCGCTCGGCGTGCTAGCGCCGATGGTCGATCCGCTACTCGGCGGCTCGAAGCTCGACTACCTCGCGCTTGGAATCGCGCACGAGGAAATCGCGCGCGGCGATTTCAATGCGGCGTATTTGCTGCTGCTCGCGGCGCTCGCCGGCGCGATAATCTCGCGCAGCGGCGACGCGCGCCAGCAGACCGCGTTTCTTCCGCCGATTTGCCGCGGCGAAGTTGTTGCCGCGCTCGCCGTCACCGAACCCGGCGGCGGCTCCGACGCCGCGCACATTTCGATGCAAGCTCGGCGCGACGGCGACCACTACGTCTTGAGCGGCGAGAAAACTTCCATCTCGTTCTCTTCGTCTGCCTCCACCGCCGTCGTCCTCGCGCGAACCGGCACAACTGAACAAGCTGCTCGTGGCGTCAGCGCATTTTACGTCGATCTCAATTCGCCGGGCGTCTCGCGCACTCGCTTTCGCGACCTGGGCTCACGCGCGATCGGACGCGGCCAGCTTTTTTTCGACGGCGTGCGCGTGCCCGCCGCCGCTCGCCTCGGCGCCGAAGGCGCCGGCTTCATTGAGGTGATGCAGGGGTTCGATTTCAGCCGCTCGTTGATCGGCCTGATGTGCATTGGCGCGGCCGAGCAAAGCGTCGAGGAAACCTGCGCGTACGTCGCCGAGCGCCAGGCTTTTGGCGCGCCGCTGGCGCGATTCGAAGGCGTCTCATTTCCGCTCGCCGAGGCCGCCGTCCGCCTGCGCGCCGCGCGCCTGCTCTGCTACGAAGCGCTATGGCTGAAAGACCGTGCAGAACCTCATGGCTGGCTCGCCGCCGGCGCCAAGTGGCTCGCGCCCGAACTTGCCGCCGACGTTCTGCATCAGTGTCTTCTGCTCCACGGTCATCTGGGCTTCAGTCTCGACCTGCCGCATCAGCAGCGCCTGCGCGACGTGATCGGACTGGAGATCGGCGATGGTACTGCGCAGATCATGAAGTCGATTGTAGCGCGCGAAATAATCGGCAAGACCGCCCGCCCCTACTAGATGGTGCATTCACGGCGAAATCGAATTGGCCGGCGTGATCGGGTGGAGCGCTTCCCTTCTCTTGGTTTTCACCGTTGGATTGTTGCACTCGCAGTTCTTGTGGTTGGCGTGCAATTGACAGTTTGCAGCGGCCTCGAGGCCGCGCCGGACTCACCATCGGCGTGCACACTTGATCGAGCTACCGGTACGACGATCGATTCGCAACCTTTCATGACCAATGCCTGGGGTTCGCGCTGGAACTCCAGGACCAATCGCATAGCCTTCATCCAGCGCAATACCCAGGGCTACTATCGAATCTTCACCGTTTCGCCGGATGGCAGCGAGCGCCGGGACCTTACTGAAGGCCAACCAGGCTTACCGCCGAATAAGCATCAGGGCATGGTGTACTGGCATCCTTCGGGTCGCTATCTCCTGTTTACCGCTCAGAAACCGGATTGGACCGGTAGCTCCTTGTTCGGACAGCCGGACTACGAAGCTCTCCCTGGCTTTGGCCGTCATGATGATCTTTGGTTGATTACGGCTGATGGCAAGCATCTGTGGCAACTGACAAATGAACCTAACACCAAGCAACAAGGCATACTGATTCCGGTCTTTGCCCCCGATGGCAGGCATATCGCGTGGGCGGCGCGTCAGGGAAGAGGAAGAGACGTGCTGAAGGTTGCAGACTTCGTAGAAACTCCCGAGCCTCACATCGACAATGTCAGGTCCTATCTGCCAGGTGGCGAGGCCTACTACGAGACCGGCTCATTCACTAGCGATAGTCAGAACCTCACCTATACCAGCGATCAGGACACCCACCACTTCTTGCATAGTCAGATCTACATCCTGAATCTTGCCAGCGGAAAAGGCACGCGCCTGACTGCCGGCAATGACTACAACGAGCATCCTATAGTTGTAAGTACTCCCAGCGGTGATTGGATCGTTTATATGAGCACCAAGGGCGTGGACCGGTTTCCGTTTCAATTCAAACTGGCCATCGGGACAGACTGGTATGCGATGCGCACGGACGGCAGCGATGTAAAACGCTTGACCACGATGAATGTGAACCGCAAAGACAACCCCGAGAACGCGCACCGCATGTTGATAGGATGCACCGTAGCCCCCAGCCCTTCCGGCGACTCACTGCTGGGTGACGTTCAGGACAGCGTAGCCAAACAGACCGGCATGATATTAAAAGTCCATCTAACCTGCCCCCATGAGTAAACGCGTGCTCCAGGCGCCGTCGTCAGGGCAACCAGACGCCGCGTCTAACCAAACCGTCGGCTAAAAGCGCGCTTAGCTCACGATTCTGGGGTCGGTTTACGTACCGTCTTTAGGCCAAGATCCATTTGTGCTTCCTTCGGTGGAAGCTCGAGTTCACGCAATCGCACGACAGCGATATGGGCCTGGGCTGCGAAACCCCTCAAGTCCTCATCGTCTGAGTAGAGTGTTGCGGAGCCACTAACCTTTGCTATTGCGACGATCTGCTGATCGAATTTGACTTTGGCCCATGTTGAGGTCGCTCCAGCCCCGCGCTTCTTGCCGGTCTGATCAATGTTCTTTCGGATTGCGAGAGCAACTTCTAGGGCCGCGCGTTCGTCGAAAGGCTCTATTTTGAACGAACGCGTTTGTCGCAATCGATCAATATACTCAAGTCCGGCAGTGCCTGCCCGAACTAGTAACTCGCTCAGGGCGGGAGTTGGGATTATAATTTTGGTGTTATTCTTTTCTAGAACATCAACCAAGTAGTCGAGCCGTTCCTTAATGAACTCCAGCGGTTTATTAGTCGCGGGATCAATCGGGCCACGAACATCCGGGGAAAAGAGCGGCAACAGGAATGTTGCGTCGAAGGCTACGCTCACTTACTTATGTCCGTTAGTCTCCGGTCCGCTTCGGATTCGATTCAGTTGCCCCCAAGGATCTTTGAGCCTCGGCCACTCACTACCAGGTACGCTGCGTAGGTCAGCGACAACGGCGGTCAGAGGCAAGTCTTTAAGAATCTCAAAGCTTCTGATCCGGAAACGATCCAGCACCCATCTTTCATCATCGTCTCGAAACCACCTGCCAACACCCTGCGCTCGTATTTCAACATCGAACATGTTTTTTGCCAATTCTTTTGCAACCGCACGGCTGGCGTTGCACAAATAGGTCTGCCCATCGTCGGACGACTTGATGTGAACCGGGCACGGATCGCTGTCACCACCGACTACGTTCACAACCCCGTCCAAACTTCCTTCTTGCGAAATGAATCCAAGTGAAATTGGCTTCTCCTCGCGCCCGCGAAACTTAATAATGATCTCCCCGCGCTTGCGACCAATCAGTCCGACAGCATTATCATCTCGTAACATTCGGTTGATGGTTTTGATGGCTTGAATAGGCTCAGTTGGTCCTTCATCTTGTCGTGCTTTGGCTATGCGCTCCTCCACTTTTGGGACTGCCTGAAACTCGACTTTGTGGAGTATCTGCAAGCTACCTTTCTCGACACGAATGAAATGAACATTGTCCGTTTCGCCAAAGAGTTTAGCGACTTCCTGCACGTACTCGCCGAGACGTTCCATTGGGATCGTGTCCGGCGTATACACGTCGATCTTAAAGCGGTATTCGCATGCTCGAGACATCTGTTGCTTTCGCTTGTAGTTCATTTATCGCTACTGCGTCGAGTATTCTGCGCTCTCGTGCCCAACAATTGCTAGACGGCGAACATACAGCGAATATTCGAACCAGTCCAACTGCCTCGCTAAAGGTCTGGGTACCTCAAAATGCGAATATGCCGCGCGAGATTCGGCAATACCGCGCCGTTCTGGATATCGTGGATTGATGGCTGAATCGAAATGGCCGCTGACTTGGGATGCGCGCTGGATTTGGTCCGGCCCCGCACCCTTGCCGGTCTCGCAGATCGCAGCCGCCGCGATTCCAGCGAAAGAAACCTGGAATCGATTCTGCTACGTGCGCCGAACCGTTCAGCTCGCCACGGTTCCCGTATCGGTCCCCGCGCGAGTGACCGCCGACTCGCGCTTCGTGCTATTCGTAAACGGCGTCGAGATCGCGCGCGGTCCCGCTCGTTCTGTACCCGAGCGCCTGGCGTGGACCGAGCTCGATCTCGCGCCGTATCTTCGCCCCGGGCGCAACGCGATCGCTTCGCTGGTGCGTTTTTACGGATTGCCCGGACCGTGGTGGCGGCCCGCCGCGCCCAGCTTCCTGCTCGGTTTCGGTTCGTTCGCGTTTGAAGCTCCTGCCGTCGCAGTAATCTCCGACGCGAAGTGGAAGGGACGCCCCGCGCCATACAAGCAAGACGTCGTTCGAGGTACTGCCCTGCCAGTGCCTCCGATCGAGATCCTCGATGGCGCAGCAATTCCCACCGGATGGAACGATGCCGATTTCGATGACTCCGATTGGCTCCCGGCAGTCGAATTGTCGGCCGGTACTTTTTCACCCAATCGCACGCGAATCCCCGTCGAGCCTTTCACCGCGCCCGAGCACGACGAAATCGCGCCGCTGACCTCAATCCCGATCGCAATGCAAGAACTCTCACGCCGCAACGTCGCGGCGCTCCTGAGCGACGATCCGCGCGGCGCTTATCCGACGGTCGAGCAGGGTGGGAATGGTCCCGACACCATCGTCAACTTCGACGCGGGAATGATCACGCTTGCGACCCCTTGGGCCGTCGTTCACGGTCCCGCAGGATCGACGGTCGACGTCTACTGCGGCGAAGACCTGCGTTCCGATGGCAGCGCGGAGACGCAGCCGCGCCAATTTGCGATGCGCTATATTTTGCACGGCGGTGCGCCCGAACGTTTCGAATCGTTCGAGGCGGTCGGTTTCCGCTACCTGTCCCTTGTCGCGCGCGGTGGCGCCCAACTCGAATCCGCCGGCGCAGTCGAGCGCCGCTACCCACGCGGCGACGAAGCATACTTCGAATGCGACGACCCCGCCCTCAACAAAATCTGGCGCGTCGGCGCGCGTACCCTCGAGCTCTGCTCGACCGACGCTTTCATCGACTGCCCCGGCCGCGAGCAGCGCGCATGGCTCGGCGATTCCTACATCCACGCGCTGCTCACGTACGTGACCAATACCGACTGGCATCTGGTCCGCCGCCATCTGCGAATCTGCGCGCATTCGCGCCGCGGCGACGGTCTGCTCGCAATGGCCGCCGCCTGCGACTTCTCAATTTCTTCGACCACGATTCCCGACTACTCGCTGCACTGGATTCGCGCGCTCGCTCGCTACTTCGAATATTCCGGCGACGCCGCGACAGTTCGCGAACTGATGCCGACCGCGGCCGGGGTAATCGCCGCCTTCGAGCGTTATCGCGCACCCGACGGGTTGATTCATGGTATGCCAGGATGGATTTTCATCGACTGGGCGATGACCGAGCGAGCGGAAGTAACCGGCGCCCTCGATGCTCTCTACGCAGCCGCCCTTGATGACTACGCATCGCTGGCCGACGTGGTGATGGCCGACGCGCGCGCGGCCGCCGAAGCCCGCGCTGCCGCTCAGCAAACCCGCCATGCATTCGAGCTGCTTTGGGACGAGACCAGGGGCGCTTACGTGGACGCCGCCGATCGCAACGGCCCGCGCCGCCGCGTCAGCCAGCAAACCAATGCCATTGCAATCGTAGCGGGATGCGCCCCGCGCGAACGATGGCCGCGGATGCTCGACTACATCCTTGACGAATCGCGCCTGATCATCACGCCGACAATTTCCGACAACCTTGCGGCGTACCTGAAGCAGCGAATGGATCCCGCTGACCACATCAAGTTCGACGCTGAGCACGACGTCGTCGCGGCGCAACCGTTTTTTTCACATCTCCTGCACGACGCGCTCGTCCGCGCGAGTCGCCGCGACCTGATTCCCGCGCGCTGCATGAAATGGTGGCCGCAGATCGAGCGTGGCGACACCGCCTTCGAAGAGTACTGGGACGCGCGCACCGGCACCGGGAGCCGATGTCACGCATGGTCGGCGACGCCAACCTACGATTTGACCACCTGGGTTCTTGGTGTAAGACCGGCCGCGCCCGGATACGCGCGTGCGGAGATCACGCCACGCTTCGGATCGCTCAGGCATCTGGAAGGCCGCGTCCCGACTCCGCACGGGCTCATCGAAATCAATCTGAACCGCGAAGATGGAGGAACAATCGCAATTCCCCACGGTGTAAATGCCGTCGTGCGTTTCGACGACGCGCCTCTCGCCGGCGGTAAGTTCGGTCCAGGTCGCCACAATATTTCCCGTTGACGGCTGCCCGTCCGACAGTGGTAAGAATCGGTCGGAACTGTAGTTGACATGTCGATCCTTAGCCCATATCGCGTGCTCGATCTTACGACCGAGCGCGGTCTTCTATGCGGGCAGATGCTCGCCGACTTGGGGGCCGACGTCATCAAGGTTGAACCGCCCGGCGGGAGCGCTGCGCGCGGCATCGGACCGTTCTACAAGGATGCGCCGCATCCCGACCGCTCGCTCTATTGGTGGGCGTACAATCGCAACAAGCGAGCGATCACAGCTGGACCTTGAGCGCGACGACGGCCGCGATATTCTGCGCCGTCTGATCGCGCGCGCCGATTTTCTGATCGAGTCTCACAATCCTGGCTACCTGGCGCATCGCAATCTCGGTTTTGCCGACCTTGCGAAAATCAATCCCGCGCTGATCTACGTTTCGATCACGCCCTTCGGACAGGACGGGCCCAAGGCGACTTACGCCGACAGTGATCTGATCATCATGGCCGCGGGCGGACCGTTGATCCTGGCCGGCGACGAAGATCGCCCGCCTGTGAGGCTGTGCATTCCGCAGGCCTACCTCCACGCATGCGCCGATGCTGCCGTCGCTGCTCTCGCGGCACATCACGAGCGCACGCGCTCCGGGCTCGGGCAACATGTGGACGTCGCGGCGCAGCAATCGATTGCGATGGCGACGCAGTCAAATATCCTGGCGGCTCCTCTTGGGGCGATGGAAGCGCGGCGGATGTCGGGTGGTGTAAAGTGGGCCCGCTCGATATTCCGCTGGTTTGGCCCGCGAGCGACGGCTACGTCGCGATGACATTTCTGTTCGGCACTGCGCTTGGCGTCTTCACTGCGCAAGTTGATGCGTTTCATTTGCGAAAAGGGATTTTGCGACGAGGCCGACGCGCGACAAGGATTGGATCGCGTACGGCGAGCAGCTGTTCAGCGGCGCCGAACCGCTTACGGAATTCGAGCGCGTCAAGGAGATTGTAAGAAGTTTCACGCGCAGCCACACCAAGGCCGAGTTGCTCCAGCTCGCAGTCGAGCGCGGATTTCTGATCACGCCCGTCACAACGGTTGATGAAGTGGTCGAAAGCCAGCAGTTCGCGTCGCGCGAGTACTTCCAGAACGTTGCGCATCCGGAACTCGGCGCGTCATTTCTCTATCCGGGACCGTTTGCGAAGTTCAGCGCAACGCCGATCGAATATCGGCTCCGGCCGCCGACGGTCGGCGAGCACAATTCCGAAATCTACCGCGACGAACTCGGCTTAAGCGAACGCGAAATCGCAGAACTTGCACGGGCGGGGATCATTTGATGGCGAACAATCTGCCGCTCGACGACGTCAAGATTTGCGACTTCATGTGGGTCATGGCCGGCCCCGCGTCGACGCGGATTCTGGCCGACTATGGCGCGACGGTCGTGCGAATCGAGTCGCCCACCCGGGTTGACACCGCGCGCACGCTCCAGCCTTTTCATGGCAATCAAGCCGGGCCCGACAACTCCGGGCTGTTCGGCAATTGCAACGCCGGCAAATTCGGAATCTCGCTTGACCTTGGCAATCACGCGTCGCGCACGGTGGTGCACGACCTCGTGCGATGGGCCGACGTCGTGACCGAGTCCTTCTCGCCCAAGGCGATGCGCGCGTGGGGCTTTGACTACGAATCGCTGCGCAAGGTCAACCCCGGGCTTATCATGCTGAGCTCATGCCTGATGGGACAGACGGGGCCGCTGTCGAAAATCGCCGGCTTCGGCAACATGGCAGCCGCGATTTCGCGGATTTCACAATCTCACCGGATGGCCGGACCGCGCGCCGGCGGGCGTTTTCGGCGCGTACACCGACTACGTGGCGCCGCGCTTCACTGCGATGGCGATCCTGGCCGCGCTTGACCATCGGCGGCGCACAGGCGAGGGCCAATACATCGATCAGTCGCAGGCGGAGTGCGCGATTCATTTTCTTGGGCCTGCGATTCTCGATTATACGGCTAACGGGCGGGTCGACGGGCGGATCGGAAATTCGGACGCCGCCTTCGCGCCGCACGGCGTTTATCCGGCGGCGGGCGATGACCGATGGGTCGCGATCGTCTGCCGCAACGATGACGAGTGGCGCAGACTGTGCGCCGCGATGGAAAATGAAGAGCTCGCGCGCGATTCGCGCTACGCGTCCGCCGCGGGGCGCCTTAAGCATCGCGATGCGATCGATTCAGCGATCGCAGCCTGGAGCAGCAAGTTCGAGCGCGGCGCGATCGAAGCGCGCCTTCAGTCGCGCGGTGTTCCCGCGCACCAGGTACAGAACAGCGCCGAGGCGTATGCCGATCCGCAGTTCACGCATCGGGGCCATTTCGTCGCGCTCGACCATCCGAGCCTCGGCAAATTCACGGTCGAGGGACCGCGCGCGAAACTCTCGCGCACACCTGCCGCCGTCCGCCGCGCAGCTCCGACGCTGGGCCAGGACAATCAACACGTGCTCGAAACCATTCTCGGCTACGACGAAACGCGAATCAGCGAACTGGTGGCGTCGGTGCACTCGGCTAGCGCGCGTCAATCCAGCATCGATCGCGCGACGTACCTGAAGTAGAAGCCAGGTGGCGATGGCGGCCGACAGCAGGATTTCCGATGAAGCACTCGTGTCTGCCATGGCCGCCGGCGATCAGGAAGCCTTGGCCACGCTGAATCAACGCTATGGACGCGCGCTCAGCGCGGTCGCGGACAGAATCCTGCGCGACAAGGCGGACGCCGAAGAAGTCGCGGCGGATGTGTTGTGGCAAGCTCTGGCGCGAGGCCTCGCGCTTCGATCGCAGTCGCGGCTCGGTTGGGGCGTGGATCATGATGACGGTCCGAAGCCGCGCGATCGATCGCATCCGCGCGCGCAAGGCGCGCGAGCCTCGCGGCCCCGATGCGGCCGAACCGATTGCCGGCGACGATCCTTCAAACGAAATTCACAGCGCCGAGCGACGCCGCAAGGTGGAAGCCGCGCTGGCAAGCTTGAACGACGGCGAACGCGATTTGCTGCGGCTGGCGTACTTTTCCGATCTTTCGCAGTCCGAGATCGCCGAACGCACGAGCCTGCCGCTCGGCACGGTAAAGAGCAGGATGCGCAGCGGTTTGATCAGGCTGCGGGACGCACTTCGAGGGAGTGTCGAGTAGCGCGCGATGGACCACGCGGAAATCAAAAACCTGCTTCCGCTCAAGGCGCTCGCGCGGCTCGAGGGAGAAGAGGCGCGGGCGGTCGATGAGCATCTGGCGGCGGGATGCGACGAATGCGAGCGCGAGCTGGCGTCGTTGACCGAAGCGCTGGCCGCGATGGCGATGGTAGAAGCGGGAGGCGACGGTCCCTCCGATCGGATCTGGAGCCGCCTGCAGGCGCGCCTCGACGCCGCGCGCGACGAGCCTGGTGTATCGGATCGTCGGCCGCGACGGATTGAGGATCGATCGACGCGTGCAGCCTCCGGGGGGCGCGGCTTTGCGCTGCTCGGTTCGGCGGCCGCGGCGGCGGTGGTTGCGATAGTCGTCAGCTCGATTTTTTTGACTTCGCGGCTCCGCACCACCACCACCGAAACTTCGAATGAGATTGCGGCGCTCACCACGCGCGTGATCGAGGTTCAGCGCAACCTGGACACCACCGGCGATCAACTGGCCGCGCTTCAGGCCAAGGTTGCCCAGAGCACCGACTTGACCCTCGCGAGCCTCGGTCCCGACGCAAAAGTGGTTCGCCTGGCCGCGCTCGATCCGGCTCCGTCTGCGACCGGCAGCGTCGCGCTGAACGCCGCCCAGGGCACTGCGATGCTACAGGTGAGCGGTCTTCCGCCGACGCCCGACGACAAGCAATACGAGGTCTGGTGGATTGGCGAGAAGCAGGGTCCGCTGAAGGCGGGATTGTTCGACCCGTCGAGTCACGGCACGACGATCGTTTCGCTCGACCTGCCGCCGCCGGGAGAAGTCGTGCTGGCGAGTGCGATAACGCTCGAGCCCCGCGGCGGAGTCGAGAAGCCGAGCGGCGCGATGTACCTGAAGGGCGATTTCCCCCGCCGCTAGCGAAAGCCTCGCGCGCGCAATCCGATTCGGCGTTGCGCCCGTATCTGGGGCATGGAGCTTAACGAAACCGCTTTCGATCTCGATCGCTACATGCGCGTCTGCGGCGCCACCAAGCCGGAACTTTTCGATTGGACGACGCGGCAGCCTGGGCTGAGCGACGACGCGCTGTTCACGATTGCCTACATGATGGATATCGAGTCGCACACGATCGTGTATCTGCGCGATCTGCTGTCGACGCGAGTGGTGCGCGACAGCGAAGTTACCGCGTTCCTGTCGTGCTGGGCTTACGAAGAATATTTTCATTCGTTGCTGCTGCGCCGCTTCCTAGCGACGCAGGGAATCAGGATCGATGATCAACGCTTTGCCGATTTGCGCAGCAAAACCAGTCTGGCCGATCGTGTAATCCGGCCGGGTATCGCAATTCTGTCGCGCGTAAGCCGTCATTTTCCCGCGGTGCACATGACGTTCGGCGCGATTAACGAGATCTCGACGCTGACCGGCTACCAGGCGCTGATCGCACGCACCGACTTCACGCAGGATAGTTCCGAGAGCCCACGTCCGCTGCTGACGACAATCCTGCGCCGAATTATCAAGGACGAGCGGCGGCATTTTGCTTTCTATTTCAACCAGGCGAGAAGCCGGCTCCGCGCACCTGCCGCGCGGCGGCTGACCGCATTCCTGGTGCGAAACTTCTGGACGCCGGTCGGAGTTACGGTGCGCGGCGATCCCGCGATGCGTCGAGTATGCGCCTACTTGTTTCCGGGCGAGAGCGGCGTCGAGCGACTTGCCGGCGTCGATAGATCGATTGCGCGGTTGCCCGGATTGGAATGGTTCGATCTGGGCGCGCGCTACGCCCGCCGCGTCCAGGCGAGTGTATTGCGAAGTTCTTTCCGACCGAGGCTCGATCCGACGGTTAGTCCGCCGCGCGGCTTGCCGGCTCGAGCGAGTTTCTAGTATTCGGATCGTATGTTTACCGGTATCGACCATGTTCCGATCGCGGTCAACGATCTTGAGTCCGCGATTGCGAGTTATTCGCGCGCGGGTTTCACAGTAGTGCGCGGCGGGAAACATCCGATCGGCAGCCACAACGCGCTGATCGCATTTGACGACGGCAGCTACCTGGAATTGATCGCGTTTCTAAAACCGAACAGCGGGCATTCCTGGCAAGTCGCGCTGCAGAAGGGCAGCGGCATTGTCGATGTTTGCATGGCCACCGACGATCTGACGGCGGACGTCGAATCGATGCGGCGCGCGGGCGTGAAGATTGCGGATCCGATTTCGCTGACTCGAGATCGTCCCGACGGCTACCACCTGAGCTGGGTGATGGCGATTCCGGGCGCTCCGTTTAATGGCCAGACGCCGTTCCTGATCAAGGACGAAACGCCGCGCGACGAGCGGGTGCCGCGCGAGCGGACACATCGTAACGGCGCGACGGGAATTCGCACACTTGCAGTGGCCGTCGATAATCCCGGTGCGACCAGCCGCTACTATGCGCGGGTGCTGGGACGCCCCGGCGCGCCGGTGCATCGTCAAGATCTCGAAGCGGTGGGCGTCAGCTTCACGATCGGTCCGAACGAAGTGCAGTTGCTCGCCTCGAAAACCGAAAATGGACCGCTGGCACAATGGATTCGAGATCGCGGGCAATCGCCGTTCGAGGCTGTTCTGGCAAAGGCCGGCGGCGACGCGACGACGCTCGATCCCGCGCTGCTGCAAGGCGCTCGCATAAGGTTTGCCTGAACGCATTGTAGTAGTATCACCGCTCGCGATGGTTCCCTCGGGCAAAATTCCTCGCGTCGTGATCGCGGCGACTGCGAGCGGCGTGGGCAAGACTACGGCGGCGGTGGCGCTGATCGGGGCAATACGCGCGCGCGGCCTGAAAGTGGCGGCGTTCAAATGCGGCCCGGACTATCTCGACCCCACTTATCACGAACGCGCCGCGGGGGTTCGTTCGCACAACCTCGACGGCTGGATGATGAATCGCGACGCGGTAGCCGCGACTTTTGCGCGCGCGTCCGCCGACGCCGACATCGCGGTGATCGAAGGGATGATGGGCCTGTTCGATTCCGCGACGCCAACCGGCGAGGAAGGCTCGACCGCCCAGATTGCGAAGTGGCTTGACGCGCCGGTTATTCTGGTCACGGATGCGTCGGGAGTCGCGCGCACAATTGCCGCGGTGGCAGCGGGGTTTGCGCGTTTCGATCCGGCGGTGCGCGTGGCGGGAATGATATGCAACCGGCTCGGCGGGCGCGGACATCTCGATTTATTGCGCGCCGCGCAGCCCGAAGTTCCGATCGTCGGAGGATTCCCGGCAACGTCCGAGCTTGCTTTTCCAGAGCGCCATCTCGGCCTGATGGTGGCAGATGAAACGAACGTGCCACAAAGATTGATCGAGGGATGGAGCCGGCTTGCGAGCGAATGGCTGGACCTCGATGCGATTGTGCAGATCGCACGCTCGGCGCCCGCACTTGAAATCGGGGACACGTCTGACGCGGGCGAGATCGATTCGACGGCGCGGTCGAGCTGCCGCATCGGGATCGCATACGACGCGGCGTTTCATTTCTACTACGAAGACAATCTGAATCGGCTCCGCTCGCTCGGCGCCGAGCTGGTCAACTTCTCGCCGATTGGCGATCGCGAGTTGCCCGAGGTCGATGGCCTCTACTTCGGAGGCGGATATCCCGAGGCGTTGGCGCGCGAACTATCCGCGAACGGCCAGATGCTCGCGGCGATTCGCGGCTTCGCGGCGCGCGGCGGGGTGATTTACGCGGAATGCGGCGGCCTGATGTATCTCACCGACAGCATCCGCACGCTGGACGGCGCGACGTGGCCAATGGCTGCGATCATTCCGGGAAGAACCGTGATGTCGGCCAGACTGCAGGCGATTGGCTACGTCGAGGTCGAGACGCGAGCCGACTCGATCCTCGGCCGCGCGCATGAGCGATTTCGCGGCCATCAATTTCGCTACTCGACGCTCGAGGGCGCAGACAGCGGAGACCGGATCGAACGTATCTACAAGGTGTCGCCGCGATGGGGCGGCGCGCCGTTTGCAGAGGGATATCGGGTGGGAAATGTTCTTGCGTCATACGTTCACGCGCACTGGGCGTCGAACCCCGCGGTGGCGGCGGCTTTGGCCGGTTCGTGCATGCGTGCGCGGATGGCAAGACAACCGGCCGCGTAGCGTCTAGAATTGGCGTCATGGGCAGCGATCGGGAGGAGCAGAATCGAGGCAAGGAGCGCGCGAAGATTCCGGGCGATTTTCCGGCAGCGCCTCTGACGCTCGAGGGTTACAGCATTCTGCATCAGATTTTCCGCGTACGACGCCGCGAATTGCGGGCACTGGACCTGGTGAAACGCGACGCCGCGCTGATGAGTGCGTCGAAGCTGTTCGGCGAGATGGGCCGGCGCGAGGACGGCGAGTCCGCGCTGTTCTCGACGCTGGGGCACAAGGGCGATCTGATGATCGTGCACTTCCGCCGCAGCTTCGAGGAGCTGGCGCAGGCTGAGCACGCGGTCGCCGATCTCGCATTCAGCGAGTACCTGGAACCGACCACGTCTTACGTGTCAGCGATCGAAATTGGGCTTTACGAGGCGACGGTTGCGCTCTATCGCAAGCTGGCCGAGAACGGCGTGGCAGCGAACTCGCCGCAGTGGAAATCTGAAATCGATGCCGAGATTGTGCGACAGCGGGAAAAGATTTCGCCGCGATTGTTTCCGAAAATTCCCGCGCGGCGCTACTTGTGCTTCTACCCGATGGACAAGAAGCGCGACGGCGCCGACAACTGGTACCGGCTGCCGATCGAGGAGCGCCAGCGCCTGATGCACGACCACGGCCTGGTCGGGCGGCGGTTCGCCGGAGAAGTGACGCAGATCATTTCGGGCTCGATCGGATTCGACGATTGGGAATGGGGCGTCGATCTGTTCGCCGACGATCCGATGGTGTTCAAGAAACTGGTTTACGAGATGCGGTTCGACGAGGCGAGCGCGTCGTACGCAAAGTTCGGCGCGTTTTACATCGGCATCCGGCTGGAGGCGGCTGAGCTCGACAAACTTTATTCGAGCTGATCGACCAAACGCGCGCTTCAATTCAAGGCTTGAGCGTCTTTTTGAGCGCCGCGAAAATATCCTCGACCTCGCCATCGAGCGGGAAGCGGCCGGTACTTGATTTCGAGAAAACCAACCGGCCGTTGACGATCACGTCGAACTGCCCCGATTTGCCGGCGATGATTTCCGCCTTTTCACCGAACCTGGAATTGAGTGAGGCGGCCAGACTGGCCGCGCGCGGCTTATAGCCTCAAGCAGAGCAGTAGAGAATTTCGGTTGCCATAGTCAAAGCGTAGCCGCGGAGCTCGCCGGGGGCAAACTATCTGCCGGTAGGGATATCGACGAACACGGCGGCGGCGACGACCGACGACCATAGGCCGTCGCGATCGCCGATGGCGGATTGGGTCACGTTGCGGGTGGTCACGATCTTGTCCGACATGCGCCACAGGTCCTTGCGCTCGTCGTAGCTGAGGTTGGGATCGAAATCGACGCCAAGAATTGTCGCGAGCATCATGGCGGCCAAATCCTCGGCGTAGTCGCCGGCCTTCTGATCGGTCTCGCCGGTGCTGTGATGCTCGGACAGATAGCCGTACTGGGCGGGATTGCTGGGAAGCGCGACGCCGACGGAGGACGCGATGAGGCGATGGGGTTCGTTGGTGGCGTTATCGCTCATGACGGCAAAAACGATCTGGCCCGGGGTCAGGTACTTGAGGCCTTCCTGCTGGCTGAGCAGTTTGCAGTTAGGCGGGAAAATCGATTTGACGCGCACGAGGTTGAACTCGGCGATACCCGCTGAACGGAGCGCCAGCTCGAAAGAAGTGAGCTTCTCGCGATGCCGGCCCACACCCTTGGTCAGAAAGGTCCCTTTCGGGATCGGCCCCATTTAGTTACTCCCCGAATCGATCGCGCGGATGCCCGCGATGGTTGACGACCGTTGTCATTTGCGACGCCGGCAAATCTGCGCGCCGGCTTTCCAGTCCCCGACTCCTTTTATATGAAGATGCCCGCCCAACGCCATGCTACACAGTATTCACCGGCGAATACTCACCGAAGACCTTGCGCATCGCGTCCGAGATTTCGCCAAGCGTGCACCAGGCGCGAACTGCGTCGACGATCGGCGGCATGAGATTGTGGCCGTCGCGCGCGGCGGCCTCGACTCGCGCGAGCGCTTTGCCGGCCGCCTCCGCATTACGTTCGGCACGCACTCGCGCAACGCTTGCCTTCTGCTTCTGCTCGAGCTCGGGCTTGACCCGGAGAGTTTCACCCGGGGGCTCGCCGCCGCCAGTAAACTGGTTGACTCCTACGATAATTCGCTGCTTGGTTTCAATCTCGCGCTGATAAATGAATGCGGCGTTTTGAATTTCGCGCTGCATATAGCCGCGCTCGATTGCGGCGACCGCACCGCCAAAATCGTCGATTTTCGAAAGATACTCGACCGCCTTTGCTTCCAATTCGGTAGTGAGCCGTTCGACGTAGTACGAACCGCCGAGCGGATCAATCGTGTCCGCGACGTCGGACTCGTGGGCGATGAGCTGCTGGGTGCGTAGCGCGAGCAGCACGGAGGATTCGGTAGGCAGCGCGAGCGCCTCGTCTTTGGAGTTGGTGTGCAGCGATTGCGCACCGCCCAGGACGGCGGCGAGCGCCTGCATCGTCACGCGCACCACGTTGTTGTCGACCTGCTGCGCGGTCAGGGTCGAGCCCGCGGTCTGTGCGTGAAATCGCATCATCATCGAGCGCTCATCTTTGGCGCCGAAGCGCTCCTTCATTATTTTCGCCCACAGGCGGCGCGCGGCGCGAAATTTCGCGACTTCCTCGAAGAAGTTGTTGTGCACGTTGAAGAAGAACGACAGGCGGCTCGCGAAGGCGTCGATCTGCAAGCCGGCTTTCAGCGCCGCGTCAACGTATGCGATCCCGTCAGCGATGGTGAATGCCAACTCCTGCGCCGCCGTCGAGCCGGCCTCGCGAATGTGATAGCCGGAGATCGAGATCGTGTTCCAGTTCGGAACTTCCCTGGTCGCAAAACTGAAAATGTCGGTGATGATGCGCATCGAGCCGCGCGGAGGATAGATGTAGGTGCCGCGCGCGACGTATTCCTTCAGGATGTCGTTCTGGATGGTGCCGTTGACCTTGTCCCAGCTGACCCCGCGGCGCTCTGCCACGACCAGGTACAACGCCAGCAGGATCGAGGCAGTCGCGTTGATCGTCATCGAGGTCGAAATCTTTTCGAGCGGCAGGCCGGCGAGCAGCACGTCCATATCGGCCAGCGAGCAAATCGGTACGCCGACGCGTCCGACCTCGCCCTCGGCCAGCGGGTGATCCGAGTCGCGACCCATCTGCGTTGGCAGATCGAACGCGACCGACAGCCCCGTCTGCCCCTGGTCGAACAGGTAGTGGTAGCGGCGGTTTGACTCCTCCGCGCTGCCGAAGCCCGCATACTGGCGCATCGTCCACAGCCGTCCGCGATACATCGTCGGTTGCACGCCGCGCGTAAACGGATATTCGCCGGGGAAGCCGAGGTCATTGACAAAATCGAAGTCGCTCAAATCTTCGGGATCGTACGCGCGTTTGACCTCGATTCCCGAGCTGGTGACGAACTTCGCCTTGCGCTCGGGGCCGCGCTTCAGAGCCGGATTCAGTTTGCGCTCCTCCCAGCTTTTGCGGGAGGAGGCGATTTTGCGATCGTCTTCAGGCATCGTGGCTTGCCTCCGGTCGAATCCGGCTGCGTCTCCTACTCGATAACAATCAGCAGTTGGCCCTTCTCGACCGCCTGGCCGGCGACAACCTTAACTTCCAGCACCTTGCCGGCCTTGGGCGATTTGACTTCGTTTTCCATTTTCATTGCTTCGACGACGACGATTCCCTGTGCGGCTTTAACTTGGTCGCCCGGCGCGACCAGCACATTGACGACCCGTCCGGGCATCGCGGATTTTATTTCGACGCGCCCGCTGACCTCGCGCCGCTTGCCGGCGGCGCGTGCGGTGCGCCGGGCTGCGTCGGCGACCGTGAGGCGGGTCGAGCCGGTGCGCGAGGCGACCACAGTTTCTTCGCCGTCGCGCGCCACGTCGAAATCGAACGAGCGGTTGTCGACGATCACCGAAAAAGACACCGGCCCAACCCTGCGCAAATCGGCCTCGAAGCGCTTCTCGCCGAAGGTAATCGCGAATGAGTCGGCGGCGAGCTCTTCAATCTCGATTTCGTGGTCCTGGCCGTCGAGCGTTGCGAGGTATCGCATGGATATTGTCCCGGCTATCTCCGCAGGGCGTCGAGCCGGCCGATCATCCGCCATGCGGACGCGTTCGGTGCGGCCGGCGGCTGCGCGGCGGCGCCGTTGCTGTGATTGGTGTTCTTCTGCGCCGCGATCGCCGCGAGAAAAATCGCCGCCAGCTCCGCACCATGCGGCCCAGCGCCGTTCTGGTTCGGATGATATTCGTGATTGATAAAGTTCGTGTCGAAGTCGCCCTTCAGGAACTTGGGATGGGTCATGATCCAGCGATGGAAATCGATATTGGTACGCAGCTCGCCGGAAATCACGTATTCGCCGAGCGCGCGCCGCATCCGGTCGATCGCCTGATCGCGACTCGCGCCCCAAACCGCCAGCTTGGAGATCATCGGGTCGTAAAACACCGGCACTTCGGCGCCCGCGTAAACGCCGGCGTCGTTGCGGACGCCCGGACCGTCGGGAAATCTGAGCGTCTCGATTCTGCCCGGTGACGGTACGAAGCCGGCGGCCGGGTCTTCCGCGTAGATTCGGCACTCGATGGCCCATCCGCGCTGTGCGAGATCTTTTTGCTTGAACGGCAGCTTAGCGCCCGCCGCGATTTCGATTTGCGTGCGCACCAGGTCCACGCCTGTAACCAGCTCTGTGACCGGATGCTCGACCTGTATGCGCGTGTTCATTTCGAGGAAATAAAAGTTGCGGTCCGCGTCGACGAGGAATTCGATGGTCCCCGCGCTGACGTAGTTCACCGCCTTGGCCGCGCGGACCGCGACCTCGCCCATCTCCGTGCGCATCTTGGGCGTGATAAACGGCGACGGCGATTCCTCGACGACTTTCTGATGACGCCGCTGAATGGAGCATTCGCGCTCGAAGACGTGGACAGTGTTGCCGTGCGCGTCGGCGAGCACCTGCACTTCGATATGGCGCGGCTGCTTGAGGAATTTCTCGACGTAAAAGCGTCCGTCGCCGAACGAGGACTTGGCCTCGCTCGCGACGGTGCGCACGACTGACGCGAGATCCTTGTCGTTCTCGACGAAACGCAGACCTTTGCCACCGCCGCCGGCTGCCGCTTTCACCATGATCGGAAACCCGATCTCTTTCGCGATCGCAGCCACTTCCGCTTCGGTTTCCAAGGTCCCGGGCGAGCCGGGCACAACAGGCACGCCGGCAGCCGACATCAGCTTGCGCGCCTGCACCTTGTCGCCCATTTGCTCGATGGCGTCGGGCGGCGGACCAATCCAGGTGAGGCCGGCGTTCTGCACCGCGCGTGCGAAAGCGGCGCGCTCGGAAAAAAAGCCGTAGCCGGGATGAACCGCGTCGGCCTTGGTGTGCTTGGCGGCTTCGAGAATTTTCGCGGTGTTGAGATAGCTCTGGGCGGCCGGTGACGGACCGACCGGGTACGCATGGTCGGCTTCGCGCACGTGGAGCGCGGCGCGATCCGCCTCCGAGTAGACGGCGACCGATTCGATTCCCAACTCGCGGCACGCGCGGATGATGCGCACCGCTATTTCGCCGCGGTTGGCGATTAGAATTCGTTTGAACATCAATCTTTTGCGGCGTCCGGCGCTGCCTGGCCGGGGCCTGCCACACTCCCACAGATTTTATACTGAATTCAGCCCGCGCGAGCTAACCGCTCCGCGGCGTCGGTTGTCTCGGCGCGGTTCTTCCTCAGAGGAGAGCTTTGCGTAACCTCCGATTGCTTCTGGCAAGAGCAGAATCCTGAATCGCGCAGGGCGCTGTAATAGGACCCTCACCCTTCCTCTCCCTTGCAGGGAGAGGGGACAGAGGAGACGCGAAGCAGTTACGCACAGCTCTCCTCAGAGGGGTATGTTGCCGTGTTTGCGCGGGGGATTTTTGTCGCGTTTGTTTGCCAGCGCCTTCAGCGCGCCGATCACTTTTGGGCGCGTGTCGTGCGGCATGATCACTTCATCTATATAACCGAGCTCGGCGGCTTTGAACGGATTGGCAAAAGTCTTGCGATAGTCCTCGGTCAGGCGCTTGCGCTCGGCGGCAACGTCTTTGGCATTTGCGATCTCGTTGCGAAACACGATGTTGATGGCCTGCTCGGGACCCATCACGGCAATCTCGGCGCTGGGGTAGGCGAAGTTGAAATCGCCCCGAATATTTTTCGACGACATGACATCATAGGCGCCGCCGTAGGCCTTGCGGGTTATCACCGTCACCTTGGGCACGGTCGCCTCGCAGAACGCATACAGCAGCTTTGCGCCGTGGCGGATAATTCCGGCGAACTCCTGCTGAGTGCCGGGCAGGAATCCGGGGACATCGACGAACGTGACAAGCGGAATATTGAAAGCGTCGCAGAAGCGCACGAAGCGCGCCGCCTTTACCGACGAGTCGATGTCGATCGAGCCGGCCAGATACGACGGCTGATTGGCGACGATGCCAATCGAGTATCCACCCATCCGCGCGAAGCCGATCAAGATGTTCTGCGCGTAGTCTTTCTGAACCTCGAAGAAATGCCCGTCATCGATGACGCGCCGGATGATCTCGCCCATGTCGTAGGGCTTGTTGGGACTTTCGGGAACGACCGAGTCGAGGGCAGCGTCGATGCGCGCGGGATCGTCACTGCTCGCGATGAACGGCGGATCGTCGACGTTGTTCGACGGCATGTATGAGAACAGTTCGCGGATAATCGTCAGCGCGTGGGCGTCGTCATCGGCCTCGAGATGGCAGACGCCGGACTTCTGACTGTGCGTATCGGCGCCGCCCAGCTCCTGCATCGTGACTTCCTCATGGGTGGCGGCGCGAATGACGTCGGGGCCGGTGAGGAACATGTAGGAGGTGTCGCGGACCATCACGATGAAGTCGGTTATCGCGGGTGAATACACCGCGCCGCCGGCACAGGGTCCCATGATCACGGAAATTTGCGGGATCACTCCCGACGCCATTACGTTGCGCAGAAAAATATCCGCGTATCCCGCCAGCGAGACGACGCCTTCCTGGATTCGAGCGCCACTGCCGTCGTTGAGCCCGATCACGGGGCAGCCGGTTTTGACCGCGAGGTCCATTACCTTGCAGACCTTCTCTGCGAACGCGCCCGAGAGGCTGCCGCCGAAGACGGTGAAATCGTGGCTGAAGACGCAAACCTGGCGGCCGTCGATGGTGCCGTAGCCGGTCACGACTCCGTCGCCGGGGACTTTTTTTTCAGCCATGTCGAAGTCGGTGATTCGATGAGTCTTGAACTTGTCGATCTCGACGAACGAGCCACGGTCGAGCAGGGCCTCGACGCGCTCGCGCGCGGTCATGCGGCCCTGTGCGTGCTGTTTTTTGACCCGATCGGGGCCGCCGGCGGCCTCCGCCTCGCGCGTGAGTTGCTGAAGTCGTTCGAGATTTTCTTTAAGGCCCATTTTTCACGACCGCGATAAGCAGGATAGACGGCAAACAAAAAGGCGCCCGTCACGCGCCACGGCAAGATAGATACCGCATGTTGGCGGCGGGTTAAAGCGCCGGCTATTGCGAGGTGTGGGGTGAAAAGCCGGAGAAGTCCAATCGATCGCCGGGCTTGATTCCGTTCTTTGCGCAGAAGCCGCCGTTTACCTCGAGCACGTACTCCGAGTCGCGGTCGACGCCGAGCAGCTTGTCGGAGTATGGCTCGGCGTTCGCGACGACGCCCGTCACCACGCGGTTAGCGTCCGCAAAAATCATGTCGAGCGGGAGTTCCGTATTGTGCATCCAGAAATTTCGGCGCGCCGCATCCGGAAACACAAAAATCATCCCGGCATCGTCGTCCAGATGCTTGCGATACATCAGGCCCACCTCGCGCTGAGGGCCGGTGTTCGCCACTTCGACCGCGACGGTGGCGCGCGGCTGGCCGTCGGCGCCGACGATCGAGACGCACGGGCCGTGCGCACATCCGAGCAACGCGAGCAATGCGACAACCAGCGCGAGATATCTGAGACGAGCGCGCAAGCGGCGATGAATTCCTTCTGACATCCGACGCCGCAAATCTAGCGCGTCGATGAGTTGCGGCAAATCAGAGAATGTTCACGTCCGGCGAGATCTCCTCGAGCTCCCGTCCCGAAGTCTCGGGCAGGAACAACATGAGCGCCGGAGAGATTATCCAGAAGACCGTGAGGTAGCAGACCGCGCGCGCGTGCGAGCCGGTGGCGTTGAACAGCACGCCCTCGAGGAACAGGCCCAACGCGCCGCCGGTGGTACCGGCGACCGCGAGCGCGCTGCCGGCGGTCGAACGATACGAAGTGGGGAACAATTCGGCGCTGTACGCATTCAGAATCATCCCCGCAGCGATGTCGAAAAATGTTTCCAGTATCCAGGCCGGGACGATCGACCGGCCGGGCGCCGTGTACATCCAGATGGTCAGTAGCGGCGACAGGAACAGGAAGGCCGCGCCCATCACCCGCCGGCCGTAGCGGTCGCTCATGCGGCCCGCAACGATCGAGCCCATAATTCCGAGTGCACCGCCGAACAGAAACAGCGACGAGACGTTGCCCGGCGACCACCCATGCGACTCCTGCAGAAATTTCGGAAACAGAAAGCCGGCAGCGTTGCCGCCCATCGCGCCCAGGAACGCAATCGATAACATCAGGACGAGGCGCCGCGGATACGCGGTGTATAGTTGCACCAGCGGTTGCCAAATCTTTACCGGGCGCAGCCCCTCGAGTTTCTCCTTCTCGAAGCGCGCGCTTTCGGGCAGTACGCGGCGCAGCGGAATGATCAGCGCCAGCGGCACCAGCGCGATCGCGTACAGCCCGCGCCATCCGTAGGGAATGACGTTGACGAATGCGAACACGACGGCAGCCAGGCCGTAGCCGACGGACGACACCGCGCTCATGAGCCCAATTGCCCATCCGCGATGGGCCGCGTCGACCTCCTCGGCTACGATCACCATCGCGACGGCGGCTTCAGCGCCGGCGAACGCGCGCGCGATTATCTGAAAGGCGACGAAGGTTCGCTCGCCGGGCGCAATAGCACTCAGGCCGGTGAAGATCGTGTAGCCCATCACGGTGTAGAGCAGCAGGCGGCGGCGGCCGAACACGTCGGCGAAGGGCGTCATCAGCAACGCAAGCAGGTGGCCGATCCTGATTAGAGAGAGCATCGCGCCGAGATGCGACTCGGCAATTTTGAGGCCGGACTGGATTTGCTTGAGGGCCAGGCTCAGCAGAGCGCGATCGTATTGATCGAAAAATCCCGCGGTCGACGCGATCCAGAACACCCGGCTCTGCCGCCTGGTGAACGGCGGCGTCCTGCCGAGGAACCCGAGATGGATGCTGTTGCGCTCGGCGTCCTCAGCGGCAGGCTCGGGTTTCAAATCGAGGTTGAGGACGGGATCGGGCACCGGACATCACCTCATATCGAGGATTAATCGACAGCCATCGGTAGTGACTCGAGGCCGCGCAAAAAGTACGAACCCTTATAGACTGGTTTCATCGCGGGATCTTTCAGCCGCAGGCGCGGAAAGCGCTCGAGTATCGCCTCGAACGCGATCCTTGCTTCCATCCGCGCCAGCGGTGCGCCGATGCAGAAGTGGATGCCCTCGCCGAACGCGACGTGGTCGTTGGGATCGCGTGTGATATCGAATTTTTCCGGATCCTTGAAATGCGCGGGGTCTCGATTAGCCGCCGCCACGATCATCAGCGCAAACGCTTTCGCCGGAATCTCCGTGCCTCCCAGCAGCAGGGGCTGATGGGTGAATCGCACCGTTGATTGCACCGGACCGTCGTAACGCAGCATCTCCTCGATCGCGCGCGGCAGCATCGCGGGATTGCGCTTGAGCGCCTCGAATTGATCGGGTTTGCGCCCGAGCGCCAGCATGCCATTGCCAATCAAATTGGTCGTGGTCTCGTTGCCGGCGACCAGCAGCAGTGTCACGAAGCTGAGCAGGTCGGCCGACGACATCACGTCGCCCTCGTCGTGCGCGGCAACCAGTGCACTGACGAGATCAGGTCCCGGTTTGATTCGGCGTTTTTGAATTTCGGCGGTGAAGTAGTCGCCCAATTCATCGATCACGCGGATCGTTTCCGGCGGCGGTGGAGTACCGGGGACGTTGTTGTCGCCACCAATGATGGTATCGGACCAATGCTTGAATTTTGGGTTGAGCTCGGGCGGCACGCCGAGCATCTCCGCGATGACCGTAACCGGCAGCACGTTGCCGAGATCCGCCATCACGTCGAAGTCGCCTTTCGCGACGACCCGGTCGAGCAGCTCTTTTGCGATCTCGCGAATGCGCGGCTCGAGCTCGCGGATTCGCCGCGGCGTGAAATCGCGCGCGACCAACCGGCGCAAGCGCGAGTGCCGCGGCGGATCGGCGTTGAGCATGTTGCGCGAGCCTTCGAAACGGCCCTGGTATGTGGTCCCGGGCGGCGGTGGTGGTTGAGTGCTCGACAGGTGCTCGTGATCGCGGAGGCCGGCGGTGACATCGGCATAGCGCGCCACCAGCGCGAACGTCACATCGCCGAAGCTGAGGATCCGCGGCGGGCCCTCGAGCAGCGGGCCATAGTAAGCATAAGGGTTCGCGCGAAATTCGGGATCCCAAATGTTGAATTGTACTGCTTCGGCCATCAATTTCCCTGGTTCGCTGTTCCGGTGTTCAACTGGTCGCCATCACTAGAGACGCGAGTCCGCGTAGAAAGTAAGAACCTTTGTAAACCACCGGCGCGGCGGCATCGTGCAGACGCAAGCGAGGAAAGCGTTGCAGCATCGCGCCGATCGCGATCGCACCTTCCATCCGTGCCAGCGGCGCGCCGATACAGAAGTGGATGCCCTCGCCCAGCGCAACGTGGTCGCGAGGCTCGCGCGTGATATCGAAGCGGTCGGGATCTTCGAATTGCGCAGGATCGCGATTCGCTGCGGCGAGAATTATGAAGCATCCCAGATTGGCCGGCAGCGCGGTCCCGCCGAGGTCGAGGTTTTCCCTGGTGAAGCGAATCGTCGACTGCACCGGTCCGTCGTAGCGCAGGATCTCCTCGATTGCGCGCGGCATCAGCTCGGGAGATTGCCGCAGCAAATCCAGCTGCGCGGGATTGCGCCCGAGCGCGAGCATCCCGTTGCCAATCAGATTGGTCGTCGTCTCGTTGCCGGCGAGGAGCAGGAGCAGCACGAAGGCCAGCAATTCGTCGGCGTTCATCGCTTCAGCGTCGTCGTGCGCGGCGACCAGCGCGCTGATGAGATCGGTGCCGGGATGCTTGCGGCGGCGCTCGATCTCGTCGGCGAAATAATTGCGCAGCGCCTTGGTCGCGGCATGAAATTCCTCTGGCAGAGGCGTCCCGGGCAGCGTGTTATCGCCGGTTACCACGGTGTCAGACCAATGCTTGAACTGCTGGTAATGATCCGGCGGCACTCCGAGCATCTCGGCTATAACCATCACCGGCAGCGCGTTTGCGATTGCGCTCATCACTTCGAGCTCGCCGTTGTGCTCAGCAGCTTCGATAAGAGTATTCGCGATCTCGCGGATTCGCGGCTCGAGCTCACGGATTCGCCGCGGCGTGAAATCCCGCGACACGAGGCGTCGCAACCGGGTGTGCATCGGGGGATCGGAAAACAGCATCGTGCGCGCGCCGCCAAACGGTCCCTCGTTCGGCGGCTCGTTGGGATCGCGCGGGCGCACACTCGAGAAGTGCGCATGGTCGCGCAGGACCGCGGTGACGTCGGCGTAGCGAGTGATCATCGCGGTCGGGCCAAACAAATCGAGAATGCGCGGCGGTCCCGCGAGCAAGGGCTTGTAGTGCGGATACGGATCGGCGCGAAACGCGGGATCCCACGGGTTGAAATAAATATTCTCGGCAGCTTGGTTCATTGTGGGATTACCTTTTGTGTTGATTGCATTTGAATGGGGTTAAGTATGCACCGCGCACGAGAAAGCAATTGCGATGCCACACATGGCGTTATATGGGCGCACGCGTTTCCGGCTCGCCGGTATGCATCAAGGCGACTGCACGCAGTCGGGCGATTTCACTTGAGTGCCATTTCGAGACGGCTGAGACCGCGCAGGAAATATGAACCCTTGTAGGACACTGCGGCGTCGGGATTCTTCAATCGAAGGTGCGGGAATCGTTCGAGGGCACTGCCAATCGCGATCGAACCCTCCAGCCGCGCGAGCGGCGCGCCGATACAGAAATGGATGCCCTCGCCGAACGCCACATGCTCATTCGATTCGCGTCCGATGTCGAACTTCTCGGGATCTTTGAATTTGGCCGGGTCCCGATTTGCCGCTGCGATGATCACGAACACGCCCATTCCCGCCGCTATAGGCGTCCCGCCGACTTCCGTGTCCCTGGTTGTAGTGCGGAAGGTAGATTGCACCGGACCGTCGTACCGCACCATCTCTTCGATCGCACCGCGCATCAGCTCGGGCTTCGATCGCAATGCCGCCATCGCGTCAGGATTGCGGCCCAGCGCAAGCATGCCGTTGCCGATCAGATTCGTCGTCGTCTCGTTGCCGGCGAGCAGCAGCAGCACGACGAACTGCAACAGCTCGTCGGCGCTCAGTGCTTCGGCCTCATCGTGCGCCGCAACCAGAGCGCTGACCAGGTCGGGCCCGGGACTCTTGCGGCGGCGGGCGATCTCCGCGACGAAATATGCCTTCAGTTCAGTGAAGGCGGTCTTGATGTCGTCGGGCATCGGCATCCCGGGTAGCGTGTTGTCGGCCTCGATTACCTTGTCCGACCAATCCTTGAATTGGTGGTAGTCCCCTGGCGGCACGCCGAGCAAATCGCTGATCACCATCACTGGGAGTGGATTGGCAAGGTCAGCCATCACTTCGAATTCACCTTTGCGTTCGGCGGCGTCGAGGAGATTTTTCGCGATTTCGCGGATGCGCGGTTCCAGCTCGCGGATTCGTCGCGGCGTAAAGTCGCGCGAGACCAGCCGGCGCAGCCGGGTCTGGGTCGGGGATCGGAGCCGAGCATCGTCGGCGCGTCGCCAAATAATTTCGTCTGTTCGTCGAAACCCATCCCGGCGGGCTGCACGCTCGAGAACGTCGCATGGTCCATCAGGATCGCGCGCACATCGGCGTAGCGCGCGGCGAGCGCGAATTTGAAACCCATGTCGATAATTCGCGGCGGTCCGGCCAGCAGCGGGCGATAATGCGGGTATGGATTGGCGCGGAAGTTCTCATCCCATGGATTGAAGTAGATATCCTGCGCCGTTTGGCTTTCAATTGCTCCGCTCATTGTGAGCTCACCTCCTGCTTGTCGATTGGCTCCGATGAATCCAGCTCTCGGACTATCGCGGCGCTGACTTCTTTAGTCGCCTCCAGCGCGCGCACAAACTCCGGCGGATCAATTTCACCCGGCGCATACAGAACACGTTCGAGCGCAAGCGATTCGAGCTGTCCGAACACGATGCCGACCAGATCGCGAAGTCTGTCCTGTCGATCTGACGGCCAATCGAGCAGGGCCGCGAAGCCGATGTGAAATCCCTGGCCGAAACGATCGCTCGCCGCGCGCACCGCGTCGTTAAGCGCATGATCGGTGCGGCTCGCGACCACCAGCTCGAGCCACGCATAGAAAGTCGGCCCTTTGAACATCGGCCACATCGCGTCGATCAGCACGCCAAGGCGATGCTCGCGGCTGCCCGAAGGCGGCTCGGCGACAGCCGCGTTTATTTCGTTCAGCCGCAGCTCAAACACGTGCTCGAGTGCGCTCACCACGAGCTCATCTTTCTTCGGAAAATGATGCAACTGAGCGCCACGCGACACGCCTGCACGGTTGGCGATTTCGGTTGTCGTTGTGCCCGCGTATCCGCGCTCGAAAAGACACGCCACGGTAGCGTCAAGCAAGCGCCGCCGAGTCTCGGCGCTTCGCTCTTCTTGTAAAGCGGACATCGTTCCCTGACTAACATACAGGTAAGACTGTTACAAGCAAGCTCGACTGTTTGGTCTTGGGTGGACTTCTAACAGTGCTCGAAAGTGACCGGTTATATAGTCATCGCGCTGGATTCAACTACGCTTTCTTGAACTCAACGGCCCTTAAAATTCGGGCGGCGCTTTTCCAGGAACGCGCGTACGCCTTCGCGATAGTCCTCGCTGTCGAAGCATCGCGCGACCATTGCGGAAACAGCCTTGGCGTCGCGCTGCTCGCGATCTTTCAGGCTCTCGCGAATCGCCAGCTTGGCGGCCGCCATGGTCAGTGGCGCGTTGGTCGCCATCTTCAGCACATAGTCGCGCACATTTTCCTCGAGCTTCTCCTGATCCACGACGCGGTTGACGAGGCCCATTTGCAGCGCCTCTTCCGCGTCGAACAGACGCGCCGACAGCAGGATGTCGCGCGCGTTGGCAGGTCCTACGGTATCAGCCAGCATGTTAACGCCGTCGAGTGGATACGCCAGTCCGAGCCGCGCGGCTGGAACACCGAAACGCGTGCCGCGCGCCGCGATGCGGATGTCGCATGAGAGTGCGACCTGCACGCCGCCGCCGATGCAGACGCCGGCGATCATCGCGATGATCGGCTTGCGGCATTCGACCAGGGCTGCGATCGCATTGTTAGGCGCGTCGCGATAAGCGCGTGCCTGTGCCGCGTCGGCTCGCATCGCAGGGAACTCCGAGATGTCGGCGCCGGCGATGAAAGCTTGCGGAGTGCTCCCACGCATGACGATCACGCGAATCGCATCGTCGCTCGCCAGCTCTGCGACGCCTTCCGCAATCCGCTGCCAGGTCCTAAGATTGAGCGCGTTGCGAACGTGAGGCCGGTTCAGGGTCAGCCATCCAATTGGCGCTTCGTGGCTGACTATCAACGGATCGACTGAAGTTTCATCCTTCACGGAATTCGCACCTCTGGCGGGTTTATGACGATAATCGAGCGGGCTTCCAGTCAGGATTTTGAGCACATTTGTACGCTGGACGAAACTGTCCATGCGGGTCCGCCGAGGCGCCGTCTCATAGCCGCAGCGTGCGATCAAGGCCGCGTAGCGGTCGCGCGCGTCGACGACGTCGTCCGCGGCTTTGTTATCTTCGACGAGAGTTTCTTCGAGCAATTTTACGTGCGATTGTTGCTCGTGCATCCCGACTTCCGCCGTCGCGGGCTTGCGAGCGCCCTGATGCGCGCAGCCGAGCTCGATTGTCAGACCGGCAAGATGTTCACGTCGACCAACCAGTCGAACCTGCCGATGCAGCGGTTGTGCGAGCGATTGGGCTTCGTCAAAAGCGGCTTCGTCGAGAATTTGGACGAGGGCGACCCGGAACTCATCTACGTGAAGATGCTCGCAGCGGTTCCTACGACACCGCCTCGCAACGCCAGCGACGAATAGCGTTATGTTGCGATCACAGAAGCTTCGCGATGACGTCGTCGCGCAGCTTCTCCAGACCGCGCGTCAGCCCTTCCGCATCGAACGCCGGCGGCGCGATCACGACTCGCGACACGCCGATATCGGCGAGCGCCTTCAATTCGTCGACGCGAGGGCGGCCCATGCACGACAACTCGATCTTTTTCGGGTCGCGCCCGGCTTTCTCGGCCTCGGAAGTCATAAGCGCGAACAGTTCCTTGAGTTTGGGAATGTCTGCGAGCGCCGGAAAGAAGCCGTCGCCGTACCGTCCCGCGCGTTTCGCAGCAGCAGGTGAATGGCCGCCGATGTGAATCGGTACCCCGCCTTTTTGCACCGGCTTCGGATAGCACTTGACCGGGCCGAAGTTGAAATGTTTGCCGTGGAATGACGCCGCCTCATCGCTCCACAACACGCGCAGAGATTTTATCGCCTCGTCGGTGCGCGCTCCGCGCGTGTGGAAGTCCAGGCCGAGCGAGCTGAACTCCTCCGCCAGCCATCCGCTGCCGATGCCGAGGATGGCGCGGCCGTTGGACAGCACGTCGAGCGTGGCCACTTCCTTGGCGACGTATAGCGGATGCCGCTGCGGAAGAATCAGCACGCCGGTGGCGAGCTTGATCTTTTTCGTCACGGCCGCCGCGAACGCGAGCGGCAGCAGAGGATCGGGAATCGCGACATCTTCGCCGCCGGGTATCTTGCCGCTCGACGAGTACGGATACGGCGACTTGTAGTCCTGCGGGATGACGACGTGCTCGACCGTCCACATCGATTCGACGCCGCATCGCTCGGCCGTGGTAGCGAGATGTGCAAGTAGGGCGGGATTACTAAACGGTCCCGAATTGACGAACATCAAGCCAAGTTTCATTTTCTGTCACCTCGCGCTGGATTGGAAAGTCGATGGATGGTTCGCGTCCAATCTATCGCTGCAGGGTCGCGATTGAAAACGGGTGGCGCGCACTTTTCACTTGTCGAAATTTCGCCGGCGCGTTACTTACTTGAGTCATGGATATTGGAAAAGTTGGAATATGGTTTTTTCTCGACGCGATGCCCGCGCCTGACAGCGCTGAGTTTGCCAAGCAGGTCGAGAAGAACGGCTACAAGGCGCTGTGGATTCCGGAGGCGGTCGGCCGCGAGCCGTTCGCTCACGCCGCCTACCTGTTGAGCCATACGGACAAGCTCTCGATCGCAACCGGCATCGCGAACATCTGGGCGCGTGACGCGGTTACGATGGCGGCGGCATCGAAGACGGTAGCCGAACTTTCGGGCGGCCGCTTTCTTCTCGGCATCGGCGTCAGTCACAAGCCGCTCGTCAGTAACTTGCGCGGGCATAACTACGACAAGCCGTACAGTTACATGAAAGAGTACCTGCCGAAAATGAAGAATGCGCTCTACATGGCGCCGGCGCCCAAAGAGCCGGTGCCGGTCGTGATCGCAGCATTGCATCCCAAGATGCTTGCGCTGTCGGCGGCCGAGGCCAACGGCACGCACACCTACTTCGTTCCGCCCGAGCATACTGCGAAGGCGCGCGCGCAGATCGGACCCAATGCGATGCTCTGCGCGGCGCAAGCGGTCATCCTGGAAACCGACGCGAGCAAAGCTCGCAAGGCCGCGCGCGATTATATGAAGACCTATGTTCCGCGCCTGCCCAACTACACCAACAACCTCAAAGCGCTGGGGTGGGGTGACAAGGAATTCGAAAACGGATGCTCGGATAAATTGGTCGACGCGATCGTGGCGTGGGGAACCGAGGACAAGATTCGCGATCGAATCGATGCGCACCTGAAGGCGGGCGCCTCTCACGTCTGCATCCTGCCGCTGCGCGCGGACGGCGCACCGCAGCCTGACATGCGCACCGTTCAAGCGTTCGCTCAGCACTAAGGAGTCGTCGATGCGCAGATTCTTTTCCGCGTTGCCGGTCCTCGCGCTGGCCATCGCTGTGGCGGGATGCGCGTCGCACAATGAGCAGCAGGCCGAGCAGGCCGAGGCGGCTGCAACCAAGGCGCAGCAAGCCGCAGAGCACGCAGAACAAGCGGCGGCGCAGGCACAGGCCGCGGCAGACAAGGCGACCGAAGCCGCGAACCGAGCGACGGCGGCGGTGCAGGACGCGACCAGGGAAATCAATCGCGTCGCCGACCATCTCGATGAGATGGAGCGTGATCGGGAAGCCGCGTCTCACGGTCGGCGGCTTTCGCATGTGACCAAGGCGGCGCACAAGGCAGCAAGAGATAGAGCTGCGATGTCGGCCTCCGCAGGGTCGGCGTCGCCCGCGGCCGCATCGTCGCCGAAATAGCCTGCCTCGACGGGACGCAGTGGCAGAGCCAATCAAATCGCCACCGGTTCGCGAGCGCACCGAAGCAGACATCCGCGCTGAAAATCCCGCTCGCCAGCTCCGCCGCCATTCATGGATCAACATCGCGGGTCCAATCGCGGCAGTCTTCCTCGGAATTTTCGCGGCTGCGATGTACCTGCGGCCGGTCGATGTCCTGCGATGGATTCAAATCTCGCGCCTGGGATGGTCGGGAGTGGCGCAGAACGATTTGGCGCTGAAGGACGGGCTCATCACGTACCTGATGACCGGCGGCTATTCGGAAATGGAACCGGTGGTGATGATTCATGGGCTGGGTCCGAATGCCGCGCTCGTGTGGCGCGGAATCATGCCGCCGGTGGCAGATGCACACTACAAAGTAATTGCGCCGAACCTGCCCGGATTCGCGTCGTCGGATCACAAACAGGTGCAATATTCGATCGCATACGAGGCGGAGGCAGTCGCGCAAATGATCGACGAGCTGAAGCTCGATCACGTCAACCTGGTCGGCAACGATCTCGGCGCCGACGTGGCGCTGTACTATGCCGTCGAGCATCCCGACAAAGTCGAGAGGATGGTGCTGGTCTCGGGCGGCCTGGTCGGTGCGCGCGGCGCGCAGAAACTACGGCAGGGGATGCTGCCGACGACGCCTGACGCCATTCGTGCGCAGGTCGAGGCAAGCTTTTTCGATTTGCCGCCGATGCCCGACATGATCTACCAGCGCATGATGCAGGAGCTGAGCAACGACCTGCCGGCTCAGACTGACATGCTCAATTCGGTGCCGCGCGACGAGGCCCACATCCGCTCAAAGCTGGGCCAGGTGTTCAACACCCTGACGATCATAATGTGGGGTGCGAAAAATCCGTACTTCTCGGCTGCCGAGGGCAACGCGTTGCACGCAGCGATGCCTGGATCGGCTACGGTAACGTTCAAGACCTCCGGCGCTTATCCGCAGCTCGAGCATCCTGACGATTTTGCCGAGTCGTTGATTTTTGTGATCAAGCAGGAAGAAGGCGGCCGCTAGCTGCAGACTGGTTAGTTGCCTCCCCCGGTTCCGAAAAGGAGCCGATAGGTCTCTCATAAGGAGGGGCGAATGACTGCGCAAGAAAACAAAGCTATCTTCCTGAGGTTCGCCAAAAAACTTGGCAAAGGCAATCTCGCTATTGTCGATGAAGTTTGCTCATTTCTTCGCCTTGTGGG
>CAWJFQ010000009.1:0-174544 GCA_963842215.1 uncultured delta proteobacterium | reverse complement strand
ATAGAGAATGCGGGCGCAGGGGTTTCCCCCGTGCCCACGGCTTCATCGATAGAGACCGTTTGAAATCCCCGCGCGCCTGAAGACGCCGCGCCTGATGAATTTCCCGATCCTGTGTGATGCGTCAAAAAGACTAAATCCTTCCTACTTCAGCTCCACACTGCCGCCCGCGGCCTCGAGCTTCTTCTTGATGTCTTCGGCCTCAGCCTTGTTGACGCCTTCCTTGACCGCCTTGGGCGCGCCATCGACCAGGTCCTTGGCCTCTTTGAGGCCGAGTCCGGTCAGTTCGCGCACGACTTTGATCACCTGGATCTTCTTGTCGCCAGAGCCCGTCAGCACGACATTGAATTCTTCTTTCTCGGGCGCCGCCGCGGCCGCACCGCCGCCGGCCGCCGGAGCAGCCGCAGCCGCGACCGGAGCCGCAGCCGATACGCCGAGCTCGGCCTCGAGTTCCTTAACCAGAGCCGCTGCATCGATCAGGCTGAGATTCTTGAGATAGTCCTTCACCTGATCGCGGCTGAGTTGTGCTTCTGCCATGTTACCTTCTCTCCTTGTTCACGCATCCGGGGAGATGTTCTTTGGTCGCGCCCCAGGATTTTTCTTTTGGTCCAAGCGGATCGTTTAATCTAATCATCACGCGTGCCTTTGCACGCGACCTTCAAATCAGCGCTTCAGGCCTCAGACGCGGGCGCCGCTGCCGTCGGCGGAGCCTCAGTCGGGGCCGCCTCGGGCGGAGCTTTGGGAGGCGCTGCGCCGGCGCCGTTCTTCTTTCCAATCGCGTCGATCACGCGCGCCAGGTACGAGCCCGGCTCGTTGAGCAAGCGGACCAACTGAGTCGCCGGCGCATTCAAAAGGCCGAGCAACTGGCCAAAAATCGCCTCGCGCGACGGCAACGTCGCCAACGCCTGAACTTCCGCGGGCGTCAGCGCCTTGCCGTCGAGCACCGCACCGCGCAGCTTTAGCTTCTCGCCCAGCGGGCCGAAGGCGGTGAAGGTCTTCGCCAGCACGACCGGATCCTCGTAGCTCAGGATGAGTCCGACCTGGCCGCCGAGGTTGCTGTCGAGCGCTTCGAACTTCGTACCCTTGATAGCGTGACGGACGAGTGTGTTCTTGGCGATACGCATCTCGCCGCGCACGGCGCGCAGGCGCTTGCGCATCTCGGTCGATTCGGCCGCGGTCATGCCGCGATACTCGGATACGAGCGCGATACTGGCGCGGTTGAAGCTGCTCGAGAGATCCTCGACCAGCGCAGTTTTCTCTGACTTCTTCATCTGATTATATCCACTCAGCCTCAACCAACGAAAAACGAAATCTATGCAGCCGCGGCGAGCGCCTTGGGCGCCGCCTGCGCCGTATCTACGCGCACGCCCGGCCCCATGGTCGAGGACAGCGCGACGCTGCGAACGTAGTTGCCCTTGGCGCTGGCCGGCTTGGAGCGAACGATCGCACCGAGCAATGCGCGCACGTTTTCAAGCAGCTTGGGCTCGCCAAAACTCACCTTGCCGACGCGCGCATGCACGACGCCCGCCTTGTCGACCCGGTAATCGACCTTACCCGCCTTGATCTCGGCGACGGCTTTCGCCACGTCGAAGGTGACGGTACCGACCTTGGGATTGGGCATCAGTCCGCGCGGCCCGAGAATTTTGCCGATGCGCCCGACCTGGCCCATCATGTCGGGCGTGGCGATGACGCGGTCGAAGTCGAGCCAGTTCTCTTCCTGTATCTTCTTTATGATGTCGTCGCCGCCGACGAAGTCCGCCCCGGCCTCGCGCGCCTCGCGTTCCTTCTCACCCTTGGCAACCACCAGCACGCGCGCGGTCGAGCCGGTACCGTGCGGCAGCACGATAGTGCCGCGCACATTCTGGTCGGCCTGGCGCGGGTCGACGCCCAGGCGCACGGCGATTTCGACAGTCTCGTCAAACTTGGCGACCTTGTTGTCGATCACGAGTTTGACCGCTTCTTCGAGCGTGTAGCGCTTTTCGCGATCGATGTGCTTGAGCGCTTCCTTATATTTCTTGCCTGCCATCTTCCTAACCTTAGTCGGTGACGTCGATTCCCATGCTGCGCGCGGTGCCCGACACGGTGTTGACGGCCGCCGCCAAATCGGCCGCGGTCAGGTCCTTGAGTTTGGACTTGGCGATTTCCTCGACTTGGGCGCGCGTGACCTTGCCGACCTTGTTCTTGTTCGGCATCGGCGAGCCCTTTTCAATTCCCGCTGCGCGCAACAGGAGAATGGATGCGGGCGGGCTCTTGGTGATGAAGGTAAAAGAGCGGTCGGCGTAGACCGTGACGATCACCGGGATGACGAGGCCCTGCATATTCTGGGTCTGGGCGTTGAAGGCTTTGCAGAACTCCATGATGTTGACGCCGCGCTGGCCGAGCGCCGGTCCTACCGGCGGCGACGGGTTGGCCGCGCCGGCCGGAATCTGCAGCTTGATCGATCCGACTACTTTCTTAGCCATTTTTCTATTTCAGTGAATCCGCTCTGTGCCCGGTTTTCGACGGAAATTTCCTTTTTTCAGTGAATCCAGTTTGTGCTCGGTTTTCGACGGAAATTTCCTTAGAAGTCCGCGTTGGTTCGCCTCAAGCGTACCCCGGCGGATCGATTGTTATAGTTTCAGGCTTTCTCTACCTGCACAAAATCAAGCTCGACCGGCGTTGCGCGGCCGAAGATCGAGATGAGGACGCGGACTTTGCCCTTTTCCGGCTTGACTTCCTCGACGGTGCCGTTGAAATCCTGAAAAGGGCCGTCGACGACTTTGATCGCCTCGCCGACTTCGAACAGGACCTTGGGTTTGGGCCGCAGCGCGCCCTCTTCCATTTGCTGCTCGATCTCTTCAACTTCGGACATCGGAACTTCGGGCGGATTGGTCGAGTGGCCGACGAAGCCGGTAATTTTCGGCGTGTCCTTAATCACGTGCCAGGTGTCGTCGTCGAGCACCATCTGCACGAAGATGTAGCCGGGGAAAAATTTGCGGCTCGAGACCTTGCGCGCGCCACCCTTGCCGAGTTCCTGCACGCGCTCAATCGGGACCAGCACCTTGCCGATTTTTTCTTCCTTGTGCAGCGAACGCACCCGCTCTTCGAGCGCGGCCTTGGCCTTGTGCTCGTAGCCCGAGTAAGTGTGGACGATATACCACTTCATCGCGGGCTTGGCGGTTTCTGTCATCGGCTCAGTCATCTGAAGTCCTGAATGAAGGTCCTAGCGAAACAGCATCTGCACGGCGCGAACCGCGAAAAAATCGATCACTCCGAGCCACAAAGCCATCACAAACGTCAGACCGACAACCACAATCGTGGCCTGCATGGTCTCCTTGGGCGAGGGGTAATGGACCTTGGCAAGCTCCGTCCATGCTTCGGAGACGAAACTTACGCCCTGATTGAAGTAACTTTTCAGACTATTCATTTTTCGTGCCTAGATCAAGAACCACCTAATTTGGTCTATTCACCGTTTGTTTTTTGGCGGGCCAGCCAGGGGTCGAACCTGGAACCCTCGGATTTGGAGTCCGATGCTCTGCCAATTGGAGCTACTGACCCGCTTTTTCTTTTTCAGTATCCACGCGTGCTGTGCCAGCGACGCTATTTGACTACGAAACTTTGCCTTCTTTGTGTACGGTGTGTGACCGGCATCGCGGACAAAATTTCTTGATCGAAAATTTATCGGTCTGCGTCTTCTTGTTCTTGGTCGTGGTGTAATTGCGTGATTTGCAAGTGTCGCATGAAAGCGAAATCAGATCTCTCATTGTAATATTCCTCGAAAAATCTCTCTGCCGCTCAGGCGGTCGCGCAAATTTGGAAAGCCCACGACGGGATTCGAACCCGTGACCTCTTCCTTACCAAGGAAGTGCTCTACCGACTGAGCTACATGGGCATTCGTGCAATGCTCAACCTGAACAATCGATAAAACAACAAAACCCGCGCCTCGCTTCGCTCACCGAAAAATCTGGAGCGGGAAACGGGACTCGAACCCGCGACCCCGAGCTTGGAAGGCTCGCGCTCTACCAACTGAGCTATTCCCGCTCTCCCCATCGAACCCACTATTATACTGGTGGAGAGGGGAGGATTCGAACCTCCGAAGGCATAAGCCGGCAGATTTACAGTCTGCTCCCTTTGGCCACTCGGGAACCTCTCCTCCCAAGGCTATCGTGCCGACCAAGCCGATGGCGAGAATCGAACTCGCAACCACCTGATTACAAATCAGGTGCTCTACCGTTGAGCTACATCGGCAAACGACGTTAAGAAGGAAAAGCTATTCGCGGCAGCGACGACTGTCAAGCTAAACGGCATTTCGGGGTCTGTTTCTTGCATCACGGCAACGTCTTACGGGTGCCGGCATTTGTCATTGCTGACGATCCGCCACGAAATTAAGTCTCGCACGATGCGATTTTTGTTTTGTTACCGGCGAGACGCTTGTGATGTTCCCGAGGTGACAGCACAATACTTGCGCTCATGTGCGCGAATCGGTGACAGTGATCCTCAATGCCAAAAGCCAAACCTACCTCCAGCACCCTGGTCGATCTCCAATGGGCCAGGGTCTACGCGGATCGAATCAAAGACGAACTCAAACTTATTGCCAAAACGCTCTCAGACCTGAATGCGCACGCGATGCATCCGCATCTGGTGAAAGGCGCAGTGCAGCTCAAAGCGCAAATGAAGCAGGCCAGTCAGCAGGTTGGCGGGATGAGGAAAATTGCGAGTCAGTACGAAGCCGAATGGATGAACACTATCAAGAAGGCGCTCGCGCGGAAGTATCCTGGCCTCGACGACCGCAAATCGACGGGCGCCAGGTCTACGGCAAAGAAGCCATCGAAGAAATCGCGATAACTTCAGTGCGCCTGGACTGGCGGCTTCGCGGAATCGCGGCGGCGGGCGATTTCGAATAGCGCGACCGCAGCGGCGACCGACACGTTGAGCGAGCCGATTTTACCGCGCATCGGGATGTCGACCACGAAGTCCGCGCCCTTCCTGACGATGTCGCGAACGCCGCGTCCCTCGGAGCCGACGATGATCGCGAGCTTGCGTGAGGTGTCGAGCGCGTAGATCGACGTCTCTCCGCCCGGCGCGAGCGCAGCCGTCCAGTAGCCCGCCTCCTTGAGCTGCTCGATCGTCCGTGCGACGTTGCCGCATCGCGCTATCTTCAGATGTATCCATGCTCCCGCCGACGACTTGACCGCTGCCGGCGTAACTCCCGCCGTGCGGTCTTTTGCTATGACGATCGCACCGGCGCCGGCGCCTTCCGCCGAGCGCATCAGCGCGCCCAGATTGCGCGGATCGGTGACACCGTCCACCAGTACGATGGGATCGGGCTGCTCGACAAGAATCTGCTCGAGTGGCGTGTACTCATACTCGCGCATCAGGGCGGCGATTCCCTGGTGCCGCGCCGGTTGTCCTGCCAGTCGCTCCAGGCCGGCTTCATCGGCAAACTCGACGCGCCCGCCGCCGGTTCTGACCAAATCTATCTCGGCGGTGAAGCGCCGCTCATCGCCCGTTTTTACGTAGAGCACTCGAATCGACGCTGGCGCGGCGGAGACCAGCTCGCGGATTGGCTCGACGCCGTAAACTATTTCGCGATCATTGCTGGAGGTGTGACGCTGCTCGCGCTCGCCCGCATCGGCGCGTCGGTAATCTTGCGGTGGCGCCGGCGAAGCAGCCGGCTTGATCGGTGATGGCGGCGAATTGCGGCGTGGCGGGGTCGGCGCGTTGCGATTGAAACGCGGATTGCGGCCCTTGTCGCGAAAGTCTCTCATTGTGCCGATACTATCAGAGCGCGGGGCGAGTAGCGCGCGCAATTACTTGCTGCGAGAGGAGACAGACATTTCAATCGGTTGCTCAGATGTCTAAACTTGCATGCGACCGCCGGTGCGTTTCAAAGCTGTGCGAATAACTATTCCAGGATTTGCCATCATCGATCGCTACGTCGCGCGCGAAGTGCTCGCGCCGTTCGCCGTCGACGTCGGCTTGCTTACCTTCGCCCTGGTCACCGGCAAACTTCTCAAGCTGATGGACATGGTGGTCAATCACGGCGTCAGCCTCGGCGAGGTGATGACCATCATCGGCTACATCATGCCGGCTTTCCTCGAGCTCACGTTTCCGATGGCTGTGTTGCTCGGCGTGCTGATGGGATTCGGGCGGATGTCGAGCGACCAGGAAATGACCGCGGCGCGCGCCTGCGGCGTGAGCCTGTATCGGCTGGCAGTGCCCGTGATGATGGTGGCGCTGTGCGTGTACGCCGTTTCGAGCTACTTCGCGTTCTCATTGCGGCCGTGGGCGAATTCCAATCTGCAGAACAAGCTTTACGAGCTGAGCCAGACCCGCACCAGCGCCGGACTGAAAGAAAAAATCTTCAACAGCAATTTCCCCGGCCTGGTCGTATATGTTGACGAGATGTCCGATACCGATTCGAGCTTGAAGGGCGTGATGATCTCGGACGCGCGCGATCCGCATAACCAGAACACCATAATCGCCAAGCAGGGCATGATGCTGCCAGACCCCAAGACCAAGTCGATTACGCTGCGGCTGTTCGACGGGTCGATCTTCGGGGTCGAGCCGGCCGACAACTCGACTCATGTGACCAGCTTCAAGACCTACGATCTAAGCGTCAACTCCGAGTCCTCGCTCGGCCTCACCGACAGCGACCCGGGCGAAATGACGTACCCGGCTTTGCGCGCCGACATCAAGGCCGCGCGCGCCAACGGCAAGCCCGACTACGCGGCCGAGACCGAGATGGCGGGCAAGTTTACGGTGCCGTTCGCCACCATGCTGTTTGCGCTGCTCGGCATCTCGCTCGGACTCAAGCCCGCGCGCGGCGGCCATTCGGAGCGGTTCGGCGTCAGCGTCGCGCTGTTCTTTCTCTATTACTCGCTGATGCGGGTGGGCGAGACGCTGGCGCAGCGGGGCAAACTCAACTCGTGGGTCGCGATGAGCATCCCCGATATGGTCTTCATGGCGCTGGCGTTCTGGTTCTTCTATCGCGCCGCGTCCGACAAGGGCGACCAGGGCCGCGGCCCCGGTGACATCATCTGGGATCTCGTCGAGCGCTACGAACGCAGCAGGCAGGCCGCATGAGACTTCGACCGCGCCTGTCGCCGGTGATGGACCGTTTCATCGCGGGCCAGTTCTTCGGTCCGTTCATGGTTTGCCTGGCGGCATTCACCGCCGCCTATCTGCTCGGTGACATGTTCGATCGATTCGACGATTTGATCCGCTACGGCGGACTGGGGCTGTTGGGTCTCGAGTACTTCGCGCTCAAGCTGCCTCTTATCGTCTCGCAGGTCTTGCCGGTGGCGAGCCTGGCCGGCGTGCTGCTGGGATTCGCTCTGCTCAATCGATCGGGAGAAGTGCTCGCATGCCAGCAACTCGGCATCAGCCGGCTCGAAATGGCGGTGCCGGTGCTGCTGGTCGCGATTTTAATTTCGGGCTTTGATTTTCTCATCAGCGAGACCGTAGTTCCGGCCGCGACCCGCCAGGCAAAGTACATCTACGCCGTCGAACTCAAGAAGCACCAGCTGCGGGCAGTCTTCGCCAATCGGCGCATTTGGGTGCGCGTGCGTGACGGCTTTGTCTCGGTCGACAGCTTCGACAAGAAAGACGACCGGCTTACCGGCATCACTCACTATCAACTCGACGGTGACTTCGGACTTAAGAACCTCGAGCATGCGTCGAGCGCGAAGTGGGACGGACGCGACTGGGTTGAGACCGGCTTGAACTCGTTCGAGATTGCAGAAGGCGGCGCAGTGACCAAGACTGGCGTCACGCAACTCGAGCTGGGACTGACGCCCGCCGATTTCGGCCTGCTGCGCTTCGACCCTGAGGAGTTCAGCCTGTGGGAACTCGATCGCTATATCGCCGATCTGCGCAGCAAGGGACTCGACCCGGGCGGCTACGTAGTCGATCGCGATTTGAAATATGCGATGCCGCTGGCGTGCTTGATAATGGCCGCGCTCGGGATGGCGCTGAGCCTCGATCCGCTGCCGCGCAACCTGAGTCTCGGACGCAGCTTCGGCCTCGCTATCATAATCGGCTTCGCCTACTGGACTTCGCTCGGAATCACGTCGGCGCTGGGCCGTTCAGGTCTGCTGTCAGCGCCGGTAGCCGCGTGGATTCCAAACTTCATGTTCTCAATGATCGCAATCTCAATCTTCCTGTTCGGCGAAGAGCGCTGACCGCAGCCAAGCTCGAATGCGCAGGCTCGATCGCCGTCCTTGCGCCGCGCCAACTATTTTTTATACAGGAGCAGGAGAGCCTATAGCCGGCGCATCGTGTGCCGTCGATGCGTATCCGCAGAGGAGAGTGTCATGCCGGACAAGACGTACAAGATTATCGAGGTGGTCGGGGTGTCCGATAAAAGCGTCCACCAGGCAGTCCGCAATGCGCTAATCAAGGCCCGCGAAACGATACGGAATGTGGATTGGTTCGAGGTCGGAAATATTCGCGGCTCGGTTAACAAGGCGGGGGAGCCAACTTTCCAGGTTGAAGTCCGCATAGGATTCCGGCTGGAAGGCAATCCCGTGGTTTGAACAGCATCTGGCGCGCGCCTTCCCGTCAAGTTCGAAAACGAAGAGCATTTTACCCGTCGCTTGCGTAATCGCGTGACGATATGGGCGTCTTTGTGCCGCATCCGCCAAGCAGTCGGGTGCATCTGAGGAGTAAATCGGTCGTGCAAATCAGTCAGAGCAGCTTGAGCTATGCGTCCGCGCATGGAGCGAATTTGTCGACGCGCCCGCGGTCACGCCGGGCGCTAGCGATCATGCTGGCGCTCACGATCGCGTCTCTCGCCTGTGCACCGTCATCGTGGGCTTCGGAATCAGCCGCCAAGACAATCAAAGGAATCGCCAAGACCTATGCCCAGGATTCCATTCAAACCGGCGGCTCGGTCGGGATCGAGATCGGCGTGGTTTACGGGACCGAACCGCCGCAGTTCATATCGGCCGGCGACGCGATCGCCGGATCGGGTCGGCGAGCGTTTACCTCCGATGCGATATTTCAAATCGGATCAGTCACCAAAGTCTTCACCACCAATCTGCTCGGCCAGGAAGTGTCCAACGGCAGTCTGGAGCTGAGCCTGCCGCTGTCATCGTTCGAGACCGAGATTGGCTCGCTCGAGCCGTTGACCGCCGAAGTCACCCTCGAAGAGCTCGGCGACTTCACCGGCGGTTTCCCGAGCTACGCCGAGGCTTGCAGCTCGCCGATGGTTCCTCTCGGATGCCTGCCGTCATCGCGGCCGACGATCGACACCTACGACGGACAGGATTTTGCCGAGTTCTTTCAGACAGCGCTGCCGATGAACTTTTTCAACGACCCGCCAACGCTCGTGAGCAGCTTGCCTGCGCCTTACAACTACTCGGATTACAGCATCGGACTGCTCGGCCTGCTGCTCGGCGACACGTCGGAAGCTCCCCTCTCCAACGAGGCGCTGACCGGATGGTTTAACGCGGTACAGAGCCAGATTCTGACGCCGCTCGATATGAATAGTACTTTTCTGTTTGACGCCAAGGGCAAGGTGATTGCGGATGGTTACGATCCCGCGCTCGCCAAGGCATCTGTCTCCAACGGGGGAATCTCCTCGATTTCCGTGACCAGCCCCGGCGATTTGTATGCTTCCGCGCCGGGCGTGAAGATAACCGGCGGCGGTGGCAAGGGTGCGAAGGCGGTCGCGACAATCGATGGCAAGGGCGGGGTGAACTCCATCACGGTCACGAAGGCGGGCTCAGGATATATCGCTCCCGCCAGCGTGATATTCACCAACGGTGGTTCTTCGACTGCCGCCAATGCCGCGGTAATCGTGAACGGCGGGAAGGTTACGGCGATTAAGATAGTAGGCGCGGGAGCGGGATATATCCGCGTTCCTACGGTCACTATCACCGGCGGACGCAAGACCAAGGGGACTGACGCAACCGCGGTTGCCCACCTGGTCAATGGCCAGGTGTCGTATGTCGAGGTCACTGACGGCGGCTCCGGATATGTGCCGACGCTGGCTGTGATCGTAGGCCCCGGGTCTCCAGCGAGCAACAATATCCCGATATGGGCCGCAGCCGGCGCACTCAGCTCCTCGATGAGCGACATGGTTACCTTCGCCGCGGCGGCGATAGGGAACTCCAAAATCGGGAAGCTCACCGTCCCGCCCGCGGTGACCAACGGATTCACGATCGCCGAGACTCCCTACGCGTGCCAGGCCGAAGATCCCTTGCTCGCCGACTGTCCAGCGACCACCGCGCAATCCGCGCTCGCATGGTCGATCAATCCTGCGGATATGGCCGACGGTATTCCGGAGGTAATCGGCAAGAATGGTGGAATCGAGGGCTTCTCGACGCAGGTCCTGCTGATGCCGTCGAAGAACCTTGCAGTCGTGGTCTTTGCAAACTCGCGCCAGAGCGTGCCGGACACCGGCACCTCGACGGCTGAAGCGGATCGCGTGGCGCGCGATGTTTTATTCGCGCTCTTCTACAATCTGCCGTAATGCGTGATGCTGATTTTGCTCCACTTCAATGAAACCCTTGTCAGAGAGCGTTTTTCTTAGGTCTGATCTGTCGAAACATCTCTGCCGCGATATCCGCAGTTAACATTCAGCTAGCGACGGTTACCGTTTTTCATAGAAACCGCATGAAACGGCTCGTTTTTACCGTTTCCTACTCGTTTCTGATGTTAAAGAGCGCGTCGACATAGCCGTAAGGTCTGCCGCTATGCTACAAGAAGATTGAGAATCGTACGCGATGCAATGGCGACCCGGCTGCAGGGGCGTTGATTGTCTCGATGCACGGACTTGTTATGCTTTTCTTAGCTGAGGAGCAACAGAACGATCATGACATCCCGACTCTTTTGGCTGGTAGGTAGTGGCGCAGCAACGGCGGTGCTGGGATGGACGGTGTGGGCGAAGGCGACTGGCACGGGAATTCCCGGTTGGCTGGTGGAACCCTCTCATACGCTCCGCGGTGCCGTAGCGGTTCCCGAAATCAATCTGGCAGTTGCGGCGAGCGGTTTGGCTCTGCTTGCCGGTGGTGTCCTGCTGTTGCTGGAGCGGCGCCGACGACAACGCCAGTAGCTCCGGCACGGGGCGGAGTGAGTCAGCCCCGATTAGGCACTTCGCTCTGAAGTGTCCCTGCTCCTTCACACGTGCTGTCAGACGGCGCCGCATAGGTTGAACCCGCGCTTCCGCGGGTGAGAGCCGCAAATCCATCACGATTGTGTTGAACAGTCCACTCGTAGCGGCATCGCAACCGTAGTTGCATCGCTGAATCGACTCGTTAGGCGCACAAATCGAAAAACATGAACGAAAAGAATGATAATTTCCGTTGGCACGGCAATGGCATCGTGTCCCTTAGAGATGTTGAACTAGCCGATTCGGCTCCTCACTCTTAAAGGAGGTTTAGTTTGATGGTTTTGATTCTTCTGTTGCTTCTGCTGGCCAGCGGTGCTGGCACCTATTACAGCTATCGGAAGTACGGCCCTTACCGAGCGCTCGTTCCCAGCATGATAGTCATCCTGATGATCTATCTCCTGGTCGGGGGCAGACACGTACACTAGGTTCTGAAAGTCCCGCATAAGCCGCTAGGGATCCAATTGGGCATCCGAATAGTGGCGCCGACGCCTATCGCTACGCCGTAGTCAATCGCTTCGCGGAGTTCTTTCGCCGCGGCCCGTCGCTTCCACATTTCGGCGTTTACATTTTCATCGGCTTCGTGAAACTCTGTCTCTGAATTTCGAAATGAAAATTCGGAGGCGGATACTCGCGTGCGGTTTGCTCGCCGCCCTGGCGTGGAGTTGCACGGCCGGAGTTTCGCATGCGATGGCGTGCTCATCACTGCCCCGGGCCTCGTCACCGGACTTCCTTGAGCATCTCACCAGCTTCCTCAACGACTTGTGCTACCAAAAGGAAAATTGGCAACACGACGCGCAAGTCAGGACCAGCGATGGGGTGCATCCGTTCGTCAGGGTCTGGTATTCACCCGCTCTTTTCGACTGGATGACGGTCGAGAACCGCCAGGGTCCGGTGCCGAATGGAGCGATAGTCGTCAAAGAAATGTACGTTACCCTGACCGCTCCACTCACCGAGTGGACCGTGATGGTCAAGGACTCAAACCTGTCATGGGACGGCTGGTACTGGGGCGACCTGGTGAATCCCAGTCCGAAGGATCCGAACGCACCTCCCGAGCCTGCCAACAACGCGTGCGCCGAACCGCAGGTGCTCTTCAATGGAACGGGACTTTACTGTCTTAATTGCCACGCGTCGGCGATTGCGAATTCGGACACCTATTCGAGCACCGCCTTTCTTGCGTCCGGGTCCGGTTCGGTAGCGGTCGGCGCGGTGTCCGACGCGGTGAATGAGATGGCGCCGTTCAAGATCGAGGACACCAGCGACCTGGAGGCAGAGCAGGCTCCGGAGTTCGTCGATCGAATTCCGAGCTCGGTCTTCGCCAATCTCAAACCTCTGGGCGCCGTGAAGGTACCCTGCATGGTCTCAGAGGCTTTGGATCACGTGGTGACGCCGAGCCCCGCCCACGGTGGTCCGCAGGAGTTCGTAACCTCCGATCAGTGCAGTGGCTGTCACGACGCCACCGGCACGCTGGCCGGGGTGACGCCGAACATGATTTTTCAGGCATCCGATGGGACGCCGGTGAATCTCTCGGAGTTCGGTGAATGGCGCTATTCGATGATGGGCCTTTCGGGCCGGGATCCGGTTTTCTTCGCCCAGCTCGACACCGAATCGACGTTGCATAAACACCTCGCTGGGAAAGCCGACGGCGCGGCGTTTGTCGAGAACCTGTGTCTTCGATGCCACGGCGTGATGGGCCAGCGCCAGTTCCATATCGACAATCCAGGGCCAGACAAGCTGTTTACGCGCAAAATGTTGCAGGACCCCAAGTCCAGGTACGGCGCGCTGGCTCGCGACGGCGTCTCATGCGACACCTGCCATCACATACCGGGCCAGTTGTTTGGTCCATCGACCTATTCCGGCCTGTTCGAGGTGGGTCCGCCTGGCGAGCTTTACGGTCCGTATTCCCCGCAGGCCACCATCGCGATGAAGAATGCGATCGGAGTGCTCCCGACGTTCAGCAGGACCGTCAGAGATGCCGGGCTTTGCTCCTCGTGTCACACGATCGAGTTGCCTGTGTTCGACCGCAAGGGTCACCAGGTGCTCGACGAGCACGGCCAGCCCAAGAGCGAATTCGAGCAGACGACTTTTTTCGAATGGTTGAACAGCGCTTTCTTCTTCCCCGGGGACCAGCCCTGCCAGCAGTGTCATATGCCTGGAACATACCGGGGCGCCGATCTTTCATTCAAAATCGCCAATATCGAGGACAATACTTTTCCGCCGGTTCCTGACGTCGGCCCGTCCACGCGCCTGCCCGATAGCGATCTAGCCATGCCGGTACGCAACCCCTATGGACGTCACCAGTTGAATGGCATCAATTTATTTGTGCTCGAGATGTTCGACCAATTTCGTAAAGACCTGGGCTTGTTCAAGGTCGACCCCAATCTTCCTTCGTCCATCAGAGACCAGATATCAGGGCAGAAGACCGCGGTGGCGGAAGGTGTGCTTCAAGCCCAGACCGCGACGGCCACAGTTCAGGTCAGCTCGGTGTCAACCGACGACACCACGCTTACAGCGAACCTCGCGATAAAGAACCTGGCGGGTCACAACTTCCCCAGCGGCGTCAGCTTCCGCCGCGCGTTCGTCAATTTTCAGGTATTGGATACGACCGGCCGCGTGCTGTGGGCCTCGGGCAATACCAACGCCGACGGCGTCATCGTCGACAATTCGGGAACTCCGCTCGAGACCGAGTTTTTCAGCTCCACGCAACAGAAGTTCCAGCCGCATTTCTGGACCAACTCTCCCATCACCAGTGACAAGCAAGTTCAGATTTATGAGGAGCTGGAAATAGATCCCCAGGGGATGCTGACAACGAGCTTTCTGAGCCTTGATCACAAGGTGAAGGATAATCGGCTCCAGCCCAACGGTCGGGATCCGAATGGTGTGAACGCCGAATTCACCGCGCCGGTCGGAACCGGTGATGATCCAGCCTACCAGGCCGGCGGATGCGGCTGCGACTCGCTCAGCTACCAGATACCGCTGGCTCAGATTCCGGGCGTTCCAGCCGCCGTGCAGGCGACTATCTACTATCAGAGCATCCCGCCCTACTACCTGCGCCAAAGATCGGAGGAAGGTCACGGTCCCGATACGGCACGGCTGATCAGGTTCGCCAGTGACTTGAACGTGGCCAATTATCCGGAAATCGCGAGCTGGAAGTTATTCATCGCCAGCACAGGAATCGTCGACATCAAATAAGCCCATAGCCCCCTCGTATACCGGCGATGCTTGCATTCGCGTCCATGCTCTGCGTATCCGTAGTTTTGTTTCTGAAGACAAGCGATCGAACGCCTGTCGCAGTTCACTGACCGGTTACGGCATAGAGTCACGAGGATGGAGAAAGCTGACGTAATAGCTGAGCATCGGGATCTCCGCGGCGCTCAGGGTCTCCGGCTGGTGGCCGACGTCTATGGACCCGCCACCGGCCCTCCAGCGTTGTTGCTTCATGGTTTCGGGCAAACGCGCCAGTCATGGGGACGGACGGCCGCCGAGCTGGGTGCGCAAGGATGGCGAGCCTGCGCCGTCGATGCACGGGGACATGGCGACAGCGATCGATCCGCCACTGCCGCTTACGAGTATGCCGATTTCAGCGCCGACGTGTTGACGCTCTGCGAGTGCGTGAATGCGCCTCCGCTGGTTATTGGTGCATCGATGGGCGGGATCGCCGCGCTGGTTGCACAGGGGAGCTCCGCGACACAACTCTACCGCGGCCTCGTCCTCGTCGATATCGCGCCGGACATCGATATGGACGGCGCTCGCCGGATTATCTCCTTCATGTCGGCCAATCCGAATGGCTACGCCAACCTTAACGAAGCGGTCGAAGCAATCGCCGCCTACAGAGGTCCGGGGCGCGGCAAGCCTTCGGTGCAGGGTCTGACCCGGGTACTCAAGCAAGGCACCGACGGCCGCTGGCGCTGGCACTGGGATCCCCGCCTACTCTCTGCGAGAGAGGCTTGGCTCGCTGATTTGAACGTGGTCGGTGAACACCGAGCGACAATGCGAGAACAGATGATTAAAGGGGTGGACAAGCTCGACGTGCCAACTATGCTGGTCCGGGGAGGGAGCAGTGACGTGGTGACGCGGGAGGCCGCCGAAGCGTTGCTCCAGTTGCTCCCTCACGCCCGGTTCGTCGACGTCGCTGACGCCAGTCACATGGTGGCCGGAGATCGTAACGACGCGTTTAATGCTGCAGTTCTCGAGTTTGCGTTGCCGCTTGGCAGGCAGGCGACAGCGTAAAAAGCCTGAGCACTAGACGCGACGGCGGATCTCATTGTATGGAGCTGGGCGCGAAGAAAGAGTGCGATATATAGCCGCACTGCAGAGCCGGCGGACTCATTTCCAAGGGAGATTCCATGTGGCACTCGCGAAGACTGAGATAGATGAACTGGTTTCGCTCGAACGAGGCGAAATCGACCGGCGCATTTACACCGACCCCGAGATCTTTGAGCTCGAGATGCAGAGGATTTTCGCGCGCTCATGGTTGTTCCTCTGTCATGAGTCGCAGATTCCCGAGCCAGGTGATTTCTTCCAATCGGTGATGGGCCGCGACAACGTTCTGGTGGTCCGCCAGAGAGACGGCTCGATCAAGGCGATGCTGAATACCTGCGCCCATCGGGGCAACGCCGTCTGTCGCGCCGAGGAAGGCAACGCCAAGAATTTTCTGTGCACCTACCACGGCTGGTCATATGGGATCGACGGCCGTCTCAATGGAGTTCCGGGTTTCAAAACCTTCTATGACGGACAGCTCGACAAATCACGGCATGGGCTGGCTCAAGTCGCGCAGGTGGCGAGTTACAAGGGATTTGTATTCGGTACGCATGACGCCTCCGCGCCGCCGCTGGAAGAATTCCTCGGAGCGACCGGCCGGCTCGGTCTCGATCAGATCGCTGCGCGCGGCGACATGGTGGTAGTGCCCGGCATCCAGAAGTTCATCATCGACTGCAACTGGAAAATAGCCGTCGACAATCTGTTCGATTGGTATCACCCGCAGGTCACTCATGCTTCGGCGTTTCAGCCGGGCGTGATGGGCACGCCAAGCGCTGCCGCGCGCGAGAAGATCGACCTGAGCGAAGTGAATATGGATAGCGGCGCCGCCCTCGACATGCCTGCCACTGGCATTATCGGAACGAAGTTCGATCAGGTCGTGGTGCTCGGCGAGTACGGACACGCGATCGGCGGTCCCACCGTATCTTCCACGGACAATTCCGCGTTCGATCAAAGCTGGCGCAATACCGCGCAGGCTCGAGCCGCACTCGGACCGGTCGGAGTCGAAGTCGCCGGGCATCCAAATATCTTTCCAACGACGTGGATCGCAGTCTCGGTGCAGCTGTCGCTGCGCATACCGCGCGATCCCGGGCATACCGAGATTTGGTGGTTCACCTTTGTCGATCGCAACCTGCCGCGCGAGACGCGCGACTTTATGGTGACGGTTGCATGCCGCATTTTCGGGCCGGGCGGCGTACTCGAGCAGGATGACGGCGAGAATTGGGCGCAGGCGACCGCGCAGACGCGCGGCATCGCCAGCAGGCGGATGAAGCATCAGCTCACCATGGGCCTCGGCCGCGGCAAGATCATCAAGGAAGGCGGTCTTTCGCGCATTGAAGGTCTCACCGGCGAGCACGGCCAGTTGTGGACGTATCATTCGTGGGCGCAATGGATGAAAGGCCTGAGCTGGGACGAGCTGAAGAAAGTCACTACGCCGGGCGATTTCATTTGAAAGACCTGCAGATGTCCAACGAGATGAAATCGGTCCCGCGGGAGGACCGCATCGCGGCAATGCTTCTCCATTATGAGGTCGAGCGTTTCTACTACGACGAGGCCGCACTGCTCGATTCGCATCGCTACGACGAGTGGCTCGCGCTTTTCAGCGACGACGCGCATTACTTCATGCCGATCAGGCGTACCCGCATGCAGCGCGAGCTGGACAAGGAATTTACCAAGCCAGGTGAGATGGCGTTCTTCGATGACACCAAGGCGCTGCTCGCCGGGCGGATCAAGAAGCTCGAATCGGGCCGCTCGTGGGCTGAAGACCCGCCGTCGCGCACGCGCCACCTGATTACAAACATCCGCATTTTAAAAGACGATGGTCGGACGCTTGAAGTGGAGTCAAACTTTCATCTATATCGCACGCGGCTCAATTCTGAAGAGACCTCATGGATCGGTTCGCGGCGCGATGTGTTGCGCCGAGTGGAAGGATCTTTCCAGATCGTCGACCGCAAGATTTTCCTCGAACAGACCGTGTTGCTGTCGCGCAACCTGAGCAACTTTTTCTGACATGGGCTGGCTGGAAAACAAGGTGGCACTGGTTACCGGAGGCGCATCCGGGCTGGGACGGGCGGTCGTCGAGCGCTTTCTCGATGAGGGGGCGAACGTTGCAACCCTCGATCGCGCCCGCCAGCGCAGCGCCGAACTAGCGAAGCAGTTCGGAGATCGTGTCGAGGCAGTGGTTGGCGACGTGACAGTTCTCGCCGACAACCAGCGCGCAGTTGCTGAAACAATCCGACGCTTCGGACGACTCGACTGCTTCGTGGGTAACGCCGGAATCTGGGACTTCAACATGTCGCTGGTCGATTTGCCCGAAGACAGGATCAGTCAGGCATTCGACGAACTGTTCGCCGTGAACGTGAAAGGTTATCTACTGGGTGCGAAGGCGGCGTATCGTGAACTCGCGAAGGCGCGCGGTTGCATCATCTATACGGTCTCGAACGCAGGCTTTTATCCGTGCGGCGGCGGTCCTTTATACACGGCCTCGAAGCATTCGGTGGTCGGACTGATTCGCCAGCTTGCTTATGAACTCGCGCCGAAGATTCGCGTCAATGGAGTCGCGCCGGGCGCGATCCCGACCGACTTGCGCGGTCCTCGCTCGCTGGAAATGGCTGATCGATCGATCGCATCGGTGCCGTTGAAGGAAGCGGTCGAGCGCGGGTTGCCGCTTGGCAAACTGGCCAAGCCGCGTGACTACACGGGATCGTACGTGCTGCTCGCGTCGGCCGAGAATTCCTCCACCGCAACTGGTGGCGTGATTATCTGCGAGGGCGGGATCGGTATCCGCGGCTTTGTTAGCCCCGCAGGGGGCGGCGACCTCTGACAACAAGCGGACAACTCATCGCCCGATGCGCGGCCTTCCCTGTTTCCTTGGGGTCGTTGTTCCCGTTACTTCCCTAGCGCCGGACCGAAGGTGATTTGCCACGAATCTGCGGCTGCGGCGCCGGTGAGGATAACTTTCGGCACAGGCGCTCCGCTGGTTTTTAGTTGCTTCGGAACAAATTCGTCAGCGTTGCCGCTATTGTAGTTCAAGATCCACAAATTGTTGCCGCGAAAGCCGAGACCCCACGGTCCATCCAGACTTGAACTGTCGATCGTCACTGCCGGCGTATCGTCGTTCGAGCTGGCGAGATCGCTCTTCGGAAACATCACGACGGTTCCGGCGCTGTAACTCGTCACCCACAGGTTGCCTTTGCCGTCGAATCCGATCTGGCCGGGATCGTCCAAACTTCCACCGCCTCCCAAAACCACCGCGGCGGTCTTGTTGCCGCCCGAGGTAAGCTGAGAAGCAGAGAATTCGAACAGCTCCTCGTCGTCCCGGCCGTCGGTCCACAGATTTCCCGACGGGTCGAACGTGACGAAGCCCGGAGCCGCTGACGACATCTCGGTTGTGTCGGTGATGATGATGGCCGGCGTGATACTGCCGCCGGCTTGAAGTTGCGTCGTGGAGATTTCATCCAGACTGTCCTTGTCGAGGTCCGCCGTCCACAGATTGCCGTTCCTGTCAAAGGTGCAGCCCACGATATCCTCAAACGACGAGCTGCTGATGGTTACAGCCGGGGTGGGAGTCGCCGGCAGTTTCTTCAGCGACTTGGCCGTGAATTCGAGGATCTCAGTACCGTCATCCGTCACCCAGAGATTTTTCGATTGGTCGAAACACACCCCGGCAGGGTCCACACCAGAAATAGTGACTGGAGTTGGAGCATGGCTTCTTTTGAGCTTGCTGGGCAAATATTCGTCGACTCGCGAAGGTCCCTCGTCCGCGATCCACAGAGCTGATGCGGCGCGCGCAACCGGCGCGGTGGCGCATACCAACGCCGCACAGATCAGGAGCGCCCTCGAGGCGCACTTAACCCCGCACGACCTTGCCGATTCATACTTCCTCCGGAATTCCATTCGAATGATTTCCTCCCCGGCCTCCCGGCCACTGTTCGTGTAAGCGCCGCCAACTTAGCATGGGCGGTTGACGAACGCGCCCTCCGATCAGGTGATTGGAACAACAGCCGGGGACAAAAGTTCCATGCCCGACAATTCTCGGCAGGAGTTGCGTAATTTAAGTGCTGATTTTGACCGGACGTGTGGCAGAAGGTGACGCCTTAATTTTTGACCTTGCTGTTCGGGCGATCGGGACGTACGCCAAAGGAGAGAATGACTTTCGGCTGACCTTGCCCAGATTTTGCCCGCTGTTGTGCCTCTTGAGGTCGCGTCGCGCGCGTAGATGGTCCGCATAAACCAGAAAGCACTAGTCAGTCCGCCAACGTCCATACTTTCCCCTGCATTTATCCCTTGGTGGTCAAAACGGTCGTCCATCTCACACGCGTGGATGAACCGCATATGCGGCGTTTTGGTGAATGCGATTTGACGCAACGCTGCCCGGATGCGATACCGGGAAATTGCGAGGTCGGAACGATGCGCCGATAAACGAGCTTTCTCACAGTCGTCATCAAGGACTACAGGCTGCGGCTAGCGACGATCTAGCCAGGAGAATTCCGATGCCTGAATTGGATACCGCGAAAGCCGCGGCAGCAGCACGGCTGCTCGAACTAATTTTCATCCAACGCATTTCGCAATCGATTCACGTGGCGGCGGCACTGGGAATCGCCGATTTGATGGCCGATGAGCCCAAGAGCGCCGAGCAACTGGCCAACGCGACCGGCGTTCAAGCACAGTCTCTCCGGCGTGTCATGCGTACGCTTGCAGGCTTCGGCGTATTTGCGCAGGAGGGATCAGACCGCTTCGCGCTGACACCAATCGGCGAATTCCTGAAAGCTGGTGTCGTGGGATCTTTGCGTCCAGCCGCGCTTTTCTTCGGCGGCGAGGACGCAGCGCAGACCGAGGGTCTCCTGTTGCATTGCGTCAAAACTGGTGAGACCGCCTACGAAAAGCAATTCGGCAAGAGCGACGCATTGTTCGAGCGCTTCCAGAAAGACCCCGTGGCGGCAATGCTATTCAACGCCACCATGAGCGCCTTCTCGACCCTTCATCTGACCGGGGTGCTGGACGCATATGACTTCTCTCCGATTCATAAACTGGTCGACGTGGGCGGAGGTCACGGCAGGAATCTTGCGGAGATTCTGAAACGGCATCCAAAAATGCGCGGCGTGCTATTCGACATGCCGCATGCGTTCGATGGCGGTAAGGAGACAATCGCGCAGGCCGGGCTCAGCGAACGCTGCGAGGTCGTGACCGGAGATTTCTTCAAGTCGGTGCCGAGCGGGGCTGATGGCTACCTTCTGTCGCGCGTGATCCACGATTGGGACGACGAGACGTCGATCGCGATCTTGAAGGTAGTGCGCAGAGCGATCGCGCCCAACGGAAGATTGATCTTGTTAGAGACCATGCTGAGGCAGGGCCAATCTTCGCTGTATCCATTGCTCTCCGATCTGAACATGATGCTTCGGACGGGAGGTTGTGAACGCACCGAAGAGGAATATCGAGCAATTTACCGAGCGGCGGGATTCGAGCTGACCAAAACGGTCGAGACTATCTCGCCAACCGGGGCGACGGTGGTCGAGGGAAAACCGGCATAAGTCTGCAAGGCGGAAAAGTCCAAGCTCCACGATTAGCATTAGAAAGATGCTCGAACCTTCGGGCCACTCCCAACAGCCGTTCAAAATCGGACAATGCGGGCATGAGTGTCCCGTCGGGCGCCGCGATGCGCTAGGAGCCGCGCAACGATAGTCCTGCGGCAAGATTGACATCGGCCCGAGCACGGGACTATCGAACCCTTGCGCTAAGAATCGCGCTACTCGATCAACAGCTATTTCACTAGTCGGGCTGAACTTAGGCTGCTCGCGAAAGTACACTCCGCCGCGTTCCGCGAGACAATCGGATATGGCCTCTAAGGCGAGATGACAACGATTTTCATGCCGTCAGAGTTATCCCGGCATCGAGGCCGCAGGGCCTTCGCGCACGCGTAGATGGTCCGCATAAACCTGAGAGCAAATTAACGCCGTCTCACGTGGATCGCGGGCCAACCCGCGCTCGCATGTAGTGATTTAACGCGGTAGGCCGAAGACCATCCGTGCGGTCGTTAAAATATCGCGCCTCTGCGTCATCAGGACCGAAATCCGAAACCTCCGCGAAGCCAATTTTCCGCACTTGTTCAGCCAGTTTGGCGGGTTCGAAAAAGCTGGTTTGTGGTTCACCGCGAGCTTGCGCAGCTGGCAACACCACGGCAAGCATCTTCTGTGTCTTCTCATCAACTAAATCTTTTGGAAGGGTATATTCGAAGATGATCTCCGTTCCGGGTGCGAGTGCAGCTACCGCTCGCAATGTGCCGAAAATAGCGTCGGTAGAAAGGTACATGGTAACACCGAGCCATGAGAAGAGACCGGGCGCGTCCGTGCTGTAGCCGCTCATCCGCAAGTTGTCAATTAGCGACTCCCTTTCGAAATCGACCGGTACAAGAGTCAGGTTAGCCGGCAACTCCACACCTGCCGCGCGAAGACGAGCCCGCTTCCACGCTTGGGTGGCAGGATGATCTACTTCGAAGATATGCAGAACCTTTGCAAGTTCCGGTCGGCGGTAAGCGAAAGAGTCCAGTCCGGCACCAAGGATCACGTATTGAAAAACACCCTGTCTAACCGCCAGGTCAACTTCGTCCTCGAGATAGCGGCCACGGGTGACAAGCTGAGCCGTCATTGACCGCCGAAGCGTTAGAGCGAACCCGGGATTCGTAGTCCGCGCAACTTCCGCATCTAGCTGATCCATCTGTGCCTTAAGAGCGGCTTCGCTCTCGCATCCGGAAAGCTTCAGTGCAAGCGTATCTTCGAAGACCTTGGGCGGCTGGTCCCACAAGAGATGAGCAGCGCGAAGCATCGCGCAAAGGAGAGCCGTGGCGCTGGGTTTGGCTTCTTCCACTCGATCCTATGGCGCGCACGAATTAGCAGAGAGCGCGCGGACAGTAGGCTCATCAACGAAAAGGGACCGGTTGCAGACCGGTCCCTCAGAGCGCGCGGCTCTTGACTATCGACTTTGTTTTTCCCGCGTCTCTAACGCTTCGGCTACCGTGTCCATAAACTTGCCGTAGTCGCAAAGAGGGTGCACCTCAAACTCATAGAAGAGCCCAAGCGGCGAGCTGAATAGTCGCCGGTTGAGGTCTTCTGCAGAGTCGGCGTTTGTAATGCTACAACCGCCGCCATTAACGAACGCGTAGGCACAGTCAATCTCGCCACGTTTGATTGCCGCGAGCAGCCCTTCCTTCTGCGCGCGAATCGTCTGGCTCGTGGGCTGTACGACCGCCCCAGGGCGCGGTTTCCTGGTTACCAGAAATTTCATCGCAAATACCTCCTAACAACTGGAACTATCGAGTCCCAGTTTTCGTAATTCAGGTCATCGCTGCGATGCCAGGGCATCCATTACTCCTGCGGCAGGCTTAGGGCGAACGGAGCGGTACACGCCGATTTCGACACTCTTGCTCAAGCAGAGCGCTCTCGCGGGCCTGAAGATCCACCACCGTCGAGGTTCGCGCTGAAACCAACCCGCTCGTATCCAACCCAACTATCCGCAATTTCCCATCGGGCTCCTGACCTTGGCGATGCCGCCGTTCATTGGCGTGCAAACCGGCGCCGCGAAGTCGAAGCCTTCAGCTATAGAGCCCTTGGTCGAGACTGCCATTACAACGCTCCCAGTACTTCCACAAACGGCTTTCGCTACGCCATCGGAACCCGAAGCGTTGGCGGTTGCCTTGCACCCCCCTGCCTCTGCGTCTGCCGTGCCCATCGCCCCTTCGCTCGCGGTAGCTTTCGCCGTCCCGCCGTCTTCTGATAGGGCCTCCGCGGCGCTTCCATCTCCGCTTGAATCGCTAGTCGCTTTCCCGCCTCCGCCCGCTATTTCGGAGGTCGCCTCACCGTCATCTTTCGCCGTCGCGACTGCGTCACCGCCTCCTCCGTCTGGAATCAGCGCCTCGGCCTCTGCGCCGTCGGTGGCGGTCGAAGTGGCTTTGCCGTCGCCGCTCTCGTCAATAATCGACATGGCCTCGCTGTCCATGCCCTTGGCGGTCGCCTTGGTGGTGCCGCTTATTGATTCGGCCTCCGCAATTTCGTCCTCTCCGGACGCGGTCGCTGTAGCCTTGGCGCCGCCTTCCGACATGGCGTCCGCCTCGGCGCCTACTCCCGACGCGGAACTGGCGGAGTTACCGCCGTCTGCCGCCACCGATGACGCCTCGCCTTGGTTCGCGGCCGTGGCCGACGCCTTGTTGGGTGGTCCGACTGAAGCCTCGCATTCGGCCGAAGTACTGTCGGTGTTCATATTTGTGACGTCGGTACTTGTCGTCGAGCATGACTCTTTGTCCGACTTGGCCTCCGCGCGACCAACGGACAAAGCGAATGCGATTGTTCCCACCACAAGTATTGTCGTGGCTGTCCTTCCCCTCATAATCCGAATCCTTCTCCTCACCTTAAAATAGGTGTTGCGAAACCTGGTTAGCGTCCCGTCTCAGCGCAAATCAGCGATATACAGTTCCTCGAGACTGAACCATGAAACAAGAACGGGCCAGCGCACGAGACTGCCAGCCCGAACGTCGACTGGCAAAGGGGGAGAAAACCAGTCGTCGCTCCCCTCATCTCCTATCCGCCGATTTGGTACATCGCGCGGTCCTGCGTCGAGCTGCTTTCCAGCAGGTGGTGAAACCTCGGCAATCACGTCGCTTGAATTCGAGCGGAGCGTCTTGCGTGCGTCGAGCTCGTCGTCGTTGAGCAGGCACAGGTGGAATTTTCCGTCCACCGTCGGCCTCATCCGGTTTGCAGGTCCCGCAGTAAGGCTCGATGACCGGGCTGATGAAACCGATCACGCCCGCGCACACGGCCTGAGGGAAGGCAGCTTCATTGGCCGAAAGAAGAGGCACCTTCTGTTGCAATCAACTTGCCCCGCCTGTAGCTTTGTGCGTTTAGGAAATCTTCACGCGGAGGTCGCGTCATTAGAATCTTCGTTCGACCGCCGGATCCAGCCAACGGCCCATCCGATGGACTCGCCGTGCACGCCTGCACCGTGCTCCGTCAATCGCGTATCTTCTCCGCACGGCCGGGCGGTGTCACCAATGGCTGCGCGGTGGTTCTCGTTAATCCATTTGATAGGGCGGTAGCGCTAGCAACACTGGGAAAGGCCGGATTAGAAGCATTCACCGACTAAAGAGTCGGACTTCCAACTAGCTTAGCTCTCAAGAGTTACGATTTTATTTTTGGGAGTTGATCGCGCCCGACTGACCATCTTCTCCACGAGCTGTGGCTACCCGCCGGGGCGTTCCGGCCGTTGCTCGGTTCTCAGCACCGCGCCTTCCGTGTATTCGCAACAACGCGTCGAGCAATGTATCTCCCAAGATTCCAGTCTGTCGCATCCAGACGGTCGTACGCTCGCGACAGGCCGACATCGTTTAGTTGAACTCGGAAGCAAAAGCGGGAAAATCCCGCTCAATCAGTCTGCGCACCCTTTTCCAGGTTGCGGATCTCTCTAAGGTCATAAACCTTTCCGCAGCCTGAGCAGGTAAAGGAGTCGCCGCTCGGGAATGGTTGGTAGCCCGGTTCCAGGGGATCTCGAAACTTCAACACCGAGCCGCATTTGCATTTCAACTCCATGGTGCGAACCTTTGTCTTCGCGACCCGTCGGGCGCCGGTGCTTAGGTTGGTCCCCGGCTGAATCACCTCCTTGGCGCGCGTCACGTTCGCGAGCATCCATCCAACGACGATTCCTGTTACGAACGCTATGCCCAGCACTGGACCCGAGACGGCTATGAATGACCCCACGGAGCATCCCTCCTGACTTGATGGTCAGTTACGCGCGCGTGGATGAAGAGAGTAATCCAATTTCGCCGCCATCTTGTAGCTATCAGTCGCTTCCATTCGCGACAGCGCATAGCGGTATGGCTCGTTCGAGATTGTAACAACGCCCTGGTAAGGGTGCGCCAGTTCCAGAATCGCAAGAATCGTCATGCCAAGCAGGATCGAAAAGAACCCGCACATCAGCACTTGGGCGCGAAAAACATTACTGCCAAAGAAGTAGCTGAAACCGATAGTCATCAAGCATCCGAGGTAGATGACCGTCCACACGACGGATGGGAGGTCTTGTTCGTAGTAGTTAAACCGCTGGCTGCGCGCCTGGCTGATGAGGTTGAGCTGGTCGATGGACTTGTCCACCAACATTTGCTCGCGGCTGTCCGCCGGGCGATATGAAAGCACCGCGGCCCAGAGTTCGTGGGCACCCACTTTTCCGCCTTGAAAGGTGTTGTCGGCCATCTCGGGCCACTCTTTTTCGATCACGCGGTGCGAGTATTCGAGGACAGCCGAATCGAGCTGCGAGCGCATCGGTTCGGAGAAAGCTGCACCGAGTTTGTAGAGGCTCTCGAGCGCGGTCGCTTCCGTAAGCGAGTCGGCGTTGGCCATATTGAAGCGTTCCCAGGCCGCTACAATAACAAAGGCAAGGACGAGGCCGTAAAAGGCGCCCAACACACCGAATGTCACCCCCGCCACTTCATGGTTCTTTTGCAGTCGATCGAGGGGAACTAACCGCCTTACAAGGCAGAGACCGGCCACGCTGCCGCCGCCGAACAGTACCAAGACGAACATGATTTGAGTTGCGGCTCCACAGTAGAGTAGGAAATTCATTTATCGAAATCCTCCAAAGCAAATCTGCGCCAGTTAGTAGCAGATCGCGCCAACCAGACTAGCGAGCATGAACGACCCGTGCCATTGCCCCGCCGGCTTAGAAAACGGACACAATACCCAACACTCCGAAACACAGGAGGAGCATTCCAGTGCGCGGCCACGCGCCTTCCCATTCGCGAATGGTGATTCCCAGCCGGCTCGCGGCGCAGATGTTGGGTATGTTGCCGGGAATCAGCATTCTTCCGCTGATCAGCAATCCAACCAGCGCGAAGCGTTGCTGAATTACGCCTGAGAGCTCGCCAGATTTCCGCTGCGGCGAGGGTAGCGTTGTCGACCGCAGCCGAGATCGCGCGATCATGCGGGATCAGGAGCTGGAGCAAGCTCCGAGGTTCTCGAGGATGATCGCAAGATCGGCCTCGTTGGTCAGCCCGTCCAGGTTGAGGTCGGCCCAACTCGAATTTCCCGAAAGCTCCTGGAACATCGTCCACTGAGCGATGTCCTGGTAGTTAACTACGCGGTCCAGATTAATGTCGGCCACGCAGGCCGGTTGGGACGCCTGCAACGTCTTGAGCTCCGCGCTCAACGCGTCGTAGTTCTTCTGTTGCTCCTTGTTGAGCTTCGCTCCGTTGGCCAACAGGTCGGCATCTTCGGTGTCGATCTTCGGTACGGGAACTCTCTCGTTGATGCTATAGAACTCGGATGAGGTCGTGGCGACGCATGAGTTGGAGGTCGCGTCATAGGCCTGGTAGTTATTGACCACCAGCTTGTAGCGATCGTTGCGCATGCCATACGCTTCCAGCGGGTAAATGTCGGTCGAAATTGTCTGGGCGTGATTCGCCTGCCAGACAGCTACGTCACAACACAATGTTAGCCCGCCCGCCGGAATACCCGCAGTAGTGGGGTCAGTCGCGCCGGGACCCCACCATATTCCATTGTTGTCCTCGCACACGCCCTTGGTCGGAGCGATTTGAGTGCAGGTTGTCGAGTTGTATTGGCAGGGGCCGTTGATCACACCGTTGGCATGCAGATTGGTGCCGATTTCCGTGTAGTTCGTTTTGCGGATGCTCCCTTGTTGCGGGTTGAGCAGGTACGGAAGCATCGACTGCGCGTCTACCGTCCACGGAACACTGTTATGCACGTCGATACCAGCCAGCTCGCCGAACAGTTGATACAGGTCGGCAATGTTGACCATCGCAGTCACCTTGCGGCCGGGCGATTTCACCGCAGGACCGGCGACTATCCCCGGACACCATACACCGGTCTGATAAACCGTGGATTTCGCGCGCATAGCGTCGAACGGCAACTTCACTGCGGGCGGCGTACTGCCGTTGTCGGTGACAAAAATCACGTACGTCCCGGTTTGCTTCGGATGGTAGATGAGCTGGCCACTGGGGCTGCTGCTGGCCAGCCCGGTCGACACCATCAGCCGCCCGACTTCCGAGTCCAGTGCCTCTTCCATCTGGTTGGTCAGCACCCTCTGCTGGATCGAGTTAGAGCAATCGAGGTTGCTGGTGTCCGCTTCCGCTGAAGGCAGCAATTGACTTGGAGGTTGCATCACCGGGGTATGTGCCGTCGCGAAAGCCACGGTCGCCATCCACGGCTGGCTCGTCGGCTGCTGTTTAATCCAGGCGATGGCCGCGTCAACTACCTCGGTCCCGCGAAAGGTCCGCGCGCGAAGGTCGGTCGATGCAACCTGAACGATCGAGCCATCCTCGCTGTTGATCACAAGCGGCGATACGTAATGCCCGCTGAGCGTGGCAAAATTGATGTAGCCGGGGACCAGATTGCTGCAGGACTGGTTTGGATCGAAGATACCGCCGGCGTCGCGGCATACGCGGCCCGGCGCCTCCGTCCCGGCTTTAGTGATCACTTCGCAACTGCCGTTGCCTGCATAGCACGCACCAGTATCCGCCCCGCCGTCGCTCGCGTCGCGGACGAAGCCGCAGCTCCAGGTGCCCGCCGGCGATACGCCGCCGGCCGTTTCGTCGATCGACGAGGGATCGCCGGTCGCGTCCAGCCAGCCCTCGAAGTAATCCCAGCCCAGCGCCCGGACCATGCCGTAGCCGTACGGGTTGTTGCTCTGGATTCCAACATGGAATTTGCCAAACAACGCGCTCTTGTAACCGCGTTGCTTGAGCAATTGAGGCACAGTTATCTCGTTCGGATTGACCTGGAAGTTCGCAAGATCGTTGGTGCCGATTGCGGTGTAAACATGCGTGCGAAACGGGTAGCGGCCCGTGAAAAGCGCCGCGCGTCCGTTCGAGCATGCCGGCATCGCCCACAGGTTGCTAAACTTGACCCCAGCCTGTGCGATCGAAGTGATATTCGGCATCGCCGCCGGAGTCGTGCCGCCGTATCCGAACAGCTGCCATTGGTCGATACCGATATCGTCCATGACGACCAACAGGATATTGGGTGGTTGTTTGCCGGCCGCGCATGCCAGGCGGGGAACAACGCCGACAGAGACCAAAGCCAGCACCCACGCAAGGATCAGAACAGCCCACGAGCGCCGGTACTGTTCGGTCGCCCGTATCATCGTCATCTTGTTTCGGTGAATCTGCTCGACCCCCTCGCTACACGACTGCTGTCACTTTCCGGTTGGCTAACAACGTGAAATGGCTACCGATAACAACTTGTTATCGGATCGTACTGGTAAGGAGCTTATAGAGATGTGGGCAGGGAGAAAAACGTTAAGTGGTTTTTGTTGTATGGAGTGCTGCGCAAGTTCAACCTAAATGAATTTCTAGCACGCAACTCGATGGCTCATTGTAGTGTGATCGCCATCTTTCTCGTCGATTCTGTTTCGTGGAGAGGACTCTCTGCCAACTTTTTCTTGAGTGCCGGAAATTAATCCCCCACAACTTCCTGGTTCTATCCGCCGATTTGGTACATCGAGCGATCCTGCGTCGAGCGGCCTTCCAGCAGGTGGTGCCCGGTCGGTTTCAACTCTACGGCGCGCTTTAGGATACGCGCCACGTCGGCAATCACGTCGCTCGAATTCGAGCGCAGCGTCTTGCGTACGTCGAGCTCGTCGTCGTTGAGCAGGCACAGGTGGAATTTTCCGTCCGCTGTCAGTCTCATCCGGTTGCAGGTCCCGCAGTAAGGCTCGCTTACCGGGCTGATGAAACCGATCACGCCGCGCGCGCCCGCCAGTCGGAAGTTGCGCGATTCGTCGGCCAGGTTTTCGGACGGAATTTCAGTCAGCGCGCCCATCGCCGCCTCGATTCTGCGGCGCGTCTCGATGTTCGACACGTAGCGCTTCATCGACAGCGTCGCGCACTCGCCGCCGCCCAGCGGCATGAGTTCGATGAAGCGCACGTGCCAATCGCGCTCGAGCGTCAGCCGCGCCATCTCGATCACGTCGGATTCGTTGTAGCCCGCGGTCACCACCGAGTTGAGCTTTATCGGCGTGAGTCCCGCCTCTTCGGCGGCGATGATCCCGCGCCAGATTTTGTCAAAACTGCCCCATCGCATTTGCTGCTCGACCGTGGCGGCGTTCAGGCTGTCCAGATGCACGTTGATTCGATTGAGACCCGCGCGTTTCAGCGCCGGCGCCAGCTCCGGCAGCAGCAAAGCGTTGGTGGTCAACGCCAGGCCTTGCACACCGGGCACGCGCGCCAGCCGCTCGACTATCTCGAGGAGATCGAGCCGCAGGGTGGGCTCGCCACCGGTCAACCGAAATTTTCGAAAGCCCACGCTCACGGCGGCGCGCGCGACCGTTTCGAATTCCGCCGGCGTCAGCAGCTCGTCCTTGGGGAGAAAGCGCAACCCCTCCAGCGGCATGCAATAGACGCATCGCAGATTGCAGGCGTCGATTACTGACAGCCGCAGATAATCTATTTCACGATTGAACGAGTCGCGGGGCACGGTTCCATAGTTATCCGAGCAGGTCCCCCCATACAACTTGGCCGCAAGCGGAAGTGAGCTCAATCTTGTTAATTTGGCCGCCACGCTTATTATCATTGGTACCGGTAAAAAGGGACGTAAAACATGGTTTATGGATTGTGCGGTGGCTCCCGATTGAATAAGGCGGTCGTCATTGTGATTGCGGTATTGGGAATCTTCACGATCGCAACTTCCGGCTATGCGGCCGCAGCCGACCGCGCTGCATCCGATGCGGTCGTTGCCGATGCTGAAAAACTGATCCTGAAGGCCGGTCAATCCGATCCCGCCGACACCAGCCTGATTCACCAGGCGATGGACAAACTGCATCAGGCGTTGCGGATCGATCCGCGCAACGATGCGGCGTATGTGGACCTCGGTTTCTGCTACGGCGTCCTGCGCGACGGCCAAACCGCGGTCGATATGTACCACACCGCCACCGAGCTGAATCCTTCAGGCAGCAACTTCCTCGAGCTGGCCGACATTTATATGCGCCTGGGCAACACCGAAGATGCGCTGCTAGCCGCCAACGCCGGAATCGTAAAGGATCCGTCCAACGCGCGGCTATACAACGCCAAGGGTATGGCGCTGAACGATTTGCAGCGTTTCGGCGAGGCGGAAGACGCCTGGGAGCATGCGCTCAAGCTCGATCCCAACCTCAGAGCAGCGCAGGCAAATCTCCAGGCGCTCAACGGCGGCCCAAGCGGCCGCGGCAGCATCGCGAAGCATTCGGTGAAAGCGGCGCAGCAACCGGCGATGTCACAATGAGTCTCCGGCGCGCACCTTGACGCCTCGCCACTTGCAACCCCCTGCGCGGGGAAAGCGCAAGGCCGGGCACTCGTGGCCCAGCCCTTTAAATCGACGGCAGCAATAATCTCGCGTTTACGGAGCGTCGCCGACTGAGACCAACACCAGGTACGGCGTCATGCGATCGTACACGAAGCCATCTACCTGTATCGGCTTCGAAGGGTTTGCCGCCGCCGCGTTCGCGATCTCGGTACGCAGCTTCTGGCTTCCAACCACCTGCAGCTGCTTGCTCAGAATCAGGCGGTACAGGACCTGGCCCAGTTCGTCACCCTGATCGAGTTGCAGGTTGTTGCTCGTCGCGTCGCCGTTGATCGACATCGGGATCTCCCGCCCATCCACCCGCATGCGCACGATTTGCTGATCCACCGTCAATCCCGACTCATCAGGCGCGAGGCGCCCGATCAGTTTGATCTCATGGTAATGATTCGGGTCGTTGGTCGGAAACGGAAAATTCTGCAGAGTGCCCATCCCCCCGTTACCGCTGATCGAACCACGCCTGCCACCAATCCTCGGGATTGCGGCCAGGTTGATCGAGAATGCGCCGGGATTCATCGCGCCCATCGAACCCATCGAGCTTCCCCCCATCCCGCCAAAGCTCCCGCCGCCGCCGGGTCCCGCGACTGCCACCGTAGCCGTCACCGCAAATGCCAGCGCCGCCGCAAGTCCCGACATTGCCTTGCCAATCATCGATGAAAACCTCCCCAAGCGGCGATCCTTGTCTAGCCGCCGGTGATCGGACGCTCGGGCTCCGCCACACAGTATGCACATCGGCAAAGATTCCTGAGCTGCGACATCGTGTAGAGCGTTTCATGGCCATCGACCCATCCGATAAACACCGCTGTTTCTCCGAGCCGCGACAACTGCCGCATGCGCAGGCTCGCCGGCGGCACTTCGCCGTTTACCTTGCTCTTGCACGCGTCGCACAAACATCCGCGGCGCAAATTTTCCAGCGGAAAAATGCTGTCGTGACCGTCGACCCACTGCACGCCGACCGCGTAGCGCCCCACTTCATGCAGCCCTTTGATCTTCGGAGTCTTTGACTTGATAAGTGCCATCGGTGCAGTCTCAGCTTCACTATATCTTCCGCGCCGCTGAGTGTGGAGATGTTATTTTCCCAAAAGGAAACAAGGAGCATCTGGAAATGGATGAAAAAGCAAAAAAACAGTCGCTGTTGATGATCCCCTACGGATTGTTCGTGCTCGGCGCCGCCCATGGCGGCACGTCCACTGCGGCGACCGTCAACTGGGTCACCCAGGCGAGCTTCAATCCGCCGCTGGTCGTGGTCGGGATTAAAAAAGACTCGGGCTCGCACGCAATGGTTAAAGATTCGAAAAAGTTCGCGCTTTCGATGCTCGCGGCGGGCCAAAAAGCGATCGCCGGTGCGTTCTTTCGGCACGTCGAACCCAAGGACGGCAAGTTCGGCGACTTCGCGTTCGAGAACGGCGCCAACGGCGCGCCAATCATCAGCGATGCGCCCGCCTCGGTCGAATGCGACGTTGTCGGCTTCTACGAGCTGGGCGATCACAGCGTCGTCGTCGGCAAAGTCACCGAGGCGCACGTCAAGCGCGACGCCGATGCGCTGACGATGAAAGAGACCGGATGGAACTACGGCGGATGAGCAGGGCCGACCCCTGCACCCAGTATTAAGAAAAGATGCGGACAGAGTTTGCCCTCGACGAAGTTCGTCACGCGTTAGAACGGCTGGCGGCGAACGCATGCCTCGAGCTGCCGGCCAAGCAGCCGCATTGGGGCGACGCGATCCTGTGCGATGGGCTGACCTACGCCGCGCAGACGCTCTGCATCGCTACGCCCATCGAAGCAGCCGAGCGATGGTTCACGCCGAAGCTCGCGGCCGGTCCCCGTACCTCGGGATGGTTCTGGTTCTGGGCCGCGGAAGCGCTGCCGGCGCTCGACCTTTATCTGAAGACCAACGATCCGCGTTACCTGGAATACGCGCGCACTATCATCGGTTTCATGGAAAAGTCGGCAGCGCGAACTCCCGACGGCGCCTACGTGCCTCATCCGCCGGCGCTCGAAGTGTGGATCGACGTCTGCTACTTCACTGCGCCTGCACTCGCGCTGCTCGGCCGAATCTCCAGCGACTCGGCAATGCTCGGGCGCGCGGCGGATCAGATTATCCTGCATCGCGATTATCTTGCCGACCCCGCCACCGGACTTTTCTGGCACGTCGCCTACGTTGATCGGAAATCTCACTCGCCGTGCCTGTGGGCGCGCGGCAACAGCTGGTTTTCGATCGCGGCGCCGCAGGTGATGGCCGAAATCGAAGCGGCCGGCCAACCTCAACCGCTCGAGGCCAAGGTTGAAAAGATACGCGATGCGCTGGCGCTGCAACTCAATCGAGTCGTCTCGATGCAGGACGCGTCCGGCTTGTGGCACACAGTGATAGATCGCGACGACTCGTACCTCGAGGCGTCGTCGGCGGCAGGATTCGCACTCGCGCTCGGCCGCGCGATTCGGACGCGGCTGCCCGGTCTCGACGCGGGGCGGGCGCGCGACGCGTACTCGCGCGCGCTCGCCGCGATCTGCTCGAAGATAGACTCGCACGGCGGGTTTAATGAGGTGTCGCAACAGACGCCGCCGGGCGATTTTGAATTTTACAATTCGATCGAAGTCGGAACTGCGCCGTTCGCCACCGGCGTATGCATGATGGCACTAAGCGAAGCGATTGAGGCACGGACATGGCAAACAAAAGAGTTGTAGTGCTGCCGGGCGACGATGCGGCCCCGGAGTCGATGAATGCGACGATGGACGCGCTGCGCGCGCTCGAACTTCCGATTGACTACGTCGAGTTCCCGCCCGGCGAGAAGTGGGTGCGTGGCGAGACCGACGCGGCCGCGCGCAAGGCAATCGACGCGTCCGACACCACGCTGTTCGGCTCGACCTCGGGCAAGACCACTTCCATCACCTATCTACGATGGGGCAAGCAGACCTTCGCCAACGTGCGGCCGGTGCGCTATTCGAAAGGTTTCCACAGTCCGCTCGCGCGGCCCGAAGGCATCGACTTTGTGATTGTTCGCGAGAATCTCGAGGACCTGTATCTCGGGCTCGAAGGTCCGCTCGAAGCGCTGGCTCCGTTGAAGCTGATGAGCAAAATTCTGCGCGCGCCGCTCGACACCTCCGAGCGCGGCATCTACGCGATCAAAGTCATCACCGAGCGCGCCACCCGTCGCGTCGCCGAGTTCGCGTGCGAACTCACCCTTAAGCGCAAGCGCGCCGGTGGCAAGGGCAAGCTCACCTGCACCTCCAAATACAACATGCTGCGCGAGTCCGACGGCTTCTTTCGCAAAATTGTCGAGGAGACCGCGGCCCGGTATCCCGAAATAAAATACGAACAGTTTATCGTCGACGACTTCGCGCGCCGGCTCGTACAATCGCCGCACGAGCTCGACGTGGTGGTCGCGCCCAATCTCTACGGCGACATCCTGTCCGACGCGGCCGCCGGAATTATCGGCGGGCTCGGTCTGGCGCCCAGCGGATGTTACGGCGCGGACTACGCCTACTTCGAGTCGGTGCACGGCACCGCGCCCGATATCATGGGGATGGGAATAATCAATCCTTCGGCGACGATGCTGTCAGCGGCGCTGATGCTCGAATACCTCGGCTTCGACTCGGCGGCGTCACGCCTCGACGCCGCCGTGCGCAAGGTGTACGCCGAAGGCCGCGTCCTGACGCCCGATCAAGGCGGCACCGCAAAGACCGCAGACTTCACCCGCGCAGTGATCGCCAGTCTGTAGAAATTGACTGTCTCTTTCTTCCTGCAAGGGAGGGGAGGCAGGTGAGGGTCTTGCGCAGTGCCCGGCGCGATTCAGGATTCTGCTTCTTCCTATGCGCGCTCACTGCCATCGGCGCGGCGCCGTCATCAACCGCTGAACTCCCAGCTCCTCGCACCATCGCTCGAACCGCGCACGCGGCACACCCGCGAACTTCAACTCCTCGAGGGAAACCTCGGGCGCAACGTCGTCGATCAGCGTCGCCAGCTTCCGATACAGCAGAGCTTCGTCGCGCCGCTCCGCCAGCGTGGCCGCGAGCTGTAGTGCGCCTCGCGGTTTGACCTTCCATTCGATTGAGTCCGCGGGAATCTTCTCGATCTTTCCGTAGACGCCTATCAGCATCCCCGCGCTCTTCTTGCCGAAACCGGGCAGCCCGGGAAAACCGTCGGCGCTATCGCCAGTCAGCGCCAGGAAGTCCGCCATGCTCTCCGGTCCGAACCCGCGCTCGGCACGAAAGGACGACTCGTTGGTAATTTTTTTCTGACGCCGATCGACCTGCACCACTCTGTCACCGAGGATGCACTGCCCGAGATCCTTGTCCGGCGAGAGAATCCGCACCTGCTCGACCACGTCGCGAAATTGGCGCGCCCCGCTCGCGAGTCCATCGTCGGCCTCATACTCACGCATCGACCATACCGCGACACCGATCGACCGAATCGCATCTTCGGCCGCATCGAACTGGACGCGCAACTCGGGCGGTACGCCGTCATCGCTTTTGTACGGCAAATATAAATCGTTACGAAACGAACGAATCGGATTGTCGAACACGACCGCGATATGGGTCACCGCCTCATCCGCGTCATGCAGCAGCGCCAGCATCGACTCGACGATACCGACGGTAGCCTTGGCATCTTTCCCGGAAGGATCGCGATGGTCCGGGCGCGGTGAAAAATGCGCCCGATACAACTCGTAAGTCCCGTCAACCAGATGCAGCCTCACGACCCGAGGATAGCATCAGCAGGAGTCCAAATTCCCTAGGTGCTTTTTTCTGATTCCCTCTCCCGTCTTTTCAAGTCAGTTGGAGGGAGGGTCTTAATCTTACCGCGCCCCTTTCCTTCACTCCGCGTTTGACCCGGTAGGATGAACTGCGAGTGTAAATCCAATACTCTCTTACCTCGTCGAAAGTCGTCAGACTGTGTTTGCGGCGGAGGAGGATGGGGAGATGGATTTTCTTCTGTACTGGAGTACCACCGGTCAGATCCTTTTCGTGCTGTTTGCATTCGGCGGCGGCAGCATGGTGGGGCTCTATATCGTCAGGCTACTGGTTCCCCTCGACCGTCTGCAGAAGAACCACGAGGTAGCAGGAGTTACGTACGGAGTGCTCGGAGCCTTCTACGGACTGGTGCTTGCCTTCGTTATCGTCGCAACCTGGGAACGGTTCAACCTCGCCGCCGCCAACGCGCACCAGGAAGCGTCCGCGCTGGAGAGTCTCTATCGACTGGCTGGAGGTTTTTCCGAGCCCACGCGCACCGACCTCGAAACCGCCATCCGCGAATATACTCATCACGTGGTGGAAGAAGAATGGCCGCACATGGCTGATAACACCGTGCACCCTGAACTGGGTCGCGTCCTGAAACTATGGACCGTCGTGATGTCCGATCACACTACGGACGGTCGCGAGCTATTGTTGGTGGACAAGTCGATCGACCAACTCGATCTCATAAACCAGGCTCGTAGCATTCGGTTTCTTTTCTACGAGGACGATCTGCCCTCGGTGGTGTGGATCGTAATTTACCTTGGATGTGCGATTACGATCGGCTTCAGCTATTTCTTCGGCAGCAACGTGTTTCGAGCGCAAGAGTTGATGTGCGGATTCTTTTCCGTGCTGTTGGGTATGACGATACTCGCGATCATCGAACTGGCGCATCCATACCAGGGGACCGTGACGATCTCGGACGAGCCGTTCCGATACGCGCTCCTGCGAATGGATGAGGCCGAGAACTACGGGATGCCGTCCGACGACACCCGGAAGTATGCGGTTGAAAACAACCGGGCGGGTGGCCTCGTCGGGGAGAGCTTGCTCTTCAGGCACGCGATCGCAGGCAATCGGGATTAGTAGTCGCCGTGCTGTTCGTTCTGAATATGATTGCCGACTGCGAACCCGGTCGCACCGCCTGCTACGCCGCCGATCGCCGCACCGGCCAGCGGAGCGCCGACCGCAGAACCGACCACCGCACCGCCGGCAGCGCCCACTCCAGTCCCGATCAACGTTCCTTTTTCGCGAGTCGAAAGAGGCTCGCCGTAGCATCCTGTCAGGGCAGTTGTCAGCGTGATCGCACCGATAATGGTAACCAATGTCTTTTTCGCTTTCATGCGACGGATAACTGCATCATCGATGCCAACAAAAATCCCGCATGAATACTGGCGAATCAAACCGAGCATGAGAAAGCAGCAAAACTTACCGCGAGTAGAGTCACGAATATAGGTGATTTTCCGAATTGCTCTGATATTCCTGCCGGGATACAGGGGTCACCCTGCCCTGCATCAATCACATACACAGTTGGAACATAACCGTTGCTGCTGGGCGCTGGTAAAAAGTCCGGCCGACGGGGCACCAAATGAATTAGCCGAGCCGACCCCCGACGTTGCTCCCGAGAGCGCGCCGAGGGAGCTCGACGTGCCGGAATTCGAAGCCACCCCGGGAAAGCCGAATCCGTTGGCCGCGCCTACGCCCTGCGCTGCCCCCGGCAGCGAACCGAAGAAATTGCCGGCGCCGATTCCGCCCGCCAACCCATAAGACGGAGGCTTTCCCTGGTTGTAGGAAACGCACGCGCCGCTCGCGCTCTGGCTGGCGCTTAAGTATGACGCCGCCGTGACCGTGCCCATCCAATGAACTCGCTGACCAGTGCCGGAGCAGGTGCAGTTGAAGGTTCGTGCGCCGGGGGTCGAATAGGCGGCGGGCAGCGATGGGACAGCTATCGGAATTGGCGCGATCGCGGTGCTGACGGGAGCCGGCAGTTGCGCTGGAGGCCCAGGCGGCAGAGGAGGCACGACCAGAGGATTGGGCGCCGGCAACTGAGCCCACGTGACCGATGCCAGCATCAGCGCGATTGCAAGGACCGCAATAGTCTTCAGTGCCGTCATTAGATCATTTTTCAAGAGACCGGTTTCAAAACTGCGCGTACCAAGGCGTATGGGTCTGCTTCTGCAGTTGAAAGTCGATGTTGAACTGACCCAGCAGCGTGCCTTCAGCGTGCCACAGCGCCAGCCGCCCGTTCTCCAGGCCGACATCGGCCTGAACCTCGTTGCCCTGCGCCGTCACCAGGTTGCTCTGGTACTGCAGCAGGGTGTTGGTGGTTGCGAGGCCGACGCGAAATTGCGCCTGCGTATCGTGCAGACTCTTTTGCGCGTAAACCGTGGCTTCGTGCGTAGCTGCGACCTGCTCCTGGTAGGCGGTCAGATTAGCCAGCGCACTTTTGACCAGCAAAACCTGCTGATAGAGCGCCTGACGATATTGCAGCCGCGCCTGGTTGTACGCGACATGAGCCTGCGCCAGCGCGGCTTTCGCGGCGGCGTTGTCCAGCGGCATCGAAAAGCCAAGGACCGCGGCATAATCGTAAAACTTGAAATCGAACAGACCGTTCAAGGCGGTGCCGTAGTCGCCGCCAAAAGGAAGCAATGCTCCGTTGTCGGTTCCCGCCGGCGCAGGCGGAGGAGCGACCGGTCCAGTCGGACTAAAACAATTGGCGAAGCTGGGTATGGTGCCGGAGGTAGTACATTTGGCGTTGCCAGCATTCGAGGTGATGCCGAACTGCGCGCCGATATTGAGCTGCGGTAGTGTCTGATTCTCCGCGAACTTGACCTGGATCAACGCGCTGCGAATCGCCTCACGCAGTCCCGCCAGCGCAGGGCTGTCTTCGAGCATCTTCTTGAACGCGATGTCGTCGGTCTCAACGGTTTCAGCCTGCGTGTCGGGCTGCTGCAGCGGCTCGATTTCAGCCGCGAGCATCGCGTCGGCATGGTTGAGCGCCACATCCTGGCGCAGCGTAGTGCGCGCGATTTCGAGGCCGGCCCGCGCGGCAGATACATTGGCCCGCGCAGTCGCGGCGGCCGACAAAGCCTCCGACAAATTTACCGCGGCCATCATGCCGAGCCGGACGTTGTTGCCGTTGACGCGCACCAGGTCGGCGTTGAACTTGAGCGCTGAATTGGCGACCTCGAGATTCTCCTGCGCCCCGACAACACCCCAGTAGTCGTTGCCGATGCGCTGGACGAAGTCGTTGACCGATGACGCGTAGTTCCATTGCGAGGAGCGCTGCGCCGATTCGGCGAGACGAACATTGATGGTGGCAAACTGCCAGCCGAAATTCTGCAACAGCGGCTGCGACAGCGACATCACCATCGTGGGCGTGTAGACCGGATTGACCGGGCTGAATCCGGAATTGGTCAACTCGCGATCATTGTTGAAGACGACGCCCAACGTGCCGTTGGTGGTTGAAAGCACTTTGCTTATCCCGAAATTCCAATCATAAAACTTCGCGACGTTGGAAATCGAGTTTGGATTTTGAAACGGCGAAGATACCGGCGTGACTTGCTTCTCGACGTCGATTTGCGAGCTGAGCTGCGGATCGAACACGGCATTCGACGCCTTCACGCTCTCGGTCGCTGCCACCGGGTCCAACGACACCGACTCGAGGCCGGGATTGCTCTCGAGCGCGAGGTAGATGGTCTCCTTCAGACTGAGCTTGTGTTGCTGGCTGTCTTCGATGTTCGGGAAGTAGTCGGTGGGCAAACCCTCGCGTCCGGGTAGCCACTGTCGCGCGAACATGGCGGGCAGCGACAGGATCGGATTGGTTTCGAACTTGTGCGCCGCCTGGTTGGTAACGCTTACATCGACCGGCGGTCCCGGGATCTGTGCCTGGATCAAGTTGGTTTGATTCGCACTGAGTCCGCTCGCGCTGGACGGCGGCGACTGCGCATAGACCATTGGGATACTCGTCGCGCTTGATGCAACAAGTAGCACCGCACCGATGGAAGCAGAGAGCGATTTCATCATTGGTTAGACTCGCGAGGGAAGTTGCCCGACCTGAACGATCAGACCGTGGCGGCCGCGCAAATTTAAAACTGCGCGGAATTCTATCCCGGTTGGTGTATTTGACAAGGAGCGCCACGGAGGCATTCCGGCCAAACTACAGACGCTCGAGCTTCGCAAAGGTTACAAGACGTTCAGCTTGGCGCGCGCATGATCGCGAGGACGGTTGACTCGGGCGCGTAACGCGCGGATATTTCGTTTACTCCCCGACGGGAGGTGCTTACTCGATGAATAGCAATTTGAAAGATCTTGCCGAATTGCGCGTGGGTGCGCCTCCGTCCAGCTATCGCCGGTAATCCACCGGTAATTTTTCACGAGATCCTGGCCACGGAGGCGAAAGCTCTCGTGGCTTTTTTGCGTCTGTAGCGCGCGCATCCCGCGTGCGACTCGACGATTCGAATTTCACATTTCGAAAACGGAAGTGGAGCAAAAGACCATGAGAAAAAATTTTGGGCAGCAACCCGTAGTCGGCGGAGTACGTCATGTTCGAAGAAGATATAGAGGATACGAACGCGCTCGACGCGTTCATTGGCGACGGATTGATAAGCGAAGTTCTGTACCAGGTGCGAAGCGGCAAAGAGGCTACTGTCTATTGTTGCCGCGGTGGCGAAGCTGCCGGCAGAGAATTGCTGGCGGCAAAAGTCTACCGGCCGCTCGAGCGTCGCGGATTTCGCAACGATGCGATCTACCAGACCGGCCGTGACGCCGTGATGAGCAGCCGCACCAAGCGTGCGTTGGCGAACAAAACTCGCCACGGCCGCGACGTCCAGTTCGGCAGCTGGATCATGGCGGAGTTCAAGATCATGCGGCTGCTGCATGAGGCGGGCGCGGATGTGCCCGAGGTCGTTGCGCACGGGGGCGACGCGATACTGATGGAATACTTCGGTGACCGGAGCGCCGCTGCACCGATGCTGTTTCGCGCCGCGCTGAATCGCGAGCAGGCGGCGGCGATGCTCCGGCAGATCATTGACAACGTAACGCTATGGCTGCGGCACCATCTGGTGCATGGGGACTTGTCGCCGTACAACGTCCTTTACTGGGACGGGAGGATCGTCGCGATCGATTTCCCGCAGGCGGTCGATGCGCGGATCAATCCTAGCGCGAGATCACTGCTGCTTCGCGACCTCGAAAATGTGTGCGGCCATTTTACGAAGTACGGGATTCGCGCGGACGCGCGCAGGATCGCCGACGCGCTGTGGGCGAACTACCAAGCCGGGCGTTTGTGACGATGAATGACAGCCTAGCTGAAGATTACTTCGCGCACGTGATCGGTGTCGTTGTACTCGCGGACCAGGGCTATCTTGTCGCCCGCGAATCGGATGTAGAAATGATAGCGATTGGCGTACTGCCTTCCCTTGTTCGTAATCGCCTCGGACTCAGCCTGGACGGCGACTGCGTTGCCCTCGGCGATCACGGTCAGGATTCTCATCTTGAGGCGGTTGGGAAACGCGCGGCGCAAGGTGCTCTCCATCAGTTTGGTTGCTTCCTTGCCGTGAAGGACGGGGACTTGCTTGAGCCGGCCCATCGGATCGAACTCGAAATCGTCGGTGACCATGGCGGCCAGGGTTTCGGCTTCGGGCCATTCCAGCGCTTTGAGGAATTTGACGGCGCGTTCTTTCTGTTGGTCGAGAGTCATTGAGTCAGATGCTCCTTTGCGCGATGTCGGACGCTAGTAGAAGCGGGATTCGCCCGGCGGGCGGGTCTTCCAGCGGCGATGGATCCAGTTCCAGTGATCGGGATGTTCGCGGATTATCCGCTCGAGGCTGTCCGAGTACTGCTGCGTATACTCGCGCACGGCGGCTTCGCGGTTGCGGGTTTTTTCGTGATAGAAGGCAGGCAGAATCTTGATGTGATGATGAAGCGTGTCTCCCTGCCGCACCATAAAGGCCGGCATCACTGGGGCGCCGCTCGCCAATGCCAAACGCGCCACCGCATCGCTGGTCGAAGCGGGCTTGCCGAAAAAATCCACGAACACGCCGTTGCGCACGTCGAGGTCGAGCGCGATCGCGATCATCCAGTTCTTGCGCAGCATCCGCATGATCTCGCGTCCACCCGCCTTGCGCTCGATGATGCGGTTGCCGTAGCGCACGCGCTCGGCGCAGATAGCGGCGTCGACGAGAGGATTGCGCAGCGGGCGATGTACGATGGCGAGGTGATAGCCGTAGATGGAATGCGCGATGGGCAACAGCTCGAAATTTCCGAAGTGCGCGGTCAGCACCAATATGCCGTGGCCATTGGAGCGCCGCTCGGCCTCGTCCCAATTTTCCTTGCCTTCGTAGGTGACGACCTGCTCGACGTTGGCGCGGCTCAAGTCGGGCACATGAGTCCATTCGGCGAGCACCCGGCCCCAACTCCGATACATCTTGCGCAGAATGGCGAGACGGGCCGCCGGCGTCATGTCGGGGAAGGCGATCTCCAGGTTCTTCAGCGCGATCGGCCGGTTCGGACGATCGAAGTTCATCGCCCATCCGCCCAGGCGCGCGCCCGCACGGACTGCCCGCTCCAACGGCATCGCGCGCAAGGCGGCGGTGACCGCGGTTATGCCGGTGTATTCGATGCGCGCTTTAACGGGACCGATTTGCCTGGCCATATCCAGTTGTAGGTTTTATTCGACAGCCTCTCCATTGTCAGGAGGGCTGCGCGCAACGTTGTAAGGAGCGGCGCCGGAGGCGAAATGTTGGGTCGCGAGCAAACAGCGCTATGCGATGACCCTGACCTTCGTTCTACCCCATTTGCAGGGAGAGAAACGCCGAGCTACGGCGAGATGGCTGGGGTTACACCGGTCTTCGCCGCACCGAGCGCGCTTGACGAGTCTGCCAGTCCATCGCCCGCAACTTTACCCGCGCCCGGGTCCAGCGGTGTGACGCTGGCTCCGCCACTGGTCGCGATTGGCGCCGACGACGGCGCATAAGGGGGAGCCGTGGCGATAGTAGACGAGGTCGTAGTCGTCGAGTATGACGCGGTGCTGCCCACCGTCCCATAGGACCGCGCCGTTGCCGTCGCCGGCACAGTAATCGAAGTCGGCGTGGTGGAGTTCATCGAGGTCGGCCCGATCTCGGTGGTGTTGAACGGGGTCTCGCTGCTGTTGCTGGGCACTGATTCTACTGCGCCGGGATATTGTGCCGGAGGCGCCCCGGGTGCGGTGTAGGGCGCGCTCAGGTCGGACTCGGGAGAGACAGGAATCGAGAAGCTCGGCTTGTAGATCTGGCGGATCTGCGAGGCTGGCATGTCGTGGATTTCCTTGCGCCCGAGCGAGTTGACGAACTGCTGTCGCTCGTCCAGCGCGAGTTCGCGGAGCTCGCTCTTGTTGCGGATGATATGAGGAGTCAGGAAAACGATCAGGTTGTCCTTCTGCTTGTCACTGCTCTTGCTGCTGAAAAGGTTCCCCAGCACCGGAATATCAGAGATGAACGGAACGCCCTGGTTGTCGATCGAATCCTGGCTCGCGAGCAGGCCGCCGACTACCGCGGTGCGATGGTTCTGGATCAGCACGCTGGTCGAGGCGGACCGGATGGTCGTGGTCGGACCGAGCGTGTTGTTCGCGGTGCCATTGACGACGTTTGAAACCTCTTCGTAGAGGTCCAGTTTGACGTAGTCGCCCTCGGAAACCTGCGGCACGATATCGAGCGTGATGCCGACGTTCTGGCGCTCGACCGAGTTGAAGATTTGGCCGGGCAGTCCGGCGTTGGCCGAAGCGGAGCCGACGAAGGGCAGGTTCTCACCGACGACGATCATCGCTTCTTCATTATCGGCGGTAAGCAAGGTCGGCGCGGAGAGCACGTCGGCATGAGTGTCGGTTTCAAGCGCCATCAGGAGCACGGCGTCGCAGGGAAGGCTCAAAGCGCCGGTCGTGGTGGCTGTAGTCGTCCCGGTGCTGCCGGAGGTGGCGGCAGCCAGTGCAGCGGCAGGAATACTGCACATGCTGTTCGATGCGAGACCGAGACCAAGACCGGTGATCGACAGAGGATCGCCGATCGCGCTCTGGAGCTGTCCGAAATTGAGCGAGCCGATGCCGAACGCGCGTCCTCCCCCGATGCCGCTGCTGTAGAAATTGACGCCCATCTCGCGCTGGCGCTCGGCGGAGACCTCGACAATTACGGCCTGCACGAAAATCTGTACCCGTGGTGTATCGAGATCGTCGATGATCTGCCTGAGCGTCTGCCAGTCCTGCGGCGACGCGCTGATGACCATCGCATTGGTCGCGGGATCTGCAGTGATATTCACCGGGTAAGAAAAGTCGATGCTCTTGCCGGCCGAGCTGGCTGACGCGGGTCCGGTGTTGTTATTGGACCCGCCGCCGCGACTCATCATGCCGCCGCCTCCTCCGCCACCGAAGCCGCCGGAGCCGTTGGTGCCGCCGCCGAAACCGCCGCCGCCCATCGAACCGCCGAAGCTGGCGCTGCTGGCCATGCTGCTGCCGCCGTATCCGCCGCTCATCCCGCCGAAGCCGCTGCTCCCGCCCATCCCGCCACTGGCGGCACTGTTAAAACTCGAGCGGCCCAGCGATCCTTTGCCCGTAGTGGGCGAGAGAGTGGACGGGCCATTGCCGCCGTTGAGCAGATTGTTGAGCACCTGGACCATCTCGAGCGCCTGGGCGTTCTTGAGCCGGTAGACGTGGATTCGCGAGGTGGCCAAGGGTGGATTGACGTCGAGTTTCTGGACGATCTCCTGTATCTCGCGCATCTGCAGCGGCGGCGCGAGCACGATAAGACAATTCGTGCGCTCGTCGGGGATAACTTTGTAGCCCATCCCTGGTCCGGTGGCCGACGGCGCGACCACGCCCATCTGCGGCCGCATCGGTACCTGCGGGCCGCCGGTGGAGGCGCCCATCTTGACCGCCATAAGCTGATCGATCTCGGGCGCCAGCTCACCGGCAAAGGCGAGCCTAAGCGGAATGACGACGATCGACTGCTGCTCGCCGCGCACATCGAGGCTGCCGATTATCTCGAGCAAGCGCTGAACGTTGTAAGCGTCGTCGGTGACGATAACCGTGTTGTCACCGGGGAAGGCCGCCACCAGGCCGTCATGCGAGACCATCGGTTGGATGACGCCGATGACGGAAGCGGCGTCGATATTCTTAAGCCGCACCATCCGGGTTACATACTCGTCGCCCTTGGTCTCGGCCGGCTCCTGCGATTCGGTAAGCGCGGCGGACGAACGAACGTTGCGCGCGGGGACGATCTTGATGACCTTGCCGGCCTGCACGGTGGTGAAACCTTTAACCTGGAGGACGGACTGGAAGATTGAGTAGGCCTGCTCGGGCGTGACCTTGCTCGGCGAGATGATAGTGACTTTGCCGCGCACGGACTCGTCGATGATGAAGTTACGGCCGGTTATCTCTGAAATAAATTTGGCGAGAACGGGAATGTCCACGTTCTGGAAGTTCATTGTAATTGTGTTCTGGGGAGGCAGTCCCGGGTCGGCGAAGGCGGGGGATTGAAGACCAAATATGCCGAACAGAACTGCGGCGGTAATCGCCCCAAACAAAAGACGGTTCATGCGAACACCCTCCGCATCTCGGGTCAAAACAGCGTGAGCATATTTCACCACTGCTCGGCTGCGCAATCCCGGATAGTTGCAAATGTCACAGTGCTCGGCGACTATGACGATTGCCGACCCGATTTGATTCAATCGAAGATTAAAGAAAATGAAAGAATTTCCGTGCCCTCTCCCGGCCAGGAACCGCGAACCTGACCGCGGGCTTCGCTACAATTCTCCCATGGTGATGATTTGCGCTACGAGTTCCTGATCGGCCTCAGATATCTGCGCGCGCGCCGGCGCGAGCGATTCGTGTCGCTGATCGCGATCATCTCGCTCGCCGGCATAGCGATCGGTACGTTCACGCTGTCGGTCGCGTTGTCAGTAATGAGCGGCTTCGAAAGAGATCTGCGCGGCCGCCTCCTCGCTTTCACGCCGCAGGTAACGGTCGAGCGCAGCGACGGCGGCGTGTGGAATCCTGCTGGGCTCGAGCAGAAGATCGCGGCGCTGCCCGGGGTCTCGGCAGTTGCGCCGTTCGTCACCTCGCAAGTGATGGCGGTGTCGAGCGCGGACTCGGGCGCGCCGGGTCTGGTGTCGGGCGGAATTTTGCGCGGAGTCCAGCCGCACGACAACGCGGTTCTCAAGGAACTGAAGGACACGCTCGAGAACGGCACGCTCGCCGATCTCGAAACGATGCATCCGGTGACGATCGTCGACAAGGGCGTCAAGCGGGTGGTCGATCTGCCGGGCGCAATTCTTGGCAAGTCGCTGGCATTCGATCTGGGTGCGAAGCCGGGCGATCCGGTGATTCTGATTTCGCCGGCGAGCCTGGGCGCCGGCATCGGTCCGCCGCGCCTCAAGCGGTTCGTAGTGACGGGATTTTTTCATTCGGGCATGTTCGACGACGACAACACGCTGATCTTCGTCGCGCTGAAGGACGGACGTGCGCTGCTGGCCGACGACGCGTCACTCGAAAGCGGGCTCGAGGTGCGGCTGGTCAACCTCTTCGACGCGCCTGCGATCCGCGACCAGATCGCCGCGATGGCGGGACCCAATTTCGAGGTATCGGATTGGACCACGGCCAACGCGCCACTGTTCGCCGCGCTCAAACTCGAAAAGTTCACCTACTTCATGGTGCTGCTGCTGATCGTGCTGGTCGCCGCCTTCAACATTATCGCGACACTGGTGATGGTGGTGATGGAGCGGCGCAAGGAAGTCGCGATCGTGCGCACCATGGGCGCACGAGCGGGATCGGTCGCGTCAATTTTTCTATGTGAAGGCGCCGCGCTCGGCGTAATCGGCACCGTGCTCGGAGTGGGCGCCGGCTTCGTTACGGCGTACCTGATCGGCAAGTATCACCTGATTCATCTGCCGGCTGACATGTTCATGGTGAGCGCGGTGCCTGTAACGATAAATCCGTGGAACTTCGCCGTAGTCGCGGCCGCATCGATAGCGCTGTGCCTGGCGGCTGCGATCTACCCGGCATTGCAAGCCGCACGGCTCTCGCCGGTCGAAGTGATTCGCTATGAGTGAAGCGCGCGGGGCGTCGGCGAAACCGAAAAGCGCGAGCGGGCGTCTTATCGAGGTGCGCGGCCTCGACAAGACCTTCTATGACGCCGATCGCGAGATTCGAGTGCTGCGCAATCTTGATCTGAAAGTCGCGGCGGGCGAGGAGATCGCAGTCGTGGGCCAATCGGGCACCGGCAAGTCCACGCTGCTGCATATTATCGGGAGCCTGGAAGAGCCGACTGCGGGCAAGGTTTTTTTTGAGGACGAAGATTTGTTCGCGCTCGACCAGAAATCGCTGGCGGAATTCCGCAACCTCAAGCTGGGCTTCGTGTTCCAGTTCCATTACCTGCTGGCGGATTTCACCGCGCTCGAGAATGTGATGATGCCGGCGCTGATAGGCCGTATCGACGACGCTGAAGCGACCCGGCGCGCGACCGAGATGCTCGAAATCGTGGGACTGGGCGACAAGCTCAAGCGCCGCCCGGCGGAACTGTCTGGCGGCGAACAGCAACGCGTCGCGGTGGCGCGCGCGGTGGTGCTGCGGCCGAAGCTGCTGCTCGCCGACGAGCCCACCGGCAACCTTGATCCGCATACCGCGCAGGAAGTGCATGAGCTGTTCCATCGGCTCAATCGCGAGCTGGGTATCACGCTGGTGATCGCGACGCACAACGAGCAGTTGACGCGCAGCATGGGGCGCGCCCTGCGGCTCAATGAAGGAAAGCTGGTGGACGAACGGCGGTGAAGCGATCGAGTTTACTTTGAGCGGTTTAATCGCGCCCTGTTCGCAAAAGTCCGGCCGCCGGCGAATATTTGGTTTACATGGGGGAATCGATTGGTTAGTTTGGTCGCCGTTTTTGGTGTGTTTGAGTGACATCCGGAAAATTCAACGTGCGCACTCTGCGCGCGCCGCTGTTTTGCGGCCTACGCCGTCCGGGTCGCGGACTATGGCCGGCAGGCGCCGCGACGATGCTCACGGCGATTGCTGCGTTCTCACTGCTCGGGGCAGGAGTCGCGCGCGCGCAGGCAACGGCGCCGATAATTTCGAAAATTGAAATAGCCGGCAACCAACGCGTCGAATCTGACGCGATTTTAATCCACATCACGCAGCAGGTGGGCCAGCCGCTCGATCAGGCTGCGGTCGACGCCGACATCAAGGCAATCTACCAGATGAGTTTTTTCCAGTCGGTGACTGCACACGTGGTGCAGCAAGGTGGACGCGACGTGCTGGTGTACCAGGTGCGCGAGCGCCCGCAGATAACCGACGTCAAGCTATACGGGATGAAGGCAATCCGGTCGAACGACGACAAGATTGTCGCGGCAATGAAGCTGCACCCTGGAACGATCCTCGATCCGATCGCGGTCAAGGAAACGATCAACAACATCCAGCAAATTTACGCTGACAAGGGCTACACCGACGCCAAGGTGACCTTCAAAGCGATCCCGCAGCCCGACAACACTGCCTTTGGCGAATTCGACGTTGCAGAAGGTTCGAAGGTCGAGATCACGAAGATCAATTTCGTGGGCAACCACGCATTTACATCGACGGTTTTGAGCAATGAGATCGAAACCCGAACCTACAGCAAGCTGCTGAGTTGGTTCACGGGATGGGGCGCGCTCGATCCGAAGAAACTGCAGGAAGACGTCGACCGGCTGACGGCGTTCTACTACGACAACGGCTACCTGAACGTGCAGGTGGCGCCGCCGGAGGTCACGCGCAGCAACGGACATATCACGGTCACGTTCTCCATCGACGAGGGCACACCGTACCGGGTCGGCCGTATCACTATTGAAGGTAACCTGAAGTTTCCGCGCAGCCAGTTGCGCAAGCTGCTGACGATGAGGAGCGGACAACTGTTCCGCGGCTCGAGCTTGCAGCGCCAGGTGCTGGCGCTTTCCGACTTCTATTCGAATCGCGGCTACGCCTACGTCAACGTCGATCCGCGTACGCAACTGGTCCACTCGGTCAAGCGGGTCAACGTCATGTTCCTGGTCAATCCCGGACACGAGGTGATCGTCAATCGCATCAATATCAGCGGTAACACCAAGACTTCCGACAAGGTAATCCGCCGCGAGATCCAGGTCCAGGAGCAGGAGCCCTACAGCGCCGAAGAGATCCGCGATTCGAAGGTCCGGCTGGACCGGCTCGGGTTCTTCAGCGACACGCGCATCACGACTTCGCCGGCAACGCAGCCCGACAAGATAAACCTCGACGTGAATGTCACCGAGGCTAACACCGCGTCGTTCCAGGTGGCGGGCGGATTCGACAGCTACCAGTCGATATTCGGCAACTTTACCCTGGGGAACACCAATCTGTTCGGCGGCGGCGAATCGCTGGTCGCCAATGCGCAGGTCGGCTTCCTGTTCCAGAATTACAGCATCAGCTACACCGAGCCGTGGTTCCTGGATATCCCGCTCAGCGTCGGCATGCAGTTGTTCGACAACAAAACCTACCTGCTGAGCTTCAACCAGTCGTCGGCCGGCTTCACTTTGACCACAACCTATCCGCTGACCGAACTGGGCTTCAAGAAGCTGGGACCGTTCTCGCTCAAGGACATACAAGCGGGCCTCGGCTACACGTTTTCGAGCATCGGAATCACCGGGTTGAACCAGTTTACGACTTTTCAAATCGCGCGTTATCGCGGCTATACGCAGACCTCTCAAATCACGCCGACCATTCGGCGGTTCACGGTCGATAATCCAACCGATCCTCGCACCGGCACCGTCGAGAGTCTCACCTTGCAGTACGGCGGACTGGGCGGCGGCAACGAGTTCATCAAGGGCGTCGCGCATTTTCGATATTTTTACCCATTCCTCAAGAGCCAGACGCTTGGGACGTTCGTGGTGTCGCAGGGAGTCACTTTCGGCATCGGGACCAATCTGCAGAGCGGGACCGGCGGCGAGTTGCCGTTGTACGAGCGATTCTTCCCAGGCGGTGTCGGCGGCCCGGGCGACGTACGCGGCTACCAGCTCTACTCGTTGGGCCCGCAGGTCACGCTGTTCGCCCAGAACGGCACGCCGCTGAGCGTGCAGAACGTAGGCGGCAGCAAGGAATTGCTGCTGAGCAACGAGATAACGTTCCCGATACTGTCGGGATTGGGAATCCGCGGCGTGGTCTTCAGCGACGCCGGGCAATCGTTCCTGCTCAAGGACAGTATCGACATCGATCAGCTGCAGGCATCGTTTGGATTCGGCGTGCGCTGGAAATCGCCCTTCGGACCGCTGGCCGTGGATATCGCTTTCCCAATCAACCCGCGGCCGGCCGACCAGCACACCGTATTCGAAGTCGGTGCAGGCTCGCCTCTTTGACCGGATGCATAAACTTCAGGTTTCGATCGCGAGCAACGACGAGACCGCGGAGCAACTGGATTTGATGCTCGATGAAGTACTATTGTGTTGGCCGAGCATGAGTGTCGCGCCGTGATAACGCGTTTGGGGACGTAGTCAACAGGAGGCTTTCCAGACTGTATGAGGCAACGGTTGTTCATCGGTGCGATGGTCGGTGCGTTCCTTGCGGTGATATCGGCGGCAGTTCCCGCGCGTGCCGAACTCAAGTTCGCGTACGTCGACGTGCAACGTGCGCTCAATGAATGTGACGCCGGCAAGCGCGCAAAGGCGGACTTCCAGGGCCGCGTCACCTCGCTCGAGGGGCGCCTGCAACGCCAGCAGAATGAGGTCCAGGCGCTCAAGGACGAGATGGAGAAAAAGGGCATGCTGATGAACACCGATCAGCGCCAGGCCCTCCAGGACCAGTACATGGAAAAGCTCAAAAACTTCGAGCGCGATTACAAGGACTCGAAGGACGAGCTGCAGGCGAAGGACCAGGAGATCACCGCGAAAATTGTACATGACATCGCGCAAGTTATCCGTACCATCGGCGAGCGTGACAACTACACGATGGTGTTCGAGAAGGGATCGATCCTATGGGGTGCACCGGGCATCGATGTCACCGACCAGGTGATCCGCAGCTACAACGCGATGCACGTGCCAATCGGCTCGCTCGGCGAAGGAGCAGTAAGGCCCGCGAGCATCCAGTCGGAGCAGGCAGGCGCGCCGATGCCGTCGGATTTCGGTACGGATGCAGCCAAGAAATCGACCATTTCGAAGTAGGCTGCGCGAGACAAGGTGGCGAAGTAATCCCCGGTGCCTGACGACGCGAAAGTCTCAGAGCTTCAGCGCGTGCTGGGGCTGCTGCCCCACCGCTATCCATTTCTGCTGGTTGATCGGATCGTCGAGCTCGAACAGGGCCGCGTCGTAACCTTCAAGAACGTCACGTTCAATGAACCCTACTTCGCCGGGCATTTTCCCGAACATCCTGTGATGCCGGGAGTGCTGATCGTCGAAGCGCTGGCGCAGTCGGCGGCAATCCTCGCGCTCAACGAAGTGGGCGGTGACCCGACGCGCCTGTTCATGCTGACCGGACTGGACAAGGTGCGCTTTCGGCGGCGCGTCATTCCGGGCGATCAGCTCAGAATGGAAGTTAAAATTCTGAAGTTCCATCGTCCGTTGTGGCGGATGCATGCGGAGGCGCGGGTCGGCGATGAGTTGGCGGCCGAGGCGGAGCTGTCGGCGATGGAAGTCGAGGAGCAAGTTCGATAGCGGGCCGGATTCATTCTTCCGCGGTCATCGATAAGCGAGCCGAGCTCGACTCGAGCGTTGAAGTCGGTCCCGGCGCGATGATCGGACCGCAAGTCAAGATTGGCGCGGGCACCGTGATCGGCTCGAGCGTCGTCATCGAATCTCTCACCACTATCGGTCAGCGCAATCGAATTTTCCCATTCGCCGCGGTCGGCTGCGCGACGCCGGATTTGAAATTTCATGGCGAGCCGGCGACCCTCGAGATTGGCGACGACAATACCGTTCGCGAGTTCACCTCGATCCATCGCGGGACCGAGGCCGGCGGCATGCGCACGCTCATCGGCAATCACGTGCTGGTCATGCCGTACGTGCACATCGCGCACGATTGCGTCGTCGGCGACAACTGCATCCTGGTCAATTCCACCCAGCTCGGCGGCCACTGCGTGCTCGAGGAATTTGTGAGTCTCGAGGGCATGAGCGGCGTGCATCAGTTCTGCCGCATTGGTGCGCACGCGTTCGTGGCCGCCGGCGCCAAGGTCGCGCAGGACGTGCCGCCGTACGCGATGGTCGCCGGGGATCGCGCGCGGCTGGCAGGCGTCAACGAAATCGGACTCCAGCGGCGCGGTTTCAGCGCGGAGAAAATCGCCGCGATAAAGGCCGCGACTCGCACGCTGTTTTTCTCCAAGATGCTGCGCGAGGAGGCGATCGCCAGGACTCTCGAGGAATACGGCGAGTTGGCCGAGGTGCGCCGGCTGATCGATTTCATAAACAACTCGAAGCGCGGAGTCGTTGGCCGCGAGCGTGAATAAGCTCGGGCTCATCGCAGGCAACGGTGTCTTCCCGCTCGAAGTAGCGCGCGCCGCCCGCGAGCGCGGCATAAAAATCGTCGCGGTCGCACACCTCAACGAAAGCGATCAGTCGCTCGATTCGGTGGCCGGCGAAGTTACCTGGATCAAAGTCGGCGAGCTGCAGAAGATAATCGACGTGTTCAAAAACGCCGGCGTAACTGAAGCAGCGATGGCCGGCGGCATCTCGCGCGCACGGCTGAAGGATTCGTTCGCGCCCGACCCGCGCGCGCTCAAAATGCTGGCCGGGATCGGCCGCTTCAGCGACGACGCTGTGCTGCGCGGCGTCGCGCGCGAAGTCGAAAATGAAGGAATAAGGATGATCGACCCCGCGCCGATGATCGAACATTGGCTGGCGCGCGAGGGCATCGCCGCGGGTCCCGAGCCGACCACGGCGCAGATGCGCGACTTGGAGCTCGCGTTCGCGGTCGCCCGCCGGCTCGGCAGCTACGACATTGGACAGACAGTCGCGGTTCGCGACGGAATGGTCGCCGCCGTCGAAGCATTGGAAGGAACCGACGTTGCGCTGCGTCGCGCTGCCGGGCTGGTCGGTGCGGGCTTGGTTGTCGCGAAGGCCGCGAAGCCGGGACAGGACCTGCGTTTTGATCGGCCCGCGATTGGCCCGGCTACGATAGAGTTGCTGGCCGAGATCGGTGCCTCGATGCTTGGCGTCGAGCCACGAGTTGCACTGATTCTTGAGCGTGATCGCACTCTCGAGCTCGCGCGCGCCAAAAATGTAACCCTCTACGGCTATGCGGAAACCGGTGACTGAGCTTCGCGCCGCGGTTATTGGCGCGGGCCGGCTGGGCACCTTGCACGCCCGCAAATTTTCCGCGATCGCGGGAATCAAGCTCGCACACGTCGTCGATATTGACCTCGAGCGAGCGGGCAGGCTGGCAACTGAAGTTGGCGCGACGCCGCTGGCCGACTACCGGATGCTCGCGGGCAAAGTTGACCTCGTGACGATCGCATCCCCTGGAATAACTCATCATGAAATCGCGTCTGCCTTGTTGAAGGCGGGCATCGATGTACTGCTGGAAAAGCCGATGGCCGAGACTCTCGTACAGGCGCGCGACCTGGCAGCGCTGGCGTCGTCGAGTGGGCGCATTCTGCAGATTGGCCATCTCGAGCGGTTCAATCCCGCGGTCGTGCATCTGCATAAGATCGTAAAAAATCCGCGCTTCGTCGAATGCCATCGCCTCGCGCCATTCACCGAGCGCGGCACCGACGTGGATGTAGTGCTCGATCTGATGGTGCACGACCTCGACGTGATCCTGTCGGTCGCGCCGTCCGAAGTGGCATCGCTCGAGGCGGTTGGGGTCGCGATCCTTACCGATCGAATCGACCTCGCAAACGCGCGCATCCGCTTCCAGAGCGGCCTCATCGCAAATCTGGTCACGAGCCGGGTGTCGGCGCGGCGCGAGCGCAAGATTCGCTTCTTCCAACCCGACGCGTATATCTCGGTTGACTACGAGGCGCGCAGTATCCAGATGTATCGCAAAACACCGCCGGCGCGGGGCGCGCAGTTTCCTACGATCTCGGCCGAGCAAATCGAATTCGGCGAAGGCGATCCTTTGGCCGATGAGGTCAACGCGTTCGTCGCGGCCGTCCGCCACCGATCCACTCCCGCAGTCAGCGCCAACGACGGACTGCGCGTGATGGAGTTGACCGAGAAAATCAAGGAAGTGATGCTGACGGATTCGGTCGCGCCTTGACCCTTGGCGTTCGGTGCGAGAAGATCTGCGCACGATGCGTTTTGGCGGGCTCAGGATTCTCGTCGGTCTGGTGCTGGCGATCGGCGCCGCGTTTCTCTTTTTCACTGCGACTTCAGATTGCACGACAGTAACCGGCAGCGGCGACGTCGCCGTCAATGTATCCTCGATGCGTCCCGGCAGTGCGCGGCTTTTCTGTTACACCGACAATGCGGGAGAGAAGCTGCGCTTTGTGCTCGCGCGCGGCGACGACGGCAAGGTGCGGTCGGTGTTCGATGCATGCCGCCAGTGCTTCGCGTACCATAGCGGCTACCGGATAGTTGGCGGGGAGCTGATATGTCGGGTATGCGGCAATCGCTACTCGGTCAATCGCATGACTGAGGGCAAGGCCTCGTGCGTGCCCGCCGGCCTGCCGCATGAAGACGCAGCCGGCATCGTCCATATCAAGACCGCAGACCTCGTAGCCGGTCACGCGCTCTTCTGATTATTTGGAGTAGCCATAGCTCGATGACCGCTGAGTTGCGCATGAAGTATTTTAACCGCGTACTGGGAATACTCAGCCTCGCGGTGATTCTTACTCTGGCGGCGTGCAACGATCGCGAGGCGCGCGGTGATTATCCTGCCGCCAACGGGAATAATTGCCTGCCCGATGTGAGTCTGATCGATCAGAATGGTCGCGCGGTCTCACTTGCCTCGTTGAAGGGCACGCCGGTGTTGATCGATTTCATCTACACCTCGTGTGCCTCGACCTGTCCGATGCTGACCGCGAAGATGGCAGCGATTGCGCATCGGCTCGGCCCTGCCCTGGGAGCCGACGTCAGGATAGTGTCGCTCACGATCGATCCGGAGCACGACGGCCCCGCCGAGCTCGCGAAATACGCGAAAAGCCACGACGCGGACAGCAGCGGCTGGATTTTCCTGACCGGGCCGGCGGCGAAAATCGACCAGGTTATGGCATTGTTCAAGCTGCGCCGTACGCGCGAGGGCGATGGATCGATCACGCATTCCATTGAGGCATTTCTGCTGGGTCCAGACGGCCATCAGATTCGCCAGTACAATGCACTCGACGTGAGTCCGGACGCTGTCGTGGCCGACGTTGATCGCGCGCGCGGCAAAGGCTAATAGCGGAAGGAGATGGCAACCTCAATGACGATCGATCGCGCCTCGATGCGGCAACTCGCCGCTGCGATGGCGTTCGTCATGATGATTGCGAGTCTGCCCTCGATCGGCGTCGTGATCATTTCCGATCGTTCCGGCCCCGCTATCTCGCTCGACATCTGTCATCCGCTGCAATCGCTCGAAACGTCATCAGGCACCGTGCTGGTCGCGCGGCCGGCGCTGCCCGCGCTCGGTGCAGAAATCGTCGCGCACGAAACGCTCTCTCAATTCATTCCGATTCTCAAAAGCAAACTCGCCGAAGCTCCCGATCCGCCTCCGCCCAAGCTGCTCTCCTAGCACCGCCTTTCACATTTTTGGACGATTGCTCGCGGGCCTCGTTGGTTCGCGACCGAAGGACACGGCCTCGCGTTCATAATGAGGGGTATGTGGAGGATTTTTAGGCACGGCGGCAGGCTGTTTTCCTTCCAGGAAAAGCGCGCACCGAAAGGTGTTTGCCGGGGAAAGGCTTATGAGAGGGATTTTTGAGTTTATGTTTTGCGCCAAGGCGGCCCGACGCTTGTTGATCGCCGCCGTTTTCGTCATCGGTCTGACGCCCGGCCTGGTTTGGGCGTGTGCATGCGGCTGCGGGGTCTTTGATGTTGGCACGCCGTCCCTGATCCCAGAGGGGTCTGGCGGCACGGTCTGGTACGAGTTTGATTTCATGAACCAATATATCAACTGGCACTCGTCGCAGCCGGCGGCCGCGTACACCAACGATGACAAGCAAATCAAGTCTTACTTCAATACGGTCGGTGGTCAGTACATGTTCAACCACGACTGGGGAGTGATGGTTACGGTTCCCTATACGGCCAGAGTCTTCAGAACCTCGGACACCGGCAATGCCCCGCCCGATCAGTTCGAGCACGCCAACTTTGGCGATGTCCGAGTCTGGGGCATGTACACGGGCCTGCTCAAAGATATGTCGCTGGGACTGCTCGCAGGAATCAAAACTCCCAGCGGAGATTGGACTTACCCCCACTTTGACCGGGACACCTCGATTGGAACCGGAAGTACGGATTTGCTCCTGGGTGCTTATAAGACAGGGTCGCTTCCCAACCGGATTGGCAACTTTAGCCTCACCTTGTGGGAGCGGCCCATCAACTGGTACGCGCAGGTTCAATACGAATATCCGTTTCTACACAGCGACCTCTATGTGCCAGGCAAGGAATTCGACGCCGCGATGGGTCCTATTTATAATTTTGGCCAGGTAGGGCCGCTGAACGAATTGGCACTGTTGGGAACGGTGTACGCGTCGGTGCGATCACACGATCAGGGGTCGAATGCCGATCCCGCCGATGCTGGATATGACAGAGTGCTGCTGTCCCCCGGGACCGAAATAGGATGGGGGCCATTCCGATGGTACGCCGATATGGAGTTTCCAGTTTTCCAATACGTAAACGGCCATCAGTTGACTACGCCTTACCTGGTTAAGACGATCGTCAGCTATAGCTTCTGAAGGGGATCGAGATGCGGCAGGCACTCGCGGCGCTCATTCTGCTGGCCACCCCCTTTGTGGCGACCAGCATCTCCGACGCTTACGGCGGAGTGGAAATCGGCCAGGCGGCGCCGGCGCTCGTGGTCCAGGAGTTGAACGGTCAATCCTTTGATCTCGCCGCACAACGCGGAAGGGTGGTCGTGATCAACTTCTGGGCCACTTGGTGCCCTCCGTGCCAAGCGGAAATGCCGACTCTCGACGCGTTCTATCGACGCTATCACGGCGAGGGACTAGAGATGATCGGCCTGGCCGCTAATCGACTGCACGAACGATCGGATGTTGCCAAGGCGATGCAATCCTTCGGTTACCCCGCAGCGATGTTGCGCGACTGCGAAGCCAACGGCTTCAACGATCCTACCGAGCTCCCTATTACTTACATCGTCGACGAGCAGGGCACTGTTCGCGCTAAACTGACCCCCGACGAAACTCCTCTGAATGAGCAAAGCCTGAGCAAGGCCGTCCTGCCGTTATTGTCTGAACGAGCGGCGACCCATGACACCGGAAAGCGACATTGACGATGAGAATCTTGACCGTTATCGCGATTCTTCTCGTCGGCTGTGCAACGCCGACGCCGGAGACCTCGGGCGCAGCAAACGGACTTAGCCTGGAACGGGCGGAGCAGCGTCTCGATAAAAACGAGGATAACTGCATCGAGGAAGCGGCGATGCGCTGCGACCTTCAAATGAACGACGTCGTTATGACTCTCGGCGCTCTCACTCAACTGGAAATCGAGGCACTGTATGTCCAGCGCGATGAAGCATTGTCTCAATGCCTGGCCAACGCGGATAGAGCAAGGGAGATTATCGCTGCGCGCGATCGCACTTTGTATGAGAATGCCGAAGTACTCGATCGCAAGGTCCCGCTTCCGGTCCTGACGATGTCGCTGTCTCGATGAAGCCGCGAGTCGAACTACCGTGAACCTAAAGAGCAACCCGAAAACTTTCCCCGCGAGGAATCGTCATTTAATCAGCAGAGTAAAGAACCATAAGTACTGAGGGATATAGATATGAGTATCAATCGTAATCTCAAATCTCTGGGAATCATGTTAGTCGTGATGTCGAGCCTGCTTGCGGCTGCTGGATGCCACGGGGGCTCATCCGCTGACAGCGTCCCTAGCGTCCTCACGGACACCAAGCTCGTCGATCAGAATGGCGACACGGTCGTGCTCTCGTCGCTCAAGGGTAAGCCGCTGGTGGTGGACTTCATCTATACGTCGTGTCCGGGCCCGTGCCTGATGGAGACGGCAAAATTTGCGAACGTCGCGCTGCGACTCGGCAGCGATCTCGGCTCAAAGGTGACGCTGGTTTCGATCACCGTCGATCCCGAGCATGACGGCCCCAAACAGTTGCTCGACTACTCTAAGCAGCAGGGCGCTGATGAAAAGGGTTGGATCTTCCTGACCGGAGGCCCCGGCGACGTTGACGCGGCCCTGGCGGGTTTCAAGCTGAGCCGCCAAATCGAGCCGGATGGCTCAGTAGGCCATCTGGTCGATATGATGCTGGTAGGACCGGATGGCAAGCTGGTGCGCGAATACAACGGTCAGATCGTAAAAGCGCAGGACATCGTCGATGACGTCAAGAAGACTCTGAACAACAGTTGAGAAATCCAGCATGAGGCGAGCATTAATTTTAAGCTCCTCGGTGGTGGCAATTCTGGCGGTCGCATATCTGTGGTCAGCGTTCGGCGCTTCATCGGTGGAAGATGGCGGCGCGCGCGGTGCCATGTGCATCGGGGGTCATTGCTGTTGCATAGGAGGCGCGAGTGCTCAGACTGTCGCCGCCAACAGCAGCGACGGGCGTTTAACGCTTGATTCCAATCAGTTCATCGGGCCGGCCAAGGCGGCGTACCAGGTTGCGGAGAAAAACCCCGCGCTGCTGGCGCAGCTGCACTGTTATTGCGGATGTGACCGAATATACGGCCATCAGAATCTGCTCGATTGTTATCGCGGCGACCACGGTTCGAAGTGCGAAATCTGTATCGGAGAGGCGATGATGGCGGCGCAGCTGTCGGAGCAAGGTTCGCCAGTCGAACAGATACGCGACGCGCTCCGACGCCAATACGCCGGAGAAAATTGATTAGAAGTATTATGCATTCTACGCAAACCGTTTCGTCGATCAGGAAAAGCCTTTTTCTGACGCTGCTCATCACCCTCGCTGGCGCGGTGACGCTCACCGGCTGCCGCCAGCCGGCTCAAGTCGCTCCAGACATTGGGGAGAGTGGAGGATTCGAGGTGCGCAACGCCTCCGACTGCTTGCCCGATATCACATTGACAGATCAGAACGGCCACCCGGTTTCCCTGGCCTCGCTCAAGGGCAAGCCCGTGCTGTTCGATTTCATCTACACCACCTGCCCCGGACCTTGCCTCGTCCTCACAAGTCGGATGAAACAGATTGCCGATCGGCTTGGGCCCAGGCTTGGAACGGACGCTCGCATCGTGTCGATCACTGTCGATCCCGAACACGATCACCCGGAGCAGCTTAATGCATACGCGAAGGCGCAAGGCGCCGACGTTAATGGATGGTTGTTCCTAACCGGAACGCCCAAACAGATCGACGATGTGATGGCGCATTTCGACCTGATTCGACAGCACGAAGCCGATGGTACCGTCGATCATGTTCTCGAATTCTTCCTGGTTGATGCGAACGGCAAAGCATTGCTGCAGTACATGGGCGAGAAGGCCGAGCCAGATCGGGTCGCGAGCGACGTGGAGCGGGCGGCGGCGCACGAGCCGGTGGCGGCTGGCGACGGCGCTATCATAGCGCTCATCTTCTAGAGGTGAGCGCATGAAATCGTCCTTACTATTCGTAGCAGCCTTCGTCGGTCTGGCGTGCATCTGTGCCGGAGTGGTCTCCGTCGCTCGAATCGTCGGCGGTGCCGACACCCAGCCCGCGCTCACGGTCAAAGCGATCGCGCATCAATGGTGGTGGGAATTTGACTACCCGTCTCTGGGCATCAAAACCAGCGATGTTTTGTACCTTCCCAGCGCTACCAATGTCCGGCTCGAGCTTGCCTCCGCCGACGTCATCCACAGCTTCTGGATTGATGGGATGAAAGACCCGGTGGACATCTTCCCGGGTAAGACGCATCCGCTTGATCTGATCGTCAAGTCGCCTGGCGAGCTCCATGGAAATTGCGATTCCGGTTGTGGCTGCAACACTGTCTGCATGCGATTTCGCGTGCTGGCGACCAGTCCCGGCAACTTCGGTCAGTGGTCGGCTCGCGAGCGTTTGGTCCCCTCGGCGTTCAAGCCACCGAGTGCGCAGGTTGTGCCAGCCTGCGCTTTGAATACTGGTCACGACGGCCACGCCGGCCAGGAATTAGTCTCTGGTCATTTGCAACGATTGCTTGATGGAGATGACGCTACTGGGAACCGCCCCTCGCACTGATTTGCACAGATGACTTCAACAGTATCGATTGTCCCTCCGGAGTCTGCCCGGCTGTCTCGAGCACGGAGTTTTCGATCGCGAATCTTGCGCGATCTCGGCGGCGTTGCCCTGCTCGCAATCGCGTCCCTGGCGGCTGGGCTCGTCATGAATCATTTTTCACGCGCTCCGCTTCCTGTCGTCTACCAAAATCCCGAACAGCGGTTCGATGCCGAGCTGACGACCCTAATCGCAGCGCCTCCGTTCAAGATCGCGCCCGCGGCAACCGTCGGACTCGATGAATTCCATTCGGCCGTCGATGGGAAAAGCGCACTCATCCTTGATGCCAGGCCCTCAGTGTTCTTCGAACAAGGTCATGTGCCCGGCGCGCTCAATCTCGCGCGGGACGACTTCGCGCAGGATTATCGGCGCTTGGCCACTGTGCTGCAGGACGCTCACGACAAACCAATCATTGTATACTGCTCCGGGGGTGAGTGTCATGACAGCCGTCTCGTAGCAAACGCTCTGCTAAGTCTCGGCTTCAGCAATGTCCGCGTCTTCACTGGCGGCTGGGACGCATGGTCGGCGGCCGGTCTGCCGGCATCCACAGGGAGCGCCCGATGATGGCATCAGGCAATTCGCGTCGCGAGTATGCGGTGTTTGCGGCGAGTTTGGCCGTCGCTGCAGTATTCATCTATGCGGGCATAGACAAGATTCGCGACCCCTTGCAGTTCGCGGACAGCATCGCGGCATTCGCGATCCTGCCTGCCGTGCTCGTCAACCTGCTCGCGTTTGGACTGCCGCCGTTCGAGATCGCGTGCGGCTTGTTGTTGCTTGGGCCGCGAACGAGACGGGTCGGATCGCTCGCGGTCGCCGTCCTGTCAGTAATATTTTTCACAGCGTTGGCGTCCGCCCTGCTTCGAGGTCTCACGCTCGACTGCGGCTGCTTCGGCGTCGGCGCCCCTTCGCGACCAAGAATGTGGTTAGAGCTAGCGGTGGACGTTGTATTGTTCTCGGGCGCGCTGTTCGTCTATCTGCGCTCGATAACCCGCCTGTCCACGCGCGTCCCAAGTACGGAGTCATAACCTCGCGAGCCTCCATTTCTCGCGAGCAAAGGGATGCGGTCTTAACCGGCCGGGATGAGTGACGATGCGGAGAAGTTTGGTCTTTGCATTGATGATGCTGTTCGCGATGCGCGCGAACGTGGCTCATGCACACGGGGTTGTCGGTGACTACGTGTTCCTGGAGCCGTTGATAACTGAAGATCCTACGCCGGCCAACGAGCTGGATATACTGCAGCCATCATGGGTCAAAAGCAGCGATGCCAACGACTACTCGATAGGATTTTCGGGCGAGAAGGTTCTCTGGATCGACGACAACGACATGCCGATAGTCAGTCTCGCTGGTGGAACCGCGTGGCATCATGTTTCCCCCTACGAGGGTCCCAGCCACCAAGGTGTCGAAAATCCGGAAGTCGCACTGAAGTATGCGTTCTTTTATTCGCTGCAGCATGAGTTTCTACTGTCGACCGCGCTGATAGCCGACCTGCCGGTCGGTAATAAGGATATTCGGGATCAGAGCCATACCAGCCTTGGTCCCGAGTTCCTGTGGGAGAAGGGTTTGGGCGACATTCCCAACTCGCCGATGCTCAAATATCTTCGTCCCCTGGGTTTTCAGGGCGACCTCGGTTATCTCCCTGCCTTGGGCGGGCAAACGAGCCACAACTTGTTCGCCGACGCGGTGGTTGAATACTCACTGCCGTACCTCAGCAACAGCGTCGAAGACATCGGGCTCAAGTGGCCCTTTCGCAATATGTTCGTGTTCAGCGAGTTCAACTACGATCAATTGCTAAGAGGACCGTCGGGCCAGACCTTTCCAACTATAATGGCGACACCCGGCGTCGCATACGTCAGCTATCACTATGAACTGAGCATCGGCACCCAGTTTGAGCTGAACAATGCAGCGGTGCCGGCTAATCATGCCACGATAATCGGATTGCTCGATATCTTTTACGACTCGTTCTTTCCCAAGTGGGGCAACTGGACTATCAATCGAGGTCCCGGCGAATGAAGACATTGAGCATGTGCGCATCCGCGGCAGCGCTGCTGGCTATTGTCACTAGCTATTCGATCCGGGCCTCGGCACATTCGTTCCCGGATAAAGAGTCGCCGGCGGCGGGACAGAAACTTGCTTCGCCGCCGTCCGAAATCGTGATCGACTTCGACGCGCCAATCGAAAAGCTGTTCGCGAAGCTGGAGGTGACCGGCGCCGACGGGCAGAACCTTGCGGTGGAACCGCCACAAGTGAGCGACGACGGGATACGGCTGTCGGTTAAAGTTGGCGCGATGAAACCGGGCGACTACCTGGTGAAGTGGGCGGTCGTCTGCATCGATACGCATCATACCAACGGTTCGTACACCTTCTCAGTGGCGAGCGGCGGATCGTGATACCGCAGCCGGTATTCGCATGGCCGTTGGTAACCTCGCAAGTGCTCATATTCGGAACCACCGCTTTTGCGCTGGTGGGGGCGCCGAGTCACACTGCCGCTGGCGATCGATCGGTCCGAACCATGGCTTCGCTTTGGCGAGTGCTCGCGCTGGTCGTGCTGGTCATGTCGCCGCTGAGACTTTTGTCCGTGGGCGCGGGAATGGCGGACTCGACCCTGCGCGAAGTGATTCCTATGATGCCGCAAATAATGCGACAGACATTTGCCGGCCGCGTCTGGACGTGGAGGCTCGCGACTGCGCTACTGTTGGCTCTGGTGGCCTGGATCCCCGCGCCAGGCCGTTTCGCGACAGCGCTGATATTGGTCGTATCGGCGGCGCTGCTCGCTTTGCAGAGCATCACGAGCCACGCTATCGACAAGGGCGCAGTCGCAGTCACAGCTCATTTTTTGCATCAGGCTGCCGCGGGCATGTGGATCGGCGCGCTGATATCTTTGCTGATAGGCGCGACCTACGGACACGCCGGCCCCGACTGGCTGCACGGGGCGACACCGCGAGTATCGACGATTGCAGGATGGTCGGTCGGCGTCCTTGTGGTGACCGGCGCAATCAGAGCGTGGGATTCCCTGGGATTGCGACTCGATCTGCTGGTGAACTCGATTTATGGACGGACGCTTCTATGGAAGGTCGGCACTGCTGCGACGGTGATATTGATTGGCGGCTACAACCGCTATCGGCTGGTAGGGTCGGCCGGCGAATCGTCGGCGCGCGCTTCGCTGATTCGCAACGTAGCCGTGGAATGCATTCTGCTGGCAGTGGTACTTGGATGGTCGGTGGTGCTATCCAATACCCCGCCGCCCCACTGAGTAATAGATCTCTAATCATTAACGGTTATACACTTATCAAGAGATATACATATGAGTACTCATTGTAACCTCAGATCTCTCGTCACCGTTGTAGTAATGACCTGTAGCCTGTTCGCGGTGGCTGGATGCCATCGCGGCTCCGGGGATACTGCCGCCTCGGCCAGCGTTCTTACCGACACCAAGCTCGTCGATCAGAACGGCAATGCGGTCGTGCTGTCGTCCCTCAAGGGTAAACCGCTGGTGGTGGATTTCATCTACACGTCCTGCCCGGGTCCGTGCCTGATGGAAACAGCGAAATTCGCGAACGTCGCGCTGCGGCTGGGCAGCGATCTCGGTTCGAAAGTGACCCTCGTTTCGATCAGCGTCGATCCCGAGCATGACGGCCCCAAACAGTTGCTTGACTACTCGCGTCAGCAGGGAGCCGATGCCAAGGGTTGGTATTTCCTGACGGGAGGCCCGGGAGATGTCGACCAGGCGCTGGCGGGATTCAAGCTCAGCCGCCAGATTCAGCCCGATGGTTCCGTTGGCCACCTGGTTGATATGATGTTGATAGGCCCCGACGGGCGGGTGGTGCGTGAATACAACGGCGAAATCGTGAAGGCCCAGGACATCGTCGACGACGTCAAAAAAACTCTGAACAAAGGCGGTGCGGCGTGAGACGGGCAATCATTTTTGTTAGTTCGATTGCGACTATCCTGGCAGTTGCCTGCGTGTGGCCAATGCTCGGTGGTTCAGCCGCGCGAAATGGCGGCGCACGCAGTGCGATGTGCATCGGAGGTCATTGCTGCTGCACCGGACAAGCGGAGGCGGCGGAGCCCACGCCCGGCGCAACTCAGGGACGTTTGACACTCGATCCAAACCAGTTCGTCGGTCCGGTCAAGGAAGCGTACAAATTCGCGGAGCAAAATCCCGCGCTGCTCGCGCAACTCCACTGCTATTGCGGATGCGACAAGGCTGAGGGTCATCAAAACCTGCTCGATTGTTATCGCGGCATGCATGGCGCCTCGTGCGAAATTTGCACCGGCGAGGCGTTGCTGGCGAAGCGGATGTCCGATCAGGGCTCGCCGGTCGATCAGATTCGCGAGGCTATCCGCAGGAATTTCGCTCAAGACAATTGAATCGGGCACGCCGGGCTATTTGCGGCGTCGGGTTTTTCAATCACAATCGCTTCGATGCCGTTGAATGCCGAAGCGCCGCGACCGCTTGATGAACGCCTGAAGCAGTCTTCACTCCGGAGCCGCATCATGATCGTCGCCGGCGAGGCCTCGGGCGATCTCCATGGCGGCGACCTGGCGCGTGAGATTCTCGCGCGCGATCCGTCGTGCGACCTGTTCGGTATCGCGGGCGAGAAAATGCGCGCAGCCGGAGTCCGCGCGGTTATCAAGACCGAGGACATTCACGGCCTCGGGCTCTCGGAATTGGCTTCGACCATTGGCCGCACGATCGGCGCATTTCGCGCGCTGCGCCGGATCATCCGGCGCGAGAAGCCCGACCTTGTGATTCTGATCGACTACGCGGAATTCAACCTGATTCTCTCCGGCACCGCGCGCCGCAACGGCGTGCCAGTCCTCTACTACATCACCCCGCAGGTCTGGGCATGGCGACGCGGCCGAATCGACAAGCTGGTCGATCGCGCGGACCGGCTCGCGGTGGTGCTGCCATTCGAGGCCGAACTGTTCCATCGTGCGGGGGAACGCGTTTCATTCGTCGGCCATCCGCTGCTCGACCGGATCGCTACGGTCCAGAATCGGGAGGAGACGCTCAAACGCCACGGATTTCCAGCGCGCGCGCGAATCGTCGCGATCCTGCCTGGCAGTCGCCGCGCCGAAGTTCGCTATCTGCTGCATCCGATGGTCAGCGCGGCGCGGATTATCGCGCGCGATCATAATCTCGAGATAGCGCTCGCGCTTGCCCCGACCCTGACCCCGGCCGAACTCGCGGAGGTTGGGCGCGCGGACCTTTCAGGAATCAGGATCGTCGAAAGCGACACCTACAACATCGTCGCGGCGAGCGAGCTCGCGCTGGTAGCGTCGGGCACCGCCACCCTGGAGACTGCCCTGCTCGGATGCCCCGAGGTAATCGCCTACAAAGTGTCGCCGCTGACCTATATCCTGGGGCGGATGCTGGTGACGGGAGTCAACTTTATCGGGATGCCGAACATCCTCGCTGGCCGGCAGATCGTGCCTGAACTGATTCAGGGTGACGTTACCGTGGACAAGCTGGTGCGCGCAGCCGAGCCGCTTCTGAGCGATACGATTCGTGCCGACGCCGTCGCCGCGTTGAAGGCATTGCGCGAGAAGCTCGGTTCGCCGGGCGCGGCAGGACGAGTCGCGACGATTGCGCTCGAAATGATCGCGTCGAGAACGACCTCGTGAAGCTGCTGTCTTATGGTAAACGCGGCTCGCGGTCGCATTCGGATTAGCGCTTGCCGCGCGGCGCTTCCGCCAGTCCAACCCGATGCGCATAGAGCGCCAGTCCAACGCGGTCGCGGATGCCGAGCTTCTGAAAGATGTTGTTGAGATGGGTCTTGACCGTGCTCTCGCCGATCGAAAGCCGCTCAGCCACTTCAGCGTTGCGCAAACCCGCGGCGACACAGCGGATGATCTCGGTTTCGCGGTTGGAGAGCTGGCTGCGCGCGGGTGATCTGAGCTGCGCGGCGAGTCCCGCGCGCAATGCGGGAGGGATCCACACCAGCCCCTGCGCCGCGGCCCGAATCGCTTCCATCAGGGTTTCTACCGCGTAACGCTTTTGCACGAATCCGTACGCGCCCATCCGCAGCGCCGCCATCGCGTCTTCCTTGCGCTCGCTCGCAGTCAACACGACGATCCGGGTGACCCGGCTCAGCCGCTCGATACTGCCGCCCACCCAGCGTTCCATTTGCAGGTCGAGCAGGAGCACATCGCAAGGCGTGGTGGTGAGCATCGATGCGAGTTCGCTGAAGTTCTCGACCTCGCCGACCACCTCGACCTCGGGCTGCAGCAGCAACAGCTCTTTCAAGCCCTGGCGGAAGAGCGAGTGGTCGTCCGCGATGACAAGACGCAGCCGTTTCTTCACCGTCATGCCGCCGGAATCTCGATCTCGAGATGAGCGCCGCTGCGGTCGCCCCCGCCCACTTTCAGCCGTCCACCGTATTCGGCAACCCGCGACGCGATTGCCCACGGCGGTTGCTCGGAGTTGCTGAAGCCGACGCCATCGTCGTCCATCGCGATATGGATCAGATGGTCGGCGGTGCTGATGTTGATCGCCGCGCAGGCCGCCCTGCCATGCTGCCAGCTGTTGCGCACTCCTTCGAGAACGATCTGCAGAACCTGCTCGAGTATCGGCGCACGCCCCGCGAAATTTGCCCTCACTTCGAAAAGTGTCTCGACCGCGGACGGGGTATCCTCGGACTCCGGGATCTGCTCGACCTCCGCCAACGAGCGTAGATAGGCGCGCACGGCGTCGTGTTCCCGCGCCAGTCTCTTTTGCAGGTCGGTGATCCTCGCCAGTGCCTCATCGAGGCTCTCGGTCTTCATCAGGGCCCGGCAGGTCTCGAGCCTGAGGTTCACCGCCGCCAGCACCTGCACGTAGTCATCGTGCAATGTACGCGCGATCGAGTGGCGTTCGGCAGCCGCCTCGAGGTTGCGCACGCGCGCCTCGAACCTGCCGCGTTGCGCGCCGATGAATCCGATCAGGTAACCGATGATGGCAAGGTATGCGGAACGCATCAGGTACTCGTTCCTGTGTCCGGGGACGAAGGCCGCCAGCAACGTGAAATACACCAGCGAGCTGCAAATCGTGACCGTGATCGCCGCACGAAAGTTGGTTCGGCAATCCACCACGATTATCGCGAAGACGAAAAACAGCCAGGAGGGGCTGGTCGGTCCCTCGGTCACGATGGTGACTGCCGCGGCAAAAGCTATGTCGAGAACGGTGCAGATTTCGGGTAGCAGCGCAGCCGCGATGCCGCGATCGATCAGCACAAACATCGCGAGGCTGTAAGTGAGATGCAGGGACAGGATGATCAAGGAGGTCTCATCGATGAAGAACCATCCACCGTAAGAGGGATCGACGTACCACGAAAGGAGTGCGAGCACCGACAACACCGCCCGCGCTAACGCAATGTTCAGGTCGAGATCGTTGCTATCCTCTGTCTTCATCATTGCCTCCTGAACCGTCTTAAGAATCGGCGAAGTCGGAGCGGAGCGTCAAACGCGATTAGCGGCGAAGTGGCAGAGACTCTCGGTCGAAAGATGGAGCGCCCTTCCATCGAAGGTTCGACCGTAATTTGAGAACGCGCACTTACCACCTGCTAAGTCCGACGCAATATGGCGTCGGACCGCCTGATCAGATTGCCGGATTTCATAGGGCTCGGCCCCCCGCGCACAGGTACCACCTGGCTGCATCGCATGCTCGGGGGCCACGTCGATCTTCCCTACGGAGTCAAGGAGACGCAATTCTTCACCACCTTCTACTCGAAGGGAATTGATTGGTACGCCCGGCATTTTCGTTACGCGACCGGTGACCGCAAGATTGCGGAGATTTGTCCGTACTTCACCGCGACCAGGGCGCCCGCGCGTATTCGCCGCCAGCTGCCAGATTGCAAATTTCTGGTGACGTTCCGCAATCCCGTCGATCATGCCTATTCGACTTACAAAATGCTGCTGCGGGGCGCGTTCGTCCGGGGAACCCTCGACGAGGTGCTCAACACACGGCCGCATCTTGACGACGCCAACCGCTATGCGAACCTTCTCACGGCATGGTTCGACCAGTTCGGACGGGAGCGTTTTCTGATTATGCGCTATGAAGAGCTGCGCGACGATTCCCAAGCCTATCTGGACCGGGTCTGCGATTTTATTGGGACCGCGCGAATCCCGATTGCCGAAAAAGGCCGCGGGCAACGGCAAATTAATTTCATCGAGCGTGCGCCGAAGAGCCGCAAGCTCGCCCAGAATGCGCGCCACCTCCGATACTGGCTAAAGAGGCGCCATGCCTATCCCGTTATCAGAGCGCTCGCACGCTCCGGCATATGGGAATTCTGTAACGGCCGCGGCGAGACATTTCTCCCACTTTCGCCCGGGACGAGGGCGATGTTGACCGAGCGCTATCGACCCGAGGTCGAGGCGCTTGAAGAGCTGCTGCAGATCGATTTTTCGGAATGGAAAGAGCCCGGCGCGATGCCCCGCGAAGCGGCGGCGGCCGCCGCCGGGGGCGGCTGAAGTCAGATCAGGGGCCAAACTGCCGCCCCCAACAGCCGCCCGCGCGTTCCGGCCGGGCATCTCCAACGATAGACCGCGAGACCCAAGCATTCAGGCCTGTTGCCGCCTACAAACTGTCGCCGCTTACCTATATCCTAGGGCGGATGCTTGTGACGGGAGACGACTTTATCGGTATGCCGAATGTTCTCGCGTGTGAGCAAACGACAGCGCTTCATATGATCGCGTCCAGGACCAGCGCATGAAATTGCTCACCCCGCTGCAACGGCGGCTATACGGCTACATCCGGCCATACGTATTTCCCTACGTGTTGCTGCTCGGCGCGGCGATGTTGGTTCTCTCGGCGGCCAGTGCTGGAATCCCCTTCATCATAAAATTGGTGGTCGACCTGGTCACCAATCTGAAAGTTGGGAATCAGCTCGATGCGCACGGGGCTCTGAAGTTGCGCGAATACTCACTGCTGCTGGCGGGACTATTTTTGCTCCGCGCGGTTGCCAACTTTGGCGACGACTATCTGAGCGCCTACATCACGCAGAAGATGGTGGTCGATATTCGCGCCGATCTGAACGAGAGCTTGCAACGCCAGTCCCTCAGTTTTTTCAACCGTACTCCCACCGGCGTAATGGTTTCACGCGTCATTAGCGACGCTGGATTGGTGGTATCGAGTCTGAGCAATGGTGTGTTTTCGATCGTCGGCGACGGCATGTCGTTGATCGCCTTGCTGGTGACGGCTTTCTGGCTCGACTGGCGGCTCGCGATCATTGCGTTCATCGGTTTCCCGATCATCGTTCTGCCAATCGCCAGCCTTTCGAAGAAAGTTCGTCGCGAGACCAAGAATCAGCAAAAGCAATTGAGCGGCCTGCAGTCGCTGCTGCACGAAACTTTCCAGGGAAACCGCGTCGTCAAGGCGTTTGGAATGGAAGACTACGAACGCACTCGCTTCAATCGCGAGCTCAAGCGGCTGTTTCGAATTTTTATGCGGGTGGCGCGCATCAAGGCGTTCACCGGACCGCTGATCGAAGCGCTGGGCGCGGTTGCCGTGGTCGCAGTGGTCTGGTGGGCGGTGGGATCGCTGCAAGCGGGAACCCGCACGCTTGGTCAGTTCGCCGGATTCTTTACCACCATGATTCTCGTGTACCGGCCGTTCAAGGCGCTCGGGAAAACCAACAACAGCATTCAGCAAGGACTGGCTGCGGCCGAACGCGTGTTCGAGATGATGGATTCTCCGAGCGAGGTTCCCGACGATCCCGGCGGAATCGAGCTGCGGCCCGGCCCGCACAGCGTTGCATTCGAACATGTCAGCTTTCGCTACGGCGACGAATGGGTACTGCACGATATCAACCTGGAAATCGGTGTCGGCAAGGTCGTGGCGCTGGTTGGGATGAGCGGCGGCGGCAAATCCACGATGGCGGATTTAATTCCGCGCTTCTACGACGTGCAGCAGGGCCGCGTTACGGTTGACGGACTCGATGTGCGCAAGCTGCAGGTTAAGTCGTTGCGCGCGGAGATCGGCCTGGTCACCCAGAACACGTTTCTGTTCGACGATACGATTCGCGCCAATATCGCGTACGGCAGCAGCGACAAACATCTCGAGCGCGTGATCGCAGCCGCCAAGCTCGCCAACGCACACGACTTCATCTCGCGGCTGCCCAACGGTTACGAGACGATGGTGGGTGAGTTGGGCGTGCGGATTTCTGGCGGCGAGCGGCAACGAATCGCGATCGCGCGGGCGCTGCTCAAGGACGCACCGATTCTCATTCTGGACGAGGCAACTTCGTCGCTGGACTCTGCCGCTGAACGCTCGGTGCAGGAAGCGCTCGAGCATCTGATGGCGAATCGCACGACGCTGGTCATCGCGCATCGGCTGTCCACGGTTCGCCGCGCGGACCGGATCGTCGTCGTCGTTCATGGCCGCATCGTCGAAGACGGCACGCACGACGAATTGTTTGCACGCGGCCAGGAGTACCGAAAGCTCTACGACCTTCAATTCATGTCGCCCGAAAATCTCGCCGGTAACGGCGGACTCGTAAACTGAGATTCGCCGATCGCAATTTCGACCGATTAGGTGTGCGCCTCACGAAGCTCCGATGCTAGTCGCGCTGTACAACTTGCTGTGGTACCCGGCGTTGCCGTTTGCGTTGCTCGCGGCGCATCCGGCGAACATGCAGGACTATCGCGAGCGTATGGGGCACGGTCAGTTACCGGATAGTGCCGGCGCGCCACGAATCTGGATTCATGCGGCGTCGGTCGGTGAGATCGAAGCGATTCGACCGATCGCCAACGGTCTACTCGAGCGTTTTCCGAACGCATTCGTGGCAGTCACCACTATGACTGCGGCAGGACGCGAGGCCGCCAGGCGCAGAATTCCCGGCGCGGCGACCTGGATGCTTGCGCCGCTCGACAATAAGCGCGCGGTCCGATCTTTCCTTGAGCGCGTGCGCCCTCAAGTAGTGTTGATCACGGAGACTGAGATCTGGCCGAACTACTTCATCGAATCGGCACAGATGGGTGCGACGATCGCAGTGGTCAATGGCCGCATATCGGAGCGATCGTTGCGGCGTTACCTGCGTGCGCGCGGGTTGTTTGAAGATGCGCTCGGACACGCGACTTTGATTCTAACGCAGAGCCGTGAAGACGCAGATCGATACGCGAAGTTCGACCTCGCGGCAAAAGTCGTCGTCACCGGCAATACCAAAATTGAGGAAGCGCGGGCAGATATGCCGAATGAGGAAGCGATTCGTCCTGAGCTGCTGGCATTTGCGCCCGGACGAAAGATTCTGATCGCTGGATCGACCGCGGCCGGCGAGGACGCCGTCATTGCGAGCGCGTACCGTGAACTGCGGCAGGATTTTCCTCAGCTCGCGCTGGCGATCGCGCCGCGTCATCTGGATCGTACGCCGGAGGTCGAAAATGTGTTGCGCGCGGCCTCGCTGGATTATGCCAAAGCGTCTGAACTCAGTTCGCCAAACGCGGCCGACGGTATGGATGTTTTGATTCTCGACACCATCGGCGAGCTGCGCAGCTTCTATCGTCGCGGCGCGATCGCATTCGTCGGCGGCAGTCTCGCGCCGGGACGCGGCGGGCAAAATCCGGCCGAACCCGCGCTGGTTGAAGTTCCGATTCTGATCGGTCCCTATCACGAGAACCAACAGCAGACAGTGTCGTCGCTCGTAAGTGCGGGCGGCGCGCGAATCGTCAAGAACGCGCGCGACATAGTCGACCAAGCCTCGAAGTGGCTCAGCAACGATGCGGCGCGACGGGAGGCCGGCCGTCGTGCGCGCCTGTCTCTGAGCTCGGCGTCGGGCGGCGCGCGGTTCGCCTTGAAGCAGCTGGAAGCGCTAATTAATCTCGGCTGACCGATGCCCTCGAGCGAACCGAGTCCGAACCGTCCGCGAATCGAGCAATGGTGGCAGCGCGATCTTCCCATTCGCATGTTACCCTCGTGGATGGGGCTCGCGGTTGCAGCCGGCTTCTACCGATTTGGTGTGGGCTCGCGTCATCTGTACTGGCGGATGATGAAACGGCGCTCGCCGGTGCTGACGGTAAGCGTCGGCAATCTTACGGTCGGCGGCAACGGCAAGACGCCGTTCACTTTGTTTCTCGCCCGGCACTTGCAGAGCCGTGGTTTGCGCGTCGGAATCGTGAGTCGCGGCTACCAACGACGGCGGTCGAAAGCGCGCGCCGAGCTTGCAGCCGACGGCGGCAAGTTGCAAATCCCGCTGGAACAGGCGGGCGACGAACCTGCGATGATGGCGAAGTCGTTCAGCGGCCCGATTGCGGTTGCACGGCGGCGCCTCGACGGCATCAAGCTGCTGAACCAGCACGGTCCGCTCGACGTGGTAATCCTCGACGACGGCTTTCAGCACGTGCGTCTCAAGCGCGATGCGGATCTCGTGCTGGTGAGCAACGACCGTGGCTTCGGCAACGGCTGGATGCTCCCGGCCGGACCCATGCGGGAGTCGGTCCGCGCCGTCCGTCGCGCGGACGCGATAATCGTGATGAACACCGGCCTCAGCGCATCGGCCATTCGACCATCGCAGATGAAGAAGCTGACCAGGCGCAAAATGCTGCAGGCGTCGATGCGGCCGCGCGCGTTCACTGTTGCCGAGCAGGGAACGTGGCGCGAAACCCCGCTGGCATTGGGCGGACGGCGCGTATTGGCGGTAACCGGATTGGCTGATTCAAGCGGGTTTTTCGCGATGCTGCGTGAACTCGACGCGGAACTGGTCGGTGTCTTCGAGTATCCTGATCACCACGCCTACACGCCCGCCGACTGGCAGGCTATGATCAATGCGATGCGCGACACCGACCTGGTCATCACGACCGAGAAGGACCTGGTCAAGCTGGAGCGGTTTCCGTTCCCGCGCAATTCGCTATACGCTCTCAAACTCGAAGTAACGATGGACGCGGAAGATACGAGCGCGCTCGACGAGTTGATACTAGGCCGCATGACGGCGGCGGCAACGGCGGCCGATGCATAGCAGCGAACCAAAAATGTCTGGAGGATTTCGACGATGGCGCTGAGTCAGGAATTGCTCGATATCCTGGCGTGTCCGAAATGCAAGGGCGACCTGCGGCTCAATGACAAGCAGGACGGCCTGGTCTGCAGCACTTGCAAACTCGAGTACCCCGTGCGCGACGACATCCCAATCATGCTGATCGAGGAAGCCAAGCCGATCGGGTGACCTCGCCGCGGCGCGCGGCCAGCCTGCCCCTCGCGATGAACACCATCGACGCGACGCGCGCCCGCCAGTTCGCATGGCTCGCGATAGCCGCCTACCTCGCCGGGCTCGGAATCTCCGCGACCTTTCGTGCGCAGGGCGATTTCAACGTCTACTATCGCGCCGGTCATCGCGTACTGCACGGCCTCGCGATCTATCCGCCCGAAGATTCCGATCGTTTTCTATACGCACCAATCTTCGCACTCGGGTTCGCACCGCTGGCGATGCTGCCGCGTCATCTCGCGCAATTCGTCTTCTTCGCGATCAACGCATTCTCCTTGATCGAATTGATCCTCGGCACCGGGGTAATTCTGTTCGGCCGTGAGCGGAAACTGCCGGCCGTACTGATTGTCGTCCCGGTGCTGTTGTCATTTCGTTTCATCGACAATAATTTCGATCACGGTCAGATAAATCTCCCGACCCTTGCGCTAATCGTCTGGGCAATCATCTACGCCGAGGAATCGCACAATGCCCGGGCCGGACTGATGATTGCGGCTGCCATCCTGATCAAGCCATTTGCGCTTCTGGCCGCGCTTCATCTTGCGGTCCGGGAGCACTTCGCGACGCTCGGATGGACGGTCGCGATGGGAATCGCCTTGCTGATCGTGCCGATCGTTATTTTCGGACCGCGCGAATGGATCGCTCAGACCGGCGCGTATGCAACCGCGATTGCTTCGATGACGAATCGATATCGCACGATGCTGACGAATCAGTCGGGCGTGTCCGCGGTCGCGCGCGTGATGAGCCTTCGCGTCGGTGCTGAGGCCGAAACCTCGGCGGCCGCCACGATCGTCGGAATGGGCCTCGAGATGATTCTCATCGCGGCAGTGTCGCTCTGGGACTGGATGAGCGGCGAGCGAGACAAATTTGGAAGCCGCCTGGCGTTGTGCGGACTCTTCTGCCTGATGCCATCGTTCGCACCGATTTCGTGGAAAAGTTACTACGCTGCGCTGCTCGTGCCGTATATGGCTCTAACCGCGGCGTGGTGGACAGATCGGGCCGCCGGCGAGCGTGCACCGAACTCCGCATGGGTTCTGTTTTCAGTCTCGGTGCTGCTCAATCTCGCGACTGGCAACTATTTGAACCGCATCGCGCTCTTTTACTCGGCGCATTTCCTCTCTTCGTTGCTCGCACTCGCCGCCGTATTCGTGTTGTGGACCAGACCGGTGAACAAGACGGGCGCGGTGTGAGACCGCCCGCACAAATGAGATGGCGCTCCGACCCGAACTTCTCGAGGTTCAGGATCGGACGCCGCGAACTCGTGCTTCATCGCGAGCTCGTTTCGCAAGCTGCGCAAATTGTGCAACAACTTGGTGCGCTGACGTCGGCTTCAGAAGCGGGCACGGGCAATCGGCAGAGCGGATTTCGAATCGACCTCGAAGGCGGGCATGAGCTGTTCGCGCGGCGAAGCCGTCGCGGCGGACTGATTGGATCGATTCTCAGCGACGTCTACCTGGGCATGACGCCGCGCCCGTTGAGCGAGCTTGGCGTGACGCTTGAGGCCAGGCGTCGCGAAATTCCTGTGGTCGAGCCGATGGGCGCGATGATCGAATGGCTCGGTCCAGCTCTATACCGAGGATTTTTTCTGACGCGAGCTGTGCGCGGAATGACGCTGTGGGAGTTCGTGAAGACCGACGACGATCCCACCGTTCGAGTGCACGTTCTCGAGCAGGCGCGCACCGCGATCGACACGATGCACGCCAAGGGCCTTTTTCACGCCGACCTCAATCTGCACAACCTGCTGGTGACGCAAGCGCGCGAGAGTTTCACCGTGATTGTTATCGACCTCGACAAATCACGGCTCTTCGACGCGCCCGTGCCGGCTGCCATGCGTCGTGCGAACGCAACGCGATTGCTGCGCTCCGCGCGTAAACTCGACCCGTCAGGACAATTTCTCGATGCCACCGCGATGTCGATTCTGAGCCTGGAGTGATTCGGGAAGTTAGTCGCGCTTGAGTGCGATCGCCTCGATCTCGATTCGCGCGTTTCGCGGCAGCGCCGCCACCTGCACCGTCGAGCGCGCCGGATATGGCGGCTCGAAATGTTCTCCGTACACGCGGTTCACGGTCTCGAACTCCGCCAGATCCACCATGAAAATCGTGGTCTTCACAACATCGACAAAATCCAGCCCCGCCGCCGCCAGCACCTCGCCGATGTTCTGCAACACGCGCCGCGTCTCGAACTCGATCCCGCCTTCGACCAGCTTGCCCGACGCCGGGTCGAGTCCGATTTGCCCCGAGCAGAAGACCAACCCGCTTTCGGCAACCGCTTGCGAATATGGACCGATCGCGCCAGGCGCCTTTTTGGTGTGAATCGAGGTCTTCATCAATAGCGGCCGCCGTTCTGTTGACCGAGGCGCGACACTCGCATGACGCCGTCGATCGCGCCGATCGAGTTCATCAGGTTGTTCAACTGCCGCGCGCTGGTCACGCTCACCTCGAACACCGCGAGCGCGCGCCCGTCGGCGCCTTGAGTCTTCACTTCGGCCGTCGAAATATTTACCCCCGCCGAAGCGATCGCCTTGGTCATCGCGGCCAGCAGACCCGGCTGATCGGCGCACAGCACCTCGAGTCGAATCGGCCGCGGCGCCTCTTCGCCGTCCTTCCACACCACCGGCACCCGGCGCTGCGGATCGGTATTGAGCGCATGCGGGCATCCCGCGACGTGCACCGTCACGCCGCGCCCGCGCGTGATGAAGCCGGTGATCGCCTCACCCGGCAGCGGATTGCAGCATCGTGCAAATCGCACAAGCATGTCCCCGACGCCCGAGACCACGACCGCGCCGCTCGCCGATTTTCGCGCTTCCTTGGCCGCGCGTTCCCGCTGCGCGGGTCCCAGCGGTGTGGGCGGCTTCTCGGGACGATAGATTTTCAGCTCGTCGGGCGTGAGCAGTTTCGCGAGCAACTGCGCCGGCGTGATTATTCCGTAGCCGACCGCTGCCAGCAGGCCGTCGACGTCGCGTTGCGAGAACTCTCCCATCACTGACTCGAGACGCTTGCTTGATCGAAGTTGCGTGACGCTGAGCTTGACCGGTTCGAGCTCGCGATCGATCAGCGAAATTCCGAGATCGCGCGAGCGCTCAGCTTGCTGATTGCGCAGCCATTGGCGGATGCGCGATTTCGCGCGCGCCGTCGCCGCGTAGTTTGTCCAATCCTTGCCGGGCACCTGCTTTTCCGAAGTGATTGCTTCGACCGTATCTCCCGAGCGCAGCCGGTAACGCAATGGCACCATGCGCCCGTTGACGCGCGCTCCTGCCAGGTGGTTCCCCACCTGCGAATGGATTCGATACGCGAAGTCGATCACGGTCGAGCCAAGCGGAAAATCGAACACGTCGCCTTTCGGCGTGAAGACAAAGACTTCCTCGGGAAAAAGATCGTCCTTGACCGTCGACAGAAATTCCTGCGGGTCCTTGAGATTCTGCTGCCATTCGATCAGGCGCCGCAGCCACGCAAACCGCTCCGTGTCCTTAAGCTCGCGCGAGTTGCCGTCCTTGTAGCTCCAGTGCGCCGCGATTCCTTCCTCGGCAACCTTGTGCATCTCGCGCGTGCGAATCTGCACTTCCATCCGCTGCCCGCGCGGTCCGATCACCGTGGTGTGCAGCGACTGGTACATGTTGGCCTTCGGCAGCGCGATGTAATCTTTGAAGCGGCCGGGCACCGGCTTCCAGTTGGCGTGCACCACCCCGAGCGCCTCGTAACATTCGCGCACGGTATCAACGATGATGCGGAACGCGACCAGGTCGTAAATCTCCTCGAAGCTGAGCCCGAGTTCCTGCATCTTCGAATGAATCGAAAAAAAATGCTTTGGCCGCCCGGTGACCTCCGCCGTCACTCCGCTGTCGGACATGCGGCGCGACAAAATCTCGATGACGTTCGCGATGTACTCCTCGCGCTCTACCCGTTTGGCCGCGACGAAGGACTTCAGCGCCTGGTACGCGGTTGCATTCAAATAACGGAACGACAGATCTTCGAGCTCCGATTTGAGCCAGTAAATACCGAGCCGATGCGCGATCGGTGCATAAATTTCCATCGTCTCACGCGCGATTTCCCGCTGCCGGTCCGCCGACAGATGGTCCAGCGTGCGCATGTTGTGCAGCCGATCGGCGAGCTTGATCAGCACGACGCGGATGTCATTCGCCATCGCGATGATCATCTTGCGGAAATTCTCGGCTTGCTTTTCCTCGCGGCTCTGGAAGGTGATTTTCGAGACCTTGGTCACGCCATCGACCAGCTGCGCGACCTCGGCGCCGAAATCCGTCTGCACCTCCGCCAGCGACGCATGCGTGTCCTCGACCACGTCGTGCAGCAGGCCGGTGACGATCGACGGCACATCGAGCTTGAGCTGCGCGATGATCATCGCGACGTTCAGCGGATGGGTAACGTACGGCTCACCCGACTCGCGCTTCTGATCGACATGCATGCGCGCCGAGTAATCGTACGCGCGCCGGATAAGTCCGACATCGGCCTGCGGGTTATAGGTCTGCACCCGCCCGATCAGGCCGGCGAGTTGGTCGGGAGAGCTGCTTTGCGCTAGCTCTTCCACGGCGCAAATTCGCCGCGCAGGCGGCCGACCTTCAGCCGCTCTGCGTTTACGATCGTCTCGAGCTGCGCGACGGATTTCGCTATTTCGACGTTGACGATCAAGTAGTCGTACTCGGGATAGGCCTCGGCTTCTTCGCGCGCCTTTCGCAGCCGACGCTGAATTTCGGATTCTTCTTCCGTGGCGCGTCCGCGCAAGCGTCCCGCCAATTCCTCGAGCGTCGGCGGCAAAACAAAAATCGAGACCGCATCGCGCGGATACGTCTTGCGAATCTGCCGCGCACCCTGGATATCGATGTCGAGCAAAATATCGCGGCCCGATTTTACCGCGGCATCAAGCGGAGCTCGCGGCGTACCGTACGACGACTCGAACACCCGCGCCCATTCGGCGAGCTCGCCCGACGATTGCCTGCGGTTGAATTCTTCTTCGCTCACGAAGCTGTAATCGATTCCGTCCGCCTCGCCCTCGCGCCGTGCGCGCGTCGTCAGCGATATGGAAAACTCAAGGTCTGCGATCGCCTTGAGCGCCGCGCGATAAATCGTGGTCTTGCCGGCGCCCGACGGCGCCGAGAGAATGAAGATTATACCGCGCCTTGGCGGCAAAGAATCACCTGGTTTCAAGGCTATCGAAGTCATCCAGCGGGTGCAAAGACCCTTCTACCACATATCATTCGACGTTCTGTACCTGCTCGCGCATCTTTTCCGCTTCCGCCTTAACTTCAACCGTTACTTGAGATAACGCCGCGTTCTGCGATTTTGATCCCATCGTATTTACTTCGCGATTGATTTCCTGCAGCAGAAATTCAATTGACTTCCCGACCTGGCCCTTGCGCTTGAGCAGCGCTTTGAGACCCTCCAGATGCGTCCGCAGCCGCGTGATCTCTTCACTGATGTCGCCATGCTGCGACGCCGACGAGGCCTCCTCATATAGGCGCTTCTCATTGACCGGCAGGTCCTCGAGCAGCTCGCGGATTCGCTTATGAAAGTTCTCCATGATCTCGGCGCGCGTCTGCTCTGCCAACTTCTCGATCCTCGGCACCGCCGCTTCTATGTTGCGCACCCGCGTCGCGAAATCGTTGTGCAGGCTCCGTCCCTCGCGCACTCGTTCCGCCTCCAACGCTTTCAGTGCACTCACCAGCGCCTTATGCCCAAGCTTGAACGCCGTCCTGGAATCGTGCTCCTCCTCGATCACGTGAAAAATTTCAGGCCGATTCAGAATCGATCCGATTTCAGGATTGCCGCCCAGGTGAAGTTGCTTGCCGAGCCGCCGTAGTTCAGCGACGTACAAATTTGCCAGCCGGTCGTTGACTTCGAGCCTGACTGGTGGCGGCTTCAGCGCGACCGACTTGATAAAAATTTCGACTCGTCCCCGCGCCACGACACTTTGCACGGTCTTGCGAATCTCCGCCTCGTGCTCGCCCCATCCGCGCGGGAGTGTCAGCTTGAGCTCGAAAAACCTTTGGTTGAGCGCGCGCACTTCGGCAGTCACTCGAGTGCCGTGATGCTCGGCTATCGCCCGGCCGAATCCGGTCATGCTTTTCATCTGGCTGTGCCCCTTCTACCCGCGTTTTTCTCGAGCGCCGACCGATAGAGCGCGAGCGTCTCCGCCGCCATCTGCTCTATCGAGTAATTTTCCACCACTTGTGCGCGCGCCGCCGTGCCCATCTGCGCTCTCAATTCCGTCGATTCCATCAGCCGGCTGGCGGCCGACGCGATCGCTGCGGGATTCTCGGGCGCCACCAGGATGCCCGTGCGCTCGGGCTCGACCACTTCGCGAAGTCCGCCAACGTCGCTGGCGATCATCGGCAATCCGCTCGCCATGGCTTCCAGAGCTGCCACCCCAAGTCCTTCCTTCACCGATGGCATCGCAAACACGTCCGACGCCCACAGCAGTTCGCGGGGGTCGTCAACTCTGCCCAGCAGCTTAATGCGATCAGCGCATCTGACTTGCCAGGTTTCGCGTTTCAGTGTTGCGCCAATTGAACCCTGACCCGCGATGAGACACTTCACGGTGACCGATTTCTCCGTCGCCGCAAGCGCGCCGATCGCTTGAATCAGATAGAGGTGGCCCTTGCGCGGTTCAAGCGCTCCAATCGCCGATATGATGAATTCGCCATCGGAAAGTCCCAGGGCGCTTCGCGCGTCGGCTCGCTGCTCCGCCGTCGGCGGGCGGAAGCGCTCGCAATCCACGCCACTGTGAACCACGGTAACGCGACTGCGATCGACTCCCGCGGCCGCTAGCGAATCGGCAACCCCGTCCGAAATCGCAACCACACCATCGACCGCGCGATTGTACAGGTACGGCGCGAACATGCGATTGGGCCTGTAGTCCATGCGCCGCGTGACCACCAGCGCCTCCGCGAAGCCGCGTGCAAAGGGCGCCATCGAGTGCGCGCGCGACGTATGAAAGTGAACCACGTCAAACCGTTCGCGTTTGAGAATTGCGCGCAGCCCGATTCCCGCTGCCAGGTCGATCGCGTTTCGGATACGCAGCGGATGACATCTGATGCCCGCGGCGGTTGCCCGTTCCCAGAGCCGCCCTGCGCGATCGCAAATCAGCTCCGCGCGATGCCCTCCGGCGGCCAGCGCCAGCGTCAGTCCAAGCACCTGCGTCTCTCCGCCGGCGAAACCCAGCTCGGGATCGACGCCGACGGCGCTCAGCGGCCGTGCCTCAATCGGATTGCTATTCGGCTGCACTTCGATGGCGTTGTCCGGTTAAACTGTCCGCGTCATGTTTCCGGTTGTATCAATCGAAAAATCGGTAATACAAAATCGCACAGACCGCCGTCACCGCATCGCGGATTCCGATCTTCTTGCCCTCCTCATACGTCCGTCCGGAGTACGACACCGGCACCTCGTAGATTCGCCATCGTGCGCGCGCCGCTTTCGCAGTTATCTCGGGCTCGAAAGTAAACCGATTCGCGGTGAGCTTGAGCGACATCAACTTCTCCCGCACGAAGCCCTTCATCCCGGTCTCCATGTCGGTCAGGTTGAGATCGCTTATCATGTCTGAGAGCAGAGTCACTGCGCGGTTCGCCACGTAATGCCAGAAGAACATGACGCGATGCGGCCCGGATAAAAAGCGCGAGCCGTAAACCATGTCTGCGCGGCCGTCCATCAGCGGCCCGATCATCGCGGCGTAGTCGCGCGGATCGTATTCGAGATCCGCATCCTGCACGAAGACGTAAGGATTTTTCGTCGCCGCAAATCCCAACCGCAGCGCCGCTCCCTTGCCCCGATTGACCGCATGAAAAAAGCATTGCACCTGCGGATGGCTAAACTCGCGCAGGAACTTCGTGGTGCCGTCGGTCGAAGCGTCGTCGACCACGATGACTTCCGGGTCGAAACCGCAATTTAACACGCGCTCGATCACGCGTCCGATCGTCGCCGCTTCGTTGTACACCGGGATCACCACCGAGATTTTCGTGCTATCGGCCATCAGTTCCCACTCGCCTCCCGACGATGTCCCACGGCCGATGATGCACGGCCTATCATCCCTGCTTGTTTGCGTTCGAGCGCCATTCTCGCTTGGAGCATCGCGGCTGCGCGCCGTCGTTGCGCCCGCTGCGCTGAAAACGCAGCGGCATAACCGCACCAGACCCGCATCCGATCCGTATTGCTGACGCCCGCAAGTTCGAGATGCCCCAGTTGCACAAGGTTGCGTATCCGCGGCCGCTCGAAGCGGCTCAGAATCGTGCGCCGCGTACGCTCGTGATCTATGAACACGAATTTCGGCGGCTCCAGTCCGGTCACAAAGATATTGAACGGCGTCAGATCTCCGTGGATGTATCCTGCGCGATGCAATCGCGCGACTTCCGCGCCGAGCGCGCGCAGCACCACTCGTCTGGCCGCCAACTTTGCCCGCTTCAAATGACGGACGACATTGAATCCTTCGACTCGTGCGGTCACGATCAGCTCGCGGCCGCCGCGGTGCTCGACCCCGAGCAGTAGAATCTCCGGAACTCCAATGGCATCGGCCCGCAGATGATCCGAGATCGACGCAACGTGCGCCGCGCGCCTGCGCCTGAAGATCCACCTGATTCGACTCAGCCCGTGAATCGGATCGAGCACTTTGAAATAGGCTTTCACTCCCCCGACTTGATCGAAGTGCTCGAACCACGTCTCGGCGTGGCGCGAGCGCCGCACGCGAGTGGCCGCCGTGCCGTCGATCGCCGCGAAAGCGGAATCGATCAGCCGCTCCCGAAGCTCCTCCGAAAAGCGCGCATCGTAGCCCGGCAAAAAAAATGTCCAACCGCCGCGCGTCAATGGCACCCCGTCAAAGCCTGCCGTCCACCAACTCATCGTGTCGCCGCCCCATGCATCGCGAGCGCGCGCCTCACGGTCACACTCACTTCTTCGGGAGATATTCGCCGCATGCATTCGCGCCCAATCGGGCATTGACGAAGATAGCAGGGATGGCATGGGATCGCGCCGCTGATGGCAAGCTCGTCGAAACCCCACGGCGCCGAGCGCTCCGCAGCAGTCGCGCCCCACAGCGATACCACCGGGCATCCCACCGCGGCGGCGATATGCATCGGACCGGAATCGGGTCCGAACGCCACGGCGCATTCCGGAAAAATCGCGATCAAATCGCGCAGCGAAGTACGTCCGGCCAGGTTGAGCGCCGGCACATCTCCAAGCTGCCGCATGACTTCATCGCCGAGGTTTGTTTCGTCGGGCCCGCCAAGCAACACGGGAAACAGCGCGGGGCTCTCACCGTCAGGTCGCGCGACTCTGCGAATCACCGCGGCGGTGGATTCGGGAAAGTAGATGCGGCTCGGCCACGACGAACCAAGAATCACCGCCAGGATTGGACGCGGCGTGTCACGTAGCATCTCGACTGCGCGAATGCGTTCGTCGTCGGTCGCGGCAACTCCAAACTCGATCGGCGTTTGCGCGAGCCCGAGTGCATCGCCGAACGCCTGGTACTGCAGAAGCTTAAGACGCATGTTCGGCTGCGGCGCGATCTGATGATTCGAGAAGAGATAGTTGAATTCCTTGGTGTTCGGCTTGGCAAAACCAAAGCGATCGCGCGCGCCCGAGACTCGTGAGGTGAAACCGCTTTTGAGGTGCCGCTGAAGATCGACGACCAAATCGAAATGTCCGTTACGAACTCGCCGCAAGAAGGGGAGGAACGTCCACGGCGCGTGCGCACGATCGTACTGGATGATCTCGTCGAGCCAGCGATGGTGCTCGAGGACTGCCTTTGACTTCGGTTCTACCGCCCATGCAATGTGCGCCTCCGGCCACGCTCTACGAATGCGCCCGAGCAATGGAAGCGCGCGAACTACGTCGCCGATTGCGCCGAGCAATACGATCAATATACGGCGCGGCGGCGGCAGGATTTGCGGGACGATGGCTTCAGGAGGGGACATTTTGAGTCTGGTCGCGCAGACTTCAGCTCTAACCCTCGATGATATCGGCCCGGACCCGCGCCGCAAAGGGCGTCTGCGCATTTGTTCGCCGCGACCACATCCGCGTATAAGGGCGTTGAGATGGCAGAGGAAACCCTGATTTGAGCGACGAACCGACGCACTCTGGCTATCTCGCCGGGCCAATCACGTTGGCGCTACTCATCGTCTTCGGGTTGCTCGCGATTTACAGCACCGAACCACCACCCGCGGTCGAGAGCGACGCGCCGGTGACGCAATTCTCCGCTGCGCGCGCAATGCGCGACGTGCGGGAAATTGCGAAAAAGCCCCATTCGCTCGGCTCAGCCGAAAACGATCGAGTGCGCGAGTTCCTGGTCGCGCGCTTGCGCGAACTGGGTACGAATCCCGAGGTACAAACCGCGACTGTTGCGCGACATAGTCCGTTTGGCCCTGATACATGGGCTGTCGTAAACAACGTGGTCGCGAAAATGCCAGGCACGCAGCCGACCGGGGCGGTGATGATGGTCGCGCATTATGACTCAGTACCCAGCGGTCCGGGTGCCGGTGATGATGCCACTTCGGTCGCCGCAATCCTTGAGGCGATCCGTGCGCTTAAGGCTGGCGCAGGTCCGCTCCGCGGCAACGATCTGATCATTTTGTTCACCGATGGCGAGGAGCTTGGGCTGCTCGGCGCGAGCAGCTTTGTCGATCAGCATTCTGCCCGCGAGCTGGCCGACATCAGAGTCGTGTTGAACTTCGAGATGCGCGGCGACGATGGCCCGTCAATGATGTTCCAGACCAGCTGGGCTAACTCGTGGCTCATCGATGAGCTCGCGGCCGCGCCATTTCCTGATGCGACGTCGGCGGCGGCCGCGGTGTACAAGCGGTTGCCCAACGACACCGACCTGACGGTTTTTCTGAACGCCGGTTTGGCCGGAATGAACTTTGCCGCGGCCGGCGGAATCACGCGCTATCACACCGAGCTCGACAACGTCGATTTGCTCGACCAGCGCACGCTGCAGCATCAGGGAACGTACGCACTGTCTATGGCGCAGCGGTTCGGCTCGATTGATCTGAACGTCCCTCAAAGTGGAAAAGCAGTTTTTTTCACTCTCGGGGGTGAGTTGATACATTACTCGACGAAGTTGGCTCTGCCGCTTGCGATACTGGTGGCGATCCTCATCGTCGGCGTCATCTGGATCGGAATCCGCAACGAAAGATTCAGCGTCTCTGGAATCGTCGCCGGCTTTGCGATTTACGCGATCGCTTTCGCAGCCGCAGTCATCGAGGCTCGCGGCGTGTGGTGGTTGATGGCGGCGCTTGCTGGTTGGCGAATGCTTCCGGTCGGCACCACTTACGGCGGCGTTTACTATTCGGTCGCGGCGGACGCACTGACATTCGGATCTTTGTGGGCGGTGTACGCGTTGCTGAGCCGGTCGATCAGTTTGCCGAATCTTGGCGCGGGCGCGCTCGCGGTGTGGACAGCAATGATGATCGCGGCGAGTATCGCGATGCCCGGCATCAGCTATCTTTTTGCCTGGCCGCTGCTGTTTGCGACGCTCGCGATGATCTATCAGCCCCGCGCTACCGGCGGCCGCGCGGCGATTCTCACGCTGTTCGCGCTCGCGCCCGGAATCGTGATGCTCGCGCCGTCATTCCCGGCGAGCGCCGACGGCACAAAGCTCTTCCTGCTGTTATGCGGATTGACCAGTGCTCTGCTGTTCGGCTTGTTCATCCCATTCATCGACTTTCTGACCAACGGGCGGCGATGTATCGTGCCCGCAGCTCTAGGCTTGTTGACGATCGCGATGATCGTCAGCGGTGACGTTGCCAGCTCATTCGACGCCGCTCAGCCTCATCCCGACAGCATCTTCTATTTTCTCGACACTGACCGCGGGAATGCTCGATGGGTCTGCCTCGATTCACGGCCTGACAGTTTCACTGCGCAATTTTTTCAGCATCATGTACGCGGCGGATGGCTGCCGCGAATCACCGGGCTTGCTACCGATGAAACTCCCAAGAGCAGTCTCGCGCATATGTCGCGATATCCGAACTTTGCTTATCTAAATCGCGGCCGAACCATAGAGGGCGACGCTCCTCTCATCGTCGCGCCGCCTCCGCAACTCAAGGTGCTCGACGACTCGACCGTGGGCGGCGCGCGCACCGTGAAGACGCACATCGCGTCGGCGCGTGGAGCTTCGGTCATCTGGATGTCAGTGCCGGTAGGAGTGACGGTGCTCGGTAGCTCGATCGACGGCAAGTCGCCGGCCGATCGTATTACCGACGGCTGGACCGGATGGTACTGGCGCGCGCCGGCGAAGGGATTCGACCTTACACTCAAGCTCGCGACGCCTGCGCCGTTCGTGGTGACAGTTATCGATCAAACCAACGGATTGCCGGAGACCCCGGGTTTCACATTCAAGCCGCGGCAGGCGGTCGCGATGCCGACACCGTTTCTGTTTTTTGATTCGAGTACGCTGGTGCGGAAGACTTTCGCAATTGGCGGCGAGCAGGTGACGCGCCGCTAGAGTATCGATTGGCGCTCTAGCGGTCGCACTCTCCGCCGATCATGTTGATCATCCCAAAGGTCGTGATGATGTCCGGGATCATGCGGCCGATCAGCATCTTGTTGAGCGCGCCCATCCCAAGAAAACACGGCGGCCGCACGCGCACGCGATAGGGACGGCCGCTGCCGTCGCTTACAATGTAAAATCCCAGTTCGCCGTTGGCGCCTTCGACCGCCTGGTAAACTTCGCCGGCGGGAACGTGGATGCCCTCCATGATCAGCTTGAAGTGGTTCATCAGGCCTTCGATCGAGTTGTAAACTTTTTCTTTTTCCGGCAGCACGACCTTGGGATCGGTTATCGTGACCGGACCTTCGGGCAGCGATGCGAGCGCCTGCTCGATGATTCGCTTGGACTGGTACATTTCCTGGAAGCGGACGTTGAAGCGATCATAGTTGTCGCCGCGGTCGCCAAGCGGAATTTCGAATTGCATCCGATCGTAAACCAGGTACGGATGCGCCTTGCGAACGTCGTACGACACGCCGGCCGCGCGCAGCAACGGACCGGTAAGCCCATACGAGATAGCCTCTTCCTTCGCCAGCTTTCCCACTCCTGCCATCCGGTCGATGAATACACGATTGCGCGAGAGCAGCTTGTCGCAATCACTTAGCACCTGGTCGAGGCGCGCGAAGGATGCTTTCATTCGATCGTTGAAATCCGCGGGAAGGTCGTGCGTCATGCCGCCCACGCGGCACCAGGTCACCGTGAGCCGCGCGCCGGTCACGGACTCGATCAAGTCGTAGAGAAATTCGCGCGCCTCGAGCATGTAGAACGCAACGGTCGTTGCCCCCACTTCACTCGAAGCCATCCCCAGGCAGGTAAGGTGGTCGGCAATGCGCGCAACTTCGCTCATGATCATGCGCACGTACTTGCATCGCTCGGTCGTCTCGACGCCAAGCAGCCGCTCGACAGCTAGCGCAAAGCCGACGTTGTTGATGCAGGGCGACGCGTAATTCAGCCGGTCGGTATATGGGAAACACTGCGTCCAGGTGCCCTGCTCGCACATCTTTTCGAATCCGCGATGCAGGAAGCCGACTTCGACGTCGCAATCGACGATCTGTTCGCCGTCGAGCTTAAGGTTGAACTTGATGGTGCCGTGAGACGCCGGATGCGACGGTCCCATCTGTAGTTCCATGATCTGGTCGGAAGGATCCGACGGCACGATTATATCTTTCCAGCGCGCAGGTAGTGACATTGCTTGGATCGCTTCGTGTTATCAGCGCGAGGAGCGAATCGGGTTCACGACCGGGTCGATCTCCGCGACGATCGGTTGGCGTTTGTTGTAGAGGTAGTCCTTGCGCAGCGGATAACCCTCGAACGAATCGTACATCAGGATGCGGCGCAGATCGGGGTGGCCCTTGAAAATGATGCCGAACATGTCGAAGCATTCGCGCTCGAGCCAGTCAGCGGCGCCCCATACTCCGACCACGCTGTTAACCCACGGCTCGTGACCGTCAACCCCAATCTTGACGCGGATGCGATGGCCGCGGGTTAGAGAATTGAGCTGGTATACCAGCTCGAACCGCGGTTTGCGCTCGAGCCAGTCGACCGCAGTCAAATCGGTAAGAAAATTGAAGTCGAAGTCAGGCTCGTCGCGCAGCGCGCGAAAAAAGTCATAGGCGCCTTCGCGAGCGATTGTGAAGGTCTCCTCCTCGCGTTCATTGATCGCGCTGAGAATCTGGCTGCCAAAACGGTCCTTTACTTTTTCGGTCAACATCGCTTGCTGCTAGTCCCAGTCGAGCGCGCCGCGCTGCCATGCATAGAGCAGCCCGACCCCGAGAATCACGATGAAAATAAGCGCCTCGACGAAGCCGAACATTCCCAGGTTCCGCAGTTCGACCGCCCACGGGTACAGAAAAATTATCTCGACATCGAATAGCAGAAACAGGATTGCAGTCAGGTAGAACCGCACCGAGAAACGCCCCCATGCGGAGCCGCTCGGCGGGTTGCCGCACTCGAAAGCCTCGCTCTTGATCACGCTGGGACGCTTGGGGCCGATCAACATGTTGATCGTGCACATGACGCCGACGATCACGCCGGCAACAACTAAGGTCACAGCCACTGGAAACCAGGTTGTCATTCAGAGTACGCCCTACAAGCAGGTCTTATGCTGATATGAATAGCTGATGAGCACGTCTTTTGGAACGATTTTTCGATTCTTCCGGAAGATTGGCCGCCGTAGCCCTGCCCGTCGGCTATCGGATTAGACACCAAGGTGCGTTTCCCTTTTCCGGGTCAGACATTAGCTGCAAACGTTTTTGCAATCTCAATTAATCCTCCTCCTCACTTGAACGATCGTTTAAGCGAAACTTCTTTTAGGCTTTGTTGGCAGAATATTCCTCATAGATCCTAAGGATTTCGAATCATACCGAGTCCGAACATAATCCTTGTTGACGAATTCGGTCTACTGGACTAATGGCATCTGTAGAATATCTTTGAGATTGTTGCGGACTAAAACTTCAGCGTCGGCAGCCTCTGCCGGAAGAGAGAGTCAACATGAATCGCACAATCGGATGGGTAACAGGAAGCGTCGGTATTTTGACTGCGCTGCTCGTAATGATCGGTATTTCCAGCGCGCCTGCATCGGCTCAAGTGAAACCTGGTGATTTCATCACTCCCGACAACGCCTACAAAGTAAAGGACCTCGTCTCTCCGGGGCAATACCTGCGAGTGATGCATGGGATGACTATCCAGGTCACACCGACCGAGCGTATTGATTGGCCGCCACCGTACAAGGATGCGACCGAGAAGTACTCAAGCCAGGTCCGGCTGACGCCCGACCATCGCAGCCTTATCGGCTACGTCGCCGGCGAGCCGTTTCCAATCATTGACGCCAACGATCCGGACGCCGGCACCAAGGTGATGTGGAACGTGTCGTTCCGGCCGATCTCCAGCGACGAATACGATCTGCGCTGGTTTGCGTGCGACAGCGTGTACTGGGGCAAAAACAAGCCGCTCAATCAAATCGCGTGGTACGAGGTCGGACATTACGCGGGATACAATGAAGTTGGACGTACCGAAGTCGATCCCATGCCGGTAGATCCTGACTTCAAAAAAACCGGGCGCTACTTTCTCGGACTCCTCTACCCGGTGCTCGCGCCTCAGGACGCCCGTGGAACCGGCTTGATCAAGTTCCGCTATGCCGCTCCGGAGATCCAGGACGCCGCGTGGACCTGGACGCCAGGCGCTCGCCGAGTCCGCCGCCTCAATTACGCCATTCTCGACACCGCTAGCGGACCGCAGGCCTACGACCCGAATCACTACGAAGGCTTCAGCGGCAAGAACGAAAACTACGACTGGAAAATGCTCGGCGAGAAGACGATGCTCGGCGCGGTTAACATCGCAAAGGTGCCCGACGTCCGATGTCCTACCGACGGCGGCGCGAGCCACTGCCCCGACAACTGGCAGCTGCGACACTTCTTTATCGTTGAGGGACGTCCGCGTCCGGGCCGCTTCGTCTCGCTATACGACCACGAAGTTCTGTACCTCGACTCGGAAGCGGACTTCGTGATGTCGAACGACATGTACGATCGCGGTGGGGAGTTGTTCAACAACTACACGTCGTGGATGCACTACGCCGATCGCTCGGAGCCTGATGCCAAAATCGCGATCTATCCATTCAAGCGCGAGTTCCAGTCCGGATCTTCGACCGTCAACGTGCAGAGCGGTTTCTCCTCCGTCTGCTACCATCCAGCGCAGGAGGCACCGACACACGACTCGTGGTTCATCAATATGGGCTCGGTCGATCGCGAGTGGTTCACGCCAGAGCAGATGGCGCGTGCAGCAGAGGGCGGACACGGGGAAGCGGGCGATTGATGTTCGCATGATCGAGGGCGCGTTCGCGCGACCGAGTCTGAGAAATGAACCGGCGCGGCCAGCAATGGCCGCGCCGGTTTTCTGTGGCGCGAGTCACACTCGCGCGCGCATACCCGCGTCGCTAGAATCCATCTCCAATGGATGACAGCGGCGCGTTCCACGCATGGGCAGCACAGGCCATCGCGAAGCGATGGCCGCTCGCCCGGCTCGACCGGGTAGCCGCGCTCCGCGGCGACCTGTCGACCCGTCGTTTCTGGCGCCTTGCGATCGCGTCGCCGCGCGGCCACACCGATTCTATCGTCCCGCCCACTGCCATCCTCGTTGATCTCGGCCCCGACGACCTGCCCCGCTACGTTCGCGTTCTCAATCTTCTGCCCTCACCAGTCGCCGAGCCGCCGTGGATCAATGTGCATCGTTTCCTCGAGTCGATCGGCTCGCCCGTTCCCGCGCTCTACGATGCCGATCCAGCGCGCCGCGCGTTGCTCGTGGAGGACGTCGGTGAACTCTCACTACTCGACGCTGTCCGCCGTCCGGGTGCGGACGCCGCGGATCTGTTTCGGCTCGCCGCCGCCGAACTGCTCCGCATTCACGTTGACGGCACCGCACGAGTCGACGATCGATGTGTCGCGCTCAAAATTACCTATGGCGGCGAGCTCTTTGAGTGGGAGCTGAAGGAATTTGCGGAAGTTGGCCTGGCCGCTGTCGCACCCAGCGCTGACTTTTCTGCAATCGCGCCCGAACTCAAGACGATGGCCGCGCGACTCCATCGCTTCCCGCGCGTACTCTCCCACCGCGATTACCACCGTGAAAATCTGTACATTCAACATGGCCCGCGAATTCGAATTATAGATTTTCAAGACGCGCTGATGGCGCCCGCGGCCCAGGACCTCGCAGTGCTGCTGACCACGCGCGACACCGATGAAGTCATCACGCCCGCGATCGAGCAGCGCATCCTCGATTTCTACTACGCAGGCCTGGCGCGACGCGGCGCCGGCACGCTCGACCCGGAGCAATTTATGACCAGCTATCGCCTGTGCGTTTTGCAGCATGCGCTTAAAATGATCGGACGCTTCGAAATGTTCGAGCGCAACGGCAAGAGCGGGTACCGTGGCTACATCCCGCATGTGTTGGCGCAGGCGCGCCGAATGCTCGCTCTGTTGCGCGCCGACTTTCCCAAGCTTGGCGCGGCGCTGATATGAATGCGTTGGTACTGGCAGCCGGGATGGGCGAGCGGCTGCGTCCGCTGACCGAAACCACGCCCAAGCCGATGCTCGAACTAGGCGGTCATCTGCTGATCGAGTATCCCCTCGCGATGCTGCGCCGCGCCGGCATTACCGAGGTCGCTATCAATATCCATCACCTGGCGTCCGTCATACAGCGCGGTATCGGCCAAGGAGCGCAATTCGGCCTGCGCATCACCTATGCGCCCGAGCCGGTCTTGCTGGGCACCGGCGGCCCGCTCAATGGTCTGCGCAATTTCCTCGGCGGGGACACGTTTGCAATCGTCAACAGCGACACCATCCTGGACCTCGACCTCAGCGCGATGCTCGAGTTCCATCGCGGCCACCGCGCCCTCGCCACGATCGCTCTCTATCGACCTCCAAATCTCGACTACTACAGCCGCCTGGAGATCGACGCCGACCAACGCCTGCGCCGAATGCGCCTGCTCGCCCGTCGCAATCCGCTCAAGTACGACGATTATCCAGCCGCACTGGAGATCGCCGTCGAGCAATCGCTCGAGTCATTCATGTATTGCGGCGTGATTGTCGCTGAGCCTGCAGTTCTCGATCTGATACCGCCGAAACCCCCATGGAGCCTGATGGCCGGCCTGTTCGCTCCGATGGTAGCCAACGCAATGCCGGTATTCGGCTATCTCCATCGCGGCTACTTTCGCACAATGGATGACCTCAAGAGCTACGAGGCGCTGAAGTCCGAGTTAGTGTCTTCGCCGCCGCCCGGATTTCTCATGAAGTAGATCTGGTAGATCACCAGCCGAAAAACGCGGCGACGAGAAACGCGGCAATCATCAGCAGGCCAAACTCCATGTGGAGCTGGATCGATCGAAACAATCCGAGATTCAGCTTCTTCGGATCGTTCTCGCGCGTCATGATTCGGATCTGATCCAGCGCGCGCGGCACGGTGATAAACGCGACTAGCGCGATCCACGGCAATGCGTGCGACAGCACCGCGGCCACTGTCGCTGCGTAAGCCGCGATGTCCAGCGCGATCAGCTCGGAGTTCGCGCCTGCGCGGCCCAGCATCGTCGCGAGCGTCCGCTTGCCGCGTCGCTGGTCGCTTTCGATGTCGCGGATATTGTTGGCGTGCAGAATTCCCGCAACCAGGAAGCCAAGCGGTATCGACGCCCACATCGCCGCCCACGAAAAATGCATCGCCATCACGAAGTAAGCGCCCATCACAATTGCCGGGCCCATGAAAATGAACACCGTCAACTCGCCTAGCGCGACATACGCCAGCGACACCGGGCTGGCGGTATAGAAATACCCGGCCGCGATGCTCGGAATTCCGATCGCGAGAATCGGCCAGCCACACAGGTAAACGAGTATCAGGCCGATTAGAGCGCCCATCGCAAACGCCGCAATTCCGCCCCGCCACACTTGATCTGCGCTCAGCAAGCCCCGCTGAATCACCATGCTCGGACCCAGCGATTGTTCGCTGTCTGCGCCGCTGCGGAAATCATAGTAGTCGTTGATAAGGTTCGTGCCGGCCTGGATTGCCATCGCACCCACCAGCGCCAGAATCATGCGGCCCAGCGAGAAAAATCCTGCCCGCGCCGCAACCGCAACTCCCAGCAAAACCGGAATCGCCGCCGCGCTCAACGAGGGCGCGCGAATCGCCTGAATCCAGACCGCCAAAGCGCTTGGACGGCTCCCGCTACCGTGAGATATTGCACCAGCTTCTGTCATAGGGCTCCCGCTCCCGACTCGGTCCTTGGTGGTATTGTCTTCTCCTACCAAAGACGTACTCCATTCGGCCATTTCCCTGATTTCCTCTGCATCGTGGTCGCAGTCACCACCGTAGGCTAACCAATAGGGCAATAAGACACGCGAGAATGCCTACTGATAGCTATAGTAAATGAGGATACAGTACGCTTGACATATATATGACTTGCGTGCAGAAAATACTGAAAGTGAGTATAGACATAAATTCTATCTGTCAGACGTGACTAGAATAATATTGTCTATTTGACATGTTTTAATACTAATCAGTAGGTAATGCTCACTTCGATAGATAGTTTACCTATGATTAGTGACCTCACCGTGCGAGGCGGATATCGATCGAAGGAATACACGGAGGAAAAGACGGAAAATGGATTTGATCACGAAACTGTATGTCAGAGCTGACGCGTTCGCGCGCGGCCAGACTATGGCCGAGTATGCGCTGCTTCTGGCGGCGGTCGTAGTCATCGTGTATGCCGGCTACCAGACGCTGGGCACGACGCTGACGACAGCGCTGACCAACGTCAACAACACGCTGTAGTCGAGCGGCGACGAATTGCCGACCCTCCAGTCCAAGCGGGCTGGTGCCCGCTAGATTAACACCTTCGCTTCCTTAAGCCGCGCGATTTCCGCGGCGTCGTATCCAAGCAGTTCCCTCATAACTTCGTCGGTATGCTCGCCAATCATCGGCGCGCCTCGATATTGCAAATCGATGTCACTGAATTGCACCGGGAGTCCGGGCACCACGCGCTCGCCGACCTCGCCATGCTTCAGATTAACGAGCATGCTGGACGCTGAGAAGACTGGATCCTTCATCAGCTCCGGAGTGCTATAGACGGGACCTGCCGCGAGACCGCGTGCGCGAAGTTTCGCTACCAGTTGATCGCGTGGATGGACGCGCGTGCGCGCCGCAATTTCACGCTCGAGCTCATCGACGTTCGCGAGGCGGCCAAACAATCGCGCGAATTTCGGATCCGACGCCAGCCCGGGTGCGCCTGTTACTTCGCACAGTTTCGCGAACTCATCGTCGCTGGCAATCGCGATTGCGATCCATTGGTCGTCGCCTGCCGCCGGAAACACGCCATGCGGCGCCATCGACTCGTCGCGATTGCCGATCGGAGACTGATCGCGTCCGTTCATCAGAAAATCCATCATCGCCTCGGGCATCATCGTCGTAACCATCTCGGCCATCGACAGGTCGAGGTACTGCCCCTGTCCGGTCCGGTCACGATGGTGCAGCGCCGCGAGCAGAAAAAACACCATGCCAGTTCCAATTGCGAAGTCCGGCCAGGTTCCCCCGATTCCGCACGGAAACGCGTCGGGGTAGCCCGTGATATGGCACAGCCCCGCAAAGGCCTGCGTCGTCGGCCCGAAGCCCACGGTCCGCGCGAATGGACCGTTCTGCCCAAGCGGGGTACCACTCAACATAATTATGTCGGGTTTAATTTTAACCAGGTCGTCGTAGCCGAGATTGTATTTCGCCATGTTGCCGACGGTAAAATTCTCGGTAACGAAGTCGCTCTGCCGGATGATCTGGCGCGCGATTTCCTGTCCTTCGGGCATCGCGAGATTCAGCGCGAGACTGCGGCGCGAGCAGTTGATCGCGTGGAATACTCCACTGCGGTTGGCGCCGACCGATCCGTCAGTACCGGTTAGAAATCGCACCAGGTCCGGCGCGCCCGACGTCTCGATCCTGATTACTTCGGCTCCCAGGGCGCCCAGCCACGCGGTCGCGTGAGGGACGGCGTAGATCCATCCAAAGTCGGCGACTCGAATTCCTTCCAGCGGCCGGGTTCCCATCAGATGATCCCCGCTTCGGTCAGCGACGCGAGCTCCGTCTGCGACCGTCCCAGCCTTTCGCCAATTACCTTCTGATTGTGCTCGCCCAGCCGCGGTGCTCCGCGCACGATTCGCCACGGTGTGCGCGAGAACTTACACGGCGCACCGGGCATCCGGACTTCGCGCGCCGCAGGATGGTCCAACTCGATGAAAAACTTGCGCGCCTTGTAATGCTCGTTGCTCGCGACCTCGCCCGGCGAGTGTACCGGGAAGCATGGCACGTGTTCCGCCTGCGCCTTTGCGAACGCCTCGTCACGCGTATTCGTAGATAGCCAATCGATCACTCCGGCCTCGATCGCATCGATATTGCCGGCGCGCCCCAAGACTGTGCCGAACAACTCATTGTCCATCCACTCAGGATGACCCATCGCCTTCTTCGCTCCGCGCCAGAAGCGATCCGTCCCAGCGTTGAAGCTAACCCATCCGTCCTTGCACGGATAAACCCACTGGGCGTTCATCTTCTGGCGGGTCGAGAGACGCTGGAATGAAGCGGAATCGCGCGCCTCGTGCGAGTAAAATCCGATGTTGGGACGAATCATGCTGATCATCGAGAGCCACTGCGCGACATCGACATGCTGTCCCACGCCACTGCTCTTTCGACTATACAGTGCGCACATCGCGGCGGAAGCCGCTGTATAGCCAGTCAAATAATCAGATTGCCTGCCGCCAGGCTTGAGCGGCGGCTGATTCGACGGGTCGGTCACCTGGTGCCACGGCGTCTCGTAGCCGACGCCGCTCATGTGCGTTGCGACCAGGTCGCCGCCGCGCAGATTCTTGTACGGCGACTCGGCGCCAAAAAAAGTAATCGACACGACGATCAGTTTTGGAAAGCGCGCGGTCAGCGTGCGCCAGTCGAGCCCAAGCTGCTCGTTCACCTCAGGACGATTCGGATTGAAAACGATATCCGCCGTCGCCAGCAGCTCCAGCGCCAGGTCGCGCCCGCGAGCCTTTTCCAGATCGATGGTCACGCCCAGCTTGTTGGTGTTGAGGAAAAGATGCAGTCCGCCCGTCTCAGGGTCCGGCAGTTCATCGCGAAACGGCCCGAGCGCGCGCTCCTTCGCTCCGGTTCGAGGCGGCTCGACCTTGACCACCTCGGCTCCGAAATCCGCGAATGACTTCGCCGCCATCGCCGCCGCCATGAACGGCATCGTGTCGAAGCACGGCAGCTCGACGACCTTCAGCCCTTCGAGCGCGCGCGGCGTCTCCCGGTATTCCTCGAAACGCGCCATCGCCATTCGCTACTCCACCCGCGCCGCTTTCATGGTGTCGATCAGCTCAATCAGCTCGGCCATCGAGTGAATCACGTAGTCGGGTTTGAATTGCTGATGCGTCTGCAAATATTTGAATGACGCCGCGCCGGTTGCCACCGCGACCGACGCGCCGAATCCTGCGCCCACCGCGGCCATGATGTCACGCGGCTCGTCGCCAACGTACATGCACGCGTGCGGAAGCACCGCTGCCTTCAGCGCAGTCTGCTTGAGGCTCTCCGTCTTGTCGAGCGCGCGCAGCGAAGTGGTAGTCTGCGTGACGACCTGGTCCAGGTATGACGCGAGCCCGACCATCGCGAGCTTCTCGACCAGCCGCTGCGAATCTCCCGGCCGGCTGGTGATGACCCCGGTCGCGTAGCCGCGCCGCTTCAACTCCGCCAGCGTGTCCTGCACGTGCGGCAGCACCTCGAGCCGCTCGGTCTTGTCGATCTCGGCCAGAAAATACGCGTACGCGAGTTTCGCGTACTGGGGCCTCAAATGCTCCGGCACTCCGAGCCATACGTCGTCAGCGGAAAGCGCCTCGCGGAAGCGCTCATGCGTGAGCGGCGGATCGTGTCCGAGTTCGTCGAGCGCGTTTTTTGCCGCGATATACAACGGACCATGTATATCGACCAGGGTGCCATCGAGATCGAAAAAAACCGCCTTGAATTCGCGCGATGCCAACAAGAATTCCCCGAGCTTGCCAACCGGAGTTTGTAGAGATGCCGGGCGAACTGTCAAGCGCGGCGGCTACGAATCGCGCTGATACAGCAGCAAATATTCACGCCGCCCTCCGATCACTTTCTTCACGTAGTCACGCGTCTCCTGGTAGGCGATATTTTCTACCCACTCGTCATCGGGCCCGCCGGATTCAGCGATCCACTTCGACACCGCGTTCTCGCCGGCGTTGTACGCCGCGACCGCCTGAAAAGCGTTGCCGTTGAACATCTCGAACAGATTTTTCAGATATGCCGTTCCCAGCTCGACGTTAACCGACGGATCGTAGAGACGGATCGCCTCCGGATCGATACCATTTTGCGACGCCATCTTCCTCGCCGTCGAAGGAATCAACTGCATCAGGCCGCGCGCGTTCGAGCTCGAAGTCGCCTTCGGATTGAACAGGCTCTCCTGCCGCGCCAACGCCAGCACCAGGTAAGGATCGAGCGCAAGTCGCATCGACGCCGACTGAAAGAGATCCCAGTATGCGCGCGGATAGCGAACCCGCTCGGCCACATCGCGCTCTATCTGTCCATTCTTCTCCATGTGCGTCGCCGCCACGATTGCGTCATACCACGCATCCGCGCTCGCGAATCCCGCCAGCACGAAACGACGCATCGCGAGCGTGCCGGCCGCATGTTCCTGGAGCGCTTTCAACTCTCCCGGCTCGAGTTCCTTGAGTCCAAGTGCGCGCAGCGTTTGCAGCCGTGCCATGTGATACTCGCCAACTCCGCTGACCGCGGGCGCGGCGCCGGATTGAGGATCGGGTGCCGACGCCGCCGGCAGATCCGGACTCGCTGCCGCGACGCGCCGGCTCGCGAGCTCGGGATAGTAATTGGTGTCGGTGCTATCGGCGAGCTTTTCGAATATGGCGCGCGCACCGCTGGTATCGCCGGCCTTTTCCAGCGCGCGCGCATGCCAGTAGTCGCACATATCACGATTGCTGGCGTCGCGCGCCCGGGTGCCGGCGGCCGCGAAGCCAGTCGACGCTTCCCGGTAATTCCCGGCCAGGAACAACGTCCACGGTATTCGAAATCGCGCATCTTGCGCGGCCTCGCTGCCCGGGTAGCGCGCGGCCAGCCGCCGATACTGTGCGCGCGCGGAATCAAGCTGATGCTGTTCTTCGAAACTTCTGCCGATCCGCAGTATCGCTCCTGGCGCGAGCTCGCTTCCCGGAAAATTTGCGACCAGCCGATTGAAGGTCGCACGCGCGAGGTCGTATTGATCTTCATGCCAGTAGATGAGCGCCAGCGCTTCGAGCGCGGCCGCCGCGTCCGCTCCGCGCGGCGCGATTTGCAGATACTCGAGCAGTGCACGCCGGGCGCGTTCGGGCTCCGGCTTGAGTGCTCGCGCCGTCACCCACATCAGTTCCGCGCGAATCGCAGGCTCGGGATTCATCGCGAGTCCCGCGTTCGCCTGCTCGTTGGCCTGCGCCAGAGCGCCCTCACGGAGCAGCAACGCGGCTTCGTCGCGATGGTACGCGAGCGAGGTGGTGTCGGCGACTTCCGGATTCGACGCTAGGAGCGAGCGAACTATCACGCGCGCTTCGGCATCCGAGTCGGAATGCGGATACTTGTCGCGCAACTCCATCAGCTGCGCGTAAGCGGCCTTGGGATTTCCGAGCGCGATCAGGGCTCGCGCTTCGGTAACCCGCGCGTTCTGCTCGATCGACGCTTCCGGCCCTCGCGCGATCAATTGCGCGGCCGCCTCCGACGCCTCGGCGTTGCGACCGAGTTTCAGCAAAGTGTCCGCCAGCATCATTTCGCCGCTATCGACCATCACACTGTCCGGATACGACCTGATTAGCCGATCGAGCGTTACCGCCGAACCGTTCAGATCGCCCTGGTCATGCTGCGCGAGCGCAAGGTAGAAGAGCGCGTAGTCGCCGAGCGCGGGAAAACTGTCGGCCGCGAATTTCAGCCGATCGATTGCGCGCGAATCGTCGTGGTTCTGATACGCGCGATAGCCGTCCAGGAAAGCTGTCTGACCATCGGAGGGCGGCTCGCTCAGTGCGGCCTTGGGCGCCGTCGTTGCCTGCGCGAGCGTTTGAGCCGAAGGCGCGCCTGGTGCGTAACCCGCGGCAGAATCCGCGCGCGCCGGCGCCGACGCGCATCCCGCCAGCAGGGCGGCGCAGACGATCATCAGAGCGCCGTTGCGCCACCATTTCACTTTCATCTGATCTTGGTTAGCGCATGGTCGGCGCGGCTTCAATTGGCCCCCGATTTTTGAGCGCTTGAGTTTATCTGGTTAGAATAGTTCGAGCGCATCGCCGAAGCCCCTAAGGTCACCAAGAAGGGAAACAAATGCTCACTGTTCTATTGCTGTTCTGCTCGAATACTTTCATGACGATCGCCTGGTACGGCCATCTCCGATTTAGAGACCGGCCGTTGCTCCTCGTTATCGTCGTGAGCTGGCTGATTGCTTTTTTTGAGTATTGTTTCCAGGTTCCCGCAAATCGCTTTGGCTACGGCGAATTCACCGGCTATCAGCTCAAGATCATCCAGGAGATCGTGACTCTTATCGTCTTCGCGATTTTTGCGTACTTCTATCTGGGAGAAGCGCCGCGCTGGAACTATGTACTCTCGTTCGGCTGCATCCTCGGCGCGGTCGCATTCGCGTTCTGGGGAAGACTCTAGGAAGACGGGATCCAAGCTGAGAAAGGAAACAATCAAACTGATTCTTGCGTCAGGCTCGCCGCGGCGCCGGCAACTGCTGGCGGCTGCGGGGATAGAGTTCGAGGTGATCGAAAGCCGCGTGCCCGAGGGACACGTCGGCGGAGAACCCGCCCGCGACTATGCGCTACGGATGGCGCGCGATAAGGCATCCGCGGTTTCATCGCGCTTTCCCGACGCGATCGTGATCGGCGCCGACACTATCGTGGTCTGCGAAAATCAAATTCTGGAAAAACCGGCCGACGCCGGCGAAGCGCGGCGGATGCTCGCGACGCTCTCCGGACGCACTCACACTGTGGTGACCGCATTTGCATTGGCGCGCGGCGGCAACATCCTCGAGTGCGCGCCGGTCGAGAGCCAGGTCACCTTCCGCAAACTCGCCGACGCCGAAGTTGACGACTACATCGCGACCGGCGAACCGTTCGACAAGGCCGGCGCGTACGGAATCCAGGGCATCGGGAGCGGATTCATATCGCATGTCGACGGCTCGCGCGACAACGTGATGGGTCTGCCGACCGAACGCGTAGTCGCGGCACTCGCGCGATGGGGCGTGGCCCCGCGCTAACGTCTTTCCTCTCCCTCTAGGGGAGAGGATGAAGGTGAGGGTCCGAATAGAGCGCGCTCTTTCGCGCCCGAGTCAGGATTCTGTTCTTTGAGTGAAGCGAGCGCAGATACTGTGGACAGATGATACACGCAATTGTTGAGCGGTTCACAATCGTACAGGCACGGATCGGCGCAGCTGCATATCGCGCACGCCGCGACCCTGCCTCGATTCGGCTCGTGCTCGCGAGCAAGACACAGCCAGGTGACGCGATTCGCGCCGCCGCCAACGCAGGCGCGCGCGACTTCGGCGAGAACTATGTGCAGGAGGCCGTCGCAAAGCGCGCCGAACTCGCCGACTTGACCGACATCCGATGGCACCTGATTGGCCATCTGCAAACCAACAAGGCCAAAACCGCGGCGAGCGCTTTCGCCCTCATCCACAGTGTCGACTCCGTCCGCCTCGCAAACGCACTCGCGCGCGCACAGCCTTCGCCACCCGTCCGCGTGTTGATCGAAGTAAATCTCGGCCACGAGTCGAGCAAAAGCGGTGTCTCACCAGACGGCGTCGCTGCGATCCTCGACGCGGCTCGCGGCAAGCTCGAAATCGAGGGGCTCATGACCATTCCGCCGCCGACCGCCAGCGCCGACGCGTCGCGTCCATGGTTCGCGCAGCTGCGCGAGTTGCGCGATCGCCTTGCGAGGCAATCCGGCTATGCGCTAAGCGAACTCTCGATGGGCATGACCGACGATTTCGAAGTCGCTATCGAGGAAGGCGCGACCATCGTACGCGTCGGACGCGCAGTCTTTGGCGAACGCAAATGAAGAAACTTGGATTCATCGGCGGCGGCAACATGGCCGAAGCTCTCGCGCACGGCCTTATCCAGCACAAGGTTTTCAAGCCCGCCGATATCATTGTGTCCGACGTTGCACCGGACCGCCGGCGCAAACTCGCGCGCACGCTCAAGGTCGCGACCACTGACGACAATGCAGCGGTAGTGCGCGAGGCCAGCGCCGTGCTGCTCGCCGTCAAGCCGCAAACCATCAACGCGGTGATGGAGGAGCTTGCGGCCGAGCTGGCAAAGGCGAATCGAACAGCCGCCGGCAAGGGCAAGCTCTTCATCTCGATCGCGGCCGGCGTGACGATCGAGCGTCTGACTCGCGGGCTCGGCAAGCGCGCGCGTGTGATCCGTGTGATGCCGAATGCGCCCGCGATGGTCGGTCATGGGATGGCGGCGATGGTGCGTGCGCGAGGTGCGTCGACGGCCGATGAAGCGTTCGCGATGCGCATCTTCAAAGCCGTCGGCGACGCGGTTGCGCTCAAGGACGAGAAACTTCTCGACGTCGTCACCGCGCTCTCGGGCAGCGGCCCTGCTTACGTTTACCTGTTCGCCAAGGCAATGGCTGACGCTGCAGTCAGCGAAGGAATCCCGCGCGCGCTGGCTATCCGCATGGCGCTCAAGACGATTCGCGGCGCCGAGCATCTGATGCGCGAGTCCAGGCGCGAGGTCGCCGACTTGATTCGCGCAGTCGCCTCGCCCGGCGGCACCACCGAAGCCGCGCTGCGCCGATTCGCTGAGCATGGCTTTTCTGATATCGTGGCCGCCGCACTGCACGCCGCCAGTGATCGCTCGCGCGAGCTTGGCCGCGGAAGCAGCTAGCGAGAGCGCTATCGCGTGTACGCCTGGAGCAGCCTGATCCTTTTCATTGCGCAGACCCTCGACGGCCTGCTCACGCTCTACTTGTACATCGTGATCATTTCCGCGCTGATGACCTGGATCGAGCCCAATCCGTACAATCCGATCGTCCGCTTCATCTACTCGATCACTGAGCCGGCCTTCGACTGGTTCCGCGAGCATCTGCCGGTGGTCTTCGGCGGAATAGATTTTTCGCCGATAGTCGTGATCATCGTCATTCAGCTTTTTCAGCGCGTGGTCATTCCGAGCGCCGTTCACGCGCTGATTCCTGCCTACGCGTGAATAGCGGCGCCAATCCGCCCGCGCCGGACTCGCCCTGGATGCGAGCGACTCACGACGAGGTGATAGTCGAAATCACCGCGCGTCCCGGCAATTCGCGCCACGGCGTCCTCGGCGTGACTGGCGATCGCCTGGTAATAGGCGTCCATTCGCGGCCGGAGAACGGCAAAGCAAACGGAGAACTGATCGAGTACCTGGCTCGCGAACTGCGCGTCCCGCAATCGGCGATTCTGATAGTCCGCGGCAACAGCTCGCGCCGCAAAACGATCCGAATCGTCACGCACGAGCCGGCCAAGGCGGTTGCCCGGCTCCGGCAAATTGGCAAACCAAAATAGCGACTGCCAGTACCGAACAGGCGAATCGAAGGCGAATCATTCGCCATTTCAGTTGACTACGTTGGCTCTGGTGGTTACCTAAGGAGTAGGGACGAGCGGCAGTCTCGGTTTTGCGATGCCAATTTACGAATACAAGTGCAACAAGTGCGGCGTGTTCGAAGCGATGCAGGGAATCAAGGAGCCCGCGCTTAAGAAATGCCCGACCTGCAAGAGCAAGGTCGAGCGCCAGATCTCGCGTGGCTCTTTCATCCTGAAAGGCAGCGGATGGTACGCGACCGATTACGCTAAGAAGAGCGCGCCGAGCAGCACCGACTCCGATTCGTCGTCGGCGTCATCGACCACGCCCGCAACCAACGGCAGCACCGATTCGTCGTCGAAGCCGGCCAGCGATTCGAAGCCGGCGGCGGAATCCAAATCGTCGTCATCATCTGAATCGAAGCCGTCGCCGAAGCCCAAGTCTTCATCCGAAAAATCAGTATCAGCCAAAGCCGCCGACTGATTCCCTTCATACCCGGACTTCCCACGGATGCGCACGCTGTTTGCCTTGCGGAATCGGTACGCCGAAGACGAACTCGTGAGGTCAATGGAACGAGGTACCTCGCAGTACATTATTCTGGGTGCCGGATTGGATTCTTTCGCGTATCGACGTCCAGACCTAGCTGCAGCTCGTGATAGCTCGCAGCATAGCGGTCGCGGCGCATCTTTTCGTGGTAATGTGTCGCCATATTTGCGTACCACGCTCAATTTCAACGAGGCGACCATCCATATGCTCAGAATCTACCTCGGCACTCCTGCCCAGTCTGCGCCATTCTCGTTGCGCTTGTTCGCAGCAATCGCGCTGCTCGCTGTCGCATGTGGTGCGTCGTCTCCGGCGTGGTGCAAATCCCAGAGTTTGTGGGTGGCGGATACTGGTAACAACCGGATCGTCGAATTTATACCGAATGACCTCAAGAGCAGCGGTTCGCCAACTCCGGTGATGCTCGGTTCTCTCAACAGTGCCCAAGGGTTGGCCTTTGACAAATCAAAAAACCTGTGGATTGAAGCGTTCGATAATTTTGTCCTGGAATTCACTGCCGCCCAGCTGAAGAATCTGAGCACCGTTCCGAATCCCACTCCGGTAAAGGATTTCGGCAGTGGAGCGGACGCTGCCAGGGGTTGTATATTCGACCACAAAGGAAACCTCTGGATCATTGATGCGCAAGACGCAGTACATGAATTCACTCAGGCACAGCTGAAAGCCAGCGGGAACCCGGGCAGCACCGCTATAGACATCACCTCGAATGCATCGTTGGACGGGCCGGAATTCGGCGTCTTCGACAAATCCGACAACCTATGGCTTTCCAGCGAGGACAATTCGCAGGTCGAGGAATTTGCCGCCGCTCAGCTTGGTTCAAGCGGTGACAAGACGCCTGTTGTAATCTTGTCTGCCACCAGTGGAAGCCTGGACTCTCCCGGTCAGCTGGCCTTCGATCATAAGGGCAATCTCTGGGTCGCCAACGCTGGCAATGCGACCGTAGTGATGTTCGCGAAGAAGCAGTTGAAGGCCTCAGGTATGCCTGTGCCCGCCGTCACACTCAGCAGCCCCGCATTTGACGAGCCGTGGGGTTTGGCTTTCGACGGCGCGGGCAATCTGTGGGTTTCCAACTTTGTCGGTGGACAGATCTCCGAGTTCAAATCGAAACAGTTGCGCAAGAGCGGATCGCCGACACCGATGATTGCAATCACCGGCGTCCTTATAGATAGCCATCAAATGACTTTTGGTCCGGTCTTCTAGCCGCAGTTCGTGATAGGTCGCGCGGCGCATCTTCGCGCGCCGGCGCGAGTATGCGACTGAAACCAGATCCGGATATCGCCCGAAATCTCCCGCCGCGTACGACTGGCTCTCTGCCGGGAATCGAGCTATGTGCATTTTGCCGTGATAGGAGCTGCGCGATGGAAGCCCTTGTGTCACCGCTTGAGCTCAAAGCGTCTGATCTTTGGAGGGAGGATTTCAGTCATGAAACGATTTCTTAAATTTCTGACGATCTCCGCTGCAATAGCTTTGATCGCTGGTGCCATCACCTGCTCGGCGCGTCGTGCGATTGCGCAGGACAGCAACGACGGCGATGCGGATACCGGATCGTGGTATGCGCCCGGGGCAGACAGCGCGGACGAGGCGACGACACCTGACTCGAAGCCCCCTATCTCTCTCACAGAATGCTGGGAGGGTGATGTCTCTGACAAGGCCGACGGGTCGGGCGAATTTATATTTTTCGAGTTCATCCAGGACGAAAACAAAATAACCTCTGAAAGCCAACTCGAGGCTGAATGGACGGACGCATCCTTCGAAGGTCCCATTTCCGGCAAGGTGAGCTCGAAGGGAATCACCTTTAAGGGCAGCGCCGGTACGGGCTGTCCGTTCCACGGCAGCGCCAGGGGTGATGATACGGAGTTAGACGGAAAAATCACGTTCGGTGGAAAATGCGCAAAGTCTTTCAAGAAGGTGCGATTTTCTATCTCGCCGACCATTTGCGGATAGGGTGATAGAGCCACGCGCTGAACTTTAGTTTTTCGAGATCTTTGGACGCCTGCCCTGCGTCCCGCACCGCCGGCCTTTTCCTTTGTTTGCGCTGTGAGATTAGCGAGGACTCTTGTGATCGTCGCGTGCGCGATGTCTAAACAGCAGGCATGAAACCCTTCCACTTAGCCGAGCTCAAGCTTCTGGGTTACAAGCAGTCGAGGTGCGTGCGATGAGGAAGCATGCCGCCTTGCTCTGGTGCGCGTTTTTCGTCGGCGTCCTTAGCAGTTCCACTTTCTGTCAGGCGGCCACCGGCAAGATGTCCGATGTCCCGACGAGCCGCCTCGTCACGATGGCGGCGGCGCAATTCTCCGATCTGACCAATGCAGAGCGAGCACTGCTCCTGTTCGTCGATCTAAAGAATCGCACGCATGGCGATTTCGCTGCCGCCGGCCCCAGCGCCGTGCCAACCGATCCTTCTAACAACCCGGCACTGGCTGGCAGTTGGGGTCGCGAACGTGAGGTGCGCGCGGATCTGATTCGATGGCTGTGCGCGGACCCGGACGCCTCGGCAATGGTCGATCGCCGCGGAATCCGCCTGCTGGGCGCTCGCGTGACCGGCAGTCTCGATCTCTCACACGTCAAGGTTCCGTTCGGACTGGTGCTGGTCCGATGCTCGATACCGGAAATGATGAACCTTGATTCGGCCGAATTGGCCACTCTCGATTTGAATGCCAGCTACATTGGACAGATCTATGCGCCGAGCCTCAGGGTAAGTGGCGATGTCGACATCGGCTGGGATGGCCATGACTACGGCAACAAGCTGCAAGCTTCCGGTGAGGTCGATTTGGAAGCTGCTCAAATCGGCGGGGCCGGAGGGCTGACACTCGGGTTTGCCAGATTTCACACTTCTCCCAGCGAGCTGTCGGTCGGCCATCCGGGACCGAACGCGGCAGTGTTTTTGGCCAATGTCTCAGTTCGCGGCAGCGCCGCCCTCTGCTGCGGTGCCGAATACGATGGCGCGGTCGTGATCGAGAACGCGAAATTCGGCGGCAACCTGGTTTGCTCCGCCGGCCACTTCGTCAATCCGGGCCAGGTGGCGTTGTCTGCGCGAAGTGCGAGTATCGACGGCGACGTGTACTTCACTCATCTCGATGGATATGGGGACTTCGTCGCCGACGGGCTGGTGGACTTCTCCGCTGCTGGTGTGAACGGGATTTTCTGGGTTGATCGAGCAAAGTTCCTCGGGAAAGCTGGCACTCCTCACGGCCTGAACCTGTCAGCCGCTACGATCGACAAGGTTCTCGGATGGCAGCACGTCGAACTTCAGAACGGCGCAACTCTGTCGCTCAATAGCGCGAAACTTGGCAACCTCGCCGATGATGAACAAAGCTGGCCGCAGCCCGGCAACCTGGACCTCGATGGCTTCGTGTATGACGCGCTGGCTCCGCCCAACGATGCGTCAAGCCGCCTACGATGGCTGCGGCTGCAGCCGCCGGGATTCCACGTTCAACCGTACCGGCAGTTGGCCAAATATCTGAGCGACAGCGGCGACGATGTCGGCGCTACGCGAGTTCTGATCGCGAAAGAGGACGCGCGCTACGCCAATTCCGACCTCGCCGGCGCAACGGCAGCAACCTTCTTGAAGTGGACTATCGGTTACGGCCGCCGGCCGATGCTCGCAATCTGGTGGTCCCTTGCGATCGTGCTGCTCGGCTGGGGCGTGGTGCGAATGGCGATGCGGGCGGGAGTGATGCGTCGAACCTACCCTGAGAATGCGCCCTCCGGCGAAGACTCGTACGAAACCTTACATCCGCTGCTCTATTCACTGGACGTGTTCATCCCTTTCGTCAACCTTCATCAGGAACATTACTGGTGGCCCAATACCGATTCTTCAGGTGAATGCGTTATTGCCGGCATCAGATTGAAACTCAGCGGTTCGACGGTACGTGCCTACCTATGGCTTCAGATCATCGCCGGATGGTTGCTCAGCGCAATCTTCATCGCCGGAGTCACCGGTCTCATCCGCAACGACTAGCGATTTTCCGGCTTTTGTCTCCTCGCCCTTTAAGGACAGCTGTGCGTAACTGCTTCGCGTCCCCTCTGTCCCCTCTCCCTGCAAGCAGAGCTGTGCGTAACTGCTTCACGTCCCCTCTGTCCCCTCTCCCTGCAAGGGAGAGGAAGGGTGAGGGTCCTATTACAGCGCCCTGCGCGATTCAGGATTCTGCTCTTGCCAGAAGGACCCAGAGGTTATGCAAAGCTCTGCATCAGAAAAAAGCGCCAGTCCGGAATTCGAGCGTCCCGCCGGTTTCGGCGGGACGCCCGAATTCAGGAAAACATCGCCAGTCTAGTAGCCGTAGCTGTACGGCACGCCGCCGCAGTTACGCTCCGCCCGATGCAATTCGACCAGTACGTCTGCCGCGGCCGCCGGATGGCCCGTGTTCTCATCCTGGTAGTAAACGTTGCGAAGATGCCGCGCCCACGCGCACGCCCCTCCCGCATACCCGCGGGGCATCACGTAGATCGGCGACGCTACCGCGTAACCACCATAGTCATGCCCGCGATAGTCACGATGGTCGTAAGATCCTTCATGATGGTCATTGGACGCGACGTGGTTCGAACGGCTGGCTTCGCCGCTAACCTCGCGTGAGTCACGATGAGTCGTCGCCGCTGGCGCCTTGCTTTCAGTGCGGGCGGCGTGCTGCTCGCGAGGCTCGGCTCGAGTAGCGCTTCGACTGGTGGTCGCGGGCGCTTCCTTCCGCGTCATTTTCGCCGGTGCTGAGTTGTGCTCTGGAGCGCTGGCGCGGGCCGGTGCTCTGTTCGCGTGGGATTCCGGCGCCACCTGATGCGCTTGCGCTTGCGGCTGCCGCGAATCGTTCCTACTGGTGTCGTTATCCATGGCAGTCGCGGTAATCGGCGCCGCTAGCAGCGCGAGCCCGATCAATCCTGTCATTAAATTTTTTCTGTAGTTCATTGGGTCACACTCCTCTGGTCGAATTAAACAGCATTAAGGATGCCAATCTCCGCGGCGCAAAAAAGTCATGCAAAGCCTTTGCTCTTCTCAGCCGAGAACGACGCACGTGGCTGTGAATACGGAAAATTGGGGTAGCCGAGACTGCGGCTTTTTTGTTTCAATCAGCCGATGCGCGCGCTGGTATTCGATCGCAATCTGGAACTTAACCGCGACTATCCCGACCCCGTCGCGCCGCCGGGCGAGAGTATCGTGCGCGTTTCAGTCGCCGGCGTGTGCGGAACCGATCTCGAGATCGCGCGCGGCTACATGCAATATCGCGGCGTTCCCGGTCATGAATTCGCCGGCCGCGTCGTCGAATCGCAAAACCCGTCGCTCCGCGGCAAGCGCGTTGTCGGCGAGATCAACGCCGGATGCGGCCGCTGCGCGGCGTGCGACTCCGGCCTCGCGCGCCATTGTCCCAACCGCACCGTGCTCGGAATCCTCGGGCGCGACGGCGCCTTCGCCGAATTCCTTCGCCTCCCCGACCTCAACCTGATTCCGCTTCCCGATTCGATTCCCGATGAGGTCGCGATATTCGTCGAGCCGCTGGCCGCGGCGTACGAAATCTTCGAGCAGGTTCACCTCGCGCGAAACCAAACGATCCTGGTGATAGGCGACGGCCGGCTCGGCACTCTGGTCGCACTGGCGCTCAGCGGCGAGCAGTACCAGCCGCTGGTCGCGGGCCACCACCCGGAAAAACTCGCGCGGCTGGCCGAGCTGGGACTGAAGACCGTCGACGAAAGCTCTCTGCGCGACCGCTTCGACGTCGTGATCGATTGCAGCGGAAGCGAATCCGGTTTCCGTCGCGCAGTCGAACTCGTTCGCCCGCGCGGAAAGATCATTCTAAAGAGCACCGCGGCCGCCGCCGCTGAAATCAACCTGGCGCCGCTCGTCGTGAATGAAATCAGCGTGCTTGGCTCCCGATGCGGCCGCTTTCAGCCTGCCCTCGACGCACTCATCGCCGGCAAGATCGACCCGCGCCCGTTGATCGACGCCACCTTCGCGCTCGACGACGCCATCGCCGGCTTCGAGGCCGCGAAGAATCCGCTCAACTTCAAAGTCTTGCTGAGAGCGCCGTGAAACGACGGCGCCCCGGCCGAATCGTCGTCGGAATAGATACGGGCGGCACCTTCACCGACCTCGTCGCGATCATCGGCGATGAAATCCGCGTGCACAAAACCCTCTCGACGCCCGCCGACCCCGCCGACGCTGTCATCCGCGGCCTGCGCGAGATGCTCGCGGGCGCAACCGCTGACTCCGTCACCTACAGTTCCACCGTCGCGACCAACGCCCTGCTCGAGAAAAAGGGCGCGCGCGTCGCGCTGTTTACCAACGCAGGTTTTGAAGACCTTATCGAGATTGGCCGCCAGAACCGCGACGACCTGTACGCGCTGACGCCGTCGCGGCCGGAGCCGCTGGTTGGCCGCGCGATGCGCTTCGGCGTCGCCGAGCGCACGCTATTCGACGGCACCATCATCAAGTCGCTCAGCCGCGCCGAGCTCGCGCGCATTCGCCGCCTGGCGGGACGCAGCGGCGCCGACGCATTCGCTATCTGTCTGCTTCACTCGTACGCCAATCCCATCGGCGAGGAATCCATCGCGCGCGCGCTCGCGCCTCTCGGACGGCCACTTTCGGTCTCGCATCGGATTCTCGCCGAGTATCGCGAGTATGAGCGCTTCTCGACCGTCGTCGTGAACGCGTACGTCGCGCCGCGGATGTCGTCGCATCTGAAAAACCTGGAGACCCGGCTCGGAGGCGCGCGGCTGCGCGTCATGCAATCCAACGGCACCGCGATCGGCACGGAGCTGGCGCGCGCGGAGCCGGTGCGCACGATTCTCTCCGGTCCCGCGGCGGGAGTGATTGGCGCGGCCAGCCTGGCGCATGCGTTCGGCACCGACCGTTTCATCACGTTCGACATGGGCGGGACCTCGACCGACGTGTCGCTGTTCGATCGCCGCGCGCGAATCCGCACGCTGAGTCATCCCGACGGGTACGCGGTGCGCACACCCGTCATCGACATTCACACCGTCGGCGCGGGCGGTGGATTGATCGCACGGATTGACGCGGGCGGTTCGCTCCGGGTCGGGCCGGACAGCGCGGGCGCCGATCCCGGACCCGCATGCTACGGCCGCGGCGAATCATGCACCGTGACCGACGCCGACCTGGTTGCAGGCAGACTGGTCGCCGGAAATTTTCTCGGTGGCCAGATGAAGCTTTATCCGCAGCGCGCGGAGCGGGCCTTGTCGCGGCTCGCGCACGAGATGAAAACAAACTCACTGACAGCAGCGCGCGGGATCATTCGTGTCGTCAACGCGAACATGGAGCGTGCGATTCGGGTGATTACAGTGGAGCGCGGCTACGATCCCCGCGACTTCGCATTGTTGGCGTTCGGCGGCGCCGGTCCCATGCATGCGTGCGAGCTGGCACTTGATTTAGGCATACGACGGATCGTGATGCCGCGAAATCCCGGCCTGCTCTGTGCCTGGGGCGCCTCGAGCGCTCCCCTGGGCCGCGAATATTCGCTCACCGTGCGCGAGACGAATCCGAACTATCGAAGTCTGATCGCGCGGGCATCGCGACTGGTTCGGCGGGTACACTCTGAACTCGGCGCCGAAGGAGCGCGCGCGATTCGTCACGAACTGTGGGTCGATATGCGCTATCGCGGACAGTCGTATGAGCTCGAGATCGCGCTGACGCCGCGGTTTATTGCCGACTTTCATTCGACGCACAGCAGGACTTTCGGACATTCTTCCGCAGATGCCGCCATCGAAGTTGTCAACATTCGAATCCGTGCGGTCGGCGGGGAATCCATGGCGAAACCAAAGCGAATTGCACGACGAGCAGGAAAGCCAGTGCCGGTCTCTCGAGGACGCGTGCTGGTCGGCGGCCGGGAATGCGAGGTGCCGATCTACGACCGAAGCTCATTTGGCGCCGGCACACATTTGCGCGGCCCGGCGGTCGTCGTCGAGCTGAGTTCTACTGCATATGTAGCGCCGGAATTCACTTTACGCGTGGACGATTCCGGCAATCTGCAACTCGAGGCGTCGCGATGAAACTCGATCCGATCACGCTGGCCGTAATGAACAATCGTCTTGCGGCCATTGCCGACGAAATGGGTGTCGTGCTCGGGCAGACGGCCTTCTCGCCCAACATCAAGGAGCGGCATGATTTCTCGTGCGCGATTTTCGACGCGCGCGGCGAGCTGGTCGCGCAGGCGGCGCACATCCCGGTGCATCTCGGCTCGACGCCGCTGTCGGTGCGCGCCGCAATCGCGAACCTCAAGCTCGAGCGCGGCGATGTGGCTGCGCTAAACGATCCTTTCGCAGGCGGAACGCATCTGCCTGACCTGACGCTGGTGGCGCCAGTGTTTATCGGCAATGAGCGCCGGCCATTCGCATACGCCGCCAACAGGGCGCATCACGCGGACATCGGCGGGATTGCTCCGGGCTCGATGGCGCTCGCGACGGAGATCTACCAGGAGGGGTTTAGATTGCCGCCGGTCAAGATTGTCAGCGGCGGTGAAATTGCGCGCGACGTGATGACGTTGTTTCTCGCCAACACCCGCGTTCGCGAGGAGCGGGAGGGCGACTTGCGCGCGCAGATTGCCGCGTTGTCGGTCGGGGCGGAGCGGTTGCTCGCGATCGTGAAAACGTCGGGACGAAAAACGGTCGAAGCTGCGATGGACGGGCTAAAAGATTACGCGGCGCGCCTGATGACTGCGGCGCTGGCCGAGCTCGCGCCCGGAACTTACGGGGCTGAAGACTTCCTGGACGACGACGGATTCGGCACCGAACGGATTCCAATTCGCGTCGCGGTCAAAATTGGCCGCGGCAAGGCGCTGGTCGATTTCACCGGCTCGGCGCCGCAGGTGCGCGGTTCGGTCAACGCAAATTTCGCGATAACTCTGTCGGCGACTTTCTATGTCATGAAATGCCTCGCGGCGGAGGCGGTGCCTGCCAACGAAGGCCTGATGCGCCCGATCAGGCTGATCGCGCCACCGGGCTCAATCGTCAACGCGTTGGCTCCTGCAGCAGTCGCGGGCGGAAACGTCGAGACCTCGCAACGAATCGTCGACGTGCTGTTTCGCGCGCTGGCCAAGGCGGCGCCGAATCGTATACCGGCGGCGAGTTCGGGCTCGATGTCGAATCTCACGGTCGGCGGCTTCGATCGATTTCGCGACCGGCATTTTTCCTACTACGAAACGATTGCGGGCGGCGCGGGCGCCGCGAGCGGATTACCCGGCACGTCCGGCATCCACACTCACATGACCAACACTCTGAACACGCCGATCGAAGCGCTTGAGGCTTACTACCCGATGCGAATCACCGAATATAGAATCCGTCGCGGCTCGGGCGGCCGCGGACGCGCTCGCGGGGGAGATGGACTGATTCGCGAGCTCGAGTGCCTGGTCGATTCGAACGTCAGCGTACTCACCGAGCGACGGACAATCGCGCCGTACGGACTTGCCGGCGGCGGGCCGGGCGCGACCGGCAGGAACATTCTGATTCGCGGCTCGCGCCGAAGCAGGTTGCCCGGCAAGGCCAACATCGATCTCAAAGCCGGCGAGCATGTTCTAATCGAGACGCCGGGTGGCGGCGGCTGGGGCCGGCGCTAAACGACCCCGCTTTCGCGCAGGCGCTTACGCGCCTCAGCGTCGATGCCGATTTCCGCGAGGATCTCGTCCGTGTGCGCTCCCAGAGCCGGTGCGCCGCTTCGTATTCGCGTGGGAGTGCGCGAGAACTTTGCCGCGGGACCGGTGATCGGCGCGAGCCTGCCATCTTCTTGCGCCACTTGCTGAAGCATGTCGCGCTCAAGAGTATGCGGATCGCAGGCCGCCTCCGCGTAGGTTCTCACCTTGGCGCACGCGATGCCTTCCCTGGCGCATTCTTCGACGGCTTGATCGACGGTGCGCGCCTCGCACCACTTGGCAAACATGGTGTCGCATTCCTGGCGACGGCTCATGCGGCCGGGAATCGTCGCGAGATGGTCGTCGTCAGCGAGATCGTGGCGACCCGCCATCCGCGCCATCACTTTCCAATGTGTGTCGAGCAGTACGCCAGCCATCACGAGCCCGTCGCGGCATTTGTAAGTGTTGGTGGGAACTGAGAACGGAACCTCGTTACCCCATCGCTTGATTTCGACGCCCATCGCCCCGAGCGTCAGGTTGCCGTTGGATTGAAACAGCATCGCGTCAAGCATTGCGATGTCGACATGCTGTCCTTCGCCGGTGCGATCGCGATGACGCAGCGCCGCCAGCGCGCCGATGGCGCCGTGCAAACCGCCGAGATCGTCACAAAGCCAGGTGGCTGCCTTGGTCGGCGGTCCGTCGGCGCTGCCATTGAGGGAGATGAATCCGCCCATCGCCTGCGCCAGCGGATCGTACGCGACGCGGTCGTGAATCGGACCGAATTGCCCGTAGCCGCTGATCGATACATAGATGATATCCGGCTTCACTGCGCGCACGTGATCGTAGCCGACGCCCCACTTCTCGAAAGTGCCCGGGCGGAAGTTTTGCACAATGATGTCGGAGCGCGCCGCCATCTTCAGGAAAATTTCGCGGCCCTCGTCGCGGCGGAGGTCGAGCGTCAGGCTCCGCTTGTTGCGATTGACGGTCGCCTGCGCGTAGCCGATTTGCTTGTCGTGGCCGGGCAGCGGCGGTGGTATGCGTCGCGCGACCTCGCCCTCGTGAGCCTCGATCTTGACGACGTCAGCGCCGAGATCGGCGAGCACGCACGCGCACATGGGTCCCGCCCAACTAGTGGTAGCGTCGATAACGCGAATGCCGTCAAGCGGACCGGTCAAATCGCGGCGAGCATCGCGATAGAACTCAGACTTTTCCATCCGAACATCCTCCCAAGCGAAGGCATCGTACTGCGGGCGAGTCGCTCGCGACAAACGCGGAAGTGGCGCGTGGAGGGGCGGCCCGCTAGCTTGAGCACGATGGCGGAGCAGCAATTCTATGTGGGCGTCCACGGCGTCATCGCCAGTCGCGGACGAATGCTGGTGCTGAAACGCGCACCGGTTATGGCGTATCGGCCAGGCAACTGGGATCTGCCGGGCGGTCACCTTGCGCTCGGCGAAAGTTTCGAGGATTGCCTGCTGCGCGAGGTCAAGGAGGAGACCGCGCTGGATGTCGCGATCGATCGCCTGCTTGGATTTCACAGCATGGTTTCAGAGCCCTATCTGCAGGCTATCTACGCGTGCCGGCTGACAGTGTTTCAAAGCGTGAAGCTGCGAGCGGATGAGCACGTCGAGCATCGATGGGTCACGCTCGACGAGCTGGCGAGCCTCGAGTTGATTCCATACCTGGCGGCAATTCTGAAGCGCGGCATGCTGAGTCATGTGAAGTGAGTGAGCCAAGGCGCCGCTATCGTGCGATCAGGCGTCCACGCCAGTAGCCGAGAAAGTTGGCGCATTCGAGTTCGTGATAAATCGCGCGTTCCGGATCGCCGCGCATTGTGGCGGCTGCCATCCGGATGCCGTTGCGGAGGAGCTTGTCGAGGCGATTGTGATTTTGCAGTCCCGCAAAGGCGGTGCCCATGCCGAAGGCGAAGCTCTTGCGGCGCAAATACGCCAGCGTCATCCGTTCGGGCGGGATCAGATGATGCACAATCGCGCGCGGGACAAAGCCCATCGTGCCGCCGCCCGCCAAAATCCGGGCAAACAGTTCGGTATCCTCACCTGAGATCGGATTGCCGCCGACAACGCCGAGGTCCTCGCGAAATTTACCGAACCGCGCGAACACGGACCGCCTGAATCCGACGTTGGCGCTGAAATAATTGTCCAGCCGCTCCGCCGATGATGTGGGCGCCGACTCGACCGCGCGCCGGTCGTGAACTGCGAGCTTGACCCAAAGGCTCGGGCCCAGCCATTTGGGCGGCGGCGAAGACCATCGCGGGAGAACCATTCCGCAGGCGGCGGCGAGGCCGCGCCGGCGCATGTCGTCGAGCAGTTGGGCCGCCCAGTCGCGCTCGGCAACAGCGTCGTCGTCAATAAAGAAAATAAATTCGGACGAGGTTTCATCGATCGCACGATTTCGCGCGAAGCTCGAACCCTGCCGCGTCTCGAGTATACGTCGCATCGGTAGAGGCGAGCCGCGCGCGAAGTCATCGACCACGGCCGCAGTATCGTCGGTCGATGCATTGTCGATGACGATGCACTCCGCGTCGAGGTCGGCCGGTATTGCGAGAGACGCGACGCTCGCCAGCGTTTCGCGCACAAGCGCCGAGCGATTGTGCGTCGGAACTGCAATTGTGAGTTTGACGGTCAATGCGATGGTTCGAGCGCGGCGGGCGAATTGGCTGCCGCTGTGAGCCGCCTCATGCCTTCATAATAGCCGAACTGCGCCTGGCATCGGACAACCCGATGGCGAAGCGCAGTTCGGCGTCAAGCAGCGTTAGCCGCGTCAGTTCTTCGGCGCCGGGGCCGCGGCGGGCGCGGGAGCAGCCGAGGCTGCTGCTGCGGGCGAGGCGCCCGGCGACGGCGACGGAGCCGCAGGCTTCGGCAGCGGCGCGCCCGACTGCGTGAACACGATCGACGTGACTACCAGGTCGGGCGTCGCCTTCTGCTGGATTTCCGGCGCCGCCGTCAGGCGGAACCCGAAGTTGCGGGTCTCGCCCGGCACGAAGGGCAAAACCGGACGTCCGAAGTTGGTGAACTCGAGCGCGGTCGCGACGGGAGTGTGAACCTCGCTGAAGACCACCTTCTTGTTCTTACCTTTGCCCTCATAGTAGTTGACCGTGAACTGAACCTCGTCGATCGCTTTGTCGCCGCTGTTGGTCATCTTGCCGAAAATTCCCGGCACTCGCGACGCCGACATCTTCATGTCCACATCGCTGAGCACGATTTTCGGGATGTAGGCTTGCGCGTCGGCGAGCTGCTTCTGCGCGTTCTGGATGTCCGCCAACTCGCGTCCGTACTGGAACTTGAGGCCCTGGGTGCCGGTTGCCTGCTCCTTGTCCAACTCGTCAAGAATTTTCTGATAGGCGGCGATGGCCTTGTCGTAGTCGTGCTTGTGATAAAGGTCGACGGCGGCAGCATGTTCCTTGGCGATACTTTCCTGGAACGGAAAATCGACCAACAGCCGCCATTCGCCGCCCTGCTGCACCATCACTATGTTGTCGTCGTAAGTAACCTTGGGGTAGGTGTTTTCGGTCAGATTTTTTTGTGCGAGCGAGTCAGGAGTCTGATCTCCAGTAAGTGCGGCATCTACGGTCCGCTCCCAAAGCGCTAGATCTGGTCGCGTCACGCTGACTGTGACGACCGCCTTGTCGCCGTCGATCTTCGCGTCGCCAACCTTGTAGTCGTAAGTGCGCAGGATCCCCTTGAACCAGTCCTTGCTCACGTCGGGCGCCATCGGAATTTCGCTGAGGAATTGATCCATCGTGCGATCGACCTGGTCCTGATGCGACAACGCCTGGTAGGTCGCCGGGTAATTGTAGAGCTTGAGATTGTTCAAATAGTTTGTGGCTGCGGCTTGAGGCGAATGACCCTGGCATCCCGCCAACAGAAACGCGCAAACCGCCAGAGCCGCCAGCATCGCGCCTTTGGCTTGAATCCTGATTGTCGTCATCGTCGAAATTCCCTCTTCACGCAAACGGTTCGATTGTAGTGTCGCTCCCGCCAAAAACAAGCCGACCGGCCCGTCCCCTTGACCGCCATGCTGAAAGGCGACAGTCCTGCTTATCAGAAAAAAGGCGCGCTATGCGACCGCCGCCCGCGTGCTCCAGGCTCACGCTGCAGCCGGCATCTGCTTGAGCTCGACGACGTTGCCCTCGGGGTCGCGCACGTAGATCGAAAGACCCGCACCGTGCGCGCCGTAACGCATCGCAGGCTCGCCCATCACCTCGACCGATTGCTCGCGAAGATAGCGTGCGACCTCGTTCAGGTCGCGCGCCTCGATTCCGATGCACACGTGATCGACATTGAGGCCAGTCTCGATCCGGGGGCCGCCGGCCGGCACCAGGTCGATCATGCTGCGACCGGCGCGCAGTTGGATCAATCCAATCTGCGCGATACGACGCTCCTCGGTGAGTCCCAGGATACGCGTGTAGAAGTCGTAGGCGCGATTTTGATCGCGGCATCGCAGCACGACGTGATCGAGTTCCTCAACCTTAAGTGGAATTTCCATATCGCTACGCTGGAACTACACCGCTGATGGTGCTGCTGCAAACATCGTGATCACGCCGGCGATCAATACTGCGTTTCGGGTGTTCCGGCCGTGACCGTTGGCGTAGTTCGTATCGGAAAGCGGAAACGCTCGACTTCGGTGGCGCGGATCGCATCGTCGATCATCCGCGGAATGTCAAAATGCGACTCCGCTTCCTGTACTTCCTCGATTCGCGCGCGCGTTTCCGGGTGCGCCGGCACGAACAAGGTGCAGCAGTCCTCGTCTGGCAGTATCGAGGTCTCGAACGTATGCAGTCTTCGCGCTTGATCGATGATTTCGTTCTTGTCCATTCCGACCAGCGGGCGCATGACCGGGAGCGCGACGGCCTCTTCGATCACCGCCATATTTTCGAGTGTCTGCGACGCGACCTGCCCGAGGCTCTCGCCTGTTACCAGCACCGTTGCCTGCGAGCGCTCGGCCAGCGCGCTCGCGATACGCAGCATGAAACGCCGGTAGAGCACCACACGCAGCGGCCGCAGAGTGTTCGCCACGATTTCGCGCTGCAAATTTCCGAACGGCACCAGCATCAACGTCGATCGCGTCTGCCATCGCGTCAGATGATCCGCCAGCTCGGCCGCCTTCTCGCGGCTCGCAGCGGAGACCAGCGGGTGCGCGTGAAAATGAACGAAGTCCAGCCGCAGTCCGCGACGCATCATGCGATACGCGGCCACCGGCGAGTCGATTCCGCCTGACAGCAGCGCCATTCCGCGCCCGGTGACTCCCACCGGCAGCCCGCCCGCACCGGGCATCTTGCCGGCAGACACGTACGCGGCATCGTTCATTATCTCAATGGATATCGTGAGCTCGGGCGCGTTCAGATCCACTTCGAAGCCGAGCGCCTCCTGCACTTCGCCGCCGACCGCGCGGTCTATTTCGACCGAGTTCATGGCGAACCGTTTATCGTCGCGCTTGGTGCGCACCGCAAAGGTCCGCGCCGTGCTTCCGGTCGCACGCTTGATGGCCTCGCGCGTGATCGACTCGATGTCGCGTGGAGTTGCATAGCTGAGCGAGAAATTCTGCAGCCCGAAAATCAGCGCCGCGCGTTCGGCGGCGGTTTCGTCGCTAAGCTCGTCTGGGATCGGCACCAGCAGTCGCGGCCCGACGCTGCGCATATTCCCCAGCCGGTAGTCGGCAAAAATATCGCGGAGATTTTGCTTGACCTGATCGATAAAACGCCACTGGTTGCGCCCCTTGAGTGCAATTTCGTGGTATCTGCCAATCAAGTATCGCATCTTAAAGTCACTCGTACGCAGCGTCCGACTTGAGGTTAGCTTGCCACGAGCGGCATTGAAAACCAGCCGTGCGCGCTTGCGCGCCGGGCCTCGCACGCGATTATCTGTAGCGATGGGTGACGACCGCACGTTTGCCAGCCAGGTTGAGACCATCCGACGCGAGCTTTCGACTGTCACTCCCGCGCCGCGCGAGGCATTGGCGAACAGAACCAACGCAGCCGCAGTGCTGATACCGCTGTTCGAGCGCGGCGGCGAACTTCACATCGTATACATCCGGCGTTCCGACCACGTCGCGAGCCATCGCGGACAGGTGGCCTTTCCGGGCGGTCGCGTCGACGCCGTCGATGCGACCCTGCTCGATGCCGCACTGCGCGAGGCGCACGAAGAAGTGGGCATCCATCCCTCGACCGTCGAGGTGATCGGCGCGTTCGCCACGATGCAAACGACGACCAGCGGAATTATCGTCGCGCCATTCGTCGGGGTGATCCCATCCGACGCGACGCTTAAGCCTCAACTGTCCGAGGTCGCGCAGATTTTCGATGTGCCTCTGAGCGCGCTGCGCGATCCAAAGTTTCGCGGCGACTATGAATGGAAGAGCGAGGGGCCTGCCAGCCGCTCCTCGAAATTTCCCGCGATTCTCTACGGCGGTCAAACGATCTGGGGGCTCACGCTGCGCATCACGTTGAACCTGCTCGAGCTGCTCGATCCGGCGAAGACCTGAGAGGAGTGTGGGAGCAGATGCGCCGGCATCAGGGTCTTTCCGAAACCGAAGCGCGCGGCGTGATAACGACAACCATCCGCGCGGTGCTCACGAAATAGAATCGCCAACCGGGAGCCGAAGCAGATGGGACGCAACATTCTTTTCATCACGACCGATCAGCAACGTTACGACGCGCTCGGATGTAACGGCGGTACGATTGCGCAGACGCCGGTCGTGGACCGCCTCGCCAGCGGCGGCATCAACTATCGCCGCGCGCACAATCAGAATGTGGTCTGCCAGCCGGCGCGTTCGACCATGATCACCGGCCAGTACGTGCGCACGCACGGCGTCGTCGCCAACGGCGTCGCGCTGCCGCCGGATGCGCCGAGCGTCGCCACGTATCTGCATGAGAAGGCCGGCTATCACACCGCGCTGCTGGGCAAGGCGCATTTCGAGCCTGCTTTCGATTTGCAGGGTCGATGGTTCGAAAACCAGATGGCGCGCAAAGATTCGACCGGCCCGTATCGCGGCTTCGATCGCATGGAACTCGCGATGCATACGCCGGTCGGCGGCTGGCACTACTCGCTGTGGCTGCAGAAGAACCATCCCGACGAAATCGCGGGCTTCGCACCGATTCTGAGCGCGTTGCCGGGTGGCGACACCGGCGCGCCCGAGGTGAAGTACAATCCGGTACCGCGCGAGCACTACCACACTGACTGGGTCGCCGCGCGCACGATCGCCTACCTCGACTCGCTCGACCCCGACGACAACTGGTTCGTGTGGATGAGTTTCCCCGACCCCCACCATCCGTGGGATCCGCCGCAGGATGAGGCGCGTCGAATCAATTGGCGTGACCTCGATTTGCCCGCCGGATACCCGGGCTCGCGCGAAAAAATCGAGAAAATTCTGGCCGGCAAGCCGCGCCATTGGCTCGACTGGTATGAGGGTCGCTTCGGCAACTTCGAGGGCGGTCCAGGTACTTTCATGCCATGCAAGATGACCGAAGATCAGATACGCGAAGTCAACGCGCTGACCCACGTCGAGAACGAATTGATCGACCAGGCATGCGGCCGCGTGCTCTCACGAATCGCCGAGCGCGGATGGGAGCCGCGCACCGATGTGTTTTTCACGACCGATCACGGCGAACTGCAGGGCGACTTCGGCCTGCTCTACAAAGGCCCATACCATGTCGACGCATTGATGCGGATTCCGATGATCTGGCGTCCAGCGCCTTCAGCCAACGTCGCGCACAATGAAATCGCGGAACCCGTCGGGCAACTCGATCTAGCGCCTACGTTTTGCCAAATCGCCGGCGTCCCGGTGCCCGACTGGATGCAAGGCAAGCCGCTGCCGACCGCCCCGGGCTCTGGCCGCGAGCGCGTCATAACCGAATGGGACAGCCAGTTCGCCGCCATCGGGATGCATCTGCGCACAATTTATCGCGACGGCTACACGCTCACGGTCTACGAGAAATCGACGCGCGATGTCGGCTTCGACCTGGCCAACGTTCCTCCAATGTTCGCGCCACGCGGTGCGATTGCCGATATCCGTTACGACGGCACCGAAGGCGAGCTCTACAACCTGCGCGAGGATCCTCTGCAATGGCGCAATCTGTGGAACGATCCCGCCTATGCGAAGCTGAAGTCCGACCTCCGCGCGGATTTGTATGACAACTTGCCACGTGAGCGTGATCCGAAGTTGCCGGTCGAGGCGCCCGCATGAGCAGTGCGAGCGTGGAAGGGGGTATATCACTCGACTTAATGTGAAACCCCTCCGTGGCTTTCACACTTCCGGGGGCAGGTGCGACCCCTGCCCCGGTGTTCAGAAGGGAGATGACATCATTGAAGCTGGTGGGCGGATTTGGATCGCCATATTCCCGTAAAATGCGTGCGGTGTTGCGCTTCAGGCGCATCCCGTTCACGTGGATCTTGCGCGGATCGGTCAACGACGTCGGCATTCCAGAGGTTCCCGTTGCGCTGATCCCGGTGCTTGTCTTTCCGGGCGAGGCCGGACACCGCGATGAGGCGATGGTCGACTCGACCTTTCAAATCAGGCGGCTCGAAAGGATGTTCGCCGCGCGTTCGATCGATCCGCCGATCCAGCCTTGGCGTTTCTCGATGCGCTGCTCGAGGACTACGCCGACGAATGGCTCACGAAGCCGATGTTTCATTATCGATGGAAATACGCGGCTGACATTCACAAGGCCTCGCACGTTCTCGGGCTCGACCGTAACCCTCTGATGAGTCGCGAAACGCTGGGCAAGACTTCGAGCTACATTGCCGAACGCCAGATCGAACGGCTGCGCGTAGTCGGCTCGAACGACGTGACAACGCCCGTAATCGAGGCTAGCTACCGCCGCCTGCTCGCGCTGCTCGACGCACATCTCGTGGCAGGACATCAATTTCTGATGGGCGCGCGGCCGGGAGCCAGCGACTTCGGCTTGTTCGGCCAATTAAGCCAGCTCGCGCATTTCGATCCAACGCCCGCCGCAATCGCGGCCGCCGAGACGCCACGCGTCGTCTCTTGGGTGTCCCACCTCGACGATCTCTCGTCCCTCGAGGTCAACGACGCCGGATGGCTTCCGCGTGGAAACGCCGTCGGAGTGTTGCGTCCGTTTTTGGTCGAAATCGGCCGCGTCTACGCGCCCTTCCTGCTCGCCAATGCGCGTGCGCTTGAATCGCGCGCGCATGAAGTGCGATGCGAGATCGATGGCCTGCCATGGGTGCAGCAGCCGTTTCCATACCAGGGCAAATGCCTGAAGTGGTTGCGCGAAGGTCGCCAGGCGCTTAGTACGGACGATCGCAAATTCGTCGACGCGGCGCTGGAATCGACCGGCGCCGAAAAAATCTTCAGCAGTTGAAGTGTTCTAGCTGGGGAGAAGTAGATCATTTGATTGTATGCGGAACCCGCCGTGGGTTCCGCGGCCTCGCCGGGAGGGATGACCCCTGCACCCGGTTTCAGACTTCGTCCCGATTGGAGGGCGAGTCCGTTAGCCTTGGCGTTGAGTGCGTTTTCGCGACGTTCGGTTTGTCGAGCGGTTTCGAAGCGCATCAGGCATTCCATCGTGTGGTCCCAAGCGATATTTCGGAACGTCTTCCCACCATTCGCTCCACGGCAGCTCGTTGCGACGTTGAGGATGGAGGGGATAATAGATGCGGTTGCCGCACTTCGAAGCCTCGCCTCCCACCATCAGCAAGGCCTCGTGGTCGCCGTTGTTTATGAAGCAATGGCAAATGCCGGTCCCTGCCGGAAAGGCTGCGAGGTCGCCTGGGCGCATCGGATGGAGAGAGCCGTCAATCCAGGCGTCAACCTCACCTTCGAGCACGTATACAAACTCTTCCTCTTTCGCCTCGGCATGGGGCCAGGAACTGCGCTCCCCTGGCGGCAATCGCATCAGGTTCACGCCAATCTTCTGAAGCCCCGCAGCTCTCCCGACGCTCCGTTGATAGCCGTTGCATTCGTCGCTGTTAGGGTAATGGTGGCGCGTCTCGGGAACTGACGCGGCATCAATAATGAATGGCGGTCGTTTGGGACGCTTCGTCATGCCCCTGCTGTAACACAGGCAGAGAACGGAATGGAGGCGACCGCGGCGGAGTCCGTCCTACTACCGCGTGTCCCCCCTCTCCCTGACGTTGCCCGTTTTCTATGCCGCACGGCTCAAGTCCGCCGCATCGTTCGTAGCAATTGCCGCTGCAGGCTCTCGCGCAGAGATATTGGCGCAATGAATTTGCGTTAGAGTGTCGCCAGCATCTCGAAGTACGACACCTCGATTAGGTCGGGCTGCGCCACGCCTAAGGCCGCGAGGATTTCTTCCACGGCGGCGCGGCTTTGCTCGGGATCGTCGCCGTCCGCCATCACCGCCTCAATTTCGCCGAAGTCTCCGAGGTTAGCGACCCGGTCGAGATGCAGGCGAATGTTGTCGCGCATCATCAGGGTTCGCACCTTTTCGACGACGGCAATCTTGCCGAGCGCATCCGTGAGCATTCCGAGTGTTCGCGCCGGTTCGGCTATGGGCACAATCTCATAGTTGCTCAGCAGCAGCAGACCGCTGTCATTACGATGGTAGAAAATGAGCGCGGCGGCGGCGTCTTCCTCGCGCAGCTTCAGCTTGCCGTTCGCGACGCGAAAGAAAGTGTCGCGCTGATTGAGAATCGCGCGCCACGAGTATCCAATCGCGGCCGCACGCGCTCCGGCTTCCGCAAGATCGGCGAGACGGAATTTCGCTTCGAGGTTTTTCATTTACGTTGATGGCGAATGCATTGCTGCGAAAACTTGACACTTCAACGAGCCCGCGCCTAGGCTCCCACGACTTCGTACAGGCATTGACTTGAGTAGTTCACGCGAAACGAATCCGGACGACACGAACCTGCTCGAGGCAGGCTTCGATCCTGGCGTCGCGCCGGGAGACGCGGTAGCGAAACTTCGCAAGCTTAAGGACAAGCCCGGTATCGCGGACACGGCGATCGCGCGCGCGCTCGGCAGCATTGCGGATCGTCGCGCGGCCGAGATGCTCACCGAAATGGAAGCCGGGGCTGCTGGTGCGCTCCGGCGCGAAGTTCGACGCGCGATCTACAAGCTGAAGCAACGCGGCCTCGATACGCCTGCGGCCAGCGCTCAAGTGGCAGGTACCCTGCACGACACTGACACTGAAAAAAGTGCAATGCTGTCGCCGATCGACAGCGAAGGTGCGCGCATCGTCTGGATCGTTAAGCCGCGCGTGCAAGGTGGCGTGCTCCGAATGTGGGCGCTGATGTCCGAAAACGAAGGGCTGGTCGGTGCGCAAAACACCAGCTTGTCGCGGCGCGAGCTGAAATCCGAGCGCGACGAATTGGAGCGGCGCGCCCAAGTGAAGCTGGTCGATGCCGATTGGCGCGTCGCCGACTATATCGCGTGCGAGGCGTGGCGCAATACGCCCGAGCCGCGGCGCGGGCAGGTTGGAAATTTCCTCATGCTGCGCTCCGAGCTGATCACATCGCCGCCGCCAACCGAGCTGCTTCATCCCGTCTATGCCGAGCTCGCCGGCGAGGTCGCGATGGAGCCGTCAATAGAACTGCTCAAGGAACCGGAACTGCTCGAATGGCGGCTGCCCGACGCGCTCCTGAAACCGTATGTCGACGAAATCGCCGAGGCCGGCGAGAGCGTGATCGTCCTGAGCCCCGTCCACAAGCAGGAACGCGTGAACGCAGTCATCGATCGGGCGACCGGCGAGTTGCTGACCGGCGACACAGGGCGGCGTATTCAGCGGCGGCTCGAAGATATCGCGTACTATCTCGCGCGGGTCGGACGCCGCGTGCAGGCCGGATGGGCCGCGGCGGCAGCAGCGCGAATTCGCGACGGAATCGACGTGACGAAGGTGCTGTTTTTACAAGCCTTCATCCGCACCCAGCTGGGCACGGTCGCAGCCGCCGAGCAGCAGAAGGCCGAAGAGGAGCCGCGCCTGATCATGACTCCGGCCGAGGCGATGCGCTCACGCGAGGCGCGCGAAGCCAGAACCCGCCGCCGCTGACGCGTTTCTCTCGTCCATCTCAGTCGGCTACGATTGCCTGCGAATGGGCCGCTTAAGAAATGCGACTGACTTAAAGTATGACTTTAATATTTGACCCGGTCCTTAAGGCCTTTGCGTAAGGATAGCCATCGATGATCGATCAACAGCCACTGCGCGGGGTTCGCGTGCTTGACCTGACGCGCGTATTGGCCGGGCCGTTCTGCACGATGAACCTGGCGGACCTCGGCGCTGACGTAATCAAGCTCGAGGTGCCCGGCCGCGGCGACGACTCGCGCAGCTTCGCGCCGCTGATGCCGTCGGGCGACTCGGGCTATTTCTACAGCGTCAACCGTGGCAAGCGCAGCGTCACGCTCGACTTGCACGCCGCTGAGGGCGCCGCGATTTTCTCGAGCTGGCGGCAAAATCGGATGTAGTGGTTGAGAATTTCTCGCCGGGCACGATGGACCGCTTCAAGGTCGGCTACGCGCAGCTCAAAGCCGTCAATCCGAAGATAATTTTGTGCTCGATTTCAGGTTTCGGACAGACCGGGCCGAAGACTTCCGCGCCCGCCTACGACATCGTGGCGCAGGCGCTGGGCGGTACCATGAGTATCACCGGCAACCAGGGCGGTGAACCGATGCGATGCGGCGTGTCGGTGGGCGATCTGTCGGCGGCGCTGTATGGCGTGATTGCGATTATGTCGGCGTTGCGGGTGCGCGACCGCGACGGCGTCGGCAACCACGTCGATGTCGCGATGCTTGATTGCCAGGTCGCGATGCTCGAGGACGCGCTCGCACGCTATTCGGTGTCGGGCAAGGTTCCCGAGCGGCTCGGTACGCGGCATCCGTCGATCACGCCGTTTCAGCAGTTTCGCGCCGCAGACGACTACTTCGTAATGGGCGCCGGCAACGAGGCTATCTGGCAGCGGTTCTGCGATGCGGTCTCAAGGCCCGAACTCAAGAACGATCCGCGATTTCTGACCAACGCAGATCGCACCACAAACCATCCCGAACTGCAGACGATTCTCGCGCGCCTGTTCGCTACGCGGCCGCGCGATCATTGGCTGCGGCTGCTCGGTGACGCGTCCGTGCCGTGCGCTCCGATCGCCAACGTCGAGGAAGTGAGCCGCGATCCTCATCTGGCGGCGCGCAATATGATCCTGCGCGCGGAGCATTCGACCTTTGACGGCTTGATCGTGCCGGGCTCGCCGATCAAGAGCGCGGGCGACAAAGACATTCCGTCAACGGTCGCGCCGAGGCTGGGCGAGAGTACTGACGAAGTGCTGAGCGAGGTCCTCGGCTACGACAGTTTGCGGCTGTCAGAGCTGCGGCGCCGGAGTATCATATAGAGTTACGCATCGCGGCGGCGCGCTTCAAATGACGAAGGCCGCCGAAGGAGAGCATCGTGCGCGAAGTTGTTATCGTCGATGGAGTCCGGGTGCCAATCGGCAAAGCCGGCAAGGACAAGGGCTATTACAAGGACATCCGCGCCGACGACCTGGGCGCGATCTGTATCCGCCGCATCCTCGAGAAAAACCCGAAGCTTGACCCCAAGGAAATCGAGGACGTGGTCTGGGGATGCGCCAACCAGACCGGCGAGCAGGGTTTGAACGTCGGCCGCATGATCGGATTGCTCTCCGGACTGCCGGTCGAAGTCGCGGGCACGACGATCGATCGACAATGCGGCTCGAGCCTGCAGGCGGTCAACTTCGCCGCGATGGAAATAATGACGGGCGCAGGCGAAGTCGCAATCGCCGGCGGCGTCGAGCATATGACACACGTCGCGATGGGCTCTGGAATTCTGCCCAATCCCAAGCTGCTCGAGATGTTCCCGCGCGACATGTTCTTCATGGGAATGACGGCCGAACGGCTGGCCGAGATGTACAAGATCACGCGCGAGCAGTCGGACGCATTCTCGCTGCGATCGAACATGCGAGCGGTGGCAGCGCGCGAGCGCTTCAAGGAGGAGATAGTGTCGGTCAAGCTGCCCGACGGCGTGGTGGTCGACGTCGATCAAGGACCGCGCGCGGAAACCACGATGGAAAAGCTCGCGGGATTGAAACCTTCGTTCAAGCCCGACGGCCAGGTGACCGCCGGCAACTCCTCGCAGTTGAGCGATGGCGCGGCGGCGGTGCTGCTGATGAGCGCCGAACGCGCGCATGCATTGGGCATCAAGCCGATGGCAAAGATTCGCGCGACTGCGATAGCGGGCGTCCGCCCGGAAATAATGGGATGGGGTCCTGTCCCTTCCACGCACAAGGCGTTGAAGCGCGCAGGACTCAAAATCGGCGACATCGACCTGTTTGAAATCAACGAGGCATTCGCGGCGCAGGTGCTCGCCTGCAACACCGACCTCAAGATCAATGAGGAACGGCTCAACGTGAACGGCGGCGCGATCGCGCTCGGCCATCCGCTGGGATGCTCCGGTGCGAGGCTGGTGGTGACGCTGACGCATGAGATGCGCCGGCGCGGCGCCGCGCTCGGAGTGGCGACGATGTGTATCGGCATCGGCCAGGGGATCGCGACGGTGATCGAGCAGGTATGAACAAGCAACAATCAGGACTGCGCGCGCTCGCCGCGATAGCTGCGGTAGTGCTGATCGTCGGCGCCTTCTTCGACTTGCACTTCAAGGCGAGCGAAGAGCGCAAGCCGCTGCTGCATCTCGACACGCCGCAAGCCCCACCCTCGGAGTCCGGACCGTCGCAGGCGGCACCGGTGCCGGCGGATGAAGGCCTGGACTTTAGTGCGCCCGGCCTCGACGGCAGGAGAATCAACCTGAGCCACTACCGTGGCCACCCGGTGATCGTGGATTTCTGGGCGACGTGGTGCGGCCCGTGCCGGCGTGAGATTCCGGAGCTGATCGCGCTCTACAAGAAGTACAACAAGTCGCGCGGATTGGTGATAATCGGAGTCTCGTGCGACCTGATCCAGGGCGACGGGCTGAAGGCGGTCGCACCGTTCGTCGAAGAATTCCGAATCAACTATCCAATCGCGATGGCCGACGAGCAACTCGTCAACAGCATGGGCGTCGAGGCTATACCCACGACTCTGTTCGTCGGACCCGACGGCAAGCTGGTCTCAAAAATCGTGGGGGCGGGCCGCGAGGGCGAACTCAGCGCAAGCACGCAGCAGCTACTCGACGGCGCCAAGGGCAATCGCGCACCCGGCACGCCGGAAGAGAACAGCGGCCACGTCGTGAACATTTCAGTAGTGCACTAAGCTTAAGTTTCCAGTCTGCGAAATTCACTTGGACGAGCGGGAGCTGCCTCTCGTGCGAGATTGACCTATCCCCCTGGGAGGGATATACCTATCCTCCTAGAGAGGATCGGCAAAAAAAATACTTAGGGATCCGGAAGCAATGAAAAAGCAACATAATCTCAACGCCCATTTGCCATCCGGTTCGGACTTCGAACTGAGGCGAGGAGAGCCGCAGCTTCATCGCTCGCACAAGGACGTGGTCGCGCGCCTCCGGCGCGCGGAAGGACACCTGCGCAACGTTATCGCGATGATCGAAGCCGGCCGCGGTTGTGCGGAACTCGCGCAGCAGATGCATGCAGTCATCCGTGCGCTCGAGTGCGCCAAGGGCGTGCTCATTCACGATCACATCGACCATTGCCTTGAGGCCGCGGTTGGTCCGATGGCTGGACGCGAAAAGGACCTGATCGACGAATTCAAGGAAATCACTCGATATCTCTAGCGAGATGCGGGGCAGTGCGATGGAACACGGTCTCCTCTATTGGCTTGGCTTCACGGAGCACGCGCGGCGTCGCGTCGAGGGGCATCGGGAAGATCTCGATGACAGCCGCTCCCACCGTGCACATGTCCACGGCGCGGTCGACCCGACGGTTGCGACGACTGACCATGGCATCTGGGCGATTAAGTGGTCGTTCGTGGCGCTGGCGGTCGCGGCGGCCCTGCAATTCGTGGTCGTCTCGGCCTCGGGCAGCGTCGCGCTGTTCGCCGACGCGACGCACAATATTAGCGACGCGTCGACGGCAGTACCGCTTTGGATCGCGTTTGCTTTATCGCGCCGCAAACCAAGCTCGCGATTCACATACGGCTATGGCCGGGTCGAGGACCTGGCGGGTCTCGCGATTGTCTCGGTGATCTTCTCGAGCGCGGTCGTTGCGATATGGCAGGCGGTCGAACGGCTGATTCACCCCCATCCGGTAATTCATCTTGGCGCGCTGGCGATTGCGGGAGTTGTTGGCTTCGCCGGCAACGAGTTGGCCGCTGTTTTACGCATCAAGGCAGGCCGCGAGATGAACAGCGCGGCGTTGGTTGCAGACGGCTATCACGCGCGAGCGGACGGTCTTACCAGTCTCGCCGTGATCGCAGGAGCTGCAGGCGTGTGGCTCGGCTATCCGCTGGCCGATCCCATCCTGGGCCTGCTGATAGCGGCGACAATCCTGGTGGTGGTCTGGCAATCGGCACGGGCAGTGTTTCTCCGACTGCTGGACGGGGTCGAGCCGAGTATCGTCGTCGAACTGCGTCATGTGGCTGCGCATGTTCCGGGAGTGCGCCAGGTGCTGGGCACGCGCGCGCGCTGGATCGGACATCATCTTCACGCGCAGGCTGATATTGCGGTTGACCCGGCCCTTTCCCTCCGCCAGGGAATCGAGCTCGCCGATCGCTTCAGAGCGGAGATCATGAAACACCTGCCGGCGGTCGCAGCGGTTCACGTCGGGATTGTCGAGGAAAGCGACGCAGGGATTGTGACAGACAGCGTGAGGAGGACGGCCTGATGCGACATCGTCATCTGCCGATGGTCGGAGCGTTGATAGCCTTCGTACTTTCGATGGCTGCTGTGGCAACCTTGGTACTTGGAAGAAAGTGGTTGTGGTTCGGTGCCGGCACCGCGGCGACGATCCTCGCCGTTCATATAACACTGCATTGGATAGCGGTAGGACTTGGCGGTGCCGCAGCGGCCGGATACGGCTGGCGTTGCTTCCATGGAAATCGTGCGGGTACTGATAAGGCTTCCGCGCCTCCCACGACGGGTTTGGTTATCCACTGGGCGTGGCGCTACGACCTTCTGCTATGGCTGATCTCGCTCGGCCGAGAGCGCGCGCTCCGGCAGAAGCAGATTGACCTTGCCCAGCTCGCAGCGGGCGAGACTGTTCTGGATGTAGGTTGTGGTACGGGCACCCTAGCTTTAGCGGCAAAGCATCGCGTCGGTGATTCGGGCAAGGTGTATGGAATCGACGCTTCGCCGGAGATGGTCGCGCGAGCGCGGAAGAAAGCGCGCAAAGACGGCGTCGATATCGCGTTCGAAACAGCGGCGATCGAGGCGTTACCGTTTCCCGATGCGACCTTTGACGTGGTGATGAGCAGTGTCATGCTGCATCACCTGCCCGACGAGGCACGCCACCACGGAATTCGCGAGATGCGGCGAGTACTGAAATCAGCGGGCCGGTTGTTCGCGGTGGACTTCGGCGGATCGGACCATGAAAGGCATAGCAGTCTCGCGCACCGTAGAAACCATGCGCATTTCGACATTCGCAAAGTTGTTCCGGAACTGAATGAAGTTGGACTCGCTGTCGTCACTATCGGCAAAGTCGGATTTCGCGACCTGTGGTACATCAGCTCTTCCGCTGGTTGAACAATCCAGGTGCGTAGGCGGGGCGGATAAAAGTGCAGTGACGCGCAAGCTCGCTGCGTGTGGATTCGGAGCCTCGATGCGGGTTAAGATGCCGATTCAGTGATGGATCCGAAAGAAATCGAGACGATGATCGCGCGCGGGATTCCCGACGCGCAGGTCGAAGTGCGCGACTACACCGGCGGTGGTGACCATTTCGAGGCGCTGGTGGTGAGTCCAAGTTTCGAGGGCAAGGGTCTAATCGAGAGGCATCAACTGGTGTATAAAGCGCTGGGCGATGCGATGCGCGTACAGGTGCATGCGCTCACGCTGAAGACGTTGACGCCCGCACAGTACCAGAACCGGAGGTAGAGAAAATGGCGGACATACTCGAGAAGATCGAAGCGGCAGTTAAAGAAAATAAGATCATGATTTTCATGAAAGGCAACCGCAGCATGCCGCAATGCGGATTCTCTGCCGCTACGGTTGCAATTTTCGACGAGATCGGCGAGCCGTACGCGACCGCCGACGTATTGAGCGATCCAGAGCTGCGCGACGGGATCAAGCGGTACAGCAATTGGCCGACGATCCCGCAGGTCTATATCGACGGCAAGTTCGTCGGCGGCTGCGATATTATTCGCGAGCTGCACGAGACCGGCGAACTCGAGCCGATGGTGAAAGCCGCAGTCGGCGCTGGCGCACAGCAGTAACTCGCTGCGCGGCCTGACCCCTGAACCCCTTCGCTCGAAGGAAGGAAACATTCGCGGAAGATGAATCTCGGAGGCGAACATGCTGACTGATCAAGAACGCGCTTTTCTCGATGCGATGGCCAAGGCTCCCATTCCGACTGACGTCAAGGGCCTGCGCGAGGCGATGGATACCTTCTTGCCAATGATGAATCAGAATCCTCCCGAGATTGGCGCATTTCACGAAGCCGTCGAACTTCGGCCGGGTCTGACTGCGGACGTCGCAGTGCCAAAGGGCAAGGGTCCGCACCCGGTCGTGGTCTATCTTCACGGCGGCGGATGGATCGGTGGCAGCCCGCGGACGCATCGCAAGCTTGGCATGCAGTTCGCCGAAGCGGGATACCTGACGATCAATGTAGACTACCGGCTCGCGCCGGAGCATCCGTTTCCTGCCGGTCTCGACGACTGCATGTACGCAGTGAAGTGGACGGGCGAGAACGCGAAGCGATGGAACGGCGACGCGTCGCGGCTTGCGGTCGGCGGCGATTCTGCCGGTGGCAATCTGACAGCGGCAACGGTGACGTCGCTCGCGGCAGAGAAATATTCAGGCGCAAGGCCTAAGGCGGCGCTATTGATTTACGGGCTCTTCGATTTCCCGGCGATGCTCAAGAACGAGAGCAGTGCTGCAGCGCTCGAGGGAATGGCAAAGGCGTACGCAGGCGCAGGCTATCCCGCGATTCTGGAGGATCCTCGCGTCAGCCCGCTGCGCGCAGTGAAGCCGGGTGCGTTGCCGCCCAGTTTCATTATTTGCGGCACCGCGGACAACTTGCTGCCTGAGGCCAATGCGATGGCCGCCGCGCTCAAGCGCGCAGACATTCGGCACGAAGTCGCCATCTTCGAGGACATGCCTCACGGCTTCCTGCAGATGGACGTGCTTTCAGGATGTCGACAGGGACTCGACAAGATGTTCGATTTTCTGCGCCGTACGATTTAGCCGGAATCAGATTGCGCGAAACTCTCCCGTCCGGGAGAGCAACTACCAGAAGCGGACGCGGCCCGTGTCGACGTGGACAAAGCCGCTGCGCGGATAGTAGCCGACGCCGCCCGCCTGTTGCGCCAGTGCCGCGCCGCGGAGTTGCGCCAGGTTTCGACCTGGGACGCAGATGTCGATCGCTTTGCCTTCAATATGGAGACTGTGCACCGCGACGCCTTCGCTGTTCGCATGAAGCATCGCATTCGTGACGGGAGAGCGATAGCCGGAAATCACCTGGAACGCTTCCGACGTGCTCAGCCGGTGCTGAATACGAACCAGCAAATCAAGCAGCGCGGGATCGATGGGCTTTACTTCGTTCGCGCGGAAATCGCGCAATATGTAGTTGATGCGATCAAGTTCTTCGGGGATGTACTGTCCGTTTTCCCAATAGGTCGTTTTCAGAGTCTCGCCGGTGTGGAGCGCATAAAATTTGAGCGAGCGGCGGCGAATCTGAACAGTGGTGCGTGCGAGTGCTACCGCAGGAATAGCGAGTTGCGCGGCGGCTAGCGCGCTAATGCGAAGGAAGCGTCGACGCGACAATTCCGCGCGTGGCGCTGATTGCGAGTGTGTCTGCTCCCTCACCTGTAGTCGCCGCAGTAGAGTCTGCTGGCGGTCCCCCTGCGCGCTCGGCGCTGTCCGTGACGTCGCGCGCGATTCCGTCCTGGTCAGTTATAGCTTCCTCGGCACGCTTCCAGTCGATTAGACTATCAATCCCCTCAGTTCGTGCAAGTGCCTTTACGGCCTCGATGCCGCCGGTGCCTTTGCTATAAATATCGCGTTCACTTTCGATGAAAATTCGCCCGTCGTCCAGTCGCGCCAGCATCAGGGGGTAGTAAACGATTACACCGCGGTCATTCAGATTGACGTCGTTGAACAGCGCTTCGATATCGTTGGGGCGCAAGCGGACGCATCCGTGAGTACGGTAGCTGTAGACGCTTATCGGATGATTGGTCCCGTGAATTCCGATAATCGGAAAACTCAGGCCGATCCAGTATTTGCCCAGTGGGTTGTCGGGCCCGGGATCGATCTCGTCGATTACGTCCTTGCCGGATTCTTCCTCTTCGCGCTGGATCGAGGCGGGAACCCTCCAGGTCGGATCTTCGCGCATCTGAATGACCTTGAACGCGCCGATCGGAGTCTGCCATTGCCTGCTCGGCTGGCCGATCGCGACCGGATAAACGCCACTCAGATCGCCGTCTTCGAAATGAAAGAGCATCCGCTGCGGCAGGTTGACCTCGATCAAGTCGGTCCCTTCGACGGGTACGATGTGACGATTGTCGAGGTGAACCGTATCTCCCGCGTGCAGCCGGTCGGTGACCTGCGCGCCATTCTCACGCGCCAGCACTTTGGGGCTCTCGCCGAATCGCGAGCCGATGCTGGTAAAGGTGTCGCCGTCCGCAGCGATGAGGTCGATTTCGCCGCCGACGATCCGATGCGCAAGCGGCGCGATTGGCTGTACGGCGCTCGCGGCCGATGGACTCGCAGATGCGAGGGCGGCACTCGCGACCAAAGCCATCGGGAGAAGTGCCGCGGCAACGATGCGGCTCAGTTTTGGAGTCCAACTCGTCACACTTCAATTGTGACGAATTTTGAAAAGCGACACGAATCGGTTCGTCCGTAAAGGGTCCTGGCGGGACGCTAAATGTCGAATGTTTGCGGGAATTATTTTCTTATTTTCTTTAGTGCCTGCTCGACGCCAGGCATTCGCTTCGGGAGACTCTTACCTTCCGCCTTGGCTTTCATCATGCCGCCGATGCCAAGAATCATGTGATGCGAGTGTGCGTTGCGAATCGCAGTGCTGAAGCCCATCGCGTCCTGCGCGGAATTTACGGCCCACTTCAGCATTCGGAGCGTAAAGCGGTCGCTCTCGGCGATTCGATTTGCCAGCGCCATCGTTTCGGTCTCCAGCTCGGCGCGCGGCACCACCAGGTTGACGAAGCCGAGGCGGGCGGCCTCGTGCGCGTCGACGAAACGGCTCTGGAACAGAATTTCCTTGGCCTTGCGCGGCGGCAGGTCCCACGGAATCGAGAAGTACTGCAGCAGCGAGGGCAGGAACTTCGCGTCGTCGGAAGCGACGACGAGGTCCATCGCGGCCGCGAACATCCAGCCGCCGAAAATGCACAAGCCCTGCACTTGCGCGATGGTGGGTTTGTTGAGATCGCGCCATCGCAGCGTATTGTCGAGGAACATTTCGCGCGAGCGGGCGTACTCGCCACGGACGCCCTTGGGAAACGGGCGGCGCTCCTGGTCCTCTTTCTCCTCGGGCGTGCCGAGGTCGTGGCCTGAACAGAAATTGTCGCCGGCACCCGCAAGGATGATCACGCGTACGTCGTCATCGGCGTTGGCCTTTACGAAGGCGGCATCCATTTCCTCGAGCAGCCGGCGCGATTGCGCATTCTTGTAGCGCGGGCGGTTGAGGATGACTTTTGCGATGCGGTCGTGCTTTTCGTAGAGAACGGTTTTATCTTCCATTGGCATCGCGCTCCGATTGGAATGATAGTCGCCGCGCCGGCGCCATCGCGATGTTACATCAAGCGGCCGCGAACAGGGCAACGGCTCGCGTGCCTATCCAGCAGGGGTTGCTTGGGAATCGGCCGGTTGGATACGGTCAAAAACATCTTGCGCAAGGCGGTGCGAAATCATGGCGCTGTGGAAACCCGATCAAACGTTTTACCCATCCGCGCGAATGGCGATGCAGGCGCCGCGCGAGCAACTGGGTTACGTCGTCACCTTCAATCCGACGGCGGCGAACGGAAAACATGACGCGCTGTGCGTGCTCGATCTCGATCCGAAGTCCCCTACCTACTCGAAAGTTGTCGGGCGCGCTGAAGTTCCGAACGCCGGCGATGAGCTGCATCACTTTGGCTGGAATGCGTGCAGCGCTGCGCTCTGTCCGTACGCGCCGCATCCTCATATCGAGCGGCGCTACCTGCTGGTGCCGGGTTTGCGCTCGTCGCGGATTTACGTCTTCGACACCAAGCCAGATGCGCGCAGTCCGAAGTTGGTGAAGACGATCGAGGCCGAGGAAATCGCATCGCGCGCGGGCTACAGCAGACCGCACACGGTTCATTGCGGACCCGACGCCATTTACGTGAGCGCGCTTGGCGCGCCGAACGGCGACGGACCCGGCGGCATTTTCCTGCTCGACCACGAAAGCTTCGACGTGCTGGGACGTTGGGAGGTCGATCGCGGGCCGCAAAGATTCGCGTACGACTTCTGGTGGCATCTCGGTTGGGATGTGGCAGTGACGAGTGAATGGGGCACGCCGAATATGATCGAAAACGGCGTGTCGCCCGAATTGCTGCTCGGCAACAAGTACGGGCATGCGATTCACATCTGGAATCTGCGTAACCGACGGCATCTGAAATCGCTCGACCTCGGCGCCGATCAGCAGATGGCGCTCGAGCTGCGCCCGTCGCATGACCCGACTAAAACCTACGGCTTTGTTGGGGTGGTTATCTCGACCAAAGATTTGTCGGCAGCGATCTGGCTCTGGTACCGCGACGGCGGAGATTGGAAAGTCAAAAAGGTGATCGAAATTCCCGCCGAGCCCGCGGACGAAAGCGCGCTGCCGCCGGCGCTCAAGCCGTTCAAGGCGGTGCCGCCGCTGATTACTGATATCAACCTGAGTCTCGACGACAAATTTCTGTATGTAGCATGTTTCGGCACGGGCGACTTGAAGCAGTACGACGTCAGCGATCCGTTCAAGCCGAAGGAGACTGGCTGCGTGCGACTGGGCGGAATCGTCTCGCACGGCAAGCATCCGAAGAGCGGACCGCTGAACGGCGCATCGCAGATGATCGAGCTCAGCCGCGACGGCCGGCGGATTTACGTATCGAACTCGCTCTACGGGGCCTGGGATGCACAATTCTATCCCGAGGGCGTGCGCGGCTGGGTCGCGAAAATCGACTGCGCGCCTGCGGGCGGCATGACGATCGACCCGAACTTCTTCACGACCTTCGACGGCGAGCGGGCGCATCAGATTCGCCTCGAGGGTGGCGATTCGTCGTCCGACTCGTTCTGCTATCCGTGATGCCGGTGTGGCCGTGGATAGCGGTCGCGGCGCTAGGCGCGTATCACGGCATCGACCCGTCGATGGGCTGGCTGTTCGCGGTTGCACTCGGGTTGCAGGAGCGGCGGCGCTCGAAGGTGTTGTGGGCGCTGGGTCCAATCGCGGTGGGACATCTGGTGTCGATCGCGGCGGTCGTCGCGATCATCGGCGGCCTGCGGTTGTTCATTGCGATCGACTTGATCCGTCCAATCGGCGCGGCCGCGCTGATAGCGTTCGGGGTGTTTCGTTTTGCGTGGCCGCGCGCGCATCCGCGCTGGGTTGCAATGCGGGTGAATGCGGCTGAGCTGGCGCTGTGGTCGTTCCTGATGGCATCGGCGCATGGCGCGGGTCTGATGTTGTTTCCGATATTGATCGGGATGACGCCGAATTCCGCGCACGCACATCAGCTGTCCGCAGTCTGCGGAGCGTATACCGTGGAGCAGGCGATTGCGGTGGTGCTAGTGCACACCGGTGCGATGATCGCGGTGACGGGGGCGATCGCGATTTTAGTTTACGAGTGGATCGGACTAACTGTTCTGCGCAGCGCGTGGATCAACCTCGACACAATCTGGGCGGGCGCGCTGGTCGCTGCAGGAGTCCTGTCGCTCGCGATCTGACGGCCTAACTCTGATCGGTCGACCGGGATTTAGGAGTTGACCCAGCCTGCGGCTCGTCGAACAGGAAACGAAAGATGATGTCGCCGATTATGCTGGCCAGGTTCGGCTGATTCTGAATTTTGGTTCCAAGTATGCTCCAGAAGAGATTGTCCATCACCGATGCGAACAGCTTGATATCCGCGTCCGGGCGCGCGTAAGGGAGCATGCGTAGCGGGAAGAGCGAAGCGTACAGCCGGCCGGTAGACCATTCGCGAATTCGGTCATCCAGCCGAGCGAGGCCTGCATCGGCGAGCATCGCTTCTTTCCAGGCCCGGTACGCACCAGCATATGCGAAATCCGTCGCCAGGCCGGCGCTCAACACTTTTTCGATCGCGGTTCTGAGATCGATCGCTTCCGGCTGCATCTCAACTTGCTCGAGTTTCTGCAGCAGCTCGTTGATTAGAACGATCAATAGCTGGCGCTTGGAATTGAAGTACTGGTAGAAACCTCCAACCGCTACTCCCGCCGACCGCGCGATGTCTCCGACGCTGGTAGCCTCGTAGCCGCTTTTGCCGAAAAGGTCGACCGCGGCGCGGAGCAACGCCGCGCGCTTGAGCCGGCTTCTTTCCTGCGATGGCATCGCGGGAAGCTCCTCTCCGGCAAGCAGATTCGGCCGCTTTGGGGTTCGACTCTCGAGACTGAGGCCGGAGCTTTCATTCGATCTGAACCTCCTTGCACGGGCGTTTCGCTTCATCGTCGCTTGACGGTAACTCCTAGCATCGCTCCGCCGATACACCAGATTATCCATCCCCCGTAAAGTCCCGCGGCATGCGGATCGATGTTGGGATAGAAAATCGGGAATAATACGGTGCTCAGAGTATCGAGCACGAAGGTCGGCGTCAGAAGCACGACGCCCGCGAGTGGCCACTGTTCGAGCGGTATGTTCGCATCGGCGCAAATCTTCCGAACTAATAAAAACATAAAGGGAAAGCTGATCAGCAGCAGTGCCAGTACCGAAATCGGGTTATCGGGGCGGAAGAGAAACTGTCCGAAGATGCGTATACCGATGGTACCCACCAGCCACAGGACAAAACCCACCGTCAGCATCCGGGCAACATTTATCGCAGGAGTCCCTGAACTTGCGATTGTTTCTTTCATTCTGGTTCTCCATTCGCACCATAATTTATGAATCTGAATTCATGTTCACCATAATCACGAACGACCGACCTCGTCAACTGAACCGACGGCGCGTCGCTTTTTTTGGTGGCGGCGCCATGGCAGCATCTTGGGTATGAATGCGTTGCGGATTTTGCTCGTCGAAGACGAGCCCCGATTGGCCAACTCGGTCAAGCAGGGTCTGGTCGAGGAAGACTTCGCAGTCGAAATCGCCGCGAGCGCCGAGGAGGCAGAGGCGATCATGCTGCGCGGTGCGCTCGATCTGATCGTGCTCGACCTTGGATTGCCTGGAAAACCGGGGCTCGAGTTGCTACGCGAAATGCGCGCGGCGGGTAACCATACTCCCGTGTTGATTCTGACGGCGCGTGGCTCGCTCGAAGAACGCGTGGCCGGGCTCGACGGCGGCGGCGATGACTACCTGACCAAGCCGTTCGCATTCGCCGAGCTGGTGGCAAGAATCAAGGCGCTGGCGCGCCGGCCGAGGGCGCCGATGGCGACGACGCTCAAGGTCGGCGACCTGGAATTCGACACGGTCAAGCGACGCGCGAGAATCGGCGAGCATAATTTGAACCTGTCACCCAAGGAGAAGATGCTGCTCGAACTGCTGATGCGCAACGCCGGGCAGGTGGTAACGCGCGACATGATCGCGGAGACGGTCTGGGATTCGAACTACAGCTCGCTGACCAACCTTATCGAAGTTTTCGTCAATCGGCTGCGCCAGAAGATCGATCCGCGCGCCGATCGTTCGCTGATAGTGACAGTGCGCGGAGTCGGGTACACCATGCGCGCGGAATAAGACCAGACCGCCGTCAGCTGAAGCTGATCGTGACTATTCGACTTAGGTTAACTCTCTACTGGGCCGTGGTGCTGGCTGCCATTCTACTGGTTGCGGCAGTCGCGGTCTTAAAATTATTTGAGCGCCAACAGGCCAGCGTTCTGGATGCGTCGCTGCTGGCAGAGGCGGAAAGTACTGCCGATCAAATCGAGCGTGGCGGCCCGTCGAGCGCGCTCAGAATCCTGCAGCGGCTTAGCCTCGAGACGGATATTGGGCCGGGCCGGCGCGTGCGAATCGTGACTTCGCACGGCGAGGTTGGAAACTTCGGAGACGTCCACACGGTGCCGCCGCCGTTCGATCCGCGATTGCCGACACATCCGGCGATCGTCGGCAACTCCGCCGCCAGGTTCGCGGTCGTACCGCTGATGTATGACGGCGATATCGCCTACCTGCAAAGCGGAGTGCAGTCGGGCCTCGTCGAGGAATCGGTTAACAACCTTCGCACCCTGCTGCTGCTGATGCTGCCCGCGGTGCTGCTGCTTTGCATCGGCGTAGGATACCTGTTGGCCGGCCGCGCGCTGCGGCCGATCGAATCGGTGACCGCGGAACTCGACGCGATTGGGCCGACCAATCTCAGCTCGCGGCTGACGGTGCCGCCGGTGTCGGACGAAATCGCGCGGCTCACCGTGGAAATCAACTCGCTGCTGGAGCGGCTGGAACGCTCGTCGGCGACCGAGCGGAGGTTCGCCTCGGACGCGGCGCATGAGCTGCGTACGCCACTGGCAGTGCTGCGCACGGGGTTGGAAGTGGCGCTGGCGCGAGATCGGACGCCGGATGAGAATCGCGCGGCGCTCGGCGCGGCGCATCGCGAGGCGCTGTCGCTGTGCAGGATTGCAGACGAGTTGCTGATGCTGTCGCGGCTCAACGGCGAAGTGATGGTCGATCGGCAGAAGCTGAACCTACGCGCGCTGCTGAGCGAGATAGCTGCGACGGTCGGGCCGCTGGCGCAAGCGCGCGAGATAAAGCTTGCGGTCAGCGCGCCCGAGGATGTCTTTGTCAACGGCAATGCCGGACACTTGCGCCGGCTGATTATCAACCTGCTCGACAACGCGCTGAAGTTCACGCCGGCGGGCGGCTCGATCGAGGTCGGGCTTAAAAGCGATGCGAGCCGCGCGATCCTGCGCGTGGCAGATACCGGTGAGGGAATCCATCCGGCGGAGCTGCCGCATATCTTCGATCGATTTTTTCGCGGCGCAGGATCCGCGGGCGACGGCAGCGGTCTGGGCTTGAGCCTGTGCCGGGAAATCGCGCGCGCGCATGGAGGCGATATCGCAGCAGCAAATCTTCCCGGCGGCGGCAGCGCGTTCGTCGTAACGCTGGCGCTTTTCCGCGAAGATCCGAATCGAGCGACTGCGCCGCTCAGATAGTCGCCTCATACCACTCGAGGCCACAAACGGTACCGCACTCGATCCATGTAGAGACGGTAGGCGGGATCCGCGCTCAGATGAACTTCCTCTTGATTGATTCTCCAAACCATGAAGGGCAGCGTCATTACGATAAGAATAATATTGCGCTCGCTCGCAAAAGACATCGCGTAGCCAATCGACAGCACCAGCCATCCAAAATATACAGGGTGCCGAACCCATCGAAATGGCCCCTTCGACACAATTCCCCGATTCGCCGGCAATATGCCGAAGCTGCGGCCCATGTACACGCGCGCGACTTGCGTCAGTATCACGCCGAACAACTCGAAGAGCAGGCCGGCCGTCAAAAGCGCGCCGGTGGACGGACTGGTCGGGCGCATAAAGCATGGCAGAAATAGCATCCCGCCTGAGGCTGCGAGCGTGCGCAGATTTACGGTCACGCTGCGCGGGGCAAAGCGCGCGAAGGACATGATTGCCATAACCGCGGCGCCCACCAGCCACACTATGTTGGCGGCTCCGGCCAGAGTGAACGTGAATTCACGCCCCGCGGGCAACATTGCGAGCAAGAACGATGCAGCAAGCACACAATCGCCAAGAGCGCGCCGAAGGCCGGCAACTGTGATCCGAGCTTGCGATGGTGTTGTGATTGGGTGCGAAATGCGTGCGGCAGCAGCTTTCATGAATACATAGTGCGCGCGCCGTATATACCAAGCAAACAATTGCATTATTAAGTGAGAATCTTACTCAGTACTCACTCTTATACTCATTTATTTGCGTCGTAGTATTGCGATCGCAACGGATGACTGGCTACTCCAGTCGCAGCGTCGCGCTCTTCGATGTGACTTGTTAGGAAATCATCGACTCGCAAGGTGTGGCATCGAACCTCAGTACGGCTGACGAATGCCATTGCTGGCGACGCCACCTTTGCCTAAAATTAGCCGACTGAGTCCACAGCTCCTTCGAGTGCCGAGGTGGCGGAATGGCAGACGCAGAGGACTCAAAATCCTCCGTGGGCAACCACGTGCGGGTTCAAGTCCCGCTCTCGGCACCAAGATTCTCCCGACAGAGCTGCGATTTCTGCCGCAATACACTTTGCTGCTAAGTCCATCGCGGGTTGATGCGGCTGACTTTTGGCTGTTCACGAGAGCGATTGCAGGAGATCGGTACGCTGACCCGGGACCTGTCGGGAATAGTAAAGGGGTTCGAATGCCAAGTACTTCGCGCGCGACGCGGGCTCGACACGCTCAGCCGCCTCGCCTTCTAATCGTAAACTGCCTGGACTCCGTCTCAAGATGCCTGCGTTAGCTGCGAGAGCGCTCTTATCGTGGCCGCACTCGTAGAAGTTGTTGTAGTTGGTGACGCCGTTGTAAATGGTGTTCCTCTTCCCGGACGGGCCAACGCGAAGCCGGGGGCCGGAATGCTGGCAGGCCAATTCGCCGCGGTCTTGTCGATTACCATTCCATTGTCCGGATTCGTTGCACGCAACAGTTTTTCTTGTCCGTGATTTCCTGAATCTATTCAGGTTTCTTGACGCACCACGCGGTCGGCGCTATAAAATAATGAATGGATTCATCTTTAAATGCACGGACACCCGGACTTCGCGACCGGCAGAAGCAGGAGCGCGAGCGCCGCATCGTCAAGGCAGGCGAGTGGCTGTTTGTCCGTAAGGGCTACGCCGAGGTTGCGATGGAAGATATTGCGGCGCGCGCCGGCTTGGCGGTCGGCACGATCTACAACTATTTCCCGTCCAAATCTGCCCTGCTGCTCGCGATCATCAGGAGGGAAACGGAATCGCTGCTTGCGCGAGGGCTGAAGATCCTTGACGACCCGCCACGCGACGCGGTGGCGGCCGCGTGCGCGTTCACCGAAATTTTTCTCGACGACTTGACGCGTGACGACCGGCGGCTGTGGCGCGAGCTTTTCGGCGCTGCGATCGCCGAGCCGACCACAGTCGGGCGGCGCCTGTTCGAAGGCGACACGGAACTGGTGACGCAGCTCGCCGCGCTGCTTGAACGATACCGGACAGACGGGATTCTCGCATCCGACATAGAACCCCTACCCGCGGCGACCGTCCTTTACGGCGTCTGCTTCACCTGGATGACCGCTTACTTGATGAACGACGCGATCAGCGCCGAAATGGTGCGCAACGAAATTCGCCGGGGCACCGCGATCGCGATGAGGGGGTTGTTACCCCGCGCCCAACTAATCCCAACTATGACCGGAGGCGCCGGACTATGATCGAGACTATCGAAGGCTTTCCCGACGACGTAGTGGGAATTCTGGCAAAGGGCGAAGTGACGAGAAAGGATTACCTGGAGACGGTGATACCGACAATAGAAAAGGCGCTGAAGCGAAAGACCAAGCTGCGGCTCTACTACCAGCTGGGTTCGGAATTCACCGGAATAGACTTAGGCGCCGAGTGGGAAGATTTCAAACTCGGAATCGAGCATCTGTCCCGTTGGGAAAGGGTGGCCGTCGTGACCGACGTTGCCTGGATCAGACATCTGGTCGGCGCTTTTCGCTTTCTGATGCCCGGAGAACTGCGAGTCTTCACTGCCGCCGAGATATTGGAGGCTCGGAAATGGATCGTCGCCCCGTAGCCAGAGGAAACGATCAGTGGAAGAACCCAAGGTTCCCGAAGATTTTATTCCGAATCAGTGGTACCCGATCTTCGACAGCTCTAAATTGAACCGACGCAAACCTGGCCTTGATACAGACAGGAATTCTTCCCGAAATGGCTGGGTGGCAAGGTCATTGCGCGGTTGGCAGGCCGTGCACGAATCTGGCTCGCGGCTCAGTTCAATCAAACTAGCGCCGCTGCCGCCGAGTGAACGGTCGATTAGGCAATGGTGAAGTTTGCGACACTGGTGTGGAGGAATCTACGCCGCAGTCCGCGGCGTACGATCCCCACCATTTTGGCGATTGCACTGGCCGCTTTCACATACTCGTCTCTATCGAGTCTTCCAAATGTCGCCCGCCGAATGCTGAACACGCCGGATTCGGCGAGGCGCATCGTGGTTATGAGCGCCTCGGGATTTTTCAATCGTCTGCCCGATTCGTACAAGCTCAAAATTCTTACGGCACCACACGTCGTCGCAGCTTCCGGATTGGTGTACTTCGGCGGCGTTTATCATAGCCCCAGCGACCAGCTTGGAATCGCCGTCGACGCCGAAGAGGCGGAATTGATGTGGCCCGATTGGGGCGTTACCCCGGGGCGGGCTGACGAGTTCCGAGCCAGCGCCACGGCGTGCCTCGTGCCAGCGGCGATGATGCGAAAGTACGGCTGGCAAGTCGGCGATCAGATCATCCTCAAAGGAACCATTGTACCTGTGGACGTCAGCCTGCGAATCGCCGACACCCTCGGCGCCAGCGCGCCGCCTGACTCCTTGCTCTTTCGGCGCGACTACCTGGAACGCTCGCTGGGTGGAAGCCCGACCGTGAATGCTTATCACGTCATGCTTGATCGATCCGATTCGGTGCCCTCGGCAATAGCAGCCATCGATGAAATATTCTCGAACTCGGCGGCCGAGACTCGCAGCGAATCCGAGGCCGCGTGGTTTTCAAACTTCATTAACCTCGACACGCTCTTCGCGGTGCTCCGGGCGATGGCAATCCTAGTAGTAGCCGCGGTCGCTCTGGTGGCACTCAACAGCGTGGTGATTGCGGTGCGCGAGAGGAGTGCTGAAATAGCCGTCATGCGCGCGATAGGTTTCAGTCCGGCCTTGATCCTGTACCTGACGGTCGCCGAATCTGCGCTCCTGGGTGTTGTAGGAGGGGCGTTCGGATGCGCGGCAACTCTTCTTGTTACCAAGGTTCTGCCGTTCGGACTTCTGCCGCTGGGACCAGTAGATCTGCTCGCGATCGTTTCGCCGGGAGTGATCGAGCAGGCTTTTTTCTTATCGATTGCGATAGGCGCGGCAGCTGGACTGATCCCGGCGCTTGGTTCCGTGCGCCGATCGGTGGTCGAGTCGATCCGTGCGATATCCTAGTCAACGAAATTTCGGCCGCGCGCGCATGCCGATCCAGCCAGATAGCGACGGCCTTAGTGTTCCCTCTGTGCGCTCCGCCAATAGCGGCGCCAAGTCAGTTCCGGACCGAAGCATAGAACGGTACCGCCAATCAAAATCGTATCGCCTGCAGCCGCCTAATCCGGCCACACAGGCGCGAAGAGTTCTGGTCTTTCGCGATCCCTTGGTGGTTCAAATACCGTCGTGAAGGCAAAGTTTCTCACCTGCTCCTGGATCCATGCGCGCGTCATCATAAAGTCGCCACAGCCACACAACAGACCCTCCGTGGGCAACCACGTGCGGGTTCAAGTCCCACTCTATGCACCACAATTTCTTCCCAGCGCTAATCAGCCGCGCTTCTCTGTTTCGCACGCGACTCGCGTAACGCGTTGTCGATGGTCATCTTGAGCACACGAATGCGGCCGCTGACAGATCGACGGCGCTTCTATCCGCAAGGAGCTTTTGGATTTCCAAAATGACTCTGCTACTATCTGGTAACTTTTCATGATTGATGGCGGGGGACGCCGAAAGATTTGTAAGGAATGATATTTATTGCGATCGGTTGGCTAAGTACTCATCAAAGAACGATCGCGCGACTTGGTGCCGTAGCGATCTTTTCCGTCCTTGGTCTCATAAGCACCGTTGCTGCTAGCGGCTCATCGAATCGCTCGAGGATTCCGGAATGCCTCGCGTCGGCGAGCGATACCTCGCTTAGGTCGAAGCGCCCGTCGATCCCGAGCGACTCATCCGATGTAGTCTGCCCGGATCCCAATGGCGACCCGCTGGGGCCGGGCAATGCATCTGCCGATCTGGTGGTAGAAAATGGTACCTGCGTGGTGCAGGCAGGCACCTACATGTACCACAACATCAACATCATCAAGGGCGGCATACTGCAGTTCAACGATGCGGCGATCGATCTTTTCGCTGCCAATATCATTATCGAAAACCAGGGAACAATGCGCGCCGGCGTCGACCCCGCCAGCGGCGCCGTAACTCCGATCGCAGGGCCGCTCACGATTCATCTGTATGGCGCAAACCAGGGCCCAGGTGGCGCTGGAGCGCCTTGCAAAACAGATGCGATCTGCGGGGTTCCCAACGATATATGGAAACTCAACGACACCATGAAGATGTACCCGGACAGTTGTAGTTCCACCAAAGACCTCCCTGGAGATGTGGACGATTGTTTTTACGCTTATGATGCGATGCCTTTCGACAATGGCAAGGTCACCGGCGGCAGCGGCGCATGTTCGATGAAGGATCGAAACTGCGGCTACTTCGGTTACAAGGTGTTGGGGGTAGGTTACGGCGCAACGCTTCAGCTCTATGGAAAGAAAGGTGCAACCTACGAAACGTCGGTCGTCCCAACTGTTCCGAGCAACACCGGCACCAGCTGGGTTCGGCTAAACAACTGCAATCCAAACGTGAACGATCCTACCAAGCAGTGCAATATGGGTGTGCTACAACCCGGCGCTAACACGCTGATATTGTCAAGCCCGGTAGACTGGCAGCTAAACGACAACATCGTCGTCAGCTCGACCGATTATTTGCCCGGGCATGCCGAGCAGGTGCAGATCACGAAGGTCAACAGCCCCACTAGCTTCACGATCACCAAGATACTGCCCGACGGAACCAAGACAAATCTCCAGTTTCCGCACAACGCTTCCGTTTACAGCCTTAGTAAAGTTCCCAGTGGACAACTGCCGACCGGTTGGACGTCGGTCGATACTCGAGCGTCAGTGGCGTTGCTGACCCGCAGCATTCGGATCGTTTCCGCAGGCGACACCGTAACGACTCCTTTCCCTCCGGCGCCGTTACCACCGATAACCCCCACCACCCAGGGCTACTGGTTCGGCGGCCACATGGTAATCCGTCAAGGGTTCCAGAAGGTTCAGATCCAGGGAGTCGAGTTCTACCAGATGGGACAGGGTGGAAAACTCGGCCACTACCCGGTGCATTTCCATATGGCGCGTCAGGTTCCCGCGACTACCTATGTAAAGGACAGCTCGGTATGGGATTCGATGACACGATGGTATGTGCTGCATGCCACCCAGGGCGTGGTACTCGCCCGCAACGTCGGCTATGCCTCGATCGGCCACGGCTATTACCTCGAAGACGGCACTGAGACCAACAACAAGCTCTACGCCAACATCGGTGTCTTTGCGCGCGCGGCGGTCACCAACGCGCAAAATCCTCGTAACGTGCCGGGAATCCTGGCCGCACCGGATTATCCTTTGATTCCGCAGGAACCTCCTAAGCCGCCTAAGCAAGCCGGGCCCTCGGACGATGTGGTTCCCTACCATTCGGATTGGGACCATCCGACCGATTTCTGGATCATGAACGCCTGGAACGATTTCGAGTACAACATGGCTGCCGGCGCGGGCACTTGCGGAGTCTGCTATTGGCTGCTCCCCGGTATTAACAGCGGTGGATCGCGTAGCATGAACTGGACGTCCTATGCGTCTGAGCAGCAGTTACCAGATGCGAAGACTTCCGGCGGTACTACGCCGCTGCAAATCTTTACCGGCAACAGTTGCGTTTCCGCAATGTCTTCATTTTTGACGGTCGGCAACACGACTGCTTGTAATGGCGTTCAAATCGGACCGAACCAGCAGAACGCGGCCTTTCCTGTTTTGAACCAATCGGCGGCTGTGCCTGCCTCGCCTGACTTCAATCTGGCGCCATCATCAAAAAGCGGTACAACGCCGGACCAAAACGGGTTCTCCGCGGACAATTACTACCCGCATATTGGCGGCGGCGGACGTTTCCCTACCAAGTGTCCTGACACAGGCGATTGCAGCAAGCAGAAAGTGTGTAGCAGTGAGGATGAGACTAACTGCGTAATCACTAACATCGACCACTACACCAGCTCCTTCACTTGGCAGGCAACCAACTTTGCCGCAATCTGGCTGCGTCCCTTGTGGTACTTATTCATCAACAGCGCCCTTACGGACGCTCAAAACGGTGGGATCACTTTCGTTACCGGCGGCGGCTACACTAAATCCGACGCCATCAACGGACATTGGGCGCTCGCCAAGAAAGACATCTTTATTGGAAACACGCAGAATGCTGCGGCTAACAGCTTTGCCTCGAACGTAGGACCGTTCAATCCGGGCACTAAGCTTAAGTGCGAAGAAGCTGCTGACGGCGGCAAGCCCGGAAATTATTGTCTCGATTCGCCCGACGGCATTTCCTTTGCCTTGGCTAGTTTCGCCAATAATGAGCGCCTTTTCAGCATCTATGATGGACCCGCGTACGAGGATTCCAACTCCTATCTCGATATTACGGCAGCGAAGCTTCCCAACGACCCGATCCTGGGATGCAACCCGCAACAGCCTGGCGACATTAGCCCAGACCACAATTGCGCCAATAGCGTCTATTCGCAGGCCGGCAAAATGCTGGGGATGCCGTACGACCCGATTAACAAGGTTTGCTATCTGCCAAACGCCGCCATCGCCTGGAAACAGCCTAACGGATTTTATTACCCTCCGGCTTTCCATTCAGAAAATCTCTTTTTCAACAATGTCGATATTCGTCACTTCGTCATCGAACCATTGTTCAAGAGCACGGGCCTCTTCATAACCGATCCGGCCGCGTCCAGAGCTAAATACTGCACCTATGACTCGACTTTTTTCACCGGCTTTACCGATATCGATCGACAGACGGAGCTCAATGACGACGACGGGACTCTAACCGGGCTCGTTGGTCCCACCGCCCAGACCGGGTTGGTAGGCTCAGTCTCGGTCAACCAGGACTTGTTCTTCAATGCGCCCCTGCAGACCCCGGAATGCTTGTCAGATGTGAATGTGACTCCTACGAACTCGGTAAATAATCCCAAGACCTACGCAGGAACTGCAGTTACCAGTCCTTACGACTATGTAACCACGGTGGTGTTTCCAGGCTGCGCTGCTTCGGGAGGTAAGTGCGACAAACCGCCCATAGTGACAAACTCCTGGAACGCAGATTGTACCAGTCAAAACTGCTACGGAATCCCGCTATACAGAGAAAACCTGATTCCCGGTGAGAACGCGCCAACGGGAGTCCCGATCCGATTGATGGGTCAGGCGAACTTTCAAAGAAGCAGTCTGACCGTCAACAACGGCAGATATTACATCGATACAAGTCCGAGCCTGGCGGCCCAGCAGGGGACCAATCCACCAGCGAAGAACGTCGTGTTGTGGAACGTCTTTCAGAAGGGCCAGAAGTATTACACTTTCCTGGTATTTGCCAAGCCTACCACCAAGCAGACTTATGACATCTACGTCGGGACCGGCTTCGATCCTACAGATGCGAACCAGTTGTGGCTGACACGGGTGGATCTGCCGAGTTCCTATGTATTCAGCGACAAAGGTAAATTCCCGCAAAGCCAGGTATCCTACAATACTAGCACTGGCATCCTGTCTGTGACTCTGGACATGAGCAAGTTTCCAAACTTCGCGACCGAATTCGCCGCCGAAAAGAAAAACCAGTGCCAACCGCCCACCTTTTGCCAATGGATCGCCGATCCAGAAATGGGCGAAGATAACTGTCAATGCGCCAAGTCAATATTTTCCCCTCCTACTTCATCTTTTCAAGCCGCCGAGTGTAGCGCGAAAGGCGGCATCTGTAGTTGGGCTACCGAGGATACCGATTGTCCCCTGGGCGGCTGTTACGGATTCGGTGTTAAGCTATCCGACAATTTCGTGACTAGTGATAATCCTCCAAATCCGACGCCGCAGAACGTAGCGTGCTTGACCAAGCCTGCTCTTCCAAACGTATCGCCCTACGATGTTAACTGGACTCTAACCACCAATAGCTCGACCTGTAACTACACTTCGACAAACCCTTCGACCTTCTGCACGAATCCTGCTGATGTTGGTCCCGATGACACCAGTGGTGGGTCCGATGATTCGGGCGGCAGCGATCCTGGAAACCCGAACTAGGTCGTATCACCGTAGGCGCCAACATCGAGCGACGACGAATGCAGAATCGAAGAACATCGATTGACGGCTTTCATCTGCCTGACGGACGGTTGAGCGTCCTTCTTATGATCTTAGCGCTGGGTATAGTCATTGGTGGATGCAACTCCAGTAGCGGTAGTTCTTCGAATCCTCGACCCAAGCCAACCACTACTCCTACGGTAGCGCCGACTCTTGTTCCAACGCCGACGCCGTCCCTGACCGCTACTCCTACTATCTCTCCGACTGCTACCCTCACTCCAACTGCCACTCCCACTTCGACTCCTTCCAAAACCGGTGGTCTATGGGTGCCGAATATATTCGGACCTTCAGTAAATGAATTTGATCCTGTTGCGCGTGCCGTTAGCGGGAACCCGCCTCCCCAATTTTTCAACGAAAGCGCTTCGTTGCTTTTGCCAGATGCCGCCGCTTTCGACAGCCCACAGAATCTCTGGGTGACCAATTGCTCTGACCCTAAGCTGAACGCCGGCAGCGTTGGCGAGTTCACCGCAGCACAGTTGGCGGCCCTGGGCAGCAATAGCATGCCGACCCCAAACACGACCATGCTCGACGATGGAAGTTTAACAATTCTTCACTGCCCATGGGGCGAGCAGTTCGACGCAGCCGGCAATCTCTGGATAATCAATCGGCTGATTCCCAATTTGATCGCCTACACTCCCACCCAACTCGCCACAGGCGGAGCACTGACTCCTAACACCACCATAACATCCACCTCTTTCGACAGCCCACGCGGTGTAGTTTTCGATGCCGGCGGTAATCTCTGGACTGTGGAGAATCAGAACCAGCAAGTTCTCGCGTATAAGGCGGCGACTCTGGCCACCGCGCTAGGTCATTCCGGCCAGGTTAATCCCGACATCATCATTTCATCCACAAGTTTCGGCGACCCTCTTGCAATTGCCTTCGATGGAAGCGGGGATCTCTGGCTCGCCGATTCCACAGGCAAGCTGCTCGAGTTTCTAGCCGCCGATTTGGGTTCGAGCGGCAGTCTGACGCCCAATGTGACAATCACTGCGACTATAGTGGTAACGCTCGATGGAATGGCCATGAGTCTCGATATTCCCGATGGCCTTGCCTTCGATCCAAGCGGAAACCTGTGGGTCGCAAATCTCGACAGCGATAACGCGGGCAGCCTGGCGGAATTTACTCCGACCCAGTTGGCTACCAGTGGCAGTCCTTCGCCCGCGGTGTTTTTGGATTCCGACGTGTTCGGAAACAACATCAATCAGCCAGCTCTGATAACCTTCGGTCCTATACCTTAGAGCTGGCCGCCGCTACAGCCGCGAATCAGGTCAGTGCGGATTCGCTCGCGGGGTCGCCGGCAATGCGGCTGTGCCACATCACCCGCGGCTTGTTCATATCCCACGGCGTAGCGCGGTGCAGCAAGCAGCGGTTGTCCCACACCACTGCGTCGCCAGGCGCCCAGTCATGATGATAGATGCGCGGCGGACGGCAGGCGAAATCCACCAACTCCTCCAGGAATCGCTCTGACTCGCCCGCGTCCATATTCGGAATGTTGTGTGCGTGGCGACCGATCACCAGCGACTTTCTGCCCGTCTCCGGATGGACCTTCACCAGCGGACGCAGCGGCACCGGGCCATCGTGAAAGCCATAGCCGCTATAGGAGCTGTCCTTCTTGGGTTGATGACCGAGCTTCGCCTGGCTGTAGTACAGCGAGTGGTACGCGGCAAGGCTCTCGACCTTGGCCCGCACAACATCGTTGAGTGCGTCATACGCGGCACGCATGTCGGCCCATCCGGTTGCGCCGCCTGAGTTCGGTACAATCTCGGCGCTGAAGACTGCGCCCTTCGCCTGCACCGGCATGTAGGTGCTGTCGCAATGCCAGCCCATGTTGCCCTTGAGCACCTTGATGATGTCGTTGTCGGGGTCGTCGATCAGCGTGCCGTCGGACTTCACGTTGCTGAGCGCCGCCAAGGCGAACTCGAGCGGTCCGAATCGCTTGGCGAACGCTACCTGCTCGTCGCGATTGAGATGTTGGCCGGGAAAGATGAGAAGCGCGTATTTGAGCCACGATGCGTAGAGAGCTTGCCACGTCGCGTCGTCGAGTGCGGCGAGCTTGACGCCAGTCACTACGGCGCCGAAGGTGGCGTCGAGCGGTTCGATATCGAATGCTGCCACGAGAGACCCTCCGATCAATCCTTGGGCGCTCGAGCGTCCTTGTACGAACGCTATCGAACCCAACCCCGACCGGTCAAATGAGCCGGGCACCAGTAATTTGATGGAAAGCTTTCTTGTTGGTCGATAGACGCGCGACCGATGCGTTTGACATCCTCAATCAAACGGTCAAACTTTGCGCGAGGCCATCATGGAACAAACCCAACACACAATAGATGAGAAGAATCGCTATCGTGTCGAAACTCCCGGGCATAACGGATGGACGCGAACCGCGAGACCCGGCGATCCGAACAAGTATCTGATGATTTCGGCGGACTGCCACGCCAATGAGCCCGGCAGTCTCTGGCGCGATCGCATCGACGCGAAGTTTCGCGACCGCCTGCCGCACGTTGAAGTCGATGCCAAAGGCGAGAAGTGGTTCGTGGCCGAGGGTGTCGGCAAGTCGCGCGTTCGCGCGCGCATGATCGGCGACGTCCCGCGCGAGGGCAGCGAGGATCGCCTGCGTGGCCGGGTCGGAGCTGATCCAAAAGAACGCATCCAGGATCAGCTTCGCGACGGCATCGACGCGGAAATAATTTTCCCGAACAAGGGTCTGATGATGTTCGCGACCAAGGATGCGGCGTTTGGAATGGCGCAGTGCCGCGTGTGGAACGATTTCGCGTGGGAGATGTACGGCGAGTACAACGACTTCATGTCGCCCGCCGCTGCGATCATGACCTCTGACCTTGCGCTCGCGATCGAGGAGATCAAGCGCGTCGCTAAAATTGGATTCCGCTTCCTCACGCTGCCGTGCAAACCGGTCTTCGGCGGCCACGATTCGCGCGATCCGAACTACAATTTGACCATCTACGATCCGATGTGGGCCGCGATCGTTGATTGCAGCCTTCCGATCACGTTCCACGTATCGACCGGACGCGATCCGCGGGTCGCGCGCAAGGAAGGCGGCGCGGTAATCAACTACGTCTCGCATTCGCTGTCACCCACTATCGAACCGGTCGCGAGCCTGTGCGGCTCCGGCGTGCTCGAGCGATTTCCCAACCTCAGATTCGCCGCGGTCGAGAGCGGCATCGGCTGGGTGCCGTGGGCGCTCGATGCAATGGACGAGGCGTATCGCAAGCATCATCTGTGGGCCTACCCGAAGCTCAAGCAGTTGCCCAGCGAATACTTTCGCAGCAATGGCGCCGCCACATTTCAGGAAGACCACGCCGGTCTCGAGCTCGCGGAGAAATGGAACCTGGTCGACAACTTCATGTGGGCCAATGACTATCCGCACGCCGAAGGAACCTGGCCGCATTCGGCCGAAGCGATCGAGCGCGAGATGGGTCATCTGAGCGACGGCGCGCGCGCCAAAATTCTCGGGCTCAACGCGGCGAAGATGTTCAAGTTCGATGTCGAGCTGCTGCTCGAGCGGCGTCGCAACCCATCAGCCTCGGCACAGCACTAGAGGATCCAGGTCGAGACGGAGAGGACATATGATCGAAATAGGTGTTTTCCACAATGGTGCTTCCGATCTTCCGGTGGTGCGCACGCCGTCTGGCGTTGCGATCAACGATGGCAACCTCGCCGAAGTTCACGAATCGAGTCAGCGCGGACTGGTCGCGCAGGTCCGGCAGGGAATCCTCGCCGACAAGCTCGGCTTCAACTACTTCTTCATGACCGAGCACCACTTCCAGCCCGAAGGCGCCGAGTTCAGCCCTAACCCGCTCCTCGTGGAGACCGCGATCGCGTCGCGCACGCGCCAGATTCGCCTCGGTCAGGCCGCGAACATAGTCACCTGGTGGCATCCGATTCGAATCGCGGAGCAGGCCGCGATGCTCGATGTCATCAGTGGCGGCCGGCTGGAATTCGGCATCGGCCGCGGCTATCAACCGCGCGAGGCCGAGGTCTTCGGCTGGCCGTTCGCGACCATCCAGGATCAGGAGCGCAATCGCGCGTATTACCAGGAAGCCTACGAGATCATCCTCAAGGCCTGGACACAGCCATCCTTCTCGCATCATGGCCAGTTCTTCACCATTCCGCCGGTGTTCACGCGATGGAACCACCAGCAGACTATCGCGTACTTCGAATCGGGCAAGGCTGGACGCAAACTTGAAGAGGTGCTGAGCATCGGCTCGCCCGATCCCTACGGCGGTGCGAACCCCGTGATGCAGAGCTCTACCGTGCTCAAGGAGCTGCAGGTTTTTCCGCAGCCGCTGCAGCGGCCGCATCCGCAAATGTGGGAGCCGCTCACGACCGAACGATCGATCAAGTGGGCTGCGGAGCGCGGACTTAACGGCTATTTCATCGTCGAGCCCAACACGCGGCTCAAGAAGAACGTCGAGACTTTTTATCGTGAAGCCGAGAAAGCCGGATGGCCGGATCGGCTGGGACGCGGCTCGCTCAAGTACGGATGGGATGCGGAAAAGCGCCGCGGCGTTCTCACCGGCCGTTACATTCACATGGTGCTTCCCGGTCAGGATCGCGAACGCGAACTGCGCCGCTACAAGGACGCGCTCGAGGTCCAGTGGGACTACTACGGCCCGTTCGGCTTTGCCTCAGTACTCGCGGACGCCGACGAGGAGAAGCTCGATCCCGCGAAAAAAGTCGATCCCGCGCTACTGCTGAAAAAAGAAGTCGCGCTGTTCGGCACGCCCGCCGAGGTGACCGCCCAGATTATGCGCATCAAGGAAAGCTGCGGCTACGACGATTTCGCGTTCAACGCATGGTTCGAGCAAGGCGGCTTGCAGGGCAGCGAAATCGAAGATCAGATGCAGTATTTCGCCGAAGAGGTGAAGCCCTTGCTCGCGCGCGCATGCGGCGGCCAAGTCCAGAATCCTGCACTGGGTCTCGACTTCGAGAATCGCCGCTGAATCGACGGCTATCCTTTCGCGCCGTCGAAGAAATCGGTAAATCCAGCCGGCGCGTACGGCCCGATACAAACCTGCTCGAGCACCCCGATTCCGGTTCGCTTGCCGTCGCTCGCGCGAACCACCTGCTGCACGTGGATGTTCTCAGGCGCCGTCATGTTCAGCTCTCGCGGGTCGAACGACTCGCTTCCGATCTCCAGTTCGCCTTTCCACACGCCTTGCCCCCATTGGGGATGACCGTAACCCAGCCCTTTCATTTGGAATTTGAGAATGGGCTCCATCGCGATGGTCCGGATGCCGCCGTCGAGATCGACGAGGTCGATCTCCGCCGACTTGGCCAGCCGCGTGCCCGGTACGTACTTCACGCGATGTCGCGCAGTCGCCATACGCTGGTCGCGTCCGTCCTCGACTCCCGGCACTTCAGCTTCGCTCGCATACAGTGGCGCGACGATTCCTTCTCGAACCAGTGCCTCGCCCCTAGGACCATCGAAAAAGATCGCGTGAGAGATATGGTCGTCCCACACCAGCGGCGCCCAGAGAAAGAACGCGCCTTCAGGCTGCATCGGAGCGCCACCCGTTTCGCGCTCGCCGACGCGGCGCACGCCCCACGACCGATCTTTCGTGCCGCGGCAAATCTGATCCCTTACGACGATTTCTCCATCAGGGTAACGAATCTTCCCACTCCAGCGGCCGAATTGATCGAATCGCGTGGCATCCATTACCCGGCGCGCCCCCGACCACAGTATCTGTCGCGCCTCCTTGATCGATGCGGTGCGGGCCGAGAACGTGAGGTCGCACGAGATGCCGCTCGCGTTCTCGTCGAGCACGACTCGCGTGCGGCGCATCGGCTCGATGACCTCGAGCCGGAAAGGGCCAACTTGCAATTCGGTGCGTTCGTTCGGCGCCCGTCGCGACGCGTAAAAGCAGTATTGGCGCGCGCCAGGTTTTACGACGCTGAAGGCGCAATCGAGGATTCCGCGATGAGGATAAACTGCCATCCCGATGCCGAAATAATACGAGCCATCCTGCGCATAGCCGTTGAACCACGTTCGGTCGTAGGCGTTGCGATCGGTCGTCGCAGGATGCGCGAGAGGTTCCGGGGTCTGGTGGACAGGGAAATCATCGAGCTTGTTGAGCATGGCAATTCCTCGGTGCGATCAGATTAACCTAAGCAGAGGGCTGCACTCCAATTCAATTGTTGAAAAAGACCGAAAGCCTGTTATGAGTTTCGCTATGCCTTCTCTGGAACAATCTCTGGCTTCGTACCTCAAGCTCAAATTGCCCGACGCTGCCGAGCTTCGAGTCGACCAGCTCGAGCAGATCTCCGGCGGCGCGTCGCGTCAGACCTATCGCTTCCGCTTGTCTTACCGCGAGCACGGCGCCGCACGCGAGCGCCGCCTGATCCTGAGGCGGGACCCGCCCGCGAGCCTCATCGACACCGATCGAAAAATCGAATTTGCTGCGTACAAAGCTTTCTTCCCGACTGATGTTCCGGTTCCAGAGGTTTTATGGCTCGAGGATGATCCGAGCCATCTCGGCAGCCCCTTCTTCGTCGGCGTCGAAATGACCGGCTACCAGACGTCGCCGATGCGAATCCTGATGGAGCCCTATGCGGCGCATCATCAGAAGCTGGCCGAGCAGAAGTGGTCGATACTCGGAAAGATTGCGTTTGCCGATCCGCGCGCGCTCGGGCTGGCTGACACAATGGAATGGGTTGAGCCGAATGCATGCTGGAAGCGGGAGCTCGACTATTGGGAAGGCGTGCTCGATTCCGACGAATTGATTCCGCAGCCAATCATCCGCGCCGCGATCCGCTGGATGCGCCGTAATCCGCCGCCGCCCGCGCAGAAAATCAGCGTAGTGCACGGCGACTACCGCACCGGAAATTTCCTGTTCGACGAAGACGGCAACATCCACGGGATTCTCGACTGGGAGATGTCGCATCTCGGCGACCCACTCGAAGACCTGGGATGGAGCCTGAATCGAGTCTGGTGTTGGGCCCATGATGATCGCCGAGGCGGCCTGATCGATCGGCAGAGCGCGATCCACATCTGGGAAAAGTCTAGCGGGCTCAAGGCCGACCCCGCCGCGCTTCACTGGTGGGAACTGTTCGCGTCTGTGAAGGGTCAGGGGATTTGGGTTTCGAGCGCGCACGCCTGGGAGACAGGCGAGAACAAGGACTCAGTGCTGGTCCTCAGCTCGTGGGCGTTGATGAACAGCCAGGACCGCGCCGTGCTTGAGCTGATGGGGCATCTACAATGATAGGACACATATAATGAGACCCGTCGTACCGACAGTCTTCCAGACGATCGCGATGGATCTGATCGTACGCGTCGTTCCTGCCATCAGTCCGCCTTACCATCAGGGAACGGTGGGAATGGTCGCCAGCCTGCTCGCGATCGTCAGCGAAGAATGGGACCGCGCGGCCAGCCGGCGTATCGAAGAGAACGATAGTCTCCGCGAAATTTTTCGCGTCGCCGCCCCGATCGCAAAAGATCCAGACTTGAAAGCCCGTCTGATCGAACTTGCCGCGACAGTTGACCGCGACTTCCGCATCTCTGCATTAGAAAGCAACAACAGCGCGTTACGCTCCCTGTTGATCGAGCTTCACGCCCAGATCGAATCGCAGCGGGAACCCGAAGCCCGCAAGCTCGAAGACGTCATCTGGAAGGAGCTCTCGCGCTCGACCGAACGCCGCCGCCTCTCGAGCGCTGCCTTCTAAGCATCCTGGCCGGCGTCAAACCGATTTTGAGTTCTCCGGATAACGCGGCGCGCGAGCGCTCTCGTAGTCTCGCTGATCGTCGTTTGCCCATACTTGGGGAATGAACGGCGAACGAATCGCGGCCGCGATGCGCCAGCCCGCGATCCTGGCCATCGTCTGGTTCTGTGCGCTCGCGGTCTTGGTGGGCACTGCGACGCAGATGCCCGGACAGTGGCATCGACGCGACTTCGCGAACTACTACGAGTCGGCTTGGGCGCTCAGCCGCGGAATCGATCCATACTCCAGCTACTTGACCCCGATTGGCGCGCACCTTGGCCTCGAGACCGGCGGCCTGCTTCACGCCTCCGAGACTCCTCCGTTTCTGCTTTGCTTCGAACCTCTCACACGGTTGCGACCCCGCGCCGCATTCTGGATCTGGTCGGCGATCAACTTCGCGGCTTTGGCGATCGCGATGTATCTCTTGCTTGCTCATCGACGCGGGCTTTCGGCGCGCACGGCCTGGCTGCTGGCAGGACTGATCCTGATGTCGGCGCCGGTTAGTTTGAATCTGTATTGGGGACAGTCGCAGTTGATAGTCCTCGCTCTGATGGCTGCTGCGATGCGCTCGATGGAACGTGAACGCGATGGCGCCGCAGGCTTGATGATCGCAGCCGCCGCGCTGTTGCGAGCTTACCCGCTTCTGCTGGTCGGCTACTTTGTCATTCGCGGAAAATGGCGCGCGGCCGCCTTCGCGACGTCCGGAATCGCCGCAGGCGTGATCGTAACCGTCGCGGCTCTGGGCCTACCGCAGGTTCTCAGCTTCGTTCACGGTGCGATATGGCTCACTGATTACTCTGTCGTGAATCGGGTGGACAATCTGTCGCTCGGGCCATTCGTGTCACGGATGTACTGGGCATTTGCCGGTACTGCGACCGGTTCAGATGATTGGATTAGGCGCGCGACCATTGCCGTCTCGGACGCAGTAGTATTCGGAGTGACTATTCGCGTGACGCTGGCTGACGCCAACCGCGGCGATCCCGACTGGAGAATATACTCACTGTGGATCGCGACCGCGCTCATGCTGACGCCTGTCGGATGGCATCACTACCTGGTGCTACTGACCATTCCCTTTGTGCAATTGGTTGCGAGCGCGGCGCAAGGACGTTCAAGCTCGCGCGCCCTCTGGATGGCGGCGCTAGCCTACATTCTCTGTGCGCTTTCACTCCGCGTCTCCAACCACTTCCTGATGCCGCCGCCAACCGCGTTCCAGCTCGGTTTCCCATGGCTGGTGCGGGCGATCGAGGAAACGAGCTTCATCGCGTTACTGACGGGATACATCGCAGCGTATTGGTTCGCGACCGATCACGTGCCACGAGTGGTTGCGAACGAATCAACTGGTTGCGCCGCTCAGAAACCGCTCGCGCTTTTCGGCTCGACCAGTACAACTTCGAGCGGTTGACTCGACGCGTTCTCAGTCTGCAGTGTTTCGCGTTCGATCCAGGCAGCAACGCCTGCAGGACCGCCGCGCTGGTCCGTCGTGCCATCTTGAAAAACGAGCTTCACGGAAACATCGGTCAGAGTCACCAGCACACGTGGCGGATGCGCCACCATGACGCCCTATTCGTGCGGACCAAAGCCGAGCCGAACGACTCGAACTTTGTCGTTTTCGAAATCCACCTTGTAACGCGCGGGATCGACTCGCACCGCGTCCAGCGTGAGCGCGCTCGCGGACGGCGCAGCCTTGAGCTCGACTCGAATCTCACGCCGTGCCCTCTCGCTTCGACGATCCTGCTCCTGCCGCGAGGCAGCGTCAATGTAGCGCGTCTTTCGCGAGTCGAGATCGATCCGGATTGGCGGCAACGCGGCCGGCGTGTAGTCATCCGGCGCCTTGCCTGCCGCGAAACTGAGGTTGACGATTCTCACGTAATCGTTTTCGAAAGTGACCTGGCATAAGTCGCTCATAACTTCGAAGGCTTCGCGTCTTCTAGAGTCCGAGCATTCTCCTCAACTTCACCGCGCTGAATCCCAACATCGTCTCGTCGCCGACCCGAATCACCGGAACCGCGCGAAAGCCCATGCTGGCGAGCTCATTAATGAGCGAAGGATCCTTGGCGATGCTCTTTTCGGTGAAGCCGACGTTGTGCTGCGTGAGGAACTCTTTCGCCTGATGGCAGGCCGAGCATCCCGTGTTGGTATAGATTACGACTTCCATGGAGATTTCCTTTTTGAATGGGTTGGCGCGCACTCACCGCCGCACGTCTCGACCATCTTGCGCAGCGTGAGCCGCAGCTTCATCAACCGGTCAATCTCGTCGTTCATCGCGACCAGCTTCGCCTCAGCTTTGCGCGTCACCGGACCGCATTCCGTCGTCGATTTGACGCCCAGCGAGAGCAGCTCCTTGATTTCCTTCAGCGTAAATCCCAGACGCTTCGCATCGCCGATAAAACGCAGGCGGTCGAGTACGTCTTCGGAATAGTTCCTGTAACCCGAGAAGCTTCGCCGCGGCTTCGCAAGCAGTCCCCGCCGCTCGTAGAACCGCAGCGTGTCTATGCTCACTCCCGCCGCACTGGCTATCCGGCCAATAGTCATCTGCGCCTCACGATAGACCCTTGAGTATAGTCCAGAGTCAAGCGGACCGATTCAACCCGGACTTACGTCTGCTGTTGCGGTGGAATAGTGGATTTACCGGACCGACGAGATGTTCAGCTTGCCCGGCGCGGCGGACCCGCTGGCGGCGATGCGGTGCGACGCGCAGACAGTCCGCGTCAAAGGCATCGAGCGCGAGATCGCGGTCCACGCATTGCGCGCCTGATTGGCGACACAGTCAGTTCTGCGGCAACGCAGTCACGTACTGGAAATCCAGCGGCTGGTGATTGATCCCGCGCGCGGGCGGCGCGATCCAGCTGCCGAATTGACCGGGCGCGGTGACGGGCTTCATCAGCGATGCCACGAACTCACGCTCCGCCTGCGTCGGTATCCAATCTGTTTTGCGCCGCTGCCATTCCTCGGCAGCGACTATCTGTCCGTCTGGCGTGACGTTGACGCCGGCGAACTCGCCAATCGAGCGGCGGAACCCCCGATGCGGCAGTTTAAGCTCAAAGGCATGTCCCGCTTCGCGAATGACCTTGTTCCATCGCGCGAGCGCCCGCTCGCAGTCGGCGATGTAGGAGTCGCGAAGAGTCTCATTCAACGCAATCAGGGCTGGCTGATCGGTCTGGATGATATTTCCATTGTCCGGCTTCCATACCGCGTAACTGCTTTCCTTCAGTTGATGGTCATCGTCGCGGTCGGTCTCCTTGAAGCGCCCCTTCAGACCCGCGCTGTAGTAATTGGCGGCATTGGTCGATAGCTCAGAGCCGAAAAGATCAAGGGATACTGAGTAATGAAAGTTTATATACTTTTGGATGATCGCCAGATCGATTCCGCCATACTCACTTACTTTCTCAGTGTTATGCTCTTTCATCAGTTGGCAAGTGCGACTGACTACCCGGCTCACGCCTGACTCGCCGACGAAGAGATGATGCGCTTCTTCGGTCAACATGAAACGGCAGGTGCGCGCCAGCGGATCGAATCCCGATTCGGACAGGCTCGCAAGCTGATACTTGCCGTCGCGATCCGTGAAATGCGCGAACATGAAATACGAGAGCCAATCGGGCGTCTTCTCGTTGAACGCGCCGAGGATTCGAGGGTTGTCGGCGTTGCCCGACCGGCGCTGCAACAGCGCATCGGCCTCTTCGCGGCCGTCGCGTCCGAAGTATGCGTGCAGCAGATAGACCATCGCCCACAAATGCCGCCCTTCTTCGACGTTGACCTGGAACAGATTGCGCAAGTCGTAGAGCGACGGGCACGTGCGGCCGAGGTGCCGCTGCTGCTCGACCGACGCCGGCTCGGTGTCGCCCTGTGTGACGATCAACCGCCGTAGTACCCCTCGATGCTCGCCCGGCACTTCGCGCCAGACCGGCTCGCCCTTGTGTTCGCCGAAGGGAATGCGGCGATCCGGTTCAGGCTCAGCGAGAAAAATCCCCCACCGATAGTCGGGCATTTTGACGTAACCGAATTGGGCCCAGCCCTGCGCGTCAGTCGAAGTCGCCGTGCGCAGATACACGTCGCAGCCCTGGAAAGTTTCGGGACCCATCTCGCCCCACCATTGCAAAAATCCGGGCTGCCATGCCTCGAGCGCTCGTTGCAGGCGGCGATCGTCGGCGAGATTCACATTGTTGGGTATTCGCTCGGAATAGTTGATCGGCATCAGACTCTCCTCGGATCGAATTCTGGCCGTGCGCCGGTGCCGTAGAGTTTCAGCGCGCCTTTTTCACCGACCGCGTTCGGTCGTTGAAAAATCCAGTTCTGCCATGCCGACAGACGCGCAAATATCTTCGACTCGATCGTTTCCGGCCCGCTGAATCGCAACGACGCCTCCATCCCGGTCAACGCATCCGATGAGAAGGCCGCGCGTTCTTCGATGGCCAGGCGCACCTCGTCGTCCCAGTCGATGTCGTCAGGCGTGAAGGTGACGAGTCCCAATCCATCCGCCATCGATGCGTCTATCTGTTCGCCGATTCGCCGTCGCAATTCTTCAAGGCGATTCGGCTGGCCCTGGAACCTGCTTTCCAGGCGCGTCAAGCCGTTGCACATTGGCATCGCGCCAAAATTCATTTCTGTGAGGCTGATATTCGCCGGGATCGATTCATCTCCCTCTCGTACGCCGCGCAGCATGTACGCGCGGTCCGACGCGAGCGCGAGCTCCAGCATAGTTCCGCAAAAGCATGACCCCGGCTCGATCAACGCGAAGATGGATCGCGAGCTGACATCGAGCCGCTTGAGCGTGCGCTTCAGGTAGAGGCGTACTTCGCGCACCAGCCAATCATTCTCGTTGGCGACGAGAAACGCGTCGTGCGACTTCACCAGCGCCGAGTCGCCGCGCGTACGAAAGATCCACGTGCGCAAGGTTTCCTCGTTGAAGCGCAGATGCAGAATCGCATCTTCGAGTTCACGCGCAAAAGCCAAAGGCCAGAAATCCGCCCCGAGTGAGCCAGCGTCTTCGAGGTTGCGCGGCGCCTGCGATTTTGGGCCGTCGATCGTGATGGTCGCGGTCGAGTTGTCGCGATCCAGCTCGATCGTCATGTGCGCATACGTGACCCGCCGCTCTTCCACCTCGCGCGCGAGCCGGCCGAGCGATATTCCCGCGCATTTGCGAAGTTCCATTCGAACGCCCCGCAAACTCGAGCGCCCGTCGCGATGCCGACTCGACCAGTTGCGAACGGGGCACGACTTCGTCCACCAGCTGCCAATCCATCGCCCGCTTGCCGCGCACTCCTTCCTCGGTGGTGCAGAAGAAATCCGCTCGATCGCGTCTGACGCAGCGTTTGTCGACCAGCCTGGTCAATCCTCCCGTGCCCGGCAACACGCCGAGCAAGCGCGACCTCAGGCAACGAAACGCTGGTCGAGCCGTCATCGGCCATCATTATGTAGTCGGTCGCGAGCGCGAGTTCGTAACCGCCGCCCGCGCACGCTCCATTAATAGCAGTCATGTAGTACTGGCCCGAGTTGAGGGTCGCGTCTTCGATTGCGTTGCGGGTCTCATTGGTGAATTTGCAGAAGTTCACTTTGAATGGATGGCTCGACAGGCCGAGCATCCTGATATTCGCGCCCGCGCAGAACACGCGCTCTTTTCCAGACATGACGATCACGCATTTTACTTCGGGATGCTCGAAGCGCAGCCGATTCACCGCGTCATTGAGTTCGATGTCGACGCCCAGGTCGTAGGAATTAAGCTTGAGCTCGTAACCCGGGAACAGCCCGCCGTTTTCGTCGACGTCCATAGCGAGCGTCGCGACCGGACCCGCAAAACTCAGCCGCCAATGCCGATACGCGGACGGCTCCGTCCGAAAATCAATCATCTGGAAACTCTCCCGCCTCGAAGCGATCCACCTAAATCGCAGTATAAACCGTCCGAGACCCTGGGATTCAACGCTCGGGCCGCTCGATTTACGCGACGCGCCGCAAGACGACCAGCGCGTGGCCCGCGACGTGGACCCGCTCCTCGAACTGATGCGACTGCACGCGCGTCGACGCCGTCGCATCCGCTGTGTCAAGAATCACCGTCCACTCACGTCCCCATTTTTTCGGCGGCAGCTTGAATTCCATCGGCTCGCGATACGAGTTGAACATCATGAAGAAACTGTCGTCCGTAATCCGATTTCCGGCGCGATCGCGCTCAGTCATCGCGCTTCCGTTCACGAACGCGCCCAGCGTTTTTGCGTATTCTACGCCCCAATCGCCCGCGTTCATCTCCTCGCCGTCGGGCCGGAACCATTCGAGATCTTTAAGCCCGCTGCCCTTCGCGGGAATTCCGGCGAACCATCCCCGCCGGTGGAAGATCGGATGCTCGCGACGGAGCCGGATAAGGCGCCGCGTGAATTCGATCAGGGCCGTGTCGGCCTTCGCCCAGTCAATCCATGAAATCGGATTGTCCTGGCAGTAGGCGTTGTTGTTGCCGCGCTGCGAACGGCCCAGCTCGTCGCCCGCCAGGATCATCGGCACACCCTGCGACAGCATCAGCGTCGCGATAAAGTTGCGCTTCTGCTGCTCGCGAAGGGCGCGAATTACGGGGTCCTCGGTCGGCCCTTCAATTCCGCAATTCCACGAGCGATTGCCGTTGTCGCCGTCACGGTTGTCCTCGCCATTCGCCTCGTTGTGCTTTTCATTGTATGAGACCAGGTCGGTGAGCGTGAAGCCGTCATGCGCGGTGACAAAGTTGATGCTTGCGAGCGGAGTGCGGCCGCCGCCGCGGTACAAGTCCGAACTGCCGGTGACGCACGACGCAAAATCGCCCATCGAATGGCCCGCGCCGCGCCAGTAGTCCCGCACGCCGTCACGGTACTTGCCGTTCCACTCTTTCCAGTTCACCGGGAAATTCCCGACGCGGTAGCCCCCTTCGCCCACGTCCCACGGCTCCGCTATCAACCTGGCGGCCGATATCACGGGGTCCTGTGCAATCGCTGCAAAAAACGGGCTGCCACCGAACTCGCCATGCGGGCCGCGCGCCAGCGTCGTCGCAAGATCGAAGCGAAATCCGTCGACGTGCATCTCGAGTATCCAAAATCGCAGGCTCTGCATGATCATCTGGAGAACCGGCGTGAGGTTCGCGTTCAGTGAGTTACCGGTGCCGGTAAAGTCCTCGCATCTGCCGCTGCCGTCGCTTCGCATCCGGTAGTAGTTCGAGTTGTCGATTCCGCGATAACAAATCGTCGGTCCGTTCTCATCGCCCTCGGCCGTATGGTTGTAAACGACGTCGAGGATCACCTCGATTCCTGCGCGGTGAAGCGCCTTCACCATCGCTTTGAAGTCCCCCACCGGACTTCCCAGCGCGCTGCCGGATGCGAAACGGATGTCCGGCGCGAAATAGCCGATTGAATTGTATCCCCAATAGTTGGCCAGCCCCAGTTTGAACAAACGCCGTTCGGGAGCAGTCTGATGGATCGGCAGCAACTCGATCGCGTTCACGCCGAGCGAGGTCAGGTGACCGATGACGGCCGACGACGCGAGCCCGGCAAATTTGCCACGGGTTCGCCTCGGCACTTCGGGATGCATCGCGGTCATCCCCTTCACGTGCGCCTCGTAAATGACCAGGTTCTCCCAGGGAATTGCGGGCTTGCGATCGCCCTCCCAGTCGTACGCCGAATCGACCACCACGCACTTCGGCATCGCATGCCCGCTGTTGCGCGAATCCGGACGGGACACACCGGCAACCGCGGTCGACCGATAGCCCATCATTGAATCGTGCCATCGAGGAATCCGATCGAGCGCGCGCGCGTACGGGTCGAGCAGCAGCTTGGCGGAGTTGAAACGATGCCCGGCGGGAGGATCGTAAGGCCCGCTCACGCGATACCCATAACGCTGACCGGGTCGCAGCCCCGGAACATATGCGTGCCACACGTGCTCAGTGCGTTCCACCAGTGGGATTCGCGCAGTCTCGATATTGCCGCCGGCGCCGCCAAACAGGCACAGCATCGCGCCGGTCGCATGCTCGGAAAATATCGAGAAATTCACGCCCGCGCCGTCCCAGGTGGCGCCAAGCGGATACGGAGCGCCAGGCAGGATCTCAGATTTGCTCTTCGGCATTTTGAGGATGACACTAATGGCAAGCCGCAAAGATAGTCGCAACCATTGCTGTCGTCCCGGCCGATCGCGCTACTATTGGCGCGGTTGCAAAAAATGCAATTTGTCGATTTCTACTTCGATTTTTCCAGCACCAATAGCTACTTCGCCGCCTTCCTGCTGCCAAAGGTTTGCGCCCGCAAGGACGCTCGCGTGAACTGGATGCCGACGCATTTCGCGGCGTTGTTTCGCGGCACCAGCTTCGATGTTATGGCGATGACGCCGCGCAAGGCGCGCTACCTATGGCGCGATCACGCACGCTACGCTGAATTAACCGGCTTGCCCTTCAAACGCCCGAGTCGCTTCCCAATCAAGACGGCGTCCGCATTGCGCGCAGTTCTCGCCGCCCGCCATATCCTTCAACCGGATGATGTCACCGCTGTCCGTTCGGATGATGACTGCGCTGTCCAATCGGATGATGGCGGCACCGTCCGCGAGCGGGCACAACGCACCATCTCGCAGGCAATCATGCGCGCGTACTGGGAACATGATGCAGATATCAGCGGCCGCGCCGTGCTCGAATCGATTGCCTCGAGCGCAGGTTTCGACGGCGTCCGGCTGATGGATCTCGCCGACACGAGCGCGACGCGCGAAGAACTTGTGGCGCTGACTGAAACCGCGGTCGCCCGTGGAGTCTTCGGCGCACCCACTTTTTTCGTCGGCGACGAGATGTTCTGGGGCAAGGACCGCCTCGACTTTGTCGAGCGTTGGCTAAACCCCTTGAAATAACTTGCCCTTTTTACAAAAGCACCGGTTTTCGCTTGTTTTCGCCTACTTCCGTTTGAATCGTTTAGATGCGTCAAAGAGACATCAAAGCCGTCTTACAGTTCGTAGTATAGGTCTTGACAGGTTGTAGGTAACGTTGAACAATGCAGCCTATGGCAGCACAGGGGACGACGACATCGCGCTACAAGACTTCAATGGCCACAGCTCGCCGTGCCCGCAGGCAACTCGAGATCCTGCCGCTCCCCTGGCCGGCGTCGGGTGCAGATCCGCGCGCGGCGCGCCGCCAGCACCGTCATCGATGCGTCAACTGCCCCAACTATTATACGTGCAGCGGACCGGACGACACCGGTGAATGCTCGCCACTATGTGGGCCCTGTTTGTGGGTTGAGCTAGGCACGCAGCTGAAGATGTATCAGTCGATGGCGAACGCAATCGATCGCCGCCGTCGCAAGCTTGAAGCGCAAGTGGGCTCTACCGCGTGTCGCCGGGCGCGAACGATGAGGCGCAATCTGCTGCGTCAAAGCAACGTGCTGGCAGGCTTCGGTCGGGTCGTCCTGCAGCGCGAGGAGCCTGAATCGAGGGTGATCAACTGAATACGAATGCTCTGCGCCGGGCGCTTGATTTCGCCCTTGCGCTATTTGGATTAGGCGTGATGCGCGAGAAAGTGATGCGACAGAACCGGATGGCTTCGATGGCGCCGGATTGGACCCCGGCGTCGACAAGGTCAGTTCCGGAATCGTCAGGGGATTGTAGTTCGCTGACGGCATGACCGGCCTGGGCATCGGGACAGCTTTGGCCGGTTCGCCGTCCACTTTATGTTCAAAAATGTTCAAAAACGCACAAAATAAGTTGCAAAAGCGCCCTATGAAATTGTTATCAACACAATCTATGGTATGTCGATCAATTGAGTCCCTAGCTATTGTATGGCATACGGTTTGCTGCAATAGCGCGGCGCAGATGGGAGTTGAAAAGCATAGCGAGTCCTCTAATATAAAGCGCCAACCGCGAACCTCGGCGAGGCATTTGTCTTTGGTAATCATATGAGTGCAGCACTGACCGCATCGCCGCTCGGAATTAGAACAAGCCCACGAGAACCAGACGCCTTGGTATCTCGCGAGGTCGACCACCTCGTCTCCAAACTGCTTGGGGAAATTAAGGTTCCCTTCGGTTCCCTGAAGACCCGTGTTCTCAAGCAGCTCTCCGAACTGAAAAGCATTCTCTCCACCGACTACTGCGAGGTGCCCGCGCTTCCGTCCAAGCCGCTGATCAAAGAATTGTCGAGCATCGTCGAGAATCATATTAAGCGGCACATTCCGACCTATGGCAGCCTGCAGGATCTCCAGAGTGACGAATTGAAGGGCCATTTGAACAAAATATTTGGTCCACGTGAGCTCGAATTGCGCGCCGAGCGCTATACCACCGGTGCCGGCCTCTCGCTCCGCGGATTTTATTGTCGTGCGGATGTCGGCAAAAAAAGCAAATTCGTGATCTTCGTCAACACCGCCCATCATCCGGGCGCGGTCGGCGCGACGCTCGGCCACGAACTCGGTCACTTCATCTATGGCTCATTGGTCGGGGAGAAGGCTGCCCACACGGCTTTCATGGAAGGCGCGTTCACGAACCATCTGGCCGAACAGGACGAACTGTTCGCCGACAGCCTGGTGGCACTCGCGGCTTACACCCCGGATTTGATCAAGGACATCGGCGACATCACCCAGCTCAAGCCGGGTTTCTCGAACGATCTGTTCACCCACATAAAGTTCGCGTACGACATGATCGGGAGGAAGCACAAACTCGATCTAACTGCGCCCAAAACGGATGCGTCGTTGCGCGTGCGATATCTCACCTCGATGGCTCATTTTTTCAAGCTGCGCTGCGCGATCTACAAGTCAGCCGGCATCTGAGCCTCGCCAAAAGGGGACAAAGCGGCCGCTCGTCGAAGTGGGACGAGCGGCATCGTTTTATCCGGCGTCCTCAGCCGCCGCGCTGTATCGCGGCCAACGCTTCAGCGATTTCGCCCAGCACCCGCTTGACCGACGGGCGCGTTTGCACGTGGGTCCACCACGACGCCAGGTTCGGGTGTCCGTCCAGTGGCGATTTTGCACCGAGGATCGGAAGCATCGTGACCGCGAAGAAAATCGTGGGCGCCAGCGCACAGTCGGCAAGCGTGAAGTCTTTCCCCGTTGCGAAACCGTTCTCGGGCAACATTTTCTCGAGCTGATCGAGCCGCAAATTGTAGGCGGTCAATGCTTCGCGCAACAGCTTTTCGTCACGGCTCTTCGGATCGAGCTGCGACGCCAGCACATGCTGCGTATCCGTAAGATAGAGGTCGTGAAAGCGGGTGAACCGACGCACCTGGGCGCGCCCCTCCGGTGATTTTGGCAGCAGCGGTGGTGTCGGAAACTTGTCCTCGAGATATTCGTTGATGGTCTCCGACTCCGGGATGATTAGCCCGTCAGCCTCGAGCGCCGGCGTCTTGCCAAGGAAATTTATCTTTAGATACTCCGCCGACTTCAGGTCGTTTCCAGGGATCGGCACGATATCGATTTTGAGGCCTTTGTCGTAAATCGCGATCCTCGATTTGGCCGCGAAGTTCGACCCATTAACGTTGTACAGTTTCATCGTTCCGACTCCTGGAGCGCGAATATCCCCTCAAGCCGGTCGTAGCCCTCGGCCAGGCCGCGCGCCATCCCGGCCGCAATGCCCGCGTCGCGAGCCGCCTTCGACGTAAACTGCACTGTAAGCGTGAGCGTCGTCCGTCCGCCGTGCTCGGTGAGGACCAGCGTCGCGAGCTGTTCGCCGATGCGGTCCGCGATTGCGAAAGACTCGGTGCGCACGATCCGCTCAGGCGCTACGACTTCCCGAAAGATTCCGTGCATCGTCATTTCGCCTCCCTCGGGGCCGCGCCACCCGTAGGTGTACGCGCCGCCAACCCGCAAATCCTGCTCGCACAGCGTAATCGACCAGCCCGGCGGCCCCGGCATCCAGCGCCTGAGCAGCTCGGGCTCTGCCATCGCTTTCCATACAAGCTGGCGCGGTGCGTCGAAGACGCGCGTCACCACGATCTCGCGATCCGAGGGCGTCGTTAATTTGAGCGTCGGGCGGTTCTCCATCGCACAGACTCCTCTATCGCCTCACAAGTCCACTTTTCTTCTCGCCTGCCTTCAACTCGTCGAGCAGGAGGTCGAGGCGCTGGAAACCGCCCTCCCAAAACTGACGGTAGCGCTCGAGCCATCCTGTGGCCTCTGCCAGGCGCCTGGCCTCGAGCCGGCGTGGACGCCGCTGCGCATCGCGGCCGCGCGATATCAAGCCCGCGCGTTCCAAAACTCGGAGGTGCTTTGAAATCGCCGGCTGACTCATCGCGAATGGCTTGCACAGCCCCGCGACCGACACGTCGCCTCTTGTCAGGCGCGCGAGGATCGCGCGGCGGGTCGGATCGGCCAGCGCGGCAAAGGTCGCGTCCAGCTGATCGGACGACCGCGATTTCGTTGCATAACCCATCAGTTCTATAACTATACGGTTATGAATGAGTCAGTCAAGTATTCTTGCTCGCTTAAGAGAGTCGCATAATTTTCCTGATATCGGGCTGCAGGGTCACCCCCGCCCAAGGAAGTGTGAACCCGAGGTGGGTTCCACGTAACAGTTCTTATCGCTAGAGGGCGGCGAACATAGCGTTGAACAGCGCAGCAGCGCGCCCATCGATCAGCGCGTCCCCACCCATCTGATTCATCACGTATCCGAAGCCCACTCGCGCATCCGGATCCGCAAAACCGAGCGAGCCGCCGGCCCCCGGATGACCAAACGTGCGCGGATTCGGCCCGATCGGCGCCGCCGGCTGGTTGAGCGCAAATCCCAGCCCCCATCGCGAGACGACGCCCAGCACCAGGTCGGGGCCGTTGGCCTGCTCGGTATATGCGCGCTCGATACTAGCGCGCGTCAGCACGCGATAGCCGTTCAGTTCGCCGCCGGTCGCGAGGCCGCCATACAACGCCGCCAGCGCACGCGCGGTAGCATGGCCGTTGGCCGCTGGAATCTCAGCGCCGCGCCACTCCCGGCTGTTGACCAGCGCTGGATCGACGACCGGCCGCGGATTCGCGATCGCCTTGAAGGTCATCGACTCCGGATCAGCCGCCATCGCCGCGATTTGATCGGGCTTGCCCGGCGCTGGCGGCGGCGCGCCAATCAGTTCCGCGATTCGCGGATCAAAACTCGCATCCACCCCGATATGAATATCGAGCTTGTGCGGCCCGGCGATCTCTTCGCGCAGGTAGGTGCCAGGCGTCTTGCCCGTGATCCGCCGAATCACTTCGCCGACCAGGTATCCAAACGTAATCGCATGATATCCCTGCGCCGTGCCTGGCTCCCACCACGGCTCCTGCGCCGCAATCGCGGCGCACATCACGGGCCAATTCGAGTACGCATCCATCGGCAACTGCTTTCGTACCGCCGGCAGTCCCGCGCGATGGGTGAGCAGATAATTTACCGGAATCTTTTCCTTGCCCGCCTGCGCGAATTCGGGCCAGTACTTGGACACGGGCGCGTCAATATCAAGCTTGCCCTGGTCGACCAGCCGATGCGCACACATCGACGTGATTCCCTTGGTAGTCGAGAAAACGTTGACCAGCGTGTCGCGCGTCCAAGGCTTGGTCTTGGCTTTGTCGGTGTAGCCGCCCCAGAGATCGAAAACCGACTTTCCGTCAACGGTCGCGGCAACCGCCGCGCCCACTTCGAGTCCATTCTCAAAGCTATCCGCAAAAATGTCACGAACGCTCTTGAACCGCGGATCGCATGTGCCTTCGATCTTGACTGCCATCTCCAATCTCCTGAGGTATCAATAGACCCTCACCTATCACGCAATTTGGATCGTCACCAAATGCCTCCAAACTGCAAGGCGGCCCGAATGTCGATGGCCGTTTCCAACCGCGGACGCAACGCCTATACTTCCGCTCGCGAAACCTATGCCCTCAGCTACTACCTTTGCCCGCGTCTCCCGCGGCGTCAGCCGCTTGTACGGCCGGCTGTTCTCGGCAAATCCATATCCGCTCTACAGATTCTTGCGCACGCGCTACCCACTCCTGCGAACGCCGATCGGATTCTGGATCTCGACCCGCTACGCCGATTGTCATAGCGTCCTGCGCGACAAGCGATTTCTTGCGTTCGATCTCCGCGCGCTCGACGCCTTCCCGCCCGACGACGGCCTCAAGTCGATGCGCGAAGCGCTCCAGCACGCAATTGTTTTTCGCAATCCTCCCGACCACACCCGGCTGCGCAGGCTGATGACCACTTTTTTTTCGCCGGCGGTCGTCGATGGCTTGCAACCCCGGATTCAGAACATCGTTGACTACCTGCTCGACGCGGTTGAGCATCGCGGCTCGATGGATCTGATTAAGGATGTAGCCTTTCCCTTTCCCATCGACGTGCTTGCCGAGGTGATGGGCGCCGACGACGCCGACAAGCCGATGTTTCGCGACTGGATGCGCACCCTCGGCGTGCCGCTCGATCCCGTCATCAGCGCGAACGATCCGGGCGTCGAAGTGCGCCAGGCGATCGCTGACGTGCGGCGCTACTTCGCCGACCTGGCAGCCGATCGACGCAAGCATCCGCGTGAGGATTTGATCAGCATAATGGTAGCCGCTGAAGGCCGCGGCGACTTGCAGACCGAAGAGGAGCTCGTTTTCAGCGCGATGTTCACTCTGCTCGCCGGTCACGAAACCACGATGAATATGATCGGCAATGGGATGCTGGCGTTGTTTCGCAATCCCGACGCGATGGCCCGGCTGAGATCAGACCCGTCGCTGATAGAATCCGCGCTCGACGAGTTCCTCCGTTTCGACAGCCCGGTGCAGGTGACGTTTCGCACCGCGAGCGAAGACATCGAAGTCAGCGGCAGAAAGATCCCGCGCGGCGAGCATGTGGTCGTGTTCCTCGGCGCCGCCAATCGCGACCCGCTTCGATTCGATGAGCCTGACAAGCTCGACATCGCGCGGCCCGACAACCATCACCTCTCGTTCGCCGCCGGACCCCATCGATGTATCGGCGAAGTGCTCGCCAAAGTCGAAGGACGCGTCGCGTTCGAAACGATTCTGCGCCGGATGCCGAAACTGGCGCTCGCCGACCCCAACCCGAAATGGCGACCCGCGATGAGCCTGCGCGGCCTGCAGTCCCTGCCGCTGACGTTCTAGCTACAACGACGCGTACAGCGCATCGAGCAGGGCCACCACGCGCGGATCGAGCAGGATATGCGAGCCCATCTGATTCATGGTGTAGGCAAATCCGACTTTGGCATCGGGGTCGGCGAACCCCAGTGAGCCGCCCGCGCCGGTATGGCCGAAGGTGCGCGGATTGGGTCCGTACAGCGCCGCCGGCTGGGTCAGCCGGTAGCCCAGACCGAAGCGCATCGGGACGTTGGCGACGGCGTCGATGCCGCTGGATTGCTCAATCAGGCAGCGCTCGATCTGCGCCGGACTCAGGATGCGCACGCCGTCGAGTTCGCCGCCGCGCGCCAGGGCGCCATAAAAACGCGCCAGCGCGCGGGCGTTGGTATGGCCGTTGGCGGCGGGAACTTCCGCGCCGCGCCACGCGCGGGAGTTAACCGCGCTCAGGCGCATCGCGCCGGGAGGATTGTTCACCGCCTTGGCGCTCATCGACTCGGGGTCGATGGCGGCGAACGGATTGGGCTGGCCCGGCGCGGGCGGCGGCGCCGCGATTACTTCGGCGCAGCGCGCGTCGTCGCGCGCGTCCAGTCCGATATGGAAATCGATTCCGAGCGGCCCCGCGATTTCCTCGCGGCAATACGCGCCCGGACTTCTGCCGTCGACGCGCCGGATGACCTCGCCAATCAGATAGCCGAAAGTCAGGGCATGATAGCCGTGTCTGGTGCCGGGCTCCCACCACGGCTCCTGCTCGGCCAGCGCCGCCGTCATCACCGCCCAATCGAGCAAGGCGCCGGCGGGCAAGGTTTTGCGCACCGCGGGCAGGCCCGCGCGATGGCTCAGCAGCCAGCGCACCAGCACGCGCTCCTTGCCGGCCTGCGCGAACTCGGGCCAGTAGCGCGCGACCGGCGCGTCGAGGTCAACGCGCCCCTGGTCGACGAGCCGGTTAAGGCAGGTCGCCGCGACCCCCTTGGTGGCGGAGTAGACGTTGACGATAGTGTCGCGCGTCCACGGCCGGGTCTTCGCTTTGTCCGCGTGCCCGGCCCAGATGTCCACCACGCTCTTGCCATCGAGCATGACCGATGCGGCGGCGCCGACCTCGGCTCGTTTTCGAACTTCTCGGCGAACGCGTCCTTGACGCGATTGAACTTAGGATCGCAGGTGCCTTCGACTTTCACTGCCATGATAATTCTCTCCTCTCGGCTATAGTCCCGATCGCAATTCGATCGAGCACTCGTCATATCACTTAAATGTAAGGACCAAAAGAGGAAGGCTCACGCGATCGCGCCGCCGCAACTCGATCCCGCGCCCGCCGTGCATCCGAAGCAATGCGACCCGGTTGCGACGACGCGCCTCGGTAAGCTGCCGACGTCCTTACGTCCCAGATTGTCGATGGTGGCCCTCGCTGCCGAGCGGCATTTCCAGCATCTGGTTGAAATCGCAATCGTACAGGGTCCGTCCTTATCCGACGCTCACCAGGCCGCGGCACATGAGGCATCCACCGTCGCGGGATTGAAATGGTTGACCAGCAGGCTCATGTACGCCGAATGCTGCCGGTGACGGAACTGGTTGGCGAAGCGCGAATCGGCATGTTCGTGATTGTAAGAAGCGATTGAATTCGACTCCAAATTGCGCCAGCTCCTGGCGATATCGCTGCTTCGAGTTCGCCTGCGACGGGGGGAGAGAGGCTCCGACCGGATTGTGAACAAGGTCGTAGCCGCAGCTCGCCACGCCCGTATCCGGCGGCGATTGAGCTGCCGCAGCGCCGCGATACTCTTGGCGAAAACTCCCTGGCCGCGCTGCTGTTCGACGTTCTCCGCGGCGTAACACGGCAGCGAGCAAACCAGTTCCGACCCGCGTCGCCGGTAGAATTCCACCAGCCATTCCATTCCCGGCGCGAATGTCACGGTCAGATTGCATCGCACGATCACTTTGCGGCCGAGCGCGCGGGACGCTCCACCAGGTCGCGAAAGTTCAGATTCAATTCCGGCGCGCCGCCGGTGAGATCCACCGTTGTGACGCGCGGACTCGCTGCGAGCACCTCGATCACTCGCTCCGCCGTTTCGCGCGTCATTCGTTCGGTTCGCTCGGGACCAGCGTCGACGTGACAGTGGTGGCAGGTCTGGTTGCACCCTTTCCGACGTTCACCTGGATGGTTGTGGGCGATTTGCGCTTGAGCTGGGGAACTCCGTGCCTCGCGAGCGTCGCATCGAAGCTCGGACTCGAGACTGACTCTGATATCGCCGCCATCCGCGCGATTCTAACACGTGTGCTGCGCGATCGTCACAGGCAAAAGTCGCGAGTCTTGGGAATCACGAAAAGAAAAAGCAGGAGACCGGTACCCGGCCTCCTGCGCTGGTGGGGGAACTCAACTGGTCGCGACTGTTCTAGTTGTGATGCGCCTCGTAGACGTCTTCGCGATGCATGAACTTGTACGGGTGCTCTTTGAATTCGTGGCGCACGTTAGGATGATTGTGCAGGTACGTGTGGAGTTCCGGATGGCTGTCGACGAACTGTTGATTATCGATGAGGGTCGGATTTTTGGCCAGCCGACGCGCGAGATCAGGATGTGAGTCGAAAAACGCGTAGTCCGCGTTCGCGACCGCGGCATGTGTGGGCTCCTGTGCCGTCACGGGACCCGCCATCGCAATTGCCAGCGCCGCTGCCGACAAAACCATCATGCCTCTTTTCATTCTAGTGAACCTCCGCCCGCCTAGTTTAATACGAGCCTGCCATTATCCGGTTTCAGTTTGGACTTCCGCAGATGCAGAAGCGATTTGCGTGCCATGCGAATCTGCGCGTTTTCCGAGTAATTTGACGGCTTTTCGAAACCGCGGAGTTGGAGCCTGGCAGGTTTACGTGCCCCAAATCGTATAGCTGAATCCACCCTAAAGCGTCGGTCCGGTTTCCTTGCGCGGGACGCTAGGTTAGAAAAGCGTTCATGAAGAAGAAAGAACCCGAGAAGAAGAAACCCAACGACGAACCTACCGCGGCGGATGCCACTGCGGACGCATCCGGTTCGAAGTGAAGGGCGGCTCGACCGCGTCTCGGAATGCAACTGCTCGATTTGTACCAAGAAGGGCTACGTCCATTGGATCGTCGAGCGCGGCGCGTTCCGGCTGCTTACGCCGTCCGACAATATTGCGGCCTACACCTTCAACACCAAAGTCGCGAAGCATCTCTTCTGCCCAAACTGCGGCGTCGCCTCATTTTACATTCCGCGCTCCGATCCCGATCGCATCGATGTGAACGTGCGATGCCTCGAGGGGGTGAACACGAGCAAGCTGGAAGCAGGGCCATTTCGACGGGCGCAACTGGGAGAAGGCCTTTCAGGAGCGCGAGGTCGCACGCGCCGCGAAGTGAGGCGGGAATCAAACTGATGGCGACGCTGGGGTTTTTGCGCCGCGACTTCGAGGTGTTCGCGATCGACGACTTCAATGCCCGTATGGCGAAGATTTACGAATTCGTTAGACCGAGGCTGATCAAGCTGGGCAACGAGATGGCGCCCGAACTCTCGCGAAGACTGCACCTGGAGTTCTTTGCGCGCGTGCCCAAGCATATGCGCCGCGCGGCGAATCCTCCCGATGAAACGTGGACAGCATTCGGGCCCTCGCGCGCCGGATACAAGCGCTACGGCTATCTAGCGCTATGTGTCTCGAACGTCGGCATCCACACCCGCGCGGTAGTTAATGCGGACGCTGACGATCGAGCCGGGATTGCACGGCTGATCGGTCGAAAGCGCAGTGATCTGGAGAAATCTTTTCGCGGCACGAAGATCCAGGATTACCGGAACTGGGATTACCACGAATTGCCCCGCTCTTGCGCTGCCAGCGCCAATTTCTTCGAAGAACTAGGCGATGCGCTCGAGACAAGGTCTGGCAGCATCGACGTCGGCTTCGGATGGCACGTACACGACGCGCTGACCGTCGATCGAGCCGAGATACTCGACGCGTTTCGCAAGCTTCGAACCACTGTACCGCGTGCTCCGCTCCGTCTCGTGAAACCGGAATCGAGCCCTCTATGAAGCTACGGCGGCAAACACTATTTGTAGATGAATT
>CAWJFQ010000008.1:0-33868 GCA_963842215.1 uncultured delta proteobacterium | reverse complement strand
CTTCGATGAACTCGCGAGTGCGGCGTTCGGACTCGCGCGCCGGGTCGGCATGCTCGCGCAAGTATTCGCCATGCTTCGCGATCGCGCCGACCACTGCGTCGACACCTTTGTCGATCGAGGCCTGCGTCAACAGCACCGGCGCGCGCCATCCGTCGCCGGAGCGCAGATGTACGCTGAGTTCCAACTCGGCCTTGACCCGATCGGCGCCCTCGCGGTCGGCCTTGTTGACTACGAACACGTCGGCGATTTCGTTCAGTCCGGCTTTCATGACCTGCACGCCGTCGCCCGCCTCTGGCACAGTGACGACGACTGTGGTGTCGGCGAGATCCATGATCGACAGTTCTGTCTGCCCCACGCCGACGGTCTCAATAATGATGACATCGGAGCCGTAAGCATCGAGCAGTTTGACAATTTCGCGGGCGGCGCGGCTGAGTCCGCCGTGGCTTCCGCGCGATGCGAGGCTGCGGATATACACACCGTGTGGTTGTAGTGGTCGGTCATGCGGACGCGATCGCCAAGCACAGCGCCGCCCGAAAACGGGCTCGACGGATCGATCGCGAGGATGGCGATTTTCTGGCCCATCGCGCGATACTTCGCGATCAGCCGGTTCACCAGCGTCGACTTCCCCGCGCCCGGCGGACCGGTGATGCCCAACACCTGCGCGCGACCGGTCTGGGCATATATCAGTTCGATGATCGCGCTTGACTCGGGAGCGCGATTCTCGACCATCGTGATTAGCTGGGCAAGCGCGCGCATCTCGCCCGCTTCAAAGCGCTTGAGGAGATCGTCGAGCCGCGCGTCTTTGGTCTCAGCGGCCGCGGCAGGCGCCGCAGAATGTCGGGGTTCAACAGGCATACCAGGTCGTCTAGTAATGATAGCGGCTAGCGATCGAGTGGCGCAACAAAACATGTCGCCAACGCGACAACCAAAGCCTTTTGCGATGGTCTGATCAGCCGCGAATAAGCAGAATCAGCGCGGTCGGTGGTAATTCAGGTTCATCCCGAATTCACGGTATCGCACCATTCTGATTGTCCGGTGAATAGTTCGCGCCGGGCGGCATTGTTTTCCCTGCGTTCGCCCTTTACTCTCGATTCACGGGATGAAGCTTCCTGACATATATACCGACTGGAAGATTGTAATCGGTCTCGCGCTGATCACGCTGGGCGCCGGCAACTGGGTGATAGGGCTGGAACGCACCCAGCTCTACAGCCGCATGATAGTCGCGCATCAGCAGCCGGTTGCTGGCACAGAGTACCGGAGTTTTGACGAGCTCGACGAAGGCGCCGCCGTCCTTGAGCCGCTCACTGCTGAACAGCGGCAGGCCTCGTACGCGACGGCGCGGATGGATTTCTATCACGCCGCTTTCCTGGCTGGTCGCGTGATGGTGTTGCTCGGACTGCTGGTGACCTTGCTCGGTTTCATCAGCGTGATTCAGCAGGACTCGCGCCGCGCATTTCGCCGACCCGCAGAAGGTGACGTGCACATCCCAAGAGTGTTGCCCGGCACGCCGCGGGCCCCTCACTAAAGTCTCAACCATGGTGACGGAACTAACCGGACGCGCGTGCGCGAAAATCAATTTGTTGCTGCGCGTGACCGGACGGCGTGGCGACGGCTACCACGAACTCGACTCGATCTTTCTGCCGATCTCGCTGGCTGACGAAATCCGCCTCGAGATAAGCGAGGCAGACCAGCCTTCGGTCATTGTCAACTGCAACCTTCCTGAACTCGCCCGCAGCGGCAAAAATCTCGCGGCCCGCGCGGCGCACTCGTTCATGAACGAGTTCGACCTGGCCGCCGACGTGTCGATCAACCTGGAAAAACGCATACCGGTCGGCGCCGGACTCGGCGGCGGCTCGAGCGACGCCGCCACGATTTTGTGCATGATGGCGGCCGCGGCTCAGCTCAGCGAGGAAGACGCCGCGAGCAGGCTGCGTGGACTCGCGCTTTCGCTGGGTGCGGACGTGCCGTTTTTCCTGGATCCGCGGCCGTCGCGAGTTACCGGAATCGGCGAGCGAATCGCCGAGCTTGCGCACGTTCCGCGGCTGCCAATCGTTATCGTGGCGCCGCCGTTCGAAGTGTCGACCGCCGCGATTTTTCGGGCGCTGGAGCCCGCGGGATGGAGTGGCGCCGCGCCCGACGCGCACATCGAATCGATTGTGCGCGGCGAAATCCTGCCCGAGCATCTGGTAAACGACCTGGCGCCGGTCGCAATCGCGCAGTTTCCTGAGATTCGACGTCTTAAAGGGTTACTTGAGAATTTTGGTGCGCGCGTGGCGCAGATGTCGGGCAGCGGCGGCGCGGTCTTCGGCGTGTTCGATTCGATCGACGCGGCCGAGGGTGCGGCGCTTAATATTCGCCGGCGCGCGCCGTTCGCAACCGTCATCGCAACGACTACGCTCGAGGTTGAACCGGATGACGAATCCACAGGAATCTAGCGCGGAATCGAGCAATCGCGCCGGGCTGTGCACGGCCGCCGCGGCGGCGGATTGACAGCGAAAAACCGCATCAATAACATCGCAATTCCTGCACGCAGACTGCTAATGTCGAAGTCCGGGCAGGTTGTCGCGACAGTTATACGAATGCGATCTCGCGGCGGTTCGGTCCGACAGTATTTGTTTGCGCGATTCGCCGGCTGAGCGCCCACATTGGCGTTTCGCCGTTTTAATTTTTACGGGCGTGATTGGAGAAGCGCGCGGGCCCTGAGCTTTTGAATCCAAATGCGCTGGGCGGTCGCCAAGCTGGTAAGGCACCAGGCTTTGGACCTGGCATTCGAAGGTTCGAATCCTTCCCGCCCAGCCAAGCTGCCGGCGATTCGCGACAATCGACGAAACGCATGATGATCGCGACGCGAGGGAATTGAAAATGTCGGACAGGGTCAAGGACCAACTCGAAGTTTTCACCGGGAACTCCAACCCCGCGCTCGCGCGCGAGGTCACGCAGCATCTCGGCGTGAAGATGGGTGAAGCCGAGGTTGGCCGCTTTCCCGACGGCGAAGTGATGATCGAAATCCGCGAGAACGTGCGCGGTGGCGACTGTTTCATCATACAGTCTATCTGCACGCCGCCGAACGAAAACCTGATGGAGCTGATCCTGCTCACCGATGCGCTCAGGCGCGCATCGGCCGGGCGCGTAACCGCGGTGATTCCCTACTTCGGCTACTCGCGCCAGGACCGCAAGGTCGCGCCGCGCGTGCCGATCAGCGCCAAGGTCGTGGCCGATCTGATCACGACCGCGGGCGTCAATCGCGTGCTGACGGTGGATCTCCATGCCGGGCAGATACAGGGCTTCTTCAATATCCCGGTGGACAACCTGTACGCGATGCCGGTGTTGATCAGTTACCTGCGCAAGCGAATCGAGGGCAAGAAGGTTTCGGTGGTATCGCCCGACGCGGGCGGGGTCGAACGCGCGCGCGCCTACGCCCGCCGGCTCAACGCGAATCTTGCGATCATCGACAAGCGTCGCCGGCGCGCGAGTGAGGTCGCAGAGATGCAACTGGTCGGCGAAGTGAAGGACTCGATCGCGTTGCTGGTCGACGACATGATCGATACTGCCGGCACGATCACGGAAGCGGCCAAAGTCGTCGCGCATGCGGGTGCAACCGAAGTTATCGCTGTCGCGACCCATCCGATTTTGTCCGACCCCGCGTGCGACCGGCTGAACAAATCAAACATCACGGAAATCGTGACGACCAACACTATACCGCTGCGTGCCAAGGCGCAGGCCGAACTCACCAAGCTGCGGTCGCTGTCGGTCGCGAGCCTGCTGGCGGAAGCGGTCAAGCGAATTCATAATGAGGAGTCGGTAAGCTCGCTCTTTGCATGAGCGCGCGAACCATCAAGCGAGGACACAATGGAGACCGGTGAATTAGCCTGCGAGAAACGTGCGACCCGCCCCAAGGGTCAGAACAACGCGCTGCGGCGCAATGGCCGCGTGCCCGCAATATTGTACGGACCGACGACAACGCCGATGGCGCTTGCAATCGATCGCATCGAGCTGAAGGCCAGGATTTCGGCGGCCGCGCATACGCGCATCATCAAGCTCAAGTCGAGCACCGCGGAACTCGACGGCAAGCACGTGATTTTCAAGGACGTGCAACGCGCACCGGTGTCGGGTGAAATCCTGCACGCGGATCTGTACGAGGTCGATCTCAAGCGGGCGATTCGAGTCGAGGTGCCGCTCAAGTTCACGGGCAAGGCCAAGGGCGTCGCCAACGGCGGAATCCTGGCCCCGCTCGAGCGCACTGCGACGGTGGAATGCCTGCCGCTCGAGATCCCGGACTCGATCGAAGTTGACGTGACGGAAGTGGACATTCACGACGTTATCCACGTCTCGGCGGTCAAGTTCCCCGACAAGGTTAAGGCGATCTTCGATACCGATTATCCAGTGGTCACCGTGCTGCCTCCGACGGTCGCGGAAGTGGCGGTCGCAGCAGTGGCGGAGCCGGTCGAGGGCGCGCCGGTCGAAGGTGCACCTGCGGAAGGCGCGGCGGCGGTAGCTCCTGCCGAAGGCGCGGCCAAAGAAGCGCCAGACAAGGACAAGGCGGCCAAGAAGCCGGAGGCCGCCGAGAAAAAGAAGTAGGCAGTTTCGCTTGCGCGCGTCGCCGAGCTTTCGCTGGCCGCGACGCGCGCGAGCAATTTCGATATTGAGGGGAGAGGGCGGGCAGCGCATGCTGCAAGTCCGGTGCAGGGGGAGGGGCCGCTATGAGTTTCGTTCATCTTCACGTCCACACGCAGTACAGCCTGCTCGACGGTGCGAACAAAATCGGGCCGCTGATCGAACACGCCAAATCATCGGGGATGGAAGCGATCGCGATGACCGACCATGGCAACATGTTCGGTGCAGTCGAGTTCTATCAGAAGGCAAAGGCAGCCGGGATCAAACCGATCATCGGATGCGAGGTTTATCTCGCGCCGGGCAAACGCACCGACCGCACGCAGGTGCCGCGCAGCGACGACTTCGACGGCGGCGGCAATTTCCACCTGATCGTGCTCGCGCAGAATCGTGACGGCTACCGGAATCTTTGCAAGCTGCTGACGACTGCGTACCAGGACGGTCTCTACTACAAACCGCGCGTCGACAAGGAAATCCTGGCCGAGCTGTCGGATGGACTGATTGTGTTGTCGGGATGCCTGTCGGGCGAGATCGCGCGATGGCTCCGGCAGGATCGGATGGACAAGGCGCGCGAGACCGCCGAGTCGTACGCCAAAATGTTCCCCGGACGCTACTATCTCGAGCTGCAGGACAACAAGCTGCATTCGCCGTACAACGAGGCGCTGCGCGAAATCGGCAAACAGGTGGGACTGCCGCTGGTCGCGACCAACGATTGCCACTACCTGCATCGCGACGACGCCAAGGCGCACGAAGTCCTGCTCTGCATCCAGACCGGCAAGACGATGGCCGATGAAACGCGCTGGCGTTTCGATACCGACGAGCTTTACGTCAAGACGCCGGCGGAGATGGCGAGCGCATTCGGCGCCGATGCCGAGGAGTTGCGCAACAGCGTCGAGATTGCGCGGCGAATCGATTTCGAATTCGAGTTCGGCAAGTTTCATTTCCCGGTTTTCAAGTCGGGGCCAGGGGTGGACCTCGATGCCGAGATGGAAACCCGCGCGCGCGAGGGATTAACCGCACGGCTGGCGGAGATAAGCGCGCGCCGCGTGGAGTTCGACCAATCGCAGTACCAGGAGCGAATCGATCGCGAGATTCCAGTAATCCGCGACATGGGCTTCTCCGGCTACATGCTGATTGTCGCCGACTTTATCGGCTACGCGCGCGGGCTTGGAATTCCGGTCGGTCCGGGCCGCGGCTCAGTGGTCGGGAGCCTGGTCTCGTACGCGCTCGGAATCACCGAGGTCGACCCGGTCGAGCATCGACTGCTGTTCGAGCGGTGGCTGAATCCCGGACGCAAGTCGATGCCGGATATCGACGTGGACTTTTGTTTCGAGCGGCGCGACGAGGTGCTCGAGTATGTGCGCAAGAAGTACGGCGACGATCGCGTCGCGCAAATAATCACTTTCGGAACGATCAAGGGCAAGCAGGCGATTCGCGACGTCGGGCGCGTGCTCGGACTGTCGTTCGCCGAGACCGACAAAATCGTCAAGTTGTATCCGGCGCCCAAGCAGGGCCGCGATTTCCCGCTGGTTGACGCGCTCGAGATGGAGCCGCGACTGAAGGCCGAACGCAAACTCCATCCCGATCTTTTCAACTACGCATTCAAGCTCGAAGGCCTGCTGCGCCATGCGTCGCGCCACGCGGCGGGCGTCGTGATTTCCGATCAGCCGCTGACCGACCTGGTGCCGTTGTACGTCGACAAGGAACGCGACGAAGCGGCGCTGTCGATCACCCAGTATTCGATGAAGGGCGTCGAGGAGATCGGGCTTATCAAGTTCGACTTCCTGGCGCTGAAAAACCTGACGCTGATTACCGACACGCTGACGCTGATCAAGGCCGGCGGCAAAGAGGCGCCCGACCTCAACCGGCTGCGGCTCGACGACGCCGACACCTACAAGATGCTGTCGCGCGGCGACACGGTGGGAGTATTCCAGCTCGAAAGCTCGGGGATGCGCCGGTTTATCACGGAGCTCAAGCCGACCTGCTTCGACGACGTGATCGCGGCCGGCTCGCTGTTTCGTCCCGGGCCGCTCGACGCAATCCAGGACGGCAAGACGATGGTGCAGCACTACGTCGATCGCAAGCACGGCAAGGAGCCGGTCGAATACGACCATCCTTTGCTGGAGCCGGTGCTGGCCGATACCTACGGCGTGATCGTGTACCAGGAACAGGTGATGCGCGCGGCGCAGGCGCTGGCCGGCTACTCGCTGGAGCAGGCCGATATCCTGCGCGCCGCGATGGGCAAGAAGAACAAGGTCGTGATGGAAAAAGAGCGCGTGCGGTTTATCGACGGCGCGAGGAACAACGGCGTCAACGCTTCGCTTGCCACTTCGATCTTCGAAAAAATCGAGACCTTCGCGTCGTACGGATTCAACCGCTCGCACGCGGCCGCGTATGCGCTGACGACCTACACCACCGGCTACCTCAAGGCGCATTATCCGCATGAATTCATGGCGGCGCTGATGTCGCTCGACATGGACGACGTCGACAAGACCTACAAGAACATTGCTGCGCTGCGCGACATGAAGATTGCGATACTGCCGCCCGACGTGAATCAAAGCCGGGTCAAGTTCGCGGTCACCGACGGTGCGATTCGCTTCGGCCTGGCCGCGATTCGCGGAGTCGGCGCCAAGCCGGCGGAGGCGATTATCGCGGAGCGCGAGGCCAAGGGCGCGTTCGAGAGCATGGCGGATTTTTGCATGCGCGTGGGCACGCAACTTATCAGCCGCCGCGTGCTCGATGCGCTGATCAAGTGCGGCGCGTTCGATTCGGTAAGCGCGGTGCGCGCGGCGCTGATGGCCGAGGCAGAGAATGCGATCAAGCTCGCGCAGAAGGCGCAGAGCGATGCGGAGAAAAACCAGATCGGATTGTTCGGCGGCGCGGTCAAAGTGCCAACGATGACAGCGCGCGAGACGGTGCCCGAATGGGATGCCAGCGAGAAACTGAAGTTCGAAAAAGAGGCGCTCGGCTTTTACATCACAGCGCATCCGCTGGACAAGTACGAACGCGAACTCGCGCGGATCAGCAAAGTCACCACCGCCGATCTCTCCGCCGCGCCCGACGGCAGCCCGGTGCAGATAGCCGGCGTGATCCACGCGGTGAAACTGAAGAACAACAAGTCGGGCAAGCGCTACGCGACTTTTTCGCTCGAGGACCGCGAGGGCGCGGTCGAGGCGATCGCGTGGTCGGAGACTTATCAGAAGTTCGAGGCGATTATCATGGGCGACGAGCCGGTGGTCGCGCGCGGCAAGCTGGATGTCGACGATGAACGCGCGCAGATTATTTTAGAAAACTTGATACCGCTCGATTCTGCGCTGCTTGAATCGATTCGAGAGGTGCGGATTACTGCGCCGATGAGTCGGCTCGAGAACGGCGGCCTCGACGCGCTCAAGGCGATGCTCGCGCGCTATCGCGGCAAATCGATGACCTATCTACATCTCGGACTCGACGATGGACGCGAAGCGGTAATGCTGCTGGGCGACAGCTATCGCGTCACGCCGACGGGTACGTTCGTCGCGGAGATGGAGCGGATACTCGCGCCCGGGTCGGTCGAATTGAGATAGAAGTCAATTCACTTCGTTAAATCTGGAACCCGCCGTGGGTTCCACACTCCTTGGGCACGGGTGATCCTGCACTCGGTATTCAGAAGTTGAGAAGACGCGGGACTTCGTCCCTGGTAGGAAGTTAGTAAGCAGCCATCTGGTCTTCTCCTCTCCCTCTAAGGGAGACGATGAAGGTGAGGGTCCGAATACAGCGCCCTGCGCGATTCCGGATTCTGCCCCTAACGTCTGCCTGTCCGACGGGAGGTTAGAGCCCGATATGACTGACGCCTTCACACTTTCTCGAGATGCTTGACGGTCTTCTCATCGAAGACATTGCCGGTGTTCACGGTTGTTTTCGGTTCGATCAAGATGACGTGGACCTCGTCTTCCGCCACCGGCAAGTGTTCGACTCCACGGGGAATGACAACGAATTCTCCCGGGCCGATTAGAACCTCGCCATCGCGCAGCTTTATGAGCAGCTGACCCCTCGTGACGAAGAACAACTCGTCCTCATTTTCGTGATAATGCCAAACGAACTCGCCTTTGAATTTTGCCAGCTTGATGTAGGAGTCGTTCAATTCACCGGCGATCTTTGGACTCCAGTAGTCGCTGAACAGAGCGAATTTCTGCGCGACATTGACCTTTTCCACGCGGTGCCTCCAATTGGTGCTCGACCTTCGAGTTATTCAGGAACCAGCGGAATCCTGAGTCGCGCAGGGCGCTGTAATATGACCCTCACCTTCATCCTCTCCCTTACAGGGAGAGGAGACAGAGGCGCCTCTTCCAGGTGAATCGCTGTGACAGAGGGTCGGGCCGCTACTCGAACATTTGGGGTTCGCGGGAGCGGAGCCAGACCAGGCCGCGGTACATATAATGCACGAACGACGCGGCAGTGACCGTGACGGTGAAGACCAGCAGGGCGTTGAAATATTGGGGCCAGTAGTTGCCGGCTCGCGCCAGCACTGCAATTACACATGCAAGTTGCATGAAGGTGCTGAGCTTGCCCAGGTAGCTTGGCCGGACCGGTACGCGCTCGCCGGTGAAGAACGAAATCATCAGGTAGCCGACGACGATTACGATGTCGCGGATCAGGACGACGCTCAGCAGGTAGCCGGGCAGGTCGCCGTCGATGGTCAGCACCACGAAGGCCGAGACCAGCATCAGCTTGTCCGCGAACGGATCCAGGAACGCGCCCAACTCCGTGCGCGAGTCGAACCATCTGGCGACGGCACCGTCGAGTCCGTCGGTTACGGCCGCGGCGGCGAAAACGTATAACGCTGCTGCGTAGCGCTGACGGGTTAGAAAGGTCAGGAAGATTGGAATCGAGGCGATTCGGCACAGCGTCAGAAAGTTCGGCAGATTGAGCAGCTTGCCGAACGAAACCGCCGCTGGACGTACGCCCGGGAGGGACCGGATGCTGCCATGTGAAGGCGCTGCCATCGTCAGTTTTCGACCCTCACTATTGCTCGTCATCAGCTTGCTGCGTCTGCTGCCTTGCGTAGACGCCCCGCGACCGGCGCACTTACCCGTGCCCGCACAGAAACCAGGCCGTCGCGGTATTCCTCGCTTAGCACTTCTCCATCCCGTCGCGCCATTGCCACCAGGTCGCCCCGCAGGGCCGGGAAGGTGACCGATATTTCCTCGCGCGAGCCGCCGAGATGCCGTTCGATGGCCTCGAGCAAAGCGTCCAGGCCCTCGCCCTTAAGCGCCGAAATCGAGACCGCATCATGCGCCCCGTTTCGATTTGCGCCATGTTCTGCGAGGTCGGCCTTGTTCATGACGACGATACGCGGCGCCGCGCCCGCGCCGATTTCCTGCAGCACTTCGTCGACGATTGTCATGCGCTCGGCGGCCAGCGGCGAGCTCGCATCGACGACATGCAACAGCATCGTGGCCGTGCGCACTTCCTCGAGCGTGGCCTTGAACGCGTCTATAAGCATATGGGGCAGGCGATGAATAAATCCCACCGTGTCTACCAGCATCACGTTCGTCCGGCCCGGCAGCTTCAGGCGCCGAATCGTAGGATCGAGGGTCGAGAACGGGCGATTCGCGACTTCGACGCCCGCGTCGGTCAGCGCGTTCATCAGAGTGGATTTGCCGGAGTTGGTGTAACCGACCAGCGCGACAGTCGGATAGGGAACCTCGAGCCGGCGACGGCGCTGAATCGTGCGCGTGCGCTCGACCTCGCCCAGACGGACTTTGAGTCGCGTGAGACGTTCGCGCAGCCGGCGCCGGTCAACCTCGAGCTGCGTTTCACCGGGACCGCGAGTACCGACGCCACCTCCGCCCGCGCCGCCGCCGCGGACGCGCGAAAGATGTGACCATTGTCGAGTCAGCCGGGGCTGCAGATAACTGAGCTGGGCGATCTCGACCTGCAGCTTGCCCTCGAGCGTATGCGCGCGCTGGGCGAATATGTCGAGAATGAGCTGGCTGCGATCGATCACGCGGATCTTGAGCTCGTTTTCGAGATTGCGCGCCTGAGCGGGGCTGAGCGCGTCGTCGAAAATCGCGAGCAACGCACCCTTGGCATTCGCCAGCTCGCGCACCTCGCCGGCTTTGCCCTTGCCGATAAAAGTGCGCGAGTCGGGAGCCTTGAGGCGTTGCCGAACAACTCCGGCGACTCCGGCGCCAGCGCTCTCGGTCAAAGCTTTAAGTTCGTCGAGCGATTCTTCGCTGCCAATCCCCGATTCGGAACCAAGTTCGATGCCGACCAGGATAGCGTTCTCGTGATGCTCGTGAGCAACGTCGTAAGACTTAGCCAGGTGATTACCTCGATAGCGGAAAAACCAGGATTCAAATTCTATCAGATAGGCATCGATGCGGGTACGAGTGAGGCGCGGAGGCAGAAGGCAAGAGCAGAATCCTGAATCGCGCAGGGCGCCGTCATATGACCCTCACCTTCATCCTCTCCCTCACAGGGAGAGGAGACAGAGGGCGCGGAGCAATCGTCTGCCGAGTGACTTCAGATCTTCTGATTTGTTTTGCGCCAGTCTGCCAGGAACCGCTCCAGGCCCAGATCAGTCAGTGGGTGGTGAAGGGTTTGCTTCAGTACGGCGAACGGGACGGTTGCGATGTCGGCGCCTATTTCGGCAGCGCGGAGCAGCTGGGTTTGGTTGCGAACCGAAGCCACCAGCACTTCGGCCGGGTAGTCGTAGTTGGAGAGTATCTGCACCATTTGTTCGACGATTTCAAAGCCGTCCTGCCCGATGTCATCGAGGCGACCGATGAACGGCGACAGGAACGAGGCGCCGACTTTCGCGGCCGCGAGAGCCTGCAGCGGAGTGAAGATCAGAGTCATGTTGACGCGAATGCCGCGTTTGGAAAGCGCGTGGGTAGCTTTCAGGCCCTCCACGATCATCGGACATTTGACGACTATGTTCCGGTGGAGCTTGGCGAGCTTCTCGCCTTCCTCGATCATAGCGGACGCTTCGGTGGCGACGACTTCGGCGCTGATGGGACCGTCGACGATTTCGCAAATTTCTTTGAGGACGTCGTGATAGGGGCGGCCAGTTTTTGCCATCAGGGATGGATTGGTGGTGACTCCGTCGATGAGTCCCCAGCTGGCGGCCTCGCGAATCTCGGCGACGTCTGCAGTATCGATAAAGTATTTCATCGGGATGCCTCTTTCTTTGAGGGTTGCGGCCTCAACAGGTCCGCTCTCGCCAGCGTAACACGAAACGGTGATTTGAGTCCCGCGAGCAATTCAGAAATGGAGGAGTTGAGTTTGGGATGAATGAGAGCGGGCGCCAGCTCGCTCATCGGAGCGAGCACGAAGCGGCGCTCATGAAGGTGCGGATGCGGCACTTTGAGAATGCGGGTGTCGATGGTCTCCTTGTTGAAGAACAGCAAATCGAGATCGATAATTCGCGGCCGGTACTTGCCGCGAGTCTGCTTGCGACCCTTGACGCGCTTGCGGCCCATGATGCGCTCGAGCGCGAGCATCCGGCGCATCAGCACTTCGGCAGGCAGCTCGGTCTCGACTTCGATGACGCCGTTGAGAAAAGCGCCCTTGAGATCACCCATCGGCTCGGTCTCGTAGATCGAGGATTGGCGCACGACCCTCGTCTCCGGGATCTCCGCGATCCGTTGAATCGCCTCGCGATAATTGGCGGCTCGATCGCCTAGATTACTGCCTATTCCGATGAAAGCCCTATTGGGCATCCTCGCCGTTACAACCGCAGCGCTTTTAGTCGGTCCACCGCCTCAACCAACCGCCCGCTCGTGAGTGAAAAGCGGACGTATCCCTCGCCACCCTGGCCGAACCCTGAACCGGGCGTTATTGCGACGCCGGCTTCTTTCAAAACGCGCTCGGTAAATGAAACCGAGGTGTAACCCCGCGGAACTTTGGTCCAGACGTAGAATGTTGCGCGCGGCTTTTCGCATTCGAGGCCGAGCGCGCGCAGCGAGCCGACCAGCAGGTCGCGGCGTTCCTTGTAGATTGCGCAGTATTCGACGAGTTTGTCGCCGTCGCCACCTTCAAGGCCGGTGATGGCGGCTTCCTGCACCGCCTGGAAAACGCCGGAATCGACGTTGGTCTTGACCTTGCCGAGCGCGCCGATGAGCTGCGCGTTGCCGATGGCGAAACCGACGCGCCATCCGGTCATCGAGAAGGTCTTGGACAAAGAGTGGAACTCGATTGCGCAATCGCGCGAGCCATCAACCTGGAAAACGCTCGGCGAGCGATAGTTGTCGTAGGCAATCTCGGAGTAGGCGCTGTCGTGCGCGAGGATGATGTCGTGCTTGAGGCAGAACTTGACGGCGTCCTGGAAGAACGAAAGCTCCACCGTCGCGGCGGTTGGATTGTTCGGATAGTTCAGCCATAACAAGCGCGTGCGGCGTGCAACTTCGGCGGGAATAGAGGCGAGGTCGGGGACGAATGCGTTCTCTTTTTTCAGGGGCAAGAAATACGGCTCGCCGCCGTTGAAGACGCATCCCGAGTAGTACACCGGGTAGCCGGGGTCAGGAATCAGCACGATGTCGCCAGGATCGACGACGGCGGTTGCGAAATTTGCGATGCCTTCCTTCGAACCGATGAGTGCGCAGACTTCGCGCTGATGATCGAAGCTGATGCCGAAACGGCGCTGGTACCAGTCGGCGGATGCCTGGCGAAATTGCGGCAAGCCTTCGTAGTCGGGATAGCGGTGATTTTTGGGGTCGTCGGCGGCGCGTTTGAGCGTCTCGACGATGTGACGCGGAGTAGGCAGGTCGGGGTCACCGATGGAGAGGCTGATAACGTCGACGCCCTTGCTGGCGACCTCCTTCTTCAGGCGGTCAAGCTCGGCGAAGAGGTAGGGCGGTAGTAGACCCAATCGAGAAGCAGTCTTGATTTGCACCTGTCGAAACAGCCTTGGACGACAAAAACCTAGTACTAACTAACATATTTTGGGCAGCGTCGGAACTAGTCGCCGCAATAAATCGGCGTTCTTGCGCGATGGAAATCCACAGGTGTGCTGTCAGTTTCGAGAATTCAACGGAGTCGATTGTATTAACTTTGCTTGATCAGGAACGATCGTATTGTTAGAAAAATTAACTATCGCATGGTGGCGCTGCGGCGCACGTTGGGATTATCACAAACCTGACCGTCAGCATGAACCGGATAGTCCTCCCGCTGGCTTTGACGATGCTCGTTCTGGGCGGTGCGGTGATCGCTTTTTCGCAGCGGCCGTGGGCGCCGCGCAACGACGTCGTCCAGCCGATTCCATTCAGCCATCGCATCCACGCCGGGATTAACAAGATTCCCTGCCAGTACTGCCACGCCTTTGCGGGCCGATCGTCCGAGCCGGGAATCCCGGCGGTAGCGAGGTGCGTGGGATGTCACGGCGATGGGATCGCAGGCGGCGGAATCGCACCGGTGACGCGGCCGTGGACGGATGATACGCCGGCGGCGTTCGAGATCCAGTGGAACCGCGTGTACACGCTGCCTGACTTCGTGCGCTTCACGCATCGGCCGCATATCCATGCGGGAGTGCAATGCCAGAGTTGTCACGGCCCGGTGCAGACGATGGATCGGGTGGTGCCGGCGTTTGAAATCAACATGGGCTTCTGCGTGGAATGTCACACGCAGAAAAAAGCGACGCTCGACTGCGAGGAGTGTCATCACTGAGCGAGGAAGCAGATGCGCGAGGGACCGGCAATATCCAGGCGATCGTTCATCAAGCTGGCTGCGACTGCGGGCGCGGCTGCGGCGCTTCCTGGCTGCCAGCCGGCGGCGCGCAAGCTTATCCCTTACGTGGTGCCTGACGAGAACGTAGTCCCGGGCGTCCCCAGTTTTTTTGCGACGACGTGTGCGGAGTGTCCGGCGGGATGCGGCGTGGTGGCGCGAATCCGGGAAGGACGCGTCGTCAAGCTCGAAGGAAATCCGGCCGATCCGATCGGACAGGGCGCCTTGTGCGCGCGTGGCCAGGCCGCCTTGCAGGGTTTGTACAATCCGGACCGCCTGGCGCATCCGCAAGTCCGTGGTGACGACGGCGCGTTGCGCCACGTGTCGTGGGACGAGGCTGAGAAAATGCTCGCCGACAAGCTGGCGGCGTCGTCAAAGGCGGGCAAGGATCGCGTTGCATTCATGGGCTCGCCGCAAGGCCCCACTTTCAGGAAAATCGCGCTGGCGTTTGTCGGCGCCTACAATTCGTCGCGTGCGATATTTTACGAAGCAATCGATCAGGAGCCGGCGCGCGTGGCAGCGAAGACGCTGTTCGGGCGGCGCGATCTGCCGACCTATCGAATCGATCAGGCAGAAGTCCTGATCTCGTTCGGCGCGGACTTTCTCGAGACCTGGCAATCGCCGGTGGAACTCGCGCGCCAGTATGCGCTGTTCCGCACGCCGCAAAAGCGACGCGGGGCGTTGACGATAGGACGCGCGACTTACATCGGCCCGCGGCTAAGCATGACCGCATCGAAGTGCGACGAGTGGATCGCTACGGCGCCGGGCGCGCAGGCGGATGTGGCGTGGAGTGTGCTCAACGTCATGGTCAAGCAGGGAATGGTTTCGCCCAACTCGGGCTTCGATCTCGCGGCGCTGGGCAAGGCGGTCGAAAATTTCGATCCTGCCGCGACGAGCGCGCGCACCGGCGTGCCGGTCGAAGCAATCACGCGACTCGGCGAGACGTTTGGCAAAGCGGACGGTGCGCTCGCGATCGCCGGCACGGATGATTCGTCGGCGCATCTTGCGGCGATGATCCTCAACGCGGTCACGGGCAATTTCAGCAAAACTGTGATGTTCTTCGAAGGCTCGCCGGCCGAGGAGACCAGCACGTCGGATGAGGTCGACGCGGCGGTTGACGCGATGCGCGGCGGCGAGATCGATGCGGTGTTAATCACCGGCGCAAATCCGGTGTTCACCATGCCGCCGTCGGCGCGCATCGCCGAGGCGCTCCAAAAAGTTCCGTTTGTGGTTTGGGTGGGAGGAGTGCCGGACGAGACCGCCGCGATGGCGAGTCTTCTTTTGCCGGCGCATCACCCGCTCGAATCATGGCGCGACACGGCTCCGCGCGCGGGAATCCGCGGATTGGGACAGCCCGTGATGCAGCCGGTGTTTGCCAGCAAGCCGGTCGGCGATATCCTTCTCGCCGCGACTAAATCATCGGGCACGAAACTGCCCTGGGCGACTACGGCCGACGCCGTCAAGGCCGAATGGGCCGCGCTGGCTCCCAAAGCAGACGACACGACTCCCGAAGACTTCTGGGTGAAAGTTCGCAGCGAAGGCGGCTTGTTCGAAGAGCAGCATCTGTCGGCGCTGACGCTCGATACGTCGCCGTTCAAAGCGGCCGTGCCGACGGCGGCGCAGATGGAACTTTCGGTGTACGCCTATCCGCATATTTTTCTTTATGACGGGCGCGGCGCAGACAAGCCGTGGCTGCAGGAATTGCCGGAACCGGTCACACAGCTCGTGTGGGATAGTTGGGCCGAGATACATCCGGAAACCGCGCGCAAGCTGGGCGTCGTCAAGGATGACGTCATCGAGATCAAAACAGAGCACGGTGCAATTGAGGCGGCGGTGCTGGTCGAGCGCACCGTGCGTCCCGGTGTGATAGCGGTTCCGCTCGGCCAGGGGCATCGCGCGTACGGCCGCTATGCGAAAGACGTCGGCGCGAATGCGTGGACGATACTGGCAGCCGGAGCGACCTATGCGGCCGCGACTGCGCGTGCCACCGGTGGGACTCGCACGCTCGTGTCGCCGCTTGGCAACAGCGACATGATGGGCCGATCGATCGTCGAGGCTATGAGTATCGAGCAGCTGGCGAGCGGCGTGGTGCCAAAGAGCGAGGGCGAAGAAGTAAGCGGGCCTTTTGAATTCTACCCGCGGTGGGAATATCCGGGCCACAAATGGGGCATGACGATTGACGTCAACGCGTGCACCGGCTGCAGCGCGTGCGTGACCGCATGCTACGCGGAGAACAATGTTCCGTGGGTCGGCAAGCAAGGGGTTGATAACGGCCGAATCATGTCGTGGATTCGTATCGAGCGTTATTTCCCGCAGGCTGAAGAAGCCGCAGAGGCACCGCTGCTCTATCTTGCGCCGATGCTGTGCCAGCATTGCGATCACGCGCCGTGCGAACCGGTCTGCCCGGTGTTCGCCTCGTATCACACGGAGGAAGGCCTCAACGGCCAGATCTACAACCGATGCGTCGGCACGCGGTATTGCGAAAACAACTGCCCGTACAAGGTGCGGCGCTTCAACTGGTTCGTGCCGGAGTGGCCCGCGCCGATGAACCTGCAACTCAATCCCGACGTGACGGTACGCGGCGCCGGGGTGATGGAGAAATGCACGTTCTGTATCCAGCGAATCCAGTTCGGCGAGTTAAACGCGAAGACTGAGGATCGCGAGCTGCGCGACGGCGAAATCGTCACCGCATGCCAGCAGGCCTGTCCGACGCGGGCAATCACGTTCGGCGACAGCAACGATCCTGCGAGCGCGATGGTACGGCGGCGTGAGGACCACAAACTGCGCAACTATTGCGTGCTGGAAGAGCTGAACACGATACCTGCGGTCACGTACCTGCGCGATTTGTATCGCGAGAAAGGAAAAGCCTAAGTGGCAGCGGCGCCAAAAATAACGACAGATCCAACCTACCGGGATGTCGACCGCAGCGTGCTGCGGGTGATGGAGCCGGCGGGCCCAGCTTACTGGGCGTGGATTGGATTCTGCTTCACGCTGGTAGCGATCGCAGCGGCGTTGTGGGCTCGCCAGATCTACTCGGGACTGGGCGTGACAGGCCTCCGGCAGCCGGTGATGTGGGCGGTTTACATCACGAACTTTGTTTTCTGGGTAGGTATCGCGCATTCGGGGACGCTGATCTCCGCGATTTTGTTTTTGTTCCGCACCCGGTGGCGCACCGCGGTTTATCGCGCCGCGGAAACGATGACGATATTCGCAGTCGCGACCGCCGGCCTGTTCCCACTGATCCATCTTGGCCGCGTGTGGTTTTTCTACTGGCTGTTGCCGTATCCCAACGAGCGATATCTGCAACCCGATTTCCGCTCGCCGCTGGTGTGGGACGCATTCGCTGTAAGCACCTACCTGACCATCAGCGCGCTGTTCTGGACGATGGGACTAATCCCCGACATCGCGAATGCACGTGAGGCCGCGAGCGGCTGGCGCAAGAAGTTTTACGCAGTGCTTGCGATGGGATGGCAGGGAACCGACCGACAGTGGCGGCATTACTCAATGGCGTACCTGCTGATGGCGGGGCTGGCGACTCCGCTGGTGGTCTCGGTCCATTCGGTAGTGTCGTGGGACTTCGCGATGGCGCAACTGCCGGGCTGGCATAGCACCATTTTCGCGCCATATTTCGTTGCCGGCGCAATTTTTTCCGGCGTGGCGATGGTTATTACACTGCTGATCCCGATGCGCAGGTTGCTGGGCATCGAGGACCTGCTGACTGAGTGGCATTTTGACAATCTCGCCAAGGTCGTGCTGCTGACTTCGCTGGTCGTTTCGTACTCGTACATAACTGAAACATTTATGGCGTGGTATTCGGGCGATCCGATCGAGCTGATGACATTCCGCATGCGCTACTTCGGGCCGTGGGGCTACCTGTTCTGGATAATGGTGTTGTGCAACTGCTTGATACCCTTGTTGCTATTCTCCCCGCGCATCCGGGTGAACATGATCGCGCTCTGGATAATCTCGATTTTCGTGAACATCGGGATGTGGCTCGAGCGCTTCGTGATCATCGCCGGCTCACTGAGGGTGAACTTCGAACCTTCGCAGTGGGGCCCTTACCATCCGTCGATCACAGAAATCATGATCACCGTCGGCAGCTTTGCGTGGTTCGTGGGGCTGTTCTCATTGTTCTGCAGATTCCTGCCGATCTTTTCGATGACGGAACTCAAAGAAGGAATCGTCTGGCTGCGGAAAGCGCTCAAAATGGATCGGGCCAGGGCCGCATGAGCATGATCGAGATCATAAGTTCGTTTCCGGATGACGCTCGATGTGCGCATGCGATCGAAGAGCTGCGCGCGGCAAAGGTCGGCGACTTCTATACGTTCTCGCCAATCCCGAGCCACAAAATCGAACACGCGATTGGCCGCAAGAAGAGTCCCGTGCGATGGATAGTCTTGTCCGGCGGAATTGCCGGAATCATGACCGGGCTCGCCGTCACGATCGGGACGACTTACGAGTGGCGCCTCAACGCCGGCGGCAAGCCGTTACTGTCGTGGCCGCCGTTCATTGTGATCACATTCGAGTTGATGGTTCTGCTGGGCGGAATCTTCGGCTTCCTTGGAGTGCTCGGACTCGCGGGCGTGCCGACGACGGAGGGCGTACCTGGGTACGGGAGCCGCTTCGGCGAAGATCAATTCGGGGTCGTAGTTCGATGCGAGGAGGCGGAAGCGGAGCGCGTCGAGTCGATGATGAAGGAATCGGGCGCGGAAGAAGTCGTGCGCGAGGTCGTGTAGGAAACGGCGATGAGCTCCAATCCTCAAACGGCACATCGTGATCCCGCGGCGACGAGGCCGCGGGCGGTCGCGGCGGTGGTCGGCAAGACTACGCAGAAGATCGCGAGCGCCATGATCGTGCTGGGCGTGGCTGAGTTCGTGGTGGTGCTGACACGAGGCGGTGCCGCGATCGCATGGCAGGCCTACCTCGTCAATCTGCTGTTCTTCCTTGGCGTCGCGCAGGGTGCGGTGGTCGCGTCCGCCTCGTTCTACCTGACGCAGGCGAAGTGGGGCGGCACGACGCCTTACCGGCTTGGCGAGGCATTCGCGCCATTTCTGTGGGTGGGATTTTTTCTGTTTTTTGGATTGTACTTCGGCTGCGCCCTGATTTTTCCATGGGTAACGCATCCGATCGCGCAGAAGGCAGCGTGGCTGAACGTTCCGTTTCTTTTCGCGCGCGATGGAATCGGGCTTGGCGTGATGGCTGCGGCGAGCTTCGCGTTTATCCGGGTTTCGCGCGGTGAGGCTGCGCGCGTGGGCCGTCGCGACTGACGATATCGAGTTGCCGCCGCATTCGATACGAGTGCTGGCCCCGCTGGTCGGCGTGCTATACGCGGTCGTTTACAGTCTGATCGCCTTCGATCTGGTTATGTCGCTCGCGCCGGTCTGGCGCAGCACACTTTTCGGCTGGTATTTTTTTGCCGGCGCTTTCTGGAGTGGATTGACCGCGATGGCTCTGGTGGCGACCGTGATGCGCCGCCGCCTCGGCGAGAACAACCTGTTCACGAACCCTGTCGTCCTGCACGACCTTGGCAAGATAGTCTTCGCCTTCTCCGTGTTCTGGATATATCTGCTGTTCGCGCAGTACATAGTGATCTGGTACGGCGACTTGCCGGTCGAGACTTTCTTCATCGTTCAGCGGGTGCATCACATGCCGTGGTCGCCGCTGTCGGTGGCGTGCGTGGTTTTGATTTGGCTGATTCCATTTACAGTCCTGATGAGCGTGCGGACCAAAAAGTCGCCGATCATTCTTGGCACGGTGTCGGCACTCGGACTTATCGGGATGTGGCTCGAGCGCTACGTGCTGGTGGTTCCGTCGCTGTCGCACGACGTAATCCCGTTCGGGCCGACGCAATTCCTGATCACAATTGGTTTCCTGGGAGCATTTCTCATTTCGGCGGTGCCAGGTCTGAATCGGGTCGCGCAGGCCGCAACCTCGGGAGAACGGGTCGGAGATGACGAGGAATGATCGGTCGCCGCTCAAGCAGATATTCGATCGCCACAGTAGCTATACAAGTGGCTATTGCACTGGCTGTTGCGGGGTGCTCGGCGAAAGATCGCCCGATGACGACGCTTGCGCCGAAGTCGGACCTGGCCCAGTGGATTCAGAGTCTCTACATAGACGTGACAGTGTGGGACGCGATCATTTTCGCGATCGTGGTGGCAGCCTTCATCCTAGCGGTATTCGTCTTCTCTTCACGAGTAGGTGAAGCGGGACCGGCCTTAACCGCGTCATCCGACCTTGGTTTGGAAATCGCTTGGACGCTCGGCCCCGCGCTGGTGTTGCTGATGATCTCGGTGCCGACGATCCGTACGATTTTTCGCTCGCAGCCGGCGGTCGCTCCGGCGGGAGCGCTCGAGATCAAAGTAGTCGCGCATCAATGGTGGTGGGAGTTTGAGTATCCAGACGGCGCCAAGACCAGCAACGAGCTGCATATTCCCGCCAATCGCCCGATTCGCCTGTTGCTCTATTCCGGCGACATCATACACAGTTTCTGGGTTCCGCAACTCGGCGGCAAACGTGACGTAGTGCCCGGACAAGTAAATGAGCTGACCTTCGTCGCGACGGTGCCGGGAATGTATCCTGGGCAATGCGCAGAATTTTGCGGCCTGTCGCATGCGAACATGCGCTTTCGGACGTTCGTCGATAACCCGGATGATTTCGCCAGGTGGGATGCCGCGCAGCTTGCGGGACCGGTGGTGACTTCGGTGAACGATCAGCTCGCGTCAAGCGGCGCAAAAGTCTTCGCGGACAGTCCGTGCACGACCTGCCACATGATCCAGGGCGTCTCGAAGGGCTACATCGGACCTGACTTGACGCACTTCGGCAGCCGGACGACGCTGGCCGCCGGCGTCCTGAAGAACACGCCGGAGAACGTCGCGAAGTGGATCGAGAATCCGCAGGAAATCAAGCCGGGCGCGAACATGCCGCCGCTGCTGCTGCCGGGGCCAAAGCTCGACGAGCTGGTCGCGTATCTCGAGAGTCTGAAATAGGGAGCCTGGAATGGCTGCGCAACCGAGACCATTGCCATTGTATCAGCCGAACTACCTCGAAGGCGGCGGCGTCGTTGGATGGCTGACCACGATCGATCACAAGCGCGTGGCCGTGATGTACCTGGCCAGCGCGCTGTTCTTCATGGCGTTGGGCGGACTTGAAGCGATGGCGCTGCGGGTGCAGTTGTGGCGTCCCGACAATCACGCGCTGTCGGCGGCGACCTACAACGCGTTTTTCACGATGCATGGAACGACGATGATCTTCCTGGTCGTGATGCCGCTGTTGCTCGGATTTTTGGGCAACTTTCTGATCCCGCTCCAAATAGGCGCGCGCGATGTTGCGTTTCCACGCCTCAATGCCGCGAGCTTCTGGATAGCGCTGACCGGCGGAATCCTGCTCCACCTGGGCGCGATCCGCGGCGGACTGCCTGACGCGGGATGGTTCGGCTACGCGAACCTGACCGAGCGCTACTTCACGCCGGGTCTCGCGATCGACTGGTGGGTGATCGGACTGCTCGTGCTGGGCGTGTCGACGGTGCTCACGGGGCTGAACTTTTTGACGACGATCATCGCGATGCGCGCGCCAGGTATGACGTATATGCGCATGCCGATGTTCATCTGGTCGCTGCTGGTGACCTCGATCCTGATTCTGCTCGCGTTTCCGGCGCTCACGATCGGGCTGACTTTTTTGCTCTTCGATCGTTTCTTCGACACCCATTTCTACATCGCGTCGGCGGGCGCTACGCCTATTTTGTGGCAGCATTTGTTCTGGCTGTTCGGACATCCCGAAGTCTACATCATGGCGCTGCCGGCTTTTGGGATCATCTCGGAAGTCATACCGACGTTCTCGCGCAAGCCGCTGTTCGGCTATCCGATGATGGCGTATTCGATCTGCCTGATCGCATTCCTGTCATACGGCGTGTGGGGCCATCACATGTTCGCGACCGGGATGGGCCCGGTGGCAGACTCGGCGTTCGCGATCACCTCGATGCTGATCGCGATTCCGACCGGCGTGAAGATTTTCAGCTGGATCGCGACCGTCTGGGGCGGCTCGCTGCGGATGACGACCGCCTTCTACTTCGCGCTCGGCATGGTGCTCGAGTTCACCATCGGCGGACTCAGCGGAATCATGCACGCATCGGCGCCGGTCGATCTCCAGCAGACCGACTCGTACTTTGTCGTCGCGCACTTTCACTACGTGCTGTTCGGCGGCGTCATGTTCGCGATCCTGGCGGCGTTCTACTACTGGTGGCCCAAGATCAGCGGCCGCATGCTCGGCGAGCGGCTGGGCAAGTGGCACTTCTGGCTGACAGTGGTTGGATTCAACCTCACGTTTTTCCCGATGCATATTCTCGGGATGTGGGGCATGCCGAGGCGCACCTACACCTACGGCGCCGACATGGGCTGGACGCACATCAACCAGGTCGAAACGATCGGCGCGTTCATTCTCGGCTTCGCGTTCCTGCTCTTTTACATAAATATTTTCAAGAGTATCGCGAGCGGTGAGGTTGCCCCTGCCGATCCGTGGGATGGACGCAGCCTCGAATGGTCCACGCCGTCGCCGCCGCCGGCTTACAACTTCGCGAAGATTCCGCTGGTGCGTGGCCGCGACGCGTGGTGGATTCTCAAATACGGACGCGCCGGATCGCGCGGCGTCGCGGCCTACATGTCGGGGCAGGCGCCCTCGCAAGCGCAGCCGGCCGAGCCCGCCGATGTTGAGCACATCCACATGCCGGCGCCTTCGATATTCCCGCTGGTGCTGAGTCTTGGCATCGGAACGATGGGGCTCGGTCTCATCATCGACTGGTATCGCATCGTGATCATCGGCGCGGTGGTCGTGATCCTGTCGATCATCGGGATGGGATTCGAGTACCCGGACTTCGGCCAGGAATCGCACGATCCGGAACACGCGCCGTCGTCAGGCGGGATCGACGTGCGCAAAATCGGAGTGTGGTCGTTCATCGGGTCGGAGTGCGTGTTCTTCGCGAGTCTGATCTCGACCTTCATCGTTTACAAATCGCGCAGCCTTGCCGGACCGGGTCCCGAGATTCTAAACATCCCGCTGACCTCGTTCAGCACTTTCATCCTGCTGATGAGTTCGCTGCTGATGGTGTTGGCGCTCGCGGCCACGCAGCGCGGCGACAAACGATGGGAGCGCATCTGGCTCGGCGGGACGGTCACCTTCGGCCTGATCTTTCTCTGCGGCCAGGCTTACGAGTTCACCAGCTTCATGCGCGAGGGCATGGGGCTGACGACCAACCTGTTCTCGCAGTCGTTCTTCGTGCTGGTTGGATTCCATGGCGCGCACGTGGCTATCGGGGTGCTGTGGCTGTCGGTGCTGTTGATCGCGGCTATGACCGGCAAAGTCGGCAAGTCGCGCGCGCTGTCGGTCGAGCTCGCGGGACTCTACTGGCATTTCGTCGATGTCGTTTGGATTATCATTTTTACTCTCGTCTATCTGATGCAGGCGGTGCCAGGAGCATGAGCGATATCGCAGACACTCACCGCGAGCAGCTTCATCATCCGGGCGCTGCGACTTACCTGATCATCGCCGCTTTCCTGGTTGTGTTGACCGCCATGGAGGTTACCGTGTTCTACGTGCATGCGCTCCGGCCGGTGCTGGTGCCGGTGTTGATCGTGCTGGCCGCTGCCAAGTTCGCACTGGTCGCGATGTTTTACATGCATTTGAAGTACGACGGCTGGCTGCTGAGCGGCGTATTCGTTTTTCCGTTGATGATAGCGGCGGTGTTGATGATCTCGCTGATCCTGCTGTTCGCATACCTGGCGCATCACCTGGCGCCGATCGGACCGCGGCTTGTTTGACGATGGACATCTTCGGAGAACATCCGAGCATCCCGATTGGCATCTCGATCCTGGTCGCGATTTACCTGGGCGCAGGCCGCGTGGCCGGCCGCAAACCAACGCGGCGTCAGGCGATGTGGTTCGCGATCGCGATGGGCGCGATTCTGTTTGCGCACACCGAGCTCGATGAACTGGCCGATGCGCGAATTTTCTCGATGCACATGCTGCAGCATTTGATCGAGACATTCGTAATCCCGCCGTTGCTCCTGCTGGGGACACCGGGGTGGATGATCCGGCCCTGGATTCTAAGCCGGCCAATCAAGCCGGTCGCACACATCCTGACCAAACCGGTGGTCGCGTTCCTGATATTCTCGGCAGTCTTCGTCACCGCGCACTTCCCACTGATCTTCGATCGCATGTGTCGCGACGAGGACTTTCACATCTTTCTGCACCTTCTGTTCATGGCGTCCGGTGTGATCCTGTGGTGGCCCATCCTGAGTCCGGTCACCGAACTGCCGCGACTCTCGTACCCGGCACAGATTCTTTACCTGTTCTTGCTGATGATCCCAATGACCGCTGTGGCCGCACCTATTACGCTGGCGACCCGCGTGATTTATCCGTGGTACACCGAGGGCGCCCACGGATGGGGCCTCAAACCGCAGGCCGACCAAGTGCTGGGCGGGCTGATCATGTGGATAGGGCAGGGCAGTTACCTGATGATTGTTTTCACTTTCATCTTTTACAAATGGTCGCAGCTCGAAGACCGCGATATTCCAGTGCTACCCACGGCGGCGCCGCCGGAACTACGCGTGCTTCGAGCGCGTTCGTAATGCTTGCCGGGTGCGATCCTTGTGCGTTACTAGTTGAAAGGTGCAACACTCGAGAACGCGGATCATCATCGATGGAGCGGTCGCGGGGCTGATTGGCGCGATCGTGGTCGCTGTCTGGTTCCTGATCTTCGACGTGATTCGCGGCCACGCCTTCGAGACGCCAGCGCTGCTGGCGGCGACGATTCTGCACGGAACCCACAGTCACGAAGTACATCACGGGCTGGTGCTGCTGGCGCTCGAGTACTCGCTGATCCACTTCGGCGCGTTCATCGCATTCGGCATCGCCGGAGGATTGCTGCTCGAGGCTTGCGAGACTGAGTCGTCGCTGCTGTTCTCGCTGGTGATCTTTTTCGTCGCGTTCGAGGTCTTCTTCATCGCGGTGGTGTTGTTCCTGGGCCCGAACGTAATGGCGGAGCTGACCTGGTGGGGAATCATTGTCGGCAATCTGCTGGCCACGGTTGCGATGCTTTCCTATTTCTTCTGGCGACATCCGGCGCTCGCGTACCATTTGCTGGGGGGCTGGATCGCAGTTGCGCGTGAAGGCATCACGGCGGGGCTGATTGGCGGGATCGTCGTCGCCATCTGGTTTATGGCGTATGACTTAGCCGCGGGTAATTCATTTCATACGCCGGCAATTCTTGGCGCGATGGTTTTCGGCAACGGCAGCGTGAACGGCGGTGTTCACGTGACGCTGCCGCTCGTGCTCGGCTACTCGATTCTGCATTTTTTCGCATTTGTCATGTTCGGCCTGGCGCTGGCGATTTTGCTGGCGGCGTCCGAGTGGGAGCCGTTCATGTTGCTCGGAGCGCTGCTGCTGCTGGCGGTGTTCGAAGTGTTCTTTGTTGGATTCGTTTCACTTATCGATCAATCAGCGCTCGAAGCCCTGGGATGGTGGAAAATAATCGCGGGCAATATCCTCGCGCTGATCGCGATGGCGACCTACTTCATCCGAGGCCATCGCGGACTAGGTATCAAGCTGGTGGAGCGGTGGGCGATGCTGGATCACGAGGGCGCCGAGATGGGTGATCTGCCGCCCGCGCGTCCCAAGCAGGAATCCAATCATCCGCTACAGTAACCGAGTCTGCGGCTAGATTCCGAGTACGTCGCGCATGGTGTAGAGCCCGGGTTTGCAGTTGACGAGCCAGCCGGCGGCCCGCAGCGCGCCGCGCGCGAGCGAGTCGCGACTCTGCGCGCGATGTATCAGTTCAAGCCGTTCACCTTGCCCGCCGAAAATCACGGTATGGTCGCCTACCGCGTCGCCCGCGCGCATCGCGAGCACCGCAATCTTGCCGTCGGTCCTGACGCCGGTGATTCCTTCGCGTCCGAAGATCGAATTGGAGGCGAAATCCGTGCCGCGTGCCGAGGCGATCGCCTTGCCGAGTGAGAGCGCAGTGCCACTGGGAGCGTCGATCTTGGTGCGATGGTGGATCTCGATGACCTCGGCGTCGAAGTCGGGAAGGATCGCGGCCACTTCGGCGACTATCTTGGCGAGGACGTTCACCCCGATGCTCATATTGGGTGCGATCACGGTGCGGGTTTTCGCCGCGAGTTCGCGCGCGCGCGCTTCCATTTCGGGCGTGAAGCCAGTCGAACCAATCACGATCGCAGCGCCCGCTTTCGACGCGACTTCAAGATGTTCCATCGAAGCGGTGGCAGTCGTGAAATCCAGGGTGACGGTGTCGGGTTGGGCCAGCGATGCATAGTCGTCGGTGATCTTCACCCCGAGCGCGCCTACGCCGGCGAGCTCGCCCGCGTCCGCTCCGATCGCGCTGTTGCCGCGCGCTTCGAGCGCCCCGACGATTTTGTGCACCGCATCGCGCGAGCCGAGCGCGACCAGCAGACGGCCCATCCGGCCCGCTGCTCCAGCCACGATTAGATTAGCCATCGGAGGTCACTCTGCCCGCATTACCCGGGCGTGATGCGGAGCTATCGTAAAGTCAGGCTGCGGGAGCTTCGGCCGGTGCGGCTTCAGCGGCGGGCGCAGCCACTGCTTCAGCCGGCTTGCCGTGCTTGGCCTTGAAGTGTTCGTCGCACAGGCTGCTGGTGCCGTGGCGATGTTTGCGGCATTTCTCGAAGGTGCAGGTTTTGTAACGCGCCTTGGGCATCTCGCCGGCTTTCCAGAGCCGGAAATGCTGGCGACAGTAACCTTTGCCGACCGCTTCGCGCGCGCAATCTTTCGCTTTGCAATTTCCTTTGTTCGCCATGAATCCCTTCTTGGAAGCCGCTTTCCCGACACGAGTGCGGGAATTTCGCGGCTGAGCAATTCATCTACAATAGTGTTTGCCGCCGTAGCTTCATAGAGGGCTCGATTCCGGTTTCACGAGACGGAGCGGAGCACGCGGTACAGTGGTTCGAGCTCGCGAAACGCGTCGAGTATCTCGGCTCGATCGACGGTCAGCGCGTCGTGTACGTGCCATCCGAAGCCGACGTCGATGCTGCCAGACCTTGTCTCGAGCGCATCGCCTAGTTCTTCGAAGAAATTGGCGCTGGCAGCGCAAGAGCGGGGCAATTCGTGGTAATCCCAGTTCCGGTAATCCTGGATCTTCGTGCCGCGAAAAGATTTCTCCAGATCACTCGCTTTCGACCTGATCAGCCGTGCAATCCCGGCTCGATCGTCAGCGTCCGCATTAACTACCGCGCGGGTGTGGATGCCGACGTTCGAGACACATAGCGCTAGATAGCCGTAGCGCTTGTATCCGGCGCGCGAGGGCCCGAATGCTGTCCACGTTTCATCGGGAGGATTCGCCGCGCGGCGCATATGCTTGGGCACGCGCGCAAAGAACTCCAGGTGCAGTCTTCGCGAGAGTTCGGGCGCCATCTCGTTGCCCAGCTTGATCAGCCTCGGTCTAACGAATTCGTAAATCTTCGCCATACGGGCATTGAAGTCGTCGATCGCGAACACCTCGAAGTCGCGGCGCAAAAACCCCAGCGTCGCCATCAGTTTGATTCCCGCCTCACTTCGCGGCGCGTGCGATCTCGCGCTCCTGAAAGGCCTTCTCCCAGTTGCGCCCGTCGAAATGGCCCAGCTCCAGCTTGCTCGTGTTCACCCCCTCGAGGCATCGCACGTTCACATCGATGCGATCGGGATCGGAGCGCGGAATGTAAAATGAGGCGACGCCGCAGTTTGGGCAGAAGAGATGCTTCGCGACTTTGGTGTTGAAGGTGTAGGCCGCAATATTGTCGGACGGCGTAAGCAGCCGGAACGCGCCGCGCTCGACGATCCAATGGACGTAGCCCTTCTTGGTACAAATCGAGCAGTTGCATTCCGAGACGCGGTCGAGCGCGCCCTTCACTTCGAACCGGATGCGTCCGCAGTGGCATCCGCCGCGGTAGGTTCGTTCGTTGGGTTTCTTCTTCTCGGGTTCTTTCTTCTTCATGAACGCTTTTCTAACCTAGCGTCCCGCGCAAGGAAACCGGACCGACGCTTTAGGGTGGATTCAGCTATACGATTTGGGGCACGTAAACCTGCCACGCTCCAACTCCGCGGTTTCGAAAAGCCGTCAAATTACTCGGAAAACGCGCAGATTCGCATGGCACGCAAATCGCTTCTGCATCTGCGGAAGTCCAAACTGAAACCGGATAATGGCAGGCTCGTATTAAACTAGGCGGGCGGAGGTTCACTAGAATGAAAAGAGGCATGATGGTTTTGTCGGCAGCGGCGCTGGCAATTGCGATGGCGGGTCCCGTGACGGCACAGGAGCCCACACATGCCGCGGTCGCGAACGCGGACTACGCGTTTTTCGACTCACATCCTGATCTCGCGCGTCGGCTGGCCAAAGATCCGACCCTCATCGATAATCAACAGTTCGTCGACAGCCATCCGGAACTCCACACGTACCTGCACAATCATCCTAACGTGCGCCACGAATTCAAAGAGCACCCGTACAAGTTCATGCATCGCGAAGACGTCTACGAGGCGCATCACAACTAGAACAGTCGCGACCAGTTGAGTTCCCCCACCAGCGCAGGAGGCCGGGTACCGGTCTCCTGCTTTTTCTTTTCGTGATTCCCAGACTCGCGACTTTTGCCTGTGACGATCGCGCAGCACACGTGTTAGAATCGCGCGGATGGCGGCGATATCAGAGTCAGTCTCGAGTCCGAGCTTCGATGCGACGCTCGCGAGGCACGGAGTTCCCCAGCTCAAGCGCAAATCGCCCACAACCATCCAGGTGAACGTCGGAAAGTGGTGCAACCAGACCTGCCACCACTGTCACGTCGACGCTGGTCCCAAAGCGAACCGAACGAATGACGCGCGAAACGGCGGAGCGAGTGATCGAGGTGCTCGCAGCGAGTCCGCGCGTTCACAACGGTGGATATCACCGGCGGCGCGCCGGAGTTGAATCTGAACTTTGCGACGCTGGTGGAGCGGGCGCGCGCGCTCGGTCGCAAAGTGATCGTGCGATGCAATCTGACCGTGACACTCGAGCCGGGAATGGAATGGCTGGTGGAATTCTACCGGCGCGTCGCAGGTCGAGCTGGTTTGCTCGCTGCCGTGCTACCACCGCGGACAACACAGATCAGCCAGCGCGGCCAGGGATCTTCGCACAAGAGCATCGAGGCGTTGCGGCAACTGAATAGCCGCCGAGTCGGGCGTGGCGAGCTGAGGGCTCGACCTTGTGCACAATCCGATTGGAGCGTCGCTGCCACCGTCGCAGAGACGGAGCTTGAAGCGCGATACCGCGACGAGCTGGCGCGTAATTTTGGAGTCGTGTTCGATCGATTGCTTTATAATCACGAACATGCCCATCTCGCGCTTCGCCCAACCGTTGCGCGCCACCGGCAGTCATTCGGCGTACATGAGCCTGCTGGTGAATCACTTCAACCCCGCGACCGTGGATGCCGGGCTCATGTGCCGCGAACCTGGTGAGCGTCGGAAATGGGACGGACGGCTGTACGATTGCGATTTCAACCAGATGCTGGAAATTCCGCTCGGCGCGCGAGCCGCGCATCCGGGACAATCTGGGACGTTAAGGACGTCAGGCGAGCTATGCCGACGCGCGACGTGGCGACCGGGTCGCATTGCTTCGGATGCACGGCGGGCGCGGAATCGAGTTGCGGCGGCGCGATCGCGTGAGCCTTCCTCTTTTGGTCCTTCTTACATTTAAGTGATATGACGAGTGCTCGATCGAATTGCGATCGGGACTAGTAGCCGAGAGGAGAGAATTATCATGGCAGTGAAAGTCGAAGGCACCTGCGATCCTAAGTTCAATCGCGTCAAGGCCGCGTTCGCCGAGAATTTCGAAAAGCGAGCCGAGGTCGGCGCCGCCGCATCGGTCATGCTCGATGGCAAGAGCGTGGTGGACATCTGGGCCGGGCACGCGGACAAAGCGAAGACCAGGCCGTGGACCACGCGACACGCTGGTCAACGTTTACTCGACGACCAAAGGCGTCACCGCGATCTGCGCGCATCGGTTGGTGGACAAGGGCCTGCTCGACATCGATGCGCCGGTCGCGAAGTACTGGCCCGAGTTTGCAAAGGCGGGCAAGGAACAATCATGCCGGTGCGCTACCTGCTGAGTCATCGCGCGGGCCTGCCGGCGGTGAGCAAGATTCTGGACGACAACGCCCTCTCTTCAACTGGTCCACGATGACGACGGCGCTCGCCGAGCAGGAGCCGTGGTGGGAGCCGGGAACGAGCGCACGGTTATCATGCCGTCACGTTCGGATGGCTGGTCGGCGAGGTGATTCGGCGCATCGAGGGCAAGACCCCGGGAGTTTATCTGCAGCGACGAGCTCGCGGGTCCGCTCGGACCTGGATTTTCACATCGGCCTCGAGGCGAAGAGACGATGCGCGAAGCGGACATGCTTGCCGCGCCGCCGCCGGCACCGGGCGAGCCGAAGACATTTTTGCCGAGGCGATGAAGAATCCCGAATCGGTGGCCGCCAAGGCCTTCATGGAATCCGCCCTGCTCGATGGGGGTAAGCCGGGACTGGTGAACTCGCGCGAATGGCGCGCGGCTGAGATTTCCGCGGCGAACGGCCATGGCACACGCGCGATCGCTGGCGCGACTGTACGGCGCACTTGCACGCGGCGGCGAACTCGACGGCTTTCGCGTTATGATGTCGAAGGACGTAGGTCGCGAAATGCTCAGATTGAGCAATCGAAACGGACCCGACGCGGTAGTTGACCATCAACCACTCGTTTCTCGCAGGGCTCTCATGATGTCGCAGCCGGGCGCCTCGCTTTTCGGTCCGAATCCGAAATCGTTCGGTCATCCCGGCGCGGGCGGCTCACTCGGATACGCCGATCCCGAGGCGGAAGATCGGATTTGGCTACACGATGAACAAGATGCAGGCGAGCCTGGGCTGTCGATCCGCGCGCGACCGCGCTGATCGACGCGGTGTACGCGTCTCTGTAGCTAGAACGTCAGCGGCAGGGACTGCAGGCCGCGCAGGCTCATCGCGGGTCGCCATTTCGGGTTGGGGTCGGCGAGCGCCAGTTTCGGCATCCGGCGCAGAATCGTTTCGAACGCGACGCGTCCTTCGACTTTGGCGAGCGCTTCGCCGATACATCGATGGGGTCCGGCGGCGAACAAGAGGTGATGGTTGTCGGGCCGCGCGATGTCGAGCTTGTCAGGCTCATCGAATCGAAGCGGGTCGCGATTGGCGGCGCCGAGGAACACGACCACATGCTCGCCGCGCGGGATCCTTTCTGCCCGCTGACTTCGATGTCTTCGCTCGCGGTGCGAAACGTCACCTGCACCGGGCTGTCGAAACGGAGGAACTCGTCGAGCGCGGATTCTATCAGCGACGGGTCTGATCTCAGCCGGGCCATCACGTCGGGATTGCGAAACAACGCCAGCATCCCATTGCCGATCATATTCATCGTGGTTTCGTGACCGGCGAGCAGAGTGAACATCGCGCTGAAAACGAGCTCCTCTTCCGTCTGCAAGTCGCCGCGGCCTTCAGCGGCTACCATTATGCTGATCAAATCCTCTCGCGGATGCTTGCGTCGATCGGCTGCCAGGTCGGCGAAGTAGCGCCGCACGTCAGCGATCGCCTGACGCACTTCGACGCCCGGATCGTTCGCGCTGATGACGGGATCGAGCGGCGCGCCGAGGGTGCGCATCCAGTCGCGAAACATCGGCTTGTCGGCGTCGTCGGCGCCCATCACCTCGGCAAGCACGTCGATGGGAAAGGGAAAGGCTACATCCTTAATCAGATCCATCGGAGCCGCGTGCTCAACCGCGTCGAGCAGGTAGTCAACGATGTTCTGAATCCGGGGTTGCAAGCCATCGACGACCGCCGGCGAAAAAAAAGTGGTCATCAGCCTGCGCAGACGGGTGTGGTCGGGAGGATTGCGAAAAACAATTGCGTGCTGGAGCGCTTCGCGCATCGACTTGAGGCCGTCGTCGGGCGGGAAGGCGTCGAGCGCGCGGAGATCGAACGCAAGAAATCGCTTGTCGCGCAGGACGCTATGACAATCGGCGTAGCGGGTCGAAATCCAGAATCGGATGGCGTTCGCAGGAGTGGGTAGCGCGTGCGCAAGAATCTGTAGAGCGGATATGGACTTGCCGAAACAGCCGGCCGTACAAGCGGCTGACGCCGCGGGAGACGCGGGCAAAGGTAGTAGCTGAGGGCATAGGTTTCGCGAGCGGAAGTATAGGCGTTGCGTCCGCGGTTGGAAACGGCCATCGACATTCGGGCCGCCTTGCAGTTTGGAGGCATTTGGTGACGATCCAAATTGCGTGATAGGTGAGGGTCTATTGATACCTCAGGAGATTGGAGATGGCAGTCAAGATCGAAGGCACATGCGATCCGCGGTTCAAGAGCGTTTCGTGACACTTTTTGCGGATAGCTTTGAGAATGGGACTCGAAGTGGGCGCGGCGGTGGCCGCGACCCTCGACGGCAAGTCGGTTTTCGATCTCTGGGGCGGCTATACCGACAAGGCCAAGACCCGCCTTGGACGCGCGACACGCTCGTCAACGTTTTCTCGACTACCAAGGGACTCACGCGATCTGTGCGCATCGGCTGGTCGACCAGGGCAAGCTCGACCTCGACGCGCCCGTGGCCAAGTACTGGCCCGAATTCGCGCAGGCGGGCAAGGAAGAGCTTCCGGTAAATTATCTCTCACCCATCGCGCGGGACTGCCCGCGGTACGAAAGCAGTTAGCCGATCGATGCGTACTTCGAATTGGCCCGTGATGTGCGCCGCGATTGCGGCGCAGGAGCCGTGGTGGGAGCCAGGCACGGCGCAGGGATATCATGCGATTACGTTTGGATACCTGGTCGGCGAAGTGATTCGGCGAGATCACGGGCAAGACGCCTGGCACCTACCTGCGCGAAGAGATCGCCCAGGCCGCACAAGCTCGATATTCATATCGGCGTCGACGCGAGCTTCGATCGCGCGCATCGCCGAACTTGATCGGCGCGCCGCCGCCAGCCGCCGGGCAAGCCCGATCAAATCGCCGCGATGGCGCGCGATCCCGAGTCGATGACCTTCAAGGCGATCGCGAATCCGCGCCCGGTCGTCGATCCAGCGCTGGTCAACAGCCGGGAGTGGCGCGCCGCCGAGATTCCCGCGGCCAACGGCCACGCAACCGCGCGTGCGCTGCGCGGCGTTGTATGGCAGGCCTCGTCGACCGGCGGCGAAGTGAGCGGCTATCGCGTGCTGACACGCGAGAGCATCGAGCGCGCATATACCGAGCAGGCCAACGGGCCGGACGTGGTGCTGGGCGTCGTCTCGCGATGGGGTCTCGGCTTCGCGCTGAACCAGCCGGCGGCGCCGCTCGGGCCGAATCCGCGGACGTTCGGCCATCCGGGCGCCGGCGGCTCGATCGGATTTGCCGATCCCGACGCGCATCTCGGGTTCGGCTATGTGATGAACCAAATGGGTTCGGACGCGCTGATCGATGGGCGCGCTGCTGCGCTGTTCAACGCTATGTTCGCCGCCCTCTAGCGATAAGAACTTTTACGTGGAACCCACCTCGGGTT
>CAWJFQ010000007.1:0-25054 GCA_963842215.1 uncultured delta proteobacterium | reverse complement strand
ACCGATCGACTTTCGGAAGTAGCATCAAAAGCGATCGCCTTCGCCATCGTGCTATTGCGGCCTCCATTGCGTTGATGACGCCGATGTTGGCAGGCGCCAACGTCTTCTCCATCTCCGACACCAAATGCGGCCCGTTCGGCGACGCTCCCGCACAGGTCGACCGCGGCTGGTACGCCAGATTTATCACCGCGCGCAGCTCGGCATGTCCCGGCGGCACGCAGATAGGTCCGTGGACCGACGCAAACGGCGACGCCCGCTATGCATGTATCTACGAGCCGCCGCGCGCAGCCGAACGATCGCCGCTCCCGCTATTGATCTTCCTTCATCCCTCCGAAACCAGCGCCTACTCGGTAATTGTCACCGGCATCGTTGGCCTTATCGACAAAGGCGTGCTCGGCACAAATCCCGGCTTCATTCTGCTGGCGCCGCAGGGCCGCTACACGACCCATCGCTATCCGGGTTACGATTCGAACGCGCTCGGATGGGACAATTGGTACCGCCAGCTCAGTGCGTCCGGAGCGGTGGCGGAAGGGAACGCCACTTACAATGAAAACGCGGACGCTGCTTCGATCGATCATTTCGTCAACGAAGTGATCGCCATGGGGAAAGTCGATCGTCACCGGATTTATGTGACGGGCTGGTCCAACGGCGCCGCGATGGCGCTGTTATACGCTTTGAATCGGCCGTGGATCGCGGCCGCGGCAGTCTATTCGGCGCCCGACCCGTTCTCGGCGCTGTTCGACGTGTGCACACAGACGCCAGTGGCTACTACTCCGTCGGGCGACGGCCAGTTGCAGGTAACCAACTCACGCGTACCGCTGATGCACGTGCGCAACGATTGCGACATAGGTGGCATTTGTCCCAACGGCACCAGGTTCGCAACCCGCGTCCGCGCGCTAGGCGGCAACGTCGAAGACGTCATCATCGATTCGTCGGAGACCCAGGTGTCGTCGTGCGATAACTCATGCGGCACCGACGAAATGGCGAACGGCAAAATAGGAACCGTCGCAAGCTACCGAGGCCTCGCCCATCACATGCGCTGGCCAACGAAATGGAACAACCAAATGCTAACCTTCCTGAGAGATCACCCGCTGCCTGCGCCCAAACAATAGATTTCAAAAAGTAACGTCCTGTCTCCTCTCCCTGCGAGGGAGAGGATGAAGGTGAGGGTCCGATGACAGCGCCCTAGTGCGATTCAGAATTCCGCCACTGCTCCGGTCGCTTCGGGTCTTGGGACTAGAGCTGAACGAGCTGGCGCGGTTTCTCCGGGTGTCATTCTTCGCTGCGCTCAGAATGACGGCAAAAATCTAACACGCCAGTGTGTCGCGAAGGTGTCGGACAGCCTTGTTCCCGGGAGTCGTCCGACCCCTCGGATGGCTTCGTGATGATCCCGGTAGCGCCGAACAAGGCTGCTCCCATCGCCCTCAAACGTCGGGATGCGTCAATCTTCTCCGGAAGTTCCGGTTTCTCTTCAGATGCCATTCGCGGCTCATCGCGTCTTCGCGCGATTCGTGGCGCTCGGCATACAGCAGAAACCAGACGCGGCCGCGCGTCGACCGCGCGCCCGTCCCCGCGTTGTGCCGCGCGAGGCGTCGCTCGAGAATCGTTAGTCCAGCCGACGTAGGTTCGATAGCCGTCGTCGCCGATGCTGCCGAGAACGTAGACGAAGCATCCCGTTGATTCCGCCGCCGCGCGACCGTTCGCCAGCGCCTTGCCGCTTCGACTATGTTCGACTTGAAGTAACGACACTCTGGAGAATTCTATGGGAAAGGCTAACGGCCGCAAATCTATCTTCATTACCGGCGCCGCATCCGGCATGGGCCGCGAGACCGCGCGCCTGTTCAAGCAGAAAGGATGGTTCATCGGAGGCTACGACGTGAACGCCGACGGGCTGAGCGCGCTCGAGAAGGAATTGGGCGCTGACAACTGCGTCGTGCGGCGTCTCGATGTCACCGACAAGGGCGACTACGAAAAAGCGCTGGCCGAGTTCGGCGCAGCCACCGGCGGCAAGATGGACATCCTCTACAACAATGCCGGCATCGGCGTGGGCGGCTTCTTCGATGAAATCCCGTTCGAGGACATCCTGCGCGTGGTGCGCGTGAACTTCATCGGCGTGCTCAACGGGATTCATTCGGCGATTGGCTTGCTCAAAGCCACGCCCAACTCGCTGTGCTTCACCACGTCGTCTTCGTCAGCCACCTACGGCATGCCGGGAATCGCCGTGTATTCCGCCACCAAGCACGCGGTCAAGGGTTTGACTGAGGCGCTCTCGATCGAGTTCCGCCGCTACGGAGTGCGCGCCGCCGACACGCTGCCGGGTCTGATCGACACGGCGATTCTACCGCCGGGAACCGCGGAGCGCGCGCCGAAGGAAGGCATGTTCCGCCTGATTCCGCCGACGGAAGTCGCGAAGATAGTGTGGGAGGCGTACAACTCCGACAAGCTGCACTGGTACGTGCCCGACGAGATCGGCGACCTCGACAAAGCTGCCGGCAACAATCCCGAGCTGGTCCGCGAGCAGATAAGTCAGATGATGGCATTTGCCGAGGCTCAAAATGCAACCCAGAAGAAGTAGCCGAGCCTCCGAATACTGGGTGCAGGATCACCCCTGCTTTCGCATCGAATAGAAGGAGAACCTCACATGGCCAGCGGACACATTCTGAGGGAAGTCAAAGACGGCATCGCTACCGTCACGCTTAATCGGCCGGAGAAGCTGAACGCGTTCTCGGGCACGATGGCCGCGGAGCTCTACGCGTCGTTCGCCGAATATGACAAGGACGACGACGTGCGCGTGATTGTCGTCACCGGCGCGGGCCGCGCGTTCAGCGCGGGCGCAGATCTGTCAGGCGGCGGCAACACCTTCGATGCCGACGCGCGCGCCGAGCGTCGCGATCGGCCGGCGCCGGCGATTCGGCCGTGGAACGTGCGCAAGCCAATCATCGCGGCGATCAACGGGCCCGCGGTCGGGATGGGTATCACGCTGCCGATGCAGTGGGACATCCGCGTCGCGGCCGAGAGCGCGCGAATCGGATTCGTGTTCGTGCGACGCGGCGTCATTCCGGAGGCGCTCAGCCTGTGGACCGTTGCCGCGGATGATCGGCCTGGCCAAGGCCAACGAACTGCTGATGACCGGACGGATCATCACCGCGCGCGAGGCGCTGGAGTTCGGCATCGTCAGCCACGTGTGGCCCGACGCGGAGTTCATGCCCAAGGTGCGCGAGATGGCGCGGGATATCGCGGATAACACGGCGCCGGTGTCGGTCGCGATAACCAAGCGGCTCATTTACGGGTTGCTCGCGGAGCCCGAGACTGAGAAGGCGCAGAAGGCGGATACCAAGGCGTTCGTGTGGGCGGGCAAACAGCCGGACGCCTACGAAGGCGTCAGCGCGTTCGTCGAGAAGCGCAAACCCAAGTGGAAGATGAAGCCGTCGAAGGACATCCCGGAATTTATCCCGACGATCAAGTGAGCGAGCCGGCGGCAGGAATTTCGGTCGCTTCGGATGCATCGCGCAGTCTGTGGCGGCGCGAGTCGGCGCTGCTGATTGCTCTGGCTACTGCCGGCGCGGTGACCGAGTATCCGCTCGCGCTGGCGATCAAATCCTTCGAGCTGTCGGAGCTCGTGCGTTTGCTGCCGTTCATGGGCGTCACGTTGGTGCTCGCATCGATGATCCCGCTCGCTCTTCGACTCAATCAGCAACTTGGACTCCCTGGCGCGCCGCTGATAGCAGCAAAGATGGCGGGCAAGAATCTTCACTTCTCGCTTCGCAACCTGGTCAAAGTCTCGCTCGGCTACGCACTTCTTGCCGCGGTGGCCGGCGCGAGCGTGTTGGTGATCGTGATCGTGCCGCTGGTGCTTATTCAGCACGGCAGCGCGCGCTTGCCGAAGTCGCCGATCCTGACGGTAGCGCCTGGGCGTATCGCTATCGTCGGAGCGTCGGTCGCAATTGCGGCCGCAGTCAGCGAGGAGATCCAGTTCAGATTCGTGCTCTATGCGATCCTCGGATGGGTCGCAGCAATAGTCTCGGGCGACTCGCGCGGCTATCCGCGGCGCGGCGCACTATGGACGGTGACGATAGCGCAGGGCTATCTGTTTGGCCTGATTCACCTGGCGCCGGTGGCCGGGACGCTGTTCCATAGTACTTGGCTACTGCTGCTCGGCGGATTGTTGATGCCGCAGACGTGGGAGGGAGTCGTGTTTGGCCGCTTGTATTTGCGCCGAGGGCTGGAAGCGTCGGTGATCGCACACGCGTCGATGGATGTCGCGCTGTTTGTGTTGGCGGCGATCGGGATCTCGCGATCTCATCTCGGCGCGGGATGAACGCACGCACTAAAGGAGAAATCGAAAATGCCAGAAATGGGAATTTACGAAACGATGCGCACGTTGCGCGCCGTGCGCCGGCTGCGGCCTGATCCGATCCCCGATGACGTGCTGCATCGCGTGCTCGAGGCAGCGACCTGGGCGCCGACCGGCGGAAACGTGCAGCCCTGGCGGATAGTGGCGGTGAAAGATCGCGCGTTCAAGCAGCCGCTCGCCAAGCTCTACAACGAGCGCTGGGTTGCGTACACGAAGCAGTACCGCACGGCGATTCCCGCGAGTGCGCCGGCCGACGTACGTGCTCGCGTCGAACGCACGCTGGCAGCGGGCGACTACCTCGGCATGCATTTCGGCGAGACGCCCGTAATCGCAGTGTTCTGCTTCAATCCGCAAAACATGGCGATCACGGACGCGAAGCAGGGGCGGGTCTCCGTAGTCGGCGGCGGATCTGTTTACACCGCGGTCGAGAACCTGTTGCTCGCGTGCCGCGCCGAAGGTCTCGGCTGCGTGCTTACAACGCTGCTATGCGAATGCGAGCCCGAAGTGCGCAAGCTGCTCGCAATTCCAGATCCGTGGTACACCGCCGCCGCGGTTCCGATTGGCTATCCGGTCGGACGCGGCCATGGGCCGTTGATTCGTCGTCCCGTCGAGCAGCTCGCGTACCTCGACACCTGGGGCAAACAATTTGAAACAAAGGAGAATTCGTGATGCGTGTCTTCGTCACCGGTGCTACAGGGTTTATCGGTACCGCACTTATTCCGGAGCTGATCAATGCGGGCCACAAGGTGCTCGGTCTTTCGCGCTCCGACGTTGGCGCAAAGGCGCTCGTCGCCGCTGGCGCGCAGGTACATCGCGGCGATCTCGAAGACCTCGAAAGCCTGCGCAGTGGAGCGGCCATGTCGGATGGCGTCATTCATCTCGCCTTCAATCATGACTTCTCGAAGTACATGGACAACTGTCAGGCAGACCGGCGGGCTATCGAGGCGCTTGGCTCCGTCCTCGTTGGATCGGATCGGTCCCTGGTCGTCACCTCGGGGACCGCGATGGCCATGACGCCGGGCCGCGCCGCGACCGAAGACGACCCGTGCGTTCCGAGCTCGATGGTGCCGCGAAGCGCGTCGGAAGAGGCTGCAACCGAGACGGTGTCGCGGGGCGTGCGCGCGACCGCGATGCGCTTGCCGCAGATCCACGACCGGTTCAAGCATGGCCTCATTACCCCGATGATCGAGATAGCTCGCGAGAAGGGCGTCTCGGCCTATGTCGGCGATGGGCGCAACCGCTGGCCCGCCGCGCACGTGATTGATACCGCGCGGCTCTACCGGCTGGCGCTTGAAAAGGGCGTTGCGGGAGAACGGTTTCACGCCGTCGCCGAAGAGGGCGTGCCGCTTCGAGACATCGCTGAGGCAATCGGCCGGCGCATCAACGTGCCCGTCGTCTCCAAAACTCCGGAGGAAGCGCCCGAGCATTTTGGCTGGCTCGCGTTCTTCGTCGGTGCCGACGCACCGGCCTCGAGCGCAAAAACGCAGGAACGTCTGGGATGGCGTCCAACGCAAACCGGGCTCATCGCCGACCTTGAGCGTCCAGCATAGTGTCGTCCAGCGTATCGACGGTCCAGCTGGAGGTGCGCAATCGCAGGAGCTTATGTGTTACTGACCTCCGACCGCGACAGTACGGCGATTGCCACCAAAGCCGCGTTTGGTGTTTTTGTCAGCCACTGGAGGAGGAGCGATATCTGCTTCGCAACAGTCGAGCTCTGAATCACGAAAAGGCTGTTTCGGCTCAAATCCGGACTGTCAGCTGATTGCTACGAAGTGAGTTGGTGATGAATTCATCACGGCGAACGCGCCCCTTCAATTCGACTTAGCGTGCGCTCGATCTTCCGGCCTAGTCGTGTGTAGAGACTCACGCCGGGCTCTTTCATAAGGCGAAATCGTTCGAGCTGATCGAATTCGGCATCGAGACTGCTTTCATCGGCGCTTTTCGCGGCCAGTCCTCGCAACAGTGCGATCTTTCGAGTCCAAGCTAGATCATCACCGCGCGTCAGGCCCAACGCTTTCAACTTGCTACAGAGAGACGCAAGATCATTTTCGCGAAAAAGCCTCTTTCCCAGCCGATAGTAGTAGTCGAATGCGGCACGAGGTGCGCGCGGTCCTTCGAGCGTTCCGGTTCCACTCTTAAGAGTAACAGGCGATGACCCGAAGAAGCGGAGCAGTTCTTCGCACCTCGGATACCATTCCGCGTCTGATATGCCCAGCAGATCACGCCTCGCCTTCAGGAACATTCCGTTCGCCAGTCCGGCTTGCGCGATAAACGCCATCGGATGCGCGCTCATTTCGAGTCGCGAGAAGTGCCATCTGATTCCCTCGATACTGCGTCGATACCGAAACCGGCATCCTTCGAGTAGATGTTTGCGGTAGGTATATTCGGGCGTATAGGAGGGGCTGTGCTCGCCCAAGGTATCCCAATTTCTGGGTCGCTTGTAAAAATATCTGCCGACGTGCGCAATCTTCCATCCAGCAGCGTGGACCATGGCTCCGTAGTCGGTGTCTGGCGAGATAGAGTCCGGCATTCGAAGTTGGTCGAAGCATTGTGTCCTGAATAGCTTGATCCCGACCACCGTCCCGATCAAAGGATCGCGCAACATACCCACGACTATGCCGGTGTCGTTGCGCGCAGCCTTGCGCAGGCGTGCAACACAATCGGGATCAAGAATCATGTCAGCATCCACCTGAACCAGAAAAGGCGTTCGCACCCGGCGCACACCTTCATTCATTGCTGTGTGCCACGGCCTCGTGCCTTGAACCGTAATGACCTCCGCGAGCCGATGCGTCTGATGCTCCAGGGAAACCAGTGCGCGGTTGGTGCTGGGCTCCCCCAGCGTAAGCACCACTGCACTGACATCACTCTCGAACGGTCTGACCTGATGCCCGACGATATCCATCGCTAGCTATCGACTTGCCACCTTTCGAGCAAGGCGCATCAGTCGACGAAACGAGTAATAACCACTCGAGCCCCGCTCGAGGTAGTATTGCCATCGCTTGATATCACGGAAGTACCACATCTCGATTCTCGGGAGATCGAACGGGTCTGACTGTGACGTCGCGCGCCCCAGCGTTGTGCCAGCGGCCGCCAGGTAGTGACGGGCCATTTGGTTCCGCACTCGGCGATTGCTGCGCCCATAAGGTGGCGCGAAGCTGACTACCCTGAACGCTGTGTGGCTTTCGATAGTGCGCCGACTATTCAATATTTCGAAATCTGCTTGATCGACCGGCAAGCGCGTTAGATCGGTATGCGTCATTCCGTGCGCGCCAAAATCGACGCCGCCTTTGGCAAGCTCAGCAATCGTTCGCCACTCTATCAGGCGGCGCCTGTGGCGAGCGCCTTGCCAGTCACTTGTTTGCCCGACCTTACTCGAAGGAAGGAAAACCGTGCCGTTCCACCCGAGTGCCTGCAGTTCCGGAAACACGGCTGTCGCAAAGTCCTGATATCCATCGTCAAAGGTGAGAACAGCGAAAGGCCGGTGAATTTCGATCTCGCCTCGACTCCATGCGACGTACTCTCTAAGCGACACTCCGCGAAACCCGCAACCCGCGAGAACGGAAAGCTGCTCGCGAAACACTGCTGGTGGGATGCAAACTGGACCATGCCCATCAGAGATCGAGTGAAACATCAAAATGTTCACGAAGGAGCCGATCACTGTTACTCCCCGGAAAGGGACCGGACCGCCCCCGGAGCCCTATTCCGCATAGCTGCCGAAACAACCTTAGCTTTGCTGAAAAGCGTTCACACACGCTCACACAACATATATAACTGTGTGTGAAGCGGTGCCATCGACCATACGGGGCCGGAAGCGACGAAGCAATTGGGGACGGCGCAATAAATGTCTAGGAACGGTTCACGACCTGAGCATTCGGACTCGAGTGCGAGCGCAGGCTCACTCCGCGTCAACGGGAGCTGGGCTCTCGGTCTGACCTGGGCTACAAATCGGGCGCTCACCGCCGCGTTCATTGCGATGTACCTGATCGAGGGCGGACTCCCTGCCGTGCAGGCGCTCGCCACCCGCGGCCTGATCAATTCCGCGCTGCGCGGCATGAAGCATCAGGGGACCAGTCTGCGGATGGTCCTGCCGTCGCTTTTGGTCTTGCTTGCGGCCACCATCGCGGAGGCGCTGAGCCGTCTGTTTCGGGACTTTGCCGGGCAGAGGCTCGAGGACGATCTCAATCTTGAACTCAATGGCAGAGTCCTCGAGCACACCGCGAAGCTCGACGTCGGTTTCTTCGAAGATTCGGCCGCTCAGGATGTGCTTTACTGCGCCAATCAGAACACCGCGAAAAACCTGCTGCGCTTCGTTGGCAGCCTGCTGAGTTTCTTCTCGAATTTCGTGCAGATGATTTCTCTACTTGTCATCCTGGCTGTCATCGAACCCTTAACCCTGCTACTCGCTCCGGCTGCCGTTCCTTACCTATGGTTCCAGTGGAACCTTTCCGAGATCAGGCACCAGTTGGAGAAGTTGCGTGCGACCAAGCGCCGATGGACTCAATATTTCGTTTCTTCCCTCACCGATTCCAACTCGGTTCCCGAAATCAAGATCCTCGACCTCGCGCCGCTGATGATTGCGAGATTTCGAGCGCTGATGCGCGAGTTCCGCGATCAGGACTATCGTCTGCTGCTTCGCTCAGTGCGCGCGGCCGGGCTGTTCTCGACGGCTGCGACGATCGCGCTGTTCCTGCTGCTTGCACGCGTCGCCCTGCGGGTCCTTGAGGGTGCATCTACGATGGGAGACCTCGCTATCTTCGGTGCGGCGGCCGGACGCCTGCGCTCGACCCTTGAGGCCCAGGTCAATGCGGTTGCAATCATGCGCGAGGAGACCCTGAACATATCCGACTTGCGGGAGCTGCTGTTGACCCAACCGGCGATCGTGGCGGCTCCAAATGCAATAGCGCCTCAGAGTTGTCGGGGCGAGATAGAATTTCGTGCCGTTTCTTTCACCTATCCCGGTTCGGACCAGCCGGCGTTGCGTGACGTATCACTTACCATCGCGCCCGGCGAGACTCTGGCGCTGGTCGGGGAAAACGGTTCGGGCAAGAGTACCATGGTCAAGCTGCTGGCCAGGTTTTATGATCCGGCCGCGGGCAGCGTGCGATTGGATGGACACGATCTGAGAGAACTCGATCTCGAGCATCTACGCTCCCAGATATCGCTGGTGTTTCAAAATTATCGCGGGTACGAAGCGACTTTCGCCGATAACATCGCATACGGCGACTGGCGACGGCTGTTGGGGCAGACCAAGCAGGTCGAAGCTATGGCTGACGAGGCTGGCTTGGCCGACGTGATTGAATCGCTCCCCGGCGGTTTTGAAACCTTGCTCGGTCGCAGGTTCGGCCAGTTCGATCTGTCGCGCGGGCAGTGGCAGCGCGTCGCGATTGCGCGTGCGTTTGCGCGTCGTTCCTCGGTAGTCATTTTGGATGAGCCAACCTCGAGCCTCGACCCGCGCGCAGAACGGAAGCTGCTTTCGAGGTTTCGCGCGCTGGCGCGAGGCCGTACCGCGATTGTGGTTGCGCACCGGCTTACAACTCTCGAGATTGCCACTCGTATCGCAGTTATGCAGCATGGCCAAATTGTCGAGATCGGATCCCACGAGGAGCTACTGCGCAAGGGCGGCGAGTATGCGAGTCTTCACGCTCGTTCCCGCAGTTCGGACCGTTTCAATCCCGCGATGCCGTCCTGAGGAATTTCCGTGCCCGCTGCCCGGTCGCCTGCCACCGCCCGGCTATCTGGCCACACCTGAAACTGACTCCCGCTGTCCGCAAGAGAAACGTCAGGAGTCGGATTTCCGCCCACGAATGACCGCCTCGCTCGATCGTGCGCTGAAAGATTTGCCTGCCCTGCTTTACAGTGAGGCCGCGGTAAGATTCGCGACGTTCGCGAATTAGCTCATAGCTGCGCCCGTAAATCGCTCTTTTTCGCAGCCATTGCCAGACACTGGTAATCTCCAGGTGGCGAATCGAGGCATCGGGAGCGTATCTGACCGCATCGTGCGAATAATTGGTAACGACGTGGTCGACGAAGAGCGAGTCTGCCCCCCTAGGAATTTCGATAAACGGGCCGCAGCGGTCGAATACCTCTCGCCTGACTGCCATGTTGTTCGTGTAACCGTATTGACTACCCACTCCAACCGGCGAAAATGTGGTGGCCGCGCGCTCCGCGTCGTAGGTCGCGAGCATCGACAGCGTCCTTGAGTCCCGGCCGTATTTGCGCGCTCCCTGCACGATGCATATCTCGGGCGATACGAACGGCTTCATCAGCTCCACAAGCCAGCATGATGAAGGAACGCAGTCGGAGTCCGTGAACACCAGCACTGCTCCATTCGACACCCTAACCCCGTGATTCCGGGCGGCGTAGGAACCTTGCTTCGGTTCTAAAATCAGTCGGATCGGTGGATAGCCTCCAATTATCTCGCGCGAGCGATCGGTAGAATTGTTGTCGACCAGGACAACCTCATATGCGCTCGCTGGATATGTTTGTTCCAGAAGTCCCTCGATGCACTGCCGCACATATTTTTCGGAGTTGTACACCGGCACGATCACGGAGACGGTCGGCATCGAAGCGTGCTCTCCCTCTCGCATCTGATCGTTCCTTCACCTAGCGCTCTTTGATTAGTCGTATAGCTGCGATTTCCAGGTGCTCGAGACTGCGGCGCATCCACACAACCAAAAGAAGGCTGCATGCGCCGAAGAGGAGCAACACCTTCTTCAATCGACTGGATCGATACTGGGCACGAATCTGGTGATGACCTGCTGGCACCTTGACGCCGATATAGCTCGGCGAGAGCATGAAGGTTGGTTGTTCCTTGTCATCGACAGTCACATGCCAGTTAGGATGATACGTGATTCTGAGTAGTAGGGTCGCAGCGGCAGGACAGTCAACGCTGAGATCTAGACGGTCGGAATATACCTCTTCGTGCGAGACCGTGCCGAGAGGCGCCTGCGCAGTATCGTAAGATCCACTCTGATGACCCGCTGGGTAGTCCCACACTATGTATTGCCCGGACACGAGAGCAGCGCTGTGCATCCAGTCATAGTTAGCTCGTAGCATTTGTTCCTGGGCCTGGAGAATGTCCTTTGACTCGACATCACGCGGATAAGCTGTGACAAAACTCGCATAGCCGCTGGTATCGGCTTGATACAGAGCAGCGTCTTTCGTCTTCTTGATAGGCCGAAGGAAGCCAGGAGCGAAACCATAAGTGGGCAGCAGAACATATTTCAGATTGAATAACTCACAGTAGGTTGGGCTCATACGATCGAATGGCATTAGCGAATTCAGGGAAAAGCCCTGGCCCGGCGAGATAGTATCGATTCCATAGAAGGTAAGCTCAGGTCCGGACGAAGGCCGTAGATCATAAGCCCGGCCTTGAGGCAGCGCCTCGAGGGTCGAAATCATCGCGCGTGAGTCCGGGTCGTGGTCGAGACGGAAAGCGGTCTGCGTCATAAGTTTGTCACTCTGCGCGAGCCGTTCCCCGCGTTCCTTGAACGCGGGGGCAAGCATCGCAGCGATGACAACTATCGGCATCACGGCGCTCCAGGGGGAAGAGAGACCTGTACAGCACCGCCAGACCAGTTCACCGCTCAGGCCTATTAGCAGGATCGCACCAAGATCCAGCGGCCCCGTGAACCGATGCCAAGTGAGCAATTGATGCATAGGCAGCATGCCGATCAGCCTCGGAAGGTTCGCGGCTGTGAAATAGAGTACGAGCCAGAAAATGGAAACAGCCAAAGCCAGCCGCGCCGAAGTCGAACGATCCACGGCGGCATAGGTAATACCGATCAGCGCGAGCAGGGTAAGCGCTGGAAACCGATTGTGATCGAGGAAGTTCCACTCATGCCAAGACCAGGACCATGACCTATTGCTGACTCCGAACCTCTCGAAAATAGCGCGCGGTACAGCTGCGTACGGTATGAGATTGAAGTAGTGAAGTGACAAGATGAATGGCAACCAGAAGTAGGCCGTAATAGCTCCAGCTAAAATGCCTACTATCGCGAGCTGGATGACAGCGCGTAGGATTCGGTCACGCAATCGCAGTTCACAGGCGGTCGAGTCGTTTGAGTTGTGGCCGCCTACACTTGAAGACTTCGCCGCGCGTGGCGCAAGACTTACCAATAGGACTGGAAGGGTAGTAGCCAACGCCATATATGCATACAGCGGATGCGACAGGATTAACGCTGAGTATGCCAGCGACGAGCTGGCGTAACCAATACCTTTGCGCAACAGGCGCCATGCGCAGGCCAGCCAGATAAAGAACAGGTGCATTGCCCACAGTTGAGTATAGAGGCCATTACCCGACCAGATGTAGCTGTCGAATTCGAACCCGTAGGCAGAAGGAGCTGCAGAAATCAGCGACGCGCAAGCCGCCGCAACCCCAGCACTGATCCAAGAAAACTCCATAGCTCTCATTGACCAATAGACGGTCAGTGGAAAGCCGACCAGCAACAAATAGTTAACCAGGTTGAAGAGCGTCAGCAGAGGGATTCGCTCGAGTAACAGACGATAAAGCGCGACGACAACCAGATGCGGCAGATGCTGGTAGTACAGAAATTGTGGAAACCCGAGACCGAGCTGGGGTAGCCAGAAGTCAAACGGGTTATCGCCCCCGGTGAGCGCCGCATTCGCGCATCGTATCAAGAGATAGTGGGTTGCGTTGTCGTTGTAACTGGGGAGCTCCAAGCGGAGCTCCGGCAGAAGCATGATTGCGTTGAACGTGACCGCGACCAGGACAAGCAGGGCGGTGACTGCTGCCTGCCACCGCACGGCCGAAGACCGGTCGTCCGTTCGGAAGCGATCGCGCAGATTCATCACCGGCCGGGACCACTATCTGAGGCTGGTACTGTTCGAGCGCTAACGCGCGATTGGCTCTGCGGCGCTGGGTTGCCCGACACTTACCGGAACATCGGCAATTCGAGACGGAACCAGCCGCAGCCCGTTTTCTCCCTCCTCGCCGTCCTCCACGTACAGCGCATCGGCGTTGACCCGCCAAGGATCGTAAGAGCCGCCCAGGATATTCCACGCCGCCATCATCCCGGTCAGCATGGCGTGGTCCTGATTATTGTACTTGTGCATCCCGTTGCGTCCGACCAGTTGCAAATTTGGCAGATGCCGGCGAGCAAAATCGCGCACCACCTGGATTTTTTCGCCGTATCCACTGTCATAGATCGGATAAGCGGCCGACTGACGCACTACTGCGCCGTCGAGCAGGCGCGCCCCTCCCGAGAGAGACAGGCTTGACAGTTCCTGGTGGGCGAAGCTGATGAGCTGACTGTCATCGCGACTCCAGAGCGAGGCGTCTGCGCAACAGAAGTACTCGAGCCCAAGCACCGTCATTCGCGGATCAGGTACCATCTCCGGGCTCCAGTTCTTGAAGTTCTGGATGCGCCCGACCTGCACCTTGGGTTCGTGTATGTAGATCCATTGGTCTGGAAACAGTTCTGCGCGATCCAGCATCAGGACCACTACCAGGAAATCACGGTAGCGCAGCGCGCGCGCGGCGTCTTGCACCTCCGTCGGCGCGGGCGGATCGAGCGCGAGAATGAGATCCCGTATCGCCATGGTTGATACGAAGTTGTCAGCTTCGTATACCTGTGCCCCGTCGGGTCCATCGGTCACTACCGACTTTACTCCTGAGGCATCGCGAACTATTTTTTTTACGCCTTCGCCCATCTGAATTCGAACTGAACGCTGCCGGAGCAGGCTGGCGAACGCCTCCCAGAGCTCGCCGGGACCGCTTGCCGGATAACGAAACGAATCGATGAGAGTCTTGATCACCGGCGCGGTGCGAATTTTGAGCGGCATGAGCTGCTTGGCCACGTCTCGCATCGAAAGCCCACGAATTCTCTGCGCCGCCCAGTCGGCGCTGATCTCGCTGCAGGGAATTCCCCAGACTTTTTCGGTGTACGTCTTGAAGAAAATTTCGTACAACCTTCGTCCGAAGGCGTTGCATACCCAATCCTCGAACGTGGCAATACTCTCCGGGCTCTTGCGTGGCGTAAGAAAGTAACTCGTGACGCAAGCGCTCGCCTCTCTTGCCCCGAGGTTGCGTAGTACGTCCCCGACTTCGAGGGGATAACGGAACAGCCGCCCGCGATAGTAAATCCGCGACAGCCTCTTTCGCGTCAGCATCCTGTCGCCCAGAATTTCGCTCCACAAACCCTCGATCATGCGATTACTGGAGTAGAACCGGTGTCCACCGATATCGAAGCGGCAGCCCTTGTATTCCAGCGTTCGAGACAGGCCGCCAACCGTCGTTGGATCTTTTTCGACCAACACGACGTTGCGGTCGGCCTTGGATAACTCGTAGGCGGCTGAGAGACCCGCGGGTCCCGCGCCGATAATACAGGTCTGTGAGCGTGGTCTGATGTGTTCTAGCATGCCAACATCGCTTTAACTCTGCTTTCTTTACACCACCGCCCATGTTATGTCTATAATTAACCCTATACCGCTCAAGGCGGGTAATCTTTCGCACAAATGTTGCTAAACTGAACGTCAATTTTTGGGGGAGCGCAGGTGGCAGCCGTCCGAAACGATTCCGCAGACTCCGCGTTGATCACAGTGCTGATGCCCGTGAAGCATTATCATCCGCGCATGCTCCGCGAGTCGCTGGAATCGGTATTCACGCAGACTTCTGACAGGTGGCGCTTGATTGTTATCGTCGAACCTGGCGATGAGGACGCGCCGCGCGCAGTCCGCGCCTGCATAGGCAACCGCGCGCAAGCGCGCGTCGTGGTGAACCAGGGACGAAAGCTTGCCGGAGCTTTCAATAGCGGCATGCGCGCAGCTGAGACGGAATTTGCCGCGATCTTATTGGCTGACGATCTGTGGGCGCCTACCGCCGTCGAAGTACTCGAGGATAACATCCATGCGCACCCGCGCGCCGATCTGTTTCACAGCGGCCTTCGTTTCGTCGATGAAAACCGCCAGCCGATCAGCCCCATCCGACACCCGCCGCAGAAAGTGTCGCTCGATGATTTCGTGCGCGGCTCGCCACTCAAACACCTGCTGTGCTGGCGAGTTGCAACGGCGCTGGCCTTCGGTGGCATGGACGAGTCTCTGAATAACGTGGGTCCGGACGACTTCGATTTCCCTTGGACCATGCTGGAGCATGGCGCCGTGGTCAGACCGATCGATCAGTGTCTGTATGAATACCGCGACCACCGCGAGTCGTATCGCCTCACGACACATTTGCCGCGCAACGTACATCTGCGGGAAATCCGCAGGATTCTGAAAAAGCACGGCGTGCCTTCCCTCCTTATCGCGAGACAACTCCTGCATGCGAGGTTCGGGTTTCTGCGCCAATGCCTATACCGGAATTCGTGGCACCGTTGGATTCGAGAAAATATCACCGGAGTAGATCCCACCAAAGGCCGGCGCGAGCCTGTGATGGAGAAATTCGCAAAAACCGCTACGGCCCGCCGCCGATCGCACGGATGACCGATGTCACCATCTAACGTCGATATGAGCGCGGTTGTTCTAACCCGCGGCGTGCCCGACACCGAGACGGCTGTCATGAGCTCGAATCGACGGGCGCTGAGTCCGACCGAGCAGCCTGAACTAAGTATCATAATTCCCGCTTACAACGCGGCGAGTACGCTCGCTCGCTGCCTCGATTCTGTGTTGAGCCAGATGAGTCCCAACACCGAGGTCATCGTCGTGGACGACGGTTCCACCGACTCAACCGCCGCGATCGCCGCAAAGTACCCTGTGCAGGTGATATCTATAGCGGTGAACGGTGGCTCCGGGCCGGCGCGCAACCGCGGGGCTGCCGTGGCGCGGGGCTCGATGCTGCTCTTTCTCGACGCGGACGTGACGCTGCGCGAGGGAGCCTTGGCCCGCGTCAACTGGCTCGCTACCCAATCGGATGTCGTGGCTCTAATAGGATCCTACGACGACGAGCCGGATGTGCGCAGCACAGTGAGCATGTTCAAGAATCTTGCGCACCACTATTTCCATCAGCGCTCTGCACCCGAGGTCAGCACCTTCTGGAGCGGTTGCGGCGCGATCAAGCGCACGGCATTCGTGCTTCTCGGCGGCTTCGATGAAAGAATTCCCGAAATCGGCGATGTGGACCTGGGCTATCGTCTGAGCGCCCGAGGTCTGCGACCACGGGTCGATCCCAACCTCCAGGTAAAGCATCTCAAGCACTGGACGCTTGGGTCGCTGGTTCGCACTGACTTCAACCTCCGCGCGCTCCCATGGGCTCGAATGTTTGTGACTTATGGTTATCTTCCCAATGGCCTCAACTTTACCGCAGACCAGCGCGCGGGAGCGCTGGTTGCGATCCTGTCTTTGATCGCTGGAGTCGCACTACTTTTCACCCGTTCGGCGGCCATCCCCTTTATCGGATGCCTGGTTCTTGCGGCGGCATTGAACCTGCGATTGTTTCGTCTGTTTTGGCGAAAGGGCGGGTTGCGCCTGCTGGTAGGTGGATTCCTGCTCCAGCAGTTCTACTATCTTTACTCCGTCCTCGGACTCGGCGTCGGAATCGCCCTCACGCTGCTGACAAAGAATTCGACCAGAGCATCGACCGGTGGCTTCCGATCCCAATAATCAGGATCGCGAGATTGTGGCGACCGTGCTGGCACTGCTCTGATCATCGCTGATTTTTGCCGGCGATGAGCTTCCATCAGCGAGTTGCCAAAGTATACGCCCGAACTTTCGCTCGGCCAGGTTGCGCAGCAGCTCGAAATAACTGTTGAGATGGGCTTCGGGAGACCACAACGTATCGAAAGCACGATAAGCCTTCTCCGCGAGCTCCGAGCGTAGTATCGAAGATTGACTTAGCTGTGTGACGGCGGATAACAGTTCCGCCTCGTTTATGTAGAGTAGTCCCCCGCCGCTTTCTCGAACCATCTCGCTCATAGCGCCGTGATCGTGTGCAATGATCGGAGTCTTGCGCGCAAAGCACTCGAGAATCACATTCGGAAACACCTCGTAGCAAACCGACGGCACGATACACGCGATGGAGTTCACGTAAAGCTTCCCGAGCGCGCCCGATTGCACATGCCCCAGGAAACTGATTCGCGGGTTCGCTGCAGCGAGAATTCTTAGCTCGGCTTCTTCAGTTCCGGAGCCGGCAATCAGCAAATCGGTTTGAGCGCCTTTGTTCCATGCCTCGATAAGCGGCCGAACTCCCTTGATGGTCTCCAACCGCCCAACAAAGAGAAAATATGGCCGCTCATGCGGGCGCGGCGCTGGATTCTGCCAGTCGGCATCGGCGCGTTCCACGAACAGCGGAAAGTGTTGCATCGGTGGCTCAAAACCGCGAGCTCTGTGGATTCCCGCGCTGAAACGAGAAGGCGCCAGGAAGGCGTCCACCTCGCGAGCGCAGCGTGCGAGCATTCCGGTATAACGCCAGAGCTGCGGCGGCCGTTTTGCCATCAGCGTGCAGCGGATGCAGTCAGTTTTTTCGCATGGCTCGCGATTAAACTTCCATAGCACGTGGGTAGGACAAATCAGCCAGTACTCATGTGCAGTGTAGAGTCTTACCGCTTCGACTTCGCGGCCGAGCCCCAGTACCTCTGGACCCAGCAGTGAGATGTTGTGAAAATGAATCACATCCGGTTGCGTACTTCGTATGATTTCGGCGATAGCGCGCTCTTTTAGATAGGGTCGCCCGGTTTGATGTGAGAGTAGCGGCGATATGAAACCATAGCGGCTGTGCAAACTATGAACGGTCAGATTTGGGTGTTTATATTGCTCGATCGCCGGCTGTACGGTTTGCAGCATCTCATATGAGTCGACACAATGGACAACGTCAACCCGATGTCCTTGTTCCGCCAGGGCGCGCGCCAGGCGCTGAAGGTAGATCCCGTCGCCGCCGAAACAGCCAGGCGGATAGAAAGTACTTAGATGCAAAAATCGAAGTGGACGACTCATGGTCTGATCGATCTTGGTCGCACAGGCTTAAAGAGGCAAGTGTGCTCCACCAGGGCCAGCGAGCCGCGCTGCTCGGTCGCTGTCTCATCTATTTCGTGACTAAGGCTTCGTTGAAGCTCTGCCATTCGCATGCTGTCAGGCTCTGAGCGCCAGCCTTATGCCGCCGATCGCGCCAGATTCGCCTCAGCCGCCCGCCGTCACGGTCATCGTTCCTGTCCTTAACGGCAAAGACACGATCGAACTCTGTATCCAGTCTCTGCTTCAACTGCGGCCTCCGGCAGGCGGCGTCGAGTTGATCGCCGTCGACAACGGATCGACTGACGGCACGATAGAAATTCTGCGTAGGTATGAATCCCAGCTCAAAGTTCTCGAGCAGAGCAAGCGCGGGGTGTCGGCTGCGCGCAATCTCGGAGTGCAGCATGCACGCGGCGATCATATCGCGTTCATCGATTCCGATTGCATCGCCGAACCCGACTGGTTGAGAAATATAATCCTGCCCCTCGCTGACTTACGAGTTGGAATTGCAGGCGGAGCAATTCTTGCGCAACAACCATGCAATTGGATCCAAAACTTTGGCGAACGCATTCACGATCACCAGCGCGCTATCGAGCGCGAAGAGCCTCCCTATGTTATAGGAATGAACTGCGCCTCGAGACGCGCTGTGCTTCTGGAAGTCGGTCTATTCGATGAAAGGCTATGGCGCGGCCAGGATGTGGACTTGGCCAGACGAATTCACGCCGCCGGATATCGGCTCGTCTACTGTCCGACAGCTCTGGTCAGACATCGCAACGAGAGCACGATACCCAGCCTGTTCGCCAAGGGTATCGCACACGGCCGCGCGATCGCGCTGCTTGATCGCAAGTATCGGGGCTCGCGCTCCGGCGCTCTCTCGCGCGCCGCTAATCTGACCGGACAAATCGCTCGCGCCGCCGCCGGATGCGTGCATGGAAATGCACGCGCGGAGTCCGTGTGCGCGACTGTCTTCAACGCGGGCAAGCTGATCGGAATGTTGAAATGGCGCTTGGCAGCCTGGTTCCCCTGGCAAGCTGCAGAAGCTCGAACATCAGCGTCAGATCGCGAGCTTTGAACAAGCGTGCCTTTCATATAGTCCGCTATTGGATTGCGGGGGTGGTCAGCGAGTTACTGCGCTGAATCCGAGCTTTGGCGACCGGCTGATCAGAAGGCCATCTCGAGATCGCCGTCCGCCATTGTCATAAACCAGTGCCTCAGATCGCTGTAGGGTTGCAGTGTCGGGTTCTGGTGATTTCTTGCGACCCTGACATAACTCTCACCGCGGAACAGCGCCGGATAATATCCGTGTCTTACCAGCGCGCTGCGAAAGGGAGCTGTCGCCACGCTACATACGATTCCTTTGACATCGGTCTCCGCGAAATGGGACTCGGCATGCTGTAGAAGCATCGAAAACAATCGCATCGAGCGGTCTTCGACCAGGTAATCAACTATGTAGCCCCAGGCTGCACCGTCGATGCTTGCGACGCGGCACACGATATAGCCAATCAGATCGGGGCCGCGCGCCGCCGCCAGCACGGTATACGAAGCGTCCGGCCGCGAGATGAATCGCCAGTTCAGATATTCACCATCGCGCACCGCGACCACGCGATAGTCGCGGCGGCATCGATCCCAGAGCCGGTCGAACCTGTCGTCGAAAGATTCGATCCGGCCAATCGTCACGCCAGGCAAAGAACCTCGGCCAAGCACATTTGTGATCGGACGCGTGCCTGCAACCAACGCCGCGGCTGCGATTCGAACCAGGCGGCTGGCAGAATCGCCGCGGATCAAATGAGCCAAATCGAGCGGCTTCACCATCGGCACAAGGCGTCTGTGATCGGTCGCCGCCGCTACTCCCCGAGATCCGACCCGCGGCAGAGGAACCTTACTACGCATGATTCCCTCCGCCGTCGCGTTGGCCCATGAAAAATTGAGCGGATTTTCGCCACGCATACGTATTCCGATCGGCAAAGAAAGGCCACGCTTGCGGTATTTTGGAAGCAGGGCCCAGTCGCAGCCGACCGCGGCGCAATGTCCGTCTCCCTCGATAGTGACCTGATGCGGCAGTGAACAAAGCATCCCGAATGCCGTATCGGTTTCATCCTTCAGCAAAAGAACATATGGATCGTTTTCGTGCTCGGCCGGTAGTGATTCCGATTTGCCCTCCCAGTTGCGCTGGTAGGCTTCTAACTCCTTTTCAGTCATGAAGCTGCTCAAACGCTCGAGATAATTGTGCTTGTAGGTTTGCCGATAACGCTCTGCGGTGGCATTGAATGGGTTGGAATCGAACTTCCAGTCCCATTGCCGGATAAGCCGCTCGGCATTGTCCGGTTTATGGACCGCTCGGATCAGTTGAAAGACGACATCCCGATCGGCCCGTCGATACCGCGCGATTCGTAGCTTCTTCGGCACGCGTCGTCTCCCCCTACGAAACTGGACAACCCGCCAACACTCTTCCGTTCGGATTTGCTAAGCTGAACACTCCTGGTGGCCGGTGACTGGACCGCTGTGAGGAAAATTCAGGGTGATGTCGGAATGCGCCCGAAATCGGCACGTGCCGTTTTGGGGAGCAGATATGCTAGCTCTGATCACTCACTCCATTTATCCCAATGAATAACCTTCGAGATCGGTTTGCGCTTGACCTTGACGAAATCATTCTGTGGCCAGCCAATCGGGATCATCACGCCGAACTTTATCTCCTTGGGAATTCCCAGCAGCTCGCGTAGCTCGCTTTCTATAAACATTTGGAAGGTCGTAAAGGTTGTGCCTAGACCGAGCGAGCGGGCGGCCACTATCAGATTCTGCGCCGCCGGGTAGAGCGCCGACCACACAAACTGCTCCGTCGGCGCGTTGGGTGGATAAGCTACGGGACCGCAGACGAAGATGATCGCCGGAACCTCATTTAGTGTCTCCGCCAAATGCATGGCGCCGGCCATCATTCGACTGGTAACCCGCCCGGTTGTTGGCGCTTCCCCGCGCATTGCCTTAAATCGCGGCGCGAGTAGATCGCGAATTTTCCGCTTTGTTTCAGGATCGCGTACCACGATGAAGTCCCATTCCTGGCTGTTACCCGGACTCGATGCACGAGTGGCGGCGTAGATCACACGCTCGATCAAGTCCTGCGGCACCGGATCGGGCTTCAAGTAACGTGCTGCACTGCAGGTTTCCATCGCTTCGATAACATCCATAGTCCTCTCCTATTTCACTTCAACCGAGGTTCGACGATAGCTGGCCACCAATTTGCATCTTCCGGATCGAATTGCACGGCGCTCGTGAAAGCTATCATCCTGTTGAAGACCTTTTCGGACCGATACTTTCTGCGGAGATCCGTGAAAGTGTCTCCTGCCATGTTTGACCTCGCGCCCGCCGCCGAACTGTTCAGACCATCGCGCATAATTTCATTGAAAGCCAGTGGCAAATTGGCTGGTCGCCTGCAAACGCGACCGCGGTCGAAGATACTCCGCAGATCCTCGCCGAAGCGCCCTTCCGTTTTCAATCCGGTTAGAAATTTAGTACAGACGATGAAGCGGAACACTCGAGCAAATCTCCTGGCGACATTGCGCGCACGGAGGCCTACATGACGTCACAATCCATCGACTACGATGCGCTGGTCAGCGAGGACAGGGTCCACGGTCGGGTCTATCTCGATCCAAACATCTTCGAGGATGAGATCGCGAAGATCTTTCATCGAGGATGGGTCTACGTGGGGCACAGCGGCGAGATTCCCGAGCCGGGTGACTACAGGCTGAGGAAGATCGGACGCGCGCCCGTGATCATGGTGCGCGATGATCGTGGCGAGATGCGTCTGTTGCTGAACAGATGCCGCCATCGGGCCGCTACCGTATGTCAGATCGAGCAGGGCAACGCGAAGTTTTTCCGATGCGCGTATCACGGCTGGACTTATCGGAACAACGGTGAGCTCAGCGCGGTTACCTACCAGGACGGCTATGGCGGGTCGTTGCGCAAGGAAGAGCTGGGTCTTACCAACGTCCCACGAATGGGAACCTATCGCGGCTTTGTGTTCGGCAGTCTCGCGCCGGACGGAATCTCGCTCGATGAACATCTTGGTGCGGCCAAGGATCAGATCGACTTGTTTGTCGATCTGTCGCCCCAAGGCGAGCTCGACGTGCGCGCGGGCGTGAACAAATACAGCTACACCGGCAACTGGAAGCTCCAGATCGAGAACGCGATCGACGGTTATCATCCGAACCTGGTTCATCAGTCGACTTTTGAGATCATTCGGAAGCGGACCAGGACCGCGATGGATGTGTTTACGGGCAACTCGATCGGCGAGACGCGCGATCTCGGCAATGGTCATGTGATGCTCGATTTCCGTCGATACAATCGGGCGGCGGCTCGCGGACCAAGGGTTCTGCCGACAATCTCAGGCCGAGGTCCGGAATATAAGGATGCGATGGTCCGGCGCTATGGAGCCGAACGTGCTGAGGAGATTATCACCGCGGGTGGCACCCATCTGTTGGTCTTCCCGAACTTGATTCTTATTGGCGTGCAGATTCGGGTGGTCCAACCCATCAGCACCGAATACACCGAGGTCTACCTGTATCCGACGCTTCTCAAGGGCGTCGCTCCGGAGATGAACATTGCGCGTCTGCGCGGCCATGACGGATTCTACGGTCCTGCGGGCGGAGTTGCTCCTGATGATATTGAGATGTTCGCACGGGTGCAGGATGGGCTTCGTGCGGAAGTCGATCCGTGGCTTCTGTTCTCGCGCGGATTACATCGTGAACGCCGCGACGCCGACGGCAGCATCGTTGGACAGATGACCGATGAAGTTCCACAGCGCGGTATCTGGTCCCATTGGAAAAAGGTGATGATGGGCGAGACTGAGATTTCGCGTCATCGGGCGGACCTCCGAAAAGTTGCCGCAGGCGACTGAGGAAGGCCGGAAGTGTCTGAGCACCGGGCAAAAGTCGAGAGTTTTCTCTACCGTGAAGCGCGCCTGATGGACGAGAACGTTTACGATGAATGGCTGTCGTTGTGGACGGACGACGCGCTCTATTGGGTCCCATGCAATCGCGACGATAGCGATCCTGCGCGCGAAATCTCGGCGATCTATGACGACCGCACGCGGCTGCAGGGCCGCATCGATCGCCTGAAGAGCGGGGTAGCATACGCGCAGGACCCTAAATCACGAATGCGCCGCCTGATTTCGAATATAGAAATCGAGAAAGCCGACAACGGCGATCTGATCGTTAGTTCGAACTTCGTGCTGGTCGAGCTCAGGCGCTCAAAACAGGACGTGTTCGCAGGGCGCACGATTCATCGGCTCCGGTCGGAGGGCGACAGCTTCAGAATTTCTCACAAGAAAGTGCTGCTGGTTAACAACGATGAGGTGATCGACAACCTGACCTTTCTCGTCTGAAAGCTGGTGCGCCTATTCAAAACCTGGAGCCGGATGTGTTGATGATGCCGCCCTGCGATATTGCGATTGCAGCGATGTAGCCGATCCTTTGGGTCCGTTGAGCCCACGCGAGATGGCATTGGGTTTTCAGATCGGCGTATAGGAAAAGCCGTCGGTAAAGCCCGCGCCAGAGCGGGCTTGGAGGAATCGATATGGCCACTCCGCAACACATTCTCGACGGCTACAAGGTTCTCGATTTCACTCAAATCGTCGCCGGTCCTACCTGCACTTTGATGTTGGCAGAAATGGGCGCCGAGGTTATCAAGGTGGAGTTGACGCCCAATGGCGACCCCGCGCGCGGCGGACCATTCCTCAGCAAGGAAGGACGCAGCGGCTATTTCGTCCAACACAATCGCGGCAAGAAGGGCATTTGCGTAAACATCAAAACTCCCGAAGGCCACGACATCGTTGCCGACCTGATTCGCAAGTCCGATGTGCTGGTGGAAAATTACGCGCCAGGGGTCATAGGAAGAATGGGATTCGACTACGCGCACGTCAAGGAGCTCAGTCCCGAAATTGTGATGTGCTCGATTTCTGCATTCGGCCAGACCGGCCCGCTCGCGCATGAGCCCGGCTTCGATTTTCTCGGCGCCGCATATGCCGGAATCACCTCGATGGGCGGTGAACCCGACGGTTCGCCGTACTTCGCGATGACTGCGATGGGCGACGTAAGCACCGGCGCGCATGCATGCGGCGCTGTCTGCGCGGCGTTGCTGTATCGCGAGCGGACGGGCCACGGCCAGCATCTCGATCTCTCGCTGCTCGATACTTATTTCCACTACCACGAGGCCGCGGTCGAGGCGCATAGCTTGACCAAGGGTCAATTCCAGCCCACGCGCTCAGGCAAGCAGTCCTGGTATGCGCTGCCGTGCGGCGTGTTCAAGGCGAAGAATCGCTACATGATTATCATCGCGACGCTCGACCATCATTTTCGCGGGTTATGCTGCGCGATGGGCAAGCCCGAACTGTTCGAGGATCCGCGCTTTCGCCTCAACGCGAATCGCCTCATCAATGTCGATGCGCTGGTGGCTGAGATCGAAGCGTGGTTTGCGTCGATGCCGAGTGACGAAGCTTCGATGGCGGCGCTCAGGGAGAATCGCGTGCCGCATGCGCCGGTGCTCTCCGTGGAAGAGGCGGTCAACCATCCGCATCTGCGCCAGCGCGGCACCGTGCGCACCGTGCATGATCGCATCCTCGGAGATTTCGATGTGCCGGGATTCTCGTTCCGCTTTTCGACATTTCCCGAAGCCGCTCGAACTGCAAGCGCCGGTGCTTGGTGAGCATAACGAAGAGGTCCTGACGAAGTACCTCGGATACCCGATCGAGCGAGTGCGCGAACTTGAAGGGAAGGGCATCCTGCGCAACGGCCCCGCCTAGCGGAGATG
>CAWJFQ010000006.1:0-460545 GCA_963842215.1 uncultured delta proteobacterium | reverse complement strand
GTCCCTGGATGCTCGTGCGGCGGAGTCGAACCTCCAGGCGGGTAGTCAACCGTGAGAATCGTAACGTCAGTGCCAGTCCGACCAGAGAGCGGCTGCTGCGACAGAATGCGAACAACGCCTGCCGATGCAGGACTGGAAGCTGTAGAGGCGCGTGCGACCAACAGTGCAGCAAACGCAATAAAAACAAAACCGCAACCAATGATCGTTTTGCGGTACCGCATCAGTCTGAGTCTCCTGGAAGGTTACATATCGACCGCTATGATCGTCGCGAAGCCGTCGAGCGCCGCTTGCTTCGGGCATTGATCACCATCTCGCCCACTGGATCGCTAGTTGACTTTCTTTCTCAATACCCTGCTAGGCAGTGCCGGAGCCACTCCAGAGGACGCGGTCGGAAGTTCAGCTCACGTTTTGGCTTTCTCATTCGATGCACCTCGAAGCCGGGTCGCGTAATAGACGGAATCGGCGCCGGATGTGGCGAGCGCCTGCTGCTCCGTGGCCTGAGGCGGTTCCGGAGCTACGCACGCGCGCGCAAATGCGGGCAGCCATACGCGCTGCTCGCTCGGTTGATCGTCCACAATATTGTACGCACCCGGTGCGCATTGGAGCGCCGCCACGGTCGCCGCGGCCGCATCTTCTATGTGGACGAAACTCGACACGCCCTCGCCCTTGCCGATGATCGGAACACGCCGGTCGCGCAGCTGCTCGCCCATATCGCCATCGCTCGTGTACCAGGTGCCTGGCCCATAGAAGAATCCGTAACGCAGAGCGACGCAATGTATCGCCGGTGTTCGGAACGCAACCGATTCCAGCTCAACATACATACGCGCGCCGGCGGCGACCCCGGGAGACGCGTCAACGGCAAACGACTCCATTTCAGTGGCGAGACCCGCGCCGGGTACATTCCAGAATCCCGATGACTGCAGGATGTAGCGGCGTACTTCGGCGTCATGCATCGCGGCCAGCAGATTAATATTCCCCTTGGTTCGGACTGTGCGATCGCGATCCTCCGCCGCCTTCATTTCTTCCGCTGTGTAATGTCGAGGCAGCGAGGTTAACTCATTGATGATGGCATCCGGTCGCATCCGTCGAATCGCGGCCTTAACGGAAGCGGCATCGAGCGCATCGGCGGTAACCGGCTCGGCGCCCATCTCAACGAGGGCGCTTTCTGAATCAGACGAACGCACCAGTCCCAACACCGCGTGGCCGCTTTCCTTCAAACAACGAATCAGCGGCCGGCCTATAGCGCCAGTCGCCCCCGCGACCAGAACTTTCATCGCGCACCTCCTGGAACGGCCTTGAAGAAGGAACGAGTTAGTAAAAGAGGTCCCTTCAACGTCCCACTTAAAAACCAAGCCTTCTCTTCGCTCTTATCTCGTTCTGCAAGAGACCACCAAGAGGCGGCAGGCTGTGAAAAATCTGCTTTCAGAAACCACGGCCCCAAGAAATGAACGGGCCAGGGAGGTCAGGTCCGCGACCATCTCTGAGTAACTTGTCGCCGTGTCGGCGAATGCAGGTGGACCTGTGGATTCAGTTCAGCTAGCGACTTCAACGCCTTCTCAGCGATTGAACAGTATTCGCCTGCCTACTTGCTGGGCTACCCCGCCCCCCTCATATCAGCTTCAATAGTTCAGAGCGTCTGGAAGTTAGACTTTCATTAAGGCGTCGAGCGAGGCTTCAATCCCGACGCGGTCGGAAGGCACTATGATTTCGAGAGTTCGGACGATAGGTTTTTCCAGGGCTGTACAATTCAATGACGTGCGCGTCGTGCAAGTTCGACAACCCATCCGCTGCGCGCTTCTGCGAGCAGTGTGGGACCGCGCTTGAATTGAAGTGCACGCGCTGCGGCGCGACCGTGTCGGCAGGTGCGCGGTTCTGTGGAGCGTGCGGGAACCAGCTTGCCAGGTCCGACGCTCTCTCCCCTGAACCAACAGATGCAAAACCACTCGGGAAGAGCGGCCCTTCGGCAAACGCGTTTGTTCCTGACGTTCCCATCCATCTTGCCGAGAAAATCCTGAGCGGGCGGGCGGCACTGGAAGGCGAGCGGCGGCAGGTGACGGTCATGTTCGGAGATCTCGCGAATTACACCGCGCTCAGCGAGAAGCTTGATCCCGAAGAGGTCCATAAAATCGTTCAACGGTGCTTGAGCTGGTCAGCGCGGAAATTCATCGCTTCGAAGGCACTATCAACCAATACGGCGGTGATGGGTTCATGGCGCTGTTCGGAGCGCCGATTGCGCACGAGGACGCGCCGCGGCGCGCCGTCCATGCTTCGCTGGCAATTCAGCGCGCGCTCGGATCATTCGGCAAGGACTTGAGGAAAAGAGCGGGCTGGTCGTACAGATGCGAATCGCGCTCAACACCGGAATCGTCGTGGTTGGAAGGGTCACCGACGACTTGCGGATGGACTACACGGCAATCGGCGATACGATCAACCTTGCATCACGGCTCCAATCCGCTGCCCGCCCGACCAGTGTTGTAGTCAGTGAAGCGACTCGCCGGGCGATTGAGGGGTTCTTCGATACAGTCGATCTCGGCGAGCTGGAGATCAGGGGTCATGCTCCCGTGCGTGCGTTCGAGGTGACCGGGACCCGCTCGCGGCGTACACGACTGGAGGTGACCGCGGAGCAGGGGCTCACTCCGTTGGTTGGTCGGGAGCGGGAACTTGCGGCGCTGGAGGATCTATTTCGCGAAGTCCGAGAAGGACGTGGGCAGATCGTGTTCATCGCGGGCGAGGCCGGCATTGGAAAGTCACGGATGCTGCTGGAGTTTCGCCGCCGCCTCGAAGCCTCAAGCGATCCAATCACCTGGCTCGAAGGGAGATGTGTGTCATTCGGCCAGAGCACGCCATTGCTGCCACTTATCGACCAGCTGCGTGAAAACTTCGGCGTCCGGGAGGGCGATGGCGAGCCCGAACTGATCGCCAAGGTCGAACAACGTATGCGTGCGATGGGCGGGCTTGAAGCGGAGATACCGTACGTGCGCTACCTCCTCTCCGCCGACCCGGGCGATGCCGCGGTAGTTGCTATGGACGCGTCGGCGCGGCGGAAACGGCTGTTCGATGCGTTGCGCGCGCTGATGCTGCGCGGGGCGACGCTCAGGCCGCTGGTCCTGGTGTTCGAGGACCTGCATTGGAGCGACACCAGCACGCAAGAGTATCTGGATATCGCGATGGATTCGGTCGCGGGCATGCGCGCGATGATGATCCTGACCCAACGTCTCGGGCAGAAACATTCGTTTCCGACAAGAAGTTTTCACACCACTTTGAATCTTCACCACCTTTCGGCAGCCCAGGCGCTGGAGATGGCGACACGCGTGCTCGGGTCCACGGATTTTCCCGAGGAACTCAAGATCACGCTGGAGCAGAAGGCCGAAGGAGTTCCACTCTACGTTGAGGAGATGACCAAGTCGCTCGTTGATTTGGGCTTTCTTGCCCGTGAGAACGGGCACTACCGGGTGACCAAGGCGCTCGAGGACTTGAACGTCCCGAATACCATGCAGGACATTATCATGGCGCGGCTGGATCGGCTCGGTATCGACGGAAAGCGAATGGTTCAGCTTGCATCAGTAATCGGCCGCCAATTCGTCGTGAAACTACTCGAGCGGGTGGCCGGACTGTCGGGCAAACTCGAAGGTCTGCTGGCTGAACTGAAGTCGCTGGAGATCATCTACGAGCAGGGACTACTGGCGGAGCCAGCGTACATCTTCAAGCACGCGGTGATTCAGGACGTTGCCTACGGCAGCCTGCTGGTGCAGAGCCGCAAGGACCTTCATCGCGGTGTTGGCGAAGCGATCGAGGAACTTTACCGCGACCGCCCAAGCGAGCACTTCGCCGAGCTCGCGCATCACTTCATCCGCGGCGAGGATTGGTCAAAGGCGATGCAGTACAGCACACTCGCAGGAGACCAAGCCGCGCACGTCTTCGCGAATGTCGAAGCGAAGAAACACTATTTCAATGCGCTCAACGCTGCGGGGAAGCTTTCACCGCCTCCGGATTGGGAGCCACTTCTAATGCTCCACTCCAGGTATGCGGAAGTTCTGCTGAACTTGAGCGAATACGACGATGCGGCAGCTGAGTACCTGAAGGCGTTGGAGCTGGCACGCCGCTTCGCCGATCGCCGCCACGAAATGGAGGCGATGGTCTGGCTTAGCTCGGTTTACAACTGGTCTCATCGCGGTGAGCCGGCGATCGACTACAACGAGCAGGCACTCGTGATAGCCAGGGAACTTGACGACCGTGAGTATCAAGCTATCTGCCTCGCCAACCGGGTCGCGATCCGGACAGCTGGCTGGGGTCAGATCCTCGAGACCACACCCGATGCTGAAGAAGCCCTTCGTCTGTCCAAAGAGATCAAGAACCAACCGTTGCTCGCCCAGTCGCTGGTGTTCGTCGGCGGAGCACTACAGTGGCGCGGTGAGTTTGAGCGGGGCCTAACCCACCTCAAGGAAGGACTCGAGCTCGCCGAGAAGATTCATTCGGGATTTAATTATGCATTCGGCGTCTTCCTGACCGGGAACGCACACCTGTCATTGGGCAACTACGAGGAGGCGCTGCGATGGTACCAGCGCCTAAGAGACTATGGTTCTGCGGCTGGCGACAAGTTCTGGATCGCGCGCGCGCCCAACTTGATCGGCGCTGTGCACCTGGAACTCTACGACCTGGATGTTGCGGCGCAACTCAATCTTGAGGCTGAGGAGATAGCCAGAGCGGCATGGCCATGGCCGGAGCCCCGTGGGCATTCCTTGTTGAAGGTCGGCCTTGCGCACCTTGAAAAAGGTCAGCACGGGAAGGCTGAGGAATACCTGCAACGAGCTTGGAACCTGTTGGAGGAAGACAGCTGGTATCGATGGCGCTGGCACATCCCGTTGCTCCGCGCCCGCGGCTCCTTGGCCCTCGCGGAGAGGCGCTTCGAAGACGCATGGAAGTTCGCGGCGGAGTCTTTCGAGATGGCATCCATCCACGATTCCCGCAAGCACATCGCGCGAGCCCGGCAGCTCCAGGGTATGGTTCTCGCCGCCAGCGGCAGGCTCGAAGAAGCAGCGACAGCGCTGGAATCGTCTGCCGCCCTCGCACAGCAAATCGGCACTCGTCCCGATGTCTGGAAGGCAAGGTGCTACCTCGGACAAGTTCTGATCAAACTGGGCAGGGACCGGGACGCAGAGGTGCAATTCATGGATGCGCTTCAGACGTTCGAAGCCATTGCGAACAATCTGCACACACCAGTCCTGAAGAAGACGCTGCTTGGGTCCCAGCACGTCGCGGAGCTTTATTCGGCGCTCGCTCGCAGGCCGCCGATTTCCAACTAGACCGTCCTGCGATTTACCAGCCACAGGTCTCAAAACTTATAGACGAGCCGCTCGGAGGTATACGTGGTTCGTTAACTGATAGTGAGTCTGATAATAAGTTCGACTTCTCAGGATGCGCGGATCGACCCAACTTCGATGTTAAGCGTGCTGTACAATTTGCTCTGGTATCCGGCGCTGCCGTTTGCGCTCGTGGCCGCGCACCCGTTGAGCATGCGGGACTACCGCGAGCGGATGGGGCACGGCGATTTTCCGGATACCGCGGGCGCGCCGCGTGGGGGAATCTGAGATAGGACTCAGCAGTATTCCTCGTATGAGCGATACTAAATATCACCCAGAAAGACAGAGATTTGGCACCTGTTTGGCACCAGAAATCTGGAGCCATCAGCTGGCGCGGGTTTGCAGACCCCAGGCAGCCCCCATTGCGATCTCGCGAATATCCGCGGACCCTTCTTCGGATTTGCGCTCAAGAATTTTTCCCAAAAATTCGATCAGAGAAGATTGACTTCGTGTAAACGCAGAGTCGTCTTCACGCTTCTGGGCTCCTGGATCTCGGTACTGGCTGCGCTTGTGCGCCGCTTTCCGAGGTCCTTCGACTTCGCTCAGAGCAGGCTCTTCCACCCACCCGCGTTGCTCGTTTCGTCAAGATGACACGAAAAAATTGAGAGCCGGAAAGTAACCCTAACCCTTCCCACACGGGAAGGGGAACCGGACGCAGGGAGTTATCCTCTTTCCTCCTCGTACATCGATAGCTGGTAGATTTGTTGAAACAGGAGATCGGCGTAAGGATTATCTCTCAGCATCAATCGTGTTCGACTCGTCGAGCAGCGCCTTCGCGTCTTTCAGGTCGACGGTGTCCAAGCCCTCGGTGAACCAGTTGTAGATGTCGGCGAGCACGCGCACGTTGGCAGTAAGGGCTTTGGCCTGAAGTCCGCCGGTAGTTCGCTCCATGACCAACCTCTGATCCCTGGCGGTTTTCAAGTTTGACAGAATCGTGTCCGCCAGCGTCCAAACTGAGCAATCCCCTACACCAGTATGTCCGCTGGAGTGCATAACGACCGCCTGTATCTACCCCCTTGGTGGTCAAAGCGGTGGTCAATCACGCGCGCGTAGATCAACCGCATAAACTGCATAGGGGCCCCGCTCGGCACCTTAGGCGGCGGCGCGGTGAAAAAGGCGCGTTTGACAAAGGCGCCCGCGTGGGAGATCGTGAGCCACTCTCTCAATCTGTACGTGTGGGATCCGAAAAAAATGTTGACGATTAGTTGCGTCTATCGTGCGGCACGGGCGTCGTCGATCGCAGCATTGCTCGCGTTCGGCCTCGGCGGGTGCGCCACCACCTGGAACCCGATTCCGATCACCCCGAGAGTTGCACTTACTCCCACCAAGGGAGACGTCACGATGCAGGCGCGGCCCTGCGCACCGATCGGCGGTGTCGTTCCAGTGGACGTCTCGGTCGCAAACGGAACCGACGAACCTTACCTCGTCGAACCGGATCAGATTTTCGCGATCAACGAGCAAGGTCAAAGGATCATGCCGGTAACCTCCAGCGAAGCGATCCAGGAGGCAGGCAGCGCGAATTCACTAAAAGCAGGTTTGACGGGCGCTGCGAAGAATGCGGCGATCGGCGCGGTCGCGGGAGCAGCTACCGGTGCCGCTATCGGCGCCGCGGTGGGTACGATCGTGCTCTCACCGGCTCAAGGCGCTCTGGTCGGCGCAGCCATAGGCGGCAGTGTCGGAGCAGCGGGAGGCGGAGTGTACGGAGGAGCGCAGGGTCAAGCCGCGGCTCATCACGACGCCGAGACTCAAATTTCTGCGCTGTCCCTGCAAACTCGCGAGGCGCACCCGAACTACTCGGTCAACGGCTATGTGTTTTTCCCGAAGGGAGAGTACACGTCGATTCAAATGACCCTCCTAAACGAGGAGACGCATCAGACTGATATCCGCACCTCATCCTGGCAAGGTGGAGAGATCGCAACCGGCGGCGCCAGCGCAGTCCCGACGACGAGCACGTCGCCCGCGACGATCAGTCCCACGAATGTGCAACCCTCTCCCGCGCAACAATTTCAGGAGCAGCAGAATCGAACCGAATAGAATCGAAAATCCTTGGCGCCCCGACGGGATTTGAACCGGTGTTACTGACGTGAAAGGCCGGATGACAACTGTCCGCCGGAGTCCTCGGCAAGCAATTCCGTACATTAGTTAGTCCGCCCAAGTATGTATTGACCGCCTGTGTACATCCCCTTGGTGGTCAAGGTGGCGATCAGCTACGCCTCGCGCGCGCGCAGTCGAGGGTAACTAAAGCTGGCACAAATCTCGGCACAGCGGTCCCGAGCCTGAGCCTCGCGCGCGCGTAGCAGAGCCGAAGAACAAGCATTACCTGGCGCTTGGCCGGGAGATGGCAGCGGGGTGTACTCTTTTTCAAGCCGGCAGCGCCATAGGTATTACCTCCGCGGTTTGATTGCGACGATTACGCAAGCGTTCGATTAATGTGCGATATAGATGATGCGGGTCACAATGCGCTCGACGATTTCGATGATATTCTGCCTGCTGGTTGCGAGTGCGACAGCATGCAGCGCCGCGACCGCCGACTCACCCGATTCGAAATCGCCGTTTGGAGTGTTCACTAATCCGGAGCCGGTAACGATCGAAGGCTACACGCAGGACGCGATGGAGCCGTTCATCAGTCCGGACGGCAACTATCTGTTCTTCAACAATTCGAACAGCCTGCCGACCACCAACCTCTACTACGCGACGCGTATCGACGACGTAACGTTCCAGTTCCAGGGCGAGATTGCGGGGGCGAATGGCGGTCCGATGACGCAGACCGTAGTCCCCTCGATGGACATGAGCAACACGTTCTACTTCGTCTCGAACCGGAGCTACGTCACCACGGCTTCGACGATCTACTTCAGCACCTTCTCAGCCGGCAGCGTCTCGAACGTCGCGCTTGTGCCCGGGATTTCGAAGCAGACGCTTGGCGACGTAAATTTCGACCAATGCATCAGTCCCGACGGCAGTACATTGTATTTCGTGGATGGCGTTATTAAGGGCAGCGGCCCTGTTCCGTCCGCCGCGATCATAGCGATCGCGACCCGCAATGGCGATCAATTCACGCGACTGAAGAACAGCGCCAAGATCATGGGCAAGATCAACACTCATAGCCTCAACTACGCGCCTGATGTGTCGAAGTCGGGACTCGAATTCTTTTGGACTAGGATTCCGATTGAGGGTTCGAAGCCTAAGCCGCCGCCAGTGATCTATACCGCCACGCGCTCAAGTGTCACCGAGCCTTTCGGCAAGCCGCAAAGGATCAAAGCGATCACCGGATTCGCGGAAGCGCCGGCGCTCTCGCCTGACGAGAAGTCGCTCTACTTCCACCTCAACGTGAACGGGACGTTTGAGATCTATCGCGTCACGCGCCCGTGACTCCGCACGAGTTACTGAGTTTGAGCTTCTTCGCTCGCGCTGGCTCAGACCAGCGTCCAGTCGCCAGCCTCGCAGTTGATTCGGCGTCGGCACGATTCGCGCGTTTTCTTACGCCCGACTACGCGCGCGCAAGACCCGAGCGTCGGCGAACCTGCCCAAGGGGACCGTGATCAACTGGCTCCAGGCGCCCCCGCGTAAAATCTAGCCGGGGTCCGCCAACGTCGAACCTGATGCCAGGAGGTTACGTCAACCTCAAGCTCACCCAGAGCCCAACGGAGAGAACGACTCTTGAATGACCGTGACCAGACTTTGCCCGCGGACACTCCCTTTGACGGTCAAAGTGGTGGTCAACCGCGCGCGCGTAGATGGTCCGCATAAACTTGGTCCGCATAGACCTCATCCGAGAGCAGAGCGGGCCCGCCCTACAAAAGGTGACTCGCGGGATCTTATTTGTCATGGCAACCCAGTCGACTGCTCTCAGGGGCGGTGACTCGGGGGTCCGAGGTGTTGTTAGGGCGCTATCGCGACGCTCGGCAGACGATCAGGACGGTGAGTTTCTATGGCGTTGTGTTTTTAAACGTCCGTTAAGCTGCTCTCTTCGGCCGCATTTCGGGGGTGGTTTGTCCGGAAAGGTTCATTGCAAAAATTGCCGATTTCTTCGGTTCACTATCGTTTTTTGGTATCCATTGCCGGGAGACATCGGTTTTTAAAGGTTTTCTGTGGGCGGGCTGTTGGCATCTTTGATGCTCTACCTGTTGGTGGAGGCTATGAAAAAGATGAAATTCAACAGAAAAATAATGACAGGGTTGCTTGGGTTTGCCCTGATGGCCACTCCAATGACGGTCGCGGCTCAGGATCATAACAACGGTAAAGAGAATTCGCGGCCGGCGCAGACATCGCCGCGATCGAACGAGTCGCATGCCAGCGCTCCCGCGCATAACGCGGCGCCTGCTATGCACAATGAGTCACGCGAACAGCGCGGCGCTCGCACCGAGGCCCACAATGCGGCGCCCGCGAATATGGATCGGAATGAAGGCCGCGAAGAGCGCAGCGCTCGCACCGAGGCCCACAATGCGGCACCCGCGGTTGCGACTCATAATGAGTCACGCGACAACGGCCGCACCTACAGTAGCGCGCCGGCAGTAACGGAGCATCGTGAGGTCCGGACGGAACCGAATCGCAACTACAACGATCATGATCGAAACTATGCGGAGCGCGATGGCCGGAACTATGGTCGCGACTATGATCACGATGTCTACGATCACGATCGTGAGTACGCGGCAGAAGGGTGGGTAATGCCGGGCGGTTACTATGGTGGAGCGTGCGGATGGGCACAGCATCTTCGCAACGTCTATCGCCATGACGAATACACCGGTCATCCTGCAGCGGCAGCCGACCTGCTCTATCAGCTGCATCGCGCGGAGCGAGCCTGTGGTGGAGTGCCTTACGGTTATAACGACTGGAGGTACTAGGTCTCTCGATTTCTCTCGGTCCTAGGACTGCGCGCCCCGTCTCCTCCCGGCGGGGCGCGCTTTTTTTCCGTAGGATCTCCCAAGCGTGGATCAAGAACAAATGCGTGCAACCCAAGATCACTGAGAAGGTCGACAACGCTGGCCGTCACGTTCAGCAGATCGAGCTCTGCGATCGCCACGTCCAAGTCGTAGTCGCTCGCGAGCGGACGCGCGGCTTTGAAATCCACGATTGCGCGAGATGGGCAGCGATGGCCGTTGGCTCGACGAGCAGGCTAAGTTCGGTCAATGAGTTCCAGGGCGCCCGTAACCCTCACGCATTGCCTCAACCGCGGAGTACGAATCGTTCCCACGCCAAAGGAGCTAAAGCGATGGCGGTTGGCGACTGAATTGAGCCAGCACGAGGTGGCCGCTCGTCCGAAGATCAGCGCTGCGTCCGTCGCTTACCCGGAAGGCGGCAAGCGCTCACCGAGCGCGACTGTGATCGCTCGCTATTGGAAAATCATTCCCGCTAAATCCGCCGTTCACGAGCTGCGCTTGTGTATTAGCGCTCTCGAATCACTCCGAAATTGTTCTTTAGGGCACGTTACCCGTTGGCCTGCTTCGCCCTCAATGCGAGATGATTAGCTCGTCGAGGGTTAGCCACGTGAAAATGAAAATGTCTTCGTGGGTTACTCACACTTGGATTAGCCACCCCTACTTAGCTGTTCCCGATCTGCCGCTTGTTCAGCAGACCTGTCGCGCATGCGGTCGCGAATTTATGCAAGAATGGTCTACGGGCGAGCGGTATGCTGTTCGGGTTTCCGTGTTCAAATTTCATCGCCTCTGCGATGAAGTTACGTCTCGATGGGTCTCCGAGGAGTGCCCACGGCAACGGTTGACAGCAGATGAAGCAGATCGCTCTGCCCCGATTGCGTGATATGTCAGCCCAGCGTGCTTCGACCAGCCCTCAGCGCTGTCTTTTCATCTAGACCGATTTCTTCTCGGAAGTTTTCTTAGCCGCCAGCGCCTTCTTGATGGTGTTCATCCAGTCGACTTCGTACTGGCACGCGATATTTCTCATCTCGCCGACCTGCTGACTCGCCTGCTTCATCTGCGCTTTGAGCAGCACCGCGCCTTTCACCAGATGTGGATGCGTCGCCTGCGCATTGAACTCTGAGAGCGTCCTGGCGATAAGTTTGAGTTCGTCTTTGATCCGGTCCGCATAGACCCTGGCCCATTCGAGATCGACGAGGGTGCTGCTAATCGGCTTGGCTTTCGGCATGACGGTCCCTGTGACTGATCGACAGCGGACCTCGCAAGATTCGCCTTGTCACGTAGATGACATTGAGCCTCAGTTTCGCAGGGCAACCTCGGATCGCTCAGGTGTCGCCGCTGTTCATCGTTTTGATGGTTCCCAGAGTGCGCGCGATGTACAGTTGGTCGCTGCGGTAGAGCAATCGGTGATGCTCATTGCAGATTAAATAATCCCACCTGGCGATAGAGTGCAGCTCACCGAATTTTACACATCCCTTCGCTTGGCAGAGTTTTGATTCGATCTTCGTGATGCCGTTCGATGGCACGAAATGACTCGCTCCCCGAACATAGCTGATCCGTCGGTCCAGACTGCATCGTTTCCCGTCACCACGCGCCCCTCTTCGGGATTATCCGTACCTTAAAGAACGGGCTAGCGAGAGTGGCTTCGCTAGCCCGAACGCCGACCGGCAAAGGGGCCTAAATCAGTCAGCGCTCCTCTGGTATCAAAGCGGCACGCGAGCGTCCATCAACTGAATGTAACATTGTTCAGTGTTGGTAACCGCAAGAACCTGCTCTTGATGCCGCTCATCGTGCTGAGTCGCTGGTCAACGGAGTCGCTCCGTGAGCCCGAGTAAAATCCTGTCCGTTGCACCGATCTTCAACAGCAATCCGCCAAGCGTACATATTAAGGTCAGGTGTTCACCCTGTGATGAAATCGATGTTCTCGTGGTGAACATGACTGAACCAGAAGACCCGTCAGGCCTGCAGTGGAATGACTTCCTATTTGTCTGCGGCCATGATCGCCGATGGACTTCAAACTAGACGTCGGAAATTGAAACTATGTCAATCACCGTTTTTTGTTGTAAATATTGCAATGACCCAGATTTTGTGTGGTGCAGAGAATCGATTGGTATAACCGGCTTACCGCGACCGCCGCTTCCTTCTCCCTCTTCCGACTATCCCTCGGACACTGAAGGTTCGATCTGCGCGGTCCTTGCAATGATCGCGATCCCGACTTAAATTTTTTTTTAAATCAACCCCATCCGGTAGACGCTGATGCGAATCTTCGTTCATCCTCCGAACCCAGATGACTCACCAGACGGACTGGCGCTACGCGCCTGCGAGCTACTGCGGCACTCGCTGATTTTGTCGGCGCGCACAGGCGGCATTATCAACGATCGCGCTGTAGTATTTGTCGCTCCGCCGGAAGCGCAACACGCGATCGCAATACTGAACAGAGCCGGAATGCGAGCGTTCGCGGAATAGATTGTTGGGTTACGTCTCTCCTCAAACGCTACCCTAGGCAAACGTCAAGCCACCTTTTTGATCGTTCCCAGGGTGCGGGCTATGTACACTCTGTCCGTATGGTGAGCAATATGTCGTGCTCGTCGCAGTTGAAGGAATTCCATCGGGCGATGGAGCGTAGGTTACCCAGTTTTACGCATCCCTTCGCTTGGCAGAGTTTTTCGCCAAACCCGAGGAAAGTACGGTAGGGGTCGGCGATATTCAAAATCTGGAGACAAGAATTGCTGATGACATGGAGGGGCGAATTGTAACACCGCTTCCCGTTAAGAAATCTCGAGCCAGAAAAAAGTCGAGATCATCGACCCTAACTCAGGATGCAAGCGCTATTGCAGTTGAAACGTGAAGCGATATGAGCAGAAGGAGCACGGCAGCTGTACGACGTATTCAACAGTCTCAGTCGATTTGAATTTTTCTCGACTGCCGAGTCTGTTCGTCAGCAAGCTGGAACGTCGACGCGGTCCGGGCCGATTCGCCGATGGTCGTTTCAGCACCCGCTTCAGCTGACTAGGCTGATACGACTCGAAACGTAAGACACCGCGTAACCGCAAGGACGCGGTGACGATGCGTCTGCATCGCGGATTGGCCTGGTCGACTAAGAGGACTACCTTGTGAAGCCGAGTAAAATCGTCTCGGTTGTTCCGATCCTCAACAGCGATCCACCGTTGGTGCATATCGAGCTTCTCTGTTCGCTTTGCGGTCAACCCGATGGTTTAAAGATGAGCCTAGACGATCCGGTGATGTGTCATGGTCACGACGGCACGATTTCTATTTCGTCTGCGGGCGTCATCGTCATTGAGGACCAAATTAAATCGAAATCACGTGGGGGAGTGTCACCGTTAGTAGGTTGCCTGGCCCTTCTGTGGCGAATTGTTGATTGTGCTTGAAAATCAACAATTCGCCACAGACCGGATCGTAAGCATGCCGGCCACGATAAGGCGGTCGGCGCAAAACTCCAATGTTTACAGAGCATGCGGAATTACGAGCAGACACGGTCTCCGGTGAGTCGCCACACTCCATACAGCGATTGCGGCGATGACCGCGACCTTGCCCGGTTTGCAGCCGGCAGCCGTTCGTAGTACTGCCACAGGCCAGGCGTTGCGCCGGATGAGTTGCAGAACCACCATCCACAGCTATTTGCGCAAGCGCGCGTTCCCTAACGGGTGGTTTCCTTAATCTTAGCGGCTGCTTCGTCGGCCTTGCTGGTCAGCGCCTCGAGTAGTTCCGGTATGTGCTGCAACGCCTTAATTTGAACCTGACGTGGAGCATCGAGCAGCCTAGTCGACCCGGGAATCGGAAGCGCATACCAATCGAAATCACCGCTAAGCGCGTCTCTTTTGCCCTCCCGGACGCGCACCGCAAGGGACCAATGGGTGCCGATCTTCGCAAAACCGAGTTCGGTATCCTGGTACTTATATTCGCTGATTTGGATACTCGTAAGCGAATCGGGAACCCATACCTCAAACCCGAGATTCATCTTGGTGAGCTGGGTTTCCACAGACGCCAATACGGAGTTAACCGTCTCGGTTCCCGCATTCAGCTCGCTTGCGCTTTTCTTGAGTTCGGAGAGCAGATTAGAAAATTCGATGTCGGACATTCGGGTTCCTCTAACGCCTTTCCGGCCGTTATGAGCAGCTTCGCCGCTCGTTTCGTTTTTGCCGATCGGTCACGATCAGCGCGTAACTCAATCACCCCGACAGTCATGGTCCAACAACGTATGGTTTACAAAATCTTGGAAAGAGATTGCTCCGTCTTAACTCTTTCTGCGCCGTTCGCGTCACGTTCAATCGCGACGACAGTTGCATCGCGGATTGGATTTGAGACTTTCGCCTTTTTCCTCGGCTTACAAATGCTGCTGCATTTGCTCCTCTCTCTGATTGATGCGTACGTCGAGATCATCTCGCGCGCAGTAATCGGAGCGGTACCCGTACTCCGCGACCTGCCGCGATGGATCGCGAATCTCTGCTGAGCACAGCTTAAGAAAGGTGCTTTCCTGGAAAAGCACACCGAACGCCTCTGCGGCCGAGTCGGGCAGCAAATACACTATCTCCTGACCACAAAAATTGCAGCGATGACCGACGCTGAACCGCTTTACGCCGAGCAGGTGTCCGCGCGACTCGGGGTAAATGAATGAGGCGTCCTGACCAGTGAGCCGATGGCTCAGCTTTTCCATTGCGATCGACTTTTCAGCCATTGTTCTCTTGCCTCCAGGGCGCTCGCCAGTTAATTGGCCACTCGTGGCGCTGGCCGTGAATCTAGCTGAGCTGCTCCAGGCAGCCTCGACCACAAACGCGAGGCCACTGCGCGCAGCGAATGATTCGAAGCCCGGGCACTCCCACCGCGGCCGTTGCCGCGGCCATCTCCGCGTCGACCTGAACCGTCGCGTACTCACGAGCTTCGGGGCAGATGACCCGCTGTGGTTCACGAAACCGGGCGTAAACGTCGGTCGCCACAGGGCTGAATGGGCACAGTGCCGCGATTACGCGGACAGAGTTCGTTAAGGGAGTCTTCATGGAACCGGTTCCTCATTCGAGGCGCCTCAACGCTGCTGGGGTGCCTTCGTTCATTCCTTTTTTGTTCAACGATCAGGAAGCAAGGAGCACGCCATTGGCTGATCGCAAATCAGGCCTAAAATGACAGGGGTAGAGATTGACCAGCCTGTCGCCAAAGGGCTCAGGTGGCGCTGTCGGATGCATCCGGCAACATTGAGTGGAGCGCGGATCCCCCGCATCGTCGTCAATTACAGAGCCTGCCGCGCTGATCGTCATCAGCGATGCCCGAGCGAGTTTATGCCGCGAACAGTGACGGTAAGGGTCGGCTACACTGCGGAATGGAGAAACACTGGCGGCATCGCCCATTGCGTCGAGTTCGTTGGCTTGCGGAGGGCACGGCATCTTCGCAGTCGGGAGTCATTGCGCCTGCTAAAAGCTACAGTTTCACGTTCAAGGCGTCCGGCACTTACGCGTACATCTGCCGGTTCCATGTAATCAACGGGATGATTGGTAAGGTCGTCGTGGTCCCCGACCAGCCAGCCTCTGGGACCACGGCCGGCCCTCATTAGACGCCGTTTGGGCAGTGATTGAAAATTTCGATCACGGTTCGAAGGAACTCCGCTGCAGGCGCGCCGTCAATCACTCGATGGTCGAAAGTTAGGCTGAGCCAAAGCATCGCGCGCTTCGCGATCACGCCGTCGAAGACGGCGGCCTTCTCGACGATTCGGCCGACGCCGAGGATTCCGGTCTCGCCGGGATTCAGAATCGGCGTGAACGAGTCGATTCCGAACATGCCGAGGTTGGTGATCGTAAACGTCCCTCCGCTTACGTCTTCGAGCTTGAGAAGCCCGGAACGCGCCTTTTCGCCGAGTGCGCGGCTTTCTAGCGCGAGCTCGCGAAGCGACTTGCTCTCGGCGCGATTCACGACCGGAACGATTATGCCCTCATCGAGTGCAACCGCGATTCCGACGTTGGCGGTGGCGTTAAGGGCGATCTCCGCTCCGTCAAGGCGCGCATTGATTCGCGGATGGCGCATAAGAGCGCGTGCGACCGAATAGATCATCATATCGGTGTATGAAAAATCGAATTCGCTGGTCATGCGAGTGCGAAATTCGGTCGCCGGCGTCACGTCAGCTTCGGCGGCGATGGTGATCTGCGCGCTAGCGTGCAGGCTCTGATGCATCCGTTCGGCAATCACCTTGCGCACGCCACGAAACGCGACTCGATCGGCGGACGGCACCGTAGCCGGCAATGGCGGCTGCGTATTCGTCGGGGATTTCGAGGCGCGCTCGACGTCTTCGCGGGTGATCCGTCTACCGGGACCGGTGCCTTCGATTTTGTCGAGATTCACTCCGAGTTCAGACGCGAGCTTGCGGGCAATCGGGCTTGCGCTGCGCCTTCCGCTCGCATTGGCGGCGACGGTCCGATCGTCGATCGGCGGCGATGTCGCGGGTGAACCTTGATTGGCCGGTTGCGATGCGGATTTTCCGTAGCGCGCCGCGATCGTCGCGATATCCTCCCCTGCTTCGGCAATCACGGCCACCGCCGCTCCGCACTCAACAGAATCGCCCTCGTCGAACAGCGTGGTCGCGAGAGTACCCGACGCGGGCGCTTCGACCTCGTAGAGAACTTTCTCGGTCTCGACTTCGTAGAGCGGCTCGCCAGCGTTGACGCGATCGCCCGACAGCCTTGAAGAAACGCTGGATCGTTCCTTCATGCATCGTCAGCCCGAACTTGGGCATCATCACTTCAACTGCCACAGTCAGTTCCTGAATCGGCCTGTCTATCGTCCGTTATCACGTCGCGAATTCGGCGGCTTCGATGCGAGCCTCGTCCGCGATGGCCGCCTTTTCCAGCGGCGGACTGAACGGTATCGGCACGTCGAGCGACGTGACGCGGCGGATCGGTGCGTCGAGGAAGTCGAAGCCCTTGTCGGCAACGATCGCGGCGATATCCGCGGCGGCGCCGCCGCGCAGATGGCCTTCGTCGGCGATCACGATGCGATTGGTTTTCTCGACCGAAGCAAGGATCGCATCTTCGTCGAGCGGAACAAGCGTGCGCGGATCGATCACTTCAACCGAGATTTTTTCCTGCTCCAGCCTGGCCCCGACGCTCATCGCTTTCGGCACCATCGCACCGATCGCGACCAGCGTCACGTTGTCGCCGTGGCGCTTCACGGCGGCTTTGCCGAGCGGCACCAGGTGCTCACCGGCGGGAATGTCCTCCTTGAGTCGGCCGAGCGCGCCGTGCTCGAAAACAATTACTGGGTTGTTGTCGCGAATCGCGCTCTTGAGCAGGCCCTTCATATCCGACGGCCCCGAAGGGACGACCAGCTTGAGCCCCGGGACGCTCAGAAATTGCGCGTACACCGTCTCGGAATGCTGCGCGGCCGCGCCGCCCATCGCGCCGAATACGGCGCGAAACGTTATCGGCATGGTAGCCTGCCCGCCCGACATGTAGCGGAGCTTGGCGGCTTGGTTGCAGACCTGGTCGAAGGCGCAATAGAAGAAGCTGGCGAATTCGACTTCGCAAATAGGCCGCGTCCCCGCCATCGCGGCGCCGACCGCCGCGCCGACGAAACCGGCCTCCGAAATCGGCGTGTTGCGCACGCGCTTTGCGCCGAACTTGTCGATGAGGCCCTTGGTGGCGCCGAACGCGCCGAGCACCACGTCCTCGCCCATCAGGAAGGTCAGCGGATCGCGTTCCATTTCTTCGGCGATGGCCTGGTTTATCGCCTGGATAAAATTGGTTTGCGGCATGATGATTCCTCCGTCTGGCGCGCGCTCAGGCATAAACGTCGTCGGTGACTTCCAAAGCCTCGGGCAGTTCGCTCGCGCGCGCGAATTCGACCGCGTCGGCGAGTTCCTTTTCCGCGTCGGCGACGATCTTTTTAAGTTCGGCCGAGCTTATCTTGCCGCTCTCCGCACGACCATTTCTCGAATCGAATCAGCGGGCACTTGCGCTTCCATTCCTCGACTTCGGCTCTCTCGCGATACGCCCCGTCGCCAAGAAAGGCCTGCTCGCCGACGACGTGCCCTTCCCATCGATAGGTCTTGCATTCGAGCAGGGTAGGGCCTTCGCCGGCGCGGGCGCGGGCAACGGCTTCGCTAGTGTAGCGAAATACTTCGAGCACGTCGTTGCCATCGACGATATAGCCGGGAATGTCGTAAGCTTTCGCGCGCACAGCGATGTCCTTGACCGAAGTCACAGTCGCCATCGGAGTGAACTCGCCGAAGCCGTTGTTCTCGCAAACGAAGACGACCGGCAATTTCCATACAGCCGCGAGGTTCAGCGACTCGTGGAAGGTGCCCTCGTTGGAAGCGCCGTCGCCGAAGAACCCCACAGTGACATCGTCTTTGCCAGCGATCACGGCGCCCAGCGCGGAACCGGTGGCGATCGGCAGTCCAGCGCCGACGATCCCGTTGGCGCCGAGGATGCCGAGCGAGTAATCGACAATATGCATCGAGCCGCCTTTGCCTTTGCAGTAGCCGGTGCGCTTGCCGAAAATTTCCGCCATCATCCGATCGAGGCGTCCGCCTTTGGCGATCAGATGTCCGTGACCGCGATGGGTTGACGTGATGCGATCGGTCTTGCGCAGCGCGGCGCAAACGCCGGTGGCGGAAGCTTCTTCGCCGATCGAGACGTGCACGAAGCCGGGAATCTCGGCGGCCATCGCCAGGTCACGCGCCTTGGATTCGAAATGCCGGATCTTCTGCATCGTGCGGTACATCTCGAGTAATTTATCTTTGCTGATATCCATGAAGGGGTTACCTCGTGAGACTCGTGGAAATGCGTGGAGATGCACCTGGCGAGCGGAAAACTATTCCCAACAGCCGCTACCGTCAACTTAGGTACTTCCGCGCTTGTTTCAATATTCGTGCGGGTGCGACACGTATGGAAATTCCTGTGGCTATCATAGTTCCGTATGCTCGATAAACGTTGGAGTTTTGCGCCGACCGTTTTTTCGTGGCCGGCAGCTTACGATCCTGTGTGTGGCGAATCGCTGATTCTGGGGAAACAGTGATTCGCCTGTGCCTCATCAAAACTCAAAGCCGAGCAGGCCGCCCAAGATTGGGCATCGCGACGATGTTGCCAACCGTTTCGGAACGTCGGAAGTTCGGGGCGTCTTTGCTTAACGACAAGTGGCTCCGGTTTTCGTTGTAGTAGGCGGCGTACGTTTTCAGAATGCGACGCAGATGCGCCTCGCCGGACACAATCTGGTGGTCAAGGCATTCGCGACGAATCGAGCCGATGAGCCGCTCGACATGTCCGTTCTCCCAAGGTGAGCGCGGCGCGATCGGGTGATCGCGGATACCCATGGCACGAATGCACCGCATGTATGCTGGCCCGAACGCGCCGTCGCGGTCACGAATCAGATGCCGGGCGCTTCGCTCCAGGGGAAGGCTTCAGTTACTTGACCCGCGATCCACTCCGCCGTTGGATTGCTGGTCACAGCGATCCGGACCAGTCGTCTTCGTACGTGGCCAAGAATCACCAAGCCGTAGAGCAGCTTGAACGAGATGGTACGGACCACAAACAGATCGATTGAAGCGATCCCGCCGGCCTGATTGCGCAGGAATGTTTTCCAACTCTGCGACGGCGGCCTCCGTGTTCCGATCATGTACCTGCTAACGGTCGACTCGGAGACCTCTAACCCGAGCATCAACGGTTCGCCGCGGATCCGCGACGCTCCCCACAAAGGGTTCTCCCTGCTGATCCGGCGGATCAGCGCACGGAGTTCGCCATCGATCCTTGGCCTACCGCGCCACCAGGACATCCAAACGCCAGTAGCCGCGGTAGCCTCGTTGATACCAACGGAGCACTGTATCCGGCCTGACGATGACCATGGCATCCAACACTGATCGGAACAGTCCGTGTGTGGCGAATTCGCTGATTTTCCTCAGAAATCAGCGATTCGCCACACACAGGAGCGAGTACCTTCCTGGCAAGGTAGTTGACACTTAGCATTGAATTATTACTTTTAGTTACGGGAAGTCGCAGAGGATCGATTTATGAGAGTGAAGAAGCGTGGCTCCCGCATCGAGAGATTAACTGCTGATGCTATCGCCCGCGCCGAAACGCCTTCAAACCCTTGCGTCCCTGAACCTTTTACTACTCAGGCCGAAGGTCCCCGCCTTTGGAGTCGGGACTATCGGGCTGCGCTGCGTGACAGTTTCAGCCGTGCCAGAGTGCAGAAAATTATCAGCTTAGGGAAACGCAAAGCGTGGCCGCGTCTGAACAAGGTGGCCGATAAAGTCGGTTCGATGAGCGAATATTCCGCGCGGGCGTCAGATCTGGGCGCCGACTTCCGGTTCATCAACATGCCGTGGGAGTCAGGCCTCGCGGTGTTGGGCTTCTACTTGGGCAGCGACTCCCGTTCGATCAAGCGCCCGCTTATATGCCTCAATAGCGCCCATCATCCGGTTGTGGTTGCGGCCGCGTTTGCACACGAACTAGGGCATCATGTCACCGCGGACCTGTTTTCCGCACCCAGCGCATCGGTTCAGCTTGCGCGGCTGATCGGCATTGAAGCGCATCTGAGCGAGCCGCGCGAGCTTGCGGCCGATGTGCTGGTGAGTCTCCGGTCTCTTCCTCGCGACGTTGCCCGAAAATGGTTCGACACAGCCTCGACTCGAAAAGTTGACTCGATCGCGACCGTCCTCAGGAGGACGCGTCGCATTGGCCTCAATCTGGAAAGTCTGCCGGTACAAAGGAGGCTTCAGTACCAGGCGCTCTTCATTCATTTCGTCAAGTTGCGGCAGGCGCTGCTCCAAGAATACGACATCTAGCGGGTTGTCGAAAAATTTCTCGTCGAGCGCCTCGAATCACTGAGACCTCGGCGTTCCGAGGTTGCGGTCCGACCGGGCCCCGGACGAGATATTCGACCGTCGCGACTGGGGCTAGTTCCTTTGAGAACACTGCATACCAGTTGATTCGCCTGGGCTGAACCTACAGCCGCGCATCGCCCTGCTCTATTCGCTGAAGGAAAGAACGGGCATGGCAGGGTTAGGCATCACCTCGGACGTATCCGATGACCGAATTTCAACGCTCAATATAAATTCTTGGCAATGACCTTGCTCGCAGAATCAAGCTGAAAAAAACCGGCTACTTACCTACCGTTCGGTTGTTAACGATCCCTTGCTTAATCTGAGTTTCTCCAGATCAACAGCACGCGATGGCGCGTCCAAAAGCGACAACTGTGTCCGTTGGCAACAGCGCGCTCGGCTCGCTCGTCCGCACCTGGCAGTTAGTTCAGATGGCATGGTGGTTGCAGCTGTCTGACTTACCAGGATAGCGACGTTTCAGGAGAAGAGCGGAGGAGGGTATGGTACATTCAAACATTTGCCCAAACTGCGGGTCGAGCAACCTGAAATCTGATGTGCAGCGCTCTTGGAGAGTGCCATCTGGAATGAAGCCCTCCCAATTCTTGGCGCACTGCAATAGGTGCGGATCTCTACTGCGGCGGTATTACTATCTAGAGGAACAGGGGCGCCTTCGGTCAGCACCCTTGGAGGCTGCGCTTCCCAACATCCGAACCCCAAGCGCATCAGTGCGCCGCGAATATGAAATGTCTCCCGTGGCTCGCCAGCGCGAACACTTTGTCGCTGAAATCGAGGACGCGCTCGAGCACTTGGCAATGTCTTAAGATATTGTGCAAGCAATGAGTCCCTATCTTCCAGCGGGGGCGATCGTACTCGGCGGCGTAGTCGTTTTCTTCACCCTGCCATGGACCCTGCCACACTCGTGGTACAGGGCGCTCTTCTATCCCGGCGGAAGGCCGAACCCGTTCACAAGACGTCTCAACTCCGGACAGGCGCGGCTAACCGCGCTCGGAGTTTTTCCGGCACTGATGGTAGCCCTGGAAACGAGAGGGCGACGAAGCGGCAAAGCCTGCCTGGTCCAGCTGGTTGTGGCGCAGGTCGGCACGGAACGATACCTGGTGTCGATGCTAGGCGAGAAGGCCGACTGGGTGCGCAACCTGCGCGCCAGCGCCGGTGCCGCCGTGCTCCGCCATGGTAGTAGCGAAAGGGTGAAGCTCGAGGATGTCCCGATTTCGCGGCGTGCACCAATTCTCAAGGCTTATCTGCAAGTGGCTCCTGGCGCCCGTCCGCACTTCGATCAGAGCCGTGACGCGTCACGAACGGAATTCGAGAAGGTGGCTGCGCGCTATCCTGTATTCCGCATCGTCGCGCAGTAAATGCCGGCAATCGCTGTCCTCTACCGCATCGCCGTTCGACGATCCTGAATCGTATTGAGGTACGCGATTATTTTACCGATTACCTCGCCGATGCCGTACTCACCCCGCTCGCCCTGGCCCATCTCGTAGAACTTCTCTCCCCACACCGGCATCTCGTGACTCCCATGGGCGCGCGGCGTATCGCGGCCGTCGATGAACTCGGCAATTTTATGGGCAGGCAGGGGCATGCCATATTCGTCACCGAGCTTGCGCAGATTCGCCGGCGGGGTCACGAGAGTCTTGGCAACCGGCCCGTCTCCAGTGCCGTCTGTACCGTGGCATGATGCGCAGTAGCGAACGAAATAGCGATGTCCGTCGGATACGTCATCAGCCGCAGACAGCGTAGGCTGGGCGAAGGCTAGCGCCGCGCCGAGCGCAAACGGTAATCCCAAAACTTTCAATTTCATCGATTCACCCTCCAGCTTAAATGTTCAACGCGCGATAGGAATCGCGCTTGGAGTCCCAGTCGGCGTTGGTGTAGGCGACGGTTGCGTCGCTGCCGCGGCCACTTCGGGATCTGGAATGTATTCCGGAGGATACGTCAGCCGCCGCCAACTCAACAGCATGAGTGTCAGCGCTCTTGAGTCCTCGGGCTTCAAGTTGAAGTCGGGCATCTGCGTACCCGGTGTAACCATGCTGGCCTGCGTGAGATGCTCGACGTTCCAATTGAAAAACGTATGCGCGCCCTTCACGTGCGCGAAGTTCAGCAGTTCGGGGTTGCGGTCGCCCTCGTAGGTCAACTCGGGCCCGGTGGCGCCGCCACGCCCTTCGACGACATGACATAGTAGGCACTTTTTCTTTTTGAAGAGCTGTTTGGCGAGATTGATCTCTTCCATCCCGGGCGTCGCCACATCATGGCGATGGCAAAAGTTGCACCGCAGCTGGATCATCTCTTTCATCGTGAGACCGTTTTGCGCCGCGAGCGCGTTCGAGAGCATCTGATCTTCCCATCCACCTCCGCCATGATGCGCCCCCGCGACAGTGGTCGCCGAACCGTCGCCGCCGTGACATGGCGTGCATCCGAACTTCGCGAACTCATGCTTTGCGATCCAGTCGTTCATTGAATGCGGCTTCAGCGGTTCGGCTATCGTCGCTGGAAGCACTGACAACCACTCGTAGCCGAGATGGCAAGTGATGCACCGGTCGGTCACGCCTATCTTTGGAATCCAGATCTGCTGAATACCCGGCCGGAAGTCGCGCGCTTGCTGCCCCTTGCCGTAATAACCGAGCAATTGCGGAAACTGCCGCTGATACGGTCCCCACTCGGTGCTGAACTCTCGCCAGAAGCAGACCACGACAAGCACCAAAAACAGAAGCGACATCGCGACCAACCAGCCGAAGTCCTTCGCCTCATACGATTCATTCTTTTCGGCCATATCAGTAGAGCCGCGGCAACTCGGGCCGCGCCTGGCTGGGCCAGTAAATCCGCCAGTAAGGTCCGCGCAGATAAACCCCGACCAAGATCAGAATGATGACCGCGAGGGTCGCGGCAGCAAACGTCACGTTCTGACGCTTGCGCTCGGGCGCGAGCCATCGCCCTTCTGCGCGACGGGGCGAACGATCAAGCCACGGCCAAAGCGTCAGCACTGCGAGCAAAAGTCCGGGTAACAGTATTCCGCCCAGCAACGCGCCGCTAACAGTAAAACCGCCGAAGCGAACCGTCGTTGATGCGACCAGCTCCTGCAGCCAGACAAAATACCACGGCGCTTTCGCGGGATTCGGCGTCACCGACGGATTGGCGAGACCCTCGAGCGGCGCGTTGAACAGGATCGCGGCCAGGAGCGTGAAGTTGAATACGACCAGGAAGACCAGCGCGATTCGTCGCGACACATTCGGCGACGAAAAAACCTGGTCGGACTCCTCCAGCCCGGTCGAACTCATAACCGCCACCGAAGTCCCGGGCGTGAGGCCAAACAGCGAGTAACTCTTGGTCATCGGCGTAGCTTTCGGTGCCATAACGCGCGCGTTGCGAATTCCCTCGACAACCGCGAGGCCGCCGTCTTTGCGCACGCGCCACATGTGATAGGCGAACAGCACCCACACGAACACCGGCAGGAAGAAAACGTGCAGCACGTAAAATCGCAGCAGCGTCTGCTGTCCGATTTCGTGGCCTCCGAGCAGGATGAACTGAATCGTCGGTCCGACCAGCGGCGCTTGCTTTGCGATGCTGGTGCCGACTGTGATCGCCCAGAATGCGAGCTGATCCCACGGCAGCAAGTAGCCGGTGAATGAGAGGAACAACGTCGCGAGAAAAAGTACGACGCCGGTCACCCAGTTGATTGCGCGCGTGCCGCGGTATGCGCCGGTGAAAAAGACTCGCGCCATGTGGATGTACACGACGGCGACCATTCCTTCCGCGGCCCATCGATGCTGATTCCTGAGAATGCGGCCGAAGCTGACAGCGTACTGGAGATCCTTGATGCTACCGTACGCGCGCTCGGTCGATGGTACGTAGAAGAACATCAGCATCACGCCGGTGACGGTGAGGATCAGCAGCAACGAGGCCGAGGCGGTGCCGAGCCAGAAGGAGTAATTCCATTCCATGCCCGCGCGCGCAACTTTTGCCGGGAACCAGTGGAGCCAGAAGTTTTTGACGATCGCTTCCGACGACTCGCGATCGCTTTCCGGCGACCACGCCCACGACATCTTGCGCCAGAGCGCCTTGAGCTTGCCGCCCACCTTTCAGGCCGTGCCTTTGCCGCCGACAATCAGCCTGAAGTCTCGCGCGACGTCTTTTGCGCTGTCGACTTCGAGGTAGCCGTCGGGCGAAACCGTCGTCGCAAACCAATCGAGCGCCCGCGGCGCTGGCCCGCCGATCACGGTGCCGTCAGGACGAAAACGGCTGCCGTGGCAAGGGCAGTCGAACTCGGTGTCGCGCCACTGCACATTGCATCCGAGGTGCGTGCAGATCGCGGAGATCACGTGGAAGGCTTCTTTTTGACGAATCACATAGAGGCGATGCGCTTCGTCAAGAGTGTAGCCGTCGGGATAGTCGTCGGGCTTCTTGAGCTTGAAGCGGCTCGGCGGCTCGTAGAGAACGTTGGGGAAGAAGGCGCGGCCAGCGGCGCCGATCTGCGCCATGAAGGCGGCCAGCACCGAGCCCTTGCCGATGAAGCGCAGAATTTTTCGGCGCTCGTTGTCCATCAGCCGGTCGTTTCCTCGAACTGAAAGCGCTCCATCGTGATGGCCGAGGTCGGGCATCGGGTTGCGCACAGGCCGCAGCGGATGCATTTCGCTTCGTCGTAGAGAAACGCGCTACGAATCTCCGCGTCGGTCATCACACCGGCGACTCGCTCCTGATCGGCGATATCTCCGGCGCAAGAGAAATGCAGGCAATGCTCTGGGCAGATGTCGACACATCGATTGCACAGGATGCACTTCGCGCCGTCGTAGATCGGATGGATATGGCAGTAGAGGCATCGCTCGGCCTGCTCGCGCGCGTCGTCTGCGCTGAACGTGGACTCAACTTCGGTGAAGCCGGTGCGGCGCGAGAGCGGGACCAGCGGGATATCGCGATGCTTCTGCTCGTACTGATCGACCATCTTGTAAACGTCAGTCGGCAGCTCTTCTATCGTGACGTGCATCTGCGGCTGGCCGAGTGGCCTGCCGCGCAAGTAGGCGTCGATGCCGCGCCCGGCGACCTTGCCATGCTGCGCGCAGGTGATCAGCAGGGAAGGCGGAAAGGCCGCATCGCCACCCGCGAACACTCCGGCGATGCCAGTCTCCAACGTGATTGGATCGATCTTCAGCGTTCCCGCCGGCGTGATAGTGACTCCGTCCTCCGGCCTGACGAACGACAGATCCGGCGCCTGTCCGATCGCGAGGATCACCGCGTCGGCGTCAACGACGCGCTTATCGTTCTCGTCGAATTGCGGACGGAAGCGCCCCGCTTCGTCGAATACCTTGACGCACTTCACGAGCTCTATTCCGACTGCGCGGCCCTCGCTGACTACGATCCGCTTCGGACCCCAGCCGGGCATGAAAGTGACGCCCTCGTCGCGCGCGATGTCGAGTTCCTCGCGGCCTTGTGCAGATTTCATCGCGGGCATCTCAGCCCCGGATTCGAGACTCGCGACTGTCACTTCCAAAGCACCGCGCCGCGCAGCCTCCCGAGCCGCATCGAGGGCCACGCGCATCGTGCCGGCCTCGACGCTCTTCTCTTCCTCGTCGGACATGACGAGTCCGGGTACGAGTGCACGCACTGCGGTCCGCGCCGCGTCGATCGCGACCAGGCCGCCGCCAATCACGACCACCTTGCCGCCCATCGGAACGCGATAGCCGCGATTTATATTGAGCAGGTAGTCGATCGCTTTGATCACGCCGTCCGCATCGCTGCCTTCGATCGACACTGCGCGCCCGAGCGATGCTCCGACGGCGAGAAAGATAGCCTCGTAGCCTTGCTCTTTGAGCTCGTGAATTCCGAAGCCGGGTTTGAGCGCCGTCGAGTAGCGAAACTCTACGCCGAGCGCTTCGATCTCGCCGACCTGGCAGTCGATCACGTCGCGGGGCAGCCGGTACGCCGGAATTCCGTATCGCAGCATTCCGCCCGCATGCGGCATAGCTTCGAACACTGTTACGCTGTGGCCCATCAGCGCCAGATCGTTGGCGCACGCCAGACCAGCGGGGCCCGCGCCGACGACTGCGACTTTGCGTTTCGACCCGTGCGAGTCAGGCCGCGCGCCGGGAATGTCTATATGGCCGGGGGTGACGCTGCCGCCACCAGATGGGCCCGCGATCATCTCGCGGATACCCTTAGGCGAGAGCGCTTCGGGGCCGAACTGCTCGGTGAGAAAACGTTTGAGTGCGCGAATCGTCACGGGCGCGTCGATTTTGCCGCGGCGGCACGCGTCTTCGCACGGAGCGCCGCATGCGCGCCCGCATATCGAGGCGATCGGATTCGGCGACCGCGCGATGCGGTATGCTTCCGCCAAGCGCCCTTCCGCGATCAGTTGGACGTAGCGGCCGGCGTCAGTCTTGACCGGGCACGCGTCGAGACACGGCACGTTCTTGCGAAACCACCACAAGTCGCGCGGCCTCGCGTCGATCGAATTTCCCTCACTCACCTTACTTCGCGCAGAAGGTTCTGACGTAAGCGACCAGGTCATGAATCTCACCATCCTCGAAGCCCGAGTTCCATGCCTGCATGTCTTTGCTCAGACCGTTGGCGGCACCGCCGTTCTTGATCACGTTGAACATAGTGTCGTCGGAAATCTTGCCCATCGCGGCGCAATCGGTGAAATTGCGTGGGCTGGTAGAAAGCGTTGCCGCGGCGGAACCGTCGCCCTTGCCGCCAGGGCCATGACACTTGACGCAGAAGGTATCGTAGTTCTCTTTGGCGGCCGCCATATCGGCCGCGCGTACGGAGCCAAATGAACATGCAACTACTGCGAACGCGCAAAGAGTTGAGATGATTCGATTCACGTCGTCCTCCGTTTCAGTCGTTGCGCAGCTTACCGATTCACCGGGTCTTGAGATATTCCATTATCGCTTTGGCGTCGTCGGGCGGCAAGTTCCCGAGCGTCCGCATATGCATCATGATCTGGTCCCATTCATAGGGAGCCTTTTCGGAGCCCGGCCGCGCGTTGTGACAGGTGTTGCAGTAAACGGGCCACAGCTGGGCGCCCTCGCGGAACAAGCGCTTGTGCTCAGCCGGGGAAATGTCCTCCTGCTGTGCAATTGCACGACTGCCCGTCGATCCAATCGCCAGAGTAGCAAGCAAAATTGCCACCAATGTTTTTTTCATGATCGCGCTGCCCTCAGAATCCGATCGTGAACTCGCTTAAGAATGCGTGGTCGTTCGGTACCGAACCGACCGGGGTCTGGGCGCCGGTAGACGAGACGAACACTCCTCCCGCTTGTGGCAATTCGATATCGAATTCGTTCTGCCAAACGATCGAAGGTGCAATCCAATAGTCGAGCCCAAGCGCCACTTCACGCGAATGCGGCGCGTAGGTCGCCGGCGATCCGTTGATGCCGAAATCGGGCACCAACCCGACCTGCGTGCCACCGAGCCCGACACCGGTCGCACCCTGGATGTCGTCGAGCGAAACGCCGCGCTGGTTGACTCCCGAATAACGCACCAGCGGCTCGAATCGACGCAGGTAGTTGTTGATTACATCGGGAAGGCCCGGAACTTTCATCCCAGTCAGGAAGTAGCCGGCCTGCACGTACCATCCCTGGCGATTGTCCGAGGCCTGCCCGTTGGGCATCTGGCGATACGATGACAGCCATTCGCCGCGGGTCTGCAGGTTGCCCACGAAGTAGTTGAAGTCAACGCCCCACGAGTTGAACCAATTTCCGTTCGCCCATTTGCCGTTGTAAGTGGACGCACCTAGCTCAAGCCGTCCCCAATTCGTATCTACAGGCAGCGGGTAGATTCGAAAACGCGCGCCGATCGACTTGCCGTTGGTCTCGGCGGACGCAATCGACGTTGGACTCGACATCGCGGCCCCGAGGACATCGGAACTGAAGTTCGGGCCGTTGCCGCCCCAAACTGTGTAGTCGGCATCCTGTCCGAGCGCGCCCCATTGCATGCCGCCGCGAAGCTGGATTCCGAGCTCGCCGGGCGGAACCACCGGCTCGACTCCAAACGGCAGCGGTGCCGTGACAAAACGGTTCACCCACATCGGACTTTGCGCTTCGTACCAATCGCCAAACGGTTGATCGAACAAGCCGGCGACGACCGTCATGTACTTGTTGAGAAAGATCTGGAAATCAGCAGTGGACAGGTCGGTGCCCGTACCGTTGGCGCCAAAGCCCGCGCTGAACACACCCTCGAATAGTATCCAGTCGGCTGGGCGATACAGGATCATTGGTTCCCAATCGAAGAAGAACGAGTTCTGCGATGCATGATGAAGATCGTCTAGCGCACCGCTCTGCTGGTCGAAGATGAACTGGCCACCGGCTGCGCCGGTTACGGTGAAGGTGTGCGAGCCGAGGTAACGATCGATCACGCTGCTGAACTCCTGCGGCGCCATCGGCGCGTCGACCTTCGTCTGCAAGGTCTTAACCTGCAGGTTGGTCTGCTGAAGTTCGAGCGTCGTCTCCTTCAGCTTCTGATTAGTACTCTGCAGTTGCTGCGTGGTGGTCTCGACCCTTGAATCTTTCGTTTCGAGCTGCTGAACCTTTATTTCAAGCGACCGAATTACCTCATGATCGCGCTTGTGCTCTTCGCGCATCTGGCGCATCTCGGCTCTGATTTCCTTGAGCGCGGCCGCGTCGGTGACGTCGCTGTCGGCGGCGCGCGCAGCTCCCTTGATAGACAAGGCCGCGACCGCAAAGGCGAACAGAAATGTCGAGAAAATTCGTCCGGTTCGCATAACTCCCCCGGTCGGCGCCGAATCGAGCGGCGCGTTCGTGCTGAAAGCAACAGTTGTGCCCAGAGACCAACGAAGGCCAGCGCTGAGAGCCGTGCTGCTTGTCACGACTGGAAGATGACGGGGACTCGCGCTGAACCGCACACACCCCCGAGGGACTATCTCGCAAAACACTCAGACTGTCGCAAGGTGGGGTAATCGGATTTCCACAGCATCTGGAGTTGATCGAAAGACCAATCCTCGAACATGCCTCGTCTCGCAATCGGAGTCGCTGCATTCGGATCCCGTCTTCGCGCCGTGTAGCCAAGCGCGTCAGTCTCCTGCATCCAAACGATACAGCACTACGACCGCCGTTCGAATCTCGCCCGATATCAGGCGTTTCATCTCCACCAGCGCTCGGCACGAAGAATGAATTAGAAAGTCGCAGTGGATGAATCGTTCCGGGCTCGGAGGGGAAAATGCAGATCCAAATCGGCGCATCTGAATCGGAAATGACCGAAGCGATCGAGACGCAAATTGTCGCGCACGTCAAAGCGCTCGAGGCATACGTCAACGGCCTGACCGGATGCACCAAGTGCTTGCAGCAGCTGCGGTTCATTGTCATCGAAAAAGCGGGCCGCGTTAGAATCCATCTCGACGTGCCCGGCGGCGAGCTCACGATCGACAAGCAAAACAGTGTCGATCTGCCGCTGGCGATAACCCAGGCTTTCACCGCGGCGCGCGCCAAACTCGAGGAATACGTGCATAAGCTGCGTCACGATGCGAAAATCCAGGGACGTTCCCCCGACGTTCGAGTCACCACTATCTTTCCGCCTGACGGCTATGGCGTGTTGGAAACTCGTGACGGGCGGGAAATCTATTTTTCGTCGCGATCCTGCCGAGGCCCGCGCCGGAGCTTGAACCGTCGCACCAGCGAGTCCCAGTGAGTCTATGAAAGCGAATATGAGCGCTGCCAAGAAGCCGTCAACAAAGCGAGCCACGAAGCTCAACGACACGCGCAAGATACGAAACCTAACCGAAGAGCTGAGCCGCGAAGAATACCTGCTCGGGATGCCGCTTCTGGACGCGGCAGTCGCCGGGGTCATTCTCGGCTTCAAGCCGTCGGATCGCGAGATGCGCACCCAGGCGCAGCGATGCTGGGAAATTCTGAAGCCGCGACTCAATCAGCACCTGCTCAGCGAAGATGAAACCCTGCTGCCATGGGCGGAAGGTGCAGGCCGCATCTCTGCCGAGGTCATGAATCGAATCAAAAAGCGCCACGGCGAGATGCGCTCGCTCATCGCCAAGCTGGTGGGAGTCTCGTTCGAAGAAGATCCAGACAAAATTGTCTCCGTGGCCGGCAAGGCTCTATGTATGCTCGCGGTCAAGCTCGACGACCTGATCGAAAGCGAGGAGATGCGCCTGCTGCCGGCGCTCAGAAGGATGCCCTTCGCCTAGCTAAGGACTATCGCTCTTGGATTTCCTATTAGACGGGACGTTACAAAAAAGAGAGAGTGGCGCATGGCAGACGAAACGCCGCGCGACGAGTTCTCCGAAGAAAACCTTCCGCCACCAACAGGTACGATTTTCATCTTGGGGACGTACATGCTGGTGCTCGCGGTGGGATGGGCCGCGATGTTCTGGATGTTACTGGACAGGTAGATGGAACGGTACGAGAGGGCCTTCCTTGGGGCTTGCGCCGCCGTGCTAGTGGTTTTCCTGTGCGCGCTGGCTTACGGCACCGTCGCGATGGGCGTCCATCTTCCGTCGCATGGCGGGATGATCTATTGCGACGTCGGCCAGAAGCTTCGCAAGGTACTCCGCAAAACGCCGCCGTTCGATCGCATAGGACTTCGGAAAATCTCGCCGGGAAAATACCAAGCGGTCGTGATTGCACAGACTTGGTCCTTTACTCCCGACGAGATCGACGTTCCAGTTGGCTCCGACGTGAACTTCGTTGCAACTTCGTCTGACGTGATCCACGGATTTTTCATCGTCGGCACGCGCGTCAACATGATGCTCATTCCCGGACAGGTTTCCGAATTCGACTACCGGTTTACCAAACCTGGCGAATACCTGCTCATTTGCCACGAGTACTGCGGCCGGTTGCATCACACGATGTCCGGAAAGGTGGTGGTCAAGTGAGCACGTCGATCGTTGCTGAACCGTCCGGCTTCTTGATCCCGCCGAGCCAGTTGAACGTCATTAAGTGGAACATCTACTTCGGGTTCGCGCTGCTCGCGATCGGTGTCATCATGGGATTGGGCCAGGCGCTCGGCTATGCGCGCGTGAACATCGAGCAGTACTACCCGGTCGTCCATTCGTACTACCAGGGACTCACGATTCATGGCGTGCTGAATGCGCTGGTGTTGCCGACCGCATTCGCCAACGGCTTTCTCGCGCTGACTACCGCGCGCGGGCTCGGGCGCAAGCTCAACGATGCTCTCCTTCGTGCGGCGTTCTGGACTCTGGTCGTCGGTTCGATTTTGGCGGCGTATGCGATGCTCGCCGGCAAGGCCTCGGTGCTGTACACCTTCTATCCGCCGCTCGAGGCCGACTGGACATTTTACCTGGGCCTCGCATTGGTGGTAGTGAGCACGTGGATCATCTCGGCGGCTCAGCTGATTGCACTGCGCGGATGGCGCGAGGATCATCCGGGCGAGCGAGTGCCACTGCTCGCCTTCATGTCCATCGCGACGTACGTGATGTGGGATATCGCATCGGTCGGCTTGGCCGTGGAGGTCGTGGTGTTTCTGCTGCCATGGTCGCTGGGTTGGTTTCCGGGCACCGATCCAATGCTTGATCGGACGCTGTTCTGGTTCACTGGGCATCCGATCGTGTACTTCTGGCTGCTGCCAATTTACGTTTCATGGTACGGGCTGATTCCGAAACAGGCCGGCGGCGTGCTGTTCAGCGACACCCTGACTCGGGTGGCCTTTCTACTTTTTATCCTGCTGGTGCCGGTCGGCTTTCATCATCAGTTCGTCGATCCGGGCATTTCGAGGGGTCTGAAGTTCGCTGTCGCAGGCGTGACCTTCGCGATTTTCTTCCCCAGCCTCATGACCGCGTTCTCGGTAATGTATGCGCTGGAGATCGCGGGACGACGGCGCGGCGGGAACGGGCTCGTCGGATGGTGCTTCAGGATTCCATGGAGCGATCCTTCAGTGGCGGCGCAAGTGCTGGCGATGATCGCGTTCTTGCTCGGCGGCATATCCGGCTTGATGAACGCGAGCTACACCATGAACATGGAGATCCATAACACTGCGTTCGTGCCGGGGCATTTCCATCTCACTATCGGCTGTGCGGTGGCCCTCTCCTACATGGGAATCGCCTACTGGCTGATACCTTATCTCGAGCGGCGCGAGATCTGGTCGTCGCACGCCGCACTGTTCCAGGCTTTTTTGTATTTCTTCGGAGTGATGATCTTCTCGCGAGGCCTGATGGCCGGAGGCATGGAGGGAATGCCGCGGCGCACCGACATGGTGCATGCAACCTACGACATGGCGGCGTGGAAGATTCCGGGAATCATGACGGGCATCGGCGGTACGTTGATGTTCGCGAGTGCGATGCTGTTCTTCTTCATCCTGGCGATGACGAAAATTGCCGGCAAAAGGACCGCGCCGAGCGATCTCCCGTTTACCGCGACTGTCCAGACACCGTCCGTCGTCGGATGGCAGCCGCAGCTCGATCAGCTTGGCTACTGGGTTATCGCTTCAGTCGTCCTGGTAGCCGTGGTCTATGGCCCCTTCATCGCCGGACACTTTCCACCCCGCCTCACGACCGCGGGTCTGCTCTATCCTTAGACTCTCTGTAGTAGACTCCGAAAGCCGTCAATTTCCCGATCCGAGTTTTTGGATACAACTCGCGCTAGATTCTTTCCACTGCAATGACTTCATCGTCGGCAGCTGGCCCTAAATTTCTCTCCTCGACCGACTATCGCTCAACGTATTGGCCTGCCGTCCGTTACGAACCAGATCGCCTCGCCGTGTTGGCTTAACAGAGGGCGCGGCCATCGCGGCGACGCCGTGGAACGCCAGTTTCATAAGCCAGGAGCGGACGCTGGCCTAGCTCCGCAAGTCGTTTGCCGATATCCGATAGATTCGCACGGCTTTCGGCGGCACGATGAACGACGTCGTGCTGACGGTACTCAGCGAGGGAGCAGCGCGCTATCTGCGCTATCACAAAAGTCGTCCCGGCGCGCCATTCCGAATGGATGCCGGTCAAAGTGCGACGTGATCATGAGAACGGGGCGCTGGGGAACAGGGTTTCGATGATGTTCCCCGAACTGCCCGCGGAACCGATGGATCCAGCGGCTAGCTGAAACTTGTCAATTTGGACAAGAACAGGAACAAGTTTTGACCCCCGGTAGCGGCCTGCTACGCTTGAGCCCACAGAGGAAGCCACCATGAATATGAACGTGAAGCCGATCCCGACGCTCGACCCGCGGATCAACGAGATCCGCGCGCTCACCGCGCAAATCGTCAACCGCGATATCCTGCCCAACGAGCGCAAGCTCTGGGCCGGGTGGCGGGACGGTGCGGCGGAGGAGGAGCGGCGCGGCGCGCGGGAGCTGCGGGAGTCGATCAAGCAGAAGGTGAAGCAGGCGGGGCTGTGGGCTCCTCATCTTCCGCCGGAGTACGGCGGCGCCGGACTCGGCTTCCTCGAACATGCGTACATGAACGAGGTGCTGGCCTACAGCATGGGAGCGGCGGCGCTCTTCGGCGTGGTCGCGCCCAACTCGGGCAACCAGGCGATCCTGCTCAAGTACGGCACCGAAGAGCAGAAACGCAAGTGGCTGGTCCCGCTCGACCGAGGGCAAGATGGAGTCCGGCTTCTCGATGACCGAGCCCGACTCGGCCGGCTCCGACCCGCGCTCAATCAAGACCACCGCAGTCCGCGACGGCGACCAGTGGGTGATCAACGGGCACAAATGGTTCACCTCGAACGGGTTTCGCGCCGACTTCCTTATCGTCATGTGCCGTACAGGAGGGAGCGGCGCCGACAACGGCCGCATGACGCAGATCATCGTGCCCAAGGACACGCCGGGCGTTAAGCATCGTGCGCGGCATCGAAGTCTGGGGCCGGCCGAGCGACCACTGCGAGATCGTCTACGACGACGTGCGCGTGCCGCTCAGTAACCAGCTCGGCCAGGCGGGCTCGGGCCATCAGGCCGCGCAGGATCGTCTCGGCGCTGGGCGCGTCTATCACTGCATGAACTCGATCGGGCAGATGTGGCGGGCGTTCGACTTGATGGTCGAGCGCGCCACGATGCGCGAGGTGCACGGCGGCAAGCTCGAGAGCAAGCAGTTCATCCAGGGGTTCATCGCCGACTCCTACATCGACATCCAGGCGGCGCGCTTGATGACCATCCACTGCGCCGAGAGGATGGACGGCGGCACCGACCCGCGCACAGACATCTCGGCGATCAAGATCTTCGTGCCGGCGGCCTACACCAGGTCGTAGACCGCGCGATCCAGGTTTGGGGCGCAGCAGGCGTGTCGGGCGACCTGCCGCTCGCCGCGATGTACCAGGGCGCCAGGACGCTGCGGCTCGCGGACGGCCCTGACGAGGTCCACAAGATCCTGATAGCGAAGAACGTGCTGACGCGGTATCACGCCGGGGAGAGCTGGGACTTTGGAAACTGAGCGATGACCGCGAAGATCAAATCGAGCGTTAGTCCTTCGTCGACTTGAGATAACCTCCCATGCTGCGAAAAGACCGGTGTGCGAAATCGGTGGTTCGCGAATACCGCTCCGAGCGCATTGTGCTCGGCGAGAGTGAAAGAGGGCGGTGCTAAGCGCTCGCCTCTAAATACAATACGGGTGGGCTTAAGTTGAAGGTCTCCAGTCATCGACAAGGAGGTAAGCCATGAAGATCGTTATCATCGGCGGCACTGGCCTAATTGGCTCGAAGACCGTCCCCATTCTGCGCAAAGGCGGTCATGAGGTCGTCGCCGCCTCGCCCAAAAGCGGCGTCAACACCGTCACCGGCGAGGGGCTCAAAGAAGCCATGGCCGGCACGCAGGTGGTGATCGACCTCTCTAATTCGCCCTCATTTGAAGATCGGGCGGTGCTGGAATTCTTCGAGACTTCCGGCCGTAACCTTCTCCCGGCGGAAGCAGCGGCGGGCGTCCGACATCATGTCGCGCTATCCATCGTCGGAACTGACCGAACGCCCGACAATGGCTATTTCCGCGCGAAGGTCGCCCAGGAGAAACTGATCGAGACCTCCGGCATCCCCTACACCATCATCCGCTCGACCCAGTTTCTGGAATTCCTCGGCGGCATCGCTGCTTCAGGTGCGGATGGAAAGATCGTCAGGCTTTCGCCCGGCCTGTTCCAGCCCATCGCGGCGGACGACGTTGCTGCCATCGTCGCCGATGTTGCGCTCGCAGCCCCGCGAAACGGTATTGTCGAGATCGCCGGCCCGGAACGAGCACCTTTCAACGAAATCGTCGCCTGCTATCTGAAGGCGGTCGGCGATGCGCGTGAGGTCGTGCGCGACCCGGAGGCCCGATACTTCGGCGGCCGGGTCGAGGAGCGCTCGCTGGTGCCGTTGGGAGAAGCGCGCCTTGGCCGCATCGGTTTGGGCGAATGGCTCCGCCGCTCATATGCAACAGTATGATCCCGCATCCGCCAACCGAAGGATGGTTCCATACCAATCGAGCCATCACTTCAACGCGATCTTAGGACAGGCCTGCACTTGACAACTGGCGCCAACCGCTGAGATCGATTAGCAGGGGAACCAGAGAAATCTGTTCGACGAGTGCGTTTCGCGAGCCCGCAGGGTATTTTGAGGTTCAGAAGCTAACTTCCGATACTAGGATCGTGTCTGCAGGGGGAAGGGAAGAATGCAGCTACTTTCTGCGGCTCCCGTTACCGCCCTCCTGCCGTACGTACGGTGCTTTGAACAACGCGAAGCTTTGATCGCGGGCGATGAGGTTATCTACCCGATTGCCGCACGTCACGAGCAATTTCTCGAGTTCTATCTGAAGGAGCGCTATTTGGTTCACTCGTACGCTTCTGGGACGCGAGAGCCCGCTCCTCGGGCCGTAGTGGTAGGCCTATGTACCCACCGCCGGGTCGCGCTAGCGCTGTGTGGACAGCTCCAGGTGTTTACCGTCCATTTCCAACCGTCGGGATTCTGCCAGCTTTTCGGGGTGCCAATGCCGGAGTTTACCGATCATGCATACGAGGCTCGATCGGTTTTGGGCACGCGCATCTCAGAAATAGAGGAGCGTCTGGCGGACGCGGCCGGCTTCGCCCAGCGCATCGACGTGGCGACCGCGTTCCTGCTTAAGCGTGCGATCAAGGTACACGCACCCGACGCAGTCGCCAAGATTGCCAACCGGATCTTGCTTGAGCGCGGCGCGCTTCATATCCCTGAGGCTGCCGCGAGCACCGGACTGAGCATCCGGCAATTTGAGCGAAGGTTCCGTGAGCAGGTTGGTGTGGCTCCCAGACTGTACGCACGCATTGTCAGGTTCCAGGGAGCTCTCTCCTCGCGATTGATGGTGCAGCGGCGCACTTGGACGGAGATTGCTCAAGAGTTTGGCTACTACGACCAGATGCATATGGTGCACGACTTCCGGCGTTTTTCGGGTGAGAGTCCTACCGGATTCTTCGAACACTTCATGGCGATGCCAGAACGTTGGTCGTAGTGTCGCATTCTTACTAGCGCGCCAATTTATACTGCGCCTAGGCTTAGAACCAAAGTTGAGAAGGTAATGGTGAAATCCGAAGAAGAGACGCGTCCGATTTCGCGCCGCAGATCGAATGGAGCAATGCGTCCAGATCTCGTACTGCTGAATGGCAAGGTGTTCACTAGCGACCCAGCGCGCAAATTCGCTCAAGCGGTCGCGATCGCGGGTGAACGAATCCTCGCCGTTGGAGTAACAAACGAAATCGCGGCAACGGCCGACGCACACACTCGGCGCATTGATCTGCGAGGGCGAGCGGTCATTCCTGGGATCAACGACGCGCACTTTCATCACACCCCCGACCCGCGTGCGACCCTGCTGTCCTTCAGCAGCATGGAACCCAGTTGGGACGAGGTGCTGGACAGAGTTGCCACCGCCGTCAAAGAAGCTCCGAAAGGCACTTGGATCCTGGGCACTCATGGCATCGGCGTGGTCAACGATGCGCGAGCGACGCGGTTTGAACTGGATCGCATCGCGCCGGACCATCCAGTGAGACTGAACGCTTACTTCGGGCACGGGACCGTTCTGAACACAAAGGCGATGGCCGCGCTCGAGCTATCAGAGGAAGAGCCAGATCCGCTCGGCGGTTGTTGCGAGCGAGTGGAAGGAACGAGGCGAATTACGGGCAAGCTGTTTGGCTACGCGCAGTGGCGGCCATGGAGCAGGTTGGCGCGGACAGCATCAGAAGCGGATGTAATCGCCAGCGCCCGGCAACTCGCGGAACAAGCGGTGCGCTTCGGGATCACGTCGATACAGAATATGACCCTGCCCCCCGCCCGTCGTTATGCAGAGGCGGTGCAGCGCGGTAAGCTGCCGATCCGTCTGCGCGTGATTAGATTCCCGTCCACCGGCGTTGATGCCCGAGATCTCAACGAAGGCCGCGATTTGCCAAGACGCTCTCATTCGAAATCGCGAGTTGCAGTCACCGGCACCAAATGGCTCCTCGACGGTACTCCGCTGGAGCGGCGCGCAGCGCTTCGAAGCGAGTATCGCGATCGCAGAGGCTGGGCAGGGCAGCTCTATCTGCCAGAGCAGGAAATGCGCTCGATGCTCCGCGAGTCAGTGGAGAACGACGAGCCGCTGCTAGTTCACGCAGTCGGCGACAAGACGGCCGAGTTGTTTCTGAACGCGATGGAGTCTGAGGCGAAGCGGACTGACTGGAAGGACAGGCGCGTGAGAATCGAACATGGCGACGGGCTGCTCCCCGATCTCATTTCCCGCGCTCGCGATCTCGGCGTGATCGTAGTGCAAAACCCCAGTCACTTCGCCTTTAAGGACATTTTTGTTGAGCGCTATGGCGCGAAGTTCGATTACAGCCCTGCACGATCACTGATCGAGGCAGGTATACCGTTCGCGCTTGGTTCGGACGGTCCGCTGAATCCCTATCTGAATATGATGTTCGCCGTAACGCATCCCGCCCGGCCATCAGAGGCAATCACCATCGAGCAGGCGGTGGAAGCCTATACGCGCGGCTCGGCCTACGCCGAGTTTGAGGAGGCGGAAAAGGGATCGATCGAGCCAGGGAAAGTCGCCGACCTGGCCGTCCTCTCGCAGGACATCTTCACGGTCCCCGCAGGGGCGCTACCCGCCACGGAGAGCATTTTGACCTTGCTTGGCGGCGAGATCGTACACGACGCCGGTCTCCTTGGAGTGTCGCACTAGGACAGTCCCGGCCAAGCATTCATGGCCGCCGAGGGTGGGCCACAAAGCGCCAACCTCTAATGTCTCCTGCTCATCGCCGTTTCTTATTCATCGAACAGTCACTCGGTAGTGCAATCGTTAACCTGGCGATAGCCGCGTTTCTCGGCTGGCTTCTGTTTCGCAGGGTGGAGCCAGTGCCGATCTGGGGTTCTCAGGGTCTGGTTGTTGACACCATCCTAACGGCTCTGCTGGTTCCGCTTTTCACATGCTTGGCGGTAACGTGCGTTGCACGCCGGCAAGTGCGCAACGGCAGAATTGGCGTCATCGATAGCGGAACGCTCAGCCACTGGATGCCGGAGGGGATTCTGATGCGAGCGTTTCTGATCGGCGTGGTATGCATGGCAATTGTATCGCCCGTCGTGCTGGCTTTTCTCAAACCTCAGTGCCACGACCATTTCGCTTCGGCACTTTCTGGTTTTCAAATTGGTCTTCGCCACCGGCGCGGGCGTATTGATAACGCCCTTCGTTGCCTTCATAGCGATCTCGGAGGCCCGAGGGTAATCAAAGAGCAGGCACAACTGCAGCTGTTGCCGCTCCCATCCGGTGCCGTGTCGGCGTCAAATCCCCTCTGAGTGCGCGACCGGGAGGTAGATATCCAAATTGGCATCTGAGGCGTCTATTCAAGCCGGAACAATGGTTCAGCCCCAGGGGGAAGGCAAGCGCCTTGATAAATTCAGAGAACGATGCGACCCCGTTGCTGCAGTGGCGCCTCGCGGGTAGCGTGCTGTGAAGTTTCACCCCGGAGGAGTCGCTATGTTGAGCCGCGCACCAACAAGAATCATACGGGATTGGAGTTGCGACAGTCGCAGGTGGTCAGACTACAAACCACGCACTGGCGACGTCATAATCGCCACCGCGCCCAAAGTGGGCACCACCTGGATGCAGCAGATCGTCAATCTGCTGATCTTCCAATCTCCTCAGCCGCGCCCGCTGTTGGAATTGTCGCCGTGGGTGGAACGCCGGCAAATCCCGATCGAAACGGTGCTGCTAATGCTCGAGGCGCAGACTCACCGGCGATTCTTGAAATCTCATCTGCCGCTCGATGCGCTGCCAATCTATGACGAGGTGAAGTATGTCCACGTTGCGCGCGACGGCCGCGATGCCTGCATGTCGTTCCTCAATCACTTCAACAGCTTCCTTCCTGCTGCTTGGGAGAATTTTGATGCAATCGGTATGGCTGACGAAACCATAGGACGTCCTATGCCTCGGCCGCCGACGACTGCTCGCGAATTCTTTCTCTACTGGATCGGCGAGGGCAACAAGAACACGCCCAGGATTATGTCGGATGGCTTCTTTGCAATCGAACGGTCGTTCTGGTCGGAGCGGCGACGAGCCAATATGCTCCTGGTCCACTACAACGATTTGAAGGCCGATCTGTCGGGAGAGATGAAACGGATTGCCGAATTTCTCGGTATCGAGACGCCAGACGAGTTATGGCCGCAGCTGGTCGATGCAGCTTCGTTCGAGGCAATGAAGCGCGATGGCGTAGTGCTGATGGCGGGCGCGGAGCGCGCGTTCAGGAACGGTCACGAGACGTTTCTTCACAGCGGCACCAACAACAGATGGCTTGGCGTCCTGACCGAGGCCGATCTCGAGCTTTACGAACGCAAGCTCAACGCGGAACTGTCACTCTCTTTGATTCGCTGGCTCAGAGAGGGCAGGTGGTGCGCTGACGATCCGACGTCGGCGCCCGATTAGGGGCATGTTTCACGTCGCGCATTTGAACTAACAAAGACGAATCGATGCTCGCGGTTGACTTCGATCCGGCGCCGGTGGCTGTTCAGATAGGGCGATACGGCTATTCATGCTCCTGCAGGGCGCCAACGATGCGCCAGAGCTCGCGCAACGAATAGTCTTTCGCAAGATTGCGCCTGCGGCCGGCCGATTCGGCAGATAGAGCTCTGCCCGCGTCACGCCCAAGTGGTGGTTGCTCGCGAGCGTGCACGGGGTCTCGAAATCCATGACCGCCGCGAGATAGGCAGCGATGGCCGCCCGCGACGGATAAGCTATGTTCGGTCTTCCTGGGTGTGCATGAAGAGTAAGGAATTCAAAATTAAACTCTCGAAGATACGACGAGAGGCGCTTCTTGTTCTGCTTGGCGAAGCTGATCAAAAGCTGGACATGAAAGAAGCGCTGCCAGAGCACGACTTGCGCTCAGCCGCGTACTAAGCAATTCGCAAAATTCGGCAGGCTATGCCCACACCTCTTAGGAAGTGACTATCGATGAGTCCCAGACGAGGCGCTGTGCGCGCGCTAACCGAACGTCAACGCCAAGTTGAAGAATTGCGCACCGTGGGCTTAACCTACGCCGCGATTGGCAGACAGCTCGGAATCAGCAAGGAACGAGTAAGAGAGATCGCAATGCGACTAAGGCGTCTTCATCAAATTCGCACATTACAGCCAGCGCGGTGATGCGCCAGCCCGAACGCCGACTGATGAAAGGGGGGACCACCACCAGCCGACAGTTCACTCTAGCAATCTTGGGATTTGAGACTAGCGAACCTGTGTCCCCGGCATAGCGACGTAGTTGTCGAGCGTGAGCGAAAACGCGGCCTGGAGATTTCTTGATCGGAGCGACATATGAGAACGGGCCAGCGTCCGAAACGCCAGGCCCCGACGCCGACTGCCGGAGTTTCCTTTAGATCCTAAACCGCCGAAAAATAGGCCCGCAGGGGATGTGTAGTCTCCCCTGCGGGCAATCCTCGCGACGGAGGCTTTGTACTGCCAGTGCGGCTACGGAGCCAGGGTTCCGTCCGGCTGCGTGGGGCAGTTGCAGCGGCCTTTGCCGGAGCCGTTGCTGATGATGTCAGCGCATTCCGAAATAAGGAACGCCGATTCTGTCGCGTCGGCCGCGCCGTTGTCGGTCAGGCTCACCTCGGTGATACCGGTGATTCCGCCCACGTCCTGCGCATGCGTCACCCAGCCGTTAAGGTTCGCGGTTGGAGTGTAGGCAGCGTAGGGAACACAGTCCACGCCAACATTGGGCAGCGCGCTCACGATCTGAATCACGCCCTGGGCCGGGGTTCCACCGGCGATTTCCCACGAGCTGCCGATAATCGTCTCGACGCTATCCTGGAGCAGCTGGTTGGGGGTCAATGGACAGCCCGCGCAGCAGCCCATCTCTTCGCTCGCGTCGAAGATGTAGATCATCGCGCACAGGTCGCCGTTGGCCGCAGTCGGATTCTCGATCCGCAGCGCATTGTCGCCAAAGCCAAATGCTTCTTCGCCCGGTGCGAGATCAAAGTAGGCCGTCAGAAACGTGCCCGGATCTGCTCCGCTCGCAGCCGACGAGCTGGTTGAGGCCCGACGCAGCGTACCTGCCTGGGCCGTGGGACCGAGCATAATAACTGCACCCAGCGCGAGCGCCAGGGCACCGGCCCATGCCACAGCCTTTCGATTAAGTGAACTTTTACGCATTCGATTTCTCCTCCTGCCATTTCTGGGTTACGAACTTCTCGAACTATAACTAAAACGTACCATTCTCTGTCTTCTACGCCCCCGAAACACTTAGGCACGCTCCATTCGCTCTTGCACTTCTTTTGTGTGATGCCCTTAGGTATCACGAGGACGAGACTATCTCCAAACTGAATTTCATCAGTAATTGTGACAAAATGTTATGTAAGTTGCCTGGATGGCATCCTGGCCCGGCGGTTGCCGAGCTTCGCGCGCGTTTGCTAAATCATTTTCGAGTCCAAGGCTAAGCTGAGGGCCGGGGCGGCAGCCCGTTCCTCCTCCTGCTGTAGGCGGGTTTCGGTTGGCGCTCCTTATTTTGACAGCCCTGCCGATAGAGTTCGCTCAAACGGCTATGCCAGTCGGTGTTCGGGCCGGCGTTCTCGTGCGATGGCCCGTTCTTTTCCCTCGGCGTCATTCAAGGCGGCAGCCCAGAAATCTCAAGAGGCCGCGCGCGGGTGCGCTCTCTCAATAACGTCGCAGTGTCGCGGACAGCAGTTCGATTTGGCGAACGTGCTGGCCGGCCCCGTCAACCTTCTATTGCCCGCTTCGAGCAGCCGCGGGCCATGCACAGCGCGACGTAGCCGGTGGATGCGGACAATTGTCGCTTCTGGATTGAACAGCATCAGATGTCGAGCAAGCTAATCCGTCCTTTTATGAAGTTCAACGAATTGGGAAACCTATTGATGAGTCACTTTCTTGCTAGGTACTGATTTGAATCCACTGCACGGTGTAGGTGCAGTCGGCCTCACCACGCTTGACGGCGGCGAGCAACCCTTCCTTCTGCGAGCCTCAGCCACCTCGATCGCGGGCGGGTCGGCGCCATCCAGGACTATCAGAGCGCGCGGCGCGAGATCGGAGAGATAGAACTCAAACTCGCTGCGCCGGTAGGTCGGATTCAGCGGTGCACACGACGCGCCCATCGTGACCGCGAAAAACAAGGCCGCCATCTCGGGCCCATTTGGAAGCACGACTGCGACCCGGTCGCCGCGCGAGATACGAGCGCCGTTCAGAAGAGCAATGGTTGCTGTGCAGTGATCAAATAAACACTCGTAGCTTACGGGCTCGAGGCCCAGCGCCAACATTGCACTTGAGCTCGAACTGAACCTAGAAGGATCCTCTAAAAGGCGGGGTACAGTCATCTTCGTTCAAGAAACACTCTATTGTCAGCGGGGTCAAGCCAAGCGGCGGCCGCGGTAGAACATGTAAGCTCGACCATTGGCAACTTGCGCTCCAGTTCGCGGGAAAGAGTGATTTCCTGTGAAAATCAGACAATGATAAAAAGCCGAGTGTCTTTTATGGTTCGTTAGCTGATAGTCCGTCTGATACTAAGTTCGATTTCTCTGGATGCGCGGATCTACGGAACTTCGATGTTAAGCGTGCTGTACAATTTGCTCTGGTATCCGGCGCTGCCGTTTGCGCTCTTGGCCGCGCACCCGTTGAGCATGCGGGACTACCGCGAGCGGATGGGGCACGGCGACTTTCCAGACAGCGCGGGCGCGCCGCGAATCTGGATTCATGCGGCGTCGGTGGGCGAGATTGAAGCGATTCGGCCGGTGGCCAACGGTCTGCTCGAACACTATCCCGGCGCGGTTATGGCGGTCACTGCGATGACGGCGGCTGGACGCAAAGCAGCCGAGCGCCGAATCCCAGGCGCCGCGGCCTGGATGCTAGCACCGCTTGATAAACCGAGTGCGGTGCGATCTTTTCTGGAGCGGGTGCAGCCGAGCATGGTGCTGATCACCGAGACTGAAATCTGGCCGAACTACTTCATCGAATCGGCGCTGATGGGCGCGACGATCGCAGTCGTCAACGGCCGGATGTCGGAGCGATCGTTGCGCCGCTACTTCCGCGTGCGCGGCCTGTTTGAAGATGCGCTCCACCAGGCGACTTTGATTCTCACGCAAAGCCGTGAAGACGCGCGGCGGTACGCGAAGTTCGAACCCGCGGCAAAAGTGATTGTCACCGGCAACACCAAGATCGAAGCGGCGCAGGCCGAGATAACGAGTGAAGAACCAAGTCGTCCCGAGCTGCTCGCCTTTGCACCGGGGCGGAAAATTTTTATCGCCGGATCGACGGCACCTGGCGAAGCCGCCGTGATCGCAGGCGCCTACCGTGAACTGCGCAAGGAGTTCCCCCAGCTCGCGCTGACGATAGCTCCGCGTCATCTCGAGCGAACGCCGGAGATCGAAAATGTGCTGCGCGCGGCCACGCTGGAATACGTGAAGGCGTCGGAGCTTAATTCGTCGAGCGCGGCGTGTGACGCGGACGTTTTGATCCTCGACACCATGGGCGAGCTGCGCAGCTTCTATCGTCGCGGATCGATTGCATTCGTCGGCGGCAGCCTCGCACCGGGACGCGGCGGGCAAAATCCGGCCGAACCCGCGTTGGTCGAGGTCCCCGTCCTGATCGGTCCGTATCATGAAAAACATGAGCAGCTAGTGTCGTCTCTGGTCAGTTCAGGCGGTGCCCGAATCGTCAAAAATGCCCGCGACATTATCAGCGATGCTTCGAAATGGCTCGCCGACGATAGGGCGCGACAACGTGCCGGTCGACACGCTCGCGCTGCTGTGAGCAGAAAATCAGGCGGCGCGCGGGTCGCCTTGAAGCTGCTCGAAGGGCTGATTAGTGGCGTTTCATGAGCTACTAAGCGCGCCATCACCGCGATAGATAGGGCCGCCGAATTTACCTGAGACGCATCTCGCCCAGAGTCTCCCGTGTCGCGATGCGCGACTCTCGCGATCTTGCGGCACGCCCGGCTTGGCATCGCGCGAACCCGTCGCCCTTCTCGCGAAGCGGAGAGTTCGCTTTTGTTCCTCTTGTAGCACCGTACCTAGGTTGATCGCCCTGAAATCGGTCTGTCGCGACGCGATGCGCCGATATCGAGCAATCCAGCCGTACTTGGGTCACAGGAATATTCAGCGCGCAGTCAGTTACACCCAGCTTGCGGCCGGCCACCTCGAAGAATATGGAAGGACTGAATGCTGGTCGGCGCGTGACTACAGCAAAGGGTCTACGGTGGCAATCATGGTGGTGAGAGTTGTACCCATCGTCTGATAACCGGCATAGACGATGACCGCCACCGCCGCGAGAATCAGCGCATACTCGGCCATTGTCTGTCCGTGCGCCAGCCCATCAGCCTTTGAATACAATTTCCTGATCAGATCCATATGCGTGTCCCTCTTTATTTTTGTGTTAGCTGCGAAGGTTTCAACTCACCGGTAGTCTTTAACTGCGTCACACCCATTCCTCGTGGTACGTCCAAACGCAAATCGCCCTCACTATTCTGAAGAGTCGATTTGTGAGGGAGGCGGACGAAACAGGTGGGACTTGTCGTAACACGACGCTTTCGCAAGGGCGTCAGCTTTCTCGGTGTCATATTTGAAGCCGCATATGCCTCTGTTACGATCATGCGCATTATTCCTCTGCCATGCTCGGTAAATTCAGCATTCGTGTTGACATCGCTGATTTCTTTCTGCTCTGGCCCCCCTATCGGCAGCCACCACAATTCTCTCCGCGTACGTGCCGAAGCCGTCACATGTATGAGGTACCTTGTTCGGGTCGTGCGCGGCCGCTGCAGGCTTCGCTGCTAGCGCAGAGCGAAACCGCGCAGCTAAGTCTGCCGGCACCGTGGCAGGCGCGTCCGCTTGGCACTGCGCCGGGACAGCGTGACTTAGGGCGAGCATCAAGGTTCTCGGTGATATGATCCGTATACGCAGTTTGATTAAGTCTCCCGACGGCCCGAAAGCGTTTTGCTGAATCTAATCTGAAGGCGCGAATCCAAACACGTGCCAGCGTCCTGCTAGATTGGTTATGTCGGTATAAACGCCGCAACAAGTTTGGTGGTACCACTTCCTGCGCCATGAGTTGCGCCACGAGCCAAGACAGACCGCGAGTGGCACTCCATACCAGCCTCCCCTCCCTGCCGAATACTGATCCAGGGGGTCGGGGCGCTCAACAAACAAGATTTCTTTGCAAGTCTGACAGCGAATAGTTTTCACGGAGCGCCGCCATTTCATAGTCGGCGACGATAGCAGGACCCGGGAGCGCGGGTCACTCGAACAGAGCCGGGAATCGCACACAGATGGGTGTGTTCTGTGTCAGCCGCGCGCGGTCCTATTAGCTATCGAATGAGCCACGCCACCGCGCTCGCGGTTGTGGAAACCTGTTTAACGGACGGAAAAAGCGCGCCTCGGCGCCACCACAAAGGTATATCGCCAAGCGTGCCATCAAGCTCAAGGTGGACAGTAACCTGATCTTTGATTTCAATAATTGTGCACGGTAAACGCCAGGGCTGGCGAGACCCTTTATTAACGACTCATATAAGTTGACTTATGCGTCGAAAAGTAACGGGCCGTCGGCGCGGGATGGGACCCAATGCGGATGCTCGTCTCGCGCCTAACCAGTTTCCGCCAGAACCCGCAGTTTCTTGTGTGCAACTTCTCGTGAAAGAGTCGCGCGCAGGGTCTATTACGGAGAAAAGGGGTTCAGGCTTTATAGAACCGCTCATCAAGCATTTGGACCTGGTTCAGCTGATCAAGCATGCTTTTGGACTCCGTACCGAAGCACAGCCCAAGACCAAATCTCCTGTGTTTGTGTATCTCTACGCAGAACCGGACGTATTGCCCGACGGTCGAGTCATCTCGGTTTCGTCGCTGAAATTGCGCGCAAGAAGCATCCGAATTCGCCCATCGAGTAGAAGGCGCCGAAGTGATTTTCCGAACTTTGCACCTATACAAATTTGCTCAAGACTTTTCTGCGTTCGTGCGTCAGCTGATGTTCGAAGGCATGGTCGTGAGATTCTGGAAACTTTCATACCCTGAGCATTTTGTCCCGCTGGCTGAAAGGTTCGCTGTCGCGACTGATATAAGCTAATAGAAAAATAGCTCCATCACGATCGGACCACCCTATTGGTTACGTTCTTCAAGATGAACGGGTGCGGTCACCGCGGAGCCGGGGTCTATATCAAATGACTATCGCTCTCAAAGCTGCACGGATCTTCGACGGCAAGTCGGATCGGATTGAAGCAGGTGGCGTGGTTCTGGTCGAAGGCGAGGAGATTGCCGCCTGCGGAGCCGGCCTGCGAATTCCGGCCGGCGTTGAACGGATCGAACTCGGCGATGTGACCCTGTGCCCCGGTTTCATCGATGCGCACACTCATCTGACAGTTGGTGCGAAATCATACAACGAGTTCTTCATCGATCGTTTCCGACAACACGTCGCGGAAAAAGGCTACCAGGCTGCGGTCAATGCTCGCGTCACCCTGGAGGGCGGATTCACCACGGTACGCGATGTGGGCTGTCTGTATCCCCACAGCTTTATCGACGTGAGCCTGCGCAATTCCATTGCCAAAGGACAGCTGCCCGGTCCGAGAATGCTGGTGGCAATCAACTTGATCGGCGCAACCGGTGGTCATTCCGATCGCGATGCGGGCCTTCACTTCCACGCGACTGGCAGAGAGTCTGACTATACCGACGGCATTGCGGACAGTCCCGCCGACCTTCGCAAAGCGGTCCGCTTCAACGTGAAGTACGGCGCCGACGTCATCAAGTTCTGCGCCTCGGGCGGCGTGATGTCACTGGCCGACGAGGTCGACACGCCCCAGCTCACTCTTGATGAAATGACTGCAGTGGTCGACGAGGCGCATCGGTTGCGCAAACGGGTCGCGGTCCATTGTCACGGCGATTCCGCGGCGCGCGACGCCATCGAAGCAGGGGTGGATTCCATTGAGCACGGCACTTTCATCCGCGATGAAACGCTGGAGGCGATGAAAGCGAGCGGGGTCTACTTGGTGCCGACGCTGCTGGTCCAGCATCAACTTGGGCGAGGATTGGATCGTCTGCCTCCTGAGTTGGCTGTCAAGGCTCGCCAGGCAGTCCAGGCGGCGCCCGCGATGGTCCGCCGCGCGCTCGAGATCGGCGTAAAGATCGCGCTTGGCACTGACTCTGGCGTTTGTCGGCACGGAATAAACGCCCGCGAGATGGGGCTGCTGGTGAATGCCGGAATGCGCCCGATCGCAGCACTCAGGAGCGCCACCTCGGTGAACGCCGAGCTCCTCGGTCTCGCCGGCAAAATAGGAACACTTGAGGCAGGCAAACGTGCCGACGTCATCGCGCTGCCTGGCGACCCGGGCGAAAATATCAGGTTCACCGAAAAAGTGATGTTTGTAATGAAGGATGGAAAAGTTGTCAGGAGCCTGGACCGCTAGGGTCTTTCAAAGTGCGGATTGATATCGGTGGTTGCAAGCTGTTCTTCGATGTCGAAGGCGCCGGCTTGCGGCCCGACGGATCGCGGATGCGCGAAGTGCCGACACTGCTCCTGTTGCACGGCGGTCCCGGCGCCGATCATTCAAACTTCAAACCCGCCTACTCGCAGCTCGCGGACATCGTGCAAGTTGTATATTTCGACCATCGCGGTGATGGCCGCAGCGACGGGCGCGACGACTCCGAGCGATGGAGACTTGCGCAATGGGGCGATGACGTGAAGGCCCTGTGCGACGCGCTGGAGATAGAAAGGCCAATCGTCATGGGCGTCTCCTTCGGCGGCTATGTCGCGATGTCTTACGCGTTGCGCCACCCCGATCATCCAGCAAAGCTGATCCTTTGCAGCACAGCGGCATCACCCAGCAAGAAGGCGATACAGGTAAAAGTCTTCGAAAGGCTGGGTGGAGCGGAGGCCGGCGCAGCAGCAAGAGCCTTTCTCGAGGATCCTACGCGGGAGGCAACGCGCGAGTTCCGGCGCTTATGCGGCCCGCTCTATCGCCGCAGTCCCTACGACCCGGAAATCGATGCGCGCACCGTATGGAATCCGCGCTTGATGGCTGAGTTTCGCCGCGGCGAGAGAGAGACGATGAACTTCCTCTCCGACCTTTATCGGATCAAGTGTCCGACGCTGGTGATGGCAGGCGAGGACGACCCGATGACACCAGTGCCATGCTCCGAGGAAATCGCCGCGGCGCTGCTACCGGACCTGGTGCGCTTCGAACGATTCGCCGGCGCGGGCCACGGCATCGTCTCCGACCAGCCGGAACGATTTTTCGAAGTGCTTCGCAAGTTCATCGCCGCCTGAACGAATGCAAATCTCAGAGCGCGCCGAGAATCCCGCTGGGAACTCCGTCCCAGGCGCGATCGCTCCTCTTCGTAAGGCGCATCGGCGGCGCTGCTGGTCTCGCCGAGTAGCATCGTTGCGCGCCGCGCCTCGGTATAGCTGGGCCATGCGTCCAAGCTCGCGCAACTGGGATCGCCATTGCGCGCGAAAGCGAGCCACGCATCCTGCATCTCGGTTGCTAGCTTTTCAGCCGCTGAACCTTCGCCCGCAAAGCGACGCATCCCAGCGATATGGTTGGTGCCAAAGACGAAGCCGAGCTCCAGGGCGTGGCAAGAACCCAGCGCGCCGCGCATTGCAGGCGAGCGCCAGGTAAAAAGATAGTTGTAGACGCGGCGCTCGCTCCGTCCGTGGATTTCCGCGAGACGCACGCCCGGCATGCGGAAGACGCGGTCGGTCTCGATCGCCGAAAATAGTTCTGGCGGCGAAATCGACGCGCCCGGCGATTGCCCGCGCGCTCTCGTAGGTTGCGATCACCGTGCCCGCGAAGTCCGCGGTCAGCCGCTTGCTCAGCCGCGCTGCCAGGCCAGCCTTGTCAAGTTTTTGGGCTGACGGATCCATCGCGGAGAACAACTTCCATTCTTCAAGATTGGAGCCGACCATCACAGCGACTCCCGCCGCCGATCCTTGCGCCACCATCTCGATCAACTCGCGCGGTATAAGTGTTCCGTCCACCACTGGCTGGTATGCCATCCCCAGCTCGCGATCGGGGGTTTTGCCGTCGGGGCCGAACACACCAGTGAGCAACTGGGCAATCGGCAGCGCGCGTATCGCCTCAGCGTCGTCGGCGGATACTCCCAACTTCGATAGCACTCGCTCGGCCGTCCGGTTCGCTCGCGCTACCGACGACACGGTGTCACATGACCCGCTCTGGGCGATCGCTTTGTGGAACAGGCCGCGCGCAGAAGGCATCACCAGCAGCGCTCCTACGCTCATGCCCCCAGCCGACTCGCCGAAAATCGTGACGTTGCCGGAATCGCCTCCGAATTCGGCTATGTTGTCGCGGACCCATTGGAGCGCCGCTATCTGGTCGAGCAGTCCCTCGTTGCCGCTCGATGGGATTCGTCCCTGAGTGATGTCGTTCAGACGCAGAAAGCCGAGTGGTCCGAGGCGGTAATTGATCGTGACCACGACCACGTCGCCGCGCCGGGCGAGAACCGAACCGTTATAAATCTCCTGTGAGCCGGCGCCGATCGTGAATCCGCCGCCATGAATCCAGACCATCACCGGTCGCCGTGCGCCATCGAGTCCCGGCGTCCACAAATTGAGATTGAGGCAGTCCTCTGACTGAGCTTGCTCGATCTTCATCGCGGCAAGCGCCTGGTTCGTGACCGGGTTTTGATGAGCAACCGCGCCAAAGCGCCTAGCGTCACGAACTCCGACCCATGGCGCCGGTTTCTCGGGAGCAAGCCACCGCTGGGCGCCGTCAGGAGCGGCCGCGAACGGCACTCCTTTGAAGACGAGCAGTCCGTCTTGTTCATCACCTTCGAGTCTTCCGTAACGGGTCGATATGATCGCGCTCATCTTTGTGTCCTTGGTAGTCAGTTCGCCCTCATCATCCTTCCATCGCAAGGTCGAAGTCCACCGCGTCCGCTCTAACTTGATGCTCGATGATCGCGAAGCTTCGAATCCCTTGTCTCCTCGGAACCGGAGTTTGCTGTTCGAACGAAATCGTCGGATTTCGGACGACAATCCGTAAACTGCAGTTTCAACGCGATCGATCGCGCCCGGACCGATTCCCGAATTTCCTGGGCTGCCGCCCAGTCAATCCGGCTTTCAGAAAACACGCTCAATGGACCCCAAATCTTGAAGAAGGGGGGATACCTGTCGGCGCGCATAGGACCCGTGTGAGTCTGGGTGGGAGCGTGTCGGGTCTCAGCACAGAAGTCTGGCCAGCGTGATCAATGTGACGATGTGTTGGGTGGAGTGGACTCTGGAACTAGCCGCGCGACCATCGGATGCGACTCGTACCGGATGAGCAGGTCCATCCAGTACTTTTCGGCCATCGCGGCGGCGACCTTTTCCTTCATATCTGGTGTCTCTTCCACCTTCACTTTGTCAAATTCCTGGTCAGCCACCTTCAGCTTCACGAAGGGGCTAGTGGTGTTCCTCTGAATCCGTCCGTATGCGCGATCGCCAAGCCGAACGTATGGTTGCCCGTCGATGACTACCACCCACAAATTTGACCAATGCTCTCCGACGTCAGGTTCGGTGGTCATTATCTTGATGGTGCTCGCGTCGCGGAACACAGCGGGGTCCCATCCCGGCACCGCTTTGTCGTCCGTATGGGCAGCAACCGCGAACACGATTGATAAAACAAACGAGACTATTGCCAGATTGGCGATTCGGCAAATCTTCATATTGGTTGGCATAATCTGTACGCGTTAGATTTGCCAGCGGGCCCTGCTCTCAGGCGCGCAATGCGTGAACGGCGATCTCTCGCGGGATGCACGCTCAATGGGATCTTAAATCTCGAAAAAAGGATATAGCCCCGTCGGTGTGAGATGGGACCCAAGCGGACGCACGCGTCACGTCTAACCAGTTTTGCCAGAACCCTGCAAATCCTTGCGTATAACCTCGTGGGTGGACGCGTGTCGGGTTTTGATACACGCTCATTGGGACCCTAAATCTTGAACAGGGGGTATAGCCCTGTCGCGCGCATGCGACCCATGCGGATGTTCGTCTCACGTCTAAGCGGTTTCTGGGGAGAACCCTACAAACCCTGGGTATAGATTCTAGTGGGTGGACGCGTGTCGGGTCATCGGCTGATCTCTGACGTTTTTAAACGCACCTGCGTAGCCTCAATAGCTCTTAATCAAATCGTATGCCGAATCCTGGGTTCGGCCATCGATGAACAACTCGGACCCGCTCCGTTTCGTGATGCTCGGCACTTCTCGATGTGGGAACGCCCATGCGCGCGGCGCCAAAGAATTTCTCGACCCACTAGTGGGACCCGCCTCCTGCGCGATTGCGGTAGCAACCGCAACGCAGCAGGCCACACTCCATCATTGCTCCCGCTACCTTCGCGACTTCGCCATAGACTTCGACGGCCCTGAATGGCGTGCTGTTGCCGTGAGCGTGATCGACATTCGAGATTTAGAAGCACACGTTAGTTAAGGGTGGCTTTCCGAACCCTGCCCGATGGTCCCGTTTGCCCACAGACCGCGAACTCCGCGACCGCGCGCGAAAAAGTCTTCCTTGATCCAATCAAGCCGATTGCGGCGGTCGGAGCCGCGTGACTGACCGTTGCACCATCACCTTCGGGGCGTAATCTGGGTTGACATCTGTCACAAGAAGAATAGGAGTGCCTGCTATGAATCCAGGTGACGTCGATCTAGGGAATCCCGACCTCTACGTCAGCGGGGTGCCGCACGAAGTCTTTACCTGGCTTCGGGGCGAGGACCCCGTGCATTGGAACCCGGTTACAAACGGCCGCGGCTTCTGGTCCATCACCAAGTATGACGACATCGTGGCGATCTCGAAGAACCCTGAGGTGTTTTCCTCGGCCCGCGAGCACGGTGGGCATCGGATTTACGACGAGAACATAGTTGGCACCGCCGGCATGGGAGCAGAGGAAACCGACGCCCCATTCATAAGCATGGATCCGCCTGAGCATAACCGTTATCGGCGCATGATCTCTCCGGGCTTCGGCCCCTCCCGGCTCAAGGCGCTGGAGGGACAAATCCACGATCGGGTGTGCAACATCCTCGACCGCCTCGGAGCACGGAAGGAGTGCGAGTTTGTTACGGAAGTGGCGGCCGAGTTGCCGATCCAGGTGCTCGCGGAGTTGCTCGGGGTCCCGCAGGCGGACCGTCTGAAACTATTCGACTGGTCAAATTCGATGATCGCCGAAGATGATCCGGAACTCCGCAAAGGCCCCGAGGAGACGGCGGCTGACGTCCGCGCGATGATCGAGTATTCCGGGCGCCTATGGGAGGAGCGTGTGGCTAATCCCGGCCCCGACCTGATCAGCATGCTCATCCATCCTGACGCCGACGGCGAAGTAATGAGCAAGGAGCGGTATCTTGGAACATTCATCCTGTTGGTGGCCGCAGGCAACGAGACAACGCGCAACTCGATTTCGGGTGGACTGATCACGCTCGCCGCATTTCCCGAACAACGCCAGCGGCTGGCCGACAATTCCGCTCTGTATGGCACTGCAGCCGCCGAGATCATCCGCTACGTAAGCCCGATCATGCATATGCGGCGCACCGCTATCGCTGACAGCGTGGTACGCGGCAAGACCATCCGCCGCGGCGACAAGGTAATCATGTGGTATGTGTCAGCGAACCGCGACGAGCAGATCTTCACTAATCCTTTCGGCTTCGACCTGACTCGTGCGGAGGCCACGCAGTTGGGTTTCGGCGTCGGCCAGCATTTCTGCCTCGGCGCACGCCTGGCCGAGCTGCAATTGCGGATCTTTTTCACCGAGTTTCTACGCCGTTATCCCAACGCAGAGCCGAGCGGACCAATCCGTAGAATGCGCTCGAACTTCGTCGCGGGCATCAAGGAAATGCCGGTCCGGCTTCGCTGATACGCGCAACGCTCGAGGACTTCGCGATGTCATCACCAGCAATTGCAAAAAGCGGCGAAGCAGTCGAACCGGCGATGACCGCTGCGGAAATCCGTGCGAACGCGCGCGCCCTGAGCGGCTTTTTGCGCGAGAAATCCGACGCTATCGAAGAAGCGCGCCGCTTGCCTGGCGAGGTGGCTGCGCGTTTGCGGCAAGCCGGGATGTTTCGCCTGATGATGCCGCAACAATGGGGCGGACCGGAGATGCGTCCGGCTGAGCAGGTCGAAGTGATCGAGGAACTCGCCAAAGCCAATGCTTCCGCCGCCTGGTGCGTGATGATCGGATGCGATTCCGGATTCTTTGCAGGGTTCCTGGAAGACGGGGCCGCGCGCGAGATCTATCCTCGCCTCGATATGATCACTGCCGGCAGCGCAACACCCTCCGGGCACGCCGAGCGCGTTGCAGGAGGATATCGCGTCACCGGACAATGGTCGTTTGGTTCCGGCGTGACGCATGCCGATGTGGTCGAGCTCGCCTGCACGCTCTACGAAAATGGCGCTGCCGGTCAGAAAAGGCCAGGGTGCGCCGGTGACGTGCGGGTTCCTGACCCCGGCTGCAAACGTGGAGGTCGTGGACAACTGGCGCACCACCGGAATGCGCGGGACCGGCAGTTGCGACTACAGCGTAAAGGACTTGTTCGTGCCCGAACGATTCCTCTGCAACATCCGTCCGCCCGCGCGACGTTCGGGCGTGCTCTGGCGCCGCTCCACGAATTTCCTGCCCAAGGTTTCCGGCGTGCCGCTCGGGATGGCGCGCGCCGCGATCGATTATGCGGTCGAGACGGTAAAAAATCGGGTGGAGATCCCTTCCGGCCGCCCCTTGAGAAACAGCGGACGCATTCAAAGCGTGATCGGCGCCGCGGAGATGCTGCTGGGCGCCGCTCGTTCCTATGTCTTCCTGGCGATGGAACGTGAATGGGCACATCTCGAGAGCAACGAGCAGCCCACCATTCGTGAACGCACGGACTCGTGGCTATCGCGGGTGAATGCGGCACAGGCCGCGCGTGAGATTGTAAGAATGCTCTACGACGCGCTGGGATCGGCTTCCATTTACTCCGAGCGGAGCCCGCTCGATCGGGCGCTGCGTGATGCGGAGACGGTTTGCCAGCATATCGTGATGCAACATAAAACACTCGCGATGGCGGGAGCGATGCTGCTCGAAGCCGACACTCCCGTGCTTCCGTACATCTGACGGGTGAGCCGATTGTGGCGATGGCCTAACTTCCTAGAAGATAGTGCACGGACAAGGAAGGGACTTTTCAAACGCTCAAGGGGACCCAAATCTTGAAAGGGGAGTATAGCCCCGGTGGCGCGCATCGGACTATTCAGAAGCTCTTCTCACGTCTAATCAGTTTTTGGGGATAACCCGCAAATCCTTGCGTATAACTTCGGTTGGGTGGGTGCGTGTCGGAATGAACGCAAACCTTTATTGGGAAATACGAGAGTAGCAGCGTCGGTTGCGGACCAACAATGAATCTCTAGAATTAACAACCGGCGTAGTGCCGGGTCCCATCTGCTATAGAGTCGGAACGGGTCTCTAGAAGATAACGCCCAGAGCGTCGCCAACGATTTGAAACGGCGCCTCGATTATTGTCCCGGCCGCATTTGCCGTAGATCCGACGACGCTGTCGGGCTCATTCGTCCTGGTAGTGGTCGTTGTGGTAGTTTCCGCGGGCGAGTAACCCGGATCGCTGGTCGTTGTATACGTTGTTTGGCTACTCGTATCCGAGCAGGACTGGAGCATCGGACCTGCACAAAATATCGCGGTGACCGCTATGGCGTAAGTAATCGACTTTTTCATGATAAATGTCTCCTTCGCGCGCGCGTGCGTAGCCTATTTCTCGCCAACCGCATGTTTTCCATTCATTCAGTAAGGCCACTTCCAGTCTTGCTGGCCTGCAAAACATCGATCCGCGGCCCTAACGGCGCTGCTGGTTCGTCAAACCACGCCGAGGAACCAAAGTACGAGAACTATTACAACGATGCTTCCAAGAGAAATAGGAAGATACATACCGACTCCTCAGGCCTTGCTTGCGGACTCAAGGTTGGTCGAGCGCAACGTGGTCAAAGGCGAGTAAAAAAGCCACTGCTGGGCGGGATCAAATTCGGACTACGATTCCTATGTCGATCCGACTACTCCAGACTACATTCGGTCTCATGCGAATAGCCATCACCCCACGTCGTCTTTGGTTATCCTAGTAACGAAGACGGACGACTAGAACATGTATATCTGTCGACTTGCTGATACCGTCAGTGATCCGCAACACGTTATATTAACTGGCAGACCAAGGAGACACTTATATGAAAGTTAGATTGACCACTATACTTTGCGCACTAATAGCCGCACTTAGTATTCCGCAATTCGCCTCCGCTGCATCGCAGAACGTGATGACGCTATTGAACGGAGCGAATCAAATGAACTGCGAGCAACGGGATGCGGCGACAATGCTCCGCAGCAAAGCGGGCGACAATCAAGCAATGATCACGTTGGCGGATACGATGACCGGCGATTTTAAGGCCAACCAGGAGGCAGTGAAAGCGCTGGCCGATTCGAGGAAGATTACGTTGAACGCGTACAAGAAGGATACTGCTTCAAACGACGAGATGTCGAAATTGAACGGCGGCGCCTTCAACGCGGCGTTTTTTGCGAAGGCCGTTCGTGACCAGAAGGGCGCAATCGAAACATTCAAGACCGCCAGCCGCAGTTTCAGGAACGATCGCGACATGCAGCTTTATATCGACCAGACACTGCCGATCCTGAGGGCGAACCTTGCAATGACCGAGAACCTGCAGCGCCACTCAGCGGAGGGCAGCTCCGAGAATCCGGCGAACAATCGCACCAGCATGAAGTAAGTGACGTCGGAAATCGTACAGCTCGAGCTTGAGGATCCATGCAAACGCCGTGTGGCGTCCGAGATCATTGACTTGTTGTACTTCTACAAAACCGGAGTGGGCCGGCCGCGGGACATCGTCACGAAAATGCGATTCGTTGTCGAGACCTACTGCACCTTCACATATCCTGGTTTCTTCGATTCGAGTGACACGCTATCGAACATTGTTGAGAAAATCCGGGCTACGGGCGAACAGCATCCTGCTTGCGCGCTTCTCGATGAGCTCGACGATATCCACAATTACTCGTGGGACCATTGCCGCGACGAAGCTCCTAACCGTGACGTCGCGGAGCCGCTCGATATTGGAGAGTTGACCGACTACGTTCGACGAACCTTGGAGATCGTTAAGGCGATACCGAATTTGCCATGAGTCGAGTTGCACGAACTTTGAGCATCAGGCAGGGCCAGTTGGCCATCTATGTTGAACAGCATTCGGCACGAAGAGATGAAGAACTAAAAGTTGTATCTTGGCCCTGATTGATCTCGCGTTTTCGTTAGGGTTTGCCGTTAAACTTGGACTTCCTGCTGCCGAACAAACTATTCAAATGGAGATATTCTGAGTATGAAACTCTTGAAAAATGTGGTCCTCGCGGCTGCGGTCGCGGTATCGGTCGGTTTCTTGGGCGCTTGCGCCGACGAGGTGCCGGCACCTACGACTAGTACCACTGAATATTCCACGACTGCTCCCGCACCCGTGTACGTCGCGCCGCCAGTAACGACCAGTAGCACCACAACTACTACTGAGTATCCCAACGGGTTCGTGACGAGCACCACACCCGCCTACTCGAGCGTCGTAACGAGTCCATCAGTCGTGATGGCTCCGTCGCCTACTACGGCTGAGACCACCACCGTGTACGACAACGGAGTCGTCCGCAAAAAGGTCACGACTGACTACAACAGTTATGATTCGACATACGCACCAGCGTTGCCGGCACCACCGGTGCAGATTGCAGCTCCCGTTGTACTAGTTCCAGCTCCGGTTGTAATGGCGCCAGTACCGAGCCAAACAACCACTTCCACGAGTTGGGGAAATGGGGCCACCGTGCAGAAGAGAACTACGACATCTGTCGATGGTTCAGCACAAAACCAGACCACAACTACCTGGAATGGAAACGGGGACGAACCGTCTCAGACCATCACGACCACGACGGCTAATCCATAGATACGTGTGAAGTAAGCCGCTAGAACTGAAGCCGAACGTGCGCCCTTCTTTTTCCAGGTCGTCGCGAGTGCGCGTTCTGCTTCATAACTTTTATTCCGCCGCAATCGTCGATCCGCAAGTCACCCTGAAGGCCGGTCGGTATTCCTTTCTCAACAGCGAACCTTTCACCAAGCCCCCGGGCGGAGTCGCTATACGCGGCCGACGACGTAAAAGATCGCGGCCGCCGTCATGGCGGACGACCAGAAGCAAGCGGAAGAATCGGCCGAACATGCTGGGACGAGGAGGGTTAAAAGTAGTGTTGGGGGGACGTACGACAGTGGCTGTAAATTACTGGGAGGGTGGACGTGACGTTTCGACATCAGGATTACCTCGGCGTCTCAGCATCGCTCCGACAGGTATCGCCTTGTCGAGGGGACCACTGCACGCGAGTGTTGTATTCCCGCGGAAACGTTCGGAATCGTTCCTGTCGTTACGCGTCGCCTGCGATTCGAAACAAGAAACCGCTGTGGACAAGCGCGATACGATCATCAGGAATCGTTCCGCTTGGAACGCGCTGCCTCTAGCGATAATCGTGTACAACTACTAAATCATGATGGTCGGTCGCTCCCGTCCACCACCTCAGGGAAGCCGAAGGCACGCTTGGCCACATGCCCTCATGGTGAAGTCAACGCGTGCCTTTCCTTCTGAAGATTGCATCGCGAGGGCGCATTTCATGGAAGCCGTTAAATCTCTTACCGCAGCGGGGCCCGTCAATCTTGGCGTCCACCGAGATTTAACACCGGACGTGCTCCTGCCTAGCCAGTTCTTCGGATCGGTTGGTCCACGAACGTTTTCGAGCGAGCAACGTTTGATGCTCGCGGTGCTGGTCGACGCCATTAATCTTGTCCTGCGAGAGAACCGCGACAGGCGTGACTTTCTAGAGGCGTGGTCTTGGATTTTTGCCAGCGGCATCGCACGCTGGCTCTCGTTCGATCTGGCATGCGATGCACTTGATTTGAACGCCGAGAGTGTTCGAAAGCGCCTTTCCGAGTTAGTCGCGCAGCGCGGTAACCTGGCCAAGTTGAGATTTAGGGAACAGGGCCGAAGGCACGCCGTGACCGCCAATACCCCGCGCCGCCGCTGAATCAGCGCCTGCTTTTCTTCTTCGACTGCATCTCTTCCTGCTGTCGCGAGCCGGCAATCTGCGCCTCTTCAATTAGTCTGATCACTGCTCCCGTCTTTGGTCCGTCCCACGCGCAGTCCTTTCGCCGCGTCATGTATACCCTCAGATAGGTTGCGCCCCTCCATTTGTATTCTTCGACCCGGCCGATCGTGCCCATCCCCAAGATTTCCTTGAGCGTGTCCAGCATGGGGGCGGATTTTACTACCGGCTGTCCCGCGAGTCGATTTCATCCGATATAAACCAGCGCCCACAAGGCGCTAGCGCGGCGGCGTGACGGAGATTCATAGAGATTCTCCGAAATCCTTGGGGTCGAATTCGGACCCGCTGTTGATCGTGGCTAGCGGCCATTCGAACGTAACTCATTGAGAGAACCAGGAAAATAATTGCCTGGCGGTATGTCTGGTTTTGGTTGCCCCAATAGCGCATGATGCTCGTCGCTTTCTTAGGTAAAGCCCGATGAGACTGATCAATAAGCTGATCGGCATATCTACCCGGAAGACTTCTTCGGATCGGATTTCTATTAACCCTTCTTCCTGCGCTGTGCCCAACGTCTCTTCATCGCTAATGACAACCGCCTTCTGCCCGCCTGAGTGATGCCGCCGCGCCGCTTTCTCTTTGTGGTGGTCGCCTTGGAACCGGTCTTCCGGCCTCGCTCGCCGCCGGTGCCTCCCGCGCCCGCTCCAATCAAGGCCGTGATCGCGCGCACAAGGCGGTCCCTTTCCTTCCTGAGGTCTGCAACGATTTTATCGATCTCCAAGTAATTGCTCCTTTAGGTCCTTGATGGGTCCCAACGATGGATTGTAGGCGCGAAGTGGGCGCTCGGAAACTATGACGAACCTGACTGTCCACACTCATTGACTATGCGCTCAACTGCTGCTGGACAGATGCGATTTCGTATCGCCCAGCTAGGGGGCACGATTTCGGCTTGATCGTGCCGTCAAGGGCGACGAGCGCCATATGTTCCGCCGGTCGCAAATCTCGAGGTGGGAGCGCGTCGGTCCTCAACTTGCTGAAACACCAAGGAGCCGCCCGATGACAGCTGTCACGGCCATCGCCAAGCCACCTCCAATTGTCACACGCAGCGCTCCACGGCCGATTGGCGCACCACCGAGATAGGCGCCAAATGCACCAAGGGCAGCAAGGCTCACCAGAGACAATGCTGCGATATCGGGATGCCCAGGGATCGGGGCACGATGAGGAGGGCTGCTATAGGGACCGCCGCAAAAGATGCGAAGCTGCTCGCGGAAATCCACGCGGCTTGCAACGGACGCGCGCGGATCCGTGATTCGATCCCCAGCTCGTCCCGCAGATGTGAGCCCAGCCGGTCGCAAGCGCTCAACTGCTGAGCCACCTTCATTGCCAGCTCTTTTTCAAGCCCTCGCTTCACATAGATCATCGCGAGCTCGTTCAGCTCAGCCACCGGTTGGCCGGCGAGCTCGCGCTTTTCGACCTCGATATCGGCCTGCTCCGAGTCTCGTTGCGCGCTAACCGATCATACTCACCGACGGCCATCGACATCGAACCAGCCACGAGCCCTGCAATACCGGCGATTAGGACGGCCTGTTTCGACGCCGAGGCAGCTGCGACGCCAATCATGAGGCTCGCAGTCGATACGATCGCATCGTCGGAACCAAGCACCGCAGCGCGCAGCCAGCCTGAACGTCCACTCCGGTGCGCCTCTGGTTGTCTCATAGGCCCACGATTCACGTGCGAACCTCTGGTTTGATACGCGCAACGACCCTAAACCTTGACAAGGGGTATAGCCCAGTCGGTGCGCATGGGACCCATGCGGACGCTCGTCTCATGTCTAGTCGGTTTTTGCCAGAACCTGCAAATCCTTGGGAATAGTTTCTCATGGCTGGACACGTGTCGGGTACCAGGAACACTGCGAAGCGCGAATTCTGCGAGTTGGGGTCATGCTGCCGGAGGCCGGTGCGATCCTTGCGACCGAGTGAAGTCGCCAGAAAATTCCGCAAAGGCATTTCACTATCCAAGTGGGACGGTTTCAGCACCCGAGACATCACGTGGTAATTGGCTCTGACGGTGTGTCCTTCGGAGCCACTTGCCGCACTTTGCTGGCCCCTTCAGTCAAAAGCTCGCCCTTCGAACAAATTGATTTCGCGATCGATAATTCTCCCGCCACTGGCACGTCTGATGCTCCTTCACAGTATCGAAACTGAAAACGGCCTCCAGGAGGATCTTCCATGGGTTCCCACGAAAAAGGAATTCGTCAACTGATTCTTAACATCTGCAGAGCGAGTTCGACTACCTTCTCGAGGACCTAGCGCGTTGACCATCGCAACCTCAAGGTCAAGCCAACGGCAGCGGACTGCCAGGTTGAATCGTTCATCGAGGGCAACAACTTCGTCGAGCGGGTCCGTTTGCCCGGGGTCCATCCGAAGAACGTCGACGTGCAGGTCGTAGATGAAACCCTGACGATCAGGGCGTCCTTGTTCCGCAATGAAATCCGCTACGCCTCATTCGAGCGAGCAGTCGGCCTGCCTCAAGGGGTCAAGGCAGAGCATCTGGACGCGGTGCATCATGATGGTGTGCTCGAACTTAGAGCTCCAATGTCCGGGAAGTCTTCTGCCAAAGGCATCAAGGTCCAAGTAGAAGAAAAAAAGCGCTCGCGGGGAAAGAGTCTCCCTGATCTGGAGCCAGTAGCAGAGTCTGCAGACTACAGCAACGCGATAACCGCAAATAAACGCTAGATGACCGCACTCTTTTCTAAAAAACTGAGCCCAGATCGACTTCGACGTCACTCGATGGATGTGCGACCGGAATCGCCATCGATCCGACCGTTTCATCGTGACTGTGTTGCCATTGGGGCAGGCGTCTGTGTCCGAACGATACAGACACTACGACCGCCGTTCGAATCTCGCCCGATATCAAGCGTTTCATCGCCGACAGCGCGCGGCACGAAGAATGAATTAGAAAGTCGGAGTGGATGAATCGTTCCGGACTCGGAGGGGAAAATGCAGATCCAAATCGGCGCATCTGAATCAGAAATGACAGAAGCGATCGAGTGGCAAATTCTCGCGCACTTCAAAGCGCTCGAGGCATACGTCAACGGCCTGACCGGATGCACCAAGTGCTTGCAGCACCTGCGGTTCATTGTCATCGAAAAAGCAGGCCGCGTTAGAATTCATCTTAGACGTGCCCGGCGGCGAGTTCACGATTGACAAGCAAGACAGTGTCGATCTGCCGCTGGCGATAACCCAGGCTTTCACCGCGGCGCGCGCCAAACTCGAGGAATACGTACACAAGCTGCGTCACGATGTGAAAATCCAGGGACGTTCCCCCGACGTTCGAGTCACCACTATCTTTCCGCCTGACCGCTATGGCGTGCTGGAAACTCGTGACCGACGGGAAATCCATTTTCGTCGCGACCCTACCGAGGCCCGCGCCGGAGCTTGAACCGTCGCACCAGTGAGTCTATGAAAGCGAATATGAGCGCTGCCAAGAAGCCGTCAGCAAAGCGAGCCACGAAGCTCAACGACACGCGCAAGATACGAAACCTAACCGAAGAGTTGAGCCGCGAAGAATATCTGCTCGGGATGCCGCTGCTGGACGCGGCGGTCGCCGGGGTGATTCTCGGCTTTAGGCCGTCGGATCGCGAGATGCGCACGCAGGCGCGGCGATGCTGGGAAATTCTGAAGCCGCGACTCAATCAGCATCTGCTGAGCGAAGATGAAACCGTGCTGCCCTGGGCCGAGGATGTCGGTGGCCTTCCTCGGGAGGTCGTGGATCGATCAAGAAGAGGCACCGCGAAATGCGCTCGCTGATGGGCAAGCTGGTGGGAGTATCGTTCGAAGAAGATCCGGACAAAGTCGTCGCCGCGGCCGGCAAGGCTTTATGTGTGCTCGCCGTCAAGCTCGACGATCTGATCGACAGCGAGGAAATGCGCCTGCTGCCGGCGCTCAGAAGGATGTCGTTCGCGTAGGTCGACGACAATCGGATTTCTATCTCGAAGGATCCAAAATGGGTGAGTATCAAGGATATCTAATCGAGAAAATCCCGAGACTAGACGCTGGCAGATTTCCTGGAAGGGAAAGAAACGGTCTGTCGAGTTTGACAAGGAGTCTCAGGCCGAAGAGTGGATCGACGAGCAATTTCCATCGCACACGTTTTAGAATTTCGAGCAATGACCCTCAGTAGGACCCAGACCAGGGCATTAGCTCAGCCAGAGAGTCTCAACCATGTTAATCCAGGAACTGACTCGAGAGGAATGTTTGGATTTGCTGGACCGTGCGCATCTCGGTAGATTGGCATGCGCTTACGAAACCCAGCCCTACATCGTGCCGATCTATTTCGCCTATGACAACGACTACCTATACAGCTTCTCTACTGTAGGGCAAAAGATCGAGTGGATGCGCGCTAACCCGAACGTCTGCGTCGAAACAGATGAGGTGACAAATTCACGACAGTGGCTGAGTGTCGTCGTCTTGGGTCGCTACGAGGAGTTGCCTGATACCCCCGAATGGCACAATACTCGCGAATACGCCCACAGAAAACTCGAGCAACGCAACCCTGTCTGGTGGGAGCCTGGTTACGCGAAAACATTACTTCACGACACAGAAAGACCGCTGATGCCGGCCTTCTACCGTATTCGCATCGTGCAGGTTACCGGTCATCGCGCTAACCCTGAAAGTGAGAAGCCCGCTGGCACATCGCCGTCGACGCCGGACTCGAGCGCCAACAGTTGGCTGCGTAAGATTCTACGACAGGTTCGCAAGCAATCTTAAACGATCGCCAAGCTACACAGGCCGCGATGAATGTGGGCGCGACGGCATCGCAACTACAGTCGGTGAAGCACTCCACGAGTCGATGAACCACTCCACGCCTCCACGCTCGCTCTGGTGGACTCGTCATCCTACTCCGTGTCGCAACATGATCGGGCAGAGTTACTTGCAAACGCGACCTCGGTTGGACCAGATTGATCTACGAAGCACCTGCAAGTACCTGTCATCGGTGAAAACGGCCTGACGCCGATCAAGAAGCAAGATGACGATGACTCTGATCGATTACATTTTCGTGAGTTAAATTGCCAAACCTAAGCCAAATCTTGGCAGGCGACGCGGGCCATCGGCCGATTGCGCCCAGGAGTATTTTGCGTGGCACTTTTCAGTAAGGAACCGGAAAAGAATCTGCCCGCTCCGTCCAAGACACGAGCGCATCTCGATCGCGGTTCGAAAATCGCTGGAAAAATCTCATTCGAGGGTCCTGCGCAAATTGATGGAGAGGTCAATGGTGAGATCAATGCGAAGGACAGCCTTACGATTGGCGAGTCAGCTGCGGTTACCGCCCAGATACGCGCCGTCTCAGTATGTGTCGCGGGCAAGGTCAGCGGCGACATCGTTGCGACTCAGCGAATAGAACTTCTTCCTTCGGCGAAGCTGAACGGAAATATCACGGCTCCCGAGCTTTCGATTCAGGATGGTGCGCTGTTCGAGGGGCATTGCCTGATCGAGGGCATCCACGATGAGGCTTTTTCCAACCAACCCGTTTCGCTAGCCGGTGGTCGGCAGAAGAGAGCCTTAGTTGTCCCGGCCCGGTTCAAATAAATGACCGTGATCGAACGAAAAAGAACGGGCCAGCGCGCATCAGACGCCAGCTCGAAACCGACTGGTGAAAAGGGGCAAACACCAGCCAGCGACCCGCTTCTACGAAATTGCAGCGCGCAGGTCTGTCGGCAGTCTGAAATTGCTCTCGATTTTGTCATGACAAGTACGTGCCTGTAATGGCGGCATTGCTGGCGGATTGTTATGATCTGCTGGCAGAGCTGATCGACGCTAGCCTGGAAAAGGGAATCTCCATGAAATGTGTTCTATGCGGCGAGAAATCGGCTGACGCTGAAATCCACCAGTTTCCGCTCAGTCCCGATGCGCGTGAGGCGCTCCGAAAGCACTACGGCCTCGACCCCGATCAGGATTTAGCGAGTAGCGGGATCTGCGCAAAATGTCTGGTCCTCCCAAGAGAGCTGGCCGAAAAAGCTATCAAGGACGAAGAGAACGAATTGCGGCGTCACTTGATGAAAGAGGCCCTCAATATGAATAGAAATTGAGAGCAGCAAATTGTCATCGAGCGCGAGCGTTCCTGCGGCCGTCCGGGTCCCTTTGTCAATTGAGCCCGCGCGAATCAGTCACAGAGATAACCGATATCGTCGAATGAATGCTTCGTCGCGCGAGTCAGCTGATCGCGGCGCGAATCAGCTTGCTACATTGTAGTATGACCGCCATAGCTGTGGCTGCTGTTCGTGCATCGCTCTCCCGAAGACTGCGGGGCCTCAAGGACATTTCTTGGCTCACAGCGCGCCAGCTCGACAAACTCTCCGACGCGCTGACGGTCAGCATAGTCGAAAAGCGCGCGATCATTTTCGACGAGAAACATTCACCCGATTCTGCGTATATCCTGCTAGCAGGAGTGGCACGAATCACATGCCTCAACCGTAAGGGTCAGCGTACATTAGTGATCATGGTCGCACCCGGGATGATTCCCTGCTTTCCGCCGCCGGTCCCAGGCATCAGTTACAATTTTCGCTGCGAAGCGGTCACCGTTTGCCGTATAGGGACGATTGAACTCGAGTCGTTGGTCGAAATATCACTGGGAATTGCCTCGGCGGACTTCAAGCGGATGGCCTCGATTTATCTGGGCCGCTGGGATTTGGTTCAATTACGCTGCGCAAATTTCATGAGCTACACCTTGAAAGAGCGTTTGGCGCTGACTCTGCTGGAATTGAGTGAAAATTTCGGCGTATCGGATGGAAATGGAAAAGGAGTGCGGCTCACGTTGCCGGCCCGGCATAGAGACCTTGCTGAACTGGTCGGAGCCTCGCGGCCGCGGATCACTGAACATTTGATTTGGTTCGAAGGAAAGCATTTCATTTCGCGTGACAAACGCCAATTGATCGTCCATTGCGATCGATTGCAGAGTTTCCTTACGCAAACTCACGTTGACGAGCTTGCAATAGCCTCAGATCCTAAAGACAGGAGATCGAAACATGGGAACGAAGGTTTCGTCCGTCCTGAAGAAGAAAGGCTATGACGTCCTGACCGTCGCGCCGGCGACCAGACCGTCGCTTCGGTCGTCGAGGTGCTCACACAAAATCGGATCAGAGTCGCGCCGGTGATCGATGACGAGGGTCAACTCATCGGGCTCCATCTCCGAGCGCGACATCATCCGCGGAATGTCGGAACATGCAGACGCGGTGCTGACACTTTCCTGCCGAGCGTCTGATAACTCGTTACGTTAGGACTTGCTCGCCCGAGACCACTCGTCGAGATCATATAGGTGATGACGCTACAGCCGTATGCGGCATTTGCCAGTTGCTCTGGATGGAGCAATTCAGGGAATTGTCAGCATCGGTGATATCGTGAAACAGCGTCTCGAAACCGGAAGAGCTCCAGAGGTACATTCGCTCGCCGTAGCGGCGACAGTCGGAATAACGGGCGAGTGTCTTCGAGATCTCAATACCATCGCCTCGTCGTCACGAGGGCAATCGTGGCAAGGTCGAAGAGCCTGCGGGGTCTGTGATGAAAGCTCTCCGGTTTGTTTCCGCAATTTTTCTCTGCTGTATTTTCCGTGTAAGCCGTTGGTCCTTTCAATTGGCCAAACCAGGTTCCGCCACCTTTTTGCGGGAGGATCGGGCACGCCCACCCCAGACGATCCGCAGTGGGCAGTCAATTTCGGCCTATTTAGTTCGGAACGCGGGCGGCATAAATCAACCTATATACAGTGTTACGAAAGGAACCAAACCGTGATGCGAAGGTTCAGTCTCTCTATTATGACGCACTCCGGATCGTGTTAACCCAGCGAAATTACTAAACAAAGATCGTGGGCTCCGCATCCTCCGCGTAGCGCCGATTGCACACTTGGCCGTATGCCCTCATGGTGAAGTCAAAGCGTGCCTTCGAACCTATGGCGTGGATCATCGTTTCGGGCACGTGCAAGATCGCCGTATGACCCGTTCAGTTATCTGCCCCGAAGAGTCCATTATAGAAGCGGGATTGGTGTCCCACTTTTCCCTGCACTCTTCGCATTCGTAGTGGTCCCGGTCCGCTAAACGTTTTGGTTCGACGTTCGTATTGCAATTACCGCTTTTGCCGTAGCAGAGCATAGTGATTTGCCTCTCCGACTCCGATCTCACGAAATAAAAGCGAGCGCGCCGTCGGGCCGCCCGCAGAGATTACCTACCGGCGGGCGCCGCCGCTGCTGTGGCCGCCGCTTCGATGGGTGCCGCTGAGGTTGCCGCCACCGAAACTCGAGTCGCGGGGCCTCGCTTCGTTCACCTTGATGTTTCTGCCCTTGAGTTCGGAATCGTTGAATTGCTCTATGGCTTTGGAAGCATCCTCAACCTTCGTCATCTCGACGAAACCGAAGCCTTTAGATTGGCCCGTAAACTTGTCCATGATAACGGCGACGCTTTGCACCTGACCCATCGTTGAAAACAGCTCTTCGAGGTCGCTGTTGGAAACCGAATAGGCCAGATTGCCTACGTACAATCTGCTAGGCATTTTTTGCCCTCCACTTGGTATGTGCCTGGAAGCTCGAACAGAAAACCCGGGCTCATTCCCGAGTTCAGATGAGGAGCAATCCGACTGTTGTGTAGTCAGCATATTTGGATCGGTAATGGTACCGGCTCTTCAATTACGGTTCGCGCTTGGAGAGGAGATCGTCCTAGGACCTCTCTCAAGCCTTCCCTAACGATTTGCGTTGGTCTAGCGGAACGTGGTCAAAGGCGAGCGGAAAAGGCCACTGTCAGGCTCGATCAAAGTCGGACGCTATCCACTTTTGCGATACCGACAAGGCAAAGGCTATTTCCATTTTGCGGGGAAAGTCAAATAAGCGGCGCTAATTAGCTCATGAGTAATACAGTTCATGTCCTCGCCGGCCGTAGGAATAGCTAATCACCTATTAACCAACGCTCATCCGTAAATTCTGGGTCTCGATCGCGAGATGAACGTCCAGATTTTGGCACGTATCTATAGAACGTAGTTAAGACTAGGCTCGGTTATGGCGGCTTCTGAAAACCTCTCTTCGACTTCTTCAACGGAGTTATGCCATGAAGGAGCTCGTTCTGTTCATCGCAAAACAATTGGTAAACAATCCCGAGGCGGTGAAGGTGAAGGAGATACAAGGCGAGACCGCCTCGGTGCTCGAGTTGCGGGTTGCGAAGGAAGACCTCGGACGAGTGATCGGCAAGCAGGGTCGCACCGCAAAATCGATTCGCACGATTGTGAGCGCGGTCGCGGCGCGAAAGAACCGCAGGGTTACTCTTGAAATCCTAGAGTGATCGCCGAAGCTTAACGAGCGCGGCGGAGCTTCATGGAACTTTGCCTAGACAAAGGAGCGGTGGAATATACGACATCCCGTGCACCAGGGCGGGCAACGCGTATCGCTCACCGTTCGCGCTGCTTGCTGCATCTGGTCGTCAGAACGCTCGAGGCGCGGCCAATTGCGGCGCTGATCGAATTATGAATAGGAACATACACAAATTGTAGTGGGTGAGTTTGAGAAAATCCCATGAGTAAAAGCCTGTGAGGTGTCCAGTCTGCCATCGTGAAGTATTAAAGACCGATCAGGTCATTTACTTCGAGGTTGAAAACCGTACCTGTCGAGTGGTCAATTTCAAAGAAGTACCGCCTGACACCGAAAAAATACTCTGCGGTGTCCACGAAACCTGCGCCAAAGAATTTAAGAAGATGGTTGCTTTGGATCTGTACCCGCCAAAGTATTCGAACTGACTCACTACTGGCCCGTTTTGGAGCGTATCGGTCCATTTTTCGGTAGTTCCTGGCGCGAGCGACGGGCTACGGTCACTGGAAGAGTTGATCGATGAAGCGGCGACATAAGGCGAGGAAATCTACTTTATCGGATATAGATTATCCGGTAGAACAAGCAAGACAACTCTTGGCCGCGTTGCCGCCGCAGGAACAACGAATCGTCAGAATGCGCTTCGGCATCGATAGTGAGGAGTATGCAGTAAACGAAGTCGCTCAGGTTCTCAGAATCTCGCAGGCTGAAGTCCGTGCAGCGGAGGACGAGTTTCTCAGACGATTTAGACAAACTAGACCAACCTAAGACCTGCGCGAGGTGACGTGTCCCCAAACCCTCTTGCACGATTGCTGAAGCGAAGGGAACAAAACTCTCCTCCTTTCCCTATTAATTTTCGGAGTCGAGTGCGAAAACCGTAAGTGGTGATCCAACTGCACCCCATGAGCATCAGATTCGTGGCGAGGACCTACTGTGTTTGCTGTAAGTGCAGAGAAAAAGCAGGTAGTACGTCCGAGGTTCCTGGCCCCATCGAGCCTAGTATGCCTCGGTTGTTCGGCGCAGCCTGCTACCTAGAAGCCGGTCTAACACCTAAGCCCCAAAATAGATACCCGTCCGAATCACGGGTATTTGTGCAGCTTACCAGGCTCCCTCAGCATGGCACAGTCAACGCTGAAACAACGGGACTTCTCGAGACCCCCGCAAGTAACATGGCTACAATGGACGCTTAGCGAGACCTCGCACGAAATGGAGCGCATCTGCCAGCGCCTCTTCGGAAAACATCCCGATCGGTTTGGTCTGCTCAAGGATCGTAAGCATTCGGTCTATGAGATTCGGATCGTCATTGCCGAGCGATGTGATCATCGCGCCAAAAAGAATCCAAAGCGTGCCGATCTTATGAAGTAAAGCTTCGGGTGTTGCCGAGGGAACATTGGGGTCATCTGGAGTTGTTGTCATGGCACAATCATACCAAAGCGCATCGCAGCCGCGCACTGCACCCGTACCGAATCACAACACTCTCATCTAGGCCAGAGGCAGCCCGGCCCTCGCTGGTTGCGCCTGCGAGTTCGAACTCAACGGAAGGGAGCTCACCGAACTCGGCGCGACTGGATTTGGGAGCGGCAATTATGATCTTTTGTTGATGAGAACTCAAATGAGACACCTTCGACGCAGAAAAGGCCGAGGTCCTGCTCAGATGGCCGATAAAGACGATAGAAACACCGACGAAATATTCGAAAAACGATATCTCTGATTCCCTTTGGGCTCGCGAAGCGTCCGCATACGATTGGCATACCCGATTCGCCGTAAATGGTTGGGGAAAAGGCATCTCACTAGGCTCCGGTTCTCGACTTCCCCGCTGCCGGCGACCAACACGAAGCCGTTTCAGCAGAAGCGCCGCGACATGGTCCTCCGTGGGGGCATCCGCGCCGTCGACTCTCCGCCTCCGAATAAGTTTTCGATCCCCCGGTAAGCAGTCATAAGAATCGGAGGACATCCAGTAGAGCCGTATCCTGAGATTAGTACACCGGGCTTGACCCAACGCGTCGGTTCACCTCGGTGGGGTTGGATGCGATCAGATTGAGAGACTGCCCCGATGGTGCTCTGAGTTTTTCAAACTTTTTCCGAGGTGTATCCAAAGCCGGTCCCGACAAGACCGCCAACAATGGCTCTCGTGGCTGGCGCGCCCACCGTTGCACCTGCAATGGCTCCTGCGCCGAGTCCAAAGGCGCCACCGACCAGGCGCTCAGTAAAAACAGAGCCATTCCTGCTACCTCCACCATCGGCAGTCTATTCCGGATTGAACGAAGACGAGGTCATTCCATGACACCTCCCTCAAGCCTTACTGTTCTGATGATTTGTGGGGTCTAGCAGAACTGTGGTCAAAGGCCAGGGGAAGGGCCACTGTCGGGCTGGACAAAATTCAGACTCGACTCCTACATCGGTCAGAATCCATTCGAAGGCTAAATCGGTAGAAGGACGAAGTCAAATTAGCGCTGCTACTGGGTAAGTTAGGATTGCATCGATGTGGAAGACAGTTTCTGACGGCATGCAATTTTCCTAATCGTACTTATATGTATATCAGACGTGCGATTCGTACTCCCTCGCCTTTAATCTAGACGTCGTAAGTACGTCTCCAACCGGTTGAGGAACCACAGCGCAAGGCGCTGGGTGACCCCGAATCCCAAAGACAATGCCGAGCATCGCCCGCCGGCAGGAGGTTCTGATGGAACTCGTGTTCGAGAATGGATGGAACGGTAACCGAGGACTGTTCAATAGGCTGAACGGCTTTCAGCGAGATATGGACGAAGCCGCGGGTAGCCCGATAGCGCCCCGGGCGGACGTGATCGAGGACAAGGATGCCTACCATTTCTACTTCGAGATGCCGGGACTCAAGGGTGAGTCCCTCGACGTGCAGGTGGAGAATGATCAGTTGAGTGTTGCCGCTGAACGCAAGAGGCCCGAGTGGTCGCAAGAGACGGCGATTCATATCGCAGAGCGCGGCTATGGTCATTTCAGACGCGCATTCAGGCTTCCGATCAACGCGAGTCGAGACGGCATCCGCGCAACATACGCCGATGGTGTACTCGAATTGACTATCGACAAGCGCCCCGAGTCCAAGGCGGTCAAGGTCACAGTTAACTAGCTTAGTTTCGTGAGGTGGAGCGCCGTGTGGCTCAAGCGCCCGCGGCGTTCCGCGGCTCGGCATCACATTGCTTCGCATTCCGGTAAATCGCGATATTTTGAATGTGGCCGAAGCCGCTTGTTGTCCCTCAGGAACAGTGAGTTTTCGTACCGATCGTCCTCGCCTCTTACTTAGGGGTCGAACTCGAAACTAGAACATCGAACTCGTGGTGCCGCGCGAGAGACCCGATTTTTTTCAGAGACAGAAGGACGCTAAGGCCCTGCTCGCCGAACCTTTGCATTGCGTGCAGCTACGATCGACGCGATACTCGGCCGCTCAACGGGGCTGCGTCCGATTCAGGTCAGTTGACTTTAACCCAAAATGAGAAGAGGGTCAGAGGGTCGGGATCGATATAGGGATCGAGTCCGACTTGAGCCTGGCCTGATGTGCGTCCTTCGACGCCTGTCCCGCTAAACCAACCAGCCATCTACGTTTACATTGCTTCAAGTCGTATGGCTTGAGGCGGGAGTTTGTACTATGTCGACAGTTCTACAAGTCTTCACTTACCGCACCCGACCAGGACAGCTTTCGAGTTTCATGAAAAACGTCGCGAAAGGCAGTAAAATCATTCAGCGTGACGGAGGAAAGGTCAGACTCTGGAACACCGCCACTGGCGGCGAACCCGGAACGATCGTGATCGGAGTCGAAAACTCCAATTACAAGACCTTCGGAGAGTACGCCGCAAAGCTCGAGGCCGATCCCGAGTGGCGTGCATTCTTGGTGGAAATTGAAGGCGCGCGCGAACCGGCCGCAGACTTGGTTAGTTCCGCGATGTACGTCGAGCAGTCGGTCGCCTAGGAAGCTGCCAGTCTTACTTGAAGAGCGGACAGCGTCGGGATAACTCCCGGCGCTGTCTGCGCGATGTTAGATCTACGACTGTTCACCGGAGTCTTCGACACCTCTGATCTGAAGAAAACAAGGCGCTGCTCCACGAACTATCTCGGAGGCAATGGATTTGAAGTAGCTGCAGGTTTTGGTCTTCTATTTCCTATTCCTCTATATAACCTCCTTGCTGGAGGTCGCCGCTGACTGCCTGTCAGCCGAGGCGCTCCCGGAGCCGCCTTGAACCCCATTCACAAGCCGATGCGCTCATCGATTCAACAAAAGGTGGCCGACGGCGTATTGGCCGTCCCCAGCCTCCGCCGTGATTCGCAATCTGTCGGTCGCCGGCGTGCCCGGCGATATCACCGACTTGTAGCGGTTCATGCCCCAATGATTCTGCGTCGGCCCAAGCTCGACGAGTCGCGCATAGCCGCCGTTGCTGGTCCGATACTCGACAAGGTACTTGTCGGCAGCGACCAGCGACACGTCGATTGACGATATTCGCATCGGCCGCGGCAGGCGCACTTCGAGCGAGGTTTCAAATGGCAGGTTCGGGGCCTTGTACCACTCAATGCCAGTGACCGGCTCAAAGCTAAGCGACTTCAGGTCGACGCTCAACGCCTCTGGATCCGCCCTGTTCGGCTTTTCGACTAAGCCTAGGTTCAGCCGCGCGATGGCCACAAATCTGTTCATGCTGAGCAGCGGGCCGCGCGTCGCGGCGCGGATCACGTCCCAATACTTCCGAGTCGCGGGGTCCACCAGCAGGTTCTCGCCCTTCATGATGCTTTCGTCATAGCCAGAGGGAAGCTGCCGCTCGAAATGCCCGATTCTCCAGCTGGGGCCAACTTTCACTGGCAGCCGCGCAAGCAGAGGATCCGTTAACGCGCACGAATCAATGAAATGCGCGTCGGGGCCCCCGTACAACGCGGCAGATCCCAGCAGTCCGCACTGAACGGTCAGCGACTGTTGACCTGGCATCCATTGAGGCTGCGCAAAGAAGCCCTTGGTAGCAGTCGTAAGGCCGCGGCCAGGGAACATGAATCCGCGCTCATCATTGATTCCGTTCGCAGGCATCGAGTTGTCGGCATAGTCAGTCCCGCTCAATATCGTGGCGTGTAGCGACAGCGAACCCACGATGACCAATATCAGTGCTATGGCGACCCACTGGAGGGTCGATAGCCTCGCCCGCGATACGATCACAGCGGCTGTGACCAGCGGCGCCGTCAGGAATCGGCCACTCATGAAATCGCCGCCGATCGATAGAACATAGAACAGGTAGAAGATTATGCCCCCGGCGATCGCGTTCAAGCTCGCTGACCTCGAGTGCACGGCCAGCAGCACGCCCGTGGCAATAAGCGTCAGCGTGATTGGATCTCGCGCGACCGAATCGGAAAAGTACACGAACCCCTGTCGAATTAATTCATTTGCCGGGATTCCAGTGCCGAGCTTTGCATACGCCGTGTTCGGAAAAGGCGCTCCGTAGTAGAAGAGACTGAAGGCCGTCCAGAGTAGCTCCGGCGCGAGCGCGAGTCACAATATCTTGATTGTCTCCTCCGGCGTCTTATAGGACCGCCGCAGTATCAGCAGGAAGAACGGGACAATCAGCAGAACCAAATCGGGGTGGCATAGATAGCTCAAACCGAGCACTGTTAGAGGTGGAACCGACGAACGGTTGGCGTTCGCCAGATATTCGAAGCCCAGCAGCAAGCCATAGACCAACAGCAGATGCGATAACGGATTCTCGAGGCCCGAGGTCGAGTAGTCCACGAACGCTTTCGACAATATCAGCGCGCCGGCGGCAATAATTCCGGCACCGGCGTCGACGGCAACGCGCGACATCAGCAGCCACAAGGTCAGCAGCGAACACGCGAACGAGAGGGCGAAAGTGGCAGTAAAGATGTTTCTCAGGACGAGCGTCAAAATCGATATCAGGAGAAACCAGATCGGATGCGTAAACGCCTGAACTCTTTCGTCTATGTTAAACGTGGGGCCGTAGCCGTGGATGAAGTTCATCACGCAGCGCAGAGTGATTTCGGCATCATCCGACATCCAGGCCGTCCTGATCAGAACAGCGAGCATGAGAGAGAGAATTGCAACGTACGCAGCGGTGATTGCGCGCCCAGCGTCCGACGCTCGAGCGTGGCTCTGAGGATCGGCTTTCATCATTGGCTCAAATATAGGCCTACAGTGTTGTATAGACTAACGGGTTGCTGACACCCCCTTGCGCCGGGTTACCATTGCGTTTCATCGGCGCGAATACGCGCGCGTGTGACCGCGAAAGCTGCGCCGCTGGACACTGCTGGATCGTTCCTATTCGACCGACTAAGAGTTCATCTCGCTCCGTTCGCGGTCGATTCCCGCTGTCAGTGTGGGCGGGATCAGGAAGTGCCCGCGATTGGAGCGGTCATCAGCCCGAAATCAGCCCAAGTGCCGAAATAGCCCTGATTGGTCAAGGTTATTCCGAGCGCAAAGGTTGGAATTTCCCTGTGTCTGACTGAGTGGCTGGGAATCCGAAAAATCGTTGGTAACGGCAGCCCGGTTCAATACGGACGTTTCAGACCGGATTGCCCTGCGCCCGACGGGTTCTCTAGTTCACAACATGAAAGTTTTTCTTAACGATACCGCGCTGTCGATAGCGTCGAGGAAATAGCGCCGGCAGGCGAACTTCCACATATCACCTACTTTTGCGTACTCGTCCTGGTAGTAGCCCAAGCCGACCCGCTCCATGCCGTACGTAGCGCTGAACACCTCGACGTAGCATCGGCCCGTCGCGCGGCTTCCGCCAAGTAGATCGACGACGTGACCGTGGATAAACAGCCGTGGGTCCAGCTCGGCGATCGCTTTTTCGTACACCTTCCTAAGTTGGGTGCGGCCGCGCGAGATGGCTTCGACCTCGACGCCTTCTACTATGAAAGTGCCATCGTCGGTGAAGAGGCTCACGAGCCCGTCAAGATCCTTGCGCCATACGCAGTCGCAGTAACGCGCGGACAGATCGCGGATCTCTTCGCGAGCAGCGACCTCACGCACCAATTCGTCGGTCGTTTTCATGACTTATCCCTCAACTGGCATCAGTCTACTTTTGGCGTTGGGCATATAGCCAACGGAAACTCAGGGGAGGTGTGACCAACCGGGGCACGAGCGGCTATCCAACCCGCACTTGAGACGTGTCCCAGCGGCGACTGTGAGTGCGCGAAGTATACCGGAACCATTACGCGCTCAAAGATCGGCAAGGGTCCGCTGCAGATCGACGTAACCGAGGATATGGGCCTCGCTCTTTTTGCTGCTCTGGGCGTCGAGTGTGTTCCGATCTACGCTCAAAGGATGACGAGATCTTCTTTCTTCAACGGCGATGTCTGCTTGGATTTCTCTGAAGATACATTCGACCAGGGTGGATTCGTGTTAGACGAATCGTCGCTTCTTAGCGAAGCGATCAAGAGTGTCACCGTCAGCAGCGAGCAAACAGGCTAACTTTCAAGTGGACCCTTAAGCGGCATGCCATGCTATCGGCGGCTTGACTGCGACTTCAGCGCTCTAAACCATGCTCGCTGCTCGAGACCGACTTCTCATTCGGTAACGACAAGCACCCGCCCGCGATAGCTGTATGCGTGACGCGTCGCTATGGTCAACTGCGGTGTCGCTCAGTGAATCCGAGCAAAATCCTGTCCGTTGCCCCTATCTTGAATAGCGATCCACCCAGCGTGCATGTCGAGGTTCTGTGCTCGCTCTGCGATCAAGTGGACACTCCGGTGGTGAACCTGAGCTAGCCTGGCAACCTGTCGTGGCTGCGACGGTGTGACTTCTATTTCGTCTGTGGTCGTCACCGTCGATGGGCGTCGAATTAGACCTCCACTGCTGGCAAAGCTAGAGCATGTTCGCGCCCGACTTCGATCCGCTTCCAACCGCCTTGCAAATAGGGCGATGCGGCTATGCCTTACCTGCCGAGCGCCGCGGTCGAAGGAAGACCTTCGGTACATTCTACAAATGCAGGACACGTTCAGCGTTCAGGTGACAGATCTTCTGCTTGTCTTGTTCGGAGATCTGTAAATGGCTCAGCCAGTCAGCAGCGATGCGATTCGACTCATACGGCCAATCAACTGAAAAAAGGACATTATCGACGCCGAGCGCCAACACAGTGCACAAGAAAGCGCGCGCGAAAAAGTTGCCGCTAGTCGTGACCACCAGATTCTCTCTAAGGTATTGCTCTGGCGCTTTCTTCAATCCCCGCCGTTTGGCGGCGAATTGGGTGTGGTCGTTCAGGCGGTGAATCCAGAACGGCAAGCCTTCGCCGAGATGACCCAAGATCATCTTAAGATTTGGATAGGCGTCGAACAGCCCGGCGAAGACCAAACCTGAGGAAATGCGTGCATGTATCCATCGCGAAGCCCCATGCCGGGGTGGCGAGTTCGTAATAGCCATTGAAGTAAGCCTTGAGCACGTCGGGATGCGGAATCGTCGGATGCAGATAAATTGGCACGTTCAGCGCCTGGGCACATTCGAAGATTGCCCAATACTTCTGGTTGTCGAGAAACTCGCCGCGAACGTGCCCATTGATCATGGCGCCCTTGAACCCGAGCTTCGTAACGGCCCGTTCCAGCTCTTTAGCTGCGGTGGCGGGGCTAGCCGTCGGCAGTGAAGCGAATCCTGCAAGGCGAGTGGGATGCGCGCGTGTCGCCTCGGCAAGCCGGTCGTTGGCATCCGTTGCCATCGCCATCGCCGTTTCGCCCTCGAATGCTTCGCAGCCGGGCATTGTCAGCGACACCACCTGCACGTCGATTCCCGCTGCGTCCATTGCGGCCAATCGTGAGTCGTTAAGGTTCAACAACTCAGCTGAGATGTCGTATCCGAGATAACGTCCACTGTCGGCGAGGAAGTGTCCAGAAACGTTCCCTTCTGGGAACCTTTCCTGAAACATGGGAGTAGCGAAATGATCTTCGAGCGTAATTATTCTCACGACGAATCCTACCTGACAGGTGAGAGATGCCTCGTTTTTTGAGTCTTCGATTCCAACTCCCCTATAGACCCGGCGGCCTCCCTGCGCAAAGTTCCGGTTCGCTTTTGTTCCAAGGTCTTTCGAGCGCGGTCCGGACTGGCAAACCATGATTTGTGGGCATCTCTGGAGCGATCGTTATAGAAACAAAATGACAACTTGGCCAGCAGCATCTCCACCAGTTTTGGCGTTGGCGTTCCGCCCGCTTGCGCTACGAATGGAGTTGGGCTATCGGCGTCTTTGATTCGAAGAGTCTGAATAGAAGATTTCGTCTGATGCGTTTCACACTAATGCTTTCCCGGGGAGAGCATCGGCATTTCCAAGCGATTGCCCAGGCCGCGGAGGCATCCGGTTGGACCTCAATCACAGTTCCGGACAGCCTCTTTTTTCCGCGCGCTACCGAGTCCGACTATCCCTACGCTGACACCAGCAACATCCGGGAGTACATTTCAGCAACTCCCTTTATCGAACCTTTTGTTGCGATCGCCTGGATGGCAGCGGTGACGAAGACGTTGCGATTCTACCCTGCGGTCATGAAGGTGCCGGTACGCCAGCCGCTGGTGCTCGCCAAGGCGCTGAGCTCACTTGCGGTTATCTCGGACAACCGCGTCAGTCTCGGTGCAGGTCTTGGTCCGTGGCGCGAGGACTTCACCTACAATGGTGTCGCTTTCGAGAACCGCGGTAAACTCATGAACGAGTGCATCGAAATCATCCGAGGCGCTTTGTGCGGCGGTTACTTCGAATTTCATAGTGAAAACTACGATATCGGGCCGATGAAAATGAACCCGGTGCCTGACAAACCGGTACCCATCCTGTTCGGCGGGCACAGCAAGGCCGCGCTCGCCCGCGCCGCCAGCCTGTGCGATGGCTGGATTTCGGCCAATGCCGATACCGATACTCTCAAGAGTTTAATCAGCGGATTGAATGCTCAGCGCGAGCGGTACGGAACCTTGCACAGATCCGATTTCGAGATTCACGTTATGGACGTTACGGCGACCACCGCGGACGATTTTAGACGTCTTGAGGATCTCGGCGCGACTGACATCGTCACGGGCTTCGCAAGTGAGGGCCAGGACATGATCGATCAAGTGCGTCGCTTTGGCGAAAAGATAATATTGCCCATCGGGAAGCAACGCCCCTAGAATCTGGAAGTCGGCCGAAACGGTTCGAGGGAGGGCCGAGGAATCTTGTACGATTGTCTTCTGGCGCCCCTTCCCGGCATTTCTAGTTGAGGCCGCGCGGGAACTCCAGCGTAAAAGACTTCACGGCTACCCCCGCCGAGAGACGCTACGCAGCAGAGGCGATGCAGTGGGAAAACACTCCCGCTGCGATTTCGATTGGCCGAATGAGGCTGTTCGCGTGTCGTGGCGATCTTCCGAATCCCGATCTATTAATTCAATCAAATTGGGGCACATACCCCTCGCCGGGATTATGGAAGCACCGGACCGAAGCTTATCAGGAGTGGCCCGTCAATATTGGTGCCAACCGCATTCGAGTCTAAAAATACCGCTGGTTGCGGGCTGCCGCTGGCGCTGAGGTCCGCCGGCGTGAATTCTTCCAAACTTCCCTTCTGATCGCTGCCATCGTTGCCGACCCACAGATTGCCTTGCTTATCGAAGGCGAGTCCGCTCGGAATGTCGAAACTCTCTGCCGATGTGCCGGTCACAGTCGTCGCGGTCAATATCACCGTCGGCGTCGGACTACCCGTACTGGTCAATTGATTAGACGAAAATTTGACCACGCTTCCGAACTGCAGAACTGGATCAGTGTTGTTGGCGACCCACAGGCTACCGTCCGCATCGAACGCGACTGGCTCTGGCTTATCGAGGCTGCCACTGCCGTCGTCGGTCAGTAAAACAGTGGCGGATTGCGTTCCTCCCTCCTTGAGCTGAGCGGCGGTAAACATTGCAACCTCATTCAGATGATCGTCTCCCACCCAAATGCCCCCCGTGCTTTCGAATACAATTCCAACCGGGGAAGACAGGTCGCTGGAGCTCAAAGTTATAGTCGGGACCGGCGAGCCACTCTTTTTGAGCTGCTTGGAGGTAAACTCAAGCAGTTCTCCGTTGCCTTCGTTCGCCACCCACAAATTATGTTTCTTGTCGAAGGCCATTCCTTCGGGGCGATCCAGACCCGATATAACCACTTTCGCGACCGGAGCCTGGTTCTTATCGAGCGCCTTCAATTGAGAAAACGTGAACTTGGTCAAGGTGCCGTTGCCGACGTTGCTGACCCACAGATCTTTGGACGAATCAAAGACGATTCCCCACGGCTCGTTGAGGCTTGAGCTTAGGTTGATCCGGTTGGGCGCCGGCATCCCGCTGCTGTCAAGTGTGCCGTTGGCAAATTCGGAAACGAAGTTGCCGTCGTTACTTGCCACCCACAGTGCTTCGCCGGCTGACTTACTCGAATGCGATGCGGCGCTGGCGGCGTAGCCAATGTTCGTCACTGTTATCAACATCGCTGCAGCGGCAGCGAAAACATACGACGCACATGTGACAAATTTTCGTTGGCTCGATTTTTCGGTGTTCATTGGAAGCACCTCCGAGTGAAATCGCAGGTTCAGGAATAGCTTTCTTCGTTGAGATTGTTACTTCGGCCGGAGAAGACAAATGAAGCGATGGCCCGGTCGATGGCTCGCGCTCTCCGAACCGGTAGGTCGACTCCATCTGATTATCCGGCGCGACGGCGCCTGTCAAATCAACGCGCGCTTCTTCGAACATAATGCCTTCGGCTGGTTCAGTTCGCGTAATCGGTCAAATTACGGTCTCGCCAGATTTCCTCGGCTCGGGATCGTAGTTGGGCTGAACAAGGCCTGACTCCACTCGTTCAGCTAACTTCCCTCCCGAAGGCGTGAAAACTGTATCCTTGAAGTCCTTCGTTAGCTTTTGCGCGCGCGCTCATGTCATCCGCTGCAACCGTTAATTCAGAGAACTTCGAATCCTTGCGGCATTTCCATCGAGCGGGCAAACCTAACAGTTAGGCCCTTCCGATGTGGAAGTGCACCCCGGTATAGACTCTCAGGCTTTGGGCTTGTGACCGGTGTCAAGCCAGGAAGGCGTAGGGATTCGATCCATGCCGCCTTCGACTACGATTGCGGCGACGCGGCCAGGTTCGGGGCGAAATGAAGCGATCGACCATTTCGCGCGGTCCGCGGCCCGAAGGATGGCCGCGGGCTCTGTGGGCTTGAGCGAGACGTCGAAACTCGCAAGCTCAATCGACAAGCCTTCGCCTCGCGCCTTGACGTAGGCTTCTTTGCGCGTCCAGCAGTTGAAGAATCCGTCAGGCTGCTGCTCCAGGGGCAGCGATCTGAGCGCAATCACTTCGTTGCGGGAGAAGAAATTTTCCGCGATCGTTTCGGTGGCGAATTCCGGCCGCACGCTCTCAACATCCACGCCCACATCGCGCCCGCCGGTGATGGCATAAACGGAGACGCCGTGAGAATGCGACAGGTTGAATCGGATATCGCGGCGCGCGAACCCGACCGGCAGCGCAGGCTTGCCCCATTCGTTGTACTCGAAGCGGATTTCTCCCGCGGCGCATCCGAGCTGAATGGCCAGCAGTTTGCGAACTGTCGCGCGGGCAACGATGTAGTGGTTACGATCGCGGTCTTGAAAGAAGCGTGCAGCGCGGGTTGTCTCGTCCTCGCTGAGAGTCGCGCGCATCAGCCGCGATTTCGGCTTCGGTACGATCCAACCGGCAAAACCAAATCCGGACCTCGCCGTCTGCAACGGACGCATCGGCGCCGGCCGAATCGCGCGATTCCATCAGCGCGCTGAGGCGGTCGTGAACTGTTGCCCAGAAATCGTGGACGCGCTGATGTCAGTAACGCCGAGCCAGAAGCGGCGCAGCGTTAGCTGATGGCTCACGGCGAACGTTTCGAGCGCCGCCAGTTGCGCGTCGGACAGCGTTTCCTGCGCAATTACGATTTCATCGAACGGCATCCGGCTCATGATCGCACCTAAATCGTCGAGCGAGCCCAGCACCGGATAGCCGTGAAAAATCTTGCCGTGTTTGAAGCTGTCGTCGTCCACCAGACCCAGCAGTTCGCTTACCCCGATCAGGGACTGCAAATGCAGAACCGCTGCTGCGCCGCGCTCATCCGCTCCGACAATCACCAGGCGCCGCGCAGGACCGCAAGGAAGCGGACGATCCGATGGAAAACATGAAATGACCAGCGCGTCGCCACCAGGAAATTGAACAACAACAGCACGAAAACCATCGCCGCCGCGCGCGAAATGACAATTGGCAAAAACGCCGACGCCAGCTTCACCGCCAGTCCTGCGATCATCGCCGCCAGCACAAACCGCACCCCCTCGGCGAGGCCGGTGTAGCGCCAAATTCCGCGATAGACGCCGGCCACCAGGAATGATCCGCAGCCGATCGCCACGATCCACGGCAAGCCGGTCAACATCTGGTCCACCTGCACCGCGCTGAGATTGAAGTCGAATCGGAGCATCATCGCACCGAAGTACGCCGCTGCCACCAGCGCGACATCCAGCATCAACTCGACAAATCGGCGCTTGTATCCAAAGCTCAGGATAATGCGCGCGATAGCGGGCAGGTCTTCGAGCTGGCCCAAGGATTCGCCGTCGAACGATCGATCCATGAGGAACAGCGCCACCAGCGCAAAGAACAGCGCCATGAACGGAATCAGCAGCACTGCGTCGTAACCCGGCACGAGGCTCAGCGCGATTGCGCATGCGCCGGCGATAGCCTGCAGGCCTACCAGCGTCGCGGCCGCGCTCGGACTCGACATGCCAAGGCGAGTCAGCCGATGGTGCGAATGGTCCAAGCCGCGGCGCGAGATGGGATTTCCCTTCGCCAGCCGCGTCACCGTCACCGTCACAGTGTCGAGCAATGGAACCATCAGCGCCAGCAACGGCATCGCGATTCGCGCCGGCAGAGAACCCTCGCCGAAATGACTGCCCTGGATCGCCAGCACACCCAGCACCAGCCCGACCGCGAGCGCGCCTTCGTCGCCCATAAAAATCGACGCCGGCGGAAAGTTGAAGAGCATGAATCCGGCCAGCGATCCCGCCAGCGCCAACGCCGCCACCATCGTGCCGTCGTGCTGATGCAGCCCGGCCACGGTCGCGATACTCAGCGCGGATATGATTCCCACTCCCGCTGCGAGACCATCCACCCCGTCGATCAGGTTGAAGGCGTTGGTCGCGGTTATCAGCCAGAAAATCGTGAGCGCGATGTTAAGCGGCTGGTAGGGAAAGAAGTCGAGATGCGGTCCCCATCCTCCGAGGATGCAGATCGCAGCCAGTTCCAGCAGCAGTTTATGCCGCGGGCGCAGATCGACGATGTCGTCGACCAATCCCACCAGGAACATCAAGACCGCAAACGACGCGAGCCACGGTAGATCGTGATACGGCAATCCCAATTGGATTCCGACGAAGCCGATGGCGGCGATAAAGCCTGCCATCACCGCCGCGCCCCCCAGCATGGCCGTTGGCTTTGTGTGCGGTCGGTCGCTCGACGGCTGCGCGACAATACCGAGCCGGAGTCCTGCCGCCCTTGCCAGCGGCGTTAACGCCGACGCGACGAGAAAGGCAGTTAACAACGTGAGCGGTATTTCGTAACCGGTAGTCAACCTTTATTCTTACTCGCTCTTATCTTGTCCCGTTTGGTACCTTTGCTGCCCCGTGTCGCACTCTGAGTGGGCTTGGCGATGACGCCAGATGCGCCCATCGTGAACAGATTACCGTCCTTTGACAATTGAGACCAAGATCCCTCGTCGTTTCCAATCATTGGCAAACCAAACACAGAGAATCCCGGAGGTGGGAACATCGCAGAAAATCGACACCTGCGTCAAGACTAGCTATGTGAATTTATTGGAAGTTAAAGCGGTTGAAGTTTGGTTTCCGGACGAACCGCTAGTCAGACTTTCAAGCAGTCTGGCATTCGCGGCCCCTCCGGACGCCAATCTAATCACCTCGAACCAACCAGCAAAGCACCTAGCGATAGCGACGATTCGGTCTGACCTTCAGGTGGCGGGTCCCTCTGCGTGAATGAAGATATATGGCACCTGCGATGGCCAGGACGAAGACGATTTCCCAAAACGCGAGGACGTTGAACCGGTCGAAATTGGCGTACCATGCTGGCGAAGAAGAAGTCTGTTCAACCGGCGCGCCCATGGTGGCGGTCATGAAGTTGTCACGCCAGCGCAGGATCGCCGTCGCACCGTTCCACACCACTCCGAGAATCAAAACGAGTACCCAGAAGAGGACCCCGAACTGCTCCGGCATCCGGCGGCGAACAATGTTCTCGAGCGAGGCAGGGTCGTGTGAAATCGCAGGCGCGCTGCGAAGCGGCATCCGACGGAAGTCCGGGAGCGGCTTGTCGTCCTCCTCCTCGTTCTCTGGCGCCGCCGGCTGGGGAATCAGGATTGCTTGCTCACCAGTCGGGTTGGTCGCCTCGCGAATCTGGCGCAAGATGAACAGCATATCCTGCTTGGAAGTCAGGGTGCCCCAGAGCGCGCACTTTTCCAATGCTTCGAGCTCTTCGGTGGTTATTTTGAGACGCGCAAGGAGCTCGTGGTCGTTACGAATCTGCTCAAGGATTTCGCGCTCTTGCTGCGGCGCGAGGTTAAGGGCCTCTTGGTTGTTCGCTTTCATGAAAAAGAATATTGCCTATAGTTTCATGTTAAAGCAAGAGTAAACAGGTCGTGAGATGTATAGACTATTATAACATCTCTAAGAGACGTGAAAAAGAGCTATAGACTAAGCAATTTGTTAGAAATTCCTACAGACTGTCAAATTGTGCTGGTCCGAATGTAAGTAAATCGTACTTTGGGTAAGGGGGGCGAAGGTCCGCCTGCACAAAAAGGCACCTTCGCGATGGTTCTTCTGCCTGATTTTGAGGCTAGCTGGGCTAAGCTTCCGGGATTCGCCCAAACTTCTCCGCGAGCGCGGAGAATTCCCGTTGAAGGGTTGTGGCGGGCTCAAATTCGTCCGCGAGCTCGGCGAGCCTGTCCTGAAGCGCGGCGGCCGGTTCGAGCGCCGCGGCAAGTTGGCTCAAACTTTCACCGAAAGATACGGAAAGTCGATCGAGGTTCTGGTCCAGCGGCTGCAGGGGGGTGAATTGCCCCAGGACCTGTCGTAGCTCGTCCTGGAAATTGCGCATCGGCTCGATCGCCTTGGCCAATTCCTTGATCTGCAGCTTGAACTCGCGCAGAGGCTCAAAAACCTTGGCAAGCTCGCAAAGCTGGTGCATCGGTTGCGCGACCTGCGCAATCCTTGCGAGCTGCTCTTTTAAAGCCCCGACCGGTTCAAAAACCGTCGATGCCGCCGCCCGGGCCAGGAAAGGCACTTCCGGCGCCTGTGAGTCTCCACCGGAAAGCAGGAGCTCCAGGTCAAACAGTATCATCGTGCGCCGCCGGTCGTGCCCAACCAGGCTATGGACAGCAAGGTGGTTGGCCTACCTTGCCCGGCAGTTGCGCGAGGAGTGTTTTCGCCGATTCAGTATCCTGTTGAAGCGCCGCCACGGCGCGCCTCGGCGTTCGGCTGCGTTCTGGGTCTCCTCTTCAGCCAGCTTTTCCAAAGCTTCCAGCCGAATTCGCTCGGACATCTCGGTAATTTCCGGTATCGAGGGCTCGGTAACCGGGGCCGGCACCTCGATGGGCTCGAGCGAAGCAATTTCTCGCGATTCCGGCCGAGTCCCAGCCTCGCGAATCTGGCGCAGGATGAACAGCAGGTCCTGCTTGCAGGTCAAGACCCCGAGCATCGATACGCGAGACAGCGCTCGGAGCTCCACCGGCGTGACGTGAAGACGCTCGAGGACTTCATGGTCGGCGCAAAATTCCTCGATGACTTCGTGCTGGGTTTTCAACGCGTTGCTTTGGCAGTCCGAGGACTCTGAATTCCCCTCGCCTTGGAACGACAGGATTTGTTCCGCTTCTTCCTCGTCGATATCTGGATCTTCTTGCGTCCAAAGCTCGACCGAATTCGCCGGCTCAGGCGGCTCCGCCGACACGATTGAAACAGCGCTCCCCGCAAGCCCGAACGCCTGAGTAGAACGATCCTGCAATTGCGCAGGTCGTTCATCTTCTGCAGGCGCGGGGTACGCCGGAGGTGCGGTAATCGCTTTGAGCGAATTGAACGCGTCGAGAAAGCCGCGGACCAATCGTTCCGCGTCGACAGGGGTAGTTAGTTTCGGTTGATTCATGGCTGGGTGCTCTGCATCCAACGACTGATTTGTCTCCATGTTTGAAGTTATTGGGGCAATCCTTGTGAGCTGCGATCGAAGCTCTGCGCCAGTTCCGAGAATTCTTGGCGAAGAGTCTTGGCCGGCGCGAACGCAGTCACGAGAGACGAGAGTCGCTCCTGAAGCGTAGCGGCCGGCTCGAGCGCTGCCGCGAGTTGGTTCAGACTTTCGCCGAATGACGTCGAAAGCTGTTCGAGCTCCTGATCCAGCGTCTGCAGGGGCGTGAATTGCTTCAGCACCTGCCGCAACTGGTTCTGAAACTGGTGCATCGGCTCGAGCACTTTGGCCAGATCCTTGATTTTCAGCTCGAACTCGCGCAGCGGCTCAAACACGTTTGCAAGTTCGGAAAGCTGATGCATCGGCTCGAGAATGAACGCGATCTGTGCGAGCTGTTCCTGGAGCGGCTTGACCTGCTCGAAAACCGTTGACACCGCGAAACCCGGCTGAAACGAACCTTGCTGATTTGACATCCTTCGATCCTCCTTTTAGTTACGTAGATGTTTCGCCTTGATTGGCTGTACTCCGTCCTACCAGTTGTTAAGCATCCCGCATGCCATGCTTCACTTTGTAGGATTTTGCTACCTACTGACAGAGTTATAAGAACTACATGTAGGCGGTACGGAGCGGAGTGTAGTTATCGAAAGTATACGGACGTTTTCACTACCAGGGAGTCAACGAAGATCTTTCAATCAGCTTTGACGCCAAATCTCTCGCCACGCTTAGCTATGACACAGATTTGTTTCAAAGTTACTACACTTTGTAGCATCGCTGCAAACGCCACCGAGGTTTTCAGGACTCTTTTGGCCGAGGAATTTAGAAGTCCGGCGCCTCAGGGCAGGCTGGAATGGCCCGCAGCCTGTAGGCGATTACCCCCGGTTCGATGGGGCACTATGATTGGACCTTCGCTCGAAACTGTTGGCCAGCGCAGAGAATTCCCGACGGAGGGTCTCGGCCGGTGCAAAAGCGGTTGCGAGACGTGCAATTCTGCCTTGCAGCTCGCTCGAAGCCTCGAGCGCTCCTGCCAGTTGACACAGGCTCATGGAAAGCTTGTCGAGCTGATCACTTAGGGCCGGGGGAGGCGTGGATTGCTGGCGGACCTGTCGAAACCGGTTCTGAAAAATGTGCATCGGTTCGAGCACCCGGGCAAGATCCTTCACCAGCGCTTCGAACTGTTCGAGAGATTCAAACACATTTGCGAGTTCGGAAATCTGGTACATCGGTTCGAGAACGCGCTCGATCATGGGCAAGCTGCTCTTGCATCGGTTTGACCTGTTCGAAAACCGCCGATACGGCTCGATTGGGTCGAAACGCCTTGGACCCTATCGAGGGGTCCGCGCGTAACAAGGCGGCTTCTATTGCTCGCCGCATCACCTTCGAACTCGAACGTCTTGGCAGTGAATAATCCCGGCAGGCATCTCGTTCCGGCTGAGAAGTGGACAGAGTTATCCTGGGCCAAAGTTGCTGACCCAGATTCAGCATCAATTCGACACAGCTCCGGGTAGTTGCTGCCATCAAACCAAGCGTCGACGAAAAAACGCCGAGACCCTTCGACGAGTCAGCGTGTGCAGGTTGCGTTAGGACCGTTTTGCGAATTCGCCCGGCAGTGCTCGCCGATGCCGGGGATAGAGGTTTCTATCCTCTCATAAGGTACGTCGAGCGGCTCGGATGGAACCGTTGCTTGGAGGTTCTCAAGTTTTGTCGTCTCGCGAATTTGACGCAGCATAAACAGCACGTCCTGATTGCAAGTGAAAGATCCGAGAAGAGATATGCTGTTCAGCACTTGCAGCTCTTCAGGAGTTATCCGCAGGCGCTCGATGAGTTTATGGTCACTGCAAAATCCTTCAATGAACAATTCCTGTTCGCTTGATGTGGCTTCGATTTTATAGACGGGGGTTTCTGAATACTCGGGACCTTTGAACGCCGAAATTGGTTTTGGTTCTGCGGCGTCGATGCCTGAACCGGCACCTGTCAAAGCCTTGGGAGGCGTCGCCGGCGCAGGTACCGTCGCGGGTGCGGTCTTGAGCGAATCAAAAGCGTCGAGCAGTTCGCGGATCACTCGTTCCGTGTCAACGACTGCTGTGGCCGGTTTCGTCTCGTTCATGACGCTTCTGCCCGGATCTCGCGGCTGTGAACTTTTATGCCCGTTTCAAGCGGGCTTCGATAGACCCCTGCGAGATTGTTTCAAAATTCTGGGCCAGTGCCGCGAATTCCTGGCGAAGGGACTTGGCCGGCTCAAAGGTGGCCGCCAGATGCGCCAGTCGGTCCTGCAGCATGGCGGCCGGCTCGAGCGCGGTCGCAAGTTGGATCAACCGTTCCCGGAATGCTGCGCAAAGCTGATCGAGTTCTTGATCCAGCGCCTCCAGCGGCGTGAACTGCGCCAGGACCTGTCGCAGATGGTGCTGGAAGTTGTGCATTGGTCCGAGCACTTTCGCCAGCTCCTTGATTCGCATCTCGAACTCGCGCAACGCCTCAAACACCTTGGCCAACTCCGACAGTTGCTGCATTGGTTCCGCGACTTGGGCAATCATGGCGAGCTGTCTTTTTAATGGCCCGACTGTCTCAAACGTCTTCGATGCGGCCAGGGTGGGTTGAAACGGCATGGAGTTGTGCGGCATCTCCGAGTCAGCACTGCAGAGGAGGGTCTCCAGGTCAAACAGGATCATCGTGTTCTCCTGCGTCAGGACATGACGGCCGCTAACGCCAGCCCTACTCTGATATAAACAACAGGCGAGTCCAAGATTGCCGAACGCCGGGATTCCTTCGAGATCCGGGTCGGCAATCGCGCTTGCGGCTCAATTCCCCTGGAATCGGCCGCTGGCCTCGAAGCCTAAGGTGTCGCCGTCGGAGTCGCTGTAGCAGTCGGCGTCGCTGTGGGCGTTGGCGTCGGCGTAGGTGTCGGCCCGATCCAGCAGGTAACAACGATGAGACCGTTTGACCCAGCGCCGCCGCCGGCTTCACTGCCGCCCCCACCAGCGCCGTAAGCGCCACCTGCTCCGCCCGGAACGAGGATTAGCCCCGCGCCACCGCCGCCGCCGCTGCCGAATGCGGCTTGATATTCCGTACCCGGTTGTCCCGCGCCGCCAAGGGGAGCACCGCCTGCGCCGCCAGCACCGTTGTCACCGGACCCGCCCATACCGGGTAACCCTAACGTTCCACCCTGTCCATCATTGCCGATGCCGTTAGGACCGGCCGCTCCGCCGCCGCCACTGGAAGCGACGACAGAAGAACCGCCGGCGCCGCCTGAGAACGTCGTCGAGCCGCTACCGCTGCTTGCGTTGCCACCGGCGCCGCCGTTATTGCCTGACCCTGCCGCGCCGCCAGCAGCACCGCACAAGGAACTTCCCGCGCCGGTGCCGCTGAAATAGGTGTCGCCGCCGTCGTTGCCTGCGCTGCCGCCAGCTCCGATTACGTAGGTCATATCAGTGCCGGTGGTCAACATAGTGCCGCTGACGTTGCTGTACGCACCACCACCGCCGCCGCCCGCCGAAGAACCGGTAGCGCCGCCAGCGCCGCCGCCGATGCATTCGATGATGTTGTTGGTGCCGTTACACACGCTCGGCACGATAAAGTCAGTGCCAGTGGTCAGGAATGTAATCGCTATCGTCGGAGCCGGCGTCGGTGTGACCGTTACGGTGGCAGTCGCAGTCGCGGTGTCGGTTGCGGTCGCGGTTGGGGTGATAACAGCCGTATCGGTTGCGGTCGCAGTCGCGAGTCAGAGCAGTCGCGGTCTGCGTTGCAGTCGCCGTCGGTGTTGCAGTCATTGTAGCCGTCGCCGTTGCCGTGGCAGTCGGGGTCGCAGTAGCTGTTGCAGTCTGAGTGGCAGTCGCGGTCTGCGTCGCAGTCGCCGTCGGTGTTGCAGTAATTGTAGCCGTCGCCGTAGCCGTGGCGGTCGGGGTCGCAGTAGCTGTTGCAGTCTGAGTAGCGGTCGCCGTCTGCGTCGCGGTTGCGGTCTGCGTCGCAGTCGCCGTCGGTGTTGCAGTAATTGTAGCCGTCGCCGTAGCCGTGGCGGTCGGGGTCGCAGTAGCCGTTGCAGTTTGAGTGGCAGTTGCGGTCGCGGTCGCAGTCGCCGTCGGTGTTGCAGTAATTGTAGCCGTCGCCGTCCGTGCGGTCGGGTCGCAGTAGCCGTTGCAGTCTGAGTCGCAGTCGCTGTCGCGGTCGCAGTTGTCGTTCGGGTCGCAGTAGCAGTGTCTGTCGCCGTTGCCGTAGCAGTCGCCGTCGGTGTGTCTGTGGCAGTCGGCGTCGCAGTCGGAGTTTTGGTTGGATGCGGCGTCTGCGTGGCCGTGATGGTCGGGGTTGCTGTGGTGGTTGCGGTTGCAGTTTCAGTTGCCGTCGCCGTCGCAGTCGTGGTTGCAGTTGCCGTGATCGTCGCCGTGGCTGTGGCCGTCGGTGTCGCCGTTGCCGTGGAGGTCGGGGTCGCAGTGATGGTTGCAGTTTGAGTGGCGGTCGCGGTGGCTGTCGGGGTCGATGACGACGTCGAGGTTGCGGTAGCCGTCGGCGTGATTGTGCCAGTTTGCGTCGTTGTTGCAGTGGCGGTCGGCGTCGCAGTAACCGTCGCAGTTTGAGTGGCGGTCGCGGTGCGGGTCGCGGTCGCCGTCGCGGTCGACGTTGCAGTAACAGTAGCTGTCGAACTCGCGGTGGCAGTTTGCGTTGCCGTGGCAGTTTGCGTCGCTGTGGCAGTTTGCGTCGCTGTCGCTGTAGCGGTCGGCGTCGCGGTAGCCGTTGCCGTCTTTGTCGACGTCGAGGTTGCAGTAGCCGTGGCGGTCGAGGTTGCCGTGGCTGTCGGCGTCGCGGTCGCTGTGGCCGTCGAGGTTGCCGTGGCCGTCGAGGTTGCCGTGGCTGTCGAGGTAGCCGTCGCTGTGACCGTCGGCGTCGCCGTAGCCGTCGCAGTCTGAGTGGCGGTTGCGGTCTGAGTTGCGGTCGCCGTCGCGGTCGAGGTTGCAGTGGCCGTGGCCGTCGAGGTTGCCGTGGCTGTGGATGTTGCCGTCGCAGTACTCGTCGCGGTGGCAGTGACCGTCGGGCTCGCAGTAGCCGTGGCAGTTACAGTTGCGGTCGCGGTGCGAGTCGCGGTCGATGTCGCCGACGCAGTCGAGGTTGCAGTAGCCGTCGCCGTCGGCGTGCTGGTGGCAGTGGGTGTCGTCGTTGCGGTGGCAGTCGCGGTGGTCGTGGGCGTCGCGGTCCTGGTCGCAGTTGGCGTGATAGTCACCGTAGGCGTAGCCGATCGAGTCGGTGTCGCGGTCGTGGTGACGGTAGGTGTGGCGGTCCTGGTCGGCGTCGCCGTGCGCGTTGGCGACGGACTTGGTGTCGCGACCAGTTTGCCCTTACCCTCCAGTTTCACCGATTCCGCGTTCACGTCATTTGAGAGAATCGTCAGCTCATTGGTCGTCTTACCGCCGGTGACCGGACTGAAGGTTACCGTAACCGTACAGGTTGAACCGGGATTGAGTGTCTGGATGCATTGATTCGATACCGAGAACGCCGCGCTGGTCGTTTGCCCCAGGACCAGCACCGGTACGGCGTGTTTGCTCTTCGAATTCTTCAGCTTGAGAGTTTTGGATTTGCTGGTGCCGACTCGCACCGTGCCGAAATTTATGGTCTTGGGCGACATCGAGAGTTTCTCTACCACCGGAGTCGCAGTCGGCGTCGCGCTCGGAGTCGGGGTGGCGGAGACGGTCGGCGTCGCCGTCCGCGATGGCGTCGGAGTGTTGGTAGGACCCGTTGAGGTCGCCGTCGGAGTCGCCGTGACGGTTACGGTGGCGGTCGCCGTGGCACTCCTGGTCGCGGTTGCGGTCGCTGTATGAGTCGAGGTTGAACTGGCGGTCGGGGTGACGGTGACAGTTGCTGTTGCAGTAGTGGTTGCCGTCGCCGTTGAAGTGCTGGTGGCAGTGGATGTCGCCGTTGCGGTGGCGGTGCTGGTTGCGGTCGGCGTCGGTGTGGCACTGGCTACCGCGAGCTGGTACACGCCGCGACCGTGCGTCCCCGCGAAAATATTGCCCGCGCTGTTCTGCGATAAGTCATAGACCGGCACCGCCGGCATCGCGCCCAGATTGTACGGCTGCCAGGTGTTGCCACCGTCGGCGCTGTGGAACACTCCTATGTCGGTTCCTGCGTAAATGCTGTTGCTGCAAGCCGCGCCGCCGCAATTTCCGCTATCGTCGGTTGAATCGACAAGGACCTTCAACACCGGCACGTCAGGCAGCGGCGAAGTACCAGGCTGCCCGCCATTAAGCGACGAGCCGTCGGCCTCACTCCAGCTGCTGCCGAAGTTGACCGTCTTGTAGATGTGTCCCACCCCGGTGTCGATGTGGAATCCGGACAGGCTCAGGTACGCGACGTTGGAATTGTTCGGATCGATCGCGATTCCGGTGGCCTGCGTCTGAAGCACCGGGAACACGTTATTCAGTGCGCCCGTCACGTCCGTCCATAGCCCGCCGCTCGGCGTCGCGGTGGTGACAGAGAGATTGGCCTGGGTGGTGTTGTTGACCGCAAAGGGGACCGTGCCGGCTAGATTGCTCATCGCCACGGCCCACGCTTTTGCGTCATTCGACGGTGCGAACTCGAGGTCTTCGAGTGAGCAGGTATCGTCGCCGGTCCCGCACGATTCTCCCCCGCCGATGCCACTGCTGGTCAGGTTCTGCGTGCTCTGCAACGCCCAGCTCTGCATTCCGTTGGTCGAGACGTAAACCTTGTGAGCGCCGAACAGCACGCGATAGGCGACCTTTGGATCGACCGCCAGCGGTGGATAGAACGCAGGGTCCACATCATTCGCTTTCGACAGCACCGAGTTGAGGTTGGTCGTCCAGGAATTGGGAATATTGCACGGGTTGGACGATCCGGACACGGTGGCGCTGCACCAGTCCGCTCCGCTGTCGACCGACTCCGAGATCAACGCACCGCTTAGCTCGGCGGTCGAGAAGTCGTGATACAGATGAGTGGGATCGTTCGGATCGATCAGCGCGAACCCGCCATCGCCGTCTTCACTGTCAGGACCGAACCAGGTCCCCACTCCGCCGCTGTAAAGCTGGGTACCGCTATTCTGAAATCCGCCGATCAGGACAGTCGGGTTGGTCGGATGCAGCCCGATGGTCTGGAGCTCGCTCGCGCTGATCGTTGAGTTCAGCGAATTAAACGAAACTGGTGCGGTCGCGAAAAGACTGAAGCTGTACAAGCCGCCGTCATTCGCAACCAGTATATTTCCGGTGGACGGATCGAATACCAGCGCGTGCTGATCTGGATGAAGACCGCCGGCACTCGGCAGGAAGGTCCATTGGTTACCGTTGTTGGTCGACTCGTATAAGCCGACTCCGCCGAAAAACACGGTGCTGGGGCTGATCGGTGAGACCATCATTGCCTGGTCGTAATACGATTGCGAGACGTTGCCCGAGCTGGTGCCGTCCAACGTATTGCCATTCGCCGAGTAAGACGGAACCGTCGGCGCCAGCAGGTTAGTCGGGTTCCAGCTCAGACCGGCGTCGGTCGAGACGAACATGTTGACGTACCCGATGCCGTTTGGCGCCCCCACCATCGCGTACACGATTCCCGACTGGCCTCGCCCGCTCGGAGGCCCGACCGCGAGGCTCTGCCTGCCCTGCAGAAAGAACGTCGGGGGAAAGTCCGCGCCGGTAAAGGTCGTTCCGCCGTTGTTCGAGTAGTAGACGTTGTCGGAATCGATCGCGACGTAAACATTCTGTGGATTGCTCGGATCGATTACCACGTCATCGGCCGGACACGGAGAGTTGACGCCGGCGACCATCTCGCAATTATCAAAGGTCGAGGCCGGATACTGGGTCCAGGTGGTCCCGCCATTCGGGGAGAACCACAGCCCGGTGTAGCCCGTTTCGGTTTCGAAGATTGCCGCGTCGGCTTCGCTCGCGCTCAGCCCATTGGTCGCCCCTGCGAACAGGCGCGGGCTGCCGGGGGTAGTGGTGGTATCGATCGCCAGGCTGGTGAACGACGCGTGATCGAATTGCCCCGGCGTTCCCAGCTGCGTCCAACTCGCTCCCAGGTTGGACGACTTGAAGATGCCCTGACCGTAGAGCGAGTCCAGCGCGCCGTTGCCCTCTCCCGTCGCGACGTAGATAGTGCTCGGCGAAGTGGTGGTGTCCAGCGCGATCGCGCCCACCGATTGGGTCGGCTCATTGTCGAAGATCGGGGTAAAGCTCGCCCCGTTGTTGGTGCTCAGCCATACGCCGCCCGATGCCGCCCCAGCTACGATCACTCCATTGGAATCCGCCGCTACCGCGGTGATGCGCCCGGTCGCGGGGTAGTCGGAACCCACCACTGTTCCCGTGAAGTTGGACTTCTCGGTTATCGGCTCCGGCCCGATGAAGCTCCAGGTCAACGCGGTCGCAGCGGGACTTGTCCCGAGCGCTTCCTCCAATGGCCCTCCATGCCGCCCGCTCTCCATCGCGCGCATCTGCGCGACCGCATCGCTCAGCCCATGCCGCGGCACTCCGTACTGCAAACCTTCGCGGTTCTCCCAGTACTGCTCGCGCGCTATCCGCCGGTCGCGCATCGACATCGCTCCCGGCAGCCAGGTGTGCATCGATGCCTCTGCCAGGCCGCCGGGCATTCCGCGGCCCGACAGCGCCACCAGCGTCAGCACGATACCGACCGTCGCCACGAGGGCCACGGCGAGCGGTAACTGATGTCGATTGTGTTTCACCCCGCCGACCTGTACTGCGCCCGCGGGAGGAGGTGGAGACTGTCTATCCCAATTGCCTTGCTCGATCCCATGCGCACGTGGCGGAGCAGGCTAGCTTCGCCGTTTCTGGTCACCACGTGCTTATGGGATCGATCAGCATCAGAAGATTGTCTGGCCGATCTCGATATTCAATCCGGCGGTCACTCCGCGGGAGGCCAGGGGCGCCAACTTGCCCCCGCGGAGTACCAATGACTGCCGGCTTCTCCCTCTCATTTACCGCTACCGGTTGCCGGAATGGTTACTTGCGGTCCGACTACGTTGTCGACGATTCCGACCGTCGCCGTCTCCGTGTCCGTGCTCTGTCCGGGGCTGAATGTGATCGCGACCTTGCAGCTCTTACCGGGTGCGAGCGGGAGCTGGCAGCCGTTGGTCGCCGTGAATGCCGGCGCGCCGCTGCCTGACAAGCTCGGCGTTTCGATATTTACCGAGACTCCGGTCTTCTTGTTGCTCTTGTTCTTGATCTTGATGCTCTTGGACTTGCTCGAGCCGAGTTTGACCTTGCCGAACTTTAGCGACTTGGGCGAAATCGAGAGCGTCGCGTCCACCAGTATCGGAGTTGGCGTCGAAGTGGGTGTCGCGGTCACGGTCGGGGTGGCGGTCGCCGTCAGCGTCGGAGTCGGAGTCACAGTTGGAGTCCCCGGGGTCCCGGTCCGCGTCGGTGTGGGAGTGACGGTGGTGGTCGCCGTGGCTGAAACCGTCGGCGTCGGCGTGATGGTCGGAGTGTGACTCGTAGTTGAAGTCACCGTCGGCGTCGCGGTAAGGGTCGGAGTTGCAGTTGCGGTGGCGGTCGCCGTGGCGGTTGCGGTGGCCGTTGGGGTGTTCGTTGCCGTCGCGGTGGCGGTGGGAGTCGGACCTGCGACTGACGTGAGCTGATATACCCCGCGTCCATGCGTCCCCGCAAAGATAGTGCCCGTGCTGTTCTGCGCCAGGCTGTATACTGGCACCGCGGGAATCACACCCAGGTTGAACGGCTGCCAGGTATTGCCGCCATCGGCGCTGTGGAACACTCCTATGTCGGTTCCGGCATAGATGCTGTTGCTGCAAGGCGTGCCGCCGCAGCTCCCGCTCTTATCGGTTGCATCGACCAGTATCTTGAGTACCGGCACATCAGGCAGCGGCGATGCACCTGGCGTGGCGCCGTTGGCAGACCAACCGTCCGCCTCACTCCAGGTGGCGCCAAAATTTATCGTCTTGTAGATGTGCCCGACCGCGGTGTCGGCCGTAAACCCGGACAGGCTCAGGTACGCGACGTTGGCATTGTTCGGGTCTACCGCGATGCCGGTGGCCTGCGTGTTGATTACCGGGAACACGCTGTCGAGAGCAGCAGTCACGTCGGTCCACAACCCGCCGTTGGGGTTGCCGGTGGTGACAGAAAGATTCGCCTGGGTGGTGTTGTTGACCGCAAAGGCGACCGAGCCGGAAAGGTTGCTCATCGCCACCGCCCACGCCTGCTGGTCGTTCGACGGCGCGAATTCGATGTCTTCGAGCGAGCAGGTGTCGTCATTGCAGATATCTCCGCCACCGATGCCGTCGCTGGTCAGATCCTGGTTGCTCTGCAACGTCCAGCTCTGCATTCCGTTGGTCGAGACGTACACCGCATGAGCGCCGAAGAATACGCGGTAAGCGGTTTTCGGATCGATTGCCAAAGGCGGATAGACCGCAGGACCGGGGTCATCCACGGCCGCCATTGCAGCCGTAAGATTTGGCGTCCAGGCATTAGGCGCGTTGCATGGATTTGGCCCGGTAACCGTAGCGCTGCACCAGCTCGTCCCGTTCGGGAACGGGGCAAACTCCGAGATCAACAGATTGGTCAGTGCGAATTCGGCGGTCGAGAAGTCGTGGTACATATGGGTGGTATCATTCGGATCGATAAACGCGAACCCCCCATCCCCGCTTTCGCTGTCAGGGCCGGCCCAGGTTCCAACTCCACCGCTGTAGAGCTGGGTCCCGTTGTCCTGAAACCCGGCGATCAACACGTTGTTGTTGGTCGGATGCACGCCGACGGTTTGGACCTGGCTCGCGCTGATGGTTGAGTTCAGAGAGGTAAAGACTGTAGGCGCTGCCGGACTGAAGCTGTACAAGCCGCCATCGTTCGCAACCAGGATCTGGCTGGTAGCGGGATCGAACACCAGCGCGTGCTGATCAGAATGAATACCGCCGGTGGAGGGCACCAAGAAGCTCCATACGTTGCCGAAGTTGGTCGACTTGTAAAGACCGACTCCGCCGAAATACACCGTGCCGGCGGCGCTGGGCGAAACCAGCATCGCCTGGTCGAAAAATGATTGTGTCACATTGCCCGCCGCGGTGCCGTCGATGGCGGTCGCCTTGCCGTTGACGGTGATGGTAGCGGTCGGAATCGTTGGGGTCAGGATGGCGTTCGGACCGGTGGTCGGGTTCCAGGTGACGCCCCCGTCGAACGAAACTTCCAGGTTGGTGTAGCCCGCGCCGTTCTCGTTCCCGAGCATCGCGTAAACCACCCCGGGCAGTCCGGCACTTTTAGGAGGACCGACTGCCAGGCTCTGACGCCCTTGCGCAATGAAGCCACCGGGAAAGGACGCGGCGGTGAAGGTCGTTCCACCGTTGCTCGAATAGTAGACATTGTCGGAATCGATCGCGACATAAACGTTTTGTGGATTGCTGGGATCGATTTTAACGTCGTCGGCCGGACACGGTGAGTTGACCCCGGACACCACTTCGCAGTTGTTGAAAGTAGATGCGGGGTACTGCGTCCAGGTGCTGCCACCGTTCGCGGAAAACCACAGCCCGGTGTCGCCCGCTTCCGTTTCAAAAATCGCTGCGTCCGATTCGCTCGCACTAAGCCCGTTGGTCGCGCCCGCAAAAATGCGTGGCGTCCCGGGTGTCGTGGTCGTGTCAAGCGCAAGGCTGGTGAAAGACGCGTGATCGAACTGCCCTGCTGGTCCCAACGACGTCCAGCTTGAGCCAAGGTTCGACGACTTGAAGATGCCCTGTCCGTACATCGAGTCGAGTGAGCCATTGCCTTCACCCGTCGCGACATAGATAGTGCTCGGCGAAGTGGTGGTATCCAGCGCCACCGCACCTATCGCCATCGTCGGCTCATTGTCAAAGATCGGCGAAAAGTTCGTCCCGTTGTTGGTGCTCAGCCATACGCCCCCCGACGCCGTGCCCGCCACTATTACGCCATGCGAATCCGCTGCCACCGAGGTGATTCGCCCGGTCGCGTTAAAATTGTTGCCGAAAGTCGCGCCCGTAAAATTGGATTTCTCGCTGATCGGCTCGGGGCCAACGAAGGTCCAGGTGAAGGACGATGCCGCAGGACTCGACGCGAGATCTTCGTCCAGCGCTCCGCCGTGCCGGCCCCCTTCCATCGCGTTCATCTGCGCTATCGCGTTGCTGATCGCATGCTTCGGAGTTCCGAACTGCAAACCCTGGCGGCTCGCAAAATACTCCTCGCGTGCTATTCGCGCGTCGCGTGTCGAAGACTTCGCCTTCGACTTGGCGCCGTGCATCGCTGTCTCCGCCGTCATGACGCGCGAGCCCGAAGAGAGCAGCACGACCAGGGCGCCGAGAATGGCGAGTAAGCCGGTGAAATACAGTGACGACTTTTGTTCGGCTAACTTCTTCATAAATAATCTCGACCTTCTAATGACAGCGATATTGTGCGTATGCGAATCGATGGTGGAGAGCGAGTTCCGCCCTGCCTCGCGCGTGAGGCTTTTCGCTACGGTTATTCATCTCAAGGGGTTGTTGAGCCTAAAAATGACTGAATTGCCGATGCGTCAAGGATCGATCTTAAGAGTGCTGCAGCGGCCTGAGCCTGCAATTGAACCCGGGACGGCCTCGCTTGCGAGGCTGCCCCGGGCGTCTTCAAGTAATTCTGCCGCAGGTCCGCTGTAGCCTTGGACACCATTGTTATCAGCCGTTGCCGCGATAGCAGTGCCGCTCCTATCCAGGAAATTTGCAGATCTTCCCGCTCGCCGTGCGACCATCCGCACTGGCCGAGCCAGGGGTATTGCAGTTCTTGCTGCTCTGCGATTGCGTGTTGCTGGACCGGTCTCCTACTACTGAGCTCGGCTTCGGATCGTGCGTGGCGGCAATCTGCTGCTGAATCAGTTCTTTCAAGGTGTCATAGGTCACCGCGCCGCTGACGAAGTAGCCGTTGATAAAGAAGCTCGGAGTTCCAGAAACGCCCAACGACTGGCCTGCCGCAAGATCCTTCTGGACCTCGGCCTGATGTTTGTTCGAGTCCAGGCACTCGTTGAACTTGGTGGTGTCCAGCTTTTCCTTGCTCGCAAAATCCTTCAGGCCCGCCTCGTTGAGCGCGGTTCCGTCGCCGGTGAACAGCGCATCGTGGTATTCCCAATATTTTCCCTGGTCAGATGCGCATCGCGAGGCCTCGGCGGCCTTCTCCGCAAACTGATGGTTCGGCAGCGGAAAATCGCGGTACGAGTAGCGAACCTGGTCTTTGAATTGCGCGCGGAGCTTGTCCACGTTGGCTTCGGTCGCGCGGCAATAAGGACACTGGTAGTCAGCGAATTCGACCACCGTCACTGGCGCGCTGGCCGGTCCCATCATAGGAGTCGCTCCTTTCGCCGCCACGTCTTCGCGCGGCGGGTCGAGCATCACCACGATGTTGTCTTGAGCGCGAAGCTGCTTGATGTAGTCCGCGACCATCTTGCGCTGCTCCAGCTGGCGAATGTGGTCCAGGATCTTCGGACGCAGCTCGGAGTACGGTTGGTCCGTCTGAAGAGCGATGTAGTAGATCCTCATCGTCTCTTCACTCGGATCCTTGATGGTGCTCGTAATGTGCTTGCGAAGAAGGTCGTCGACTGACACCTTCTCCTTGCGCGCCTGCTGATCGAGAACTTCCTTGTCGATCAGTTTTTCAACCGCTTCATGCTGCGCGGCGTACAATTGGTACTGCGCCTGTAGCACCTTCCCCTTCGCCTGCATAAGCGTCTGACCGGAGCTCTGATCCAGTTTGTCGAGAGTGATCGGGGTATTGCCTACTTGAGCCACGGTCGTCCCGGAAGCCGGCGAACGATCGTCGCCAAAGGCGGCGCCGCCAAAGCTAACCACGCATGCGAGAAGTGCGAGAGGTACAAGTTTAGTTATTTTTAGAGAACTCAAAGTCTGATCTCCTGTTTCGGTTTTCGGCACTTATTGCTACATCGGCCGCCGGGGTAATATCCCCGGCGGCCGACTTCGCAAAACCAAATCCTCAGAGCGGGCTTATGGTCCCGTCCGGCTGCGTCGGGCAATTGCAAACGCCTTTGCCCGAGCCGTTGCCGACGATGTCAGCGCATTCCGAAATAAGGAACGCCGCTTCAGTCGCGTCGGCCGCGCCGTTGTCGGTCAGGCTCACCTCGGTGATACCGGTGATTCCGCCCACGTCCTGCGCATGCGTCACCCAGCCGTTAAGGTTCGCGGTCGGGGTGTAGGCAAGTGCGGGGTCGCAATACGCGCCATAATTGGGCAGCGCGCTCACGATCTGAATCACACCCTGGGCCGGGGTTCCGCCCGCGATTTCCCAGTTGTCGCCGAGGATCGTCTCGACGCTATCCTGCAGCAACTGGTTCGGGGTCAAACGACAGCCCGCGCAGCAACCCATCTCTTCGCTCGCGTCGAAGATGTAGATCATCGCGCACAGGTCGCCATTGGCCGCAGTCGGATTCTCGATCCGCAGCGCGTTGTCCCCCGCGCCAAACGCTTCTTCGCCCGGTGCGAGATCAAAGTAGGCCGTCAGAAACGTGCCCGGATCTGCTCCGCCGGCAGCCGACGAGCTGGTTGAGGCCCGGCGCAGCGTACCTGCCTGGGCCGTGGGGCCAAGCATGATAACCGCACCCAGCGCGAGCGCCAGGGTGCCGGCCCATGCTACAGCCTTTCGATTAAGTGAACTCTTACGCATTTCCATTCCTCCTTGAGCGTACACTTAGCGTACTTCTTACTTACTTTTTCTTCTTGGACGTCGCCGCTACTTTGCTGGATTGCACCCCTATGCCGTCAGTGATGGGAGTGATCGTTCCATCCGGCTGAGTCGGGCAATTGCAAACGCCTTTGCCCGAGCCGTTGCCGATGATGTCGGCACATTCCGAAATCAGGAACGATGCCTCAGTGGCGTCCGCGGCGCCGTTGTCAGTCAGGCTCACCTCGGTCAGACCGGGGACATCGCCCACAAATTGCGCATGCGTCATCCAGCCGTTCAGATTCGCAGTCGGTGTGTAGGCAGCCGCCGGATTACAGGGATCGACAATCTCTTCAACCTGTGCGCTTTTCGCTCCCACACCCGCTGCGCCGCCGCTATTGGGGAGTGCGCTCACAATCTGAATCACACCCTGGGCCGGGGTTCCGCCTGCGATTTCCCAGTTGTCGCCGAGGATCGTCTCGACGCTATCCTGCAGCAACTGGTTGGGCGTCAGAGGACAGCCGGCGCAGCAACCCATCTCTTCGCTCGCGTCGAAGATGTAGATCATCGCGCACAGGTCGCCGTTGGCCGCCGTCGGGTTCTCGATTCGCAGCGCATTGTCGCCGTCGCCAAACGCTTCTTCGCCAGGCGCGAGATCAAAGTAGCCTGTCGAGAAAGTACCGGGCTGCGCATATGCGGTCCGACTCTGCACGAGCATGGTCCCCAGCGCTATCGTCAGAGCTCCCGCCCACGCAATTGTCTTGCTCCTAAGAGTCATGCTCTTCATATTCGTTTCCTCACTCTCCCGCGTGCCGACCGCGCGGTTACTCCGGCTTTATTTTATGTAGATGGTCCCGTCCGGCTGCGTCGGGCAATTGCAAACGCCTTTGCCCGAGCCGTTGCCGACGATGTCAGCGCATTCCGAAATAAGGAACGCCGCTTCTGTCGCATCGGCCGCGCCGTTGTCGGTCAGGCTCACCTCGGTGATACCGGTGATTCCGCCCACGTCTTGCGCATGCGTCACCCAGCCGTTAAGGTTCGCGGTCGGGGTGTAGGCAAGGCCAGGATTGCAGTACGGGCCGGCATTGGGCAGCGCGCTCACGATCTGAATCACGCCCTGCGCCGGGGTTCCACCGGCGATTTCCCAGTTGTCGCCGAGGATCGTCTCGACGCTATCCTGCAGCAACTGGTTCGGGGTCAAAGGACAGCCCGCGCAGCAGCCCATCTCTTCGCTCGCGTCGAAGATGTAGATCATTGCGCACAGGTCGCCATTGGCCGCCGTCGGATTCTCGATCCGCAGCGCGTTGTCGCCAAAGCCAAATGCTTCTTCGCCCGGTGCGAGATCGAAGTAACCAGTCAGAAACGTGCCCGGATCAGCTCCGCCGGCAGCCGACGAGCTGGTTGAGGCCCGGCGCAGCGTACCTGCCTGGGCCGTGGGGCCGAGCATGATAACCGCACCCAGCGCGAGCGCCAGGGTGCCGGCCCATACTACAGCCTTTCGATTAAGTGAACTCTTACGCATTTCCATTCCTCCTCCTGCTATTTTGGGTTACGAACTTTGTCGAACCACAGCTAAAACGTACCTTTCTCTGTCTTCTTGCCCCCGAAACGCTTAGACGTGCAGCATTTGCTCTTGCACTTCTTTTGTGTGATGCCGTTACGTATCACGAGGGCAAGAGTATTTGCAAGCAAGAATTTGACTAGAATTTACTACAAACTGTTAGGATTTCCTGTCTGAATGGGCCTTTTTCTTTGTAGCTGCAACAACGCGAAAGGCCGCAAAAAAGCCACTTTCAAGCACGCCATCCTACCGGGTGACAATTATTCTAACTGCGAGGAGGAAAAACCGACATGCACACCATTGCAACTGGTCCCTATCATCGCATGAATTCTGTGTGACTGCATGTTAAAACTCATCTAGTCATAAACTGGACCGCGGTCAGCCAGATCGCTCGGATGATACCCTGCTGAGGCCGAATCGTTGCAGAACGGATCGCCAGAATCGACTTTTCGTTGGAGGGTTGCTGACAACTAGGTACGCGTTTGCTAGATTATTTCACGGTCCGAGGCTAAAACCGCGGGCTGGGACGCCAGTCCGTTCCTCCTCCTGCTAAGTTGGGTTGCGGCTGGCGTTCCTTCTTCTGAACGCTCCACGACCAAACTTCGCTTCGAATTCGATCTTCCGTTCAATCAGGCCTACTTAACTACAGTAGTAGCCGGTAGAGTCAATTCCGGCAGACCTGAACGACCGTTGCCTATGGTTTCGCTTGCGGTCGCGGCGAGAGATGCGAACCAATAGCGCCCGGCCGCGATGTCTCGCTATGGACGCTGCTCAGGCTGATCGTGATCGCCTTGGCGAGCACGATTGTTTCAGTTGGAGGAACCTTGGACATCTGCAGCTGGCCCTTGAAGGACGGCTCGCGAAGTAATCCAAGCTGCTTCAGGAGATTGAAGGTGTTCTGCGCCGCCCCTACCAATTGGACTCGTATGGTGCCTTTGGCAAAGGTCGCGTTGATCAATTGGTACTCGCCGCCTCCGTAGAGGAGCAGCGGGCCGCTGAACTGGCAGTCGGTGCAACTCAGTCCGTCAAGATGCTCGGACTGGTTCGACGGGAAGGACAGGTTCGCGAATCGTACTGGAATATCCGGAACCCTCGGCACTCGTGCGTCGATGGAAATCATCTCGGGACTTGCAAACGATTCTGACGACGATGACGATGATGCCGCCGGCGACTGCGCCCATATGACAGCCTGGCTTCCGCTCAGCACGAGAAACATCGAAATTGCGCCGAGTATGAATGATCCGACAGCAAACATCAGCTTCGACATAAGGACCTCTTCGACGAGCAACGGCACTATGGAGCGATGTGCCTATTCCGCGGCAAGAATAGTAGTTCCTCCAGACCTGCGTCGAGACTGCTGGGCTGCTGCCTTATTGCGGTACAGTTCGACTAAAAACGGGCCGGCGCGCCTGCCCACGTCAGCCCGAAGCCGACCGAGAAACCCAGGGAGGGGCAAAACTCAGCCAGCGATCATCGTGACTACTAAATTGCCCGGCGAGCGTCTACGCTGCCGAAATCAGATCTTTCGCAGTTCCAAAAGCTCCACTCGCAGTAGGCGCTTCTGAAGGACGCCGATACTCGCCGCGCATTGACAGACTCCTCGCGACCGCATACATGTTCAGGCGTTTTCTTGGGCGACTGTGCAATCGAATTACCGGCTACTTCATGAAGACCGCCGAAACCCTGGCGCGGGCCGCCGCGTCACTTGCTTCCCTTATTCTGAAGACGCGAACCAACCGGGAGAGGATCGTCAAACCATGAAATGGACAGTCGCCGCACCGTTGGCGATGGCGGTGATGCTGATGGCGATGCCGGCCGCCGCCGGAGTAACCATCACCCAGCAGCGGAAAACCAGCGGCGCGAAGAAGGATCGGACCTTTAGCGAGACCATCTGGATCCAAGGTCACAAGCGCAAAGTCGCCCTCTACGACGGTGCCGTCATCACGGATCTGGATGCTGGCAAGATGTACGAGCTCGACCTGGTACACAAGAGATACACCGAAGCGTCATTTCCTCCGGCGGGGCAGGTGGGCGAGATGTTCGCGCGCAGCGAAGGAATGTTCGACTTCAAAAAAACCAGGACCGCGCACAAGGTCGCAGGCTACTCCTGCGACGATTACACCGGTACGATTAAACAACCGGGGGCGCATTACACCACCACCGAATGCGTTTCCAGCACCGCGCCGGGCGCAAATGAGTTCACTGCATTCCGAACTGCCATGGCCGAAAAGCTGAAGAGCGCGAACTTGACGCCGTCTTCGATTTCGATTCCACCTGGTATTCCACTGAAGGTTGATGCGGTTACCGAGACGCTCCTCTTGCCGCAGGCGAAGGCAAAAAACCTTCACAATGAGGGAATCGAGATTGAGCGCAAGCTCGCGAGCCACCATCGATTGGCGAGCCAGGTCGAAGTCTCGAAGATTGCAGTGTCCGACCTTCCGCCAGAAACCTTCACTGTTCCACCGGACTTCAAGTCGAATCTGCGACGTGTGACGGCAGCTCGTCCAAAACCCAGAGCGAGCGCCACTCCAACTCCAGCCGCTAAACCCTAGTGCTTACACGACGCACTGCATCCGCACCGTATCGCGCGAAGACGAATTCTGCGACGTGATCAGCTAGTGAGTCGGCGCGGCCTGGCTCACTTTGTCTGCGCTGATCCAACCCTGCTTGACAAAATACTGGGCAAGCTGGGCTGAAGCCTGATCGGCGGTACTGTTCGCGAGCTGGTCGATTAGCGGCGCATAGTGCGCAACTGCGGCGCGTGCTGGATCGCTGCCGCCGCTCGCGGCATTGTTTGCTCCTGCTTTGACGTTCACCAACGCATCCGGCATCGGGGCGCCCTGGGTGCTGGTGGTGAAATTCAGTACCACAACGCTTTTTTTCTTGATGAGCTGAGAGACGGTGCCTTGCGACGAAACCAGGGATTGGCCGGCCTCGTATGCGATAGCGTTGCGGTGACCAGGAAATAACTGATCGCGGCTGGTGAATATTCCCTGTACGATGAGGCAACCCGGCGTCGGCTTCAGTGTGCCGCTCGAGAGTTTCGCCGGGAGGCCGAGCGCATTGATTCGATCAACCAGCGCTTTCGCCACCGCCTCCTGAATCTCGTCGGCCAGAGCGAGTTGCCGCTCTCCGACGGTGTCGTGGCCAAGCGCGCTGGTACCGGTCGAGAACCTTTCCATAGCAAGGTCGGAGGGAATGTGGAATCGGTAGACCAGAATCACTGAAGGCGCCGGCGCTGAAGATGCCGACTGCTTGGCCGAATCTTGCGAACTATGAGAGGGACAGCCCGCCAGACTCAACATCGCCACCGCCGCCACAACTGAGAGCCATCCATTTTTTGAAGTCGTCATCATCGGTCCATAAGCGAGTATCAATCGAGATTTCCGAACAGCATATGCATTCGTAGGCCGGAGGCAAGCGGGTAGGCAGGGGTGGCAAAGCTCTCCCTGCCCTGCCGGGCGCGGCTGAGGCGGACGGTCAATCGAAACTCGATCGCCTCCTCAATCGCCGGATCCGCTTAGCTTCACCGTCTGCGGGCTACCCGCCGCGTCGTCCGTGATCTGCAGTGTCGCCTTTGCTGATCCCTTCACCGCAGGACTGAATCGTACACTGATGGAGCACGTTCCGCCGCTGGCGGCGAGGACTGAAGTGCAATTGGTGGCGCTGATCTCATATTCGTGCGTCGAGTCATTCAGAGTCGGCGTACCCAGCGTCATATCCAGCGAGGTCTCATTGGTGAGAGTCACTGTCATCGCGCTGCTCGACTGGTCGAGCGTCACTTTGCCAAAGTTCAGCGATTTGGGCGCGATCGAGATCGCACCTTGCTTGGCCTTACCCTTGAGCTTGACGGTGAGCGATAGATCATCGCTGGCGTTGCTGGTGACGACCAGCGTCCCGGTCGATGCAGCTCCAATACCGGTCGGAACAAAAGCGACCTCGACCTGGCACGACCCGCCGGGCCTGATCGTCTGGCCGGCGCAGGATTGCAGCACTTCGAACGGCGCGCTCGCGCTCACGCTCGATATTGTGATCGGCAGATCCTGCTTCTTGTTCATAGCATCGCGCAGGGTTACGACTTTCGGCGCGGTCGGCGCACCCACACCGCCGAGAACGATGCCCGAGAAATCGAGCGACTTGGGCGAAGCTGTCAACTTGGCGTTTACCGGCGGAGTTGCGGTCGCCGTCGGAGTTGGCGTAGCCGATACGGTCGGCGTCGCAGTTACAGTTGGAGTGGCGGTTGCGGTGGTGGTAGCGGTTCCGCTCGCGGTTGGAGTAGCGCTGACCGTCGGCGACGGGCTCGGGGATGGGGTTGACGTGGCCGAAGGCGTTGGAGTTGCGCTGATAGTCGCGGTAGCGCTCGTGGTCGGAGTAGCGCTGACCGTCGGCGACGGGCTCGCGGATGAGGTTGGCGTGGTTGAAGGGGTCGCGGTTGCACTGGTGGTCGCAGTCGCGCTGATGGTCGGGGTAGCGCTGGCGGTCGCCGTCGCGGTAGCACTCACGGTGGGCGTTGCGGTCGCAGTGAGCGTGGCGGTCGGAGTGCTGGTTGGAGTCGCGCTTGGCGGTGGACCCGCGGGCTGACTTATTTCAGTGACGAACCCGTTGACGAAGCCCCCAGTGGTGGAATCGCCGAACTGACTCTGCACGGCGTTGATAATCGGAAAGGTGCCGTCTCCTGTGAAGGTCGAGCCGGTCACATAGATTTGATCGCCGGCGGTGTTAAGCGCGACTCCAGCGCCGGTGTCGTAGTTGTCGCCGCCCACGAACTCAAGCACCTGCGGCGCACCGCCGCCGGCCGGAACTTCTGCGACAAAGGCATCCTCGTCGAGATTGGTGGCGGCATTGTCCACACCAATCGCGCTGACGGCGCCCTTGGCATCGAAGACCCCATTGCGTTGGGTGCTGAAGGAGACTCCCCCGTTGGTGCTGATAAGGATGCTCGCCTCAGAAAGACTGGTCACACCTGCCAAGATTGTATTCGGGCTGGCAGTCGGCGCGGCGTTCTCCAGGGCCGTAACCGAGGGTTCGAAGAAGCCGAGATTTACCGAAGAAAAAGTATTGCCATCGGTGCTTACATAGAGACCGTTCTCGAACGTGCCTGCATAGACGATTGTGCTCTTCTGGTCCGCCTCGACCGACAGCGCCGCAAAGGTCGAGAGTTCGGTCTGCGTTACGCCGAACGCACACGGGTTGCTTTCCACATCGGAAGTGGAGGCCCAAACGCCTTGATTGGTCGCGAAGTATGCGACTCCGGTCGAGGAATCCAACGCCCAGTCATAGACCAAAATCGAGTTGTTGACCGGGAACCCCTTCACCGTGCACTTCGGATCGAACGTCGCCCCGCCATCGGTGCTGACATCTATACCGCCGACAACGCCTGCCAGCACCGTCGTAGTGGAAAGCACCGGGCTCGGTGTCGTGGAGATGTCGGCGGTCCAGGTGACCAGCTGACCGGTGAGTCCAGTGGCGGAAAAAGCCGCGGCGCCGTCAGTGGACATGTATAGCCCGTTGCCGGTCGCCGCTAAAATGAGCGGTGAGGAAAAGTTCGAGTCGACGGCAAACGAAGTGATTGGACCGGAGGGCAAACCGACGGCAGCCGCCTGGTTCCAGACGATCGTTCCGTCGCTACTGGTAAAGATCTCGCCGCGCTCGGTTGCGGCGTAAATCGACGGTATCGCGCCTTCGATTTTGATCACCGATCCGCCAGCCATCGGAAAGTTGGCGAAGGTCGCGGTGTTGAAGTTGTTGGTGCTCTCGAACACTGCGCCGTTGGCGTCCTGGAACGGGGCGCCGCCGGCGACCTCGGGCAGGCTTCTCGCGCTGGTAGTGCCCGTCACGAATGCGTCGCCGCTGCTATCGACTGCGAGGCCATTGATTGCGCCAACCGTCTTGTCCGGCAGGCCGCCGAGCATCGTGGAGTACAAATTGGTTACGCCATCGTCGCTGATCTCGGTCACGAAGGTGTCGGCCATTCCCTGGAAGGTTGCGCTGGTCGAATCGGGAAAGTCAGGCGAGAATGTGTTGCCTTCGACGTACACCGTGCAGTTCGACTCGCATCCGGGCGGCAGCGCGATGCCGAGGCCTTCATCAAATCCCGAGCCGCCGAGAAAACGCGACCATACGGGAGTGGAGAATGTTGGTGCCGGCGCCGGCAGCTTCATCACGAACGCGTCCGCGGTGCCGCCGAACGGCACCGTCGAGTTGATGATGGGGAAGGTCGAGGCGGTGGTGCCTCCGGTCACGTAGAGCGCACCGCTGCCATCGATCGCGATGCTGTTTCCGTACGCGGCGGCATTGGCTGGTTCACTCGCGCCATAGACGTGCGAGTCGGCTACGCCGCCCTGCGAGTTGATCGATACAAGAAATGCGTCCTCGGAACCGAGCAGAGTACCGGTGCTCGAGGATTCGAAGTTGTTTGAGAAGGTCGCGCCCACCACCACCGGTGTGCAAGGGCTCAAAACAGTGCTGAGACACCCGGGTTGGACCACCACTCCGTTCGCGATGTCATTCTCGTTTCCGCCAATTTCAGTGGCGAACAGCTTGGTCCCGGTCGGGCCGAATTTGGCGATCCACGCATCGCCATTGCCGAACTCCACGTTCTGGGAAACGGTAAACGGAAAGTCACTCGATTGGGTGTTGCCCACTACGTACACGGTGCCGGGCGTCTCTGCCGTTGCTGAGCTGTCGGGCGCCAAAGCAGTACCCTGGTCGAACTCGCTCCCGCCTATAAGCGTCGCGTACGACACCGCGGTCCCGGTAGGTGTAAGCACCTCGACCCACGCATCGCCCGTGTTGGTAGAGGCGAATGAAGGGCTGGGCCCGACGGTGGTCGGGAACAATCCCGAATCCTCGGTGCAGCTGGCGCAGTTGTCGTTGGCCCAGCCGGTCAGGTAGGTCCACCCTTTTGAATCTACTGAGATTGCATTTGACTGCGCAGCGTGGCCGCCCACAAATGTCGACATGGTGAAAGAGGGATCGATGACGAGCGGCCGCGCATGGTCATAGGCGCCGACCGAAAACGCGAGTCGCGATTTATTTTTCAATCGGTATGAAACTTCAACCGCATGGTGCACGCCGTCGTACTCCTGCCAGGCGTCGGGCTTGTGCAGTACCAGCGAGCCATTAGGGAAATGCAGCATCGCGTTTCCGTTGCTATCAAGTTCGGCCCCGCCATCCCCGATCAATCCAAACTGGGCCCGCGACAGGTCAGCTCCCGGCGACGCCTCGAGGTCGAATTCGAGCTGACCCCTGGTGCCATGATAAACGACGTCGATTCCCGGCCACGCGTTGCGGTAGCCGACCTTGGCAAAGGTTGGGACCTGCGGATGCCACTTTGACGGATCGCTCCCGATGTAATAGTTCACCACGCCAGGCAGTTGATGGTCGAAGGTTCGAACCGCATGCGCATCGGCGCCCTCGAACTTCAGACGTAGTACTCGACGCTGGCTGGCTGCACCCGATCCATCCGCGAAATCCAACGTGGCCGCGGTCGGCGCCACGTACAGAGTGAAGCCCGAAGAGCGAGACAGGTAGTCGATGCCGCGCGCCGTCTGCCCCACGTTCGGCTCGAACGAGAGCGGCAATTTGCCGTAAGTTTTCGATATACGCGTATGAAGAGCGGCCTTGGAAACTGCGGGGTCATGTGATTGGCCCGGCTGACGGCCGACCAATACGGCGATTGCGAGGGCCGCTACTCCGCACAGCAGCCCGCCGACCGCCAAAGATTTGCCGAAAAATCCTTGCTCGAACATTAGAAATCCCGTCCCGAGCCGTGTTCTGTCACGACTAAGCAGCTTAATACCTTTAAACGACTAGAACACAGCAGTTGCTAGTTCAAAGCTAATCTAATGTCAACTGTACATATTAGGAATAATTGTTCCGTCGAATAGCACGATTAGGCGAAAAAGCCGACCAATTGTAGGAATCAGGTCCGGATGGGCGCAAAATCGATTAGGTTCAGTGCTCTGGCGCGCTCTGAAGCGCTACTGAAAGTAGTGAGAAATGCAGGTGGGGCAGAAACCGCAGAACGGCGACTATTTTCACCGCTTCATCGAAGACTGTTCTTGTGCAGCGATCAATTCAGCTCGATACGAACTCGCCCACTTGTCGATGTCCGAGGCCACGAAGCGCCACGCGCCGCCAATTCTAAATGCCGGTAGCTCTTTTCGCTTTAACAGTCGATAAACCGTGGAGGGATGTACATGTAAGTATTTGCTTACCTCCTGAACCGTAAGGATTCTCCGAACCACTACTGTGGCTTCCGCCATCGTTCACCTTCCTTCGCCCGCGGCTCCAACACGTCTCGGCGAGACATGTTCATCGTCGATGATTCTTCCGTGCATTTGGGATCAAGGAGTGGGTGACAAAGTCCCATCGGGTTGCGTGGGACAGGTACAGCTGCCCTTGCCCGAGCCATTGCTTAGGATGTCCCCACAGGTTGAGATGAGGAACGCGGCCTCGGTCGCATCGACGCTGCCGCTGGCTATATCGCCGACCTCAGTTATGCGCTTCAGGCCGGCCAGCCCCTGGGTATGCGTGATCCAGCCGTCGAGTTGCGGCGTCGGAGTGTATGCGACCGCAGGGTTGCAGACATTACCGGTACCATTGGGGGTGGCGGTTACGACTTGAATGATGCCCTGCGCCGGCGTGCCGCCTCCTATCTCCCATCCGCTGCCGAGAATCGTCTCAACGCTGTCCGATAGCATCTGGTTCGGGGTCAGTGGACATCCGCAACATTCGCCGAGCTCCTCGCTCGCGTCGAAGATGTAGATCATCGCGCACAGATCGCCGTTGGCGGCGGTCGGATTCTCCAGCCGCAAAGCATTGTCGCCTGCGCCGAATGCTTCTTCACCAGGTGCGAGATCGAAATAGAACGAGCCATCGGGTGAGAATTCGCAGGTGATGGTGGCGGGCGAGAAATCGATCGGAATCGGGCCCTGGAAACTGCTGTCGGTGGTGGTATCGAATAACTCGAGGGTGCCACTCAGTATCGAAGTGCCAGCCGGCGGCGACGGTAAGCTGATGTTGACGGAAAAATCGCCCGCGCTGTCGGTTGGAAAGACCGGCACCGATCCGCTCACCGTCGTCGGGGGACCGGAGGCGGGCGTGTAGGTCACGGAGTATTTCACGACGTAACTATCGGTCAACGTCAAATCCGTTCCGTTCACCGCCAGACTGGATCCGCTGCAGGTGATGTCGGGAACAACGACATTGATCTCGTTAAGCGGGCGCGCGAAAACCGAACTCGAGCAGACCAGCAGCGCGATCGCCACTGACCCCAGCGCGAACGCCATTTCTCGCGTCGCCATTTTTACCAAGGCTCGCACACGCCGGAATCCAGGACCGGTAGCCGTCATGTTCAGGTCCTCCCCACACACACCCTGGCAAGGGCTGACATCGTCGTAAGCGTCGCCAACGCGCTCGACGTATCAGCCGTCATGGATAAAATCCGCTCTCTTCCGGCCACCATGTAGCGCAAGAGTGAGCTTAAGCCAAACCAACAGATTGTAAACTTTCAGGACTGGTAGTTAGCGAAGAGTCAGCTTTTGCTACACGGGTTTGCTGACTAAACGGTGGAATAGGGAGCCGAAACAGGCGCGACGCTATGACGGCGATTATATTCGGTCCAAGGCAAGTAGAAACTGAATTACTTTCCCCGCCCCTCGAGCGTTATCGCATCGGCGGGAGCCCGGCCGCATTGCTCATAACGGTCAGCGAAGCCTGTTGTTCCACGACATTCTCGCCCGGACTGAACGTGACCGAAAACTTGCAGCTGTTTCTGAGGCGCGAGCGGTGACGTGCATTCGTTCGTAACGACGCGAATGCCCCATCGCTGCACCGGACAGCATCGGGGTGCCGATATTTACGATCGCGCCAGTCTTTTGCTTGCTGGCGTTCTTGATTGTCACTGACTTCGTCTTGGTGGTCCCGAGCGCCGTCTTGCCGAAATTTATTGTCCTGGTCGACACCGTGAGTTTCGCCGCCACCCAGGTGGGCGTGGGCGTGGGGGTTGGAGTCTGCGTAGGAGTAGCAGTCGCGGTGGCGGTCGTGGTCGCGGTAGGCGTCGCGGTCGCGGTGGGAGTCGGGGTTGCGGTCCTGGTTGATGTTGGCGTCGCCGTCAAGGTTCGCGTCGGGGTGACGGTTACAGTCGGTGTAGCACTGATTGTCGGCGTGCCAGTTATCGTCGGCGTCGCGGTGCCCGTCGCAGTCTTCGTCGGCGTGCCAGTCATCGTCGCCGTCGCCGTTGCGGTCGGCGTTGGAGTTCGCGTAGCCGTCGCGGTCGCAGTAGGTAACTTTCCCCCTACGATTGCATTCACAAAGTTCGCAATATCAACCGTGCCCCACCCTGTTACCTGATCGTAGCCCTGAGCAGCGCTGAATCCCGCGACTTCGACCGGCGGTCCAGTGAGACTCACCTGGCTATCGACCGCATTGTTCCCGATCTCGACGTCGCGAAATATCTGCACGCCGGTATTCTCGGTGGCCAGCGGGTAGATGAGCAGATTGAGATTACCTACTCGATGCCCACCGTTGCTCTGCACTATCAGCTTCGAGATGCCGGCCCATACCGGCGCTCCTACGCTGGTGCCGCCAAAGACCTCGAGAGTCGGCTGGTCGTTTGACCCCGGATCGTCTTCGACGAAAACTCCGGGCTGCGTGTCGCTCGCCAGCATTGCTACATCCGGGATGTCTCGCATGCCGTCGGCCGGCGTAAGACCGACCTGGAACGCAGGCTTGGTGAAGTACTGGCTGGCGCCGCCACCCGTTGCACCCTGCCCGGTGCTTTCCTTTGCGGGATTGGGCGCGCCATCGTTCCACGTGTCTTCGGATACAAATCCCTCGTCATTACCCTGGCCCGAATAGTTAGGCAGAAATTGAGTCCCGCCGACCGATATGACGTGAGAACTGGTCGATATCTCGTTGACGTTCTGAACGCCGAGCTGGCAATCGTCTGAGCCGAAGTCACCGGCGGATACAAACACCGTCTGTCCTTGCGATGCAGCCTGCGCAAAAATGCCATCCATCGTATTCGTGTAGAATGACTCCGGATCGCCGCAGTCGTCATAGCTGATGCTGATCGTTCCGCAGGTGTTGTCGCTCACTGCCTGCCCAACCGCCGCGGTAAGTGCTGCGGCATCTGATATGCCGCTTCCATGTGCGGCTGCATAGATCGTAATCGGCGCTCCTGGTGCGACGGCGTGCGACCACTCGATATCAAGCAACAACTCGCTCTCCGCTCCGAGAACCAGGCCGGGAGCAGTGCCGACGTTTTCGGTAGTGACGCTTGGTGTAGGCAGGCTGAACTGATTGTCAAATATCGTATAGATGTTCGAATCCGTATCGGATTCGGAAAAGATCGCGATGCAATCGTTGCCGCCGCCATTGATTCCCGCACTCAGCAGCGGCGTCTCATCGTAAAACGTATAAAAATCCGCCGGCGCAAAATGCTCTCCGAAGCTGCTATCGTCATATAGCGGCGCCTCCCGCCCGTCCGGCTGTGCATCCGGCGCGCTCACGTCTGGACTTGCGCCAATGACTCCGCCCGATACGTCCTGCAAGGCTGCGAATGCGATCACTCGCGGCAACCCTTGCGTCGCCGCCAGAATCGTCGGTCGCAAGTGACCCAGGTTGTTGAGTCCAACGATGTCGCCGACCAAGCCGTCGAATTGTTTCGGGAGCTGCACTTCGTCGAGGTTGGCGAACTTGCTGCCGTCCTCAAACGTCGCAATCCGCGTGGCAAAGGCGTGCTCTGCGGTCGCTACCGTTCCGCTGAATCTGATCGAGCCCGCGCCGCCGCCGGTGGTGACTTGAAATCCACGCGACTTAAGCCAACTCCTCAGACTTTTCGCATCTGCGTCGCTCGGACCGAAGCGCTTCCAGAATTCCGCGGGTGTAAGCCACTTGTGATACTCGGGCGAAGCGGGGTTCTGTTGTGCGGCCAGCAACTCTTCAAGCTTTGCACGGTTGTGGATGGCAAGTCTGACTTCGAGGTGAAGTGGCATCTCGGCGTCGGCGCGAGCGCCCGCAATTTTACTGCTCGCCTCGAACGGGATCGTCCCGTGCATCGCGATATTCTGCGCGGCCGCAGGATTGGCTAGCGCAACGATCAGCCCGAGTACGAATGCGAGCACAGACCATGCAGGCCTGCCTAAGCAGGATTCGGGTTCCCGGCGACCCGCCCGTCCCTCGTATCTATAGACAGCCATGCGTACTGGCGTTCCCCCTGGTCACACTCGAAAGCCGCTACTCTTCCATAAACAAATTGACGCAGAAGGTGCACAAAAAGAAGAAGAAATCATGTTAAATGTCTTTTATTCACTGCACAGTCGATAGTTACACCAAATAAAGCTCCAACCACATACCACAGTCAGCTTAAAGCAGCAAGAATAAAATAAGCATAGCAAACCGGTACTCGAAACAAGGGTCGACCTACAGCGTCGATCGCCTTTACTAGAGAGCACATTGCCGGCGAATGCATATACCAGCGTTGAACTGTTTTGAGGTTCGGTTCGGTGAAACCTATGAACTTCGTTCGAAAGTTTGTGCTAATGCTGAGAAATCCTGACGAAGAGTCTTGGCCGGCTCAAACGCGCTGGCAAGATGCGACAGCCTGTCCTGAAGGGTAGCCGCCGGCTCGAGCGCGGAAGCAAGCTGGTTCAAGCTTTCACGGAAGGCCGTGCAAAGCTGATCGAGTTCCTGGTCAAGTGCCTCCAGCGGTGCGAATTGAGTCAGGACTCCTCGAAGCTGATCCTGGAAATTGCGCATCGGCTCGAGCACCTTGGCCAGGTCCTTGATCCGCATCTCGAACTGGCGAAGGGGCTCGAACACATTCGCAAGCTCCGAAAGCTGGTGCATCGGTTCCAAAATAACCGTGATTCGAGCGAGTTGCTCTTGCAGTGGCCTGACCTGCTCAAAAACAGTCGATACTGCCGAACTGGGCTGAAACGAATCCTGCTGATTTGACATTCTAGTATATCGTCCCTGATTACGTATTTTTGGCTTTATACCCTCAATTCGATTTTTAATTCCAGTCCAACCGAATTCTCGGGCACGAAGCTCACTTCGATCGGAAGTCGATTTCAGCCACGTCCTTTCTCAAAGTAAGAAAATCGTACGCCAGGTAGGCGCAGGTTTACCCAATCCAGGCTGGAGGGTTCGCGTCAGACGACTGGTTTCACGGCGTAGGCGCCATCGCCACGCTGCCGCGAACTTCACGCGTCCGGCGCCTTCGTCGGCGGTCGCGATTGACGGTCATGAATTTGCGTCGGGTCGCTTGCTTGACTCTCAGTCTTAGCTGACCGCCGCTTTGATCTGTGACCATCTCCGACAGCCGTCTGCGCAAACGCTCGGCGTCCACCCCAAGCGCGTCGCACACGTGATCGAATGACAGCGGACTGCTCAGGCCGTCCTCGAAGATCCAGCATGACGCCTCATCGAAAGATTCGCGATGTAAGCGATTTGGCGAGACTCGGGAAACTCGCAACACATTGATAGCGTCGGTCAACACTGCGAGTAGCAGGCGTTGCTCGCTTGAGAAGTTTCGGGCACTCCCAACCAGCTCGAAGAACTGGCTGGGCAGCATTATGTCCGGTGGCGCATTCGATGGATCGTCGCGAAGAGCGGCGTTCGTTGCATGGTTCCCCATTCCTGTCTTGACCCCCGTCAGATTCCGCCTTTACGCTTGAAATGCCTGCAAAACGGACCTACCGATGCAGTTGGACTAAACCAAGATGCTGCAAAAGATGATTTAACTGATGTAAAAACTGCAAACGCTAAAAATTCACCTCTTCACGGGCCTTAACCTACCGTAAAGTACCACTCGATGCAAAAGCAATGTGTAGTATTTAAATCGGAGTAAGTAGCTAAATCCTACTTTCAGTTGAGTTTTGAAACCCTCTCGCTCGCACTCGGCCAGAATGCGGTTGCGGCGTCAGCTCGATTTCGACGCGCTCACAAGTCGAAAATCGTGGTTACCTTAGTCCGCAGGAGTATTGAAATGCGTTCGTCTCTGAAGCTCGTTTCGGATAGCGCCGCGCGCAGCGGCGGCCGTCCGTTCTCCCAGGATTTGTCCGACGATCGACTGTTCGACGCGTACTCGAGCGCCGTCATGGGCGCCGCCGAGTCCGTCAGCCCGGCTGTCGTAAACATCGAGGTCGCGCACCCTTCGCGGCCCGGCCATTCACGCAACCCGGACGCGCCCGCGGGAAGCGGCTCGGGCTTCATCGTCGCGCCCGACGGGTACATCATCACCAACAGCCACGTCGTTCATCACGCGTCGCGAATCTGGGTCACGCTTTCGGACGGCCGCAAATCGCAAGCCGAGCTGATAGGCGACGATCCCGAGACCGACCTCGCCGTGATTCGCATCAGCGGTTCGAACCTGTCCGCCGTGCAGCTTGGCGATTCGCAGACGATTCGCGTCGGCCAGCTGGCGATCGCGATTGGAAATCCATACGGCTTCCAATGCACCGTCACCGCCGGCGTGGTGAGCGCGCTCGGCCGATCGTTGCGCGCGGGATCGGGCCGCCTGATCGACAACGTCATCCAGACCGACGCTGCGCTGAATCCCGGCAACTCAGGCGGACCGCTGGTCAACTCGCGCGGCGAGGTTATCGGCGTCAACACCGCCATCATCCTGCCCGCGCAGGGAATCTGCTTCGCGATCGCGATCAACAGCGCCAAGCTGGTCGCCGGCCATCTCATCAAGGACGGCAAGATAAGCCGCGGCTACATCGGAATCGCCGGCCACAACATCGAGCTGCCGCGCCGCTTCGTGCGCTTCTACCGCCTGCCCGCCGAAACCGCGGTGCGCGTCGCCTCGGTCGAACCCGACAGCCCAGCCGCGCAAGCGACGATTAGGGAAGGCGACCTGGTAGTCCGCCTGGGCGATTCGGCCATCGCCGGCATCGACGATCTGCAGCGTCAACTGACGATGAGCCAGGTCGGTATCCGTACGCCGGTCACGATCATCCGCGGCACAGAACAACTGACTCTGGAAATCGTGCCGACGGAAGCCGCGCCGAAATCGCGCGCCTGAGCTTGGGCTTGGAGTGGATGGAGGGCCCGCGCTGGTGGCTGGCGGCGCTGCTATAATCCTTTCGTGACCGATCTCGACGTAATTCTCGCGCCCGCGCTGGCTCCTGATGACCTGCTCGGCCTCGAGCTCCACTTTCTCGACGCGATTGCCACGCGCCAGACGCCGCCGGTCCTGCTCATCTACGCGTCACCCGGCCGTTCCATCTCGATCGGCCGCTATCATCTATATGGCGGACCGCCCGAGCGCGACGGCATCAACGTGACGCGCCGCCTCACCGGTGGCCGCGTTGTAGGCGCGGGCCAGGGATGGCTCAGCCTCGCGCTGATTCTGCCGACGCGCACCGCGCTGCTCAAGGAAGACAGCACTCGCTTGAAGCCGGACCAAATTTTGAATCGCTATGCGCGCGGTCTACTGACCGCGATACGTTCGCTGGGCATCGAATGTTTCTACCCCGGCCGCGACGCGATAACCTTTGAGCAACGCGAGATCGCCATGTGCACCTTTGAGACTGACGCTTCCGGCGCGATGCTGTTCGAGGCATCGATCGCGCACAATCGCGGGATGGAAGAGCTGCTGCACGATTTGGAACGCATCGACCCCGACGGCGGGCTGTCATGCCGCATGTATGACGCCGGGTCCGCCACCAAGCTGGTGCGCGAGCTGGCTCGCGACATCTCCTTCAACGAGCTCGCCGAGGCAATCGTGTCCGGCTACCGCGGTTCGCTCGGCGAGACTCGTCGCCGCGAGTTGACCGAGCTTGAATCCGCGCAAGCGCAGCATCGTGGTCGCGACCTTGCCAAATCGAACTGGCTGCATCGCGCCGGCGCACCAACGCCGGCGCTTAAGAATCGAATCGCTTCGCAACTCGGCGCCATCGAAGTCGCGGTCGCGCTCAACACCGAGCACACCATCGCGACCGCGCGGTTGAACGGCGATTTCATCGCCAATTCGCCGGCCATCGCCGAACTGGAAAGCGAACTTCGCGGTCGCGCGCTCGACCTGCTGTCGGTTTCGCAAGCGGTCACGAAAACCTTCGGACACAACGGAAACTTCTTTCTCGGCGTCGGCGAGTTGTCCAACCTCGCGCGCCTGATAGCTGGTGCGAAGTGAAACTTTCCGATGACAGCACGACGGCCGTCGTCGAAAATCTGATTCTCGCGCTTGGCGACCCGCGCAAAACCGTTCAGCGCCACGCGATCGATGAATTGGTGGCAATTGCCGCCGCCGGCAAGCCGATCGTCACTGACAAACTTCGCGACGCGGTCACCAGCGCTGATCGCCGCGTCCGATGGGCCGCCACCTACGCGCTCGCTCAAATTGGTGCGGGCGCGTTTGCGATGGACTGCGCGGACGTGCTGTGCGAAGCGCTGTCCGACGACGACGGCGACGTCAGATGGGCCGCGACCAACCTGATGGTTCAACTCGGGCGCGAAAACCTGCCGGAGATCAGCGCGCGTCTGCTCACGCTTGCGGCAGACAGCGATCGTAACGCGCGCAAGATGGCGCTGTATTGCATTCGAGATCTCGAAATCACCGGCGCTGCGCTGCTCGACGTCATCGGACGCGCCGTGCACGACCCGGATGTTCACGTGCGGCTCGCTGCGCTGGCAGTGTTGTCAAAGCTGCGCGACGCGTCGGGCGAAGCGGTGAGAATGATGCTCGGATCGCTGAAATCGGATCCGGATCCTGGAGTGCGCCGGTCTGCCGCCTCTGCGCTCGGCAATATCCAAAGCGCCAGCGCGGACGCGACGGCGGCGCTCACGTCCGCCGCGGCCGACTCGGGCGACGAGTCGCTCGCGCGAGCGGCGCGTGGTGCTCTGAGCCGTCTGGAGAAACGGTGATGGCGACGAAACCGATACGTGCGCCGGAATACGATCCGACAGTTCAATTCAGCGAACCGCACGTGCGCGAATTTGTCGCCGGTGCGCGCGTCGCGCATCTGGCCACCGCCGACGGCGGCGGCGCCCCGCATAACGTGCCGCTCTGTTTTTGGTTCGATGGCGAGCGCATCTATTTCGCTATCGACGAGAAACCCAAGCGTCAGAAAGGTCTGGCGCTCAAGCGGATGCGCAATATCTCGGAAAATCCCCGCGTTGCCGTTGTGATCGATCACTACGAAGAAGATTGGTCGCAGCTGGCGTACGTGCTGGTGCAGGGGTTCGCGCGCGTGGTCGAGGACCCCGAGGAATACCTCGGAGCGCTGCGTAATCTGCGCGAGAAGTATATGCAGTATCGCGGGATGATCCTGACGCCGGAAAAAAATCCAATTGTGAAAATCGAACCGGAAACCGTGCATTTCTGGGGTGCGCGCTTCAAAGTGAATTCGTGACGCGAATCGAGGAAATCGCGCTCGCGCTCGCAGAGGCGCAACTCGACGGATGGCTGTTGTACGACTTCCGCCTGAGCGACCCGCTCGCGTATCGAATCCTGGGCTTGTCTGACGACGGCATCGCAACCCGGCGATGGTTCTGCTACGTGCCCGCGCACGGCCGGCCGCAAGCCATCGTGTCCGCGGTCGAGGCGCATCGGCTCGATCCGGTTGATGCGGAAAAGATCGTCTATCGCTCGCACGACGAGATGCTGGTAGCGCTGCGCGTCGCGCTCGATGGCGCGCGGCGAATCGCGATGAACTATTCGCCGGGTTGCGCGATTCCCTACGTCTCGCGGGTCGACGCGGGCACGATCGAAATCGTCCGCGCGATGGGAGTCGAGGTCGTCACCGCATCCGATCTGATCCAGCGCTTTGAGGCGACCTTGACGCTCGCGCAACTCGCCAGCCATCAGCGCGCGGCTCGCGCACTCCGCTCGATCGTCGACGAAACGTTCGACGAGATCGGACAATCGATTTCGTCCGGCCGGCCCGTGAGCGAGTTCTCCGTGCAGGAATCCGTGATGGCGCGGTTCGCGGCGCAGGGTCTGACTACGCACTCGCCGCCGATCGTCGCGGTCAACGAGCACAGCGCCGATCCGCATTACAGCCCGTCTGCGAAGCATGACCGCGCCATCCGTCGCGGCGATTTCATCCTGCTCGATTTGTGGGCCAAAGAGACCGCGGCCGACAGTATCTACGCCGACTTCACCTGGGTCGCATTCGTCGGCGACAAGGTGCCCTCCGAACACACGCGTGTCTTCAAGATCGTCGCCAATGCGCGCGACGCCGCCGTCGATCTGGTGCAGCGCCGGGTCGCAGCCGGGCAACCGGTCAGCGGCTGCGAAGCGGATCGGACCGCGCGCTCGGTGATCGAGGCGGCCGGCCTCGGCGACGCGTTTGTGCATCGCACGGGCCATTCGATTGGCCGCGAAGTGCATGGCACCGGCGCGAATCTCGACTCGCTCGAGACGCTCGACGATCGCACGCTTATCGACCGCACGTGCTTTTCAGTCGAGCCGGGAATCTATCTGCCGGGAAAATTCGGCGTGCGCCTCGAACTCGACATGACCATCGAAAACGGGCGCGCGCTCGTCAGCGGCGAGCCGCGCCAGCGCGAGATCGTAGCGCTGCTGGCAAAGCCCGTTTCCAAACCCGGGTCGGGCATGTAAACAGTAGCCCGGGCATGATTCGCGCGATCATATTCGATCTCGACGGGACGCTCGTCGACACTGAGCCGTTGCATTTCGCGGCGTTCAACGAAGTCTTGCGTCCCGATGGAATTGAAATTCCCTTCGACGACTACAGTGCGCGATTGATTGGGCTCAACGATCGCGATTGTTTCACGACGGTGCTGCGCGAGAGTCACAAAGACGCGGGCGAACGGCACGTCGCGGAGCTGATTGTCCGCAAGACCGTCGTCTATCAAGCGATGGTCGCGCAGCGCGAGGTGCTTTACCCGGGAGCCGAAAAGTTTGTGCGTGATTGCGCGCAGCGATTTCCGTTGATGATCGCGACCGGCACGCTGCGCGCCGAGGCCGAAGCGATTCTTCTCCGCGCCGGGCTGCGCGAGTTATTTCTCGATATAATCGCGGCCGAGGATGTCGAGCATGGCAAGCCTGAGCCCGACGGTTTTATCGCGGCCCTCGGCCGTATCGGATATTTGCTGCGGCAACGCGATGCCGTACTCGCGGACGAATGCCTGGTGGTCGAAGACACTCGGGCCGGCGTCGACGCGGCGCATCACGCGGGCATGAAAGTGCTGGCGCTATGCCATACGTCGCCGGCGGCCGACCTCGCGGCGGCAGAAGTCGTGCGTACTTCGATTTCCGTTTTGGATCTCGACGACATCCTCCACGCGCTTAAAGGACGATGATGGCGGCGAAACTCTACCAGTTTCTCGGCAGCCCGTTCTGCGCCAAAGTGCGCAAGCTGCTCGCGTTCAAGGGCGTCGATTTCGAAGTGGTCGAGGTTGATTACCTCGAGCGCAAGGAGTTGCTGCTCGCGTCGAACCAGATAATGGTGCCGGCGGTAACGCTCGACAATGGCGAGACCATCGTCGATTCCGCGCGAATTGCGCTGCGGCTCGAGGAGCTTTATCCCGAGCCGACGATCTTTCCCACCGGATGGCGCGGGATGCATGTCGCGCTCGCCGACTATATCGACAACCGGCTCGAAGAGAGCGTGTATCCTGTCGCGGTGGCCGACGAGCTCGCTTATTACAGCAGCCAGGGTCCTGATCGCGGTGCACTATGGCGTCTGATTCGCGAGCGCAAATATGGAGCGGGTTTCGTCGATCGAGTTATCGCCGATCAGATGGCCAACTGGAACCGCTGTCGCGCAGCGCTGGCGCCGTTCGAAGAGCAACTCGCGAGCGCGCCGTTTCTGACCGGCAGGATCGGACTCGCAGACTTTGCGCTCTACGGCCAATTGTTCTATCTGGCGTTCACCGGCAAGCTGAAGATTCCCGCGGATATGAAAAATCTGCGTGCGTTTTTTGGGCGCGTCGATCGAATCAGCTCGGTGATCGAGGAAACCAGCGGATAGCGAACCTGCTAGGCGATTTCGGCAATGGCGGTGGTCAAGAAGTGGCTGAAGAGCGCGCCGGTCGAGTCGAGCGCTGCATCATATAACGACGCGGTGCGGCCCGGCACGAATACCTGGTGACCCTCGTCGGTCAGCGCGTATACCACGCAAAGCATCAGGGCCAGGTAGCGCCGCTCCTTCATTGGACCGCGGACCAGCAGCCAGAAGAGTATTCCATACTCGGTAAAATGCGCCGCCTTGCGCACGAGCATGTGGCAGACGTCAACAGCCGCTGCGCTGATACCGGGAATCGACCATCGCAAGAGCGGGTCGATAATCTTGGCGGTGTTGGCGGCCGAAAAGGCCGAGGTCGAGAGCGTGAAGATGAGGGCGCCCCACACAATTACCGGGATCCATTCACCGAGCGGAGCGGGCTCCGACGCGGGAGTTGACAACGAGCTCGATGCTGGCATCAGTCAGCCGCCCGCTCTCAAGATACCAGTGCAGGAGTCGTCGCCGGGACGCAGCGCGACATTTTGGATACGCAGCTTTTTCATGGAGATTGGAAACGTGCCAACATTTAATCAGCGAGCGAGGCACCAGGCAATCATATAAGGAAGTGCGCGACATGGACGAACTGCTGACAATCCAACGAGCACAATCGGCGCCACCGTGCACGGTAGTAATCTTTGGTGCGTCGGGCGACCTCGCCAAGCGCAAGCTCATTCCGGCGCTCTACAACCTGGTCGCGTGCGGCGAGGGCATGATGTCGCCAAAGAGCGCGGTGCTGGGATTTGCGCGCCGCGAGATGGCGCTCGACGACTTCCGCAAAAGCGCGCACGACTGGACCACAAAGTTTTCGCGCTTGAAGGTCGACGAGGACTGCTGGCGCAAATTCGCCGACAGTCTCGACTATCTGTCCGGCCTCGATCATCCGGAGGGTTTTTCAAAACTTAAAGCAAAGCTTGAAACTATAGAAAAAGCGCGCGGAATCCCGGGCAATCGCGTTTTCTACCTGGCAATACCGCCAGAGGCGATTGGCGACTCAATTGAGCGGCTGGCCAAGGCCGGCCTGATCAATGAGCCGGGCGCGCCGCACTTTTCGCGCGTGGTGGTCGAGAAGCCAATCGGTCACGATCTGCCGAGTGCGCTCGAGCTCAATCGCCTGATGGTGAAGTATCTCGACGAGTCGCAGATTTTCCGCATCGATCACTACCTCGGCAAGGAAACCGTGCAGAACCTGCTGGCTTTGCGCTTCTCGAACAATATTTTCGAGCGCCTGTGGGGCAGCCGCAACGTCGATCACGTGCAGATAACGGTGGCGGAAGCGGAAGGCGTTGGCACCCGCGCGATGTACTACGATCACTCGGGCGCACTGCGCGATATGGTGCAGAACCACATCCTGCAAGTGCTGTCGATGCTCACGATGGAAGCGCCGGTGTCGCTCGACTCGGTGGCGATCAGGGAGGCCAAGTTGAACCTGCTCCGCACGCTGCGTCCTATCACGCCGAAGGATGGCGGCGCGAACACAGTGCGTGCGCGCTACGCGGCGGGCGTCGACAACGACGGCAAAGCGGTGCCCGGTTACATGGACGAACAGGGCATCGCGGACAATTCGCGCACCGAGACGTTCGTCGCGCTGAAGGCGTACATCGACAACTGGCGATGGTCGGGGGTGCCGTTTTTCATCCGCACCGGCAAGCGGATGAAGTCGCGCGCAAGCTCGATCTACGTTCAGTTCAAGGACGTGCCGCAAATTCTTTTCAATCGCGACTCGAAAGTTCCGGCCAACGCGCTGACCATTCGAATACAGCCCGACGAAGGTTTTTCGTTCGACGTGATGACCAAGCGACCGGGGCTGGACCTCGTGCTGCAACCGGTGCGCATGAATCTCAGCTACAACAGCGCGTTCGGCAGCGGAGCTTCGCCTGAAGGATACGAAAGGCTCCTGCTCGACGTGATGGACGGCGATCACACCTTGTTCATCAGCGCGCAGTTCGTCGAAAAGTCCTGGGAATTCGTGCAAGGAATCCTGGACTCGTGGAGCAACGACGCGCGCGTGCCGCTGGTCGAGTATCCGGCGGGAAGCTGGGGCCCGAAGGCGGCGGACGCATTAATTCAAACAGTTGGACGACGGTGGCATGAGCCATAGGGAGAATCCTTGGTGACAAACGACGGATGTTGCAGTTCTGAATCGCCGCTGGCTTGCAACCTCGACGCGATTAGCGCAAGCGATCGCCCGCGCTACGACGAGCTGCGTCGGATGCTTGCCGGGTCGGCCATTGGCAAGCGCGAACTGCCCGCCGGTATCGCAATACAAATTTCGGCCGAGCGCATCGCGCTCGCACAGCTCGCGGAATGGATCTCCTTCGAGCGCAAGTGCTGCCCGTTCCTAGAGTTCAAGATAGACGTTGCGCCCGAGTCCGGTCCCGTCTGGCTAAGCCTGACAGGGCGCACAGGCGTCAAGGAATTCCTGTCCCAGGCCTTCATCAGCGCGACGGCGTAATTTTACTCGCGAAGGCCTGCATGTTCTCGATACCGGGTGCAGGGGACCCCTGCCGCCTGTGGCATAGCTGCGCGACCTCGGATAACATCTCTCGCGGCCCGCTGTAACCGCAATTCCACCAGGATCGGAGAGCTACTTGGCCGACAACAACAAGGTCGTAATTATCGGCGCCAACGGCACGATGGGCGCCGGGGCGGGATGTGTGTTTGCCGGCGCGGGATACGGCGTCACGATGCTGGCGCGGTCGCGAGGCAAAGCCACCGAAGGTTTGACCGACGCGCAAAACGACGCGCGCGCTGAAGCAATCGCGGAGCGGATCTCGATCGGAGCGTACGACGCCGACCTCGCGCGCACAGTTGGCGACGCCGCAATCGTCTTCGAATCGCTCGCCGAAGACCTGCCACTCAAAAGACAATTCTTCGAGCTGATCGACAAAAGCCGGCGCCCCGACGCGATAATCGCAACCGGGTCGTCGGGACTGTCGATCGCGGAAATGGCGCGCGGACGAAGCGATTCGTTTCGGCGCAATTTCCTCGGCATCCACCTGTTCAATCCGCCGCACGTGATCGTCGGCACTGAAGTCATTCCGGGACCCGATACCGATCCAGCGGTAGTCAAGAGCGTCGTCGCGATGCTGACGAAACGGCTGGGCCGCAAGGTGATCGTCACCAAGGACATGCCCGCGTTCGTTGGCAACCGAGTCGGCTTCAAGGTGCTGAACGAAACTGCACAACTGGCCGCGGAACACGGCGTCGCGTACATCGACTATCTGATCGGCCCTCATACGGGGCGCGCGATGGCGCCGCTGGCGACCGTCGATCTTGTCGGATGGGACGTGCACAAGGCGATCGTCGACAACGTATACGCGAACTGTAAGGACGAAGCGCACGAATCGTTCGCGATGCCCGCGTACATGAATGCCGCGCTGGCCAGGGGATGCCTCGGCGACAAAACGCCCGAGCGTGGCGGTTTCTACCGTCGTGTGGAAAAAGAAGTGCTGGTGCTCGATCCAAAAACTGGAGAGCACAAGAAGTTCGAGAAGCCGTCGCCAGTCGAGTTCGTCGAGAAGATGAAACAGTTGCATCGCGTCGGCCGCTACACGGAGGCGTTGAAGGTGCTCGCCGAGGCGAAGGGCGCGGAAGCCGACCTGTGCCGCCGCGTCGTGCTCGGGTATGTCAGCTACGCGCTGAACCGCGTCGGCGAAGTTGCGGCGAGTGCGTCTGACGTCGACACCATCATGTCGTACGGCTTCAACTGGGCGCCGCCGACGGCGATTGTCGATTTGCTCGGCGCGAAGAACACGGTCGCGATGTTGCAAAAGCTGAAGCTGACCGTGCCCCCGACTGTCGAGCAAGCTGCGTCGCGCGGTGCTAAAATGTTTTCAGGCGGCGTGCTCGAATATGGCCGCACCCTGGTTGGATGATTAGATTGATAATCGGACGTCTAAATTGAATTCGATCATTTATAGGAGCGCGCGATGACGAAACCAGCGCCGGTGTACGTTTTGGGCGGAGCGCAGACCGACTTTGCCCGCAATTGGTCGAAGGAAGGAAAACATTTCGTGGCGATGATGCGCGAGGCGACTTTAGGCGCGCTCGAGGCGACGAAGGTCGAGCCGCGCGAAGTCGAAACCGCTCACGTCGGCAACTTCGCAGCCGAGCTGTACGCCAAGCAGGGGCATATCGGCGCATTTTTCGTCGAGATCGATCCCACGTTCTCTGGACTGCCGACCAGCCGTCACGAGGCTGCTTGTGCCTCGGGCTCGATCGCGTTGATCGCGGCGTCGGCGGAAATTGAAGCCGCGCGCTACGACCTGGCGTGCGTGGTCGGCGTCGAGCAGATGAAGACCGTCGATTCCACCACCGGCGGCGACTACCTTGGCACTGCGGCATGGTACGAGCGCGAGGCCAAGGGTATCGAGTTTCCGTTTCCGAAATTGTTCGGCCGGCTCGGCGACGAGTACGACAAACGTTATGGCTTGAAGGACGAACATCTCGCGCATATTTCGGCGGTGAATTATTCCAACGCCAAACGCAATCCGAATGCGCAGACTCGCAACTGGTTTATGAGCGAGAGTCACGCGCAGCACGAAAGCAAATTCAACCAGGTGATCGGCGGCCGCATTAAAGTAAGCGATTGCTCGCAGGTTACCGACGGCTCAGTCGCTATCTTCCTCGCGTCGGAAAAATTCGCGAGCGCCTGGGCCAAGCGCAACGGCAAGCAGCTCGCCGACATCCCGCGCATCCTCGGATGGGGCCATCACACGGCGCCGCTCGAATTCGATACCAAAGTGCTCGAGAGCCGCGACAACGCCTACGTGTTGCCGCATACGCGACAGGCCATCGTCGACGCGTTCAAGCGCGCCGGCATCGGGTCCGCAGCTGAACTGTCTGGAATCGAGACGCACGACTGCTTCACCACTTCGGAGTACATGGCGATCGATCATTTTGGGATCACCAAGCCCGGCGAGTCGTGGAAAGCGGTCGAGGAAGGCGTGATCGAGCTCGGCGGCAAGCTGCCGATCAATCCGAGCGGCGGCCTGATTGGCGCGGGCCATCCGGTCGGCGCGACCGGAGTGCGCCAGATGCTCGACTGCCATCGCCAGATAACGGATAGCGCGGGCGAGTACCAGGTCGAGAACGCGAAGAAATTTGCGATGCTCAATATCGGGGGCAGCGGTACCACCAGCTGCGTCTTCATCGTCGGCAAATAGCCGCCAAAGTTCGAATTGTCGAAGCGGCGATCCCGAAACGGGTCGCCGTTTCCTTTTCTATTGGCTCGCGCGCGGCGGCGCGGCACAATTTCCCGATGTCCAGAAAAACTCCGTTTATCCTCGTCGATGTCTTCACCTCACGGCCCTTCGGCGGCAATCAGCTCGCGGTCTTCACCGACGCCGCGGCGCTGAGCGCGAGTGAGATGCAGGAGCTCGCGCACGAGATGAACTACAGCGAATCGACGTTCGTAATGCCCGTTGAATCGGCCGGGGCCGCGCGCCGTGTGAGAATCTTCACGCCTAGCATCGAAATGCCGATGGCCGGACATCCTACCGTCGGCACAACCTGGGTGCTCGCGAGCCGCGGTGAGATAGAGCTCGATTCAGCGAGTGTCGATACAACCCTGCAACTCGGAATCGGGCCGGTGACTGTGACAATCGAAAATTCCGGAGGCAAGCTGGATTTTGTCTGGATGGCGCATCGCGAAGCTGAATTCGGCGCCAGGCGGGACGATCGTCAGCAGGTCGCGCAGGCACTTGGCATCAAGGCGGATGACATTCGCGATGATCTGCCGATTCAGATCGTGTCGACCGGCGTGCCTTTCATGTTTGTCCCAGTTCGCAGTCTCGGCGCGCTCGCGACGTGCACTACCAACGCGCCGGCAATCGCCGCTCTGTCCAAGCCCCGCGAGCAAGCGCCCCTCATATATATGTTCGTCGCGAACGAAGCGGGCGAGTTCTCCGCTCGAGCGCGGATGTTCGCGCCGCATTCGGGAGTTTCCGAAGACCCGGCGACCGGCAGCGCTGCAGCTCCGTTCGGCGCATACGCCGCGACCTATGGATTGATCAAGCCCGCGCCCAAGACTTCGTTCCTGATCACGCAAGGCGTCGAGATGGGACGGCCGAGCGAGATTCGGGTCGAGGTCGCGCGCAAGAACAGTGGCGCGTTTGCAATCCGAATCGGCGGGCGATGCGTCATCGTCGGCGAAGGTACGATGTTCCTCTAGCGCGACTACGCGACTATGGTTGAGTCATGAACGAACGCAATATTCCCGCGGTCGGCGAGCATGCGCCCGAGTTCACGCTACCCGACTCGACCGGCGTCACGCGTCGTCTTGACGAGCTGGTCGCCGGGGGGATGTGCGTCGTCGTTTTCTACCGCGGACATTGGTGACCGTTCTGCCTCCGCCAGTTGGCGGATTACTCACGGCACACCGAAGATTTTCGCGCAGCCGGCGCCGAGCTGGTTGCGATCTCGGTCGATGACGCTACTCGTGCAGAGCCGGTTCGTCAGGAGCTCGGAATCAATTTTCCGCTGCTATGCGACACGCGGCGCGAAGTCGTCAACGCATACGGTCTGCTCAATAGTAGAGAAAAAGGTGGCATCGCGTTCCCCGCTACATTCGTAATCGATCGCAATCGCGTCGTGCGTTTCCGCGCGCTCGAAGAGGTCGCATCGCGGGTCAGCGTCGAAGAGCTATTCGCACTCGTGCGCGAACTCGGCCGCGGTACAGACCCGTCAACAACTCCGCACAAGCGGGGCGTGTGGCCCGGCGCGATGTTTCTGCGCGCAACCATGAACGCACTGCGACACGGGGTTCGCTCCCCGAACAAATAACTTCCCATCCTGCCCCGGCAGGCCTATGATTCTGCGCGCGGAGTTTGCATGAATCATCGATTTCTCATTGCGTTGTCTTTTCTCGCGTCGGCTGTGCTCAGCGCCTGCGGAGGCTCTGGTATTTCTGAAGCGCCTCCCGTTTTTCTCACCAGCCCGCAAGGAACCCGCGTCGCCGCGCTAGCGATGACCACCCCGCGCGCCAACGCCGCCGCGATTCGGCTGCAAGACGGACGGGTGTTGATTTGCGGCGGCACCGCGACCGGCCAGGTCGGCGGCGTGCTCTCGAGCGCCGAGCTTTACGATCCAGCCACGCAGAGCTTCACGCCCACCGGCTCGATGACCGTACCTCGCGCCGGGCAGACGATTACGATGCTCCAGGACGGGCGCGTGCTGCTGACGGGCGGAGTCCAGAACGCCGGCTATCGCTCGCAGCTCGCCAGCGCGGAAATTTACGACCCGGCAACGGGCACCTTCAGCGCGACCGGTTCGATGTCGACGCCGCGCGAAGGGCATACCGCGACGATGCTGCGCGACGGCACCGTGCTGATCGTCGGCGGCAGCGACAACGGCATCCATACGCTGGGCACCGCCGAGATTTTCTTTCCTGCGAGCGGCAGCTTCAACCTCACCGGCAGCTTGAATCAGCCGCGCGTCGCGCACGTCGCCGCGCTGCTCGGCACGGGCCGAGTGCTGATCGCGGGTGGCGGGCGCGGCGGTATGCCGGGCAACTACATCTCCTACGACACCGCCGAAATGTACGATCCAAACACGAGCACCTTCAGCACGATGTCCGCGCACATGAAGAGCGACCGCGTCGGCGCAGCAGCGGTCAGACTGAGCGACGGCCGCGTGCTGATCATCGGCGGCAAGAGCGGCAGAGTCTTGATGACAGGGGCTCCCAATCTCGCTTCGCTGACACCGCTCAACACCGCAGAGATTTACGATCCCGAATCGAACAGCTTCATTCGAACGGGCGACATGGGCGCCCCCCACTATCTCGCGACTGCGACGACGCTCAACAACGGCAATGTGCTCGTCGTCGGCGGATGGACTATCCAGGGGCCGATCGTCGTCGGGATGCGCAATGCGGAACTCTTCGAGCCCGAGACGAACCTGTTTTCGCAGGTGGGCCCGACCAACGTTGCGCGCCTCACCAACACAGCGACGCGGCTGAACGACGGCGAGGTGCTGATCGCCGGCGGCATCGCCGACAAAGCTCTGGTAACCGCAGCTGTCGAGTTCTATTCCCCGACTCAGCATCAGTTCCTGATGGTGCCCGAATCCGTCAACCCAACACCAGCTACACCGCTTCAGCAATGAAAGGTTTGCAATTTTCTTCCCATGCAAAAGCACCGAGCGCTCTGACGAATCGCAAATTCGAGTAGCCGGCGCGAGAGGGTTTATTTGGCGGCGCTCGCATGATGAAATCTCTTGACGAACCGAAAGGTGTCGCGAGGTTTCATCAGCGTGGAATCGGAGAATTTTCGGCGGCATGAGGAGATCGACGCGGGCACGCCTGCGCCAGCGGGGCGCGCAGTTGCGCTCGATCCTCCGCCGGCGCGCATCCTGGTCAAGGAAGTCAACTGGCTGGGTGACGTCGTCATGAGTTTGCCGGCGCTGCGCGGGGTTCGGCGTTCGTGGCCCGACGCGCACCTCGCCGTGCTGATCAAGCAGGAACTCGCTAGCTTCTTTGACGGCGCCCGTTGGATCGACGAGGTAATTCCGTACTCGGTCGGCCGCGGTCTGTCCGGGTTTTTCGATCGGCGCAGGATTGTCGCAGAAATCCGATCGCGCCGATTCGACCTCGGCATTTTGTTTCCGAACAGTTTCGAATCGGCGTTATGGCTCGCGATGGCAGGAATCCGGCGACGCGCCGGATTTGTCGCCGACGCGCGCGGCGCAATGTTGACCCTGAAAACGTCGCCGCCGCCCGAAGCGGTGACAGCGCACCAGGTGAACTATTGGCTTGCGATGGTGCGCGGGACGGGCGTCGCGGACGGTTGCGCCGATGATTTCGGAATCGACGTTCACGGACCTTATCGCGAGCGGATGCGGGAATGGCTCGCGATCAATCGCAAACGTCGGGGACGTCCGGTTTTTGCGGTTGCCCCCGCTGCGGCTTATGGACCTGCCAAGGAGTGGCCCGCAGACAGCTACGGGTCGCTTATCGATTTGCTTGCGCGGCGCGAGGCCGCGGAAGTAGTGCTGGTCGGTGCGCCGTCCGAGCGCGCGAAGTGCGAAGAAGTTGCGGCCGCGACCAAATCGGGCGCGATGATCGCCGCCGGTCACACCAATATCGGCGAGCTGATCGCGCTGTTGTCGTTGTGCGACGGCTTCATCGGAAATGATTCGGGATGCATGCACATCGCAGGAGCGCTCGGAATTCCGACCGTCGCGATTTTCGGCTCGACTAATCCGACGCGCACCGGACCAATGGGACCGAAGACTCGAGTGATCTATCGCAGGCTCGAATGCAGTCCATGCCTGGCGCGCACCTGCCGCTTCGGGCACTACAACTGCCTGACGCAAATCGAACCGACGGAGCTGGCCGACGCGATCGTCGCGATGAGCACCCCGGTTTGATTCTGAACACCGACGATCGAAACTTCCGCGAGCTGAAACTCAAGGCATCAAGATGAAACTCAAGGAACTAGCATCGAAGCTGGGGCTCGAATTGCGCGGTGACGGCAAGGTCGAGATTTTCGCGCCGGCGCCGATCGAAGCCGCCGGCCCCGGTATGATCGTTTTCGTCGCAGGCGCCAAGTACGCTTCGGCGTTGCAATCCAATGTATCGGCTGCGATCACGACCGCGGAGCTGGCGGCGGGCGCGAAATGCGCGACGCTGATCAGCGCGAATCCATACGCGGACTTCGCGCGCGTGCTCGAGATTTTTTTTCCGCCGTACCGCGCCGCGCCGGGAATCGATCCGCGAGCTTCGATTGCGCCCGACGCAACAATCGGAGCGAACGCATCGATCGGCGCGTCGGTGGCGATCGGCGCGAACGTCTCGATCGGGCGCGACGCGGTGATTCATCCGAACGTGACGATTTACCCTGGCGTGCGTATCGGCGATCGCTTCACCGCGCACAGCGGCGTCTCGATTCGTGAGGGTTCGGTAATCGGCGATCGCGTCACGCTGTTGAATGGCGCGGTTATCGGCGCCGACGGTTTCGGATTCGTCGAGGAAAAAGGCGGCTTGATCAAAATTCCGCAGGTCGGCAGCGTAATACTCGAAGACGATGTCGAGATTGGCGCGAACTCTACCGTCGATCGCGCGATGATGGGCGCGACGGTGTTGCATCGCGGCGTCAAACTCGACGACCAGGTGCATATCGGGCACAACTGCGAAATCGGCGAGTACTCACGTTTCTCGGGCCATACCGGAATCTCGGGCTCGACCCGAATCGGCAAGTGGTGTCTGTTCGGCGGACAGGTTGGTTGCGCCGACCACGTCACGATCGGCGACCGCGTTATGGTGGTGGCGAAGGCCGGCATTCATAACGATCTCAAGGACGATGCGATCGTGTCGGGCATTCCAGCTGTGGACGTGCGCAAGTTTCGCCGCTACGCGGTGGTGCTGACCAGGCTGCCGGAAATAATTCGGCGGGTGCGCGCGCTGGAGAACCGCGCCGGTATCGACCACCGCATCGAGTAGCTTCGGCGAGTGCCAGAGCTGACGCTTACACTTCGGCCGCGGCCGCCATTTCGGCTCGACTTGACGGTGTGGGCGCTTCGCCGGCGCCCGCACAACGTCGTCGATCGATTCGACGAGGGCGTCTGGCGGCGCGTCATCGTGATTGGCAAGACGCCGGTTGCGATAGCAGCCACGCAGACACGGCGTGGTTCGCATCCGGAAATCGAAGTGAGGATCTCGGCCGCGCGCCCGCGGGCCGTCGAGACCGAAGTTGCCGCGATCGTGACTCGAATGCTCGGGCTCGAGCTCGATCTGTCGCCTTTCTACCGGCTTGCGCGAGGCGACCCCCGACTGCGCGAACTGACTGATCGACTGCGCGGGATGAAACCGGTGCGGTACGCGACGGTGTTCGAAGCATTCGCGAATGCGGTCGCGTGCCAACTGGTTTCGCTAAGTGCGGGCATGCATGTGTTGAACCGGATCGCGCAGGAGTACGGAATTCCATGCGGGGTCGATGGCGCGGCGCAACCGATGCGATCTTTTGCGAGGGCGGCCGCTATCGCGCACTCAAATCCTGACGCGTTACGAGCGCTGGGGCTCAGCCGGCAGAAGGGAGAATACCTGATTGGACTCGCACGGCTGGCGCTTGATCAGAACGATCCGGATTTCGGGTCGATCGAGCGGCTCGCGGACTCAGATGCAATCGCGCATCTTCTGAAGATTCGCGGGGTCGGGCGCTGGACCGCCGAGTATGTGATGCTGCGCGGTTTCGGCCGCATCAACATTTTCCCCGGCGACGATGTCGGAGGACGCAATAAACTCTTCGAATGGCTCGGCGCAGGCGACAAGCCGACATACGACGGAGTTGGCCGGATGCTCGCGCGGTGGCATCCGTACGGCGGACTCATCTATCTTTATCTGATTGTAAATACGGTCGCCGACGCCGGATATATCGCCGTCGGAACTTAACGGGAGGTTTGCGGGTGCTCGCGTATGTCTTGATTGCGATTGGCAGTGGGCTTGGCGGGATGGGACGCTATTTTGTTTCGGGCGCGGTGACCAGTCTCACCGGCGGCACTTTTCCATACGGCACCATGCTCGTGAACATCACGGGATGCCTGGTTATCGGATTTTTCGCGACGTTAACAGGACCGGCTGGGCGCTTTCTCGTCGGCACCCCGGCGCGACAGTTCGTCATGATCGGTCTCTGTGGTGGGTACACGACCTTTTCGAGTTTCTCGCTCGAGACGCTCTACCTGATGCAAGCTGGCGAATGGATGCCGGCGGTATCGAACGCCGTCGGTTCGGTTCTCCTGTGCATCCTGTCGGTGTGGATCGGCTACGCCGCCGCAACTGCGCTGGGCCGGGGAGTATAGCTATGCAAATCCCGCGTGATGCTGTGTTGTTGAGAATTTTTATCGGCGAGAGTGAACGCTCGGGCCACAAGCCACTGTATGAAGCGATCGTGTTGAAGGCGCGCGAGCTCCAGCTCGGCGGCGCGACCGTACTGCGCGGTCCATTGGGCTTCGGCAGATCGAGTCATCTACATTCGGCGAAAATTCTGCGCCTGTCCGAAGACCTGCCAATGATAGTCGAGATTGTAGACAGCCAGGCCAAGATCGACGCGTTTCTGCCGGTGCTGGACAAAATGATGGGCTCGGGTCTCATAACGGTCGAGAAGGTACAGGTACTACAATACGGCGACGGCAAATCGAAAAAGTAAATCAGGAGCAACTCAGTGGAAAAGAAATATATCAATCCGGATACGTTGATGACGCCGCGCGGCTTCACGCAAGTCGTAACGATCGCGGGGCCGGCGAAGTTGGTCTTCATTTCGGGCCAGGTGGCTGTCGACAAGGAAGGAAAGTTGGTAGGGCTGGGCGACCTGAAAGCGCAGATTCGCCAGGCTGCCGAGAACCTGAAAGCCGCGCTGACTGCTGTGGGAGCCACCGCCGCAGACATCGTGAAGACCAACACTTACATCGTGAACTACAAGCCGTCTGACTATTCCGCGATGCGCGAGGCGCGCGCCGCGTTGTTTCCGGAAGGCGAGCCGCCGGCCTCGACGATGGTGGGCGTGACCTCGCTGGCAGTCGACGGGCTGATGGTCGAGATGGAAGCGATTGCGGCTCTGAAATAATAATCGACGGCCTGATCGATGCGCGTAGCCGAGGATAAGTTTCCGACCGAAGTTGACCCAACGCTGCCGGGTCATCCGGATCCATACCCACTGCTGCATCGGCTCCGCGCCGACGACCCGGTACATTTCAGCGAGTTCATCAATGGGTGGGTACTGACGCGTTATGAGGACGCGGTCGCGTACTTGCGTGATCGACGCTTCAGCCGAGTCCAGTATCTCGACCAGATGCGCGCAAGATTTGGCGACCAGCCGATCCTGAAGTTGCAAGCCGGAGAACTTGCGTTCAACGATCCGCCGAATCACACGATGCTGAAGGGGCTGGCCGCGAAGGCATTCTCGCCCGGTGCAATCGCGGCTGCGCGTCCGAGCCTGGAGGCGCGCGTCGACGAAGTACTCGACGGGCTTTCCGGCGCCGGCTACATGGACGTAATCGCGGACTTCGCGTATCCGCTCCCGGCAGACGCAATCTCCGCCATGGTCGGCGTGCCGCGCGAGGACTGGGCTATGCTGCGCGGCTTCGTGGACGGCGTAATCCTGTCGCGCGGAATCGTGCGCACTACTGCGATGATGGCCGAAGGCGATCGATCGGCGCGCCAGTTCATGGACTACCTGCAAACGCTGGTGAGAGAGCGGCGCGCGCGGCCGCAGGCCGATCTGATGAGCGCGATGCTCGCGGCGGAAGAACGCGGGCGCCGGCTCAGCGATGACGAAGTTGTCACGATGGCGGAACAATTATTCACTGCGGGCCATGGCACGACGCGCAATCTGATCGCCAGTGCGATACTTGCCTTGATCCGAAATCCGGCAGAATTTACGCGGCTACATGAGAATCCCGGATTGATCGAAAGCGCAATCGAAGAGGCGCTGCGATTTGACAGCCCGACTCAGGCGCCGAATCCGCAAGTCGCAACCGAAGATGTCGAGCTCGGCGGACGCAGAATTTCCAAAGGTGAGGTCGTGACAGTACTGATCGGCGCGGCCAATCGCGATCCTGCCAAGTTTCCGGAACCAGATCGATTCGACATCACGCGCGCTGACGGTGAGCATCTCGCCTTCAGCCACGGCGCGCATTACTGCCTCGGCGCGAGCCTCGCACGCTTGCAGGCGCAAATAGCGGTTGGCGCGATCGTCCGCAGGATGCCACGGTTGCGGCTCGCGAGCGGCACGCTGAAGTGGAAGACGATGGGTCGCTTTCGCGGCCTTGAATCATTACCCATCGAGTTCTGAAGCCCCTCCTGCGACGGCCCGGGGTATGAGAATCAACCCCAGACTGCCATTGTGTTATAATTTCTTACAATTTGATTCGTCCGAGCGGTCATAGTAGACAATAGAAGGGTCGGCAAAGCGGCCGGCTTGAACCGGAACGACGAGATACTTGCAAATCACGGAGGAATAGTATGGAAGCAGAAGCACAGACCCACGTTGCATCTCGTCGAGGGACGATGACGATGAACACTATCGAGGAAAACTATCGCGGAGCGACCGAAAAATCCGCGCAGCTCGCCAAGCGCGCCGAGCGCGTGATGCCCGGCGGCGACACCCGCACTACGACCCACTATCGGCCCTACGCGCTGACTATCGAGCGTGGCGAAGGACCGTTCCTCTGGGATGTCGACGGCAACCAGTACATCGACCTGCTCGGCAACTACACCAGCCTGGTGCATGGCAACGCATATCCCCCGATCGTCGAGGCGGCCACCAAGGCACTGCAGGATGGCAGCTCGTGGCCGGCGCGCTCGGAGGCACAGATCGAGTTGGCGACAATTTTGTGCGAGCGCTTCGAGTCTGTGGACCGTGTGCGATTCTGCAATTCCGGGACGGAAGCCGGCATGCTCGCGGCACACGTCGCACGGCGCCTCACCGGCCGCAAGCTGATTCTGATGGCGCGCTACGGCTATCATGGATCGTACGACGATTTGGAAGTCGGGCTGGCCGGCCAGGACGGCGAACGCACGATGCTCGCTGACTTCGGTGAGGCGACCGCCTTTGAGGCGCTTCTGTCAGAGCGCGGCTCGGAGGTCGCTGCCGTATTCCTCGAGCCGATACTTGGTTCAGCAGGAGTCGTGGAGCCGCCAGCGGGATTTCTCGGGCGGGTGGCCGAAGCAACGCATCGCGCAGGTGCGATGTTCGTGATCGATGAAGTGATCACGCTGAGGCTGGCCGAAGGCGGCGGGCAACAGATTTTCGAAGTCAAGCCGGACCTGACGATGTTCGGCAAAGCTATTGGCGGCGGATTTCCAGTCGGCGCGATCGGCGGCAGTGAAGACATGATGTCTGCGTTCGATCCGCGCAATCGCGGCTCGATTTTTCATTCCGGTACTTTCAACGGCAATCCTGTCACCTGCGCCGCTGGCGCCGTCTCGATGCGCGAGCTGACCCAGGCGCGAATCGACAAGATGGCCAAGCAGGGTGAGCGGCTGGCCGCAGAGCTGGCGCGCGCAGCGCGGCAGGTGGACCTGCCGTTCTCCGTGCGGCATTACGGTTCGCTGATGAACGTGTTTTTTCTCAAAGAGCCGCCGCCGGCCACGATCGCGCGTGACGACGCTCGCGCAATCGCCAACTTCCATTTGGCCGCCCTCAACAATGGACTGTTTCTCGCACCGCGCGGAATGATCGCACTTTCGACCGTTATCACCGATGAGCTATTGAGCGAGATTTGCGAGCGCGCCGCGAAGGCGATGGCTGAGGTCGCTCAAGCCGGCGAGTAGCGACAGGCATCAGGCCACCGGCGGAGGCGCGCGCGGCAATTTCCGCGTGCGCCTTTACATTTGTCAGGCCGCCTTCAATTCCGACGTGCAATGAGGGCATCGCGTGGCGCCAACCGGGATAGCGCTGACGCAATACGGGCAGCTCTTGGTGCTGGGCGGTGCCGGCTTGTCGGCTCCAACCAAGTGATTGATCCATTTGACAAGCAGAAACACCGCGAACGCAATTATCAAAAAATCGACGATTGTATTGAGGAACAATCCGATGTTCAGCGTCGGCGCGCCCGCTTTTTTGGCGTCGGCAAGAGTCTCATAGTGCTTCGACGAAAGATTTATAAACAGGTTCGAGAAGTCGACTGCGCCGAGCGCGAGCCCAATTGGCGGCATCAGGATGTCGGTCGTAAACGAAGTTACGATTTTTCCAAATGCGGCGCCGACTACGAATCCGACCGCGAGATCGATTACGTTGCCTTTGATCGCGAACTGCTTGAATTCTGAGAGCATCGACATCGATGTCGTCCTCCGTTGAGCCGGTTGCGTTAGCAAGGAGTCTCGCCTACCAAAGCATCGCGGCGCGGTAATGTAAAACCGCCGCCGCTTTGCATCGCGCCATCGAATTGGATTGACTTTTCAGAAAGCCTTCTGATACGCGGGTCTCGGCAGTATTTGCCGGATATTTTTTCGGCACTACGCCAGACCGATGAGGCCAGGCCGCTCGATAGCGTTGGAGAGTGTTGCAGTAGCGGCCTGCGCAACTCTATATGCGGTCGCCTTCACATTTCCGATCCTCGCACGCTTGCACGCCGTCAGCACCTTGGCCGACTCCGATCAGGTGCTGTTCATGCAGTGGGCGGCCTACTACACGGTGTTCCACTATCATCAGCTGCCGCTTTGGAATCCCTACGAGTGCGGGGGAATACCGATGTGGGGCAATCCTCAATCGCATTTCTTAAGTCCCTTTTTTCTGCTTCATCTGCTTTTTGGCCCGCTTGTAGGATTTCACCTCGAAATCACTCTGCATTTGGCTATCGCGTGGAGCGGAGGTTACGTACTTGCGCGAGTGCAGGGCCTGAGCCCGCTTGCTGCTGCCCTATGCGGTTCTGTCTTTGCGGGCGCCTCGTGGTATTCACTTCATTTAGCAGAAGGTCACGGTACCTTTATGACCTCCGCCTACCTTCCCTGGATCTTGACGCTCCTATGGCGTGGCTTTTCCTCGCGATGGTTTGTGCCCTCTGCCGCGGCGGGATTGCTCATTGCTCTTACCCTCGGTGAAGGCGGAGTGCATCAGGTGCCCCAAGCCTTGCTAATGGCTGCCGTGTTGGCCCTGGCAGTTTCTGCTATGCAGCGAAACTACTGGCCGATTGTTTCGCTGATAGTATTCGTTGCGTTCTCGATTGGATTTTCCGCGGTCAGGCTCTTCCCGGACTTCGCAATGACGCGAGCCTATCCGCGCCCTTGGATTCACCGACAAGTCACCCCCATCCGGCTGCTTGTGGCATCTCTTCTTTCCCGCCATCAGGCGTTAGATCAGCCGCTCGGTGCTGGGCAGTGGGGATTTTGGGAGTACGGAGCATATATTGGTTTGCTCGCGTTAGCTTTCGCGATCTTCGGCGCCATCAAACGCTTTCGCGTCGCGGTTCCGTGGCTTGTCGTGACGCTGGCATTCTTCGCCGTCGCCCTCGGTCAGTTCTCGTCCTACGCTCCATGGAGCCTGTTGCATCGATTGCCCATATTCGCTTCCTCGCGAGTACCGTCCCGTTTTCTTATACCGATTACTCTTGCGATCGCTGTGCTGGCGGCGTTCGGCAGCGACGTCGTAATCAAACGCTTTGGATCTTGGGGCTTGTACGCAGTTGGTCTAGTGCTTTGCGTGGTCGTCATCGACTACTGGCTGATAGACATTCCGAACTTTCGCCTGGTGGTTGACGGCACCCCACCTGTTGTTGCGGCTGTCTCACCCGACTTCAAGCAGGTTAGAGACATAACAAACATGCACATGTATCCGACCGCGATGGCCAATGAAGGATCACTCAACTGTTACGAGTACTGGACCAGGGTTGGTGGTCCTCCAAGCCCCGCCGTTGGATCGAACGAACCCGCCTATCGCGGCGAACAATATCTGCTCGGTGGCGGCACCGTTCGAACAACGCATTGGACGCCAAACGAAATCAGCTTCGAGGTCGATGCACCGGCGCCCGAGGAATTGCTCATCAACCAGAACTACGACGATTCGTGGGAGCTAATTTCGGGACGCGGCCAAATGCTCGCGCACGGAGGCCTCCTCGGCATCTCCCTTCCTGCGGGCGAACAAACATTGACAATAAAATATGTGAGCTGGCCCTTGCGCATCGGCGCCGCTATCTCGATCCTGACTCTACTTGTTGGGCTTGGACTGATTATTGCCGAGCGACGACTTCCTGGGCCGCGAGATGAAACCCGGGGTCAGGAGATCCGGGATTGACTTTCCAGAAACGCTTCTGCTAGCCGCATAGCAGAGGACTCTTGCCGCAGAAATTTGTGGCGCGATTTCCGCGTGCTGGAAACTCTGAAACCAGCATCTGCGCGCGCAGTCCGGGAGGCCGCCGATGGGATCAGTTCATATCAAGGATGAAGCCCGAGTTGGATCGGAAGCTAAAGTAAAACTTGAACCTTCCGTCTATTTGCAGAAGCTTTACGAATCCGGAACTCCTGACCTCGGGTGGATGAACCAGATGGGCGAATGGGGCGTGCGCGCAAAGCCCGGCAATCTGGGGCTGCGCCTGAAGGACATCGAGATCGGCAGCTACGGAATCGTGCCCGAACACGGCGGCGCGCATAAGTCGATGGCACCGCGCGGCGCCGTGATTTCCGAAGAGCTGCCCTCGCTAGGTTTCACCATCAACGAAAAGGCGGAATGCTGGGCCGACAATGTGAGCGAGCTGTACGAAGAGGCGGTTGCGCGCCAGTGGAGCTCAGCGCGCGACATTCCGTGGACCGAACTTAAGCCGCTGCCAGACGATCTCGAGCGCGCGATGTGCCAATTGTGCACCTTTCTGACCGAAGTGGAATTCATTGCCGCCGACGCGCCGACGCGTTGGATGGGGCAGATGAATCATGATTTCTTCGAAGTGAAGATGTTTCTCGCGACGCAGGCGATGGATGAAGCACGGCACATGGACGTGTTTCGAAAGCGCGCGCTGGCCAACGGCGGCGGACTTGGCAAGGCCAGCCCGATAAGCGAGCTGTCATTGAAGAGAATTTTCGACTGCCCGACTTTCTCGGCGCAGACCGGCCGCCTGCAACTGCTCGGCGAAGGCTTCGTGCTGACGATGTTCCGCCAGGGCGAGTTCCTGGCGCCCAGCCGCGTCGACCAGGAGATCTTCCGCCGCTGCATGCAGGACGAATCGCGCCACGTCGGCTTCGGCACGATGCATCTGCGCGCCCAGCTCAAGGCGAATCCCGCGGTGGCCGAAGAGCTGCACGAGCAGCTCGACGACGCCGAGCGGATTCTGCTCGAAACGTTCAGCGTCCCCGAGGCAGTTGAGCCGATGGCAATTCTGATGGGCGGCGGGGTCGAGCATTTCGACAAGGGCATGGAGTTGCAAGGGCAGTTGTGGCGCCGAATCGTGCACGAGTACCTTCAGCGCTGCGACTCTGCCGGATTGGACCGGCGTCCACGCTGTATTCTGCCAACTGATTTCAACAAGCTGTTCGAAGCGGCCAACTGATGGCGGCGTTTCCCGATTCAGAGTGGTTCCTCACCCTCGGCCGGCTGATGCAGGCCGAGGGTGAGCTTTTCCGGCGCCTGGGCTATGCGGAAACGCGTTTCGCCGTGCGCGTCGTCCCGAACAATACGGGCAACGGCGGCGATCGAATCGTGGGCCTGGTGATAGACGGCTATAAACTGAGCGAAGCGAAGCCGGTAGTCGATCTCAACCAGTACGATCCGGATTTCGTCATCTGCGGCAAACGCGAGATTTGGGATCGGATGCTCGGCGAGATTGCCGAGCACGGCCGCCCGGAACTTCGGCACACTCTTAGCTCGCTCGCGCTAGTGGGCGAGGAGTTGTGGCTCGAGTCCACCGATCAATTGCGCGAGGACAAATTCTACCGCTTCAATCAGACCTTGCAGGAACTTCTAAATCTCGCGGCCAAAGTGCCCGCATAGTCAGTCACTTCCCCGCACCTCTCAACTCGACCACCTGGTTCGCGTTTCCCGCGTTGTCAAAGATCGTCACCGCCGAGGAAATCGGACCGGGCCATTGCGGTTCGAACAGCACAACCAGCTTGCACTTCTGCTTCGGCGGGAGTTGAGCGGGACAGTTCGATCCGCCACCCCCTTGAGGAAAACCGAATATCTGCGGGTTGCTCTGTGGAACCGTCGCCGGCGGATTTCCGAAAACGATCGGCAACCCATGCTTGGATGGATTGCTGAGCTTCAGCGTCACGCTTGCGACATGCCCCACTTTCACTTTACCGAAATTCACCGACGACGGTTTCACGTGCAGCGTCTCGGGAACTCCGGTAGGCGTCGATGTAGGGATCGGTGTGGCGCTGAAGCTCGGCGTGCTGGTAGGCGTCCCGCTGGTGGGCGAGGCAGTGGGCGTTGGAGTCGCGCTGGTCGAGGTCGCCGTCGGAGTGGGTGTCGTCCCGCTCGTGCCGACCGCCATCACCAGGTTGTAGGCGTTGACGCTCCCGATACCAGTCGCAAAATTCCATCCGCTCGTCGCCGGATACGCGGGCTGGAACTCGGAGTTCGAGGTCGACAGCACGCCATACTTGCCCGACGGCGAGTAGCAATTGTGCGTGCCCGTGCATGGCACATCCATGTCACCCTGAGTCACGTTGTAGAAAACGCAGCTGCTCGCCACACCATTACCGAGCGAGGAGTTGCACGACGTGCCGCCACCGGCGCCATACTCCGCATTGGCCAGCGCGTAATAAGTGGGATTCGGGTTGCCTTGACGGCTTTCGGTCCTTTGATTTATCAGCGCCTGGATCGCCGCCATTATAGGCGTAGCGAACGATGTCCCACCGAAACCGGCCCACGTGCTGGGAGCGCCCGCACATGACGCTCCTTCATTCTTCGTGTCGGAAAAGCAGGTTAGGTAGAAATGGTTCCAGACTCCATCGGCGGCGAACAACGAGACGTCGGGGAGGTCGCGCACGCCATCATTCGGGTTGCCGCTCACGGACTGCCAGCTCGGCTTTCTATATCCGGTGCAGCTTCCGCTTACGACACCGTTGTTCGACGGTGACCCGGTGGCGCATCCGCTCGGGCCGCCACTGCCTGCGCCCGTACTCAGGAACGCACTGCCCTCGGTAGCGGTCGAGCTGTTGCAGAAGCCGTTCGAACCATAGGCAGTGCTGTAACCGAAAGTTTTGGCTATCAGCTGGCTGGCGCATGAATCGTTCCAGGGAATTTCGGGAATGTAGGAAAGCGCGGAACGATCGTTGGCGCTGTTCGATGCGCTCCAGTAGGTGCCACTATCGTCCGCATAAGTATCGCCAAAATCGGTGCCGCCCACGGCAACGTTGTAGGGCGTGGAGGCGAATCCGCTGACTCCGATGCCGTGCGTCGCAGTGGTCAGATCGGCGTCAGAGCTGGCCGCGCCCTCGTCGCCCGACGCCACGAAAACTGACACGCCCTCGCCGGCCGCCTGCTGATACAACGAATTGATGTACGCGTTTTGCGTCGCGCCGTTGTCCGCCTCTGACTCGCCGTAGCTGATACTCACTACGCTCGGCAGCGTTCCCGAGCCGTTGAGTATATTCGCCAAACCGAAGAACCCACCGAACGTAGTTTCCGTGTCGGCGCATGACACCATCTCGATCGCTGCGCTGGGAGCCGCGGCGCTCGACCATTCCACGTCGATCTCTGACTCACCGTCGTCGTCATTGACGCCCGGATCGCTGCAGTTGCTGCCGGGATGAACCACGCTGAGCGAGCCATCCGGATACGCGCTCGCAAGTCCGAATGCACTGCGAAACGTGGTCCAGTCAGAGGACTTGTAAAGATCGCTGTCCTCGATCACGGCGATTGTCTGTCCCTGTCCTGAATATCCCGCGGAATACAGCGGGTTGAAATTGTAAATGGTGGCCAAATCCGCCGGCACCATCGTGTAACAATCGTCGCCGGTGATAAATCCGCAGCCGCTGAAAGTGTACGCCGGGCGCGGCTTGTTCATCGCGCGCGGCCTGAAGTCATTCAACGAGACGATGCCCACGATCGCTGGCGCGAGCGCGGTGGGAATCTGCGGGTCGCTCATGTTGGCGATATGCGCCGCGCCCTTCACGTCGAGGTTGTGAATCTCGGTACGGAAGGCCTCGTGCACCTTGCCCGCGGTGCCCGAAAAGTCGATCACGACACCGTTGGAATAAACCTGGTTGATGGTAAAGCTGTGCGACTTGAGCCAGCTCGTTATCGTGGAAAGGTCCTGCGTTGCCAGTCCGTACCGCTGTCCGATCTCTTGCGCCGTCAGCCAGTGATGGTAGTTGGGCGATTTCGGATCAGTAAGTTCATCGAGATATTTTTCGTAAGCCTGCTCTTGCGCTGGAGCACGACGCAACAGAAGCAGCATGTGCTCCATCGGCAAGTCTGCGGCAACGAGGCCCCGGTCATTGGCCGCAGCCGCTTCTCGACGGGTATTGCCCGCGAGCGTGGTCAGTACATTTTCGTTGATGGCAGCGGTGATGACCGGCGCCGTTCGGGAGCCCGCACTGGAAGCCACCCTGGCACCGATCAGAATTGTCAGCGCGCAGATCAGAGTAATTCCTGCTGGATTGAAGTGCCTTTTAGCTGATTGCACTCCAACCCCCAACAATCTCGCTAGAAATAAAATGAGTTACGAAATCTGTTACAGAGTCGTAGAAGCAGACGATGACGCAATTTGAGCCATGCCAGCATTCGCAACAGCCATTACTGTTCCCAACATTATTACTGCTGTAAGAATTGCGGCGAAAATAAAACCGGCGGTCTTCATATACATCCCTCTCATAGGAATATACGCACGAAATGACCGCGCGTTACGCGAAAAAAAAGCCTTTACAAACAGGCGTTTTTTTATGCTGCTGGATCGAGGATATCCGCTCTTATGATCAGTTCGCTCGGGTCAGCGGTCCCTTTCCCACGCCCACGTGGCGTGCCGTGGCGGACGTCTGTCGCAAGCCCAAGCTTCTCGAGCGCAAGGATCAGCAAGTAGCCGACGTCAGGCTGACGCCAGCTCCATCCGAGGCGGGCCGAGCCGGGACGGGCATGATGGTTCCGATGCCAGTTCTCACCCTGGAACAGATGCATCAGCGCCAGCCATTTCACGTTGCGGCTGGAATCTTCTCCCACTTCGACGCCGGGTTCAGTGTGGCAAACACTGTTGACGAAACATTGCGCGTGGAGGCCGAAGCACAAGCGGATCGCGCCGAGCCAGAAAAATGCAACCGGGCCGAAATACAGTCCGCCTAGATATGACAACGTGAGAATCGGCGCCTGGAACCATCGCCAGGCCCGATATGAAACTCCGCTGAGGTCTGGACAGTAACGATCGACGGGAGGCTCTCCTGCCTGCCACAGCCACCGCAGGTGCGCCCACCAGAAACCGCCCCACACCGGACTCGAAATGTCTTCCGGAGTGTCAGCTTTCGCGTGATGCAGCCGATGGCCCGCGGCCCACGTGGTAGGCGCGCCGGAGCCGTTGAACATCGCGAAAAAAATCAGCACTCCGCGCGCCCAGGGATTCAATTTCAGCGATCGATGTGCAATCGCGCGATGGTACCCAACAGTGGTGCCCAATCCGCCGATGAACACCAGCGCAATCGCACCGAGCAGCACGCGCCATCCGGGAATAGGATACAGCACGAGTCCGATCACCGCGGTTATGTGGATGAGACAAACCCAGAACAGTATCGAAATATCGCGTCCGGCAGCGAACCACCATGGCTTGTTCCACGGTTCGGTCTTTAGGTTTTCGGTCGTACTTAACGTCGTGAAAGCTGCTGCCATTCGTCTCTCCACCAGTCGTATTTCGCCCAAACCACCGCCGCGCCTGTCTGGGTGCACGGATCGCGATGCCTCGGGCTGCCACCCGCGCTTATTGCGCATCATGGCTGCCGCCAGCATCAGCACATTTTCACCTTTAACCGGGTTGCCTTCGATTCTAAGGCGGGGAGCGGAATGTGCGTGCCGTCGCGGACCACGACATTACAGTATGCAGCTGACGCGCGCTATACGCGGACGCACGAACAGATCGCGGTGCATGGTCAAACTTTAACAAATGTTCCCCACGTAACACGCAAGAAACTTCGCACAGAAGCCACGGATTCATCGCAAGACCGATCTTGGAACGCGACCGCTTTGTCATTGGGTGGAGCGTGCGCTAACAATCGAGGCGTCATGACATCGCCAATGAAGCAACGTGTGGTGCGCGCGTCCAACCTGAATTTCACCGTGCTCGAGATGGGCGAAGGACCGCTGGTGCTGTGCCTGCACGGCTTTCCGGACACCGCGCATTCGTTCCGCCACCAGATGCCCGCGCTGGCCGCCGCGGGATATCATTGCGTCGCACCGTTCATGCGCGGATACTCGCCGACCGAACCCGCACCCGACGGCCGCTATGACTCTTTCGTGTTGTCCGAGGACACGCTCGCGCTGATCACGGCGCTAGGCTACAAGGACGCGATCTTGTTCGGCCACGACTGGGGCGCAGTCGCGGCCTATGGCGCCGCGGCAGCATCGCCGGCCAGCGTCACCAAACTGATTACTGCCGCAGTCGGCTACGGCTCAAAATTTTTCGAGTCGCTGGTCACCAGCTACGCGCAACAGCGGCGGTCCTGGTACATGTTTTTCTTCCAGACGAAAGTTGCGGAAGCCGCCGTTAGTTTCAACGATTTCGCGTTCCTGGAAAACCTGTGGGCCGACTGGTCGCCTGGATGGAAGTGGGCGCCCGACGACATGGAAGCGCTCAAGCGATCGTTCCGCGCCAAGGGCACGCTCGAGGCCGCAATCGGCTACTATCGCGCCACGCTCGGACCCGCGTTCAGCATGCCGGCCGATCCAGCCGGGCTCGCGGCCGCGATGAACATACCGATCAACGTGCCCGCGATGATGATTCACGGGCGCGACGACGGCTGCATCGGCGCGGAGACCCTCGACGGCATGGAGAAACTGTTTCCCAAGGGACTCAAGATCGAACTGGTGCCAGGCGCTGGACATTTCGTCCACCAGGAGCGTCCTGATCGCGTCAATGAGCTGGTGCTCAGGTTCTTGAAGTCCTGATGCCCGTCAGGCGGCCTTGAACATCTCTTTTTCTTTGGTCGATCAATGCCTTGAGGCTCGGCCGGTTCTGGATGCCCTCGATTGAGCGCTACCGGCGTGACGTTTCCTTAACGATATACTCACGGAACATTGCCTGCGCATTCATCGCGGGCCGATATTCTGAAATCGAGCGCGAGCCGTCCCGGTGCTCGTTCCACACAGCATGCGGTGTGCCGGGCGCGATGATCATCACCTCGCGCGGGCCCAGCGTGTACTCCTTTCCTGCCACCCGGCATCGCACTGTTCCCTCGACGACTTCCAGCCGCTCCTCCTGATGGGTGTGTATGTGGTCCCGCGGAGGTGCTGAGACCACTCGCGCAATATATTCGCAGCGAAAGAACTCGCCGGCCGTTTCCTCGGCTGACTTAAGCACGATCACTCGATCTCGCGTTACTGGACGATCCGAAACTGTCGCCGTCATGATCCTTCTCCCTCCACGAAAAATACGAGCGTCGCGTCAGGAGAGAATTTAGCATTCCGACCGTGATCCACCGGTGCGCTGCTGCTGACAGTAGCCTGTCAGGAGAGACGGCCGCGACCGCGTCAATCGACGAGATCCTGACAGCGTGCCGTCAGGAGCATTGAGTGCTCACGACCGGCTGAGCAGATGGCGGAACAGGTCTTCTGCCGACTTGCCGGCTTCCTGCGTGAACGCTTCGCTCAGGAACTCGACATCGGTCATCCGGTCGACGCGAAAGAAGCGGAAGTCGTTGCGCAGTTCGCACCACGACGCGGCCGTCCAGAATGGCGGATAGAACCAGAGACTCAGTGGTCGTACCTTGCGACGCGTCTCGGCGCCTTTCTCGTCGCAGTAGCGGAATCGGACCTTCTGGCAACCGCGAATCGCAGCGCGCAACCTGCCGAGATCGAATGTCACCGGCACCCGGCGCACGTCTTTCGGCGCCCACAGCGATCGATCATCCAACAGGCGCTGCAAATGCCCCGGCAGCACGTTCTCAATCTTCGACAATGCCGCGTCGGCCGCGCGGCCCAACTCGGCGTCGCTCCAGTTCTGCACCATGCGAGCGCCGAACACGAGCGCCTCGAGTTCGCTCTCGCTGAACATGAGCGGCGGCAGATCGTATCCCTTACGTAGCGAATAGCCGATTCCCGCGGCGCCCTCGATCGGAACCTTGCTCACGATCAAATCGCGGATGTCGCGGTAGATCGTGCGTTCGCTGACATTGAATTGCTCCGCGAGCGCAGCGGCCGTGACCACGCGGCGTCTGCGCAGCCGCTGAATAATCTCGAACAGGCGATCGGCGCGGCGCATGGTGTTTCCCCTCGCATCGCACTGTAGCCGCGCGGCGCAAGGTCTGGAAGAAGAAACGTGAGGACAACGGCGTGCTTCAATCAACTTTCGCCCGCCGGCGGGCTTCGCAGTAATCCGTAAGCCGTCACTGCAAAAAACACCGCCAGGTTGATCGAAGCGGGCACAATCAGCGCCGCCGTCGGATGGTCGGGAAAATACGACGAGGTGTCGGTGAGATGTTTGAGATAGACGAGGTTGAACAGGAACGTCGCCGTTACGACCGCGAAGATCGAAGTGAGAAATTCGCCCTCCAGCGCAATCGGAATCAGAAATACCAGCGGGTAGTACAGGTATCGCTCATGCATCCGCGGCGCGAACATGAAGACGCCGAATAGTGCGACAAAAATCGCGAGCATCGCCGGGGACGCCGATCGCGCGCGCCAGATCAGATACGACGCAATCAGGTAGACCGCGCAAACTATCGACAAGCCGAATGCGCTATACGAGATGCCGCCGAGAACCTGGTCCGTGTCCGGCCGGTTCATCCCGCCGATCAGCCCCATGAAGTTGAACGCGCCCACCGAAGCGTCGCTGAATCGCGTGCCGAGATCCCTATACACGTTGAATATCCAGTTCCACGGATGCCCGAGTTGATAGGGGATAACCCCGATCGCGAGCGTGCCCACAAATGCGCCCGCACACCACACGCACTCGACGACGCCCGCGTTGAACAGCGTCCACAGCGCAAGCGGCGGTGCGAACGCGAGCGCTTGCGGCTTGGCGAGGATCGAGATCGCGGCCGCGCTCCAGCCCAGGCGATAGCGGCCGGTGAGTATCAGGATCGCGGCTACGATCATCGGCAGCGCAACCACCGAATCGCTCTGGCCCCACACCAGCGTGTCGAAAATGAGCGCGGGATTCAGCGCGAACAGCGTCATTATGATAAGAGCGCGCAGGACGCGGCCGTCGCGCCACGCCGCGAAGTAAATCGTCAGCGCGAGAAACAAGTCTGCAAACAACGGCGGCGTCTCGACGATCACCCGAAAGCCGTTCGCGGTCGGCTCGATCAGCCTCCCGAGCCATCCCGAGAACCACAACAGGTAAAGCGACCCGGGCGGATACGCGTCAACCGGCAGGCCCGGATTGTAAATCTTCGACGGCCCCAGCGCGGCCGCCAGCACTGCGCGATTTGTCTTCGCCCAGATGTCCCAGTAAAAGCCGGTGAGATGAAACAGCGCGACAAACTTGACCGCGGTAATCGCGAGCATCATGCCGGCCGCGAGCATCCAGGCGCCCTGCCCTGCTCCTAGCGCCGGCCGCCAGATTTCTGCGAGCGCCCATCCGAGCAGCCCCAGCAGTATAAGTCCGCATACGACACCGGTCGCACGAATCGAAACTCTGACATCCGGCTCGAACCTTTGACTCCTGGAGGTTTTGCGAATTGCGCCGAGATCGAAAGTGAGCGCGCTCGGGGGCGGCATATTCGCGACCGGAATCACCTGAATATTGCGAAATGATGCGTGGCCGGTGTCCGGATGATCCGCGACGCCTAGCTGGCAAAGCAATTCGCTGGTGTCGCCCCATTTGTCCACGACCAGGAAAAACGAGAGCGTCTGCCAGTCTGCGGCATCTCTTAAATGGGGCGACGTGAGCGCAATACCGTCGAAAGTACGAATTTCGATACTCGCACCGCCCTGGTCCAGCTGCGTGCCTTCGACACGCGCCTCGGCGCTGACCTTGTAAACGCCGGGCCGGAGTATCAGTGCCTGATGCCACGCCGCGTGGTTCAGGCCGGTGTTGCTGATCCCAAGCACGCCGCCCGCCGATGGTGTATGGCTCCACGAAAACTTGCCGAGCTTGCGATCGTGCGACAGCGCATACCAGTCTGCGGGCGCCCCGTCGACGCCTTTGCCAAGGTCGCCGTTGTTGACGAGATTGTCTTCAGCAGCAGCGCAGACTGGCCCCCAGAGCCATGAGGCGCACAGCGCGAGCGCTACAACCGCGATGAATCTTCGCATTACTTCGCCTGAATCCGACGCAGTGACGAGTCCCAATCCAAGCGCATCCAATCAAGTCCCAAGCCGCACATGCAAGACGTGATGTCTTTTGGTCGCGCGCCGATTAGGATGTGCCGAAACCGGCGGAGGAATCCACGATGGCCAAATCGCGCGGCGTCACACTCACAATCTTCGCGATACTGTTCGTACTGCTCGCGATCTCAAACTTCGCCAAGCCGTTTTCGCACAGCGCCGGCGTCGGCTTCGTCTTCCTCGGCGACCGGCTGACCGGCACCGCCAACGCCATCCTCGGGCCGCTGTTCGGTGTGATTCTCCTGGTCTACGCGTACGGCATCTGGGCGATGCGCAAGTTCGCACTGCCGCTCGCGTACATCTACGTCGCCTGGGTTATCGTGAACATGGCGATGTTCACCATGAAGAACCGCGACACCCAGTCTCTTCCCGCCATCGTAGTCTCGGTCGTGGTCGGAATAGGCGTACCGCTCGCAACGGCGATCATCCTGTCCCGCCGCAAGGACGAGCTCACCTGATGGCAGGGAAGTCGCGCGGAGCCACGCTGACGATTTTCGCTCTGCTGTTCCTGCTGATGGCGCTCTCGAATTTCGGCAAACCTTTCGCGCACAATCCCGGCGTCGGCTTCGTCTTTTTCGGCACCCGCCTCTCTGGCCTGGCCAACATGATCATCGCTCCGATTTTCGGGATCATCCTCGTGATCTACGCTTACGGAATTCTCGCAATGCGCAAGTTCGCCCTGCCGCTCGGCATCGCATACGCCGCGTACGTGATCGTCAACATGGCGTTGTTCGTCATGAGATATCATGGCAGCGCCGTCATGCAGGAGCATTCGTGGGCTTACCTGGTGCCCTATCCTTTCATCGCGATCGGCGTATCGTCCGGCGCAGCCCTGCTCCTCTATCGCCGCAAGGACAGTCTTGCGTGATCGATCGCATCTCGCGTCGGACCGCTGGTCGGGATTAGAATTGAAAGAAATCTCCTCGGAGGTTTTCAGATGAAACGGTCGCGCGATGGATCGATCATTGGACGGCGCGAGTTTCTGAGACGCGGCGTGCTGGCCGGCGTGGGAGTATCGATCCTGCCGTTAGCGGGAGTCGCGAACGCGTCGATCGAAGCCACCCCACACGTCCGCCGCTACTCGACGCTTGGCCGCACCGGTCTCAAGATTTCCGACATCTCGTTTGGCGCGAGCCGCCTCACCTCCGGCAACGAAGACCTGGTCCGCCACGCCTTCGATTGCGGCGTCAATTATTTCGACTCGGCCGATACCTACACCGACGGCGAATCGGAAACCACGATCGGCAACGCTCTCAAAGGCAAGCGCGACAAGGTCTTCCTCACCTCGAAGACGATGGCGCGAGCGGACGACAGCCGCGCCTCGATGATGAACGCTCTAGAAGGAAGTCTGCGCCGCCTGCAGACCGATCACGTAGACGTTTATTTCAACCATGCGGTCAACGATCCGGCGCGGCTCAAGAATCCGGAGTGGTACGAATTCGTGACGCAGGCGCGCAGCCAGGGCAAGCTCCGGTTCACCGGCATGTCTGGCCACGCGGGCAATCTCGCCGAATGCCTCGACTACGCCATCGACAGCGGCCATTTCGACGTGATCCTGTGTGCGCATAATTTCGGCCAGGATCCGCACTTCTATCAGCGCTTCACCCGTAACTTCGATTTCGTCGCGATTCAGCCCGAGCTCCCGCGCATTCTCGCAAAGGCCAACTGCAAAGGCGTCGGCGTGGTGGTCATGAAGACCCTGATGGGAGCGCGGCTGAACGACATGCGCCCGTATGAATCGGGCGGCGCCACTTTCTCGCAGGCCGCGTTTCGGTGGGTACTGTCCAATCATAACGTCAACGCGCTCATCGTCTCGATGACCAGCCGCCAGATGATCGACGAATATTTGGGCGCGTCGGGAGCGCGTGCGACCGCGGCCGCTGACCTGCCGCTGCTCAATCGCTACGCAAGCCTTAACGGCGATTCGCAATGCCGTCCCGCATGCAATGAGTGCGCGAATGCATGCCCCTACGGCGTGCCGATCTCCGACGTGATGCGCACCCGCATGTACGCGCGTGACTACGGCGATACGCGTCTTGCACGCAACGAATACGCGATGCTCTCAGCGAACGCCGCCGCGTGCCTCACTTGCGAGGCGAAGCCCTGCGCTGGCGCCTGTCCGCACGGAATCGCGACCGACGTATTGCTCGCGCCGACGCATCGCATGCTCGCGTAGCCGGGCTAGTCCTTCTGAATCATCACTTCGGTCGCCTTGACGACCGCGGTCACCTTGTCGCCCTTCTTCAGCTTCATTTCTTCGGCGCTCCGCTTGGTGATAACGGACTCGACGATATTGTCTCCGACCTTCACCGTGATCAGCGCGGTAACGGTCCCGAGAATCACTTCGGTGATTTCACCCTTCAGGTGATTGCGAGCGCTAAGTGCCATGGAAAATTTCTCCTCAGGTTATTCTTCATCTTACAACGCCGGCTGAGCACCGACGAATGTCGCTGCTCGGTATTTCCTACTGACCGCATGATTTTTTCAGAGCTTCTGCCGCGTGATCTAACCTGCGCGAGCAAAATTCTTTGGCACACTGATTGCTGTTCTATGATTAGGGTTCGCGGCCTGATCTTTCGTCGGCAACCCATAGCCAATGTCCACCAAAACCTCTAATAACTTTGACACCAAAAAAAATCTACGCATCCTCATCGCGGAGAACGACGAACCGATCCGCGATTTCTTATGCGAGGGCATGAGCTCCTGGGGCTACCAGGTTCGAACTGTCGAAAACGGGCAGCCGATCGAGTTCGCCGAATCCTTTGCACCGAACGTCCTGATCATCGATCTCGACCCGCAAGAGGGGAACCTCGTCTCTGCCCTCCATGAATTGCGCGCACGCGGAATCGAAGTCTCAACGATCGTGACAGCGGCAGACTCGAGCCTCAACGACATAGTAGTTACGCTCGAGCCTGGCACTTTCGATTTCCTTCCAAAGCCAATCAATCCACTCCACCTGCAAGTGCTGCTGGACCGCCTAGAGATTCAGCTCACGCGCAAAGGCCCCGCCTTCGAATTGCGTATCGGCGCTTCGCTCGACGAGGTTGAGCGTGAATTTATCGTCAAGACGCTGGATTTCACCAACGGTAACAAGGTCCGTGCCGCGCAAATTCTCGGTATCAGCCTGAAGACCCTGTACAATCGATTGGCCCGTTACCGCGGGAAAGAAGATTGTGCTGCGACCGATGAATCATCGGCCAATCCGGCAGCTAGCTGATTCGTAACTCAGCGGCGCTACCTGCGAATATCGCGAGCTCAAGAATTCACGATTCGATTGACGACGTCGCGACCCTAGGGCGTAGTCGGCGCAGCACTCAAACTCGGCTGACTCGCGGGCGCCGCGTTACTCGAATTCGCGGTCGTATACGGCGCAGTTGAAGCAGGAGCACCGGCGTTGGAAGCCGCCGGAATCGTCGCACTTCCGATTGCGTTGTTAGCGGCGCCGGTCGCCGAATTCATTCCACCGGCCGCCGGATTCGTCGCGCTGATTCCCGGCCCACTTGGAATGTCTGCACCTGCCGGACCCGGCACCGAACTTCCGACCGAACCCGAGCCGCCCGCTCCCATCCCGCCGCTGCTGCCGCCCGCCGCGCCGCTTCCTATTCCACCTCCGGCACCTCCCGCGCCGCCGCCAGTCCCGCCGCCTGCGCCCTGCGCGAAGGCGTTCGCGCCGAAGGTGGACATCGCGAGCGCTAAGGTCGCCCCCAATAGCATCATCGATAGACTCTTGTTCATGGTCGTATCTCCTTGGATTTGATCTTGTTGCGACCGCGGTGCCCTAAGTGCTGTCGCGATGTGACGACTGAGACGCCTTGCAGTCGTCGTGACCGCAATGGCAATCGGTGGCACCTTCGTCGCGCGTGTCGGCTTCGCACTCATTCGAGCAATACTGCTGCCCTGCTTCCGCTTCGCATGAGCAACGTTCGTGTCGGCATTTCATGCTGTCACCTCGGGCACCGGTTGGAGCTAAAGATTATTCAGAGTGATCGCTGCAATTCCTCTGCCATACCATTCGGTCATCTAGTATGACGAGAATGGCGTTGAAGAATTTGCAATTCACCGGGGACTCGCCGGGTTGCTGGGGATGAAATTCTTTCAGATGTATCGCTTTTCGAAATTGCCTTTCGCTACAATTCGCCGCAATTAGGTAGACATTGCTCACCTTGTTTTCGCCGCCTAAAGCGCGCCGGCTGGCACATCGCTTGCTGAAAAGACGTGAAGCGATTCAGCAATTGTTTGGGACAGATTCAAACTTACAACCGGCCTGCATACGCAGCCGCTACGCCACAGGGAGTTAACGATGGCGAATATAGTTGAGAAGGCAGAGGACTACGTCAGCAGCGCAAAAATCTCCAGGAAAGTCTTGCACGACAAGCTCAGCGAATTTCTCGCGGTCGAACGCGGCGGCCTGAAATTGTACGAGGAGGCGCTGCGCATAGTTAAGGATCGGGAGGTCTCGAAAAAATTCCACGAGTTCCGCGAAGAGACTCGCAACCACGAAACCATCTTACTTCGCGTCCTCAAACAGCTCGGGATGGATCCTGAGTTTGAGAGCCCTGGGGCCAAGATGGCGAAGAAAAAGGCGCACGGACTGCTCGAGACCATGACCAGCTCCGACGGACTGCCGGCCAAGGCCGCCGAGATCAATGCAATCGAGAATATTGTTCTCGCGGAAACGAAAGATCATGCCGACTGGGAGATGCTTGGCAAGATCGCGCGTCAAAGTGACGACGAACGCATCCGCGAGGTGCTCAAGCCCGCCGTCGCGGAAGTCGAGCCGCAGGAAGATGAGCATCTGAATTGGAGCAAGCAACAAATGGCGCGCCTCGAGTTCGCCGCCATTTCACAGAACGGAAAAAAATAGCAGCGACAAAAATTTCACTGAAGAACATCCAGCGCCCAAACGGTTCAGATCACGCGTCGCATGCGTGAATCCAACGATGAATCGATCAGCAGGAGTTCAATCATCATGTCCAAGACACTCGCCGGAAAAAGAATTGCAATTTTGAGCGCCGATGGCGTCGAACAATCCGAACTCACCGAGCCGCGTAATGCGTTGGAAAAAGCCGGCGCCAGGACCGACCTGGTGTCGCCTGCGAAGACCCCGAAAATCCAGGCAATGAACCATCACGAGAAAGGCGACAAGTTCAAGGTTGACGTCGCGCTGAGCTCGGCCGATTCGGACGACTACGATGCGCTCGTCCTTCCCGGTGGAGTCGCGAATCCCGACGAGCTGCGTACCATACCGGAAGCGGTGAAATTCGTTAAATCATTTTTCGAGAATCGCAAACCTATCGCCGCGATTTGCCACGGCCCGTGGATGCTGGTCGAGGCCAATATTGCGCGCGGTCACACTCTCACTTCGTGGCCGTCGCTGAAGACCGACATTCGCAATGCCGGCGCCCAATGGATCGATCAGGCTGTCGTGCAGGACGGTCAGCTCACGACCAGCCGCAAACCCGACGACCTGCCCATGTTCATCCGCGAGATGCTCAAGTCCTTTGCCGGGGCTGCCGAGGAGGATTCAGCCGCTCAATCTCAATAAATGACTTTACAGCTACGTCGGTGACTCCTTATCGGCGACTGTGAACCGTGTAAAAACTATTGGAAGTTTTTACAGGGAATGTGGAAGTTTGTCCTCGATATGGGCGCTAAAAGACCTGTCCAGCTCGTTGCTTATAAATTGCTTATTCTATCTATAACTACCAAATTTTAGCTTCTTAACTTTCGGTCAGTAATCGGCACATTTTCTGCTCTCCTCGTAACTACTTTTCTGCTCGGAAAATTTTTCAACGCCGGGTGGGAAGCGTGTTTGGACGCCGGCGGTTTTTAAGGAGCTCTATCGGTGGAATCCATTGAATCGATCCGGACTCAGAAGTCGGCCAACCCGAATCAACCAGCCGCCCGAGCAAGACCTCGCCGAGCAGAAGCCTAACGGCAAGAAATCCAGGAACGGACATCACGCAGCCGACGACAAGTCCGACGAGCGCCGCTTCAGAAATCTGATCAAGGCATTGACCGCTGCCGGACGGGGCGACTTTTCGGTTCGCCTGCCTATCTCCCATAAGGACAAGCTGCTCGACCAACTCGCGATCAAGTTCAACGCCGTGGTCGAACGCAACGAGGCGATAACCAGCGAAATCATTCGCGTCGAGCAGGCCGTGCGGCGCGAGGGACGCATGACCGAGCGCGCCGTGATGCAGGGTGCGGTCGGTGGTTGGCAGGAGATTGAAGGCTCGATCAATTCGCTGATCGGCGGCCTGGTGCAGCCGACCACCGAAGTCGCGCGCGTTATCGGCGCCGTCGCGCAGGGCGACTTGAGCCAGAAGATGGCGCTCGAGATAGACGGGCAGCCGGTCAAGGGCGAGTTCCTGCGAATCGGCACCACCGTTAACGCGATGGTCGATCAGCTGAGCTCGTTCGCCGACGAAGTTACCCGCGTTGCCAAGGAAGTCGGCACCGACGGCAAGCTCGGCGGCCAGGCGCAAGTCAAAGGCGTGTCCGGCACCTGGAAGGATCTGACCGACAACGTCAACGTGCTCGCGCGCAACCTGACCGACCAGGTGCGTAATATCGCGACCGTCACGACGGCGGTCGCCAACGGCGACTTGTCGCAGAAAATCACGGTCGACGTTAAGGGCGAAATCCTCGAGCTGAAGAACACCATGAACACCATGGTCGATCAGCTCCGATCGTTCGCCGCGGAAGTTACCCGCGTCGCGCGCGAAGTCGGCACCGAGGGAAAACTCGGCGGCCAGGCCGACGTGCAAGGCGTATCGGGCGTGTGGAAGGATCTCACCGACAACGTCAATTTCATGGCCTCGAACCTGACCACCCAGGTGCGCGGTATCGTCAAAGTCGTGACGGCAGTCGCCAACGGCGACCTGTCGCAAAAACTGATCGTCGACGCGCGCGGCGAGATTGCGGCACTGGCCGACACCATCAACGGCATGACCGCGACGCTGGGCCTCTTCGCAGAACAGGTCACAGACGTGGCGCGCACCGTCGGCGTCGAAGGAAAACTGGGCGCGCAGGCCGAAGTTCCGGGCGTCGCCGGCACCTGGAAGGATTTGACCGACAACGTCAACCTGCTCGCCAACAATCTCACCGCGCAGGTCCGAAACATCGCGGAAGTTACTACCTCGGTTGCGAAAGGCGACCTGTCGAAAAAGATCACGGTCGATGCCAAGGGCGAAATCCTCGAGCTGAAAGACACCATGAACACCATGGTCGATCAGCTCAACTCGTTCGCCTCGGAAGTTACCCGCGTCGCACGCGAAGTCGGCACCGAAGGCAAACTCGGCGGCCAGGCCGAAGTGCGCGGCGTATCGGGCGTCTGGAAGGACCTCACCGACAACGTCAATTTCATGGCCTCGAACCTGACCACCCAGGTCCGTGGCATCGTGCGAGTCATCACGGCGGTCGCCAACGGCGACCTGTCGCCAAAACTGGAAGTCGCCGCCAAGGGCGAGATCGCGGCACTTGCAGACACGCTCAACAGCATGACGAAAACGCTGGCCATCTTCGCCGAGCAGGTTACCAGCGTCGCCAAGACGGTCGGCGTCGAAGGCAAACTGGGTGCGCAGGCCGAGGTGCCCAACGTGGCAGGCACCTGGAAAGACCTGACCGACAACGTCAACCTGCTCGCCAACAATCTGACCGCCCAGGTCCGAAACATCGCGGAAGTCACAACCGCAGTTGCCCGCGGCGACCTCTCGAAGAAAATCTCGGTCGATGTCAAAGGCGAGATTCTGCAGCTGAAGAACACCATGAACACGATGGTGGATCAGCTGCGGTCGTTCGCTTCAGAAGTTACGCGCGTCGCGCGCGAAGTCGGCACCGAAGGAAAACTCGGCGGCCAGGCGGAAGTCCAGGGCGTCGAGGGTATCTGGAAGGACCTGACCGACAACGTCAACGTGCTGGCGGGCAACCTGACCGACCAGGTCCGCGGTATCGTCAAGGTCGTCACGGCCGTCGCCAACGGCGACTTGTCGAAGAAGATCTCGGTCGACGTCAAAGGTGAAATCCTCGAACTGAAGAACACCATTAACACGATGGTGGATCAGCTCAACTCGTTCGGCGCGGAAGTTACCCGCGTCGCGCGCGAAGTCGGCACCGAAGGAAAGCTCGGCGGCCAGGCGGAAGTCAAAGGCGTCTCGGGCGTCTGGAAAGATTTGACCGACAACGTCAATTTCATGGCGTCGAACCTCACCACCCAAGTCCGCGGCATCGTCAAGGTCGTGACCGCCGTTGCCAACGGCGACCTCAAGCAAAAGCTGGTCGTCGATGCGCGCGGCGAGGTCGAAGCGCTCGCCGTCACTATCAACAACATGACCGATACGCTGAGCACCTTCGCCGAGCAGGTCAGCACTGTGGCCCGCGAAGTCGGCGTGGAAGGAAAGCTCGGCGGCCAGGCGCGCGTCCCCGGCGTCGCCGGCACGTGGAAGGACCTCACTGACAACGTCAATTTCATGGCGTCGAACTTGACGACCCAGGTCCGCGGCATCGTTAAGGTCGTGACCGCAGTCGCCAACGGAGACCTCGCCCAAAAGCTGATCGGCGTCGAGGCAAAGGGCGAGATCGCGGCACTGGCCGACACCATCAACAGCATGACCGAGACCCTCGGTATCTTCGCCGACCAGGTCAGCACCGTGGCGCGCGAAGTCGGAATTGAAGGAAAACTGGGCGGTCAGGCGCGCGTGCCCGGCGCGGCAGGAACTTGGCGCGACTTGACCGATAACGTAAACCAACTTGCAGGTAACCTGACCGCCCAGGTCCGAGCGATCTCCGATGTCGCAACCGCGGTTACCAAAGGCGACTTGACGCGCTCAATTAAGGTCGAAGCGCTCGGCGAAGTCGCGGCGCTCTCCGACAACATCAACCAGATGATCGTCAACCTGAAGGAGACCACGCAAAAGAACCAGGAGCAGGACTGGCTCAAGACCAACCTCGCGAAATTTTCGAGCATGATGCAGGGCCAGAAAAATCTGCAAGCGGTGTCGCGCATGATCATGTCCGAGCTGACTCCGCTGGTCTCGGCCCATCAGGGCGCGTTCTTCCTGATGGACGCCGACGAGGGCGCGCCGATTCTGAAACTGATGAACACCTACGCGTATCGCGAGCGCAAGGGTGTGGCGAATAGATTCCTCATTGGCGAAGGCCTCGTCGGCCAGTGCGCGCTCGAGAAAAAGAGCATCCTGCTGACCAACGCACCGCACGACTACATCCACATCAGCTCGGGGCTGGGCGAGGCGCCACCGCTGAACATCATAGTGTTGCCGATCCTGTTCGAGGGCGAAGTCAAAGCGGTGATCGAGCTTGCTTCGTTCAACGCCTTCAGCTCGATCCATCAGATCTTCCTCGATCAGTTGAGCGAGAGCATCGGCGTCGTGCTCAACATGATCATGGCCAACATGCGGACCGAGGAATTGCTGCAGCAGTCGCAGGGTCTGACGCAGGAGTTGCAGAATCAGTCCAAGGAGCTGACCAATCAGCAGGAAACGCTCAAGAGCACGAACACTGCGCTCGAACGGCAGGCGCTCGAGCTCGAGGAAAAAGCCAAGCAGCTCGAAGAGCAGAACACCAAGGTCGAGATCAAGAATCGCGAAGTCGAGCAGGCCAGAAAGTCGCTCGAGGAAAAAGCCGAGCAGCTCGCGCTGGTGTCGAAATACAAGTCCGAGTTCCTCGCCAACATGTCGCACGAATTGCGCACGCCGCTTAACAGCCTGCTGATCCTCGCCAAGGTACTGTCTGACAACAAGGAAGCGAATCTGTCCGACAAGCAACTCGAGTACGCCCGCACCATCTATTCTTCCGGCAGCGACCTGCTGAAGCTGATCAGCGAGGTGCTCGACCTCTCCAAGGTCGAGGCGGGCAAGATGGCGATTGATGTGCGCCAGGTTCAAACAGCGGAGCTGGTCGAGTTCGCTGAACGCAGTTTCCGTGCGTTGGCCGAAGAAAGGGGCCTCGAATTTTCGACCGAAGTCGGCCCGGGTGTGGCCGAAGAAATTCGGACCGACCGCCAGCGCGTCGAACAGGTGCTAAGGAACCTGTTGGCCAACGCCATAAAGTTCACGGAGAGCGGGTCGGTTAAATTCCGCATGGAGATGATCGAGCCACGCCTCGAATTCGAAAGCGAGGCACTCAAGGGTGGCGGCAAAGTACTGGCACTTTCGGTCACCGACACCGGGATTGGAATCGCGAAGAACAAGCAACGCCTGATTTTCGAGGCGTTCCAGCAAGCCGACGGCAGCACCAGCCGGCGCTACGGCGGCACTGGCCTTGGGCTCTCGATCAGCCGCGAAATTGCACGTGCGCTCGGCGGCGAAATCCACGTCCAAAGCAGCCCGGGCGCAGGCAGCGTCTTCACGCTCTACATGCCCATCAGTTACGGCAAGGAGGTCGAGATTTTCGGCGCGCGCGAGGATGATGGTGAGGCGCACGCGCGGTTGTCCGATCAACTTCAGCAGAAAGTAGCGCTAACCACTGGCGCAGTGCGCGATTTCCTGGCCGCGGGGCCCGCGCTGCAGGAGTTGTCGAGTGAAGCGCTCGACAGTCTCAAAGGCAAGACCGTGCTGATCGTCGACGACGATCCGCGCAACATTTTCGCCGTCAGGAGCCTGCTGGAAGGGCATGGGATGAAGGCGCTGACCGCGGAAAACGGGCGCGCAGGAATCGCGATGCTCGAGCGTCACCCCGAAATCGACATCGCGCTTATCGACATCATGATGCCTGAGATGGACGGCTACGAAACCATGCGTCTGATACGCGCGAATCCTGCCAAGCGATGGTTGCCGATGATCGCGGTTACCGCCAAGGCGCTGCAGGAGGATCGCGATCGCTGCATGGCGGCAGGCGCGTCGGATTACCTGGCCAAGCCCATCGATGACGCGCAATTGGTCGAGCTGATTCGAATCTGGTCGAGTGGCACGCCGACACAGGCTTCGGTGTAGGCAATCGCAAAGTATTGCCTGTAGACCACGGCGAGGCGGGGGCAGTAGATGAAGACACAGGAAGCTACGAATATCGAGCGGCTCCCGATAGCCGCGGCCAAGGCCAGCATCCTGCTGGTTGATGATCGTCCCGCAAATCTGCTCGCGCTCGAGGCCATCCTCGATTCGCTCGGCCAGCGTCTGGTGCGTGCGAGCTCAGGCGAAGAAGCGCTGGAAAAGCTCCAGAGCGAGGAGTTCGCCGTCATCCTCATGGACGTGCGAATGCCGGGAATGGATGGGCTCCGCACCGCTGAAATAATCAGTCAGCGCGAGAGCACGGCGCGAGTTCCGGTTATCTTTCTAACTGCGGTGCCGATAGGAAACGCCGACGTGGTCAGCGGCTATGAGCGAGGCGCCGTCGACTTCCTGCTGAAGCCGTTCGATCCTGAAATTCTGCGCTCGAAGGTGGCGGTCTTCGTCGACCTGTACCAGAAGGAGCAGATGATCAAGCGGCAGGCGGGACTGCTGCGGCAGCGTGATCGCGAGGCCTTCGAGCGGCGCAGCGAATTGCGCTTCCGCTCGCTGATGGACGCGCTGCCACAATGCGTCTGGGTCGCACGCGCTGATCTGACTTTCTACTACTGGAACTTGCGGGCAGTTGATTACATTGGCCTGCCGGCTTCGGTGCCGGTAGGTGCCGAGCGATTGTTCGAATTCGTGCATCCCGACGATCTCACAATGCTTAAATCTGAATGGGAGCAATGCACCGCCGAGCAACGTTCGGCTGAAGTAAAGGTCCGTCTGCGGCGGCACAGTGACGGCGCTTATCGATGGTTCCTGATGCGCGGAGTTCCGCAATGCGATGAATCCGGCAAGTTAACCGGATGGATCGTCGCGGCAACCGACATCGACACTGAGCATCAGGCGTTGAAGGAAGCCGAAGCCGCCAGCCGAATGAAAGAGGAATTTCTCGCGACCGTGTCGCACGAGCTGCGCAACCCGCTCAACGCGATAGTGGGTTGGGTTCATCTGTTGCGGTCCGGGAACCTCGACCTTGCCAAATCGTCGAAAGCGTTGGAGACCATCGAACGCAATGTGCACCTGCAGACCGCGCTTATCGACGACATCCTGGACCTCTCGCGAATCATACAGGGCAAAATTAACCTCACCTTCCGCACGGTCAAAATGGGCGCGGTGGTCGAGGCCGCGCTGGCAGCCGTGCGGCCCACGGCCGACGCCAAGGGCGTGGCGCTCGAATACGAAATGGCGGCGGCGACAGACGAAATAACCGGAGATGCGGACAGGCTGCAGCAAATTGTCTGGAACCTGCTATCGAACGCGATCAAATTTACCCCGCGCGACGGTCTGGTCGTGGTTCGCGTGGAACAGCATGGCCCGGAATTGAAGCTGACCGTGCGCGATACCGGACAGGGAATTCCCCAGGATTTCCTGCCGCATGTTTTTGACCGATTCAGCCAAGCCGACAGCGGCAGCACGCGCGCTCACGGCGGCTTGGGACTCGGTCTTGCAATCGTGCGCCACCTGGTCGAGCTGCATGCCGGAAGGGTCGAGGCCACCAGCCCGGGTTTAGGTCAGGGGGCTACGTTCGCGGTGAGGCTTCCGATGAAGGATTGCAGGGCCGCATCGGCCGGCAATGATCAGGGCAAGGCCGCCGCCGTACCGCTGAAGCTGGAGGGCGTATCGATCCTGGTGGTAGACGACGAGCCGGATTCCCGCGATGTGCTGGCGGAACTCCTGCGCGAATACGGTGCGCATACCAGGACCGCGGCTTCCGCCGAAGAAGCGCTGCTCGAAATTGCTCGTGCGACTCCGCACATCCTGCTTAGCGACATCGGCATGCCTTCGGTCGACGGTTATGAATTGCTTCGGCGAGTTCGTCAGCGCATTCCGCAACGCGAGATGATCGCGATGGCACTGACCGGACTGGGAAGCGCGAACGACCGTGAGCGAGCGCTGGCGGAAGGCTTTCAGCTCTGCATGGTCAAGCCGGTGGAACCTGGACGTCTGGTTGAAGCGATCGAGCGCCTGTTGATTGCGCGCCCAGGGGCGGGACAGCAAAGCTGATCCAAGCCTCAGCGACCGTTCCGTTATAAAAGATTGCCGCCTGGCGCGGCGCCCGCCAAAGAAGTTCGTGGCATTGCGTATGCCGGACTTCCCTTTTTCAAAGCGCAAATTTGAATCACGGCTGCGCTCTATGAGCGCGACACCTCTGGAATTTGGTTTTCGTCAAGATTCACGAGGAAAATGCCCAAACCTGGATAGCTATACCAAATCCGAGAGTGATTGGTGTGCTTAAAATCAACTGGACGTATGTAGATATTTTATAACTTGAATGAATTCAGGGGGCATTTGGCCGATTAGGAATGAAGGGAAATTAGCGCATGTCGTTCGCGATCCTCGCACGGGATTGATCCATCAACCTCATGAAACCGTCGAGATTGTGCGCCGCGCTACGGATTCGATTGAGCGATCGTTGATTTATGCGCGCTTTGCAGATGGCGCATCAATCGTATTGTTCGCAACCGATATCGAGGAGGAGCATCCGGGGGAATAAGCGAACTGAAGTTCCTCGGGGGCGCTGCGCGAATGTATCGCGCAATCAAGTTCTAAATCGTCCACGGTCTGCTGAGGTCGCAGGCGGGAGGTGACAGCTTGAAACTGCTCTACATTATCGCCTTGGCCGTGGTCGTCGGTGTCGCGCTGTTCGCCTCACAGAAACACAACGAGCACCGCCGCGTGATCATCCAGACCGGCAATTCCTCTCAATCGAGATACATATCCCCGTAACACTTTACCGCTTGTCTAGTTCAGTTTCGCGAATGCCTTATGAGTTTTGCGGACCGCGCTCGCGTAATCCTCGCTGACCGCATTCGGCACGAGGATGATAACATCACCACCTTGCGCGCGATAAGCAGCCAACCGTTCGATGCATCGTGAGGGTGGACCAATCAGCGCGACCGCATCAGCGAGTTCCTTGGTGACAGCGGCCGCCATCCCTCTCGCGTCGCGGCGCTTCGAGGCCTCCATGATGCGTCCCGCCGCGTCGGCAAATCCACTCTTCGCCATGATGCGATTGTAGAACGGCAGCGCGCCATAGAACGCGAGCCCGCGCCGCGCCGCCTCGTAAGCGGTTTCCAAATCATCATGTAGAAACACCGGCACACCGCACGTCATCGTGAGGCTGCCGGGGGAGCGGCCATTCTCCTTTGCCGCTTTGTTCGCCGCGTCGATCGATTTCTTCATCCGTTCGGGCGGGCACATGTAGAGCATCAGGCCGTCGGCCATCTCACCGCCGAGCTTTGCGGTCTCGAGCGCCAGCGCCGCGAAGTAGATCGGAATCGGATGGCTGGGTGCGGGGAACTTCCTTCCGAACATTTCGAGTTCGCCACGAAAAGCCTTGCCGATGATTTCAGTATCATGGCGCAACCGGTCGCGCGCGTTGCCCATCTCGATGCCGCGCGCTTCGAGCGCAGGACGATGACTCGAGCCGAGGCCCAGGATGAAGCGTCCTTGCGCAGCCTCCTGCACCGTCTCGGCCGCGATCGCGCATAGGCCTGGATCGCGCAGATAGATGTTCACGATCCAGGTCGCGATGGCGACTCGCTTGGTCGCGTTGGCGACGGCGAGCGAGCACATCAGCGCGTCGTTCAGAGCCTCGGGAATGTAGACGCCACTGAATCCGGCATCCTCCGTCTCGCGCGCTAGTTGAACCAATTCGGATATACCCGGAACTGTCGGACGAAGAGTTACGCCGTAGCTTTTCATGGATGCCTCCTTGGTCGCGGCGAGTGCCGCGCGCGCTTCGTGGGTTTAAAAGATCACGGTCTGATTGCCTCTTCTTCTACTCGCCCTTGGTTTCGAGCATTGCGTTTGAGCGTGACATTTATCTCTACTTCTAGTTTTGTTCCGCGACAATAAGGTGCTAGTATCTTCGAGGAGTGATGCTTTGTCTTCGTGGCATTACTGAAGTCTAGATACGCCCAGTTGGGCTAAAAGAGAGGGGAGCCGCCACATGTTGGCTGACGTCATTTTTTCGCTTCTGGTCTTTTTCGATGTGATTTTGTTCATTCATTTGATCCGAAATGAACTTCCAATAGTGCGCGATCATTCGCGCGTTCGGTCATCCGTCCCGAGTGAACCAGGTCTGATCAGGCGTTGATGCTGGCGAAGGCGTCGGCAATTCTGAGCGCTGCGTGCGGTCGGGCGTACATTCGCTCTATATATAATCTCAGGTGCGGGAAGCCGTCGAGAAGGTGCACCTCGTTAGCCCAGTCCAGAGTATACGCGAGCACAAAGTCGGCGACCGTCACCGCATTTCCTACGACGAACTGCCGCCCTTTCATGTGGGCTTCGACCACCTCGGCCATGGCCTTGAAGTCCTCGCCAGCGAGCGTCACCTCGGCCGGTAGCCGCCTGGCTTCGGGATACAGATTCGTATGACGAGCGATGCGCCAAAGCGGCTGCTCCAGTTCGGTTACCGCGAACAGGAGCCACCGATTGAGTTCAGCTCGATCCCCGAGATCGGCCGGAATAAAACCTTTCTCGGGATATTTTTCAGCCAGGTAAAGAACGATTGCGATGGATTCGGTAAGCACCAAGTCGCCATCGACGAGTACGGGCAGCTTGCCGGCGGGATTTAGTTTAAGGAACGCCGGACTCCGGTTTTCGCCAGCGACGAGGTTGACAGTAACGGCCTCGAAATCGATTCCGAGCTCCTGAAGGGTCCAACGCACGCGAATTGATCGAGTGGGAGCGAACTCATACAGCTTCATTGGATTCTCCATTTCGGCGGTCTTCGAGAGACTGATTCAGTCCCGCCCGCGTTCGAGCCAATTTAAAGTAAAGTCCACTACATTCTATCTCAGACTATTGCAGCTGAGATTCCGGCGAGACTGTTTGACGCTGCCAGGTGGACATACTATCCAGGCCCGTAACCGAACTCGTCTATCGTCGCTTCGGAGAATCCATGAGGTTTAAATTCATTGCAATCACAGCTCTCGCAATCGAGGCTTTGGGCTTCACCGACGCACGAGCTCATAGGGTGGATTCGCGCTTGGAGTATCGTCGCTGTTCGGCGAAGCGATCGGGAGCGTGATCGTCAGCAACGAGAAAAACAGCACGACAACATTCAAGTGGACCTTCAAAGCCCACGCCGCCCCGTAAGCGGTTTCGCACCGGCGGTTCTTTCAGTCGCAGACTGAGCTTCCAAAAACCTCGCACGCGCCCATTTCCGACATCTGATTTCGGGGTGCTCAATCGAGCAGTGTCGAGCGCCGTTCGTTGCCTTTGAAGCAAATCTCAAGCGCGAGAATGTTAGAACGCACAGACTGCTGTGTGCATTTTGCGCACAAATCCATATTGGCTAGTCTTGTAACAGCTAGTTAATTCCTATAGTGTTTTACTAATTTTTATTAGGTTAATACACACTGTTTGTGAAAGCAAGACGTGCCACTCCTTCCTTGGCGCCGCATGCCGCGAAGCGCAAATCGCAGCGGTCAATCGCGCGCGCGGAGAAACCTAACTTCGGTGAGGTGATCCGTCACAGGCGAAGAGAGCTGAATCTTACGCAGCGCGAAGTCGCTTCGCGGATCAACACTTCAACGACGTGTGTGGGGCATCTGGAGTCCGGCAAGCGGCATCCTTCCGACCAGATCGTCACGCGTCTGGCGGAAGTGCTCGACCTCGATCAGCGCGAACTGTTCTTTCTCGCCAACCCGCACGTTGAGGCTTTACTCGCCAATCTACCGGAGACGGCAAAAGATTCGTTATCGGCCTGGGACCAGTTCCTAAAAGACAAACGACTTCGACAGAACCACCACGTCTCGAACCACGAAATGGAGATGTTGTCGCGGCTGGTCGGGTGTTATTTCGCGGGATTTCGTTCGGCTCGCGATCTGATTTTTGTACTGAACACGATGCGTCACGCGGTGAGAAGATAGAGGTTCGGGCGCATCAAGTTGCGAACGCCGCCAAACCTACCGGCTGCGATTCGAGGTCTATGCGATGGCCTGATCCAGCAGTCGCACGCTTCGGCCCCGAGCAGAGCTCACCGCGCTGTCGCAGTCGGCGCCGGCGCTGACGCGCCGGGTTCATCGGTCTCGGCTGGATCTGTCTCAGTAACCTTGCGGATGGCCTCGAGTAGAACGCGCTTTCTGACTGGCTTGTTAACGTGCGCATCGCAACCGGCGGCCAAGCTGGCCTTCACATCTTCTTCCAGCGCCGAGGCGGTGAGCGCGATTATCGGGGTGCGGGCGAGTCCGCGCTCGATTTCCCACCGTCGAATTGCGCGCGTGGCGGTCAGTCCGTCGATCGCAGGCATTCGAATGTCCATTAGCACCAGCTCGTGAGGCGAAGCTTTGAATTTGGCGATCACGGTTCTTCCGTCTTCAGCGGTTTCAAGCGCGTAAGGAAGATCCTTGAAATAGGCCCTGATAAGCAATCGGTTGTCGAGCGAATCGTCGGCCAGCAGAATGCGCAAGGGACGATCGGCTGCGAACGCCGGGCTGGATTCGCCAGGCAGCGCCGGACGATGAACCTTGTGGTGCCCGCTCAACACCTCGCCAATGGTTTCGAGCAACTCGACGCGCCTGACGGGCTTGATCAGGTACGTGTGCAGGCCGAGTTCCTGCAAGCGCGCGAGCTGAAAATTCAGATCCTCCGAGGTAAGCATAAGGACCAAAGTGTCTTCATGGTCGCCCGCCTTCCACCCGCGGCGCTCGCTGAGCACTCGGCGCGCGACCTCTGCACCGTCCATGCCGGGCATGCGGTAGTCGAGCAGCATAAGTCGGTACGGATGGCCTGACGCACGAGCCCGCGCAAGTTCGGCTAGCGCCGCTTCTCCGCAGTCATTCTCGCCCAGTTCGGCTCCGGCCTGCGACAAAGCCTCCCGCAAGATAAGTCGATTGGTCGCGTTGTCGTCGACGACCAGAATTCGCACACCGTCAAGCTTGCCCGCGAGACAGTGCGCCGAGGCGGCCGGCTTAGGGTCAGAACGCAGCGTGACGGTTACGCGAAAAATTGAGCCTTGACCGGGCTTGCTCTCCACCTCGACGCTCCCGGCCATCAACTTGGCTAGCTGGGCCACGATAGGAAGCCCCAGGCCGCTGCCGCCGAAGCGGCGTGAGATTGACGCGTCGGCCTGGTTGAAGCCACCAAAGATCGTCTCCAGTTTATCGGCCGCGATACCGATCCCGGTGTCTGAAATCGAAAACCGAAGTCGCACATCTGCCGCGTCGGCCGCGACGGCGTCCGGCGTCTGGCCGAGCGCTTCAACCGTGAGCGCGACTTCGCCCTGCTCGGTGAACTTGAGTGCGTTGCCCAAAAGATTGATCAGAATCTGGCCAAGTCTCAAAGAATCACCGATCAGTTTGCGCGGTACCGAAGGCAGGATGCGCGCCGTGAGCTCGAGTCCGCTGGACTGGGCGCGCACACTCATCGTCGCCATTGTCTTGTCAATCAATTCTTCAAGGTCGAAGGCCAGCGGTTCGAGCCCCAGCTTGCCGCTTTCGATTTTTGCGAGATCCAGAATGTCATTGATAAGATGAAGCAGGGCGTTGCCGTTGGAACGCATGATCTCGAGGTAGTGGCGCTGCTCTGCATTGAGCATAACATCGTCCGACAGTAGATCGGCCATCCCCAGGATTGCGTTCATCGGAGTGCGGAGTTCGTGGGACATGTTAGACAGAAATTCAGACTTGGCGCGCGAAGCCGCCAGCGCTACCTCGCGGGCGACGATCAGCTCGCTTTCTGTTTCTTTCAGCGTGGTAATGTCGCGCCCGATGCCGGCCATACCGACGATCTGTCCATCCGCACCGTGAATCGCGAAAGCGCTGACTTGTGTAACAAAGCAAGTGTTGTCCTTACGCCGCCCATGCTGTTCAAAACTTATGCGCTCGCCGGTTTTGAGCACCTGTAAACAGAGCTCAATTGCTGACTGAAGTTCATCCGGCTGCACGAACAGACTTTGCCCGCGACCAATCGCTTCTTCGGCCGAGTATCCATACATGCGTTCGGCGGCCGGATTCCATGTGGTTATTTTCAGTTCTTGGGAAAGGCCCAATATCGCGTCATCGCTGGCGTTGACGATCGTCGCCAGCCGCAATGCCTGCTCGTGCTCGTCGCCGAGCTGGGTCTGCATAGCAGTCAGCTTTTCGACTTGTACGCTGCCGAAGTCTCTGTTCTGTCTGAGGTCCTCGACCATCTCGGATTGAAGAAAGTAGTTGTGCTTGAGCGCGGTAAAGCACAACGCAAACGCTATCGTCACCCCGAGGATCACCCAGCGCTGCAAGCCTTCGCGTTCAACCGTGCCCGTCAGAGACACAACCATGAAGCTGACAAGCGCGGCTACCGACAAAGCACTTTGCCATCGTGTATTCCACGGCACTAATAGTGCGGTACTCATGACGATCACGAACAATGCCACTAGCGCTTGCTGGTCCTCGTCCATCGCGATTGCTAACAGGGTGTGGCTTAGAATCACGGTCAGGCATATCGCCATCGTCGCGCCGCGCCAGTGACGCTCGAATTTTTCTAAAAAGGAGGCGCTGAAAACCGTAATCGCAAGGAAGATTTCGAATGCACAGAAGTATAGCGCCGTGGCGAAGTACGTGTACCCCAACCTTCTGACTTCCAGCAGATTTGCCGCTTCGAGCAGGATCAGAATTACCAGCCCCGTTCGAAGCCGCGAACCCATCCACTCGCCGGCGGGCTCCCTTGGGTGGGTCAACGCGTCGAGCGGGCGTTTGGGGTAACCATCTGGTGCGCTGTCAACCACAGCCGACAACCGCTGGGCGCCAGTCTCCAGAGTTGCTCCTGTCTCCAGCATTTTGTCGCGTTCATCGCGTCCGTATTGGGCGCGAAAGGCCTCTGCGAGGAAAGCAACTGCGATGCCACTCGCTTGTGACAGGAATTGAGCCTCGCAGCGCGCCGTACGGCGATGGAAGCGAAGAATCCAAGCGCGTTGTCCCATGATCGTACAGCACGCATGTCACATCGTAGGACATAGGTTTGTTGCGGCTTGCCCGCGAAAATAAATTTTTTCGGCTCAGACGCTCAACGTTTCGCGGGCGAAGGCATGCAGCGCAGCATAGAACTCGCAAATTTAATAAGATATTTTGGCGTCACCGGTCTCAACAAAACAGTCGTCGTCCAGGAGGACGGTGAAATAATGAGAGAGTTACCACTTCAAGGAATACGGGTAATCGATTTTGGACAGATCTATGCCGGGCCCTACTGCACGTCTCAGCTAGCCTACCTGGGGGCTGAGGTCATCAAAATCGAACCACTCGGATCGGGTGAATACTTGCGGATGCCGCAATCGGCAGGTGGAGCGAGTTACGCGTTTCTGCTCCTCAACGCAAACAAGAAGTCGATCGCGCTAAATCTGAAACATCCGCGTGGCCACGAGATTATTTTGAGTTTGTTGGCTGATGCTGACGTGTTAGTCGAAAATTATCTCGAAGGAGTGATGGAAAAACTGGGTTTGGGCTATACGCAACTGTCAGCACGCTTTCCGCGCCTGATCTATGCCTCGGGCAAAGGTTACGGAACCGACAGCAGGTGGTCGAGGCTAGGGGCTATGGACTATACGGTACAGGCCGCTTGCGGAATGGTCAGCGTGACCGGCTATCCAGACAGACCGGGGGTAAGAACTCCCGCAACCTTCATCGATATGGGAATGGGAATTCACCTTGCCACTGGCATTCTTGCCGCGCTTATCTCACGAGGCCGCACGGCTCGCGGTCAGAGGGTTGAAGTGGCAATGCAGGACGTCTGCGTTCCGGCGATGACTCGCAATCTCGCGATCGTTTTCGACGGATCAGCGGTAGGACGGCTTGGCAATCGCCATCCAGGAATCTCACCCTCAAACAACTACGCGACTGAAGATGGCGAGATCTCGATTTTCTGTCTGATCGAACCGCACTGGCAGGAATTGCTCAAACTTATGAAACGCGAGGATTTGAACTCCGATTCGCGATACAGCACAGCCATGACACGACATCAAATTGCTGACGAGGTCGATAGCATCGTCCAGGCATTCGCCGCATCCTTCAAGCGCGACGATCTGGTCGCATTGCTGGTCGAGCACGGGATTCCATGCGCGCCAGTGCGTTCTATAGAAGAAGTTGCCTTCGATCCGGAATTGGCTCAACGGGAAATGCTCAAAGACAGTAACTATCCGGGTAGGGATTCTATCAAAGTCCTGGGCACACCTCTGAAGCTTTCCGAGATCGATGATCGACGGCCAGTGGTAGCGCCGCCGAAGCTGGGGGAACACACCGAAGAAGTGCTTGCGTCAATAGGTATTGCGGGTGCAGAGCTCCAACGGCTGCGCGAGGAAGGTGTCATCCAGTTCGGCGCACTGGCATAGAGTTGGCCTTCGCGCGCTCTCGTCTTCTCATCGCGGACGGCCGCTAATCGGATCGAATTCGACCAGTTCGCTGATCATCACTTCAGGATCCGATTGCGTATAGTTCGACCAGTCCGCCTTGAGTTCGCGCGCCGCCTCTTCGATTCCGAAAACGCGGATAAATGAGTCGGCATCGTCCCGCGTGTTGAAGTATAGCGAGTTGATCAAATGGTACGGCAGAGCAAGACCCGGCGGCCCGTGCGGATTCTGACAGGCTTCGACTTTGATTGGGCTGACGCCGCAATGCTGCTTAAGCAGCCGCAGGCCCATCGGCAGATGAACTTCCAGCCAGTGTTTGAGGTTGAAGGTCGAGCCCTGCTTGTTCGGATACATAATGTCGACGCGATACATCTTCATCTTTCCTCGTATATTCAGGACGGTATCGAGCCTGGCCAAACGACGGGATGCCGCTCGGGCTCGAGGTCGAGCGGGTCGCCGTCGCGCAGATGGCTTGGGCGCTGAGCCGGCGGCGCGAACCTGCGAAAATAATAGCGCACGTCGTCTCCGGCGTAACGAAAGGTGACCGCGCGCCGCGTGTCGGTCTCCGATGAATTGCCGGCCGCGCCGTGCAGGGTCCGCAGATGATGGACCACGACATCACCGGGCCCGGGTGCGTAGGTCACTATGTCGAAATCCGCTTCATGGCCTTCGATCTTCGGAATCGACTCGCCGCCGTCGTCGGGCGCCGTCGCATCGCTGATGAAATAATTCACCTTGTAGATTTTGCCGGACCTGTGAGAGCCGCGAAGATACTGAATCAGGCCCAATTGCGCGGTTTCACGGTCGGCCGGCACACGAATCGCGCAGACTTTGTCGCCAGCGATATGGTCATAGCCCTGATCCTGATGCCATGCCGTGCGCTCCATCGTACCGGGTGGCTTGACCAACAGTTGGTCGTCATAGAGATAGAGTTTGGCCGAACCGGTCAGCAGCGCGGCGATTTCAGGCAACGGAGAATCCATGGCCAACTCGCGAATCGCAGGATGAAGCTGCCATGCGCTGGTAACCGACACGAAGTGCCCACGGGCAGATCTCGGCCGGACACGCTTATCGACCGCGATCCGCCCTGCGAGTTGACGAGGCGATCCCCACTCCGACGGGCCTGCGGGCGGCAAGGAGGTTACCGAAGATGCCGCGAGCGCGAGTCCTGTGAGATCAAGCACCTGATCGGTTTGTTGCGCCGGCTTCTCGGCCCAGTTGATCAGTTCATCGATAGCACTGCTAAGGCGCCCCGCCCATTCGATGTCGATTATATTTGGCAAATATACGACGCCGTCGCGCTCATAAGTCCGGACCTCATCGTCAGTGACACGGCGAAGCAGCTTGGGATTCATGAGTTCTCTCCGTTAAGCGGCTTTGGCTATGCTCGGCTCGAGCACAAAATCGTAAGACAGGGTGTAGTAGGCTTGCTTCATGTGTTTCTGTCGGAGGTCGTTCGGATCTTCGTGTCTGACGGGATCGACTACTAAAGCTTTCTTTACGGCACCGACCACGACGTCGGAATCGATCCACGGATCGTCCTTCAGAAACAGTTGTGTAGTTAGTGGTCGGTGGCCTTCTCCTGTGACCTTCATATGAAGATGGGCTGGCCGCCAGGCATGTCGATTCATGGCAGCCAATAAAGCCCCGGTCGGTCCTGCCTTGGGAATCTCATAGGGTCCTGGCAAACGGGTTTGCACCTCGAATCTGCCGTTATTATCGGTGATCACCCGGGCGCGCAGATTAAAAGGCGCCTGCGCCTGAGGAATATCGAAGTGTGAGTAGCGCCCATTAGTATCCGATTGCCACAAATCGAGTACTGATCCAGGCATCGATTCGCCATTCGATGAGCGCACCGTTCCGGAGAAAAGAAGCACAGGTCCCGGCTCCTCGGCCCGATGAGGCAGCACGCAGGGAGACTTCATCGCGGGCGCGTCGGCCACGTAAAACGGCCCTTCGATCGTAGTGGTAGTGCCGGACCGGCCGTTGTTATCGACCTCGTCTACAGTCACCTCGACGAACACATCGCATAGCAGTGACATTTCGCCTTTTTGACCGACTTCGCTGAGAAAAGCGACGGCCCGACGATACTCCTCATGGGTGACGTGATTTTCGCGGATGAAATTACGCAGAGTGCCTAAAAGGGTGTCAAAGACCTGGGTCAGCCTGGCGTTGTCGGAATATTGAGTCTTGGTCTCGTTCATTTGAACACCTCCTGGAAGGAAACGCCTACTTCGTCGACCTAACGTTCACCTGATTTGGAGCCAGGGGTCCTATCTCGCAAAGCTGTAGCACGTTAGTCCCGATGCTCGTCTGCCTGAATCTGTCGATCGGAAGGTTAAGGGCCTTGGCATCTTCAAGTGTAAGTCCAGCTCTTTCCAGCTCAAGCGGACTGAAACCAGAAGCCGGCACTATGCGGCGCTTTTCCATCGTAATCGGTACGAGCTTGCCCTGTTGGCGTTGTTCGTAGAACCACTTCACTATCCTAGCTCCTTGCGATGTTACCCAAGGCCTCGCGCAATAGCTTTCGCGTTAATGCTATTTTGTACTCATTATGGGAGAGCGGTTCGGCTCCAGCAACTGCGGCGGTCGCAGCGGCCTCTATCGTCTGCTCATTCAACTCGGCGCCTTCGAGTGCTTCTTCCGCGCCCTTTGATCGCCAGGGAACTGCCGCGAGCGATCCAAAGATCACCGAGCAGTCGCGGCATTTTCCTCCCGAATACCGAGTGGAAACTGCTACACTGGCAAGCCCGAAATCCCACGTATTCCGAACAGCGTATTTTAAAAAGGTCGAACGCTGTCCGGGGACTATTGGTATAGCGATCTCCGTGAGAATCTGTCCTGGTTCGATGCATGTCATGCGCCGGATGTTCTTCGATGGCGAAACGAACAACTCGCTCGCGCTCAGCTCATCGGATCGACCCGCGCTTCGGACCGTCACTGTCGCGTTTAGCGCGACCATCACAGGCGCCAAATCAGAAGGAGTTACAGTGTAGCAGCGATCGCCACCGAGAATGGCGTGATAGGCGTTAAGTCCGTGATGCGCGTCGCATACTATCCCACCCGCACGGTAGCAGTTAAAGCCGGAGCGATAGTAGGAGCATCGCGAGTCTTGTAGCAGATTTCCTCCGACGGTTCCCATGTTTCTAATCTGCGGGGTTGCTACTCGGCCGGCGCCCAGTTGTAGAGCGGGAAAGAGCTGCCCGATAGTCGAATCGCGCTCGATTTCGTCGAGCCGAGTTAGAGCTCCTATTTTGAGCTGACCCGAGTCCTTGCTAACTCCTTTCAGACCGCTGATTCCCTTCAAATTGATGACGTAGTCCGGCCGGCGCCAATTGTGCTTGAGTTGATCGAGCAAGTCGCAGCCACCGGCCAACAGAGCAGCATTCGATCCATGCTGCGCGCCAAGCTCTGCCGCTTCATCAAGAGTTTTAGGCGAAAGCAGCTTGAAAGGCGCCGGTTCGTCGAAAACAATAGCCAGACTCATAAGATTTATCGCCTCAAATCGTCAGGCTACCAATCGTCCCGCCGCTTTCAACGCTGAGTACACCCGATCGGGAGTTAGCGGCAACTCTTCCATCCAAACGCCGGTCGCATTGTGAACGGCAGTCCCGATCGCTGCGGGCGGAGGAAAGCAGCAATTGTCGCCCAGCCCCATCGCTCCGTAAGGACCGGCTACCGACGGGACTTCGACCAGGATAGGAACTACTTCGGGAAAGTCGAGTACCGTCATTGGGTGATACTCATGAAGATTATTGTAGATAGGAACTCCGGTGGCCGGATCGATGCCGAGATCCTCCATGAGTGCGAATCCGGCGCCTATCTCAGTTCCGCCTCGCAACTGAGCTTCAGCTCCGCGCCGATAAAGCACCCGACCCGCGTTCATAACTGTTACAATCTTGAGGAGCTTCACCTGGCCGGTGCTCATGTCGACTTCGACGTCCGCGAAAGCAGCGCCCCATGGAACGGTTCTCTCGTTGAAGATGTACATTCCGAGACCGACCATTCCACTTTGGGCCAACTTGCGAGCCAGAACCTCGGTTTCCTTGCGCACGCGTACGGGAGGACTCATGATGAGGTTTCCCTGGTCGTCGAAATCCGGCGAGATGTCGTTGGCCGGATTGCAATATGGGATGAATTCGGTACGCGGAACGGCATGCTGAGCAAGCGCGCGAAAATCAATGGATCGCCTGGTTCCGCGCACGGTTACTCGTCCGTCAGCTACATCCAATAAATCCTCGTTCACTCCCAACGCCGGCGACGCCGCGTGCTTCAGTTCCCGGATCAAGTCTATCGAAGCGTTGTAGACAGCCTTGCCGACGCAATGAGAACTGCGACTATCGTCCGACGTGTAATCCCATGGACCTTTGGTGGTATCGCCCCAGGTCACATCGAGCTGTTCGATCGGCATCTTCAGAGTTTCGGCGACGACCGCCGCGATGCCGGTGTGAGACTCAGTGCCGACGTTGCCAGTCGAGATCGGCACATGAACTTTGCCGAGACGATCGATCCAAACGAGCCCATTGCTGGTGCCACGGCCGGATAGAAGCTTGCTGGCGTAAAGCCCAAGGCCCCGACGGACTCGGCCGTTCTTGGTGGAGGGATGCTTCCATCGATCCCAGCCGATAGCGGCGGCTCCTTGCCTGAGACACTCTTCGGCGCCAGTCGGATCGAGAGGCATCTCGATGCTCTCGAATTCAACCATCACCATGTCGCCCGGGCGATGCATGTTTTTCAGACGATACTCGAGCGGATTCATGCCCATCGTGTCGGCGACTCTTGATATGTGCATCTCGCGAGCAAAAATGCCCTGGATGTTCCCAAACCCCCGCATTTCGCCACCGATACTCGAGTTGGTGTAGACCGAGTAGCCGTGGAACCAGAAATGTTTCGCGCGATAGGTAGCGATAACCCCTTCGCCCGCAACCCCCATGACTGCTGGGCCGTCGCTGGCATAGCCACCTTTGGTTTGTATGGCTCGGCATTCGAGTGCAGTTATTGAACCGTCCTTCTTATGTCCAGATTTGATTTCGAAGACAAATGGGTTGCGGGTATCTTCGGCAATGATTTCTTCCTTAAGCGTGTATTCAAGTCTCACCGGACGGCCGGTTTTTTTCGATAGGAGTGCGGCCATGCATTGGTAGAGAGTCTTGCCCGGAGAATCGGTACACTTGCCACCGAATCCGCCGCCGATGTAGTCGCAGATGATCCGGACGTTGCCGGGATCGATTTGAAGCACGGAAGCTACAATTGACGCGGCCGGAAACATACTCTGCTGCGTGTCCCAGAGTGTAAGAACGTCCGACTTCCACAATGCCGTACAGCAATGAAGTTCGAGCGGTATGTGGCACTGCAGTGGAGTTCGATAGACGCCATTCAAGGTCCAGTCGGCCTCGCGGAAGCCTGCCGTCACGTCACCTTGCTTGTATTCAAATGTCGGAACATTGGCCGGTTGACCGAAGCCGGTCTTGCCGGTAGGTGCTCCAAGAAAGCTTGCTACCGGACCGCCGCTTTGAATCTGTTTATTCTGGGTACGCAGGTTCTCTTCAGCATCGGGAAACGGTTCCAGCTCGCGCCACTTTATGTCCAGGAGTTCGATCGCTCGCTGCGCTGTGTACTGGTCGTCGGCAGCTATTGCTCCTACCGCATCGCCGATGTACCTGGCATGTTGGTTGAAGAATAGACGATCATTTGTAAACGCGGGCGTGTCCTGCCACGTCACCAGACCGCGATAGCCGGGCAGCTTCCGAGCTCGGCGATCGTCAATGCTGATGATTTCGGCATGACGATAGGGCGACCGCACAACCTTTGCGAATAGAGGGCTGCGAATCTCATCGTCCGAATGAAAGCCGATATCGCTCGCGTACCGGGCTTCTCCCGTTGCCTTCGCATGACCATCGATCGCGGGCACCATGGAATTCAAATAGTCAGGAGTTTTATTATCGGACAGAGGCGACTCGGCCGAGGCCGCGCGAGTGGAGTCCGCATTTGCGACCCCATTCTTCGCGCCAGCGGCCGCGAGTATTGCAGCAATCTCGTTGTAATAATTGCCGCATCGGCACAGGTTCCCGGCTAGCGCCTGCTTTACCTCGTCGACGTTCGGGTTTGGATTCTCATTGAGCAGCGCGACGCCCGACATGATCATCCCGGGCGTGCAATGACCGCATTGGCTACCCATGTGTTCGATGAATTGTTGTTGCACCGGATGCAGCTTGCCGCCTCGGCTGATACCTTCGATGGTAGTGATCTCGTGTCCCACGCCGTCGGCGGCCAGCATCATGCAGCTGTAGATGGGCCGTCCGTCCAGCAAAATCGTGCACGTACCGCATTGTCCCAGGTTACAGCTCTTCTTGGTCCCGGTAAGTCCCAGATCTTCGCGCAGCGCAAGCAGCAGGCTTCGCTGATCGGGCACCCGCAATTGCACAGTCCTGCCGTTTACCTGAAGCTCGAGCGCCGAGACGGCGTCCTCCGGCCGATTCTCTACGCTCGGCTTCTCGCCATCGTGAAGCTCGCGGCCTATCTGCAAGAGGGCTACGCCTGCAACTGCGCTGCCCAAGGCTCCCTGCAAAAACGAGCGGCGAGAAAAATTTGCCGGATCCTTTTTTGCATCCGCCGGATCGGTATCCTTCGGTCCGTTCTGATTACTCATGTGTTACGACCGGCTGGCGCCGCAAAGCTATCTGTCATTCAACTAGTGGCAACCCTGCTATTCCGGTTCTGACGTTTTTTCGGAGCCCTGCTTAAGGTTCAGATGGGTTCCATCGCAAAGCGGTTTCGAGCACGTGCGCTTGCATCCGCAAAGCGCCACCAATTCTCGTCTCTCCAATGTAAATTCAACCGGCCTGATATTCGTACTCTTATGAGACCCATCGCAGAAAGGTTGATTCTTTGATTGACCGCAAGCGCACCAGAAGTACGTTTCCGGCTCGAGATCACAGAAGTATGGCTGATTGCTATTGCCCTTGGGAAAGCGCTGCTTGACCCATCCCAGTTGACAAGGGCTCGCAAGATTAAGCTTCAACTCCATCCTTCGAAATAGCCACCGATCTCTTTCGCGTACCAGCTCCGCATCGTAGGTGCCCCCGATCCAGGTGGACTCGGCCTCATCGTTCTCGGAGTTCGGCAAAGTCGCTGCCTCCCACAGATACCAGAAGGCAGTCGCCCTATCGCCCGACGTATCAAATTCGATCTGCGGTGAAATCATGTAGTGCAGAGACCACCAGATCTTAACACCCGCAATCGCCTTTAGCGCGGCCGCGACGGTCTCGCGACCATGATAGCTGCCGAATCCCTTGCACTCCCAGGTTGCATCTTGCGTGAAAAGCGGCGCCAACATCACTGGATCGTTGCCCCGGTCACAGCCGCGAGCGTACGAGGTAATGAGATTGGTTACGGCAACGTGGTCCTTCAGCGAGCGCAGCTCGCGGCGAAGTTCAGAGACTAATTCTCTGAGTTCCTGGACTTCCGACGGCATCTACCTGTCTCCGCGACTAGCCATGACGGCGTTTCCGAGCGCCAGACGGCTGGTTTCGCGACTCGACTTCAGCCGCATAGGCCTTGTAGCGCGTCACCAGCCATCGATTCATCTGCGGCAGCGTTTTCTCCTTTGGCGCATAGTGGGAGCGGCGGGCGAAGCGGGATTTCAGTCCCAGGTGTACGCGCGCATTCGATTCAACGTCCTGATCATTGAAGGCATATAGACCATCAATGGCTGTTTTGAAAATCGCTTCGAAGTTGCGATCCTTGATGGTCGCTTCTGGATAGAGAAATCCTACCCTAAGCTTCAACGAGTTAGCGCCGCCGGGAAGAATTATGTAGTAGAAAACACCGTCCGGCACGGCGCCAAAAAACAGGTTGGGCGGAACCGTGACGAACATCACGCGCTGGCGCTCCTTTTCGGTCAGCGTCTTGATGATCGGAAACAGGCACTTGAAACTCATATTGAAGTTTGCGTCTACGTTCAGAAACCCGGTCGGATGGAACACCGCTCCATCGTCACTGTCGTCCCATTCGTAGAAGCTGGCGAGACGCGACGGCGCAAAATCATGAATGCCTCGATGCAAATACCAGGTGTGGTAAGGCTCGATCGCATTCTCCTGCATGTACTTCCAATTCCAGGGATAGGGGCCAAGCTCAACGTTCGGCGTACTAAGCAATTCGCCCATGTGATGGTTCTTTATCTCCTCGGATAGAACCTTGACCCGCGGCGCGAGCGGCTTGGCGCGTCCGTCCATATTAACAAAGACCCAGCCGTTCCATACTTCACTGCGCAGGACGGGAAGAAAGGCTTGTTGCTTCAATTCCTTCAGCGGCATCACCGAGTTCATTTCCGGTGCGCCCAGCAACTGGCCGTTCAGGTCAAAGGTCCAATGATGCAGACGGCAGACCAGACGTTCGCAATTTCCCCGGTCGTCCCCGATTACGCTGCCACGATGAGGGCACACGGCGGACATCACTCGAATTCGATTCTGCTCATCGTGCACCACTAGCAGGGGATCATTGTTGATATTGATACTGATGTAGTCGCCCGCGTTAGGGATACTGCCAATGTGAGCGACACATACCCAGTCGCGATCATAAACGGCGCGCTTTTCGAACTCGAACCATTCCTCTGACGTGTAGCACTCCTTGGGTAACGTTACGGCCTCTTTCAGGTTCTGCGCTGAGGCATCGAGCGCCGCCAGAGTCCGCCTGATCAAGGAAGTCATCTCGACGTCATCGAGAGGTACCGAGCTGTAGCTGTTGGAGTGAGTCAACTTCAGCGCCATGAGTAACTCCTTTGCGATGACTCCACAACTCAACCTGGATGCTGACCGCCTTCGCTCACAGGAAAACTGATTGTTGGATCAACGGCCGCGGGCGGGATGCGATCCTCAGCTTTCGGCAATTCATGCGGAGACCATCGCTTGTAGTCGTGATGCCGACGAAAATACTCCATTGAAATCGTACCGGTAAACATCGAGACCAGCGTCGGCCAGTTTGCCTTCAACAGGCGCAGGTATGCATGCATCAAGACCATGCCGACGATCAGGAAACTGCTCGTGTCGTGGAGCAAGCGCTGCCATCTCATCAAATTGTGGCTGAGGGTAACCATCACCTCGCCGTTGAGAGTCAACAATGATCCCGAGAAAATCAACACTGCGACCAACACCGCTAGCAACAGATGGTAGATCTTCTGAATCACGTCATATTTTCCGAAATGAGGGTATACTCGCTTTTTTCCAAAGACATACCCGCTCATCTGTACAAAGTCCTTCCAATCCCCACGCTCAAACCACATCGAACCGGGATCGCCTTGTAAAAGCGAGAATCCGATGTGAAGGAGCACTCCGACGATGAACAAACCGGCGAACACTTCATGGATTCGAAGCCACGATATTGGCGCTGGTGGCATTGTCCCGGGCGCATAGAGCGCCAGGCCCGAGGCCGCAAGCGCTGCCATCAGCAGAAAAACCCCTCCCCAGTGATATAACCTGGCTCCTACCTCATAACGTTCTACATTCCCCGAACCACGCGGCTGAGGCGCTTCGGTAAAGACCGGCAACGCAATTGCCCTTCGCACCAGGTATAGTGCCGCCAGAAAGACTATTGACCAAAGAAATGTTTTCAGAGTTGCGGGCAGAATCTGGATGGCTAGTAGCTGATCGTAGTAGTCGGTCGAGTACCGCACTACTGACACATCTCTAAGAACCATGAATTCTGTCGCTAGCATCGATTCACTAAGAGAAACTCACCAACAGACATCAAGACACTCGCTGGACAGACTCCCGGGCGGCCAGCGGCGAGGTCCGCTCCGCGACCGCGCCCGAAACAGCTCGCCTGCCGAACCAGGACCACAATATCGGTGACATCACTGCACTCATCAGAAAGCATACCAGCAACACCACTCCCATGCCGAAGCCGACGTAACCGATGTACAACGGTACGGGAGTTAGTATCATACAACCGAATATCAGGGCTCCGTTCGAAACCACAAGAGCACGACGAATATTCACGTATGCACGGATAAGAGCTTCCTTGAAATCACCTAAGACTCTGAATTCCTCACGGACCCGGAACAGAAGATACACTTCGGAATCGATACCGACACCACTCGCAATCGCCAATGCCGCGACCGTATTGGAATTGAGCTCGATTCCGCAGAGCAGCATTATTCCAAGTGCGATAATCGAACCCATCGCGAGTGGCACCAGCAGTAGCAAAGCCAGCGACACCGACCCAATGGCCGGGATAGCCAGCAAGGCAGTGCCCGCCAGTCCCAGCACGACACTTACAACCAGCCAGTATTTGATGTTCCGATTGAAGGCTTGAGCTATACCTACCGCCCCACCGGCGACGCCGACTTTCACCGGCAGATCCCTGAACAGCGGGCCGGCGTGATTGGCGGTGTCCGCCATGAGCCGGCTGACTACTGCGGGATCGGTAGTGCTAACGTATGCGATTATAACAGTGGCGCTGTAGTCCTCGCTGAAGAGCCAGTCATATACACCGGGCTCTTCGTTTGACATGCCCATAATGGCTTCGCCAAGAGCCTGATGCGTTTCCTGCACCGTGAAGAATTTCGCATCGTCTCCGTTGACGAACTGATGGCGCAACTTCAATGGAAAGGCGAGATCGCTGACTGTTCCGACGTGCGGCAGTTTGCGCATGTATTCGGCTAGCGAGTCCACCGCACGAAGCACCGCCGGTGTCTCAAGAACTTTATCGTGCTCCTTACTGGCCTCGACCAGAACGATCATAGGATACACGCCACCGAACCGCGTCGTGATCTCCTTTTCCATCTGAAATATGTTGCTGCGGTTCCAGGATTTGGTCAGATAGTTGTGGATGGCATAGGTGTTGTTCTGCCCGACTGGGGCCTTGGCCACGAGCCATCCCGACCCAATGGTGACGAGCGTGAACCCGGCTATAACCGCGGCGCCAGTGGTGCGATTGCTGATCAGTTCGCGCACGCTGGCTGCCAAAAAGCGATCGAACGAGCCGACCTTTTCCGTTTTGACTCGCGCACCAGTGCTCTTTAACTCAGTAAGAGTTATCGAGCTCAGCGCCGGGATCATCATTAGGAATTCGTCGAGAGTCAGAGACAGGAGCCCAAGCGCCGTCACGATCCCAAGTGCCCGCACATTCTCGAACGGAATGAACGCCATGACCGCAAACGGGATAACGTCACATAGCAGCGACACCAGCATCGGCCGCAGTCGCGAGACGAAAGTGCTGACGATCGCGTCCTCGGCGTTTTGAAGGCGCGGATATTCCTCGAAGAAAAAACGGCTCAGAAATTGGACCGAATGGCATGCGCCAGCAGCCACTACAATGAAAGGTGCGAGCAAGGCTGCAGCCGAAAAAAGGGTTGCGCCGAAGAACAAGCGATAAAGGCCGAATCCCATCAACGCGCCCATCAGCGCCACCCGCAGCGGCAACAGCACACCGCTCCAGGAACGGAATCCATACCACAGAATTGCAGCTATCGTGATTAGAAATGCTGCAAATGCGAGACCTACGTAACGAAGTCCAACACTGTTAACCCATCCTATCAGGATCGGTGTGCCTGCCGCCCGGATAGTTACGCCGGGACGCTCATACTTGTGGATTATCTGCGAGACTGCACGATAGATTGCGATAGGTTCAGTGGTGTCTACGGCTATGCGGGCCCCTTTGGGCTGCTGAGATCGGAAACTCGCAACAATCAGCGAGGCTTTGCCGTCGTTCGAGACCAGGACCCCGTTCAGCAGAGGATTGTCGCGCGCGCCGGCCTCGACCTTCTTCGCATCGTCTGCCGACTTGGGATACTGCGGCATCAGTGGAGTAATCAACATGGTGGCGTCTGCGTCGCCGCCAGTTAGAAAGGCGTACTTTTCGGAATCCAAAGTCGCTAGAGATCGAACTGTATAGGGAATGACCCCTTTGACCAGGTACAGGTCGTGGGTGATGTTTTTAATCGTGCTCAGGTTTTCGACGGTGTAGATGCTGCCGGTGTCAGCAACCACTTCGATACTTACAGAATCACCACCGCCGAAAAGCTCGGTGATTTTGCCATTCAATTTTACGAATGGATCGCCGGCCGGTGGCCACGCATTCGGATCATCGCGCAGCTTCATCCCGCCGATAGCCCAAAGGCAGAGTGCGGCAACCACAACCTGAAACAACAGGCCGGCGGCCTTATGCCGCATAAAAAAGCGGGCTAATCGAGCCAGTCGAAGATCGACACCTCGATAACCCAGCGGATCACTGCCTTGTCGATTGCGTCTACCAGCCATACTAACGAAACCGCCTATCCAGTCTCGGTCATGCTCATCCGGTAACCATCAAGGGGCCGTTGGTTATCGTATTAACTCATTCAGATTTTTCGGCTCGCGATACAGGGTATTGTCGGTGAATATCCCGCGCGGCAAGTCTGCATTGAAGCCGCCGTCGGTGACGTAAGCGTCCGAGGTGAAGCCGGTGTCGTAATCCTGAACGCTCATCATGCCCCATGATTGATACCAGTCAGGAGGAGGTGGGCCTTCGGGGTTGCCGACGTGAAGCTGGCTTCCAGACATCATGGCCTTTTCGGTGCTCCTGATGAGCTTTCCGCTGTCGTCATAAGCATCGTCATAGACGTAGTTCATTTCCTGCAGTCCGCATTTGTACAAACGCTTCGCATACCACCAACTGACACCGGGCTTTGGAGTTATCTCTATAATGACCGCGACGTCTCCAGCTCCGTCCACCCGCTTAACTTCCGGCATATAGTCTGGTTTGTACTGCGGTTTAGTAGGATCGGGGTTGAATAATTCGAATCCCACGACCTTGTAATTTAGCTCCGGTAACGCGTTTGTATGTGAGACGTCCTCGTAGCGATTAATCAGGCCCGGAAAATACTGACTGGACACGGCGCCAGCTAGTCTTCGAACCTTTCGGACTGATGGAAGATACAAAGTGTCCTGCGGGGCAAGTGTAGGATCAATATAGGTCGTAGTGACTCCTGACTCTCCCTTAACTTCGGGAGGGTCAGTATAGGTCCATACATATTTGCGAAGCACCTTGTCCTGATCGGAGGAAGGTATGTACTCAGCGCCCTTCTTCATTTCCATGTCGGTATAAGCTTCGATCATGTGAGTCTCGCCGCGCACGGAACCGTCAGGGCGATAAATCTTGATGTTCAAGCTGTCCCAATAGTTCTTCGCGTAGGGCGCATACTCATTTTCAGCGTAGCAACGGTTCATCAACTCCGCGCCAGAGAGATTAGGGCGCTGGTCAAGCGGAACATCCCATGGAGGTGGCAGCCCAGGTTGTGCCCATTGGGCATAGTAAGCGGGCCCCATGGTTTTGTACTTATCCTCCATGTAGGGCTTCGGTTTCCAAACCATGGATTGGTCTCCCCACTTGACATTAAACGTGCCGGGCTCCGTGCCTGGTGTGATGTTGTATGGTTTGCCCGCAATCATTTTGGGAGGCATGAAATCATCGCCGTTGTTGGAAGGCGTGGCGTTCTGCGCGTTTACCTGAGCTGCAACGGTCGCCATGACGAATACCATCCAAAAAATTCTCAAATATCGCATATTCTTCACCTCACCTTTTGCCCGATCCTGTCGAAAAAGGCTCGCTGGTTCACCCGCCTAGAACAGTACTCGCGATAGATTGAAATAAACGTTGGTCGCGTTCGTGTATTGACCGTACGGCGTTTGCTTGCTGCCAGCGAAAATATTGAACCCGAGCGCCACCTTGGTCTTGTCGTTGATTGTGTACGCGATTTGCGGCTGAATCCACCAATCCTTGAACTGGAGCTCATACAACGCAAAGAACGAGGTATCTATATAGTCTCCGGAGAGCCAGGTCTTATCCAGGTACATCGTAAGCAAGCTATAGTAAGCACTGCGCATTCCAGCCTTGCTTCCGTAGAATCCTATTGCTTCGAACTGATGCTGATCGGCACCGCAAGTGGGACAGTGAATCTTGTTGACGACGTCGTCATGCCAATATTGCCAGCTCGCGAATATAGGGCGTTCCAACTGATCACTCAGAAGATATTTATCAAGGCCGAGCAGAAGTCCCCAATGATCAGCATATACCGGATTTCCTACAATGCCCTCATAGTACCTATCGTCGATTGTAATTGCGGTTTCGCCGCGAATGACTACCCCTTCCAGGGGAGCGGGCACGCCTTGGAATTCATAGTCGAAAGACCCTCCTGCAATATGAACTCTTCTAGGTTGTTCGTTCACCGAAGTCGCCGTGGTGAAGTTTCCGGTATTGGGAAACTGGATCATGTACGCTGTCCAGCCGTAAACGTAGTTCAAAGTGTAGTGAATATTTGCTACTTCATCGCTCCACCGCGCAGCGTAGATACCATTGCTCGGTGCGATTGATGGTTGATGATAGTCGACCGGGATCTTGAAACCGAACTGTCCGTTTTCCACGTTGTTGAACAAGGCGACGACGTTGGGAGTAAAGTCTTGATAGCCGCCCTGGTAGGGAAGACCACCTTTAAGCGGCAGTCCTGGATAGTAGTATGGAAGATACTTGGGCTCGTAAACGAATTGCAGTGTGCCGGTCGAACTTACCTGGTAGTTCGCGTTAACCGCCCAGATTGGTATCTTGTTGTACTGCTCATCGAAATTTGTTGGATTGCTCAAGTTGAAAGGGTTCAGGATATCGAGCATGTAGACGCCATCCGATTTCCCCCATGAGATAATCTGACGGCCTACCCGGATGAAAAAGTTCTTCGGCAGGATATCGACATAGTACTCACGCAACAGGGGATCGTACTGGTCATCCATGCTGCCGTTGAGATTGCTGTTCCAGTCCGGCACCAGGTAGGTACGGTACTGACCCTGTCCCCATCCTGTCATGTCGTAGGCGGTATCGTAAAATGGCCTGACTCTCAGATTGAATTCGAGTGGTATGCCCAACGTGTATTTATCTGGATCGGGTGCATAGTGCAGATCCAAGCGCAACTCGTTGCGCTGCCGCATTACGCCGTCAGCATGTTTCGTGAAAAACGTTTCAGTCTCGCTGCGAAATAGAGTTCGATCGACCTGGGGAAGGCGAAGATAGTCTTCAGTGTAGTAGCTCAGACAAGCCTGGAAGCCACCTTGCTCCTCACAAGCGTAAGATGTCAGGACGCTCGCGAGCACCGCGGCTAGCGGAAGGAATAAAAGCAGGCACCCAAACCCGGCAACACTCAATTTCGACGGAGATGGAGGTTCAATCTCGGGAAAGGGACTTCCTATTTGGCTCACTTCGATATCTCCTCTGCGTATCGACTTTACGGCCGTCGGCCCGACGACTCCGTCCCTTTAGCCTCTGTACGCGCTTGAAAGCCCCAATCCGTGGCCGCCCTGAGGTCCATCGTTCAACTGCACTTCTCCGCTACTCAACGATAAGATTTCCGTACTCTCTGGCCACTCCCCAGTGTGTATACAAAATTGTGCTCAAAAGTGTGCTCGAATTAGCACCCTTTACGATTTCATGTCAAGCCACGCGCCAATATCGGTCTCATCAGCTCGAAATCGGCACGGTGAATTAACGATTTCATAACTTTCGCAGATCGAATTCCGGTCGGCCGATCATCCGCCTTCGAACGAGCGACCACGTCGAAAACATCGCACGCGCGAGAGCATCTGCTGTCGGACTTAGGAACTTTGCGACGAGTCCTTCCGTCGCCAATGCGCTCGCGCCACCCCTTATGCCCGGTATTGCGCACAAAGCCTCGTCTATCGCCTTGACATCCGCCGCCAGAGCTGCCGTTTCATGTCGCATCGCGATTATGGAGCCGAGATAGCTGAACCCCTCCATCAGTCCCCGACCGTCAAGCCGATCGTTCATGGGCTTTAGCGAGGAGCGCGACAGAAACCGCGGCACGCTGTCAAAACATATCGAGATTTCGCTGACGATCTCGCGGAATCTCCATCGCTCCTCGCGTCCGATACGTCCCGCGGCAATTGCGTCGTAAACTATTGCGCAGCTCCCCGGCGCCATTGTGACGTCAAGATTTTGGCGGATTGCAGCGCCTGGATGCGGTATCAGATGGTCGGGAAGGTATTCGACTATAGCGCCCTCGCCTACCGAGATCTGAGTTTCACAGAAGGCGGCGTGGTTCAAGGCACGATAGACTTTGCTGGCCGAAGGCGTGGTTAATATCACATGCGTACCCGCTGCGAGGACAACTTCGGTACGCAACCTGTCGCCGCCAAATATTCCTCCGGTCGGATTCAGCATCATTATATAAAGCGACCCGTCGGGTAGCCTTGACGGTTCGAGAGCCTGCAACGGCAGCGTCGAGCGCCGGCCGGTCAACACGGTCTGACCACCTCGCCTCTCGAAAACGAGACGCAAAAATCCGTCGCGACCGACGCGGTCAGGTCTCGAACAGCAACTCACTCTTGATCCAATCCGTTACCTGCTCGATGCCCTTGCCCTCGCGCAAGTTGGTAAACACAAAAGGACGGTCGCCCCGAGCGATGCGGGCATCGCGCTCCATAACCCCAAGATCCGCTCCCACATAAGGCGCGAGGTCAATTTTGTTGATAACCAGCAGACCCGAGCGCATGATTCCGGGGCCGCCCTTGCGGGGAATCTTGTCGCCCTCGGCCACATCGATCACATAGATCGTCGCGTCTACCAGCTCGGGGCTGAAAGTCGCCGCCAGGTTGTCGCCGCCACTCTCGATTATCACGATGTCCAGGTTGGTGAATCGGCGCGTGAGTTCGCGCACCGCTTCGAGATTCACCGAAGCGTCTTCACGAATCGCGGTGTGAGGGCATCCGCCGGTCTCGACGCCGAGGATTCGGTCCGCGTCCAGCACTCCACGCCGAGTAAGGAATTCCGCGTCCTCGCGCGTATAGATGTCGTTGGTAACAACCGCCAGTTGCCGCTCCCCTCGCAGGCGCCGACACAGCCATTCAACCAGCGCCGTCTTGCCCGAGCCTACGGGACCGCCGACTCCAATCTTGAGAGGCTTGGGAATCATGATCTGAAGAGTCGGGCGTCCATCGCGGCATGACGCATCGAAGCAATTTCAAGACCCGGCGCGAAACTTGTCATTTCTCTGGCGCTTCTTCTGGTTGCTTCCTGGGCAAGGCGGTCGATCAGCGCCGTGAGATTTCTGATGATTAGCTGTCCCTTCAATTGGCCCAACGGAATGAGACGCAACGCAGCTCCTACGATCGCAGCGGTTGTCGAGTACAGATAGGCGGCGGCAGCTTCATGTTGCGGCCAACCTTGCGCGCCGCCCACAACTCCATACACGACACAGTGATGGGAAGGCGTGAGGCCTTCAGAAGCCAGCCGGGCAAACTCGCAAATGACAGTATGGTCGATCAGGGCGTCTGCGATTCTCGCCGTTTGCCGGCCCATCTGCCGACTCGCTTCCCGTAGTTCCGACGCCGGCTTCATCGCATCGACAACAGCGTCCAGTCGCAAGCATTCGGAGAGCTCTCCGGCTACCGTCGCACGCAGCGCGTTTACCACCGCTACTGCGTCAGTGGGTCCCGCGCTGCCCTGCAAGTGCGCTCGTAAGAACTGCTCGACCCCCTCGGCGTCGGACACGACTTCTCGAGCCACGAAGGCCTCCAATCCGAACGAGTGCGCATACCCGCCCGCAGGAAAGAGTCCATCAGTGAACTGCAACAGCGTAATGGTCGCTTCAAGAGTCATGATGGTGCCCCTTCGCGATCGGATCGAAAACCGCGCGCCGCCGATCCCAGGGTTCACCGAGCCTGTTCAGCAATTGCACCATCGCGGAATCGTCTGGCACCAACAACACTTCGCCGTCGATTGCCAGCGGAAAATGATGATTGCCGACTTCGAACGCAACGCGCACAGCGGCTTGACGATCGTGCGGCCGCACCGCCAGCACGGATTCCTCCACCGCTTCGACCTCGAGGTACCAGGTTGGCTCGTCTACCAGGATATCGCCCGGATGCATCACGGTGCCCGTCGGCAGCGCGAGCGCAACTTCTCGACCGCTCGTGCTGGTTAAGCGGCGGCGCACCCAGCGTCGCTCCTCCGACGTCATGCGAAGGCTGTCGCGCTCTTTTCCGGAGCGTTGACTATCGCCAGGACCTGCGACAATCCGTTCGACGGTCTGCATCGTCGATGCCTCCCTCTCAGAACAGGAAGTAACGCTGAGCCATCGGTAACACCTCCGCCGGTTCACAGGTGATCAGTTCGCCATCGGCGTGAACTTCGTAGGTATCGGGATCGACCTCGACCTTCGGCAAGGTGCTGTTGTTCACCATGTCTCGCTTGGTCAGTGACCGGCATTTCGCGACTGGGACCAGACGACGCGCAAGATTGAGATGGCTCAATTTCTCAGCGCTGGCTTTTGAAACGAATGTGACTGATGAGGCACTCAAAGCACCACCGAACGCCCCGAACATCGGACGGTAGATGACAGGTTCCGGAGTAGGAATCGAGGCGTTGGGTTCACCCATTGCCGCCCACGCAATCATTCCGCTCTTCAATACGAGCTCCGCCTTGACGCCAAAGAAGGCCGGCTTCCAGATGACAAGATCTGCCAGGCGCCCGGCTTCGATCGATCCGATCTCGTGCGCGATACCGTGAGCTATCGCCGGATTGATGGTGTACTTGGCCACATACCGCCGAGCACGAAGATTGTCGCTGCCGGTCTTCTCGCCGGGCAGAGCGCCGCGCTGGCGTTTCATCTTGTCTGCGGTCTGCCAGGTGCGGATGACGACCTCGCCGATGCGCCCCATCGCCTGCGAATCCGACGACATCATGCTGATAGCGCCGAGATCGTGGAGCACGTCTTCGGCTGCGATAGTTTCTGCGCGGATTCGCGATTCGGCGAAAGCGACGTCTTCGGGGATCAGCGGATCCAGATGATGGCAGACCATCAACATATCCAGATGCTCGTCCAGGGTGTTGACCGTGAACGGCATCGTCGGGTTGGTCGATGACGGCAGGCAATTCAGTTCGCCGCAGACGCGAATGATATCCGGAGCGTGCCCCCCGCCTGCGCCTTCGGTGTGATAAGTGTGGATCGTTCGTCCTTTGAACGCGTCGATCGAGTCCTGAACAAATCCAGCTTCGTTCAGGGTGTCGGTATGGATCGCGATCTGAACGTCGTATTCCTCGGCGACCGACAGCGCGCAATCGATCGCAGCCGGTGTCGTGCCCCAATCTTCGTGCAGTTTAAGTCCGATAGCGCCTGCCTCAATCTGCTCACGCAGCGGATCCGGCGTAGACGCATTGCCCTTGCCCAGGAAACCCAGGTTCACAGGCAATCCTTCCGCGGCCTTCATCATTCGATGGATGTTCCACGGTCCCGGAGTGCAGGTCGTCGCGTTAGTTCCCGTCGCAGGACCAGTGCCGCCGCCGAGCAACGTCGTGATACCGCCGGACAGAGCGTCCCATGCAAGCTGCGGACAAATGAGATGCACGTGCGCGTCGATTCCGCCGGCGGTGACGATTCGATCCTCGCCCGCGATTACTTCGGTGCCGGCGCCCACCACCATCCCGGACGTGACGCCGTCCATAATGTCGGGATTGCCTGACTTGCCAATCGCCGCGATTCGGCCGTTGCGGATTCCGATATCCGCCTTAACGATTCCCCAGTGATCGAGGATTATTGCGTTAGTGATCACAGCGTCGAGCACGCCGTCGGCCGAAGTTGCACTGGCCGACTGTCCCATCCCATCGCGCAACACTTTGCCGCCGCCGAACTTTGCTTCGTCGCCGGGGACGGTAAAATCCCGCTCGATCTCGATCAATAAATCGGTATCGGCCAGGCGAACACGGTCGCCCGTGGTTGGGCCATAAAGTTCTGCGTACTGGCGACGAGGAATTCTGAGGCTCATTTCAACTCTTCACGTCCGCGAAGCCGCGCGCATCGGCGCGTTCCACGGCCGCATCGGCAGCCGACGCGTCGGTGCTACCGTCCGTCAATGCATTGAGGCCGCGTACGGTCGCAGTTCCGCCGAGCTTCACCAGCTTCACGACCTTGTCGTCGCCGGGCTCAAAGCGCACCGCCGTGCCCGCCGGAATGTTGAGACGCTTTCCGAAAGCCTGCCGCCGATCGAACCTGAGAGCCTTGTTGACCTCGAAGAAATGAAAATGCGATCCAACCTGTATCGGACGGTCTCCGGTGTTAATCACGGTCAGCTCGATCGTCTCGCGTCCCGCGTTCGCAACGATATCCGCTTCTGCGAGAATATATTCGCCGGGTATCATCTTCAGCGAATCGGAAAGTGCACGGTGACAAGCTTGGTGCCGTCGGGAAAAGTACCTTCAACCTGTATCTCTTCGATCATCTCGGGAACACCTTCCATAACGTCGTCCCGACTCAGGATCGTCATGCCGAATTCCATCAGTTCACCGACCGAACGGCCGTCTCGGATGCCTTCGAGAATCTCGGCTGCGATAAGTGCAGTCGCCTCCGGATGATTGAGTTTGAGGCCGCGGGCCTTGCGTCTGCGCGCCACCTCGGCCGCGGTGAATATTAAAAGCTTGTCGACCTCCCGGGGCGTCAGTCGCATCGCATATCGCTCGACGCAGAATTCTGTTGCATCCACTGAGTTGTCGCAATCAATCGCTCGTCGCTGTCAACCGGCCCTATCACCTGAACGCCCAGCGGCAGGCCCTTCGATGCACGCGCGACTGGATACGTGATGCACGGCACCCCGAGCAGGGTCCATATACCGTTGAAGATCGGATCGCCGGTGGACGACAGCCCCTCGGGTGCGCTGCCTGGCGCGCTCGGGGTCAGCAACACGTCGTGCGCGGAAAACGCCTGCGCGATCTGATTGCGACCGCGACGTGCGATGCGGACCGCGTTTTGTATTTCAGAGATCGCAAGCGCACGACCGTTTTCGATGATCTCCTGGAGCCTGTCGCTCAGAGAGCTCCGATGATTTTCGTATTCGTAGCGCCGCGAATTGGCGATCTCGCGGCTCATTATTTTGCGGTGCGCTTCGAGTAACTCCTCGAACCCTGGAATGGTTAGCTCGGTGACTGCAGCACCTGCTCGCGCAAGCTGTTCTGCCGTCCGCTCGATGGCTGCGCGCGCTTCCGGAGTTGCCTTACCCCACCAAGGCGTGCGGAAAAAGCCGATTCGAGGAACTTCAACCGCGATTGAAGCCGGAGCTCTGAACGGCACGCCGGCCAGCACGCTGGCAACGATCGCGGTGTCCTCGATCGCGCGCGCAAAGATGCCGAGTGTATCGAGCGTGGTCGAACAAGACAGCACTCCGTCTAGCGCGATCATCGCGTAAGACGGTTTGCATCCGATTACGCCGCAAAAGCTGGCCGGCCGGATGACGGAACCCGCGGTCTGCGTGCCAAGTGCAAACGGAACGTGGCGATCTGCGACTGCCGCGGCAGATCCGCTCGAGGAGCCGCCCGGTGTATGCAAACGGTTATGAGGATTGGTCGTCTTGCCGGGAGCAAACACCGCAAACTCGGTCGTCACCGTCTTGCCCAGGATCACTGCGCCCGCCGCGCGGAGCCGTTTCACGCATTCAGCATCGACACCAGTGTGATTGTCGCGGTAAATCGGAGAGCCGTAACCAGTCGGCATATCTGCGGTCTCAATGATGTCCTTGATGCCGACCGGCACGCCGTGGAGAAGACCCTTGCTGGCAGAGTTGTCGGACTGATTAGCCTGCGCAAGTGCGAGTGATTTGTCGAGAAACTCCCATGCCCCGACGTTTTCTTCGCGCGCATCGATGCGCTCCAGACAGGCTTCAACCAGGCGACGAGAGGTGAGTTTGCCCTGAGCTATCGCTCTCGCCGCTTCAACGACTGAGAGCTCTGTCAGTGACTCATTCATTTTCAAGCGTCAGTCACCCGCCTTCGTCACGCTGTCGGTTGACTATCGATCTGCCGAGCGAGCCTCCCGAACGGGATCATCGGGCCCACAGTACAGGTTGTTTGTACTTAGCGGGGCCATCTGGTGAGAGTCCTTGCGTGTCCACAGAATCCTGGCTGGACGATGAATCCTGCCATTGTCGTCAGCCTCCAATTTGATACCGAGGCCGCGTAGTGCGATTAGAAGTGAGTCGAACTTGTGATCGGGATCGATATCGAGCACGAGACCGAGCGCCGCGTCCGTCAAATGAAACTCCATGTTCTGCCGGGCGGTGGCAGCGTCGCGCGCACGCATCGCGTCACAAAATGCCCGGTCAACCAGGATGAATGATTTGGGGACGTCAGGCCGCGAAAAATAAAGCCGCTGATGTCGATAGATTTTCGTGTGCAGGGACTTAATCAGTTCATGAAAATTGTCGGGATAGTAGCGCAAACCCGCTTCATGAAACTGGAAATGAAGCTGCTGAAATTCCTGGATGCGACGGCTGTTGGCAGCTTGTTCCATCTGTTCCAGCAACCGTTGCATGCGGTCAATATCTGCTTCGGAAATGTCCTCTACGATCGCTTCAATCGTCGGAGGCTCGATCAACAATCTCAGCCCGTACGACTGTTCGGCGTGATCGTTATGAACCGGTGCTACTTCCATTCCGCGATTGGCCTCACCGACCACCAAGCCCTCGGCCGCAAGCCTGGACAGCGCTTCGCGCAACGGAGTTCTGCTGACCTTCAGTTCGGTGGCCAGCGCCTGCTGCGAAAGGCGAAACCCCGGATGGTACCGGCCGTTGATGATGTGCTCGCGCATCGTCTGGTACAGGTCTTCCACCGTCGTACCCGGCCGTCTGACCTTCATTTCACTGCCCCGCTTTCGCTCTTGTCGTTGCTGACCCTGTCGGTCGCCGATTCAGTGTGTATAACGCGCGGTTCAGTTGCGTATGATTTCGGACGTACTCCCAGCAAAACTGGAAGATTCGCGCGCACCTCCTGCAACAGAGCCATATCGAGTTCCACCGTTTGAAAAGCAACCTCGGCGGTTCCCAAGTCAGCCATCACCCGACCCCACGGATCGACTGCCAATGCATGACCCCATGTTTCAAACGCATCGTTGGCGCCGTCGCGACCGCGAATCGTGGCCGAAGCCAAAACATACGCAGTGTTCTCGATCGCTCGCGCGCGCAAGAGCACTTCCCAGTGCGCCTCACCGGTCTTGAACGTGAATGCCGCCGGCACCAGGAACACCTCGGCACCGGCCAGCGACAGGGTTCGGTACAGTTCGGGAAATCGCACGTCGTAACAGATCGTGATTGCCACCTGAACCTTGTTTATGACGGCGATCAGCGGCTCCGTCCCGGCTACCTCAACCCGCGACGCCTGGAACTTCTGTCCGCCGATCGTCGCGTCGAATAAGTGAATCTTGTCGTAGCTCCCCGCAATTTCGCCGGTCGGACCAATCACCAAAGCGGTATTGTGGACCGAGCCCCCAGGATCGCGCCGCTTGAAGCCGCCGAGCACGACCGCGGCCGAGGCATCGCGCGCGCTGCGGCGGAGTTCGTCGATTTCGGGCGAGTCGATCGCAAGCGCGGCGGCGCGCATCTCGTCGTTGGTCCCAATCATCAGTCCATTTTCGGGAAGTAGAATAAGGTCAGGCTTGTCCGCCGCCGCCGAGCGCACCAACTCTAACGCCTTGCGCAGGTTTGCAGCGACGTCGCGCGTCGCGTGCCATTGCGTCAGCGTCACCCGCAAGCGCCGAGCCCGCTTCCCGTCAGGCATGGGCGGAGTCCTTCAGGCCGAGCATCGGATCGCACCATCGTGCGTTTTGCGGTTAGCCGGGCTCATTCGCGCTCCAGCCGTCCGGCAACCACGACCGGCACACCATCGATCTCGACGGTGCAGCCGCGCATTGGAATATCCAGATGCGCCGGTGTATGCCGATTGGCGAATCGGTTGGATCCTGTTGACCACATGAAATTGCCGGCAGTTGATCGCAGTTCCTGACCGAACAGAGTCCTTGGCTCATAGACCTCAAACGCCGACCATCGCGCTGCAGGATGAAAACCCCATCCAACGTGCGATACAGCAAAGACGTTGGGATCTTTCCAGCTCTCGAAATAATCGCTCAGCACGAAAGCGTCGGTCCCCGGTCCGCTGATATCCTCGATAAATCCATTCTTGATGCGCAGCGTCACCTCATCTCGTACATAGCGCTGCCACGGCAACAAGCACATCGCCGGGTTGCAGGACAATCCTGCCTTGAGCGCTCCGATCGCGCGGGAAACACGCAATAAAGCCGCTCGGCCAATGATCCCATCGCCCGGGCTCATCGACGTATCCCCACTGGAGCGTGATCGGCAGGTCGGCGCCTGAAATATCTGTCGTGAGGTCAGTGCCAGCCTCGCTCGACACGCGAAGCTTCCTGCCTGCTTTCAATTTGCGCGCGCCACTCTCGGCGGAGGCTCGCAAATCCTCGGTTCCGATCAGACGCTCGAGCACATCGGCCGGTTCGGCTACGAACAGCATTCGTTTGCCGTTGCCGGTGATTCGAGTGCGGACGTCGGAATGGATAAGACCGCCGACGGTCACGTCGATCACCAGGTCGCACTCCGAAGCGCCCGCCAGCAGCGCAGGAATTTCGCGGCTGTCGTTTCGGTACGGCGGCAGCACGGGATTGGAAAGGCTTGACGCGGTGAGAACCAGGGCTGCCGCGCCGACGTCGCGAGCGGCATCAACCGCCGCGTTGACATATTCATCCTTCTTGCCCAGCTCGCTGATTACCGCCACCGTCTCGTGCGGTTTAAGCTTGCACAGATTGAGTTGCATGACGAAGAGTTCGCGTAAATTCTTGGACATCGAAGACCTTTCCCTCACCAATTTATGCTGAAGAGCCGCACCGGACAGATGTTGTTAAGCTCCAGACTCATCGGACGAATTCCCACAAGCTCATAAGTCTCCACCGCGATTTGGAGCCGCAAGACCGCGGACCAACAGTCCCGAGTCCGCCAGCACCATCGACCCGGTCATCGCAGCCGATTCCGTAGCTGAGCCGAGCAATGCGTAGATCGCGCCGTAGTCGGCGGTATCAGGCATCGTCTCGAGCGGTAATTGCTTTTCGGTGCCGGGCAGAATCGAGTTCTGCGAGCTCTGTCCTAATGCGTCGAGACCCGACATCACGGTTTGCGCGACTCCCGGTGCGACGCCATTCACACGGATTTTAGGCGCGAGCTCGAAGGCCAGCTGTGAGACCAATCCAAGCACCGCATGCTTGGCGGCCGTGTAGAGCACGCCGCCGCCCGAGGTCCGGTACGACGCGAATGATCCGGTGACGACCACGCGTCCGCGGCGCGCCGCCAGTTGTGGAATTGCGGCTCTGATATTCAGAAGTAGCGAGGCGACGTTGCCGCGAAAGCATTCGTCGAACGCCGAGGTGAGCTTGGGACCGGGGATATCTACCAGCCGGACACCGTGATCGTAGATCCCAACGCAGGAGACCAGCACATCGAGGCCGCCAAAGCGGCTAGCCGCCTCGCGAACAATCTGCTCGCTGGTTTCCCAGGTCGTAGCGTCAGCGGTGAGGGTGAGCAGGCGGCGATCTTCCTTCAAATCCCGCTTGAGCGATTCCAGCCGGTTCGGTTCCCGGTCGACGGCGAGCACCGATGATCCTTCGCGAAGGTAGCGGGCGACGACGGCGCGACCGATCCCTCCACCGGCGCCGACAATCACTGCTATCTGGTTATCCAGCATACCCACGTGGGATTTCCCTCAATCCAAAGAAAACTTTGGCCAAGTGCCGGCCTCTGCGCGCATCAATTCGGAATAGAAGCGAAACAGATTCCGCTGCACGCCTTCTTCATAGCGCGGCCAGTAAGCTACGCCCGGACCGGGCCAGTCCTCCGCGCGATGGGCTATCCCTATTCCGGGCAATCCCATTTTGTAATTTAGTTTCAGGTCCAGAACTTCCGCTGCCACAGAGCGTCCGGTGCGGGCCGCAAGGATCCAGGGTTCGGTGTCGTCCATCTCGAACACGCCGCCCATCGAGAATGACGCGAGTCCTGATTTGTAAACCCGTTCCTTTTGCAGGATCGTCATGTTTCGGTAGGCGCAGAACCAGTTCCACACTTCGACCCGGCCCGCTCCCATTGGCTGCCAATTACGGATTGTCAGAACGCCGGTGGTCGGGAAATGAGCGCCGTCATCGGTCATCGGCGCGACCAGGATTGAAAAGTTAGGAAACACGTTACCGACGAACACCCGTGAGCGGCGGGCAACCCCAAGCTGCTCGTCGTTTATTCGCGCAGTGTTGAAAGTCGCGGCAAGCTCATCGGGATAGGCGAAGAACTTCGGGCCCGGGTCGTCCTCAGTCGGCGCCATCGACAACGACAGGGAGTGTCCAGCCGATGCCTGGATATGGTAGCCCATCATGTTGTCGGCGAAGGGGACCGGGAAGGCGCCGATTTCCCACACCGACCTGATGCAGCGTGCCGAGGTGATAGTCATCGCCGGAAAAATTCTCGGCACCTGACTTCCAGTTCGCGTCAACTACGAAGCGCTGCGGCGGACCAATTATCTCGATTCCATGCTCGTTAAGTCCGAAGACGAAATCCAGGTACCACTTCATTCCGCCCAGGTATTCTTCGAGCGAAGGAGCGGTCGGATCCAGCGTGGCGAAAATCAAGCCGTGATAAGAAGCAAGCTTGGCGGCTCCGAGCAAACCGTTCTCTTCCTTCGGCATATCGCCGAAGGCGTTTTTCCAAAGCGGAGCTCCCAGCAGATTGCCTTTCGTGTCGTATGCCCACCCATGGTACGGACATCGAAAAACCGTGGTGTTGCCGGAATCTGCGCGGCAGATCTGAACCCCGCGATGGCGGCAGGCGTCGAACAAGGCATGGATTTCGCCGTTCTCGTCGCGCACCACGATAAAATTGTCCTGGCCGATTTTTCGCCGCACGTAGTCGCCGGCGCTGGGAACTTCCGATTCGTGCGCGAGGAACACCCAGCATCGCGCGAATATTTTCCGCAACTCGAGATTAAAGATTTCCTCGTTGCCAAAGAGAGCCGCCGGAATCTGGCCGTGGGGCAGACCGTCGCGCAACTCGTCGAGCAGGCGGTCCGAAATGGTCTTCGCGTTGCCGTTGATAGAGTTCGCGGCTGTCACTGGCGTACCTCCCTTCGCGGAAGGTTTTCCGTTTCAATGATTCGTGCTCGCTTGCATGACATGAGAATCATCGCGAAGTTCAAAAAAAAATTGCCAGGTTATGAGTTTCGATTACGGTTAAATCCAGCAGAATGGTGCGGCGAAAGAGCTTCAGATTTCCGTCCTCGATATGCAGCACGTCCTGCCGCTCGCCCGAAAGCAATTGCGGCTGCGTCTGATCGCGACGGGTTCGATAAATCAGAAGGTTGCTCTTGACTTCGAGTTTATCGCCTTCGCCCTGGTAGGCTCGAATGTTCGTGACGAAGTGGCGAGTGCGCGAAGGCGGATCCTCGGCCCATGCAAAACCGGATTCGTTGCGGAGTACTCGACTCATCAGGGAGCCGTAGGACTCATCGAGGTGAAAGGTCGCTTCCGAGAAACCGGTGCCATTCACACGTTCTACGGTCTGGCGCAAAGGCAGTTGGTAAACGATCTCCTTGGCGACCATCGATTCGAGCCATTCGCGTTCGCGCCCGGTATCGAGCAGCTCGGCCTCCCGGTTGATCCAGGCGACAATGCGAGAATACTGCTCGCTGCCAACGGGAACTTCGGGAGGACCTGTCATAAATGTGTATACAAAATTGTGCTCAAATTTGCTTCAATTAAACATTATGGGATTTTCATGTCAAGCGGGCTCGCACGGACTCGTCGAACCCCCTGGAACAAAGAGATAAGCGAGGCCGGAGGTCACATACGCTCGATTACGTTGCGGGAGATGTCTTCGAGACACTCGTTGAAGCCATCCATCGGAGGATTGATGAACACTTGCGACAAGCCCGCGTGTTCCAAGGCCTTCAGACGCTCAACGACCTCTTCGCGCGGGCCGACAATCGTCGTCGCGGTGATGGTCTCGGGGGTCACAAATTTTTGTTCCTCTGGCAGGACATAGGTGCAGTGTCCGACGTGCAGAAGGAGATAGCGCTCGGCCGCGGGTGTCTTCATATTCGTGACGTACTCTTCGTAGGCTTTGTAAACTGCGCGCCCTTCGGGCGACAGGTACCTGGTGCCGGCGAAGCCGGCCGCAATCGCGTGGAAGTGCACCATCACCCACGGCCCGGTCATCGCCTTGACCCGTGGTGAATCGACTTTCTCACCCGGACGGAGCACACAGATGTGCGTCATCGAAACGATCGGCAGATTGTCGGCGTTGCGGCCAATGGGCGCCGCGCCGGCGTCGATACTTTTACGCACGGCCGCCATTCGATCGGCGTCAATGATGCCGGTGGTAAGGACGCCGTCGCCGTACTCGCCTGCGAGTGCCAGTGACTTGGGGCCATTGGCGGCGACGTAGAATGGGATTTTGTGGTCGAGATCGATGAACCTGCGATCGCGATGCAGGAAACGGATTTTTCGACTGACGCCTTCGGTGTTGTAGATGCCTTCGCCGTCGCCCAGCAGGTCGTGAATCAGGCGGACCTGCTCGCGAAACTCGGCTTGCTTGACGGGGGGCAAGCCCATCACGCGGCGACCGGTATGGCCCGTACCGAAGCCCAGGATCACGCGGCCGGGTGCGAGCTGGTTAATCGTCGCGATTGAATGCACGGTGACAGGCGCGATCCTGCTCGATGCGACCACCACGCCGGTTCCCAATTTGATCTTCTCGGTATTGACCGCAGCCAGCGCCATGCAGGCGAAGGGATCGCCCCAAATCATGTGCGAGTCAGGGAACCAGGCGTGGCTGAAGCCGTGGTCCTCGGCGAACTTTACGTCGGTAATCGCGCGCTCGGGCTTGGTGAAAATCAAGGTGCCAAAATTCATGGTGCACTCCCTGGTGAAGACGGCAGGACGATTACCGCATCAGGACGCGACTAGCAATCGACGACAACGAGCTGCGGCAGTCGGGCTGCCGGGTGAGCAACGCGCCGCGTTGCTGCGGCGTCGCTACCCACGACACTCAGAAAATTGTGCATAAAAGGAAACGATGGTTGTGCACAGTCAATCGCGAACGTCCCACGTAAAACTGATGAAGGGTTTCGGGGGGGTGCGCAGGTGCTGGAGATCATTGATGACTATGATGGCGACACCTATCGCGCCGTATATGCTGTCAAGTTTTGCAGCAGTCCTCTATCTGCTGCACGCGTTCCAGAAAAAGTCGAAGAAGGGAAACGAAACACCGAAGAGCGACATGGACTTGGTCAAACTGAGGCTTCAAGGCTGCTGAGCTGGCCTACAATAGCAGAGTCATTGGGAGAGAGGGGCTTCGGTGGTGGGCCGTTGGAGACTCGAACTCCAGACCCGCTGATTAAGAGTCAGCTGCTCTACCAACTGAGCTAACGGCCCACCGTCGAAGCACGTTTACGTAGCAGGATGTTTGGGGTGAGTGAAGGGATTTGAACCCTCGACCGCCGGAGCCACAATCCGATGCTCTGCCAGCTGAGCTACACTCACCATCCGCGATACTATTCAATCCGCCCAGCGTCTCGAGCCGCCGGGAACGGAATTCGCCTCCGTGGCGCGCCAGAAGGGATTCGAACCCCTGACCCACGGCTTAGAAGGCCGTTGCTCTTTCCACCTGAGCTACTGGCGCGTATCGGGGCGAGCCGATTTGAACGGCCGACCCCCTGCTCCCAAGGCAGGTGCGCTACCAAGCTGCGCTACGCCCCGAGCCTTTAGGAAGTAACACACGGACGAAGGGCTCTCAACCAACGATGGCGCACATCGCGGATTTTCCTCGTCGATCTAATCGCGCAATCGAGCGTCGCGCCCGTGAGCTTGTGGATAAGTAGCGTCCCCGATTTTCATCTGGAACAGTTGGTTGATCGCTGGCGCGAACTACTGCGCAGATTCAACACAACTCGCGCAACCGATGTGTACCGGCGCAGGCTCGTAACTGCGCTTGTCGCAGTTGGCTGCCGCAGTCCATCGGACGCATGCGCGAAACGAAAATTCTATGAGGTCGCATCCGGGTATCAGCGTCGCAAGATGCAAATGTCCCGATTCTCGCGGGAAAGTGGCCGAATTCGAGACTTTCGACCATCGTGCGTCGCAGAAAGAGAAAAACTTTTAAAGGCGACGCTTGATTCTGGTTCAGGTTTTTCAGGGCACAATGTTTGCTTCAGATAAAGCTGCGCTGACAATCTCCTCCCCCGAGACAAACAGCGTCTGTCCCCAAGCAAAGGCCGGGCTACTTGCACCGTCGGCTCCCCACCACGGTCCCCACTCGTAGCCCGGCCGTTCTTTTTCTGAACCGGCCGAGTCTATCAGCGCACAGGCGGACCGCCCGACGGTAGGATTTTTTGCCTCGGGATTTCTGCTAGTCTAACCGCCGACCGGATTGCGGCGGCCATGCTTGAAACGAATCATCGGCGCGCTGGCGTTCTGGTTTGGGGTCGTATCAATAGCTTGAGGCGTCATTTTTTCTCGTCGATAGTCGCAATCCTCGCGGCTGCGGTCGCCGTTGGAATCAGCGGATGCTGGATGGCCGCGGCTCAACTCGCGCCCGTGGCCGAAAGCGCGGCGGAGACTATAGGCGAGGGAGCCGTGAGCCTGGCGTCAGGAGTCGGGGCGTCGACGCATGCGGCTGAGATCGAAGCAAAGAAGGAAGCAGACGCCCGCGAGAGTCTGATGACCAGCGGCGACAACTGTAACCAACTCGATGTTGAAGTTCCCGGTGTGATCGAATTGCGCCGGAGCGCGGCGGGCGCGCCTGAGTATCGCGAGCTGCAGATCCGCGACTCGATCGACCAGCGACAATGGGCGCCGATAGCCGACAGCGACACAAACATCGACGGCTGGCGGCCGGCGGTCAATTTTCTTCAGATGAGTTTTTCGCCACCGCTGGGCGCGGTCGTGCCCGAGACTGCCAGCAGCTTCCTTGCGTATACGCCCTCGCAATTCGTCTCCCAGGCCGACAGCGATCGGCTGACCGTCATGACTTCGAACTTCGGCAAACCGACCGGAACGTTCATGTGGAACGGACACTACTACCACTACGTAGTGACGAGCACCCTCCCTTGTTTTCCGCCTCCGCACGAGCGGCGGCTGGCTGAAGACGCGCCACCGCCGGAAGCTTCGCGATAATTCAGTCTGTATCGAGTTTTGCGATAATCGTCAGCCGTTCTCGCCGGCGTAGCGTTGCTGCGCGCGCTCGCTGGCGGCGACGCGGGACTTCGCGCGCTGGAGCAGGAAGCCGCGTACTGACCGGCGCGCTTCGTTGTTGTTGGCGCAAATCTGAGAACACCCGGCGTTGATGAGCGCGTCCGAGTTCTTCATCGCCGCGGGGCCAACGGCCACAATCATCACGCGCGACGAGATCGAGCGCAGGCTCGTGACCAGTTCCAGTGCCCCGGGGATGCAGTCGTCGGTCATGCACGAGAGGAAGACGAAGTCCGGCGTGAATCGTTTGATCAGATCGAAAATGTCGGTGGGTGATTTATCCTCACCGGCGAAGCTTGCGACCACGCCCTCTTTGCGCATCAGCTCGAGCAGTATCAACAACTCTAAAAAGTGCACCTCGCCCGGCGCCAGCACACCGATTACTCGCAGACTCGGTGAAATTCGCGACTTCTTAAACCGATTGCCGAGTTCAGGAATCAGTTGGTGCGTGGTGTCGATGATGAGGCGCTGATTCTCCTCGCTGATGTGGTTTTCCGCACGCTCCTCACGCATCAGCACCAGCGCCGGCTGGATAACGTCGTCAAATGTGCGCTCGAGACCGTTCTCGTCGCAGTAGCGGATGGCGACGTCCCGCGCGCCGGTTGGATTGAGCTCGAGCAGCATGCGGTAGAAGTCGTGGTAGTCGTCGAGCACACGATCGGCGCCGAGCAGAATCGAGAGAAATCCAAGAGGCGGAATGTAATCGCCGGCGACCTTTAGGCAGGCAGTCAACGGCGTCGAAAGCAACAGCCCAGGTATTCCCCATAGCCATGACCAGTACATCGCGGATATCAGCAGTGCGACCGGTGAGACGTCGATTCCGTGGCCGATGATAAATGGCTCGGCCAATTGGGCCGCAATCTGATCGAGCGCGACGAACGCGCCAAGTATCCCGAGCGCCTTGCTCCATCCGGGAAATATCGCGAAGGCAACCAGTGCTGGAAGAAGTGCCGAGCTGATGGCGCCGACATATGGGATGAACCGCAGCAGGAACGCGACCAGACCCCACAATGGCGCACTCGGCAGCCCGACCAGCCACGCCACCAAGCCTACCGCGATGCCGTAGGTGAGGTTGATCATCGCAAATAGCAACAAATAGCGGCCGACAGTGTAGCCCGCGGTCTCGATCGCCTGCGCGGCGATTGGAATTCTTCCTCGCGCAGCCAGCCGGACAAATCGATCGCGCAAGTCCTTGCGGCTGTAGAGCAGAAAAAACAACAGCATGATAATCAGCAGCGTGTTGACCATGCCGTCGACGATCGGAATCACCGGCTTCAGGCTGTCGCTCAGAGGGGCGGGAACCGGCAGCGCCATCACCTCGCGCGGCTGACGAGGAGCGGGATTGGCGCTCTCCACGCGACGCTGAACCTCCGACACGGCCTCCTTGATATGCGCGAGCCATGGCGGCGTCGACTTTTCCAGTGCCGCTAATTTGTTTCCGATATTGTCAGAATAGTTAGCGACCTGCTCGGCAACTGTAGTCAGTTGAATAGTCAGAAAATATCCCATTGCGACGATGGCAGTCATGACTACCAGGACTACTAGTGCAGCGCTGACGAAGCGTCCGAAGACAACCTCGAGGCGGGTCGCGACGGGACTGAAGACCACGCTCAGGATGAGTGCGATCGCAAGCGGCAGTAGTACAGGCTTGGCAAAATAGAAGGCTGCGGTCGCGATGATCAGAGCGCAAATAGGAGTAGCAACCCATAGCAAGGCGAAGCTGTCGTCATTTTCGCCGTACGGTTGCTCTGCTTGCTTTTCGGTTTCTGCCACTGCCGCCTATTCTACGCCGCTATCAAGCTAGTTAGATACGTTAAACATGCTGTTCGGTGCTGCAGAGGACTCGCGGACGATGGAATGTATCCACCGTCCGCGGGTAGCGATGGGGAGAAGTGGTGCGGCGGAAATCGTCAGACGCGAGCCTCGCCGGTGTACGAAATATCGGTGGCGTGCGCGCGATCGAAGATCTCCTTGGCGGCCGAACGTTCCTTGCTGTCTTCGGTGTGGACCGAAATCAGGATATTGCCATTTTTGATCTTGCCTTCATATTGCTTTGCTTCGTATTCAGGAATGCCGAAGCCCACCAGGGCGCCGGCAAATCCACCAACCGCTCCGCCTGCGGCGGCGCCGCTGAGAGCGGCCATGATCGGACCGGCTGCGATGAGCGGGCCGACGCCGGGGATCGCGAGACTGCCGATTCCCACCAGCCAACCGAGTACGCCCGCCGCTACTCCGCCGGCAACCGCACCGGTCGCAGCGCCTTCGGGCGCCTTAGTGTGCTGTTCATGCGCGAAGTCGCGGGACCCCGCGCGATCGGGCAGCAACACGGAAACATCGTTGTTTGAGAAGCCCGCGGCCTTGAGTGAATTGACTATTTGGACCGCTTGCTCTTCGCTCTTCGCGATACAGAAAACTGCTTTTGCCATGATCGGTACTCCTCAGTATTGGACTAGCTATTGACCAGCGACTTCGAGTTCATTCCGAACGTTGGTATCGCCAGCGAGTTGAGCGGCCTTGGCTGCTATGTCTGCTTTTTCCTGCTCTGACTTGACGGGCCCGCGGAGCGTAACCGCGCCATCAATGGTAATGATCTTAATATTCTTGGCATCAGTTGAAAGTTCGTGGTCTTTCACCAGGGCGCGGCGGATTTGACGCGTGATCTTGAGATCAGCAGGCTTGTTCGACTGATCCATCGGGGTGAGCGTCTGATCGCGATCGCGCTGGTTCACTGCGCTGTTGTCCGGGGCCGGTGGGGCGCCCTGCGCGTAGCTTGGTACGTTGGGCATCAGAAAAGCTCCAACGAGGAGCGAGGCGGTTAGAAGCAACGCCTTGGTTCTCATTTGTTTACCTCCGAATGTTAGAAAAAGTTTCATTTAGATTTCTTAAGGCGATCGTGAATCGAAGACAGCAACCAATGTGCCACTGCTGTGTTCGCGATCGCTGCTGGCTAGAAGCGGCTTTTATTGCAACTTGCGGACTGTCGAATTGAAAAAAATCGGCGGTCAGTAGGAAATACAGGAAGAGAAATTCGACTCTTTGCTAACTAAACCTCAATGGAACTTTTTTCCGAGTCACGGAGCTCGACACCAGGCTGCGCATGACGAAAGCGCTGCCAACCGTGTCTTTTTTGCAATTTTCCGTTCGGCACAGCGATTGCTGATTAGCCTGCCAATAGCTCGGAGGGTGCGCCAAGGTTCGCAACCACATCACCTTCTAATACCTTTCCCTGCTAGCGACTTGGCGTACCCCTTCGATTACCGATTAGAAAATCGGAGGAGAACTATATGAAGATACTTACTAACATCGCGCTTGCTACCTGCGTCGGCCTTTCGCTGGGATGGATGACAAGCTGCTCAACCGAACATACTGAGACAACTACCACTCGTGAGGTCGACACGGTTCCGCCACCGGCCACTGTAGTAACAGAAGCTCCAGTAATAACTCAGCCGGTAGTCACCGTGCCGCCGCCAAACGCGAGCACTACATCTACTACTACCCAGTTCAATAACGGCACGGTCGAGAAAAAGACGGTAACGCAGTACAACCCGTCGTATCCGCCCGTGATTCCTCCGGCCGTCGTTACTCCCGCCCCGGTGGTCGTGACTACAGTTCCAGGACCCACCACGACGACTCAAACGACTACCAGCGACGACGGCGCTGTCCAGCGGCAGACGACGACCACTTACGTGAATCCTTAACGCGGCGAACATCGGCCAATCGAATTACGCATAGGTGCAGGAGAAACTGTTATGAAGAAATCCACTCTTTCCGCCATAGCGCTGACTGCGATCATCTGCGCGTGTCCTTTACTCCAGTCCTGCGCCGGCAGCAGCAGTCAAACGACTTATACAACGACGGCCGAAGGCACGCCGGTGGAGCAAACGACGACCACGACCACGACCACCGATCATCCTCAAAGTGTCGTTGGAGCCACCGCGGATGCCGCCGGAACAATAGTCGCGGCTCCATTTGAAATCGTCGGCGATACGCTCGGGATAATCTTCTAAACCTCTTGCGATCACGACATCAGACTGGGCGCGGCGGTCAATTGGCCGCGCCTTTTTTGCCAGTTTACGAAACGAGCAGGACCGTCCGGCCCCTGAAGCAGGCCGGACGGTCGATTTATGAGGAACTTCGTAGCAGCTAAATTGTATGATTTCCGCTCGCGCAGAGCAGAATCGTGACGGAAACGGGAATCGTCATATGATGACTCGTCCAGCGACGAGTGACACCACGAACAAGACCAGGAAAACCACGAACAGAACTCGCGAGATTTGAGCGGCGGTGCCGGCAACGCCGCCAAACCCAAGTGCCGCTGCGACCAACGACACCAGCAGAAAAACAAGCGCATAGTACAACATTACTCAAGCTCCTCCACGTTCACGTTTGGTGCTGAAGTCTTGAGCAATTCCTATGCCGTAGAACTTCGGAGAAATTGCTAGTGAACAAAAGGAAGAGGTAAAACTCCGAAGAACGAACTGGGTAAAATTTTTGCAACGTGGAGACTGAAAACGTCGACTAGTACTAAGGGACTAGAGAAACCGAGGTGTGAGGAGAGACAGGAATCAGCGCGCGCCTCAGCACCTCGGCCGTGACCACCGCGCTTACTCCGACCAGGCCGAGTACCTGCCACCACGGCAGCCATTGATGGAGCAAGAGGACTACGCTGCCGAGCAATGCGAGTACGCCTGCGGCAGCGAGCACGATGAGCGTCGATGTGACGTAGACTCGATCCAGGAGCGACTGCGCTGCCCCGACGATATTCGACTCGAGCAGGCGAGCCTCGGCGGCGACGATACGCGCGAAGTCAGAGAGAATTCGAACCGCCAACTCGGGCAGTTCGTCCTCGCGCGGGGAATTTATGACCCTGATGTCAGACTCGTCCGACTTCGACTTCATTGGAATCGTCAACTCCGCGCTCCCGCATCGCCATGAGAGCGGCGGCGCCTAAAACGAACAGCCCTATCATTGTGACTTCGCCCGAATCTGCTCCGAGTGCAAAACCCAACGCACCGGCGACGCATGCGGTGGTTACAGGATGCCTGCGGATGCCGCGGTCGGGTCTAAGTTTCGCAACACCGTCTTCCACGCGCCCGTTGAGTTGATGCAGGGCGTCGCGAAGGTCTTCCTTGGCGTCGTCGAGCTCATCTTTTATGTCGTTGTCGTCTACCATTTTTGTCCGTCTTCGATACTAACGCCGGGATCAGCCGGTCTCCCAATATTCCTTCGAGCGCCATGACAATGATCTGGAACGAGGTCCTGCTGCTCAGGCCTCCGCCGATTGCGAAGCCCCCGAGCAGAGCAAGTGCGAATGATCGCTCAGGATACTCGGCGATTTTGTCGCGCAGCTCCTTGGCGTAGTCGATATCTTGCGCTTCCATTATCGTTATCGCGCCGTCACCCGATTGAGGATCCGCGCCGCGATGTAACCGATCGCGAACGCACTGGCGATTGCGATCAAGGGTTCGTCGCGAACGAAGTCCGTCAGCACCGAGTTGGCTGACGAAACGTAGTCCATCCCTTTCTCGGCAAAATCATTCAATTTCTCGCGGCCCTCATCGAGCAGGCCGTCAACATCTGCTTTTGCGGTACTCATTTTTACGCCCTTCCTTATGATGCGATTGCTTTGGATTCAGCATGTGATACAAGCAAATCGTCTGCCACGAATTAACTGTGGCGGCGGACGAAAGTCGAGTAATAACAAACAGGTAGTCCGGTAAAAATTACTGATTTAATCTGCAACCGATTCGCCGTTTTGATCGTCAAATCAGAATAAGTCATAGTGCTTTCGAGAAGGCACCGCACTTTGCACGGTTGTTGCATCCCACCGAGAACATCTTACATTCACGGTAGTTTTTTCGTGGGAACTTTATGGCCAATGAAATTCGAGTATTGATCGCCGAAGACGACGTGAACACGCACGAGGAGTGGCGCGAGTCGCTCCAGGCGTGGGGATTTCGCGGGGAAATCGCGGAAGACGGCGTGCGCGCGCTCGAACTTATCAGCAGCTTCAACCCGCACATCCTGCTTTCGGACCTCAGGATGCCGCGCAAGGGCGGCCTCGAGCTGTTGCGCGATATCCGTGAGCTGGGACTTCATCTGCCGACCATCATGATTTCGGGACAGGGCGAAATTCCCGACGCGGTCGAAGCACTTAAGCTCGGCGCGCTCGACTACCTGCGCAAGCCCGTCGATCCCGCGCCACCTGGAGCGGGTGCTCCGGAATATCGCCGACAACATCACCATCCGCGAGGAGAACTCTACCCTTCGCCGGCGCCTGGCCGAGGTCGGCGAGCTCGGACCGCTGTTCGGGCGTTCGATTGCGATGCGCCGGGTAATCACGGCGATCGAGCGCCTGGCGCAATCGTCGGCGTCGGTGGTGATTACGGGAGAGAGCGGCACGGGCAAAGAGCTGGTGGCGCGCACGATCCATGAATTGTCGCCGCGCCGCGATGCGGCTTATGTTCCGGTCAACTGCGCGGCGATTCCCGAAACGCTGATGGAAAGCGAACTGTTTGGGCATGAGCGCGGCTCGTTTACCGGCGCCGACCGGCGCAAGGAAGGATGCTTCGAGGCGGCTAACGGCGGCACCTTGCTGCTCGACGAGTTGACCGAGATGAAGCCCGAACTGCAGGCCAAGCTGCTGCGCGTGATCGAGGAGCAGCGCCTGCGCCGGGTGGGCGGAACTGCGGAGATAGCGCTGGACGTGCGGGTGCTGGCGGCGTCCAATCGCGACATCGAGCAAGCGGTGCGCGAGAATTCGCTGCGGGCGGATCTTTACTACCGTCTAAATGTGTTCACCATTCAATTGCCTCCCTTGCGCGAGCGCATCGACGATCTGCCGCAGCTGGTGCAGATGTTCATCAACCACTACGCGGCACAGAACAAGAAAGATGTGACCGGCGTCGATGAGGAATGCATGAAGGCGCTGGCGGCGCATCCCTGGCCCGGCAACGTGCGCCAGTTGCGCAACGTCATCGAGCGCGCGCTGATCGTGTGCGAAGGCCGCACCATCCGCAAGCCCGACCTGCCCGACGACTTTCGCGCGGCGGGCGGCGGCGACGGCGGCTTCATCAAGATCCCGCTGGGCAGCTCGCTCGACGACGTCGAAAAGGAGATGATCTCTCGCACCATCGAGTTCACCGCCGGTAACAAGACCCGCGCCGCCGAAATCCTCGGCGTGAGCGCGAAAACCTTGTACAACAAGCTTGAACGCTTCGGCAGCGACCGTTCATAAAGCGGCCGCGCGCGAAATCGAGAAGAGTCTCTCACAAACCGATCGCGCCGGAGACTATGCACCTGCGAGCAAGACTAGCGCTGATAGCTCTCGTACTGATGCTTGTTCCTACCCTGGCGCTGAGCATCATCACTCTCGACTCGCGCCTGAGCGGGATGATTGAGGACATGTCGCGATCGACCGACTTCATGATCGCGCAGATTTTCGAACAGGTACGCCTGGCGCTCTCGCAAAGCGGCAGCAACGTGCCGGCCCAGATTCACGACTTCGAACCGCTGCGTAAGCTGCTCGATTCCACCGTGGCCTTTGGCCCTGCCGTGGTAACCGCTTCGATCAATGGAAATGACGGCACCGTGATAGTCGCAGCTAACGGTGACGGCGAGGGCAAGCCCTCACTCACGATGCCTTCAGTCAGAGAACTCGAGGAGCAGGCTTCGCAATGGTTCCTTTTCACGTCGCTGCCGAGCCTGCTGACGGCGCGGGTCTACACTGCGCAGCGGCGGGTGGAAATCAACGGTCAGCCGGTTGCGACGATCTCGATCGGCGTCACGACGGCGCTCATTGCCGACCGTGCCCGCCACTTGCTGTTGGTCATAGTCGCTACCGCAGGCCTGGTACTCGCGGCCGCTGTGATCGCGGTTGTGCTGATCTCGAACCAGATTCTCGAACAGCTCGCGCTGCTGACCCGGGGCTTTGAACAGCTGGCGGCCGGAAAAAATCCGCAGGAAGTGAAAGTATCGGGAGTCAATGAGCTCAGTACGCTGGCCGAGAAATTCAACGAATTGTCGCGGCAGGTCAGGGCGGATCGATCTCGACTCGACAGCCATCAGACCCATCTGTTCGACGTTGTCCGCACGATTCAGGACGCCGTCGTGCTGCTCGACGCCAACAGCACGGTCCTGTTCGCGAACAAGGAAGCGCAGGAGCGGCTTGCGCCGAAAAGCGGAGCGCTCGAAGGCGCAGCGATGACGTCGTTGCTCGGTCCCGAGCATCCACTCCTCGCACTGGTGCAATCCACCACTGCCGGCACCGACGCTCACGACGTTCCGCTGACATTGCCGGAGGGCGGCACCTACCTGGTTTCATTCTTTCGCCTGGGCCGGGAGCGAGTTCCGGCCGGCCTGCTGATCGTGCTTCGGGATCTGAAGCCGGTAATGGAACTCGAAACAGCGCTCGATTCCTCGAATAGGCTGGCGCGCCTCGGTACTTTGATATCGGGCCTCGCTCATCAACTGCGCAGTCCTCTGAACGGCATGAATATGCGACTCGAGTTGCTGCGCCACGATGCCGGCGAAGCTGGCGCAAAGCATATCGACAAGCTGCGCCATGAGGTGACCCGCCTCGATCAAGCGGTCGAGGCGCTGCTGAGGTTCATGCGGCCCGAGCAGCTTCAGCTGAGCGATTTCGACATGAACGAGTTGCTCAAGGAGCTGGGCGCCCGCGTCGCCAGCGAGCGCGTCAAAGTCGAATATGAACTCGATCCGGCGCTGCCGTCGGTGCGAGCCGATCGCGGATTGATTTACGAAGCGCTCTCAAACTTGATAAACAATGCAGACCAGGCAATGAGCGACGGCGGCGTGCTGAAGCTCGGCAGCAGCGCGCGCGGGTCGTCGGTCGAGCTCTCGATCGCCGACCGCGGCCCCGGTATAGGCAAGGAGCAACTGGATCGAATCTTCGACTTATATTACACAACCAAAGCTGGCGGGAGCGGGCTTGGTCTGCCGTTCGCGATGCGCGCGATCGAACTCAACGGCGGCAAGATAGCAATAGATTCCGAAGTCGGCCAAGGTACTGTGTGCAAGGTTACGATTCCGATTGCTGCAAATGCGCCTGCCAAATCAGCGGTCTCGAGCGCTGCTTAAGCGCGTGAATCGGCCGATCGTCTGGCTCATCGTCGCCTTGTTTTCATTACCGTTGGTTTCCCTCTCAGGATGTGGCGCCAACGGATCGCCGAGCATGGAAGGAGTCGAGGATTTTTTTAAGGGCTCAACTCCAGTCGAAACTCCGGCTCCGCCTACAGCGACGCCGACAGCGACGCCGTCCCCCACGCCAACTCCCGTCGCTGACGCAAATTCCGCGGAAGAGCAATGAGCGGCAAGCGCGCGCCGCCGCCCAAAATGCGGCTGCTGCATCGAAGAACGCCGCCAACGCATCGGCTGCCGCCGCACAGGCCTCCAAGGACGCGGCGACTGCGTCGAAGCAGGCAGCAATCGCCGCGAGACAGGCAGCTGGTGTCGCCAATCATACTGACGCCAAAACCAATGACGTGAGTCTGGAAAACAGTGCGCCAACCGCGGCCGCCACGCCGGCGCCTGCTATCAAGGTGAGCGGGGCAGCCGCGTCAACTCCGTCAACCGGGAGCGCGTCCGAAGCCGCCGCGCCGGCGGTCGGAGCAATGACTCCAACTCTAAGTTCGCGCGATGGATTCATCCGCATCGTCGAGCGACGCGAATCCTCCGAAAGCGGCAACCCTCATCCGGGAAGTCGATGGAACGGAGAGACGAGTCGATCGCAAAAATCTAAGCGCCGACGATTCTCAACGCGACATCCTCGCACAGAGACTGATTCAGGAAGCTAAGAAGTCGCTGGCGGACCACGATAGTGTCGCCGCCATCAGCCTCGCGACCAAAGCTTCAACCTTGCTGGCGCCGCTTCCGAAACTCGCCGATTCGACCGCCCCATCCACGCCGTAGTCGGATCGCGCAACCAGATCTTTCCGTTTCCCAGAATTTCAATATCGCTGGGAAGCGTGAAGAAATTACCCCGCTTTGTGTAAAAAAGTCCTTGCAAATCATGGTTTTAGCCAGTGGCCCTATACTTGCTCCGTTTATTCGCATCACGAGAACCAGTCGTGAAACGAACACAACCAAACAGGAGCAATCCAGATGAATAGCGACCAGATGAAAGGCAAACTCAAACAGTTGGGCGGTGAGATCAAGCGGAAATGGGGACAGGTCACTGACGACGATCTGACGCAGGCTCAAGGCAGCATGGAAAAATTGGTCGGCAAGATTCAGGAACGTTCAGGCGACCAGCGCGAAGCCATCGAGAAGTGGCTCAAGGCGCAGGGCATGAACTAATTCCGGGCCCACATGCACCGAAGCTTTCAGCAAGGAAGGCGATATGAAAATCAAATACTCATTTAAACTAGTCGTACCGGCGATTCTGTTGGGAATGGTAATGTCAGTTCCGGCGTTCGCGCAGAACTCCAGTGCGCCGGCCAGCCAGGATATGCACCAGGCTGGTCAAGCCCTGGAGAATGCCGGTTCCGATACGGCGACCGCTGCTAAAGACGCCTATCACGGCACCGCGCGCGCCATTAAAGATACGACTATCACTGCTGAAGTGAAGACGGCATTGAAGCGCGACCAGATGGTTCGTTCGCAGGAAATTCATGTCGATACGATTGCTGGCGTTGTCACGCTGAAGGGTAATGTACCTTCGCCTGATATCGCAGCGCATGCGGCCCAGGTCGCAGCGCAAACCAAGGGAGTTCAGAGCGTTAACAACCAGCTGATGGTAGTTAGCAGCTCGGCGAGTTCTCGATAGCTGACGCTCGGCATTGTCAGAGTCGTCGCCGATTTCGCGTGACACCAATGCGGATTGGCGGCGGCTCGCTTTCGCCATATCAGGTCGAAGATTGCGGTCCGGTCCGATGTTTGAGCGCTCAGCGGTAGCGTTACCGAGTTCGGGCATGCCGAAATCGCGGAAACCACATCCAATTGTACAGGTTGCTCACAAGGCCGCGACCGAACTCAACGACCTGCTCAACGCGATCGGCCTTCGTATTTCGCTTTTGCGCCATCAGCTCGCGCCCTCACCGAACGAGGCGGAGATGATTCGCCTGGCCGGGCTGGTCGAGAAAGCGACTCAACGAGTTCAGCAGCTGGAAGAATACGCACGGGCCGAGGCGCTGGTCGCATCGATGCGCCCAGGCCGGATGAAGCGCTCGGAACGGCTGGCCGGCATGACTGCGCCGGCGGAACCGAGAGAACGAACCGCGCTTTTGATTACCGATGCGCCCGCGGAAAACAATTCGATCAAAGAAGGTCTCGAACAGAGCGGTTTTAAAGTAGTAGTGGCTGAGTCTTCCACTAATGCTTTGAAGCTGCTGCAGGCGAGCGACGACTTCGATCACATCGTGTGCGATTCCTCGATTCTTGCGGAGGCAGGCTGGAACTTTACCTCTGAGTTGTCGCGCTCCGCCCCGGCGTCTCGAGTATACGTACTGCATCGGCGAGATCGGGACTCGAATTCTTCCGAGTGAGTAATAGTCAGTTAATACTCACTTGAAACGCGCTGTATAGCTAATAAAACCCTTCGAATATGTTTAAGTTTCCAATGGCTTCGTTCTTGCTTCTTTTGGACTACAGGCGGACCACGCCACTTAAGCGGTGTGGTACGTCCCGAATCAAGGAGGTTCTTAAGATGAACAATTCAACGAAGATTGCAATCTCAATCCTGAGTCTCGCCGCTCTGCCTTTCTTCAGCGGATGCGGATCGTCCACGGAGCAGGTCAAAACCGCGAGTGCGACCACGTATGTGCCCCCGCCGCAGGTGACGGTCGTTCAGCCGGCTCCGGTGGTCGAACAGCCGCCTGCTGTCGTAGCGATGCCGCCGACCAGCGTCACGACTACTGAGGAAAAGAGCGCTTCGAATTACAACAACATGGGCAACAATGCGACCGAGGAAAGCACGAGCGCTTATCATAGTCAGTCTTCCACTGTAACGCCGATGGTCCCGATTCCACCAACGGAACAGACCACGACTACGTATCAACAGAAGACGTACCAGGAAAGCAACTAACTATTTGACTGTATAATCATATGGGCACGGAGAGTTACTCACTCCGTGCCCATTGTGGCTAATTGTATGAAACTCGAAACCGCCAAATTCTTAAGCGCGATGCTGGTTTGCGGCCTGACGACAGCATCGCTGTTTCTCTCAAGCGCAAGCGCTCAACAGGGTTCCTACACACCTGCGCCAGCCGCACCTGTCACTACCACAAATCGATCGCTGAATGTTGAGAACGACCAGGTCGGGACGGTAGAGGATCACCACTACAACTCACCGGCCGAACGCGCCAACGACGATTTGCTGATCACCGAAGTGAAGAGTTCGCTGGCTCGACAAGGTATCTCCGATGGATATCCGGTCGAGGTGGATTGCGATCACGGAACTATACAATTGAGCGGAGTGGTAGCATCCGCAGATGACGCGAGGGCGGCGCAAGCGATCGCTTTGAATACCAGGGGCGTCGTCGGCGTCAAGAACCAGCTGACTTGGCACTAAGCCTTACCGGCGCAGCAGCGGGATCACTTCCCTGGCGAACTGCTCGTGCTGGGCATCGCGATCGGAGGGTGCTGAAATTACGTCGACGTTGATGTCGCGAATTCCCGCTTGGATAAATTCATCGATTCGCGCGGCAACATCCGCCGCCTTTCCCACAGCTGCATAACGCTTGGCGGGTTCACGAAAGTCCATCGCATAGCGCTTGCTGAGAAAATTCGCCGAGACGTCGAGCGCAGCTTCGTAACTCGGACCCATCGTCACGAACAAATGCAGCGCGGTGCCAAAATGGTCGAACTTGCGTTTCGCTTTCTCTGCTTCGCGCGCGATGAACTCGAGTCCGTCGGCAACGCGCTTGGGCGTTACCACGTACGGCATCCACCCGTCGCCAAGGCGCGCCGCCCGCGTTAGCGCGGCTTCGGCTCGCCCGCCGACCCATATCGGAGGTCCGCCAGGAGTGCGGGGTTTCGGCGCCATCGTGATTTTTCCGAAGCTGAAGTACTTGCCGCGGTACTCGACCGGTTCGCCGGTCCACAGCCGTTTGATTATTTCGATGGCCTCGTTGCACCGCCCGCCGCGCTGCTTGAGCGGAACGCCGCATGCCTCGTACTCGCGCGGAAACTCACCGCCGACTCCGACCCCGAAAATAAACTTCCCCGCTCCCATCAGGCGATCCACCGTCGCCACCATCTTCGCGACCGTCGTGGGATGACGCAGCGGCAACAGGTAAATGCTGGTGCCGAAAATCAGGTCCGGCTTCAGCGCGGACAAGTAGGTCAGCTGGGTAAGCGAGTCGTCGATCGGTCCCGTGAACGCAACGTGGTCTCCTGTCCAGATACTTTCGTAGCCCCACTGCGACAGCGTGTTGACGGTTTTCAGCCCATGCTCGCGATCCGCCGCCGTCGCCATCGCGCCGAATCTGATTTTTGCATTGAGTGGCAGCACGTCGCTCATGTTCGCATCTCCATGCGTCTCAAACCGATCGAAGCGAGCCGCCGTCGATCCGAATCAACGAACCGGTCACGTAAGCTGCCAGCGGACTCGCAAGGAACGCTGCGACCGCACCAAATTCCGCGGGCGTGCCGAGCCGTCCGACCGGGATCGACTGCGCGTTGCGTTGGATTGCTTCCTCGATGGAAATTTTCTGACGTTCTGCGGCCACGCGGCTGATCTGTACCGTGCGATCGGTGGAAATCGCGCCGGGCAGAAGCGTGTTGACTGTAATGCCGTCGCGCGCAACCTCCGTCGCCAGCGTTTTCGCCCATCCGACGATCGCGCTGCGCAACGTATTCGACACACCGATTGCCATGATCGGTTCAACTACGCTGGTCGAGGCTACGTTCAGGATTCGGCCCCACTTTCGCGCACGCATGTCGCCGAGCAGCAAATCGGTGAGTCGAAACAGCGGCAACACCATCGCGTGGTATTGCTCCTCCCAGACTTTCGCCGACACCCCGACTACGCCCGACGGCGGTGGACCGCCCGAATTATTGAGCAGGATGTCGATGGCGCCGAGCTGTTTGCGAGCCGTGTTGGCGGCATTCTCGACGGCCGGCCAATTCGCGATGTCCGCCGCAAATCCCACTGCCTTCGCGCCTCGCGACGTTAGCTCCGAGACCGCGCGATCCAGCGCTTCCTGGCCGCGTGCGACCAGCGCTACCGCAACGCCTTCAGCCGCAAGCGCGTCGGCCACGCCGCGCCCGAGCCCCTTGCTGCCGCCAAGAATCAGCGCGGTTTTTCCTTTGAGTTGAAGATCCATTTTTCAATTCACCAAAACTTCGTCGCTATGCGTTCTGCTTGTTCGCGCCGGGCAGGTAGTCGTCCAGCGGAACGCCAAAGCTGTTGAGCGCCCACGACACCAGGTTGTACTGCCCGACGGTGAAAACCGCATCCATCATCTGTTCGGTGTTGTAGCGCTCCGACAATTGCTTCCAGGTTTCGTCGGACACCACGGACTTCTCGCGCAAGTCGTCGGCCGCCTGCAGCAGCGCCGCGTCGTGCTTGCTCCAACCCGCCTTGGGACCCTTGCTGATGCGATCGATCTCATCGTCGGTGAGGCCTGCCGCCTTGCCGATTCGCACATGCTGCTCCCATTCATACGGAGCCTGGTTCAGCCAGCCGATGCGCAGAATCAGAATCTCGCGGTCGCGCGCCGGCAACGACTGACCGCCGAGAATATAACCGGCGAAACGCGACCAGCTTCGCGCCAGCTTCGGATTGTTCATCAACACCCTGAAAATGTTGACGACCTCGCCGTTGACCTTGTTGCGCTCGCCCATCTCGCGGTCCTCGGCGCTCAGAGTCGAAAAATCGCGGAATTGAATTCGTTGTTTTCTCGAAGTCACGGGTACTCCTCCGTCGTCTTTGTTGCGTGCGCGACTTACTGCGTCGAGCGTTCAGCTTTAATCCACAATCGCAATTTTCTCCAGCCGCTCGATTCGTCGTCGTTCTCCCGGAATCGTTGTAGCGAATCTCGCAGCGTTTGGCATAATGCGCTTCGGCGATGGAATCGTTTGACGTTGTGATCCTGGGCGCCGGCGCTGCCGGGCTGATGTGCGCGATGACCGCCGGCCAGCGCGGACGGCGGGTGCTGCTGCTCGACCACGCCGCCCAGGCGGGCGCCAAGATCCTCATCTCGGGCGGCGGACGCTGCAACTTCACCAATCTGGAAGTCGCGCCGGAGCGCTTTCTCTCCGCCAACCCACATTTTTGCAAGTCCGCGCTCAGCCGCTATACCCAGCGTGACTTTATCGCGATGGTCGAGCGCCATCGCATTCCCTATCACGAAAAGACCCTGGGACAGTTGTTTTGCGATGGCTCGGCGCGCGAGATCCTCGCGATGCTGATCAGCGGAATGCGCGGCGGCCCGTGTCGATCTGCGCTCGGCCACAGCGTCAGCGATATCACCCGCGCCGATCGCTTTCGCATCGAGACCAACAAGGGCAGCTTCGCCGCGCCGGCCTTGGTGATCGCGACCGGCGGCCTTTCGATCCCAAAGATGGGCGCGACCGGCTTTGCCTACGATGTTGCGCGCCGTTTCGGTCTCGACGCTTATCGAGCCGCGGCCCGGGCCTGGTGCCGTTGAAGTTTGCCGACGAGACGCTCGGCTTTGCAGACGTCTCGCCGGCGTTTCGGTCGACGCGTGGCCTCGTGCGGCCGCGAAAGCTTTCGCGAAAATATCCTGTTCACCCATCGCGGTCTGTCAGGGCCGGCGATTTTGCAGATTTCATCGTATTGGCGCGAGGGCGACACTATTTCGCTCGACCTCGCGCCTTCGTTGGATATCGGAGACTTCCTGCGCGACCGAAAACGCGCGCGCCCCAAAGCGGAGCTCAAGACCGTGCTGGCCGAGATATTGCCGGCGCGCCTGGCGCACGCGCTTCCCGTACGCGGCGTCCGATATCGCGATCGCCAATGTTCCGGACCGCAACCTCGCCGCGATCGCGCAGCGGCTGAAGCGATGGCAGCTAAAACCAACCGGCTCCGAGGGATGGCCGAAAGCCGAGGTAACGGCCGGCGGAATCGACACCGCCGCCCTTTCTTCCAGAACCATGGAGGCGCGAGACGTGCCGGGGCTCTTCGCGATCGGCGAAGCGGTGGACGTCACCGGATGGCTCGGCGGCTACAATTTCCAGTGGGCGTGGTCGAGCGGATGGTGCGCGGGCCAGGCGGTATGAATTCAGCGGACTGCGCTACGCTTCATGATGAGAGATCAGCAAGCGGCAGGCAGTCTCCATATTCTCATATAGACGGCTCACTGGAATTCGGCCGCTGACCCACAGCAGCAGGTTCGCGTACCAGACCTGTCCGAGGATATCCCGGATGCCTTCGCGGTCGTTGGGCCGCAGCAGCGCGAGTTCTTCCTCGACGACGCGTCCCATCACGGCGCTTACTTCCTTGCGCGGCTCCTCGGCGCTGAGGTCCGGCACCAACATCGACTTCAACAGCGCGCTTGCGAGCTTGGGCTCGCGCTCCAGCGCGCGAGTGGCGCGGCGCACGAAATCCATGATTCGATCTGCTCGACTCGCACCGCGGATCGGATGCCGCCACAGGTGCTCCTGGAGCTCCTGGGACCAATCTGACCAGGTAAACGCGAGCAGCTGATCCTTCGACGAGAAGTAGCGGTACAGCGTGCCGAGCGCGACTCGCGCGCGACTGGCGACCGCACGCATCTGGACCGCGTCGTACCCGCCATTAGCAGCGAGATCCATTGCGGCGGCGACAATACGCTTGCGGCGCGCGAGCTGCGTTGCCCGCAGCGCATCCGGCTGAGCAACTCTCTCGGTGAACGATTGTGCCTGACGCTTCAATTGCTCTTGCCTGCGGATTCTTCGAGCACGCCATCGGCGACCAGCTGCGACACCTGCGCGTCGTCCATGCGGAGAATCGTGCGACAAATTTCGCGCGTGTGTTCGCCCAGCGCAGGCGCCGGAGCAACCAGAGGCTCGGGGATACACGTCGCATGAAAAGCCGGTCCCTCGAATGTCATTGAGCCCACTCCTGGTTGCTCGATCGGTTGCGGATAGCCGCGCGCAAGCAGATGCGGATCGGTGGGCATGTCGCTCGCATACATCATGAAGCCCGCTGGAACGCCTGCGCGCTGCAGCACGTCGGTCACTTCGCGATCCGTGCGTGAGGAGGTCCACTCGACAACGCGCCGGTCGATTTCCGCGCGTGCTTCGATTCGGCCTTGCGCAGTTTCGTATTCGCGAACGCGCGTCCAGGCGGGGTCGCCGATGGCAGCGCGGAAACGGCGCCAATCGTCATCGTCGCGAACCGTGATGACACACCAGCGCTCACTCCCCCCGCATGGATAGACTCCCCACGGCGCGCCGCGTGAGCTCAGATTGCCTTGAGGGCCAACCGTAGCTGGCTCGAGCGCCGCCTTCAGCATCAAATCGGCGAGCAGCCCGACGATTACTTCGACCTGCGCCACTTCAAGATGACCGCCGATGCCGCGGCGCTCGCGCGCCAGCAGGGTCGCAACTGCTCCCAGAGCCAACATTCGCCCGGCGAGATGATCGGGATGAATCGCGCCGGAGCCTGGCGGCATGCCGCCTTCGGGAAAATTCCAGAGATAGGTCATCCCGGCTGCCGTGCGGCTGTTCGGGCCGAAACCGATCCAATCTTTCCACGGCCCGCTCGCGCCCATCAGCTGGCTTGAAGCAACCACGATTCTCGGATTGATCTCGCGCATCTGCCCGAAGCCGAGGCCGACTTTTTCCAACGTGCCGGTGGCGCTGTTCTCGATGACCACGTCGGAGACTGCGACCAGTCGTTTGATAATCTCGAGTCCGCGCTCGGTCCGCAGGTTGATGCCGAGACTGCGCTTGCACCGGCTCGACGAGGCGAACGATGGATTCATCTCGGTGCCAAATACTGCGCGGATGAAATCTGGATGCGCGCGGGTCTCGATCTTGATTACGTCGGCGCCGTATTCGGCGAGCAAGCGCCCTGCTTCGACGCCAACGCCGCCGATCCCGAAGTCGAGCACCCGTAGTCCCGCGAAGGGTCTTCGCGGCGCTGAGTCTGCGGCCGGTGCAGTCTTCGTGATGGGCGCAAACGCCTCGCCGTTGTGCTCGCCGGCTTCGGGAGCGCGATCTTTGAAGCCCAGGCGCCGTCCGTCGAGCATAAAGAACCCGTCGGCAACGCGCTCACGCACTCCCCGTGCGACTTCAGCTTCGCGAAAGGTTTCACGAGCTGCGAAATGATCCGCCGCGAGCACCTCGTCGGGAGTCAGTACCGGCGTCATCGCAAGGCCGCGGCGCTGCGCCTCGCGCGCCAGCTCGAGCTTGGTCTTGTCCTTGAAAAATTCCGCGTACAGCGGATCGAGAATGTCGGTCTGGATCGACATGCGCCCGAGCAGATGGTCGAAATGGTCGGGCTGCAGAACCTCGGGCTCACCCAGCCACGCGCGCATCGCCCGCCACTGACGCGGATTCAGAATGATCAGGCGAACGTAGCCGTCGGCGCACGGGTACATCGTGTAAACCGGCGCCGAGCCGGTACGCAACTCGAAGTACGAGCCGCCGCGCGCCTTCGTCGCGCTGAAATTCGGCAGCGCCCAATCCGAAGTCTGTGCCGCAGCCTCCATCGCCGACACATCAAGATGCTGGCCCCGCCCCGTCTTCGCGCGATCCCAAAGCGCGGCGACTGTGGCGAAGGCGGACGTCGTGCCCGCGATGTCGTAGGCAATCGCTCCCGGCGCCACCAGCGGCGGCTTGCCCGGCACTCCCGAGCGGAAAAGCAATCCTGACATCGCGACCAGCACCGCGTCGGTGGCGGCATAATCACGATACGGACCCGTCAGCCCAAAGGGAGCGATCGACGTGATGATGAGCGATGGATGGCGCTCAAGTACCTCGCGACGACTGAAATCGCCTGTGCGATGCGACTCGATCCAGACGTCGGCCCCGTCCAGGAGATCGTCCAGGCGCCGGCGTCCCTCAGGAGAATCCATGTCGAGCGTGACGCTCTTCTTGCCGAGGTTGCGAACCGCAAAGTACAGGCTGGTGGCTTTGTGAAACGGCGGAAAGAGGCGCGACGCGGCTCCGCCCGGCGGCTCGACGCGAAGGACCTCGGCTCCAAGGTCAGCTAGCAGCCGGCCGCATAGCTCGCCGTTCTCGTCCGCTTGATCGATCACGCGGATGCCGGCCAGCGGGCGCACTGAATCCGACGACATGCGACGTCTCGTTCCCGATTCTGTTCAGGCGGCTTTGCGCGCGTTCGGCGTCAGCCGCACCGGCAGATGCTTCAGGCCGTTGATGAAGTTGGAGCGCAGGCGCTTGACCGCTCCGGTGCGCTCGACAGATCCGACGCGCTTCACCAGCTCCTCGAACAGGATGCTCATTTCCATCCGCGCCAGGCTCGCGCCGAGGCAGAAGTGCGGACCGCCGCCGCCGAATGCCACGTGCTGGTTGGGCGTGCGCTTGACGTCGAAGGTGAACGGGTCGGGAAAAATATCTTCGTCGCGATTAGCCGAGATATACCAGATGCTGACCTTTTCGCCCGCCTTGATTTTTTGTCCGCGCAACTCCGTGTCCCGGGTAACGTTGCGCCGGAAGTACATCACCGGCGACGCCCATCGCAGGATTTCTTCCGTCGCCGACGGCACCAGCGACGGATCTTTCGCCAGCATCGCGAACTGCTCCGGATATTCGAGGAAAGCATTCATCCCGTGTGACATTGCGTTGCGCGTCGTCTCGTTGCCGGCCACCGCCAGCAGCAGGAAGAACACGTTGAAGTCCATCTCGGAGAGCTTGTCGCCGTCGAGGTCCGCGTTGAGCAGCGCGGTCACGATATCGTCGCGCGGCTCTTCGCGCCGCTGCTTCGCCAGCTCATTCGAGTACATGTACATCTCGATCGCCGCCTGCTGGACCTTCTCCTGGCTGACGGCGTATTCCGGATCCTTGCTGCCGATCATCCGGTTGCTCCATTCGAAGAGCTTGTGTCGATCTTCGAACGGCACCCCCAGCATCTCCGCGATCACCTGCAGCGGAAGCTCGGCGGCGACGTCGGTCACGAAATCGCAATCACGTTTTTCGAGTGCGGGCTCGATGATTTCAATCACCATCTGGCGGATATGAGTGCCAAGCATGTTGATCATGCGCGGCGTGAAGCCGCGATTCACCAGCGAGCGGTAGCGCGTGTGATCCGGCGCGTCCATCGAGAGCATCATGCGTCCCTGCGCTGACAAATCGGCGGCCGCAGCCGCGTCCTCGAGCGCCACCACTCCCCCGCGCGACTGCTCCGACGAGTAGGTCACGCCGTCGCGCCCCACCTCGACGACGTCGTCGTAGCGGGTGACCACCCAGAAGCCCGGACCGCCCGGCTCGGCGTGTTTGTAGATGGGTGCGTTGTGCCGCAGGTAGGTGAACCATTCGTGCGGAACTTTGTCCTCGAAAATATGTTCGTCGAGTAGATTTATCTCGCCAACATCCACGGCGGATTCCTCCTGAAATCGAGTCAGCCCGGATAGAATGCGTTCTAATCTACCTACACTTCCGCCGCGCCCGTCAATGCCGCTCGAACAACTTTTTTCGAAGTAGCGCCGTCCTGCCTGTACGCCATTGTTCCCGCCTCGCGCATGCAGGAAACAAAAAGCTGGACATTCCTATCGCTCAAACTTAGAGTCCGGTCTAGAACACGTTCTCGCTGCCGGATAAGAGGTTCGCCAAATGCATACCGAGCTTTGCGATCGATTGGGAATCGAGTTTCCCATCTTTGCGTTCAGCCATTGCCGCGATGTCGTGGCTGCGGTCAGCAAGGCCGGCGGATTCGGCGTGCTCGGAGTGCTCGCTTATCCTGCAGCTCAGCTCGAGTACGAGCTTAAGTGGATCGATTCGCAAGTTGGGGATAAGCCCTACGGCGTAGACATCGTGATCCCGGGCAAGTACGAGGGCATGGGCGAACTCGACCCCGTGAAACTCGAACAGCAATTGATCGCGGCGATTCCGATCCAGCATCGCGCGTTCGTGGACAAAATCCTCGAGCAGCACGGTATCCCTGAGCTGCCCACGGAAGAGCGCGGCGGCAGCGACCTGCTCGGATGGACGGCGGCGACGGCGGCGCCGCAAATCGAGGTGGCGCTGCGGCATCCAAAGGTCAAACTCGTCGTCAACGCTCTCGGCACTCCGCCCGCCGACGTGATCGAACGAATCCACGATTCGGGCCGCCTGATGGCGGCGCTGTGCGGCGCGACCAAGCATGCATTGGCGCACCAAAAAGCCGGCGTCGACATTCTCGTCGCACAAGGACACGAAGGCGGCGGGCACTGCGGAGAGATAGGCAGTGTCGTGCTGTGGCCCGAGGTGATCGACGCCGTCGCCCCGCTTCCAGTTCTCGCCGCCGGTGGAATCGGAACGGGCCGGCAGATTGCCGCCGCACTAGCAATGGGCGCGCAGGGTGTGTGGACGGGATCGATCTGGCTCACCGTGCAGGAAGCGGAGTCGACTCCCGCGCAGCGCGACGCGTACTTCCGCGCGACCAGTTCCGATACCGTGCGCTCCCGTTCCTTCACCGGCAAGCCCGCGCGCATGCTGCGCAACGATTGGACCCAGGCGTGGGAGTTGCCCGAGGCGCCCAAGCCGCTGCCGATGCCGATGCAGTACCTGGTGGCAGCGCCGGCCGCGGCTCGCGCGCGCCGCTTCGGTGAGAAGGGAAATCACCTCGGCTTCAATCCGGTCGGACAAATCGTCGGCCGCATGAACGAGACGCGCTCGGTCAAGGAAGTCGTGTACCAACTGGTCGAGGAATATCTGGCCGCGGTCGAGCGGCTGGACAAGTTGACCTCAGCGCAAACTGCCTGACGGGAGTATTAGCGATGGCTGAGCAGCCGCATGCGATAGTTGAGCGCCAGGGGCACATCGTGACGCTCACGATGAACCGGCCCGAGGCGCGCAACGCGCTCTCGCCCGAAATGATGGACATCATGTCAAGCACCTGGGACGAGGTGAACTCGAATCCCGATATCCGGGTCGCAATTATCACCGGCGCCGGCGGTGCGTTTTGCGCGGGCGCAGATTTGAAGGCGATGACGCGCATGCATCCTGGCGACAGCTTTCGCCAGGGCAACGCGGGCGGCTTGAGCGCCGGCGTGATCAAACCGCTGCTCAAGGGATTCCGCTTGACCAAGCCGCTTATAGCGGCGGTCGAAGGCGCCGCGATAGCCGGCGGAACGGAAATTCTGCAGGCCACTGACATCCGGGTCGCCGGCGAGAGCGCGCGCTTCGGCGTCTCTGAGGTGCGCTGGGGACTTTTTCCGCTGGCAGGATCGACGGTGAGATTGCGCCGCCAGGTTCCCTACACCGTCGCGGCCGACATCCTGCTGACCGGACGGCACCTGAAAGCCGCGGAGGCGAAAGAAATCGGGCTCATCGGCTACGTCGTTCCGGACGAACAGGCGCTCGCGAAGGCGATGGAACTGGCCGATACCATTGCGTCCAACGGGCCGCTAGCCGTGCAAGCCGTGTTGCGCTCGCTGCGCGAAACCGAATGCTTGCCGGAGGACGACGCGATGCGGGTCGAAAGCAAAATCGGGATGGAAGTATTCCTGAGCGACGACGCCAAGGAAGGACCGCTGGCATTCATGCAAAAGCGCCAGCCAGAGTTTAAAGGCCGCTAGCCGACGTTACTCCCGGCACCCGTGCAGTGGTTCTGCTGCATTTTATCGTTCCCCTTCCCCGGCTAAGTAATCTAAAGTCGCAGATGGGCTAGCGCTTCGAGTTGCGCGAATAGTCTGGAGGCCTGATGGATTTAGCGGATGCGAAAACTGCCGCCGGAGGCGCCACCACTGCGGCGCACACTTCCCATGAGCCACTGAGCCTCAAGACCAAGCTTCTTTACGGCGCCCCTAGTTTTGCCGGCGCCGGCATGATCATCCCGATCTTCATCCACATGCCGAAGTTCTACGCCGACGTGGTGCTGGTGCCGCTCGGTTATCTCGCGATGGCGATTGCGATCGCACGTTCGCTCGACGCGCTGAGCGATCCTGTGATGGGCTGGATTTCCGATCACACGCACACCCGCCTGGGCCGGCGCCGGCCCTACATGTTGTTGGGCGCGCCGCTTTGCGGGCTGGCGTTTTTCTGTCTGTTGAATCCGCCGCAATCGCTGACCGGTAGCCGCGCCGCATTGTGGTTCGGCATAACCTTCATCCTTTACTTTATATTTCACACCGTCTGCGTCCTGCCCCATTACGCGCTCGGTCCCGAGCTGACTCAGAACTATAACGAGCGCTCGACGTTGTTCGCGTGGCGCGAGTCGTTCACGATTCTCGGCACGATCGTCGCCGCCGCGGCGCCCGGCGTTATGCTGAAGACGTCTCACCTTACGGAACGGCAGGTATTCTTTCGGCTTGGAATCTTCTTCGGCGTTATGCTCACGGTGCTCTACGGCTTGCTGGTGCTGAATGTAAAGGAACGCTCCGATTTTGTCGCCCGCGAGTCGAATCCGCTCGTGCCCGGGGTTCGACGCGCCCTGCGCAACCGTCCGTTCGGGATTCTGCTCGCCAGCTATGTAGTGGCGAGTATCAGCGGCGCGATTCCGGCGACCATGATGCCGTTCTTCAACGCCTACGTGATCCGGCCGGCCAATCCTACGTTCTGGCTCTCGATGCTGCTGCTTGGTTATTTTGCGTTCGGCTTCATTTCGCTGCCGATGTGGGTTGCGGTCGCGCGGCGAGTTGGAAAACTCAACGCGTATCTCGCCAGCTTTTTCCTGGGCATCACCGGCGGCAGCGCGATGTTCCTGCTTGGCCCTGGCGACACGTGGTGGCTGCTGGTGCTGATTTGCTGGGCCGGCATCGGGTTCGGTGCGGGCTTGTTCCTGACGCCGTCGATGCAAGCCGACGTGATCGATTACGACGAACTCCATACCGGCAAGCGTCGAGAGGCGCAGTACACTGCGTTCTGGTCGATGCTGCCGAAGTTCGTCGCGATTCCGAGCGCCGCAGTTCCAATCGCGATTCTCGCTTCGCTTGGCTATATACCTAACGCTATTCAGGTGCCGCGCGTCGTATTCGCGATTCGGGCGATCTTCGCGCTAGGGCCGGCGATCTGCGCTGCTCTTTCATTCCTGATCGCGCGCCGCTTCCCGATCACGGAAAATATTCACAACCAGATCCTCGAAGGAATCGAGCTTCACGAACGCGGCCAAGTCGCTGTCGACCCGTTGACCCGAGCAGTGGTGCCTCCCCCCAAACCAGGGCACGACGAGGACGTCGGCTGGTTCCTCGACTACTTTTCCAGTGGCGAGCTGAAGCGCTATCTCACCAGGGGCGCGTCGCAGCCGGTGCGCGACGTGATCACGATGGCCGCAGTGTCGATCAGCATCACCATCATCTCGGTCATCTATGTGCTCGAACGCGTAAGATCGCTAAGCACAGATCCCGGCGCGATGATGTCGCTGATAGTGGTCGCAGCCGGCCTCGCACTCGCGATCTTCGTCTTTCACCTGATGCGCCTGGGCCCTGCTCGCCGACTGGCCGCCGGCGAGATTCCGGCCGACGTGGTTCGTGCCCACCTCGGCCAAGTGGTCGAAGCTCTCCAGACAGGGACGCCGACGCCGGTAATCGAGGCCAGTGTCGCGGGCCGCCGCTAGTTGATAAGAAAATAGACGGGACGCGCGCGTTCATGCCTCGTTCGCGCGCTCAACATCGGAGGACTTGTCGATGCCGTCAATCCCCGTGCTCTCCGCCAATGATTCCAAATCAAGTGTCGTCGAATGCCTCGAGCGCGACGGCGCAGTAGTCGTCAAGGGTCTGATCGATCGCGGTGCGCGCGATTCGATTGTGCGCGAACTCGCGCCGCACCTTGAAGTGGTGGATCCGGACGCAAGCATCAACAAGATTTATGAGGCCGACGGAGGAACCTCGAACTTTTATCCCGGCAAAACCAAGCGAGTCACCGCGCTGGTCGCCAGGTCGGAAACTTTCCGAACCTTCGTGATGCACCCGCTGATGCTCGCGTCGTGCGACGCGATTTTGAAACCCAACTGCACGCACTACCAGGTGCATGCGACAGCCGCGCTCAAGATCGGTCCCGGTGCGACCGAGCAAGTGCTTCATCGCGAAGAGGACCCGTACCAGTTTTTCAAAGTACCTCGCCCCCGACTGATTCTCGCCAGCATGTGGGCGATCACCGATTTCACTGAAGCCAACGGCGGTACTCATATTGTCCCCGGCAGTCATCTGTGGCCGCGGGATCGCACGGCGCGCGCCGATGAAGCCGTGGCGGCTGCGATGCCGGCCGGATCGGTACTGCTCTGGATGGGCGGCACTCTCCATGGCGCGGGCGCAAACCGCACCAACGAATGGCGCTACGGTGTCTTCCTCTCCTATTCACTGGGATGGCTGCGGCAGGAAGAAAACCAGTACATCGACGTGCCCTCCGAGGTTGCGCGCACACTCGACAAACCCTTGCGCGATCTGGTCGGCTACAGAATGCACCTTGGACTCGGCTACGCGGACGTGCAGCCGAGAGTGAAGCGCTGATGCCCAAACCTTCTTACCGCGTGCGGCCCGAGACTGCGGTACTGACCCGCGGTTTCGATCCGGAATTGTCGGTTGGCTCGGCCAGGCCGCCGGTCTACCGTAGTTCGACTTTCGTCTTTCCGAGTCCGGAAGCGGCCGAGCGCGCGTTTGGAATCGTGCTTGGAAAAATCCATCCGCTAGGCGACGATCGTCCCGACCTGATCTATGCGCGGCTGAACCATCCCAACGCCGAAATCCTCGAGGAGCAACTGGTGCCGCTCGAGCGCGGCGCCAACTCCGCGGCGATCTTCAATTCCGGCATGGCCGCCATCTTCACCGTGATGCTCACGTTCCTGGAACGCGGCGGCTCGCTCATCTACACGCAGCCGTTGTACGGCGGCAGCCAACACCTTATTCACCAGGTGATCGAACCACTCGGCTTCGACGCGCGGCCGGTGCCGGCCGGTAATACCGAGGCGCTGACCGAGGCCATCGAGCAGGCGAATAGTCTGAGCCTGGTGCTGATCGAGACTCCCGCCAATCCAACTTTGGTGATGACCGACATTGCACAAGCGTCGGCTGCAATCCGCCGCAAGCAGAAGCGCGCGCTGCTCGCCATCGACAACACTCTGCTCGGACCGACGTTTCAGCATCCGCTGATTCACGGCGCCGACCTCGCGATTTACTCGGCGACAAAGTTCCTCGGCGGATTCAGCGACTTGCTGGCCGGCGCGGTGCTGGCAGCCGACCCCGAACTGATCCAGGCGCTGACTGGAATGCGCGCGCTGCTAGGCAACATCCTGCAGGCCGACGAATGCTGGATACTCGATTCGCGGCTCTCGACTGTGGCGCTGCGGATGAATCGGCAAAGCAAGAACGCGCAGCGAATCGCCGAGCAGCTGGCCAAAAATCCGCGCGTCAAACGCGTCATCTACCCTTCGCTGTTCACCGATGCTGCGCAGATAAAGATTCGCGACGCACAGACCGACTACCCCGGTTCGCTGCTCTCGTTGGAAGTTGAAGGCGGCAAGACCGGCGCCTTCGAGTTTCTACGCCGTCTGAAAATCGCCAAGAATGCCGTCAGCCTTGGCGGTGTCGAAAGTCTCGTATGTCATCCGATGACGACCACTCACAGCGAGCTATCGCCCGAAGAATTGTCTGCCGCCGGAATCAACGACGCGCTGGTCCGTATCTCCGTCGGCACCGAGCACTGGCGCGATCTGCTCGACGAATTCACGCGCGCGCTGCGCTGAGCGTGCAGCTGGAGCGGTCAGGTCAGCTTCATTCCAGTGGCAGCTTCGAGCTCGGCAATCGCCTGCGGCCCACTCTCAACTTTGATGGTTGTCATGCCCATGACGCGCGCCGGTTTGAGATTGCCGCCCAGATCGTCGATATAAACGCACGCGTCGGGCTTCACACCGAGCTTCTGGCACATCATCAGATAGATGCGCGGGTCGGGCTTGCGGATGCCGACCTTTGACGACTCGATTACCTCGTCGAACAGCTGCATGATGTCGCGCGAATAGATCGAGCGGCTGGTGGCGACCGCGCCGCTCGCATCCGCCGGCATGTTGTTGGTGATGCAACCAGTCTTGAACCGAGTCTTGATGCGACGCAGCGCCTCGATCATGTCGGGACGGAAATCCCCGGCCAGCAGCGCCAGCACGTCACGGCCCGGGATCTCGTAGCCCAGTGTTCTCGCTTCGGCGGCGAAGGCTGCGTCGAAGCCCGCGAAATCGACGGCGGCTCGTTCGAACATCGCCCACGCATTGCTCTCGTGATTGGTGGAATTTATTTTGCGGATGACGCCGATCGGGATTCCACGTTCGCTCTCATAACGCGCAAAGGCTTCGAATGGCGAAGTCGTGAACACACCGCCGAAGTCCCAAATCACTGCTTCGATCACATCAATCCTCTGCGCGCGATTGCTTTTTGCACGGTCGCTCGGTTTTCCGTTGCACCGCTCATCATCGAGAACGAATCGAACTTTTTCAAGCGACAACGTCGCCCATATGACGCGCATCTTGATGGAAATTGAGGCAGTGGCGCCGCGTCGATAAAGCTGATTTCCAGTACTGCTCGACGCTTTCGATCGAATCGCGCAGGGCGCGGTCCTTGCAATGTTTGACAGGTTGATCTCGTGCAGGTCGACTGACCGAGCGAGACAATTCAAATTCGGAGGATACGATTTTGAGCGGAAGCTCGGCACGCTTGCAGGCTATCGAGGCTGTTACCAACTACCATCCGTCCGCGACGCCCCTGTCGTTCTCGGATGTCTCGGCCAGTGAGTTATTCGGCTCGAATACTTTCAACAAGGCGGCAATGAAAGAGCGGCTCCCCAAGCCCGTCTTCAAATCGCTTATGAAGACGATAGAGACTGGCTCGCACCTCGACCCGGCGATGGCAGATACCGTCGCGTCGGCGATGAAGGACTGGGCCATGTCCAAGGGCGCCACGCACTATGCGCACGTGTTCTATCCGCTGACCGGCATTACCGCCGAGAAGCACGACAGCTTCCTGTCACCGGACGGTGACGGTGGGGCAATCGCCGAGTTCTCGGGCAAGAATCTCACGCAGGGTGAACCCGACGCGTCAAGCTTCCCCAACGGCGGTATCCGCAACACCTTCGAGGCGCGCGGCTACACGATGTGGGACGTCTCGAGCCCCGCCTACATTCTGGATAATCCGAACGGGACGACCCTGTGCATACCGACGGCGTTCGTCTCGTGGACCGGCGAAGCGCTCGACTTGAAGACGCCGCTGCTGCGCTCGATGGCGGCGCTGAACACCCAGGCGCAACGAATTCTGAAACTGTTCGGACACCACAATGCCGCCCACGTGGTCTCCTTCGCCGGCGCCGAGCAGGAGTATTTCCTGATCGATCGGCATTTCTTTTTCTCGCGGCCCGATCTGCTCGGTACCGGACGAACGCTGTTCGGGGCGCTGTCGCCCAAGGGCCAGGAGTTCGAGGATCATTACTTCGGTGCGATTCCTGAACGCGTGCTCGCCTTCATGCTCGAGAGCGAGCGCGAGCTGTTCAAGCTCGGCATCCCGGCCAAGACGCGGCACCAGGAAGTGGCGCCCGGCCAGTTCGAGCTCGCGCCAATGTTCGAAAATGGCAACCTCGCAACCGACCATCAGCAGTTGACGATGGTGACCCTGAAGCGGGTGGCTGAAAAGTACGGGATGACGTGCCTGCTGCACGAAAAACCATTCGCCGGCGTCAACGGCTCGGGTAAGCATGTGAACTTCTCGATCGGCAACGCGACCCAGGGCAATCTGCTCGACCCGGGCGACAACCCGCACGACAACGCGCAGTTCCTGATTTTTTGCGCGGCCGTCATCCGCGCGGTCCATCGATGGGGCGGGCTGCTGCGCGCAATGGTCGCGACCGCATCGAACGATCATCGGCTCGGCGCCAACGAGGCGCCTCCGGCTATCATCTCGGTCTTCCTGGGTGAGCAGCTCAACGACATCTTCGAGCAGGTCACCAAAGGCGGTGCAAAAAGTTCAAAGGGCGGCGAGACGCTGAAGGTCGGCGTTGACTCGCTGCCCGTCATCCCGAAGGACGCCGGCGACCGCAATCGCACGAGCCCGTTCGCCTTCACGGGCAACCGATTCGAGTTCCGCGCGGTGGGCTCGGGCCAATCGATCGCGGGACCGATGATCGCGATGAATACGATCGTTTCCGAATCGCTCGACTTTATCGCCACCAAGCTTGAGAAACTGGTCGGCGACGATTCGTCGAAGCTCAACGGTGCAGTCCAGAAGGTGCTCGAAGACATCATGGCCGAGAATGGCAGCGTCGTTTACAACGGCGACGGCTACACCGAAGTCTGGCACAAGGAAGCCGAACGGCGTGGTCTGCCCAACCTTCGCTCATGCGTCGAGGCAATCCCGCTGCTCGGAACCAAGGAGGCCGTCGAGCTCTTCTCGAAGTACGGCGTGCTGTCGGAGCGCGAGCTGCATAGCCGCATGGACGTATCCCTCGAGAACTACTGCCTCGTAGTAGGGCTCGAGGCGCGGACCGTGATCGAAATGGCCAAGACCATCGTTTTCCCGGCTGCTATCCGCTACCAGGGCGAGCTCGCGCTGACCTGCGCGAATCTGAAGGCGGTCGGCTACGTGTTCGACACCGATACGCTCGACAAGATCACAGTGCTGGTAAAAGACCTGCAGGACGGAATCGTGAAGCTCGAAGGGATGCTGGCCGAGGGCGGAGGGCATAGCAAGCTCGATCACGCCAAGCATCTGTGCAACGCGGTGCTACCTGCGATGGCGGCGATAAGGAAGACCGCGGACGCGCTCGAGGGCATGGTCGCCGATGACCTATGGCCGTTGGCGACTTACCAGGAGATGCTGTTCATCATATAGGGTTGCGATATAGGGTTGCGTTCGCGCACCGGCCGCTGGAACTGTGCGGACTCCTTCTAATGGAAGAAGTTCAAGATGATCGCCGCGTTTACGCCGACGAAAAGTAGTGGGTATGCCCACCGCCACGCCGTTCTCAGTCGGTTCGCTCGCCTATGGCTCTTGTCTTTCAGCATCGTGTGAATCGCAACCAGTACTATCAAGGACAGAAAGACCAGGACGTAGGCGGCCAGGAAGAAGCAGTCGATGTAGGTCAGGTACGGGACCTTGGGCATGCTGCTTTCCACCGAAAAAGAAAAAGCGATCACGGTCAGGATGGTGGTCATAGCGATCGTAATCTGGGTGTAGTGATCGGTTATCTCGAGAAAGAACGCGCTGTAGGAAACGATCACTATCAAGAGTAGCGGGAAAAAAATCTTCCATAGGTAGTAAACGTACTGGCGCTTAACAGTCAGGGTGAAGACCAGGTCGGGGAGCATCGGCGTGCGGTTGCCGTAGGCGAAGATGCTGTTGCCAATGCTGACGCCGACAATCGTCCACTGCGACAGCCCTGTCCATCGCGCGCCCGAGACACCCGATTGGCCGGGATCTGCCACCAGGCGCACCCGATTCATTTCCGCGTCGCCCAGAATCGGCTGTACGAAGATGTGCAAGTGCTCGGTATCGAAGGGAAACTTGCGCAGATTCAGTTCGGCGCTCAAATGCGCGACGAATTCCTCCTGGTAGCGCACCGTCCCGTCGGGATCGACAGCGGCGAGCCGAGAGATGTACTCGCGCTTCTCGTGTTGGTTGACGAGATTTATCGAGGGTAACCAGATGCTGGTGAGCGGCACCTCGCGCCGCGTTTCAGAAGAGGAAGGAGAATAGGACAGGCGCGGATCCTTCCAGCTCATGAAGAGATAGGCGGTTACCGTAAAACGCTCGGCCAGCTCGTCGATTTCGGTCAGATTCGCCACGAAGATGGAGAAGTTGACGCTGACTGGAGAATCGGACGAGGTGGGAACTTCCGTGGCGGCCGGCGGCGGCCATTGCGCAGACGGCGATTGGGCGCGCGCGGTTCCATAGGACAGCGTCGCGTATAGAACCACCATCAGCGCCATGACCAGGCGCACAGGCGGAAAACGAAAAGGAGCTCTCAACTCGATGCTAGCCGCAGTTCGGCCAACCCGCGCAGAGCCATCGAGCCGCGGTATTCCATTTTGGCTTGCGGGTTGGCCAGTTGCAGCCGCGGAAATTTCGACAGCATCGATTCTATAGCTATCGCGCCTTCCAGCCGGGCCAGCGGCGCACCCAGGCAGAAATGGATCCCTTCGCCGAAGGAAACGTGCTCGTTCGGATCGCGCGCCACATCAAACTGATCCGGCGTCGCGAAATGGGCCGGGTCCCGGTTGGCCGCGGCCAGAAGAATGAAGGCGACAGTGCCGGCAGCGATGTCTGTGCCTCCGACGTTTGTGTCTACTGTCGGCACCCGGATGGTCATCTGGACCGGAGGGTCGTAACGCAGCATCTCCTCGATCGCTTTGGGAATCAGCTCGCGATTCTCGCGCAGTCGTTGTTGCTGCTCGGGATGGCGGCATAGCGCGAGCAGACCGTTGCCGATGAGATTGGTGGTCGTTTCGTTGCCGGCTAACAGCAGTAACACGACGAATGCCAGCAGTTCATTTTCACTGAGCGCGTCGGATTCGTCGCGCGCGGTAACCAGGGCGCTGATCAGATCGTCGGCCGGATTCGCGCTGCGTTGCTTGATCGCCTCTGCGAGGTAACGGCGCAGATCGTCCTTGGCCGCGAGGCCGGCCGGCGATGGCCCGGTCGCCATTTCCTGCCCAAATGAGCTGATGAGATCGTTGGACCATCGTTTGAACTGCGCGTGATCATCGGCCGAGACGCCGAGCAGCTCCGCTATCACAATTACCGGCAGCGGATTGGCAAGCGTGGCCATCGCTTCCAGTTCGGATGAGTTCGTCACGTCACTCAGCAGGCCGGCGGTTATTTCGCGGATTCGCGGTTCGAGCTCACGCACTCGTCTTGGAGTGAAGGCTTTGCTGACCAGCTTTCGAAGACGGGAATGCACCGGAGGATCGGCGGTGAGAATCGTCGGCGCGCCGCCAAACGGATCGATTCGCTCGCGAAATGGAATCTCTGGCCGGCGTACGGTGAAGCGCTCGTGATCGTGCAGCACACCGACTACGTCGGCATAGCGCGCGATTACCGTGGTCGGCATGAAGAGATTGAGCTGTCGAGGAGGTCCGTCAAGCAGCGCGGGAAAGTGCGGATAGGGATTCGCGCGGAAGTCGGCATCGAATGGATTAAAATAGAAGTCTGACATTGGCACCTCGGAGTATATGACATAAGAACGCCGATGGCATTGCGAGTCCAGCCGGTGTAGTTGCCTGCACTTTGGTCTCATTTCCTTGAGAAGGGTTTCGGATTAGTGTCTAAATTCGAGCGGCACCATATTCGCTGAAAGACAATCGAGGATTTCTTCCTATGGCTTACGCACCTCACAATCGGGCGATTTACGACGCCGACAGCCATATCATGGAACTGCCGGATTTCCTGCAGAAATATGCGGACCCGGAGCTGCGCGCGGACATTCCGGCCGTGAGCTACAGCGCGTCGTTGGTCACCGACCAGGAAGTCGCGGAGATAATGGCGCGTGGCGGGCGGCATACGGAACAGCATGTCGCCGAGATGATTGCGTGGGGCGACGCGCTGATTGAGCGATCGAAAGAGATTCAGGCGTTGGGCGCGTTTGACGGACGCGAACGGTCCAGGGCCGTCGATCTGCTCGGGTTCAAGAAACAGCTCGTATTCGCGACGCATAGCGTCGCGATGCCATTTTCGCCGAGCTTGAAAATTGCTCCGAAACTCCGTTACGGCGCGGCGCGCGCGCACAACCGGCACATGACAGATTTCTGCGCGCACGACGCGCGCTTGATGGGTGTAGCGATTGCGCCGCTGGAGGAGCCTGCCCTCGCGCTCGAAGAGCTCGAATTCGCGCTGAACGGTGGTGCCAGGGCAATCTGGGTGCCGCATCATGCGTGCGGTGGAAGATCGCCGGGGCACGTCGAGTTCGATCCGTTCTGGGCGCGGCTGGTCGAGTCCAACACTCCGTTCGTGATGCACGTCGGCGGTTCACCGCTGCAGCTCGACCCGGCATGGGCCAACAACGGACGGCCGCCGGTTAAGGATTGGATGGGCGGCGGCGAGAATCTTCGCACTAAGGACATGGCGGTCCTGCATCAAGGGCCGGAGACGTTCCTTTCGATGATGCTGATTGACGGCGTGTTCGAGCGCTTCCCGAAACTGCGCGGCGCATGCGTCGAACTCGGCGCCGGATGGGTGCCGTCGATGCTGCTGCGGCTGGACTGGACGGCGCGAATCTGGAGCAAGACGGATGCGAACCTCGCACGCTTCACGCGCAAGCCGTCCGAGCAGATCACGCAGCAGTTGGCGTTCACGCCCTACGTCTTCGAGGACGTGGGCGCGCTCATCGATCAATCAAACCCGGATTTGTATTTGTTCTCGACCGACTACCCGCATACCGAGGGTGGGCGAAATCCGATTGCGCGGTTCGAAACTGCGCTGGGAGATCGGCCCGAGGCTATCCGCGAGCGATTCTATTCAGAGAACTTCCTGCGGGTTTTTCCCGATGCACGTGCGGCCTAGCTTTCGACGCAAAAGTCTTCATGACCATGCGGCGGCGGCGGACTCAAAACAGTCCGCCGCCGCTTTTTACATCACAACGTACCTCGCATCAGCCCTCGATCAGACCTGGGCGCGGCTAGGACGCAGGCCGAAGATCTGCCTCAAGCCCGACCACCTCGAATGCGAGTCGCGAACGCATTCGCGCAGCACACCCAGATAGCTGCGCGTAATGTGAACCGACTCGTTGAACTCCGACTTCGACATCAGCACCCGATGGAGCTGCGGCAGGCGATAGAACGGAACGCTCGGGTAGAAGTGATGTTCAATGTGATAGTTGACGTTCTTGGGCGCGACGAAGACGTGCTCGAGCAACGACGCCCGCGTTGACCTGGTCTGCGCGTAGGCGTTGGCTCGACCCTCAATCGCGGAATGTTCGGCGATACTGCGAACGCGGAAGATCACGACCATCCAGGTGAACAACGGAACCAACCAGTACATCAGGAGAAGGTGGAGCGCGCCGAACCAGGCAAGCAGCGCGATGATGCACGTGTAGAAACCGTATCGCGCGGCCAGAAAGCCGCGGCTCACGCCAACGTCTTTCGACAGGAGCATCACCGCCAACTTGAGGTAGTAGACGGCGCCCAGACCCGACAGGTCGCGAAGCATCAACAGCGCGAGCCGATACCAGTGTTGAGGAAACACCCAGCTCGCGTCGCCTTGACGGCGAGTCCAGTCAGGATCCTGACCGGTATTCAAATGGCGATGATGCGCGAAATGGTTCCTGCGGTATGCTCGCGCGGAAATGAGATTGGGCCATGCCAGAACAATCTCGGCCGTCCAGTCATTGAGACTCCGATTTCGGAACAACCGATAGTGAACCCCATCGTGCATCAGGATGAGAAGAGCGTGTTGTCGCGCACCGATGAAGGCGACAGTCAGCAGGTACACAACTGGATTGAAGAAGCGTTGGCAGAGAAAGATCGCGCTCAATATCAGCGTCCATTCCGCGACAATGTGAAACGTACTTCTTAGCGGGTTCAGAGCAGACAGATCGCGCAGCTCCTCCTTGGTGAGCTTGATTGGAATATTGTCGGCAGAAGCGTCCGACAACCGATTTTCGGACAGCCGCTCGTTAGCGAAATCGATATTCATTGGGTTTTCCTTTTTTTCTTTGCGGAAAGAATCCTGCAGTTAATTCCCCGACGCGTTGCGAGATGAAATTCAGAGCTGCGCATGTTCGGCGGCCACTTCCCGGATAATGGGCGCAAAGCGATTCGCCACCGGCCTCAACCGATCAGAATTATCGAACCTGATCGTGCGATACTCGTCGCCGGTTTCGACCTTCAATCGATGGACGTTGGCGGTCAGTTTCGCGAGCGCCTGTTTTTCGAGGATCATGGGCTGAACCCACGGCAGGCCCTGGTTGGGAACCTCAAGAAATGGATATTCAACGGGCTCGCCAACATTGACGAAGCCCATCGCCGTGTAGAAACCGGCGTGACTTCCGACGGCCAGATAGACGAGAACCGCTCGAGGGTTTCGTCGCACAACCTGGACCGCAATGCCGCGCCACGCACGCATGCCAGCGCCTCGCGACAGCGACCAATGATCGCTGCATTCCAAGACCGACCGTGGCGAAAAGTGCGAGAGATCAGGCTGCTGACAGCTTTGCGGAAAGGTCTCGAGATCGTGAAGCGCGACGCCCGCCGTCATGCGTTCGGCAGGATCACCTTCCGATTCGTACAATCCGTAGATGTCGGCAAACCGCAGACGCACCATGTTTCTCGCTTGTGTGTCTCCTCCGTCTCTGAAGCTCGCTCCGGCTTGAGCGCGCGCAACAGCGAGGCGCTGGACGAAAACATTTCGTTCGCTCTCTGTCGTTAAGAGGCGCAATTCCATTGGATGTCTCCCGATTTTGTTAAATGAACGAATGCGAAATCCACGAGGTGGGCAGCAACGCGACTGGCGCGAAGGCGGCGCGCGAGCGCTTGCCGGCCGGATCCCAGAACAGAGGCGGCGGCTGCGCCTTGCAAAAAGTTGACGCTCTAGCGGGCCTGTTTTCGTGCAGGCAATCATTCCAAGACCGTACGCCAGATGACTTTTTAGCGCACTCCGCCAACATACGGTTAACAGTCTCGTCTGAATATTTGCAAAAATTGCAGCGTCTCGCAGGGTATTACGCCGACACCTTCTGTGGCGGGTTTTTCTTTAGCGGACGCTGTGCTAGTTGAAATAGAGTCAGCAGCAGTCTAAACAAACTGTCTTGCTTCTACAGACTCGATGTCAGGTTCGAATGGGGGGATCGTGACAATCAAGGCGACAACAATAACTTTACGCGCTCTCAACGCGTTAGCTGCCGACATAACGAAGTCATCGCAGCCATCAAGTCTCTCGTCGGCGCCCGGCCGGAGTGCGCCGGCAGAGATCAGTTCGCTCGAGCAACATGACTACGGGCAGCCGCTGCGCAGATCGTTGGGACGTTGGGAGGTTTGCGGAATATTGGCGGAAGCCAAACGAACGGTCTGGCCGCATTTGAATGACGAATCCGTGAGACTGGTTTCGCCCAGTGAATTCACGCGATTTTGGTCGGGCTTGGGCGTTCAATTCCGGCTGGCAAAGCTCCGCGGAGCAGAGGGTCTTGCCATAATGGGTTTTTACGTGAGAAAAATGGGCGGTTCTCGATTGCCGTTGATTTGCGTGAATACGGCGCATCATCCGGCAGCGATCGGCGCCGCATTTTCACATGAGATGGGCCATCATCTGACCGGGCGGCTCTTTGATTCTCGCAAAGATCACGCGCAGTTTCTGACGTACACCGCGTACGAAGAACATCTGGACGATCCGGAGGAACTCGCAGCCGACATACTTGTAAGCCTCGGCGTTTTTCCTGCAGCCATAGCGCGAAAGATACTTGTGCCACCGGAGAAAAAGCGCACCTTGAAGTGTCCCGTCGAGGAACGGCCTGGTTCAGTTTCAGCTCCGATACTCAAATATTTTGAAGATCGATACGGCCTTAGTTTCAGCGAACCCCTTGCCTCCACCAAAAGGCTTCAGTACATGGCTGGTCTGATCCATTTCGCGAAATTGAGATGCGCCCTGCTGACCGAGTACGACATATGAAGCAGTGCCACTATGAAGCAAAAAAATGGTCTCGGGCGACTGATCAAACAAAAGCGCAAAGAACTCCAGCTAACGCAGCGGGCATTGGCGAAAAAGCTCGGCGTCGAAGCGAGCCACGTCGCATACCTGGAGGGCGGCAAACGTAAGCCCTCGCTGACCCTGATGGCGCGGCTTGAAGACGCACTTGGCGTGAGCAGGCAGCAGATTTTTCTTCTCTCGCATCCCGAGGCTGCGGAAGTTGTCAATCCGGTTGATCGAATTCCGTCGCGCCACGAGCGAGCTGAGGGTTGGCGCCAATTGGTGACCGATCGGGCATTTGTCAAGCGCCACCAAATCACGCATCGCGAACTCCGCGCGTTCAAGGAATTGAGCCTGCTTGGCTACGTCCTCTCGCGACATCAGTTGTTGGCGATCCTGACGATGATTCGCGAGCCTCGCGAAGGCTAGTGCCGGCGCCGATTCCACTCGTTTCCGACGAAATCTGACTGACTTCGCCGCCTGCTGGTTGATGCGCGACAATCCGGCGAATTCGTAGTAGATCATCTCGGAAACGGCGGTGAAAACGTTTCCTGAAATTCCCGACAGTCCTGCGGGACGCCAGCTTGCATGGTACCTCGAGCGGGTCAGCTCGGCCGGCGAAGGTGCGTCTGAAGCTGAACTCGACGCTCGATGCGCATTGAATATGTCGGTGCGCGCGCCCTTTCCTTATCGGCATGAAGTGCTGACGGGTGGATGGAAGCGATGCAGCCAGAGCTACGGCGACTTCAAGGTGGAGTCGGTCGAGCAAGCGTCCGACTTTCACCTGACGGTCCTGCAAACCACCGGCGATAAGAAATGGCGGCTGACGCTCGAGGTCGAGGACAGCGAACCGCATCGAATAAAAACGATCAATCGCGACCGAATACTGGATTTCGAGGTGGTGTCACGCGAGGCAACACTTGCCGACGCTGCCGTGCTGGCGGATATCGAGCGGCGATGTCCCATAGTGCTGAGCGACGGCGTCACGATGACGATCGATCGCGGCGACGACTATTTTGCGTTCACGCGGTTGATGGATGACTTCCTGATCGCGCTGGGTTTCGTGGATGGAAACCCGGCCGGCGTCAACGTGGCCGCTCTCCATACCGTCCGGGTCGGCGGGCGCGACTATCGCATCCACGCGTTCGCGCACCTGCGCATTCTTCCGGAGCATCAGAAGAAAGGCTTGTGGGGCGCGATCAACCGGGTGTTCGACGAGAAATATCCGGAGGGATCGTCGGACGGCAGCACCGCGTATCCCTCGGTTGACAACGCGGCGATGCTACGGGGCTTCGCCGGTGCGCCCCGCTGGAGCATCCATCAGATACGTGCGCAACTTCCTTGCGCCTCGCTCGCCGGGCCTCAGATTGGCCGGCCGGCCACGCCGCACGACGCGTCGCGGATAGTCGAGATTTTGAACGCGACGCACGAATCCGATGAGATGTACCTGCCGTACTCGGTGGAATCGTTTCGCGCGCGCGTCGAACGTTCGCCGCGAGACTACTGCTGGGAACGTATTCGCTTGACGGATCGCGCGGTGGTCGGACTATGGCCGGCGGGCGATACGGTGCGGTTTATCATCGAGTCGAAAGGAGAGCGCGTCGAGTCGCGGCGCGGCCTTGCGCTGGACTGGGGATTTCTTCCCGGCGCGGAAGACGAATTTGAAGCGCTGATACGCGCGCAATGCGGCTGGCTCGCCGACCGCGGTCTCGACCGGCTTTCGCTCTTCACGTCGGAGAGATCAGCCGGATACGAGCGCGTGCGTGCGCTGGCGAGCGAATTGGAACGATATGTCGTGATTTCATTCGGAATCCCGGAGCCGCCTGGCGCTGCGCGCCGTGGCTTATACGTGGATCCAATTTACTTTTAGAGTCGTGCTGGTCGCGGAGCAGTCTGCTGCCGTAGCATCAGGTCTAATTGATCGGGCCGACATAGGAGATGAGTATTATTGCTGTCCCTGGGGCCGACTCTGATGGAACTGGGCGCCGTTGGCGTTGGGCAGAAATGCTTCTGAGCCCGACGACTGATATCGGCGATACGTCCAAGCGAGAGGTCGATAAGGTACATTCGCTTTAGAGCATCTCAAATCAACTCAGGAGTCCATTCTGTGCCAGAGTTCAAGATTGAGGGCGATGCGTTAAGACACGAAGCACGGTTCAGGGCGCTGTTGTGGGGCTCAGTGCTGTTGCTGTTGGGCGTAACCGTCCTGCTGTTCACGCTCGGCGTTTCCGGGGATTTGAGCGCCAGCCCGGATCTTGGCTTACTGTTGGTGTTAACTGGTCTTGGGACTGTAGTCGGTGCCTGTGTTGTAGGGTTCCGTGAAGCGTTGCATTTCGCCGAGGGAGAGATGATTTTTGTTCTGAACGACAATGAAATCGTCCGAAAAAGAAAGGGGTATCCTGACGTAAAGATTGCATTTTCCGAAATAGCAACTCTGCGCGAGGAACTACGATGGTTAATTGTTAAGACCATAGAGCCTCAAAGGAAAATTGCAATTCCCAACACTGTCACTAGTTATGATGCAATTTGCGCCGAACTTGCAAAGCACCACCCGCTTTCTGCTCGTGTAGAGCGCGTAGAGTTCCCGTTGAAAACTACCGCCTTGTTGGCAGCAGCTGTTCTAAGCTGGGCCGCCGTGATGTGGTTTCGCGATGTCAGGGTTGTTATCCTTTCTGGAATCGTCGGGCTCATCACCCTTGCCATGGGGTCGTATAGCGTGTGGGCGATGTTACATTCCCAGGTGAGGCGTCCGTTGCTCTGGGTTTCCCTTGGCTCCGCGTGGTTAATGGCAATCCTATTGATCTACCTACGCGTGGAGCATGTCTGACTTGGACGCCGCCTGCTGGCGGTGCGGTGGCTGGATCGTACAGCTTGAACGGAAGGAGAATCGACATGGAACTGGCACCCAAGCGGGCCGGATTCGCACCCGAACGAATCAATCGGATAACAGAGCACCTGAATAAGAACTACGTCGAGCCCGGCAAGATCGCCGGGTGCCAGACGCTGGTCGCAAGACACGGCCACGTGGCCTATTTCAAATCGCAAGGCTTGATGGATCGCGAGCGCCGCAAGCCGGTGGCCGACGATACTATCTTCCGGCTCTATTCGATGACCAAGCCGATCACGTCGGTGGCGTTGATGACGCTCTACGAGCAGGGTCATTTTCAGCTCAACGATCCGGTGTCGCGCTTCATTCCGGCGTGGCGCGATCAAAAGGTGTGGATCTCGGGCGAAGCGGCGAGCATGGAGACCGCGGCGCCCGCCAGGCCAATGACGATGCGTCATGTGTTGAGCCATACCGGTGGGCTGACCTACGGCGCCACGAACCATCCGGTTGACCGAGTCTATCGAGAGGTGGGAGTAGGACGCGGCACGGGCGAAACGCTTAAAGGGTTCGCTGACAAGCTGGCGAAGGTGCCGCTGCGTTATCAGCCGGGAGAGCGATGGATGTATTCGCTATCAACGGACGTATGCGGCTACCTGGTCGAGGCGATTTCGGGGAAGACCTTCGACCGATATTTGCAGGAGACTATTTTCGATCCGCTCGACATGAAGGACACCTCGTTTATGGTGGCGCCGCGCAAAGCGGATCGATTTGCGGCTAATTATGAACGGGAGCCCGATAAGACGCTTAAGCTGATCGACGATCCGGAGCGTAGCAATTATCTGAAGCAGCCCACCTTCTTTTCAGGCGGCGGTGGATTGACCGGCACGACGGCAGACTACTTCCGCTTTTGCGAGATGCTGCGACGGGGGGGCGAGCTGGATGGCGTGCGCATCCTGGGGCCAAGGACTATCGAGCTGATGCATCACAATCACCTGGCCGGCGGCAAAGACCTGAGCAGCATGGCGATTGGCGCGTTCTCGGAGACAGCATATGAAGGGGTCGGCTTCGGGCTTGGCTTTGCGATGACGCTTGGCCAGGTCGAGGCGGGCGCGCTTGGCGGCGGTGAATACTATTGGGGTGGCGCGGCCTCAACTATCTTCTGGGTTGATCCCCGGGAGGATTTAGTCGTGATCTTCATGACTCAACTGATGCCGTCTGCCACCTTCAACTTCCGCGGACAACTTAGAAACATTATTTATTCGGCTATCGTCGAGTGACTGTCGCCGCTGACGGTAAAGTGATTGGAGGTAAGCGATGAAAGCTGCGGTCTATTATCAAAACGGTGGTCCGGAAGTTCTTAAGTACGAAGACGTTCCCGATCCCGAGTGCCATTCGAAAGGCGTCATAATTCGCGTCGAGGCGGTGAGTATCGAGGGCGGCGACACGCTGAACCGTTGGCATGGAGCGCTCCTAAGTAAGCCCCATGTGGTTGGCTACCAGGCAGGCGGCGAGATAGTCGAGGTCGGAAAAGAAGTGACCGACCTGAAGGTAGGCCAGAAGGTCACTACCGTATTTGGCGCGGGATCCCACGCCGCGTTGCGCGCGGTGCCTGCGCGGAACGCATGGCCGGTACCGAAAGGATTCGACATCAAGCTGGCTGCGGCGATACCGGTGCCGTTCGGCACCGCGGACGATTGCCTGTTCGAGTTCGGCAAGCTAAAGGCCGGTGAGACAGTGTTGGTGCAGGCGGGAGCGAGCGGCGTAGGTGTTGCCGCGATACAACTCGCCAAGCGTGCAGGTGCGACGGTGCTAGCCACCGCATCGAGCAATGAGCGCCTGGAACGCCTGAAGCCGCTGGGTCTCGACCATGGGATTAACTACAAGACTGACGATGTGGTCAAGTCGGTGATGAAGCTCACCAACAGGAAAGGTGTCGATTTGGTGGTTGATCCGGTAGGCGGCGCAACCTTGCAGGGCAGCCTGCTATCTCTCGCCTATCGCGGACGCGTGTCGATGGTTGGCGCGGCGGGACGCGAAGCAATGACGGTGGACGTGTCATCGCTGATGGCGGGCAATCGTTCTCTGACCGGGGTGTTCCTGGGAGCGGAAATTGGCACCGACCGCGCACACAACATGATCCAGCGCCTGATCGACGAGGCCGCGCGAGGTGAGTTGAAAGTCGTGATCGACAAAACCTTCCCGCTGTCGGAGGCGGCAGCCGCCCACGCTCACATCGAGAGCCGTCAGGCGGTAGGCAGAGTTCTTCTGATCCCTTAGGTCGAAATCTTCGAGATTCTGTTGGCGAGGAAGGCCGGCGGTGTCACCGCCGGCCAGGACTGCTGGCTAGGCTGCGAATATTTCCTCGAAGAAGTCGGTCATAGCTCTCCACGATCGCACGTCCGTCGATTTGTGGTAGCCGATGCCGGGCATACCAAGGCTGTCCGAATTCGGATTGGTGAAGCTGTGTTTCGCGCCGCCATAGACGATGACCTGCCAGTCCGCACCGGCTTTGATCATCTCGGCCTCGAAGGCATTGACCTGCTCGACTGGTATCAACGTGTCGTCGGCGCCGGTGCAAACGAGGATCTTGGCCTTGACCTTTCCAGCCTCGGCGGGCCGCTGCGTCTGTAGGCCGCCGTGGAAGCTGACGATGCCGCGGAGCGGTGCGCCATCGCGAGCGAGTTCCAGCGAGAACGTGCCGCCCATGCAAAAGCCGATTGAGGCGAGTCTGCCGGCGTCGGTATGAGGCGTCGACGCGAGGTAGTCGAGTGCGGCGCGTCCGCGCTTGCGCAATTTCGCCGGTTCTGCGAACAGGGGGCCTGCGTGCTTCATTGCTTCCTGCAGATTTGCGAGTTCGATTCCATTGCCGTAGGGATCGCCGGCGAAAGCGACGTAGCCGAGGTCGGCCAGGCGTTCAGCGCGCTTCTTGGCATGCTCGCCCAGGCCGAACGCTTCCGGCATCACGAGAACTCCGGGACGCTTGCCCTGCTTCTTCTCGTCGAAAGCAAGATAGCCGCGCAGCGTTACGTCTCCGTCTTTGTATTCAACTGTCTCTGTCTTCATGCGAATATCTCCGATGGTTGTGAGTCAGCGCCATCTTGCACGATTCGAACATTTTCTGAAAGCCGCAGATCGGTTGTAAGTTTGCCGCGACCGCAGCGACCGTCGCATAAATCGGAGTCGGAAGGAGAGGCAAGTGCTCGAACTATATCACGCCCATATTTCGACCTGCAGTCAGAAAGTCCGGCTATGCCTGGCCGAGAAACAGCTCGAGTGGACCAGTCATCCCATCGTGTTCGCCACCGGTGAGCATCTGGCTCCCGCCTATCTCGCGTTAAATCCCAACGGCGTCGTGCCGACGCTGGTACACGACGGCCGGCCGGTGATCGACTCGTCCGTCATCTGCGAATATCTCGAGGAAATCGCTCCGAGCGCGGGCACCGCGCTGATGCCTCGCGATGCTTACGGACGCGCGAGAATTCGCGCCTGGCTGCGGTATATCGAGGAGGTGCCGACCGCGGCGATTCGCGTGCCCTCGTTCAATGGACTGTTTCTGAGCGGATGGCGCCAGATGAGCGACTCGCAGCGCGCGCGCTATATTGCGGCGACACCGCTGCGCAAAGGGCACTACCGGCGATTCGGCATCGATGGCTTTTCGAAAGACCAGGTCGACGAATCCACTGAGCGCTTGCGGCAGACCGTCGAGAGAATCGAGGGCGCAATCGCGAAGGGCACGCCGTGGTTGGCCGGCGATACGATTTCGCTTGCCGACCTATGCGTCCTGCCGACGATTGTGCGCATGTCGGACATCGGTCTGGAAGACATCTGGAGCGACTTGCCCCACATGCTGGATTGGTACGCGCGGATAACGGCGCGGCCGTCATTTACGCAAGCATTCTATCCGGGCGCGCGCGTCTCGACGACCGACAACGATTTGCTGTCGCGCGGCGTTTGAGAATTCGCGCGTGAACTTGGCGGGGCCTCAGGCCCGCTTTGCGATAGCTCCGCTCTTGCGCAGGGTCTCCAAATCCGCGTTGGCAAAGCCCCAGTCGCGCAGAGCTTCTTCGGTATGCTCGCCCGGGCGCGCAGGCGGGCGCTGAATCTTGCTCGGCGTCCGCGAGAATCGAGGCGCCGGGCCCGGCTGGGTCACGCCGCCCTCCTCGATGAAAGTTCCGCGATGCTTCATGTGCGGATGTTTTGGAGCTTCCGACATGCTGAGCACGGGCGCGAAACAAACATCGGAGCCCTCCATGATCTTGCACCATTCGTCGCGCGTCTTGGTGCGGAACAGCGTCTTCAGCCGCTCCTTCATCTTGGGCCACGACTTGCGATCCTGCTGATGCGGCAACTCCTCGCCCTGGAGACCCGACAGCCGCAGCAGCTCTGCGTAGAATTTTGCTTCGATCGAGCCGATCGCGACGTGCTTGCCGTCTTTCGTTTCGTAAACGTCGTAGTAATGGGCGCCGGTGTCCAGGACGTTGTCGCCACGCTGATCATTCCAGAACCCCGAGCCGTGCATGCCATAAATCGCGGTCATCAGCGACGCCGCGCCGTCGACCATCGCGGCGTCCACCACCTGGCCCTTGCCGGATTTCTGCGCCTCGAGCAGTCCCGCAACCACTCCCAGAGCCAGATAGAGCGCGCCACCGCCGAAATCGCCGACCAGGTTCAGGGGAGGAACCGGAGCCTCGCCCTTGCGCCCGATACTATGCAGCGCGCCCGACAGCGCGATGTAGTTGATGTCGTGGCCGGCTGCGAGCGCGAGCGGTCCTTCCTGACCCCATCCGGTCATGCGTCCGTAGATGAGTCGTGGGTTGCGTTTGAGACAATGGTCGGGACCGAGGCCGAGCCGCTCGGTCACACCGGGACGGAAGCCTTCGATCAACGCGTCGGCCTTCTCGACCAGCTTCAACACGGCTTCGATCGCTTCCGGCCGTTTGAGATCGAGGGCGACCGAGCGCCGGCCGCGATTGAGCAGGTTGTGCTTCACGTCCATCGCGATGCCCAAACCGGCGTCAGCCGCGCGATCGATCCGCAGTACGTCGGCGCCCATATCCGAAAGCAACATCGCACACATTGGTCCGGGGCCAATCCCGGCCAGTTCGATAACGCGATAGCCTGACAACACTCCCATGATTCTCACCTCACCGTTGGACCAACTCGGGGCACAACCTTAGCACACACTTTGGTCGATCAGGTCGCGACTACTTCAGACCGCGTACTTTCTTATTCGCTTCCCGCCCCAGGCATTTCTGCAACCACGCCTGCACCGCTGGCGTCGACGACAGGTCGAGCTTCATCATCGGCGCCCAGCTCAGCACCGCCGCGACGTTCAGATCGGCGATCGTAAAGTTCTTGCCGAGCAAATAATCCTTGCCTTTAAGCGCCCCTTCGAGTGCGTTGAGCGGCGCCTTCAAAGCTTCGACGGCAGCCAGCGCGGCTTTTTCGTCACGCTGATCGGGGGGAGCCATCACGCGATTGCGCAACAGGGTGAGCAGATGCGGCTCGACTTCGGTTATCGCAAAGAAGCTCCACTTGTAGATGTCAGCGCGCGCTGCGGGCTCCGCCGGCCAGAGCGAATTCTTGCCGTACTTCTCGGCCAGGTAGAGATTGATCGCCATCGACTCCCACACCACCGCGCCGTCGTCTTCCAGCACCGGCACATGGCCGTTGGGATTGAGCTTGAGGTGCGCGGGCGACTTGGCTTCGGTCGTCGGCATCGGAAGGTGCTCGTAGTTCACACCCAGCTCTTCCAGGGCCCAAAGGGAGCGGGCGCTGCGCGATCGCGAAGTTCCATGAAGTTTGGTCATTTTGCTTCCTCCGATTACCGCATCTTACTACCAGCAATCGGGCACCTTACAAGCGCGAAGTACACGAAACTTTCTAGTCCAAAAAAACTCGGTCGCCGCAACTACTGATTTCCCTGCGCGAGCGAGCCGTGGCGATCGCGTACCAGTGATGAAGATCGGCGGCGAGTCTTGGGGACTCTCGATTTGCCCTTCAGCTTAACCTTGATCGGCTTCTTCTGCTTCGGATCGGAAAGCACAGGCGACTTTCGCTTGCGGTGCACGTTATGAAATACAGTGCACTAACCTCGAATCCAGCGCGCGAAGAATAGCTATTGCTACGCAAGTTGAGCATTTTTGTCATACTGAGGCGCAGTAGTCGCGCGCTCGTGATTGCTGCTTTTTTCGCGCATTTGACGGGATGTTTTGCCACGAATCTACCGCGCCCGTCGCAGGATCTCGGCGGCGAACATGTCTCGTTCACGACCTCGGACGGCGTACTCCTGCGCGGGCATCTTTACGGGAGCGGCTCGACCGGCGTCATCCTGGCCCACATGTTCCCCGCCGATCAGTCCGACTGGACTGACTTTGCCCAAGTGCTCGCGGCCCACGGCTACCAGGCGCTGACTTTCGACTTTCGCGGATTCACGGAATCGGAGGGAACTTCGGGCACCGAATTCGCCGACAAGGATCTGCTGGCCGCGTATCAGTTCCTGCGTCCCAACGTCGAGCGCATCTTCATCGCGGGCGCGAGCCTCGGCGCCGAGGCCGCGATCCTGGTTGGCGCGCGCGAGGATATGGCGGGACTCATCTGCATCTCAACGCCGACCAGCTTCGGTGGTCTGGACGTGACCGATTCAGTGCGCCGCGTTCGCGCACCAATACTGTTTGTCACTTCGGCTGGCGATCCGTTGGTTGGCGGGCAGCCGGAAATTCTTTATCGATTGGCGCAAGCACCCAAGTCGATCGAGGTCTATCCTGGCACCGCACACGGCACCGCAATTCTGTTCGGGCCTTATGGCGCCGAGCTCAAGGCATTGATGCTCCGCTTCATCGCCGCCAACCTGCACGATTAGGGCGCCCGCTCAATCCTTCAGTCCGAATACTGCCACGCTGCTGGGCGTGCCGACGTAAACCTTGCCGTTGGCGATCGTCGGCGTGACGAACTTGTTGTCGTCGAAACTGTCACCTGCCGCCTTGCTGCTGTTGTAAAGCTCGGTGGCCAGGTTGGTCGCGTCGTAGGCGTGCAGAACTCCACCGCTTGATCCATTCTCGATTGCCCATGCGATCGCGTCGCTCGTACCGTTGGCCGAAATGCTCGGCGTCGTTCCCGGATAGCTGAAGCTCTCGCTGGTGCTCGACGACGGGGTGGCTGAGAGCCTGGCCTGCGAAAACGGGAACGCCTGAAGGGGATCGCTCACTCCGCCATAGTAAAGGGTGTCGTTGAAGTACGCCGGCATCGACCACACGCCATTGTCGATAGCGCCCGAGAGCGGCTGGTAGGAGTTATTGTTGTTCGCGGAGTTCCACTTGCCCATGTTGTCGCGGTCGACCAGATAGATGTTGCCGTCTTTGCCGGCGCCGACTGCGAGATGCCTGGTCGTGCCGGTCGAGTCAGTCATGTCGGGCAACACCATCGCTCCTCCCGAACCCAGGTCGAGGTCGCTGTCCGACTCGTTGACGGTGTTGAAAGGCTCGAAGAAATCCTCGACCTGCAGTCCGCTTGAGTTGGACAGCTTCAGGAACGCGTTTCCGAAGTCTCCCTTGCTGGGGAATCCCGAGGTGGTGAGAGACGTGTCGAAAGTCCCGTTGCCGTCCAGGAGATAGAAGTTGCCTGAGCTGTCGGCTGCCGGTCCCCCGCCCGCTTGCCAAATCGCGCCCTCGCTGCCGTTCGGAGTGATATCCAATACCGAGGTCTGCGACAGCGTGTTCTGATTGTAGGCCATGATCCAGCCGTTGTACGGCTGATCATCGCAATGCGAAGCCCAGGTAGTGATGAGATCGCCATTGAGCAGCAGTAATCCCGCGCGCTCCTTGTACTGCGCCGGCTTGAACGCGGGACCGGACGTAAAGCTTGCTGCGACTGTAATCGGACCGCCGAGTTCTTCGGCCCCGGTCGTCATGTCCAGCGCGTGTATACGCTGGGAGTAAGTGGTCGTACCGGTAGTGGTCTTGGACATCGCTACCACGTAGATAATGCCGTTGGGTCCCGCCGACGGATCGATTACAGGGGTGGATGTAATGCCGATCTGCGGTGACACCTGGCTGCATCCACGGTCATCCGAGGCGGACTCGTTCGCCCCAAGCACCGACACCTTCCACAGTGGCGCGCCGGCGCTGTCAGCGTCGAACGCGTAGACGGTGTCATTCTCGGTGACTACGTAGAGCACGTTATGAGTCCCCATGCCCGGGATGCTCACGTGGGTCTTGATGAGTGGTTGTGCATCGACCAGTCCATCGACTGAATCATGGAACAGTTGACCGAACGAAGTCTTGACGTTGCTCGGCGTGAGAATCTGCTCAGTCAGATTTTGTCCGGTGCGCGCATTGTCATTGTGATAGGTCAGTACATCGGTCGTGGCTGTCGGGTTCGCTGTCGCAGTGGCAGTGGGTGTCGCCCTGCTAGTCGAGGTTGCGGTGGCCGTCGGTGTCGCTCTTGAGGTCGCAGTGGTCGTCGGGGTAGCCGTGGCAGTCGGCAACGAGTTCTTTGCCGACCCCGTCACTTTTACAGTCTGAGACGATTTACCGCTGGTCGCATCACTGCTGATGGCGATTGTCGATGAAAAGTTTCCACTAGTGGTGGGCGCAAACTGCACCGTGACCGTCGCCGTCCCTTTCGGCTGAATAACGGTCGTACCCTGCCCTGTCGTTACGGTGAAGAATTGGCTTCCGACCGGAGCCGCGACAGTTACTGAAAGTGCGAGTGAGCCAGAATCTTTGATCGTGAAGGACTTTGTCTCGGTCAGAGTTTTGCTCGCGAGATTGATTTTGTCGAAGGTGCGGCTCTTCGGCGAAACGCCGAGCTTGCTCACCGCCGCCTGCTGTTTGGTTTTGGGGGCGCTTGCCTGCGCATGGACGATCGATGCGCATAAGATCGCGGCGCCGACGACGAACGATACGACCGCCCCACAGCGCGCTCCCGGCACGCTCACCACGAATCCTCTCTTTCCCACAACTAACCAATCAACGATCCTATCAGTAGCGTTCCCGGCGAAAGAAATTTGAACCGAAACTTTTCACGAATTCGGGCGCGCCGCGTGCTATGGGTGACGTTGCAGCTTCGGTTTCTATCAGCGCCACTAATTCGCTATTCAATGTATGAGTGAGGTGCAGCGGTCATGGAAAAGCGAAAACTCGGAAGGCAGGGACTCGAAGTCTCCGAACTCGGACTGGGATGCATGGGAATGTCGCAGTTTTACGGTCCGCGCGACGACCAGGAGTCGGCTGCAACACTCGAGCGTGCAGTCGAGCTCGGCATCAACTTCTTCGACACGGCCGACGTTTACGGTATCGGTCACAATGAGGAACTGGTCGGCAAAGCGCTCAAGAAGTACCGCGACCGCGTGATCATCGCGACCAAGTTCGCCAACCAGGTGCTGCCCGACGGCAAGCGGGCTATCTGCGGACGGCCCGAATACGTGCGCTCGGCATGCGATGCGTCGCTCAAGCGCCTCGGACTCGATCACATCGACCTCTACTACCAGCATCGCGTCGACCGGACAGTGCCGATAGAGGAGACCGTGGGCGCGATGGGCGAACTGGTACGCAACGGGAAAGTTCGCTACCTGGGGCTGTCGGAGGCGAGCGCCAGGACGATTCGCCGCGCGCACGCGACCCATCCGATTTCCGCGCTGCAGTCCGAATACTCGATCTGGACGCGCGACTACGAAGACGAGGTGATTCCGACGCTGCGCGAACTCGGCATTGGATTTGTGCCGTTCAGTCCGCTCGGCCGCGGCTTTCTGAGCGGGAACCTGCGCGAGCTGGCGGCCGACGACATGCGGCGGAAAGTTTCGCCACGTTTCGACGACGAGAACATGGAGAAGAATCTGAAGGTCGTCGATCGCATCCAGGAAATTGCGCGAGAGAAAGGAATTACACCGAGCCAGCTGGCGCTGGCGTGGGTGCTGGCGCAAGGCAAAGACATGGTTCCAATTCCGGGCACCAAGCGCCGCACCTATCTCGAAGAGAATGTAGCGGCGTCAAAAGTTCAACTGTCGACAACCGATCTCGCCCGCATCGCGGAAGTCGCGCCCAAGGGCTTCGCCGCCGGCGGACGTTATCACGACATGAGCACCGTCAACGTCTAAGCAGTGCACGAGGAAGTCAGCCTATGGCAGTCAACGAATTCAATGAACGCGTGATCAAGGAGTTTCGCAGCAATGGCGGGAAAGTCGGCACGCCGTTCGCCAATGCTCCGATGATCCTGGTGACTCACACGGGCGCAAAGACCGGGAAGACGTACACGACGCCGCTGGTGTATTCGCGCGACGGCGATCGTATCGTGGTGATCGCGTCGAAGGCGGGCGCGCCCAACAATCCGTCCTGGTACCACAATCTCGTCGCGCACCCGACCGCCACGCTCGAGCTTGGCACCGAGAGCTTCAAGGCCAAGGCACGAGTCGCGACCGGCGACGAGCGTGAGCGGCTGTTCAACCAGCAGGCGGCGCAGATGGCGGTGTTCAACGAATACCGCGCGAAGACCACTCGGAAGATCCCGGTGATAGTGTTCGAGCGCGTCTGATCGGCGTCGCGACCTAGCTGAAGAGCCCGGCGATTGTCGTAACGAGCCACATCGCGGCCATCGCCACGAAGAACGCGACCACCAACTCGTCGAGGAGGTGGGAGAGGACGACGTCTCTGGGACGTGTTTCCGATGACCGCGCCTTGTCGATGAATCGATGAGTATCCGTCGTTCGTGCTCGAACCGTCATAGCCATAAGTCGTCACCCGCCTCGATTGTTCGGCCAAAGCCGTCACTAATTAAGGCGTGACGACCAACTGAACGGCCGGTTCAATCGTTCGTAACGAGTGTCGTTCGGGGAGTGATGGGGCCATTTGCACGTGGCCGATTGATCGGAAAAGAGCAAAATACACTGCAGAAAAGGCAGAATCCTGAATCGCGCGGGGTGTTGTATAGCACCCTCACACGCGCCGAAGGCGCGGCCTCTCCCGCAACTAAGCGGGCAAGGCAGGTAATCGGTCGCGCGGAACGCGACACCCTAACTTGACCCTCACCTTTATCCTCTCCTCGCAGGAGAGGAGACAGAATTATGCGCTCACGTTTAAGCGATACACTTCCGATGCTGTGCGATGGAACAGTCATGCGCTTTCTCGTCCTTGGTGAAGCCCGCCGCCATCCTCTTGAACGCGTTCCACAGCACGACGTACGAACACGAGCCCCGGTCAACCGGGAAGTTACTCTCGAACATACATCGTCGAGGCCCGAACGATCGATCGTATGCAGATAGTATTCGCGGGTCGCCGACACCAGTTCGTCCGAAGTCGGCGGCGACGGCCGCCGATGCCATCCGAATCCATTCACCGCCATGTTGATTCCGCCAAGCTTGGCCACCACGTTGGGACATTCGCCGAGTTCCGTGATGCTCTTCTTCCATTGGTGAAATATTTCCGCCCGCCGCCCTTCGTAGGGACCGATTCCCAGCGGTCCGCCGAAATGATCGAGCATGATCGTCGTATCCGGGAAGGCTTTGGCGAGCGAAGTTACCATCGACATTTGCGGATGATACTGCCACGCCTCGAAGCTGAGATTTAAACTCGCGCAACTTCGCGAAACCTTCGCGGAAACGCTTTCGACTCGTACAAATCGGCGGGCGGGTTGGTGTGCGAGTTCCTGATTTCCGGGCTCGCGTCGAAGCCGCCCGCATGACGAATGCCACGGAAACGCGCCGGCGCGGCAGCGATATGCGCCTGCAACACTTCTTCGACGGCGGCTCCGAGTGCCAAATCCGCAAAGCTGACGATTCCTGCCGCGACACGAGTCTCGCCGTATTGCCCGCTCGCGCTCTGAGCCGCGATGCCGTTGACGAACTCGGTCTCGCCAACCGGCCGCATCGGCTCCGGTCCGTCCGCGCGATACATCGAGAGGCACTCGACGAACACGGTAGCGAGCACGCGATGGCCCGAGCGCGGTGTCGCGGACAATTTCGTCAAGCAGGTAGCGGCTGCCCGGATGATCCCACAGGTGATGATGCGGATCGATAATCGGCAGCTCCGGCTCGAGCGCGGCCTCATTGACTTTTGCGAGCCACGTTTCGCGATCGTTTTCGTTGGTCGCCATATCATTCGCCTCTGAATTTCGCAGGACGCTTCTCGAGAAAGGCGCGCACGCCTTCGCGGAAATCCTCCGAGTTGCCGGCCTTGCGCTGCATCTGACGCTCGAGGTTCAACTGCTCTTCATAAGTATTGTCGGCGCTCTGCCAGTAGAGCCGTCGAATCAGGCTGAGCGCCATAGTTGGCCCGTTGGCGAGATCGCGCGCCTGCTCTTTGGCCTTTGCAATGAGATCCGCATCGTCGAAGACCCGGTTAATGAGTCCCCATTCGAGTGCTTTTTCGGCCGGCAGCTTCTCGCCGAGCAGCGAGAGCTCCATCGCGCGCGCCTTGCCGACCAGCCGCGGCAGAATCCAGGTCGAGCCGCCGTCGGGAACCAAACCGATGCGGCGAAACGCTTGCAGGAAATAGGCCGAGCGCGCGCACAGCACGAGATCGCCCATCAGCGCGAAGCTCATTCCGACGCCGGCTGCTGCGCCGTTGACGGCGGTGACGAACGGAATCGGCAACTCGCGCAGGCGGCGCAAAAACGGATGATAATGCGTTTCAAGCGCGAGACCCGCGTCGCGCGAACCCCTCTGACCCTCCGATCGCGGCTGCAGATTGGCGCCTGCGCAGAAGCCGCGACCCGCGCCGGTCATGAGCATGCATCGCACGCCGTTTTTCGGATCCTCGATCTGGTCAAGCGCGTTCATCAGGCCGCCGAGCATCTCGGCCGAGACCGCATTCATGACTTCGGGATGGTTGAGAGTTACGACACCGACCGGTCCTTCGATATCGAGTTTTGCGCGTTCAAATTCCATGATTGTCTCCAGTTGTTATTTTGGATCACTCCGCTTCACTACCCCAAGTAACACCGGGTGTGATAGCTCGACAATCGGAACGTGTTCGCTCGATATGGAGGATTGAAATGGAACCCGTCAAAAAACTCGACCGCTCGGTGAAGGGACGCGCAGTGCTGGTAACCGGCGCCGCCAGCGGCATGGGGCGCGCCACGGCTCACGTGTTCGCCCAGGAAGGCGCGCTGGTCGCAGTCACCGACATCAACGAGGCTGGGGTCGCAAGCGTGGTCGAGGAAATTGCGCAGGCCGGCGGAACCGCCCACGGATGGCGCTTCGACGTATGCGACGCGGCCGAGATCAAGCGCGTCGTCGCCGAAGTCGCGGCACACTTCGGCCGCCTCGACATCGTCGTCAACAACGCCGGGTTTGGCGGCTTCTCTCCGCTGGGCGCCGACGACTACGACCGCATCTGGGATCGAACGCTCGCCGGACTGCTGACCGCGCAACAGCGGATCGTTCGCGCCGCGCTGCCGCATCTGCGGAAATCAGACGCCGCACGAATCGTAAACATCGCATCGACCGAGGGCCTCGGCGCGACTCCGGGCGACAGTCCTTACGCGGTCGCCAAGACCGGCGTCATAGGACTCACCCGCGCGCTGGCGGTCGATCTCGGGCCGGAAGGAATAACAGTTAACTGCATCTGCCCGGGGCCGATTCGCACCGCGCTGACGGATTCGATTCCCGAAGAGCACAAGACGATTTTCGGCAAGCGCCGCACTGCGTTGAAGCGATATGGCTATCCGGAAGAGGTCGCCCACATCACGTTCAGCCTCTGCCTTCCGGCCGCTTCGTACATCACCGGCGCGATCATCCCGGTGGATGGCGGCTTGATGATTCGCAACGCATGACGCTCGGCAAAACTGGCACGGAGGAATTCAGATGGCCAATGACGCTGCAAAAAAAGGAATGGAACTGCGCACGAAACTGTGGGGCGAGAAAGCCGCCAGGGACGGCGACACCTTCTTGAGAAACTTCGACGAAGGGTTCGCCACTTTTCTCAACGAACAACTGTTCGGCGGGATCTGGAATCGCCCCGGACTGCCGGTGAAGCTGCGCTCGCTCATCACGATTACGGCGCTGATGGCGCTGGGGCGCGGCCCGGAGCTTCGACTTCACATGCGTGGAGCGTTGAACCTCGGCATTGCGCCCGAGGAAATCAAGGAGCTGATCGTGCACGTCTCGCAATACAGCGGCGTGCCGACGGCCATCGAGGCAATACGCGCGTTCACCGAAGTGACGGCGCCCAAGGCCAGTTCGTGAGACGGATGAGCTGAGCTGAACCCGCGACTGCGGCGATTGACAACTGCAGCCAATCTGGATATTGAGAATCATTCTCAATTTCAGATTGGCTATGCATCGATCATCATCAGAGACCGGCAAGACGTGCCCCGCTCCAGACACAGTGCGGTTGGTGATCGCGCTTGCGTTCGCGATCTCGCTGGCATTGGGGATTGCGTCGGTTTGCTACGCAGACACTCAATCGATTTCGGGATCGATCACCGATACACTCGGGCGGCCGCTGGCGGGAGTGAAGGTCGAATTACGCGACCGCAATGGCGCCGTGTCCGGCCACGCTACTACCGATCAGACCGGGCAGTTCAAGGTCGCTCCGCCGAAGACGGGCATCTATTCGCTCGAGGCATCGAAGCCCGGTTTCAAGTCCGCAAATAAAATAATCCACTTTCCGCGAAGCGCGGCGAAAACAATTTTACTGTCACTCGATACACAGACTGCGCTGAAGGTGCCGGTGCAAGCGAGTCTGATTCGTGGTCAGAATAGCGTCTCGACGACAGGCGCAAACAAGTACACGGTGACGGCGCAGGACATTTCCAATATGCCGCGCGGCGAGAACACCACTATCACCGACGTGTTGACGCAGATGCCCGGCGTCGCGATCGATCAGAATCAGCAAATCCACATTCGCAACACCGAAGGACCGCAATTTCAGTATCAGATCAATGGTGTAATGGTGCCACTCGACATCAATACCAACCCACCTTTTGTCTCGATGATAAATCCGATGTTCATCAAGCAGATGAGTCTGCTCGATGGCATCCTGCCGTCGCGCTACAGCTACGCGACCGGCGGCGTGTTGGACATCAAGACCAAAGACGGATGCGAGCAGCCCGGCGGTAGCGTCAGCATGTACGGTGGTCAACGCAATACCGTCCAACCCAGCTTTCAGTACGGCGGCTGCGACGGCAAGTTCAGCTACTACGTCAGCGGGCTATATAGCATGAGCAACAGCGCGTTCAGCTCCGCGACGCCGGCGCCAGATGCGATTCATAACTCTACCATCCAGGGACAGGGGTTTGGCTTCTTCGCCTATGACGTGAACCCTACAACCAGGTTGAGTCTCATCACCTCGGTCGCTGCCAGTAACAACGAACTTCCCAACCAAGCCAATCTAGTGCCCCCGTTCAAATTGACCGGTGCGGGTCACTATCCGTCGGCCGACATCAACTCCTTTCTCGACTTCCGCGATTACCTGGGAATCCTCGCGCTCAACGGCGCACCTGCGCCTGGACTTACGTATCAACTGGCTTATGCCACTCACTATATCTCGCAGAGTTTTGAACCGGACAATGTTGGTGAACTACTATATCAAGGCATCGCGTCGACGGCGTTTCACAGCGACTTCGATAACACCCTGCAGGCCGATGTCACCTACAAGCTTGGAGACCATACGCTAGGCGCGGGCGGCTACCTGGGTGAATACGGAGTTGAGGCAGATGATAACTCCCTGGTGTTCAAAGTCGACCCAATTACTGAAATGCAGGTGGGACCTCCTTTCTTCCCGGTCCGAGTGATCAACAACACCAACAAGATAAACCTGCTCTCGGGCATATACCTGGAAGACACCTGGCAAATCACGGAAAAGCTCCGCGCCAACGTCGGCGTACGCTGGGATCGGCTAAGCGGCTTTACCGATCGCAATCAAGTCGATCCAACGATCAATCTCGTCTATCAGCCATGGACCAGCACCACCCTTCACGGCGGGTTTGCGCGCTACATGCAGGTGCCGAGTTTCCAGGGTATTTCGTCCGGCGCTCCCGAAGCGTTTAAAGACACTACTGGCGAGGCAGGAACTGGTACGGTAACGCCGGAGACCGAAGACGATTACGAATGGGACGTCGGCGTCGTTCATCAACTGACTAACAACATCACTATCTCCGAAGACGCTTTTTACGAATACACGAAGCGCTATCTTGACACGGGGCAGTTTGGAGACGTACCGATTTTTGCGCCTTTCAACTACAAGCACGGTTACATCTGGGGCACGGAAACCGCGATCACCTACAACGGTCAATACCTTTCTGCTCATGCCAGTACCACGATCGGCAGGAATATGCAGAAAGGAGTGGCCACCGGTCAATTCAATTTCGATCCCGATGAACTCGGTTATATAAACCGGCACTACATAGTGCTGGACCATCAGCCGCTCTATGGCGCCGCGGCCGGAATTACCTATCGATGGAAGCCGTGGGAGTTCAGCTCTGATGTTATCTATAGCAGCGGGCTGCGCGGAGGGTTTGCCGATCTGGAGAGCCTGCCCCACGTGGTGCAGGTCAATCTCAGCGCGCTCAGAAGCTTCCACGTGCCATCAATCGGCGAAGTGACAGATCGAATAACCCTGTTGAACATTTTCGATCGCACTAACCTGATCCGGCCCGCCGAAGGCATCGGCATTTTTCAAGCCGCCTATGGTCCAAGAATTACCGTCTATGACACACTGACGATTCCGCTCCCGGCAATTAGTAAGTAGTTGTGAGTATTCTTATGGCAAGATGTGAGAGGCGCAGACTCGCCGAATGCGGAACCTTCAAGATTGAGGCGTGCGACTGCGGCATTGTTCATCTGACTATCGGATGCCTGACCCTTCGAATCGAGCCTTCCGCTTACGGTGAGCTGGCATTTGCTATCGATGAGAGTCTTCGCAAACTCAAAGGTCTTGACAAGCCGTTGATACAGTAGCTTTGACTGGGACGTCTTTTTTCTTCATGCACAAATGTTTATTTGTACTTTCCTGGATCGCGACGACAATTCTTTTCGCGTTTGGCCTGTCGATAAGCGGGTGCGGCGGCGCAGGTGGCTCTTCTGACTCGTCGCCCGGCTCTATTCCGCCGGTTCCGAATGCATGCTCGCGCGAAGCTGCCGGCAGTGTTGTGCAGAATCCGCCCGCTCTTTTCAGCCGAGATGGCGAGCTAACAGTGAATTTCTCCTATCAGACGGTTACCGACGCCGACGGACGAAACTTGTTCTGCTTCATGACGCCTGGCGGGCTCGAGAATCCAGTTCTATATGTCAATCCGGGCGATCATCTTATTATCAACGTGACCAACAACACGCCATCGACCCCGGTAGTGCTACCTATCAATCCACCTAACTGCGGCTCCCATCAACTGACTGGTTCGTCGCTGAACATTCATTTTCACGGCACTAACACTTCACCGAAGTGTCATTCGGATCAGGTTATCCGTACGTTGGTGAATTCCAGCAGGACCTTTTCATATGACATTCATTTTCCAACGGACGAACCACCCGGGCTCTATTGGTACCATCCGCATGCTCACATGCTGACCGAGGCCGCTCTGCAGGGAGGAGGTTCGGGAGTGATCGTGGTGCAGGGTATCGAGAACTTCCAGCCAGCAGTTGCGGGCCTTGAACAGCGTGTGCTTGTAGTTCGCGACCAAAATGTGGCTGGCAATCCTACTCCCGGAGGTTCCGTCCCTTCCTGGGATCTGACTCTTAATACCATTCCTATCGCTTATCCCGCCGAGATCCCCGCAGTCATCAAAATGACGTCCGGCCAGAGCCAGTTATGGCGGGTTTCGAACTCAAGTGCCGACAGTATTCTTGACTTTCAAGTCCTATTCGATGGAGTACCGCAGAATCTGCAGATTGTAGCCTTGGATGGTGTGCCTACGGGCTCTCAGGATGGGACGGGCCAGGGAACAATCGTAAACGCGACCGATGTTTTGATTCCCACTGCCGGGCGAGCGGAATTTATCGTAGCCGCGCCGCCGTCGACCGTAAGCAACGCAAGCCTGATCACTCTCAATATCAATACTGGGCCCGATGGAGACAACGATCCGCAAAGGACGCTGGCGACCATCGAACCAATTTTTACGCCATCTAGCAGTGACAAGATCGTGAGCGCCAGTTCAGGTCGGCGATGGAAACAGCGCTTCGAAAATCTCGCAAACGCTGAGCCCACTACGACTCGCACACTCTACTTCTCGGAGAACAATCCCCTATCCGAGTTCTATATAACGGTAGATGGCGCGACCCCTACTCTCTTCGACCCGAACAATCCGCCGTCAGTCACCACCACTCAAGGTTCGGTAGAGGATTGGACCATTCAGAATCAGAGTCTTGAGAATCATGAGTTCCATATCCATCAGATCCACTTCCTGGTGGAATCACAGGACAACTTCGAGCTTAACGGCAGCCAACCTGATCCAAGCATCCAGGGTCAGGTTATCGATACGATCCAGATTCCGTTCTGGGATGGAAATCCTGCGCATGCTTTTCCCAGCGTTACGGTTCGGATGGATTTCCGCGGCGCCGATGTCGGCGACTTTGTTTATCACTGCCACATCGCCGAGCACGAGGACGATGGCATGATGGCGATCATTCACGTTCTGCCGTCATCGCGGGTCGCGGCGGCGGTCGATCGATTTCAACTCTACCTGGCGTCGCTTGAATGGCCGTTCGGGGATAGGACTCAAACTGGATCGGCGTGGTGCCTCAGGGGAGGGATTGTGCGAACCAGCAGCCGCCGCTTCCCGCGCTCTACAATCAGCGATGCCGATACGTCAGTCGGCACCGGTTGGGCGGTGCCCAAGGCTAAGGAATGACCGCAGTACGGCTCTCGGAGCCGCTTAGAAGCTCCTCGAGATGCGGCAACGCTTCCTCGAGGCTGGCGTGCTTTTCGATCGTATCGAGGAAAGGGTCACGCTTCATGCGGGACATCCTCGCCGGAATGGTTTCAATATTATAAACCGCGGGATCAAGTGACGGCTTCAGTTCCTTCCACGTCATTGGGGCGGAAACTGGAGCGCCGGGTACGGGACGCACTGAAAACGTCGCGGCGATTGTCTTGCCGTGCCCGAGTTGCAGGTAGTCGATATAGACGCGGCCGTTGCGCGTGTTCGGATTGCGATTGATCGTGGCGACTTTCGGAATCCGATTAACTACCACTTGCGCCACTAACTCCGAAAACATTTTTGCTTGATCGTAAGTGTATTTCGGCGCCAGGCCGACTACCACGTGGAGACCCATTTGCCCCGAGGTCTTCAGACACGGCTCGAGCCCCACCTCGCGCAGAACGGCGGCGACCGCGAGGGCGCACTCGACCGCGCGCCGCGTGGTGGTGCCCTTGGGATCGATGTCGAACAGGAGCCAGTCGGGACGCTCGAGATGTGGGATGCGCGACGACCACATGTGAATCGTGATGGCGGCCAGGTTCGCCACGTAGGCCAGCGCCTCTTCGCTATCGAGGATGAAATATGAAATTTCGCGCTGTGAGTCTTCTGAATAGACCTTCTCGGTGCGAATCCAGGACGGCACAAATCCAGGCGCGTCCTTCTGATAAAACATTTTGCCTTCGATGCCATCGGGAAAGCGCGTGAGCATCACCGGCCGGTCTTTCAAATACGGCAGCATCCACTTCGAAATCGTGCGGTAGTACGCGACCAGGTCGCCCTTGGTATAACCCTCTTTTGGCCAGAAGACCTTTTCGGGATTGGTCACTGTCGCTTTGGGCGTCGCAGCGGCTGGTGCGACAAGCTTGGCGCGGTCTCTAGAGGATTTCACTTCAGCATCGGCCCGCGCCTCGGTAGCTGTATCATTCACTGCTTCCGGCGACGATTCGAGCTGCGCGCCCGGTCCGTCGTATTTACATTCGCGAGGATCGACGTCTTCGACCAGGCCCAAAAAACTGGGCTGGCGCACGCCGCCAGTATCCGTCCACTCGGTGAAGCGAACTTTGCAAACCAGGTCTGGCCGCACGAAATGAGCGTTTCTCTCGGGCGTTGGTTCTGCTGCGGCGGGCTTGCGAAACGGCGACGTCGACTGCGCGCGCTGCTGGAGCATCGCGTGGATCTTGCGCAACGTTTCGCGATTGAAGCCGGTGCCGACTTTGTCCGTGTATCGCAGCGCGCCGTCCGACTCGTATTGGCCGAGCAGCAGCGCGCCGAAATGAGTTCGAGTTCCTTCGGGATCGCTATAACCGCCGATTACGAAATGTTTGGTCAGTGGACGCTTAATCTTGAGCCAGTCGCCGGTGCGCGCGCCGCGATATGGTGAGTCACGCAGCTTGGCGACTACTCCTTCCAGCTCATGCTCCGATATCGCCGCGTAGAAATCCTTTCCGCGCCCAATCACGTGATCGCAATAACGAACCGGGCCTTCGCTATGAACCAGTTCCCCAAGCAGGCGCTTGCGTTCTTCGAGCGGCAGCGTGCGCGTATCGAAACGGTCGAAGCCCAGCAGATCGAAAACATAGTAACTGACCGGGACCGCGACACTAAGGCGCGCTATTTGTCGCGCGTCGTTGACGTGCATCCTTCTCTGCAGCAGCTGAAAACTCGGACGTCCATTCTCGTCCTGTGCGACGACTTCACCGTCGAGAACGAACCTCTCGAGCGCGATAGAATTCAGCGCGAGCACGACCTCGGGATAGCGATTGGTTATGTCGGTGCCGCTGCGCGCGTACAGATGGGTATTCTCGCCTTCGCGAATAGCCAGTACGCGCACGCCGTCGTACTTGATTTCAAATAGCCACTTGTCGTTGTCGAAAGGTTCCTCTGTGGTCTTGGCCAGCGTCAGCGGAAAGTCTGAGTACTTGAGCTGATCGCCCAGTTCCGGAAGGCGCTGCCGCGCGAGCTGATCGGCGAGCCGGCGCTCGGCCGCGGGTGCCTCGGCCAATTCCTCGATGGTCAAACCCGACAGGACCGAGCGCGGATGCGCCTCCAGAACGCTGTCGGTGGTCGAATATTGATCGCGCTTCTTGATAAGCAGCCAGTTCTGTTTATCCTTCGGATCGGCACTGTGACGGCCACCCGTGCGGACCAGGGTGAACGCGCCGTTGAGCTTGAAGCCGTGCAAGGCGATATCGATCTTGCCCTTGCGGACCGCGTCCGCGGCGTCGCCGCCGACCGGATCGACTACGTCATACACGCCGCGGTCCCAGACGATTACCGAGCCCGCACCGTAGTTGCCCGGCGGAATCACGCCTTCGAAGTCGCCGTATTCCAGCGGATGGTCCTCAACCGCGACCGCAAGATGCTTGTCGGCGGGATTCAGCGAAGGGCCCTTCGGCACCGCCCACGAGCGCAGAACGCCTTCCATCTCGAGTCGAAAATCGTAGTGAAGGCGTCGCGCCGCGTGCTTCTGAATTACGAAGGTGCCACTGCTGGTGGAGCTCGGAGATGAGACTTCGCGTCCGAATGGTTCCGGAGTGCTCGCCGCGCTTCGTTTGCGTCGATACTTACCCAGCGACATTGTTCGCAGCCGGAGATGAGCGCAGATCGACCCGTCCGGCGAATTGATCTCTTACGCAAGCGTCAGCGATGAAACAAACCCCTCGCCGGACGCATTTCAACCGGTTCAGTGGGCGCGGCGGCTGCGCGACGCCCGTCGAGCTCCCTGCGCAACCTTGCGCGGTTCCCGTTCCGACCCCGCAGGCGCTTCTTCGCTGCGGTCCGCGTTGACATCGACGCCGCGCTTTTTGAGAGATTCCTTCAACGCGCTCATCAGATCGATCACCTTGCCCTGGCGCACTTCCGGCGCCGGCTCGGTCAACTCGTGGCCCGCGAGCTTCTGCTCGGCCGCCTCGATCACACGTTCGCGATAGTTGTCCTTGAACTCGGACGGTTTGAATTTCTTCTGCGTCAGATCGTTAAGTAGCCGCTGCGCCAGGCTCAATTCCGATTCCTTCACGGAAGCGTTGGCGCCGTGATCGATCTCGCCGAACGATCGAATCTCGTCGTTATAGTACATCGTATGCAGCATCAGGCCGCCATCGTACGGCCGTATCAGGACGAGGCGCTCCTTGCCCCGCATAGTATACTTCGCGACGCCGACGCGATCCGCCTTGGTCATCGCTTCCTGCAGCAGATGGTAGGCCTTGGCCGAAGTCGGCTCGCATCCGAGCAGGTACGAGTTTTCAAAATAAACAGGATCGACTTCCGACGCGGGAATGAACTCGGTAATTTCGACTGCCCGATCGGCCTGTGCCTCGAGTTTCTTCAGCTCCTCTTCGGTAAAGGTCACGTATCGATCCTTTTCAATCTCGTAACCACGCACTGTCTCGCTGCGGTCAATGATCTTGTCTTCCTTGGGACAATAAATCTTCTGCTGAATCCGGCTCTGATCCTTGGCGTGCAGCAGATGGAAGCTGACGGATTTGGAACTGGTCGCTGGAAAAAGTCGGACCGGGATGGAGACGAGTCCGAAGGTGAGACTGGCGCTTGAAATCGAACGAGCCGGCATGATTTGAAACCTCCCGAGCAGTCTTTACCAAGTCTAGAGCAAGTCGCGTTCCGGAACCCCTCCGGAGCCCTTTCGACGCTGCTCCCCGGACTTGCCTTCTTATATTTCGCCGCGACGGAAATCCAGAGGGCAGGTTCGCGTACAAGCCCGGCAAATTGACGAGAAATTCGCAGATTTGGCGAGTCGCTCAGGCATGCAAAAAGGAAATGACGCCACGATTATTTGGCGATATCACTCATTGTCGACTCGCCATGGCACCTCGTTATTAACTATCTGCATGTCCGCGATGCTGTCGGCGACGAAAACCGCGTGCTCCGCGGCTTCCCATGAATCGGCGGTGCCGGGCAGCGTAATCACACCGTGGTCAGTGTGCACCTTGACTACGCTGTTACTTATAAGATGTGAGTCAGCCATCGCCGATCGCGGTTCGCTGGTTAGATAATGGTTCAAGCAAAACGCCGGGGCAGCAATCGAGACACCCGCGACCAGCGCCGCAGATACTGCCAATCTAATGTTGCGGTTCATCTGATCTTCCTCCAACCGTCACCAGATCGACGAATTCTGGTGGAAGCTCGTTACATACGAAGAGCAGCAATCGCCGTACCAGTGGCGGGTATTGGGTAATATCTGGCGTTTTATCGAATAAGGTGTGAAAAATCTTCCGTATATCCCGAGAGCGTTTTTTCAAGTCTATGGACGAAACTAAGATGAAAAAAATCACCTAATTGCGCAAGAGTACTTTCTTCGCGATCCAATAGCATGTAGATAGAAGCATCTGCGCTAGTAGGGGAGGATGGGGATGCGAGGGCAGAGACGGTCAACAGCAGCGTTTATTCAGCTACATAGCGACCGAGTAATCATCAAGTGGCGCCCTTTCGCGCCGCTTTCCACAACGGCGTTCGCGCCGGTTGCCTTTCTCAACTGCCTACTTCGAGGCCCGCTCAGCGGGAGGAGCGCCTAATTATGTCTGGCAAAATGATGTCAACGATAGCCGCAGTTATCGCAGCGATCGTCACACTGGCAATTATTGGCGGTTTCCGTACGCGCACCGCCGCCGCGAATTCATCGAACAGCGCTGCGGTAACGCAGTCTGCGCAACCGGCCGCCGCCCCTACCTGCCCGGAAGGTTCACGCACTCTGACCTTCACCAACAATTGCAGTTCCGACGTATATCTCGGTGAAAATGTCGCCGGGCCGCAACTACAGTCCACCACATCCTGCTCGAAGGATACTGATTGTAACCCTACCAACAATTTAGATTGCGTAAATGGAGAATGTACTGAAGTTTGTTCCGAGGACTCGGATTGCGGGGCTAACCAGGTTTGTTATCCGACGACTCAGAAGAATAAAAGCGGCGACACTGTCAGCGAATGTTATTTCCAAAATTTCGAGCCGACCTCCCTCTCCAGCCCCAGTTCCGGCTCTGCGTGGCAACTCCCGGCGAATGGCGGCAAATCCATCATCTGCATTCCCGAGGGAGAGACTTCGGCGCCCGGACGGACGGGGGGAACCGGAATCTCCGGGGCGTCCTGCACCAAAAACTCCGACTGCGTGAGTAATACTTGTGCAGGCGGAGCTGCCTTCAATGAGCTTTGCACATCGGCAAACACCCCTTGTGAATGCCAGCCGGTATTTACCTGGGGTGGCAATTTCTGGGGACGCACCGAATGCAGCGGGGCGGACACGATGACCAACAGTTTGACTTGTCAGACCGGAAATTGCGGCTCGGCTAATGGGTCGCCCGGTAATCTCGATTGCAATGCCACTCCTTCAACTGAGGGCCCTTTTGGACAAATGAATCCCGCATTTTTGGGCGAGTTCACTCTTGAGGTTCCACCAAACGGCACTTATAACGTGGGCGCACAGGACTTCTACGACAACAGCTATGTCAGCGGTTTCAACGTAGGCTATTCGATCGTACCGGTTGCGGGCACCTATTCACCGGCCTATTCTTCCTTATCGCCTAAGCAGTGCGGTCCGGCCGGCGCATCGGCAGTTGATTCGTCCGGCAATCCCACCACCTACTGCTCTTTTGACCTGCTGTCGACTTGTCCTTCCCAACTGGATTATCTGGATGGTGCGCTAAACGTGGTTGGTTGCTGGGCTCCTACCCAGGCCTGCACCTCCGCAACTCCGGCGCAAAAAACGGCGCTTGGTTGCACCAGCCAGGTTCCGTTCCTGTGTGCAACGAATACCGATTGTCCGTACAACGCCAGCGGCACTCAGACGATGACCTGTGGCATCACCGGGGGCCAGGCATTTGGCCAATGCGAATGCTCAAGCAGCACTGATTGCCCGTCCGGCTTCACCTGCAACGGATCCGGCATTTGCACTAACAGCAGCGCGGCGAGCTCGACCTGGGCCGATCTTTACGGCTGCAACAATTTCTACAACCTCTCGCCGTATAACGGATCGACGATCAAAGATACTGGCATAGTCTGCGGATGCCCCTCGTGGACTCCGACACAATGCCTCGCTGACAACATCAACTGGGAGCAGGTTCCGGTGGGAAGCACCAGCCCGGTGACTGCTCCCGCTCCCATGACGTCTACCGGAGATTTCTACCGTCTGTTCCACGACGCATGCCCGACAGCCTATACCTACCCGTACGACGATGAGGCGGCACTCTTTGGCTGTACCAATACCAGCAACACGGTAGGTCCATCGTACAACGTGACTTTCTGCCCGGCCGCCGGCGCAACGGCGACCGCTACCGCAACGGCGACCGCCACAGCTACCGCGGCGACCACGACTCCTACGCCGACCGCAACGGCAACCACGGCGACGACGACTCCCACGGCGACCGCTAGTCCTACAGCGACCGCCACGGCTACGGCGACCGCCACGGCTACGGCGACCGTCACTGCGACCGCAACCGCTACGACGACCGTCACTGCGACCGCAACCGCTACGACGACTGTCACCGCGACGGCAACCGGCACTGCGACGCCGACATTAACGGCGACTCCGACCGCCACCGCAACACCACCGCCCGGGGAGTGTCCACAGAATTTCTTTCTGACCGCCAATCCCGCGGGCACCCTCGCGTTTGGCGACGTCGTCGATAAACAGTCAAGCACCCTGCCTCTTACCGTTAACAACGGCCTGACCGATACGCTGAAGTTGACAGTGAGCAAGGGCAACTTGGCGCCGACCAAACAGAAAGGCGATTTTAAAGTCGCTACTGGTAAGGCCGGTGGCACTTGCACGCAGAGTCCCAAGCTGAGTGGCAGCGGCTCCTGCACCTATAACGTCACCTTCAAACCCAAAGGTAAGACGTCCGGGTCTGTGCAAGCGCAATTGACGATCACCGGAAAGTTCAAAACCGGCGGGAAGACCTGCAAACAAACCGTCTCGGTGACATTGGCCGGCTTTGCAGAAACGCCATTAGATACGACACCACCGCAATGATGAACAAGCGGCGTGGCGCGCACCCCGCGCCACGCCGCCGATAAAAAAACTGCGCTTTTTATACTCAGCCGGCCGCCGTGGCGCGATGACGCGCTTTGGCGGAGGCTGTAAAAAAATTTCCCATGTACCGGACCCCCGGGAAGATTTGGACCTGTGGTCTATGCTTTAGCAAGCTAAAGCATCTTTACTAAAATTAACACGTAAAACTTTACGCCTCGCTAACCGGCTTTATGGCTCAAGTTTTGCTCAGTTAGCCACCGGCGAGCTTTGCCGATGGAGGAACTGAAGATGAGAGGATTAATACTGATTGGCGCGCTTATCGCGCTATTGGGTCTGGTCGGGTTTGCGATCCCGTCTTTCGATACTCAGCAGACGAAAGACGTGGTGAATCTCGGCGACATAAAGGTTCAGGCGAAGACCGAACAACCGCACTTCATTCCGCCGCTTCTCAGTGGAGGAGCGATAGCACTGGGTGTCTTACTCATCGGCGCGGGCATGGTGATGAATCGCGAATAGGTCGATCAGATCGAAAGCGCGCGAAGCGAGTCCTGTCAGGAAAACCGCTTCGCGCGTCAATGCCTTCGAGTATTCGCGTCGCCGGCAACTAAACTCTTCCGAGTAATGCCAGGACCAACACTATGATCAGAACTGTGCCCAGCGCACCGCTCGGATAGTAGCCCCAGTCCGCACTGTACGGCCACGCGGGCAATGCACCGAGAAGCAGAACCACTAGTACGATCAAGAGTATGAGGTTCATGTTTATATCTCCCTTCAATGGCCGGGCGGGTTTGTCGCACGGCCCGTTGATGTCTGATGCCTACAGCAAATGTCCGACTACGAACCAGATTACGATGATCGAAGCCGGGACGCCCAAGAGCCATGCAATCGCGTAACGCATTTCGCTTTACCTCCTCCGTTCGATTCATCGATCCACAATGAATCGACTGAAAGATGACTAAGCAGGAAGCGCGCCAGTCGTTTAAGCAGTTTAATCGCTACGTTTTAGGTTGGTTGTAAAGAAGATTAAATCCGGCGGTCAGAATTTCTTACTGACATCGTGAATTTTACACGATTTGCCCCGTACCGAGCAGTTGGCTTGAGTCTTGTAAGGTTCGCGACAGCGCGTCGCACGCGGTCCACGTAACCTTCTTGCGTGAAGCGCGATCGCAATACGGCGAGTCCGACCGCGCGCTTGGAGTATAGACATTTGCAAAGCTTGACTGAGAATCAAGTCCTCTATCTGCTCGCACAATTTGGGTTGCTCGTCTTTACCGGCCGTCTGCTCGCCGATCTGATGCGACGGCTCGGGCAAGCGACCGTCATAGGCGAGCTGCTCGCGGGCCTGGTGCTGGGCCAATCGGTGCTGGGACACTTTTTCCCGGCCGCATACCACATGATTTTTCCGAGCGATCCGATCGGTGCGCATTTGCTGGAGGGGTTGGCATGGATCGGCGTAATCATGCTGCTGCTCTGCACTGGATTGGAAACGGAGCTCGAAATTCTGCGCGGGATGGGGCGTGTGGCTGTGCTGGTATCTACCTTTGGAATAGTCATTCCGCTCGCCGGCGGTTTCGCGCTTGGATGGTGGATGCCGGCGGCTTACCTTGCGGCGCCGAACGGGCGGCTGATTTTTTCGCTGTTCCTGGCTATCGCGATGGCTATTTCCGCGGTGCCGGTTATCGCGAAGATACTAATCGATCTCGACTTGCTTAGGCGCGAATTGGGACTCCTGATCCTGGCCGCAGGCATCCTTGATGACTCGATCGGATGGCTGCTGCTTTCGATCGTCGCCGGGCTGGCGGCACGCGGAACTATCGATCTGCACGGACTGTTGGTGATCCTCGCCTCCACCGGTGCGTTCGTTGTCTTCTGTTATTTTGTCGGCTTTCGGATGGTCGCGATAATCGTGCGATGGGTTGACGATCATTCGGTGGTTGAGCACGCGACCTTGACCACCATGATCGCGATCGCATTCGGCTGCGCAGTTGTAACCCAGGCGATTGGCATTCACGCGGTGTTCGGCGGCTTCGTTGGCGGCGTGATGCTTCGCGGCTCGGCGCGCACGCGTAAAATCGATCGCGACCAGCTAGAGGCGGTGACGATGGGTGTGCTGGCGCCCCTATTCTTCGCGTACTCGGGGCTCAAAACCGACCTCTTCAGCATCACCGGCTTTGCAATTCCGCTGTTGGTGCTGGGCGTTGCGTGCGCAGGAAAATTGGTGGGATGCAGCCTCGGCGGCATCATCGGCGGTCTGCAGTGGCGTGAGGCGCTCGCGGTTGCGACCGGCATGAACGCGCGCGGCGGCATGGAGATCGTTGTCGCACTGCTCGGCTTGAGCCTGGGAATACTGACGGCGCAGATGTACACGGTAATTGTTTTGGTCGCGATCGCGACCTCGATGATCACTCCGCCGCTGCTGGGATGGGCGCTTAGCGACGTGCCCGAACGGGCCAGCGAGGCCGAGCGCGACAATCGCGAACGGATGCGCGCGCTGCTGCCCTTTTCGCACGAGGGCGCCAAGCTATTGGTGGTTGACGGCGGAGGACCTCATACGCAGCTCGCGACCCACCTGGCAGCCGCGCTCGGCACGCATGAGGATGCAACTATTACGATACTCCAGTTGCCGCGCGGCAACGGAGCCGCCGGCGAAAAGGCCGACCTCAATCAGCGCTTCGCCAATCTCAAGCTGATTGCCGATTTGTGCGGCGCCGGACACGTGATTCAGCGCACCGCCGGGGGCGAGTCGATGTCGGAGGCGATAGTCGAGGAGGCGCATCGCGGCTACGACGCGATGTTTGTCGGCGTATCGGCGCTCGAGGGCGAGGAGCTGCTCGACGACCCGGTGACGCTGGAAGTTCTACGCGATTCGCCCGCGCCCGTGGTGATTGCGCGATATGTCGCAGGCGGTCAGGTGCCCTTCAAACGCGTCATTGCGCCGGTTACAGGAGCGGCGTATTCGCGCCGGGGCGCCGCGGTCGCGATGCTATACGCGCAGGCGATCGAAACTCATGTGACTGCAATTTACGTGATGGAGAATCCGGAGGCTAAGTTCCCCGGGATGTTGCGTGGGATACGACTGGCTCGAACCGGGCAGCAGATCGTCGATGAAATCAAGCTGCTGGGCACGGAACTCGACGTAGCCGTCGATGGACAGGTCGGCGCAGGACGCAAGCCCGAGTCGGTGATTTTACAAACGGTCGAAACCGGCAAATTCGACCTGCTGATCATGGGCGTGCTCTACCGGGCGGTCGAACAGCGACTGTACTTCGGTCCCAAAGTCGATCGCATACTGCGGGAATCAAACTGTTCGGTTGCGATCGTCGTGTCGCCGGAAAAAACCGCAAGCGGGGAGACGGTGTAGAGTTATGACCCAGCTTTATCGGCGCCCCGGCGAATACGATCTCGAGCATCTGGGCGACGATGCCGACGTCGGTTTTACGTCGGCCTCGCCAAAAGACTGAAACCGAAATCCGTCCTGGAGCTCGCTTGCGGCACCGGCAGGATAACGCTGCCATTGGCAGAACAGGGCGCGCGTTCGGGTTTTTCGGTCGTCGGCCTGGATAGCGAAGCGAGCATGCTCAAGCAGGCGCGGACCAAAGCCGGGCTGATTTCGCCCGCCGCGCGCAAACGGCTCGAATTGGTTCGGGCCGACATGCGGACGTGGCATCGCCGAAAGCCTTTCGAGCTGATCTTGGTGCCATGCGCGTCGATTACTCACTTGCTGGAACTGCCGGATCAGCTGGCCGTGTGGCGCAGGGCCTTTGAGAACCTCGCACCGGGAGGGAGATTTTTGGTCGAGACCATCATGCCGAACTTTGCCGCGTATGCGGACTCGTTCGCGAATCCACCGCGAACAATAGTCGAGATCGATCGCGACGTAACCGACCCGGATCGCAGAATCAGGCTAGTGCGCCGACGGACGGTGACGTACCTGCCAGACCAGCAGCGTGCGCGGATTCGTTTCCTGTATGAGAAGTACCGGCGCAAGAGTCTGGTCGAGAGCTACATCGATGACTTCGAGAGCCACGTGTACTTCCCTCGCGAGCTTCGGTTGTTATTTCTGAATACCGGCTTCGAAGTCGAAGATGTCGTCGGCGATTATGAACGCCAGCCTCTGACCGCAGGTTCCGACCTGATGATAATGACAGGCAGGAAGCCGACTCGAGGCTAAGAAACTCGGGGCGAATTACGACGAGGATTTTTTCCGCGGAACTCTCGCGCCTGATTTTCGCGCTTCGGACAGGCCGATCGCGATTGCCTGCTTCCGACTCTTGACCTTTTTGCCGGAGCGGCCCGACTTGAGAGTCCCCTGTTTCATCTTATGCATCTCGCGCTTGACCGCCCTACCTGCTTTCTTCGAGTACTTCCGGCCGCCTGATTTCTTGGTAGGCATGAAATTCTCCTAAGTTTCGAAGCCTGAACGTGAGATGGTTAAATTGCTAACAGAAAAAAGAAGGTCCGGCAGGATCATAGCCGCGAGGACGGGGGAGCGCGCCACGACTTTCGACCCTGCCGGAGTGGGGAGGATTTACTTGCTGTCCTTTCCGCAACAGTCCCGGTAAAGCTTGCCGGAGCCGCAAGGACACGGTGACGTCGGATTTGGTTTATTCGCCATGCAGAACCTCCAGACTCAATTGCGAATGTAGCTATTTTAAGCAATCGTCATGCCGCCGACGTCCCTCCGATTTTCTTGGATTTTTCCGACGTCACGTCCGCGGTAAGTGAGAACTATGTAATTGCTGCCGGGAAAAGCTACCGATTAGACCGGTTGGGAACGTTTGAGAATCGACGGTTGCTTTCGGACCGGAAATTGCACCGGCTTCCATCGGCAGGTGCCTTACGCCAGCCAACCGATATGCAAAATCGTCCACGGATCAAACGAAAGAATCGCCGCGCCGATCGCGTCCGCGAGACTGCACGGCACGGAGGATAGCGCGATGACTCAAATCGAAACCATGGATAACCTCGTCAAGACCTGCGTGGATAGCGCGGAGCGCTATCGCAGAGCCGCGGCCGACGTCGGCAAGGAAAAGCTGGTCCAGTTTTTCAATCAGCAGGAAGCGGCTCGCAGGCGCGACGCTGATGAACTCAACCTGGAGCGCGCGCGGCTGGGCGGCGAGGGCGAGAAGCCCGGGAAAGAAGCTGGCAGCGTCGGGGGATTCCTCGATCGAGCCGCGCTGGACATAAGCGTCGCGATGAGCAAGGGCGATACCGGCGTCGTCGAGTGGTGCCTGGAGGACGCCAAGGACGTTATCGACAAGTACCAGAAGGCCATCCCGCAGTTCAGCGGCTCGACGCGCGCCACGCTGGAGAAACAACTCGGGGAGAATCGGGCGTCGCTGGCGGCCCTTGAAAAGGTATTGGCGCCGTATGGGCATCCGAGGTCCTGAAGCACCCATACCGAATTGCCGGCTATGGCTCGCAGCAGGATAGGATAGGGGTTGATCGGCTCGCCTTTCCACCAGCTTTTGTCCGGCGGGAGCCGGTAAATCGCAAAATGGAGCTGCGGTGCGTCCGGCGCCGCATCGCCGGTAGTGCCGACGTATCCAATAACGTCGCCACGCGAGATAGGCATCCCTTCGCGCAGCCCGGCCGCGTAATGACTCAAGTGCGCGTAGTAGAAGCAGTACGTACCGGTGCTATCGAATTCATATATCGTGATTCCTCCCTGGACACTCAGGAAGAGTCTTCGAATCGAGCCGTCCGTCACCGCGAGAATGGGCGTGCCGCGAGGCCTCATGATGTCGATCGCCTCGTGCCGATGCCCATGATGAACCTCGTTGAATGAATCGTGAAGTTCTGACGCCTTCAGTGAATCCACTGGCGCGCCGATACTCGGCAGCGGAGTTTCAGCAGTCCGCGAGAGACTAGAAAGAGAGACACAGACGCAAAGCCACGCGAGGGTCAGTCTCATCGCAAGATATTCTACCGACGCCCGGTGTGAGAAGATGTATGGGTGGGTGCGAAAATTGTAAGACTCGATGCTTCGCAAATACCCGCGGCAGGGGTGACGCTCGCGCGTGCATTCCAGGACGATCCGCTTATGGTCCACGCCATCCCCGATTCCACCGAGCGCGCGCGAGTCCTACCTGACGTGTACGCGAGGATGGTTCGTTTCGGTACCCTTGCGGGCGAAGTCTACGCGTCGTCTAGCGCGCTCGAGGGGGTCGCGCTTTGGCTACCGCCTAACGCGAAATGGACGCGCGAGAATATCGAAGCATCGGGGATGCACGAGCTCCCAGCCATCATTGGCGACGATGCCTACCAGCGCTATCGCGATGTCGTCGGACCCGAGTGGCGGGCGCGCGAGCGCGATATAGTCGGCTCGTGCTGGTACCTGTTCTTGCTTGGCGTCGATCCGGCACGTCAGCGTCATGGACTTGGCGGCGGCCTTATGCGCCCCGGTATCGACAGCGCCGATGCTGGACGGGTCCAGTGCTATCTCGAGACCGAGAACGAACGTAACATCCCTTTTTATCTGAAGCAGGGCTTCGACATGATCGTGAACGGCGAGCAGGCCGGCACCAGCGGCGTCCGCTTCTGGACCTTCCGCCGCATGCCGAGACGCCCAACGAAAGGTGGCCGCGATTGAGCAGCTCGGCCGAAAGCCTACCGATCGTCGATATCGCATCCCTTCGCGCTGACTCTCGAGACCTGGGCTCCATCGGTGCCGCTCTCGACCGAGCCTGCAGCGAGTACGGCTTCTTCTACGTCATAGGCCACGGAATCGACCCTGCACTTTGTTCGCGGCTGATGACGCTAGCTTCCAAATTCTTCGCGTTGCCGCCTACGCAGAAGATGGCGATCGCGATGGCGCAGGGAGGGCGAGCGTGGCGCGGATACTTCCCTATCGACGGCGAGTTGACCTCTGGCCGGCCCGATCGCAAGGAAGGAATCTACTTCGGTACGGAGTTGGGACCTGACGATCCACGGGTTCGGGCTGGCGTGCCGCTGCATGGCATGAACCTCTATCCGACACTGTCGGGATTTCGCGAGACCCTGCTGCCTTACACGGATGCAGTCACTGCCGTGGGTCAACTACTGCTAAGCGGCATTGCCGTCGGCCTTGGGCTGGAGTCGGATTATTTCCTCCAGCGTTATACCCGCGACCCGACCGTGCTCTTCCGCATCTTCAACTATCCTCCTGCTACAGCCGGCGCCGGCGGAGACGAGCTTGGTGTGGGCGAGCATACCGACTATGGATTCCTGACGTTGCTACTTCAGGACGAAGTTGGCGGCCTTGAAATATGGCACCGGGACCGCTGGTTGGCGGCACCGCCCGTGCCCGACTCTTTCGTCTGCAACGTCGGCGACATGCTCGAGCGGTTGACGGCTGGGCGGTACGTCTCGGCACTGCATCGCGTCCGTAATTTGTCGAGGAAGGATCGAATCTCGATGCCGCTGTTTCTTGACCCGAGTTTCGACGCGGTACTGGCGCCGATCAAAGTCCCTAATCAAGACCCACCAGCGGTCGGTCGAAATCTACGCGCTCGCTGGGATGGCACCGACCTTGCCACGGTTAGCGGGACCTACGGCGACTACCTGTTAAGCAAAGTCTCGAAAGTTTTCCCGCAATTGAAGGCGCGAGTTCTCTAGGACTTCTTGTAGTCCTTCCAGTCCTTCTCGATAGCTTTGGCCATGGCTCTTCCCGCTGACCGCAGCCAATTAGATTTTTTTCGGTGAAGATCATTCAGGATGTTTTTAACAGCTCGTTTACTTCCCAGATGTACATTTGCCGTTTCGGTGCCCATGGCATGCAGAAGTACTTCTTCGTCACGCTCTTTTGGTAAGCATGCAATCTCGACCGGATTCGAATCGGGCGAAAGCCGTCGAACTATCCATCGTCCCACTGTCTTCTGAAATGGATCGTGCGCTCGCACTGCCGACGCAATGGCCTCTTCATAGTACGGATTGCGGTCGCCGCCATCGCCCTTGAGCCATGCGCATGACGACGGCACCATAGCTTTCACTTCCCGCGCGATGCAGCCTCCTTCCCACTCAGCGATAGCTACAAAACGCTGCTGCCCCAAGCTTCCTAACCCTGCTCTTCGCAAGACAATTTTAAAGTCTACAATGTCGTCGGGTAGAGACTTACGCAGCACTTGCTTGGCATCGGGAGGCATTTCATCTCGTACTATCGGGCGTTTGTTCAATTTTTCCCAGAATTCTTCCGGTGGATCGATCGATTCAATGCCGAGGCGATCCATAATCGATTCACGTTCGGCCAATACTATCGGACAGCCTCCAAGCTTCAGAGCTGCTTGATAAGCTTCCAGGATAATGTCGCAACCGTTCTTCAACTTGTTGTTGAGATCACCCTGGTCATTAACTATTTTCAGGCTGGCTGCTAAACGCACCAGGTCACTGGTGTAAGGTAGCGGATAGGAGTCGTCGAAATCGTCCACTCCCCACGCCATCCGCCCTTCTGCATCGCGCCACGTGCCAAAGCTATTAACGTGAAGATCCCCGACTGAGAGGACTCTTGGAGCATGATCGAGGTCCGCACAGATCTCCGGCCACAGTTGCACCCAACGGTAAAATGTACCGCGAAAAAACATGAAGAGGTCGCTCTTCATCTGTTCATGCTTGGATCTCAGATCGGATTCGATGACTTTGGTATGACTACGCATCCAGCGTTCATAGCTTAACGTTGCCTGCTGAATGTTCATCGTCACCTCGGCTTGGCGCGGCTGAGCGATACTTTACGTTTGACGCCGCCCAGCTTGGAGGGTCGCACGCCGAGCCTTTGGAAATCAATTTCGTCGATGATTCTTCCCGGCTCGACGCTTGAAGGCAGCGAGCCTTGTCGCCACCGGAATGGCCTGTTCGAGTAGCGCAGAAGAATCGGGAAAATCGAAGTCATTGATTACGTCAATCAGCAACAGCGCAACCTTGGCGCGGTCCGGAAAGCTACCATGGGCTCGCGGCATCCCTCGCCTCCGGTATAGCTAGCGGTTATAAGCCGTTAGGAAGCAAGAAAAACCCCGCGAGCGTAAAGCCCGCGGGGTGTCCGTCGCGATTACTGGTTCTGTGCCGACTGACCCATGCCACTGTTGGTGGTCTTGTTGTTAGCCGGGTTTTCAGAGCTGTTGGCGGACAGGTGGCTCTTGAGATTTTCGGCCATCTTCAGATGGGCCTGGAGAACCGGGATCGTCTGCTGGATATAGAGCTCCATATCCGGGTCGGCCCTGAACTGGCCCTCGGCACTCTTGAACGTGCTGAGAGCTTCCTTATGCCCTTGCACTTGATTGGTGAGATAGGCTTCGTTGAAAGCGCCACCCTTAAGGCTGTTGATCGGGCCATGGTCTACCATTTCGGTATTAGTGCCTTCCAGCTTAATGTTCTTCTGGCGAGATAGCGCGCTGACCGATTCTTCATTGGCTTGGTGATCGCCCTTGATGGTATCAGCATAGGTCAGCAACGCCTGATTGTCGCCCGCCCTGTCATGTGCGAGTTTCGCCGTCTCTGTTTCCTCGTAGTTCATCTGGTTGGCTTTGTTCAGGAGCGCGGCTTCATCCTGTGCCCACGCCGAACCAGTGAAGGCAATCGCGAGCACTCCAATTGGCAACATTTTCTTTATCATGTCGGGTTCTCCCAGTTAGCGGTTAGGTTGTTTGAAATCTGCAGCGTCAATGAGGCCTAAAGCAAGGCAAATGCCAGCGCATTGTTCAGTCTTAAGTTCAGCGAGCGACGCTGTAACTGGGAAAAGATGTAATTTTTGCGGCCGCAGGTAAAACTATCCCGTTCCACCCCGTGGGCATTCCAAGTACGGGAGAGCGGTGGCTATACGCGGCGCCTATCGGCGTCGAGTTCTGGTTTTCGCCGCTTTCTTTCCCGCGGCGCTGCGTTCCCGGCGCGTCCGCTTGGAGTCGGCCGATTTCGCCTGCCGAGATAACGCTCTCGAAGACGCTGCCTGATGCCCTTCTCGCTTGAGGGCATTCATCGTTGCCCGTGAACGCTTGGTCGAGGGCTTGTGCGGATGCCTGCCCTCCTCGGAATCGCTCTTCGCCTTTTTGCGAGTGCTCGCACTGGTTCTGGACGGTTCCGGCTGGGGCAGTTTCACCCCCGCGCGACGAGCTTTCGACAAGCCTATCGCAATCGCCTGCTTGGCCGACCGCGCACCATGCTTTCCTTCACGGACATGATGAATCTCTTCACGCACGAATTCTCCGGCCTGCGTAGATGCAGACTTCCCTTCGGTCTCGTCTTCGCGCGCCCTCTCCAATGTTTCTCGTTCTGGCATTTGCCTAACCTGCTGTAGCTATCGCGAGCGTTTCTTTCGTGCTGCCGCCGCCGCGCCCTTCTTTCCCAATGCCCTCCGGACCTTCCGTGGCAGATTGGCGATGGTCCGCTTTTTTTTAGCTGCAGCCGCAGCTTTTTTGATATTCCTACGAGCGGCCACACGTTGCTTTTCCGATGTCATAGTCGCGATTCCTCAGACGGTTGCGATTTCGCCGCCCAGGATTCAAGGTCGCAGCGCTACGTCCTCTTCAGAGGCTTGCGCATCTTTTTCATTGTCGTTCATCTTCATTGCCGGCGGATGTATTGCGGACTCCATCGCGAGCTTGCTTAGAGTTTGCTCGTTCCAGTCGAGATGCATCTTTTCCTGCTTGCGTACCTCGCTAATCGCCTTACGGGCCATGCGCTTCAAGTCAGAGTTGCCAATTCTTGCCGCCACCGACGCAAGCATCTCCCAGTTCCAATGGTCCTTGCTTTCGGCCAGCACCAGGTTCTCGATATTGTTCAAATCCATCATTTCGGGCGGCACCGTCGTGCTGATCAGGCCCTCCGCCTTATGTTCTGCGGCCGTCGCACCTGGACTTTGATAGTTGGAATCGCCGCCCGCCGCTTCCAGCATTTCGGTGCAGAGTTCGACGTGCCGTTTCGTCTGCCGCAGAAACTCGTTGAGCTTATCTTCGTGCTCTGAATGCTCGAGGTCGCGCAGCGCCTTCTCGTAAAGTTTGACGCCGCCTTTCTCCACCGCCAGCATCTCGGACAGGAAATCCTTGAGCCACATCGGGCTGATCGAGGTACTGGGCTTGTGACTATCGCGTGACTTTTGCGTCCCGTTGCCATGACGTCCGTTGCCGTGACCCATGCTCGTTCTTGTTCTGGCCATTTGACTATCTCCCTCAACGCTTACGAGAGCGTGTCAAGTAATTGTGGTGATGCTGAGCAAGGATCAAGCAACGGATGTGCCCGCATCAATCACCTGTAACGCTCTCGAGCATGAGCAACGGAATAGTGAATTCAGAAGTTTTTACCGCTCTGTCGGCGAGGCAAAGTCGTCTTTCGGGCGACTTTGATCCGAGACCCACGATTGCCGGATGGCAACTTTTGCAATAGCGCCTTGCTATCCCGTGGAGCGTGGCCGCCTGCGTCATTGTTGAAATACGCATAGACATCGCGACGAGTCTCCAGGAACGCGCCAATCTTCTTTGCCCAGTTGCACAGCTCCGCATCGGAGTAACACGATGCGAACATTTCCTTTGGACCGTGAAACCGGAAATAGGCGAAGTCCGACGTCGCCATGGTTTCCGGCAGCGGATATCGGCTGGACTGAGAAATTACCAATGCCGCGCGATACTTGCGCAGTATGGCCAGCATCTCCGGACCGAAGCAGGAGTTGTCGCGAAATTCGAGCGCAAGACGTCGCGAGCTGCTGCGAGTAGCGTATCTCAGGAATTCATCGACGCTTTGCAGATTCGCCTCGGACGCCCGAAAGTTTGAGGGAAACTGTAGAAGGATAGGTCCAAGTTTCTCTTTCAGCGCTGCAATCCGTTGGAGAAAATCGTCCCATGATTCCTGGACATTGCGCAGACGCTTTATGTGAGTGATGTAGCGCGATACTTTCACCGCGAAGCGAAATTGCTCCGGCGTTTGCCGGTACCACGCCTCGCAGGTTTCTTTGGACGGCAGCCGATAGAACGTGTAGTTGATTTCGACTGAATCGAAGCGAGTCGCGTAAAAGGACAACCAAAGCTTGGTAGACAGGTCGTCGGGAAAAAAGCTGCCGCGCCAATCACGGTAGTTCCATCCCGAAGTTCCGATATACGCGCGCGACATCTGATAAGAGCCCTGCAGAAAGCAACGCATACATCGTGCCGAGGCCTGCAGCATTGCTGCGAGGAGCCACTGTGATTACTGCCGTGTATTCGGACCACGCCGCTCGTTTGCTTTTGTAGGACTTACGTTTGAAGTCCCTAGTCAGCCGAACTTTCCTTTCTTTCACGACTCGTTCTCGACCTTGCGAATGCCGGTGATGGATGGACGCGGACTTCTCAAGATGCGCGCCGCAGATCCAATTTTACGAGACATTCCTGGTAGTGGTTTCTGGAACGCTTCTACCCGAAGGCGATCGAGCGAATCGCCGCCTACCTACGCAAGCCCATGGAAGTCGGCCGCCTGATCAAGGTCGTCGCTCAGCACCGATAGCTGTCCGCACCACCGGAAAATGACCGATGATATTTCGATCCCTTCAAATTCGGAACTGTTGTCTTCAACGGACTATATAAGACGTTTTTACATCCTATTAGAGTCGTTCGCTCTCATATTTCTCATCTCCTAGAAACTATAATGCATTTCTGAACTATGCATAGCTTTGCTTGCTATGTTTCAGGCATATATGTAATGTAATGATAAGCTTTTAGATGTTTACAGAGGTCTACATTTAGTTAGATGGCCAGCCTTAGAGTTATTTAAAGGAGTCTTTTCAAGTGGGGGATTTGAAAATAGATTTAGATAACCAACGCCGCTGTTTCGAAATTGATCGGAAAGTTGTGGTTCGCCAGTTGCAGGCTCTGCAGTCGGCAATCACCGATGGCGCAACTGAGATGGAGATGGTCGCCGCCGAAAGTGTGTTCGACACGCGACTCTCGACTTTGCTCAAGCGCAGCGCCCGCTCGTTGTTCCGGACTGCTAGGAGCTTGAATGTCGTGCGACTCGCAGTCGTCCGCGCACGGTTCCCGCGGGTAAGAAAAACCTCGGCTCGCGCTAGCAGGAAAAGATAGCTATTCGCAGTTCTGGAACGCACACCCGATTTGTTCGAAAAACGCGATTCCAATAATCGCAACTCCATGCGCCGATCGAATTCTTCTCTTTTTCGATAGCTTCCGCTCGACGCAGCAGTAAATCCCATTTACCCGCGAATATTTTTGCGCTCTACTGACACGCAAGACGCAACCTTCCGGGACTAGTAGCAAAAGCGTCTTGTGGTAAGCACACGGCGTTCGGCTGTCGGGCGAAGAAATTCAAGAACTCGGGAGAAGAGAAATGGCGAAAACTTTTGGAGCGGAATCGACGGCCGATGAGGTTCTCGAAGGCGTCAACCTTTCTGGCAAACGGGTGCTCATAACTGGAGTGTCGGCCGGTTTGGGCGTTGAGACCTCGCGCTCCCTGGTCGCGCACGGTGCCACGGTGGTCGGCACGGCGCGCGATCTAACAAAAGCGCGTCGCGCGATAGCGGAAGCAGGCAACCCGAAGGTAGAGCTTGTCGAAATGGACCTCGCTTCCCTCAGCAGCGTGCGCAAGGCAGCCAGCGATTTGCTGGCGCAGGCAAAGCCTTTCGACGTGATTATTGCGAACGCCGGCGTAATGGCTTGTCCGCAAGGCAAGACGCAGGACGGTTTCGAAACTCAATTCGGCACCAATCACCTCGGGCATTTCGTATTCGTCAATAAGCTCATACCGTTGCTGAAACCCGGTGCTCGAATCGCGACACTCTCGTCAGCGGGTCATCAAATCAGCGACGTGAACATCGAAGATCCGAATTTCGAGCACACTCCTTATCAGCCGTTTACCGCCTACGGCCGTTCCAAGACGGCAAACATTTTGTATGCGGTGGCACTCGACAGCAGACTTAAGGGACGCGGCGTGCGCGCGACCTCGTTGCATCCAGGCGGGATCCAGACCGAACTCGGGCGCCATCTTACGCCTGAACTCATGGAGCAAATTAGAGCACGAATGAGCCTTGGCTCGGGCAATAAGCCGCAGGCGGTGCGATTCAAGACTGTGCCTCAAGGTTCAGCGACTTCGGTGTGGAGCAGCTTTGTCGCATCGCCGGAGGCCGTCGGCGGCCGCTACTGCGAAGACTGTCACGTATGCGAAGTAAATGACGACACGACCTCGCGCGTCGGTGTGCGCTCATACGCGCTGAACCTCAGCCACGCAAACGACTTGTGGCGTAAGAGTGAAGAAATGGTCGGCGAGCGCTTCCCGTTGTAGCTTGAGCCGATCGCGTTACGCTGACCGCTTTCGCCATCCAGCGAATAGCACGCTGCCGGTATTGCCTATCGATTACCAGAACTATCAGTCGGAGAAAATTCACCCAATCAGTAATTGGTTCGATATTACGAATGTCCTGGTCGCGTAACCTGTGTTGGGCTGAAAGGTTATATCGGATGTGGGCATCTTCGATCGTCTAAAGGCGCGTGCCGAGTGGAAGTTCTTCGGCGTTTTGTTGAAAGCCGATCGTTCGCTCGCAATCGCGTGGTGGTCCGCGCTTTGGTTGCGCGGACTGCTGCCGGCGCTGTTTGCGATCGCGATGGGCGTACTGGTCGGCGCCATCCAGCGCGGCAATCCGGTGGCGGCGCCGCTGGTGTTCGTCGGCTCGGTCTTCCTGCTGCTTCAAATCCTGCCGCCCTTCCACCATGCTGTCGGCGCAAACCTCGGCAGTCGGACCAGCGCGTGGCTCTATGACCAATTGACCATCGCCTGCGTCAGTCCGCCCGGCATGGGACACCTCGAGGACCCGCGCCTCACCACCGACCTCGCGATGGCGCGCGACTTTGACCTCGGCATTAGCGGTCCTCCGATGAGCATCGCGATGGACTTCATCGCGTCTGGCCTGGTCGAGATGGTCGGCGGACTGATCTCTGCCCTGGTGTTAGCCGGCTACCGGTGGTGGGCGCCTTTGCTCCTCGCCGGAGCATGGTTGAGCACGCATTGGTTATTGCGCGAGAGCGGCGTCTGGCGCGATCGCAACACCGACGAGGTCCGCGAAGCGCAGCGCCACGCCGACTACGCGTATCGGCTCGCAGTCGATCCGCCGGCGGCAAAGGAACTGCGGCTGTTCGGATTGGCAGGATGGACGATCGAGCGCTTCACCTCTCGACGACGCCGCCTCTTCGATCTCAGGTGGGAAGCGACGCGGCTGCGGGAGCGTCCGGTGTTGTGGAGCCTGCTGATCGTGCTTGGCGCCAACCTGTTGCTGTTCTGGGCGATGGCCGCCGATGCCGCCGCGGGACACCTCTCCGTCGGGCAAGTCGTCACCTTCGCCAGTGCTGCAATCAGCACGAGCATGATTGCTTTCGGCGGATTGTCCTGGGCGCTCGATGGCGCCGCAGCACCGGCAGACGCTGTTCTCCGGCTGCAGAGCGCAATGGGTCCGACTGGAGCGCTGGTGCGCGGTAGACGAGGTGCAGCAGGTATGCCGGCGCGAGAGATCCGATTTCGCAACGTGCGCTTCGCATATCCGTCAACCACAGATCCGGTGCTTGACGGTTTTGATTTGACCATTCCAGCCGGTTCGTCGCTCGCTATCGTCGGCCAGAATGGCGCCGGCAAGACCACGCTCGCGAAGCTACTGTGCCGTCTCTACGATCCGACTGACGGAGCGATTGAGATCGATGGCGTCGATCTGCGAGAGCTCGACGTCGACGCATGGCGTGCGCGAGTGACCGCGGTCTTCCAGGACTTCACTCGATTCGAGTTGCCGTTGCGCGACAACGTTTCTCCCGCCGGCGCGCCAGACGCTGCCATCCAACAAGCTCTTGGCAATGCCGGCGCGGCCAATCTCGCGTCGCTGGACACAGTGCTCTCGCGCTCCTACGAAGGCGGAACCGATCTCTCCGGCGGTCAGTGGCAACGAATCGCGCTCGCGCGGGCGTTGTGTGCGGTGCAACTAGGGGCCGGCGTCGTTCTGCTTGATGAGCCTACCGCTCAACTCGACGTGCGCGGCGAGGGGGAAATCTTCGATCGGGTTCTCAAGGCGACGCGTCACGCCACGACCATACTGATTTCGCATCGATTCTCGACCGTGCGTCACGCGGACCGCATTTGTGTGCTGGAGCACGGCCACGTGGTCGAACTCGGCACCCATGACGAGCTGATGGCTGCCGGCGGGCGTTATCGCACAATGTTCGAGTTGCAGGCGTCGCGATTTGGCGACGCCGCCCAGGAAGAAGGAGTCGCACTCGATGAGCCCGCGTGACGATATGCCTCCTGCGATACCCGCGATGTGGCGCGCGCTCAAGCGTGGCTATCAAGCGGAGCCGCGCTTGCTCACCGTCGCATTTTCGCTGTCGCTGCTCGCGGCGCTGCCCGACGCTTTGATCGCGTTGTGGCTGATGCTCCTGGCCGACGGAGTGACGGGTCACAACTCCTTTGAAGTGCTCGCCTCGGCGATGGGGCTCGGAGTGTCTGCGGTCGGCACCTGGTTCCTTAAGGTGACCAGCGACCGCATTCAGCGCCGGTTCCGCGACCGGCTCACCATCGCTCTCGAATCTCACGTGGCCAAGCTGCAGGCTTCAGTTGCGACTATCGCCCATCACGAACGCCCCGAGTATCTCGACCGGCTCGCGGTGCTTCGCGACCAGGTCTTCGTCCTCGACCACATGTACATGTCTCTTTTCTCGACCTGCGGATGGATCCTCCGGCTCGGAGTCACCGTGATTCTGCTGATGTCGATAAATCCAATCTTGGCGCTCTTGGTGGCTTTCGCACTTCCGACCGTGCTGACTTCGACCTGGCGACCCGGCATCGAGCGCGCTGCTGAAGAGCGCGGCGCGTCGGCGAACCGTCTGGCGCGGCATTTGTTTACGATCGCGACCACCGCGCCGCCCGGAAAAGAGGTGCGGGTTACGCGTATCGGAAATCGCCTCGTGACCTTGCGCCGCGAGGCCTGGGAACGATGGTACGGTCCGGTGGCCGCGGCGCGCTGGGGGAGCGCGGTTTGGCACACATTCGCATGGTTGATCTTCGCTGCCGGTTACGTCGGAGCGATCGTATTCGTTACCTCCGTGCATCGCGCAACTCCCGGTGAGGTGCTGTTGGTGCTCGCCGCCGGCAGCAGGCTGTCGGCGTACATCGGCGCGACCGTCGGCGAAATCGGATTCCTTCGCGGCATCTGGCTCGACGGTTCCCGCAGACTGGCGTGGCTGGAGGACTATGCTGCCGCTCAAGCCGAGAAGACCGATGCTCAAGCGCCGGAGCGGCTCGCCGACGGCATTCGTTTGGAGCATGTGTCCTTCACCTACCCGGGCACCACGCGACGCGTGCTCGAAGACGTGAATCTGAGTCTGAAGAAGGGTTCGGTGGTTGCAATCGTCGGTGAGAATGGCGCCGGTAAGAGCACACTCGTGAAGCTGCTGACTCGCCTCTACAACCCCGATGACGGACGGATCCTCGTCGACGGCGTGGATCTGACGCGGATTTCGGTTGAAGACTGGCGAGGCCGCGTGGCCGGCGCGTTCCAGGATTTTTTCCGCTTTGAATTTCGTGCGCGCCACACGGTCGGCCTCGGCGACGTGCCGCACCTCGATGATGACCTCGCTGTCGTCACTGCTGTCGATCGGGCGGGCGCTAGCGACGTGGTCGAGCGGCTGAGCTCTGGACTCGAGACGCAGCTCGGTCCAACCTGGCCCGATGGAGTCGAAGTCAGCTTCGGCCAATGGCAGAAGCTGGCGCTGGCGCGCGGCTTCATGCGGGATCATCCTCTGCTGCTGGTGCTCGATGAACCGACTGCTGCGCTGGACGCCGAGACCGAACACGCGTTGTTCGAGCGCTACGCCGCCGCCGCCCGTATCGAGCGGGATCCAGACAGCGACAACCACGAACGTCAGGGGCAGATCACGATTCTAATCTCGCATCGCTTCAGCACCGTGCGTATGGCCGACCAGATCGTGGTGCTCGACGGCGCGCACGTCGCGGAAGTAGGCACTCATGAAGCGCTGATGGCCAAGGGCGGCCAGTACGCCGAGCTATACGGAATCCAGGCAGCCGCGTATCGATAGATGCTTCACGCGGGTCCGGTAAATTGCCACTTTGGGTTCGCGCGGGTTTTGGTACACTGTCCGACGGAGCGCCGGACCTGGAAAAGGAGGATCGTCAAATGCCTGCCGATATCATCTATGGAGAGCGTCTGTCGCGGGTGAACGCTGCAAGGGCCGACGGCGAAGATTTGTGGCTTGAACGCGCCGATCTTACTGCCGCGAGCGGGTGGGAGCTGAAGCCGGAAGGCGCGTGCAAGGGCGAGGTATGCGTTCCTATACCTCCGGCTCGCGAAGCGGAATTCATTCGCGACGGCGGCGCTCGCTTCAACCTGGCCGCACTCGCTCGTCTGCTCGGACAGCCGGTCGTGCACGATGATCAAAACGGTGTGTGGTACTTCGGCGAAGCCGCCGCGAATCGCCGCGCAACCCTGGCCTCGCTGCAGGCTCCGGACTTCGAGCTGCCGGACCTCGACGGCGAGATGCATCGCCTCGCGGACTATCGCGGCAAGAAAGTGCTGCTCGCCGCATGGGCCTCGTGGTGAGGATGCCGCTATGACCTGCCAGTCTGGCAGGGTATCTACGAAGAACTGAAGGACCGCGGATTCACCATCATTGCCGTCGCGCTCGACAGCGCGGGCGCCCCTGCCGTTAAGGATTTCATCCGTCCCGCATCGACCGAGCTTCCGCCGATGCTGAAAGACATCATGGGATGGGATGACGCGTTCACCGATCGCGCCGGCCTCCCGCAGTATCCCTGTCTGATCGATCAGAAGCACATCGTCGGCGAGCTTTACGAATTCATCAACGTGCCGATGGTCGTGTGGATCGACGAGAACGGACGCGTCGTGCGGCCCGCGGAGCCCGCGGGCGTCAGCGACAGTATCCGTGCGATGGATCCGAAGACGTTTCAGATTCCGAAGGACGTAATCGAAGAAGGCAAGCGGCTGCGGAGAGCTTACATCGATGCGATTCGCGATTGGGTCGACAAAGGCGAACGCAGCGAGTTCGTGCTCTCCCCCGAGGAAGCGCGCCGCAGAGCGGCCGCACCGGACGACACCGATGCATTGGCAACTGCGAACTTCCGACTCGGCGAATACTTGTTCGAGAAGGGACGTCGCGACGAGGCGCTCAAGTATTTCGCTGAAGCGCGCCGGCTGCGGCCCGAGAGTTGGAGCTTCAAGCGCCAAACCTGGGAACTCGAGCAAGCCGGCAAAGCTTCCGGAGCCGAGTTTTTTGCCGAAGTGATGGCGCTCGGCGACGACCACTACTACGCGCCGCTAGAGATGAAGGAGCCGGCCAGGTAACGCGAATCGCGCCCGAGTTACCTCAAGTGCGAGCCGATGAACTCGGCGGTGCGGCGAATAATCGCGCGGGAAGTGTCATCGTCGTTCAGGATGTCAAATGCGTGAAGGCCTTCCGGATGCAGCATCAGTTCCACTGATGCGCCAAGTTGGCGCGCACGAGCGTCGAACGCGTCGATCGAGTCGTTCATCATAGCGTAGTCTTTTCCCGCCTTACCCAGGAAAATCGGCGGCATGCTGCCGGTTCCTCCTTCGAGCGCATCGAGCGGCGAAAAACGGCCCGCATCCGTAGAGCCGGGCAGCGGCTCGCCAAGGTAGGTGTACAGTCCAGCGATACATTTGATGTTGCACGGTCGATCGCGCAGGGCTGCCGCGAGCAGCGGGCCGCCTGCGGAAAACGCCAACAGACAGACTCGCTCCGGGTCGACGTTCAGCGTCGACGCTTTGGTCCGCAAGAATTGCATCAGCTCCTGGAGATCCTGTGCAGCGTTGGCAAGACTGGCTGGGACGTATCCGTTCTCCCATCGCAGGCGATGATTGAATGCCACACCCGCTATCCCCGACGCTGCCATCAACTGACCCCATGATACAAACACGCCGCCGTCTTTCGCCGTCACTCCTTCCGGCATGCCACCGTGAATGAAGATAACAACAGCTGAGGCAGCGTTCGTACCGGGCGGCAGGTAGAGATCGGCGAGCTGTTGCCCGTCGGGACCATCCCTGTACACGAGGTTGCGCGGAGCGATGCGCTCCATCGCGGGAAGCGAGTAGACGATGCGTTTTTCGAACATGCGCGGCTGATTCTAATCCGCCTTCATCTTTTGGCAATGCGTCGGCTCGAATTGAGAGCGAATCTCCGCTCGATTAGCGAGCCCCAGTGAGGTGTCCTTCGACTCCGTCATCTGTAAGATGAGCGACGACCGCCACTCTGCCGCGGACAGGAAAATTGATTCCATATGCCACCGCTCGCGACCGAACTTGTTACCTCATTCCTGCTTGTATATGCGGGATTGTTTCCGATTGTGAACCCTATTGGTGGTGCGCCGATCTTCCTTGGCCTTACTCGCCATTGCTCCGATGATGAGCGCAACGCGCTCGCTCTGTACGTAACGATCAACAGCTTCTTCTTGCTGCTTGGATCATTGCTCGCCGGTTCCTATGTGCTCGATTTCTTCGGCATCAGCCTGCCGATCGTCCGCGTCGCAGGCGGACTCGTCGTAAGTGCAACCGGATGGAATCTGCTCCAGGCCGGGGATCAGGACGACGCGCGAAACGATCACAAGCCCGTAACCCCGACCGACGCGTTCTACCCTCTCACTATGCCGATCACGGTCGGACCAGGATCGATTGCAGTGGCGATTACGCTCGGCAGCCAGCGGCCGAGAGTTGCCAACCTGGCCTACATCACACTGTTGGGTGGCGCTGCTATTGCAGGCCTCGTCGCGATCGCCGCAACTATTTATCTCTGCTACCGATTCGCCGAAAGTACCGTCGGTGCGCTGGGAGAGAAGGGCACCAACGTGGTAGTGCGACTGTCAGCCTTCATCCTTCTATGCATCGGCATCGAAATTATCTGGAACGGCTATAGCGCGTTGGCTCACGTCGCGAATTAACCACGAAACCAGCCGCGTTGCCTGAGGACCGCCGGTGCGTCACTCTTCAGTACCACTCAGATCCGCCCCAGCATCGAAGAAAGGAAAGAGTATGTCGCTTCATCGAAAACATGACCTCGGCAAAAAGGCGTTGGACGCTATGCACGCTTCCGGCGACCTTTCGCAATCGGTTCCGAAGTACAAAATACCGCCGGGCGAGCGCTCGTCGCGGACCGCGTATGCACTCGTTCACGACGAGCTGCTACTCGACGGCAATTCTCGCCAAAACCTGGCGACTTTCTGCACTACGTCGATCGAGCCCGAGGCGCGCGCACTCCTGGAAGAGTGCATCGACAAAAACATGTGCGACAAGGACGAGTATCCGCAGACTGCCGAGATCGAGAGTCGTTGCGTTCACATCCTGGCCGATCTCTGGAACTCCCCGGATGGCGCCAACACCATAGGTTGCTCGACCACTGGATCGAGCGAAGCGGCAATGCTGGGCGGACTCGCAGCAAAATGGCGCTGGCGAGCAAAGAGGCGCGCACAGGGGAAGTCTATCGAGAGACCAAACCTGGTCTGCGGGGCGGTACAGGTCTGCTGGCACAAATTCGCGCGTTACTTTGACGTCGAAGTCCGCGAGGTTCCGGTCGAGGGCGACCGTCTGCTGATGGGACCTGATCAAGTACTGGCGCGTTGCGACGAGAATACGATCATGGTCGTGCCTACTCTTGGGCTGACGATGAGCTGCCAATACGAGCCGGTACAGGCTATCGCTCAAGCGCTGGATCAGTTCGAGAAGGAAACCGGACTGGACATTCCGATCCACGTGGATGCCGCCAGTGGCGGTTTTCTCGCTCCATTTTGCCAACCGGATATCGTGTGGGATTTCCGCCTGCCACGGGTCAAGTCAATCAACGCGTCAGGACACAAATTTGGCTTGGCACCGCTCGGCGTAGGTTGGGTGGTATGGCGCGATCATACGGATCTGCCCGAGGAGCTGATTTTTCACGTCAACTACCTGGGCGGAGATATGCCAACCTTTGCGCTTAATTTTTCGCGCCCGGCCGGTCAGATCGTCTGCCAGTACTACAACTTTCTTCGACTCGGATTTGAAGGCTATCGGCGAGTTCAGAACGCCTGCTATCACACCGCTCAACACCTGGCTGCCGAGATTGGCAAGATGGGGCCGTTCCGAATTATCCACGACGGGCATGGCGGACTTCCTGCCGTCTGCTGGACGCTGCGAGATGGCGCCGACCAGCGCTTCAGCCTCTACGATCTTTCCGATCGCCTACGCGCGCGCGGTTGGCAGGTTCCTGCGTACTCGATGCCGCCGAACCGCGAGGATCTCGTCGTGCAGCGCATCCTGGTGCGTCACGGTGTCAGTCGCGACCTTGGCAATATTTATTGGAAGATATCGCCCGTTCCATCGCACTTCTCGACAAGCATCCAGTTGCACATCCACTCACGGAGAACGAGGCCGGCGGCTACAATCACAACTGAGCGATCTGACGCTCAAACCTGGAAGATGGCTGCGTAAGATCCGCCTCGACGTTTACCCGGCGAAGCGCGGTTCCGGTTTGCCTTTGACGCCTAATCCTTTGATCGCGAACAGGCTGCCGCCGTCGGGGCCGGCCTGCATGTCGAGGATGTTTTCGCCGATCGAGGTCGCGTACATCACGTCGAGATTGTCACCGCCGAACATCACGCTCGTGATGATAGGCACCGGCACCTCGACCGTCCGCGCGATCGAGCCGTCCGGCTTGAAGCAGACAATCTTTCCACCGCCTGCGATTGCGGACCACAAGTTTCCCTCCGCATCGACAGTGGCGCCATCCGGAACCCCGCCGAGGCCCTTGATCGTCGCAAACAGGCGCTTGTTGGACACCGTCCCGCTGTTCAAGTCGTAGTCGTATGCCGAGATCGTGCGACTGACACTGTCCGCGCAGTAAAACGTTCGATTGTCGGGACTAAAGCACGGACCGTTGGTGCATCCGATGGCGGGTTCGAGCACAGTGCACTTAAGCGACGCATCGAGACTGAAAATTGAGCCGAACGGCTTGGCGAACTTGCTGTCCAGGGTGCCCGCGATGAATCTGCCGCGCGCATCGGTTTTCCCATCGTTGAAATTTGTTCCTGGCTTGGCGATGGGGCCGCCAACCTGTTTGGCATCACCAGATTTGAAGTCGAACAGGTAGAAACCATCGGACAGTGCGAGCACCGCTCCACCCTTTTCCCGCAACGCAAACGATCCGATTGCCTTTGGCATCTTCCAGGATTGGATGTCGTTGGTTTTTGGATCGAGTCGATAGATGGCTGGTGCGCTTCCATCGACCCAAAAAAGAGCTTTCTCGGCGACATCCCACACCGGGCCTTCGCCGAGTTTATTTTTGACCCCGCCGATTTTTTCGATTGCGATCGCCATGATGGTTGCCCTCTCTCTGTTAGACAGTTTAACCCGGCACGCCTAGAATTCCGCAAATGCAATCTCGCGAACCCCGCCGGCTTTTTCATGACCGCCGGCGACCACAGAGTCACTTGACTTTTTCTCCGATTGGAATTGATTGAAGGTTGTATGGCAGCAGAACCTCGACAATGGCGTAGTGAGCAAACTCGGGTGGCCGGGTGCGATCTGACGGTCGTGAAAGGTGGGACCGGCAAGCCACTCCTCATACTGCACGACGAACTCGGGTATCCGGGATGGATGAAATGGAACGGGGCGCTCGCCGAACGACGAACGCTGACAATCCCGATGCATCCCGGCTACGGAGTGGGCGCCGCGCCAGAATGGATTCGCAACGTTCGCGATCTTGCGGGCTTCTATTCGATCTTCCTCCGGCAGCAGAAGCTCGCGCCGATCGATGTGATCGGATTTTCTCTCGGTGGATGGATCGCCGCGGAAATGGCGGCTGCCAATCCTGAACAATTCGAACACATGGTCCTGGTCGCGCCCGCGGGGATCAAGCCGTCGGAAGGCGAGATAACCGATTTCTTCCAGATGATGGCGCCGGATCAGTTGCGCGCCACGGTGCGCGATCCTGAGGCGGCGCCGGAGTTCGCGCAATTGTTCGGCGGCAACACACCAGAGGCGTTCTCGCTGATGGAAGAAGCTCGCGCGCAGACTGCGAGGCTCGCATGGCAGCCGTTCATGCACAATCCAAGTCTCGGCCGTCTGCTCGAGGTGGTGGATTCGGTCCCGACGCTGCTGATTTGGGGAGCGCAGGATGCGATCGTTCCGCTTTCTGCGAGTAGTGATTACCAGCGTGCGATAAAAAACTCTAAAGTCGTTGCTTTCGAAAATTGTGGACATCGGCCGGAAGTTGAAATGCTCGACCGGTTTGTCCGTGAGACACAAAATTTTCTCGGCTGATAAACCGAGGGAGGACCGACCATGCACACGATGTATTTTACCGAGCGTCCATACAGTTATGTGCCTAACGATGAGGTTATCAAGAACGGGTTTTTTGGAATCGAGAACAAGCACTTCGATTCAGTAAAGGGCGCCCAGCTTCTCAATGAATATCTCGACGAGAAAGTCCTGGTGGAGGAACTCGGCTTCGACGGTGTGATGCTCAATGAGCATCACGACACCGCCTTCTGCATGGGATCGGTGATGAACGTGGAGGCTTCGATTCTCGCGCGCATCACAAATCGCGTGAAGATCGTGCTGCTCGGCAATCCCATTCCAATCGTGGGCAATCCGCTGCGGCTGGCTGAGGAGCTGGGAATCATCGACATGATTTCCGGCGGCAGGTTGGTCAGTGGATGGGTGCGCGGGGGCGGCAGCGAGCAGTTCGCGACCAACGCCAATCCGGCGTTCAACCGCGAGCTCTTCAACGAGGCTCACGAAGTCATCATCCAGGCCTGGACCAAACCCGGCCCGTTTCGTTACGAAGGCAAACACTTCCACTACCGCTTCATCGATCCATGGTGCCTGCCGCTTCAGAAGCCGCATCCTCCCATCTGGATTCCCGGCCTGCTCAGTCCGGAGACAGTTGAGTGGTGCGCACAGCATCGCTATCCGTATGTCGCGCTTGCGACCTTTCTCGAGCCCACCGTCGAATTGTGGAATTTCTATCGCGATGCCGCCGCGAAGGAAGGCTACCAGGTCGGGCCCGAGAACTTCGGCTATCTGCAAAAGGTGTACGTCGCCGAGACCGACGAGAAGGCGCGCGAGATCGCAAAGTTCGACATGTTCGGCGGCGCCGGAATCGGCTACAGCCTGTTCGGCCGGCCGCAATTCATGTTCCCGCCCGGCTACAATTCGAAGGCGGCAACTGCTCGAATCGCGACGCAGTTCAGCGATCCCGACGCGAGCGAAGGCAGTCCGTGGGCGTCTCTCGGCAATCCGGGCGGTAACGGAGCTGCCAAAACGAATGGGCACACGCACGAAGAGTCCGCCCGCGAGTCAGTCTCCAGTGCGCAAGTCGATCATCGCTCGGCTGTATGGCAGGACCGGCAACCGACGCTCGACGTCGCAGCGGTTCGCAAGCAGGTCTTCGATGCATTCCCGCAGGTAGAACATTCGATGCAGGTGATTTGCGGAACACCCGAGACCGTGATCAAGAAGCTGCGCGTGGTCCTCGAATGCCTGCGCCCCGGCATCTTCGCCTTCTGGCAGAACGATGGCCCTATTTCCAAAGAAGATCGGCTCAACAATATCAGGCTGATCGCGAAGGAAGTTCTGCCCGCGGTGCGACAGATTGGAAAGGAGCTGAATCTCACGTCACCGTTCGAGGTCGCGCCCGGCTCGCGGAAGTTGCCGGCCTCGGGCAAGCCCGAATCGGTAGGTTCCATCGAACCGTTGCTGCGATTTCGTGAAAGTGAAGGCAAGCACGTCGGCGCCGCCGCCCGCTAGCTGCGAATTGCAAGAAGAGAGCTATGAGCATGAGCGATTACACGATTATTGACGTCGATACCCATGTGACCGAGACGCCTGACCTCTGGATAAGCCGCGCGCCGGCTCGAATGCGCGACCGCGTGCCGCACGTTGTGACTGGCCGCGACGGAAGTCAGCGGTGGTGCGTGGGAGAGGGCCGGCCATTGGCGAACGTCGGTATGACCGCTACCGCCGGCGTCGGGAGTTTCAAGCATCCACCCAAAAACTACGAAGAGATGCACCCAGGTGCCTACGACGCCAACGCACGGCTGAAGTACATGGACCAGATGGGTATCTGGGCGATGGTCATGTATCCGAACGTTGGCGGCTTTGGGGCGCAGCAATTTTTGAAGTTGAACGACCCCGAGCTGATGCTCACCTGTGTACAGATCTACAACGATTGGCAGACCGAATGGGCGTCCGCCGACTCGCGTCGCCTGCTGCCGATTACATCGATCCCGTTCTGGGACGTAGCAGCCGCGGTGAATGAGGTGCGCCGCTGCGCTGCCAAGGGTCACAAGGGAATTCTCTTCACCGGCGAGCCGCAATGTTACGGCAAACCTCTGCTGGGCGACGCACATTGGAATCCGCTGTGGGAAGTGGCGGTCGAGCTCGATCTCCCGATCAGTTTCCATATCGGCTCTGGCGATATGGCTGAAGGCATGGTGAAAGAGCGGATAGCGACCTACGGCAAAATGGCGACGTTCGCGGAACTGGCGGTGGATATCTTCCTGCGCAACGGCGTCCAATTGAACGACCTGCTGATGTCCGGCGTGCTGGTGCGCTATCCGAAAATCAAGTTCGTCTCGGTGGAGAGTGGTATCGGCTGGATCCCGTTCGTGCTCGAAGCGATGGATTACCAGTTCCAGGGCAATAGCGTGGCGGAAGAGCATCCGGAATTCGACCTGCTGCCGTCAGAATATTTCACGCGCAACGTTTATGCCTGTTACTGGTTTGAGCAGACGGCGCCGCGCCGCCTGATCGACAAAATTGGCGAGGACAACGTACTTTTCGAGACCGACTTTCCGCATCCGACGTCGCTTTATGGCGACGATGTGCACGCCCGCATCAAGGGCGGTCTTTCCGATTGCGAAGAATCGGTGCGGCGCAAAATCCTCTGGGGCAACGCACAGAAGCTCTACAGGGTTGCTGGTCCTTCCGCGGCGGACGAGGCTAAACGCGCGGAAGTCGGTGCATAACTCGCGAGCCTGTCCCGGTTGAATTTCGTGCAAGAACGGTCTTCAGCGTTCAGGTCCGGCCGCAACATACCGATCGGTTTGTGTTTCTGACGGAGAAGAGTAGATCTGAGCTGAACAACGAAAAAGCAGCATTTGCGCTTCAACTCTTACCAAGAGGAGCTGGTCATGGCGGAATTCGACATCGTCATCAAAAATGGCATGGTGGTCGACGGCACGCGCGCGCCACGCTTTCGCAGCGATATCGGGATCAAGAATGGACGCGTTGCGAAGATTGGTCGCATTGCGGCGCACCAAGGCGCGCGAGGTAGTTGATGCCGATGGACAGATCGTCGCGCCGGGCTTCATCGATCTGCATACCCACTACGACGCGCAGATTTTCTGGGACCCTTACCTTACAATTTCCGGCTATCACGGCGTCACCTCGGTGGTGATCGGAAACTGTGGATTCGGGTTCGCACCGGTGCGTCCGAAAGACGCCGAGCGTTCGATGCTGACGATGGTTCGCACCGAGGCGATTCCGCTGCGCGCGATGCAAGCGGCGATGCCTTTCGATTGGGAAACGTATCCGCAGTTCATGGACAAGCTCGACCTGCTTCCCAAGGGCGTCAACCTGCTGCCGTACGTGCCGATGAATCCCGTGCTCGGCTACGTGATGGGAATCGAGGAATCGAAAACCGGACGGATTCCGACCGATGACGAGCATGCACACATGCGCCGGATATTGCATGAGGCGATGGACGCTGGCGCTTGCGGATGGTCGGCGCAACGCTTGATCCCGGGCGGCCCGAGCGCGGTTCAGCGCGACTTCGACGGCTCACCGATGAACACCGACGTGATGCACGACGAGACCTGTCTCGAGATGGCGCGCGTCCTTGGCGAGCGCGGCGAGGGATTTCAGGAACTTACTCTCGCGAGTTGGGACCCGCGGCAGGATGCCGATCATTTCGAGAAGATCGCCGAGGTCAGCGGCCGTCCAATCATGTATGAAGCTCTCGTCACGAACGATCGCTTCCCGCATCGCCACCGCAACACGATGAAGTGGCTGGAGCGGTGCCGGCAGAAGGGTCTGCCGGTTTATGGACAAGGCACGACCACCGATGCCGGCCTCACCTTCACTTTCGAGGACTGGAACCTGTTCGACGATTCCGACGCGTGGCGCGACGCGACCACCGGGACTGTCGCTGAACGGACCGAGAAGCTGGGCGATCCGCGGCGGCGCGCGGCGCTGAAAGCGCAGATGCCGCGCGAGAGCCTGATTACTAATTATTTCGATGAAATTATCATCACCGAGTGTCACCAGCCGCGGAACAAGAAGTTCGAGGGCATGACGCTGCGACTTGCCGCAAAAGAAACCGGCAAAGATGTAGTGGACACGATGCTCGACATAGCGGTTACGGAGGACCTCAAGACCGAGTTCTTCGCTCCCGCGGTCAACTCGTCCGATCTGATGAAGGAACTGCTCGACTATCCCTATATAACGTTCGGCGTTTCTGACGGTGGCGCGCACACCAAGTTCCTCACGGCAGGACGCTATCCGACTGAGGGCCTGATTCGTTTCGTGCGCGAGAAGAACTGGCTGAGTCTCGAAGAAATCCACTGGCGGATGTCCGGCCTTCCCGCTTTCTGCGCGGGATTCAAGGACCGCGGATTCCTGCGCGAAGGCGCGCCGGCAGATATCGTCATCTACAATCTCGATCAACTTAAAGTACTGCCGGTTGAGATCGCGCACGATCTGCCGGGCGATGAGTGGCGCCGTGTTCAGCGCGCAGAGGGTTACAGCCACGTACTAGTGAACGGTCAGATCACATGGGAAGGCGATCGCTTCACCGGCGCGACTCCGGGCCGTGTCCTGCGCCACGGAGTATCCGCTTAGCGGACATCCGCGCTTCGCAGTCGGCCATCGAATAACGTGGCGGATACTGGCAAGGCGCCGGTATCCGCCACGTTTTGCAATTCCGGTATATCGGCTCGTTGCGCGACCCCTGCGTCGGCCATAGAGAATTCCCGCTTCTTTCAGCTGATTCGATCCGGCTATTCTTTGGCAGAGGTTGATAGCTCCATGAATCTGCCTGAGTTCCAGGATTTGGACCTTAGCATCGCGCGCGCGCGAATTTTTCTGTCGCTCATTGCGATGCTGTCGCTGTACATCGATCCCAGCACCGCAGGTGGACTTTTTCACCTGAACGCTTACGCGTCGACGACCCTGCTCTGCCACTTGACCTACAGCGTTGCCGTTTATCTCGCGCTCAGCCGGCACTTCGCGGGCCGGAATCTCCAGGCGCTTGCAACCGCCCTCGACCTGTTCTTCGCAACCGCGGTCGCCTTCATAACGGAAGGGCAAACCAGCGCTGCGTACGTATTTTTTGTCTTCGCGATTGTCGCTTCCGTAAGCCGTGCGCGGTCGCGTCCAATAGTAACAGTGACGTTTTGCAGCGTGGCTCTCTATTTGTTGGTGATAGTTTTGACTCACGGAATAACCAGCGCCTATGTGATGCGCGCGGTCTATCTCGCGATCGCCGGTTACTTGATTGACTTCTTTTCTCAGCAGCGCGCGCTGTATGAAGCCGAGGTGCGCGAACTCGAAACGCGCGCGGAGCGACAATCAATCGCGCGTTCATTGCACGATGGCTACGTGCAGGCCCTGGCCGGGGTTAATTTGCGGCTGGAGACCTGCCGAGCTCTCCTGAACCGGAATCGCCCGCAAGATGCGCTAGTGGAGATCACTGAGCTTCAGACGGGCGTAGCCCGAGAATACGATGCTGTTCGAATCTACCTGCGCTCGCTTGCCGGAATCGATCGGGAACCGGCGGAACTCGTCGCGCGGATTGCCGATCCAGGCTTTGAAGTTCGCGTAGCGTTCAGTGGTCGCAGTCTGGTCGGTGAGCATATATTACAGATAATGCTTGAAGGCCTGCGCAACTCCAGAAGTCACGGAATGGCAAACCTGGTAAAGATTGATGTGCACGAGGTCGACGACAAGGTTTCGATCACAATAGAGGACGATGGCGTGGGCTTATCAGACTCATCGACCAGGCCGTGGGCAATAGCCTCGAGGGTCGCGGAATTGGAGGGGCATATGAGCATGCACAGCGATGGCAGCACCAGGCTGCAGATCGAACTCCCGAACAGTTAGATATGCCAACGTCGCTCCGCATCATCATCGCCGACGATCATGCCCTGTTCCGGCAGGGATTGAAGTCTCTGCTCCTGCTTCAACCGGACACCGAGGTCGTTGCGGAAATAGAGTCGGCTAATGACGTGGAACCGGTGGTCTCGCGCACCGACAGCAATGTTCTACTGCTCGATCTCCAGATGGACCGATGGACGATGGACGACATCGCGCGGCTCAGCCGTCTGACCAATGTGATTGTACTGACCGCAAGTGAAAGTGCCGAAAACGGAGTTAGAGCGTTGCGACTCGGCGCCAAGGGTGTTGTGCAGAAGCGGTTTGCGATTGAGACCTTGATGATGGCGGTGCGCTCAGTCGCTGATGGCCTGGTCTGGATGCCACCAACTGTGCAAACCGAGTTTGCCAGGCAGGAAAGCTCAAGTGGTAAGGAACTCACACCACGGGAATCGGAAATTGTCCGCTATGTCGCCTCAGGCTTGAGAAATATCGAAGTCGCCGAGCGTCTTGTTATAACCGAGAGCACCGTCAAAACTCACCTTAACAATATTTTTCAGAAGCTCGGCGTTCGCGATCGTCTTGAACTCACTCACTACGCGATCAAGACCGGAATGGTCGCAGTACTCGATCGTAATCGCTGACAAACATCTCACAGTGATGTGCAAACGACAGGCATTGCCAGTTGTTGCGGCATCGATCGTGATCTTCTGATTTTTCAAGCGCCCATAATAAGTCCTTAGTTAAGCTACATATCGATCCTGAAGGTGGATCGGCTCCTCCATCGATGGGTCTACACCTTGACTCATCGGAAGATGGAGTCGAGATTCCTGGCGTCGAGGGCACATGTCTTGCTCTAAGGTGCTCGCGGACCGATGCGCAGCGAATGACTGCTCGATGACTAGTCCCAGCACTAAAGAGGAGGAACCCTTAGAGCTATGAGTCACAGAATTGTTGGATTGTACCATTTGTTCAGGGAGCGGTGGCGAGATCCTGCCGTTCGCCGTAACGCAGGATCGCTGATGGCAGGCAAGATGATCGGCCTCGGGCTCGTACTGTTACTTATTTCGAAATGGTACCTGCCTAATGTCGCTTACGCCGATACCGCGCCTGCCTTGCCACCGCCGCACGTCAACGCGATAAACACAGTATGGACGCTGGTCGCGGCCTACCTCGTTTTCTGCATGCAGGTAGGCTTCGTGATGCTCGAGTCGGGCTTTGCTAGGTCGCGTGAGACGGTCAACATTCTCGTAGAGGGAATTGCCGACACTTGCATCTGCGGTGTCACCTTCTGGCTGTGGGGCTTCGCCTTCATGTTCTGTCCCGGAACTCCGTGGATAGGCACGACAGGATTCATGCTGCACAACCTGGCTCCTACTTATGGTACCACCGGCGTTCCACTGCTCGCGTACTGGGTGTTCCAGTATGCATTCGCCGATACCTGTTCTACCGTTACCTCGGGCGCAATGATCGGTCGTTGCGATTTCATTGGCGACCTTTTGTACAGCGTAGGCGTGACTGGCTTCATCTATCCGATCATTGGTCACTGGGCATGGGGTCCGGATGGATGGCTGGCAAATATGAACCCGGTTAACTTCCACGACTTCGCCGGATCAACGGTTGTTCACACAATCGGCGGCACTATCTCGCTGGCCGGCGCAATTGCGCTAGGACCCAGGCTGGGTCGTGTCTTCAAACGCGACGGTGGCGAACCGATGAAGCCGCACGATTTGATAATCGGCGCGACCGGCGGACTTATCCTGTGGTTCGGATGGTACGGGTTCAATCCCGGCAGCACACTTTCGGCGATGGACGCACAAGGCATTGGCCGCGTTTCGTTCAACACCACGATCGCAGCATGCTCAGCGGGTCTGACCTCGCTCTTCTATTCATACTTCAAAGGACAGAAGTGGGACCTCGCGTTGACAGTCAACGGGTTTCTGGCGGGACTCGTCGCGATAACCTGCCCCTGCTACTGGGTCGATCCGGAAGGCGCATTCCTGCTCGGAATAGGCGCCGGAATTGTGGTGGTCTGGGGTATCGACTTGCTTGAATACTTGCGCATTGACGATCCGATCGGTGCAGTACCCGTACATATGGTCGCCGGCATCTGGGGCACGCTCTCGCTGGGTCTGTTCGCGGCCGGCAAATACGGCGCACCTACCGCGACCGGCGCTGACACCAGCAGCGTAGTCACGGGACTGTTTTATGGGGGCGGCCTGGGTGTCCTGAAAGCTCAAATGATCGGCAGCTTCTCGATCACGATCGCGACGTTTGTAGCCTCGATGGTTCTGATGTACGCGGTGAAGTGGGGCTTCCGACTGCGCATTCCGACCGAAGGAGAAATCGAGGGACTCGACTTGCACGAGCACGGCTTCCCTGCGTACCCGGAATACGTCGTTACCGGCAACGACGGTTGCCCGAAGAGTATCGACGATGTTCCTATCGGCCGACGTACGGGAGTCAGACTTCCGAAGATCAAAATGAAGGAGGCAAGCTAGTCGCGCCTTCGAGGTTGGGCCAGTCTCCACCGAGAGACTGGCCCAATTGTTTGTTGCGAGCGATGCACAGTCATCTTGTCTTATGGGCCTGAAACACTTGTCGACAATCTTTGCCAGCAGAATTTCGGACTTCTATAAGACCCATGTGTTTTGGCGCAAAGTCGAACGCGCGCTCGCCTTGAACCGGCGCGGCGAGGTTCGCTCAGACGGCCTGCAGTTGACCTCTGCAAAGACGACGCTGCGTATCGATTGGGTGGCGCGAAATATTCATCCCTGGGATTGCGGTTTGCCCGCCGAAACTGCCGAGCGTCTTTTCGCTCAGCAATGTCTCGATGATGCGAATGCGGCTATCACCAGGCTATTTGCCGAACTTCCAGTGCTGGACACGATTGAACTGCGCGTTAGACGAGATGTTTCGCGACCCCCGATTCTGTGCGGGACGGTCCATCGCGATTCGCTGAGAGCAAACGACTACGCGTCAACCGGGATGAGGCTTCGAGCAATCGGACTGAGTTTTCGGATGAGCAACCTGTGCCTCGAAGAAGTCGAGGTCAGTTGACGAAGAAGGACAGTGATTCGCTCGAGGAAAGTTAAAATCGCTCAATAGCCAACCAGCTGCGGGACGATGCTTTTACGGGAAGCAGAATCCTGCGTTCGAAGTGGGTCGGCCTCGACAGTCGGAAATTCAGCCGCCGACCGGGGCCGGCCCGCTTATATTTGAACGGACCGGCAAGGCTGCGATGTTCATGCGGGAGGAGCCCCATATCGTTTACGCAATTCCAGATTTACCTGCAGCACATTGATCATTTTCTCACCGAATAACCCGCCCATCGGCGCAAACGCGTCAGCTTGAAGAATCTGCTCGATCTGCGCGTGTACCTGCGTTGGATCGCTCTTCGTGTCAGCCGCCCATTTCGCGGCAACACGATCTAGCTGATATTCCGCGTTCTGTAGCGTGATGTGCGGATCGAGGCCCGAGGCGGAGGTTGTAACCATGTCTCCCGGCACGTCTGCGAGGGCGACATCGGGATGATCCTGGCGCCACATATCAAAGAATATCGATTGAATATCGGAGCCGCTAGCGACCGGCGCGATCGAGGTCTGACTCTTTCCATTGGGCAACGACGTTGTGACGGTCGACGGGAACTTGCCAGGATTGTCATTCGAGAAATTCTCGAAGAACACTACCGCCAGATCCGAAGCCTGCGGAGTTGGCGTTCCAGGATTTGATTTGATCCAATCTTTCACCGCCGGCTGGTGAGCCTTAGCCCAATCGTTTATATACTGCCCGTGCGAAGGGTCCGCGCTTACCCACGATTGCGCAAGCTCGTTATGGTTGTCGGCCCATTGCGCCACGATATGCGGCTTGCCCTGGAACTGATCTTTCTGAAACCACGCCTCGACATCGGGCGCAACCAGCTGGCCGTCCTTGGAGCCACCTTGATACTTGACGATTGGCCCCAGTGCCCTGGCTACGCGATCGCGAAGCAGGTAGTTAGACGCGGCGAGCGCAGATGAAGCCGAAGCCGAGCCATCGTAAGACGCGGCTGAAGGTCGCGGCCAGAAGTACTCGTCCTTTGTGAACGGCTGCGCAATAAGGAGCGAACCAACGGGCTTGCCATCGGGACCTGCGACCATGCTGCCATTTGCGGTGAATGGAAAGAGCGTTTGTCCGATTGCCCAGACGACGACCGGATAGATCAGGCAGCAAGTGAGCACCGCCAAAGCCAGCAACCACAGACTCTTGGATATATGTCTCAACACCGGTTTATCCTCCGAGACCTACGCAACCATATGCATCGCAGCCAAAATGACGTCGATCAGCTTGATTCCCGCAAACGGCAGAATGACGCCGCCGACGCCCCATAGCAGCAGGTTCTTGCGAAGCAGCGCGTCGGCGCCAAGCGGCTGATACTTGACACCCTTGAGAGCGACGGGAATCAGCGCCGGAATGATAACGGCGTTGAAAATAACCGCGGACAGTATCGCGGATGTCGGTGAGTGCAGATGCATCACATCCATCGCCTTCAACCACGGCAGGGTTCCTGCGAATAGTGCCGGAACGATCGCAAAATACTTCGCCACGTCGTTCGCGACTGAGAACGTAGTCAGCGCGCCGCGTGTCATGAGGAGCTGCTTACCGACTTCCACGACCTCGATGAGTTTGGTCGGATCAGAATCGAGATCGACCATGTTGCCGGCTTCCTTGGCCGCCTGAGTGCCGGAGTTCATCGCGAGACCTACATCGGCCTGCGCGAGCGCCGGCGCGTCGTTGGTGCCGTCGCCCATCATGGCAACCAGTTTCCCTTCCGCCTGTTCTTTGCGAATGTAAGCCAGCTTCGATTCAGGAGTGGCTTGAGCCACAAAGTCATCTACACCAGCCTGTTTTGCGATGGTCGCCGCAGTTAGCGGATTGTCGCCCGTGATCATGACAGTGCGGAGTCCCATGCTGCGCAGGCGCTCGAAGCGCTCGTGCATCCCGGCCTTGAGGATGTCTTCAAGCACGACCACGCCGGCAATCTGCGATCCTTCCGCAACCAGTAACGGCGTGGCGCCTTTCGACGCGATCGAATCAACTGTTTTCTGCAAGCCTTCGGGGATTTGGCCGTTCTGTTTATGGACAAAAGCGATCACCGCATCGGGCGCCCCTTTCCGCACGCAGCTGCCGTTGGCGAGATCGATACCGCTCATGCGCGTCTGGGCGGTGAAAGCAATCACTTTCGAACCAGCGGGCTCAACCACATCTCTATCGGTAATTCCCTGCTTGCGAGCATGCACGACGATGCTCTTGCCTTCGGGCGTCTCGTCGGCGATAGATGCCAGCGCAGCGAGTTGCGCCAGTCTAAGTTCCGTGAAGCCGCCGACCGGAACAAATTCGGTAGCATGCCGATTGCCGACGGTGATCGTGCCGGTCTTGTCGAGCAGAACCACGTCGATATCGCCCGCCGTTTCAACCGCTTTGCCGCTTTTGGCGATGATATTGGCCTGCAGCGCCCGATCCATGCCGGCGATACCGATAGCCGCCAGCAGTGCACCGATGGTGGTAGGAATCAGACAGACCAGCAGTGCCACGAGGGTAGGAACATCAGTTCCCAAACCCTTAAGCGGCTCCGAAATTCCCAGGTAACCCATCATGTACTGCTCGGCATTCCAAGCCATCGGCCAGATAGGAATGACAACTATCAAAAAAGCCAGCGTCAACCCCGAGAGAACAAGAGTCAGTGCCACTTCATTAGGCGTTTTTTGACGAACGGCACCTTCCACGAGAGCGATCATGCGATCGAGAAAAGCCTGACCTGGAGGCGCGGTGATCTTCACGACGATGCGGTCTGAGATAACCCTCGTCCCACCGGTAACTCCCGACCGATCACCCCCTGCTTCGCGAATAACCGGTGCAGACTCGCCCGTGATCGCAGCCTCGTCGACCGAAGCTATGCCCTGGACCACTTCACCGTCGCTCGGAATGACCTGTCCCGCGCTTATTGCCACGCGGTCGCCCGGCCGGAGATCGGTCGAGCGGACTTCTTCGACGACGTCGCCTGCTTTAAGGCGATAGGCCGGCGTTTCGCTGCGCGTCTTGCGCAGCGAATCCGCCTGGGCTTTGCCGCGCGCTTCTGCAAGTGCGGTCGCGAAGTTCGCGAACAACACCGTTAGAAAAAGCCACGCATCGAGCGCGATGAAGTAGGTGATTGGAACCTGGCTCACCGCCGTGCTTACCATCGCCTGCCCTATGAATAGCAGCGTCAGTACAGCACCGATCTCGACCACGAACATTACAGGATTCTCCCACTGTATATCGGGCCGCAGCATCACAAATGACTGCTTCAACGCGGCGCGCACCAGGTCGGCCTCAAACAGTTTGCGGCTTTTAATCCGACGCGGCGGTCGCGGATGTTGCGGTGCTTCAATCATTTGAACTGGTTTTACAGCTGCTCCCATTTGATCCTCCGAAAACTCGTCACGCCTGGAACGTTGCTTCGCTTATCGATTGCGAAAGCGTTATCCGCCAAAGGGAATAGGTCCCAAGTGTTCCGCCAGCGGTCCTAGCGCCGCCACCGGCATAAACAGGAGTGCGCCAACGATAACTATCGTGCCAAACAACAGACAGCCGAAAGTAAAGGTGTCGTCGCGCAACGTTCCAAGGCCGAATGGTGTGCTCTTCTTCATTCCGAGAAACGCTGCCATCGCGATTGGAGCAATGATTGGTAGATAGCGGCCAAAAAGAATGACCAGGCCACCTCCTATGTCCCACGGCACCGCTTCTGGAGCGGGACTGGTGTTGCTATTCAGGCCATAGCTAACACCCAGGCCGTCGAAGGCAGAGCCGTTGTTGGCCGACGACGACGAAAATTGATAAACGATCTGGGAGAGTCCGTGCGCCGCAGGGTTACTCTCGGCTTTCATTCCCCAGTTCGTCGCTGCATACAACCCTGAAGGACCCAAGATGAGAATCGGATGGACCAGCAGGGCAATCATCGCCAGTTTCATCTCGCGAGCACCGATCTTCTTGCCAAGGTATTCAGGCGTGCGCCCGACCATCTGTCCCGCCAGGAAGATTCCTACAATCAGGAACAGCAGCAGGTTGATCATACCGACCCCCTTGCCGCCGTAGATGCAGTTGAGCCACATGCCAACGAAGGGAGACAATGCCGCGATTGGGTTGAGGCTGTCATGCTCGCAGTTAACAGCACCGCAAGTCACGTCAACAGTGGCGGCAGCGAAAGTGCCTGCGGCAGAAGTTCCGAAGCGCAGCTCTTTTCCCTCGAGGTTACCCAGGTGCTGATCCACAGGAAGTCCGGCCACCGCGGGCATGGTTATGACGCGCTTGCCGCCGGGTGCACTCGCGCTCGCGATTTCGAACGTCCTGGCCTGAGGACTTGCGATCAAGCCGGGATTAGGCTTCATCGTGTCAAAATAGATTGCCCAGACCACGGTTCCGACGAATAACAACAACATCACCGAGAATATGACCACGGCGTGGCGGAACCGGCGCAGCATGCGGCCATACATCAGCACCAACGCCATCGGAAATAGCATCATGCAAAACGTCTCGAAGAAGTTGGTAGCGGCGTTCGGATTTTCGAATGGATGAGATGAGTTCATCCCAAAGAAGCCGCCCCCGTTGGTTCCCATCATCTTCATAGGTACGAAGGCAGCAAGTGGACCGATGACGATAGTTTGCTGCTTGGCCTGGCCATTGTCTGCGGTTCCCATGGACGCTGGTTCAAGGGTTGAGACCTGGTAGGCGTTCTGATAGGTCATCGGCATTCCTTGAGCTAGGAATATGAGACTGATGACGAACGCTGCCGGCAGAAACATGTAAGCGACCACTCGCCACATATCAAGAAAAAAGTTGCCAAGATGCGAGTCGCTTCGTAGTGCACGGATTATTGCCGCGAGCGCGCATAGTCCTACAGCAGCGGAGAGAAAAAAGTTGGCTATGCAAAAGAAAATCTCACTGAAATTGGAAAAGGCCACATCTCCCGAGTAGTGCTGCATATTCGTGTTCGTAATGAACGAAATCACGGTATGGAAGACTGTTGTCGGCGCCAGTGCGCCAAGGCCTCGCGGATTCAGCGGCATCCATGGCTGCGCAACCAAAACCAAGTAGCCATAGACGAACAGGACGATATTGAAGACCAACAACGCGACTGTGTATTGCTTCCAATTCTGCGGCCCGCTATCCAGGCGGCTTTCGATCGAGCGCAGGAATCCCGGAGCCCGATACTTGCCGTCCATGATTTTTGCCATGTAGTGGCTCAACGGAATGGCGATGGCGATTGTGAAAACGATGATAGAGACAGGCAGTAGCCACATGGATAGTTACCTCAACAGGGAATCGGAAATGCGAACGTAAAGCGTAAGCTAGAACCACTCAGGACGAACCATTGCCGCGACCAGATAGATGAATACGAGTGCCGCAACTACCGCAGTTACGTAAATCATCGATGACTCCCTAGATCTTTTCGCATGCGATTAGAAACGCGTAGCATAGTCCAAGCCCGACGAGCCCTAATGCAAAAGTCGCGGGTAACCAGATTGCGAGGTCCATCGTTTTTTTTCCTTCTACGACGAGAATCCGTAGTGACGTTTCACGCGTGAAGCCTTTCTGCTGGTGACAACCTATTCAGCCCCACGCCTGGGCGATTACTCGACACGCTCGACTCGTTGCACTCGACAGTTGACACCCCGATTGAGACCACTTGTTCGAGCGAACAAAGCGAGAGCTCCGCGTTCGCATTTCCGTGAGTCCTTGAGATCTCGAGAATTGCTTTCGCCGCAACCATAGCGCTGGCGGCCGGCACGACGGCTTCAATCTTGAGTTTCGGAAGTTCTAGCTCGCAGGTGTTACCGCGATAATGGCCGACACTGGTGGAACTAGATTGTCGAGAGACTCTTACCTCCGACAGGACAATCTCATGACATTCAAATTCCTTGAGGGCATCCTTAACGACGCCAAGTATTTCTGGTGTTATGATAAGTTCAATCTTTTTCACCTGGCGCCTCCAGAGATTCAGGTCCTGCGGCGACCGGGACGTTCTGGTTTGAAAAGCAGGAGCTATGCCAGTTGGAAAGCTTCGCAAATCGCTGGGCTATTCGAGCAAATTAAAGATTTCAGCTTTCAAACTGAAAGGTCTTGCATCATTTCATTTTGAATTGCGCAGGATCTTTGGCTCTATTCTTCGGCGGCACAGGATGCCGAAATCCACTTCTTTTTACGTGCTCAGAACGCAAGCTTCTTATGGCTTGAGATTTGCTGCTCGACTTTTGTGGACCGCCGTAAGTCGCCGGCAGTGGCAGACTTTCCACAGGACAGAGGTCGATGGTGGATGAAGCAGCCGAGGATTCGAGTCGTCCGATTGCACGCCTTACTGACGACTTCGTGCCTTTACTCGAATCGAACGACCCCGTGATGCGGCTTTTTTTGGAAAAGGCTAGGCGTGCGGCGGTCAGCGACGCGACGATTCTCTTGACTGGTGAGAGGGGTACGGGCAAGGACGTTCTTGCGCGTCAAATCCATCGATGGAGCTCTCGCGCCGAATGTCCGTTCGTGACCGCCCGTTGTACCGGGCACTCTGAAAATCTTTTCGAGTCTGAGTTGTTTGGTCAGATGCGCGGTGCCCTAAATGGCGCAGACGAGGACAAGCGTGGACTTTTAGAAGCAGCCCACGGCGGCTCGATCTTCTTTGACGAAGTTTCAGAGTTGACTGCCCCGCTTCAAAACAAGCTGTTACACTTCCTCAAGGAACGAACGTTCGTCCGGTCGGGCAGTGAAGACCCCATTGCCGTAGACGCCCGAATTATCGCCGCGTCGAACCACGACCTGGCTTCGGAAGTTGCGACACGACAATTCCGGGAGGATCTCTACTATCGACTCGGCGTGGTCACTTTGCGAGTTCCTGCTTTGCGCGAGCGTCCAGGCGACATTCTGCCCTTGGCGACCCGCATGCTGGCGGGAGCGAGCGTCCGCAAACACTGTCAGGGTCTCCGCCTCTCTCCGGAAGCGTCATCTGCGCTGGTGCGCTTCCATTGGCCAGGAAATATTCGTGAGTTGCGCAATGCCATCGAATGCGCGGTCGCCTCATGCCCGAGCGACGTTGTCACAGCTGCGTGTCTGCCAGATGTGCTCTCTACTGACCAATCCCCACCAGCTTCGACCGTTGGCCCGTCAGCAAGCCTCTACGACATCGAGCGCGAACATATCCTTCGCGTCATCGCAGAAAGCCCGACGCTCGAGAATGCCGCGAGCAAGCTGGGTATCAATGTCGCGACGCTGTGGCGCCGCCGTAAGCGCTACGGTCTGTTCCCGACTTCCCATCTTCTGAAGAGTTAGCGGGCATCATCCACTGGCGCGGCGCTCCTGCTTTCCAGCTCCAGCCGGCGAGTGGGTCTAGTTACTTCAGCTCCTTGCTCTTGGTCTCGATCGCGTTCAAAAGATCCTTCCACGAGTCATCGAAGGACTTGGCCCCCTCCGTCTGCAGATCGGCGCCAAGTTTTGCTACATTGATTCCCACCCGACCGAACTCTGCCAGCACTTGTTCACAGTCCGCGCCGTCGCGTGGAATGGCTTCGGTAACCCGACCGTGCTCACCGAACGCGAGCAGGGTTTCCTCCGGCATTGTGTTAACTGTGTTAGGAGCGGCGAGCGCACCTATATAAAGAACATCAGAAGCCTTGGGATCTTTGGTGCCGGTACTTGCGAAGAGCAGCCGTTGCGCGCGCGCACCGCCATTTGCCAACCGCTGCCAACGATCCGACTCCAGCACATCGCGGTATGCCTTGTAACTCTGCTGTCCTATAGCGATGCCAAGCTTATCGCGGTCCTTGTCGGGCACTTTATCCATCGTGGCCTTGTCCCAGCGACTGACAAAAAGAGATGCTACTGAACGGACGTCGGGACTCAGACCGGCGGCGATTCTGCGTTCCAATCCGCGCATATAAGCCTCAGCTGCAGCCAGGTACTGCTCGCGAGAGAAAAGCAGAGTCACATTCACCGCTACGCCAGAAAAGATCGCCTCTTCGATCGCGGGCGCTCCCTCCTTGGTACCGGGGATTTTGATGAACAGGTTTTGGCGATTGGCCTTTTTGTGAAGTGCTTTCGCCTGCTCTACCGTGGCCTTGGTGTCGTACGCGAGAAGCGGCGAGACCTCAAGTGATACGAAGCCGTCGACGCCCGCGGTGCGTTCGTGAATCGGAGCGAACAGATCGGCTGCTCGCGTCAAGTCCTGCACCGCTAGCTCGAAAAACAACGCTTCACCGGAAAGGCCGTTGCCTACAAGCCGGCGAATTTCGGGATCATATGATTTGCTGTGAGCGATAGCGTGGTCAAAGATCGTGGGATTCGAGGTGAGCCCGGTGACCGAGAGATCGTCGATGTAGCGTTTAAGGGTGCCGCTATTTAGAAGGTCGCGCGTGATATTATCCAGCCAGATGCTTTGTCCGAGATTGTGGAGCGTTTGAGTAGCTTTCATAAATTAACCTCCATAGCGCGACATACGAATCTCGCGCGCTTACACTAAGTATGGTTGAAGCAATCGCGTTTATCTACCGACAATTCGGGCTGCGATGCTCCACGGGAAGCTAGGCCGCTAATGGCTGAGGGTTAAGCTCCTTCAGCGCCGGAAGCACTTCCCTGGCAAAAAGGCGCATGCTTTTCTCCGCCATCGCCATGGGCATCGCTCCATACTTGAAGACAAACATTATCTCGTCGGTGCCGAATGCTTCGGCGAGCTCGGTCGCTCGCGCAATCGTCTGTTCGGGCGTTCCCCATGGATGACTCTTGTAAAAGCCTTGCTTGAACGGTGATGCATCCTTGCGCAGCGCGTCCGACTGCGCGCCATACGCCTCGTAGCCCTTGATGCTCCGCAAGTGCGTCCCAAGCAGCTCGTAATGTCGCAGCGCCGAATCGGCGTACTCCACCATGTAACGTTGCGCCCCGGCGTCTGCTTCGCTGGTGGTCTCGGCCACGTAGGTCCACAGCGCGAGCTTGGTGTGACTCGGTTTGTGACCAGCGTTTCGGCGCAGCTCCGCGTAACGGCGCATATTCGCCAGCGCGAGATCCAGGCTGGTGGTGGGGATGGTGAGTGGTCTCACACCATGTTTTGCAATTATTTCCACCGTCTGCGGGGTGCCTCCCGCGCACCATAGGTTCGCACTCAGGTCGCGGTCCGGCTGCGGCCGCAGATGCAGTCCATGAATTTTGTAGAACTCGCCGTCGAAATCGCACTGCCCCGTGGCCAACAACTGCGTCAGCACCTGCAGCGACTCGTCAAACCGTCCTCTGGCTTCGTTCTGGTCGATAGACAACCCAGCGTACTCGCGGCGCCCCAGCCCCCGTCCCACGCCACAGATGACGTTTCGACCTGACCCGAGAAAGGCGTCGAGCATGTTGACGTCTTCGGCGACGCGCACCGGATTGTGCCAGGGCAGCACCGTGACCATCGTTCCGAGATCCACGCGCTTCGTGATACCAGCGATATAGGTCAGGTACTGCAACGGGTTCGTCACCATCGTGTACGGCGTGAAGTGGTGTTCGATGGTCCACACCGCGTCGAAACCGCTTTCGTCGGCGATGCGAGCGATGCCGATTTCTTCATTGAAAATTTCGCGGTCCGACCGGGCCGCGCGCTTGGCCACAGACTTGCCCTGCTCTTCCGCTTCGTAGCGATCCCAATCGCCGTAATTCTGATTAAAGATAGTTGCTCCAACGCGCATCGTCTTCCCTCGCGATCGTTTGGTGGCTCGTTCTCGGAACGTCGACGCCGATCACACCGATTTTTTCTTGGCCCGCGCGACTACTCGCTTGGCCGTACTCTTCAATATCAAATCCGAGAGCACCTTGTCGTCAACCGCACGCGCGAGAATTAATGCGCCGATCATGGCAGCGAACGCGACAATCGCGTCCTCGTAGCCGCGCGAGCTGTCTCCGTTTGCCATCAGCCGGGACAAAAACTCGAGGTCGTCTTTTATCTCTTCGGTGAAAGCTTGGCGAACCCTTCGCGTCTGCCTCGCAATGTCGGTGCCCAGAGCCGCCACCACGCAGCCCGTGCCAGGCGCATCGCGATGGGCGCGAGACAGGTAGCCGTCGACGATCGCCGGAAACGCGCGCTTTCCCGGGTTTCGTTCCAATGCGCGCTGCCATACACGCTTGCTCCGCTCCAGGGCAAAGCGAATCGCCTCGGCCGCGATAGCCTCCTTTGATCCGAACTGGCTGTAAAGCCCGCCATGAGTGAGACCGGCATCCTGCGTGATCGAGTCAACGCCGGTGGCAGCGATGCCGTGTTCGCGGAACAAGCGCGCAGCAGAGATAAGTATCCGTTCTCGGTTCTGTGCAGCCTTTTCTTTCGAAACCCGCATTCAGTTCCTCAATATTTTTGCAATCGGTCCTTGACACATTTGATTACGAGCGTCATTAATATGCCAAACGTAACGGTCGCCATCAACAGGTTGCATGATAAGCCGGCGGGAATGATGATGAGCAATTCTTCAGCAGAACAACCAGACAAAGTCTGCGTGGTGGTCGGAGTTGGCGAAGATTCGAAGGACCAGGACTTGCTCAAATCGTCGGTGATTCGCCGACGCGTTTTGGTATCTGGCGCATCAGGACAAGAGCGCATGGAGCCACCAGTTGGACGTCAGGCCATTCAAGGAAAAGTTTTAGCCTGCGCGTAGCCGGATATCCTGTGACACACGATCTTACTTTGTGGGGAGTTGGAACGAGCCGTACCATGCGGCCTCACTGGATGCTGCTCGAGCTAGGCCTTGAGTATGAGTTTCACGCGATAGGAGCTCGTACCGGCGAGACCAAGACTGACGATTTCATGCGGCTCAACCCTCGGCATAAGATTCCAGTTCTTCGCCATGGATCCTTCGTGCTAACCGAGAGCGCCGCTATCATTCAGTACTTAAGTGAGACCTTCACCAATCCCGGCCTGATGGCAGCGCCAGATAATCCCGAGAGTCGGGCGGCACTGAACGAGTGGTGCTATTTCATCGCCACCGAACTCGATGCAGGCTCGCTCTACGTGATGAGGCGTCACGTAGGTCTCGAGCATATTTATGGCGGGGCGCCCAAAGCCGTCGAGGCTGCCAGGAATTACTTCATGGAAAATGCAGAAGCAATGGCGCCAAGGATCCAACAGTCGGGGCAATATCTGATGGGCGATCGGTTTAGTGTCGCAGACATCCTTCTGATGACCTGCCTGGATTGGGCGGTTACAGACCGGATACCTCTGTCTGACACGTTGCATAAGTATCGCTCTCGCGTAGCTGTCCGGCCAGCCTATCAGAAAGCCCTCGAGAGAAACTTCCCAGCCAGAGGGTAATTCTACCGAATCCGATCGGATCTGAGGAGTAAGCTTATGCCTGGCGCGATGGAAGGAGTGCGCGTTTTGGACCTGACGACCATGGTTGCGGGGCCGGTCGCGACTATGATGCTTGCCGACCAGGGCGCCGACGTCATCAAGGTCGAGTCTCCCCACGGCGACTTGATGCGTCATTTCAGCCGTGGTCGCAATGGCATGAACGCGTCCTTTCTGAGCTGCAATCGGAACAAGCGTTCCTTAGCGGTCGATCTCAAGTCAGCAGAAGGTCTTGAGATCATAAGTAAGCTGATAGCCACTGCGCACGTGCTTGTACACAATTTTCGGCCAGGAACCGCCGAACGCATGGGTCTGGGCGAAGAGAAAGTCAGAGCGATCCGACGCGACATTGTCTACGTTTCGATCACGGGGTACGGGACCAAAGGTCCGTATGCTAATCAGCGCGCGTATGATCCAGTTATCCAGGCTATGTCGGGGCTGGCAGATATTCAACGTGATAGGGATACGGGACGTCCGAGGATGGTGAGAACCATCATAGCCGACTACACGACTGCTCTGACAGCCGCGCAAGCGATAACTGCCGCGCTATTCGCGCGAGAGAGATCGGGAGAGGGACAGCATGTCGAGCTTTCAATGCTTGACACGATGATCTCCTATCTATGGCCCGAGGCAATGCCTAGCTTGACCTTCGTGGGTGATGAGATTGACCCCTCGGACGGTGAGGTAGGCCCCGATCTCGTCTTCGCGACGCAGGACCGTTATGTAACCGCGGCAGCGCTGTCGGACGATGAATGGGCCGGCATATGCAGGGCGCTCAATCGCCAGGATCTGATCGATGATTCCCGCTTCAAGACAGCACGCGATCGATCAGTCAATGCGGTTGAACGACGCACGATAACCTCGACGGAGTTGGAGAAATGGCACGCCGACGAAATCCTGCCACGGCTTCTCGCCAACGACGTTCCGTCCGCACCGGTCCTGAGCCGCTACGAACTTCTGCAGGATAAGCAGGTCAGCGAGAATCACATTCTTGAGGAATTTGACAGCAAGGACTTCGGCAAAGTGCGGATGCCGCGTCCGGCGGCCCGCTTCGATCGCACGCCTGCAACGATCCGAACGCTGGCCCCCATCCTGGGCGCCGATAACAAGACTATTCTGAGAGAGCTCGGCTACGATCCAGGCGGGATTGCGAGCCTCGAAAATAGCGGAGTCGTTTACAGTCAAGCAAAGAAGGAACCTGTTGGTGGTTAAAACGAAGCCCGTAGCAGTCGTCACCGGTGTAGGGCCTGGAACCGGCGCGGCAATTGCGCGACGTTTTGCGAACGGCGATTACGCGGTCGCGATGCTCGCGCGAAACCGTGAGCGCCTGGTATCACTCGCGCGTGAGATTCCCAATTCGCATGCCTATCCGTGCGATGTCACCGACGAAGCGCAGCTCGACATTACCTTCGGTGCTATTCGCGCCGAATTGGGCGAACCCAAAGTGTTAATCCACAATGCGGTCGGCGGCGCCTTCGGCAACTTCATGGAAATCGACCCCAAGGTTCTCAATCAGAACTTCCAGGTGAACACCATGGCGCTGCTGTATCTCGCGCGGCGGCTCGCGCCTGCGATGGTCGCGGCAGGCGAAGGCGCTATCATTGCCAGCGGCAACACTTCTGCGCTTCGCGGCAAGGCCAACTTCGCGGGATTTGCGCCGACTAAGGCCGCACAGAGAATTCTTGCTGAATCTATCGCTCGCGAACTGGGTCCGAAAGGAGTGCATGTCGCCTACGTGCTGATCGATGCTGTCATTGATCTTGAGTGGACGCGCAAGCGCTTTCCCAACGCTCCCAACGAGTTCTTCATCGCGCCCGCTGCAATTGCCGAGGAAATCTGGCATGTCGCCCATCAGGATCGCTGCGCCTGGTCATTCAACGTTGAAATCAGACCGTTTCGCGAGACTTGGTGAGCCATAGCTGAGGGACGGTTTATGAGCGACCTTAGGATTTTTTCCTACCTGCCTAACCCGCGTATTTGGAAAGCTACCATCGCCGGCCGCCTCTGCGGTGTTGATGTCGAAGTGAGGGGTAGCTCGCCAAAAGAGCTACAATCATGGTTATGGGATTTTGACGCGCGCCCCCTCTCAGGCGACGAGCGGGCAATTTCCACAAATAGTAGGACTGGAAAGGTCGGTTTCACGGGAACCCTTCATAAGACTGAAGCCTTCATGCTGGCACACCCGTTTGGTACTGTGCCCGCTGCCTTTAGTCCGGATGGCAAGATCGGGATTTTCGAATCCAACAGTATCATGCGGGCCGTCGCGCGCATCGGCGAGAGCCAATTTCCGCTCTACGGACGCGACCCCTATGAAGCGTCGCGTATCGACAGCTTTCTTGACGCGGGCCTGGTGTTCGCGCGCGACTCTCAGATCTATTTACTGTCTTTGATGAGTGGAACCGTTTCGTCCGAAACTCACTCACGGATGCGCGACGGATTCGCGGTCTATCTGGCCGGAATCAACCAGGCGTTGTCGCCCGACCGCGAGTTCCTGGTGGGCGGCAGCATCTCTCTCGCCGACATCTGTTTCGTTGCCGAGTTGGCGCTGTTTTTCAACGAGAAGGCGAAACTCGGTGAGCTACTAAAGAAAGGTCTTGAGCCAATTCTGCGCGACAGCATCGAGGCCGAATATCCGCGCGCATTCGCTCATTTCGCCAGGTTACGCAAGCACCCGGCGTTCGCGCCCGACGTGGATCCATATCTTAAGAAATTTGAATCATCGAAATATCGCGAAAGCGAAAACTCGCCCGCCGATAGAAAAGAGAGTTGGCGATAACCACGCGTCATAGATACGTCGATCGGGATTGACTGCGCGAACGCAGTTCTGATGGATTGACTCAAAGGCTGCTGCCGCAGGACCTGCATACGGCCTTCGCACCACGAAGGCATAGTGCTGCTCAAAGTCAGCCGCGCCGCGGTCGCGCATTCAAGTATCGCCGACTGCCAAAACAGGCGCTTGAGCCGCTGGAATTTCGCGTCCATTTTGCGTAACACAAACGAGGCTCAATCGCGTGAATAAGAATCCTGAAATCTGGGTCATGACTTTTCCAAGTCCCGGCGCGTTTGCGCAGATGGCGAGAATGGCCGAAGAAAGCGGCTTCGACGGGATCGGCGTTGTCGATACACAGAATTTGGCAGCCGACCCTTACTCTGAACTGTGCCTCGCCGCTCACGCCACCAAACACCTTAAGCTGCGAACCGCGGTAACCAATCCGGTAACGCGTCATCCGGCGGTAACCGCTTCAGCGATCGCGACGGTTCAAGCGGAATCCGGCGGACGTGCGGTACTCGGGATTGGGCGAGGCGATTCCGCGGTTGCCAAGATTGGCGAGCGGGCGCCGTCGGCCAAAGACTTCGCGCGTTACGTTTCCCAGGTTCAGGGCTTCCTCCGCGGCGAAGAGGTGACGCTCGATAACGGCTACCTCAGTCGCAACGAGTGGATCGCGCGCGCCTCGATGCCCAAGGTGCCGGTTGACGTGGCCGCCACCGGTCCTCGAGTTATCGAGGTCGGGGCCAGGCTGGCGGATTCCGTTACCTTTGCTGTCGGCGCCGACGCGGAACGGCTTACCTGGGCCGCCGGCTATGCCCGCAAAATCCGCGAGCAAGCGGGACTGGATCCGTCAACGCTCAAACTCGGTGCATTCCTGAACGTGGTAGTGAATCCGGATGTGGCTCGCGCGCGTTCACTAGCGCGCGGAACAGTTGGGACCATCGCGCACTTTTCAGGAATGTCCCGCGATTCTGCGGCGGGAATGCGTCCCGAAGATCGCGCAGTTGTCCAGAAGGTTGGTGAAACGTACGATATGTCGCGGCATACACGAGGAGATGCTGGTCACGCGCAATTCATCGATGACGCGTTTATCGATCGATTCGCAATAGCTGGACCGGCCGCTCATTGCGTAAAGCGCTTCGAAGCGATCCTCAAGCTCGGTTTCGACCATCTGGTTATAGTTGGCCCTGGCGGTGATGCGGCTCCCGCCGATCAGATGCAAACCCTCGGCTACTTCAAAACCGAGGTTTTGCCAGTTCTCAAATCGTCTTAGTCTTCTAACGAGGTCGATGTGATGGAACCTAATCCATGAGCTTGCAGGTTGATTTGTTTTGGTCGTTCAGAAGCCCTTACTCATACCTGGCTGTACCGCGTGTGGTTGCTCTCGAGGCCGAGTACGACCTGGAATTCCGCGTGCGGCCGGTTTATCCGCTCGCGGTTCGCGATGCGAGCTTTTTCCAGCGCGTCGATCGCATGTTCGGCCCGTACTTGTTCCGTGACACTGCAAGAATAGCCGAATACCTGAAGCTACCCTTCGGCTGGCCACGCCCCGATCCGGTCGTCGTGGATCCCAATCAGAAAGCCGCCGCTCAGCAGCCTTACATACATCGACTCACTCGTTTGGGCGTCAACGCGAGTGAAAAGGGGCGCGGCCTACCCTTCATCAGCGAGGTTTCGAAACTTATCTGGGGAGGGGCGGTGTCAGGATGGGATCACGGTGACCACCTCGCTCAAGCGACAGCGCGCGCAGGGCTTGATCTCGCAACGATGGATCGCGAGATCGCGGCCGATCCGGAGGCTTTCGAGCGTAGGATCGAACAAAACCAGGCAGCTCATCGAGCGGCAGGCCATTGGGGTGTTCCGACCTTCGTCTTCGACGGAGAGCCGTTCTTTGGACAGGATCGAATCGATCTCCTCGTCTGGCGTCTGAAACGGCGAGGCCTAACCGCCAGGAAAAAAATCTCATGACACTGCGAGCGAGCTTTCTATTCGTGATAGGTTCGCACCCCGAGGTGCGGCGCCGTCGATGAGAACGATGCCTACTTCAGTGCGGAAAACGAAGTTGGTATCAAAATGCTATTGGTGATGGATGCGACGATCGGGCCATCGGCTTCGCTCTTCGCGCGCGCGTCGATCCATTCGGGATCGGCGGCAAAGGCCGCGAATCTCTTCTCGCGATCGGCCAATGATTCCCATTGCAACATGTAAACCAGATCAGAACTCGATTCCCCGACCGCCACTGTCCAGAATCCGACCTGCTTGATGCCGTGCTTTTCGAACAGCCGGCAGGTAACGGTGTCAAAGCGCTTGACGATCGCGGGCAAACGGCCGGCTACACAATGATACACGCGCAGTTCGTAAACCATCTCGTCTTTTCCTCAAAAAACCGGTTCCGGATGTTCGTTTTTGACTCACACCGACGCTGACTTGTAGCCCTTATCGAATCTAGCCTCAAGCTGTGGACTTATCGCGGAGAGCTGCATGGCTTCACGTTTGCAAATCATTGCCGTTGATGGGAGCCTGACGCAGAATTCAAAATGAAAATTCCGGCTGAACTACCTTCTCGGGGGTGACTCACTATGGACCGGCTCAAAGGCAAGGTGGCGCTGATTTCTGGTGGTGCACGAGGACAGGGTGCCGCCGAAGCGCGCCTCTTCGCGAGCGAAGGCGCGAAAGTCGTCATCGGCGACGTGCTCGACGACCAATGCCGCAAGACCGCCGCTGAAATCAATCCCACCTCCGGCGCAAAATCCGTAGTTGCCCTTCATCTCGACGTTACCCGCGCCGCCGATTGGCGCGTCGCCGTCGACACCTGCCAGCGCGAATTCGGCGGTCTAGACGTCCTCGTCAACAACGCCGGCATAGCCAACGTCAAGGGCGTCGAGGAAACCTCCGAAGAGGAGTGGGATTCTATCGTCAACATTAATCAGAAGGGCGTCTGGCTCGGGATGAAGTATGCCGTACCCGCGATGCGCGAGCGTGGCGGCGGCTCCATCATCAACATTTCTTCTATTTACGGTCTCATCGGCTCGGCCGGCTCCTCCGCCTATCATGGCACCAAGGGCGCCGTCCGCCTGCTGACCAAAGCCGCCGCCGTCCAGTACGCTCCCGACAAAATCCGGGTTAACTCCATCCACCCCGGCGTCATCCTCACGCCGATGCTTGGCGTGGTTTCCCCCGAAGATTTGCAGCCGATCATCGACAAGACTCCGCTTAAACGCGGCGCTCAGCCCGAAGAAGTCGGATGGTGCGTGCTCTTCCTCGCCAGCGACGAGGCCTCCTACGTTACCGGCTCCGAACTTGTAGTGGACGGCGGCTACACCGCCGCCTGAATCTCTATCTCGCTAACTGCCCATTGGGGACGGCTCGTCATGAAGGAAGTTCCGGTCATCATAGCGGGAGGCGGCCCGGTCGGAATGACAATCGCGATGGATCTGGGCTGGCGCGGAGTGCCGTGCTTGTTGTTCGAGGAGCGGCTGCTCGCGACGCCGCCAAACCCCAAGTGCAATACTACCAACGCGCGCTCAATGGAGCACTTTCGCCGCCTGGGATGCGCCGATCGGATTCGCGCCGCCGGACTTCCCGCCGATCATCCGACTCACGTCCTTTACCTCACTCGATTCAACGGCCATCTGCTGGGTCGGCTGAATCTGCCGGCCTCGTCGATGCGGCGCCAGGACGCAGGCGCGTTGGACGAGGGCTGGCCCACTCCCGAGCCGCAGCATCGTATCAGTCAGATTTTTCTCGAGCCCATCCTGTACGAGCACGCGCAGGAGTTCCCCGGAGTCGAGATAAGACGTGGATGGCGAGTCGAAAAATTTACGCAGCGCGATGAGATGGTTGATGTCGATGCGGTGGAAGTCGCCACTGGCCGGCGCGAGACTCATCGAGCGCGTTTCATGGTCGGGTGCGACGGCGGCAGAAGCATAATTCGCCGTCAACTCGGAATCGAATTCCACGGAATCGAAGAGATCGGACGCACGCTCTCGGTTTACTTCAAATCATCGGAACTGATTCGTCACGACCGCAACGGCCCGGCGTGGATGTATTGGATCGTCAACCAGCAGCAGTTGGGCACCGTGATTGCGCTCAATGGCAAAGACCTGTGGCTCTGCCACATGGCTCTGCGGCCCGGCGTCGAGTGGAACGACATCAATATCGATGAGTCGCTCGAGCAAGTGTTGGGCGTTCGAGTGCCGCGCGAGACATTGGGAATCGAACGATGGACCTCGCGGCGGCTGGTCGCGGACCACTATCGCGATCGCAATGTGTTCCTCGCCGGCGACGCCGCTCACATCTGGATCCCGCTAGGCGGGTTCGGCATGAACGCCGGAATCGGCGACGGCACACATTTATCCTGGTTGCTCGCCGCGGTGCATCACGGGTGGGCAGGAGACCATCTGCTCGATGCGTACGAAATCGAACGCCGTCCGATTGGCGATCTCGTGTCGAACGCGGCCGTCCAGATTATGAAAAATCGCGGACCGGCGATGCAGGTACACGATGAGCTTGAGGAGGCGAGCGCCAAGGGCGACGCGGTTCGCAAGCGGGTCGGCGAACTTATCGTTGCCGCGGATGCTTCACAGTTCAACAGCGTTGGAGTGCAACTCGGTTACTACTACGAGAACTCGCCAATCAATTGGAACGACGGCAGTCCGGCTCCCGATTTCCAACTCGACAAATATCTCCCTGGCTCGCGGCCGGGCTCGCGCGCGCCGCACATCTGGCTCAAGGACCTCGGTTCGCTGTACGACAACTTCGATCCTGACTTCACGCTGCTGAAGCTGGGAGAGCATCCCAGTGACACGTCCCCAATCGAGCGCGCAGCTGCGACACGGCGCGTCCCGTTGAAAGTGCTACCTGTTTCCGATCCATCTGCGCTCGCGACATATGAGGACTATCGGTTGGTCCTGGTCCGGCCGGACCAACACATAGCATGGCGAGGTCATTCGGCCCCCGCGGATTCGCTCGCATTGATCGATCGAGTCCGCGGCGCGTGAAGGTCAGGCAACCCATGCGCCCGTAGGAGAAAAATCTCATGACTGAATTTGATTCCGGTACGCTCGACCTGGTCATCAGAGATGTGCGTCTGTTCGATGGCGCAAGCATGCGGGAAGGCGCATTTGACGTCGGCATCAGACACGACAGAATTGCACGGGTCGAAAGCAGCTCCACGATATTGACCGGGCAAAAGGAGGTCGCAGGAGCGCACCGATTCCTGATGCCAGGAATCATCGATTGCCACATTCATCTGTTCGACTTCCTCAATCTCACCACTCAGGACGCACTAGACCGTTTCATCGAGGGTCCGTTGCGCCAATATCTTCACGATTTTCTCGCGACCGGCGTGACTACTGTGAAGTCGGTGGGCGACTCGCAGGACGACATCCTCAAGGTTCGCGCGATGCTCGCAAACAACACCATCCTTGGGCCGCGGCTGTTGGCCACGGGTCCTTGCTTCAATGCGCCGGCCAGCCACCCTCGCACTACCGTGTACTCACGAAATCCGTGGTACGGCGCTCGCGCCACGCTCGAGCCGGATTCACCCGCGCAGGCAAGGGAAATGGTGCGCCGCTTGGCCGCGCGCCAGGTCGATGCAATCAAGATCATTCATCATGGCGGATGCAGGCACGGCGAGCCGCCATATTTGATGAAGCTCGGCGGCTTGCAGATGCAAGACGTCCAAATTTTCAAATTCGAACGAGCGATTCTCGACGCGATCATCGATGAAGCGCACAAGCATAGTCTCAAGGCCACCGTGCATACCTTCGACGAGCCCGAAGCGATCGCAGCGCTTGAAGCCGGAGCCGACGGCTTGGAACATGGCGTGATGGAACACAGATTGAGCGGCCCGCGAATCATCGAACTATTGCGGGCCAACCGCGCAACCCTCGTGCCCACGTTGTGGCTTCTGACTCTTGAACCAAGCGCGACCGAGGTGCGATTCGCGAACCTCAAGCAGATGGCGGACGCGGGAGTCAGGGTGGCAATTGGAACCGACAGTTTCATCGGCTTCGGAAAGTTCGGCGAAAACACGATCGTTGAAATGGAGCGTACAGCTCAGGCAGGAATTCAGCCGGCTAAGGTGCTCAGAATGGCTACCAAGGATGCCGCCGAGCATCTCGGTATAAGCAACCTGGGAACTATCGCGCCGGGTCAGCTCGCGGACATGATTCTGGTGGACGGCGATCCGTCCGTCGACATTGGCGCGCTGCGCAATCTGTCTATGGTCATCAAGAATGGCAATGTAGTGATCGAAAAACGGTCAACCGCTTAGGCAGTTTGGCGCCGCCAGCCCGATGAAGGTAATCGCTGGAATCGACGTAGGTGGAACCAATACCGACGCGGTGCTCGTTCGCGACGGCAGGATCGTCGAGCGCGCGAAGGTCCCAACCACCGCCGACGTGCGCGACGGCATCCTCGATGCGCTGTCGCGCGTCAAGCAGGATTACGCCATCGAGCGCGTACACATTGGCACCACTGCATTCACCAACGCACTGGTAGAACGACAAAATCTGCAGGCCGTTGCGGCGATCAGAATCGGCAGCCCGGTTTCCGAAGCACTCCCGCCGATGATCGACTGGCCCGACGATCTTCGGCGTGCAGTTAATATCATGCCGTTCTTCGTCGCGGGCGGACGCGAGTACGATGGCCGTCCCATTCGAGCAATCGATCGCGATGAAATTTCTGCGGTGGGGCGCACGCTGGCCTCGCGCAGCATAGGCCAAGTCGCATTGACCGCTGTCTTCGGAACCTCCTACCCGGAAGATGAGATCCAGATCGCCGAGTGGCTGCGAAGCGAAAACCCGGCGCTGCAAGTTACCCTGTCGCATCGGATCGGCCGCTTCGGAATCCTCGAGCGCGAGAATGCGACCCTGCTCAACGCCATGTTGCGCCCGCTCGCCGAACGCACCGTGGCCGGCTTCCAGGCCGCGGTTCCCTCCAATCTCTTCATCAGCCAGAACGACGGCACTGCGATGCGCGCTGAAAGCGCCGCCCAGTTGCCGATTTTTACCGTTGCGTCGGGACCGACCAACAGCTTGCGCGGCGCCGGCCTGCTCGCATCGCTGGCCGAGGCGATCGTGATCGATGTCGGCGGCACCACCACCGACGTTGGCGTGCTGCGCGGCGGCTATCCGCAACCGGCGGGACTCGACCTCAGCATCGCCGGCGTGCGCACCAACTTCCGAATGCCGGACTTATGCTCGATCGGAGTCGGCGGCGGAAGTCTCGTCGATGTTGGTACCGGCGCGGTCGGGCCGCAGAGCGTCGGGTTTCGCATCACCGACGAGGCTCTCGTCTTCGGCGGTCATCGACTAACTTTGACGGACGTCGCTGTGGCCGCCGGTCGCGCCGATATCGGCAATCGCGCTCTGGTGCAGCACGTTGATTCGAACATGATCGCGCGCGTCGACGATCATCTTCGCGGGCGGCTGTCGCGGATGCTCGAAGACTACGACCGTCGCGATCGCCGGCTCCCGATTGTCCTGGTAGGCGGCGGCGCGCCGTTGATCCTGCACCTGTTGCGCGAACTCGAGCGCCAGGTTGAATCTCCACTCGACGCCGCCGTCGCCAATGCCTACGGAGCCGCGATGGCGCAAGTTGGCGGCGAGGCCAACTTGACTTTCCCGTCCAGCATCCCGCGCAAAGACGCTCTGGCCAAGGCCGAAGCCGAAGCACATCGCCGCGCAGAAGCGGCGGGTGCGCGCCCCGGCACCACCAGGACGGTCGAACTTGAAGATGCTGCCCTGACCTACCTGGCCTCCGAGGCGCTCAAGGTGCATGCGCGCGTGGTCGGCGACATTGGAGAATTGGGCCAATGAGTTTCGAAATCCGACGCGCCGATCTTTCAGCTCTTGCACTCGGTTCCGGAATCCTCGGAACTGGCGGCGGCGGCAACTCTTACTATGGCCAACTGGTCGCCGGCCAAATCATGACCGACGGTTCCGCGGTGCGAGTGATCGACGTAACCGAGATGGACCCCGATTCGTTCGCTATCAGCTCCGCTGCAATTGGAGCGCCGCTGGTTTGTCTCGAGAAGCCTCCAAGTCTGCGAGCTCTGCAGCTGGGCCTGGATTCTGTGGCAGCCGTCCTCAAAGGACGCGTTGGAGCATTCGTCACCGCGGAGATCGGCGGCTTGCAGTGCATGTTCCCGCTGATGCTGGCGGCGCAGACTGGAATACCGCTGCTCAACGGCGACGGTATAGGACGCGCCTTTCCCGAAATCCAGATGTGCACCTTTATGATCTATGGCACCACGCCGGGACTTCCACTCGCACTTAGCGGTGACAGTGGCTTGCTGCTCGACGCGCGAGCTCAGGCCAATGAGAGTCCGAGCCACGACTCGCCCGACGAGCCTTCCGGCATCGGTGTCGAGCGGCGTCTGCGAAAGATCTGCTCGGACAACGGCGGCCTCATCTATATGACCACGACCTTCGATCATGAGTCCTCTCGTGCGCACGCTGATTCGCGGCACCATCGGTCTGGCTCTCGAATTGGGGCGGGCAGTGGAGTCTGCGCGAGCTGCAAAGAAAGATCCAATCGCAGCAATCGTCGAGGCCGGCCACGGCCGGAGATTCATCGGCGGCAAGATCATCGATGTCGAGCGGCGTTTCCGCGCCGGTCACGATTGGGGCAAAGTTCTTCTCGAAGGTGTCGATGCCGACAAGGGCCGCGTTGCCGAGATAGCCTTCAAGAACGAGTATCTCATTCTAAGGCTTGGCGAGCAGGTCGCGCTGACGGTCCCCGATCTCATCACCTTGGTTGAAACTGAAACCGGCAATCCTGTAACGACTGAAATTCTGCGGCCGGGTCTTAGGGTCACCATTGTAGGCGTGCCCTGCTCACCCCTTATGAAAACTCCCAAAGCCTTGAAGGCGGTCGGACCCAAAGCCTTCGGCTACGACCTGCCCTACATCGGCCTTCATCCAGCAGAGGAGACGAACGATGCCTGACAAAATCGCGGTGACCGACGTGAAACTGAAATACGCAACCATCCAGGAAGCGAAGGCGATGTCGGGGCTACGCCTCATCCTCGGCGCGAGCTCGGTCCCGGGTCCGTGGCGGGAAGCGTGCAAGGGAATTTTTCACGTCAAAAAGATCCCCTACACTCCGGTGGCATCCGCAGGTCAGGACGGCTCCCAGCGCGAGCTGATCGAGTGGACCGCGCAAGCGAGCGCGCCGGTCGCCATTTGGAACGATGAACGTCCGCGTTCAACTTGGATCGAGCAGCTCTACCTCGCCGAGCGTCTGAATCCCGATCCGGCGCTGATTCCCTCGAATGCCGACGATCGCGTTTTGATGTTCGGTCTCATCAATGAAATCGCCGGGGAGAATGGCCTCGGCTGGCAACGGCGACACCTCCTGATCAATCGCACCGTCAGCAACCCGAACGCTGATCAACGAACTAAAGATTTCTGGCGCCGCTTCGGCGGCAAGTATGTATTTAGCGAGGAAGCAGCGGCGGCCGCGCCCGCGCGCGTCGCGTCGATTTTGAAATCTCTCGCCGAGCGTCTCGACCGTCAGAAGGCCGAGGGCAGCAGGTTCTTCATCGGCGATAAGCTCTCAGCCGTCGACATCTATTGGGCCACGTTTGCCGCGTTGATCCGGCCGCTGCCGCCTGAGTTGTGCCCGATGGCGACCGCGTTCCGCGAGATGTACACCGAGAAAAGTCCGGAGGTGGTGGCAGCGACAGCGCCGTCGCTGATGGAGCATCGCGATTTCATCTATCGCGAATACCTGGAATTGCCGGTGGTGTTCTAGCGGTACTCGTCGCCGCAGTCGCCGATTGCCTTCATCAGGTCGCGCGACTTTGCCAGTACCGCATCGATGCTTGCGCGATCTTTCGCCTCGAGCGCGAAGCGGAACACGCGCGCATTGTCGGCGATATGCTGCGCAACCCCAAGCCGCGCGCCGACGATTACTCCGGCGACAGCAGGACGATCGAGAATGTAGCGAATGCCCACGTCGGCAATACTCGCCTGATGCTTCTCTGCTACCGGTTTCAAAGCGCCGAGCAGTTCCTGAAACAGCGTCCATCCTCCCCACGCATCGATCATGTTGCTGTATTTTTGCAGTGACGCGGTGTTGAGCTCGCTGCGATGCGGCGCCGGACGCCCGAGATATTTTTCTGACAGCAAACCGCCCAGCACGGTTCCATAGGTCAGCAGTGTGATGTCGCGATCGCGGCAGAATGCTGCCATCGCAGTTTCGGCGCGGCGATCGACTAGCGAGTACTGGACCTGGTTCGAGACGATGCGGATGCCGGCATCGGTGATGACGCGCAGACGCTCGGTGTCGAAGTTGGTAAGCCCGAGATGACGAATCTTGCCCTCGCGCTGCATGTCGGCCAGATGCTTGAGCGCGTCGAGGTAGCTGCGATCCGCGTAGTCCCACCAATGAAATTGCAACAAGTCGAGGCATTCGACGCCCATGCGCGAGAGCGAGCGCCCGATCGCATCGTCGACCATGCGTCGCGTAATACGACCCGGCCGCGGCACCCATTTCGTGAACGCCTGGATCTCCGAAAGGCGCTGTACACCGTGACGCTTGACAAATTCACGCCGAAACTCGCCGATGAAATCCTCGGCCGGGCCGTAGTGGTCGGCGAGGTCCCAGCTCGTGAATCCGGCATCGTGATATGCGAACATTTCGTCGATCGCGCGCCGCGGATCGATATGCCCATGCGCACCGGAAACCTGCCACATGCCATTGAGAACGCGGCAGATGCTGAGATCAGCGGTGAATTGGAACCGGCTCGATTCGGGTAGTGCCATATCCGCGATACTAGCGCTTGCAACTCCAGCCGCGAAGTTCGCAGCGCGACCGGTTCAGCGTGATTCGGTGCTAAGCTTGCACTGATTTAAACGCACCGGGCAAAACATATGGAAAACTCATCTGGCAAACCCGTCACCGTGGTTATTGGAGCTGGTCCTGGCCTCGGTGCCTCACTCGCCCGTCGCTTCGCTGCGACCTATGCTGTCGCCATTCTCGCTCGCAGCGCAGACTATCTGAAAGGACTCGCCGGCGAGATTCGGAAAAGCGGGGCAACCGTGCTGGATCTCTCTTGCGATGTCAGCGATGCCGCGCAAATGACGAAAACATTTCGCGTCATTCGCAAGGACCTCGGCGAGCCTGAAGTGCTCCTCTATAACGCCGGCAGCGGCACCTTCGGAAGTATCACGGAGATTACGGCCGATCAGTACGAAGCTGACTGGCGAGTCAATGCCCTCGGGGCGTTCGTCGCAGCCAAAGAAGTCGCGCCCGCAATGATTGCGCGCGGGCATGGCACGATGCTCTTCACAGGGGCGACCGCAGGCGTGAAAGCTGGGGCGAAGTCGGTCTCGTTTGGACCCGCGAAATTTGCAATGCGCGGGCTGGCGCAATCACTCGCCCGCGACCTGGGTCCAAAAGGGATTCATGTAGCGTGGATCAACGTCGATGGCAGCATCGACATCCCGGGAGCGCGTGGACGAAAGCCCAGCCTGAAAGACGGCGACTTTCTCAAACCCGAAGCGATCGCAGAGACCTACTGGCATCTCGCGCACCAGGATTCGAGCGCGTGGACCATGGAACTCGAAGTCCGCCCCTTCAAGGAAAAATTCTGATCGCATTTGGAATGCATGCACAAACCACGAGGGCATTATCCATGAAAATTGGCGCATTGGTTTTTCTCACTGAGCAATCCGGCAACCCCGGCGCAATTGCGCGCGAAGCTGAAAACCTCGGCTTCGAATCGTTCTTCGTCGCCGAGCACATGGCGGTGCCAAGCACTTACACCACCCACTACCCGCGCTCGCGCGACGGAAAAGTCCCCGAGTTCTACGCGCGGCTGATCGATCCGTTCGTCGCGCTCGCGATCGCCGCCGATGCGACCTCGCGCATCAAAATCGGCACCGCCATCTGCCTGCTGCCGCAGCGCGACGTTATCGAGACTGCCAAAGTGACCGCATCGATCGATCTATATTCGAGGGGCCGGCTGATCCTCGGCGTCGGCGCCGGATGGTTTCGCGAGGAAGCCGAGGTCATGGGCGTCAACTTCGCGCGGCGATGGCAGCATCTGCGCGAGTCCGTCGAAGCATTGCGCAAGCTCTGGAGCGGCGACGACGTCAGCTACGCGGGCGAGTTCGTCAAGTTCCCGCCGGTGAAGCTGGGACCCAAGCCCGTGCAAAAGCCCGGGCCGCCGATATTGCTCGGCGCGCACGATCCGAAGTACGCGCTCAAACGTGTCGCACGTTACGCCGACGGATGGTGCCCCGGCGGCCTCAGCGTCGAAAAGGCGCGCGAGTGCATCCCGCAGATCAAAAAGATGGCAAAGGAGTTCGGCCGCGATCCCGACAAGCTCGAGTTCTCGGTGCTGCTGGGCGCGGAAGGACCGAGCGCCGATGTGATGAAGCAGTATCGTGAGGCCGGTGTGACCCGCCTGGTCGTCGCCGCGTCTGCAGTATCAGAAGACGGCGTCAAAGTCGTGCGAGGACTGGGATCGATCGTCGAGCGCGCCGCGAAGCTCTAGCCGACTCAACTACAAAATCAGAGGGCGCGGCGATCGGCACCGCGCCCTCTTTACCTGCGTTCTGAATTACTTCGATGCTGCGCGTCCCGCGCCGGAGGCTTCCTTTGCTTCCTTGGCCGCCTTCTTCGCGGCTTGCTCTTCGGCGTGCTTTTGAATCATCGCGCCCGCCGCGTTCATGGCCTGTCCCATGAATTCATGCGCATTCGACATGGTCCAATCGTACGATGCCTGCCTGCTCACGTTGGCGTTCTTGAACGTCGGCGCGACATGTTCGGCCCACAGCTCGTACGACTTTATCGTCTTGTCGAAAGCCGCCCAGTTGTGCGCCAGCTGCAGGAACGCGCCGAACTCGCCCTGCTTGGCCTCGAGCCGCTTGATCTGCGCAATCGCGTCGTCGGGTGTGCCGATCACCGCGTTCCCCGATTCGATCATCGCATTCACCGGGTCCACTCCGTTGGGCGCCTGCGGCGCGAGCGGATTGAGGCGCGCAAAGTATTCCATCCATTTGTGGATGCCGTACTCGACGTTCTTTCGCGCCTGCTCACGGGTCTCGGCGATGTGCACCGGTCCCACGAGACGCAACCGGCTGCGATCCATCGTGCGATTATTTTCCGCCGCGATCTCATTCGCGACCGCCCAGTTGGTGCCCAGCGCGTCGAAGCCGTTTGCGTTGGTCGCCGCCACGCACAACATCCCGAAACCGTACTTGCCCGCGGCGCGTCCGCCGGAGGGACTCACCGCGCTCGCGACCGCTATCTCCGGGTGCGGTTTGGTGTAGGGCAGCAGATGCGCCCGCGCATTCACCAGGTTGTACCAATCGCTCTTCTCGGTCACGACCTCGCCTTTGAACAGCCGCATGATGACCTGGATGCCCTCCAGCATGCGGTCGCGCTGTGTCATCGGATTAATACCGAGCATCATCGCGTCGGAGGGCAGCAACCCGGGTCCGACCCCGAGCATCACGCGCCCGCGGGTTTGATGATCGAGCTGAATAATGCGGTTCGCCGTCATCAGCGGGTTGTGATATGGCAGCGACACCACGCCGGTGCCGAGGCGAATCTTCTTGGTTCGCTCCGCCGCGGCCGCGATGAAAACCTCGGGCGAGGCGATGATCTCGAAGCCGGCCGAGTGATGCTCGCCGATCCAGGCTTCTTCGTAGCCAAGCCGATCCAGGTTCTCGATCAGTTCAAGGTCGCGGTGCAGTGCTTCCGTTGGATCCTGGTCGAGCGGGTGGAACGGTGCCAGGAAGATGCCATTGCGCATTGGAATAGTGCGAGTCATTCGTCCGGTGCCTCCTTAAGGCTTCCCTTCTTTGGGTAGCAAATGAGGATATCGCACATCGAGCAGCCTCACAAAGCGCGGGCACAACCAAAGTTGTCCGCTTGATTTTAGCTCCTTCGCAAGTGAATCTCCCGATTATGAGCCAGGCAGGTCGGATCGCATCCCCATTGAACGCCAACCGGAGCTCACTATGAAACAACTTATCGATCTGAAAGGCAGATGCGCGCTGGTTACCGGCGGTGGTCGCGGAATTGGCCGCTCAATTGCCCTTGCGCTCGCCGACTCAGGCGCCGACGTCTGTGTGGCCTCGCGCTCGCTCGACGAACTGGAAAGCGTCGCACGCGAAATCAGCGAGCGAGGCACGCGCGGTTTCGCAGTCGTTATCGACGTCATGAACCGCGAGGCGATAACCGCCGGCGTCGATGAGGCTGCGCGCAAACTCGGCGCGTTGGACATCCTGGTCAACAACGCGGGCGGAGTAATCGCGCATAAGCCTGCTCATCTCGATCCGCTCAACCACGATCCCCAGGCTTTCGAGGACAACCTCTTCCTCAACCTCACCCAGGCATTTTACGCAACCCACGCTGCGTTGCCTTATATGATCAAACAGAAGTGGGGACGCATCATCAATATCGGCTCCGGCTACGCCAAAAATGGCGGCGGTCCCCTCGCCTACTCCGCCGCCAAGCATGGCCTCATCGGCATGACTCGTTCTCTGGCCTATGCCGCCGCGCCCCACGGCATAAACGTCAACGTGTTGTGTCCCGGATGGACCAACACCAAGCTGGTCGATTGGAACGTCCTCGGTGCGATGAGCGGGACCAGTGCGCAAGACGCAAAACGCTCCGCCGAGAGTCAGAACATCCAGAATCGCATCGTCGAGCCCGATGAACTCGGCGCGATGGCTGCGATGCTCTCCTCCGACGCCGCCGGCGCTGTGACTGGACAAGTGATCAGCGTCGACGGCGGGTTCATGGTGTAGGCGACTGGAGTCAGCCTCGGATTTTTCGGCGCACCACACGCGTCTCATTCGAGACGATCGATCACCTTGCCGAAGCCCAGTGTCATCTCGCTCAGCACGTAGCTCGCCTGGATTACGCGCTTGACCGGCAATCGATTCCACGGATCCAGGCGCGAACACTCCGCAAAAGCAATCGAGCCGGTGCCGGTCCAGGCCTCGTGCACTTTGACCTCGGTGTGAGTCTCGATAATCTCGGCGCATACCGGCCGCCCGTTTTCTTCCGCCGAAGGAATCAGCCGGAAGCTGACCGCAGGCGGCGCCGAGGAATGTCCGTTGGTCGCCGGCCTTTCCGGTCGAACGATCGCGCTGGCAAGGCGCACGCCAGCCGGACGGTCGAGCGTGCCATACACCATGTCCTTCTCGCTCTTGAACTCGATATGCGCAAGCTTCTTCGGAAAGCCCCAGATTTCGCGGCCCGCGAGCATCGGCGGCTCGGTCGTCACCGCGATGTGCATGATGTAGGTCATCGGGCGGCCCTTGTGCTCGACCAGCAGCGAGAGAATCGCCTCATTGTAAGGACCAAATGTGGTCCACGAATATTCATAGAAAGAAAGCACCGCGGTCGCCGGTTCGTGCAGCGCCAATGCCGTCGGCAGTGCTTGCAGTGCCGCCTCGGAGTCGGTCTCGAACGCGACCGAGATCGAGCGCGTGTTGCGATAGTAGAAGGGCGGGCTCTGATACGCGGCAGCATCCGCCGGCATCGAGTATTGCGCGTTCTTGAGATTGAGCTGTCCCTGTTTGGCCATCGTACGATCCTCCATGGCGACGCGTTCTTAGCGCCTCGTTCGCATTCCGCTGCTATAGCGCCTCACAGAATCCAAGACCAGACGCGTGATGTGCCGACTTGCCCGCGCCACTGCGTGCCGGGCACCGTCCGCTGCATGTCAGCTCGCGATATCAGCAACAGTGGAGGAGGTCTGACTCGCCGCTCTGTCTCCTCTCCCTGTAAGGATGATGGGGAGGGTCCACATACAGCGCCCTGCGCGATTCAGGATTCCGTTTTTCCCTGAAGGACTCGGAACTTATGACTTTACGGCTTTGATTGCATGTCCGCCTTCCCGCTCGCCATGTCCACCGGAACGGAATAGTGCGCGTGCATGATCTTCCACGTTCCGTTCTCTTTGCGCCAAACGTTGGTCGAGCGCCAGGTCATATCGACCGGCTTCCCGTTCTTGTCGGTTGCGGTCATGTGCACGATGAGATTAGTAAAAGCCAGCTTGCCGGATATGATTGCACGCTCGTTCGAGTACTCGTACTTCGGATTCTTGAAGTTGTCGAAAAAAGGTTGAAAGTCGGCTCGAATGGCCTTTGGACCGTCGAACTCGCGCGGCGTGTTAATATCGTAAACTACCAGCTCATCGCTTGGATCGTAGCACTCTACAGCTTCGTCGATGGTTGGCGCCTCGACGCACTTGTGTTCCCGCTCGATAAGCTCAGCCTTGGTGTCGGCGGCCAGCGCCCTCGCGCCAAAACCCCATCCCAGTAAGGCTACGACGGCGAAGCTTCCGATCAAGCCCTTCGATGTACCCATGTTGGTGCTCCTCCCAGAGCGAATTGCATCGCTCTTATCACGAGGTCTCACCAAGGACTAGCAGTAGATCACTTATTGAAAGTGAAGCCCCCCCGGGTTTCACATTAACCGGCTTTTTTGAAGTTGATCGTAAAGCCGAAGCGCTTCGTGAACGTTTCTGAGTATTCGAGATTCGCGGCTTTGGCCAGCGCTGCGATATCGCCTTCGGTCATTGCGTCCGGATCGCCTGCTAGCTCGGTAATCGACAAGAGACCGCCGCGGCGGAGTGCGTCGCGCAATTGGACGACGCAGGCTGCGGCGTCGGGGACCTCGCCCAGCACCGTGACCAGAAAGGCGGCGTCAAACACCTCGCGCGCAAAAGGCAGCGCGCTCGCGCTGGCCTGTGCGAAACTGACGTTGGAGAGACTCGCCCGCCTGATTCGCACGCGTGCCTTATCCAGCATCTCACGCTGCAGATCCACCAGGCACAGATGACCGCCGGGAACACGGCGGGCAATGGGTACGCTGAAGAATCCTGGACCCGGACCAAGCTCGAGCACCCGCGAGTTCGCGGTCAAATGAAGACGTTCGACCAACTCGCGCGGCGAGAACATCAGGCTGCGCAGCGGGTTAAGCAGCAGGAAGGCGAGTTGATGCGGATACGCGCCGCGTCCCTTGAAGTGGTCCCATACCTCACGCCATCCGCCCGTCGCCACCAGTAACCCCTTCTAAGTTCGCCCGTCTCGTTTGGTCGGCGCACTCAGCCGGCCGAGCACTTCGTCGGTATGCTCGCCCAGGCGCGGGGCGCGGCGCGTGTAGGAGAAATGCGGCGCGTGGCCGTCGCTGGCGACCGTTCCCGGGTAGCGCAAATCTCGTCCCAGCTCGGGATGGTTGATCGTCGCGAAACTTTGGCGCGCGGCGAAATGCGGATCGTCGAGGTTCTCCTCGGGACGCCGAATCGGAGACCATGCCAACCCGTGCGCTTGCGCGCGCTTGAACAGCTCGTCGGCGGGAAGACTCTCGACCAATTGCTCGAGCAGGTCGTTGCGATAGATAGCCGCCGCCACGTGATCGTCCTTTTCAAGCTGCGCAAATTCTTCTGTTCCCAGCACGTGAGCGATTCCAACCTGATCCGCCAGTTGAGCCAGCGCACGCTGCTCGCGCTCGAATGGACTGAGGCTGGCGAGCATGAAAACGCCGTCAGCGCTTGTTGACAAACGCATGTGCGTAATGTTGGGCGCGGCATGACGCGCGGTCTGCCGCTTAACCACCAGCCCGCTGTAGACATAGGTTGGAATCGCGACTTCGGTGCAGGTATTCACCGCTTCGTGCACCGACACGTCGATGAGCTGGCCCTCGCCGCTGAATTCGCGGAAGTTGATCGCCGCCATCATCGCCACCGCCGCGTATTCGCCGCCAAGGTGATACGAATGCCACATCGCGGGCGCAATCGGCGGCGTGTCGTACTCGCCATCCTTGTCGGGATCGTAGCCGCACACCGCCATGATGCCGCCGAGCGCCATCTGCACCAGGTCGGTGGCTTTGAGCGCACGATTCGGCCCGTCGAGCCCGAACGGTGTGATGGTGCATACGATCAGCCGCGGATTCTCCTCCGCGAGTTCGCGCCATAACGGCAGGCGTCGCGCGACGGTTTCGAACTCGCCCGCGAGCAGCACGATATCGGCTCTGGCGGCCAGCGCCGTGAGCACCGGCCGCGCATTCTGATCGTCAACGTCGAGAACGACGCTTTTCTTGTTGAGGTTGTAGCGCCAGAAAAAGATGCTCTGCTCGGGAACGGGCGCCGTCGGCGCGAACGGACCGATCCGCCGCGAGGCAGAACCGTCGCGCGGCTCGAGCTTGATAACTTCCGCGCCAAGTCCCGCGAGCAGCATCGCGGCGTAGTCGCCCATCTGATCGCCGATTTCCACAATGATGAGACCGGCGAGCGAGGTGCCAAGGTTTCCGTCGATGTTCAAATCACGCCCTCGTCGCTCAGCGCCGCCATCTCACCGGCGCTCAGCCCGAGCAGTTTCTCGAAAACGAATTCGTTATCCTCGCCGAGCTTGGGCGCCGCGCGTCCGGTCGGGCCGCCGACGTCGGCCGGTGAGCGCGAGAGCTTGGCCGGAAAACCTTCAATCGGCCAGGTGCCTATTTCGCTGTGCGGCAAATCGACATAATAGCCGCGCGCCTTGAGCTGCGGATCGAGGTCAAATCGATCGGGAGCCTTCTGCACCACGCCCGCGGGAATCCCGCGGGCCTGCAATCGATTCATCAAATCATAGCGCTCGCATCCGACGGTGAAGGTAGTAAGCCTCGCGTCGAGTTCGTCCTCGTGCTGCTTCCGCAAAGCGGCGCTCGCGAACCGCGCATCGAGTACCCAATCCTGCGCGCCCATCTCCTCGATCAGCGCATGCCACTGCTCGTCGGATTGAATCGAAAGGGCAATCCAGTTGTCGCTGCCGGCGCATCGATACGCACCATGCGGCGACCAATCGAGAAACGGCATCCTGTTGCCATAGCGCACAGTCGGCCTGCCGGTTATCTGATGCTCGACTATCGAGGTGCCCGAGAGCATGAAGCCGGTCTCGCACTGCGACATGTCGATGTAGCATCCGGTGCCGTCGATCCGTTGACGACGAATCGCCGCCATCAGCATGATCGCGCCGAAGTATCCCGGCGAATGATCGAGGTACGAGTAACCCCATCCCGCAGGCGGACGCGGCTCCGGCAGACCCGACAAGAACGTCAAACCCGAGAACGCTTGCGCAGTGGGACCATAGCTCACGTAGTCCTTGTACACGCCCGCCTTGCCCATGCCGGTGGTCTGCATGTAGATGATGCGCCGATTGATCTTGCGCAGCTCGTCGTAGCCGAGCGCCCACTTGTCCATCTGGCCGGGACTGAAGTTCTCGCAAATCGCGTTGGCGTCGCGCACGAGGCGGCGCAGCAGCTCCCGCCCCTTCGGATGATTGAGGTTGAGCGTGATGCCGTATTTGCCGGGATTGGTGTTGTTGAAATATCCGGCGCGATTGTAGCTGCCGCGGATGCCGTGGCCGCGCGTCACACCCTGCCTACGGCCACCATCCGCGGTCGCGTGATCCGGCGCGAACGGCGGCACATAACGGATGAAGTCGATCGCCTTGCGCTCGCGCCATTCGACCCGAATCACTTGAGCGCCGAAGGTCGCCAGCAGTCGCGTCGCCTGCGGTCCCACCTGCAGCCAGGTCAGATCGATGATCCTCACGCCCTCGAGCGCGCGCCTGCCTTTGGATGCTTCGTCGCTCATCACTCTATTCGGTACTCGAAATCGAAGACTGCGTACAAGCGAGGCTTCAGGAAATTCCTGCGTCGCGAAAGAACGCTCGCATCGCATCAAGGAGTGCGCGCGGATTGTCGCCTTGGACGTTGTGGCCCGACTTCTCGACACGGACCCATCGGCCATCAGGCAAGGAACGCGCGAACTTCTCGGCGCCCGCATCGGTAAGGACGTCGCTCAACGCTCCACGCACCACCAGCGTTGGACATTTTATCTTCGATACTTCCGACGCCAGACGCGCGCGATCCTCGTCGAACGACCGCATCGCATCGCCAGTGCGCCGCCGCTGATCGTGCTTGAACGTCCACTTGCCCGCCGGCGTCTCGCGCAGATTGTAGTAAAGGCTGCGGCGCAGCACCGCCGGATCGCGGATCGGATTGAACTTCATCGCGCGCTCGAGGAAAGCCTGTGGCGAATCGAGTTCGGGAGTGGAGGAAAAGGCGCGAATGCGGTCCGCACCCGCGGCATCGATCTCCGGCGCTACATCGACAATCACCATCGCGCGCATGCGATCGCTGTGGCGAGTGGCGTAGGCGATCGAGTTGAGACCGCCCATCGATTGTCCCGCCAGGATCGGACGCTCAAGTCCGAGCGCATCGATGAAGCCCTCGATATCGCCGACGTGACTCGCGACGCGATAGTCGATTGCGGGTGACCATTCACTGTCGCCATGGCCACGTTGATCAAGCGCGACGCATCGAAAGTGCTCGCGCAGCATCACTGCGACGCAGTCCCAGGTGTGCGCCGTGAGGCCGCCGCCATGCAGGAAAACGATTGGCGTACCCGATCCGCCCCAATCAAGGTAGTGCATCCGCATCGCGCCGATGATCGTTTGATGGTCACCGGGCAACGTAATCGGATTCGGTTGAAGACCTGCAATCTTGAGCGCGGTGCGAAACATTTCGAGTTCGTCGTTTCGTTCCATTGCGAGGTTCCTCTTCGATCGCGCAATATTCTCGGCGCAGGAGTCACAGATGAAAGCAATTCAATTTGATCGCCTCGGCGGACCCGAAGTGATGGAACTGCGCGAAGTACCAAAGCCGGAACTACAACCCGGCACGGTCGTCGTCAAGAATCGCGTCATCGCGCTCAACTACGGCGACGTCTTCTTCATCCAGGGTCAATACCTGGTGAAGCCGGTTTTCCCGGATACTCCCGGGATGGAAGCGGCCGGGGTCATCGAGGCGGTCGCGCCGGACGTCAAAGGCCTCGTGCCGGGAATGCGAGTCGCCTACATCGGCATGGGCGCGTATGCGGAATTCACGCGGATGCGCGCCTCGCGGGTGATTCCAATTCCTGACGCCACGAGCTTCGAGCAGGCCGCCGCATTTCCGATCGCGGTGCTGACCGCATGGCATCTCATTCATACGTGTCACAACACCAGCCCGAATCAATTGGTGCTGGTGCATTCGGCGGCAGGCGGAGTAGGAATCGCGGCGGTTCAGATCGCGCGGGCGGCCGGCGCGCAGGTAATCGGAACCGTCTCGAGCGACGACAAGGCAGACCTCGTGCGGAAGTTCGGCGCACAGGAGGTTATCAACTATGCGACGCATGATTTCGCCGCAGAGACGATGCGTATCACCAACGGCCGCGGCGTGGATCTAATTCTCGATGCGGTCGGGAAGCCAACCTTCGAGAAGGGTCTCGCCTGCCTCGCGCCTTTCGGACATCTGATCCTTTATGGAAGCGCGGGTGGCGCGCCGGAGCCGCTCGACCTTCGCCGCCACCTGTTCGCGAAATCGCTCAAAGTCAGCGGCTTCGTCGTGCCAATGGTATATGGTATGCGCGAGATCCATCGGCGCGGTCTCGATGCGGTTTTCCAGCTCGCACGCGACGGGCGCCTCACGATTCCGATCGGCAAGACCTTCGCGCTCGCCCAGGCTGCCCAAGCAGTGCGCTTCCTGCAGTCGCGCCGCTCGACCGGCAAGCTCCTGCTGATTCCGTGATGCGCGGCGCCGTCAGAACAGCGCTCACTCACGAATGAAATCAAACGGATCACAGTTCCTAACCGCTGACCATACTCGCCATTTCGGATACTCGACCTCGTACTCGAGAGTTCCTCCATCACGCTGCTGCTCAGCGGTTACAGTGTTAAAAGGCCAACGAGTCGCGTGAACTACCGAATCGACTAGCTGCGAGAACTCTTCGCCACACGGTTCATCATGCGATGATCGACGTACGCAACGACTTCGCCTTTCTGATTGGTTAGCGTCGAGCGCGCCACCGCAAAAATCATAGTGCCGGTACGGCCTGTTTTTTCGTAGGTCTCCTTGAGTTCGGACGAGACCTGAATTGAATCGCCAGCCCGAATCGGCGCGCCCAATTCGATATCGATACCAGCCATGAGTCCGCCGCGGGCGAACGCCGGGAGACTCTCGAAAACGCCGTCGGCAAAGCGAAACGCGGCCACGAAGGCGGGCGGAGCGATGATCCCGCGGTGCGGACCCGCGGCGGCCACGGCCGGATCGACATAGAGTGGATTGTTCTCGCCGACCGCGATGCAAAAGTTCGCGATTCTTTCCGCGGTTACGACCAACGGCTCGCGAGCCTTCAAAGTGCTGCCCGGCATTCTCGGCTTGGCATCCCCAACAGCTAAACGTGACGCCGCAGAAAGTCGAACATGAGCCGCAGTCCCTCGCGACAGGCTGAGAGCTCCGTCATTTGCATGAACGCGTGCGGCATCTCTTCGAGTATGTGCAACTCGTTCTCGATTCCAGCTCGCGTGAGCGCGTCGGCAATGGTCCGCGATTCTCCCACGATACCGTCCGCCGTGCCTGCGATGATGAAGCTTGGCGGTAGCGCACCCGGCTTGATTGCTCGAATCGGGCTCACTCGCGGATCGTTCAGAGCCGCAGGATAGTGAGCACCGAGGTATGCCTTGGCCAGGGGTTCCACGGCTTCCTTTGCCAGCGCCATGAGGCCAGCAAAATCGAACGCGCCGTAAATCAGGATCGCCGCCTTGAATTTTGGCCCCCGCTGAGAGGAAGCGATCGCCGGCAACACCGCCGCAGTCAGATTGCCACCCGCAGAATCGCCGCCCATCGCCATTCTGGTCGCATCGCCGCCAAAGCGGCCAGCATTCTCGGCCACCCAATGAGCCGTGAACACACAATCGTCGAACCCGGCCGGAAATGGATTCTCCGGCGCGAGTCGGTAGTTCGGCGCGATGGTTAGATATCCCGCCTCGGCGAACTGCTTCACGAGCTTGCGATGCGTCGTGGAACTACCACGCGTCCAGGCGCCGCCATGAATGTAGATTACGACCGGAAACGGCGCGCTGCCTTTCGGCACGGCGATATCGGCGTTGAGCCCGGCCTTTAGCTGCACCGCTTCGTGATATGCACCGACGGCGGGCGGATTGGTATTGAACTCCTCGAAATAAATCGCGAGGTTCTTTCTCTGCTCGAGGAGAGAACCCTGGTCGGGCTTCAAATAGAATTCATTCCAGCGCCGAATTATGTCCTGTTCATGCGGTGTCAGCATCGCGCACCTTCCTTCGATCAGTACTCGCGGCGACTCTATGATTTCCGGGAGCCGCTTTCCGCGGGGGCCGTCTGCATTCCGAAGCTGGTGAACCGCCGCGAGGCGAACTTCCAATGCCCGTCTTCTTTCACGTACTCGTCGTCGTAAAAGCCGGTTCCGATCCACTCCCATTGACGCGACGCGCTGCGCAGTTCGACGTAGCATCGGCCGGTCGCGCTGGTCTTGCCCTTGAGATCGACCACGTGATTGTGGATATACGGGCGCGGCGTGAAATCACCGAGCGCCTTCTGATACATCTCCCGCAGTTTGTCGCGGCCGCGGCTGACCGCCTCGCGCTGGCGTCCCTTGGTGATAAACACCGCGTCCTTCGCGAACAAGTCAAGCATCGCTTCCAGGGTTCCCTGCCACACGCAATCGCAGTAGCGCACGGGCAGGTCGCGAATCGCCTCGCGGTCGCAAAGTTCGGTGAGGATCTCGTCTGATGTTTTCATAATCGCTACATACTACGTTGTAGGGTCGAGGTCGAACGGCGCCCATGTCTGCGCACGCGGAAGAAGTTCTGTCAGCGAGCGATTTGGGCTGATAGGATCACGCCCGTGCGAATCATTGTGATAGGAGCGGGGATCGGGGGGCTCGCGGCCGCGCTAACGCTGACGCGAGCCGGCGCTAATGTTCAGGTATTTGAACAGGCGTCCGATTTGCGTGAAGTTGGCGCCGGAATACAGATAAGCCCTAACGCGTCGCGAATCCTTCATCGACTCGGACTCGGGGACGCCCTTGACCGAGAAGGAGTGCGGCCGCACGCCGTCGTATTCCGCCGTTGGGACGACGGGCATGAACTCGCTCGCCAGCCGCTGGCCGACGCGTGCGAGCGCAACTTCGGCGCACCCTACTATCACTTTCATCGCGCCGACCTGCTTAACGTTCTTTCTACGGCCATTCCAGCCGGCGTGCTTCATCTTGACCATCGATGCGTCGGTCTGTCCCAGCACGACGACCGCGTCGAGGTGCATTTCGATAATGGCAACACCGTCGAGGCTGACGTGGTGATTGGCGCCGACGGCATACACTCGAGCGTACGCAAAGCCATCATGGGTCCGGAGTCGCCTCGCTTTTCAGGTCACGTAGCGTATCGCGGGCTGGTCCCGGCGGAGCGCGTAGCGGAACTCGGACTCGAGGTCGCGGCCTTCGCCTGGTGGGGACCGAACCGGCACTTTGTTCATTATTTCGTGGGTGCCGGCGCGCGCTATCACAATTGGGTCGCAGTCACTCGCGGCGAGTGGCGCATCGAATCATGGACCGCGAAGGGCGAGGTGGCCGACGCACTGAAGGAATTCGAGGGATGGCATCCGCAGGTTCGCGCTATCATCGGGTCCGCTGACGCGACCAATCGCTGGGCGCTCTACGACCGCGATCCACTGCCGCGATGGACCGTCGGCCGCGTGACGTTGATGGGCGACGCGGCACATCCGATGCTGCCCTACATGGCCCAGGGCGCTGTACAATCAATAGAGGACGCCGCGGTGTTGGCGAAGTGCCTCGAACGGGCCGATGCGCGCGATCCAACTGCCGCCTTGGATCGCTACGAGCAAACGCGCAAACCGCGCGCATCGCGATGCCAGGAGGGCTCGCGTCGCAACGGTGTCATGTATCACCTCGAAGACGGCGAGGATCAACGAAAACGCGATGCCAGCCTGGCGTCGTCCTCCACCGCGCCGCTACCTCAGAACGCCTGGCTCTACGGACACGACGTAGAGGCCGAGTTCTCAGAAGAGTGAACCGATGGCTCGGTGGGCGCTCCTCGCCGACGCCGTAGTGATTTTCCATGCCGCCTACGTGGCATTTGTCGTCGTCGGTTGTGTGGTGATTCTTGTGGGCGCCGCCCGCAAGTGGCAATGGGTGCGTGGAATGAAGTTTCGCGTCGCGCACCTGATCGCGATCGCACTGGTTCTGGTCGAATCGATGGTGGGTGTCGTGTGTCCCTTGACCGTGCTCGAGAACGCGTTGCGCGCAAGAGCCGGACAGGCGAGCTACCCGGGCGACTTCGTCGGCTACTGGGCACACCGGCTCATCTTCTACGAGGCGCCGCCGTGGATGTTCACCGCACTGTACGCGGGCTTGACGATCCTGATAGCGGCGGGGTTCTGGCTCATTCCGCCCCGGCTCGCTTTAGAACGTCCGACCCTACATTGCCGGTGGTCTCCGCTGCGCCGAGATGAATGAATCGGATGAAGCCCCGAGCGCGAGCGCGACGATAAGAATTATCGGCGCCTGGGGTCGCGCGGCGCGTCCGGCCCCAAAGAAAATAGCGTCCCGGTCGACCATCTATTATTTGTGTCATCTTCACGAAGAAAGATCTCGGCAGCGCGAAGAAACTCGCGAGCATATGGATAACACCTGACGGGCGAGCTGAAAACTCAAGGGACTGCGATGGAGAACCATGCAGTGGTTATCGGCGGCAGTCTTGCCGGATTGTGCGCTGCACGCGTGCTGGTCGATTTTTTCGACCACGTCACGATCGTCGAGCGCGACGCCTATCCCGCTGGAGTCGCCGACCGCGCCGGCGTGCCGCACAGCCGTCAGTATCACTACCTGATGTTACGCGGACGTCGCGAGTTCGCGCGCCTCTTCGACGGTCTCGACGCGATGCTCATCGAACGCGGCGCTCCGCTGCGCGAGCCTGGCGTTAACGTTGCAGTCCTGACCGCAGCTGGATGGTCCAAGCCGCGGCGCCAATTTCGGCTGCCCGGAATACAGCCGACCCGCGCGCTGATCGAATCATCGGTTCGCGAGCTCGTTCGTAAGACTGCGCGTGTCGAGAGCCTCGAGCGGACCGAAGTCATCGCGCTGACCGCGAGCGGCACCAACGAAGCGCCACGATGCACCGGCGTCGAGATACGCTCGCGCGATGGCACTGCGCGCGCGTCGGCTCTGGAAGCCGACCTGGTCATCGATGCGAGCGGGGGCACGTCGCACGCTGACACCTGGCTGAAAAAACTCGGCCTTAAGCCTCCCGATGAAACTATCGTCGATGGGGACTACGGTTACGTCTCGCGATGGTATCGAATGCGCGAGGGCGCATCCTGGCCGTCGGATTGGTGGTGGACGCTCGGCGCGAACATTGGCCCCAAGCCGCCCGAGCACATGATCATCGCGATCCTCACACAGTACGAGCATGGCCGATGGTCCCTTTCTCTCGCCGGACTAAATGGCCACTATCCGCCCAACGACGACGCGGGCCTCGACGAGTTGTTGCCGCTGCTGCGCTCGCCCATCATTGCCGAAATGCTGAAGCTGATGGAACCGACGTCGGCATTCTATTCGAGCCGCGCAACGCGCAACCGATGGCGCCATTACGAACGGTGGCGGACGCGCCTCGACGGCTTCCTTGCGATGGGCGACTCGGCAGCCGTATACAATCCAACCGCTGGACAGGGAATGAGCGTAGTCGCAGTGACTGCGAACGCACTGCGCGAATGCCTGCAGAAGTACGGGACATCGAATCCAGAACTCGCGCCGCGATTCTTCTCAGCAATGGCCGACGCGCAGCGCGACCCATGGCAAATCTCGGTAGGCAACGATCTCCGCCTGCCCAGAACCAGAGGCGACCGCCCGCTCTCGATTAGAGTATTGAACTGGTATCGCGACCGGGTAGCAGCTGCTGTATCAACAGATCCTGCAGTGCGAAATCAAATGGAAGACGTATTTCAAATGATCAAGCCGCTGTCAGCGCTGTACGCGCCGCCGATGCTGGGTCGCGTAGCACTCGCACAACTCAGCCGCGCATTGACCCGAGGCCACAGTAACGCCGCCTCATCGTCAATGCCCCCACCGATGCCGGACTAAGCTATCCATGGCGCGCATTCCATCTCAGGTTTCGAGTCTGCTCGATGACCTTACGGCTCAATGCCGGGATCTTCTCGGGCAAAACCTGGTTGGCATTTATTTGTACGGTTCCCTCACGCAGGCGGCGTTCGATCCTGAACGAAGCGATATCGATTGCATCGTAGTAACAGAGCGGGACCTAAGCGATACCGAGCTCGAGAAAATCCGCGGATGGTTGTCGCGTGCTGCTAAATCCAACCCCTGGACGGTGCGGCTTCAGGCATCGTTTCTCATCAAGGATCAGGTCCTAACCAGCAACTCCAGAGCCTGCTTGTACCAATTTGGAAAGCTCACGCGTTATCGGTCGGATGGGAATCCTATCGTCTGGATCAACGTGCTGAAAAGCGGCAAGACTCTGTACGGACCCGATCCCCAATCGTTCGTTCCTGCGATAACACCCAGGATTTTGTTTCGAGCGCTGGAACGTGAGATCGGTTATCTGCGCGAGGAGATTGTCGAAAAGCGCGACAGCAAGTGGCGCGACGTCCCATTTTACCGCGCTTACGCGGTGCTGACACTGTGCCGGATTCTCTATTCGCACAGGAACGGCACCGTAGTCTCGAAAAAAAGAGCTGCCGATTGGGCATTGAAATATCTGCCGAATCAATGGAGCGAGCTGATCCGTCAAGCGACGGACAGCGACGCCGGCAAGCGACGCGCGCCCGTTCCTCTTGTCCGCATCAGGCAGTTTATCCGTTTCGCCGACGCGCAAATCCACGCCGTCGTCGCGTCGGATTAGCCGGCGGCGCGCTGCTACTGCGCGACTTGCTGGAGGCCTTGGGTCTTCTCGCGGATTATGCTGACTAGCTTGTCGTAGCCGTCGCTGTTCAGGACGCGATTGAACTGGTTGCGATAGTTGGCGATCACGCTGATCGAGTCAATCGTGATGTCGTAAATCTTCCAGTCGTTCGCGTCACGGCGCATCAGGTAATTTACGGGAATCGGATCTTTCTGATCTTTCAGCACGACGGTGCTGAAGACTTCGGCGTAGTCGGGGCCGTCGTTGGTCTGCTTGGTGAATTGAATCATCGAGGATTGTATCTGCTCGTTAATCTTCTGTACCGAATACGATTCGATCCGCGACAAGTAGGCGTCCTCGATAAAGGTGGTGAACAGGGGGACGAACTCGCTCTTCTGCGCCGGCGTGAGAGTCTTCCAATGGTAACCGATGGCCGACTGTGCCATCTCGGCAAAATCGAAATGGCTCTCGGCGATCGCGCGAAGTTTCTGCTCGCGCTCCGTCGACGTGATCTGCTGATCTTTGAACACTACGATCGACTGATCGATGATCGTCTTCACCGAGGCTGTCGCATCGCTGGGCGAATACGAGGCCTGCACCGGACCTTGAGCGGCGGCGGTGACCACAAACGCGCAGAAGATCAGCGCGCCGAGCGCGACTATTCGCATCTTTGATTTCAATAGCTGAGAGATACTTCCGACTACTAAAGCGTGGGACCGTTCTTGAATTGCTTGCGGTCGTCCTTGTCGCCATCGGAAGGACGGCGCAGGCAACTCTCCGCGAGCCATCGCGTCGTCACGCCGTCTGCCAGTGCAACCCCGCCTTCATCAACCGCCCAGGTCCGGCTGTTGATCGTCGTCTGATTAAAAATCCTGCCGCAACTTCTACAGGTAAAGGCGAGCCGCGAACCGCCTCCCGGAGCAATCGATTCGATGGTGCGAACCTTCCAGTCGTGCGTTCTCCACGGCGTCAACCCTTCATCGCGCATATCAACTCCTGCCTGAATCCTTTGCCTGTTGAGCCCTACGCGGCGCAGTGGCCGGCGGTGTGATGACGGGTACGCGTACGCGCCGTTTGCGTTCGCCGCGATATTTCTGCGCGCCGGGCTCCTGCGGACGAAATGGATCGACATGAATCTTGCGGCCCTCGAGCTCGGTGCCGCTGAAGTAGACGGCGGCGTTAACCGCGTCATCAACTTCGACCATTTCAACGAAACCGAAGCCGCGGGATTTGCCGGTGAGCTTGTCGGTAATCACCAGTGCGCCGCCAACCCGGCCGATTTTAGAGAACATTGTCCGCAGATCGTCGCGCGTAACTGACTCAGCGAGATTTCCTACATATATTCTCGGCACCGGGCCTCCTGATGCGACATGCAGCTATCTTTCGTCTCCCACGGCGGGAGTTCGAAGACAGATTGGAAATTGCAGAGGCCGCGAGTTCGATTTTCGCGACCTGTGAAAGCGACTGAGCGGGCATCGCGTGCCCGCTCAGTCTTAGATTAATTTACCAGCGGCCGCCGCCTCCGCCCCCGCGATTGTCGCCACCGCCGCGCCGGTTGCCTCCGCCACCGCCGCCACCGAAGCTCGATTCGCGGGGCTTGGCCTCGCTAACCTTGATGTTCCTGCCCTTCAGATCAGTATCATTCAGGGTCTGTATTGCCTTGGAAGCATCTTCCGCATTCGCCATCTCGACGAAGCCGAAGCCCTTCGATTGGCCGGAAAATTTATCCGTGATTACCGCCACGCTCTGAACCTGGCCTGCTTGTGAAAACAGTTCTTCCAGATCGCTGTTGGAGACCGAGTAGGCCAGATTGCCTACGTACAATTTGCTGGGCATTTTTGCCCTCCGTAAGTATTTGCCGGGAAGCTCTCGTACAGAAAACCCGGGCTAATTCCCGAGCTTAGAGAATGGAACAATCCGAGCGTTAGGCCAATAGAGTACGTCATTTACAAGCGCGAAGATAGAGGGCCCCAAAATCGAGCAAAATAGTATGACTACGCTTCAGTTTTTGGGTCGAAGACAACGGGTCGCCCCCTTAGCAAATTGGAGCGACCCGTGCAGGACGCGAGTCATGCGGACCTATTAGAGTCCGAAGAATAAGTTGATGCCCGATGGCGGAGGGGGACCGCAATCCTCTTCGTCGTACGGTCCATAACACGGCGCCGGTCCATAGTAGTAAGGCTCCGGCGCAACGTATACGTCTGGTCCGCCGTAGTAGTACCCGCCACCCCAGTGCCCGCCGCCGTGATAGCCACCGTGATATCCGCCATGGTAGGCGTGCCCACCACCGTGATACCCCCCGCCCCCATGACGAGCGGCAAAGGCTGCACCCATTGGGAATGTGCAAAGGAATCCGCCGAAGGCGAGCGCCGTCGCAAGCTTACCGACTCTCGCGAACAGGGATCGCGAATGTCCATTTTCTTTAATCGAAGTTTTCATGATGACACTCCGTCGCCGATGCGACTGTCAGTCCATTAGCTATCTTTGCTGGCTACTTTTTTTGCTTCGGAGCGTGCGCGACTGCGGAACATTGCATCGGCAGTCTTCTTCTGCGCGTCCGACATGCTGTTGTAGAGGTCCTCGAAAGCCGGGATGAATTTCTTCATTCCATCTTCATGCGCCTGGATAACCTCTGAGTACGATTTGATCACGTCAACCGCGTTCATCGATTTTGCGTCGGCCGCCCGCTGCTTCTGCAGGTCAACCATCGCTTGCGCGTTGTCGCGCATCACCTGGGCGAGATTGTCCCACTGGGCCTTCTGAGCGTCGGTAATGTGAAGACGAGCGTGCAGCTCTTTGATGCGCGCGTCGACCGATGCTGTTCCCGATCCCGGCGCCATTACAGCCGGCGCTGTGGACGCCATCTCCTGTCGCGAAGCCGGCGGCGCCGTCGAATCGCTGGAGGCAGCAAACACAGGGGTTGCCAGAACGATAGCGCCAAGCAGAGTTGCCGCCGCAGTAGTTGCGCGGGCTTTTGGACGCGTGATTGAGATCATGATTTGGTACCTCAATTGATTAGGGTTCCCCTCGCTAGGGTTCAGTTCAGATGAAATGCAATTTCGGGACCCGCGGTGTTTATCTTCGAAAAGTGGCGCGAATTCCGACTGAATTCGACTGCAGAAGAATCGTGGCGGAAATCGGAATATGAAAACCGCTGAAATTTTTACATGGCACTCACGCGCTGCGCTTCAGATTGCGTGGTATATTCGCGCCGATGCTCGAAGGCAACTCACGTCGGAAGTTCTTCGACACTATCCCCAAGTACTCCGAAGAAATCGTGGTCATCATTGCGCTGCTCGCGTTGTTATATGCTGCGCGCAACGCCTACAGCGGTCTGGGCCAATATGGCGACTGGTATGATCAGGGCGTGTACCTGGAATCCGCGCGCTTGATGCTTCATGGATTTCAGCCCTACAAAGACATCTTCGATTCTCAGCCGCCGCTATGGCTGCCTCTCCTTTATCTTTCCTTCCATTTCTTCGGCACCAACCTGCAGGCCGGGCAGATACTGACCGCCACATCAGGTCTGGTCGTCGTCGTAGCAGTCACGCTGGCGGTCACGCAGCTAGGCGGTCGCGGAAGCGGGCTGTTCGCAGGTTTGTTGATCGTATTGTCGCCGCTGGAGCTTCAGTGGTCCCGAGTAGTAGTCGCCGAGGTACCGTTCGCCGCGCTCGCGTCGGTAGGGATGGCTCTCGCGATACGCTATGTTCGCAACGGCAATCGCATCTGGCTGGTGGCGGCTGCTTCCGCCGTCGCCTGCTCTATCTTGATCAAACTACTGGGCTTATACGCGCTTCCCTCACTTGTGGCGCTGGTGATGGCGCGATCGACATCTATAGCTGGAATTGACCGACGTCAGCGGATGCGATTCATGTCGGGTGACATCGCTATCATTGCGGCAACAGCCGCTATAGTCATAGGCCTTTGCTCACTAGTAAGCCATCCGAAACCAATGTGGAACCAGGTAGTAGCTTTTCATTTTGCCGCGAGATCTGTTTACCCATCGTCGTCAATTGCCCAGCAACTCTACCTGATTGCCCACTTTATGAAGGGCGAACGACTGCTGATTGCGGCATCGCCTTTGGCGGTGCTGTGTCTTCTGGATGGCTTCGAAGGTGCAGCGATCCTGGCGTGGCCTGCTTTTACGTTCCTCGGATTGATGTACCAGCGGCCGCTCTTCAGCCATCACATGATCGCGCTGATTCCCCCGCTCGCCGTGGCCGCCGGCGTAGGATCGGGTTATTGCGTGGCGCTAAGCACGAAATTCCTTCGATGGTGCGCGACACAGAGCGATCGGATGCGCACAGCCTGGAGCGCAGCATACGTTGCCGCTGTGCTAGCAGTCGCAGTTGTGCTGGTGAGAGAAGGCTGGATTGCGGTGAATCAGCAGGAAGCCCGTGTGAGGAATTCTTTGGATGAAAGGCTCGATATAGGTATGGCGCAAACCATCGACCAGAACACGGGAGCGGGCGAGATGATAGCTACTGACGCTCAGAGTGTTGCCTTTCTTGCCGAGCGTGACGTTCCACCGGAGTTGGCTGACACATCTTTTCTGCGCATAAAATCAGGCTTTCTCTCGAGCCAGGAATTCATCGCGGCGAGCGAGAAATATCACGTACGCCTGGTGCTTTTCTGGACGGGCCGACTCAACGCCATGCCGGGACTCGTCGATTGGGCGCGCGCAAAATTCCACCGCCACCTGGACGTCGCCCCCGGCCGAGTTCTTTATATCTCCGAGGATCCTTCTACCAAGCGCACAACCGGCCATCCATCTTCTTGAAAATCCCAAGGAGGGATAAGATAGCTCCAGACGAGGGTCCGCTATGACCACCGAAAGAAATCGAAATCTACGCGCAGGTGATGATGGGCCAGATCGAGACGCGTCGGATAAACGTCTCACCGCGCAGCAATCCGTAGCAATAACGATCCATGACGACAGCCGACTACTTGTCAACCGCCATAGGCACGTGATCCCTCTCTATCACTGGCTTTGTTGGGGTGATTCGAAAATCTTCGCCGAACAGTGCAGGGCACGTCGACTATGGGCAGTCGCCGGCGGGGCTGCGAACTATTGCTTTGCCGCCGGGCGCGGCATCGCAGGTGGGCGCACTGGTATCGCTGCCGATGGCGGTGGAACCATTGGTTGCTTCCGCCGTAACGACGCTATCTGGGTCTACACAGGTCGCAACGGCGGTGCTGTTCACGCCCTTGGCCGTGGCCTTGGCTTTGCACGCGGCTCCTGCGCTCGTAGAGGCGACGGCCCCGTCCCCCTTCGAGTTCGCAGTCGCTTGCCCGCCTCCGTCCGTTTCGATGGAGGCAACCGCGGTGCTATCTTGCTCAGCCTTTGCGATCGCACTGCCGGGCCCGGGGTGCTGGACGAGGGCACCACGTCCGCCACTGCGGTCGAGCCGTCAGTAGCTACAGTTCGAGCGTTGCCGCCTGCGGACGATTCGATTTCGGAGACAGCCGTGGAGTTCGCACCCGAAGCGTCCGCTCTTCCTCCGCCGGTTATCGTGATGGTAACAACCGCAGAGGCCATATCTCCGGATGAGTTCGAACGCCCCTCGCCTGCCGCCACGTCGGCAGTTGCCTGGCTGCCGTTGCTGGCATTCGCGCTTGAAGTTGCGCCATTGCTGGCGATGGCGTCGGCAGTACTGACACCGGAAGCTACTGCGGTCGCCTTGTTCGGCCCTAGGCCGAACACTTCGGTCGAGCATTCGGTGCCATCGATATTCGTTTTAGTCTCTGCCGTCGTCTTCGACTTGCACGACTCTTTGTCGGATGCAGCATTGGCGCAACCGATTGAAATGGCAAAGATCATCGCACCGGCGGTCAGCGAAATTGAAGCAATTTTCCCTCTCATCGAACCCTCCTCCTCCAACACGACAAATGTTGCCGCAAAACCCTACTTCCTGGCACAGCAAAGAGCAATCAACCGCCAAAGGGTTCGAGACCGCGCGATAATGAGTTAGTGTACAACTAACTTGAAGTTTACCGTTTGTCCGGACTGGACTTGCACGCTCTGCGGCTCATCACTCGCCCCGACCAGCGTGTAGCTTCCCGGTGGCAGATCGAATTCTAGAATCCCCGAGCTATCCGTCGTTCCCGAGGCTACGACGCTCTTATCGGCCGGGTTCAGTACGTTCACCTTGTGACCACTTAATCCGGCGTCAGGTTCGGCAAGTTTCTTAACCAGCTTATAGGACACCGCCTCGACCGAAATCTTGCCATTAGGAGGAGGACCCTGAAGATAGCTGCAGCCCGTTACGCTGGTGAGAACAATCGCGAAGAGGAGAAACCTGTATCCTGCCATGGACGTCTGCATATATCTCTTGGTTGGTCGTCTCAACTGAAGTCGAACCCGCGTTCTCGACGCGAAGAGAACGAGAGGACTGTTCACACCGGGTCAAATCGAGTACCGAAAGCCACCGAAGCGCTGAACCTCAACACAGACAATGACTTCATGCGCGGACACAGTATCACCGAGAGTCGTCGAGCGATACCCGCGCAAGGTGCTCCTTCAGCACCAGGATGGCGCCAGTTTGGCGCCAAGATTTCTCACTCGATGCAGGTGACGACGGCGAAGCCGGCGGCGCTCGCATCGACGTAGAACTGTCGCAGCCGCCGAAACTCGTCCATCAGCCACTCGCGGTCATCGGGATCATCGAACTGCACTGGATAGATTCCTAGTTGCATCATCTGATCGGGATCGAATCGAGCTTCCATCTCCGCTTCGAGATTTAGGCGAGAGAGTTCGAGGGCAATTGCGGCGACCTGATCCGGCTTGAAGTATCGCGCCGGCCCGTAGCCAAGGTCGTCGCCGACCTCCGTCCCGCCCATGATCACCTGACTTGCGAGGTCGGATCCAGCTACCGCTTGGCCGCACAATAGGTAGTGCACACCGTGCCACGCTTTTTCGATCGATATGTCGGCGCCCGCCCGCGATGTTTGCGCACCGGCGCCTGATGACGGCGGCTGATTCGGTACGCGTGCTGCCAGGCGGGCTTTGGCGCGTTGAACCAACAGCTTTGCGAGAGCGTCGCGGCCTTCGCCGCGGCCGATCGCCTCTGGATCGACGCCCAGCTCTGTGAGCGCTTTGGTAACTCGCTCACGATTAGCCGGATCCAGTGAGTCGATGGCGCCCAAGAGAGCCGCCGGCGCACGGTTGGCCAGGGCGTTGCCGAGCGCCGCCTTCATTTGAGGAGAACCCTGCATTTTGGGCCTCAGGAGTTCTTCCACACCCGAAGGATGGTCAAGAATCTGTTTCAGGCGGTCGGGTGACACCTGCACAAAGCGCCCCATCATCGACATATCGAAATCTCCTTTTGTGACAGTAATTCCTACTTATAGTTAATACGATCAACAGATTCGAAGCATCCCCCCGGTTCAGTAGCCGCGCACCACCCGAACAGGGGATAGCGCTTGCGTTGGACCAATAAACAATTCCTCTGGCGCGTAACTTCTTCGCTGCGAGAGGGGTTATATGTTCAGTGCAGCCGCGAGAGGTGGGCTATGGACACGCAAAACAGGTACTCGCGAATTATTCCTTCGATGCGGTATCGAAATGCGCCGGCGGCTATCGAATGGCTGTGCAAAGCCTTCGGCTTTGAGAAGCATCTAGTGGTGCCTGACGAGCGCGGCGGTATCGCTCATGCGCAGCTTACTTTCGACAATGGGATGATCATGCTGTCCTCCGTCGGCGGCGGAACATTCGGCCGCTTGATGAAGCATCCCGATGAAATCGAAGGCTGCGAGACGCAGAGCGCTTACGTCATCGTCGCCGATTGCGACGCGCACTACGCGTGGGCCAAGGCCGCCGGCGCATCGATGCTGCGAGATGTCCAGGACGAGGACTATGGCGGTCGCGGTTACACATGCCGCGATTTGGAGGGGCATATTTGGAGTTTCGGAAGTTATGATCCTTGGAAATCCGACTCGCAGGTGGGCTAAGTGCCAAGTGCGGGGCGAATTCAGATAAATGTGATGGCCTCGGACTCGCGTAGATGGACTGCACAAACGCTCAGCCCGTGCGAGTTCTGCACCAATTCAACGGTTCCACAGCTTCCCGATCGAGATCGCTTTAGCCTGGCCCTCAAGCCGGCCCGCGTCGAGCGGTGGAGCGCGATGGCGTTCGTCGCCGATTGATGGGCCGAAGGCCTCGAGGCTGGCCGCGTCGGGAGTGATCAGTTCGACCTCACATCCGCTGTCGCGCAGCGCCCTCATTTCGTCATCGAGATGTGCGGTAAAAGCCTTCGCGAGCGGATCGGACAGGCCGGCCGTCGGCGCCAGTATCACCGCCGTCCTGCATCCGCAGGCCAGGTCAGAGTTCGTCACCGAGCGGACGCCTCCGTCCATATAGCGATGACCATCGATGGCGATGGGCGCAAAGACGCCCGGCAGCGCACAGCTCGATGCGACCGCGTCAGCCAGTGCCACGCCCGACGATTCGTTCCACACGCGAATCGATCCGTCGCCGGCATCAACACTAACGCATTCGTATGCGTGGGCCGGCCACTCTCTTTTCGGAAACCGTCGCTCATAGCTTGCGACGAAGTCGGATTCGCTTACCACCGGATGCGCCTCCATCGCCCATCGTCCGATCTCCGCCCGGATGGATTGCGGGTGTCGCTTGCCGGTGGCCATCTCCTCAAGCCTATCGGTCAGGAATGAGAAGTCCGGGCGCGGACCCGACGGCGCGGGACGCGATGATTGTCCGGGCGGAGGCGCGTCGGCCGGCGCGAGGGCCGCTTGGATGAACTCCACCGTCGCCATCTTGCCAGCCAGACGTGCACCGACGATCGCGCCCGCGGAGGTTCCAAGGATCACATCCGCACTCGACAAATCGATCCCTTTGTCATGCAGTCCCAAAATCACTCCCGATTCCCAGGCTTCTCCGATCGGGCCGCCACCACCCAGGACCAATGCGCGCATAGTGCCTCCGTTACTAACGGCCGAAGCTCGAAGGACGACAAACACCAGGGAGGCGAATGACAAGCATACGATCACCGCCACTGATAACACGTACCTTCGAGCGCAAATTCGTGGGGAAGCTTTCGGAAGCATCATCATGGGTAGCTCTACTCGCTTCCGAGCAGGCTCTCCACTTCACTGCGGCGCCAGAAGCCCTCCGATATATCTACTGTCCACAACAACTGCAGAACATTTACTGACAACAAGCGGCTAGAGAAAAAAGTCCCACCGCGCCGACGCGGCCTTTGCCAAGCCGGAACTTTACGCGGCGCTGGAAGAGCGGGAGGTGTAGTACGCGATCCGCCTTCCTGCCAACGACAACCGGGAGCGTAAGATCGCGGCGTTGCCGGCAGCGGCGGGATAGGCGGAACGTCGATTGCAGATAACTTGGTTGGCGGGACGCAGGCGGGGAACGGCGCGTCGAGAATCTCCTGCAAGAGCCGCCGAACTGTCTTGGAACGCGTCCCGGACGGCTTGCAGTGGGCCACCGCTACCATCGCGAGGGGCCACAACCGCCGACGGACGCCGAGTTGACCCTGGAGCGGCCATCCGGCTAAGACTCTCGTGGTTATAAAGTCAAAATGGAAATCCCGGATTAAGCCATTCGTACGCATTGTTTCGGTACGTAGCTGCTGAGCCTGAGTTCGCGCCGGGGGAGAGCGTGACGTGGTTAGGGGTGAGGAGCGACCGCGTTGCGCTCGCGGGATATGGTTTCGCCTGCTCGTCGGAAAAGGAGGATCTCCGTTGGAAGCGATTTCTCGTCGCGCAGGTATCGCGCGGCAAAAAACTTGGTGGTCAATCGTCGCAATCTATGCCTTAGCGTTGCTGGCCCTGCCGCAGAGCGCGTGGGCATTCGACGTAAAGAACGCAAAGCTGATCGATAAAGGATTCAAGGTTTTCACCAAGGAGACCTTCAACGGCAACGGCCGTACCTGCTCCACCTGCCACATCCCCAAGGACGACTACACGATAAGCCCAGCGGATCTCCCCACGCTGAGTGCCCATGACAGGGATCTTGTGTTTGCGACACACAATTCGCAGCTCGAAAACCAGACCTTGGTAAGTCGATTCGCTCTGTTCAACATCACTAACGTGACGCCCGGTGCGAGCGGAAACGGTACAACCCCCGCCGGTCCGTTCCGTGCCTCGATGCAGCTCAGCGGATTAGCACTCACTACCCTGAACGACTGCCCAAACGCGACCTTGATTGCGGCAGCTACCGATACCGGCGCCACTGCCGAGATTACAACCGCTACGCCTCCCACCTTTCCGTTTGCGTTAAACGAGCAGGTAAGAATCGAAGGAGTCAGCGTCGCCGGTTACAATGGCAGCACGTTTGAGATCTGACGTAGTTAGCCCCACGACATTCCAGTACACGACATTGACTGGAGCCCATCACCGGACTCCCCTCGGCAGGGCCCGGCGGCGGTGTCAGCGGGCTGCCCACTCCGCCCACCACTACGACGGGGGCAGGAGTGTGTTCGACTGCGCCTAATTTCGCAACCACCCCGACCACAACGGGCACCCGGTTCATAGAGCTCGGCTGGGCCGGCGATGGCGCACCGCTGGACCCCACCCTTTTCGAAGTTGGCAAACCTCGCGACTACGCCGATTGCGTAACCGCCGTCAATAACGCCGTCGCTAACCAGAACGTTCTCGACCCGGTGTTGAGTGCATTCTCGAGCGGCGCCGTCAGGCACCATTTCGCGCGCACCAACGCCCGCGTGCCCGGAAAGGATTTCCGCTGCCCGACCCGGCTGAGTTGAATGCGCTCACGGCATTTCAAGAGTACCTCGGGCGCCAATTTCCATCTGGCACACCGCTTGAACTCGCCTTGGAAGCAGGAACAACGTTCCCGGGGACGCAGGTCAGCTCGTTGCAGCCCGTGATCACCTTTAACGATTCCACGGCGGAGACGGGCAAGGCGATATTCCTGAATCCGAGCGCAGCTTGTAATTTCTGCCACTTCAATGCCGGCGCGAGCATGAGCACAACCCAGGTAAAGACGGAGCCCTTGGGAGATCCGCCGCTACCGTTTCCCGGACGCAACGAAAACAACTCGCAACTGGTTGACATCTTGACCGACACCACCTTTCTTGTTCCGTCAACCGGAGAGACCGTCACCGGCGGGCTTGACAGCTCGACGCCGGTCACCATCGGCAAGGATCCGGGAGACGGAAATCCTTTCAGCAACAAGCATGGCGGGTTCATACCGGTATTCAACGTCCAGTCAATCATAGAAGCGCCGCGCAAAAAGAGTTTTTTCCACAATGGCGCCTTCAATACCACCGTGGAGGACGCGGCTTCGTTCTACTTTGGCAACCCTACGGTTCAAACTTCGGGGAGTACGCTCGTCACGCCCGGTTTCGACCTTGCCAACGGCAACTTCGCGGTTGGCACGAACCAGGATGGCTCACCAGTGACGCTCGCGGCTGGGTTGCCAAACCCACTACCTAGAGCGGCGGGGGTAGAGACCGGCACTCAGGCCCTTGTGGCTCTTGCTGGCACCTACTTTCCCTCCGCTTCGGTGTCCGGCAATGTGCTGACTTCGCCGGGCGGGCAGGATGTGCTCAATACGCTTGGCTTCTTCCTGCGGGCGCTTAACGTGGTTTACAGCCTGGCCGATTGCGAGCGGCTGGTGGACGACACGGTCAGCCGGCTCGATGTGGGTTTGTCGACGCGGGTGCCGGTCCTCAACTGCACCACGGACTTGGGAGATGTGGACCGCGTCATTGCGGGCGCGCGCGTGACCGTGCCGGACAACTACGTCACCGTCCAGATGCAGGCTCAGAGCCTCCGGGGCGAGTTGAAGAAGTATGCGAGCCAGCACGATCGCGCGAAGCTCATAGGAGTAATTAGTCGGCTGCAGGCCATGAGAAACTCGATTGCATCGATCTCGCCCGACCTGCCGCAGTGACGCGGACCTGTCCCGCGCCTAATCGGTCCAGCGATCGGCGCGCCTTGGCGGGATCGAGCCGCGGCAATTGCGTCACCACGATCAGCTCGGTCATCGGAGATTAGTAGTAGACTCGGAAAACGGAAATCCGGGTTTAACCTACAATCAGAGTGACTTCCAAACTGTAGCTGACGAAAATGATCGCTCTACCGTGTTGGCGCGCTTCCTCAAAACCTCGATCAGAGCGCACGGAATCCTGCACGATGCTGGATCAACACCTGTCTGGCACCGGCGCATCGGCTCGAAACGCACGATGTGCGTATGTGCTCGATTTTGTTGGTGATCCCAGCGGGAGTCGAACCCGCGTTCCCGACGTGGGCGGGACTCTCTCTGGTCGTCTCGATCGGGATGGTGGTCGTTTGTTACGCCCGACTAACGACCTGAGCGGCGGCGAACCTGCCCAAGGGAACCGATCGACGGCCCCGCTGGATCTTCCGTCATATTGGCCGTATTACTCACGAACACAATAATCCACCGACGGCGCGGTGTTCCTCAATGAACCAGAGCCATGAATTAAATTGAAGACCTGGTGGGACAGCGGCACGGCGGCGATTTCAACTGGCAGAACCGGCCATCGACAGCCGCGCGAACGCCGCATGGTCTGGGGCTTGCTCGCGGCGATCCTGTGCCTGCTGTCGCCGGCGATAGCATCGGCGGCAGACGTTGCACACAACGACTCCCTGCTCATCTCGCCGCAGGTGGAGGGCAAGCCGGTTCAGGTCCGGGTAGGACTTTTTCTAACCAACCTGATCGCCGTGGACGAAGTTAAAGAGCTGTTTCAAATCAGCGGCTATCTTTTCATGACATGGAAGGACCCGCGATTGGTCTTCTATCCTCGCCAAGCAGCTGAGCAAAGAGAATACACTCCCGATGAAATCTGGATTCCGAGCCTAATGATGATCAACGCGACCGCAGCCAGGGATAAGGTCACAGCAAACATCAAGGGCGACCCGGACGGAACCATACATTACATCGAGCTTTTTCAAGTGGAACTTACCACGTCATTCTTCCTGGAACCGTTCCCCTTTGACAGTCAGTCATTGGAGGTCTTCCTGCAGCCGTTCCTCGATGAGCGGGATACGGTTGCGATGACATACGACGAACCGAACAGCGGGGTCGGCACTGAACCTTTCGTGGAATTGGCCCAATGGAAAATTCTCGGGTTCAACGCAACTCAGCAGCGCCGCGAACTTGGTAGAACCGGCAAGCAAATACCTGAGCTCGAAATCGATCTGCAGGTTCAACGGCGGTCGCGCTATTACGTCTGGAAGGTATTTCTGCCGCTGATCGTGATGGTGGCAATTGCCTATTCGGCCTTCTGGATAAAGATCGGCGACTACTACACCCAGATATCGATCACGCTAACCGCCATCCTCACCGAAATTGCGTTTCTGTTCGCGATATCGAGCAGTTTGCCGAAGGTGCCCTATCTCACATTTATCGATGCGTTCTTTCTGGTCAGCTTTATCTTCAGTTTTGTGTCGATGCTCGAGTTGGTCCTGGTGCATCAGGCGCTCGAGTGGGAATGGACCGATCACGCGAACCGGGTCCGCAGGATCTCTCAATTGCTGTACCCCCTGATCTACGCTGCCTGTGTTAGTGCCGTCGCGTTGGTCTTCTTCGGATGAGGAAAACGGCCGCGCCGCCTCGGAATAGATATACATAATTCCCCGATCTCTCTTTCTTCTTCTCTTTAGACTATCTAGTTATAAGAGAATGATTGGTCTGCCTGGTCTACAAGGGTTTTTGCTTGGGCAATGACTGGGGAATGACCCTTCCGTGATTGGTCCAAGGCCGAATTCTACCCAGATGACCAAACTGTGGTCTCGAGCGCGGTTGTCAACGCCGGTGGAATGATCAGCGAGGTCGTTTTGAAAGCGCAGCGAGTTCGGTGACCGCAGAGTCCGAGATGCTGCGACGCCCGGCAGCCTCGAGAAACAGCATCCCTTCGATGGACGTAAGGAACAACGCCGCGGATGAAGCCAACTCGATGCCCCGAGGGACCTTCAGACGACTCGTCACCCAGGCGAGGAATCCGTCCGCAATCGCGCCCGCGATATTGTGGTGTGGCTCAAGACCACGAGCCGCACCTGCTGCAAGATCGAGCCACAGGTGCATAAACCGCTTAAGGCCACCCGACGCTAACGCCGCCCAGACCTCTTCCAGCAGCACGGGAAAGGAACGAAGTCGCCCGATGGGGACAGCTTCGTCGAGTTGAGCTGTCATACGCGCCGCCAGCCGCTGCAACGTAGCGGAAAGGAGCTCGTCTTTGTCGGAGAAGTAGTAGAGCAACATGCGGTCGCTGGTTCCGGCGGCCGCTGCCAAGGGTCGAAGGGTTGCTGCGCCCAGGCCTTCCAACAAGAGATGATCGGCCATTCGCTCGATGGCGGCTTCTCGGCGCTCGTCTCGGATACCCATGGGCATACTTATAGCGGATGCTTGTGCATACTTGTAGCGGATGCTACAGATATGTTATGTAGCACTCGCTACGCGGGCAGAACGAGCGGACACATGGGGATTCTGACGGACCTCCCGGGTGCCAAAGACGGCAGCAACCAGACTTCTAATGATTTGCTCGGAGACCAACTCGCAGCAAGTATCATCACAAATGGAGGATTCTAACGTGGCCAACGGAGTGACCGTCACGGTCAACTGGATAATAAAGCCGGAACTAGTAGAAAATTTTATTGCTACTCTTGAGAAAATGTTCCACCAAACTAGACTCCGAGAGGGTTTTCGTAACATAAGACTGTTGCGAAGTGATGCTGATTCAAACCATTTTATTCTCATTGAAGAATGGGATGCTGCCCAAAACTTCCAAGACTATGTAGCATGGCGCACAGGCAGAGGAGAGATGGAGGGATTTCTTGCGATGGTCGCTGCTCAGCCGCAGATCGGAATTTGGGACATTACCCCTCTTGCGGCGGCGGAAGCTTAGCTAGTACGAGAACTTGAGTTCCTCCGCGCCCTAATGTAGCGCCGCACCGTGTTGCGCGATACCTCGAGCTTCCGAGCGATCTCGCGAATGCACTTGCCCTGCCGACTCAAGACCCGAATCTCCACCGCTTCCTCCGCCATCAGCATGAGGCCCTCCGCTGCGGAGTACCCCACGCCGGCGTGGGTCAGTTTTCAATCGGCGACCCGGGTCAGTTTTGCACTGGCGGCTACACGGTCCGGGGTCCGGGCAAAATGCAGATTTCGACGACCCTGGCCGAAGAGCTCGGCCGCGATTTCGAGGTCACCACGGTTCGAAGCCTGGCGGCGGGTCGGTGACCGGCTGGCGAGACGAATGCGCGCAGAGGTTGCCCAAACCTCTATCGCGCACAGGGCCCAACGGAGAGAAGGACTCTCCAGTGACCAGCGCCTAGACTTTGCCCGTTTTGTCCGATTCGACAAAGCGCCGAGCGACGCGACTACGGTCGGTTGACCGTCGCGGCGGAGCTCAAGAGCGCGGGCCCGGGGTACCGATTGTTTGCCTCGAGCATCGAACCGAGAGGCCGTTACTCACCACCGGTGATGCTGGAGGCGATAATAGAACCGGCTATCGGCAATCCTGATCCAAGCTGATCTGCACATCGTTTGTGGCGAGGCAGAATTTGAGCGTCAGAATGGAGTGCAAGCGATTCGCGCGGTTGACGTTGGCGTTCAGCAAGAAGCTTGCGAACCTGAAAGCATCGGTCGCACTGCACTACGCGCATTACAATTTCCTGCGTCTGCATCGAACGCTACGCTGTTCGCCCGTATGGCGCTTGGCGTGACGGATCGGCTATGGTCGGTTGAAGAGTTGGTCGGAATCGTGGACGGATAAGAAGCGAGCCAGAAGGACAAAGAGCCATGATACCGGATTTCAATGGCCATCATTTCGTCGATGATCGGAAGCCGGACAGACAACTATCATGGCATCACTGCGACCAATGCGGCCTAAAGGCCGTGGCCGAGCGAAATGGCTCAACCTACTTAGACATCGACCGAAACGGCTTGTTTCTGAGAGTCGGCGAGGGCTTCCCACTCAGCGCATTGCGGCTTGCGTACTGCGAACGAACTGACCCATTTTCAAATTAGGACACTACCGGGCCGGGGTGCCCGATTGGTTCAGCTGACGAATGTCAGTATTAAGCGCCGATCGGACTTGCCGCGCCGCTGCTTAATCCTGAGGCCCCACTGCCGTCTTCGGGCCATGGCATGCAGCCACCTTATCGACTGTGGAGCCAAGATCGGAGGCTATCTTGGCGTCACTGAAACCCGCCTGCTCCTGATTCTTCACCGCGTCGCAATCTACAGGAGCGTTCGACGGAGAAAAGACGCTGCATCCTGATATTACGCCGGCCAGGATCAGCATCCCGAAAGTTGCCGTAAGTCTTAGTTTGCTGGTTACCTGCATGCGACGATTCCTCCTATCGATACTTCCAGCGCCTAATTCATCCCTTTTCCGCGGGAGCAACTACCGGCATTACCGCGATTCGCACCAGCGGTGTGTACTAAATTATCGCGTGAGCGTCTATTGGAAGGAACGCGCTTATGTTGCAGCTTAGCTTGGATCCCGCGCCTGCGGCCGTTCAAAACGGGCGATCTGGCTATTCATGCGGTGCCGGGCGCCGCGGTGCGTGGCCTGCAAGTTCTGCTCGGCCACAAAGACGCGCGGATGACCATGCGCTACAGCCACCTCTCGGATGCCTACCTCAAAGCGGCCGTCGATGGCGTCGTACTTGGTCGCTCAAACGCCGAGCGTGCGGAGAACGCATCGAACGTGGTCGCGAGCTGATGGCAAGATTTCAACCCTCAAACTAGGGAGTTTGCTTCACGCCCGGAATCGTCCAGGTGCCGTCCAGCAGCGACGGAGGGGTCTCCTTAGGCCAGTACAACCGCAGCATCAAGATGAACTTGTCCGGGGGAGCCGGCAGCCAATTGGACTCCTTGCCCTTGCCCGGGTTTTCGTTTTGCAGGTAGAGGTCGACTGAACCGTCCGCGTTCTTCTTGAGCTTGTTGCGTGCGCTCAGCGTGTAGCGGTTGAGGGGATTGTCCACGAAGAAGTACTCCGCGTCGTACATCGTCAGCGACCAGAAGCCGTTCGCAGGAGGCGTCAGCCCCTTGTCGAAGTGCATGACGTACTTGTTGGCGCCCGAGTAGGGTTTTCCGGAGGCGTCGGCTTCTGAGGTTGGATAGACGGCATCTTGCGGTCGATTCGCGCCGAGCCCAATGGCGGTAATAAACGCACGGTCGAGATAGTCGGTGCCGTAGATTCCTGTCTTGGTAAAGAATGCCCATCCGTTTTCTACTTTCCCCCCATCCTTGAAGTAGCCCATGATTTTGCCGAAGGCGGCCTTGGGTGCCGTCTTGAGTGCGTTTTGCGCGTCAGGCGAGAGCTTGGTCAGATCGAACGGTTGTCCCGGTACGATTCCGAGCTTCGCCATTCTCGCCACTATCGGCGCGTCTTCGGCAGTAGGCGGATTGTCCTTCATCAACTGCGCCATGAGGTTGAAGTAGGCCGCCACGTCAAGTGCATTCACCTGGTCGCGCACTGCGGTTTTGGTGTCGATGCTCGGATCGACCGTCCCCGGCGGTGGCGTGTATGGCTTGCCGTATGAGCTCAGCGGGACGAGCGTGATTTTGTCCTGCAGCTCGTGCACGGCCTTGTAGTCCTTCGGCGTACCGGTGCAGTAAATTCGGCCAAGGATCCACACCATCGCGGTCGGAGACTTGTATTCGGTCACGCCGGCGGGAAGGGTACCCGTCCAGTTGGGCCCGGTGATCGCATATGTCTGCGGACCTGTGCCGGTCGTGCGCTTGCCGGGGACCTGGAACACCGTGGTCCAGGCATCGAGCATCGGGAACAGGTAGTAGCGGTCGTGCGCGTTGGGAAGGCTGAGGACGTATGGCTCCTTGCTAACGTCAATCCACGCGTTTGTGTAGAGAGTATCGGCATTGGGTGCAGTCACGCCACGAAAAGCGGCAGTTGGGTAGCTTCGCGATCGGCCCAATTGCCCCATTGGCGCGTTCAAACCGCTAGATTCTGCAACATTGGTCAGAACGCGACGCGTGTACTCCATCGTGACCAGCGGATAGCCGTAGACATATGCGTCGGTTGCGATCGCCGATGCTTCATCCGCACTGAGGGGAGCGGTAGCTTGCTGCGCCGATACCCGCGATCCACAAAGCGCGATAAAGACGAGCGCGAGCATGACACCTCGCGCGCCGGGGGAAACTGTTGATGCGCTGGAACTCTCTTTCATTGCCAGGGCTCCTCGGTCCTGTCCCGAAGGCGCAAACTCGCCCGTCGTGGGATCAGGTCCTCGCGAATAGTGACAGTCGGAAGTCGGCGCAGAATATTGTACCAAAGTACAATATTCAACCGTGGTTTAGAGACATGTTCGCGCCGGACTTCGATCCCAAGCCGCACGCCGTCGAAATCGGCCGGTGCGGGTACCCGTGTCCCTGGAAGAGAGCGCCACGATGCCCAAAGAGCCGCGCGACGATAGTGCTACGCAAGATTGACCGCGTCGGCTGGCCGATTCGACAGATAGAGCTTTGCGATGGCGGATCAGAGCGGGGCCGGCTCGAAACGCGCGATTGCGTATGTGCTTGATTTTGTTGGTGATCCCAGCGGGAGTCGAACCCGCGTTCCCGACGTGAGAGGCCGGTGTCCTAACCACTAGACGATGGGACCATCGTCGCGCGCTTTGGCGGCGCGCCCTGCAGTCTGGTTGGCTGAGGAGGCAGGACTCGAACCTGCAATCGCCTGATCCAGAGTCAGGTGCCTTACCAATTTGGCCACTCCTCAGCGCAGCCCTGAAATATAACCAACGGCCATCACGCGCGCCACCACAGAGATTTGGATCGCTGGAGAATCGTCTCCAGGCCGCGCTATAGATCCGGATCGAGCGAGTCGTCGCGCTGGAGCTCGTCAGATGAAAATCGAAATCGATCACGTCGCGATGCCGGTGGCGGACATCGAACGCTCGGTGGAATTCTACAGCCGCGTGCTCGGCGCCAGGCCGTTCGACCTCGAGAAGTGGCGTGCGGGCAAATGGCCAATCGTCAGCATCAGTTTCGGACATCAGAAGTTCAATCTCCATCCCGCGGCCAACGACTTCACGCTGAAGGCCGCGCATCCTGCCGTCGGCGGCGGTGACTACTGCTTCGTCTGGGACGGCACTCCAGAATCCGCTATGGAGCATCTCAAGCGGCACCAGATTGAAATCATCGAAGGGCCCGTCACCCGTATCGGCGGGCGCGGCAAGGGCGTGAGCGTCTACTTCCGCGATCCGGACGGCAACCTGCTGGAGCTGATCAGCTATCCTGCGAGCGCAGCCTGAATCGGCGCAAAATATCCTGCATCAAAATCGAGCGGACATTCGAGCGTGCTAGGCTACCTGATTGCGGTGTGGCGCAGGGTCTCGGCGTGACGATTGACCAGCGCGTCGCATCGCGAGAGCAGCGCGGGGTTGGCGGCGTAGCGCTCGATCATGTAGCTCAGCTCGCCGAGGTCGTGGACCAGCAGGCGGAGGCATCGCTCGTACTCGTCGGGCGCCTGCAAAGCTTTCAGCAGATCCGAGACCACGTCTTCAAGCTCCGTTTCTTCGACTTCGAGAGCTATTTCAAGTGCGCGTTCGAGCTTGATTCCGGGCGTGGCGTCGCCTTGAGATTTTTCGAGGAGCGCCCGGAGACGCACGATAGTGGAATCTTCGAGTGAGATCGGACTGGGCTTATCGAGCATCGCTTCCTGCTCGAGCACGGTGGTCACGAGATCGAGTGCGCCGACATGGCGCGCTTCGTCCCGCGCCATGCCGAACCAAAAATCTTGCAGCGGCGGCTGGCTCGCGAAGATTTTCGCGAAGCGTGCATACAGCGCCATGCTTTGTTTTTCCAATGCGATAGTCGCATCGAGGACTTCACGCGTCGTGGGCATCGTGCATGGATGATAGCTTCTGGCTTCCGGCGCGGTAAAGCGCGACCTCCGACCGCACGCTCTCAGACCGACAAGCCGGAACCGGCAGAGCCGGAGCGCAGGAGCTCGAGCAGGCGCTTCATCGCGATTCGCACCTCGATAGCGAAAGGCACCGTCGCGACGAGATAGATGAACAACGTCATCGCGAGCACCGCGATGCGTACCGCAAAAGGGCCGGCGATATGGGAATCGACCGCCACCGAACCCCAGCCCAGGAAGGCTATTATGCCGATCCAGAAGGGCACGACCGGCCATACCGGCCGCATGTTCAGCGTGACGACGGTGCCCAAGCCGTCGCGCCGGAAGTTGCCCTCGATTATCGGCAAAAATGAATTCTGGTAACCGGCGATGCGATGAATTTTGAAGCGGCTGCCGGCCACCCGGCCCTCGAAATATCCACGCTTGCGGGAAGTCGGCCATCCCCACTTGCGAGGCGGTTCGACGATTTCCTGCAGGACGCGGGAGGCGTGCGCGGTGCTCATTGGAGTCGTGAACTCGAACTTGCGAAATGGCGGACGCAGGAACTCCTTCATTCGATCAGGTTCGAACTCAGTCCCAGTTATGCGTTCGGCTTGAAACACGACGCGATGATCGTAACGGAAGCGCCGCCATGACGCACGGAGGCCCGATCGCACTTGAGCGACGGGCCTCCTGCTGGAAATGCGCAGCTGCTATTTCGCGAGCTCGGTCGCGCGCGTCTCGCGGATGACGGTCACCCGAATCTGTCCCGGGTACGTCATGTCGGTTTCGATTTTGCGGGCGACGTCGCGCGCCAGCATCGAGGTGTCTTCGTCCGAGATCTGCGTCGGCTCGACGATCACGCGCATCTCGCGTCCCGCCTGTACCGCGAAACATTTCTCGACGCCCTTGAACGACTTCGCGATGGTCTCGAGATCCTCAAGCCGCTTGACGTAGCTCTCGAGCACCTCGCGCCGCGCCCCCGGACGCGCGCCCGACAGCGCATCGGCGGCGTCGACCAGCGGTGCCAGAATCGTCTCGGCTTTGACTTCCTCATGGTGCGCCGCGATCGCGTTGACGATCTTCGCCGACTCGCCGTATTTGCGCGCGATCTCGCCGCCTATCAGCGCATGCGAGCCTTCGACCTCGTGCGTCAGCGCCTTGCCGATATCATGCAGCAGAGCAGCGCGGCGCGCCTGCTTTTCGTTGAGCCCCAACTCTGCGGCCATCGCACCGCAGATGAACGCGGCCTCGATCGAATGCATCAGCACGTTCTGCGCATAGCTGTATCGATACTTGAGCATCCCGAGCAGCTTGACCAGCTCGGGATGGATTCCATGCACGCCAACTTCGATGATCGCGCGCTGACCCGCCTCGCGAATCGATTCTTCGACCTGCTGCTCGGCCTTGCGCACGACCTCCTCGATCCGGCCCGGATGGATGCGGCCGTCGGAGATTAGCTGTTGCAATGAGACGCGGGCGATTTCGCGGCGGATCGGATTGTGACACGAGATCACGACCGCCTCCGGAGTATCGTCGATGATAATATCGACGCCGGTGGCCGCCTCGATCGCCCGGATGTTGCGGCCTTCGCGGCCGATGATGCGGCCCTTCATCTCATCGTTGGGCAGCGCGATCACCGAGACCGTGCGCTCGGCGACGAATTCGCCCGCCAGCCGCTCGATCGCGATTGCGACGACTCGCTTGGCACGGCGGTCGGCCTCCTCACGCGCCTCCTCCTCGACGATGCGAATATGCTTGGCGGCGTCGGTGCGCGCCTGGCCGATCATCTCGTCCATCAGCGAGCGCTTTGCTTCTTCACGAGTCAGGCCGGCGACGGCTTCGAGCTTGGTGCGAGCCTCGTCGATATGCGCCTGCAGTACTTCTTCCTTGTCGGTGAGACTCTTCTCACGCGAGCGCAAACTCTGATCGCGCCGATTGAGATCGGCTTCGCGCCGCTCGAATGCTTCCTGGCGCTTTTCGAAAGTCTCCTCGCGGGTTTCGAGCTTCTGCTCGATCGCGGCGATTTCACGCCTGCGATCGCGCATCTCGCGTTCGGCGTCGGCTTTCGCGCCGACCACCATATCTTTCGCTTTTAGTTCAGCCTCCTTGACTACTAACTGGCTCCTGCTTTGAGCCTCCTTGGTTATTTCCTCGGCCTGAGCGCGCGCGGCCTCCAGGTTAACGGCGTCCTTACGCTGTTTCGTTATTCCCCAAATGAAAAAGACCGCGCCACCAACTATGAATCCCAGGATTGCGGTGATTAGTGCCACCCGGGTTTACCTCCTTCGTCCGCGTTCGGCGAGCTGGCAGTGGCGCTTCGCAGGCTCGATGAACTGCGGACTCGGTCACGATGTAGTTAAGCCGCCGGTCGAGTTCCGTTTCGGGGACTCGATCGAGCAGCTGGAATGAATAGGCGAGTCCCACGCTGATCGCTTCGCGGCCGAGCTGGCCGATGAAACGATCATAGTGACCCCCGCCCCTGCCCAGGCGCTGACCCTCGAGACCGAAGGCGACGCCGGGGACACAGACAAGAATGTTCGTGAAATTTTTGCTGTCGAGCAGGTCAGCCGAAGAAGGCGGCTCCAGGATTCCATAGGCACCGGGCGCCAGCTCGGAGCGCTCGCGAATCCTTCGTGCGACGACGGTGCCGGCGGTCGCATCAACCCGCGGAAAGAATACTGCGCGGCCCGACGCCAGCCCGTCGGCTAAAATAAGGTCGGTCGAGACTTCGTTGCCAGTTGCAGCGTAGAGCACGACTGCGGAGGCGGCGCGATAGCACTCGCTCGCGAGCAGCTGGCGCTCGACGCTTTCCGACCATCGCGCCGCCCACTCGCAGGAGAGTGAAGCGCGGCACGCGCTCATGATCGCGCGAAGATTTTTCTTTTCGTCCGCCACAGTCATTGCCATGGCGGGAGCGGGTTTAACTGCTCGATTGGGCCGCGCAGCCGCGCGCGCCTGTCGTTGTCGTTCTCGATCCGGCTGACAGCCGGCCTGTATCCACGATACGTTCTATCGCGAAAGCCTTGGATGCGGTCGAAAAATATTGCACGGGCCTCATATTTGTAAGCACCGCGTTTAGGCTGCTCTCGAGATCCACAATTCCCGCCCCCGTCCGAAATCGCTTACCTCTTGGCTGGCGCGCGCCGCGACGACGATTGACGGTCAAGCTCATTCGCCGTCGATAGCCGCGGACAGCCGTTTATTCATCGCCGCGATTCGATCCACCAGCTCCTGATGCTCCCGTCTCAGGTGCTCGAGCTCCTCGGCGAAATTTAACGCAGCCAGGATTGCCAGGTTCACTGAATTGATAGTCTGGCTCCCGGCGCGGATATCCCTGATCTTCTCGTCGACAGTCTCAGCCAGGGACTTGACCCAGTCATCGCCCGCATCGCTGGCGACGGTCAGGCTTTGCCCCATGATCTGGACGCTGACTCCCTTCATATTCAGCCGAGATCGATCCCGTCGAAGCGGGTCAGGATTTTTTCGATCCGTGTGCGCACGTCGTTGCGCTCGTTTTCATGCTGCTGGCGCTCGGCGCTCAATTGCTTCACCTGCCCCATGGCGTCGGCGTAGCGTTTTTCAGTTTCTGCAAGCTTCTGCGTGAGTTGCTCGTTTTCCTTGCGTAACTGGTGGATACGCGCCACGGAAGCCTGAATTCGTTCGTCTAGTTGCTTTAAGACATCTGTCGCCATGGGAGAGAATCTTCTACCTTTAGTTTAATTTTCAATAATCTGGCCTGTCAAGCTGCATAAGAGCCGCTGGCACTCTGCTCTCCTGCGTCGTCACTTGCAAACAGCGCCTCGACAAACTCGCGAGCGTCGAACTCGCGTAAATCCTCGAGCGCCTCGCCCAAGCCAACGAACCGCACCGGAAGCTTGAGCCGATCCGCCACCGCGACCACCACCCCGCCTTTGGCCGTGCTGTCGAGTTTCGCCAGCACCACTCCCGTCAGCGGCACTGCGTCGCCGAAAATCGACGCCTGGCTGAGCGCATTTTGACCCGTGTTGGCATCGAGCACGAGCCACGTCTCGTGCGGCGCGCCGGGCAGCTCACGCCCGACCACGCGAGCAATCTTCTTGAGCTCTTCCATCAGGTTCACTTTGGTCTGCAGCCGGCCGGCAGTGTCGATCAGCACTGTGCCCGTTTTTCGCGCGACCGCGGCTTTGACGGCGTCGAAGGCAACCGCGGCCGGATCCGATCCTTGCGATTGCTTGATTATCTCGGCGCCGGCGCGATCGCACCAAACTTCAAGCTGCTCGATTGCCGCCGCGCGAAAGGTATCCGCTGCCGCGACGATCACGCTGCCCCGCTCGGCTTTGAGCCGCGCCGCGAGCTTGGCGACGGTGGTGGTTTTGCCGACACCATTGACGCCTACCAGCAAGATAACCAGCGGCGCTTCGCCCGAGTCGGCAGGCGGGCGATCCGCGGACATCATGATAGCGGCGATTTCAGTCTTGAGAGCGTCGCGGATTGCATCGGGGCGATTGTCGTTGCCCATCTTCGCGCGCACGGCGGCAGCAATCTTCATACTCGTGTCGACGCCAACGTCGGCGGCGATCAGCGCTTCCTCGAGGCCCTCATATATCTCATCGAGCTTCGCGCTGCCGGTAAGTGCAGCTCTGATGCGCGCGAGAAAATTCTCGCGGGTCTTACGCAATCCCAGTCCAATTCGGACCGGCTCGCGAACCGCGGGTGCTGGCGCAGCGTATTGCTCAGGCTGCGGTTCTGCGGCCGGCATAATATCCGGCGTCGGCTCGCCTGCGGGCGCAGGTTCGATCTGAAGATGCGGCGGCAGCGACGGCAGCGCCTTGCGCAGACTCCATTGAATCAGAACGCCAATGAAAATCACGCCGGCAGCGCCGCCAACGGCGATAGTCAGCATCAATACTATAGCTAAAGGAGTCACAGTTTGGCCGTCCGAAAAATATCCAGAAGAAACTTCGCTCCCAAGAATAACAGCAGCAGTCGCGCTCCGAAACAGCGCGCACTTCTTATCACCGGGTGCGGGGGTCACCCGTGCCGTAGGAAGCGTGAAACCCACCGCGGGTTTCACATTTAATGAAGTTCCTCGCTATAAGGATGACGGGTGCATGACGAAGGGAGATCTGCAAAATGGCCAAGCTCAAAGGCAAGGTGGCAATCGTAACCGGCGCGAGTCGCGGCATCGGCATGGCAATCGCGGAGTTGTTCGCCAGCGAAGGCGCGAAAGTCGTGTGCTCGGCGCGCACGCTGAAGGAAGGCGAGCACAAGCTGCTCGAAGGATCGCTCGAGACGACGGTCGCCGCAATCAAAAAAGCGGGCGGCGTCGCCGAGGCTGTCACCTGCGACGTTTCGTCGGAGGCCGATTGCGAAAAGCTGGTTGCCGAAACGCACAAGCTCTTCGGACCGGTCGACGTGCTGGTGAATAACGCGGCGCTGACCTACTTCATCCCGGTCAAGGATTTTCCGCCGAGTCGATGGATGCGCTCGTTCGCAGTGAACCTGCACGGGCCGTTTATCTTGAGTCACCTGGTGCTAAAGGACATGATTCCGCGCAAGTCGGGCGCGATCGTGAACATTTCGTCGGGCGCGGCGATCGGGCCCGGCCGCGGACCATACAAGGACGCGGCCTTTCTTCGCGGCAGCGTATGCTACGGCGCGGAGAAGGCGGCGCTCGAGCGCTTCACGCAGGGACTGGCCGAGGAAGTTTACGAGGATGGAATCTCGGTGACCTGCGTATCGCCGTCGCAAATCGTCGCGACCCCGGGCACGGTGCATCATCATCTCGTCGCGGGCCCCGACGATCCGACGGGCGAGCCGGTAGAATGGATGGCGCAGTCGGCGCTGATTCTAGCGACCGAGCCGCTCGACAAGGTCACGGGCCTGGTGACGTACAGCCAGACATTGCTCAAGGATTACGGTGTGAAGGTGAACAACCTCGGCATCGGCTTCGAACGCAAAGGCAGCGGCTACAGTTTGATTTAGTAGCGCACGCGATTCTTGCGCAATAAAAGCGGCGCGCCGATCAACCGATCGTCGCGCCGCTTATTTTCTTCTTGTTATGCGGCTTGCGGGATTTTTAGTGAGATGATTCGGGAGACGCCCGGACGGTCCATCGTTACGCCGTGGATCTGGTCGGCGCGCTGCATGGTGCGCTGGTTGTGCGTGATCACGATGAACTGCGAGCGCGTCTTCAGCTCGGCCATCAGCGTCGTGAACGCGGCCAGGCTGAACTCGTCGAGGGGCGCGTCAACTTCGTCCATCACGCAAAATGGACTCGGGTTCAGCAGGAAGAGCGAGAAAATCAGCGCCATCGCGGACAGCGCTTTCTCGCCGCCTGACAGCAGGCCAATCTCCTTGACCTTCTTGCCGGGCGGCTGCACCAGCACGTTGACGCCCGCCTCGAGCACGTCGCCGGCGTCGGTCAATTCGAGCCGTCCCTTGCCCCCGCGCAGCAGCTTGGGGAACAGCTCGGCAAAGTTTTTTGCCGCGCCCTCGAAGGTCTCGGCGAAACGTTTGCGCGCCTCACGATTCAGATGCGTAATCGTCTTGGTCAGATCGTCGAGCGCGCTCTGCAAGTCGGCGCGCTCGGTGCCAAGCACTGCCGCGCGCTCCTCGAGTTCCTTGACCTCGCTGTCGGCAGCCAGGTTCACCTCGCCGATTCGTTCCATCTTGGCGCGCAACTCGACGATGCGGGCGTCGTCTTCGGCCGCGACTCTGCCGTCGAGCGCGGGCACAATCTCGGCCGCCATCGCGTCGAACTCGGCGCCGAACTTCTCAGCAAACGCTCGCGCCAATTCCTCGCTGAGCGCGCGGGCGCGTTCGCGCTTCAGACCGCATTCTTGCGCTTCGCTTTCCAGCGCGGTCAGCGCCTCCTGCGCATTCTTGTAGTCGGCGCGGCGCGCTTCCAGCTCATGCTCGGACGCATCGCACTGCGCACGCAGGCGCGAAAGTTCCGCTTCAAGCTCGGTCTCGCGGGCACGCGCCGCGACATCCTGTGCGGAAAGAGTTTCGAGTTCGCGCTCGAACTCGGCGCGCTCAGTGTGCGAGCGTTCGAGATTTGCGCGATGCTCGCTGACCTGCGCTTCGAGTGCGTCGGCCTCGCGCCGCGCATGCGCCAGTTCGCTTTCGAGCGCCGCGAGCCGCGACTTGCGCGCTTCGACTTTGGAGGCCACATCGAGCATAACGGCGCCAATCTCTTCGGCCGCAGTGCGCAACGTGGCTATTTCGTCCACCATCGCGCTCAGGCGCGCGCGCGACTCCTGTTCGATCTTCGCCAGCTCCTCAAGCCGTTCATTTGAGGTGATTACCAATTCCGCCAGTTCGCTGAGCCGACGGCGCGAGTTGCCACCGTGAGCTTCCGCAAGCGCGACCGATTGCTCGGCGCGAGCGAGAGCGCCGCGGCGATCGTTAGCGACGCGTTCCGCATCGCGCGCCGACGCGCGTCCCTGCTCGAGCTCGGCGTCCGCCCGTTCGCGCTCGGCGCGCACCGCGGCGAACTGTGCTGCGCGAGTGCGGTGCTCGTCTTCCGCGCGTGCGAGCTCGCGCGTCTCCCCTTCGATCGCGGCGACATCGACGGCCGGCGCGATGTCGTCGGCACTGCCGCCGCTGATCATTCGGCCTGGCATTACCAGGTCACCGTCGCGCGTCACGAAAACGGTTCCGTGGCCGTTGAGATTCGACGCTGCCAGCGCGGAATGTAAATCGTTCGCCAGCATTACATGACCGAGCATCGCTTCGGCGACCGGCGAGAATCGATCCTCGACTTCGAGCATCTCGACCAGCCGTCCGGCGATACCGGGCGCGTCGATCGCCGGATGCGCCGCGATTGCGGCGTCGGGTTCCTGCACGAAGTCCATCCGGCCTGCGCAATTTTCTTTCAGGATTTCGATCGCGCGGATCGCGAACTGCGGCGACTCGACAATCACGGCGTCCATCTGACTGCCGAGCACGGCTCTGAGCGCTGGCTCGAGCCCAAGCGGCGCACGCACCACCTGTTTGATGATCGAAGGATCGACGGCAGGACGATCGCCGTTGAGTGACTCGAGTATGGTGCGCAGTCGCAGATCGACGCCGTTCGGTGATTGACTAGTCTGAAGCTCGCCGCGCGCGACCAGCACTTCGCGCAGCGAATTGATGCGCGCAGCAAGATGGTCTAAAGCGGTGCGCGCTTCGATCTCGCGCTCGGCAGTCTCGCGCCGCACGCCTTCGAGCTCGGCCGCCGCCGCGCGCGATGCTTCGAGGTCGGCCTCCGCCGCGCGCATCAATTCACGGGCGGTTGTGAGTTCGGCAGCCAGCGCCGGCGCCTCGAGCGCGGTTGCTTCAAGGCGCTTTTCGAGGTCGGCGCGCTCGCCGGCGAGATCGCCCAGCCGGCCGCGAATTACCGCGGCTTCGCGCACGACGTCGGACAGATCGTCCTTGCATTCCTCACCGCGGCGCTCAGCTTGCTTGAGTTCATTATTCGAGGCTTCGTGCTTGAGTGAAATCTCCTTGAGCGCAGCGTCGGCGTCGCCGCCGCCGTCTGCAACTTCGCGCGCAAGCGTCGCACCCGCCTGGGCGCGATTCGCACGCGCGGCAGTCGCACTCGCCTCCAGCTCGACCAGCCGAGCGCTCAGATCGATCTCGAGCTGCGCGGTCGCGTCGAGCCGGCGCTGCAGAAATCCGCGCGTGCGCGCACGTTCATTCGCGCCGGAATGCAGATTCTCGAGCTCGCGCTGCGCGCCGCCCAGTTCGGAGCGGGCCGACTGCGCGGCCGAGGCTGCGGCTTCGACCTGCTCGCGTATCGCGGCGGCGCCGGCGCGCGCGCCGTCGAGCGCGTTCTTTAGTTCCGTGTCGCGGCCGGTCTGTATCGCCAGTTCTTCGCGCTGATCGATCAGCCGCCTCGCCGCCGAATAGCGTTCCAGCTCGCCGAGTTCCGCCTTGACGACCTTGTAAGTCTCGGCCTTCTTTGCCTGCCGGCGCGCGAAGCTGAGCTGACGCTCGATTTCACTGAGCACATCGTCGACCCGCGCGAGATTTTCCTTGACGCGTTCGAGCTTGCGCTCGCTCATCTCGCGCCGGCCCTTGAACAGCGAGAGGCCGGCCGCTTCCTCGACCAGGGTGCGCAGCTCGTGCGGCTTGGCCTGGATAATTTCCTCGATTCGGCCCTGCTCGACCAGCGAGTAGCCGCGGCTGTGAATCTGCGCGGCCATGAAAAACTCGGTGATGTCTTTGAGCCGGCAGGGAATCTTGTTGAGCAGATATTCGGACTCGCCCGAGCGATATGCGCGGCGCGTGACCGCCACTTCGCTGAGCGCGGAGTATGGCTCCGGGAGCTGGCTGCCTTCTTCGGCCTCGAGTACGAGCGAGACCTCGGCCATTCCCGCCGCGGCATTCGCCTCGTTGCCGGCGTAGATAAGGTCCTCGACGCTCTTGCCGCGAAGGCGAGTGGGGGCCTGCTCGCCGAGCACCCACCGGATGGCGTCGACGACGTTCGATTTGCCGCATCCGTTGGGGCCAACCACGGCGGTCATCCCCGGCGCGAAACCTATCGTCGTCGAATCGAGAAAAGACTTGAAGCCTAGTAATTCAAGGCTCTTAAGACGCATGCTGCCTTCGCCTCCACCACACCACCACGTCACGAAGCTTATCGCAAACTACCCTCGGAGGATCAAGAGGATACGCAATATATTGTGGGTGGGGGAACGAGTGTCCACAGCTAGTTGTGGAAATCGCCAAGGACGAACTAGTCCTGGATCAGTTCGGTGTTCCAATAGGCGCTGTCGACCTGCGACAGGTACGGCATCCATTCGCGGTAGTGGCGTAGGCTGAACATCTCGGACGAGAACGGCGTCCATTCGGGGCGCCGCGGACGGCGGAACAGATGCATTCCGGCTTCATCCGGCGTGCGGCCGCCCTTGCGGCGATTGCAGTGGTGGCAGGAGCAGACGATGTTCTCCCACGTCGACATGCCACCGCGCGAGCGCGGGATGACGTGGTCAAGATTGAGCTCGGTGCGCGGCAGTTTCTTGTGGCAATACTGGCAGGTGTTGCCGTCGCGGGCGAAGATGTTGAAGCGCGAGAACCGCACGTGGCGCTTTGGCACGCGCTCGTATGCTGTCAGTAAAAGAACCCGCGGCACGCGGATGAATCCGTTCACGATGCCGAGCCGTTCATGCTGCACTTCAATCGACAAATCGCGCCAACTATCGAAGTCGAAGGTGTGGTACTGCTCGTCCACGGCCTTCGCAACGCCCTGATAAAGCAGGGCAAACGCGCGTTTTACCGACGTAACGTGAACCGGCAGATATGAGCGATTGAGAACGAGGACCTTGCTATTGAGCAGGCCCGCTCCCGGGAGACTAGGCGCAACCATGTCGGCCGCAGCAGACATCTTCATGACGAGTATCGGCCCAAGGATACCATGTCAAGATACAGCTGGATTAAAAGCCCGTTATTGGTTCACTAATCGAGCTTGCTTGCGGAGGTCGGGCATGCCTCGTATGATCCTGCTCAAGTTGTTGACGCAAGGGGTAAAACGATGTCCCATCGGACGCTAGTGGTATGCTAAGCGCTCGCGACGCCCGCGCAACGACTCCTGGCGCATCGTCCGCGCAGTCGGGATCATGTCGGATTTGCCGGAATAGAGAGTTCATCAGTGAAACGAGAAATCGCTATTAACGCGTCCACGCTGGAAGTGCGGGTCGCGCTGCTTGAAGATAACGAGCTCGCGGAATTCTACCTCGAGCGCAACCGCCAGGTTGGGTTGGCGGGCAACATCTATAAGGGCAAAGTCACGCGGGTGCTGCCCGGGATGCAGGCTGCGTTCGTCGATATCGGGCTGGAGAAAGCGGGCTTTCTGCACGTCTCCGATTTTCACGACGGAGTCTCCGCGCTCAACACGGTGGCAGAAGTTCTCGGTGAAGAAGACGTCGAGACCGAGCCGATTGTCGACAACGAGTTCGCCGACGCGGAAATGAATGCCGGGGATGAAGCTGCCCTCAGCACCAACGGGGTGGTTGACGCGAACGCGCCGCGGCCATCGCGCGGCCGGCGCCGCGGCCGAGGACGCCGCAGCCAGGCGCCGCAACACTCGCGGTTGCCGATCGAGCAGCAATTGCGTCGCGGCCAGGACATCATCGTGCAGATCGCCAAGGAGCCGATGGGCACCAAGGGCGCGCGGTTGACGTCGTCGATATCGCTGCCGGGTCGCCACCTGGTTTACACGCCGACGAGCAATCACATCGGAGTGTCGCGGCGAATCGCGAGTGCCGAAGAGCGCGCGCGGCTTCGCGCCGACGTTGGGGAGCTGCGACCGCCGCAGGGCGGTTTCATCGTGCGGACCGCGTGCGAGGGCGTCAGCCGTCGTGAAATCCAGCGCGACGTCGCCTTTCTCACCAAGCTGTGGACTTCGATCCTGCGCAAGAACGAAAGCATGCCGCCGGCTTCGATCCTGTACAGCGACCTGGATGTCGCGCTCAGGATTGTGCGCGACCTTTTTTCCAGCGAAGTGGACCGGTTGTGGTGCGACGATCCGACTACCTACAGCCGCGTGGTTCAGTTCGTGCAGAACTACATGCCGCGTCTGCGCGCGCGAGTCACGCTGCATGATGGGCCGCAGCCGCTATTCGATCGATTCAACATAGAACCGCAGATCGAACGCGCGCTCGACCGCAAGGTCTGGCTCAAGTCGGGTGGCTACCTGGTGTTCGATCAGGCCGAGGCGCTGACGGCAATCGACGTGAACACCGGCCGCTTCGTCGGCAAGCGCAGCCAGGATGACACCGTCTTCAAGACCAACCTCGAGGCGGTCGAGGAGGTGGTGAAGCAGCTGCGGCTGCGCAACATCGGCGGCATCATCATCGTGGATTTCATCGACATGGCGCGCGAGGGCGATCGCAAGAAAGTCAGCGACGCGCTGGCACTCGCGCTCAAGCGCGACAAGGCGCGGACCTCGGCCCTGAAAATTTCCGAGCTGGGTCTGGTGCAGATGACGCGCAAGCGCACGCGCGAGAGTCTCGAGAAACTGTTGACCGAGAACTGCCCGCGATGCGACGGGCGGCGCGTGGTCAAATCGGTGCCGACCCTCGCGGCCGAAGTGCTGCGCGGGATTCAACGCGAGGCGGTCTCCAAATCCGCGGGCGATATGCTTATCGTCAAACTGAATCCCGAAGTCGCGCGCTACCTGTACGACCATGGCGCCAAGGATCTCGAGACGCTCGAGCAGCGTCTCGGAACCAAGATAGTCCTGCGCTCGAACGACGGCATCGAACTCGGGGCATTTGAACTCGCCCGCGCCCCGGCAGCCGCCTAGTTCCATTTCGCGAAATGATGGTACGCTGGAAGTAGTGGTCGGTTGTTCCACGGCTCAGAATTGCCGAATAGCCAATTCGATCAACTGAGCAGTATGCGACGATATAGCGAGTGACTATTCGCTGATCCTGCTGGAGAATAGCCATTGAAGTTCACCAACTGGCAACTGGGTGCAGGCGGAGCGCTGGCCGTGATGAGCCTGTCGCTCGCAGTCTCATGCACGACGCAGCAATCGCAACCACAGCCGGCTCCCGCGCCGGCGATTGCGCCGCCTACTCCGGCACCAGCGCCGGTACCTGTGACGCCGCCACCTCCGCAGACCAGCAGCAGGCACAGGGCTCCGAGCGCGGTCAAGGCATCGTACCAAGGTGATGCGACTGCAGGGCTTCCGACGGCAAGCGGCGAGCCGTACAACCCCGACGATTTGACGGCGGCGTCCAAGACGTTGCCGATTGGCTCAAAGGTGCAGGTAACCAATCCGACGACCGGCAAGTCCGTAACGGTGCGAATCAACGATCGCGGACCTCACATTCGCGGGCGAAACCTGGATCTTTCCAAGAGCGCAGCAGAGCAGCTCGGCATAACCGAAAAAGGTGTTGCGCGGGTTAAGGTCAAGCGGGTCGCTTCCACATCGACGAAAAGCGATTCAAAGGATCCGAAGCCTGATCCAGCGTCAACCTCGAATTCTCCAGCGGCATCAGCGACAACCTCTGCGCCTTCGACCTCGACGCCGTAGTCCGGCATTTTCGACGCCAATCACTTAACCAGATAAATCTCGAAGCCAATCGTCGTTTCCCGAATGTCGGACTTGCTGAACTCCGTCTGCCGGATGAACTCCAAGAACTCGGTCCTGGTGTAAGCGCGCCTGATAAGCATCAGACGAAACGTCCACCGGGTAATGAACGAATTGAGCGGGCTCATGTGCAGCCGCCTGACCTCGGTGTCGATGGCGTCGCTGGAGACGTCGCGGCGGAGATCGATGATAAGGGCGGTGGCGCCCGGCTTCAGCACTCGGCGCATCTCTTTCAGCGCCAGCGCCGGTTCAGAAAAATTCTTGAAGGCGGCGCGGCAGAAAATCGCGTCGAAGGTATTGCTCTCGAACGGCATGTGCGCGGCGTCGCCTCGGAGAAATTCGACCTCGACGCCGGCCGCTTCGGCATTCTTGCGCGCGAGGTCGACGAAGGTAGCGCTGATGTCGAGGCCGGTGATGCGGAAATTTCCGGCGCGGGCAAGCTCGATCGCGAAGTAACCGGGACCTGGAGCAACTTCGAGCACAGCAGAGGCCGGCGACAACCCGTCGGCGAGTTTGCGCGCCTGCGCGGCAAACTCGCTCAAATCAAGGGCGGTATTGGCCGCGTACCACTTGGCAATCCGCCCTTCCATTCCCATGCCCTTGTAGGCTTTCGATGCTGATCTAGCTGCCATAATCAGATACCTTATATTCAAAGATACTCGCAATATAAGAGAATTACAGAAATGAGGAAAACGGGAACGTCGAGCCGCAAGCGCGCGTTGCGCGAATCACTGATACGCGAAACGCGTCAGTATCTCGCAGAGGCAATCCTGTTCAATCAGCTGTTGGCCGATCGGCTCGGGATTAACGCCACCGATTACCAGGTTCTCAACCTGCTTGACCTCTTCGGTCCCACCACGCCCGGCGGCCTGGCTCAGCTGACCGGCCTCAGCAGCGGCGGAATGACGGTGGTTATCGATCGACTGGAAAAGGCGCGCTACCTAGAACGCGAGCGCAATCCGAAAGATCGGCGCAGCGTAATCGTGCGATTCGCCTCGGCGCCCAAGCGCACGATCGCCAGGTTCTATAAGCCAATACTCGCCCGTATGGACAGAGTGTTCGCAGCCTATGATGAAAAGGAGCTCGTTCTAATCAACGACTTCTTCATACGGTCCAATCGCGCGCGCGCGGCGCGACAACGCGAATGAACTTGATTGGTAGTGCCCTGACTTCGCATCAGAACACTACCGACCAGAGGTTTCGCGATCAAAGGCCAAAGAAGAGAGTTATGCCTTGGGGCGGAGGAGCGTCGTACTGCGGGCCGTCTCCATAGTAATAGTCCGGATCAGGCGCCGCGTAGTAATCTGGCTGGGGCGCATAGTAGTTATCCACTACCGTTGGTCCGGACCACCCGCCGCCGTGGTAACCGCCGCGATCGCCACCGCCGCGCTGGGCGACGACGTGATTGCCGCCGCCTCCGCGGTGATTATCTTCGGCGCGAGCCGGTCCGACTCCAAAGCTGCCAATCACGAGAGCAAATCCGACAGCCGCGGTAAGCCTGGCTATCCTGGAGCTCAATTCGATTTTCGGGTTCAGTGATTCATGCATAAAGACACTACCTCGCGGGATCGATTCCCGCTCTACTTTGCTGCGGTCTGTTTTGCCGCTGAGGCGCGTTCACGGTTGCGGAACAGGGAGTCAGCGGTCTTCTTTTGCGCGTCCGACATCGAGTTGTAGAGGGCCTCGAACGGAGGTATGAATTTCTTCATTCCATCTTCATGCGCTTGGACTACTGACTCATAAGATTTGATGACATCGACAGCACTCATCGACTGCGCGTCGGCGGCGCGCTCTTTCTGAAGGTCGGTCATCGCCTTCGCGTTATCACGCATGACCTGGGTCAGATTGTCCCATTGGGGTTTCTGAGCTTCTGTGATGTGCAATCGTTTGTGCAGATCTCTGATGTGAGCCTCGACCATGGAGGCGCTCGTTGCAGACTCCGACGCTGGAGCCGCCATCGCTTGGTGCGACGAAGCCGGGGTCAGGACGTCGCCGCCGGCGGCAAACGCCGGGCTGGCGAGAACGATAGCGCCGAGTAGAGTTGCCGCCGCGCTAACTGCGCGTACGGCAGGATGCGTGAAAGAGATCATGATGTGCTCCTTGACAGATAGAACTTGTTGATGAGTTGAACTTTTCTCGCGGCCAATCCGGTCTTCTGTGAGTCTCGTCCAACCTCGGCAAACATTCCATCTACATTCGCCCGGCGACGTGCTTCGCAGCACCTTCGGGTAGTTAATCTCACATAGTACTGGCGAAGTTGTGCTCTGTATAACTCGTTTTGGCTCACCCGCAGCACTCACCGATGTATGTTAGCCAAGAAAAGAGTAGAACATCAGAACAGGAGTCTGAACAATGAAATACACACACAATTATGCAGTGGCTATTGGAGTTGGTATCGCGACGGTGTGGCTGGCCGGTTGTACGCCTACTACTCACGTCACGGAAACCACGACGACCAGGCAATATGACACCACTAATCCGCCAATCGTGATGGCACCCGTAGCGGATTCAAATACCACGACCACTACTCAGTACGACAACGGTACCGTGCAGCGCACGTATACTCAGCCTGCGCCATACTCGTACACGCAGCCTGCTCCATATGTATCTCCGGAACAGTCCACTACGGTAACGACCGACTCAAATGACGGGACCGTACAGAAGCGGACCACGACTACCTATACGTCGCCGAATTAGTATTGGATTAGTACGCAGAAACGAATCGGAAAATAGAGAAGGAGAATGTCATGTTACTATTGATCATTATATTGATCTTGCTATTTGGCGGAGGCGGTGGCTATTATGGTTATAGCAACTATGGTGCTACGGGGGGCCTGGTACCGCTCGTACTCGTCATCGTGGTGATCTGGCTGCTGGTGGGTCGTGGCGGCCTCTGAACGTTAGATTACAGCCGAGTTTGATTTTTCTTGAGGCTAAAACGAGATGAATTGGTCCCGTTCGGCTGCTGGGTGTAATGTATAGATATGCGCAGATAGGGCGCGCGATCGTCCAGCGAAACAACCCAAGGAGCAGCCAGCGTGACTCTAGTCAACATAATAGTGATCCTGGTCGTCGTCGGTTTGGTGATGTGGCTAATCAATACCTACATCCCGATGGCCGGGGCCATAAAAAGCTTGCTCAATATCGTAGTGTTCGTGGTTCTGTTGATTTGGATCTTGCAAGTTTTCGGAGTGATCGGAGCTATTCCGGGACTCAGGATACCGCCGCTGCATTGAAGAGTGACACAATCGCAAATGAAATTGGATTTAGACCGGCAAGGGAGAATCAGCTGTTCAGAAACGATCTTCTGCCAGCGGCCGAGCGGTAACCACCGCGAGACGCGGGGCGAAAACGGCGGGCATCTGGAAGACTCCCCCCTTCCTCGGTGCCCGCCACATACCCCTTGGTTCAAGTGTTGAGACAGTCATCCGCAAAATATCAATCGAAAAACTAACTACAGTCAGCAACCCGCAGATTCAGGGGTAACAGGAATGACATTGGAAGATACTGCAAATTCTACCGTTCGAAACGCGATGGATCAGGGCCGCCAAGCGGCAGACAAGGCCAGTCAGGCGGTCAAGGACGGCTTCGACTCTGCGCAGCAATTCGTCAAGGACAAGGGTGTTGACCTTGACCTGCGCGATTTCGTGCGCCGTGAACCATGGCTCGCGATCGCGGCTGCATTTGCGATCGGTTACGTCGCCGCGCAGATCGTTCGGCGCGTTTCCTGAGCCGGGCGCGTGGACTAATGAATAGCTCAGCAGGAGCCGGCTCGACCGATGCCGTAGAGAGGACGCGTCGACCAGAACGGGATATCGGCGAGTACGTAAGGGAGGAACCGCTGACCGCGCTGGCTATCGCCAGTGGAGTAGGATTCGTCTTGGGCGGAGGAGCCCGCAGCCGGATCGGGCTCGCGCTTCTGACGATAGTGGGTCGAATCGCGCTGCGCGGAGCAGCTACGGATTTAATCGTCGGGCTCGTCACCGGCCGTCGCGACGGCCGAGAACGAGACCGCGCAAAAGCTCGGGGTGGAACCTCGCGCAATGGAAACAATGACGACTGAAGAACAGATCTCCGCGATCCAGATTGAGCGCGATGACGCACGCCAGGACCTCCGCGACACCTTGACTGAGGTCAGCGAGAAAGTTGAACGCGCAGAAGACGAGATGCGCCCCGATCACATTATCGAGAGCCATGCCCTCGGAGCTTCCCTGATTGCCGGAGCGGTGGGCTTTCTGTTCGGCTCGATGGTCAACAACCGTGGCGCCGGTCCAGTCGTAATCGCGGCGCTGCTCAGTTTCGCAATCTCTAAACGCGCGTCACACGACGATCAGAATGAAGCGAAGAAGCCGCAAGCCGCACTGCTGTTGCCATGACAGAAAAACAGTCACACATCTCTAACGGCTCGCCCGCGACCTTGCAGGATTGGCCCGTGCTCTTGAGCAGGGCGGTGGACGACGTAACCCGCATCCTCCAGTCCGAGGCTCACATGCTGCAGACGAGCATGGGCGCGGCACTCGAGACGCGACTCGCTAATGCAGTAGCTACTCTAACTATAGTCGCAGTGATCGTTTGTGGCGGGGTATGCGTCCTGTGCGCCGGAATATTGCTGCTTCATGAATGGCTACCGCTGTGGCAGTCGTTCGGAATTGCGGGCTCCGCTATCCTGCTAATCGGCATCGTCAGCTACGTAACAATGAAATCTTCGGCGGGACTCAAATCCGCGGGAACATGAACCAATGAAGCCAATTGTAATCGTCGGAGTGATCATCGCCCTGCTCGGATTGTTGGGACTCGCGATTCCGGAGTTCACCACCAATGACACCAAAAACGTCGTAACCCTGGGCGACTTGAAGGTTCAGGCGACCGAACCAACTTCACATAGCGTGCCGCCAATCGTGGCCGGCGCGGCGATTGTAGTCGGCCTGGTGCTGGCTGGAAGCGGCCTCTACCAGAAATCATGACATTTTGATCGACCATGGAACCGGCTTCTTATCAAAGAAAGACTCAAGTCCCCAGCGTGTCTCGTCGGTGATATGCGGCGCGGCGGTGTACTCGGTCATGCTCATCGCTATCGCCTGACCGGAGAATTTGCACATCAATGATTTGGTAGTCGCCTCGGCTTTTGGCGCGTTCATCGCGATCGCATCGGCCCACGCAAGCGCGGAGTCCATCAACTGACCGGGTGGCACCACCTTATTGATTAGGCCGATCGACCTCGCCTGCTCAGCAGTCATCAGTTCTCCCGTGAGCAGCAGGTACCTCGCGACGCGCTCGCCGACCAGTCGCATCAGATGGAGAATTACCATCCCCGCCTGAATCCCGTGCTTCATCTCGGTGTAGCCGATTTGAGCGCTATCGGCCGCGACCGCCAAATCGCACGCACTGAGGAAGCCCGCGCCATTGCCGACCGCGACTCCGTTGACGGCAGCGATGGAAGGTTTGCCCAGGCGATACACGCGCTCGATCAACGCTTCACCGCGAAGCGCACCGTCCCAAACCGATCCCGCTTGGTCGACGCGCAGCTGATCGAGCATGGCGCGCAGCTCGCCGAGATCCATCCCGGCAGAAAATGCTGCACCGGTTCCGGTGAAGACTAATGCGCGCACGTGGCTGTCCGCTTCGGCGCGTGCAATAGCCGCCATGAGAGCGTCGATCATCGCGGCACTCAAGGCGTTGCGATGGACCGGGTTGTTAAGGGTGATGATCGCGGCTGGATATCGAGCTTCGTACAAGACGATTTCATCAGGCATGTGTCGTGATCCTTTTTCCTTTCAATTGGTGTCGGCGACTGAAGTGGCAGCAGCGATTTGGGCTGCGGCGCGAATCTGTCCGAAGTGAATCTTGCCTAGATCGAATTCCTCGAGCGCCTTGATCATGCTGGTCAGGGCAGCCTTGCAAGTCGGAAGATTTTTTCGCGCGCGCGTGAGCGGGTTTGATCGTGCGATGATGAAATTCTTCAGATAAGGATGAATCAGGCCGCGCTTCTTGGCCGCCGCCACCAATTCGACCGCCAGCTCGTCGGCGCGCTCGACCTGGGCCGCGCGCTCCTGGCGATCTTCAATCGCCTCCTTGAGCGGCTTGGTCAGAAATCCATCGACGCGGCTGAGCAGCGGCGCATAAACGCCGCCCGAAAACCTCGGCTTTTTTTCATAAAGCAGACCGAGTGTGATGAAATGCGCGCGCTCGAACTCGAAGGCGAAGTCTTTCTCGGCGGATTTGCGGTTGCTCTTCGAGGCGCGCGCGATACATCCGGATGACTTCGAGCGCTTTGTCGCGCAGATTGTGCGCCTTCTCTGTGTTCAGGGCGAGGATCTGAAAGGCCACCTCGGGATCGGGTATCACGATCGCGGGAATCGTCTTGGCGCCAGACTTCAACGCGGCCGCCCGGCGGTGATTACCGTTGGGAGTCCAGTAGGTGCCGCCGGAGTGAACGGCGACGATCGGCTCGGTGAAACGCTTGAGCTTCTTCATCACTTCGATCATGCGCTTGAGATGCGCCGGCGACAGGTCGCGTTGGTACGGCGTGGCCTCGACTTTCGCGAGTGGAAGCATCGCGAACAAATGCCAATGATCGCCGATCGGCTCCTGGTAGGCTGCCAGCGCCGCACCGCCGTCGGCTTCGATCGCTGCTGCCAACTCAGTAACCGCGGCGGGGAGTTTTGCCCCGCGTGGAGCAATCGCTAGTTCAACCATGCTCAAAGCTTGTAGTTGATGGAGGGCCCCATCGACAAACGGAGATTATCGCGGAGGCACGGGCGCGGCGGCGGGCGGCCCTGGAGCCGGGGCGCCGACGTTGACCGCAACAATATGAAAGCGAACCGTCGCCTCGTCGCCGGCCAGGATCGCGTGGAACAAAACGCCGGGGACCTTGACGCCGAAATCTTCGTAGCTGATTTTCACCTCGCCGTCGCCGGTGAAGCTGCCGTCCGCGTCGAGCGTCGCATGCACCGACATAGTAATGGCGTGCGCTTCGCCGTGCAGGGTGAGGAATCCCGTGACTATCGCGGTACCTTCGCGCGGACTGGTCATCACGACGCCAACGATGCTGTTGCTCTCAAATCCAATGGTCGGAAATTTGTCGGCCTCGAGCGATTTTTCAGTGACCGATCGATCGCGCGACGGATTGTCACTATGATAGCTGCTCGCGTCGATAAGGATCCTGACCTTGGCGGTGCCCGAAACATTTGCGGGATCTCCGCTTACCGCACCGTCGATTATCCTGAACGTCCCAGTGGCATTGCCACGGATGAAAGCGACCGGCTCGGCGACTTCGGCGCTGACTGTGCTTCTGTCAGGATCGACCCTGAACCGCATTAGGCCCGCGTTGGCGACAGTTGGCTGGAATACATTCAGCGCGAAAGCGCCGACCAGCGCATACATCAGTACTTGGCGAAATTCATTCGCGAATTTTTTCAATTGGCCATTACTCCGTCGTCATCCGATCAACCGAATCGCCGGCGTGCGATTGCCACGCCGATAACACTATAAACCATCCCGAATCCGAAATTGACGGCGGTTGGAAGCAGCGCGCTCGAAGCAGCCAGGTTGCGGATCATCAAATCGTTGAAGGCACGCATCGCCCAGGTCGTCGGCAGCGCTAACGCCACCTGCTGCATCCAGCCGGGCTCGAAGTCGATCGGCCACCAACACCCGCCGATCGCCGCCATCGTCATGATGACGATTGCGCCGACTGGCAGAACGGCGTCGCGCGTCTTTCCGATACCGGCGACGATCAAGCCGAAGGCAGCGCCCGCAAACGCGATAGCGGCGGCAGGCATCATCAGGGCGGCCGGCGTGCGGCCGAGCGAGATTCCGAACAGCAGGTATCCGGCCGCGAACAGCACCGCCATCTGGATGAAACCGACCATGAAGCGAGCGAGCAGCTTGCCGGTGAGCGTGGTCCATAGCGGCGCCGCCGCGGAACGCAGCCGCTCGAGCGTGCCCCAGTCATGCTCATCGATCAGCGCCAACGACACGCCCATCAACATGCCGATCAAAAGGAAGGTCACGGCGAAGCCCGGCACCTGGAGATCGAAGGCGTTGAATCCCGCGAACTCGCCGACGTCCTTGCCCGCCAAATCGACCTCGGTAAGTCCAAGCGTCCCGGGAATCGCCAGACTCGAGTCGATTGCAGGCACCTCCGGAATCCTGACCAGGGGAATTTTGGGCGCCTCCGGCAGCTTGGGCAGATCAAGATCGATCGGAGGAATCGTGAGCGCGCCCTCGAGCCGGCTTCGCGCGTCCCTGAAGTCCGCGACGGGTTCGAGCTTGATGCCGCCGAGATTGAGATCGGCCGGCAGCGGCGGAATTGTTGGCGGCGGCGGAATATCCGCGGCACGGCTACCCGCAAGCTCCTTGAGCTGGCCGAACCAGGTCTCGAACTGGGCGTGCGCGAGGTCGAGGCGATTCAGATAATCCTTCAGCTCGTCGAGCTTTGCTTGCTGCGCCGCGGTGTCAGCGTCGATCTTGCGCTGGATGCGATCCAACTCGGTGTCGAGCGCCAGCTTCGTTCGATCGCGGGCGCTGCTCAGCGCGGTCTCAATGTGCGCGCGAATCCGCGGTTCCACCGCCGCGCGCGAAGCGTCGGCTGCCGCCGATAGGCGGGCTGCGTCCGCCCGTGCCTGCTCGGCGGACTCGCGCGCTTGATCCAGTTGGTGGGTGAAGCTGCGAGTTTGTTCGGCGGTTTGACTGCGTGCTTGCGCGGCGGCGCCGACGCTGATTTTCCTGCACAACTCCGAAAGCGTCAGCTCGATCTTTGTGGTTTGCAGATACTTGACCGGGTCGGTGTAGAGAATGAGCTGCGCGCCTCTGCCATGCTTGATAGCGTCGGTAGTGCCGGGAGGAATAACTATTCCAATCACCGCCAGTTTTCTTTCGCGGACAGTTTGCTGCAGGTCGATGCGGCTCGAAGCATGAACTATCGACAGTTCGGGCTGACCCGCGAGCGCGTCGAGAATCGCTTGCGCCACAGCGCCGTGGTCCTGGTCGAAGACGGCAACCGAATATTCGCCGCGCGGAGCGTTTTGACCGCCGTAGATTTTCGCCAGTGAGAAACCAGCGGCGGCGATGACGGCTATTGGCGCAACTAACAACATGAACAAGCCGACGCGGTCGCGCCGGATGAGCAGAAATTCCTTGCCAATCGTCAACCACACCGCGCGCAGCATCATCACCTCAGGGAAAAGCAGTCTGCAGTCGCGGTATTCGTCGTGTTCACGGGGCGTCGCGCAGCGCGTGGCCGGTGAGTTTCAGGAACGCGTCCTGGAGATTGGGGCGATGCACATGGAATTCGATGACCTCGTCGCCAACCTCGACGGCTCGCCGAATGACCTCCGGCACCTGGTCGAGTCCGTGCAGCGTCGCCGCAGCGGCGAAACCGTCGACGACCTCCCACGGCAATTCGCTAACGCCGGTGATTCCGCGCGACCATCCGGGCGGAAGCTCCTTTTTTGTCATAATTTCGATGCGCGGTTCAGTTCCCGCCAGCGCGATCAGTTCACGATCAGTGCCTTGCGCCACTATTTTTCCGTGATCGATCAGCACGATTCGATTGCACAGCCGCTCGGCTTCTTCCATGTAATGCGTGCTGTAGAGGATAGCGCCGCCGGCTTGCGCGGCCCGCTCGACGACCGCGAAGATTCGGCCGCGCGATTGCGGATCGACGCCGACGGTTGGCTCATCGAGCATGATTGCCGCCGGAGAATGCATCATGCCGCATGCGATGTTCAACCGCCGCATCATGCCGCCGGAGAATTCATTGACCACGTCGTTCGCGCGATCATCAAGGCCGACTTCTTCGAGCAAACCACGGGCGCGGTTGAGCGCATCGCGCGAAGCCATTCCCTCCATCCGTCCAAAGAACATCAGGTTTTCGAGCGCGGTCAGCGTCGGATATAGCGCGAGCGATTGAGGCACCAGGCCCAGGCTGTGGCGCGCCTGGCGCGGAGCCGTGGCGAGATCGAAAGTTGCGATCAGGGCGCGGCCAGAGTCAGGAGCGATCACGCCCGACAGAATCGAGAGGGTGGTCGTTTTGCCCGCGCCGTTGGGACCAAGCAGGCCAACGATTTCGCCGGCGTTCACTGCGAACGACACACCGTCGAGCGCATCACGATGCCCGTAGCGCTTGCGGAGATTCTCCGCGCGAATCATCGGCGCCGAGTTCATCGGTGATGAACCGTGGGCGCGGGAGATTTCAGGTGGTCGTTCAGCGGTAGCTCACCATCTCGAGCAGATTGCCGTCGGGATCGAGAAAGTAGATACAATCGTGATCGCCCCAATCAATCGGCGCGGCGCTCTCGACCCCCGCCGCCGCCAGCCGCTCACGAGCGCCGGCAAAGTCCGCCGCCCTCACCTTGAACGCGTGATGACCGCGGCCCAGCGGATGTCCGATGATCGATTGGCGCGCGGCGGCGTCGAGCGGCGGCCTTGGCACCTCGAACAAGGCAAAGTTCTGGCCGCCGCAATCCAGCAAGATCTGGTCGCCGAAACGGTTCACAACCTGCAGACCGAGGACATCGGTATAGAAGCGCTCCGCGCGGGCGAGGTCCGCTACTTCGATACCAAAATGATCCAGCCGCTCGAGTTTCATCGCGGGCACCCGGATCAGATTATCCACGCGCGTCGATTATTAGGAAGATGCCGCCAGCGTCTTACTCTCGAGGTCCGGCCGCTTCGATGCGAGTATGCGCTCCTTCTCGCGGTGGATAAAGGCGGGATCGAAAGTCACGATCAATACCGGCAGAATGGTCATTGCTCCAAGCATCGAGACGAACATCCATACCGCCAACAGCATGCCCATTTCGGCGTCGAAACGGATGCTCGACCAGTACCAGAAAAGGACCGACGCAACGAGCGTCAGCGCGGTGAACGCGACCGCCTTTCCCGAAGTGATCAAAGCCGTGTAGGTACTCTTTTTTAGATCGTGGCCGGTAGCAAGCTCTTCGATAATCCGACTTACTATATAAATAGAATAGTCAATTCCGAACCCGACACCGACAGTGACTACTGGCAACGTATTGATGTTGATACCTATATCGTGAGCGCCCATGTAGGCATTGATAGCAGCATTGGCGAGCGCCAGTGGAAATAGCAAATACAGCCCCGCCATGAACGAGCGATAGGTAATGAGTATTATTATGTAGATAGTGGCGAACGCGAGTACGTTGAGCAAAAGATCGTTGTCGATTATTTCCTGGTTGGCGGCAGCGAGCTCTCCGATAATTCCGGCAGCGAGAGAAAACGTGACCCCGGGCACCTGGTGCTGAGGTTCGGCGAAGAATCGCTGGGTGCGCAGTACCACCCGCTGGACGTTTTCACCCTCGCGATCCTTCGTATACACGGTCATCTGAGTTGCATCGCGGCGTGGCGTGATGATGTAGGCGGTCGAGAGAGGAGAAGCACCTGCCAGTAATCCGCCGAGCAGTTGTCCTGTACCGCGCGCGGTGGTCGGCAGCACGTTCCACTTGGGCTGAAACTCCCTGAGCGCGGAGCCGCCGTTTGACAACAGATCGGCAACCGAGAAGGTGCGGCCAACCGCCGGATCGCGCTCCATGTAGCGCTCATACTCATCCATGACGTGGTAGAGCTTCGGATCGTTGAGCGAATCGCGCTTGGCGAGTTCCGCGACGACGACGAACTGCTCGATCGCGCCGAACTCGCTCTGGATCGCCGCCATCGATTTGTTGTAGGCCGAGTTGGGCCAAAGGATCGGCGATTCAGACGACGGGTCTCCCACCTTTAGGCCAGTCCAGAAGAACGCGCACAGCGCGATCACCGCAATCGTAGCGGCGAAGGTCGCGGTGCGTCCGGATTTTTCCAGCATTGGCTTGGCGATCGCCACCAGCATCCGTTTGAAAAAGCCGCGCTCGCGGCCCTCGATCACTTCGATTCGCGGCGGATCCAGGTAGTAGTAGACGATCGGATTGAGGATCAGTTCGCTCACGATGATCGCGGCAATCCAAAAGCTCGCCGTAATCGCGAGCTTCTGCAGAAACACAACCGGCACCAGCAGAATGACGAGCACGCCGAACGCGTCGGTCAGAATTCCGGACAGCGACGGCACGAATAGCTCGGAGAATGACGACAGTATCGCTTTTTCCTTATCGCGCAGGCGGTAAAACTCTTCGTAGTATCGATCGTGCATCTGCACCGAATGGCTGACGGCGCGCGCCGTTATCAGGAACGGGATCACCAGCACCAGCGGATCCAGGCCGAAGCCGAGCAACCGGATGAAGCCGAGTCCCCAGATGGCGCAAATGACGCCGGAGATAGTCGGACGCAGCGCACCACGCCAATCGCGAAAATAGAGATAAAGCAGGATCCAGACGGCGAGCACCGTAGCGACAAAGATCCAAAGAAATTCCGGTGTGAAGTGATACACCCAGCCGTAAAGGATTGGCTGGCCACCGTAGTAGATGTGCACCGTCGAGTCGCGCTCGGGATCGACCACGACTTTACGAATCTCGTCGAAGATTCGCGTGTAGTCGAGCCGCGTCTCGAGGAAGCTTCCCTCTATAACCGCGGCTTTGTCATCGAGTGAGACGAAGCGCCCGAAGATCACTCCAGGGTTTTTGTGAACATTGCTCTCGAGCTCGTCGAGGGCGCTCTGGGTCTTTGGAATTTCACCGTTTGGCAGCACGGGCGTATTGAGAATCACGCCACCGGCCAGCGGGCGGAAGTAGCTGGAGGTCGCGATCGATCGTACCGAGCCGTGCTGGATCCCGTAAACGAGATCCATGTTCTGCGTCATATGGACGATCTTTTTGATGATGTCGGGGTTGTAGATCGTCCCGTCTTTAGCCTCGACCATGATCGTGACGTTGTTGACGCTGCCGAAATACTCGCCGTACTTGTGCGCGACCTGGATGAAGGGATGGTTCTGGGGCAGCAGGTCGCCGAAGCTTGTGACGAGCTGGGTTTGAGCCGCGAAATAGCCGAAAAATGCAGTGAGCACGCCGACAACGCCCAACACCAGAAAGCGCCAGCGCAGAATCCATTCACCGAAACGGTACCAGGTCATTGCGTGCTCCAGATTTCCCTTGCTCGCGCGTTAGCGGTCAACCCTGACAGTAGCGCCACGTCTTGCCGCCATCCTCGGTATAAAGGATCGTGCCGTAGCCGACGATCCATCCGTGTTGTGCGTCGAAGAAACGTGCTTGGCTAAGCGGAAAGGGTATCGCCGGGACCGACGGATCGTGCGCCCATGCGCCGTTGGGCTGCAGACGCAACACGGTGCCGGTCAAGCCGGTGGTGATTCCCTGGTCGCCGCCAAACAGGTCGACTGAGAACAACGGATCGCGTGCAGGAATCTGCGGAGCTCCCGGCACCAGCGTGTCGGGCGCAGCGCCCGGCTTGTCCGCCTGATGGGCAAAGCGCCAGGTCTGGCCGCCGTCATCAGTCTGGATTACCCAGCCTTCGAGTCCGCACGCGGCACCATGCTTCTGATCGCGGAACGAAACACTAAAGAAAGTTGGCAGCTGAAAATCTGCGAGCCGCGGATCGTCGTTGGGCCCGAGCGGACGCTTCCACTGCGACACCAGCGATTGCTGCTGCTCCTGCCAGGTCTTGCCGCCGTTTTCCGTCGCCCAGATTCGCCCAAGCTCGCCGACTACCCATCCGTGATCGACGTCGAGAAAACTTGCGCTGTAGAGCACCGGCTCTTCGTACGGTAGCGCATAGTCGGCCAGTTCAGGCGGAAAGATCTTTTGCAGTTGCCGCTTGATGAAACTCTCACCGCCGTTGGTAGTGCTCAAAACCAGCGCGCGGTCGCCAACGAGGAAGCCGTGATTTGCGTCTGGAAACGACAGGCCAAAAATGAACAGATGCGTGCGCGAGTCGAGACGCTTCCAGGTTTTGCCGCCGTCGCGCGTGCGCATCACCAGCCCGTCCTGCCCACACAGGTAGCCGTTCTGATTGTCGGCCATCTGAATTCCAAAGATGCCCAGTTGCGTGCCGACGTCGATTCGCTTGAAGTGACGGCCGGCATCCTCAGTCAGCAGCACCTTGCCGCGATCGCCAACCACGAATGCGCGCGTCGGGCTGGTGGGCCATACGTCGAAGAACTTGTCTGTGAGCGTGATGTTGCGAAGCGGCAACGGGGGCATGGCGACTTCGCGATGACACGCGGATATGGCGAGCGCGATCAGAACAAATAGCGTCTTAATTGAGCTGTATGCGCGGAGGTTTCGCTCCATTCGGCCGATCCCGTGGAAAAATTTGCTCTATACTCAAGCAAACCCGCCCGCTTAGCAAGTCGTAATCTGTGCGAGAGGGCTTAACCGAAGTTTACAGGTCCGCCAGCAGCAGGCCCGTCAGATACTCCCCTTCGCCGTGACCCAGCAACACAGGATGATCGGCGCCGGGCCCGAGATGCGCAATCAAGCGGAGATTGCGCCCCGCGTTGGATGCGGCGAAGCGCACGGCGCGAACAAAATCGTCGGCGCGAAAGTGCGTCGAGCACGAAAACGTCATGAGGCGTCCGCCGGGCGCCAGCGCGCGCATCGCAACGGAGTTGAGTTCGACGTAGAGGCGGCCCGCGCGTTCGGCGTCACCCCGGCTGCGCGCGAGCGGCGGCGGATCAAGAATTATCAGATCGAAGCGCTTCGGCGTCTCGGCCATAAATTTGCCGGCTTCGCCATGGACGAACTCGACGGCGCTTGCTGGATGCTGATTCAGCTCGAGATTTTGCCGCGCCAGTTCGAGAGCGCGCGCCGACGTATCGACGCCGACGACCTTGCTGGCTCCGCCCGCAATCGCCGCGAGCGAAAATCCACCCTGGTAGCAGAAAGCGTCGAGCACGCGCGCGCCGGACGCGATTTCGCCGGCAAGCGCGCGGTTGTCGCGTTGATCGAGGAAGTAGCCGGTCTTCTGACCGTGCTCAAAGTCAATTTTGATTTTAATTCCGTTCTCGGCGGCGACCGTTTCAGTCACCGATTCGCCAGAAAGAGTCGCGACGTGATCGTCGAGCCCTTCCTGTTTTCTCACGGCGCCGTGACTTCGTTCGATAATAGACCGCGGTCGAAGCAATTCGTTCAGCGCCGCGACAATTGTCGCGCGCATTCGATCCGCGCCCGCGGTCAGCAGTTGAACCACGAGCACGTCGCCGAATCGATCGACGACAACGCCTGACAGCCCATCGCCATCGCCGTTAATGAGACGATACGAATTCGTATCGTTGCGAATGAATCGCCGCCGCAACTCGAGCGCGCCCATCAGCCGGCGTGCGACCAGTTCTTCGATTGCGGGAGTCTCGTTCCACGCTAGCATCCGAACTGCGATCGTCGTAGCCGGGTTGCAGTAACCCATTCCAAGCAGCGCCCCCGACGGCTCGTGAACTGTGGCGAGGGCGCCAGGCTCAATCGAGTGAGGCTCGATCCGATCGATTGCTTGCGAAAAGATCCATGGATTGCCGCCGCGGACCGGTCCTTCCCTGCCGCGCTTGAGGATTACGCGCGCCAGCGGTGCGCTCACCGCGTTGGCCACTGCGATTCGCCGGCGCGCGCGAAATCGCCGCTGCGGCCGCCGCGTTTTGCAATTAGCCGAATCGCGCCAATCACCATCGCGCGATCTATCGCCTTGGCCATGTCGTAGATGGTCAAGGCCGCAGCACTCACCGCCACCATCGCTTCCATCTCGACGCCGGTACGCGCGTCGGTCACCGCGCGAGCCTGGATTTGAAGCACGGAATTGGCAGAATCGGGCATGAAATCCACTTCGACCACTTCGAGCGGGATCTGATGACAGAGCGGGATCATCTCATGCGTGCGTTTCGCTGCCATGATTCCCGCCAGACGCGCCGCCGCGAGCGCCTCACCCTTTTTCAATTTTCCACCGACGATAGCCTGCAGGGTAGCGGGCGCCATCCGGACCTCGCCGCGCGCGATGGCCTCGCGCCGCGTGACCGGCTTTTCGCCGACATCGACCATGCGGATTCGTCCGCGGGCATCAAGATGAGTCAGGCGCGTGGAAACGGTGCGCCGCTTTTCGGATTGTTTCTTGCCCGCCATCGAAGGAGTGGCTAGAGCTTATGTTGACCGCCCACGCATATACAATAAACTCTTGATTCTCAGTTCGACCAACGTCGCAAACCTTTTTCGCAGACGGTTCATATGGCTGATGAAATCAACAAGGTCGTAATTCTCGGGTCCGGTCCCGCGGGGCTAACTGCGGCGCTCTATACCGCGCGCGCCAACCTCAGTCCGCTTTTGATCGAAGGGCATGAACCCGGCGGCCAGCTCACGATCACGACCGAGGTCGAAAATTATCCCGGCTTCGAGCACGGCATCCAGGGTCCCGAGATGATGGACGTGTTCCGGCGCCAGGTGACTCGATTCGGTACGCGATTCGTGAGCGGTGCAGTCAGCGAGGTGCGCTTCAGCAAGCGCCCGTTCGAGTTGGTGGTGGACGACAAAGTGATCAAGGCCGACTCCGTGATCATTGCGACTGGGGCGACGGCGAAGCTGCTTGGAATCGAATCGGAAAAACGTTTGATGGGTTACGGCGTGAGCGCTTGCGCGACTTGCGACGGCGCCTTCTTCAAAAACAAGGAAGCGATCGTGGTCGGAGGGGGCGACACCGCGATGGAGGAAGCGACCTTCCTTACGCGCTTCTGCACCAAGGTCACAATAGTGCATCGCCGCGACACTCTGCGCGCATCGAAGATCATGCAGGATCGCGCGCGCAAAAATCCCAAGATTTCGTTCATCTGGGATTCAACGGTTGAAGAAATCCTCGGTGAACAAAAAAATGGCGTCACCAGCGTCAAGTTGAAAAATCTCAAGACCGGCAAAGTCACCGACATGAAGACCGACGCCGTCTTCGTTGCGATCGGTCACTCTCCCAACAGCGCGCTCTTCAAGGGCCAGCTCGAAATGGACGCGATCGGGTACCTGAAGGTGAAGCCGGGTTCGACCTACACCGACATCGATGGCGTGTTTGCCGCGGGCGACGTGGTCGACAGCGTATATCGTCAGGCTGTCACGGCCGCGGGCACCGGATGCATGGCGGCAATCGACGCCGAGCGCTGGCTCGAAGCGCGCGACGAATAAGCTCGACCAAATCAACCAGCGCTTCGGCAAGAAATCGAGCGGGGTCGCCAATTTGTCATTGCTGTGATAACAAGGCGCCCTATGGCGCCAATTTCTTTTCCAGAAGGTTTTCTGTGGGGCACCGCCAGCGCGTCTTACCAAATCGAGGGCGGCTGGCAGGAAGACGACAAGAGCGAGTCCATCTGGGACCGGTTCTCGCACACGCCCGGCAAGATTAAGAAAGGCGATAACGGCGACGTTGCGTGCGATTTCTATCATCGATACGCAAGCGACATTGCGTTGATGGAAGAGCTCGGGCTTAACGCCGCGCGAATTTCGCTTTCATGGCCGCGCATCATGCCCGCCGGCAAGGGCCCGGCGAATCAGAAGGGCCTCGATTTCTATGGCCGCGTCGTGGACGAGATGCTCAAGCGCAACATCCAGCCGTGGGTGACGCTCTACCATTGGGATCTGCCGCAGACGCTCGAGGATGCCGGCGGATGGCCCAATCGCGACCTCGCCGAATACTTTCGCGACTACGCTGCGGTGGTGGCCGACGCACTTGGCGATCGGGTCAAGCATTGGATGGCGTTCAACGAGCCGTGGATTTTCACGATCCTGGGTTATCACATCGGAATGCACGCGCCGGGACGCCATGAGCCCGACAATGCTATCAAGGCGACCCATACCGTAAATCTCGCGCAAGGCATGGCGATCAAGGCGCTCCGCGAATCGAAGAACAAGCCCGACGCGGTAGGCACGGCGTTCAGCATGTCTCCCGTGCATCCGCAGACCGGATCGCTGGAGGATCGCACGGCAGCCGAGCGCTGGCATCGATTTTACAACATGTGGTTTCTCGATCCGGTGATGCGCGGCAAATATCCCGAGGCCTACCTGCACGGCTCGGTTGAAGATCACGTCGAGATTCGCTCCGACGACATGGACGTGATCAAGGCTCCGCTCGACTTCATCGGAATCAATCTATACACGCGCGCGGTGGTGGCTCACGATTCGCACGATCACAACATGGCCGTGAAGCAGGTCAGGCCTGGCGGTGAAGAAGTCACCGACTTTGGATGGGAAGTGTACCCGCAAGCGCTCTCGGAAATGATTTTGCGCGTTACGAAAGACTATCCCGGAATCCCCATTTACGTCACCGAGAACGGCTGTTCATATGGCGACGGACCGGACGGCGACGGCAAGGTCAACGATCAGCGGCGCGTCAGCTTCCTGCGGCGCTACATTGGCGAGGTCGGACACGCGATTAAGGCGGGCGCCGATGTGCGCGGGTATTTCCTGTGGACGTTCACCGACAACTTCGAGTGGGCCGAGGGCTACCAGCAGCGCTTCGGAATCGTGTACTGCGACTTCAAGACCCAGCAGAGAATCGTCAAAGAAAGCGGCCACTGGTACTCGCGGCTCGCGCGCACCGGCGCCCTCGATTTCGATCCGGTCGTTTGATTCAGGCTACTGCGCGCCAGCTATGATCGGCGGCGAATTCCTGATGTGGTTGCATCTGTGCGCGATGGCAGCCTACGTGGGCGCGCAGTTCGCGGTCATCTATATGCTCATTCCGGCCGCCGAAACCGCACCCAATGAGGCCGCGCGCCGCGCGAGCCTGATCGCCGGGTTCAAGTTTTACAACCCATTCACGATCGGCGTATTGGGAATTATTGTGATTAGCGGCGCGATGCGGCTGACGGATCTGAAAGCGTCGATGAAGTTCGATTACTTCGCGCGGATCGGTTCCGCGCTTGAACTGAAGTTGGGGCTCGCCTTCGTTCTCATCTTCATTCAGACCTACATCACATTCGGACTGGCGTTCAGAGTCGGCCGCCAGGAAGAGGTAGCCGCACATGGCGACGGCGACCCGTTCACGATCGAGCAACTGAATTCGATGTTGCGCCGAATTCGCGCGATGGCCTGGCTGACGATCGTTCTGGCCGCTGCAGTCATCTGGGTCTCACTCACCATGGTCGCGCGAGCAGTCGACGAACCCGTCGCTGCCTCGCGCATTTCCGCACGCGCCACCTCCTGTGGTGCGACTCGGGTACTCGCGCACCCGGTCCCGTTCGCGAGGTTGGCGACGCGGGCCATTGCTTAGTGCGCGAGTGCGAGCAGCGAGCTGAAGATGTACGCGACGGTGATGATGCCGAAGATCGCGCCCGGAATTTCGTTAAGCATGTTGTACTGCGCCAGCCGCGTCGCGTCGCTCACTTCATCCGCCTGGTTGATTGCCGCCATTCCTGCGAGCTTTGATTGAGTAGTGATTGCGTTCATTTTAGTTCTCCCGTTTTTTTCGGACGTCCTTAGGCCAATGCCAACAGCGAGCTGACGATGTATCCGAGCGTGATCAAGCCGAACACTACGCCGGGCAGTTCGCTCAGCAGGCTGTTCTGCGCGAGCCGGGTTCCTGCGGTGGCCTCCGCTGCTTCGTTACCGTTCGTTAGTACCGCGAGTCTTGCTTCGTTTGTGGTTGCGTTCATTGTCAGGTCCTCCCGTCTTCGGTGTTGTGACTAGGTGAAAGCAACTCAGGTGCCATCATAAAAACTCTCGATTTAGCAATGACTTTTCATCCTTGACTCAAGTCGAAATTCTGTTCAATGGCGCTATTCTCAATGGAATCAGATACTTAGGTGAATCGCATAATGCGAGATGAAACCCGCCAAAATTCTGCTTTCGCGCTAAGTTTCTACTTTTGCGAATCGCTGCCATGCCCGGCCTGCAGCTATTTTGCTGCGGGCAGTCTCTCGCAAACCATCTCTTTGATCAGCTCAACACATCTGCGAAGGTGTCTTGATGGCGAGTGAAATCGATCAAGAAGCGACCCCAACCAACGGCAAAGCGACCGGCGGTTTGAAGCCCAACACCGCGATGCTCCTTGCCGAGGCGGTTGCGGCGGGCCCGCGTCCGCACTTCATCCACGGTCTTGCGCTGCGCTTCGCTGAAACTGCGATCTTTCTAGTCGCTGTCGTCGGTGCGGTCGCGCTGGGACTCGGCATCACCGCCTACTTCGCGGAGCATCGCTACGTGCTCGCATACCTGGCGGCGTACGCGGGCTTTCGTTTTGCAGATTTGATCGTGCGCGAAGAAGCTGAAGACAATCCCCCGCACGAAGAGCTTCGCCGGCGAATCACAGTGCAGCTTCCATTGCTCGTCACGTTTGCGGCAGCGCCTTTCGAGCGGACCTATGTTTACGGCGGCTTGGCGCCGGCGTTCGTCTGCGCGCTGGGATTGCTGCTTGGACTGTTGGGAATGTGGCTGGCCCTCGGCGCGCGCATTCAGCTCGGATTCTTCGCTTCGGGCAGGACGCCCGAGCATCCAGTCCTCGTCAAGCGGGGCTTTTATCGCTACATCCGGCACCCGGTCTACGCCGGGACATTTTTGGTTACGCTAGGATGGCCACTCATCTATGGCGCGCCAGTCACGGCGGTTCTGACGCTGATCATCGGAGCAGTCTTCGCGCAGCGATGGATGAAGTCCGAGGAGGCTACGTTGCGCTCGCGCTTCGGCGAAGAGTATGACGCCTATGCGCGCGAGACCGACGCATTGATTCCGGCGATCTGGTAGTTCAGCGGCTGCGCGCCTGGAGCTGGCATCGCGCCTGAGAGCAATAGCTGTCTTCCTCGCGATGGCTGACGAACTTCGCGCCGCATCCCGCACAATCGCGCAGCTCTTCACCCGGCTTGAGCCGCGCAATGAGCTCTGCCTCGACGGCTGCATCGCTGCTCTTCGAAGCCCCCGCCCTGCTTCGCGTCTTTCTCTTTTCGGACGACGCTCCATTGGCAATGAGTCTGCCATTCGCACCCATCAGCGCCAGTTCGTCGGCGCGATTGTTGGTTGCGTCGGTGGCGTGAGCGCGAACCCATTCGAATCGGACCCGTCGCGCCGCGGTTTCAGCATCCAGCATCTTCCACAAGTCGTGATTGGTGTTGCGCTTGTAGTGCAGCGTCATTGAGTTCACGACGTAGCGGCTGTCACTCTTCAGCAAAACGTCGGCGCCGGGTTCGGTCGCGCGCAGTCCCTCAATCGCGCCCATCAATTCCATCCGGTTATTGGTGGTCGAGGGATTGTGCCCGTTAAACTCGGTCACGACGCCATCCGGATCGCGGACCACCACGCCCCATCCGCCCGGACCCGGGTTGCCAATGCACGAACCGTCTGCGTAGACGAGATATTCGCGAGATGCGTCTGCCACGAACCGATTCTAGCTGAGGCCGCGGGCGTTTCGCAGCCGGGTGAACCATTCGACGTATTGCCGGGCCGCACGATTCCAGGAGAAATCCGACGCGAAGCAATTCTGCATCAGCCGCCGCCACGTCGCGCGGTCCCCGAAAGTCGCCACCATGCGGCCCAACGCCCCGACCATTTCGATCGCGTCGAACCGGTCGAAAACGAAACCGTTGCCGGTACCAGCCACCGGATCGAACTCTCCCACCGTGTCGCGCAGTCCGCCGGTCGCGCGTACCACTGGCACGGTGCCGTAGCGCAGCGCGTACATCTGCGTCAGTCCGCAAGGCTCGAATCGCGACGGCATCAGGAAGGCGTCGCTGCCCGCCTGGATTCGATGAGCGGTGTTGTTGTTGAAATCGATTATCGCCCGCAGCTTCTCAGGATAGCGCGACTCCGCGTCCCTGAAGAATTTCTCGAGCACCGGGTCGCCGCTCGCAAGCATGACGAGTTGCAAATCGAGACGCATCACAGCGTCGAGCGCTTCTTTGAGCAGGTCAACTCCCTTCTGCCCGGTCATTCGCGTGACCATCCCGACCAGCGGCCAGTCCCCACGATTCGGCAGCTTGAGTGAATCGCGCAAGTCGCGCGTGCATCCACGTTTGCCGTTGGGTTTCGCGGGCGTGTAGGTCGCGGCGATCGCGCAGTCATGCGCAGGATCCCACTCGTGGTAGTCCGCACCGTTAAGTATTCCGACGAAATTTTCGCCCTTGTCGCGCAGCACTCCCTCGAGGCCGAAGCCGAGTTCCGGGTCGGTGACAATTTCGCGCGCGTAGGTGGGACTCACGGTTGACACGCCATCGGCCAGAACGATCGCACCCTTCATCAGATTGAGATGGCCGTAGAATTCGAGGTAGTCCGTCGAGTTGTAAGGCCCGTCGATATTCAGCAGCGCGAAGTCCTCGCGCTTGCCGATACCCTGAAAGGCAAGGTTGTGAATCGTGAACACCGACAATGCCCGCTTGAATTTCGGACGAAGGTTGTTGTCGGCGCGCATCGCGATCGGCGTCGCGGCGGCATGCCAATCATGCGCATGCACCACGTCTGGCGCGACTATCTCGGCGCTTGCGATGGCGGCTGCGCGGCCAAAGAAAACAAAGCGCCGCATGTTGTCGGGATAGTCGTGGCCGTTGTCGCCATAAATTCCGTGGCGACCGAAAAATCCCGGGTGATCGATCAGGTACATCGGCACGCCGTGCTGATCGGTCGTGCGCCATACCGAAAAGTGTTCGACTCCATCGCCGAACGGCATCGCGATATCACGCAGGACCGGCGCGGCTTCGACGCTTTGCACGATCGAGTCGTAAGCCGGCACGATTAGCGATGGTTCCTCGCCGGCTTGTTTCAAAGCCGCCGGCAGTGCGCCAATGACGTCGGCGAGCCCGCCGGCTTTTGCGTGAGGGGCGATTTCCGCCGCGACGATCGCGATCTTCACAGCATCAAGTTTCCGTAGGTCTACCGAACGTTAAAAAAACAGACGCGCCGCGGCTGGACCAATCCAGCACCGCAGCGCGCATTGCTTTCGTATCGTGGCGAGAGCAGCTAGTTCAGCACGGTCCTTTCGGTACGTGCTGCCGCCGGCGTCGCCGCAGCCGCCTCCGCTGCGGTCGGCACGGCCTCGCCGTCGCGCAGCGCGTAGCGAATGACCTCATCGACGGTATCGACGAAAACCATCTCGAGCTCCTTGCGCACTTCGGGCTGGATGTCCTCGAGGTCGCGTTCATTGCGCCGCGGCAGAATGATCGTCTTGATTCCGGCGCGCTTTGCCGCGAGCACTTTCTCCTTGATTCCACCCACCGGCAGCACCTTGCCGCGCAGGGTTATCTCACCGGTCATCGCGATGTCGGAGCGCACCGGCCGCCCGCTTAGCAAAGAGGCCAGCGACGCCGCGATCGTCACACCGCCCGACGGCCCGTCTTTGGGGATGGCGCCGGCGGGAACGTGCACGTGAATATCGGACTTGTCGTAAAAGTCGGGCGCGATGCCCAACGCCGCCGCATGCGTGCGCACGTAAGATAGGGCGGCTTGCGCCGATTCCTTCATCACATCGCCGAGCGAGCCGGTAAGGTTGAGGCCCTTTTGCCCCGACATGCGGGTGCTCTCGATAAACATTATCTCGCCGCCGTTGGGCGTCCACGCCAGGCCGGTCGCGACGCCAGGTTCCTGCGTGCGCTCCGCGACCTCCGAGAAAAACTTTGGCGCGCCGAGGTACTTCTGCACGTCGTCGCCAGTGACGACCGCCGGTGCGGTTTCGCCCTCGGTTATTGACCGTGCGATCTTGCGGCAGACGCGCGCGATCTCGCGCTCCAGGTTTCTAAGTCCGGCTTCGCGTGTGTAGCTGTGAATAATCTCGCGCAGCGCGTCCTCGGAGAATTCGATCTTCTGGTCGCCGAGGCCGTTTTCGTTGAGCTGCTTGGGAATCAGATGACGCCGCACGATTTGCAGCTTCTCTTCCTCGGTGTAGCCCGGCAGCTCCAGCACCTCCATGCGGTCCCGCAGCGCGTGCGGCACGGGGTCGAGCATGTTGGCAGTCGTTAGAAACAGCACCTTGGAAAGATCGAACGGCACGTCGAGGTAGTGATCGGAGAAGGTGTTGTTTTGCTCCGGATCGAGCACTTCGAGCAGCGCCGACGCCGGGTCGCCGCGGAAGTCCATGCCAAGCTTGTCCACCTCGTCGAGGATGAACAGCGGGTTGTTCGAGCCGGCGTTGCGAAGGCCCTGGATGATCCGGCCCGGCAACGATCCGATGTAGGTGCGGCGATGGCCTCTAATCTCGGCCTCGTCCCGGATGCCCCCGAGCGAGAGCCGCACGAATTTACGCCCGAGCGCGCGCGCGATCGATCTGCCCAGCGAAGTCTTGCCGGTGCCCGGGGGCCCCACGAAACACAGGATGGGTCCCTTGGTGTCGTTTTTGAGTTTGCGGACCGCGAGAAACTCGAGGATTCGTTCCTTGATTTTTTCGAGGTCGTAGTGGTCCTCGTCGAGTACCTGGCGCGCGTGCCGAATATCGAGATTGTCTTCGGTCGAGACCCCCCACGGCAGGCTTACCAGCCAATCGAGGTAAGTGCGCACGACAGTGTGCTCGGCCGACTCGGGAGGGATCATTTTTAGGCGTTCGAGTTCCTTGTCGGCGACTTTGCGCGCCTCGGGGGACATCTTCGCCTCTTCGATCTTCTTCTCGATCTCTTCGACTTCGGAACTGCGTGCATCACCCTCGCCCAGCTCCTTCTGAATCGCCTTGAGCTGCTGGCGCAGGTAATACTCGCGCTGATTTTTGTTAAGCTCGGTCTGAACCTGCGACTGAATTTTGTGCCCCAGCTCGAGCATCTCGATTTCGCGACTCAGAATCGAAATCAGCTTCTCCAGCCGTCCGCGAACGTCGAGCGTCGCCAGCAAATCCTGGGCCTCTTCGATCGGTATCTTGAGGTAAGAAGCGACCATGTCGGCCAGCCGGCTGGCTTCCTTGACCTGCATCGCCATCACCTGCAACTCGTCGGGCAGGTAGGGCACCAGCGAAACAAACTTGGAAAACTGGCTGACCAAGTGCGCGTGCAGCGCGTCGATTTCCTTGTCGGACGACACCGGCTCGACCAGCCGCGTCACGTTCGCCAGGAAATATGGCTCGCGCTGCGTGAACTGGCCCAGCTCGATTCGCGCCAATCCCTGCACCAGCACCCGCACGCTCTGATCGGGATAGCGGAGCATCTTGAGGATGCGCACCGCGGTGCCGCGCGGAAACAATCCGTCGGGCGCAGGCTGCTCGTCTTCAGGATTCTTCTGCGCCGCGAGCGCAATCACCTTGTTGGTCTGCCCGCACTCCTCGATCAGTTTGAGCGAGGAGGGTCGCGAGACCAGGAACGGATGTATCTGACTGGGGAAAATTACGATGCCGCGCAAAGGCAGCACCGGCAGAATATCGGGAATCTCGGCCTTGCTCAGGTCCTCTTCAATCTCGAAGCGTTTCTCACCTTTGGGCTTATCTGCCATAGGTCAATCGAACCTCGTGAGGAGGGAACTTGCCGCGCCTGCCACGCTTCCACACACCCCGAATTTCACCGTAATATACAGCGATGGCTCAGACAAGGTTGCCTCTTAACTAACAAGCTAATCACGGCGACCGGCGCGCGCTACTAATGAGGAAACATTGCGGAATATTGGATTTGATAAGTTATTCAGCGAAGAAGAGGCCAACGAGCTGATTCCGCGCCTGGAAATCCTGATGCGCCAGCTCCAGATGCAGGCGACCTCGTTGCGCGAGCGCATCGACGAATTGGCGGTCACCGATCCCTCCGTCATGCACTCCGCCATGAGCGAAATTGTCGCCCGCTATCCAGAATTGCGGTCGTTCGCGACCAACATGGCCGACGCCGCCGCCCAAATCGAATCCATGGGATGCATCCTCAAGGACATCGACCTCGGCCTGATCGATTTCCCCTACGACTCAGGCGACGAAGTCGTTTTCCTGTGCTGGCAGTTCGGCGAGTCGCGCGTCGTCGCATGGCACAGCGTGGACACCGGATTCTCCGAGCGCCAGCCGCTGCCCGGCGCGCCCAAGGCCTGGCTGAACTGATCGCGATGCCAGTCGCCGATCACTGAACGAGATGATTTTAGTTCTGACGATTTATCTCGCCGCACTCGCATGCTGGTTCGGCGGAATTGTTTTCTTCTCATTCTTAACCGCGCCCGCTGTCTTCACGGTTCTGCCGCGACACGAGGCCGGCCAACTGATCAGCGTCATCTTTCCGCGCTACTACATGCTCGGCTACATCGCGGGAACGGTAAGTCTCGTACTCGCAATCTACTTCACCGCCGTGCGCACGCCGCGGATGTGGTGGGGAATCACCACGCTCGCGCTCGCAATCGGACTGGGGATCACCTTCTACGCGGGCACCGTCATTCTGCCGCGAGCAGACTCGCTCCGCGCCGTCGCCGAAGATCCTAATCCGGACGCAGCGCGCAAGGCCGAGTTCGACCGCCTTCACCGGATGTCAGTGATTCTTAATGGCGCCGTGCTGCTATTGAACCTGGCCGCTATCGTCGGCACTTCGGGAGCGCTGACCGCGCGTGGCTGAGCATCGTTACAAAGCGGTCGTGATCGATCTGTTCGACACGCTCGTCACCTGGAATCCCGACGCGCTGCCGCTGATGCAATTCCGCGGGCGCGAGATTCGCAGCACCACGCCGTTGCTCTACGGCGCGCTCGAAATGGCGCTCGGCAACCGCTTCGATCGCGAAAAATTCTCTGAAGCGCACGCGTCGGTTTACGCCGATATCTTCACCGAGCGGTCCAGGGTCGACGCCCTCGAGATTACCTGTCTCGAACGGTTCGCGCGCACGCTTAAACTTCTGGATATCGACGAACATCAGGCCAAGCCGCTCGCCGAAAACCTGCGTCGAATACACATGGCGCGCGTGCGCGACGTCACCAAAGCGCCGCGGCCGCGGATCGAGGCGATGAAACGAATCGCGAAACACCATCGCCTCGGTTTGATCTCCAACTTCGATGATTCCGAAACCGGCCACCTCATCATGCACGACACCGGCATTCGCGAGCTGTTCGACGCCGTGATCATCTCGGCCGACACCGGCTACCGAAAACCGAACCCGCTCATCTTTAAGAAAATTCTCGACCAGATGCGCCTTGAACCCTCCCACATCCTGTTCGTCGGCGACACTCCGCTCGACGACGTGCTCGGCAGCAAGGGCGTCGGAATGCATTCTGCCTGGATTCGAGCGCGCAATCGCGAGCTGCCCGCCGGTATTCCCACCCCGGACATTATCATCGCGGACCTCGCGGAACTTCCCGCGGTCCTCGGATTGCAGGAATAACTCAACCGGCGGCAGCCCTCGATGAAACGGCGGCAAGTTGTAGCAGTTATCGGCGCGGGCGACGCGCCGCGCGCAGTGTGCAAGCTCGCATTCGCTCTGGGCCGCGAGATCGCTCGCCGGGGAGCCGTCCTGTTGAACGGCGGGCGGACCGGCGTGATGGAATCCGCTGCCGCCGGCGCGCGCAAGGAAGGCGGGCATACGATCGGAGTCCTGCCGGATTACGAGCGCCACGCGGCAAACCGCCATATTGAATTCGCCATTGCCACCGGCATGGGCGAGGCTCGCAATGCCGTTATCGTCGCAAGCGCCGACGCAGTGATCGCCCTCGCGGGCGAGGGCGGCACCCTCGCTGAAATAGGCTTCGCAAAAAAATTCGGCAAGCCGATAGTCGCGCTCGACTCGTGGCCCGAAATTACCGGATTGCGCCGCGCTGCCACGCCCGTCGACGCGGTCGCGCTTGCCCTCGCGCTAGCCTCGCCAGATTCCCGACGGAGAAATTAAATGGCCGAGAAAGATCGCAGCCATTTTTTACAATTACTCCAACAAGCGCCATTCTCCGCGATGCTCGCGCTCAAGATTGAATCCGACTCCAGAGGCTCAGCGATGGTGCGGATGCCCTTTGACCTGCGCCTGCTCAACGACGGCGGTCCTACTGCCCCGATACACGGCGGCGCTATCGCCACGCTCGCAGACGTGGCAGCGTGCGCCGCAGTATGGAGCCTGCCAGAGACAACGCGCAGCGCGACCATCTCGATCACAGTGAACTACACGGGCTTCGCCGTGAACTCCGACCTCGTCGCCCACGCCCGCGTGAAGCGCGCCGGCAAGCGTATCGCAAGCGTGAGCGTCGAAATCGTTGACTCGTCCGACTCTCTCGTCGCCGATGCGCTGGTAACCTACAAAATCGCCTGAGTATTCCAATCAGGTTTCTATTCACCAGTAAGCGGACCAGGATGGGTAATATGTCTTCTCGCATTCGATTCGAGCTTAAGTTTACTTTTGTCGCGATCGTAGTGCTGGCCGTTGCCGCACTATTGCTGGCGCAAGCTCCTGCGGCCACCGTACGCAATGACGCGCCTGCCGCAACGTCTACCGGCACCGAGACCGTGCTGTATTCGTTCGGCGTCGGCCCCACCGGCAGCAAGTGCACGAAAATCAGACGATGGCGCCGACCCCAAGGGCTCACTGACTTACGTTCCCGCCACGGGATTGCTCTTTGGGCGCACGTCGACGACTACTTCGCAGGGCAACGGCGACGGCACGATTTTCCAAATCATGCCCAACGGCACCGGCTACGCGGTCGATCACTTCTTCGCCGGCGCCAAGACCGACGGCAACGAACCGCGCCACAACTCGATGACACTGCTGGGCACGGTGCTGTACGGGACGACGCTGCTCGGCGGCATGCACGACAACGGGACCATCTTCAGCATCAACGATGACGGCACCGGCTTTTCGATGCCGCCGCTTTATGATTTCGCCAAAAGCGCCAGCAACAACGACGGCGACCAGCCGCACAGTTGCTTCGTCGCGGTTGGCGGTGTGCTGTACGGCATGACGTCGGAAGGCGGCAAGCACGGCGGCTCGACTGGCGACGGCACTATCTTTTCCTTCGACACTTCCAGCAGCACCTATACTCGTCTGCACTCGTTCAGCGGCAAAAGCGATGGAGCCGATCCGCACGGCCAGCTCATTCTCGATCCCGACAGCGGCGCGTTCTACGGCATGACGCGCGCAGGCGGCAAGCACAACGTCGGCGTGATTTTTTCCTTCACTTCGGTTTGCGGTGCGGGCGGCGGATGCAGTTCGAAGTTCACCAAGCTTCACGACTTCAGCTGCCCCGGTAACAGCACGCCCAACTGCGTTGACAAGACCGACGGCGCCACGCCCGATCACGGCGCGCTGGTGCAGTTGAACTCGACGCTCTACGGTGTGACGACCTATGGCGGCAAATACGGGATGGGCACGATCTTTTCGATCGACACCAACGGCAAGCACTTCACCATCCTGCAGCAGTTCGGCAAGCCGTCGACCAACGACGGCCAAAATCCGTACGGCACGCTGTTGCTCAACGGCACTACTCTCTATGGCACCACGCGCGCGGGCGGCGGCAAGGGCAACGGGACCGTTTTTCAAATCGATACCGACGGCAGCAACTACGCGCGCATCTACGACTTCCAGAATGCGCCCGACGGCGCCAACCCAATCGACAATGTTATCCTGCTGGACAACACGCTCTACGGCATGACCGAAGGGGGCGGATTGTGCGGCGACGGCGCGATATTCGCCCTGCAGTTGCCGTCGGATTGAGCCTCGCGTGTCATCTACCCTCGACAAAATCCGTCGCGCAGCAGCGCCGCACGGATTAAACCTGGTCGCGGCCACGCCGGTAGCGCGCTACGACGCCGCGGTGAAAGAAATATCGCGCGCTTCTGCGATCGATCCGCATTCACGCTCGATCGTCGTAATCGGCAATGGTGGTGGCGCGCTTTGGAACGCGCTCAAGCTCCACGCCGGGCGCAATCCCGGATGGTGGGCGCGCGAAAATCCGCTGGACGACTTCACTCGCGAAATAATTGAGCGCGACCTGGCAACCCCTATCCGCGAAGCGGGCGCGCGATGCACCACGGTTTATCCGTTCATGAACGGCGGACGAACGCTGAGCTTTGTCGAACTGGGCAAGGTCGCAGGAGTGGCGGGCCCGAGCATCCTCGGCGTAACCGTTCATCCTATATATGGACCGTGGATCGCGTTTCGCGCAGCGCTTTTGCTGGACGAAGAGCTCGATTCACCGGGAGACGCGCAAGGCTTCGACCCATGCCCGCGATGCGTCGTGCGCAGCTGCATCTCAGCCTGCCCGGCCGGCGCAGTAAGCATCGACTCGGGATGGGACATCCCGAAATGTCTGACCCATCGAGTGGAAGTCGAGCCCGATTGCTCTCCGCGATGCCACGCGAGAGCCAACTGCGTGATAGGGCCGGAGCATCGGTATCCGGACGACGAGCTTGCCTATCATCAGATGCGAGCGCTGCGCTCGATGCGCCCGTATTACGAAGCGCACATCAAGCCACAGCGCTAAACCAACAGACTCGAATTAAGCGCGCAGCTTACGCGCGACGTCCTTCGCGAAGTACGTGAGGATCAGATCGGCGCCTGCGCGCTTGATTGCGGTCAGGACTTCCAGCGTGGCGCGCTCTTCGTCGATCCATCCGTTGATTCCTGCAGCACGGATCATCGAATACTCGCCCGACACATTATACGCCGCTACCGGTGCGTTGAATTCGTGCTTCACGCGCCAGATCAGATCGAGGTAGGGCAGCGCCGGCTTGACCATCACGATGTCCGCGCCTTCTTCGAGATCGAGCGCGACCTCACGCATCGCCTCGTCGCCGTTGGGCGGGTCCATCTGGTACGAGCGCCGATCGCCGAATTTCGGCGCCGATTCCGCCGCCTCGCGAAAAGGGCCGTAGAAGGCGGACGCAAACTTGGCCGAGTAGGCCATGATTGCGACCTGGCCGAAGCCGTTGCTGTCGAGCGCGGTGCGAATCGCGCCGACGCGCCCATCCATCATGTCCGACGGCGCGACGATATCGGCGCCCGCCCGCGCATGCGACAGCGCAGAGCGGGTCAGCAACTCGAGGGTGGCGTCGTTGTCGACATCGTTGCCGGCGATCGCTCCGCAATGCCCATGGTCGGTGTACTCGCACATGCATACGTCGGTTACCACTGCCATCCCGGGGACGTGCTCCTTGATCTCGCGGATCGCGTGCTGCACTTCGCCGCTGTCGTTCCATGCTTCGCTGCCCAGCGCGTCCTTGCGTGCGGGAATTCCAAACAGGATGACGGCGGGAACGCCGGCGGCCCAGGTCTCGCGCGCCTCGGCGACGATATTGTCGACCGACATTTGCGCGACGCCGGGCATCGACTGGACCGCCTTCCTCACGCCTCGGCCGGGGCACACGAACATTGGCAGGATAAGGTCGTCGGGCGACAGGCGCGTCTCGCGAACCATGCGGCGGATGGTCTCGGTGCGTCGCAGGCGGCGCGGGCGATTGATTGGAAACGGCATGGTGGTGCTCTGGGCTCGACTATACCCTGATTTGCAAGGATTCCGGATGTGCGGCTCTCCAGTCAATCGCGCTGCAAATGTCCCTCACGGAAGTATTCGCAAATCGCCTCGGTCAGAGACTCGATCGTGTACTCGCGAGGCTTAACGACTACTTCGAAACCTTGATCCCGCGCGGTCGCGGCTGTGATCGGTCCTATCGCCGCCGCCTTCATTCCTTCGCCTGATGTGGCCGAGCAGATCGCAGAAATTAGTGACCGTGCTCGAGCTGGTAAACGTGACCAGATCGATCGCGCCTGATGCGAGCAACTTGCGCATCCGATCGACTTGCGCGCCTTTCGGCTTGACGGTTTGATAGGCGGGCGCGACCAGAACTTCCTTGGCGCCATTGGCACGCAGAATCTCGGGCAGCGCCTCGCGCGCGACTTCGGCCCGCGGAATCAGGAATCGCTTGCCGCGAATCCGCTTGACTCCAATCGCTGGAACAATTCGCTCGGCGCGATACTCGTCGGGGAGCGCCTGCGACCTGAAGCGCATAGCCGGCGAGGCGCGCGGCGGTTGCCGGTCCGATCGCTGCAAGCGACGCGTCTCCGAGCGCGCGAATATCGCGGCCGCGCGACTTCATCCGCTCGACGAAACTCTCGACGCCGGTCGCGCTGGTGAAGATTATCCAATCGAATGAATCGATCCGGTTGATTGCGCGATCCAGCGCCGCGTAGCTTTTCGGCGGCGTGGTTTCAATCGTCGGGAATTCAACCACCTCGGCGCCGAGCCTTCTAAGCGCGGTTGCGAACCCGGACGCAGCCTCGCGCGTGCGCGTTACCACGATACGTGCGGCCGAACAGCGGAGTCTGCTCGACCCACTTCAGATGTTCGCGCAGGCCCGCGAGTTCTCCGACCACGAGCACGGCAGGCGCGCCGATTCCCGCGTGCATCGACGCGTCCGCCAGCGTCGCCAGGGTTGCACTCACGGTTTTCTGCGCGGCAGTCGTCGCCCACTGGATCGCGACTGCCGGCGTTTCGGCGGCGAGTCCGGCAGCGAGAATTCGATCGAGCGTCGCGCGCATCCGCGCTGTCGCCATCAGGATGACGATCGTGCCGCGACTTTTTGCCGCCGCGACCAGCTCGTCCCAAGGCACGGTCGAACGCGCGCCGTCGCTTCGCTCGGGGGCCTCGTGGCCGGTGACGAACGCGACGAACGAACCGTGCTCGCGATGGGTCAGCGGCACGCCCGCGAATGCCGGGCCGGCAATCGCCGAGGTGACCCCTGGAACCACCTCGAACGCGACCCGCGCGCGCGCCAGCGCCTGCGCTTCTTCGCCGCCGCGACCGAAGATAAACGGATCGCCGCCCTTGAGCCGCACGACGACGCGCCCCTTGCGGGCGTGCTCGATCAGCATCGCGTTCAGTTTCGACTGTTCGATGCTTTTTTCAGCGCCGCCGCGCTTGCCCGCGTAAATGAGAGTGGCCCGGGACGGCGCAAGCCGAATCAGTTCGGGGCTAACCAGGCTGTCGTAGATAACGACGTCGGCGCGGCTGAGAGCGTCGGCGCCGCGAATCGTGATCAAATCGAAGGCGCCGGGACCCGCACCAACCAGGAAGACTCTGCCGCGCTTTTCTTTCCTGATCCGCGCGTTCATTCGCGCCCAAGCAAAGCGGCGGCGCCGCGCGCGAGCATCTTTTCCGCGAGCCGTTTGCCGGAATTTTGGGCGCCGGCCGGCGCAAGGTCGGGCGCGAGCGGCTCGACTATCGACTCCGACAGCTCGCGCGCGCCGTCGAGGCTGAACAACATCGTCGCGAGCGCGAGCTGGTCGTTGGCAACAATCGCCCTGACTCCGACCGGTGTCGTGCACGACGCGCCGATCGCGGCCAGGTAAGCCCGCTCGGCCGCGGTTTCATAGAATGCGCGCGCGTCGTTAACCGCGGAAAGCGCGCGGCCGAGTTCATCTGACTCGCTGTCGGCCAGGGTTTCGATCACGAGCGCGCCCTGCCCTCCTGTCGGGAGAAAATCCGAGCTGGCAAGCTCGACGAACTCTACGTCGCGGACCCGCCCCAGCCGTTTCAGCCCCGCAATGGCGATGATGATCGCATCTAAAGTGCCGTCAGCCACGCGCGCCAGACGTGTGTCGACATTGCCGCGCAGTGGGACAATCTCGAGCCCGCGATTTATCCGGAGAGCCTGGAAACGGCGGCGTGACGAGGTGGTGCCGAGCCGGGCGGCCGCAGGCAGGGCAGACAGGCTCGAGCCGTCACGCGTCACCAGGATGTCGGCGGTATTCTCCCGCTCCAGCACGGCAGCCACGCGAAACTGCGGCGGCAGGACGGCCGGAAGATCTTTCATCGAATGGACGGCGGCGTCGATCGTGCGAGCGGCGAGCGCCTGCTCGAGCTCTTTTATAAAGAGTCCCTTGCCGCCGATGTCGGCGAGCGACGGCGACGTGAGCTTGTCGCCGGTGGTCCGAATCTCGACGATTTCAATCTCGACGCCGGGGATCTGGGCCGCGAGTCCAGCCCGCACGATAGACGCTTGCGCCAGCGCCAGCTTGCTTGGCCGCGAGCCGATTCTTATTTTCAGCGACCTAACCCCTAACCCCTTCCCATGTGGGAAGGGTAACAATCGGAAATCGAAGCGCGGCCGTCATTCGATATCGGCGTCGTCATCATCGGCGTCGTCGGCGTCGTCTTGCGCGTCGAATTCAGCGCCGAGCAGACGGCGCGCGACCTCGGCGGCAAAGGCGGCGTCGAGAGCCTTGTCGCCGCGCTGCTTGAGACCCGCCAAAATGCGATGCAGCAGCTTGTTGGTGAGCCCGCGCGTCAGCAACTCGACGCGCTCGCGCTCGGCAGGCTCGAGTTGCGCCATCCATCCGCGCGCGCGGCCCAGTTCGTCGTCGCGCAGCCGCTCGACACTGTAGCGGATGTCCTTGATGGTGGGAGTGAGGTCGAGGCCCGCGAGCCATTTGAGGAACGATTCGAGCTCGAGCTCGACTATCTGCTCGGCCTTTTCGGCCTCGCGCTCGCGATCGCCAAGCGAACGCTGTACCAGTGCACCAAGATCGTCGATGTCGTAGAGATACACGTTCTGCAGGGTGTTGAGGCGCTGATCGAAGTTGCGCGGCACGCCCAGGTCGATCAGAAACATCGGCCGGTAACGGCGCTCGCGCACCACCAACTCGAATTCGTCGGGACCGAGAATAGGCTTGGTCGACGCGACCGAGCCAATCAGCACGTCCACCATCTTGAGGTACGGTTTATAGTTGTCGTAGGGCACGGCGGTGCCGCCCAGCTCGCGCGCGAGCGCGACCGCGCGATCGAAAGTGCGAGAGCTTATCAGCAGCGACTCGATCCCGAGCGCGTTCAGTTGGCGGGCGGTCAGCTCGGCCATCTTGCCCGCCCCCATCAGCATCACGGTCTTGTCCTTGAGCGTGTCGAAAATCTGGCCCGCGAGCGCGACCGCGGCGGTGCTGACTGAAACAGAGCCGTGACCGATAAGAGTGCCCTTGCGCACGCGTTTGGCGACGGTGAACGCCTTGTGGAACGCACGATGTAATATGAGGCCGACGCTGCGCGCCTCGGACGCCTGCGCGTAGGCCGACTTGAGCTGGCCGAGGATTTGCGGCTCACCGACGACCATGGAATCAAGGCTTGCGCCGACGCGGAACAGATGACGGGCGGCGTCGCGCCCGGCGAAACTGTAAACGGCGCCGGCAAACTCGTCATGCGCGACTTTCCGATCAGCGGCGAGAAATGCAAGCGTCTGGTCGGCGGCGCGCGCCGCATCTTCGGCGACTCCCACCACCTCGACTCGATTGCAGGTCGAGATTAGAGCCGCCTCGGCGACTGCGGGGTAGGATTCACGAAACCGGCCGAGGGCGGCAACGATCTCGTCGTCGGCGAACGCGAGCCGTTCACGCAGAGCGACCGCCGCGCTGCGATGATTGATCCCGACGATGAATAAAGTCTGATCCATTTCAGCCGAAACTGCCGCCGTGCTTGCCAGGGAAAATCAGGTTAACGCCTACGAACGAACCGACCAACACGGTGAAAAGCACTATTGTGAGCGCCGCGGCGCGCCGTCCGCGCCAGCCGACGGTAAGACGCGATTCGAGCAGGCCGGCGTATAGAATCCAAATCACCAGCGACCAGGATTCCTTGGGCTCCCACGACCAGAAATGACCCCACGTCGCGTCGGCCCAAATAGCGCCGCTCACGATGGCGAGGCTCAACATCATGAAGCCCCATCCCAGAAGGTGATAGTTGATTCGGTCGAGCTTTTCGAGACTCGGCGCGCCTTCGTTGGCCGGACCGAGCGCGCGTTTGGATTTGAGGCGCGACTCGTAGGCGAGATAGACGATGCTGACGCTCGCCGCGAGCACGAACATGGTGTAGCCAAGAATCGCCAGTGTGACGTGAATTGGCAGCCATGCGCTGCGCAAGGTCTCCGGCAGGACCAGGCGCCCGCTGCTGGTGGTGAGAGAAGCGGCTCCCAGGGCCACCGTTACGGCAGGAGCGACGAATGCGCCGATCACCGCCATTCGCAGGCGCACGATCATCACGAGTCCCGCCAGCGCGGTAAGCCAGGCGAGAAATGATAGCGCCTGCGCAAAATTGGTGACCGGGATATTGCCGGCTTGAAGCCCGCGCGCGGTCAGATCCAGCGCATGAAAGACAGCACCGGCGCCGAGGATTGCGATCGCATAGCCGGTCGCGCGCGTACGCCCCGACGATCGATCGAAGACGAACAACGCGGCCGAGAGCGCGTAACACGCAAGCGCCGGCAATAGCCACAATGTGTCCATTGGCAAGCTGTTCAGTGCGGAGTATCCATCGCTGGTGGAGCGCCGAGCGCCGCCGGATCGATTCCTAGCACGGCCAGACCCACGCCGTCACCGAGATGAGCGGCGAGTATTTGTTCGACCTCGAGCACGTCGCCGGATGCAATCGCGTCGGGCAGCGGGGAGTTGGCAAGATCCTTCAGCCGGCGCGTGCGATCAGCGGGATCGATTTCGCCGGCATGCAACCAGTGACGCGCAGCGCGCAGCACCTCGAGCGTCAGCGCGTACTCCCTTCCGAATTGGACTTCGAGTGAGCGACGGAGCCGGGCAGCAAATGCCGGCGACGCACCCGCGGTAGAGATTGCGATTTGAAGTGCGCCGCGCTTGACGACTGCGGGCGTGGTAAAGGTACACAACTCGGGAACGTCGACGACGTTGATCGGGATGCCCAGCGCGCGCGCCTCGGCGGAAAGCTCCCGATGCAGGTTGGGATCGCCGGTCGCGGCGTAGGCGAGGATGCATCCGCGGATATCGCCACGCCGATAGCCTCGAGCGATATGCGTCACGAAGGGGCTGGCAACGATTTTCTGCAACGGCGGCGAGAGGCGCGGACTTACGACGGTCACGTGAGCGCCGGCCTCGAGCAGCGACGCGACTTTGCGCGCGGCAACTTCGCCTCCGCCGACTACGACGCATTCGCGGCCGGTGACGTCGAGAAAGACAGGAATGTATCCCATGAAACTTACGCGATTTTATTACATGATGACGTAATGAGACAGACCCAACCAGCCGACGCGCTCGCCATTCGAGCATTCAATCGAACCCGCGGGACGGTGCTGTGCGAGCGGCTCGAGAGCGCTGGCGGCGTGGGTGGCCGGGGGCGCGGCCTGCTCGGTCGCAGCGGCCTCGCGCCTGGAACGGGGATGCTATTCGAAAACGGACGCTTCACGCCGTTCATGTGGATGCACATGTTTTTTATGCGCTTTGCAATAGACATAGTTTTCATCGGGCGAGACGACCGGGTCATCCGGATTAATCGGGAACTGAAGCCGTGGCGGGTATCTTCGGTCGTATTCGGAGCGCGGAGAGCGCTCGAGCTTCCGGCTGGAGCAGCGTGCAGTAGTTTGACCGAGGTCGGCGATAAAATAAACCTTGAATCGGTGAGCTGAACGTCCCGCGCGTCTCTAAAGGTGCTTAAGAGACCAAATCAGACCGTACAAGATGTTATACGGCATTCAAACGCAATCGAATTAGCGGTATTAATTCATTCGCTTAGTCAATTTTTGCTTAGTTAAAGCCTCTTTCATCATATTAAAACCTCATCGACGCGTTCTCTGGGCGCTAATCTGTTGCGTCGCCGCAACTATGAGTTGCATCACTGCGCCTATCGTAGACGCCCATAAAACCAAAAAGTCGAAGAAATTGCTGAATAGATCAAGGTGGCACGAGAGATGCTCTGCCTAAGGTCTCCGCTTTGGCGTAGGTAAGACTTGCCATGGCGACTCCCTACTGATCGGGGAGGTAGACGGAAACTGAAGAGGTGGGACCGCCGCAAGTTGAATGAAGGTCAGATTGATTAACGGGGACAATGGCCAATTTCGGCCAAAATAACACGGATCGAAGGAGGACACGGGAACATGGACAAGATCACAAGGTTGTTTGTAAAGGTGCGCGAGTATCAGCGCGGTCAGACGATGGCCGAATACGCTCTTATCCTCGCCGCAGTCGCGGTCGTGGTGTTCGTCGGTTACCAGACCATGGGAACCACGGTTACCACCCTGCTGACCAACGTTGACGGCAAACTCTAAGCCAGGAAGGGTGAAATCTCGGGATGGCGGATTAATACTATCCGCCATCCCACATCCAATAAAGCTAAGGCATAGAGGAGGTGAGGATACGTGGGCGCTATCACCAGCATTATGGTCAGGGCTCGTGAATTCGGGCGCGGCCAGACGATGGCCGAGTACGCGTTGATTCTTGCAGCCGTGGCGGTAGTGGTTTTCGTGGGGTATCAGACCATGGGGGGAACAATCACGACGCTGCTGACCACAATTGACGGGAACCTCTAGGTGTCGATGGCCTGAATAGTCGTCAGGAGTCGTGGTCTCTTGGCGGTGGCTCAACAGAGCTCCCGCCAAGAGAAATGACTCCAGAAAGGAGACGACAACCCTGGGAGGGGAGGTCAATGAGGCAACCAAAGAGATTCTACGAGTCGATAGTAAGTTCGCGCGGTCAGACTATGACAGAGTATGCAATGGTACTCGTCTCAGTCGCTGCGGTAGCCGTTGCCCTAGTCACAAATGCGGGTACTATCATCACGACCTTAGTCAACCGCGTGGGTCCTCTCCTATAGTCAATTGCGCGCGGATTTGGGGAGGTGGTGATGATGACAGTAACTTCGAGTTCACGGCAAAATAGCCTGGTTCTGACTAATTGCTTCAAGCAGGAGCTGTCGCCAGCTTGTATCCGGCAATTGGTCTCCCACCGATCCGACTAGTACTTAAGCATCAAAAAGAATAACAAAGTGACTACTGGGTTTAACTATTCGAAGATAGCCGGTCCGCACAGCGACCGGAGGGGAGGGGCGATATGAGACGACCGATGGTATTCGTCTTACTGGCGGGGTTGGCGGCGATGCTGGCTTCGGTGATGGTGTATTCGGCTTTGAAGCGGAGAGAGGCCGAGGTACAGCAGGCGATGTCGCACAACGTTGAGGTTGTGGTCGCGGCGTACGACCTACCGCTCGGCACCAAGATAGAGCCGGGCGAAGTAAAGACCGCGCGCTGGTCGGCCGACAGTATTCCGGATGGAGCGTACACCGATCCCAAGCAGGTCATCGGCAGTTACGTAAAGAACTCGCTGGTGGCCAACGAACCGGTAGTGCAGTCCAAATTGTTCACTGGGGACAAGACTGCCGGTGTAATGCCGCTGCTGATTCCATTCGGGATGCGTGCCGTATCGGTTCCAGTTGATGAAGTCAGTGACGTCGCGGGCTTCGTGCTGCCGCATACCCGGGTGGACGTGCTGGTCGCCACTACCGGCGGCGAAGGTGCTGACTCCAAGCCATTCTCGAAAGTTATTCTGCAGAACGTCGAAGTTCTGGCGGTAGCGCAGGAAGTCGAGATGAAGAAGGACGAGCCCGAAGTTGTGAAGGTCGTCACGCTGCTGGTCACGCCCCAGGAATCCGAGCGGCTGGCGTTGGCGAGTCACTCGGGAACGCTGCGTCTGGCTATGCGCAACTACAATGACAACAAAATTGTGCTGACCAGCGGTAGCGATGTCGCCCAGATGTTGCGCGCCTACAGCCTGGCGCCCGACGTTCCGGTGATGGCCGTGCAGCCGGAGCGCCGAGTGTCGGTTCCAATGCCGCATCGCCCGAAGCCGGTCGAGATCGAAATTCTTCGCAACGGCAAGTCGTCCGAGTCAGTCTCGTTCGTAAATGAAGCGTCGGCGAATCTCGATGGTTCGAGCGCGCCGGCGGCACATAGGCATAAAGATGTGGCGCCGCCTCCCGCCGAAGAGGACAGCGACAACGCAGACAACGGCGCGTCCACAGCGTCGACGACGGTTGCAAGCGCTCCGCTAGTCGGAGCGCCCGTGAATAATGCCGCTGCTCCGGCGATTGCGCCCAGCGCGCCAGTGGATCACGCCCCGACACCCAAAACAATCGATATACCGTAAAGCGAGCCAGGAAGAAGGCAAGGTGAAGAAGATGAAATCTAAAAGAGGATGTGGAATGCTTCCGTGGCTAGCCGCAGCTATCAGCATGTTCATGCTTCGGCCCGGCCTGCTGTTTGCCGACGACGGCACAACAATGTCTCTCGCTTTGAATGCGGGGGAGAGTTACGTAATCAACAACGTGAGCCCCGGGTCGACACCAGCAGTGACAGTGGTCACGAACCCCCACGCGCTGGTGGTGCATAATGAGGAGCCCGGCAAAGTCGTCCTGCTGGGTGCGGAAGCAGGCGAATGGACAGTCTCGGTCAAAATGGCGGATGGCGGAAAGGTCAACTATGACGTTACCGTCAAGGCAGTCGCCAATATCAACGACATCAATCATCCCGGCACCAGTCCGGCGCCAATCGCGGGTACCGGTGTCGCCTCGGGTAGCGCGGCTCCCGTGGTAGCAAAGATGGATTCAGGTGCAGGACCGGTGGTGGATTCGTCTCCGGCACCTTCATCCTCTTCCCCATCTGGACCCGCCACGACGGTGGTCGGATCGGAAACGGTCGCGGCCGCATCGCCTAGTCAGCCGCCGCCGCCTGCCTCGACATCGGCTGCGCCGGTGACTCCGCCGGCTCCGGTGAATTCTTCGACCTTCGACTTCTACGGAACCCCGCGCTCGGGCGCTTCCAGTCAGATGGCTTCGGCAGCGCTGTCGGGCGAGCGATATCGGGCCGACCCGTCGATTAGTCTCAGTGGCGGCGACTTGCATTCAGGGGCGATTTCGGGCGGACGCCATTACCTGCCCGAGGATGGAGTGCAGCTGCAGACCGGAGCGTCGAGAATTATCGACTTTCCGAGTCGGCTGCGCCGCGTGTCGATCGCAGACACCACAGTAGCGGATATCCAGGTTATCAACCCGTTCCAGGTGAACCTGATAGGTCACAAACCGGGTTTTACAACTCTGGCGATATGGGATCAGACGGGGCAATACAACGAGCGGCCGGTGCGAATCGATCCCAACGGCAAACAGCAGGTATTGCTCAGCACAATGGTGGCGGAGCTGGACCGTTCCGCGATTGAAAACCAGGGCACCAACCTTGGGCTCGCGCTCAGCCATGCGGGAGTATCGCTGGTCGGCTTGCCAGGCGCAGTGGCGACGCCTTTTTCGCCGACGTCGAGCGTCACGTCTCCCAGCGGAACAGTTACTTCAGTCAACAATTCGCTGGAACCTGGTGGCTCGCTTACCGGAATGCTGCTGTCGCAGGGACTGACCTACGGCCTCGCGATGGGAAACAGCGACTACCAGTTCCAGGGATTCTTTCAGTACCTCGAGAACCATCAGCTCGGAAAGATTCTCGCGCAGCCGCAGTTGCTGGCCAACTCCGGTGAAGAGGCAAAGTTCCTGTCGGGCGGCGAAATTCCAATCGTCATCGCACAGGCATTGAATACCTCGATCGTCTTCAAACAGTTCGGAACCTCGGTTGAGTTCGTTCCGACAGTCGTCGGCCGTAATCAAATCGAGTTGCTGGTGAAGCCGGAAGTTTCAGAGCCGGATTTCGCCGAAGGCGTGCAGTTGTTTGGTTTTACCGTACCCGCCTTCGTAACCCGGCGCGCGGAAACAATGGTACAGCTAAGGGACAATCAGACGCTGATCATCGCGGGCCTTATTCTGCATGAAAAGAAGACCCAGATTCAAAAAGTTCCGTACCTCGGTGACGTTCCATACCTCGGCGGACTGTTCCGCAACACCAGCTATTCGAACACCGAGACGGACCTGGTCATGAGCGTGACTCCGCAAATCGTGCAGCCGCTGCCCGATGGCGCCTCGGTCTACAACCCGACTGTCGTGCCCGACCTGACCACGCAACAGATCGAAACCCGTCGTCTGGCGCAGCCTGACGCAACACGGCCCAGATTTTAATTTGATGGGGGTAGAGACACACGAGAGGATTTAGTGCATCATATGGACCGGCATAGCGAAGCCAGGGAGAGTGTGGAGTGTCAGCGCTCGGTAAAAAAAGTGATGGACGACATGGCGGCCTAAGAGTCCAATTAGTTGGCGAAGGCGAGGAGCATCGGGCAGAAGTTAGAGATGCCCTCGCCGCTCTGGGCGACCCTGTACTGAATATAGAAGAACAGGACCCGGACCCAGAGGTCTTGGTCGACGCCTCCTTCGACGTCACGATGGTGGTGTTCAATGGCAATGACGAACTCTCCCTGAGTTATTTGAACACGCAGGCGGGGCAACAGCCCCGCCCCGCGCTTTTCGCTCTGCTGCAAGATCGTTCTCCCGATCTAATGAAGCGTGTGCTCCGCGCCGGAGCCGACGAGTTGCTGTTCCTGCCGCTGGATCCCGGAGACGCCACCCGCGCGCTTTTCAAGATAAGCGAGAGCCGGCGGCGCGAAGAAGTTCACAACATTACGGGCAGTGGCGGCATGATCGTTTCTCTGGTGAGCCTCATCGGCGGCACTGGAGTGACGAGCTTGGCGGCGAATCTGGCGCTGGCGCTGCGCTACGCATTCGATAAGCGGGTCGCGGTAATCGACCTCGACCTGCAGACCGGCGGGCTGGCGGTGTTCCTGAATCTCGAGCCAGAGCGCACGATCATGGCTTTGTCCGAGGGCACGCGAAAGCTCGATTCGATTCAACTCGAATCGGCGCTCTGCAAGCATGCGTCGGGAATCTACCTGCTCGCGGCGCCCAAACGCATCGAGGACAGCGAGTTGGTAACCGACGCGACGGTCGGCGCGATTCTCGACTTGATGCGCCAGCTGTTCGACTTCGTGATCGTGGACTGCGGGACCCATATCGACGCCAACACGGTCGCGGCGTGGGAGCGCTCGAGTAATCTGTTTTACGTACTCGACCAATCGATCGGCGCCGCGCGATGCGCCTGGCGATTCGTCGACCTGGTGGGACGCCTGGGACTGCCCGGGGTCGAACCCAACTTCATTCTGAGCCGTTTCGTGCCGAATCATCCGATTAGTGAAGAGCAGCTTAGCCATACGCTGGCGAAGTCGATCCACTCGCGGATTCCGCGCGACGAAAAAGTTCTCGAGCGCGTGCAGTTGAGCGCGCAGGATTTGTGGCAGGTGGCGCCGAACTCGCCGCTGGCCAAGAGCATCGAAGACCTTGCGCGGCGGCTCGAGGTGGGCAAGGAAGCCACCGAGGGCGAAGCTCAAAATTCGTTAGTCTCGCGCCTGTTGAACGTTATCGGCGCGCGCAGCTGAGGTACTTGAATGAAGCTGGTTGAAAGAATTTCGCAGCAGAACAGCGCTACGCCTGCGCCGTTTCAGCGCTCGCTGATGAGCAACGGGCCCAAGCGCGGGGTCAAGGACTCCCAGGCCGAGGGTTTTCAGCAGCTCAAGCTCGCGGTCCACAACCGGCTGTTCGAAATGCTGGATGTCACGCGGCTGGAAAGCCTGGAGCCGGTGCTCGCGGCGCAAAAAGTCACCGAGGCCATCTCCGCCATCCTCGACGACGAGGGACGGCTACTCACCGACAGCGACAAGACCCATCTCATAGAGGAGATCAAGAACGAGCTGCTGGGACTTGGGCCGCTGGAGCCGCTTCTCTGGGACGATGAAATCACCGATATCCTGGTCAACGGGCACAACCAGGTTTACGTCGAAAAACGAGGCAAGCTGCACGCGACCGAGGTAAAGTTCCAGGACGATCAGCATTTAATGTTGATCATCGATCGAATCGTGTCGCAGGTCGGACGCCGGGTCGATGAAGCGTCGCCGATGGTTGACGCGCGTCTGCCGGACGGTTCGCGTATCAACGCAATCATTCCGCCGCTGGCGCTCGACGGGCCGTCGCTCTCGATTCGTCGATTCGGCCGCAAGCGCTACAACATTGACGACCTGGTCGAGAAGAAGACGCTGGTGCCCGAAGTAGTCGAATTCCTGCGCACCATCGTGCGCGCGCGACTCAACATCCTGGTTTGCGGCGGCACCGGCTCGGGCAAGACGACGATGCTGAATTGCATGTCGTTGTTCATCCCGGCCGACGAGCGAATTGTAACGATCGAAGACTCGGCCGAGTTGATGCTGCAGCAACCTCATGTCGTGAGGCTTGAAACGCGCCCGGCTAACGTCGAAGGCAAGGGCGAAGTCAGCCAGCGCGACCTGGTGAAGAACACGCTGCGTATGCGACCCGACCGCATAATCGTCGGCGAGGTCCGCGGCGGCGAAGTGTTCGACATGTTGCAGGCGATGTCGACCGGCCACGACGGCTCGATTGCCACCATCCACGCCAACACTCCGCGCGACAGCATGGGGCGTCTCGAGATGATGATGCTGCTGTCGGGCGTGCAGATTCCGCAGCGCGCGATGCGTCAGCAAATCGCGTCGGCGCTCAACATCATCGTTCACGTATCGCGTCTGTCAGACGGCTCACGCAAAGTCCTGCGCATCTCCGAGATCAGCGGGATGGAGGGTGAGATGGTGATGATGCAGGACCTGTTCGAGTTCAAGCGCACCGGCATCGGACCGGGCGGCGAAGTGCTCGGCCAGTTCATCGCGACGGGCATTCGGTCAACCTACTCGCAGCGGCTGGAGGCGGCGGGCTACAAACTCGATTCCAAGATTTTCCGCAACACCATCGGATAAATACTATGGACTTTATAATGGCAAGTGGCATATTCGCGCTCGTCTTCGTCGGCGTGCTGATCTTCACCAGCAGCCGAGGCACCGAAGTCGAGCAGCAGCGGGAGGTGGCCCGGCGCCTCACGCGACCGGCCGATGATATCGAAATCGATGTCATGCGAAAGCGCCGGCCCGACCAGGCGCCGCTGCTGGGGATGCTCTACGATCTGAACCTGTTGCGAAAGCTCGAAGAGTCGATGTGGCAGGCCGGCTTGTACATGAGGGTCGCCGACATCCTGCTGATCATCGTGCTGCTGTTCGGCGCGGGACTGTTCGGCGGCAATCTCTTCTTCCACGAGATGTGGTTCGCGCTGGGGGCCGCGCTGGTGCTGGCCGTGATCCCGCTGCTGGTTATCCAGTTTCTAAAGAAGCGGCGCCTGAAGGCCTTTGCGAGCCAGTTGCCATTCGCGCTTGATCTGATCAAATCGTCGCTCGAGGCCGGCCATTCCCTGCAGCGCGCGCTGCAAGTCCTGGTCAGCGAGTTCGCCGATCCGCTGGGTACCGAATTTCGCACCGTGCTCGAGCAGAACCGGATCGGATTGCCGCTGCCGCGCGCGCTGGAAGACATGCTCAAGCGAGTCCCGGAGGACGACCTCCGGCTCCTGGTCGTCGCGGTTCGCGTGCAGACCGAAGTCGGCTCGAGCCTGGCGCAGATTGTCGGACGCCTGTCCGAAATCGTGCGCACCCGTCAGCGCCTGCGGTTGCAAATCAAAGCGTTGACCGCGCAATCGCGCTTCGGCGGCATGGTCGTCGGCTGTCTGCCGGTCGTCGTACTTTGCATCTTCAGCTTGATTCAACCGGGCTACACCGATCAGCTGTTCCACGACCCGACCGGTCAGAAGATTTTGAAATTCGCGATCGGAGCGGACATTCTCGCCCTTTTGACCATCAGGCGACTACTGCGGGTGAACTACTAACATGAGTCCATTCATAATTGGGTTAGCAGTCTTCTTCCTGGCTGGCGCGGCGTGCGTGGCTCTGTATCTGGCCATTTCGCCACGCAGCCGCGTGGTCGACGAACGATTCGCGGATCTGGCGGTGCAGATGCGCGCTTCGCAAGGCGCGCTGGCTGGCGACCTTCAGGACGACAACCTCCTTCGCATGCTTTTCCGATGGGCAGCCAAGCGTGTGCCGCCGCCCAACCTCGATACTCCTTCCGGCGAGAAGCTTCAGCAGACCCTGGCGCAGGCGGGATTTCTGAAATCGACCGCGGCGCAGACCTACCAGGTCACGCGGGTGCTGCTGGCGGTCGCAGGTGGATTTCTAGGCCTCGTGATCGGATTGATTTTTCACAGCTCGATGGCCAGCCCAGTGTTGTTCGCACTCGGCGGCGTGGGCATCGGAATTTTCGTGCCCAGCTACTATCTTGGCCGGCGCGCGCGACTGCGCCAGGCGGAAATCGCAAAGCAGCTCTCAGACGTGCTCGATTTGCTGGTGGTATGCGTCGAAGCGGGAATGGGCCTATTCGAGGCGATTCGGATCGTGGGCACCGAATGTGAGCGTCATGGACAGGTTATCGGGACCGAGCTGAATCTGGTCGCAACCGATATTTCCGCAGGTGCAAGTCTTGGACAGGCGCTGCGCGGGCTGGCCGACAGGACCGGGGTCGAGGATATCAAGCCGCTCGCCGCAACCTTGATTCAAAGCGAGCAGCTGGGCGCGCAGATTGGACCGGCGTTGCGCTCCAGTTCGGATGCGTTGCGAACGCGGCGCCGGCTGCATGCAGAAGAAGACGCGCAGAAGGCGTCGATTAAGATTCTGTTCCCGCTGGTTATCTTCGTGTTGCCCGCGATGATCGCGGTAATCATCGGACCGGCACTGATAACGGTCCTGCGGACGCTGTCTTCCGGCGGAGGATGACCCCGGGCTGATTCGACCTCAGCGTCGATGGCAAGGCAATTCTAAAGCCTCTCCCAGGGGGCCTCGGACTCGGCGCAGCCTACGCGCGTCGGTCCGGGGCCTGTTTGTTTTCCGGCGGCTGAGGTCCGATTGCTAAAGACCGAGGCGCTTAATCAGGCGATATAGCGTCGTCCGATCGACTCCGAGTTTGGCTGCGGCTTCGACTCGGTTTCCCCCGGCCGCGGCGAGCGCTGCTTTGATTCGCCCCGTCGCGGCCCGATCGAGTGTCGCTTGCAAGGTACCCTCTTCCGGACTCTCGGGGGGTTCAGCGGCACGCGGCGCGCCGCTCGGGCCGGTCGCGGATTCCGCGCCCGACATCGAATCAACACTGGACGATTGGAAAGGGGCGGATGCGGGACGAGGTTCTTCCTCAGCAACTTCTTCATCGAAGGCAAACGCCTCGGGCATCAAGGTCTCCTGCCCGCTCATAACGACCGCGCGCTCGATAACGTTTTCCAGCTCGCGCACGTTGCCCGGCCACGAATAGTTGAGCAGCGCTTCCTCGGCCTCCGGCGAAAGCGTCAGCGGACGACCTGCATTGGAAGAATGAAAGGTTAGAAAATGCTGTGCCAGCGGCAATATGTCTTCGCGGCGCTCGCGCAACGGCGCGATCCTGAGCGGAATTACGCTGAGCCGGAAATACAAGTCCGCGCGGAAGCGGCCGGCGGCCACTTCGCTGCGCAGCTTTCGATTGGTCGCCGCAACTATCCTCACGTCCACCTTGCGCGATTTCGAAGCGCCGACGCGCAGCACCTCGCCGTCTTCGAGCACGCGCAGTAACTTGGCCTGAAAGTCCGCGCCCGCTTCTCCGATCTCGTCGAGAAACAGTGTGCCGCCCGAGGCGCGCTCGAAGCATCCAGCGCGCTCGCGGATGGCGCCGGTGAACGATCCCTTTTCATGGCCGAACAGCTCGCTCTCGACCACGCCGTCGGCCAGCGCTTTACAGTTGATCGCCAGAAATGGACCCTCGGCCCGGTCGCTCCAGTAGTGAAGCATGCGAGCGACCAGCTCCTTGCCGGTACCGGTTTCGCCTTCGACCAGTGCGGTCGTGCGCGAAGGCGCGACCCGCCGGATCATCGCGACGAGCTGATGGCTCTGTGGCGCTTCGGCCACGAATCCGGCGGCGATGCTCGCGACATCGAGTTGCTCGCGCAACTTCCGATTCTCGCGTTGCAGCGCCCCCAGCTCGACCGCCCGAGTGACGACCGCGCTAAGCTCATCGCTGTCGAACGGCTTCGTCACGTAATCGAATGCGCCGCCTCGCAGCGCTTCCTTGGCCGACTCCACGGCAGGCAGCGGCACACTCAACACCACCGCAATGTCAGGCTGCTTGCTCTGCACTTTCTTCAGCAAATCCATCCCGTCCATCCCCCGCATCTTCATGTCTGCGACGATTACATCTGCGCCCTGATGGTCGAGCACCTTCAAGGCTGCTTCGACCGTGGGACAGGTTTCGCATTCGTAACCGGCCTGTGAAAGAACCCTCGCAGCGCCGCGCGCTACATGAAACTCATCGTCGACGATCAAAACCCGCGCCTTACCCTGTGCGTTGCGATCTTGCACTCCCGTCCTGCGAACCGCATTTCCTTTGAGCAGCAAACGCGGCGTGGCGTAGCATTCTTGCCCTCGACGTACGCACTGTCAATAAGGGGGAAAAGAGCCCTATTTGACGACAGAATCTTATGAAATCAGGTGTTGCGAAACTGAAATGTCAAAATTTCACAACCGCGCCGATGAGGCATAAATGGCTGTCAGTACTTTGAGTTGCGGTTTCGCTACGCCATGAGAAGGAAAGACGCGGCTCGATTAGTTGCTCGAGGACGTGTTGCGTGAGGTAACAGGCATCGGCAGCAAGCCCGGCGGCGATTGCAGGTACCCCAGCGACGGCTCGTCCTGGTAGTCGGCGGCGTCTCGTGCCTGGCGGGCATTGTCCCGTGCTTCGCAGTCGGTCTGGTCCGTTCCCTGGCAGGTGGTCGCGCCCATCTGAGCGGGATCGGACGATGCGCATCCATAGAATGCGGTTGCGGCGGCCAGTATTGCGACGGCCAAGTGTCGCTTGAATGTGCTGTCGGTCATCGCTCGGCGGATAATTTAGCAGATTATCCGATCGCGTCGATACGCGGCTATTCCGGTGTGGTCGGAGATGTCGGTGCGCCACCCGGAGCAGGCGCGGGCTCTGCATTTGCGGGTGGCACTGGCGGTGCGATCGCCCGCACTGTGGATGCACCATCCGATGTCGCGGTGATTGCCGGGGGCGCATCGGTTGTCTCGTTCGGCGGAGTGTCAGTGGTTATCCGCGCCAATTGCTGACCTTGGTAGCAGAACTGGACCGGGTGCTTCTGGTTCTTGGTGACGCCTTCGGTGGGAGTCAGGATGATTTCAGCCAGCCCTGCGGTAACTACGTCGGCCGCGCCTTCTGCGATCGCAATTGGAACTTTGCCACCGGCGCCATATCCGTGAGTGTAAAGTTTGTAAAAGTCGCAACTCAAACCGTCAGATGCGACCGCGGTGGTGTCAGGTGCACCGAGCTTCTCAAGAACCTGATCGCGCGTCATTCCGACCTGAAAGGCATTCAGATCGGTTGGAGTTGGACGCGTCGCCTCCATGTACACTGAACACGCAGAAATACAAATGGTGAACAGAAATGCCGCGCAAAGCGCGAGAATTGATTTCATGGTCCCCCCGTGTACGGAGGACCGTGTGTATCATGGCGCCACGGCTATTGCCACTCTGATTGTTGCTGGCGTGCAACCGTCAGTTAACGAGTGCTTACCCGGCTCGCTTGCCTGATTCGATCAGTATCCGCCGTAGTAACCACGGCCGTAGTACCCGTTATGGTACATCTCGGTGCCTACCAGGTAACCGACTGCACCGCCGCCGAGGCCGCCGATAAGCGCACCCTCTCCCGGTGCACCTTCCGCGCTGCCAATCAGAGCCCCGGCACCCGCGCCGAGCGCGGCACCGCCAACCGTGTCGTTAGCGCGAGGGCTGCCAAAACAGCCGGTCAACGTGACGAGGGCAAACGCGCTGGCAAGCGCGATAACTGTGGTTCGGAGGTTTCTTCCGCCTTTCGCTGTATTCCTTGAATTCATCTTCAAACCTCGATGATGTATCCACCCTAGAATACGACTGAGCGATCAGCTGGTTGCGAAAGCTTACCGTTCCGTAATCAACGCGCGACAAGAAGAAATGCAATTCTTACAAGGAAATTTTACCAAAAGTGAGATGGCTCCCCTTCCTAGACACGTATCGAACTTTTTGCCTCGCGCCGCCGCCAGAGTTCCGGCGCGTCTTAAAGGAAGTCGCGAGTTTTGCCTCCGCGTAAACTGGACCTTCTCGTTCGCCCCGCCCGGCAAGCCTAGCCGCGGCTACACTACACCGGCGACACCGATCAAATTGCCTTCGGGGTCCGTGAAGTGGCCGATCACGAGGCTTGTCCCCGGGGCTTGGGCGGGGCCTAGCCGGCGTGTGCCTCCGAGGCTCTCGGCCTTCCGGAGCGCGGCCTCAACGTCGGGAACGCCGACGTAGAAGATCACGTGGCTGTCGTAACCTGAGCCTCCGCCGACGCCGCCCGGAATACCGATCCCGTCCTCGGTCGTGATGCGGCTGAGGAATCCATAGTTCCCTGGCTCGGAGACCGCCTCCGCTACCGGGCCGCTGGTGTCGAATTTCCATCCCAACAGACTGCCGTAAAAGCTCCGGAGCTTCTCTGGCTCCTTCCCGATGATCTCGAAGTGCACGACTGGCTGTCCCATGATCAACTCCTTCTGCGCCGACGGCCGCCGCTCGCTATCGTCATGCAACGACGCGCAGGTTCACGTGTTCCGACGGGGGAGCATGGACTTCGACGACCTGGCGGTCAAGATCCAACATTTGGCACCCGTCCGTTCGGTGGCGCTTCCGAATCGTTGTCGGAACGAATGGGTCCAACTCCCCTCATTGATGTTTGGCGGGAGAAGCGGGTTGAATGCGTGTTGCATTTTGCGGAATGATGACGCGAAGGACCAACCCCAACCCCGTCAAAAATCGGAGACACGGCGATGATCGACCACACCGGAATTGGAGTTGCGGACGTCAGCCGTTCCGCTGCGTTCTACGACGCCGCCCTAAGCGCGCTAGGCATGCGTCGCGTGATGCAACTGCCTGAGACCGACGGCACCGACGCTGTTGGGTACGGTGTCGATTACCCGGTTTTCTGGATCGACCGCTTCCACCCGCATGATACGAAGCAACATACGGCTTTCGCGGCTCGGAGCCGAGCTGAGGTCAACGCGTTTCACGCCGCCGCCTTGAAGGCTGGTGGGATCAACAATGGCCCGCCCGGGCTTCGCGACACCACACGGGGATACCCGTCGGGTTATTATGCCGCCTTCGTACTCGATCCCGACGGTAACAACATGGAGGTTGTTTTTCGCGACAGATAGAGAGTCCCGCTGTCCAACGCTTCACGAGAAGTGCTACCTGGTACCACGCGGTAGGCTTTCACCACTAGACAGCGCGGCCGATCTTCATCGCCGGCATCACTGGGATGCTGCGAAACGACTGACAGAGTTGGAAGATGAACGTGGCTCCCCGGGCCGGATTCGAACCAGCGACATGACGGTTAACAGCCGTCCGCTCTACCGACTGAGCTACCGGGGAGTGTTTAGGCGAATCGACATTATAGCCGGAGATGGGCCGCGTGAATCAATCGAAATCTTGCTTGGGGCGGCCCTGAAATCACTGAGGGACCTTAGCGCCTTGCAGCGCCTTGTCCTGTACTACGCCCATCGCTCTGCAGGTGTCGGCAACATACTTGGCTGGGAGCACGCCAGCCAGGCCGGAGAAAACCGGGTCGGTGTTGAGTGAAGTGTTGGCCTCGAGAATTCCCCACAAGGCGAAGCGAAGACCGGCGCTGACGAACACCGGGGCTCCACTGGAAAATCCCGGCGCGCTGCCGCCATCAAGGTAGCTGAGCTCCTGCAAGCCAGCACCAATGACTTCGGTGTCCGCGGGCTGTGGAACCGAGACGTGGCCGAAACGAGCGAGCGCCTCGAACCGATGCTGATTGACGCCGACGGTCGCGGCAGTCAGGTAGTACACCTGCGCGCCGGTCTCGGGACGGGCGAGCGGATCGTCGGAGCCGAGCAGCGAGCCGAGCGCGATCGGCGCGATACTCGCGTTTTTGGGAGTGAACGGGACCGCGGCGACGTCGGCCTTTTCTTCATTCGGATCGAGCACCCAGTGATTTTCCAGCGGCAGCGGCTCCTCGCGCATCTTGCCGGTCTTGGAATCCTCAAGGGTCAGCAACAGGCCGGCGCGCGGATTTCCGTTGTCGTCGAGCAGATTGTGATGCGCGGTCACCAGGTAAACGAAGGAGCGTCCGGGAAAGACCACGCTCGGCACGGCGACGAAAAATGCGGTGCCGACCTGCGTGACGCGTCGGTCGCTGTGGACCACGATGCCGGCGACGTTGCGCTGCGTGCCAGAAGGAACGGAGCTGGTGTCGTCGGCGCTGGAAAGCGCGGGCGAGAGTGCAAGGATCGACGCGAGCCCGACGGCGAGCGCCGCAATCGAGAGTATGAATTTTCTCATTCGATCAGATTCATCCGAAGTACTGTTGGGGTAGGCTCGGTTCCGTTTGCGCGCATAACGATAGCAGAAGGGCGCTTATGTGGAAGAGGCTTCCGGGCGCATGCACGAGGAGAAAACGGAGAACGGCGCGGCCGGAACTGTTGCTCCGACCGCGCCGCCAATTTTCTTTCCGATTGACTAAGCGGAGGTACTACCAACGGTTGCGGTTGCCACCGCCGCCGCCCTCTCGATTGCCGCCGCCACCGCCACCACCACCGCCGCGCCGGCGATCTCCACCACCGCCGCCGCCACCGCCGCGAGGTCCGCCGGTGCTGGCGCGAGCCTCGTCGATCTTGATTCGTCGGCCCTTGAGGTCAGTGTCGTTGAGAGTCGAGATCGCGTTGGCTGCCTCCGCGGCATCGGCCATCTCGACGAAGCCGAAGCCGCGCGACTGGCCTGAGAATTTGTCGGTGACGACGACCGCGCTCTCGACTTTTCCGGCCTGCGCAAACAGATCTGCCAGGTCTTCCTGGGTGACCGCGTAGGCGAGGTTGCCTACATACAACTTAGTGGGCATAAAAGCCGCTCCTTCTGAATTTGCCGGGAAGCTCCTATACAGACGACCCTGCGGGGTGACCGGGATCCGTGAGAAAGGCGGCGTCCGAGGCGTTTAGATCCTTGAAATAAAGATAAGCGCGGCGCAAAGCGGTGTAAAGTCGAACGGATGTGCCGTCGCGCAACTAGGCAGGCGGATGGAAATCGAGGAAATCGCGGACGTACCGATTCACAAGATCAGGCTTTTCCTGCTGCACCCAGTGCCCGGAATCCGGGATGTACTTAATCTCGAAGGGGCCGGTGAACAGCGGCTCCATGCCGTAGGTGAGTTCTTTGCCAAGCGCAAAATCCTGCTCGCCCCAGATTAGCAGCGTGGGCGCCGAGATTTTGCGATCGATCCACGAGTTGGCGCCGGGACGCGCCATGAAGCCGGTGCGAAAGTTCGCGCGATAGTAGTTGATCGCGGCGGTAATCGAATAGGGGTTTCGAAACGCGGCGCGAAAATAATCGAGGTCGGCGTCGGTAAAGACGTTCTTCTGAATCGTGCCTTTGCGCAGCGCGTTGAACAGCGCCTGGTAATTGCGGCGGCGAAACGCCCATTCGGGAATGCGGGGAATCTGAAAAAACAGCATGTACCAACTGCGCAGCATCTGGCGCGGATTGTGTCGGAGCGCATAACTCATCCGCTCGAGATGAGGACAGTTCATCACGATAAGGCGATCGACGACCTGCGGACGCATCAGCGCGGTTGCCCAGGCGATAGCGCCGCCCCAATCGTGGCCGACGACCGCTGCGCGCTGGCAGCCGAGCGCCCCGATCAGATCGGCGACATCACCGACCAGCTTTTCGAGCGTGTAGTGCGCGACTCCCACGGGAGCGTCCGTCTCGCCATAGCCGCGCATTTCGGGTGCGACACAATCGAAGCGGTCGGAGAGCGCGCGCATCTGATGGCGCCACGAATACCAGCATTCGGGGAACCCGTGCAGCATGACGATCGGCGGCCCGCTGCCGGCGCGAGCGATGCGCATCGTGAGTCCGCTCTTGAGGTTGATGTTTTCGAAGCGCCAGGGTTCGGTCATTACTCCGGCCTCAAAGAAAAAGGCCGCGGCACATCTGGCACCGCGGCCTCTTGATTTATCACCGGTGAAATTTACGCGGCGACTTTGGTCGTTCCCTGCATCGCGGGTAGTTCGGGATTGCAGACGTAGCGAATCTTCGGCAGCGTCACGTCGGCGGTTGTGAAGGTGGCGGATATCGGATTGTCCAGGCGCAGATAGTTGCCGGCGCCGAACGCGTTATTATCCAGCAGGACAATCCGCGGCTTGCCGCGCTCCGCCTTGGAGAACGTGAATTCCGGATCCACCTGCACCAGCACGACCTTGCCGTCTTCCTTGTTGCGAGCGAGATGCATGCTCGCGATGTACTGGATGTCGCCGCCGGAGATCATGTCGCGATCGAGCAGTTCGCATTCGAGCGCCGGCTTGCCGTCGATGCTGGCACGCGCGACGACCCGGTCGTGGCGTAGATCAAGCTTCACGTCGCCCGCGACCGTCGGATAACCCCATCGCGCGGCCAATTCGCGGCGCGCGTCTTCATTGTCGCAAATGCTGCGCAGCACGAAGCCGCGCGGACGCACGCCGGTGCGACCGGACACGCGAACCTCGGCAATCGAGAACTCGCCGACGGGGCTCTCGGGATAAGTCGTAACGCAGAAGATTGCGTATTCGGGAATCGACGGATGCATCGTGGCCGGAATCAGGTGGTCGGCGGGATCGTCGTCGATTTCCATGTTGATGGACAGTATTTTGGCGCCCTTCAAACTCCACGGCTCGGTTTTGTAGCCGTTGATGGTGGGCGCCGACTTGGACCAGGCGGCCAGATCGAGCTTTCCGTAACGCGGCGGCATCAACGACCTCCTGCAGCGGCGGAAGCGGAATCGCTGGCGCCCTGGAAATGAGGCATCACTTCTTTGGCGAACAGGCGCAGGCTGTCGAGCACCTTTTGCTGCGGCACGGTCTCGAGCGCGTTCAGCAGGAAGTTGACGCGATCGACGCCGACTGCTTCCCACTTTTTCATCTCGCGCGTGATGCGCGCCGGATTTCCGATTGCGATACCCTCGGGCGCTCCGGACGCATCGCCAGGCCCTGCAGCATCCTGGCGCAGCGATGGCAGCAGTCCAAGCGACGGATACGACTTGCTCGGATACGCCTCGCGCGCGGCGAGCAACTGCGCAGCAAGATAGTTGAAGGTGCCAGTGAGACGCTTGCCGACCTTGACGCCCTCGGCATCGTCCTCATGGCAGTAGAGAAAGTTCACGGTCGAGACCGCTTCGTTGACAACTTCGCCGACCGGGGTGCAGTTGCGGATGATCTTGCGATAGCGCTTGACTTTCTCGTCCTGCTCGGCGAATCCGCCGAAGGTCAGCCCCAGGCTGCCCATGCCGCGCTCGGCCGCATCGATCTCGGTGCCGGGACTGGTGACCGCGACCCACAGGGGAGGATGCGGTTTCTGGTACGGCTTCGGCACGATTGTGCGCTGCGGCATCGACCACGAGCGTCCCTGGTAGGAAAAGCGCTCCTGCGTCCACATCTTGGGCAGGCAATGGACGAACTCGTCCCAGGTTTTCTTGGTCTCGTCGGGGCTCGCGCGAAAGCCTGCCAGCTCGGTCCAGGTGGCGGAGCGTCCGGTGCCGACGTCGAGGCGGCCGCCGGAGAGAATATCGAGCACGGCGGTGCGCTCGGCGATTTTAATCGGATGATTGAACTCAGGCACGCACACGACGATGCCGTGGCCGACGCGCATTTTTTTGGTCTTCATCGCGCAGGCGGTGAGGAACAGCTCGGGCGCGGGGCAATGCGAATATTCCTCGAGGAAGTGATGCTCGACGGCCCACACGGAATCGAAGCCGAGCGAATCGGCGAGGGCGACCTGTTCGAGGCAATTATCGTAGACGTTTTTTTCGGTTTCGCGCCCCCATGGTCGCGGTACCGAGATTTCATAGAAGAGGCCGAATTTCATAGCATTACCTCCATACCGTTCGTTTAGCGCAATCGCGGCGAGATCGAAAGTCCTGCGAAGGGGGAAGGGTAAATCACTTGATTGAATGCGAAACCCGCGGTGGGTTTCACGCTTCCTTCGGCAGGGATGACCCCTGCACCCGGTATCAGGAAAGAAAAATTGATTAGCAGCCAATTTGCTCTCTCTCCTCTCCCTGTGAGGGAGAGGATGAAGGTGAGGGTCCTATGACAGCGCCCTGCGCGATTCAGGATTCTGCCTCCGTCTCCGAACAAAGGTCTGTAATGCAGCATAAGTGATCCTGTATATCGCTTGACATATGTTGATTGATGCGGTTTAGATTGAAGTCGAGGATCTCTAACATGAAACACGAACTGCAAGATGTGGCTGAGCCGAACCTTATCCGCGAGCAATTTCCCTACGATGCTGTGCCGCGAATTGTTTTCGATGGCAAATTCGAGCAACCGGACCCGGCACCCGAGTTTTTCATCACCGACACCACTTTTCGCGATGGCCAGCAGGCGCGTCCGCCGTATACTGCCGGGCAAATCGTCGCGATGTTCGACATGCTGCATCGGCTCGGCGGTCACAACGGCATCATCCGGCAGACCGAGTTCTTCCTGTATTCGAAGGTCGATCGCGAGGCGGTGAATCGATGCCTCGCGCGCGGCTACGAGTTTCCCGAAGTGACCGGATGGATTCGCGCGGTGAAAGCCGACTTCAAAATCGTGAAGGAGATGGGGCTCGCGGAAACCGGGATTCTGACCTCGGCGTCTGACTATCACATTTTCAACAAGCTCAAGAAGACGCGGCGCGCGGCGATGGACGACTACCTGGAGATCGTAAACGCGGCCCTCGACGCGGGTCTCCGCATCCGATGCCACCTGGAGGACGCGACTCGCGCGGACTTTTACGGCTTCGTCGTGCCGTTCGTCTCGAAGCTGATGGAACTCGGAGAGGCGAGCGGGATTCCGGTCAAGATTCGCGTCTGCGACACCCTCGGCTTCGGCGTGCCCTACCCCGGCGTCGCGCTGCCGCGCAGCGTGCCGAAGCTGATCCTGGGACTGCGACGGGAATGCGGAGTGAAGCCGGAACAACTCGAATGGCACGGGCACAACGACTTCCACAAAGTGCTGGCCAATGCGACCGCCGCGTGGCTCTACGGATGCATGTACGCGAACGGTACTATTCTCGGCTACGGCGAGCGCACTGGAAATCCACCGCTCGAAGGCCTCGTGATGGACTACGTGTCGCTCAAAGGCGATGCGAATGGGATGGACCTGTCGGTGATCACCGAAATCGCGGAATACTTCGAGCGCGAGGCGGGGTATCGGATTCCTGCCAACTATCCGTTCGTGGGGCGCGACTTCAACGTGACGCGGGCTGGGATTCATGCCGACGGGCTGCTGAAGGACGAAGAGATCTATAACGTGTTCGACACGGCGAAGATTCTTGGCCGGCCGCCGCGCGTGGCGGTGGATAAGACTTCGGGCGCGGCCGGAATCGCGTGGTGGATCAATTCCTACTTCGGTCTCGCACGCGGCGCGCAGGTCGAAAAGCGCTCGCCCGAGGTGATGGAGATAGCGAAGTGGGTGGACGCGCAGTATGACGACGGCCGCACGACGTCGATTTCAGACCAGGAGATGGAAGCGCAAGTGCGCCGGCACATGCCGCGGCTGTTTGGGAACGGCGCGGCCGAGCGGCTCGCGGGATAGCGGAAGCAGAATCTTGAATCGCGCGCGAAACGCGCGCTGTATAAGGACCCTCACCTTCATCCTCTCCCTAGCAGGGAGAGGAGACAGACGTTCATGCCTCTGACGAGTGGAGGTCGCGGCCCATCCGTTCACGGCCGAGCAGGATGACGATGGCCGCGGCGACCATCACGATTGCGGCGACGCTTGCGAGCGTTGTCGCGTAGCCGAAGCGTTCCGCGAGCAGCGCCTGGCTGACGGCGGCTCCGGAAGCGAGCAAGACTCCGGTCTGATAGGCGAGGCCCGAGAACAGTCCGCGAACTTCGGGCGGCGAGAGCTCGGTCAGATGCGCCGGGATGACGCCCCATGCGCCCTGCACCATGAACTGCATGATAAACGCGCCGAGCGTCAGCACGAGCAGCGTCGAGGGAAAAATCCACAGCGGTATCACGAGGCCGGCGCAGATCACCGCCGTTGCCATCGTGGTGCGCCGCCCCATGTGATCCGAAAAGTAGCCAAAGGTCAGGCCGCCGAGCAGCGCGCCTACATTGTATATGATGGCGATAGTCGCGACGGTGTGAGTGTCGAAGCCGCGAGTTTTTTCGAGGAAGGTTGGGTACATGTCCTGGGTGCCGTGCGAAACGAAATTCATCGCGGTCATCAGCAGGCACAGGTAGAGGAACAATTTCCAGTTGGCGCGAATCGCGGCGCTGATATGCGCCCGGTCCGGCCGGGTACGCTGCCAGCTCTCGGACTCGGGAACCTTGGTGCGGATGTAGATTGTCAGCAGCGCGGGCGCGCCGCCAAGAAAGAACATCGCGCGCCAGCCGTAGTGCGGAAAAACGAAGAAGAACGCAGCCGCCGCAAGCAGGTAGCCGACCGCGTAACCCTCCTGCAGCAGGCCGGAGAAAAATCCGCGCAGTCGCGGCGAGACCGCTTCCATCGCGAGCGACGCGCCCACGCCCCACTCACCGCCCATCCCGATTCCGTAGAGCGCGCGAAAAAACAGGAACCATCCGTAGCTCGGCGCGAGGCCGCTCATCACTTCGACGACGGAATAAAAGATCACGTCGACCATCAGCGGGATACGGCGGCCGTAACGGTCCGCCAGCCAGCCGAACACGAGCGCGCCGACCGGACGCAGCGCCAGCGTCGCCGTGATGGTGAAGGCGATGTGCGAGATGGGTCGATGGAACTCGCGCGCGACCGCGGGCATTACGAAAATCAGGATGAAGAAATCGAAAGCGTCGAGCGCCCAGCCGAGAAAGCTCGCGAGCAGGGTGTGCGCGGCCTCGGCCGAAGTAATCGCGCGCACCGGCTCGACGGCAACAGCGGGAGAATCCATGGCGTGTGATGATTAATCGAATGGGCGCATCTAATCCATGCCGCAGCGCGCTGAGCTCGCTTGAGTTTGGATGGGGGCTTGCGCGATAAGTGAGTCATAAAGGCGCGCGCGCGGCTGCCCTGGTGGAGGCGAATCGAATGTTCAACGGCAATAAAGTTATTGACGCCGACGGCCATGTGATGGAGCCGAACGAGCTCTACGACCAATACCTCGAGCAGAAGTTCAAGCCGGAGCTCGACCAACTGAAGCAGGTCGCGTCGACGCGCAGGTCGAAATATTTTTTCGGCTACTTCCATCAGTTGAACACCGGGCGGCCGCTGGGCGTCGCGGCGGTCGACAAGCCGCTGATGCGAACCGGGCGCAAGCCGCACGGTGAGAGTCCCGACGCGCGCGGCGGATTCGATCCGCACGCGCGTATCAAGGACATGGATCGGGAGGGTATCGACGTCGCCGTGCTGTTCGCGACCGTGGTGTCAAGCTTCTGCGCGCTCGAGAGCGTCGATTTCGAGGTCGCGATGATTCGCGCGTACCATCGATGGCTGGCGGACTACTGCGCGGCGTATCCCAGCCGGTTGAAGGGCGTCGCGATCGTTCCGATGCGCGCGCCCGAGCGTGCGGCCGAGGAAATTCGGCGGGTCGCGAAAGAGCCCTGGTGCGTCGGCATCTACCTATCGGCGCATATGGAGGACAAGCTGCTCGACCACCCCGCGTTCCATCCGATGTGGAATGCGTGCGTCGATACCGATTTGCCCGCGTGCTTCCATGGCGGCACAGCGCGTCCACCGTATGGAATGGGCACGTTCGAGATGGGCAACAATCTCTTCATCCAGCATTCGGCGACGAATCCATTCGAGGTGATGCGCGGGATCGCGTCGCTGGTAGGCGGCGGCGTGATGGATATTTTCCCGAAACTGCGCGTCGCGTTTCTCGAAGCAGGCGTGGGCTGGCTGCCGTTCTGGATGGAGCGGCTGGACGAGCATTACGAGCTGATGCCGGAGTACGTGCCGTTTCTGCATCGCAAACCGTCGGACGTGATTCGCAGCGAGAATTTTTTCATCTCGTGCGATCCCGACGAGGAGACATTGCCGTTCGTAGTCGAAACCGTTGGCCCAGAGCACATTCTGTACGCGTCCGACTATCCGCACTTCGACGGCAGGTTCCCGGATACGGTGAAGCTGACCGCGGGGCGCAAGGAATTCGCGGCTGGTGTGCCGAAGAAAATCCTGCACGAGAATCCGACGAGGTTGTACACGCGGCTCAAGTAGTTGAAATGAAAGTCGGTAAAATTGCCGCGAGCGTAGTGGCGATCGCGTTGCTCGCGGGGATCGCGCGAAACGCGAAGGCGCAAAGTCCCGATCCGGAACGGACCAAGGAGGATCTGCGCGACGCCGAAGCGGTCAGCAAGCGCCATCGCGCGGAGCTGATGAAAATCCCGCACGTCAGCGTCGTCACCGGCGAAATCGATGTGCAGAACGACGCAGCGATACTGGTCGAGGTAGATGATCTGAAGAATGTCGACGACGTGACGCGGCAATTGCCGTCGCAAATCGAGGGTTTCCCGGTCGAGGTCGACGATTCGAACGTTGTCGTGCGCCCCGGTTTCTTTACCATCCGTGGCGCCAAGCAGTGATGTCGGCTCGTGGGTTCGCTACGCGCGGAACACGTAACTTGACTGCAATTCGCGGCACTCCCTATAGTCTAGTTTCGGAGTTCGGCGAGCCTGCGGCGAACGCAGAAACCCCCGTTCAGACAATGGATTTGACGCTGAGTTAGAGATGCAGAGAAGCGAACAAATGACCTTCTGGGAGCGGATTTATATCCCCGAAATCCTGCGGGGTCTTGCGATCACCAACTACCACTTCGTGCGCAATCTCGCGCTGCATACCGCGCATCTGTTCGGCCTGAAAAAAGGTACTAACGCAACTTCGACGACGCAGTATCCGGAAGAGCGCAAGCACTATCCCGACAATTTTCGCGGCAGTCATCGGCTGACACTGCGCGAAGATTCCTCGGTGCGCTGTACCGCGTGTTTCCTCTGCGCGACCGCGTGCCCGGCGCAGTGCATATATATTGAAGCGGGTGAGTCGCCCGATCCGCACGTCGAGAAATTTCCGGTGCGCTACGAGATCGACACCCTGCGATGCATCTACTGCGGACTCTGCGTCGAGGCGTGCCCGTGCGACGCGATTCGGATGGACACCTACGTTCATCCGCGCATCTGGGGTTTCGATCGCAAGGATTTCGTCGAGCAGAAAGAGCTGCTGATGCATCGGTCGCACGTGCTGGCCGAGAAAGGCCGCGACGGCAACATGAACGAGATGCTCGAGTGGTACCGCGAGCAGGACGCCGCGGTCTATGATCCGCAGCGGCCCGAGATGAAGACCTACACCAATCGCGAAGCGCCCAAGCATTACGCGGAAGCGCCGGACCATATCGACGACCTTACGGTGATCGATCGGCATCCGGAGCGCAGCGGCAAGTAGTCAGATGACCCGCGTGACTATCGCTCTGACCCTGGCGGGTCTGATCGTTTTGTTCGTGGCCTATGCCAAAGGCGTTAGTGTGATTCACGGCGGCGACGCGCTCAGCCATATGTATTGGGCGACGGCGGCGCTGACGCTGGTAGCGCTGGCGAACTTTATCGCGGTGGCGCACCTGGCTCGCGCGGAGCGTATGATCCAGGAACTGCGCGCGTTGTGCGAGAAGAATGGCATCGAGTACGGCGAAGATTGAGCTATACTTTAGGATCCAAGGCCGGCGCCTCCTGATAGTGCCGGCCGCGGAGGTGACGCGATGACTCAGATTGAGGCCGCCCGCAAAAATATTATCACCCGGCAAATGACCGAAGTTGCCGAGGACGAAGGTTTTACCGCCGAAGAAATTCGTGAGCTGGTCGCGACCGGCGAAGTGGTGATCCCGCACAACCTCCATCACGATTTCCGCGCGATCGGAATCGGCACGGGCCTGCGCACCAAGGTCAACGCCAACATTGGCGCGTCCAACTTCCATCAGCTTATCGAAGAGGAAGTCGAGAAACTTTATACCGCCGTCCGCTATGGCGCCGACTCGGTGATGGATCTGTCGACCGGCACCGATCTCGACAAAATTCGCGCGGAGATCCTGTCGCGATGCTCGGTGATTCTCGGCACGGTGCCTATTTACCAGCTCGGCTCGGAACGCTCGATCATGGAGATGGAGGCCGAGTACTTTCTGGACGTTATCGAGCGGCAGGCGCGCCAGGGCGTCGACTATATGACCCTGCATTGCGGCGTCACGCGCGAAAGCGTGAAGCGGCTGCGCGCGCATCAGCGAATTGAGGGAATCGTGTCGCGTGGCGGAGCGATGCTCGCGGCATGGATCGAGCGCACCGGCAACGAAAATCCACTGTACGAGCATTTCGACGAAGTCTGCGCCGTGCTGCGCGAGCATGACGTGACCATCTCGATTGGCGATGGGCTGCGGCCCGGCGCCACCGGCGATGCGACCGATCGCGGGCAAATCGGCGAACTGCTGCTGATGGGCGAGCTGGCCGATCGAGCGCGCGCGATGGGCGTGCAGGTGATGATAGAAGGTCCCGGCCACGTGCCGCTCGATCAGATCGAGGCCAACGTCAAGCTGGAGAAGCGGGTATGCGGCGGTGCACCGTTTTACGTGCTCGGTCCCCTCACCTGCGACGTCGCGCCGGGCTACGATCACATTACGGGCGCGATTGGCGGAGCGATCGCGTCGGCGGCGGGCACCGATTTTCTATGCTACGTGACACCGGCCGAACACTTGCGGCTGCCCGATATCGATGACGTGCGCGAAGGAGTTATCGCAACGCGAATCGCGGCTCACTCGGGCGACCTGGTGAAGGGCGTGCGCGCGGCGAAAACCTGGAACGACCAGATGTCGCGATACCGCAAAGCGCTCAACTGGGAAGGCATGTACGCGATGGCGATGGACCCGGACAAGGCGCGTCGCTACAAGGAAGAAAGCGAGGCGGCCGGATCCAACGTCTGCACGATGTGTGGATCGCTGTGCTCGGTCAACATCGACAACGCTGCGATCAAGTTTACCAAGCGACGCTCGATTGCCGAGGCTGAATCGCATGCCGCCGGTTGACGGGAACAACGTTCCGGATCTTTCGGCGGCGCTCGAGCTGGCGCTGCCCGACGCGCGCGGCGAGACTCGGCGGCTCAAAGATTTTCGCGGCCGCAACGTCGTCGTCTATTTCTACCCCAAGGACGACACTCCCGGCTGCACCGTCGAAGGCAAGGAATTTCGCGACAGTTTCGAACAGTTCGAAGCGCTGGATTGCGTGATTATCGGCGTCAGCACGGACTCGGCCGAGCGTCATCGCGCGTTCGCGGAGAAGCACGCGCTGCCATTCATCCTGCTGGCGGACGAGGAAGGAAAGCTCGCCGCCGCTTTCGGCGTGCTCAACGGCAAGTACGCCAATCGCTCGACCTTCGTGCTCGACAGCGATCTTCGGGTGCGGCGGGCGTTTCACGAGGTGACTCCCCGCGGACATGCGGCGCAAGTGCTCAATTTTATGCGCACGCTGATCGAATCGCATCGAATGATAGGCGGATAGCGAGCAGCCGCGTCCCGATGGCGTGACTCGCGCGCGTGCTTATAGTTGTATATTGAAACTGATTCCGCCGACGGATCGAACGGATAAATCTATGGCGAAAACCTCGAAGAATATTCTCGACGAAGCGCGCTCGACGATTAAGCAGGTAGACATCGACGAAGCGCGCCGGATGATCGAAAAACCCGGCACGGTGCTGATCGACGTGCGCGAGAGCGACGAGTGGCGGCAGGGACACATTCCGCAGGCGGTCGCGATTCCGCGCGGGTTTTTGGAACTTCGAATCGAAGAAAAAGTGCCGGACCACAAGACTCCGGTCATTATCAATTGCGCGTCGGGCACCCGCTCGCTGCTCGCGGCGCGAACCTTGCGCGAGCTCGGCTACGAAAATGTGTACAACATGACGGGCGGTTTCAGCGCGTGGAAGGATCGCGGCCTGCCATGGATTGCCGATCGCGCCTTCACCGCCGATGAGCTGACCCGCTACTCGCGCCATTTCGTAATTCCGGAAGTCGGCGAGAAGGGACAGGCGAAACTGCTCGACGCTAGGGTGCTGCTGCTCGGCGCGGGCGCGCTCGGCTCGCCGTCTGCTCTGTACCTGGCGGCGGCGGGGGTCGGCACGATAGGGCTGGTGGATTTCGACGTGGTCGATCTGTCGAATCTTCAACGGCAGATCATTCACACGACCGACCGCGTCGGTACGCCGAAAACGGAGTCGGCGCAAAAGGCAATCAACGCGCTGAATCCAGGCGTCAAGGTGATTCGCCACGACGTGCGGCTCACATCCGACAACGTGATGGAGATCGTCAAAGATTACGATGTGATCGTGAACTGCGGCGACAATTTTCCTACTCGATATCTGATCAACGACGCTTGCGTGTTCTCGAACAAGCCGCTCGTGGACGGGGCGATTTATCGCTTCGAGGGTAACACCACGGTTTTCTATCCGGCCAAGGGCGGCCCGTGCTACCGATGCTTGTATCCCGAGCCGGCGCCGCCGGACATGGCGCCCTCTTGCGCGGAAGCGGGGGTGCTCGGCGCGATTCCCGGGCTTATCGGATCGATCGAGGCGCTCGAGGCAATCAAACTGATAATTGGCGCGGGCTCTTCGCTTATCGGCAAGATGATTTACTTCGACACGTTGTCTGACAAGGACTACGTGCGAGTCCTGAAGATCCGCAAAGATCCAAAATGCCCGGTTTGCAGCGAGCATCCCACTCAAACGGGACTAATCGATTACGAAGCGTTCTGCGGTCTGGCGGCGCCTGCCAACGGGACTACGCATGCGGAACCAACAACGCATAGTAGTGCGACGGCATCGGCGCGGTAACCCTCGCGCGACTGCCAACATAGTCGAAAGTCTGGTTTGATTTCGGCGGGCGCGCATGAGCGATAGCCCGCCGCGTTTTTTTCGCTGGCATTTTATTATCGAGGCGATTTAGAGATGGCGCTGGGACCGTTTTACGTGGCGGACAAACTCAGAGGCGGAAACGGGATGAGAGGAACTGCGCTCCTGATGCGCCATGGCGAGACCGCGTGGAATCGCGAAGGACGCGTGATGGGCCGCAATCCTATCGAACTCGATGAGCAGGGACGCGCGCAGGTGGCGGCCTCGATTCCTTTCGCTCGCCTGATGAAGCCCGAGCTGATCGTCACGAGCCCGCTGCCGCGCGCGCGACAGTCCGCAGAGATAATCGCGGCCGGCGTCGGTGGTGTCCCGGTGGCCGAGGATCCGCAATTGTCGGAAGTCTTATATGGCCGATGGGAAGGCATGGTGTACGACGATTTGGTCGAGGATCCCGAGTACCTGAACTACCGTGAGCATCCGCTGGACGCTCCGACCCCCGGCGGCGAGACGATCACGCAGGTGCAATCGCGAGGCGTCGAGGCTGTGCGGCGCGCGCTCGCCGACAACAACGGCCGGCGGATACTGTTCGTTTCGCACGGTGACATCATCCGCACCGTCTTGTGCCATTTCATGCGGCTCGAACTCGCGCACTTTCGCAGGATTCGCGTGGACAACGCGGCCTTCTCGGGTTTCCAGCTCATGGGCGATTTCGCCGAGCTGAAATTTCTCAACCTGTTGCCGGATCCTGAGCGCGCGTTCGTCGCGCCATTTGTATCGAAAAAGCGCGAGTCGCCCTGAGCGGCGACCCGGGTAAACAGGAGCCCACCATATGTGGATCGTCCAACTCGCGCTCCGTCGCCCCGTAACCGTTGCCGTGATGGCGGCGTTGATGCTGCTGCTCGGAATCGTTTCGCTGTCGTCGATGAACTACGACATCTTCCCGGCCATCGACATACCGGTGGTCGACCTGGTCTGGAATTACCCCGGCCTGTCGGCGGAGGAAATGGAGCAGCGGGTCGTCAATATAAGCGAGCGCGCCGCCTCGACGACGGTCAATGGCGTCGATCACATCGAATCGACCTCGCTCAACGGCATCGGTCTGCTGAAGTTTTATTTTCAGCACGGAGCGGACACCGGACTGGCCATTTCGCAATTGGTCTCGGTCTCCGAGGCGATCAAGAACATACTGCCGCCGGGCATTAATCCGCCGAGCGTCATTGACTATAACGCGACCGAAGTTCCGATTAGCTACTTGCTATTGTCGAGCGAAACTCTGCCGCAGAGCAAAGTATATGACTTCGGTTATAACTTCGCGCGAATATTTCTGTTTACTATTCCCGGACTGTCGACTCCGGCTCCATTTGGCGGCGCCTCACGCCAAGTGATGGTCAACATCGATCCGTCTCTGATGTATGCGCGCGGCGTTTCGCCCGAGGACGTGGTCAACGCTTTGCAGAATCAAAACGTGATCATCCCGGGTGGTACGGCGAAAATCGGCAATACTGAGTATGACGTCGTAATCAATGGCAGCCCGCTTCATTCTGAAGACCTGAACCGACTGCCGATCAAGTACCAGGGCACTTCGCCGGTTTACATGGAGGACGTTGCCAGCGTCAGTGACAGCTCCGCGGTGCAGACCGACCTGGTGCGGGTCAATGGTCAGCTCGCCACCTACATGCTCATTTTGAAGCATCCCGCCGCCTCGACCCTTACAGTGGTCGACGACGTTAAAGGGGTGCTTCCGAAGATGGTTGCGATCGCGCCCAAGGGACTGAAGGCGACGCTGGCTTTCGATCAGTCGATCTTCGTGCGTGAGTCGCTGTTCGACGTCGTGCAGGAAGGATTGATTGCCGCGTCGTTGGTTGGGCTGATGGTGTTGCTATTTCTCGGCTCGGTCAGGAGCACGCTCATAGTCGTGACTTCGATTCCGCTCGCGATCCTGACCTCGATAATCGGGCTCAAGCTGTCGGGCCAGACCATCAACATCATGACGCTTGGCGGACTCGCTCTTGCGGTTGGCATGCTGGTCGACGACGCGACAGTGGAGGTCGAGAACATTCATCGCAACCACGCGATGGGCAAACCGCTCGGGGTCGCGATCCTTGATGGCGCGCGCCAGATTGCAGTGCCTGCTTTCGTCGGCACGCTATCGATATGCATCGTCTTTTCGCCGGTCATCGCGCTTACTGGCGTTGCAAAATACCTGTTCCTGCCGCTGGCGCTGGCGGTCGTGTACGCGATGCTGACCTCGTACCTGCTGTCGCGTACGCTGGTCCCGAGCATGGCGATTCATCTGCTCGCGTCGGAGCCCGAAGGCCACAAGTCTGGTGGATGGCTGGGAAGGACGACCGACGCTTTCGAGCGATGGTTCGATCGTCAGCGCACTCGCTACGAAGGACTGCTGAGCCGCGTCATGGCGCATCGAGCACTCGTGCTCGGATCGATCGGTGTCATAGTGCTCGCCTCGATGATGCTGGTTACGGTGTCGGGCGAGGATTTTTTTCCAAATGTCGACACCGGGATGATTCGGCTGCACGTCCGCGTCCCGGTCGGCACCAGGCTGGAAGAAAGCTCACGCATCCTCGATGGCGTCGAGCGCACGATTCGTCAATTGATTCCACCCGACGAGTTCGAGTTGATGACCGATCACATCGGGTTGCCGGTCTATTGGGCGTTGTTGTTCTACCAGACCGACAGCCTGGGCCCGCAGGATGCCGACCTCCAGATCCAGCTGAAGAAAAAGCATCATCCGACCGAGGGCTACATCAAGCAGATTCGTTCCGCAATACATAGTCAGTTTCCGGGAGTGACTATTTACCCGCAGGCAGCAGATATAATCAGTCAAGTACTAAGTTTCGGTTTGTCCGCGCCCATCGACGTACAGATTGTGGGGCGCGATCTTCATTCCGATTTCAGCATCGCCCAGAAACTCAAGGCCGAGATAGAGACCGTTCCCGGGGCGTCCGATGTGCGAATTCCGCAGGTGTTGGACTATCCGACGCTTCGCCTGAAGGTCGACCGCGACAAGGCGCTGCAACTCGGGATTACCGAGCGGGACGTTACTACCAGCGTCCTCACTTCGCTCAGCTCGAGTCTCATTTTTTCGCCCAGCCAGTGGCTCGACACGCGCAATGGCGTTAGCTACAGCGTCGCCGTGCAGACGCCACAGCATATAGTCAATTCGATACAGGCTATTGGCCGCACGCCACTGACGGCCTCGCAATTCGACGGCACCCTCCCACCGCCGCAGTTCCTGGATAATGTGTCGGCGTTGAATCACGAGGTCCAGGCCCAGGGCATCAACCACTACACGGTCCAGCGCGTGGTGGACGTGGATTGCGGAGTCGAAGGCGCGGATCTTGGCAGCGTGACCAACGCAGTGCAGAAGAAGATCGACGCGCTGAAGGACTTGCCGCCGGGCACATCGATCAAAATCCAGGGCGAAAGCGATGCGATGCGACAGTCATTTTCCAGCATGGGCAGTGGTCTGATTCTCGCGATCATCCTGGTGTATCTGCTGATGGCGACCAACTTTCAGTCGTGGCTCGATCCGATGATCATCATGATGGCGGTGCCTGGCGCGCTGGCCGGCGTCCTTTGGATGCTGGTGATCACGCGGACGACGCTCAATGTCGAGTCCATGATGGGTGCGATCATGGCGGTGGGTGTGGGCGTCGCCAACGGCAATTTGCTGATCACTTTCGCCAACGACCTGCGCGAGCAAGGCCACGATCCTGTTTCGGCGGCAATCCAGGCGGGCGTGACTCGATTGCGCCCGGTCATCATGACGGCGCTTGCGATGATTCTCGGCATGCTGCCGATGTCGTTGGCTTTGGGAGCGGGCGGCGAGCAGAACGCGCCGCTGGGCCGCGCTGTAATTGGCGGTCTGATCGCGGCTACCGTAATGACATTGCTGGTGGTGCCGGCGGTTTATTCCCTTTTCACCGGAAAACGAATCGGAAAGCGCGAGCGCGACGCCGAGATCGCCGAGCTGGTCGAGCAGTCGGAAAAGGACTGAATATGGCGACCGAAAACCCCAAATCGGTGGCGATCAAGTCAGGGCCGCTGTTTTTTGCCGGATGGATTGTGGCGGTTATCGTGGTGCTGATTGCACTTGGCGGCCTGGTGCTCGCGCGAGACGTCTGGATTCGCCATCAGACCAGCACCCTCGAAGCCCAGGAGCAGGAGGGTCCGATCGTGATCGTGGTGCCACTGGCGCGCAGCGCGGAAAAGCGGACGCTGTCGCTCCCCGGCGAGGTACACGGTTATTTCGAGAGCCCGATTTACGCGAAGATTGCCGGCTACGTGAAGACGATGCTGGTCGACAAGGGCGACCGGGTGACCAAGGGGCAACTGCTCGCGGTGCTCGAGTCGCCCGAACTTGACCATCAGGTGAATGACGCCAAGGCGACTTACGAAATCAACGCGATCACCGATCGCCGCAACCAGGACCTCGTTCGCAGCCAGGTAGTACCGCAACAGACGGCCGACGAGACGCACGCAGCCATGCTCGAGGCGCGAGCTTCGTGGATGTCGCTCAAGGCGCAGCAGGCCTACGAGCGTATCGTGTCGCCGTACGACGGCGTGATCACGGAACGTAACGTCGATCCCGGCGCGCTGATCGGGTTGGCCACTGCGCAGGCGAGCTCGACCACCCCGATTTTTTCGATGGCGACGCTCAAGCCGGTGCGCGTCTATCTGCAAATGGCGCAGAACGACGCCGCGTTCATCAACGACGGCGACCCCGCGGTGATCACGATCACGCAGCTTCCACGCAAGCAATTCGCCGGCAGCGTGACGCGCCATCCGAGCGCGCTTACCTCGCAAACCCGCACGATGCTGGTCGAGGTCGATCTGCCCAACGAGGATTTGCTGCTGCTACCGGGAATGTACGCGCATGTGAAGATTTCGCTGACCGGAAATTCGTCGGCGCCGCTGGTGCCGGACGAGGCGTTGATCTTCAACGGCGACAAAACCTTCGTCCCAATCTTGAACGCCAACCGCATTCATCTTGCGCCGGTTACGCTCGGGTTCGATGACGGCATGAAGAGCCAGATCGTCGAAGGGCTGCAGGGCAACGAACTGGTCGCACTGAACCTGGGGCAGACCGCACGCGAAGGTGAAGTCGTCCGTCCGATGCAGCAGCCTGCCAATCAGAAGTAGCTTTCGGTTACGGTCCGCCAGCAACCGACGGATCGAGGTCTCCAGGACCCGGCGTTGCCGCACCGACTTCGATTCCCTTGCGGACGCGAACGTCGGCGCCTGATTTTCCGGGAACGTCAACCCTCAAGCCGCGGTATCCGCCCGCGCCGGGATCGGGCGCGAGAAATCCGATGGTGTATTGCTCGCGCAACTCGAGGCTGATGTTCTCGCACGCCCGACGAAGGGCTTCGCCGTCGCCGGCCTGGCGGACGATGTAGGTCTTGGCGCCGGTTTCGGTCGAGAGGGTATGCAGGGTTTCCGCGTCCACGTGTTCGCTATCGTCGCCACCGAGCAAGAACGGCCCGATCGAAACCGAGAGTCCGCCGCTACCACCGTTGGGATCGCCGATTCCGATCGAGTACACGAGCACGCCCATTCGCCGCGCTTGCGCGACGACGTCATTGACCGTCGAAGCGCTGGTATTATCCATTCCGTCGGTGACCACCAGCAGCGCTTTCTTGTCGTAGCGGCCGCGCTGCACCATCTGGAGTCCCTGCATGATCACGTCAAACAACGCAGTCTGTCCGTAGGCATGCAGCAATTCGAGCCGGCGCATGACGAGATCGTGATTCATCGTGAACGGCTGAAGCAAAAACGGATGGCTCGAAAAGGCGAACAAGAACACGTCGTCTTTGTCGTTCAGATCGCGCAGGAACTCCGCGATCGCGGCCCGCGCCTGTGGAATTTTGGGCGTCATGCTGCCGGAGGTGTCCACCAGGATACCGACCGAAACCGGGGTGTTCAGGTCCTGGCGAAAAAATTCTATCGGGCGCTGTTGCCCGTCCATGTAGAGTTTGAAATCGCTCTTCTGCAGTCCAGTGACGTAAGTGCCGCTCGGCTCGGTCACCGTCACCGTGACCTGTTCATAGCCGGGCTGCTGGCGCAGCTCACGGGTCGGCACCTCGAGCGACTGGCCGGTTTGTGGAACCTGCGGCGGAATATTGAGCGAGTCGCCGCCCTGTTTCGCCGGCATCGACGGCAGCTCGAGGGTCGACGTTTCCTTGCCCTGGCTCCCGGGAATCACGATTGGCGGTGGAATCGACGAACCTTGCTGCGCTGCCGCAGGCACGACTCCACCAAACATCATCGCTAGCGCAATCGCCGCTGCCGTGACGCCTGAAATCCAGCCACGTCCTATGCCTGTATTAGTTTTCGTAGTCATCGCGACGGAAGTGCCGCGCCCAATTGGCGCGAGATTCGAATATTATGATCCTATTTGCTTCTCCGTTGGGCAAGCCGTTCACATTCACGGGCTGCCGATTGCGGTGCTCTCCCCGTTTTGACGAATTCGCGCGGTCAAAGTTTCAGCGCGGTGCATTTTCGCCAGGCGTTGGGCTCTGGAGCGCGAATTAATGAACGATCGTTTAGACTGGCGAGCGATTTCTTGTCTCTCGTTCTATTTTCGTCGTAACTTGAGCAATCTGGGCGTAGTCACAGGGCGCCCGCTCTGACCCTGCCCAACCAAGGAGAAATAATGAAGTTCGGAATTTTCATGGCACCGTTCCATCGCGTCGGTGAAAATCCGACGCTCTGCTTCGAGCGCGATATGCAGCTGATCGAATGGCTCGACGAGCTCGGCTACGAAGAGGCATTCATCGGCGAGCATCACTCCTCGGGCTGGGAAATAATCTCGTCACCCGAAATTTTCATGGCGGTCGCCGCGACGCGAACCCGTCGCATCATGCTCGGCTCGGGTGTCGTCAGTATCCCGTATCATCACCCTCTACACGTCGCCAACCGGTTCGCGCTGCTCGACCATCTGACGCGCGGCCGTGTGATGCTGGGATGCGGTCCTGGCGCGCTGGCTGCCGACGCGTACATGCAGGGAATAGATTCGACCACGCAACGCAAACGGATGGTCGAGGGCGTCACTGCGATTCTCAGGCTGTTCAATGAACAGGGCAAGATTTCTATCGACGGCTCCTACTTCAAGCTGGTCGACGCGCATCTGCAGGTGAAGCCGTTTCAGCAGCCGCACATGCCGGTTTTCGTCGCGAGCACCGTCTCGCCGTCGGGAATGGTCGCGGCAGGACAGCTCGGATGCGGCGTGCTGTCGGTCTCCTCGTATGCGCCGGGCGGGTTGGATGACCTTATGAAGCGCTGGGCAATCGCTGAAGAGTCGGCGGCAGAAAACGGCAAGACCGTCGAGCGCAAAAACTGGCGCATGGTGTTCCCGATTCATCTCGCCGAGACGCGGCAGCAGGCGATGGAGGATATTCGCGACGGCGCCAACTCCTGGATTCGCGAGTACTTCATCGACACGCTCGGCACGCGAATCCAGTTCGAGGAATATCCGAATCAGCCGGTCGAAGAGATGACGATCGATCGGATGAACGGACGCGGGGGAATTATCGTTGGAACGCCCGACGACGCGATCGCAAAGATCAAGGAGCTGCAGCAGGCGACCGGCGGCTTCGGCGGTATCCTCGGACTCGCGCACGAATGGGCCTCGCGAGAAAAGACCATGCACTCGTACGAGCTGTTCGCGCGCTATGTCGCGCCGCAGTTCCAGGGTCCGGTTGTGCAGCAGGTCAAATACTCCAACGAGTGGGCGCGCGAGAATCGCGACCTGATGTTCGGCAAGGCAGTCGCCGGAATACTGACCGCGATGCAGGACTACACGCAACACAAAGTCGAGAAGGGCGAGCCAGCGCCGGAAATCATGACCCAGCCGATGAACCGCGTCCGTCCGTAGAAGATGAGCGAAGAAGTTCCGTTTGCGACGCGGCGCAGCGAGTTGCTTGATCGTGCGATCGAAATTTTCTCGACTGATGCGCGCTTCCCTGCCGGCTGGCTCGAGGGAAGCCTCGCCGACGGCTCCAGCGACTCGTACTCAGATATAGATTTGCATCTTTGCGTCGTCGAGAACGCGTGGGACGAGGTGTGGAATGGCCGGCTCGGCGTGATCGAGCGAGTCGCGCCAATTCTTGCTTCTCTCGATATCGCGGGCGTCTTCGGCGTCGGCTGTTTGATCGAAGGCCCGGTGAAGCTGGACGTTTTCTTCGAACGGGAGAGCGATCTGGCTTACAGGCCCCGTGTCGCGGTTAAGCGTCTGTGGGGCGCCGAGGAAATCTACCAGCGCTTCAAAATCGGCGACGACGTGGGAGACGCGGCAATCAAGCGCGCACTCGAATTCAACCTGCTCGGATTTCTGCAGGGGTCGACCTGGCCGGTCAGAATCCTCGCGCGCGGGCAGATCAACACATTTCTATTCAATGAGATCCTGCTGGTCGAGACGGCGATCGTTCCGCTGATGCTGCTGGAAAAAGATCGCCGAGCATTCCATCGCAACATGTTCACGCGCGCCAAGCTGCTCGCGCCAGCCGAGAGGGAAGAATGCGCGCGGCTTGTCGATCGAATCGAAACCTCGGTACGCAGCGCCGATCGTGCTGCGATGCGCGATGTGCATATCGACATTTTCCGAAAAATCTGCCAACTGGGGAGCGCTGCATTCGCACGTCACGGGCTGGAGTTCCCACCTCGCGTGGAACTCGAAATGATCGAGTTCTATAAACGCGAGTGGCCTATCTGAACGGAGGTGCGTCATGGCCGACGACGGTCGTCTCAGGTATTTGCGCATCGCATTGGTATTGGTTGGTGTGACTTTCCTGGCCGGAATATACCCGCTTACGATCATCTGGCCTTCCGGTTGGATGTGGTGCACAACCTACTCGGACTATCCGATGATGATCGTCGGCATCTACGCGACCCTCGGCGTGTTCCTCCTCATCGCCGCGCGCAATCCGCTCGAAAATCTGAACCTCATCTGGTTTACAGTCTGGTCCAGCGTCGTCCACGCTGCGATCATGGCCGTTCAATCCTTCGAGGGACCCGCAAATCACGGGCACCTGCTCGGCGACGTCCCCGCCCTGCTGTTCGTCGCCGTTCTGCTGGCAGTGCTGACTCCGCGCGGCAGCTCGCAAATCCGCGCTGTTGGATAGTCCGAGTCTTCGGTGCTACTCACAATGAGACTTGAATTGAGAGGAGCACACCGATGGACGCCCACGCCGAGATAGCACGCGCGATCGACAACTACCGCGACAAGGTCGTCGCGCTCAGCCACGAAATCCACGAGCATCCCGAGCTCAAGTTCGAGGAGCATTTCGCTGCCGGCCTCCTGAGCAAAGCCGCGGCCGAGCTGGGCCTTGAGGTCGAGCGCGAAGTCGGGGGTCTCAAGACCGCATTTCGCGCCGAGTTCGGCGGCAAGGGTCCGGCGGTCGCAATTCTCGCCGAGTACGACGCTCTCCCCAACGGTCATTCATGCGGCCACAACCTGATCGCGGGAGCCGCGCTTAGCGCGGTCGCGGGTCTGAAGAGCATCGCGAGCCAATTGCCGGGTCGAGTCGTTTTCCTCGGTACGCCGGCCGAGGAAGGCGGTGGCGGAAAAATAATCCTGATCGACAAGGGCGCGCTACGCGGCGTCGACGCGGCGATGATGGCGCATCCGACTGACGCGGAATTCTGCACAATGCCCGCGCTTGCCACCCAGCATCTGAACCTCACCTTTCATGGTCACGGCGCGCACGCTGCGCTGGCGCCATGGGACGGATCGAGCGCGCTGGCGGCGGTGATCCAGACCTTTCAAAGCGTCGATGCGATGCGGCTGCATCTGCGCGACGGCTCGCGTATCCACGGCATCATCACCGACGGCGGCCAGGCGGTGAATATCATTCCGGAGCGAACCGAATGCCAGTTCCTGGCGCGCGCCAAGACCAGCCGCTACGCGAAGGAAATTGCCACGCGAGTGATTAGATGCGCCGAGGCGGCCGCGATGGCGACCGGCACCCGCGTCGAGCACGCCGCGGTGGGCGGCTACAAAAACCTGATCAACAATCTCAGCATGGCCCATCGGTACGCGGCGCATAGCGAGGCGCTCGGCGCAAAATCGCTCGAGGCGCCTGAGAACACTCCAACGGGCAGTACCGACATGGGCGACGTGAGTCACGTGATGCCCGCGATACATCCCTCGTTCGCGATTTCGCGCCACGGTGAGGGCAATTGCCACGAAGACGCGTTCGTCGCGCACGCCGACTCGAAGCGCGGCTACGATGCGATGATTCGAGTAGCGAAGGCGATGGCGATGACGGCTTACGATCTGCTGGCTCAGCCGGAACTGCTAGCCGCCGCAAAAAAAGAATTCGAAGCGCGCAAAGAGAGCTGATGGTTTAAGCTGATTGACGATGTCTAGTGGCAGCCGCAGCCGCCGCCGCAACATCCGCCGCCACCGGTGAAACCGCCGCCGCTCGACGCGCCTGAATTCGCTATCGCCGCCGCAACCGCAGCAACACCGTCGCCATTGCTACCCCGCGCCGCAAAGGTGGACATCTCGCGCGTCAGCTTCGAGCCGTGACAATCAGGGCATTGCGCGCCGCCGTCGCCCGGACGAACGAACGCCTCGAACGAGCAGTCGCAGTTGATGCATCGGTATTCGTAAATCGGCATGCGCTTATTCCCTACTCCGCCGGCGGTTGAGCGTACTCGACCAGCACGCCGCGGGTGGCCTTGGGATGCAGAAAGCAGATCATGCCCGCCAGCCCCTTGCGCGGCTTCTGATCGATCAGCTGGATTCCCTTGGTACGTGCCCCCTCAAGCTCGCGGGCGACGTCGTCAGTCTCGAAGCATACGTGATGCAGTCCGCCGCCGCGCCGTGCGAGGAACTTGCCGACCGCACTATCGGCATCGAGCGGCTCGAGCAACTCGATCTCACTCTCGCCCGCCTTCAGCAGAGCGGCGCGGACACCCTGCTCTTCAATCGTGGCGCTCTTGGTGAAGTGCAGGCCGAGCGTGTCGCGCCAGAATTTCAAGCCCGCCTCGAGATTCGGCACGACGACGCCGATATGATGAATCTTCTTCAGCATCTGCCGCGCTAGTTGCTCGCGTGATCGAGGCACAGCTTGCGCTGCAGCTTGTCCCACCTGACCTTCATGTCGTCCGAGCCCAGGGTGGGATGCTCGGCGCGCGTCTGCGCCAGCTTGCTGCATGCGCCCGATAGATTGCCCTGCTTGTCGTAAATCACCGCAAGTTGGTACTTCGCTTCGTACCAGAGAGGGTCGGACTCGGCTGCCGTGTTCTCGACCGCGGTCCATCGCTCGTTGGCTTCCTTCATGTCTCCCTTGGCTTGCGCGCGACGAGCGAGACCTGCGTTCGCATCGGGCGACGCGGGGTCGGCCTTCACGACTTCTTCAAAGACCTTGTCGGCCTCTTCGTCATTGCCGGTAGCCTGGAGCGCCTGGGCATAAATCGACAGCGTACCCGTCAGATTCTTGACCGGAATCTTGCCCGACGCAGCCATCTGGGCGAAGCCCTTGTACGCAGTCGCGGTCAACTTCGCGTTGGCGAGATAGGTTTTCTGGTCGTTGTTATCCTTGGCAGCTTGTGCGGTCTTCCAGAACTCGATTCCAAGACCCTTGACGAAATCCTGCTTGGCGGTGTCGTTCATGCTGCGTTCGACGAGTGCGGCGACGTCGGTGTTAACTTCGTCATACCTGCCGAGATGGTCCAGCGCCGTGATGCGCCAATCGACCACGTCCTGGAACTTCGCGCTCATCATCGGGTAGTTCGATTCGTAGCCAACGAGCAGCGGCGCGACCTGCGCATAGTTGACATGGTCCTGATCTTCTTCGAGGATCGAAGCGAGCATGTACGTTGCTTCGCCGCGAATCTCTCGCACTGCCCGCTTGGCCGCCGGGGTATTGGCGGTGCGCTCAGCCTCCGGTCCCATCTTGATCGACTCGTTCAGGTTGTCGAGCGCAAGTTTTCTCAGCTGATCGGTGTCGACCTTGGGCGCTGCCTTGTTATCCTTGGCGGCTGCTCCTGCGCCCACGAGCTGTTTGTAGTAGCACTCGGCCGCCTTGAACTTGGCGGTGAAAGTGAACTCCGGGTCGCCCTTGACCTGCGAATACATCTGCGCGGCTTCGACCAGGTTTCCCTGCCGCTGCAGGCGATCGGCCAGCGCCACTTGTATCTCGGCTGCATGCTCGCCGTTCGGATCTTTCTTCAGATACTCCTGTCCATCCTTCACCCACTGATCTTCAAGCGCAGTGTCCTTCGAGCCGCTCTGCTGCCATCGATTGTGTGAGAGGCTGAACTTCAAAAACACGGCTTGGCTCGCCTCGCCGCCACCGCCGGCTGCAATCTTGGTCAGCATCGCTTCGACCAGGTCGAAGCGTTTCTCGCGCTGATAGATCTCGGCGGCGAACCTGCAGGCCTTGGGATACTGCCCGCTGTCGCACGCCTGGGCATAGTACTTGGCCGCGCCGGCTTCATCCTTGCGCGAGAGCAGTACCGCGGCCAGCAGCCACTTCTCGAACGGATCGTTCGAGTTGCCGAATTCCTCGACCGCGTTGTTTGGAAATTTGGACGCCGCCGCGACGTCAACCGCCCAGCCTTCCTTGTCGTTCTGCTTGGACTTCATCAGGTCGATGATCTGCTTGTGATAGGCGGCCTTCTTGCCCGGATCGCTGGTGGCGCGTTCGGCGCTAAAGAGGGTTTGCAATTCGAGCATGAACTGGCCGGAGCCTGCGTGCGCGCCGCCCTCAGTCGGCATCATCTTGGCGGCTTCTTCCGCATTGCCCATCTTGGCGTAGGTCGTCGAGAGGCCCTGGCGCGCGGCCGCGTATTGCTGCGTGCCAGCTCCGTCGTCCATGATTTTCTTGAAGTCGGCGATTGCGTTCTCGTATTCCTTGTGATCGAACTTGCCCAGCTCGCGCTCGCAATACGCGCGGCCGAGCGTGTTCTCGCGAATCAGGTTGGGATCGGGCATCGCGAGCATGCTGGCGGTGAAACCGTCGATCGATTCATTCAGCAGTTTCTTCGATTGGTCCGCGTTATCGTCGAACAAAGTGGTCGCCGCCGTGAACCGTAGCCAGGCCAGGGGATACGCCGCGCGCAATGCGTACTGCTCGGGCTTGTCGTAGTCGCATTGACCGCCGTTGTCGATCGTGTTGATGCATTCGTCTTTCTTCTTCGAGTAGGCCACTTGCATCCGATCCAGCATCGATTCGAGCTGATGGAAGATCGGAATCAGAGAGCCTTTGTCGACCTTGCCGCCCGAGGCGAGCTTGGCGAAATCTGCTTCCGCGCCATCAAGCCGGGTGATTACCTGGTCGGCCGTGGCCTCATTTGACTCGGCGGAGGACATCTGCCCCTCGAGGCTCGAAAGCTCTCCCTCGAGCTGGCCGGTGCTCTGCGCGGCGCCAATGCCGGCGGTCAAAGCGAGGGTGAAAAACGCGATTAGCATCACCATCAGGCGATGTAGAAAAAGGACACGTTTCATTTGTCTAATCCCCAAAATTCTGTTCCCCGGGAAATTGGTGCCTTAACTAAGGATAATGCGGTGATAACGTCAAGCGAGTTCAAATACTTGCGCAACCTCAGGGACGCTGGCAAGCGAACTAATTCGGGCCGTGCGACCGGCTATTGACGGTGCCGCTCGCCGGGCCTCTCGATCTATCAAAACCGCGCCCATCCCGTAGGCCGCCGCCGGTTCGAAATCGAGATGCTCCGAGTCACCTATATGCATCGCTTGTGGCGCGCTGACGCGGGCGCTCGCAAGCGCAGCGTCATAAACCTCGCGCCGGGGCTTGGCATAGCCTGCTTCTGAGGAGATCGTGATGGAATCGAAGTAACGAGTCAGGCCGAGACCGTCGAGGATGCGATACAGGCGATAGTCGAAATTAGAGATCACGCCCAGTTTAAATCCGTCATCTTTTAGACGTTGGAGCACGGGTCCCGCTTCAAAGTCCGCAATCCAATGAGCGGGATCGGCGAAGTAGCCAAAAAGAGCATCGAAGTAAGCGTCGAAATCGTGGAACTTGCCGATTGGCGCGAACGTTTCGCCGACACGATCCCGCCACCATCCCCGCTCGAGGCGGCGCAGTTCGTCCGCTCGAAGTCCGGTGCCAAAGGCCAACCCCGACGACTCGCCGAAAGCACGGCGAAAGCTGGCACCGACCGTCTCTTCCGGCGCGTCGACGCCGAACTGCCGCGCGAGTCGAGTATAGGTGCGACCGATAGGCTCGCGCGGCTCGAACAGAGTACCAGCCGCGTCGAAGAATGCGGCCTCGATCAACTCTGATGCTCCGCCGCGAGCCTGACGGGCGGGCGGTTCGATTCTTTTAACGTCAGGTGTTCCGGCCTGAATCCCAGTCCAATCAGCCGCGCTGGAATTCGGCGCAGCAACGCGCTGCTTGCGAGCAGCCGAATCACGAGCGGAGGAGAAAGTTTGCGCGGGCTATCCAGGATATTCATCGCGATTCGGTTTTGGATGAAAATCTGCATGCCCTGTATGACCCGCATCGGCAATTCGCGACGACGCTGCACCTGGCGCAACTTGTCCTGTGTTTACCACCGCCCTGCGTAGCGGGTCGGCCAGTATGTTAGCGGCTGCCACCGCGTCCGCGACAGCGAGATTGATTCCTACTCCGCCTATTGGCGACATAGCATGGGCGGCGTCGCCGATGCATAGCAGGCCCTCGCGAGACCAATTCTTCAACCGGTCCACAGCCACCGTGAGCAGGCTGATGTCGTTCCAGTCGCGAACCTGATCGACTCGATCGGCTACCAGGTCGGACATCTCCGTGATGATACGGCGAAACTCCTGGATTCCCTTTTCTTTGAGCGTTTCGATCGATCCTTTGGGAATGACCAGTCCGCACTGCCAGTGTTCGCCCTGGTTCAGCAGAATAAAAATGCGTCCGAGATCGAATCGTCCCAGCGCCGTTTCAGGATCGCCCGGATGGCGCGGCAGCTTGAACCAAAGCACGTCGATTGGCGCCGACAGTTTCTCGACCTCGAGTCCAGCTTTTTCGCGGATCACGGAATGGCGTCCGTCAGCGCCGACTACCAGGTCCGCTTTGATCTTCAATGGACCGTCGGACGTCGTGGCATGCAGCCCTACAACGCGGCCCGACTCTTGAATCAGCCCAGTCGCCTCGGTGTTCATGCGGAGTTTGAACGTCGGATAGCGACTTGCCTTGTCGGCGATGAAGTTCAGGAAATTCCACTGCGGCATAAACGCGACGAACTTGCAGTGGGTGGGCAAGTGGGTGAAATCGGCGAACAGAATTTTGTCGTCACCGATCTGCGCCTCCAGCATCCGCACTTCCTGATGCGGCAGCTTAAGAAACTCGTTGAGGATGCCTAGCTCGTACATGATCTCGAGCGTGGACGGGTGGATGGTATCGCCCCGAAAATCGCGGAGGAAGTCACCATGCTTCTCCAGCACCAAGACGTCGACCCCGGCGCGCGCGAGCAGCAGTCCCAGCATGATTCCGGCCGGCCCGCCGCCCGCGACACAGCATCGAACTGAAATCTCACGGTTGTCATTTTGGCCTGTTTCCATTGAGCACCTCCGGCTGGGCGCTTTACATGGTCATTCTACCCCCGAAGGAAATTCGAGACCGCCTGAGCCAGTCATCAGAGCGCGATCATTTTGAAGGAAATGAGCTGAAGGAGACGGTTACGCTTTCTTTTCGACTGAGGGCGCGGCGGTTTCCTGCTCTTCGCGGGGTGGATTGCGGCGAGCCCACCAGAAGACATCGCACAGCGCGCCACATGCAGCGAAATAGACTTTTGGCGGCTCAACCTGCGTCGGAGCACGCAACGATTCGGGAGCAGCAGCTTTTTCGTCGGAAGGCATTTACTGCAACCCGTCCCAAACCTGGATCAGCACCCCAAACGCCGATTGCGGTGAGATGAAGTACTGACGCTCGCCGCGCCAGTTGCGCTTTTCGTCCACCACCCGCACGCCGTCGCGCTTGAGCTTCTCGCGCGTCGCGTCGAAATCCTTCAGATCGATCGACACGTGATGCATCCCCTCGCCGTAGCGTGCGATGAACTTGCCGACGAAATCATTGTCGGTCTTGTGCGCTGGGCTCTGGATGAACTCGAGCTTGAAGCCGGCGACCTCGAGATGCCCGAGCGCGAAGTTGCCCTCGGAGTTGCTCATGTGAGGCTCGTGCGTAATTTTCGTGCCCGGAAAGTAGCGGGTAAAAAAATCGTAGGCAGCCTTGATGTCTTTGACCGCCAGCGAGACGTGATCGAAATAGGCCAGCCCGTCGGGCGCAGGCTTCGGATGCGTCTGGTCCCAGTTCGGCGTGTGCCAGAACTGAATCAGCGCGCCGAAGGCGGACCGCGGCGAGATGAACGCGGTCGCGGAGCCTGAATCATATTTCTGTTCGTCGACGACGCGCACTCCGCCCGCCTTCAAATTGGCGATGAGTTGGTCGAGACCGTCCGTCTCGATCGACAAATGATGCATCCCCTCGCCGTGCTTCTCGATGAACTTGGTGACGAAGCCGGGCTTGCCGGGCGGGTCTTCGATCAGTTCGACCACGAATCCGCCCAGATGGAAATCCTGCCAGTAGAACGATCCACTGACCTGCTCGTCCATCGTCTTGGCGCCGCGCAGCTTGATTGGAAAATATTTCTCGAAGAACTCGTACGCGCGGTCGATGGATTTCACCGCGATCGAAACGTGATCGAACTTCAAGCGAACATCGTCAGTCGCAGCCATGCCTAAGCAATTCTCCCCTCGACAAAATTTGCGCCCTACTTCACGGCGCGTCCGGGCCGGAAGCGCCACAGTAGCCGGAACGAGTTGCGCAGCACCAGCGGCCATCCGTTGGCGATTTTTCCCGCGTACATCCGAAGCGATTGGTCGGCGCGCGACAGTGCCGGCACGTCAAAGAAATTCGAGCCTCGCGTCCAGCCGCCCGTCATTGGTGCGTACAACTATATAGCCGCCGCCCTTGAACGGACCCGCGTTGAAGATCTGCGTCGTGCCTATCCAATCTACGCCGGCCGATTCGTGGATATGCCCCGAGATGCAGACGTCGGGCTTCACCTCTTCGATGAACTGGCGCGCTGCCGTACTGCCGACCGGCTTGCCGCTCATGATTCGATCGCACTTGGTGTCGAATGGTGGCGTGTGACAGATCATCAGGAGCGGACGCACGTCGCGAACGGCGTCGTAACCCGCGCGCAATGTCGTGTAGATTTCGTCTTCGCTCAGTTCGGTCGGCGTGCCAAACGGCGTGATATTCGACCCGCCGCATCCGAAGATTCCAACGCCGCCCGTCACGCGACCCTTGCCATGCAGCGCGATGCCATCTTGTTCGAGGAATGGGATCACCTCGCGCTTGTCCAGATTGCCCGGCACCGCAAGCACCGCCGGACATGAGCGGCGAACATCGGTAAGAACTTTGCGCGCGTCGTCGACGCCGCCGAAGTTGGTAAGATCTCCGGACAGAATAACTAGGTCGCAATCGCGCATGACGTCGCCCATCCGCTCGAGGTTGCGAGTCGCCATGTGAACATCGCCGAAGGAGATAATCTTCATCGCAGAAGTACACGCCCTGAATCCCAAGTTAGCGATCTTCGTCGGCCGATTGTAGTAGGCGAGGATCTCGCATCTTAAGCTCCCCTTCCCTTGCGCGTGATGGAACCGCATAACCAGAGCATGGCGTCGCCCGAGAAATTCGCGTTTGTACTGTTCCGCCCGCAGTCTGCCGGCAATATCGGCGCTGCCGCGCGTGCGCTCAAGAACATGGGCTTCGATGATCTTCGCCTCGTCGCACCCGGCACCTTGAACAATCGCAAACGCGAGGCGGTCGCGATGGCCGTGCATGCCGATGACGTCCTCGCGCGCGCGACGATCTATCCCGACCTCGCCGCGGCACTCGCCGATTGCTCGCTCGCCGTCGGCACCACCAGCCGCCGCGGCGGCTATCGCAGTCGCGCGGTTCCGCTGCGCGCGGCAGCGGCCGAGCTCGACGCACTCGCAGGCTCGAATAAAATCGCGATCGTATTCGGTCGCGAAGATCGCGGGCTGACGAATCGCGAGCTCAAGCTCTGTCATCGGCTGATCACGATTCCGACTGCGCCCGAATATCCGTCGCTCAACCTGGCGCAGGCGGTGATGGTAGTCGCGTACGAACTGATGATGGCGGCAAACGAATCGGCGGCAGTGCAGGCCGGTCGGCCGCCCGAGTTCGTCGCCGCTTCCGTTAGCGACCCGATGCTCGAGCGGATGGCGGAGGCGCTGGTCTCGATTGGATTTATCCCCGACGACAATCCCGATCACATTATGTTCGCGCTGCGCGAGATTCTCGGACGCAGCGGGCTGACCGCGCGCGAGGTCGAGATTTTCAACGGGATGGCGCGGCAGATGCGATGGGTCGCCGAGGGGGGCCATCACACGCTCGCGGAAAAGCGCCGCGCAGGCAAAAAGTTGCGCTGACTCGATGGAGGTTTATCGGGCCGCAGGGGGTCACCCCTGCCCAAGGAAGTGCGAACCCGAGGTGGGTTCCGCGTAAAAGTTCTTATCGCTAGAGGGCGGCGAACATAGCGTTGAACAGCGCAGCAGCGCGCCCGTCGATCAGCGCGTCCGAACCCATTTGGTTCATCACATAGCCGAACCCGACTTGCGCGTCGGGATCGGCAAATCCGATCGAGCCGCCGGCCCCCGGATGGCCGAACGTCCGCGGATTCGGCCCGAGCGGCGCCGCCGGCTGGTTCAGCGCGAAGCCGAGCCCCCATCGCGAGACGACGCCCAGCACCACGTCCGGCCCGTAGGCCTGCTCGGTATAAGCGCGCTTGATGCTCTCCCTTGTCAGGACGCGAAAATCGCTCACTCCGCCGTCGGTCGACGATCCGCCGTATAGCGCCGCGAGCGCGCGCGCGGTTGCGTGGCCGTTGGCGGCGGGAATCTCGGCGGCGCGCCATTCGCGGCTGTTGACCAGCGCGGGATCGATGACCGGGCGCGGATTCGCGATCGCCTTGAAGGTGATCGACTCGGGATCGCGGGCCATCTCGGCGACTTGATCGGGCTTGCCCGGCGGCGGCGGCGGCGCGCCGATCAAGTTCGGCGATGCGCGCGTCGAAGCTCGCGTCGACGCCGATATGCATATCGAGGTTGAGCGGGCGAGCGATCTCTTCGCGCAGATATGTGCCAATCGTCTTGCCGGTGACGCGCCGAATCACCTCGCCGACCAGGTATCCGAACGTGATCGCGTGATATCCCGTGCTCGTGCCGGGCTCCCACCACGGCTCTTGCGCCGCGATCGCCGCGCACATCACGGGCCAATTGAAGTACGCGTCCATCGGGAGTTGTTTTCGTACCGCGGGCAATCCCGCGCGATGACTGAGCAGAGTAATTGACCGGGATTTTTTCCTTGCCGGCCTGCGCGAAATCGGGCCAGTACTTCGCCACCGGCGCGTCGAATATCAAGCTTGCCCTGGTCGACCGAGCCGATGCGCGCATGTCGACGCGAGTCCCTTGGTCGTCGAGTAGACGTTGACGAGCGTGTCGCGAGTCCATGGCCGCGTCTTTGCCTTGTCAGCGTGACCGCCCCAGAGATCGATGACCGACTTGCCATCGATGGTAGCGGCAACCGCCGCGCCGACCTCGATGCCATTGGCGAAGTTGTCCGCAAAAATTCCTTGACGCGATTGAAGCGCGGATCGCAGGTACCTTCGATCTTGACTGCCATCTCCAATCTCCTGAGGTATCAATAGACCCTCACCTATCACGCAATTTGGATCGTCACCAAATGCCTCCAAACTGCAAGGCGGCCCGAATGTGATGGCCCTTTCCAACCGCGGACGCAACGCCTATACTTCCGCTCGCGAAACCTATGCCCTCAGCTACTACCTTTGCCCGCGTCTCCCGCGGCGTCAGCCGCTTGTACGGCCGGCTGTTCTCGGCAAATCCATATCCGCTCTACAGATTCTTGCGCACGCGCTACCCACTCCTGCGAACGCCGATCGGATTCTGGATCTCGACCCGCTACGCCGATTGTCATAGCGTCCTGCGCGACAAGCGATTTCTTGCGTTCGATCTCCGCGCGCTCGACGCCTTCCCGCCCGACGACGGCCTCAAGTCGATGCGCGAAGCGCTCCAGCACGCAATTGTTTTTCGCAATCCTCCCGACCACACCCGTCTGCGCAGGCTGATGACCACTTTTTTTTCGCCGGCGGTCGTCGATGGCTTGCAACCCCGATTCAGAACATCGTTGACTACCTGCTCGACGCGGTTGAGCATCGCGGCTCGATGGATCTGATTAAGGATGTAGCCTTTCCCTTTCCCATCGACGTGCTTGCCGAGGTGATGGGCGCCGACGACGCCGACAAGCCGATGTTTCGCGACTGGATGCGCACCCTCGGCGTGCCGCTCGATCCCGTCATCAGCGCGAACGATCCGGGCGTCGAAGTGCGTCAGGCGATCGCTGACGTGCGGCGCTACTTCGCCGACCTGGCAGCCGATCGACGCAAGCATCCGCGAGAGGATTTGATCAGCATAATGGTAGCCGCTGAAGGCCGCGGCGACTTGCAGACGGAAGAGGAGCTCGTTTTCAGCGCGATGTTCACTCTGCTCGCCGGTCACGAAACCACGATGAATATGATCGGCGGTGGGATCTGGCGTTGTTTCGCAGTCCCGACGCGATGGCCCGGCTGAGATCAGACCCGTCGCTGATAGAATCCGCGCTCGACGAGTTCCTCCGTTTCGACAGCCCGGTGCAGGTGAC
>CAWJFQ010000005.1:0-182712 GCA_963842215.1 uncultured delta proteobacterium | reverse complement strand
CCACCCGAGCATCTGATGAGCGATAATTGCAGTAAGCGTTAAGCAGCAATGGCCGAGATAATCGATTTTGCGGAAATCCAGGAGGCGCGGCGCAAAGCTCGCGCGCGCGTGCCCGAGCGTGAAAATCTCGAGCGCGCCGTGCAGCTGATGCGCGAGAACCTGGCCGCGGTCGCCGCCGAGATGGCCGCTGCGCCGCACGACCAGCAGGCCGAACTGCTGACCCGGGTCGAGCGACTGGCGGCGATGATTCGTTACGGAATGCGAATGCTCGGCGAGCCGGCCGACGCGCGATGGATCGCGGGCGGATGACGGCGGACGAAGAACTGACGCTCAGGATCATCGGCGTCGAGCCTGGCGACGAAATCGCGGGCGCGCGCAAAGTCACGATTGCGACGACTCGCGGCGCAATTCCGCTGATACTGCATTCGGCGCCGGAGAAGGGACGCGCGGCGCTGTGCGTCAGCGGCGCGATCGGTGGATTCAACGGCCCCTCGATGCTCTATCCGCGCCTCGGTCTCGAAATGCCGCCGCGTGGACTGACGATTGCGCGGCTCGACTATCGCGCGCCCAACGAATTCGGCGAATGCCTGCTCGACGCGATGGCGGCGCTCAGCTTTCTCGGCGGAATCGGCAACCATCGTCTCGCGCTGATCGGGCATTCGTTTGGCGGCGCAGTCGCGATCAACGCAGGAACCCTCAGCCCCATTGCTAAGACCGTGATTGCGCTGTCGAGCCAGCTCGCCGGCGCGCACGTGGTGGGCGAGCTTGCGCCCAAGCCACTGCTGCTGATTCATGGCGAGGCGGACGTGATTCTTTCGCATGAAAGTTCGGAGGCGCTTTACGATCGCGCGGGCGAGCCCAAGACCCTCAAGCTATTGCCGGGAGTTGGACACGGATTGGCCGAAGCGAGCGACGAAGTATTCGGGCTGGTCAGCGATTGGCTGATGGAAAAAGTTTGAGAATTGCGTCGGCTATTCACTCCAACAGCCACATCACGATAGAATCGCGCGATGGCTAGTGGGCAGAGAATCGCGGTGATCGGTGCGACGGGCGCCGTCGGACAGACCACGCTCAAAATCCTCGAACAGCGCAAGTTCCCGATTCGTGAGCTGCGCGCATATGCGTCCGAGCGCTCGGCCGGCAAGACCGTGACCTTCGCCGGCGACTCGATTACGGTACAGAAGCTCGACTCGAACTCCTTCAAGGGCATCGACATCGTCCTGTTCTCCGCCGGCGCCGAGCAGTCGCGCGAGTTCGCGCCAATCGCAGTCAGGGCAGGCGCCGTCGTCATCGACAAGTCGAACGCATTCCGAATGGATCCCGACGTGCCGCTGGTAGTGCCCGAGATAAACGGCGCCGCAGCGCGCCGTCACAAGGGCATCCTCGCGTGCCCGAACTGCACCACCATCGTCACCGTGATGCCGCTGAAGCCGCTCCATGACCTTGGCCGCCTGAAGCGCGTGGTCGCGACCAGTTTCCAGGCCGTGTCCGGCGCGGGCGTCAACGGTATCGCTGAGCTGCGCGAGCAGACGATGGCGTGGGCGAAGGGCGAAGAAATCAAGTCGAAGTTTTTTCCGCATCAGATTGCGTTTAACCTGATTCCAGCCGGCAACTTAGTTGAGGGCGGATACACCGGCGAGGAAGTTAAGCTGGTCAACGAGATCCGAAAGATTCTCGATCAGCCGGATCTGCCAATCTCGCCGACGACGGTGCGGGTGCCGGTCTTCACCACGCATTCGATTGCCGTCAACGCCGAGACCGAGAAGAAAATCTCGGCTGGCGACGCGCGCGAGGCCTTCGCGCACTTTCCTGGTATCAAGCTGCTGGACGATCCGGCGCACAATCGCTACCCGATGCCTCTCCTTGTCGAGGGGCAGGATGACTGCTTCGTCGGTCGAATTCGCGAGGACCTGAGTTGCGCGAATGCGTTGAATTTCTGGGTTGTGGGCGATCAGCTGCGCAAGGGCGCTGCACTAAACGGCGTTCAGATTGCGGAACTGCTCATTTCTGGCCGCTAAGCTCGGCTGACCGATTGGTCTGGCGATTGACAACGCCCGCGCCCACATATTACCGTTAGGCAACTGTAGAGATTACAGCCTTATCGAGAGCGGCGGAGGGACTGGCCCGCTGATGCCGCAGCAACCGGCCCGTGATGGGGTGCTGGTGCTAACTCCTGCAGGGGTGCTCTGACGCGAGCGTCTCCTGGAAGATAAGGCGAGAGTATTAAGCCCTCGTCCTATCGTCCCTCGCAGGATTTTTCACCACTCCACATAGACACCGACCGCGTTGCGGCTCTCGACGGATGGGAGATGCGCGAACGAAGTGGCAACTGAAGGCATACTGATCGTTGGCCTGGGTGGACTTGGCGTCCCGGCGGTATGGTCGCTCGCACGCGCGGGTGTACAGCGGCTGACGCTCGTCGATCCCGACCCGGTCGAGTTGTCGAATCTCGCCCGCCAGGTGATCTATCGCAGCCGCGACCTCGGCGCGCCCAAGGTCGAAGCTGCCGCGCGATGGCTCGGCGAGCGATTCGCCAGAGTCAAGGTCGAGCGTCATGCGGTTGCTCTTGATAACTCCAACGCCGCGCGTCTCGTCGCCGCACATGACTTTGTAATCGACGCGACTGACAGTCCGGTCGCGAAATTTTTGATCAACGACACCTGCATCGCAGAGCGGACGCCGTTCGTTTATGGCGGCGTGGTCGGCATGACTGGACAGGCGATGACGGTGGTTCCGGGCGCGACGGCATGCGTCCGATGCATCTTCGAGACACCGCCCGACGAAGACGAAATCCAAAGCTGTCGGGAGGCTGGCATCGTCGGTCCGGTCGCGGGCGCGATCGGCGAGATGCAAGCGGCCGAGGCGATGCGCGCCTCGCGCGCGCAGACGCTCTTACTCGCGGGAAAAATTCTCACATATGACGCGTCCGGTTCGAGCCGGGTGCGCATTACGACAGTTAGTCCGCGCCCAGGATGCGGTTGCGGCGCATGGAAGTCCGTCCATCACGAATCGCAATCGCCGGGCAAGTAACACGAATCGAGGAAACGATGAGTTACATCACTAATTTGAAATGTCGCGAGTGCGGCCAGGAGTATCCGATCAGCCCGCTCCATGTCTGCGAGACGTGCTTCGGTCCGCTCGAGGTTACCTACGACTACGCCAGGATTCGCGCGGCGATCTCGCGCTCGACCATCGAGAAGCGGCCGCACAATCTGTGGCGTTATCGCGAGTTGCTGCCGGTCGATTTCGACGGCGAGCCCGAAATAGGTCCTAACTCGGGCTTCACCCCGCTGCTGCATTGCACGCGTCTCGGCGAGGAACTCGGCCTCAAGCATCTTTATATAAAAGACGACACCGTCAATCATCCTACTCTGTCGTACAAGGACCGCGTCGTCTCGGTCTCGATTGCCAAGGCGCGCGAGTTCGGCTTCACCACTGTTTCATGCGCTTCAACCGGCAACCTGGCGACCGCCGTCGCTGCTCACGCGGCGCGCGCCGGACTGCAATGCTACATCTTCATGCCCGAAGGCGTGGAGGCGGGAAAAATCGTCGGCTCGACGATTTACGGCGCGCGCGTGATCACGATTCGTGGCAATTACGACGACGTCAACCGGCTGTGCAGCGAAATCGCCGACAAGTACGGTTGGGCCTTCGTCAATATCAACCTGCGGCCGTTTTACACCGAAGGCGCAAAGACCTTCGGCTTCGAGATCGCCGAGCAGCTCGGTTGGCGCCTGCCGGATCACATGGTCTTGCCGACCGCGGGCGGCACGATTCTGCCGAAAGTCGCGAAGGCATTTAAGGAATTGAAGGAAGTTGGGCTCATCAAGAGCGGCGAGGCCAAAATTCATTCCGCGCAGGCCGCCGGCTCCGGGCCGGTGATTCACGCGTTGCACAAGGGCACCGACCTGATAACGCCGGTCAAGCCCGACACCATCGCGAAGTCGATCGCGATCGGGAATCCCGCCGACGGCTTCTACGTGCTCAAGGCGGTGCGCGATTCGGGTGGATGGGGTGACGTCGCCACCGACCCGGAGATAATCGAGGGCATCAAGCTGCTCGCCCGCACCGAAGGAATCTTCGCCGAGCCTGCCGGCGGCACCACGCTCGCGGTCACGCTCAAGTTGCTCAAGCAGGGGCGCATCAAGCCCGACGAGACGGTAGTGGTAGGGATCACGGGCAACGGTTACAAGACGCTCGAGGCGGTGGCGAACTCGATAGAGCAGCCGTCGATCATCGACGCGCGCTTGAAAGATTTCGACGTGCTGTTCGACCGGCTGACGAACGGAAAACGCACCGCCGACAGCGCTGCATAAGGCGGGCGCTTGTTTGAGCTATGCAGCGAGCATAAGTGTAGGAATTCAAGCAGGAGGCTAGTCCCCAATCATGGCAGTACGCGTCAGAGTTCCAACCCCACTTCGAAAGTTCACCGCCGGGGTCGATGAAGTTCCCGCCGACGGCACCTCGATCAAGGCGGTTATCGAAGACCTCGAACGCCGCCATCCCGGCATGCGCGAGCGGCTGCTCGATGAAAAAGGCGACATCCGCCGCTTCGTCAATATTTATCTCAATGGCGACGACGTCCGCTTCCTCGATGCCATCAACTCCAAGGTAAAGGATGGCGACGACATCTCAATCGTCCCCGCGATTGCCGGCGGACGCTGACCCGGGCGCGCCGGGGGGCGGCGCGTACATCCGCGTCGCACCGCTGGATGAGATCGTCCCGGTCGGGCGGGCACGCACCGTGCTCGACCTGGTCGGCAACACTCCCCTGCTCGAGATCACGCGGCTGACCGCCGGACTGATTCCTGCGGGGGTGCGGATTTTCGCCAAGCTCGAAGGCTTTAACCCCGGCGGCTCAGTCAAGGATCGGCCGGCCAAAAAGATGCTCGAGGTGGGAATCGCCGAAGGCAAGCTCAGGCCCGGCAAGGTGATCCTCGACTCCACCTCCGGCAACACCGGCATCGCGCTCGCGATGCTCGGGGCGGCGCTCGGCTACCCGGTCGAGCTGGTGATGCCATCGAACGTCAGCCGCGAGCGCAAGAAGATCGTCGAAGCGTACGGCGCGAAGATTCATTATTCCGACCCGATGGAAGGTTCCGACGGCGCGATCATCATGTGCCGTAAGCTTATTCAGAATGACCCCGAGCGCTACTTTAAGCCCGACCAATACAACAACGAAGCCAACGCGCTGGCGCATTTCGAGACCACAGGCCCGGAAATCTGGCGCCAGACGAATGGCCAGGTGACGCACTTCCTTGCAGCGATTGGCACCGGCGGCACCGTGATGGGCACCGGCAGATTTCTGAAATCGAAAAATCCCGCCGTGAAAGTCATCGCAGTCGAGCCGGACGACGCGATGCACGGACTCGAGGGCCTCAAGCACATGGCCAGCTCGATCGTCCCGGGCATCTATCACGAAAAAGAGCTCGACGACAAAATTCCAGTGGGCACCGAGGAGTCGTACGAGATGGTCTATGCGCTCGGGCAGACCGAGGGCATCCTGGTCGGCCAATCGTCGGGGGCTGCGATGATCGCGGCGCTCAAGCTGGCCCGCTCGATCGATCAGGGCAACATCGTCACCGTGTTCTGCGACTTCGGCGATAAATACCTCTCGACCAATTTGTGGATCGGATGGCAGGAATGGCATCGCGAGCGCCTGCAACAAGTCACCGCCAAGTGGAAATCGAAAGAGAAGTGACCAGCCAATGGAACGTATCCACGAACGCTACTACCTGAGTTATCCGCGCACGCTGATCAAGGAGCCGATCCTTTACCAGCTGGTGAAGAAGTTCGATCTCGTCTTCAACATCCGAGGCGCCAGCGTGTCCGAGGAGATGGGCCTGGTCGCGGTCGAGTTCGAAGGCAGCTCCGACCAGATCGAGCGCGCGCTGACCTGGCTGCGCAGCACTGGCGTCACCGTCGAGCCAATCGAAAAGAACGTCATCGAGTAACCCGCGCGGCTGCAATGACCCTGACCGACGCGCAAATCGATCGCTACAGCCGCCAGATAATCGTGCCGCACATCGGCGGCCGCGGACAGGAACGGCTGCTGGCAGCGCATATCCTGCTGGCAGGCGACGCGCGCGACCTCGAAGCTCCGCTCGCCTATCTCGTCGGAGCAGGCGTCGGAGCGATCGATCTTCGAAAGCTTGGCAAGCACAATAGCTTCGCTGAAAAAATCGCGGCGATACGCGATTTGAATACCGACGTGTCCGTCAGCTGCACTAATCAAATACAAGGCCCGCTCGACCTCGCACTGGTAATCATTGGAAGCGACGCGTCGCGCAAAGTTGCCGATGAAATCTCAAAGCGCCGCGACGTGCGAGCTTTGGTAATCGCGCGCCTCGACGCGCCGGGAAAAATCGCGGTCATCCCCGACGCGCAAGAAGCGCCAGTCCTCGACGCGTCGATGTTCGCCGCAGTTGGTGAGCGCTCAGACGCCGCGGATTTTATCGCGATGCTCGCCACCGCTGAGGCATTCAAGCTGATCGCAGGATTCGCGGAAAATCCGGCGCCGGCGACAATCGAATTCGACGGCTATGAAACCAGAGTTCGTGCTCATTCGTAATGTACAAGCTCTGGATGTTCGATTTCGACAACACCATCGCGCGGCTCGAGCCTGAGGTCGACTGGGCCGGCGGCCGGCTGGTCCTCGAGCCCTACCTTCGCTCGATGGGTGCGCCCGCCGAACTCTTTGAGCGAATCCCACGGGGCAATCTCCCGCTCTACGACGCCTACCGCACTTTCACACTCGCCCAATCCAACCCCGCCGAGTACCAGGAAAGCCTCGAGCACGCCTCGGAGATGATCGAGAAGATCGAGTTGGCTGGAGTTGATCGCGCGCGAGCGCTCGAGGGCGCAATCGAAATCCTCGCGGCCTTGAAAGCGAGCAGGGCCGCTGTAGCAATCGTGACCTCCAACTCCTCGAAAACAGTCCGGCGATGGTTCGACCAGAATGCAGGCGCGTCGGTCGATGCGATCGTCGGACGCGACACATTGCTCGGCCTTAAGCCCGCGCCCGACATGCTGCTACGCGCCCTCGAACTATTTTCCATCGATCGTGCGGACGCCGCGTTCGTCGGCGACAGTGACGCCGACATCATGGCCGCGCAGAGTTGTGGCGTACGATTTTACGGAATCGCCCCCACCCAAAGCGCGCGCGATCGATTACTCGCCGCGGGCGCCAAAGAGATTTTCCCCTCGCCCGCAGCGATGGCTGCCCACCTGAACCTGCCCGCCGCACGATGACTGGGTATGATCTTGTTCAGCATGCTGCCCCCGCTTCTGAAGTGCTACGAAATGGGTATGGACACCCGCCAAACACCACTGCTGCTCGACGCCTGCCGGCCCTATGTGTCGCTCTCATGAAAAGTAATTTTACGGAACAAACCTACTGGTGGTGGCATACTCGTCATTCAACTACAACAGGTAGTGTACAATGTCGCTTTTCGAAGAATCGACCTGCCGCATGTTATCCGCGTCTTGTGTCGTACGATTAGATTAAGTAACTTGTGGAACTCACAAAGTAATCTATTCTTAAGGAGCTCGAGTTTCAGCCGATGAATCAAGGTTTTACCTTGTGGTTTACAGGCCTTTCCGGCGCGGGGAAATCGACCCTCGCCAATCTGGTCGCCGAAGAGCTACGAAAACGCAGGCATCGTGTCGAAATCCTCGACGGCGACGAAGTCCGCACCAATCTCTCCAAGGGACTCGGTTTCTCCAAGGAGGATCGCGACATCAACATCCGCCGCATCGGTTACGTATGCCATCTGCTGGCGCGCAACGGCGTCATCGCGATCTCCGCAGCCATCTCGCCCTACCGCGAAGTTCGCGACGAGGTGCGCCGCAATCACGATCGTTTCTTCGAAGTGTTCGTCCGCTGCACCATCGACAAGCTGGTCGAGCGCGACGTGAAAGGTCTCTACAAGAAAGCACTCGCCGGCGAGATCAAATCCTTCACCGGTGTGTCGGACCCGTACGAGGAACCGCTGAAGCCCGAACTCGTGGTCGACAGCAGCACCGAGACCGTCGAGCAGAGCCTCGGTAAATTGCTCGGGCGTCTCGAGGAGCTGAACTACATCAACAAGGAAGCACGGCGATGAGCGTGCGCGACGACGCAATCTCGGCGCACGGCGGCGGCGAGCTGGTCGATCTCAAAGCGCCGGCCCCCGAGCGCCCTGCCCTCGCTACGCATGCCGCGAAGCTCGCGAGCGTCACCCTCAATGCGCGCGACCTGGCCGATCTCGAGATGCTCGCGTCCGGCGCGTTCTCGCCGCTGACGGGCTTCATGGGCGAGGCAGACTACACGCGCTCGCGCGACGAGATGCGCCTTGCGTCGGGCGTGCCATGGTCGATTCCGATCACGCTCGGCGTCGGCGAGGCCACCGCGAAATCGCTCAAGACCGGGACTGAGATCGCGCTTACGACCGAAGACGGCAAGCGGCTGGCGATTCTCAAGCTCGCCGAAATCTACAAAGTCGATCGCAAGAACGAAGCGCAGAACGTGTTCGGCACCTCCGAAGATGCGCATCCGGGCGCGAAGAACGTCACCTCGATGCCGCCGTACTGCCTCGCCGGCAAGGTCACGCTGATCGAAGAGATACCGGGCCGCACGTTTCTGGAGTTCCCGCGCGAACCGCGACAGACGCGTGCCGCGTTTCGCGAGCGCGGATGGAAAAAGATCGTCGCCTTCCAGACTCGCAACCCGACCCATCGCGCGCACGAGTATATCCAGAAAGCCGCGCTCGAAATCTGCGACGGCCTGATGATCCATCCGCTGGTCGGCGAGACCAAGGGCGACGACGTGCCCGCCGCGGTCCGGATGGAGACCTACAAGGTCCTGCTTGACGCCTACTATCCGAAGGACCGCGCGATGATTGGCGTCTTTCCCGCGCACATGCGTTACGGCGGACCGCGTGAGGCTATTCTGCACGCAATCGCGCGGCGCAATTACGGATGCACTCATTTCATCGTGGGGCGTGATCACGCCGGCGTCGGCAATTACTACGGCAGCTACGACGCGCAGAAGATTTTCGATCGCTTCGTGCCCGCCGAACTGGGAATCACACCGCTGACGTTCGAGAACACCTTCTACTGCAAGCGATGCAACTCGATGGCGTCGTTCAAGACCTGCCCGCATTCGGATGCGGACCGCGTAATACTGTCAGGCACAAAAGTCCGCGAAATGCTGCGCGCCGGCGAAGCGCCGCCGCCGGAATTCACGCGCCCCGAACTGGCAGCAATCCTGGTGAAGGCGATGCGCGACGCAAAGTAGTGGCATCCACGAAGCAAACATAAGCGGGCGGTCTATCCAGCAACTTGCTCATCTGACCAGGCGAAATCCGTTACGGCCTGCTGCGCGGCGATCGAGTGTCGCCGTGTATTCGCATCCGGCACGAGCATTCGTTGCAGCGATCAGGCTGTCAGCAAAGTCGGCGCCAAACTCGTATTCGCGTAGCGCAGCGCGCGCGTCGTCCGGATGCTCGATCGACAGCTGACTGGTGTTCAAGAGCGCGCCAAGCGTATCAGCGATTACCGGACGAGCGATCTTGTACGCACTTTCAAGTACCCACACCAGCTCCACCAGTACCACGTGGTTGACGAAGCCAGGCTCCTGCGCGGAGCACTCCCGCTCGATTAGTCTGGAGGCCACTCGAAATTGAGCGCGATCGTCGGCCACGAGATAGCGAACCAGAATATTGGTGTCGATTCCCTTCACCGCCGGCGAAATCGGCTCCTGATAGCCTCGTCCATTTGCTCAATCGTGACTTTGCGTCGAGCGGAGCCCAGCATTCCGGCGAGTTCGCGAATGTCGATATTCTTCGGAGCCATCACCACCTTTCCATCTTTCTCGATGACGAACTCGATCTTGTCGCCCGGCCGGAGCTTAAGATGATTTCGAACCTTCAGGGGAATGGTGGTTTGTCCCTTCCTAGTGAGAGTCGACGCAGCCATATTCCTTACTCAAAACAAGATTCCTTACCCGAGTTAAGGATACCACGCGCAGCCGTCGTCCGGCAAAGCCACGAGCCGTGAGTGTCAGGAGTGCAGCGCCCGTTCTTTTGCTGCGCGCTTGGCGCGGTCCGGATCGCCCGACCAGGTCCACGCATGCTCGGTGCGGCTCACTCCGACCAGCACGCCGAGAAACGCCGACGGGTGGATGAACAATTCCGACAGGCCTGCCTCGTCGCGACGATGTGCCGCGAAACGCGCGCCGCGCGCCTGCAGGCGCTGTTCGAGTGCGCCGACATCGTCCGTCTCGACGAAAAACATGTACAGCGAGTCACCGCGGCGTTGGTGAAAACGCCCCATCGCAAGATTCGCATCGGTGATTTGCGCTATCTCGACGCGGTCAAGGCGCGCCGGCGGATCGAACAGCGTCAGCGTGCCGGCATATCCGAAGTCCTTGCTCTCGATCGGACTGAACTTCGCCGCATCGAGGCCGAACATGCGAGCGTAGCGGTCCGCCGCCGCCTTCCAATCGCCGACAACGTTGGTGACTTCGTAAATCCACTTTATCGCACCGACGGGCGCGCGTTCATGATGCTGTGAGACTACCGTGCGCATCCCAAAAGTCGCGGCGGAGTCGAGATAGAGTTGTCCCGCGGATTGCACGAAGTTGACGCCGCTCTTGGTCAGATGATGGGCAATCACGTCGGCGTCGTCGACCGAAAATCCCGCGCCGAACAGTCCACTCCCCCACTTCGAGACGAAATCCTGGACGGCTCCTGCGCCATCGGGTTCCAGGATCTCGACGAGGCTCGACCCGATCTGCATCGTGCTTCGCTTGGCGCACAGCGGCGCCGATTTGTCGCGACGGACCAGCTCTGCGCCGAAGACGTCGGCGACGTTCCGCTCCGCCGCCTGACCGTCAGCGACCGCAATCTGAACTCTGTCAACCCGCTTGAGCATTCGTGTCTCCCGCTAGACCTGTTGTACTTCGGCGCTCTAGTCGCAATTTCCCATCGGGCTCTTGTGCTCCAGGATGGTTCGAGGAATTGCACCGCGCCCGGCTTCAGCAGCGGCCGATTACTGGAGCGGTGGTTCGTCGTCCGTCGCAATCACCGGCGATCCATGGTGCATCACCATGAACCAGCCGTTGCCAACCCGCTCGAAAACGTTGGTGGCGAGCACGTTCGAGCGCTGCGTGCCGTCGTAACCGCGCTGCGTCAGGTTTTCCTCGACGACGACAATCGCCAGGTCGCCGCTGATCATCACTTCGATCTCGCCGAGCTCGAACTTCATCTCGAAGACGTTATCGAGGATGCGCTCCCAGCTCGACATGATCGGACCCCATCCCGAAAGCTTGCGCCATCCGGGATGGATGCAAATGATGCGCGGATCTTTCAGCCATACAGCTTCCATCTTTTCCGCGTCGAGGCTTTCGAAAGCGTCATAAAAGGCGCGGTTGGCGGCAAGCACTGATTCACGATCGGACATTGTCCTTCCAGCGTAGTTTTTCCGACAGGCAGGCGCCAGCCAGCAGGTCTATGGCGCTGACGACATTTTCTTTGCCAACTTCGCGCCCGACGCTTGCAACCGAATGGCGTCGTCGATCAGCGTCGCGATTTTGCGCGCGGCCTGTGCGATCGGAATCCCGCCGCGATGGATGTTCGATATTACCGTACGATCGGGCTCGATCGACTTCAGCGTGGGCCGATAGATCACATACGCGCTCAAGCTCTCCGCTGTAACGAGCCCGGGGCGCTCCCCGACGATCATGCAGATCACATCGGGGCGCAAAATCTCGCCGAGATGGTCCTCGATTCGGACCCGAGCGTTCCGAATGAAGATCGGCTTCAGCAGCCTGTATCGGCGCGCGAGCATCGGCTTGAGCGCGCGCAGCAACGGCCCGGCGTTCTTCTCGACCGCTGCCGACGAAAGCCCGTCGCCGATGCATACCAGCACGCTCGGCGTCACCGCCTTGCCGCGGCTGCGGAGCTTAAGCGTCGCGACGCGCGCCACATCGGCGTCATAGAGACGCCGGCCGCGCTCGGGATGGCGCAGATACTCCTCGCGCGTGAGCGCTTGCGAGTGGACCTCGATTAAGCCGTTGCGCTTTGGCCAGTCGCGCGCCACTTCCGTCATGACCGCGTCGACAGCCCGCGCATGATCTGCTCGCAGCGAAAGCATCGCGGCCGTCGTATAGCGCGACCCCGCGCGTCCAAGACCAAGCCGCGCAGGCGTCGAATGGCGCATCGCATCGAAATCGACGTTGGAATTCGTGTCGGGGTCGCTCTTCTTCAACGCTGATCCATCACGTTTCGAGCATCGCCGGCGATATCCGTCAGGCGTCCGTCGCGGATAATTCCCCGACGCTCGCACCACTGCTCGAACTCAGGCGCAAGACGCAGCTTGAGCACCGAGCGCAGCGCGGCCGCGTCGTGGTAGCTGGTGGATTGATAGGAGAGCATCACGTCGTCGCCCATCGGCACCGCCATGAAGTAGTTGCAGCCCGCCGCCGCGAGCAGCAGCGCGAGATTCTCGCAATCGTTCTGATCGGCGCGCGCGTGATTGGTGTAGCATGCGTCGGCGCCGTGAGGGATTCCGAGCAGCTTGCCCATCATATGATCCTCGAGACCGGCGCGCGTGATCTGCTTGGCGTCATACAGATACTCAGGCCCGATAAATCCCACCACGGTGTTCACCAGCAGCGGCGAGTATCGGCGCGCAAGACCGTAGCATCGCGCTTCGAGCGTGACCTGGTCCGCGCCCTCGTGCGCGCCGGCGGACAGCTCGGAGCCCTGCCCGGTTTCGAAGTACATCAGGTTCGCCGAGCGCAGCCTGCCGGTCTCGCGAATCATCGCGTAGCCTTCGTCGAGCATCGCGACCGTGATGCCGAAACCGGCATTGCCCTTCTCCGTGCCCGCCAGGCTCTGGAACATGATGTCCATCGGCGCGCCGGCTTCGAGCGCGCGCATCTGCGTCGTGATATGGCCGAGCACACAGTTTTGCGTCGGCGCTCCGGTGCGCTCGATTATGTTGGCGGTGAGTTCGAGCAGCCGGCGAATATTGTCGGGCTCGTCGATGCACGGGTTGATTCCGATCAGTGCGTCACCCGCTGCATAAGCCAGCCCTTCGTAAATCGCGCCCGTAATCCCGGTGAGATCGTCGCGCGGATGGTTAGGCTGCAGGCGCGTCGAGAGCCGGGCCGGAAGTCCAAGCGTGGTGCGGGCGCTGGTGACGACGCGAATCTTGGATGCAATCGTGATCAGATCGAGATTGGTGCACAGCTTGGCGACCGCCGCCGCAATCTCCGCCGTGATTCCGCGGCCAGTGCCGAGTATCGCGTCGCCGTTCGTTGCGTCGTCGAGCAGCCACTCGCGAAACTCTCCGACGGTCTGGTTGCGCACAGCGGCGAAGGCGTCAAGGTCGAGCGCATCGTCGATAAGCCGCGTCACCTCGTCGCGATCGTACGGAACGACCGGGTTTTCGCGCAGGTGGTTCAGCGTAAGATCGGCGAGCACCGTCTTGGCTGCGATTCGTTCCTGCTCGGAGCGCGCCGCGATTCCTGCGAGCTCGTCGCCAGAGCGCGCTTCGTTGGCGCGCGCCAGCAATTCCTTGACCGATCGAAAGCGGTAGGAAGTGCCGAGCAATCGCGTCGAGAGTTTCATCCTGTCTTATGCGCCAAAATGAAAAACGCGAACGCTGGCGATCAGCGCGTCGCGCCATTCGATCAGCTCGAGCACGTGCGCGGGATTCGCGCCGTCGATATTCGAATGGCGCCGGTATTCAACCGCGGCGCGGTCGCCTGATTCGGTAACGGTGAGAATCTCGAAGCGCAGCTCGGTGTAGCGCGAGAGACCGCGGCGCGCGTACACCGCTATTTCATGATGGCCCTGCAGTGAGAGCCTGCCCAACTCCGGATAGAGTTTTGCGATGAGCGCGCTTTGATGAGTCGCGTCGCGAGTATAGAGCGCTGCGACGCGCGCCGGATCGCGGCTTTCCCACGCGGACTTCCATGCTTCAACGCGGGCACTCGATGTAGGCATAAAGACAACCTAACGCTGTGCGCAGATAAGGGGAAACGCTTTATCCGCGCAGACACATTGGGCACAGCGCGTGCACCCCGACTCGCGGCCGAGTTGACGCCTTAACGCTTGGCCGGAATCAGCGGCAGCGTCAGGTATGAAGCGAAGGCGCGATCGTGCATTACGGTCTGCATCGCGGGCCGCATTTCCGCGTCGGCGAACAACTCGTGACCGGTGTTCGGATTTCGATCGAAGCGTGGAAAATTCGACGAGCTGATCTCGAGTCGAATCCGATGCCCCCGCTTGAAAACGTTCGAGGTCGACCACATATCGATTTTGAACTCTTCGACCTTGCCGGGCGCGAGCATGGCCGGCTTGGTCCGCGAGTTGCGCCATCGCGCACGAATGATTCCGTCGGTGAGATTCAACGCGGTGCCGCACGGACTCACGTCAACCAGCTTGGCGGTAAAGTCCGTGTCAGGCGCCGACGAGGACGCAAACAGCGTGAGCTCGATCGGCCCGGTCACTTCGACGTCGTCGGCGAGCGGATCGGTCGAGTACACCAGCACGTCGGCGCGATGCTCTACCGCCTGCTGATCAAACGCACCGCCCTGCAACGCGCCCGGGTAACAGCAGAGTCCACCGCCCACGGTCGGCACGGGATCGAGCGGGTTGTAGAGAAACGAATCGGGCGGTTCGCTGTCAGGCGCATCGGTCGAAAGCGCGCCGTCGCCGTACATGCTGTTGGCGCGGCCGCGGCTGTGCAGGTAGTAGCGGCGAAACTCGGTGCCTTGCAGCGGCCACTCTTTTTCATCGCGCCACTCGTTGGTGCCCATCACGAAAATCCGCACCGATGCTTCCGCCTCAGCGCCCGCTTTGCCTTTCAGCCATTGGTCGAAGAAGCGCAGCGTAGTGCCGTCGATATCAACCGAAACCGGACTCGTGCGAAATCCGAAATCGACCGCACCGACCAGGTTCTGGAACGGCACCGCGTGACTCCACGGCCCGATGATCAGACGCTGTCCAGCACGCGCCGCGTCGCTCGCCCCGCGCGAGCGCATCCCGGCGTAGTTGCGAATCGTCCCGCCCTGGAAGATGTCGTACCATCCGCCGATATTCAGCGCGGGCACGTTTATCGCCGCGTGATGCTCCTCGATCGACAGCGACCGCCAGTAGTCGTCGTAACCGGGATGCGCGAGCCAGTCGAAAAAGAACGGCGCGCCGGCGCGAAACATCGGGAACTCTTTCAGCGGCGTGAAATCCATTCTCGCGCGCATCGAATCGAGCGAGCTCATTACGGCCCCGAGCTCGCCCGTCACGCCGGGATTGTCCGCGCGCTCGCGCAACAGCCGCGCCGGCGCCAGCGCCGCCATCGTCCAGCTCACATTGAAGAACAACGCGAACGCGCCGCCCTGGTAGGTCCATCCGTCGTGATAGTCGCTCGCGGTGATCGACGGCGCCATCGCCTTCAGACTCGGCGGCGCAGTCGTCGCCGCGAGCCATTGCGTTGCGCCCATGTAGGACGCGCCATAGGTGCCGACTTTGCCGTTGGCCCAATCCTGGCGCGCCGCCCACTCGATCGTGTCGTAGCCGTCGCGCGCCTCGTCGGTGAAACAATTCCACACGCCCGCCGACGCGAATCGCCCGCGACAATCCTGCACCATCACGTTGTAGCCGGCCTCCGCCGCGCGCAACGCGTCGAGCGTGCCGCCATATACCATCGGCATCGCCTTGTTGTACGGCGTGCGATTGAGCAGCACCGGCAGCTTTTCGGGAGTGTCGGGACGAAACAGATCCGCCCGCAGCACGCATCCATCACGCATCGGCACTTCGATATTTTTCTCAACAATAATTCGCGGCATGAGACGACCTCGCAGCGCGATAATCGATCAGCGCGAGGAATTTATCAAAGAGCGATGAGTATACTCGGTAGCGCGCGACCCGCTGCCGCCGTAAGATACCACTCCGCCTATGAGACCGATTCGTCTGCTTGCCCTTAGCGTATTTGCTCTGCTTGCGACTGCGTTGATCGCGCGCGCGGCGCAGACCGGGAATCTGAAGCTCGACGTACTTGGCGACGAGGGCGCCGGGGCGAAAAATCCAGCGCACGTTATCGCCGCGAATGGCAAAGAAGCTGGCCAGGTCACGGCCGGCTCGACGATCGCGCTGCCGCCGGGCGAATACAAACTCGTGCTGCCGATCGTCGGCGGTCAAATAGTCAAGGACGCCGTCCAGATCGAAGCCGGCCGCACCCACACTGTGCTCATCCAAAATGTCGCGGTGCTGCAGGTCAGCGCGAAAGACAAGACTGGGGTCGATCCCGGCTTCGGCGTGACCGTGACTACCACCGACACGCCGCACGCGAAGGTCGCCAGCTTTATCTCGGGCGACAAATATCTCTTCGCGCCGAGCCAGGTTGACGTCCATATCGACGCGCCGCCGCAGGGCTACGACTGGCATGCGCTGGCGCTCGAGCCCGGACGTCGCTCGCTGCTGACGCTCGACGAAGTGGTCAAGGCCGACTTGCTGGTGCAGCCCGTGATGTCGAAAATCCCGCTCAACGACGCGACCCGAGTGGTAATCTTGCACGCAGGCACGCAAGTCAAAGTCGCCGAGAGCGACCCCGGAAGCGAGCATCGCTTCAAGCTTGATCCGGGCGACTACGACATCTATGTGGAAAATCGGTCCGGCAAGGGCAAGCCCTATGCGACCTCGGCCGGAGTCCATCTCGATTCCGGCGCAAAGGTGGAACGAACGGTCCCATTAGACTAGATAGGAAACAAAGAGAGGTTCGATGGCAAGCGAACGGCAAAAGGAAATCAAGCGGCGGCGCAAACGGAAGAAGTCGAGACTGCAGGCGAAGACCAGGGAGTCGCGCAAAAAGGCTCGGAAAAAGAGATAAGAACGAAACCCCAACCCCGAACCCCTTCCCCTGGTGGAAGGGGGACCGGATGCCGGAGTTGATCATGGCATACGAAACAATTCTCTACGACGTGGCGGACGAAATCCTGACGGTCACGCTCAATCGTCCCGCCAAGATGAACGCATACACGACGACCATGGGCGCCGAGATCACCGACGCGATGCTGCGTGCCGACGCCGACGACAACGTCCGCGTCGTCATCATGACCGGCGCCGGTGACCGCGCGTTCTGCGCCGGCGCCGACATGGGCATGTTCGCTTCCGACATCAAGAGCCGCGAGCAGAAAGACAAGCCCGCCGCGACCGAGCACCGCGGACGTGCCGTCGTCTCGCTGCCGCAAGTGATGCGCAATCTGTCGAAGCCCACGATTGCCGCCATCAACGGCTACGCCCTCGGCGTTGGCTGCACGATACCGTTGCTGTTCGACGTGCGAATCGCCTCCGACAACGCCAAGATGGGCGTCATCTTTCCGCGCGTCGGCCTGATGAGCGAACTGGGCTCCAGCTACCTGATGCCGCGAATGATCGGACTCGCGCGCACCGCCGAAATGATGCTGACCGGCCGCCAGTATCCGGCCGCCGATTGCCTGGCGATGGGCCTGGTGAGCCGAGTCGTGCCGCTGGCCGATCTGCCTGCAGCCGCGCGCGAGCTGGCCGGCGACATGCTGCAATGCTCGCCGACGTCGCTCGCATATACGCGCAAAGCGCTGTATCAGGGACTCGACGGCAACCTCGAAACCGCGATGGCCTTCGAAGGATTCGCGCTCGAGAAGTGCTACGTCAGTCCCGAACACAAGGAATATGTCTCGGCGTTTCTGGAGAAGCGCAAGCCCAATTTCCGAAAGCTGAAAGGCTGACAAGCGTCTTGACCTACGTGATGCTTGACGGTAGGTTTGCCAAAGTAGATAACTTAGTGAGTCTTATTTATCATCTTAATCGAACTGGGCTCCGCCGTTGAGTTTCGATGACAATCTAGCGGCGACGCCCTGGAAGAAAAAAGGTCAAAAGGCAGGTAACGAATATGGCACTTCACATCGGAAGCGTTGCACCGGATTTTACTCAGGAGTCGACCGAAGGGCCGATCCATTTTCACGAGTGGATTGGCGACAAGTGGGCGATCCTGTTTTCGCATCCCAAGGACTTCACCCCGGTCTGCACCACCGAGCTCGGCACCGTCGCCAAGCTCAAAAGCGAGTTTGACAAGCGTAACATCAAGGCGATTGGCGTGAGCGTCGACGACGTGCCGTCGCACAAGAAGTGGGTCGACGATATCGAGGAGACCCAGAACACCAAGCTCAACTTTCCCATCCTCGGCGACAACGACAAGAAAGTCGCCAAGCTCTACGACATGATTCATCCCGAGTGGAACGACACGCTGACGGTGCGCTCGGTCTTCGTGATCGATAACAACAAGAAAATCCGCCTGACGCTGACCTATCCGGCCAGCACCGGCCGCAACTTCCAGGAACTGCTGCGCGCGATCGACTCGCTGCAGCTCACCGATAAGTACCAGGTTGCGACTCCGGCCGACTGGAAGAAGGGCGAGGACGTAATTATCGTGCCGGCGCTGCAGGATCCCGAAGTGCTCAAGCAGAAATTCCCCAAGGGCTACAAGGTCGTGAAGCCATACCTGCGCACCACGGCCGATCCGAGCAAGTAACCGTACCGCGCTGAAAACAACGTATTGAAAACGACGCGGCTCTCCTGACGGGGAGCCGCTTTTGTTTTGACCAGCAACTAGACAATGTCACTTGACACTGTCAAGTTTGCGCCGTATCATGTTCATCGGAGGAAATAGGCCGATGAACCATTCAGACTACGTCGCCCCTGACGGCTCGTGGATCAAGCCCGAGATTTTCTCCGACCCCGCCCTCTACCAGCTCGAAAAACAGCGCGTCTTCGGACGCTCGTGGCTGCTGCTCGGCCACGAATCGCAGCTTCCCCGCCCCGGCTCCTTTCTTCGCACCTTCATGGGCGAAGAGTCCGTGCTGGTCACGCGCGACCGCGGCGGCCGCCTCCGCGCCCATCTCAATACCTGCCGCCATCGCGGCTACCAGGTCTGCCAGGAAGATCGCGGAACCGCCCACCGCTTTCAGTGCCGCTACCATGGCTGGACCTACGACAGTGACGGCAGTCTCGCGGCGGTGCCCGGAGAAGCGTCGATTTACTACAACGAAATCGACAAGCAGAAATGGGGACTCGCGCCGGTTGCGCGCGTCGACATCTACAAGGGCCTCATCTTCGGCAACTTCGATCCCGACGCGCCTTCGCTCGAGGCTTTCCTCGGCGACATGGCGTGGTATCTCGACGTCATTCTCGACCGTCGCGCGGGCGGCACCGAACTGCTCGGGCCGCAGCGCTGGCGCATCGCGAGCAACTGGAAAGTAGTCGCCGAGAATCATTGCGGCGACGAGTACCACATCGGTTTCGCGCACGGCTCAGTATTTCCACCCGACCTCGGCGCCAATCGCGCGACGCCGGTTCCCTACGCTCGCGAGATTCGTCCCGCGCTTGGCCACGGCCTGGGCGCCAACATCCTGCCCGACGAAATGTCGCCTGATGAATGCCTGGCGCACAATGCCCTTGGCGAGGCGCCGCCGCACGTCCGCAGCTACCTGCTCGGCATCAACGACGAGATCGTCGAGCGGCTCGGCTCGCAGCGCGCACGCATCGGCCTTATCCACGGCGCGGTATGGCCGAACTTCGGGATGGTGCCGATTTTCAACACACTGCGTATCATCCAGCCGCGCGGCGTCGGCGAAGTTGAGATGTGGTCGTACTGCCTGGTCGATCGCGACGCGCCGCCCGATGTGAAGGCCTGGTTCTCGGCACGGTCGGCTCGCACCTTCGGACCCGGTGGAAGCTTCGAGCAAGACGACGCTGGCAACTGGACAGCGGTTACGAGTTCCAGCAATGGCGCCGAGGCACGCAAGCAACGTCTTAATATCCAGATGGGCGTCGGCCACGAAGAGCGCTCCGACCGCCTGCCCGGCGAGCTCGGCATGACGGCGAGCGAGATCAATCAGCGCGGCTTCTATCTGCGCTGGATGCGCGAGATGTTCGGAGAGGGCTGCACAGGAGCGCGAGCATGAACGCCGACGACTTCAACTTGTTGATCGCGCGTCGAGCAGTGGCTCTATCGCGAGGCCCGTCTGCTTGATTCCCGTCGCTATGATCTGTGGCTCGAGCTTCTCGACGATGACATCCATTACCGCATCCCCAGTCGCGGCTATGTGCGGCAGGGCCACGTCAAAGATTTCTCGACCTGGTCGGTCGAGCGCGAGCTCGAAGTACCCGACACGCTGCCGTTGGTCGACGACGACCTGCCCGCGCTGCGCGAGCGAATCGCGCGCCTCCAGACCGGGATGGCATGGGCCGAGACGCCGCCGTCCATTTCGCGCCGGCTCGTCAGCAATGTGACGATCCTCGGCGTCGACACCGTCGGGCGCCTCTCCGTTGTTAGCACGATGTTCCTGCATAAGGTCCGCGGCGAAGGCCGCGTGCTGTTTACCGCCGAGCGCCGCGATCTGCTGGTGCCCAACCGCGACGACTTCCGCTTGCAGGAACGCTACGTCGTCCTCGATGACGTGGTTTTGGCGGCGGACAATTTGTCGCTTCTCTTCTGAGCGGTTCGTATCGGCTTGGCGCCGGCCCGGCTGAACATCTCCGAAGTCATGTCAATGAACGACGCGATCGACACTCCGGGCAGAGTTACGCCGAGCGGTCCATCGAGCCATACCGTCGCGACGCCGTGTGCCGCGGCCCACAGCGCATTCGCGATTTCTCTGACTCGTTTGTCGTTCTTCGGCGCCCGCGGATGGCATGCCGCCACCGTATCGACCAGCCGTTGAAACGACCGCAGCGCCTCTCCGCGCGCGTCTGGGTAGCGCGCGAAATCGACCTGCTCCGGCCGGAACATCACGCCATAGTAGACCGGGTTCTCGATCGCAAAGTTCATATAGGCGCGAAGCATATTCCGCAGAATCTCCGGCGGACGCTTGCGGCGATGCCTGGTCTGGACCTCGATCAGCCGCTCGTTCAGCCGTACGAAACCCTCATGCGCGATAGCCGCCAGGATACCTTCGCGATTGGTGAAATGGTGATACGGAGTCTGATGACTTACTCCCGCCCGCCGCGACATTTCGCGAAAGCTCAGCCCGCCCAATCCCCGCTCGCCGATCAGGCGGACGCTCTCATCCACCAATCTCTTTTTGGCCTCTGCCGCTTTCATCCCGCAAAGCTCGAGTTGCACCCGAAACCTGACATCGTCAAGTATAAGCTGCAATTCACGGACTCTTGAAGTGGGACCGGATATTCGATGCGAGCCTCTTTCATTTTCATCTAGATGAAACGCTCGAGCGCGAACAGTGCTGCCAGCACTATCAGTATCACCCCTGCCGAGCGTTCCGCCCCGCGTTCATAACGCGCCCCGAGGCGAGCACCGAATGCCAACCCGGTGAACGTGAAGATGGTGGTGGTGACCGAGACCACGATCAGCAGCGGCAAAAGCGGAATCCCGACGGTCGGCAGCGCAATTCCGACCGCCAGCGAATCGAGGCTGATCGATAGCGAAGTGATTAGCAGACCCGCGCCGCTGGTTACGTCGAATTCCGCTTCGGACGGATGCCGCAGAGAATTTCGAATCATCAGGCATCCAACCGCTGCAAGCAGCACCAGTCCGGCGTAGGTTGCAACATCGCCTAACATTCTGCCCGCGCCCGCACCCAGCTCATAGCCGATTGCCTGCATCGCGATTTCCGCGCTGGCAAATGCGACGCCCAGGCGCAGCCTCGCATTGGCGGGAATCTGCGCCACGCCGACCCCGACCGAGACCGCCAGTACGTCGAGGCCGACCGCGAACGCGACGGCGAAAATGTTCGCCATTAGAACCATGTCATTGGGTGCTGCCAACAAACCTCCGAATAGCCCGTCGAGGCGAATCAAATACCAAAGTCCCACGAAGTGATCTGGAAAGCTGCGGTTCGCGTGATCGCAAATATCGGCGGAGTGTTACACTGCTCGAACGACGATGAGCAAGCTTTTACTTGCGATGGCCTGGCTTGGCGGTCTGGCGGTGTTGGTCGCGGGCTGCTCAAGTTCTCAGGAAGCATCCGCCCCCGAGCTGACCGTTCCAGCTACTGCGAACGCGGTCAGCGGCGACCCACAAGTCAACAACATTCTCGCGCGTTCATGTTACGAGTGCCATTCAACCGGTGGAAGCGCCCCCTGGTATGCGGCCGTTTCGCCGACGTACCTGAGCGCCAACTCCGCGCGCGGTGTGCTGAATTTTTCTGATTGGAAAAATTACAATCCGCAAAAGAGAGCGGCGGCGCTGAAGAGTATCGAGCAGGAGGTAGGCAGTGGTTCGATGCCACCGGGGGACTACACGGCGCTCGACCATTCGGCGCGCCTCACTGAGGCGCAGAAACAGGCGCTCCTGACTTGGGCTTCGCAGCCCGCGCTGCCTGTACGTTGACGCAACCAAATCGACGCCAGATCGTTGCCGTAACCCTTGACCCGGACGGGTACGCTGCTTAGCTTGATGCGCAGTTCAATCTGCGATTCGCCCACGGAGCATCCGATTTGGATCGCGACGGCATTTCACGTGCCGCACCGCACGCACGAGCTCAACGTGTGCGGGATCAAGCGTTGCTTTATGCAGGCGCTTTCGCGCTCGGCGCCTCAGTGGTGGCCGTGCGCATCGCAGCCACTGCTTTAACTCCGAGAATTCATTTCACCTTTTACTATTTTGCGGTGGCCGCAAGTGTGTGGCTGTTCGGCGCCGGCCCCGGCCTGCTAACGCTCGTGACGTGCTATGTCGCAGAAGCATTTCTGCTGCCGTACGCGCTGTCCTTCCATCTCGCTCGGACAGAGGATCAGCTCGCGATCGCATTTTCGATCCTGGTCAATCTTCTATTGGTGACGGTCGTCGGGCTACTCAAAACGCAACGTGAGCAGTTGAAGATCGCGCTAAGCCAGCTCGAGACGCTGAAAAACCAGGCCGACGCCAAGCGCGAAGTTGCTGAGCGTTCCGATTCCGAAAAGGCCCAGCTACTCGCCTGGATTGCGCACGAAGTCAGAAACCCGCTGCACTCGATCCGAATGTCGTCCTACATCTTGCGCAGGGAACCAGGGTCCGCGGGCATGATCGCGCGAATCGACAATATTGATCGTGCCACGCTTAACCTGGAGAAGCTTACCGATCGGCTGCTCGATTCAATCCGAATCGACAACGGCCGATTGGAACTCAAGCGCGAGCGATTTGATCTGAAGCCGGTAATTCAGTCGGCGATCGACGAGATGCGGTCGATCGCGGATGCCCAGTCGATTGTGGTCTCGGCTGCCCTTGAAGAGCCGCAGACGATAGTTTCAGGCGATGCCGAGCGAGTCCACGATTGTGTTTCGAATCTGCTAGCCAACGCGATCAAATTCACGCCGCACGGTGGACAAATCAGCGTCGCGCTCGAACGACACGAGGGACAGATTGAACTTCGCATCACCGACACCGGCGACGGAATCGACCCCTCATTCATGCCGCGTCTTTTCGAACGTTTTGCTCAAGACGGCGCCGTCCTGAATGGCAATCCCGGACTCGGATTGGGATTGTTTATCGTAAAGAACGTCGTCGAGCAGCACGGTGGCACCGTCGACGCGGCCAGCGATGGAAAAGGCAAAGGCTCCACGTTTACGATGCGTCTCCCCGACGCGGGCGCAGATTCATAAAAAGAGACAAGATTCATATCGAGATTTTAGCGATGTCGACCAAGAGCAAACTCGCCACGATAATCATGACGGCTGGAGCCGTGATGCTTGCCAGCCTGGCGGCGATTTTCCTCATGGGCCGCGTCGCGATCGGCACTAACGGCGAGCTCGTTCGCTACCATGCGGTAATCGGTGAGCTGCAGCAAACTCTTTCCACTTTGAAAGATGCCGAGACGGGTCAGCGAGGATACCTGCTTACCGGCGAGCAGAAATATCTCACACCTCACGACCAGGCGGTTGCGCGCATCCATCAGGAATTCGAAACGCTGGAATCCCGGGCAAGAGCCGGGGAGCTATCGAGCCAGGATGTCGCGAGGCTGTGGCAACTAACCAGTGAAAAGCTCGACGAATTGCAGGAGACAATTACCCTGCGGCGCACTCAGGGCTTGCCGGCGGCATTGGCTGTCGTCGAGACAGACTTTGGCAAGAACAGGATGGATTCGATTCGGGCGCAGGTGGCGAAAATAACCGCCGACCAGGAGGCTGATCTCGCTAACGCCAATCGAAAAGCCAATGCGCTCATCTTCTACAACAATCTTGTAATCGCATTGAGCACCTTGCTGAACCTCGCGGTGCTGGTCTGGGCCTACGGTCGCATCAAGGACGAGTCAGCGGGACGGGAGAGAGCGCTGCTGGAAGTAATGCGGCAAAAGGAATTGCTCGATGTGACGCTCGCCAGTATTGGCGATGCGGTCATCGTCAGCGATGTCGGGGGCCGGATCACATTCCTCAATCAGGTTGCCGAGAAGCTCACCGCCTGGCAGTCTTCGGACGCGCTTCAAGAGCAATGTTCGAAGGTCTTTAACATTATCAACGAAAGCTCGCGGCAAGCCGTCGAAAGCCCGGTCGATAAGGTGCTGCGCATGGGCACCGTTGTGGGGCTTGCCAATCATACGGTGCTGATTCGCAAAGATGGGAGCGAAATTCCGATCGATGACAGCGGCGCACCGATAAAGGAACCTAACGGCACGGTCCGCGGAGTGGTTCTGATCTTCCGCGATTTCTCGGAACATAAGGCCGCGGAAAACAAGCTGATCGACACCAACAAGGCTCTCGAGGCCGCTAATCACGCCAAGGATCAATTCCTGGCGGCCTTGTCGCACGAACTGCGCACGCCGCTTACGCCGGTGCTCGCCACTCTCACCACCTGGGAAGCCAGCGACGAACTACCGAAGTCTTTTCTAGCCGATATCCAGATGCTTCGGCGCAACGTCGAGCTGGAGGCGCGCCTTATCGACGACCTGCTCGATCTGAATCGAATAGTAAAGGGCAAGCTTTCGCTCAATCTTGAGCTGGTAGACGCGCACGAGCTGGTGAATTCGGTGGTCGCGATGTTCCAGAGCGAGATCAACGCCAAGCAGCTGAACGTTTCGATCGGACTGAATGCGACGCGACATTACGTCAAAGGCGACTCCGCCCGCTTGCAGCAGGTATTCGGCAATATCCTGAACAACGCAACCAAGTTCACCGCGCGTCGCGGCCATCTTTCCATTGGCAGCACAGATGATAACCAGGGGCGGCTGGTTCTTACGTTTAAAGATGACGGCATCGGCATGACTCCGGAAGTCATCGACCGTCTGTTTCAACCGTTTGAACAGGGAGCTGACCCCGGCAGATATGGAGGTCTTGGCTTGGGCATGGCGATCTCCAAAGCCCTGGTGGAGATTCATGCCGGGATCATAACCGCCGAGAGCGAAGGTCCGGGCCGCGGAGCGGAATTTACTGTGACGCTGCCCTCGATTCACGCATCGACTGTGAAGCTGCCATCCATGGCCGGAGCGGTTCCTGCCGCCAGGCGAAACCCTCAAGGGATAAGCATTCTATTGGTCGAGGATCACAAAGACTCGGCAGAAGTGATGAGCCGGCTGTTGCGCGACAAAGGCTATTCAGTCGAAACCTGCGCCACGGTTGCTGATGCCCTGGCGATTGCGAGTGAACGGCGGTTCAATCTCGTCCTAAGCGACATCGGGTTGCCGGACGGCACCGGTGTCGATTTGATCAAGCAACTCCGCCAGCACTCCTCGATTCCTGCAATAGCGCTGACCGGCTTTGGCATGGACCAGGATATCAGCCGATACAAGGAAGCGGGATTCGACGCGCACCTGACCAAGCCGGTAAATTTCCAGAAGCTGGAAATGATCATCAACCAGTTTTTCAGCGATCAAAGCAGCTAGCAGCTTTTCCCGATCTAACGTTTTCCTGCTGAGTGCCAATAGAAAGATCAAAACCAAATTGTAATTCGTAGCTTTTGCTTTTAATTTAGTGCTTTGATGCACACGGTCGAAGGGTTGGTGGCTAAAAGCAGTTCAGGGCCGGGAGACAGTGGGTTGAATGCCCCGCCGCCAGAAACCACCGCCGACAATTTCCTGATGAGGACGGGCGCGATCGACTCATCGAGGAACTGCACGAAGCGATCAAGGCTCGCGACAATTTCCTCGCTATCGCGACTCACGAACTCCGTAATCCGATGACCCCGATTCTGCTCTGCCTGCAGCTAATTCGCAGGGCCGAAGAATCCAACGATCGGACGAAGGTAATGCACGAGCTCGATCGACTCGAGCGACAGATCAAGCATTTCGTTGCGCGGACCAATGTTCTCCTCGAAGTTGCGCAAGTCACGTCCGGCAAGTTTCAGTTAGATCCCTCCAGCGTAAATTTGTCCGAGCTGGTTGAGACCATCGTCAACGACTACATGCCGCTCGTGGTTCGCAGCGGCTCGGAATTGACGCTCAACATTCAAAACGATGTTGTAGCCTTTGTCGACCGGCTGGCAGTGTCGGAAATCGTGGAAAATTTACTCTCCAATGCGATCAAATATGGCCAGAGCAAGCCGATAGAAGTCGCGTTGAGCGCAACCGCAGAAAAAGCTTTGATAACTGTTCGCGACAGCGGCCAGGGCATCGATGAAAAGGATAAAACCCGCATCTTTGAAAGATTCGAACGTGCGGTGGGACGGCAGGTTCAATCGGGCTTCGGAATCGGCCTGTGGCTTTCGCGGAGCTTTGCAGAGTTGATGGGCGGTTCCATTACGGTATTCGGCGAGCCGGGAACGGGATCACGGTTTATCGTCTCTTTACCGATAGAAATGGGGGAGAAACCATGAGCAATGACGTTCGCCAGCTGACCCGTGTCCGATCCGGTGTCACAGGCCTTGACGATATTCTGCGTGGAGGCTTCTTCGGGGGCGGGCTCTATATCATCGAAGGAGCACCCGGAGTCGGTAAAACGATTCTTGGGAATCAAATTTGCTTCAATCAAGCCGCTGCCGGAAGCAAGGTTCTGTACATGACGCTGATCGCGGAGACGGTTGGTCGCATGTTGCTGAACATCAGGGACCTCAAGTTCTACGATGAAACAGTAGTGGGCAACAGCATCTTTTACGTGAGCGGTTTCAACGCGTTGAAAAAAGATGGTCTTTCTGGACTCCTGAATCTGCTGCGCAGGGAGGTCGCCTCCCGCAAGGCGACTACGCTGATCGTGGACGGCTTTGCCTCGGCCTCCGATCATACGCAGTCGCGTGAGGAGCTAAAGTTGTTCGTGCAGCAGTTGCAGACTCAGGCCGACGCCGCGGACTGCACCGTCTTTCTGCTCACCAATCCCACCGAGCAGGAGCCCTCATCCGAAGAAACAATGGTCGACGGCATCATCAACCTCAATACCACCGTGCACGAATGGCGTTCGGCGCGCGAGCTGAACGTCCGGAAATTTCGCGGCAGCGGCTATCTTCAGGGCGTTCACTCGTACGACATCACTGAAGTAGGGGTCACGGTCTATCCACGGCTCGAAACGCTTATCAGCGCGGACCAGGACGTCAACGGAGAACCAAAGCGAGTCCTGTCCGGCAATGCTCGTCTCGATGCGATGCTTGGCGGCGGATTCCCGGCCCGCTCGTCTACCATGATCATCGGACCGTCGGGAACCGGCAAAACCAGCTTGGGTCTGCAGTTCCTCTCTCAGTCAAGCGCCGAGCAACCGGGCCTGCTATTTGGCTTCTACGAAACCCCGGCGCGCATCCGGGCCAAGGTAAATGCGACTTGCCCACCGCTGCTGAAGCAGCTCGATGAGGGCCACGTACAAATTCTGTGGCAAGCACCGACCGATCAGTTCCTGGATGAACTCGCCGACCGGATGCTGCGCGATATCAAACAAAGAAAGGTGAAGCGGCTGGTGATCGATGGTCTCGGCGGCTTCAAAAAAGCGCTTCGCTCGAGGCCGATCGAGCCTTTCTTTTCCGCCCTGGTGCACGAGTTGCGCGCGCAGGGTGTCACCTCGATATGCACCGCGGAAGTCATGGAAATCGTCGGACCGACTATCACCGTGCCACTGCAGGGATTGTCCGACGTGACCGACAATCACATTCTGCTGCGCTTCGTCGAATCGGGCGCGAGCCTGTACCGGCTGCTTTCAATACTCAAAGTGCGCGACAGCGCGTTCGACGCGGATTTGCGAGAACTGCACTTCGCTGCAGGCGGATTGGAACTATCCGAGGACTCAGTCAGCGCCAAATCGATTTTGCCGCGGGTTTCTACGAAACCCGGAACCGAGGTGACTCAACAGTAGCAATGGGTTGCGGGGGATGGATAAGAGCCAAAACGACGGCCCGGCCGCCAAGACGATCCTGATCGTTGACGATGAATTCGGGGTGCTCGAAGTCCTGGAATTCATTCTCAGCGACGCTGGCTTTACCGTCGTGTCCGCGCTCAACGGACAGGAGGCGCTGGCTCGTCTCAAAGAAACCAGGCCGGACCTGGTCGTCGTGGATTTCATGATGCCGATACTCGACGGCAACGCGGTCATCAAGGCAATTCGCGCAGACGATGGCCTGCGTGACATTCCGATAATCCTGGCCAGCGCGCTGCCCGAACAAACGATCAGAGCTCGATGCGACGGTTACAACACCTTCCTGCGCAAACCCTACAAGACCGAACAGCTAATGGCAGAGATCTCCAAGCTGATCGATCCTCCGGAATCCAAGGACGGTTCGTCCTGAGCGGTAAACGAACTAGTGCCCGCCGTAGGCGGGCACGAACAGGCCCATGTCGACGGTGCCCCACCCGCTAGCTTTGTCATAGCCGGGACCCGCGCCGAATCCGGTGACGCCATTGAAGTTGTTGTTGCCCGAAGTTACGTCGCGAATTCCGGTCGATGCGCCGTTGTTCTCCACGCCCAGTTGATAAAGCCGCGTGTTCAGATTCCCCACATTACCGCCGTTGGCCTGCGCTATCAGTTGGCTTATCCCCGCCCACGAAGGAGCACCGATACTGGTGCCGCCCACGCAGCATAGAACGGCCGGCTCGCCTCCCTGGGTGCCGCCATAGAAGAACCCGGGCGATAGGCGGCTGGCGCCGAACGAGATGTCGGGAATGTCGCGCTTCTTTTCTTTCTTGATCAGTCCCTTCTGAAAGCTAGGTTGCTTGAATACTCTGCTGGCGCCACCGCCGGTCGCACCACTGGCGTCGTCCCAAACACTCTCTGCAACGAAACCGACGTCGTTGTCCTCCATTGCGTAAGTGGGCGTGAACTCTGTTCCGCCGACGGCAGTGACGTTTGGCGACGCTGCGATCTCGTTGATGGTGCGCGAGGTGCCGATAGCGCAAGAACCTTTTTTGCTCAGCTGAAGTCCAGCCGCGCCCTCGTCACCGGACGCGACGAACACGGACTGGCCCTGTGCGGCTGCCTGGGCAAAGAAACCGTTCTGAGTTTTGTAGAAGCTCTTCGAGCCGCCGCAGAACTCGAAGCTGATGCTGATAGCACTGCAGGGATTATTCTTTTCCGTCACCGCCGCGTGAATCGCGTCGAGGATGGCCGACGACTTTGTATTGCTCTGATCGCCGAGATATATCCGGATGCTCGAACCGGGCGCGATGGCATGCGAATAATTCACGTCGACCACCGTCTCGAGTTCGTCGGAATTCTGACCCGGATTGGTGCCATCAACCAGCTCGGTGCTGAAATTCGACGAAGTCAACGCAGGCAGATCGAACTGAGTGTTGAACACATCCGCCGCGGGCTGATCGATGTCCGAGTCCTCGACGACTCCAATACATCCCAGGCCGGCGCCGTCAATACCACTGCTCACCACCGGCGTTTCGTCGTAGAAGGTATAGATGTCGGAAGGGCCGAAGGCCGGACCCATACCGTTGGCGACCACGGCTGGCGAAGCCGCGCTCGAATCGCTCTTCGACACGCGACGCGCCACGGGCACGGTGTGCAGCAGGTTGTCGAGCCCGTGGATCGATTCGATCAGCGGCGCGATGCTGGCAGGTACGGCAGGGTCCGCGATGTTGGAATAGAGCTGGCCATCGGCGGTCGCTGCAATCTTCACGCCGAAAACTTTCTGCGCCTGCGCTACCGTGCCGGTGAAGGAAACTTCCCGAGTCGAGGCATTGGCAGAATCGACAGTGAAACCTTTCTTCCGAAGCCAGCCCTCGACTTTCAAAAGGTCGGCGGCACTCGGTCCAAAGCGTGCGGTAAATTCATCCGGCGTCAGCCATCGATGGTAATCAGACGACGCAGGATCCTGCTGAGCGGCGAGCAGTCGCTCAAGTTCCGAGCGATTGCGGAGCGCCATCGTCACACGCATCGCAAGTGGCTGAGACGCCGATGCGATAGCTTCGCCAACAATTGCTGCGGCCTCGTCGGGATGGTTACCCTCGAGCGATATCATCGAATCGGCGGCCGCCGCGGGCCGCACGAACGCAACTATCAGAGCGAATGTTGTTAGCAGCGTAAACCGGTACAAGGTCCCCAAACTACTCATCAAGCCTACGGAGCCTCCCTTGTGATAAACGAATTAGGAAACCAATCGATTCATCAGCAGCAAAAGAACCGCGAACTCGCGACAAATCTCAGCTGGATCAATTCAATCCACTGCGCGTCAGTTATAATTCTCTACAATTTGTTATTACTCCATTGGCCCGACGCAGTGTAGTGCCTTGGTGCAACAGGAAATGGGAAAATCGGACCCAGCGCAGATTCCACGTGAAAATAAACGATCTCTCTCTCGCTACCGCATGCTCTGACGCCACGGCGCGTTGACAAGAGACGCCGCGCGCCGGACAATTGAGGGCAATGGCACGAATTACCGTTGAAGATTGCCTGGAAAATATCCCCAACCGTTTCGAGCTGGTGCTCGGCGCGGCGCGGCGCGCTAAACAGCTACTCAAGGGCGCGCGGCCACTGGTGGAATCGGACAACAAAGAAGTGGTGACGGCGTTGCGCGAAATCGCCGCCGGCAAGGTTACGATCGAAGAACCCGACGCCTGACCGGGGTAAGATCGATCCAACAGCAAACGACACGGCTCGTCGCCATCGACGGCTCGATGTCCACATCTCGGCCAGCATTTCTGGTGACGCTGGAGCCAGTCTGTGGCGCGCAAACCCGGCAAACCGATCCCTCGCAAGCGTACCGCCAAGCCCGACGGCAAGGCCGCGGGCGGGTCGCGTCGTGCGCGCGCAGACCCCGAGCCAATCGCGCCCGAAGAGTCAGAATTGGATCTCGGCGCCGATGCGGTCGCCGGCCCATCCGATGACGCACCGATAGAAGTTTCCGAGTTTCATCCGGTCGCAAGTGTCGACGACGAGCCTGCGCAGTCCGCGGATTCCGCCGAGTCCGCCGGCGCTGATGCCGAGGATGCAGCCGAGGCCAAAGGGGCAGGCGCGCTCGTCCCCACCGATCCTCTCGGCCGCTACCTTGCCGAGATCCGTCGCTTCCCGCTGCTATCGCGCGAGGAGGAGGCCGTGATCGCGCGACGCTACATCAAGGACAAGGATCCCGAGGACGCTTACCGTCTCGTCACCGCCAACTTGCGCCTGGTCGTTAAGTTGGCGTACGAATTCGCGCGCGCGACCAAAAACGTGCTCGACCTTATCCAGGAAGGTAACGTCGGCCTGATGGAAGCGGTCAAGAATTTCGACCCCGAGCACGGGATCCGCTTTCCGTCGTACGCGGTGTGGTGGGTGCGTGCGTACATTTACCGCTACCTGATCAACAACTGGCGGCTGGTCAAAATCGGCACCACGCAGGCGCAACGCAAGCTGTTCTTCAACCTGCGCAAGGAGACCGAGCGGCTCGAGCGCGAAGGATTCAAGCCGCAGCCGCTGCTATTGGCGCATCGCATGGGCGTGCGGGAAAGCGACGTGCGCGAGATGCAGGAGCGAATGGGACAGAGCGAGGTGTCGCTCGATCAGCCAACCGGCGCCGGCGACGACGGCGATACGCGGCTGCTCGACGTGATCCCCGACGTCGGCCACAATCCCGAAACCGAAACTGCCGACCGCGAGTGGCGCGATTTCGCTCACGACAAGGTCGAGCAGTTCGCGGCGACGCTGGCGGGCAAGGAGCTGGAGATTTTCAAGGCACGGCTGTTGTCCGAGGATCCCGAGACGCTGCAGGAGATCGGCACGCGCTTTGGAATCAGCCGCGAGCGCGTGCGGCAAATCGAAACGCGGCTCAAGCGCCGGCTGAAGGAGTTTATCGAGGCCTCGGCGCCCGATGTCGAACGATCCGGCCCTTCGTAACTATCGCTGCTTACCCCATTGCCGCTGGTAGCCGCCACTTGCGATAATGGTTACTGAGGCGGATCGCGCAAGGAGCCTGCAAGTCGAATGCGAGAACGCAGTTGCGCGCTGGTTGTGGTGGGTAACGAAATCCTTTCCGGCAAGGTTCAGGACTCGAACGCGTACTTCGCGGCTCGCGAGCTGCGCAAGATTGGCGTCGCCCTCGCGCGTATCGCAACTATCCCCGACGAACTTGATCTGATCGCGGGCGAGGTCGCGTACTGCTCGCGCAACTTCGATTTCGTGATCACTTCGGGCGGCGTCGGCCCTACCCACGACGATCTCACGATGGAAGGTGTCGCGCGCGCGTTCAAGCGGCGCCTGGTGATGAATCCCGCGCTCGAAAGTCTCATCCGCGAACATTTCCGCGAGCGTTCACTCGAGGCGGGCCTCAAGATGGCCGAAGTCCCTGAGGGCGCGGTCCTCAACGACGCGGGCGACATCCGCTTTCCAACCGTGCAGATCGAAAATGTGTACGTGCTGCCCGGAATTCCTCAACTGTTCGAGGCCAAGCTGCGCGCTCTGAGCAGCCGTTTTGCGACCGATCCGTTTTTCATGCGCGCGATTTATCTGAGTGCGGGCGAAGGCGTCATCGCCGAGCACCTGAACGATTGCATGCGCAATTTTCCCGAGTTGATGCTGGGTTCTTATCCGCGGATCGGAGATCCTGATTACCGCGTGAAGCTGACGCTCGAGTCCAAGAACGCCGACTATCTCGAGCGCGCATTTAGTCACCTGATGCGGCTGCTGCCGACCGAGGCGGTGGTCAAAACCGAGTAGCAATTTACACCAGAGGTGGTTGAGGAGGATATGATGAGAAAAGCAACTTTCAGATTGGCAGCGATCGCGATCGGATTCGCGGTGACGGTAGCGATGACGGCCCAGTATGCGGCGGCGCAGACCGTCGGCCCTCCGGCGCCGGGCACTCAGATCCCGCAACCGCAGGACAATAACGTGAACTGGCCGGGTGCCGGCTATGGCGTGGGCGCCCTGCTGTGCAACGTGCTGTACATTCCGGCCAAGCTGACCTACGCCGTGGTCGGCGGCGTCGTCGGCGGTGGCACTTACCTGGTGACTGCGGGCAACCAACAGGCGGCCAACACCGTGTGGCGCAGTTCATTTGGCGGCGACTATGTCGTGACGCCGCAGATGCTGGCGGGCCAGCAACCGCTCAACTTCAGCGGGCCGACCGCTACCCCGCCCGACAACATCGCGCCGATGCCGTCGACGAGTTCATCGTCAGTCACAACGACGACAACTGCGAGTTCGGGCGGCGTCGCGCCGATAACCCCGATCCCGCCATCGGCCGCGACGGCGTCCAATCCACCGGCGGCTGGCCAGCCGCTCGATCATGGCGCTGGTCCGTCCGCATCGGGCTCGAATATCGAGTAACGGCGTAAGCGATCCGCGGCGAGTCGTGCATGAAGAGGGTCCGTTTTTTCTGGAAATCGACCTGCACGACTTGCCGCGACGCTCGAACCTTTCTGCGCAAAGATCTCGGCGTCGATCTCGACGAGCGCGATTACGCGAAGGCTTCTCTCAGTGCAGATGACCTCAAGGGTTTGTTCGCAGGCCGTGACCCGCGCGATTTCATTAACCCGCGCAGCCCGGCCTACAAGGCGATGCACCTGGCAGGTAAATCGCTGTCCGTCGAGCAAGCGCTAGCCCTGATGGCGAAAGAACCGAATCTAATCAAACGCCCAATCACAATAGCCGGCAAAGAAATGATTGCAGGCTTCGATCGCGACCGCCTGCGCGCCGCCCTGAAGTAAAAAATCCGGCAAGAGTGCCGACTTCGCGCGGCGCGTGCAATAGCTCTCCGGCGATGCTATTCCCTGAATCACGCGAGGTATTTTCTCATGGCATTTTCTGACGATCTCTTTTTCGCTCCGGCTCATCGGCTCGCCGCCATGCTGCGCGCGCGCGACGTTTCTTCGGTCGAAATGGTGGACGCGTTTATCGAGCGCATCGAGACAACAAACCGCGGTCTCAACGCCGTTGTTACCCTGGTCGAGGAGCGCGCGGCGCGTGAAGCCGAGGACTCCGACAAGCGTCTGTCCGGCAAGGGTGAGATTCGCCCGCTCGAAGGGCTGCCGATCACAATCAAGGATTCGATAATCACCGAAGGCGTGCGCTCAACCTGGGGCATGAAAGCTTTCGAGCATCACGTCGCCACCCAGGATGCGCCCACAGTGGCGCGGCTGCGCGCGGCCGGCGCCATCGTCATCGGAAAAACCAATACTCCCGAAATGACGATGGACTACGACTGCGACAATCCCGTCTTCGGCCAGACCAACAACCCGTGGAATCATGATCGAGTTCCCGGCGGCTCGAGTGGCGGTGAGGCGGCCGCGCTCGCAGCCGGGATGTCTCCGCTGGGCATGGGTTCCGATTTTCGCGGATCGATTCGGGTGCCATCTCATTTCTGCGGCATCGTCGGGCTCAAGCCAAGTTGGGGAACGATTCCCTGCAGCGGCCATATGGCGCCGAGCATTGCCGCACCGCCGCCGATTGCGCACATGGCAACGATAGGTCCGATGGCGCGATACGTTGACGATCTCACGCTCGCCTACGACATCGTGAAAGGACCGCATCCGAGCACGCCTTACGTGGTGCCAACCGCGGACGCGCATCCGGAAAAAGTCGATCTAAAAAAGGTTCGATGCGCGATTTTTACCGACGCGTGCGAAGTTCCCGTGACGTCGGATATTCGCGCCGCGATCGAGCGCGCCGGCCGCGAGCTGCAGAAGATGGGCGTCGTGGTCGAAGCGGTGAAGCCGCCGATCGACGATGGCGAGCGTCTGTGGTGGGCCTACAACGGCGCGGACGGCAACCAGTTGATGCGCGAGTCGCTGGGTGAACACATGAAACTTTCGCGCGACCGGCTGCGAAATGCGATGGTCGTTAGCGAAGGAAAGTCGGCGGCTGAATTCTTCAAAATCGCAATGGAACGCGATGTGTGGCGCGTCAAGCTGGCGGAGTTCATGGAGCGCTATCCGATCATCCTCGGCCCAACCTTCTGCGTGACCGCATTCAAGCACGGCGCAACGGAGGTCGAAATCGACGGAAAAAAATATCCACATTTCCTTGCGGGCTGGCCGGTGGCGTGGGGCAATTGCGCGGGATTACCCGGCGCGGTCGTGCCGTGCGGCAAAGATCGCGACGGCCTGCCCATCGGACTGCAGGTAGTAGGACGCGCATTCGGCGAAGAGACTGTGCTCGCAGTCGCGAAGGCGGCGGAAACCGCGCTGGGTGGATATCAGAAACCGCCGCTTTGATTGGCGTAACTTAAACTGAGATTTTAGGCCGAGAAGTTGCTCGGGCGGCCTAAACGCCACGCGCCGGTTGTCGTCAGCCATGACTCCGCCACTCCAGCGTGCTGCGTCAGCGTCTGTATGTCACGCATGCAACGTTGCAGCGGCGAGCCGTCGTAGGGCGAGGTCCCGCCACCAGCCTTGTAGCATGCATCAACCACGGCGGCGCATGTGTGTACCGCCCAGGTGTTCGCGCCCATCACCGGCGACCGGCCGTCGACTGAAATCGGATCGCCCGCGACTGCGGATTTCCACACAGCTTCTGCCTGTCCGTGGAGAAGGCTGCGCGCGGCGCGCAGACTCGCATCCGCATGTCCCACTCGATACTGAAAGAGCGGGCTGTCAGCGAGCGACGTGCTCGCGTAGAGGCGGCGCTTGTTGGTGTTGGCCAGCGCGACTATCTCGCTAAGCGCGCGCTCCGCTATTCCGATCGCAACTGCGCCGATATGCAAGGCCGCGTAGAGCAGCGGCTCCGCCAGCGACGGTCCTGCGATGGACGGACGTCCCAGGAAAATATCGAAGGTGTCATCCGCCGCCACTGCCAGGTTTTCCACTGCGATGTCGTGGCTGCCGGTTCCCCGCAGCCCGTTTACCGACCAGGTGTCGAGGATTTGTGCTTTAGCCGGCGCGAACATCATCGCGCGAGTTTCAGGCACGCCGGAAATCGCTCCAACACGAGGACTTCCTTTCTCCGTCACCACGCAGTTGCCGAACAACCAGTCGCTATGCTGGCATCCGCTGGCGAAGGCCCACCGCCCGCTGACCTGATAGCCGGCGCCCGTCAATTCTGCAGTGCCCCGAGGCGCAAACCCGCCGGCAATTATCACGTCGGGACCACTCGCGTAGAGGTGGTCGAAGTGCTTGCGCGAAAGCAGCGCCAGCAGCATCGGTGTCTCGCAGCCAATCATCACGACCCACCCGGCCGAGCCGTCCGCGGCTGCGATCGTCTCGATAATTTCCATGCTGGTGGGAAAATCGACTTCGAGGCCGCCATGACTTTTAGGAACAAACATGCGAAAGCATCCGGCTGACGTGAGTTGAGCGAGCAAATCGAGCGGAAGCCGGCGGCCTGCATCTATATCCAAGCTGCGAGCGCTGATTGACGGCGCGAGGTCGCGAATCGAATCGAGCAAGGTCTTTGCTTCTGAAGTCATGGCACTCCTCGGTGGCGCTTATCTAGAAAACAAAAACGGCCGAGTCATACAACCCGGCCGTTGATAGCAATCCATGCTGCCGCGACTATGCTGTCTTCTCGGCCTTCTCGCTGCTCGAGTCGAGGTTGCGTTCTGCCCGCTCGCCGCGCGCGGGACGCTCAGGCTTGTCGCCCGTCTTGTCGCCGCGAGCGCGAGGCACGATGTTGCTGGTGGTCAGCACCTCGATGAACTTACGCACCGCGGGCGACAACTCGCGGCCGCGTTTGTAGATGATCGCCAGCGGTCGCAGGAAGGTGCCTTCCTGGAACTCCAGCATCCGCAGTGTGCCGCGAGCAACCTCGTTCTCGACCGTCATCCGCGGCACTATCGCGCATCCAAGCCCGATCTCAACCGCACGCTTGATGGTCTCGATGTTGTCGAATTCGAGCGCGTACGTCGGCTTGACCCCGTGCTCGCGCAGGATTCGATCGGACGCCTTGCGGGTCGGGATGTCGCGCTCGTAGCCGACGAATTTCTGACCCTGCAACTGTCCAACGTTTACCTTTGAATGCTTGGCGAGCGGATTGTCTGGGGGCACGGCGAGCACGAGTTCATCGTGCCGAAATGGCACCGACACGATCTGGCTCCGCTTGGCGGGATAGGCGACCACGCCGAGATCGACCTTGCCTTCGATGAGGTCTTCGTAAATTTTATTCGAGCGCAGGTATTCCAGATGTACGTTGACGGCCGGAAAGTTGCGCAGAAATTCGGTCAGATATGGCGGCAGTTCGTGCAGACCGACGCTGTAAACGGTGCCGACGCGAATCGAGCCGGCCACGACCGAGCCGATTTCGCGCAGGCGATTCTCCAATTCCAGGAAACGGCGCACGATTTCCTTGCTGGCTGCGTACAGGATCTGGCCGGCCGGCGTCGGTTTGACTCCGGCCCGTCCGCGTTCTATCAATCGGCAGTCGTACTTCTCTTCGAGGCTTCGGACCTGCTGACTGACCGCCGACTGTGTGACAAAATTTTGCGACGCGGCATAAGAAAAGCTTCCACTTTCGATTATGTCGCAGAAGACCTTTAGCGTTTCAATATGCATATCGCCGACTTGGTGTATAAGGCTACGTGATACCTAAATCGTGAGGCAACTAGTAGGGGTGATAGGAAGATTTTCACCTCCCAATCAGCCTGCGGAACGAATGCATGTAGGTCAAGAGCACACAATACTGCAGATAGGATTTCGGTCATCGAAAGAACCAATTCAATCGGCCTCAAATTCCAGTCGATACCGATCACATTTTGCAGCAAAAACAATCTTATCTGATCGCGGGAGCGTAACATGTCGGATTTGTTAAGAGATCTCGATTTCTTTCATCTCGATGATCTGCTGACCGACGAAGAGCGGATGGCGCGCGACACCGCCAAACGGTTCGTTGATCGCGAGATCTTACCGCTGATTGAGCGCAATTTCGCAAGTGAAAGCTTTCCAATGCATCTCATCCCGCAAATGGCCGAGCTTGGGATGTTCGGAGCTAATCTTAAGGGTTACGGATGCGCAGGCATGAACAACGTGGCCTATGGCCTCATCATGCAGGAACTTGAGGCCGGCGACTCGGGTCTGCGCTCGTTCGCCTCGGTCCAGAGTGCGCTTTCGATGTACGCGATTTATGCAAACGGCAGCGAGGAACAGAAGCAGCGCTACTTGCCCGAGATGGCCAAGGGAAAATTGATCGGATGCTTCGGGCTGACTGAGCCCGATCACGGCTCGGACCCGGGCGGGATGGAAACGCGGGCGCGACGCGATGGCGACGGATGGATTCTCAACGGAACCAAGCGCTGGATTACCAACGGCTCGATCGCCGACATCGCTATCGTCTGGGCCAGGGTCGACGAGGGCATAACCGGGTTCCTGGTCGAGAAGGGGACGCCGGGTTTCTCGACGCGCGACATTCACGGAAAATTCTCGATGCGCGCGTCGATCACCTCCGAGCTGATTTTGGAGGATGTGCGAATTCCCCGGACTGCCCATCTTGAAAAGGCGCGTGGCCTCAAGGGTCCGCTCGGATGCCTGACGCAGGCGCGCTACGGCATCGCGTGGGGCGCGATCGGCGCGGCGCGATCGTGTTTCCATTGCGCACTCGATTACACCAAATCGCGCAAACAATTCTCGCGGCCGTTGGCGGGTTATCAACTGGTGCAGGCCAAGCTGGTCAAGATGCTGACCGAGATCACCAAGGCCCAGATGATTTGCCTGCGCCTCGCGCATCTAAAGGACGACGGGCAAGATGCGCCCGGAGCACGTCTCGTTCGCCAAGAGAAACAACGTAAACGAGGCTCTTAAGATTGCCCGCGACGCTCGCGACATGCTCGGCGCCAACGGAATCGTGAACGAATACCCCGTCATCCGTCACATGCTGAATCTGGAGACGGTCAACACCTACGAAGGTACTTTCGACGTCCACACGCTGATCCTCGGGCGCGACATCACCGGCGAGAACGCGTTCGAGTAAGAACTACCGGACGCTTACCGTCATCGCCGCCCGACGTGCTAGATGAGAGGACTGATGGAACTCAAGGGCAAGAACGCAGTCGTCACTGGCGCGGCGCGCGGAATCGGCCGCGGCATCGCGCTCAAGCTGGCGTCGGCCGGCGTGAACGTGGCGCTGGTCGACCTCGGTAGCCCGGCGGACCCCGCGCTGACCTACAATCTCGGTGCGCAAGCTGATCTGAATCGCACCGTCGACGAGATCAAAGGACTCGGCGTCAAAGCGATTCCAATCCTCGCCGACGTGACGCGCTTCGCCGACCTCGAGCGGATGGCGTCGGAAGTTGTCGCGAAACTTGGCGCGATCGACATTTTGGTCAACAACGCAGGCATCATTGCGGTTGGTCCGGTGAGCGATTTCACTGAAGACGCATGGGACCGCGTGATGGCCGTGAATGCGAAGGGGCCGTTCCTTTGCGCCAAGGCCTGCATCCCGCACATGACGAAACAGCGCGAAGGCGCGATCGTGAATATCGCGTCGGTGGCGGGCAAGACCGGCCATGGTGGCGTTTCGGCCTACTGCGCGAGCAAGTTCGCGGTGGTCGGCTTCACGCAATCGCTGGCCGAAGAACTCGGTCCGGTGAACATTCGCGTTAACGCGGTTTGCCCGGGATTTCTACGCACCGCGATGTGGACCGACGTGCTCGATCCGATCGTCGGCGTTCAGTACGGCGTGAATCGCGAGGCGGCCTTCGACGAATACATCGCGCGCAACACCTTCCTCAAGCGCGAGCAGACGCCGGCCGACATCGGCGAGGCAGTCCTCTATTTGTGTCGCGCGGAAAACGTGACTGGCGAGACCATCAACGTCGCCGGCGGCGGCGAACTGCATTAAAATTTCACGCGATGGAGAACTCACGATGATTAAATTGAAAGCGTTCAATCATGCGGCTTTTCGCGTCAGCGACGTCGACAAGGCCACCAGCTTTTACGAAAACGTGGTTGGCCTGAAACGAATCCCCCGACCCAACTTCGGCTTCGGCGGGGCGTGGTACGGCATCGGCAACAACGCGCTGCATATCATCTCGAGCGAGAACCGCGGCCAGAAACCCGACCCCCTCGGCGCGCATGTCGCCTTCGATGTCGAAGACTTCGAAGAGACCAAGCGCTCGCTCAAGGAAATGGGCATCGAGTTCCTCGAAGGTCCAAACATGGGTGCCGGCCGTCAATTGTGGATCCTCGATCCCGACGGCAACACCGTCGAGTTGCGCACCGAAAAGTAAGCGCCCGCTTTCGCTCATGAAGTCACTTCAGTTCGGCCCCGACAACCCAAGTGCGACTTACGTCAGTCATGCCTTTGCGGAGAAAACGATCGACACTGGCGAGGTCGTGATCAACTACGCAGTCGCTGGCGAATCCAACCGGCCTGCGTTGTTACTGATCCCTGGGCAGACAGAATCGTGGTGGGGCTATGAGCAGGCGATGGCCATGCTGCAGGAGCATTTCCAGGCGTTCGCCGTCGACCTGCGCGGGCAGGGAAGATCGAGCAGGACGCCGGGGCGCTACACCCTCGACAACTTCGGCAACGACCTGGTGCGATTCATCGCGCTCGCTATAGGGCGACCCGTGATCGTCAGTGGACTCTCGTCGGGAGGCGTCATCGCCGCGTGGCTTTCCGCGTATGCAATGAAGCACACGCTTCGCGGTGCTCATTACGAAGACCCGCCGCTGTTCTCTTCCGAGGTCAACACCTCGTGCGGACCGTCCATCCGACAAGCGATTGGACCGATATTTGCCCTGATGAGCAAATACCTTGGCGACCAGTGGAGCATTGGCGATTGGACCGGAATGCTCGAGGCCGCCAAAACGGAGCTCCCCGACTGGTTGTCACGCGCAGTCGCTTCTCATGATGTCTGCTCCCGACGGCGAAATCCCGCAGCGCCTCAAAGAATACGATCCCGAGTGGGGCCGCGCCTTTTGGCAGGGTTCCGTATTCGCCAGCTGTGACCACGCGCGGATGCTCGCCAGCGTCAAATGCCCGGTTTTATACACCCACCATTTCCGCCACGTCGACGAAAATGCCGGCTACCTTTTGGGCGCCGCCTCCGACTTGCAGGCAAAGCGCATATGCGAGCTGGTCTCGCAAGCCGGCCAGGCGATCGAGTACAAGTCATTCCCGCGAATGCCGCACTCGATGCACGGCGAAGACCCTAAGCTGTTCACACAGCTTCTGGTGGAGTTCGACGCAAAGCTCAAGGCTTAGCGCCTCAACTGGTCTCAGATTCCGGCGAGCTTGCGCGCGTACGCAGCCACCGTCTTGAAGTCATACTCGCGGTAGGCCTGCAACTTCTCGGCTTCGAATCCGCCCTCGGCGTGGACCGCGAGCACTTCCTGGTAGCCGCCGAAATCCGACGACGTCAAGTCGCCGATCAGGTTCAGCAGTCGCAGCCGCTTCTCCGCATCGAAGCCTTTCGCGCCGCCCATGTACTTCAGCACGTAGGCGCGGGTCGCCTCGCTCGTGAGATCCTCGGATGCCGGCGCCGTCACCAGCAGACCGCCCGCGAGATCCTGCACGATTTGCACCGCCTGATGGTAATTGTGCGCGAAGTGGTACTTGGCAACGTTGGTGAGCAGCGTGTTTGGCACAGCGACGCCGTCTTCGATAGTGCAGGTGCGCGCCGCATGCTCGATCAGTCCGCGCACTGTCGTGTGATACGCCGCGAGATGCGTCAGTTTGTCGCGCACGTGACCGGCGCGAGAAATTCCGTTGGCCTCCGCGATTGCATAGCCCGCGCCCGCCATCAGTTCCAGCAGCGGCAGCTTGTATGACACGGCGGTGAAGCGATGGAATCGCACGAAGGTCAGCGCGAGCAATCCGGCAAAATCGATCTCCCCTTGCAGGAACACGCGTTCCTTCGGCACGAACACGTCGTCGAACACCGTCAGCGTCTCCATCATCTTGTGCCGCGCGCTGATCGGATGCTCGAAATCATTTTTGCTCGAGCTGCCGTGCGGCGACGCAAGCAGCTTCAGCCCCGGCGTGTTAATTGGCAGCGCGAAGGCAACCGCGTAAGCCTTGTCTTCGGCCCGCATCGCGCGCGTCGGCAGCACGATCACCTCGTTGGTATTGGTCGAGACGCTGGTGTGGACCTTCGCGCCGCGCACCACGATTCCGTCGGGACGCTCCTCGACGATTCGCACGTAATAGTCCGGATGGTCCTGCTGCGTAGGCCCGAGCGACGCGGTCGCCCTTGACGTCGGTTTGCGCCACCGCGATTGCGAGATCGTTGTCGCGGCATTCGCGGTAGTACTTGTGAATGCGCTCGCGGTACTCGGGCTTGCCGGCAGCCGCCAGCCGCTCGCCGATAATGTGCAACGCCAGCAACGCGTCGGTCCCGATCTCTTTGATCAGCACGACCAGCGTCGCACCCTCGCGCGTCGAGGCCGCGATCAGTGCGCTGCGCTTGAGCAGGTCTTCGCCATTTTGCGGAATATGGAAGTAACGGCTGTACTCGCCGGCGCCGTCTTTCACCACCGCGAGCTCGCGATACTTCGGGTCGTGCGCCATCCGGTAATCGAGCGCCGCGTGTTCGACTGCGATTCCGATCACGGGATGCGCCGTGACGTCTGCCACTTTTTCGCCGCGAAAAAATACGGCGCGCCCGTCGCGCAGCGAGTTCTTGTACTGTTCAGCCGTCCGTAATCCCATCGTGATTTTCCCTCGTCGAAGATTGCGCCAGTCGCCGGCCGCTTCGCCCATCCAATCAGTTTGCGTCAGGCACGAACCGCCAATATAGAAGCGCTGAGCATTCACTGTCCAACAGCTTGTCGCAGTCGCGATTCCTGCCTCTGCCCAAATGCCGGCCCGAACGCTATACAAATCTCACTGCACAGGAGAACCACAATGCCGAATCCAAAAACATTCGACTTGAGCGGCAAGGTTGCGATGGTCACGGGCGGCAACACCGGCATCGGACGCGGAATCGCGGTTGGGCTGGCAGAGGCTGGAGCATCGGTCGCGATTCTCGCCCGCAATGAGGAGCGCAATCGCGACACGCTTGCAGCACTCGAGAAGATCGGCGTCCCCGCTATGGCGCTCAAGCTCGACGTCTCTCAACGCAAATCACTGAAGCCCGCTCTGGAAGCAGTCGAGCACAAGCTCGGCCCCCTCGATATCCTGGTGAACAACGCCGGCTTTGCCATCCTGAAAGGTGTGCTCGATCATACCGAGGAAGATTGGGATTCGGTCATGGAAACCAATCTGAGCTCGTGCTTCCTGCTCTCGAAATACGCGGCAACCTCGATGGTCGCGCGCAAGTCCGGCAAAATAATCAACGTCGCAAGTATTGGCGGCTACATGGGCACTCCCATCTTCCCGTCCTACGGCGTCAGCAAGGGCGGCCTGCTGCAGCTCACACGATGTCTCGCGATCGAACTGGCGCCGTTCAATATCCAGGTAAATTCGCTCGCACCCGGATGGACCACCACCGACATGACCGACTGGATTCGCAACGACCCCAAGTACGCGGCGGTAAAATCCGAGATGATGACGCGCACTCCCGCCGGTCGCTTCGCCGAGCCGTCCGAGATGGCGGGAGCGGCGGTGTTCCTCGCATCGCACGCTTCTGACTACGTGACCGGCGCGGATATCATCGTGGATGGCGGTTTTTTCATTCGCTGAAAAGTCAAAAGGAGATTGCACCTTGGCCAAGCAAACAAAAAAATTCCCCTCCGGCGTTCCCGTCGCTAAGGAATTGATATTCGCCGGATGGACCACGTGCACCGTCGCCGCCGCCATGGACCTCGATGTCTTTACCTTCATCGCCCACGGCCAGACGACTGCGAACGAAATCGCGCGTGAGGCGCACGCCAATGAAAGCATGATGCGCCGCCTGCTCGATACATTGGTTGCGATCAACTACCTCACGCGCAAGGGCGATCGCTACGCACTTTCGCGGGACGCGGCGACCTTCCTGGTTCGCGGTCGCGAACTTTATATGGAGGGCGCCGGACGCTTCGCGACCGGCCAGATGATGGGATGGTTTCAGCTCGCTGAAGTCGTCAGGAGCGGCGCACCACTGCCTCGTGGAGGTGGCGACGATGCTGAAAGGGCGGAGTTTTTCGCGATGCTGGTCAAGGTCATTTTCCCGCTTAACTTTGTTGGCGCCACGGCTGCCGTCGCGAGCCTCGGAGCCGGAGCCAAAGCAAGGATCAAGAACATTCTGGATGTAGCGGCCGGCGCCGGAGCCTGGTCGATTCCCTTCGTGCAAGCGATTCGCGCGGCTCATGTAACTGCAGTCGACTTTCCGCAGGTCACGCCGGTGGCGCGCGATTATGCTGCCAGGTTTGGCGTCCAGGATCGCTACGAGTATCAGGAAGGCAACCTGCGCGAGATGGATTTCGGCACCGATTGCTACGACCTGGTCACGCTCGGCCATATCATACACGGCGAGGGTCGCGACGCCGGACGCCAACTGCTCGAGCGATCGGCGAAAGCCTTGCGCAAGCGAGGAATGCTATTGATCGCCGAATTAGTGCCGAACGACGACCGCACCGGCCCCGCCCTGCCGATGCTTTTCGGACTGAACATGATGCTGCATACAGAAGCCGGCGACGTCTTCACCATGAAGGAGTATCGCACCTGGCTGAAGGAAGCCGGATTCAAAGCGGTAAAGACCATACGGACGCCGGCCGCCCCATCACCGCTGATCCTCGCCACCAAATGAACTGCGACTAAATGATTGCCATCGCACCATCGCAATAAGACCCGCAAAGGAGACAGCCCATGGCCCGCAAGAATCTCGGTGACGCCTTCGGCGGCAAAATCACAACTCTGGAAGAACAGCGCGCAATCTGGCGCGATGCCCTGCACGAGGACGCCATCTGGGAGGGACCGACGTTCGAGATCCCGGTGACGATGATCGGGTTCGAGGCCGTGAGCCGTTTTATGGAATTTCTGCTGAGTGTGGTTCCGCGCTTCAGCACCAAGCCGGCAGCGGTCTATCCCACAGCCGATCCGGAGACCACCATCGTGGAATCATCGGGCGGTGGCGATACCGTGGACGGCGGCCGCTATACGCAGCGCTACTTCACCCTGATCACCGTCAGAAACGGTCAGGCGTTCCGCATGCGCGAATACGTCAATCCCTTCCAGACCTACAAGAGCTTCGGCAAGGAGCGTTGGGAGCGCGTCCTCGGCGAGATCGCGGCGAAGCACAACCGGCCGTGGCCCGCGTCGCAAGTCCGTGACCCGATCGTGCTGCCGCCACTCAAATAAAAGCCGTCATCCGCATCCGACCCTTCGCGACAAATCGCGCTTATCATTAAACTCTAAAGCATCGCCGCCAAGGCACTTAGCGTCACGAAAGTCGTCTGGCTCAATCAGTCAAATCGGTCTTGGCACCGGCTGAGGCTGGGACACATCGCCGAATCCAGCAAGGAGCCCCACCATGTCAGAATCTGCCGCATCAACAGCCGTCGTCGCTCAACTCGTGGAGACCATGCGGGCACTAGCCGGCCCTCAACCGGGGTTCCGCCCCGTTCACGCCAAAGGAATCGTCTGCTCGGGAACGTTTCGCGCCGCACCTGCCGCACAAGGGGTGAGCCGCGCACCGCATCTGCAAGGGCAAGCGGTCCCAACCGTAATCCGCTTCTCCAATTCGAGCGGCGATCCCGGCGTGCACGACGGTATTCCCAACGCCCGCGCGATGGCGGTGAAATTCGAGTTGCCCGATGGCAAGAACGCCGACATCCTGGCGCTCCATATCGAAGGGTTTCTGGTGCGGACGCCTGAGGAGTTTCTCGCTTTCCTGCGTGCGCAACTTCCCGGCACCGCTGCACCCGACGCAGTACCGCGCTTTCTGGAGAGTCATCCCAATACGCGCGCCTTTATCGAGCGTCTGACGAAGAAACCGGTTCCTGCCAGCTACGGGCAGGCCTGCTACTACTCGGAGCACGCGTTCAAATTCACCGCCGCGGACGGCACCAGCCGATTCGGCCGCTATCGCTGGATTCCAGAAGCCGGGGAAGCCTATCTCTCACCTGACGATGCCAGCACACGCAGCATGAACTTCCTGCGCGAAGAGCTTGAGGCGCGCTTGCGGAAGGGTCTCGTCGCGTTCCGCCTCCTGCTGCAATTGGCCGGCGAGGGCGATCCGACGGACGACGCCAGCGCCTTGTGGCCGGCGAACCGCCCACTGGTCGAGCTGGGACGGCTGGAGGTAACCGCAATCTCCCCGACCAGCGCGGCCGATGAGCGCCGTCTCGTGTTCGACCCCAGCAACGTAACGGACGGTATCGCTCTCTCGACCGATCCGATTCTGCTGGCGCGGTCAGCCGCCTACTCTATCTCGTACGATCAACGCAGCAAGGCAGGGTGAGCGTTGAGGAGGCATCTGAACTAGAAGTGCCAGACTCCGAGTCGGCCGACTATGTGCAAGGTTCACAATTGTCCCATTAAGTATTTTTCGGGCGCTGCTGCGCCGCAATCAGCGCGTCATCTATTTCCACCGCCCTGCGCGAGGCCGGCCGCGCGTTGACGCGCTGCCAATAGCGTTCGAAAGCGGGACGCTTTTCGATCATGCCGAACTGCACGCCCCATCCAATCTGTGAACCGACGTAGACATCCGCCGCGGTGAAGCTGTCTCCCACAATATAGTCGCTTTGTGAGAGCGCGCGCTCGAGTGCGTTCATGGCGTCGTCGTAGCTGCCATACCCGATCGTTCGCTCGCGCCCTTCCGGCACCGTCATTCCGAGCGCTTTGTTCATCATAGCGGCCTCGAGCGGACCAGCCCCAAAGAACATCCAGCGATAGTACGGGCCGCGAAGCCGATCGCCCGGCGGCGGCGCGAGACGAGATTCAGGAAATGCATCGGCAAGATAAGCGCAGATTGCGGCGGCCTCGGTTACGATCGTGGCGCCATGCCGGAGAGACGGAACCTTGCCCATCGGATTGATCGCGAGATACTCGGGCGCCTTGATGGTGCTGCCGAAGTCGAGCAGCTCGGTGCGATATGGCTGGCCGACTTCCTCGAGCATCCAGCGCGCGATGCGCCCACGCGACATCGGATTGGTATAGAAGATCAGCTCGTCATTCATCATGCTCTCCTGACGCTTGGCGGTTAGGCAGCGCGCGAAGGGAGGCGCACACTGCCGGTCGCAAGAACCGAGAGTTCGCCGTCCTGTTGCACTGCCTTTTGCGCGATGGTGGCGTAATGCGCGCCGTCCTCGACGTAAATTCGCGTGACCTCGCCGTCGATATAAAGTGTATCGCCAACCGGATTGTGGCGCCGGATTTTGACTTCGATATGGCGCAGGAAACCGCTGTCGCCGGCCCAGTTCGTGAGATGATGGGTCATCCAGGAGCAGCGCTCCGGACCGTAGTCATATGCGGCGGGCGTTCCCACCAGAGTTGCGAGATCGTCTTCCCAATGAACGCGCTCGGGAACGTCGGGGATGCCGAACTTGTTTGCGATGCCGAGGCCGGGATGTTTCTGCAGTTGCTTCCAGGCAAGTTTGTTGGCGCGAATATAAAGACCGCCCCAGCCTTGCGCGAAGGCGATGAACCCGGTGATGGTCATCGGGCCTTTGACCATGGTCTTGAGCTTGTCGCCGACCTTGACGTCTTCGATATACCGCGGAGTTGCGCCGCGTACTTCCTCACCTTCGTAGAGCGCAAAGATTTTCGCCAGGTCCTCGCGCGAATACTTAACCGGGGGCCTTTGCTTGGTCTCGGTGTACTTGGTGCCGCGCTCGCGCGCCGTATCGCGCTCGGTGCGGAAACACCAGCTATCGCCCTCGGCGACCAATTCGTCGCGCTGATTGAGGAACTCGCAACGGTAAATCTGCTGAATCGAGCGCCCGGCGAAGCGCGTGTCGTGCTCGACCAAATCCTTGAGCCAAACTTTGGTGGTAAATTCGTCACCGAGCAGCATCGGGCGATGCCAGACGACGTCGATACCGGCGAACATCGCATGAACCCCCGCGAGCCCGCCGACATAGCCACTGAATGAACGGTTCAGAGGGAAGATGAACGAGGGCGGCGCTACCAGGCGCCCATGCGGACCCTTGGCCGCGTAGGCCGGGTCACACCATAGAGGATTGTCGTCGCCGATACCGTGGGCCCAATGGCGGATATTGTCGCGGCTGGCTTCGTGGCACCAAGGCTCGAGCGAATCCTCGATGGGAACGTTGATCAGCTTACGCAGGTCGTTGAGATTCTTGTCGCCGATAACGGAAAAGCGCTGCTGAGTGGCGGCCATGAAGCACTCCTTGTGAGCCAAGCGGTACCAGTTCCAGCCACGCGGCGGATTCAGTCCGCTTAGCTTGGGCGCGATGGACAATATACTAACGCCGCTTAACAATTGTCGATTAGCAGGCTGCACGCTGCCCGCTTCGGGTCCGCTCTGTCTCCTCTCTTTGTAACGGAGAGGATGAAGGTGAGGGTCATATTACAGCGCCCTGCGCGATTCAGGATTCTGTTCATGCCGAAGGACTCGGAGGTTATCCGGCGCGCGATGATGCACCCGCCCCTTCGCGCGCATCGCGGTTATCATTTAGACTCTAGCGCATCGCCGGCAAGGCACTCCGCATTACTGAAGTCGTCGGCTCAATCAGATCGGTCTATGAGTTTTGAAAATTTCGATTAAAGGTGGGATAGCTTGAACTATGGCTGCGCCTGAAATGTTCGATTTGAAGCGAGAGGTCGCGGTCGTCACCGGCGGCAACGGCGGCATCGGGCGCGGCGTCGCATTGGGATTTGCCAGGGCCGGCGCGTCGGTCGCGATCCTCGCGCGCAACGAAGAGAAAAATCGCGCCGTGGTCGATGAGTTAACCAAGGCGGGCGTGCCTGCGATTGCGATTCAGCTCGACGTGACCCGCCGCGACGACCTGCGCCCAGCGATGGAGCAAGTCGAGCGTAAGCTCGGACCGGTTTCGATTCTCGTCAACAACGCCGGCATCGCGATCATGCGCAGCGCCTTGAAGTTCAGGGCCGAGGATTGGGATCGCGTGATCGAGACCAATCTGAGCTCGTGCTTTTTTCTTTCGCAAATCGCCGCGCAGTCGATGCTCCCGCGCAAGCACGGCAAAATTATCAATATCGCGAGCGAGTATTCGCAGTTCGGCGCGCAGGCCGGAATCCCGTACGCCGCGGCGAAAGGCGCGCTCGTCCAGACGACCAAAACGATGGCTATCGAGCTCGCACCGCACAATATCCAGGTCAACGCGATCGTCCCGGGATGGATAGCGACCGACATGACGGTCGGCGCGCAGAGCGGCCCGATGTTCGACGAGATCATCCTGCGCACTCCCGCGGGCCGCTTCGGCCAGCCCGAAGAGATGGCCGGCGCCGCGATATTTCTCGCCTCGCACGCGTCGGACTTCGTAACCGGCTCGATCGTGTACGTCGACGGCGGCTACGCAATCCGATAAGACCAATCGATGCCGCCTAAATCCTACGAACTTCACGGCGTGCGCGTTTTTGAGCTCGCGGCCGGCGAAGCGCGGCTGCGCACTTATGCCGACGCGGTCGACATTCTCAGCAAGACCTTCGAGAATCACGCGACTGTGATGGTGATTCCCGTCCAATGCCTCGACGATGAATTCTTTCAGTTGAGAACCCGCATCGCCGGAGAGCTTCTCCAGAAATTCGTACAGTATCAGCGGTGCGTCGCCATCGTCGGCGACATCTCCCGGCATCTGGCTGAAAGCTCCGCCTTGCGCGCCTTCGTCAATGAATCGAACCGCGGCAAAGACGTCTGGTTCCTCGCGAGCTTCGACGAACTTGCCCGGCGCCTCGCACAGGACGTCTAACGCCGACCGACGCCCAGCATCGCTAGTTGAGATAGCGACGCGGGCCCGCACTGAAAGGAAGAACGCAACCATGACCAAGACTGAATTTTATCGCGATGCCCGCAACGACCTGTCCGGACCTCTGGCCGGCGTGCGCGTGGTCGAAGCAACGACGACCGCGGCGGGACCGCTGTGCTCCGCAATGCTGGCCGACCTCGGAGCCGACGTGATCAAAGTCGAAACTCCCGAAGGCGAAGTGACTCGCCGGCTGCCTCCCACTCTTCCTGGCACCAACATCGGTTTCGTGCACGGCACGATCAATCGTAACAAGCGCAGCCTCAGCCTCGATCTGCGCCGTGGTGAAGGCCGCGACATCTTCCTCAAGCTGGCCGCCAAGGCCGACATCGTCGTCGAAAATTTCAAGGTCGGCACGATGGACAAATGGGGTGTCGGCTATCATGCGGTACGCGCGGTCAAGCCGGACATCGTCTACGTGTCGATTACCGGATGGGGCCAGTTCGGTCCCTATTCCAGCCGGCCCGGTTACGATCCGATCGCGCAAGCAGTATCTGGCTTCATGTCGCTGAATGGCTCGGTGGACGGGCCTCCGACCAAGGATCCGACCGCGATCGCTGACCAACTCGGTGGACTGCATGGTGCGATCGGTGCGATGGCCGCACTGCGCCATCGCGATGTCACCGGTGAAGGCCAGCATGTCGACGTCGCCCTGCTGGACACCTTGACGAATGGCGCAAGCTTGACGCTGGCCGCGATGGGCGTTACCGCGCAACGCCTCGGCAACGAGTTCGGGTTTGCGGTGCCCGCGAACGTTTTCGCTTGTGCGGATGGCTCCGTCTATATCGCGATACTGCTCGATAGCCATTGGAAAGTGCTGGCGCGCACTGTCGGTCAGCCGGAATTGGCCGACGATCCGGCCTTTGCGACCATCGCCGGACGCTGTGCAAATCGCGATGCGTGCAACGCGATCGTCGCTGCATGGACGGCTGAACACGGACGGGCCGAAATAGTCGAGATTCTCATTCGTGCGGGAATTCCGGTCGGGCCCGTCAACAGCTATGGCGACGCGGCGCGCGATCCTCACGTGCTTGAGCGCGACAGTTTGCAGCCAACCCGCAGCGAGGGTGGCGCGATCGTTCCGTTGACTGGACCGGTGGCCAAATTCTCGCGGACACCAACTCGCGTTCGCACCGGCGCCCCGGCGCTCGGCGAACACAACGAAGAAATCCTCGCCGACATCGGCATCGACGCCCCCTCACGCAAACGACTGAAGACCGAAGGAACAATCTAACTTTCAATCAACCCTATCCTCTCTTTCAAATCTGGTTCCCCTTCCACCAGGGGAAGGGGTTAGGGGTTAGGTTCCTCGCCGGATTTTTCCGCATCGTCCTCTGTTAATTCACGCGGGCCAATGGCAATACTCGGCGGTTGCCAGCACGGAGGATTTCTCGATGCGCTGCTCGAAATGCGGGATTGAAAGCACCTCCGGCAGAAAGTTCTGCCCGGAATGCGGCACACCATTCTCGATTCGATGCGCAAACTGCGGAGCCGACAATGGTCCCACCGCGAAGTTCTGCGAGGACTGCGGCGCGCCGATGGGAGCGCCTGCTGCTTCGACAAAGAAATCGGACGACTCGCCGATTCGAGTTGTCGATACCCCTGCTTCTGAAAATCTCGAAGGTGAGCGCAAGACGGTCACCGCACTGTTCGCGGACATCAAGGGCTCGACCGAGCTCGAGCAGGATCTCGACCCTGAGGAAGCGCGCGCGATCGTCGACCCCGCATTGAAGCTGATGATCGATGCGGTCCGCCGCTACGACGGTTATATCGTGCAGAGCACCGGCGACGGCATCTTCGCACTGTTTGGCGCGCCCGTCGCGCACGAGGACCATCCGCAACGCGCGCTCTACGCCGCGCTCAGGATGCAGGAGGAGATTCGACACTATTCCGAGCGGCTGCGCGCCGACGGCCGCGCGCCAATTCAGATTCGTGTCGGCGCGAACACTGGCGAGGTTGTCGTGCGCCCGATTGCCACTGGAGACGGTCACGTCGAATATACACCGATTGGGCACACCACCAATCTTGCCTCGCGCATGCAGACCCTGGCCGACGCGGGCGCAACCGCAATTTCAGAAAGTACCCGCAAGCTGGTCGAGGGTTTCTTCGCCCTGAAGCCGCTGGGGCCGGCGCGGATCAAGGGTGTCAGCGAGGCGGTCAACGTTTTCGAGGTGAGCGGGCTGGGTCCCTTGCGCACCCGCCTGCAACGATCTGCCGGACGCGGCTTTACCCGGTTCGTTGGCCGCGAGCGCGAGATGGAAGCGCTCAAGCACGCCGCCGAACTTGCCCGGGATGGACGCGGGCAGATCGCCGCGACGGTCGCCGAAGCGGGCACCGGCAAGTCACGGCTATATTTCGAGTTCAAAGCAGTCTCGCAATCGGGATGGATGGTGCTCGAGGCTTTCTCGGTCTCGCACGGCAAAGCGTCGGCCTTTTTGCCCGTCATCGACCTGCTCTATTCCTACTTCGGCATCGACAGCGGCGACGACGCGCGCAAGCGCCGCGAAAGAGTGGCCGGCAAAATAGTAATCCTCGACCGCGCGCTGGAAGATACCATCCCTTACCTGTTCTCGTTGTTGGGAATCTCCGAGGATTCCGATCAACACCGGCTTTGGGAGCAAACGCTCGATCGCCTCGACGAGCATTTGCACGAAGTGCAAGAGAAGAATCCGCTCGCGCAAATGGAACCGCAGGTCCGCAAGCGACGCACGCTCGAAGCGATCAAACGATTGATTCTGCGCGAGTCGCTCAATCAGCCGCTGATGGTGATCTTCGAGGACCTCCACTGGATCGACGACGAGACCCAGGCGCTGCTCGATCTGCTCGCCGATTCTATCGGTACTGCCCGGCTTCTGATGCTGGTGAACTATCGCCCCGAGTACTCGCATCAATGGCACGGCAAGACCTACTACACGCAGTTGCGGCTGGACCCGCTCGGCAAGGAAAGCTCCTACCAGATGCTGAGCGCACTGCTTGGTGACGGTCCCGACCTCGCGGAGCTGAGAAAAGTCATAATCGAGAAGACCGAAGGCAACCCATTCTTCATCGAGGAGACGGTGCAGGTGTTATTCGACGAAGGCGCGCTGGTACGCGACGGCGCCGCGGTCAGGCTCACCAAGCCGCTGGGCGAGTTGAAGATTCCACCGACCGTGCAGGCCATCCTCGCCGCGCGCATCGATCGTCTGCCAACCGCGGAGAAAAACTTGCTCGAAACCCTGGCCGTGATCGGCAAAGAGTTTCCGCTGAGCCTCGTGCGCGCCGTAGCCGGCACACCGGCCGACGAACTTGCGCGCACGCTCGACGCACTTCAGCTCGGCGAGTTCATTTACGAGCAGCCTGCCGTCGGCGACGTCGAGTACACCTTCAAGCACGCTCTTACCCAGGAAGTTTCCTACAACTCGATCCTCGGCGAGCGGCGCAAGCCCCTGCATGAGCGCATCGGCGCCGCGATCGAAACTCTCTACGCCGCCAGCCTCGAGGATCACCTCAACGAGTTGGGCTACCACTACGTCCGCAGCGGCAACGCGGTTAAGGCGTCTCTTTATTCGGAGCGCGCAGGACTGCAGGCATTCGGCCGCTCAGCGCATCGCGATGCGCTCCGCCATCTGGAGGCCGCGATTGATTTTCTCCAGCGCGTTCCGGCGAGCGCGCAGCGCAACGAGCGCGAGGCGGATCTGCAGTATGCCTATGCCGCCACCGTGCAAGTCTTGAGCGGAATCGGAGCCGACGGGCTCGACAAAACTTTCGCGCGAATAATGGAGCTCTCGGAAAGAACCGGGAACGCGCGCCGGTCTTTGGACGGATTGCGCGGCCTTATGCTGTTTCATTTCGCCCGTGCCGAATACGACGACGCGCTGACTTTGGCACGCCGCCTGCTCGACACGGCGCTCGCGATGCGCGATCCGATGACAATTTCGTGGGCCCATTTTTCGGTCGGGCAAACGCACCTCTTCCGTGGCGAACTCGTCGCCGCCCGTTCCATGCTCGAGCAGGCAGTCGCCGCGCAACACGAAGAGGACCGTACCAGTCTTAGTTCGATCGACCGCCGGGTCATCTGTCGTCTTCACTTCGGCCAGGCCCTGGCTTTGCTCGGCTATCCGGCTCAAGCGCTGAAGATTACCAGGGACGCTGTCGCAATAGCCCGCGATCTGTCGCGGCCTTTCGATGTCGCGGTCGCGATGGTGTTTGTCTGTGCAGCGCATCTCATCGTTGGTGACTTTTCATCCGCCCTGACCCAGTCGAACGCTGCGCTAGAGCTCAAGGAAAAAGAGCAACTCCCCGTTTTCGCCGTGGCGAACGCGGCTATCGATCACGGTTACGTATTGTCGATGCAAGGGCGGGCCGACGGACTCGCGCAGATGCAACAGGGAATCGCCGGACACCGTGCTCACAGAGTCCTTTTCGGCCTGCCTTTGATGATCGCCCGTCTTGCCCAGGCATTGCAGGTCTGCGGCCAACCGGCGAAAGCGCGCTCGACGATGGCCGAGGCAATAGAGCTGGCGCGAGCGACCGGCGAAGGAATGTACCTCGCGGAAATTTATCGGCTCGAGGGTGAGCTGTCGCTGGCACAGGATTCAGCCGCCGCCAGCGAGGCCGAAAATAGCTTCCGCACTGCGATCAAAGTCGCCCAGCAACAGTCGGCCAAGTGGTGTGAACTACGCGCAACGACGAGCCTCGCCCGCCTACTCACCGAACAGGAGAGGCGCATCGAAGCCCGCACCGCGCTCGCCGAAATCTACAACTGGTTCACCGAAGGCTTCGATACTCCGGATCTGAAGGACGCTAAGGCACTGCTTGAAGAACTGCGTCCCTAAATCTTTGGCTGGCTCTACGGTTGATAAACCCTTTACCAAACGAAACGCCCACCCCGTCATCTCCCATCCAGTTCCCCTTCACCGCTAGGTTCCTCGCCCCGTGCGGTCTCCTCTCCCTGTGAGGAGAGCTGTGCGTAACTGCTTCGCGTCCCCTCTGTCCCCTCTCCCTGCAAGGGAGAGGAAGGGTGAGGGTCGAGTTAGGGTGTCGCGTTCCGCGCGACCGATTATCTGCCTCGCCCGCTTGGTTGCAGGAGAGGCCGCGTCTTCGGCGCGGGCGAGGTGCTTTAGAGCGCCCTGCGCGATTCAGGATTCTGCTCTTTGGTCTAATTGCCCCGCGGAAGTTACGCAAAGGCCTCCTGTAAGGAGAGCTGTGCGTAACTGCTGCGCGTCCCCTCTGTCCCCTCTCCCTGCAAGGGAGAGGAAGGGTGAGGGTCCTATTACAGCGCCCTGCGCGATTCAGGATTCCGCGCCCTCCACCCGGTTCCCCTTCCCCCGCCGGAAGGGTACCGGTTCCACATTCACCAGCGCCTCGCGCAGGCGGTTTAACGCTACCCGTGCCGCGGCGTAAGATGCCGCATCATGGCTCGACCCAAAACGCCGCCTTCTGCGCATCCTGCGGCCATTCACAATCATCATGGTCTGCCGGCGCTCAAACCGCTGCGCGTGCTGGTGGCCGGCGAAGTGATCCTGGATCGCTACCTGTGGGGCGACGTCGCGCGAATCTCTCCCGAAGCGCCGATTCCCAATCCTGCGTGTGCAGCGGCGCGAGGAGAAGCCGGGCAACGCGGGTTTCGTCATGGCGAACCTGCGCGCGCTCGGTGCCGAGGTGAGCGCGCTCAGCGTGGTCGGTGCGGATCGTAACGGCGGTCTGCTGCGCGAGATTTTCGCCGATCTCGGAATCGACACGCGCTCGATTCTGATCGATCCCGACCGCCCCACCATCGTCAAGGATCGAATGTTCGGTTCGGTTCAAGCGGCCCATCGCGCGACCCAGCAACTGCTCCGCGTCGATGACGAAAACCCCGCCCCGCTCAAGGCCCCGCGCGAGCGCGAGTTGATCGCACGCCTCAAGGCCGAGCTCCGCCAATGCGACGGCGTGCTGATTTCAGATATCGACAAGGGGATGCTCACTCCTGCCGTGCTGCGCGCATTGATCGACGGCGGCCGCGCCCGCGGTATCCCGGTGATCGTCGATCCGCGCCGGACCGCGGACTTTTCGATCTATCGCGGCGCGACCGCACTGACGCCCAATCGCTACGAAACCGAAGTCGCCACCGGGATCCGTCTCACCGACCGCGGCGCGTGGCGCAAGGCGGCCGAGACTCTCGTGCGCAAGCTCGGGTTGGAGGCGTGTTTGATCACGCTCGACCGCGACGGCATGTATCTGGCGGAGCGCAGCGGCAAGGACACCTACATTTCGACCGTGCCGCGCGAGGTCTACGACGTGACCGGCGCGGGCGACGTCGTGCTGAGCGTGTTCGGGATGTTCTCGATCGCCGGCCTCGGCTTCTCGTCGGCGGCGACGATTGCGAACCTTGCCGCGAGCATCGAAGTCACGCGAATCGGCACCGAAGTGATCACCCGCGAAGATCTGGCCCGCGCGCTGAGTCCCGCTCACGCCACTTACGAGCGCAAGATTCATTCGGCAGACGAGCTCAAGGCCGCGCTCGAGCGCGAGCGCCACGCAGGCCGGCGCATCGCTTTCACCAACGGATGCTTCGACCTGCTGCACGCCGGGCACATCCAGAGCCTCGCCTTTGCGCGCGCGCAGGCCGACCTGCTCGTGGTCGGACTCAACAGCGATCGCAGCGTGCGGCAGCTTAAGGGTGACGGGCGTCCGATCTATCCCGCAGCCGAGCGCGCCCGCATCCTGGCCGCGCTGGAAGCGGTCGACTACGTGGTCGTGTTCGATGAAACCCGCGCCGAGAAAATCATTCGAGCGGTCAAGCCCGATGTTCTGATCAAGGGCGAAGACTGGCGCGACAAGCAAGTTGACGGCCAGGCGTTCGTCGAGTCACGCGGGGGCAGAGTTGCGCTGGCGCCGCTGCTCGGCGGCCGCTCGACCAGCGCGACTATCGATCGGATGAGTTCGAAGACGCGCGCGGAGAAAAACGGCGCGTTATCTGGCCGGTGATTTGTTTCAGTTCCGGCAGCGCAAGCATCCAGGCGCCCAAAAAATAAAGGCCCCCGTAGGTCGAAAGGATCACCAGGCCCTGAATCCGCGGCCCGAATCCCGCCATCCTGAGCTTCAGTCCGAACCCGACCACCGCGGCTCCCAGCGCCAGCGCCCACAACTTGGCAAGGTAGGAACGCTCCAGCCCGGTCCATCCGATGCGCTTGTTCAGCGCCCACCGCAGCATCACGAACTCGACCCATCCCGCGAGACCCGCCGATATCGTTAATCCTGCCACACCCCACTTCTGCGCTATTCCAAGCATCGGTGGAATTGGAATTGCGCACAGGTAGCCGAGCACCAGCGTGAGCACGACGCGGATTACTGCGAATCGAAGCGGCGTGCGCGTGTCGAATAGCGCGTAGAATGCCGAGTTGTACAACCGGCCCATCGTAGCGGCGAGCAGTCCGACGCCGGAGCCGGCCAGGACGGCCCATACGTAAACCGCGTCGGCACGGGTAAAGGCGCCGGACTGATAGATCATCGCCACGATCACATCGCCGAGAATCAGAAATGCGGCCGAGGATGGCACTACCATGAACGCGATTTGGCGCAGTCCGCGATTGAGTCGCCCGCGCAGTATCGTGCTCATCTGCTCAGGCATCGCTCCCGCGGCGCGCGACATCGCGGGCAACTCCGAAGCAGCTACCGAGTACCCGAACAGGCTGATCGGCACCATGTAAAGCAATTGGCCGTAGTTCAGCGCGGCGACGGCGCCGGTCGGCAACAGACTCGCCAGGATGTTGTCAACATAAGTGCTCAAATTGATGACGCCGCGGCTGACGACCACCGGCGTCAGATTGTGGAAGACGGCACGCAATGGCGCGGCGACTCGCGCGAAGTCGATGCGATGCTTCCTCAATAACGCGAGGGTCTGCGGCACCTGCACAGCGATTTGCAAAGCCGAACCGACCACCGAGCCCCACGAGATCGCGATCGCCAGTCCGTCCTGCGAGCGGCGCGGGCCGTAGTAGAGCAGTGCCGCGATCATCGCGACGTTCCATGCGACCGGCGCGGTGTACGAGACAAAGAATTTATGATGACTGTTCAGAACGCCGAGGAACCACGCCGACACCACCAGTAGTCCAGCGCCGGGAAAGAGAATGCGCACGATTTGAATCGTCAACTCGCGCTTGTCGCCCTCGAACCCGGGCGCAATCACGTCGATGAGGTATGGCGTCACCAGCACGCCGATCGCCACCAGGACAGACACGCCGAGCGTCAGGATCGCGCCGACGCCCCATGCCAGCATGTCTGCGGTTTCTTCGTCGCCCTCGCCCAGTAGCTTTCCGTAAACCGGAATGAACGATGCCGACAGGACGCCTTCGCCGAACAGATTCTGGAGAATGTTCGGGATGCGAAACCCCGCCTTGAACGCGTCAGCGGTCGCCGAATCGCCGAGAAAGTGCGCGAAGATGCTGTCGCGGACGAGGCCGGCGATGCGGCTGAGCAATACGCCCGCGGCGATGACGCCGGCCTGGTTCGCGCCGGAGCCGGATGCGCTGGCAAGCCCGGGACGCGGGTTGGCGCGCGGCTCGCTGCGGTCCTGATTGGGTGCTACTTCGGCCAAGTTCCCTCTGACGCAGGCAGTATACCGACCGTGCCGGGCGCGTAGTAGCGGGCGTCGAAGGCGCGCTACAATCTTCGGGTGAGCTTTTCGCTTTACGTTCATATTCCGTGGTGCCAATCGAAGTGCCCGTACTGCGACTTCAACTCGCACGCGGCATCGTCGTGGCCGGAACAGCAGTACACGCGCGCGTTGATTTCGGAGCTGGAATCGAGGTCTAGCACCGCGTCGTACCTGGGCCAGCGCCTCAAGACGATCTTTTTTGGGGGCGGTACGCCGTCGCTCTTTGATCCAAAATCCATCGGCCAGGTAATAGACGCGGCGAATCGCTTTTGCGGTATCGAGCACGACGCCGAGATAACGCTGGAAGCGAATCCTGGCACCGTCGATCTGGCGAAACTCGCCGGGATGCGCGCGGCCGGCATAAATCGAATCAGCTTCGGCGCGCAGTCATTCAACCCGGCTACGCTAAAATTTCTCGGCCGCATTCATAGCGCGGACGAAACCCGCACGGCCGCGCGAATAGCGCATCGGGCCGGCTTCGATCGGCTCAATCTCGATTTGATCTTTGCCGTTCCGGGACAGACGCTCGCCGATGTCGTGTTCGATATCGAGTCGGTGGCGGCGCTCGAGCCGGATCACATCTCGGCCTACAACCTGACTTTCGAAGAGGGCACCGCCTTTTTCACCGACTTGAAGCGCGGACGGATCAAGCAGCTTGCGAATGACGAGCAGGCCGCGATGTATCAAACGGTGCGCGAAGAGATTCCGCGGCGTGGCTACGCCATGTATGAAATTTCGAACTACGCGGCACCCGGCCATGAAGCGCGCCACAATCTGACCTACTGGCGCGGCGAGACCTATCTTGGAATCGGCGCGGGCGCTCACAGCTGTGCGAACGACGCTCGCGGCGGCCAACGAAGGCGATGGTGGAACGAAAAACTCCCTGCGCGTTATATCGCCGCAATCGAGGAACGCGCGAACGCGGAGGCCGGTGCCGAGACGATCGACGAAGCCACTGCCCAAAGCGAATTTGTGTTTCTGAATCTGCGATTGCGCGAGGGCTTCGCCCTGGCAGATTTTCACGAGCGGTTCGGCCGCAACTTCGAATGCATCTTCGGCGCCGTCGCAACACCTTTGTTCAACAACGGTCTGCTGACGCTCGACCGCGGCCGAATAAAGTTGACGGACCGCGGTCTTGAGATGGCAGACTCGGTGTTCGCTGAGTTTGTCTAGGCTTTGCTGTGCGTAACGTCCGAATACTTCAGGCAAGGCAGAATCCTGAATCGCGCAGGGCGCTGTAATAGGACCCTCACCCTTCCTCTCCCTTGCAGGGAGAGGGGACGGAGGGGACGCGAAGCAGTTACGCACAGCTCTCTTTACAGGGAGAGGAGACAGAACCTGGATTTTTGCTCAGTGCGTCCAGGTGGTGCGCGCGAGGGTTGCGTCGAGTAGCTCGACGATTTTCGCTGGGGTGGCGAGCCGGATGAATGCGCCGAGGCGCGGGCCGCGTTCCTGGCCGAGAATCGATCGATAGAGCAGCGGAAAAATCTTGCCGGGCTTGTCGTAGTTCTCGCGGCCGAGATCGTAGATCTTCTTTTCGATCTCTTCGGCGCTTGCGTCCTGATTTTCGCGCAGGTACGCAGCAAGAACCTTCAATTGCGCGCGGTCCGCGTCTGACGGCGTATAGAGCTTTTTGGTCGGTTCGATGAAATCGCGGTAGAAATTCAGCGCGCATTCCATCAGCGCACGGCCCATTTTCTCCGTTTCCGCATCGCCTGCGATCGACGCGTCGTAACGGACCAAGTATTTCCAGAGGAAATCTCGATCCGAGCTGCCCAGCGCGGCGACCAGGTTCATCATCAGACCGAAGGTGAGAGCGGAGTTGAATCGCGTCGGGGTCGTGCTCTGAATGACGAACTCGAGCACCGATTCGCGACGCTGCTGTTCGGATGCGGCCGCGTATTCGCGCAACGCGTCGAGGTATTCGTCGACGTACTGCGGTATCGCTTCGAGAAACAGCTTGCGTGCGCGGCGCGGATTGAGCAGCAGGAAAAACTTGAGCACTTCGATGGGCGCGTAGCGCGTCCACTGGTCAACCGTCACGCCGCGCCCGACCGACTTCGAGACCTTGTGGCCTTCCTCGTCGAGAAACATCTCGAATGGAAATCCCAGCGGGGGCTGCGCGCCCATCACGCGGAGAATCTGTCCCGAGAGCCGGGCCGAGTCGGTAAGGTCCTTGCCGTACAGTTCGTAATCGACTTTGAGCACGTACCATCGCAAGGCCCAATCAACCTTCCATTGCACCTTCGCTTTGCCGCCGAGCACCGATTGCTCGCCGCGAAAGCCGCATCCCGAGGTGCCGCCGGCGCTCTTCTCGCAGGTGAATTCGATGGTTCCACGCTCGGAGTGATAGGCCGTCACTGCGCGCTCGACGACTTGTCCGCAGTTGGGGCAAATCGGCATGAAGGGCGACCATCCGGCGCGATTTTCGGGTCGCAGCGTCGGCGCGATGATCGCGATGATCTCGGCGTGCTTTTCGAGGATGAGCTTCAGGCCCTCGTCGAAGCGTCCCGACGAGTACATCTCGGCCGCGCGCACCAACTCGTACTCGACCTCGACCGGCGCCAGGAAACCACCGAGCAGGCCGATCATATGATCGGCAAAGCTCGCGCAGCATCCGAACGGGTCGGGAATCTTAGAGACCGGAATACCCAGGTACTGCTGCGTTGCCTCGCGGTTGGGCACGTTCTCCGGCACTTTGCGGAGTCCGTCAAGATCGTCGATGAAAACAATCAGCCGTGACGGCCGCGAGGGTTCGATCAGATGGAACGCCTTGCGCACGAACGACGGGCGAAGAATCTCCGCCATGGTGCCGAGGTGAGGCAAGCCTGACGGGCCAAAGCCACTCTGAAAAATTACCGGGCGATCGGGATCGTACGAGGCGACGCGCTCTGCAAGCCGCCGAGCTTCTTCACGGGGCCATAGTTCCGCACCGGCTGCGTTGCCGGATTGCGAATCAGATTTCGCTGCGCTCGCCATCGAATGTTTTTACCCTAGCTTAGTATTCCGGCTTGTCGGGATTCTTGCCGCGCAGCACGTTGGCGACCGCTTCGTGTATCCATGGATCGATCTGCAGATCGCGATTTTTCTCCGAGGCGAGCCGAAGTTTAACTGCGCAGTTGCCGCAGATAAAGGCCTGCTGGCGAAAGCCGGCGGTGTCTTCGACCGAAATGCGCAGCAACCACTCGGCGAATTCGCGGCGGCAGATTGCGCAGTGAAATTTACCAGGATGTGAATCGGGAGAGTTCATAACTGGCGGTAATTGTATATCATTGCGTCAGCTCTTTGCGCTGTGATATTTCCCCGACATCCCGATGAATTCCACCACAGTTCGCCAGGACTGGGACCGCTGCCGTCAATTTCGGACCGCGGGTCCCGTTATTCGAGCTAACCGCGATTAGACCGTCGACTCGCAGGTCGCCGCTTAAGGCGGGCCCGCAGTCTTCAGCTTATGGATCAAGCTCTCACTAAACAGAAAATCAAGGAATTGCGCGCGATGGTCGGCGACGGCGATCGCGTGGCGATCGTGCTGCAGGACGATCCCGATCCCGACGCGATGGCGAGCGCGATGGCGCTGCGCACTTTGCTCGGGCGCAACAAGCAGACCACGCCGTTCTTTGCGTTCAAGCCGGTCACGCGGCCGGAAAATCGCACGATGGAGCATCTGCTCGAAATCGAAATCCAGGCGGCGGCGACCGAGGACCTGCGTGCGTTCGACAAGATTGCGATGGTCGATGTTCAGCCGCCGTTCTTTGGCGAGAAACTCCCGCGCGCCGACATCGCGATCGATCATCATCCGGGCTATCCCGGCGGCGCCGCGCAGTTCGAGGACGTGCGCATCAAGTACGGTGCGACCGCGACTATCATGACCGAGTACCTGGTCACGGCCGACGAAAAAATCAGCGAGCGGCTGGCGACCGCGTTGCTCTACGGAATACGCAGCGACACCTTGGCGCTGTCGCGCCGCGTGACCGACGATGACCTGCAAGCATTCACGCACCTGTATCCGCTCGCCAACTACAGCCTGCTACGGCAGATCGATCGTCCCGAACTGCCAATCAGCTTCGCACAAATTCTGGCGCGCGCGATGAAACGGTTGGTGGTCAAGGATGGACTGGTGGTGCTGAATCTCGGGCGCGTCGAACGCGACGACCTGATCGTGCAGATGGCGGACTTTTGCCTGCAGTTCGAGGGCGTGAAGTGCGTCGCAATCGCCGGCAAGCTCGGCAACAAGCTGGTGATAAGCGTCCGCAATCACGGCATGAGCGGAGACAACGCGGGCGAGATGGTGAAGAACCTGTTCGCCGATATCGGCAGCGCCGGCGGGCATCGCAACATGTCCAAGGCGGTCATCCCGATCCGCGCCTGGCTGCGGCGCGAGGGCACCTCGCGCGACGCGCAAGTCGAAGCGCGGCTGCGCGAGTTGTTCAGCGCGGGCCTCAAGGCCGAAGCGGCGGCGGTACGCACGGCGCCTGTCCGCAATGGCAACTGACTCGCATTGCAGTTTGCATCGAGCGCGGCGTTTACCGGTTCCGCCGATTTCCATATCCTCGCAAGAGCATGCTTGATCTGCTGCGATGAGTTCGACGTCCTCCAGCCGCGCGCTCGAGTTCCTGGCACCGATGATCGTCGGGTGCGCGCTGTTCATGGAGATGCTGGACGCGACGGTCATCTCGACCGCGCTGCCGGCGATGGCGAAGTCGCTCGGCGAAGATCCAATCAAGCTCAATCTCGCAATCACTTCCTACCTGTTGAGCCTCGCGGTTTTCATTCCAATTAGCGGCTGGATGGCCGATCGATTCGGCGCGCGCACCGTATTTCGCACGGCGATCGTAATCTTCACAACCGGTTCGGTGTTTTGCGGACTGTCGCAATCGTTGCCGGAGCTGGTGGCCGCGCGCATTTTACAGGGCTTCGGCGGAGCGATGATGGTCCCGGTTGGCCGTCTGATCGTGCTCAAGACAATAGCCAAGTCCGAACTGGTCACCGCGATGTCGTACCTGACGGTGCCGGCGGTGCTGGGGCCGGTGGTCGGGCCGCCGGTCGGCGGATTTATCGTGACGTATTATTCGTGGCGCTGGATTTTTTTCATCAACGTGCCGATCGGATTCATCGGCATCATGCTGGTCACCTGGTACATCCCGAACATTCGCGAGGAGGAGACCTTCCCGCTCGACTTTCGCGGCTTTTTGCTTACAGGGCTGGGACTGGCAGGGCTGGTTTCGGGCTTCGAGTCGATCGGGCGCGGCGTAATACCGGCGAGCATCATCATGTGCGTGATGGCGGCCGGCGGAATCTGCATGGCGCTGTATATTCTGCACGCGCGGCGTATCGATTACCCGATCATCGACCTGGGGTTGATGAAAATCCCGACCTTCCTGGTGGCGACGCTGGGCGGCGGACTTTTTCGCATGGGCATCGGCGCGCTGCCGTTTTTGCTGGCTATGCTGCTGCAAGTGGTTTTCGGCCTCTCGCCGTTCGCTTCGGGCATGCTGACGTTCACCAGCGCGGCTGGCGCCTTGTTCATGAAGGCGACGGCGACACCGATCATTCGACGCCTGGGTTTTCGCTCGGTGCTGATTTCCAACGGCATTCTCAGCGCCTTCATCATGGCGAGCTACGCGCTGTTCCGGCCGACGACGCCGCACTTTTTCATCGTGCTCGCACTACTGTCGGGAGGATTCTTCCGCTCGCTACAATTCACAGCGCTTGGAACCCTGGCTTATGCCGACGTGCCCAACTCGATGATGAGCAGCGCGAGCACTCTGTCGAGCATGGCGCAGCAACTGTTCCTGAGCCTGGGCGTGGCGCTCGGCGCGATGCTGCTGCATATGAGCCTGAGCGCGAGCGGCTCGTCTCATCTGTCGACGCATGATTTCATGCCGGCGTTTTTGGTGATGGGATTTCTCGCGCTGCTGTCGTCGGTGCTTTTCCTGCCGCTGGAATATCATGCTGGTGACGAAGTGAGTGGGCGCCAACGCGGCGTCGAAATTGCGCGCACGCCGCAGACAGTCGCAGAGGCGGATTGATCGCGCACAGTCGTTTACCAAAGCCGTCGATACCTTTATCGTAGTGCTCGTGAACGTGGCGGAGGCGACTGTGGAGGTTCAGAACCGGCTCGGACTTCATCTGCGAGCCGCATCGGCGCTGGCGCAGACGGCCTCGAAATTCTCCTCAAAGATCACGATTGGTCCGGGCAAGGATGAACTGGTCAACGCCAAGAGCATGACGAGCCTGATGATGCTGGGCGCGGCGCAAGGATCGAAGCTGAAGGTTCGGGCGGAGGGAGCGGACGCGCGCGAGGCGCTGAAGGCAGTGCAGGAGTTGTTCGACGAGAAGTTCGGCGAGGAGTGAGGGGCGTAGAGATTGGGTAGGACGGCTCTTGGCTTGATTCTGTCCGATTGGTCAGTTATACCTTCATTACCCTGAAAATCTTGAGGCGTGCTGCGGTTTTTTCAGTCTCCGACAGGCGCTATGCTGACCTTCTGGAACAGAACTCAATTGAACCTCTCAGTCACCCGCGCCATCCGCACAAGTTGAAGTCCGGTCCGCGACCGGCTGCCCGACAAGGCGCCTTCCAAGGAGCAACTGCGAATAATGCCGCTTAAGGATTTCCTGTTCACATCCGAGTCGGTCTCTGAAGGCCATCCGGACAAAATGTGCGATCAGATTTCTGACGCCGTGCTTGACTCGCTGCTGGCCGAGGATCCCAACTCACGCGTCGCACTCGAGTCGCTGGCCAAGACAGGGCTTATCGTGCTGGCAGGCGAAATAACCAGCCGCGCGCGTCCCGACTATGTGAAGATCGCGCGGCAGACCGCGGTCGAAATCGGTTACAACAGCACCGAGGTCGGCTTCGACGGAAACAGCTGCGCGGTGCTCACCGCAATCGAGCCGCAGTCCGCGGATATCTCTCAGGGCGTGACCGAAGGCGAGGGCCTACACAAGGAGCAGGGAGCAGGCGACCAGGGCTTGATGTTCGGGTTCGCATGCGACGAGACGCCCGAGGTGATGCCGCTGCCGATCGCGATGGCGCATCGGCTGATGGAAAATCTCACCAAGCTCCGCAAGAGCAATCAGCTCGACTTTTTGCGGCCCGACGCGAAGAGCCAGGTGACGGTACGCTACGTCGACAGCCGGCCGGTCGAAGTAACGGCGGTGGTGATCTCGACGCAGCATTCACCCGAGGTCAAATACGAAAAAATCCGAGAGTCGATCATCGAGGAGCTGATCAAGAAGACGATTCCCGAAGAGTACCTGACGCGATCGACGATCTATCACGTCAATCCGACTGGCAGCTTCATCATTGGCGGACCGCATGGCGACTGCGGACTGACCGGCCGCAAAATAATCGTCGACACTTACGGCGGCTACGGGCGGCATGGCGGCGGCGCGTTCTCGGGCAAGGATCCGAGCAAGGTCGATCGCTCGGCGTGCTACATGGCTCGTCACGTGGCAAAGAATGTCGTCGCGGCAGGACTCGCGACCAAGTGCGAAATCCAGGTGGCATATGCGATCGGCGTCGCAGAGCCGGTATCGCTGCTGGTCGACACTTTCGACACCGGCATCGTGCCCGAAAACAAGCTTTCGGCAACGCTGCGCGAACTGTTCGATTTCCGCCCGGCGGGGATCATCAAGACGCTCAACTTGAAGCGTCCGATTTATCAGCCGACCGCAGCCTACGGACATTTCGGCCGGGTCGCGATCGACGGGCTGTTCCCGTGGGAGCGAATCGACATGGCCGAGACGCTGCGCAACGCCTTCGGCCTCAATGGCCGAAGCTGATAGCGCCCCGCTCACTTCATCAAAACAGAGAGAACCTCGCGGAGTTTGAACACGATGGCCACGACGGCAAGAAAGCTCAAAGCAATTCCCAAATCGCGCGGCAACGGCAACGGCCGCGATTTTGACGTGCATGATCTCGGACTGGCAGAGGCCGGCCGCAAGCGAATTGAATGGGCCGATAAGCAAATGCCGGTGCTGCGCCGCCTGCGCGAGCGATTCACCAAAGAGCAGCCGCTCAAAGGCCAGCGCATGGGCGCGTGCCTGCATATCACCTGCGAGACCGCAAACCTGCTGCGCACGTTGAAGGCGGGAGGCGCGGAAGTGCTCGCGTGTGCGTCGAATCCGCTCTCGACGCAGGATGACGTCGCAGCGGCGCTGGTCGATCAATACGGGATTCCCACTTACGCTATCCACGGCGAGGATCGCGACACCTACTACGCGCATTTGCGCGCGGTGCTCGAGCGGCGTCCGACGATCACGATGGACGATGGCGCCGACCTCGTGAGCCTGCTTCACACCGAGTACGCCAACCAGGCTGACGACGTGAAGGCGAGCATGGAGGAAACGACGACCGGCGTGATCCGGCTGCGGGCGATGGCGAAAGACGGCGCGCTCAAGATTCCGGTGGTTGCGGTCAACGACGCGCAGACCAAGCACTTATTCGATAACCGCTACGGCACGGGACAATCTACGCTCGACGGGATCATCCGCGCCACCGGCGTACTGATTGCGGGCTCGGTCGTGGTGGTCGCGGGTTACGGCTATTGCGGCCGCGGCATCGCGTCACGCGCGCGCGGCCTCGGCGCCGACGTGATCGTCACGGAAGTCAACCCGATTCGCGCGCTCGAAGCCGCGATGGACGGCTTCCGCGTGATGAAAATGGTCGAGGCGGCGAAGGTCGGCGATATTTTCATCACTGCGACCGGCGACAAGCACGTTCTCACCTCGGCGCACTTCACCCAGATGAAGGACGGCGCGTTCCTCAGCAACTCGGGCCATTTCGATATCGAGATCGACGTGGCCTACCTGAACGATGCGGCGAAAAAAGTCGATCGCGACGTCACGCGCAACATCGACGCCTATCATTTGTCCAACGGGCGCATCGTCTATCTGCTCGGAGAGGGACGGTTGGTAAACCTGGCGTGCGCGGAAGGCCACCCAGCGCAGGTGATGGACATGAGTTTCGCGACTCAGGCGATGGCATCGGAGTGGGTTGCGAAGGGCGCGCAGTTGTCGGTCAAGGTGCATGAAGTGCCGGTAGAGATTGAAGAGGAAATCGCTGGCGTAAAGCTCGCTGCGATGAGCCTCAAGATCGACACGCTCACGGCCGAGCAGCGAAAATACCTGGCGAGCTGGGAATCGGGCACTTAGGCGGTTGAAAGCAGAAAGAATCGATATCGAGCAGGCGCGGCGCGCTGGCGGACTTCGAATCGTAACGCTGGCGATGGTTCCCAGTCCGTGGGGCGAGGCGCTGAAGGGCATCCTGCATATCAAGCAATTGCCGCACGCGCGCGTCGGCCACATTTTCGGATCGTCGACCCAAACGCTGCAGGAGTGGACCGCACAGGACAGTTTTCCCGTCATGGCCTGGAACGACGAACGTCCGCGCACCACGTGGATCGATCAGTTGTACCTGGCCGAGCGACTGGCGCCGACACCGCGCCTTATCCCGGAGCGCCTCGAGGATCGCATCCTGATGTTCGGCTACTGCAACGAGCTATGTGGCGAGAACGGCATCGGATGGAGCGAGCGAATCCGCGGAGTGCATGAGCAGGTAACGAAGCCCGGCGGCGATCCGGCAGGCGTGTCGACATACCTGGGAAAGAAATACGGCTACACGCCGGAAGTGGGCGAGCGCGCAACGCAGCGAGTCGCTGCCGGCCTGATCGCGCTCGCGGAACAGCTCGAACAGCAGAAGACTCGAGGCAGCCGATTCTTCATCGGCGATTCACTTTCGGCGATGGACGTCTACTGGGCTGCTTTCTCGAATGCGATGAAACCGCTGGCGCCGGAGCTATGCCCGATGCCCGAGATGATTCGCGAGATGTTCACGACGACCGAACCAACAATAGTCGCCGCGACCAAGCCGATCCTGATTGAGCATCGCGACTTCATCTTCAAGAACTACCTGGATCTGCCAGTAGATCTGTCGTAGGAGCAACTAGCGAGCTTTGAGATCCTCGTCGGGCGTTTGATCGAGGTAGTCGCCGGCTTGCAGGCGACGCGGATTGCGATCGCGGATCGCGCTCACCAGACTTTTCAGCGCATCGATCAGTTCGGTTTCGCTAAGCCGCGGATACAGCACTCGCGCGAGGCGGCTACCGTCGCGGGCGCCGCCCACCATCAGAACATAGTCGTTCTTGCCGTATCCTATGATCCCAATCTCGGCCGTCGGCGAACGCGAGCAACTGTTCGGGCATCCGGCCATCCGAATCATCACGTCAACCTCACCCAGTCCTTTACGTTCCAACTCCGCTAAATAACGAGGCAGCGCGCGCTCGGCATGCGTCATCGCGAGGCCGCAGGTCGGCTTCGCCGGGCAAGCCATCGCGAGCTTTCGAATCGGCGACACTCTACCGGCGAAAGGCACGCCGTTCTCGGCGAGCGTCCGCTCGATCCACTCGCGCCGCGCGGCGGGAACGTGCGTCAAAATCAGGTGCTGGTTGGGCGTGATGCGTACGCCGACTCCCTCGACTTCCGCGACGATACGCCTGACAGCGCTCCGATATTTGCTCGTCGCTTCGTCGCGAACCCGTCCGCTGGGAATCAGAATTCCTATGTAAGAAAGATCGCCACGGCCGGCTTCGCGATTCCATCCCAAGTGATCGCGAACGGGGGGTAGCGAAACTGGTTCGGCATCGGCGAGCGCAATTCTAAAGCGCTGGCGAAGAGTCTCTTTGACCGCAGGCACTCCGAGACGGCGAATCGTGTATTTCCATCGCGCCGCGCGACGGTTTCGGCGTTCGCCCTGCTCGCGTTGAATGGTCGCGATCGCGCGTACTGTGGCAACAACCTCGCCGCGTTGTACGACGCCGAGATGGAGCGCAAGCAACGGCATCGTGTCCGGCTGATTGTGCGTGGCGCCCATTCCGCCGCCGCTGTACAGATCGTAGCCGGTAACCTTGCGGCCGCTGATGCGGGGGAGGAAGCCAACATCCTGCGTCAGCAGGTCTATGCTGTTATCGTGCGGATGCGCAAAGCCAACTTTGAATTTGCGCGGCAGGTATTGCGCGCCATAGATTGGCTCTTCCGAATTCAACGGCGCGTGATGTCCATTGCGGGGCGCGAGAAATACCTGGTAATAGGCCGAGCTTCGCGGCGCCATCTCGCGCGCCACCGCATGCGCCAATTCGCGCGAATCGAGCGGCATCTCAGCGTCCAGATCGTCGATTGGGCTCGCGACCGTATTGCGGTTCACGTCGCCGCACGCGCCGAGTGTCGTTAGCTGGTAGCCGTTGTCACTGTAACTCGTATTGATGGCGCGAATCATGGCTTGCAGATTGTGCCCGCGCACATAGTGAAACTGGATGCCCTGACGCGCGGTCAGTCGCAGGCTGCCGTCGGCGTAGCGATCCGCGGCCTCGTCGAGTGCGAGCCACTGCGACGCCGTAAGCTCGCCGCCTGCGGGATTCTTTACCCGCACCATAAAAATGAAATCTCCATCCTTCTTGCCGCTTTCGTTGCGCTCGCGCTGTTTGTAGATGCCGAAATGCTTGGCGATCTCCTTGGCGTGCTCGCTAATCGTCTCGGCCTCGCGCGCACTGAGAGCGTCGATTTCCGAGCGCACGGTATGATGGCTTTCGTGCGTCGAGTGTACGTAGAAGAGGCCTTCGCTCGCCTGCTTAAGCCGCTCGACGGTGGACATTTCCGCCGCGCTCGCATTTTCGAGCGTTACCAGATGTACGTGATGTGGATGCTTGGACGCCATTTGATGCGAAAAGAGCGAGACTCGACGGCTGTGGCTAATCGTCGATTTTGACTCGCGACCAGCGGCGATAAATTTCACCACATCCTACCGATCCGCCTATCAGTAACAGCGCGAGAAAGAACCTCGGCGACAGCGGATGCCAGAGCGCGTCGCCCAAAAATGCAAAGAGGATCGTCCCGGGAATCATCCCGATCATCGTGGCCCAGAAGTAATCGTGGAAGGTGATCGGAGAGGCACCCGCGAGCAGGTTGAGCGCGTTGTAAGGAATCACCGGCACCATGCGCAGGTAGAGGATTATCTGGAATCCATTCTTCGCGATTCGGTGCAGCATCGATTTGAATCGCTCGCCAACGAACCCTTCGACAAATGACTTGCCGAGAAATCTTCCAGCCGCGAACGCTACGACTGCGCCCACGTCTCCGCCGATGAGTGAGTACACCGAGCCCCACTTGGTGCCGAAGGCCAGGCCGCCTGCGATCGTCATCACGGCGCCGGGCACCAGAAACGACGGCCCGACCGCGTACAGCAGCATGTAGACGACGGGACCCCACGCTCCCCACTGAATCACCTGGGCTTTGACCAATTGGGGGTCGGTGAACCATTGGGAGTGCTCGAGCAGAAGCCAGACTGACCCGCCAACGATGATCGCAACTATCGCGAGCTTGAAGAAGTTCATCAGGCGCGAGCCGTTTGCGCTCGGCTTGCTTTGGTGGGTCCCGATTGGGTTGACGGCGGCCATGAGCCATCAATGATATTGGTGGGCAACCAATCGAGACAAGGCTTTGCACGCGCGTTGTAGGCGCGTTGCGATGCTACTAGAGTCGGCGCAGTCAGCAACTCACAAAATCGCCAGGGGACCAGTTCCATGAACGAACTCTCGGATAAAGTCGCAATCATCACCGGCGGCGGCTACGGAATCGGTAAACAGATAGCGCTGAAGTATGGCGCAGCCGGCGCCAAAATTGTGCTCGCGGCGCGCTCGGCAGAACCGATGAAACAGACGTGCGCCGAACTCGAGCGACTGGGCTCGCGCGCTATCCAAGTGAGCACCGACGTTTCGAAGGAAGCCGACTGCGCCAAGATGGCCGCGGAGACGATGAAAGCTTTCGGCCGTATCGACATTCTCGTCAACAACGCCGGCATTTCGGGACCTACCAAGCGCATCACCGATATGTCGCTCGCCGAATGGCAGGAGACGATCGACATCGACCTGACCGGCACGTGGCTGGCGACTCGCGCCGTGCTGCCTGCGATGGACAAGCAGCGTTCCGGCAATGTGATCAACATTTCGTCGGGCGCGGGACGGCGCGGCTATCCGATGCGCTCGCCGTATGCCGCCGCAAAGTGGGGGATGATCGGCCTCACACAAACGATTGCCGGCGAATGGGGCCAGCGCGGGATTCGATGCAACTGCATTTGCCCCGGCGCGATCGAAGGCGAACGAATCGAGCGCGTGATGCGCGCACGAGCCGAGGCGCTGAAGCAGCCCTACGAGCAAATCAAGGCCGGGTTCCTGTCGCAGGCAGCAATGAATCGCATGGCGACGGAGGAAGAAGTCGCGCGCGTCGCGCTATTCCTCGCGCTCGATTCGTCGGCGGGAGTCACCGGTCAGACGATGAATGTGGATTGCGGCAGCATCATGAACTAGGCGTGACGACACCAGCTAGCGGGCGATGTCGTGGTCGCGGACTGTGCTGGCGAAACCGCCGCACTCGAGGCGCTTCATCAGCTCGCGCGCGAGCACCGGCGAGCGATGCCGTCCGCCGGTGCATCCGAGGCCTACGGTCAGGTAACTTTTGCCTTCGCGCTGGTACAGCGGAATCAGAAAATCCAACAGGCGGCCGACCTCGTCGATAAAGCGCTGCGACTCAGGCTGGGCCATCACGTAGTCCCGCACGCGCTGGTCGTGCCCGGTGAGTGGCCGCAGTTCCGGCACAAAAAACGGATTGGGAATAAACCGTGCGTCGAGCACCACGTCCATTCCGACCGGCAGACCGTACTTGTAGCCAAAAGAAACTATCGACACCGACATCCGGGACCCGCTGTTCGAGCCGAGGACGGCCGCGGTGACGACCTCGCGCAGCTCGTGGACCGTAAGAGTGGTCGTGTCGATCACTCGATTGGCCCGCTCGCGCATCTCGGCCAGCGCGAGACGCTCGGCGCGGATGCTCTCGGCGACAGTTGCCCCGCTGCCAGCCATCGGGTGCGGTCGGCGGCTTTCAGAATAGCGACGCGCGAGCACGTCGTCGGATGCGTCGAGAAAAATCACTTCGGGATGAATTCCGGCGGCATCGAGCTCGGCGAATATCCGCGGCCACTGCGGGAAGAACAGGCGTTCGCGCGGGTCTACCCCGAGCGCGACGCCCTGGAGAGCGGGATCGCGTCCCGCGACCAGCATCGCGACGTTGGGCGCGAGCGCAACGGGCAGATTGTCGACGCAATAAAAGCCGAGATCCTCGAGCACGCGCATTGCCGATGCGCGCCCCGATCCCGAGACGCCGGTTACTATTATCAGGCGAGGTGGCTGAGGCGAGCTCATTGGGCTCTGGCTTCGCGCCGACTCAGTACTTGCTGTCCTCTTCCTTGATTAGGGAATAGAGCTCAGCGCCATCTTTGGCGGCGAGCAGATGGCTTCGAAAGGATCCTTCCTTGAGCAGGCGCGAGACGCGCGCGAGTGCCTTCAGATGCAGGCTGGCGGAATCTTCCGGCGCGACCAGCACGAAGAACAGCTGCGACGGACCACCGTCCAGGGAATCGAAATCGACGCCCTCCGCATGGCGGCCGAATGCACCGATTATCTTCCCCACGCCGCGCAGCTTGCCGTGGGGGATTGCGATACCATCGCCGATCGCAGTTGAGCCCAGGCGCTCGCGCTCCGCGAGCACGGCGATCAGATCTCCGAGCTTGATCTCCTTGTACTTGGCGGCCAGCGCCTTCGCCAATTCATTCAACACATCGGGCTTGGTAGTGCCCCTTAGATCGGCAATGACCATGTCAGGGCTGAGAATATCGGTAATTTTCATTTCGTCTCAGGTCCAGTGAAAATCAAAATTGAAATGGCGAAAGCGGGACTGTCGAACAGCCGCGAATCAGATCTCCTCGCTAGCGCTCAAGACCTCACCGGTCGAGAGCGATCTGACTTTTTTCGCCTTGAATTTTTCCAGATGCTTCTTCAGTTGGCGTCCGACTTTGTCGGTGAGCAGGTCGATCACCGAGTAGAGATCCTTGGTTTCTTCCTGCGCGCTGACCGACAAGCGCCCCGATTGGACAGTAACTTCGCCGTGCTGCCGATATTTGTCAACCGTGAGAATCAGGTGAGCCCGGCAAGTCCGTTTGAGCAATTTGCCGACGTGCGCGAATTTGCGTTCGGCGTACAGTCGGATCGCATCGGTCGGCTCGACATGTCGAAACGTCACCGTTACTTCGGTCGCCGGGGCGTTCGCGATTCGCGCCGCGCGCCGAACTTTTCGAGTGGATGCACGGCCGCGTTTGCCTGGCTTGTTGATTTTACTCATGTTGTCTCGTGGCCGGCATGCGCCGTCATCCGATCTGTTTGCGATTTGCCGACGGTGGAATACCCATCGCCTGCCGATACTTGGCGACCGTGCGACGCGCGATATTGATTTGCTTGGCCCGCAGCATCTCGGCGATCGCCTGGTCCGAGAGCGGGTTTTGCGGCGTCTCGGCCGTCACCATTCCGCGGATCTGTTCCTTGACGGTCTCGGCGCTGACGTCTTCGCCTCCGGCGCCCTTGACCCCTGAGGTGAAGAAAAACTTCAACTCGTAGATTCCCTGCGGCGTGTGAGCATACTTGTTGGCGGTCGCTCGGCTGATGGTGGATTCGTGCATCCCGATGTCTTCGGCCACGTCCTTGAGCACCAGCGGTTTCAGCAGGCTGATGCCGTGATCGAAGAACGCGCGCTGGAATTTAACAATCGAGGTTGCGACTTTGAAAATCGTCTGCTGGCGCTGGTAGATCGATTTGACCAGCCAGCGCGCCGAGCGCAGCCGTTCCTGCAAGTATTCGCGCGTCTCGGGCGCGACGTCCACGTCGTTCAGCACGCGCTGGTAATAGCCCGCCAAGCGCAGGCGCGGCACCGCGTCGCGATTGAGCGTGACTACGTAATCCTCGCCCACCTTGTGGATATAAACGTCGGGCACCACATAGGTCGGCTCGTCGCCGCCGTAGTCGCGTCCCGGTTTGGGTTCGAGCAGTGAAATTATTTTTGCTGCCTGGCCGACGGTTTCGACCGGCACGCTCAAGACCTTGCCGATTTCGGCGTAGCGATGCTTCTCGAGCAAATCCAGATGGCCATTGACGATTCGCGCCGCCAGCGACTCTTCCATCCCGAGGTTGTGCAGCTGTGCGAGCAGGCATTCGCGAAGATCGCGCGCGGCCACTCCCGGTGGATCGAAGCGCTGAATGCGTACGAGCACGCGCTCGACCTCTGCGGGATTAACCTCGAGCTGCGCCGCCAACTCGCCGACAGGAGTTTCGAGATATCCGTCTTCGTTAAGATTGTAAATGATGGTGGCGCCGATTTGCTGGTCGGTTTCGCTCAGGTTGGAAAGCCTGAGCTGCCACATCATGTGGTCTTCGAGCGAACTTCTGCGCAGCGGCGTGTTCTCGAGCGCGCTGCGATGATCGTCGTCAGAATCAGAGGGCGTGCTTTCCTGCCAGTTGTTCGAGTAGGTCTCGAGATACTCGCGCCAGTCGAGCTTTTCGAGATTGTTCAGCTCCTTAATCTCGACCGCCGCGTCGCGTGCTTCGACCTCGACGTTGGCCAGGGGCTTTTCCTCGCGTGAGCCGGTTTCCCAGTCGTCATCGGAGTTCGCGCCAACGCCGTCACTTTCGGCCGGCAGCGGTTCGCCGTCGGCTTGGGCGGCGGCTTCCGGATCTGACATCTCGGATTCGGACGCCGCTTCGGCAGGACTTTGATCGAGCGGCTCGAGCATCGGGTTCTGCTCGAGTTCCGACTGCACGATCGCTTCCAGCTCAGGCAGCGAAAGCTGCAGGATTTTGATCGCCTGCTGCAGCTGCGGAGTCATCACCAGTTGCTGGCGAAGCCGCAGATCCTGTCCGAGTCCGAGTCTTGGTGAGTCCGGGGGCATAGAAGTATTTGTTGCTAGTCCGTCGCAGCTTCCGGCGTTGCGCTCGCGCCTGGGGATTCGTCTGAATGAGGAAACAGGACCGCATGTGCGCAATCGACAACGCTCTGGCTGGTGTTCAGATACACAGTAATCTTGCAGCCGGTAATCTGGTCGTTGCCATCGTGCGCGACCGGACTGCCGGTCAGGACTACGGTGCGCTTGGTCTGGTCCATGACGCCGTGCTTGCCTGTCGCCCAACGAGTGCCCTGGCTGAGCCGAACGTTGCCGTCCGCAACCATGTCCTTCATCTGTTTGAAATCTTTGTCGAAATAATTGACGCGCAGTTGATCGCTGGTCAGTTGCGCGTCCGCCTGATTAGCATGCACGTTTCCGGTCCACAGCACCGAATGATTCTGGTAGTCGAGCGACATCGACTCGGACTTGATGTAGATGGGCGCTTTGCTATTGCCGAACGCCATCCCCGCAAACGCGCCGCCTTGTTGCGGCTCGTTTGACGCGACGTTGGTGCCGCTATCGGCGGCAGTCTTATGCGCCTTGTGCGGCGCGCCAGCCACGGGCGCGGTCGCGTTCGTCGGAAGGGTGGTGGATGCGGGAGCACTCGGCGGAGTATTCGGCGGCTCGGATGCGGGCACGTCAGCCGGCACCGGCGCGAGCATCATCGGCGGCGCGATCGCGCCCGCCGGCGGTGCGGTCGCGGCTGTAGTCACCGGGGTTGATTCGGGGGCGGACGCCACAGGAGCACTAGTTGTCGTCGTGACAATCGAAGGCGCCGCTGCAGGAGCCGAGTCTGCTGCAGTAATCGGTACGTAGGGTGCCGAGGCTGGCGACGGAGCAGGCGCGACCGCCACTGCGGCCACTGCTGGCGGTGCTTCTGCCGGTACCACTGCCATGGCAGGCGCCGCTGCAGGAGCGGGAGCGACTGCCACGGCTGGCGCGGCCGCCTCCGGAGGCAAAGGTTCGATGGGCGCGATAGCCGTTGACGGCGCCGACGCGGGAGCGACGTCTGCTGCAGTTATTGGCACGTCGGGAACCGAAGATGGCGCTGCCGCCGGCGCAGGAGCGACAGCTACTGCCGGTGCTGGTGGCGCCTCTGCCGGTGCTGGTGCGGCTGCGACTGGCGGCGGCTCGGAAGCCGGCGCTTCCGCCGGGGCAGGCGCCGTCGCGACTGCAGGTTCGGCCTGCGTCCCAGCATCAGCCGCAGGCGCCGACGGCGGCGTACCTGGCACTCCTCCGGTCACACTGATCGAGTCACCGCTGTTGTCCTCGGCGTTAGCCGGTTGCGGAGCAGACGCCGGCGGCGGTGCAGTGTTGCCGGGTTCATTTCGAATCGAGTCGCCGACTGTCCCGGTGCCCGTACCGGTGCCGGTCGCGGGCGCTGCATCCGGCGATCCCATCGGCGCGTTGACGCCCTCCTGAGCCCATGCCGGTGACGCGAGCGCGACTGCGACTATCGCAGCCGCGGCGATCCGCGATAGCCGGCTAACTTTGCTTCGGTTTTTCACTATCTTTCTTCGGCATGACTTCAGTCTGAACTTGCGTATGAAGCTGGAAGACGCGGGTCTTCGGATGTCCGCTCAATCCCACCCCCGTCACCTTCAATCCATCGCCGATGACGGTCACCAGTCCGGGCGCGTCGACCTTGTCGTCATCGGGCAGGAAGGTGGCCGAGTCCGTGCTTAGAACGTAATCGCCAAAGTGAATTACGGTACCGCCGGTCAAGTACGCGCGTGTCACATGATTGCCGTTCATGGTCAAGTCAGCATGCGGCGAGTTGACGACTACCGGCTTGCCGTCCGACGAGACCATCGTGACCACCGCGTCGGTCAGTTTGAGCATGGTCTTATCGGCCGAGTAGTCCGCCTCGCCCGCGGTCAGCACCCATTGCCGCTCGCCAGCTTTCATCTGGGTCCAGTGAAAATTGTGCGCGCGCAGGAGAGTTCCGGGGACCAGACCAGCCGCCGTCTGCAGCACCTGAGCGGCAGAGCGATGGCGCACAATCCAAATCGTGGCAATCAGCAGGACAATCAGCGCGAGCGCGCCGAAACCGGCCAATGTCTTGGCGATTTGCCTTGGACTCAAGTTGAGACTCTCCGAACATCCACGGTATCAAGTCCTTTTTTCTGGGTAAACCAACCTGCGACTCGGCACCATACTTGCAATTCGCTTGGAACTTGCGCTCACTATTTTGCGAACGTAGCCGCAGCCACACCACTCCGGCCAGCGCAAATCAGCCGTCGGCGCGCGTCAGGTCATGGATTCGCTTAAGCGTATCAAGCAAGGCCGGCAGGTCGTCGAGCCGATACGAATTGGGACCGTCGCTTAGCGCGCGGTCGGGGTCCTCGTGCACTTCCATAAAGATTCCATCGATTCCCACCGCCACCGCAGAGCGTGCCAGCGGCGCTACAAACTCGCGCTGACCGCCCGAGAACTTGCCGGCCTCGCCCGCGCCCGGAAGCTGCGCTGAGTGTGTCGCGTCGAATACCACGGGGTATCCGAAGCCGCGCATTATCACAAGCGAGCGCATGTCCGACACGAGATTATTGTAGCCGAACAAAAAGCCGCGCTCGGTTAAAATAATTCGGTGCGTCCCAGCGATCTCGGCTTTGGCGACTGCCGCCTTCATATCCCACGGCGCAAGGAACTGCCCCTTCTTGATGTTTACGGCGCACCCGGTTTTCGCGGCCGCGTCGATCAGATCAGTCTGTCGCGAGAGCAGCGCAGGAATCTGGAGCACGTCGACTACCTGCGCCGCGGCCGCCGCTTGCGACGGCTCATGAATGTCCGTCAGCACGGCCACGCCGGCTTCCCGCTTCACGCGCGCCAGAATCTCGAGACCGTCGTGCAAGCCGGGCCCACGAAATGAGCTGTGACTGGTGCGATTAGCTTTGTCGAATGAAGATTTGAAAATGAATGGCAATTTCGCGCGACGTGCGATATCAGCCAGCCGCGTCGCATGGCGAACAGATGAATCGGAGCTTTCGATAACGCATGGACCCGCGATCAACACGAGCTCCGGCCCGCCAAACACGGCGTCGCCGGCTTTGACCTGCGCGACGCTCACGAAACCGATCTGAGCTCCCGCACTTTCGGGCGCTTCGCTCCGAGCGCTGCGCGGCGCTCGACGGCGGCGCGAATCAACCCGCGAAACAGCGGATGACAATCAAGGGGCCGCGACTTCAACTCGGGATGGAACTGCCCGCCGAGAAACCACGGGTGGCCCTTCAGCTCCATTATCTCGACCAGGTTGTTGTCGGGCGAAGTGCCGGTCGCGACCAGTCCGACTTTTTCCAGCCGCTCGCGGTAGGCGTTGTTGACTTCCCATCGATGGCGATGGCGCTCGGAGATGCGCGCCTTGCGATAGAGCGATGACGCCAGCGAGCCCGGCTGGAGCACGGCCGGGTACGCACCGAGGCGCATCGTACCGCCCTTTTTCGCGACATCCTTCTGCGAGTCCATTATGTGGATCACCGGATCAGGCCCGTCGGGCGCGTTCTCCGAGGTGTTGGCGCGCTTGAGGCCGAGCAGGTTGCGCGCCGCCTCGATCACCATCATGTGCAAGCCGTAGCAGATGCCGAGAATCGGCACGTTGTTCTCGCGCGCGTAGCGGACTGCGCGAATCATGCCCTCGGTGCCGCGCTCGCCGAAGCCGCCAGGAACGATTATCGCATGGGCCTGCGCCAGCCGCTCCTCGACGTCCTGCTTCTCGAGCTCTTCAGAATCGACGTAGTCGATATTGACCCGCGCTTCACTGCTGATTGCGCCATGCGCGATCGCTTCGTGCAGGCTCTTGTACGAATCCTGCAGGTTGACGTACTTGCCGACCACCGCGATGTTGACGGTGACCTTCGGATTCTGCGCGGTCTTGACGATTCGCCGCCACTTCGAAAGATTCGGCGCGCCGGTCCAGATGTTCAACTTCTCGCAGACGCGCTGATCGAAACCCTCGTCGTGAAACCTCAGCGGCACTTCGTAAATCGTCGGCACGTCCGGCGCCGAGATGACGCAGTTTTCCTCGACGTTGCAGAAGTGAGCGATCTTCGCCTTGAGCTTTTTTTCGAGCTGGCGATCGCATCGGCAGAGCAGGATATCGGGCTGAATCCCCAGCCCGGTCAGCTCTTTCACGCTGTGCTGCGTCGGTTTGGTCTTGAGCTCACCCGCGGTCGGGATAAAAGGCACCAGCGTGAGATGCACATACAATACGTTTTCGCGGCCGAGGTCCCATCGGAATTCGCGGACCGCTTCCAGGAATGGCAGGCTTTCGATATCGCCGACCGTCCCTCCTATTTCGACAATGATTAGATCCGAGCCTTCGGCCGCGCTCAGGATGCGCCGTTTGATCTCGTCGGTGATGTGCGGAATTACCTGCACGGTCGCGCCGAGATAATCACCGCGCCGTTCTTTTTGAATGACGGTGTCGTAGATTTGGCCAGTGGTGCAGTTGTTACGACGGCCCATCGGCGTCTGCACGAAGCGTTCGTAATGGCCGAGGTCGAGATCGCTCTCGGTGCCATCGTCGGTTACGAACACTTCGCCATGCTGGGTCGGACTCATCGTACCCGGATCCACGTTGATGTACGGATCCATCTTGAGCAGCGTTACCTTGAGCCCGCGAGCCTCGAGCAGCGCGCCGAGTGATGCGGCGGCCAGGCCCTTGCCGAGCGACGAGACCACGCCGCCGGTTACGAAAATAAATTTTGTCTTGACTCGCTCCACGCTGAATCCCTCCCCCGTCCTCAACTAGTTGAATCCGCTGCCGCTTCGCGGGCGCGCGCAAGGTCGTCCGCGGTATCTACTTCCATCGACGGCGCCACCGACTTGATCACCCTGATAACGTAACCATGCTCGAGCGCACGCAACTGCTCGAGCTTTTCGATTGTCTCCAGCACGCCCATCGGAAGGGCGGCAAATCTCAAGAGGAAGTCGCGCCGGTACGCATAAACACCGATATGACGGAGTGCCACTTTGGGCATCCCGCCGTCACGCGCGTTCGGAATCGGGCTTCGTGAGAAGTATAGCGCGTTCCCGTTCGCGTCGCACACGACCTTCACCTTGTTCGGATCCGTCCATTCGAGTTGATCGTCGATCGGCGTAGCCAGCGTCGCCATTTGAATAGACGGGTCGGAGCGCATCGCGTCCGCCAGCGCGTCGAGATCGGCCGGCGCGATGAATGGTTGATCGCCCTGCACGCTGAGATAGACAACGGCGCTGACCTTCGATGCAACTTCGGCGATCCTGTCGGTGCCGCTCTCATGCGCCGGCGAGGTCATCATCGCTTCGCCACCCGCCGCGCGCACTGGTGCTGCGATTCTTTCGTCGTCGGTCGCAACGATCACGCGCGCGATGGATTTCGCCTTCGATGCCTGCCGCCACACCCGCACCACCATCGGCACTCCCGCGATCTCCGCCAGCGCCTTTGCGGGCAGGCGGGAAGATCCGTACCGCGCCGGTACGACGGCAATCACTGAGACGTCGGCCAGAGATTTTCTCCGCTGTTCGAGATTGTCGATCCGAGGGGCACGTACATTGGTAACCGACCACCGTAAGCTTTGTCAATTTCGAGCGGCTCGATTGCCCACATTTCAAAGATAGTCACGGCTTTTCTTCCGTTACGAAACTGAACGTTGAACGCGCCGCTATTGATAAATCGTGCTCAACGAAACGCCCGATCGATATACCGTGCTCGACAGCACGAGACGCGGATCCTTCGCGCAGTTCGTCGACCCCGCATGCAGCATCAGCGGATGGGTCAGGAACACATCACCCGGCTCGCCGGTCATCTCGACTACGCGAACGTCAACGTCGTCGATTACCGCACCCTCTTTCACGAACCGCCGCACCCGGTCCACGTTTTCATCGAACGAGCACAGTCCCTTCATCCAGGGATAGGCATCAATCAGGGCCTCGCGCGCCTCGGCTGAACGCAGTTTGTCAACTCGCCTGTCAGCGAAGGCCTGCACCAGCCGATGCGATCCCGCAGCAAAGAGCGTGCCCCCACCGCCTGGCTGCAACTTTGCCAAACACACGAAGAGCCGCGCGGCGAAGATCCCGTGCGACCCGGACGGCGCCGGAAAATCCAGATGCCAACTCTTATGAGGTACATCCCACCGCTCTGTTGATTCAGGAAACGTAACCAGCAGCGAGGCCCATCGTTCCGGGCGATCCCAGTTGCGCCCTTCAAATAAATTGTCGAGCGCCGCGCAAACGACGGGACTGCCGACCTGTTCGAAGTTCTCGGACTTCGGCAAATCATGAAATCCGGCAACCCGTCGCGCCTTCCACGTAGCCGGATCATCGCGGCGTATCTGAAACCGCCGATTCAGTGCGGCCCAGACGCGATCGCACATATCGCGTACCTGGCGCTGCGCGATCGCACCGGGTACGCGTACCATACCGGACCGATCGAATTCTTCGCGCTGTGCAAGTGTCAGCATGACTCATCGCAGTTGCAGCAAATCCCACCGATTGCCGTAGAGATCTTCGAACACCGCCACCGTGCCATACGCTTCGTCGCGCGGAACCTCACAGAAATGAACGCCGCGAGCGGTCATCTCACGGTAGTCGCGCCAGAAATCGTCGGTCTGAAGGAACAGGAACACCCGGCCTCCGGCCTGATTGCCAACTCGCGTCAACTGCTCGGGCGTCGACGCTTTGGCAAGCAGCAATCGCGTTTCGACGGCGCCGGGCACGGAGAGCAACACCCAGCGCTTATCACCATCGAGCGCGGTATCTTCGACGACCTCGAAACCGAGTGCGTTGGTGTAGTACTCGATTGCCTCATCGTAGTCACGAACGACGAGAGCGACGTACCCGATGCGCTGGCGTTTTTTCGTTTCCACTTTTCTTCGCGACGCCAAATAAACAGGCGGCCCCGCTTTGGGCCGCCCATCGAAAACCTCTCGCGTCGCGCGCGGGAGCTACTTGCCGCGGATTCGCGTACGGCGCATCTTGCGCAGCCGCGACTTGGCCTGATGCGGATCGCTCTTTTTCTTGCGCGCGAGTTTGCGATTGCGCCGATTGCGCTGCTTCGAAGCTACCTTCATTGGTTCACCTGGTTCGGGTTATATTGCGGCGGCGCTGACGCGTTGTACGCCTCGCCCGATAATGTGTGCGGAGCGGTAAACGCGATCGGGCTTATCGCCATTACTTCGCTTGCCGCCTGTCCCTCGTCCTGGGCGATCACCCGCCCCAGCGGTTCTCCAGTGCTAACGGGTCCGTCGATCGACGGCGCTACATCGTACACGAGCCTGACCCCGGAGGCATCGGCTTTGCGCACCACGAGTCTAAGATCGCTGGCCGCGACCGGTTGAATGAGCGGCCCCTGATGGACCTGAACCTGCACCGGCAACGGCTGTCCCGAGCGTAGCAATGACACCGCGGTGTATTGCTCAAAGCCCCACTCCATCAGCTTTGCCGCCTGCGCAAACCGCTGCGCATTCGACGGCGCGCCAAGGATCACCGCGATTAAGCGCATGTTGTCACGTTTGGCGGTGGTGGTGACGTTGAATCCCGCCTGAAAGGTGAAGCCGGTCTTGAGTCCGTCGCAGCCTTCGAAATGCCCGATCAGATGGTTGGTATTGTTCAGGATGGCGACGCCATTGTCGAAATCCATGTGCTCCTGGCCAGACCACATCAGCAGGTTGGTCTCGCGAATAATCGCGCGACCGACAGTGGCCAGGTCCAGGGCGGTCGTGCGATCCACGTCATGGGTCGGGCGCGGCGGCAAGCCATCGACCGTCTGATACTCGGTATGCGTCATGCCGAGTTCCTGCGCGCGCTGGTTCATCATACGAACCATCGCCTCGACCGAGCCACCTATTTTTTCGGCGACCGCCACCGCAGCATCGTTTGCCGATTTGACCAGCGCCGCTTTCATCAGTTCGCGCAGCGGATAGACGTCACCCTCCTTCAGGCCGACGCGCGAGCCGCCGGTATGCGCCGACCGCTCGGAAATTCTCACGGGATCGTTGCCGTTGAAACGGCCCGCATTAATCTGCTCCTGTGCGACCAACAGGCACATCATTTTGGCCATCGAGGCCGGCGGCCATTCCATGTCGGCGTTATAGGCCATCAGCACGCGGCCACTGTCCGCGTCCTCGAGGAGCGCGCCTTTGTAAAGCGGCGGAGCGGTCGAAGAGGCCGCGCGCTTTGTATGAGACCTGTGCCGCCGCGATTGCGCAGTCGCGCCGGCGGATGATGCCGCGAACACGACGGCCGCGCTCAGCATCAGGACCGAGGCAAAGCGTGCCGCTGAATTCATACTAACGATTGACCGCCGCCGCCTGCACAATTCCACCACCGGTTTTTCCTTTGCCGTATTGCGACTCGACGCGCTCAGGGAAGATGCACGAAGCCGATCGGGTCGGCCGCGCTCTTCGAGCCGTTGCTTTCGACGTGATGCAGAATCGACAGGTTGGTCCGCGCCGGCGTGTAGTCGGGAATCTCTACCACCAACTCGTTCCATTCCTGGCTCGCTCTGACATATTTTCCTTCCTCGGCGTAAATGGCGCCGAGCGTGTTGCGTGCATCCGGCTGACTCGGATCCATTTGCAGCGACAGTAGCGCTTCCTGCTCGGCCTGCGCGAATGCTCCTCGCCGCTCGTACGCGAGCGCGAGATTGAAATGCGTCTCTGGCCGGTCCGGTCCGAGCAACGTCGCAAGCCGCAGCACCTGAGTCGCATCGCTTGTCTGGCCGCTTTCGAGATAGAGCAGTCCGAGGTTCAGGAACAACTGCCAATCGTCGAGCCCGAGCTCGATTGCCTTCTGATACTCGGCAAGCTCCTCGCGATGCTGTCCGACAACGCCATAGGCAAAGCCCAAATGGTAATGCGCGAGCGCATTGCTCGGATCGTCACTGATGACGACGCGATGGCGGTTGATTGCTTCGGGGTAGTCTTCCATGCCCAGAAAATAGTCGGCCAGCGGATCGCAAACCTGCTCGTCGTTGGAATTGTCGGTCGCGCTAGCCCGCGCGCTGATCGGCACCTGAGATACCATCGCGATCAGAGCCAGCAGACAAATGCACGAACGCCGCAACAACTTAATATCCCCCGCGGCCCACTCGACACCCGCGGGAAGAAATCTGATGTTAGCAGGAATTTTAGCGTGAAAAAAACGTGCAGCGTGTTATGAATGCCGCACGCTCAGAAAAACGCGTTCGCGCGCCTCGGGACTCCCGCGCCAAGGGCCATCGCTCGATCATGGCCGATCGCGTGGGCTATACGAACCAGGGCGGCCGCTGTTCGCGGCCGCCCTGTCGAAATGTCGATTGAACTGTTACGGATTCGCAGGAGCTCCCGTTGCTCCAGTGGCTCCCGTCGCGCCTGTTGCGCCAGTTGCTCCAGTGGCTCCGGTCGCGCCCGTGTCACCGGTGGCTCCGGTTGCGCCGGTCGCGCCAGTATCGCCCGTAGCCGCCTTGTGGTGATGGCGATGATGATGCTTGGTCGCGGCCGGTGACGCGCTCGCGTCCGGCGCAGACATGCTCGAATCGGACGGCGCGGCCGCCGGGGCTGCGTCCTGCGCGAATGCCGGCATCGCCAACGCGGCGGCAAAGAAAGCTGCGGAAAGAACTGAGAGGGTGCGCTTCATACTCTTGGATCTCCTTGATCTGAGCAGCCCTTAATGGGCCGCAATGTGACTATTGAGGGTATTGCTATACCCGTGCCATCGGGGTGTCGGCAAGATCATCGCGTAACATCGTGGGATTTTCAACCGCGTAGGCTGCCCACGATGACCCAATCCGTCTATCGCTTATCCGCTTTGCGTATGCGGCATAGATCTTTACGGTGCCCCGGAAACCCCTTGTCCCCGTCCCATACGTTCAGCTCTTAGCTCTCGATATAGCGCTATGAGCTCCTTAAAAGCACGTCCAACTACTTTGAGATTGGCCCCTGACTGCTCACCGGTCAGCCGCGGTAGATGCTGCACGTCCACCTCCTTCACCCTTGCGCCTCGGCCCGCCAGCCGCGCCATCAGCTCGGTCGAGATCATCGCGCCATGCGCGCGCAACTCCATTCCGTCGAGCTTCTCGCGTTTGAACAGTTTGAAGCCGCAATCGATATCGCTGATGGTAATGCCGAGCAATGTGTCGACCAGGAGCGTCCACGCTTTGCCATTAACCCTTCTCATCAGGGGATCGGCTCGATGCGCCCGGCGCCCGGCAACCACGTCGAACTCGGGCACGAATGGCGTCAGGCGCTCGAGATCCGTGGGATCGAATTGCCCGTCGCCATCGCATAGCAAAACGTATGGCTGAGTCGCCGCCCGGATTCCGGAAATCACCGCACCGCCGTACCCGCGATTAACGCGATGGCGTACGACTTTCACGTGCGAGTCCTCAGCGGCAAGGTGCTCGGCAATCTCGCCGGTCCGATCGCGGCTGCCGTCGTCGACGACGATTACCTCGAAGTTGTCCGCGACCTGCGGGCATTCGGCCAGGTAGGAGCGCACAACGCGCTCGACGTTGCCTTCCTCGTTATGCGACGGCAGAAAAACACTGATGCCGGGAATTCGGACCGGGGGACTCACGTTGGCGCGGGCGAACTAGTCGCCGAGTTCGCGGTATCCGCCGCGGAAAAACAGCAGCGGCTTGCCCTCGTGCGGAGTTTCGGCCTGCTCGATCTCGCCAAGGTAAATCGTGTGGTCGCCGCCGTCGATCGCCGTCGTCACCTTGCACTCGAGGTAAGCGAGAGCGCCGTCGAGGATCGGAGCCCCGTTCGCCCCGACTTTGTAGCTTACGCCTTCGAACTTGTTGCCGCCGCTGACCGCGAATTTGCGCGAGAGCGCTTCCTGATCCGACGCCAGCACATTGACGGTAAAGACTTTGCTCTCCTCGAAACACGGATAGCTGTCGGCCTTCTTGTCCACGCAGACGAGAGCCAGCGGGGGAATAAGCGAGACCGAAGTAAACGCATTCGCGGTCAGGCCATGCAGTTCACCCGAGGTGCGAATCGACGTGATCACGGTAACGCCGGTTGCAAAATGACCCATCACGCGCCGCAGCTCGTTCTTTTCGATTGCCATCCAATTCTCTCCGCGCGCGAATGCTATCAGACGATTTTGCCGACCGTCAAAGGCGGTGTCATAAGTACCCGTGTCAATCCCAGCCGGAACGGTCGCGCGCGACGACTTGCCTGCCACCGAGGTAAACGTAGTCGAGATCGAGCGAGGTTAACGGCCGATCGTTCGCAGCGACGCGCACGCTTACTGGCGACGCGACGAAAATTGTATGGTCGCCCGCGACGTGGCTGTCGACCACGCGGGCTTCCAGAGCGATCATCGCGAGCTTCAGCCATGGCACCGCGAGAGTAGGCGACAGTTCAAACTCGATGGCGTCCAGATTGTTGTCGCGGCGCGCACCGGCCGAATAAAAATAGTCCTCGAGCTCGCGGCCGCGGCGTCCCACGATATTGAGTCCGAAGGCGCCGGTCCTGGCTATCACGCCGTTGCTGAAGTGCGCGTTGTCGACCGCTGCCGTAAACATCACGGGCTCACCCGAGACCTGCGCGACCCACGACGACGACATCCCATGGCATCGCCCATTTTCCTGTGTGGTTAAAACGTATATTCCGGTGGTGAGGCCGGCCATCGCGCGCGAAAGATTATCGTCCATTGAATGATTGCTCCCGAGATTACTCCCGATAAATCGCAAATTGACGCTACTTTAGAATTGACCCGCACCCCAAGCGTTCCCACAATAGTGATCGTTATCGAGATGCTGGAGCTTTGCTGGAGCTGATGGGCAGGATTGTTGGCGTGGCCGCCGGCGCGTTGCTGCTTGCGACGTTGATATTGGCAAGCACTGACGAGCTCGCGCGCGCTGCATCTTCGACCAGACCTACCGCATCTTCGACGGCCACCGCATCGCCGACGCCGACCGCATATTCAACAGCCACTGCGTCTGCGACGCCGAACGCGGCATCTTCCGCGCCTGCCATCCTGGAAAATCCGCCGATAACCGCTGGGGACGCGGAGAAGGCAGGGATGATGCCGCAGCGTCCGTGGCTCGATCCAAATGTGAAATATGTCGACCCGGGAATGCCGACGCCGGAACCCGCCGATTTTCGCGCCACGCCCAGCCCGACACCGACTTCGACCCCAACTCCCGCGCCCCCGGTTAAAATCGAAGGCGTGCGAACCGATCGGGTGCCGACTCCTGGTCAACTTCTGTTCGATAAGACCCGCGACATCGCTTTCATGGATCCGCTCAACTGGTCGGTGACGATTTACAAAAAACGCCACCAGCTCATTGTTTACTACAAAGGCCGGCTGTTTAAGACCTATCACGCCGTGTTCGGCCGCAGCTTCGAGCCCGGCACGAAATTATGGGAAGGCGACCGGCGAACGCCCGAAGGCGTATACGCGATCATCGGCAAGCATCCGAGCGCCCGCTGGGATTGGTTCCTCACTCTGAACTATCCCAATGAGCTCGACCGCCATCGCTACGAACAACTGCGCGACGGCGGCGAGGTGCCGATCGCAGACGGCCATCCGGTGGGCGTAGGCGGCAGAATCGGAATCCACGGCACCGACGAACCGATACTGAACCGGGGCGACGTCAACTGGACCACCGGATGTATCTCGGTAGACGACGAAGACGTCGAAGAATTGAGGCGGCTGCTACCAACCGGCACGATTGTGATAATCAACCCGTGATAACGGAGGGGTAGTTTCCTGCTCCTAGAAAGCTTTCAGACGCGGGTCGTCTGTCGATACGCATTGGGCGCCCGCTTGCACCTGCGTGGCCATCCGAGCTGCTTCACATGCGGGCGCTTTGTCGAATGACTGCGCGTTCGTCCAGCTGCGTAGCGGGGCGGAGTTATCGGAACGCGGCGGGCCTATCCACCAGAACCGGGTTTGCAGCGGCATCATCAGGTACCAACCCAAAATCGCGAGCGCGGCGGCAGTGTGTCTTAGTTTCAATGTTCTAACCTGTCCTTGTAAAAACGATCGAATGAGGTAGTAACAATCGAACGTAGCTCGATCAGTGTCCGCCCGCTCGCGGCGGCATCACAAGAAAGCGGTCGCGCATATCGGTAGCTGCAAGCACCAAAATATGAGTTTCGGGAGTCAGGAGAAACCAATTGAACAAGACATCGGGCGAATACCATTTCACGCGGCTCGAGACTGTGGTCTTCGGCGTCGGCAAGGTTGACGCACTTGGTAGCGAGTTGTCACGACGCGGGGCAAAACGCGCGCTGATTGTCACGGGCAAGACGCTCGGGCGATCGAAACTGCTGGAAAAGGTGAAGAGTGCCGCAGGCTCCGCGTTGGCTGGCGTGTTCGGCGGTGCCGCGCAGCATGTGCCATCGCAGACAGTGACGGAGCTGGTGGCTGAGGCGCGTCGTGTCAATGCAGATGCGATGGTGAGTTTCGGCGGCGGCAGTCCGATCGACACCGTAAAGAACGCGGCGTGGCAGTTGATGGGTGGTCGCGGCGGCTCGCGTATCGTGGATTTCGCCGATGCGGCCAAAGATGGAGGCGGCGCCGGAGCGATTCTGCACATTGCGATGCCGACCACGTTGTCAGCCGGCGAATTCACTCCGGCGGGCGGCGTCACTGACGAATCCACCAAGGTCAAAGGGGGCGTCGCAGACCCGCGCTTGCAGGCCAAAGTGGTGATTCTCGATCCGGCGCTGACGGTCGAGACGCCGGCATGGCTGTGGGCTTCGACCGGAATGCGCGCGCTCGATCACGCAGTCGAGGGCTCGTACTCGACGCGGCATCAGCTCGTCACCGACACGCTCGCGGCGAGGGCGATTACGCTGCTCAACGAGCATCTGCTGCCGTCGCTGCAGACTCATGGCGAAGACGAACTCGAGCATCGCGTGCAATGCCAGCTTGCGGCGTGGCTCTCGATTTTCGGTATGTCGAATACGCGTGGCGGAATCTCGCACGCGTTGGGGCATCAGATTGGGCCGATGTGGAACGTCCCGCACGGCATCACATCGTGCATCACGCTGCCGCATGTGATGCGCTTCATGGCGAATATCGCAGCGGATCGCTTCGGGCCGATCGCCGACGGATTCAGCGTGCGCTTCGATGCGCGAAGTCCGCGTTCATCGGCGGTGGAATGCGCTGATCGCGCGGCGAAGTTTATCGGCAAGTTCGAAGTGCCGACCCGCCTGCGTGACGTTGGCGTGCCGCGCGAGGAGATCTCGCGAATCGCGGGGACCGTGCTCGAAGAAGTGAAACGGGCTAACACCGTCGGGTCGGATGTGACGCTGGAATCGTTGGTGGGAATCCTCGAAGCTGCTTATTGAGGATAGGCGCAGCCCGCTATCAATAACTTGAATTGACCGGATAACTGGAGAGAGAAGAATGACGAAATTGTACGGGTCGGCGATGTCACGTGCGGGCAGGAGCTTGTGGGCGTTGGAGGAAGCCGGGGTCAAATTCGAGCACGTGCCGCTCGGATTTACGGGCGAGACGCGAAAGCCGGAGTATCTCAAAATAAATCCTAATGGGCATGTACCCGCGCTCGATGACGGCGGGACGATAATCTGGGAGTCGATGGCGATAAATCTGTACGTCGCAGAAAAATACGGCAAGGCCCCACTGTGGCCTTCAACCGTCGAGGGTCACGGCGCGTGTTACCAGTGGAGCCTGTGGGGAATGACCGAGGTAGAGAAGCCGCTGCTCGATATTTTCAGTCACCGAATCTTGCTGCCAGCGGAACAAAAGGACGAAAAGGTGGCACTCGCGGCGATCGAGACGCTGAAGACGCCGATGAAGGTGCTTGACGATCACTTGCACAAGTCTGAGTACCTGCTTGGTAAAGAATTCACAATTGCAGACCTTAATGTAGCGTCTGTGATGAGCATCGCGCCCTACGTTCAACTGGATCTTTCGGCCACCCCGACCGCGCAGAAGTGGCTCTCAAAGTGCCTCGGGCGTCCTGCGAATCAGAGAGTTGCTGCGATGAAATAGCTTGGAGCCGCAAATCAGCCGGAAAACTGAATTTTCGTCATCCATATTGACTTTGCATGCTCCGGCTGTAGCTTTCATACTCGTAGAGTCATCGGCTGTGGTTCGGGCCTCGTGGGGGCGGACGTGACAATGGGACGCGGCTGGGGAAAAATGCCAGGGGACTGTTCACTGGTTTCGCTGATATTCGGCGATGAGGCCAAGGTAAGCTGATGCCTGCATGCAGGCAGTGCGGCAAGGATAACCCGGAGGGCACAGTATTTTGCGGATACTGCGCAACTCCACTGAAGCCGGCGGGCAATCCGTTATCGCCGCCGCCAAAGCCGAGCGGCAATCCGGTTTCTTCGCCGCTGACGCGCGGAGCCGCGCCGCCGATAAGACCGGCGCCGCAACCGCAGCCCAATCCGTTCAAGCCTGAAGTCAGGCCGCCGAACATTCATACGGCGCCCCCGCTGCCACCGCCTCCAATCGGCGGCGACAAGGGCCGCGGCGGTTTCGAATTTCTCCCCTGGAGCGAACTCTCGCCGGGTCAGCGTGCAGGACGAGCGGCTGCCGGCCTGATCTTGCTGTTTCTGCTTTTTTTCTTTTTCCGTGGAATGTTGCGCGGCCTCGGCAGCGGTTTGATAGGATCGCATGAGAACGCGCCGGCGGCCGAGGGTTCGGCCGCTCCGATTACGGAAGGCGACCGCAAGGACGGAATCGAGTCACTGTGCAAGGTATTTCAGATCTATGGATTGCCGAAGAGCGACCACGATGCGACCGAGGCGGCGCGCAATGCGGCGGAACTGTTCAAGCTCGCCGGAAATCAATCGCCTGAACGCAGCGAGTACATCCTCACCTCGATCGTGGGAGACTTCCGAAACGGCAAGCTGGGTCAAGCCGACTGTTCGGAGGCGGGAGCTCCTTTGCCTACCAATGAGGAAAATACGGACAATTCGGCACCAGATGTCCAGCGCGACAGCGGGCGGCCCTAGCTGAACTATTTGATCGCGCGGGTGCGGGAGATCGTCCAGTAGTAAATAGGGACGCCGCTCAGTGCGATCAGCAATCCGGGCCATGTGAAGCGCGGCTTCAGTACTAACAAATCGATCATCAGAGCCGACGCCGCAATTACGTAAAGCGCGGGAACGACCGGATAACCCCATGCGCGGTATGGGCGCGACGCGTCGGGACGGCGACGGCGCAGCACAAAGACAGCTGAGACTGTCAATACATAGAACATCAGCTGCGCGAAGATCACGTAGTCGAGCAATTCGGAATACGTGCCGGACAAGGTCAGCACCGCGGCCCAGATTCCCTGTAACACGAGTGCGACGGCGGGCACGCTGGCGCGATTGAGGCGGCCGGCCGCGGCGAAGAAGACGCGGTCCTGGGACATCGCGTAGATGACGCGAGCGCCCGTGAGGATCAACCCGTTGGCGCATCCGAAGCCCGAGATCATCACGAGGACTGCGGTCAGCTTCGCCCCCGCGCCGCCCCATACTACTTCCATCGCGGCAGCCGCTACGCGGTCACTGGTGGCCTGAGCGATTCCGCGTCCCATCACGCTCGCCGCGTTCGCAGTTCCGGAAGCGGGCAGCTCGCACAGGTAGGCAACATTGGTGAGGATGTAAAGCGCGATGACGACGCCGGTCCCAAACGCGAGCGCGAGCGGAAGATCGCGTTTTGGATTGCGGACTTCGGCGGCGGCAAAGGTGACGCTCGCCCATGCGTCGGCGGAAAAAAGCGCACCAACCATCGCGGCGCCGAAGATTCCCGCCCCGGCAATCGACATCGAAGGTGAACCGAAGAAGGCGGTTGAGGTACCGAAGTTTGCGTGAAGCGCAGCGGGATTCGGCAGCAGCACGCATCCAACCGCGACTATCAAGCATAGGGAGAGAATCTTGGCGGTGGTGAAGGAGTTCTGCAGCCATTTGCCCATGTTGAGGCCGCGCAGATTCGCCGCGGTGAGGACTGCGATGACCGCTATTGCGCCGGCGCGCTCGCCCGATAGTCCGGCGCCACCCGCGCCAAACCACAGGGTCGAACCGAGCACCGGCCACATGACGCCCGCGAAACGCGCAAACGCCACGGCTACGGCCGCGATGGTACCGGTCTGGATAACCAGGAGGAGCGTCCAGCCGAACATGAATGCCCACATCCCGCCGTAAGCCTCACGCAGATAGACATACTGGCCGCCGGCAGCCGGCATCATCGCGGCGAGCTCGCCGTACGCGAGTGCACCAGCGATCGTCATCACGCCGGCGACCAGCCAGACCGTCAGCAGCGCGAAGGGTGTGCCGACCTGGCGGGTGATATCGGCCGAAACGATGAAGATACCCGAACCGATCATCGAGCCGGCGACCAGCGTCACCGAGTCGAAGAGCGAGAGACCCGGCTTCAGCTGCTCGGAAGAAGGAACGGGTTTGGGAACTGTCGCCACTGCGAACGCATCGTAGCAGCAGGGGCAGTCACCTGCATCTACTTGCGTAAGTGGATTTAGTGAGACCAGAAATCGTGCAGGGCTGGAGGGAACGAGACCCGACAGAAGTCGGGGGTCAGGGGAATTGCGGAATTCTTGCCGGAGAGCGCCTTTCAGCGAGCTACCCGCGCGCCGACGGCTCTTGACGGCGCGCGGGAACTCGCTACGAAACGAACTGGATTACGGCGAAGCCGGGCTGGCCGCGGCAGCAGGACTAGCGGCGTCGCTGGATACAGCGCTGGCGGCGGCGCTGGCAGCGTCGCTGGCCATAGGCGCGGCCGCGGAGGCGGCAGCGTCGGGCGCGGCCGGGGCAGTCTCCTCCGATTTGTTGCAGGCCGTCGCGAAGAACATCGTAATTAGTGCTAGCAGCAGAACCTTGCGCATCGCTTTCTCCTTGATTGCTTGGCGCTCACTTGAACGCAGGAACTCGAAACGCGCCAACAATACGATAGGTGCGGGATAACTTCAAGCGCGCCTTTTGCGCGGTATTTATCAGCCTGTCGGCTCGAGTTCCGATCGCGAGTACGCAAGAAAATTTTTGACTATTTCGCGAGCATCTGTATCATTCGATCATTATTTTGCGCCCTATGGGCGGATGAGGATGTGGTGGAGGTAGTAGGATGGAACAGCGGCGCCCTATTTTCGCGAGCACCGGGCTCGCACATCGGCTGAATTCTCGGATAATCGAGCATGAACTCGACATGGTGCGGAGCGCAGAGGCCGGCGTTCCGATGATTACCCGAATCTGGAATTGGCTGACGCCGTCGGGACGGCCGGTGGGTCCCCCCATGCGCTCGGTGGCGCGGGAACTCGAAGAGAACTATCCCGGCCGCGAATAGCTGAACGCGAAAATCGCGCGCGCATCCGACTTCGCTCGCGCGAAGGAGAACACGATGAGCGCGATCTCGCGAATCTCGACCAATACGCCGTGGGAACCGATCGTCGGCTACTCGCGGCTCGTGAAGGCGGGCGACATCGTCGCGGTCTCAGGTACCACTGCGACCGACGAGCGCGGACTGATTGTCGGCGCAGGACAGATGTACGTGCAGGCGCGCCAGGCGCTGGTGAATATTCGAACCGCGCTCGAGCGAGCCGGACTTGCGATGCATCACGTCATTCGCACGCGGATGTTCGTGACTGACATGTCGCGTTTCGCGGAAGTGGCTCGTGCGCACAAGGAATTTTTCGCGGACTCGCCCCCGGCTTCGACCATCGTTGAGGTACGGCGACTGGCTAATGCCGAAATGATGATCGAGATCGAAGCCGATGCATACGCCGGCGCCGCGAGCACCCGGAAGGCTGCGCCGATGCCGAAAGCAGCGGTCAAGGCAAAGACTTCCGCCAAGCCGGCGATGAAATCTGCGAAGAAGCCGGTTTCGAAAAAACCGTCGCGCCGAAAATAGCGCGCACTATCGATCGAACGCGGTGTGGATTCCCTCTGCGCCGGTGGCGGAATGGAATGCGTTGGCGGCGGACATAAGTACGGCTGCGGATAAGCTCCGATCAAAATCGTAGCGAGCGCGGCTAGTCCAATAGCCGCCACCAGCGCGGGACGTTTACTCAGTCGGGTAACTTCGATCCCGCCTTCCTGCATATACATCGCGACCATTACATAATAGTAGTAATAGGCAGAGACTACGCTGTTGAATACCGCGATTATCACCAGCCAGACGTATCCCTGACGCAGTGCTTCGCTGAAGATGTAGAACTTGCCGACGAAACCGGCCAGCGGAGGAATTCCGGCCAGCGAAAGCAGGAAGATAGCCATTGCGCCGGCCAGCAACGGCTGGCGCTCCGCCAGTCCGCGGAAATCGCTAATCCGATTACCTACTTCGCCGCGCCGTTCGAGCGCAATGACGACTGCAAATGCGCCCAGGTTGGTGAATGCATATCCGAGCAGGTAGTACAGAATCGCCGGTCCCTCCTGCACTCCCGCTGCCATGCCCAGCAACAGATAACCCGCGTGTGCGATCGCGGAGTATGCAAGCATCCGCTTGATATTGGTCTGGACGACCGCGAGCAGATTTCCACCGGTCATCGTCAAGGCCGCGACGACCCATAGTACCGTCTGCCAGTGCGCGCCGACCGCGGCGAAGTCGACCAGAAAGACCCGAACGAAGGCGGCGAAGGCGGCGAGCTTAACCCCTACCGCCATGAACGCGGTCACTGGAGTCGGCGCGCCTTCGTAAACGTCCGGCGTCCACATGTGAAATGGCACGGCAGCGACCTTGAAGCCGAAGCCGATGACCAACAAACCCATCCCCAGCAGGAGCAACGGATTCGAGCTCATCGAACCCGAGGCGATTGCGTCGTGAATCGGGCCGAGCTTGATAGTGCCGGTTGCGCCGTACACCAGGGCGATTCCGTAGAGCAGGAAGCCGGTGGAGAACGCGCCGAGCAGAAAATATTTTATCGCCGCTTCGTTCGATTTAGGGTTGCGGCGCATGATTCCGGCCAGCACGTAAACCGGAATCGACATTGTTTCCAGGCCGAGAAAGATGACGATCAGGTCGCCAGCCGTCGACATAAGCATCATGCCGAGCGCGGAGAACAGCAGCAGCGAATAGTATTCGGCGCCGGAAATATTGTTCTCGGCGGCGTAGTCGAGCGACATCATCACGGTGAACATCGCGGCGATCAAAATCACCAGCTCGAAGAATGCCGAGAAGCTGTCGATCGAGATCGCGCCCGCGAAGGCGACGCCGCGCTGTCCCAAAATTCCGAGCGTAAATACGAAGGCCAAACCCAGCGAGGCCAGGGTCACGAGGCCCAAGCCTTCGCTCTCGCTGTCGTCGACGTGCACGCCGGCCAGCAGCACCACGATCGCGGCGACGGCGACCACGACCATCGGCAGGATTGGCAGCCAGACGAAGCTGATAGCGGCCAGGTTAAGTGGAGTCATCGTGCGACCGCCGCGATCACAGGTTCTCGATTCAATTCCGGGAGCGTGGCCATTCGAATCGGTGGTCGTTCATGTTCCAGATGTGCCTGCGCGAAGTTTGCTCTCGCCAGCATCGCAGTCACCGACGGCTCCATCCGGCTGATGAGCGGACGCGGGAAAAGTCCCATGAAAAGCATCAACGCGATCACCGGCACCATCACGGCAATCTCACGGCCAGTAAGGTCGCGCATGGTTTCGTTCACCGCATGGGTGATCGGTCCGAACCATACACGTTCGTAGGCCCACAGCATGTAGAGCGCACCCAGGATCACGCCGACGACTGCGAAAACAGTCGCCAGCCTGATGCGCAGGAACGCACCAAGCATGATCAAAAACTCGCCGACGAAGCCGTTCAGTCCGGGCAGGCCGATCGAGGAAAGCATGACTACCATGTAAATCCCGGCGTAAATCGGCACCTGCTTCCACAGGCCGCCGAACTCGGAGATTTCGTGCGTGTGGCGCCGCACATAGAGCATTCCGACCAGCAAAAACAATCCACCGGTCGAAACGCCGTGATTGAGCATCTGGTAAATCGCGCCATCGACGCCTTCGGGGTTGAGTGCGAAGATTCCGAGCATCACGAAACCCAAATGGCTAACCGACGAATAAGCAATCAATCGTTTGAGGTCCTGCTGCATCATCGCGACCAGCGCCCCGTAGATAATCCCGACGACCGCCAGCGCCATGAACAGCGGAATCGCTTCGACCGCGACGCCCGGGAACAGCGGAATCGCGAAGCGCAGGAATCCGTACGTCCCCATCTTCAGCATCACACCCGCCAGAATGACGGAGCCGGCGGTGGGCGCATTGGTGTGAGCGTCGGGCAGCCAGGTATGCACCGGCCACATCGGGACCTTGATCGCAAACGCGAGCGCGAACGCAGCGAACAACCAGCGCGCTTCAGTTGCAGTGAGCGGCACCTGGTAAAGCAGCGGCAAATCGAAGCTGGTGCGGTTGAAATGCACATGCGCCTGGTACACGAGGTACAAAATTGCGACCAGCATAAGCAGCGAACCGACCATCGTGAACAACACAAACTTGATGGCGGCGTAAATCCTGCGGCCGTGTCCCCAGACGCCTATGAGGAAGTACATCGGAACCAGCATCACTTCCCAGAACATGTAGAACAGGAAGAGATCGATCGAGAGCAGCGCGCCGAGCAGTCCGGTTTCGAGCACCAGCATGAAGAAGCAGAAGTCGCGCGGACGTGCTTCAATATCGCCGCCGCCGGAGTAAAGCAGCGACAGAGTAATCAGAATAGTAGTCAGTGGAACAAGGAACAGGCTAATGCCATCGATACCAATATGGTAGGTAATTCCGAAAGCAGGTATCCAGTCGTATTGTTCGACGAATTGGTAGTCCGCGAGCTGCGGGCTGAATTCAAACAGAACATAGAAGCTGAGCGCCAGCGGCAGCAGTGAAAATATAAACGCCGAATTCCAGATCGCGCGCTCCTCGCTCTGCATAAGTATGAAGAGCGCGCCGATCAGCGGCAGAAAAATCAGCGCTGTCAGCAAGCCGCTGTTCATCAGCGCGTCACCAGGAACAGGTAGTAGGCGACGATGCCTATCGCGCCGAGCAGATAAATGAATGCGTAATGCTGGACGTTGCCGGTTTCAGCACGGCGCGCTACCTGACTCGAAGTCTGGACGGCAAGGCCGGCACCTTCAGCGGCGCCGTCGATTGCGAAGCTGTCGATCGCGCGGTTGAGCACGTTTTGCGAAATCCAGAACAGCGGGCGGGTGACGATGAAATTGTAAAGTTCATCGATGTAGTACTTGTTGAGCAGCAAGTCGTAGGGAGCTTTCAATCGCCACGCTAGCAGGTACGGAATTCCCGGCATTCGGAGATAGAACACGTAGGCCAGCAATATACCGATTCCCGATGCGACGCTCGCCGCCAGCGAAAGCGAGGTTGGGCTGGCCTCAAGCAGCGGTTTGTACGCTCCGACAGCCGGCGCCAGGAACCGCACGAACGCTTCTCCCCAAAACAGTCCGCGCGGAAGATTCACCCATCCGCCGACCGTCGCCAGAATAGCCAGTACGACTAGTGGAATAGTCATTACGGCCGGCGATTCGTGGATGTGATGCTCTACTTCGGAATCTACGCGCGAGTCACCGAAGAAGGTCATGAAAATCAGCCGGAACATATAGAACGAGGTAAGCCCCGCCGTGATTACGCCGAGGAGCCAGAGCGTCGAGTGACCCGAATCGTAGGCGGCTTCGAGGATCAGGTCCTTGGAGAAATAGCCGGAAAATGGAGGCACCGCCGCGATGGCGAGCGTCGCGATGAACATTGTCCAGAAGGTGATCGGCAGCTTGCGGCGAAGGCCGCCCATTTTGTTCATGTCCTGCTCGCCGCCGAGCGCGTGAATTACGGAGCCGGCGCAAAGGAACAGCAAACCCTTGAAGAACGCGTGCGTCATCACGTGAAAAATTCCCGACGCGTACGCGCCCGAACCGACGCCGAGAAACATGTAGCCGAGCTGGCTGATGGTCGAGTAGGCGAGCACTTTCTTGATGTCGGGCTGGACGATCGCGATGGTCGCGGCGAACAACGCGGTGACGGCGCCGACGGTCGCCACCAGATCGAGGGCGCCGGGCGCCATCGTGTAGATGAAGCCAAGTCGCGCGATCATATAAACGCCGGCGGTGACCATCGTGGCGGCGTGGATCAGAGCGCTGACCGGCGTGGGACCGACCATCGCGTCGGGCAGCCACACGTACAGCGGAATCTGGGCAGACTTGCCGGTCGCGCCAATCAAGAGCAGCACACACACTGCGGTCGCAGCGGCGCCGCCGAGAAGATTGGCATTGTTGTGAAGCTCAACGAAGTTGAGCGTCCAGACGCCGTGCATACCGAGCGTGGCAACGATGGTGAACATCCCGAGCAGAAAGCCCGCGTCGCCAATCCGGTTGACGACGAAGGCCTTGCGGCCGTTATAGGCGAATTGAGGATTGGTGTACCAAAACGCGATTAGTAAGTAGGAACATAGTCCGACGCCCTCCCACCCTACGAACATCATTAGTAAGTTGTCCGCCAGAATGAGTATCAACATTGAGAGCGCGAACAGGTTCATGTAGGTAAAGAAGCGAGCGAAGTCCTCGTCGTGCGCCATGTATCCGACTGAGTAAAGGTGGATTAGTGCGCCCACGCCTGTGACTATCATCACCATCACGCCGGACAACGCGTCGATGCGCAGGCTGAAGTCGACGTGAAAGGGGCCACCCTCGATCCATCCCCAGAGATGCATAGCGAGCGCACTTCCAGGAGGCATCGCGAGCAAAGTCAAGAATGCCCAGCTGGCAACACCGAACGCGACGAACATGACGCCCGGGCCGACGAGGTTAACCGCGCCGCGTCCGAGCCTGTTTCCGAGGAACAGGTTGAACACGACACCGAGCGCCGGGAACAGCAGGATTAGCGCGAGCGCTGGAAACTCAACCGTCATTGGCAATGGTCACCATCTCATCAGGGTCAAGTCGTCGGCGTGAACGGTTTCGCGATTGCGGAAGATCGAGAGAATGATGCCCAGTCCGACGGCAGCTTCGGCCGCAGCGACCGTCATGATGAAAAAGACGATAACCTGGCCGTCCATCGAGGCAAGGCGGCTGCCGAGCGCAATGAAGGCGAGATTCACTCCATTGAGCATCAGCTCGATCGACATGAACATGACGAGAATGTTGCGCCGGATGATCACACCGGCGACGCCGATGGCGAAAATGATCGCGCTCAAGGACATCATGTAGTGGAGCGGAATCATGATGCGATCCTCTGCACGATTTTCTCCGATGCTTGGACGTCAGCGGTGGCGGGCAAGCGACGCGCGAGCGCGACCGAACCAACGACCGCAGCCAGCAGCAGTACGGACGTCACCTCGAAGGCGATCAGGTAGTCGGTGAAAAGCTTGGCGGCGAGACTTGCAACCGAGCCGTAGCCAGCGGGCTCGTGAGTAAACTTCACCTGCAGATGAGGCGGCGTGAGAATGAAAAACAGTTCGGTCACCAGCAAAGCCGCCGCGAGCGAGCCGAAGAATTTGAGCGCAAGGTGGCCGGTCGGCCCGGTTTCGACTTGGAGATTCAACAGCCAGATCACAAACAGGAACAGGATCATGATCGCGCCGGCGTAAACGATGATTTGCAGAAAGCCGACCACGACCGCGTCCTCGGCGATGAACAGAATAGCGACCGTCATCAGCGTTCCGATCAAAGCCAGCAGCGAATGTACCGGGTTGCGCTGGACGACGACGCCCAGGGCGGAGACGATCGCCAGCGCACCGAGAAATATATAGAGGAAGGGAGGCATCACTGGACCCTCCCGGTCGCGACGACGACGAAAGCGGTGACCAGCACGTTGAAAAGCCCTAGCGGCACCAGGCCCTTCCATCCAAGACGCATCAACTGATCGTAGCGAAAACGCGGCAGTGTCCATCGCACCATGCCGAGAAAGATGCACAGCGCGAGAACTTTCACCAGGAATGCGACGACCCCAAGAATCGAGACTGCCAGTGCGGGAACGGCAAGGAATGCGCCGCCCGGGAAATGAAAGCCGTCGCGCATCAGCCACGGAATCTGCCAGCCGCCGAGGAAAAACGTCGTCAGCAGCATCGCGACGAGCGCCTGCTCGGCGAAATCAGTAAGCATGAAGACGGCCTGCTTGCCGCCGGAATATTCGGTGAAGTAGCCCTGGATCAACTCCGACTCGCTTTCGGGCAGATCGAATGGAATGCGCTTGGATTCTGCGGCGCCGGCCACCAGCAAAAGTATGAAGGCAAGCGGCTGCGTGAAAATTCCCCAGCGCGGCAGGAATCCGAACCACACTCCGCCCTGCCCACGCACGATTTCCTGTAAGTTGAGCGTGCCGAAGGTCATGATGACCGAGACGATCGCGAGTCCCATCGCGAGTTCGTAGGAGATCATCTGTGCAGTGGCGCGAATGCCTCCGAGCAGCGCCCATCGATTGTTCGAGGACCATCCTGCGAGCGCGATACCGTACACGCCGATGCCGATGGTCGCGAGCAGGTAAAGCGCTCCGGCGTTGAGGTTGGCGGCCTCGAGACCGATGCGATGACCGTGAATCGAAATCTGGTCGCCAAAAGGGATCACGACGAACGTTATCATCACCGGGAACAGCGCCAGGAACGGCGCCAGGGTGTGCAGAAATTTGTCTGCGCCGGCGGGCACGAAGTCTTCCTTGGTGAACATTTTGACCGGGTCCGCAATGGTGGTGTTGATGATGCCGAGGTTGGGCATGCCCATGCGCCTGCCGATACCGGTGATAGTGACGCGATTCGAGCCGATTCGATCCTGGATGAGTGCACTGCCCTTGCGCTCGAAATAAAGCAGGAACAGCGACAGATTCAATCCGAGCACGATCATCAGGATCGCTTTGATCGCGCCGGCGATTAGTTCAATTGTCACGTGCGGCAAGCTCGTCGATGAGTTTGAGGGTGCTTTCTTCGGTTAGATTCTCGACGTACGCGTCCTGATTGAGTTGGAGCATCGGCGCGGTGCCGCAGGAGGCCAGGCATTCGACCGAGCCAAGCGTGAACTTGCCGTCGGGGGTAGTCTCGCCCACCTCGATTCTCAATTTGCGGCGGATGCAGTCCACGATTTTTTCTGCACCGCGCAGCTTGCACGAGAGGTTAGTGCAGACGTCGAGCAGATAGCGGCCCACTGGCTTGCGATGGAACATCGTGTAGAACGAAACGACTGCGCGCACATGCGCTGGCGGCAGTTCCATCAGATGCGCGACGTAGTCCTGGGTCTCGTCGCTGAGCCAGCCGAATTCGCGCTGCGCGATCCACAGGGTCGGCAGTAGGGCGGCCTGACGGGTCGGATAGCGGCCGAGCAGTTGACGATATTCATCAAGCGCAGCGTCGGAAAATCGGGGTTGCTGGTTGTCAGGCATGGCGAAGTATTATGCAACCTTCAAAATCGAAGTTCTTGAGTTCGCGAATCTAATGATTGCTAGCTAAAATTTCGCAACTCCGCCAGAGGCGCAAGCATCGCCGCTGAATTCAGCCGCGAACTTGCGAGGTCGGGCAGAACGGGTTATCTATCGTCCGCGACTTAGAGGCAAGAGGCGACGGCTATTTCGATCGCGAGATGCCTCGAAAAAACTGGCTGGATGCGAATCATTGCAGGACATGCTCACGGCCGCCGGCTCAAAGCGCCGCGCGGTTTACTCACACGGCCGACGTCGGCACGCGCGCGCGAGTCGATTTTTTCTCGGCTCGCTGTGCGGATGGATTTCGACCAAGCCCGGGTCCTGGACATTTTCGCCGGTAGCGGCTCGCTCGGAATCGAGTCGCTGTCGCGCGGCGCCGCGCACGTGACGTTCGTGGATTCCTCGCGCGACGCGGCCGCCGCGATACGCGCCAATCTCGAGCAGCTCGAACTTTCCGATCACGCGAGCGTCGTCGTGTCCGACGTGCGTCGCGCGCTGGGCGACCTCGCGCGCGAGCACCGGTCATTCGATCTGGTATTTGTCGATGCGCCGTTCAAGGACGACATGAGCGCCGAGGTTTTGACGCTGCTTGGTGAACTCCAGCTCGTGGCGGCTGGCGGATGGATCGTAGTGGAACAATCGAAGCGCGCGCCAGCAGCGCCACCGGCTCCCAAAGAGCACGAGCGGGTGTTTGTCGCGACCATCGGCGATCACCGGATCGCCTTTTACCGGCGATCCAATCCGGCGCCGAGCGCAGAGTGATGGTTTCAGGAAGATGACAAAAGGCAAAGAGCGGACCCCTTTGATCGCGGTTTACCCGGGCAGCTTCGACCCGATCCACAACGGACACGTCGACGTAATCCGGCGCAGCGTTGCGATTTTCGACGAGGTGATAGTCGCGGTCACCTACAATCCGCACAAGGATGCGGCGCTGTTCTCCGGCGACGAGCGCGTTGAGATAATCCGCGAAGTGATCCACGACCTCGAGCCACGCGCGCGGGTCGACAAGTTCAGCGGCCTGTCGGTCGACTACGCTGAACGAATCGGCGCCAAGGTGTTGATTCGCTCGCTGCGCGCCGTGACGGATTTCGACTACGAGCTGCAGATGGCGCAGATGAACAAACAGATGAGTCCGAACGTCGAGACCGTTTTCATGTTCTCAAACCCGCGGTTGTTCTTCAGCTCGTCGCATCTGATCAAGGAAGTCGCGGGCTACGGCAAGCGCTTGCCGGAGCTGGTTCCGGAAATTGTGATCGAGCGGCTCCGCGCAAAACTCAAAGTCGGTTAGGCGGTTCTTTCAAAACGCGGGGAAAGCTACAATCTGTCCTCGCGACGGCTGACCAGCGCCGAGCGTCGAACATTTGAAATTCCAGATTTAACCAATGCTGAAGCTCAATCGCAGAATCGCAGCAATCAAGCCGTCGGCGACCCTGGCCGCCGACGCCCGCGCCACCGAAATGAAGCTGGCGGGAATCGACGTCATCTCGCTCGCCGCCGGCGAACCTGACTTCGATACTCCCGACCACATCAAGCGGGCCGCAGACAAGGCGATGGCCGCGGGCCAGACCAAGTACACTCCCGTGGGCGGCACGGCAGCGCTCAAAATTGCGATCAAGCTAAAGCTCAAGCGCGACAACAACCTGGACTACGAGCCCGGCGAGATAATCGCGTCGGCTGGGTGCAAGCAGGCCGAGGCCAACGTCATCGCCGCGTTGTTCGACGAAGGCGACGAGGTGATCATCCCGACTCCGGCGTGGGTGAGTTTTGCCGCGATGGTTTCGCTGTCGGGTGCGGAGCCGAAGTTCGTGCCATGCTCCGAACAGTCCGGCTTCATGCTCGAGCCCGAGGCTTTGCGCCGCGCGATCACGTCTCGCACACGCGGAATCATGCTCAACTCGCCGTCAAATCCAACCGGCGCCGTTTACGGAGCCGAACAGCTTACAGCAATCGCCCGGGTCCTGGTCGACACCGATATCTGGGTAATGTCCGACGACGTTTACGAGCACATCGTCTACAACGGCGTCGCGCCGCACATCTTCAACCTCGAGCCGCGCCTCAAGTCCCACGGCATAGTGTTCAACTCGCTGTCGAAGACCTACGCGATGACGGGATGGCGAATCGGATTTGCGGCCGGACCGAAGGAAGCGATCGCAGCCGCCGGCCGCTTGCAGAGCCAGAACAGCGGCAATCCCAATTCGATCACTCAAGCTGCTGCAATCGAAGCGCTGACCGGCCCGCAGGACGAGCTCAAGCCGATGCTCGAGGCGTTTCGCGAGCGCAACGCGCTGGTGGTCGAGCGCGTCCGGCGCATCCCGGGATTCAAGCTGCCCAACGTGCCGCAGGGCGCGTTTTACGCTTTCCCTAACGTGTCGGCGCTGCTCGGCAGCCGCTTTGGCGACAAGCAGATCACTGACGGCGACCAGCTCGCAGCATTTCTGCTTGACGAGGCGCATGTCTCGCTGGTCGGCGGCAACGATTTCGGCGCGCCCAACCACGTCCGGCTTTCGTACGCCACCTCGACGAAAAACCTCAACGAAGCATTCGATCGCATCGAGCGCGCCGTCACGAAGCTCAAGCGCTAGCGGCGATGGCCGAGCAGTCTGGTTTGCGCACCTCTCTGCGACGGCTTCCGCTCACCACGATTGCGGCGACGATTCTTGCGATCGTCGCGGCGTTTTCGCTCGCTCAGCATCTGCGCGCGGTCTCCCACCGCTACGACGATGTCGATTTCAGTTTCTTTTACGGTTGGTGGACTGACTATTCGACCGGCGGCGATCCGTGGGCGGTATCTGCCGTACCAAGAGAATTGCGGCCCGGCTTGACGCGTCCGCGCTATTGCAACTACACGCCGTTTTTCGTCGAGGTGCTTTCCCCGCTGGCACGGCTCGATCAGAAAACCTCCTTCTGGGTCTGGCAGACCGCGCAGCTGCTGTGCCTGGCCACCGCGGTGATATTGCTGGCGCGCGCGAACGCTCCGCCGCTCGGTCCCGCACCGACGATCATTGTACTGTCGCTCGTGCTGCTCTCGCGCCAGTTCGCCGGCGCAATCGCAAGCGCCCAATTCACGCCGATGCTGCTGGGACTCTTGTCCGCATCGTGGTTTTGCGCGCGCCGTGAGCGTCCCGCGGCAGCGGGCTTGTGGCTGGCGATCGCTGCTTTGCTCAAGCTCTATCCTGCGGCCGCCGCCGGATATTTTTTGTTCGGGCGTCGCTGGCAGGCGCTCGCCTGGACCATCGCCTTCTTCGCTATCGGCGTTCTGCTGACCAACCCCTGGCGCTGGATCGAGCTCGTTACGCTGGGGATGCCGGTTTCGTATCATGCAGTCGGACGCGCCGAACTAACCGTGCTCGCGTTTGTGCGAAAAGTCGTCGCGCACTTTGCTGGTACCAAGGTCTTCGACGCTCCGCTCCTTCCGCTTTTGGCGATCGTCACGCTGATTGATCTAGTGCTGCTCGCAATTGCCGCGATGGCGTCGCTAGCGATTCGTGGCCGTAACGATCTCGACGGCCTGCTGTTCGGAATCTGGGTCGCACTCGCGCTGCTGATGTCGCCGCTGGCGTGGCTCCCTGAGACGCTTCTGCTGCTGCCGCTGTACCTGTTCGGGATGCTGGCAGCATGGGATGGTTTCCGGCCGCGCGAGGCCGCCCGCCAGATTCCATTGCTCGCCGGCGCCAGCCTACTGACCCTCTGCATCATGACCGCACTGATCAAAGCGGTGCCGCATCCCGGATTCGCAGCGCTGCTGGCTGCATATCTCGGCGGCGCGCTGATTTTCCGAAGCCGGATTAAAATGGATTCGACGCGCGATGAAACTCGACGGCTCGCGTCCTAATGCTTGCGCCAGGGAGCGGGAAACTCACCCGTGTCGAGCCAGTTCACGTAGTCGGCCAGGATTTCCGCGTGATCGAACGCCAGCGGGGCTGGCGGATTGCGCGGGTCGCACAGCGTCGCACTCTTTGCGTCATCGGCGCCATGCGGCGTGCCCGAAGCGCGCGCGACATACACCACCGTGATGGTCTGGCCCCGCGGATCCCGATCGGGCCGTGAGTAGACCCCGAGTATCGCGCGAAGCTCGACCTCGAGCGAAATTTCCTCGCGCGCCTCGCGCACGGCGGCCTGTTCTACGGTCTCGCCGAAATCGACAAACCCGCCGGGAATCGCCCATCCCTGGGGGAAATTCCGTCGCTCGATCAAAACGACTCGATCGCCGATCTCGGTAATTATGTCGGCAGCTATCGGCGGACATTTAGGCCGTGGCATGATGCCATCCTAACATGGCGGTAACCCTATGCAGGTAGCTCGACTTTACGATTTCGGCGACATCCGGATCGAGGAAAGCGCCCGGCCGGCGGTCGGCGACGGCGACATTCTTATACGCGCGAGCGCATGCGGCATCTGCTCGGGCGACATCATGCCCTGGTACATCAAGCGCAAGGCGCCGCTTGTGCTCGGCCATGAACCAGTCGGGGTCGTCGAGCAGACCGGCGCCGCGGTGCGTGAATTCAAAACCGGCGATCGCGTCTTCGTCCACCATCATGCGCCATGCTTTCAATGCGCAGCGTGCAGGCGCGGCGAGTACGTGCAATGCGCGACCTGGCGTGCGACGAATATCGTGCCGGGCGGGATGGCCGAGTTCTTCCTCGTCAGCGCCGCCAACCAGCGCGACACCCTGCCCCTCCCCGACTCGATTGCCGACGCCGACGGCGTCCTGATCGAGCCTGCGGCCTGCGTCGTCAAGTCGCTCAAGCGCTCGGGCCTGAAGGCCGGCGAATCTATTTTGATCATCGGTCTGGGCATCATGGGCATGATGCACGTGAAGCTGGCACGGCATCTCGGTGCCGGCACGATCATCGGCGCGGACCTGTTTCATTCGCGCGCCAAGCGCGCGATCGAGCTCGGCGCCGACCGCGGAATCGTGGTCGAGGGCGACAACCTGGTCGAACAGGTGCGCGAAATCACCAACGGCGCGATGGCCGACGTCGTAATCGTGGGACCCGGCACCTCGAAAGCAATCGCCGCCGGCATCGCGGCCGCCGGCAAGGGCGCAACCGTGGTGCAATTCACCGCGACCCCGCCTGACGACGAACTGCTCGTCAGGCCGCACGATCTGTACTTCAATGAGACCCGCCTCATCCCAAGCTATTCATGCGGACCTGACGAAACGCGCGAGGCACTTTCGCTGGTCGAGCGCGGCGTGATCAACGCGAGAGAGCTCGTGACACATCGGTTTCCACTCGCGCAGATAACCGAAGCGTTTGCGACCGCGCAAAAGCCCGAGTCGCTGAAAGTGATAGTCACGTTCGCGAGTTGACGTGGACGTTCGCGGATTCCGCTGCGCCTTCAATGCGGAGTCAGCAGAGCAGACGCGGTGAACCGGATAGTCGGTTCCCCGGCAATAAATTCTGAAAAGAGAAAGTCAAACGAGGGCGGCTGCCGATGCAACCGCCCTCGTTAGTATCAAGCCTGAGCGAAATTACGGAGTCGCTGGAGCTGGAGCCGGCGGAGGTGCGCCTGCATCCGGTGCTGGAGCCGCGCCACCTTCAGGAGCGGCTTCTGCCGCCGCGTGATGGTGATGATGGACGTGGACGTGCACTTCGTGATGCTCCGAAATCGTCTTTGACGCGATCGCTTCTGCACGATCCGCAGCCGCTTTCGCATCGCTGGCCGCCTGCTCTACGCGGCTGGCTGCCGCCTGAGCCTGCGCCGCTGCTGCCGCTGATTTCTGCGCCGCCGCGTCGGCGCGGGCCGCAGCCTGATCAGCCTGGTTGGCCGCGTTCACCGCGCGCTGTGCAGGATCAGGCTCGTTCGACGAACATCCTGCGAGCAACGAAAGGGCTAGCAAAGCCCCGGCAAGACCAACCAGTTTTGAAGATTTTCTCAGTAACCCTTCCATTTTTTCCTCCTAAGGAATGCGCAGGATTCTTGTAAGTAGTTCTTCGGCTCCTGCATTAAGACCCTAAATTTGTCTCACAACTCCTAGCCCTGTGCAAGCCTTTGTTCTGTGAACGCGTCAATAAGTACGATTTTCAAACTAGCTATCTGTGTTTGGTCAGTCGCGACAGTGTACTATAGTGATGCGATTAAATTTCCCACCTGAGCGAGTGCGTAGATATCATTTACCTCCACTCACAGCGGGGTATTCTGACTCATAGCTAATATTTTTGCGCTCGATTGAATTGCTTATACTAGTCCTGATAGTTTACGAATGTAGCTATAGCGAAAATACGGCAACGACTATTCGACGCGCTCAGCATCCTGTTCCCGTTTACTTATTCTTTTCGTCTCCACCGGAACCATTTCATTCGTTCCGTGAGTCGTCGAATCCGCGCTTAGAAATCGTCGCCACCGAAGTCGTCCATTCCGCCCATGCCACCCATGCCTCCCATTCCACCCATACCGCCGCCCATTCCACCGCCGCCCGGCATCCCAGCCATCGGCGCCGGCTTCTTCGGCGCTTCGGCGACGGCGGCCTCCGTCGTCAGCATCATCGACGCCGCGCTGCCAGCGTTCTCGAGCGCTGAACGCACCACCTTGGCGGGATCGACCACGCCCGCCTTGACCAGATCTTCGAAAACCTCGGTGGCGGCATTGAAACCGAAATCACCTTTGCCTTCTTTCACTGCGTTGAAGACGACCTCCGGTTCGTGACCGGCGTTGCGCGCGATCTGTTTGAGCGGTTCGCCCATCGCCGCCGCAACGATCCCCGCGCCGGCTTTCTTATTCTCGTCGAGCCTGAGCGAATTCACCGCCGCGATTGCGCGCACAAGCGCGACTCCGCCGCCCGGCACGATGCCTTCCTCCACCGCTGCGCGCAGCGCATGGACGGCGTCGTCGACGCGCGCTTTTTTTTCCTTGAGCTCGACTTCAGTCGCCGCGCCGACCTTGATCACGGCAACCCCGCCGGTCAGCTTGGCCAGCCGCTCCTGCAGCTTTTCGCGATCGTAGTCAGAGGTGGTCTCCTCGATCTGGCGGCGGATCAATTCGATACGCCCCTGGATTTCGTTTTTCTTGCCGGCGCCGCCGACGATCGTCGTGTTGTCTTTATCGATCAATACTTTCTTGCACTTGCCGAGCGCGGCAATTTCGATGTTCTCGATTTTCGCGCCGAGTTCCTCCGCGATCAGGGTGCCGCCGGTCAGAATCGCCATGTCCTGCAGCATTTCCTTGCGTCGATCGCCGAAACCGGGGGCCTTCACTGCCGCGACCTTGAGTGTCCCGCGCAGCTTGTTGACGACCAGCGCTGCCAGCGCTTCGCTCTCGACGTCCTCGGCGATTATCAGGAGCTGCCGTCCAGTCTGCACTACGCTCTCGAGCAGCGGCAGGATTTCGCGCAAGTTGGAAAGCTTCTTCTCATGGAACAGGATCAACGGCTCGTCAAGCTCAACCGTCAACTTGTCGGGGTTGGTGACGAAGTATGGCGAGAGGTACCCGCGATCGAAGCGCATCCCCTCGACCAGGTCGAGCACCGTCTCCAGCCCGCGCGCCTCTTCGACAGTGATGACGCCTTCCTTGCCGACCTTGTCCATCGCATCTGCGACAATTTTGCCAATCGATTTGTCGCCGTTGGCTGAAACCGTCGCGACCTGCTCCAGCCGCTCGCGCTCTTTGACCGGACGCGACATCTCCTTGATAGTCGCGACTGCCTTGACCACTGCGGCCTCGATTCCGCGCCGCAGCTCCATCGCCGGGAATCCCGCCGCGAGCAGCTTGATCCCCTCGCGCACGATCGCTCCCGCCAACACCGTCGCGGTGGTGGTGCCGTCGCCTGCGACGTCGGAGGTCTTCTGCGCGACCTCGCGAATCAGCTTCGCGCCCATGTTCTCGAAGCGATTCTCGAGCTCGATTTCCTTGACCACGGTCACCCCGTCCTTGGTCACGGTCGGCGCGCCAAAGCTTCTCTGGATCATCACGTTGCGGCCCTTGGGACCGAGAGTTACGCGCGCAGCTTCCGCCACCAGCGTCGCGCCCTTAACAATTCCGACTCGTGCTCTTTCGTGCAGCTCAACCGTTTTGGCTGGCATGAATCATTCTCCGTCTTTCTGTCTGGTCATGTATTTAAGCCCAAGACAAACCACCACGACGGCGGTATGCGGGACCGTGTTGAATTTAAACATCGCTTGACGCGATGCAATAGCACTTTGGTCCAATTCTATACCTTTATGAAGTCCGCGGGGCGTGCAAGGATAAAAATCTGCGACATGGATTTCCGGCGGAGGCTATTCAACGTGTATCAAACCAAACAACCAATCGCTGGCAAACATGCGGCGCTGATAGCGACTATCTGTGGCGCGATCTCGATACTGCCCTGCTCGCGGGCATGGTCGACCACCGCAGAATTCGCCACCGGCACTCATCCCATCAATTCGCAACTCCTGCTACCAGTTCTCCGATTCTCCGCGGACTCTGCTTCCCCCTCGCTCCGGTGGCCCAGGACCAAGGCGACGACGAGGACCGGGATGTTCCTACCAGTCAGGTCGACAAGTACATCAGCGTTTACGAGGCGATGCAGAAAAATCATGACCTGACCGTCGAGCAGGCCAGCTCAAGGGAGGGCCTTACGGTTGAGCAGTTCAGGGCGCTCGAAAACAAAATCGAAGCCGACGACACGCTGCGCGAGCGCGTCCGCAAAGCGCTGAGGCACGCGGCGAATCCCAAAGATACCTCGGAAGACGACTAGTCCCGCGCACAAGACTAAGCGGTGGCGAAGGAGATTGCTCCCATCGCCACCGCTTTCTAAATGACTGGGTCTGTAACCGGTCTAAACGATTACTTCGTGACCGAAGTCGAGAATGCCGCCTCGAGGCGCGACACTGCGTCGTTCGCACGACGAACCGCGTCTTCCGACTCGGTGGCCGCCGCCTCGGCCTGCGAAGCTGCCGTTGCCGCCTGGTTGGCCGACGCTTCAGCCGCGTTCGCCGATGCTTCCGCCTTGTTGGCGTCCGCTTGCGCGCGATCGGTGGCGTTATTGATGGTCTGCATGTTAGGTCCGCACGCGGTCATGAGCGCGGTCACGGCCACGACACCAAGCATCTTCACGATTGTCTTCATCCGGGAGTTCCTCCAGTGGTTCAAGTCAACTGCCAGTCCCGGTACACTGTTGGTATCAACAGCCATGGCGGGACAAGTAATCGCGGTAATAGTTGCAAAACCCGTTTAGCAACGCAAGGTGATAGGACCGCAGGCTGTTCTGTTCGGAACATCCGCCGCGCTACACTATTAGGTGAATTGAAATGACTGCGATTGACAGACAAAACTTTCAGCGGTTATCGTCTGCCTCGGCAACGCTGGCATACTACCGCGGGCTTTGCCGGTCGGGTTTTTCCAACATCATTTGACGAGGTCCGGTTTCGAGATGGCAACGACGATCACGAGCGAATGCATTAATTGCGGGGCATGTGAGCCCGAATGTCCCAACACGGCAATCTACGCGGGCGGAGTGCCATGGGAACTCAACGGCACGCCGGGCCCCGCCATAGCGCAGGATATCTACTACATCGTGCCGTCCAAGTGCACCGAATGCGTGGGCTTCTACGACCATGAAGCGTGCGCCGCGGTGTGTCCCGTCGATTGCTGCATTCCGGACCCGGCTAATCTCGAGAGCGAGAGCGTGCTGCTCGCACGCGTGCGCGAACTGCATCCGGACGAGACCTTCGCCGATGACGCGCCGTCGCGCTTTCGCAAAGAGGGCGGCGCACCCGGGGCAGCTCCCGCGGCTAAGCCCGCAGAGGCTGCTGCCAACGGCTCTGCGGTCGCAGCCGCGCCCAAGCCGCCGGCAGCCGCGCCTGCAGCACCTGCGCCTAAGCCGGCTGCAGCGCCGGTGGCTCCGGTGGCGGCCGCGGGTCTCGCGATGATGCATCTGCCGAAGGATATCGGCGCATTGCCCGGCCCGGTTCCTGAGAAGCATTTTCCCGGCGAGCTCGACGCTGACTTCGACACCGTGCTGGCGTCGGTCGACGCGTCGCCGGTGCGCAAGGCTCCCGCTCCGGTGCAGATCGCTTTTCGACTTGCAGAGCCGGTTCTCGGCGCGATGCCCGACGGCGTGAAGGCAAACCTCGAGGAAGCGGTTGGCACCACGTCCGGGTTCTCGAGGATTCGCTCGACCGCACTCAACATGATTCTGAATCTGGCTCTCTATCCCGCTATCCTTACCGGGTTTGCGGTTGCAGTGCTCGGCGACCGGCTGTTCTCGCAAAGCACCGGCGGATGGATCATGCTCGGCGTATTGATTGCCGCGGGCGAAGCGGCGTGGCGTCTGCGCGAGGGAGTAATTCACGCCAAACCCGCACACGAGCTGACGTACCGCGGATGCTGGTACGGGCTCGCGCTCGCGCCGCTCGGCTCGATCCTGGCGCATGCGGGAGGCGCGGGCAGGAAAACGGAGCGCAAGGTGGCCTTCGACGGATTCGAGGGCACCATGCATGAGGACAAGACCGAGCGCGACCGCCGCTACGGCACCGTTTACACCGTCGCCGAATATGCCAACGCATACCTGGTGCGGCTCGAGATGCCGCGCAAACTGCCACCGTCGTCGCTCAAGCGGTTGTGGAATCTGCCCGACGAGATGCCCGACTACGACTACAACATCATGCTCGGCGACAACGTGATTACCATCAGCGCGAGCGTGCGCGGCGAGACCATTCGCCGCCTGTCCTACGTCTCGTCGTCGTTCCCGGCCGATTTCACGACTCGAATCGAGTTCGGCAAGTCGGTCGGTGCGTTCAAACATCGGATGCGCGAAAAGGTGCTCGAGGTCATCGTTCTCAAAGCGGACGCAGCCCAGTTCCAGCATGCTGCCTGAGAAAGCTTCGCGACTTTAGAACTGGCGGGGTTCGGCGCGCCGACAGTCCATTTGAGTGTGGGGTTGAGATGGCGATCCACATTCGGAACGCCACAGGTACCGACCTGCCGCGTATAATCGAGATCGAGCGCCTTGCCTTCCCCTCCCCCTGGACGCTGGCATCCTTCCAGCGTGAGCTGACCCTGCCCTTCTCGCGAATAATGGTCGCGCTCCCTGAGGACGGGATCTCGATATCCGGCTTTCTATGCCGATGGCTGATTGCCGACGAATGCCACGTCCTCAACATAGCCGTTCATCCCGATACGCGCCGGCTCGGGATAGGCACCGTTTTGATCGGCGAAGCAATAAACGAGGCTAAATCATCTGGAGCAAGCGTAGTTACGCTGGAAGTTCGCCGTTCTAACCTAGCCGCGAGGCAGCTCTATCGTAAATTTGAATTCGAAGAACGGCGTTTGAGACGGCACTATTACGGCCCCGGCGAAGACGCTATCATCATGGAACTAAGGTTCGACTGACCTCTTTCCGCAGCGAATTTCGAATATCGTTCTATTACGGCTGGTTTCTTTTTGAGACCGGGGTTACAAATTTCTTAATTTTGTGTCATACTAGCAACTACATTCCAGGCTGATCGGATTCGTGATGAACCCTCGGTGGGGTCGTCAACCATGTCCGAAATCCCAATGCCTGTGGTCGAATGCCAAAATCGCGATGAATTTGCCGTTCAAGAAGGGTGAAAAGGTGGTTTACCCCGCCCATGGGGTAGCCGTCATCGAGGACATCCAGATGCGGGTTATCTCCGGGACGGAGCGACGTTTTTACATGCTCCGAATCCTCGGCACCGAAAAGATGACCATCATGATTCCGACCGAGAACGTCGAGTCGGTCGGACTGCGCCGTGTGATTGGCAAGGATATGGTTGAGAAAATCTACCGTATCCTGCGCCAGCGCAAGGTCGAGGTCGATACTCAAACCTGGAATCGCCGCTACCGAGAATACACCGAAAAGATCAAGACCGGCTCTCCGCTCGAGATCGCCAAGGTTTTGCGCGACCTGCTGGTGCTCAAGAGCGATAAGGAATTGTCGTTCGGCGAGCGCAAGATGCTCGACACGGCGCGATCCTTGCTCGTCAAGGAATTGTCGATCGCCAAGGCGCATCCCGAAGAAAAAATCATGGAAGAGCTGAAGACGATCTTCGCGAACTAGCGCGTCGCACAATCCAAACTGTGAACGAGGCCGGGATTTTGTCCCGGCCTTTTTCATTTCCTTCGAGTTGCGCAACACCGACCTGACAAGAATCCAGATGGCGTTGCTACGGCAGCGCCGGCGGATTAGTAGTTGAAAAGCAATAGCGTGCTATTTTCCAATTCCCCCCGATTTTCTGGAAAACGAACAGCTCCTGATTTCCTTCCGCGCTGCTTTCGCCGGTCGCGTTCACCTTAACCCTGCCGGCCGAATTGGTTCGCGCAAACGCCCAGTCGGGCGCGAGCTGACGAACCTCGGCTATATCGAATTTCACAGTCAGCTTGATCGCTTCGAATACGGCGTCATAGGCCTTGCGGACCGATTGCGCCCCGACGCTGGAGGGACTGTTTTGCGGCATGAATACTCCATCCGGCGCATAGAGTTTCATTACCGCATCGGAACTCGATTGGTTCAGGGCATCCTGATATTGCGCCAGCACCGCGGCTATCGCCTTCTCGTCTGCGTTCATGAGTTACTCCTTATTGGTTGGTTTATTCCGAGGAAAATCCTAAGCTCGAAGGTTTTGTTGTGGCTAGCGGGAGAAGTGGCGGCCCATACCCGTTCATTGAACCTTTGCCGAACTCCTGCGCTGTGTTGAAGGTGAAGATTCGGTGTGCGAATCTCGCCGGCATGCTGAAACGGCGAATACTTCTGCTCGGGATTGTCTCCTCGCTGATTGCCTTGACGGTCGGCGCGCGTCCTACGAATGCCAACACTGACTCTCGAGTCGACGAGCTGTTCACCGCACTTCGCGACCGCCGCTTCACCAAGGCGACCGAGCATTTCGATCCCAAGATGAAGGCCGCACTGTCCGCCGATCAACTCTCGACCATATGGCTTCAGATCGTAGGCAGCAGCGGCCAGCTCGAGAAATGGAAAATCATTCAGCGCGGTCAGATCGGTGGAATCGACGTAGTCGGCGTCGAGCTGGACTTCGAGCACGGCAAGCTGCTCTCGACTGTTTCCGTCAGGCCCGAAAGCGACGAGATCGCGGGGTTGTATTTCAAACCGTTCGTGGGCGCATCGGATTCGTCGTCGCCCGCGACTTCGCCGCCGTATGCCGACGCAGCGAAGTTCCGCGCAGAAGCAGTCACAGTTGGCGACTCGCCATGGAGGCTGCCGGGCATCCTGACTATTCCTGCAGCCACCGGTCGGTTTGCCGCGATCGTGCTGCTGGCGGGATCCGGTCCGGAAGATCGTGACGAGAGCATCGGCCCCAATCATATCTTCAAGGATCTCGCCGAAGGCCTCAGTTCGCGCGGAATCGTCGTGTTGCGCTACGACAAACGCACCTATGCGTACAAAGATCTCAATCCGCAGAAGGTCACCGTCGAGGAGGAAGTCATCCATGACGGCGTCGCCGCGGTAAGGTTGTTGCGCGCGCGGAGCGAAGTGGCGCAGGACAGGATTTTCGTGGTGGGTCACAGTCTCGGTGCGGAGCTGGCGCCAGAGGTCGCGAAAAAGGCGTGGCCGGTTGCGGGAATCGTGTTGCTCGCGCCGGTCGGCCGCAAGCTGCCGGTCGTGATCGTGCAGCAGATGCGATACCTCGACGAGGCATCGCCCAAGGAGCTGGCGGAAACCGAGCGTGAAGCCGACGAAATCTCCGCGCACAAAATGCCGCCGGCGCAAAATTTTTTCGGCGCGCCCGCGTCGTACTACTATGACCTCGATGCGCGCGATGAAGTCGCGATCGCACGCAGTCTCGACGTGCCGATTCTGATTTTGCGCGGCTCGCGCGACTACCAGGTCATCGAGGAAGATATCCGTGATTGGCAAAACGGCCTCAAGGGCGACGCCAAGGTGCAGGTCGATACGCTCCCTGGTCTCAACCACCTGTTCATCGCGGGTGCGGGCAAGCCCGGGCCGGCTGAATATGAAAAGCCCGGACATGTTGACGTCGGCGTGATCGGAACGATCGCGAGCTTCATCAACAACGCGTCGGCAGCGCCAGCGGCGGCGAATTGATCGCGTCTGCCATCATCGTTGCAGCGGGCAGCGGCGTGCGACTCGGTTCGGACGTGCCCAAGGCGTTCGTAAAAATCGCCGGCCGCACGATGCTCTCCTATTCGCTCGCCACAGTGCGGCAGGTCGGTGCAATCGGCGAGGTCGTGATCGCGGTGCCCGACTGGATTCGAAAACGCAGCGCGCGCCGAAGTCGCTGCCGCCGGACTCAAGGTGCCGGTGAAGATCACGCCGGGCGGTGTCGAGCGTCAGGATTCAGTTCGAATCGCGCTGGGGCTGACGAGCGCGGAGAGCGAACTGATTATCGTGCACGACGCGGCGCGTCCGCTGGCGACGCGAGAAATTTTCGAAGCATGCCTGAGTGCGGCAGCGCGAGCCGGCGGTGCGATTGCCGCGATACCGGTAGCCGACACCTTGAAGCGCGTCACCGAGAACGACAGAGCGATTGCGGCGACAGTCGCGCGAGCCACTCTATGGCAAGCGCAAACTCCGCAGGCATTTCGCCGCGCGGCGCTCATCGCAGCGCATCAACAGGCAGTGAATGAGCGAACGGTCGCAACCGATGACGCAGACCTGGTCGAACGAACAGGCGCTCGCGTGGAAGTAGTCGAATCTTCTACTGCCAACATCAAGATCACAACTCGGTCCGACTTGAAGATCGTCGAAGCGATCCTTGCGGGCGGGTTTTACACTCGATCGTGACTAATCCGGGCGGCGGGTAGGCGGGCGATAAATTCGCTCCTCTTCCTCTTCTACCTTTTGCTCCGAGTCGCTTCCTGGCTTGACGACATCAACTGAGACCAAGCCGGGATGTACGATTCGATCGACCGCGGCGAGCCTTCGCTTTCGCGCGGCAAACCAGATACTCACGCCCAGCCGCAGCATCAACAGGATGGTGAACATCTCGCAGAGATGGCCAAACCAATCGTCGGCGTGCGAGTAGAACGTTCGACCCGTACCCAGCGGCAGGTCGGCGGTCGCGACGGCGTCGTGGCCGGTGGTCGCCTCGCGCGCCACAATCTGGCGGCCGCGAGAGTCATTGGCCGAGACCATCCCGCGCGCCGACCGCGCGAGCGAGAAGCCCGCCTCGACGCCGCGCACCACCGCCATCCGCTGATGAATAGTCTCCGAGCCCGCCCAGTCCGACGCCGGCGCCATCACGACGCGCACCCCTTCGGCCGCAAGCTCGCGCGCGGTGTCGGGAAAATCGAGGTCTTGCGAAATCAGCACCGCGCTGCGTCCCCATGGCGCATCGAAAATCGCCGGCTTGGTTCCCGCCTTGTAACCGTCTTCGAGGTCGGGAATCGGATGATGCTTCGCATACGCCGCGATAATCTTGCCGTCCTGATCGAACACGACTGCGATGTTCCTTTCGGGCGTGCGTCCGATCTGGTTGAATCCAACCACCAGCCACACGTGCGACATGCTCGCGATTTGCTGGAATCCCTTGACGACATCCCATTCGTAATTGGGCGCAACCCCCACGACCTTTTCGGGCAGGACGACGATTTGCGCGCCCTGGCCGGCCGCTTGACGGATCAACCTCGCGTACAGCGTCACGATGTCGGCGGCGTCGCTTACGTCGATAGATTCCGACTGAGGCACCAACGAATTGCTTGCAACCATCGCCACTCGCACCGCGGGGGTGGACGGTGTCCGAATCACGCGAATCCATCCCAGCGACACCGCCAGCGCGAAGACGCCGACCGACATGATTGCGGGAGCCTTCCAGTCCATGTTCCATCGACGCCGATACCACGCGACCGCCAGACCCGACGGCAGCAGTGACATGATGAACATCACGCCGCACAAGCCGAGTATCGACGCGGTCTGAATCAAAGGGATGAACCCCACTTGCGAATAAGCCGGACTGCCCCAGGTGCCGTGCGGAGATTGCTGGCTCAGCGCGAAGTAGAAGGCGGTCTCGAAGATCGGGAAGACCAGCGCCGCCAGCCACCCGGACCATCGCCGCGTCGCCTCGGTCGCGCATGCCACGAAAGTCGCAAACACGATCGCGCCCGCTACGTGCGAGGCAAACATCGTCGCCAGCGGCACGGCGAAGCTCTCGCCTCCCCACGACACGAGGTTGCCAATGAGATAGGCCAGGAAGGCGAGCTGCGCACCTGCTCCGGTGCGGATTTCGGGCGCGGTGGCCAGAATTGGCAGCGGCGCCAATAGCGCGCACGGCCATAGCCGCGGCTCGGCGGCAGAAAGTTCGAACAGCAGCGCAGAGGCGACCGCGGCGACGGCCGCACTCGCGAGGCCGCTGCCGGGATTGTTCAGCCTGTCGTCGGCGCTTCGTAGCACGCGGGAACGGATAGAGCCAATGTCGCCTCGCCGCTCAGAATCGACGATAAGGCGGTCGGCCATAAGGTTAGACTTGATTGCGCGGCGGGCCGATAGGATTCGCCGGCGCTACTGCATTCGCAATCAGTCCTTCGTTCAACGAGCCCGAGCGGAAGCCCTTCAGATCGATCGCAACGAATCTAAACCCGATTTTCTTGAACTCGCGATCGATCATCTCGCGATTTGCCGGCTCGAAGATTCGGGCGATCTCGTTTTGCTCCAGCTCGAGCCGCGCGACCTCGCCATGGTAGCGCACGCGCGCGACTACGAAGCCCATCGAATGAAGCAGTTGCTCACCCGCCGCGACTTTTTTTAAGCCCTCGGGCGTTATCTCGGTGCCGTATGGAAAGCGCGACGACAGGCACGGCGACGCCGGCCGATCCCAGGTCGGCAATCCCATCGAGCGCGAGAGCTCGCGAATATCGGCCTTGGTCATCTCGGCTTCGACCAGCGGATGGCGCACGCTCTTCTCGCTCGCCGCCTGCATCCCGGGACGATAGTCGTGCAGGTCGTCGAGGTTGAGCCCGTCCACTATCGTGTCGATTCCAAGCTCTGCAGCCTTGGCCTCGCACACCGTGAACAGGTTGTGCTTGCACAGGTAGCATCGATTGAGCGGATTGGCCGAGTAGCCGGGGATCTCGAGCTCATTGGATTCGACCAGCAGGTGACGCGCACCGATCAGTCGCGCCATCGCCAGCGCCGATTCGCGATCCTCGTCAGGCATGGTGGGCGAAGTAGTGGTCAGCGCGAGTACCGAATCGCCCAGCACCTCGTGCGCGACTTTCAGCACGAAGGTCGAATCGACGCCGCCGGAAAACGCCACGATAAGATTGCGCATCGGCGCAAGTATCGCGCGCATCCGGTCCAGCTTGGCTTTCAGCGTCAAGTCCATCGAATCAGACTGCGTCAGATACCCTCAGCCTGAAAAAGATCGGTCGTCAGATATCGCTCGCCGGTATCGCAGAAGACCACGACCACGATGTTGCCCTTGCCCAGCCGCTTGGCTATCTGCAAAGCCGCGCAGCAGTTCGCACCCGACGAAATGCCGACCAGGATGCCCTCCTCGCGCGCCAGGCGGCGCGAGAACAGGGTCGCATCCTCGTCGCTGACGGCGATTATCTCATCGTAAACCTTGGTATCGAGATTGCTCGGCACGAACCCGGCGCCGATTCCCTGGATCTTGTGAAAGCCCGGCTCACCGCCTGACAGCACCGGCGAGTTTTTCGGCTCGACCGCAACGATCAGCACTTTCTTGTCGAGATGCTCGCGCAAATAGTGGCCGGCGCCAGTGATCGTACCGCCCGTGCCGACGCCCGAGATGAACGCGTCGATGCGCGCGAACTGCTCGAGCAGCTCAGGTCCGGTGCTGCTGTAATGGACTTCGGGATTGGCCGAGTTGCTGAATTGCTGCGGCATGAAGTAACCGGGATTTTCGCGGCACAGTTCCTCGGCCTTCGCGATCGCGCCATGCATCCCGCGTGTATCCGGCGTCAGCACCAGCTTCGCGCCGTAAGCGACCAGCAACGAGCGACGCTCCTCGCTCATCGTGTCGGGCATCGTGAGAATCAGCTTGTAACCCTTGACGGCGGCGACCAGCGCCAGTCCGATACCAGTGTTGCCGGAGGTAGGCTCGACAATAGTGTCACCCGGCTTGAGCCGGCCGGACTTCTCAGCCGCCTCGACCATCGCCAGGCAGATTCGGTCCTTGACGCTGCCGCCGGGATTGAAGTTCTCGAGCTTGGCCCATATTTCGGCGTCGTCTTTGCCGGGGATACGATTGAGCCGCACGACCGGCGTGTTGCCAATAAGCTCAAGGGGCGACTGTGCAACGCTGATAGGCATGGGGGCGATTCTAGCCGGAAAATATGGCCGGTTGCGACTGTCCACAATCGTGCATGATAAGTACCGCCATCCGCGCCGTCACTTCCTGCGATCGCGATGCAATCGGCCCATCAGCCCAAACAGTTCCGCAGCGCTGGCCGTCGTCTTGCCGCCTGAGAACTCGCCGTAGAGCGTGCCGACGTTCACTGCGATTCGCTCCGCGTCGCCCCACGACGCATAGTCGGCCAGCGAGATGTCCTGCGCCGCTTCTGCGATTGGCATCCCCGCGTCGTAGCGCTTGCGCGCCTCGCGCGCGATGTATTCCAGGTATCCCTTCAGCGCAGCGACGCCGCGCTTGTCGGTTATCGGACCGTGGCCGGGCACAATAGTGTCGACCTCGAGATCGAGCATGAGCTGACACGCGTTGATCCAGTTTTGAACCGGGCCGGCCCAGATTATCGGATGCCCGTCGATGAACAGGATGTCGCCCGTATAGATGACGCGATCGGCGGGAACGTAGGCGAGCACGTCGCCTGCCGTATGCGCGGGACCTACCTCGATGAGTCGGACGATCTTGTCGCCGACGCGGCGCGTAAGCTCGCGCTCGAAGGTCAGCGTTGGCATCGTGACGTTGATGCCGTCGAAATCGAAGGGAGCGAAGATCTCCGCGAAGAAAGTCCCCGCGTCGCCCATTGCGGCGGCGTTGCGCTTGAAGTCCGCGAGGCGGCCCGCGCCGCCATCGTGGCGCATCTCCTCAGCGCAGGCTTTGGACGCGATTATCTCGGCGCCCTCGACCAGTTCGTTGCCAAAACAATGGTCGCCGTTAGAGTGCGTGTTGACCAGCGTTCCAATGCGCGCGGCAGGGCGAGGCTGTGCGCGGCGCATTACCTCGAGCATTTCGCGCGTCAGTTTCAGATCGAACAGCGTGTCGACCAACAGCGATTGGTCGCCGTCGACGACCAGCCCCGCGTTGCTCCATCCCCACGAGCCATCGGGCTGCAGGTACGCATAACAACCGTTGCCCAACTCATGCAGTCCCTTGGTGTAACTCCACTTTCCGGGCGTCGCGCTCATAGCGTTGTCTCCTTCGAATGCCCACTCGGGCAACTCGCTCGTATGCAGGAGAATTCATAACCCTTAATGGGTGGGCTATAAAGCTGACCATGCCACCCCGAGAGACCAATCCGCGCGCGGTTGGCCGCGTGCTGGTCATTTTTCCGGGCGCTCTTGGCGATCTTATGTGCCTGATGCCATCGTTGGCGGCGATCGCACGCAACCATCCTGGCGGCTCGATCGAGCTGATGGCGCGCATGGAGCTGGCTCAGCTTGCCGCGGGAAGAACCGTCGTCACGCGAGCGCATTCGATTGACGCCCGCGAGGTCGGCGCGTTGTTCACTGATGACACCGCCGGCATCGCGCGCCGATTGTTCGGAGACTTCGATCGTATCTACTCGTTCTTCGCCTCGGACGACCCGCGTTATCGCGCGCGACTGTCTGCGGCGACTGATGCCCACGTATCGTTTCATCCGTTCCGGCCGGGTGGAGATGCTCACATCTCGACGGCGTACTTGCGGTCGATTGAGACTGAGCTTGATGTTGACGATGCCACTGCACCGGTGAATCGACGGCTCGAGCCGACGCCCGATGACCTTGCAGGGGCAACCAGCGCGCTGGTGCAATCGAAATGCGGCACCTCGAATCTGCTCGTTATACTTCCGGGCAGCGGCAGTCCTGGCAAGAACTGGCCGGCGAATAAATTCGTCGCGCTGGCGTCAGAACTATCAGAGCGTGCGAGCGTCGCGGTCATCGTGGGACCTGCCGAGATGTCGTTGGAACCTGTCTTTTGCGCAGCCGGAGTTCCCATCCTTAAGCAACTCGATTTGCCGACTGTGGCGGCAATCGCGCGCGTCGCATCGGCATTCGTCGGCAATGACTCGGGCGTTTCGCATCTCGCGGCCGCGGTCGGCGCGTCCGGCGTGGCGATTTTCGGGCCTACCGACCCCGCGCGATGGCGTCCCATTGCGCCAGAGGGGGGTGGCGAAATCGCCGTTGTCAGGGGCATTCCGATCGATACTGTGGAGGTGCGCGAAGTTGCCGGCATTTTGTCGAAATTTGTAGCGTCACGACAAAATCATTAGACTGTAGGTCGCATGTATCATCGGACAACATCCGTAAGTCGCGCGAGCGAGGGGCTATGAGCTTCTTCAAGACGACGCTGCTGCTGGGTCTGATGACGGGGCTGTTGATGGTTATCGGCGGGCTCATCGGAGGCTCGCACGGCGTTGTGATTTTTTTCTTCATCGCCGCGGCGATGAATTTCTTCAGCTACTGGTTCTCCGACAAGATCGTGCTGAAGGCCTACGGTGCGCAGGAACTCGACGCGTCGTCGGCGCCGGAGCTCTACTCGATCGTCAACGAGCTGGCGCATTCGGCCGGAATCCCGATGCCTCGGCTGTACCTTATCGATTCCGACACGCCGAACGCGTTTGCGACCGGCCGTAACGTGCATCATGCGGCCGTAGCCGTGACGCGGGGCATCATGCGAATCTGCACGCGCGAAGAGTTGAAGGGCGTCATCGGCCATGAACTCTCGCACGTCACCAATCACGACATTCTGACCAGCTCGATCGCCGCCACGCTTGCGGGCGCGGTGATGATGATCGGCACTATGATTCGTTGGGGCGCGATTTTTGGACTTGGCAATCGCGACGACGAGGAAGGCGGCATCGCGGGATTGTTGGTCGCGGGCATTCTCGCGCCGATCGCTGCGACGCTCATTCAGCTTGCGATTTCGCGTACCCGCGAGTACCAGGCCGACGCCAGTGGCGCGAAGTTGACCCACAATCCCCTGTACCTCGCCAGCGCGCTGCGCAAGCTCGAGGCCGCCAACGAGCGGATGCCGCTGGATGCCAGTCCAGCGACGGCCCATCTGTTCATCGTGAATCCGCTGAGCGCGGCGGGAATCTCACGGCTCTTCTCGACCCATCCGCCGATCGAGGAACGGATCCACCGGCTCGAGCAAATGGCGTCCGGGCAGACTGGACAAAGCTGACAGGGACAAGTCGATGGAAGACTCCGAAGAAAAGCGCGGGTTCAAAGTTCAGGATCGCCGGCGATTTTCCTCTGAAGGCGAGGCCAAGGAGGGTGGCGACGCGCCACCGGAGAGCAGCGAGCCGCTCGACATAAAATCCAGGCCTGCCTCATCCTCGCCTGAGACGAACGCCGCCCAGCCGCAAGCCGGCGCCGCGCAGCCCACGCCGGGCCGCCACCCGAGTGAGCCGCCGCCCGAGCTGACGTTCGCGGCGTTTCTGTGGAGTCTGTCGGAGCAAGCGCTGGCCGCATTGGGTGAGTTGCCCGACCCGGGAAGCGGGAAGGTGAACCGCGACCTGCTGCTCGCACAGCAGATGATCGATATCATTATAATGTTGCGCGACAAGACCCGCGGTAATCTCGACTCTCAGGAACAAGCGATGCTCACAGAGATTCTTTCCTCTCTGCAAATGAAGTACGTTGAATTGGCGAGACAGCCGGGCCGTTGAGCGGCGTTCTTCGCATAATCACACATGACGAATAAGTTGTTTCGACCCGTTGTCTCACTTGGCGTCGCGAGTTTTGCCGCGACCTTCGCCCTGGTTGCCTCTGGAAGCGGCGCGCGCGCAGCAGATTCTGCCCCGCCGCCTGCGCCCGCGCACTTCTGGACCGAGCTCGCAGACCCGGCGCATGCTCCCAAAGCGCAGTCAATGCCGGACTTCGTCGAGCTGGCGGCCAAGCTCAGTCCCGCCGTCGTGAATATCTCGACCGACGAACCCGACGAGCCTATCGAAGGTGCGGAGCCGTCGCCCGAAGACCCACATGGAGGTCCGCTCGATCCGCACTTCGAGGAGTCGCCGCGCTCAAAGGCGCTTGGCTCCGGCTTCATCATCACGAAGGATGGCTACATCCTGACCAACGAGCACGTGGTCGATAGTCCGGGCGCAGTGACGGTGACTTTGCAGGACGGGCACAACTACACCGCCAAGGTTATCGGCCATGACGAGAAGAGCGACATCGCGCTGCTGAAGATCGATGTGAAGCACGATCTGGCGGTGGCGCCGCTGGGCAACTCCGAGGACTTGAAGGTGGGCGAATGGGTGATGGCGATCGGCAATCCGTTCGGCTTCGATCACTCGGTGACCGCCGGAATCGTCAGCGCCAAGGGACGGTTCATCCCGGGCAGCTATGAGGACTTCATTCAGACTGACGCGTCGATAAATCCCGGCAACTCGGGCGGACCGCTGATTGATCTGCGCGGCAATGTGATCGGCGTCAATTGCGCGATCTACACACACACCGGCTCAAGCATGGGAATCGGCTTTGCGGTACCTATCGACCTGGTCAAGGAAGAGCTGCCGCAGCTCAAGAGCTCGGGCAAAGTCGTGCGCGGATGGCTCGGCGTGTACATCCAGAAGGTGACGCCTGAGCTGGCCGAGTCGCTCGGGCTTGCGGATTCACGCGGCGCGCTGGTGGCAAAGGTGCTGGACGACGGGCCGGCCAAGGCGGCGGGCGTCAAGCGCGGCGATGTGATCGTCGCATTCGACAATCAACCGGTCGACGACTCGCGCGAATTGCCGCTACTAGTCGGTCGCACCGACCTTGGCCACAAGGGCGTGCTCAAGGTGATTCGCGACAAGCAGGAGATCGAGCTGCCGGTCACCATCACGCAGTCGCACGAGCCTGAAATCGTGGCAGCTGAACAAAAGACGCAAAAGCCCGACCTCGGCGCGGTGTCGCGTTTCGGCCTTAGAGTAAAAGATTTGAGTCCCGACCTCGCCAAGGAGCTTGGCCTCGACGCACCCGCCGGAGTCGTGATCGCGTCGGTTGAGCCGGGCAGCCGCGCCGACGAAGCAGGTCTGCGCGCGCGCGACGTGATCATCGAGGTCAATCGCGCGGCGGTCAAGAATGTCGATGCGTACCAGAATGCGGTCAAGGCGAGCGCCAAGGGCAAGAGCGTGCTGCTCCTGATTCGCCGCGGCGACGCCACCGTTTACGTGCCCGTCAAACCGGAGGCCTGAGCCGGGGACGCATTCCCGATGTCCCCAAAACGAATTCTGAAATTCGCGCTGATCGGCGTGGGCGCGCTTATTCTGTTCGCGGTCCCGCCGGCGTTGTGGCTTTTCTCCAGCTACTACCATCAGCTCGAAGATGAAGTAGTGGCGCGCTTCTCGGGCAAGCGCTGGAACATCCCGTCACGCATTTATTCCGACTCGGTGCTCATCTACCCCGGTCAGGATCTGAAGGATCTCGGCTTCTTCGAGCGCCTCGCGCGCCTCAATTACCATCCGGTCGACCCGGGCAAGGTTGCCAGTCGCGGCGAGTACAGCTTCGACAAGAAGCGCGGCAAGCTCGAAATCTTTCTGCACAGCTTCGGGTATCCCTACGGCAACTTCGGCGGCGAACTGGTCGAGCTGAATCTCAAGGGCGATACGATCGACTCGATGGCGGACCCGGTGACGCGTAAACCGATCTTCTCGCTGGAACTCGAGCCCGAGCTTATCAGCGGCATCTTCGAGGGTGACTGGGAACAGCGGCGGCTGGTGCGCCTGAGCCAGATTCCACCGACGATGATCAATGCGATCCTGGCCGCCGAGGACCATCGATTCTACGAGCATCACGGCGTCGACATCGTGCGCACCATCAAGGCCGCTTACATCGACTTCACCTCGGGACACGTGCGCCAGGGCGGATCGACGCTCACGCAGCAATTGATGAAGAACTTCTTCCTGACGCGCGAGCGAAGCTACAAGCGCAAGCTCAAGGAAGCGATGATGGCGTACATCGCGGAGCGCGATTACTCGAAAGATGAAATCCTAGAAAACTATATTAACGACATCTACCTGGGACAACGCGGACAGGAAGGTATATACGGCGTCTGGGAAGCAAGTGAGTACTACTTCTCGAAGGAGCCGCGCGATCTGACTATTGGCGAAATGGCTACTATAGCGGGCCTGATTTCTTCGCCGAACCGGCTTAATCCCCTGCACCATCCCGACGCCGCGCGGCCGCGACGGGACGAGGTGCTGGCCTCGATGCTCGAGGATGGTTACATCAGCAAAAGCGCATACGATGCTGCCGTCAGCGAGCCGCTGCGGGCGCGCGAAGTCTATGCCGAAGGCAACGATGCGCCCTACTTCGTCGACTTCGTCAAGAAGGAACTCGCCGAGCGCTATCCGCCGCAAGTGCTGAGCGGCGAGGGTTTGCGCATCTTCACCTCGCTCGACGTGCACATGGAAAAGATCGCCGAGGCGTCGATCGCACACAATCTTGCCGACCTCGAAGCCAAGCATCCCAAGCTCGCGCGCCGCGAGATGAAGGATCGGCTCGAATCGTGCCTGATTGCGCTCGAGCCGCAGACCGGCAGGATTCGCGCGATGGCCGGCGGCCGCGATTATCAGTCGAGCCAGTTCAATCGCGTTACTCAGTCCAAACGTCAGCCCGGTTCGGTGTTCAAGCCGGTGACATACCTGGCGGCCTTCGACGAGACGCTGTCGGGAGGCGCCGAGAAGTTTCTGCCGACTACCTATATCGAAGACGCGCCGTTCACCTGGCAATACGGCGACATGAGCTGGACCCCGAATAACTATCGCGATCGATTCTTTGGACACGTTACGCTCGAGTTCGCGCTCGGCGAGTCGCTCAACTCCGCGACGGCACGGCTGGCCAACAGCGTTGGACTCGATCGAATCCGCGCGATGGCATCGAAGCTCGGCTTTGGCGATTTGCCCGCATATCCGTCGATCGTGCTCGGCGGAATCGAAGTCTCGCCGATGCAAGTTGCGCGCGCGTACGCCGTAATTGCTAACGACGGGATGGAAACTCAGCCGTACGCCGTTACCGCGGTGGTCGATGAAAACAACAAGGTGATCGAGGGTCATGAGCTCGCGGCCCAGCAGGTTATTTCGCCGGAGCTCGCATACATGATGCAGTTCATGCTCGAGAACGTGATCAATCACGGCACCGGCGCGGCCGCGCGCACGATGGGCTTTACGCGGCCGGCCGCTGGCAAGACGGGAACCACCAACGACGCCAAGGACGCGTGGTTCGCCGGCTTTACCCCGAATCTGCTGGCGGTAGTCTGGACCGGTTTCGATCAAAAGGAAGTGCTGGGGCTGACCGGCGCGCAAGCTTCGCTGCCGGCGTGGACGGCTTTCATGGAGGCGGCGACCGCGGCGCGTCCACCGCTGGATTTTACCGCGCCGCCGGGAATCGTCACGGAGCTGATTGATCCTACCACTGGCTACAAGGCGACGCCGTATTGCCCGGTAACGATGATGGGGGTGTATCCGCAGGATCTGGCGCCAACTCAAGACTGCCCGTATCATAAGTCACCGGGGGCGTTGACGGCCGTGGACCACAAGATTCCTGAAGAGCCGAATCCAGTAGCCGATCCTAATGATTAGGCCGACCGTGCGATTCGCTACTTTTTGTTTGGCTATGTTTCTGTCGACAATGCCGGCTCTCGCGAGCGCATCGGACAGCCGGCCGATGATGGTCGCCGAACTCCAGGAAGAATCGATTCCGGCGCAAGATCTCACTGCGCCGGCAGGTCCCGCGGCGGCGCCGTCTTCGGATGCGCAGGCAAATCCTGACGAAAATTCCAACGAAAATACTAACGATGAAGATTGGCAGCGGGTAACGCCAAAACCCGCGCCGGGCGGGAACTCGACCCCCGGCGGTCAAGCAGAGCCTGTCGAGCAGCAGAAGCAACATGCAGCGCCGACCGCGACGGTTGCTCCTCCTCGCGGGCAGCCGGCCGAAGCCGCTCCCCCCGACATCGCGCCGGCGATCGACGTTGGTTCGATCGCGACGACTCCTCAAATCAGCGACGAGTCGCTGACCCCGATGATCGACACCGCCCCGACTCCAGCACGCGCGGCGTCGTTGAGAATCACGGAAGCGCAGCGCGTCGCGCTCGAGCAGGGACATACAGACAACGCGATTCGTGAACTCGCGCACGCTATTTCGATCGATCCGAGCAACTCCTACGCTTACTTTTATCTCGGCCGCGCCTACGTCGCGCGCCAGGACTACGGACAGGCAGAGACCTTTTTCAAGCGCGCGGAAATCGGACTTGCGTCGAATTCGGCCTGGCTCGGCGAAGCGTATGCGTTTGAAGGGCTGTGCCTCGAGCAGTCGGGGAAATCCACCGAAGCGGCTGCCGCCTATCAGAAGGCGCTTGCCGCCAGTCCGGGCAACCTGACTGCGCGCGTCGGCGTGACGCGGGTGGGCGCGGTTGTGCCGGCGTCAGCCACTACCTCAGAGTCAGCGCCGGATCTCGCTCAACCAGCCCCCACGGAACCCGACGCTCCGGGACCTCCGGAAGAAGCGCCAGCCCCTCCGCCACCAGCATCGGCGCCTCCGCCGACGGATTGAACACCGGCAGCTTGATTTGAAGGGTGCAGCGCTTCCTCAAATAGAAGTGCGCACTGGAGTCGCTCGCTCTTTTCTGGAAATTCATTTGTGTCATCCTTAGCGCTGCAATGCTGATACTGGGAATTGAATCCTCCTGCGACGACGCTGCGGCCGCGGTGCTCGAAACTCGCGCGCCGGGAATTGTGGAGATTCGCTCCAGCACCGTCGCCAACCAGGACGATATTCATCGCGCTTACGGCGGTATTGTGCCGGAACTCGCGTCGCGCAATCACGTCGTCACGATTGCGCCTGTCATCGAGCGCGCTCTCGACGTCGCGCGGTGCCGGCTCGCTGACGTCGAGGGAATCGCCGTCACCCGGGGACCGGGGCTGGTCGGCTCGCTGCTGGTCGGCCTGATGTTCGCAAAGGGACTTGCGCAGGCGAGCGGCGTCGGGATGGTCGGCGTGAATCATATCGAGGGCCATCTGCTGGCTCCCCTGCTCGAAAATCGAATCGCGATGCCGTACCTGGCGCTGGTCGTTTCGGGCGGTCATACCGCGCTGTTTGCGGTTGAGGAATTCGGACGCTACCGACGAATCGGGCGCACCCGCGACGACGCCGCCGGCGAGGCTTTCGACAAGGTCGCGAAACTGATGGGACTGGGTTATCCGGGCGGCCGCGCGATCGACGAGCTGTCACGCAACGGCAATCGCAAGCGCGTGCGAATCCCGCGCGCGCACGTTAAAGGCGCGCCGATGGATTTCAGTTTCAGCGGGGTGAAGACTGCGGTCGCGACTTTTTTGGCGAGCGAGAACGGACGCGCAGAGCTGCCGGAGGATCTGGCGGCAAGCTTCCAGGAAGCCGTAGTCGAGATGCTGGTGAAGCCGACGATAGCCGCCGCGCGTGAACTGGGCACGGACACGATCGCGTTGACCGGAGGGGTTGCCGCAAACTCGAGGTTGCGCGACCGGCTCGCGGAGGTGGCCGCGGCTGATGGACGCAGGCTGGTCGCACCAGCGCTGAAATACTGCACCGACAATGCGGCTATGATTGCGCTGGCGGGTAGCTACCGGCTGCTACGCGGCGAGCGCGACGCCTTGAGTATCGACGCCGAAGCCAATCTCGCGCTGTAAATTGGAGCAAATGACGATTGCACAAAAATCGCACGTAGCCGAAACTCCGTCGCGTCCGGCGCCTGCACTGGCGCGCGCCGGCGTGCGGCCTGCCCGGTCGCGCGGCCAGAACTTTCTCACCAGCGCCGGCGTCGCAGCGCGAATCGTCGCGGCCGCCGAGCTCTGCGACATCGATGCGGTGATCGAGATAGGCCCCGGCCTCGGCATCCTGACCGAGAAGATCGCGGCGCGGCCACTATCCTCGCTGACGCTGATAGAACTCGACTCGCGGCTGGCCGTCCGGCTCCAGGAGCGCTTCAGAGAGGCACGGGTCGTCAACGCCGACTTTCTCGCCACCGATTTCGCGGCACTGGCCGGCGGTTCATCGGCCAAGGTAATCGGCAATCTTCCATTCAACGTCGCGGCAGCTATCTTGCGGCGCCTGTGCGACAACTCGCGAAAGATTTCGAAAATGGTACTGATGTTCCAGCGTGAAGTGGCCGCCCGAATTCGTGCAGTACCGGGCGACGATGCTTACGGCGCGCTGAGCGTCTACACCGCACTCTACTGGGATATCGATCTGCATTTCACGGTCGCGGCCGGCAGCTTCCACCCGCGTCCCAAGGTTGACGCCGAAGTTCTCAGGTTCGCTCCCCTCGCGACGCCATTGTTCGCCGCCATCGACGAGCGTGACGTTCTCGATACTGTGCGCGCCTCGTTCTCGGCGCCGCGCAAAACAATTCGCAACGCGCTCAGTCATTCGCTCGGAATCGAGAGCGTGCAAACCACGCGGGCGCTCGAACGCGCCGCGATCGATCCGGGCACTCGCGCGGAGAAGCTCGGCGTGCCGGATTTCCTGAGACTCATGCGTACGCTGCGCACCGAACTTGCCGGCAGGATTGTCGCGCGCGATGCCTGAACTGCCGGAAGTCGAGTCGCTGCGCCGGGTACTGGTTCGCACCGCGGTCGGCAGAACCATCGTGAGCGTGCGTGTCGGAGAGGCGCGGCTGCGCCGTCGCGTCGTCGCGAATTTTGCCGATGCGATCGCCGGCCGGCAAATCGTGAAACTGTCGCGACGCGCGAAATATTTGATCGTCGAGCTCGACGGCGATGACGTAATGCTCGTGCACCTCGGGATGTCAGGCAGTTTGACCCATCGTCACGACGGCTTCGATGCCGGCGATTTCGATCCGCGCCACGACCATCTCGAATTCTCGCTCGACGACGCGTCGCGCCTGGTTTACAACGATCCGAGGCGCTTCGGCATGGTCCGCCTCGTCGAACGCGCCGCGTTGACTTCCACTGCGGAGCTCAAGGGTCTCGGCCCCGAGCCGTTGTCGCGCGATTTCAACGCCGGACTACCTCGCCGCGAAAGCTCGCGGCCGAACGGCGTCGATCAAAAACCTGATCATGGATCAAAGGATCGTCGCTGGCATCGGAAACATCTATGCGTCCGAAATTTTGTTTCGCGCAGGCGTTCGTCCCACGCGGCGTGCCGGGCGCGTCACGCGAAGCGAGATCGAAAAAATCGCGGCGTCGGTTCCTGTGATCCTTCGAGCCGCGATCGGCAGCAACGGCACGACCTTTCGCAGTTACCGCGATTCGCGCGGACAGCCCGGGCGATTTGCCACCAGTTTGCGCGTGTACGGCCGCGAGGGAGAACCGTGCTACACATGCTCGACGCCGATCAAAAATGTAGTGGTGGGACAGCGCGCCAGTTTCTTTTGCCCGCAATGCCAGCGCTGATCGGACTGACGAGATAGACGATGGAGCGATTCAAATCTGCTGGTGCGATTTCGGCGCGCAAAGATCGCGCTCTGCGGCGCTGATAGCTTGTGGCGGCTCTCGCGCCGTCGTCACTCGCGCAAACCACGCCCCCGATTGATTGGAACAAGATTGATTCCGAGGCGCTCGGTTACTTCCGCGCCTATCTGCGTTTCGACACCACCAATCCTCCGAGCAACACCGCCGCGGCGATCGCGTATCTGAAATCGATTCTCGACAAGCAGGGAATCGCCACCGAGACTTTCGAGAGCAAGCCCGGAATGGTGAGTCTGGTCGCGCGAATTCCGGGACCCGCGAATGTGAAGCCGCTGCTGCTGATGTCCCATGCCGACGTCGTGCCGGTCGCCGCCGCCAACTGGACGCATCATCCCTTCGACGCCGACCTGACCGACGGTTACGTATGGGCGCGCGGGGCGATCGACAACAAGGCGCACGGGATCATGGCACTGATGACGATGCTCGCGCTCAAGCGCAATGGCGTCGCGCTAAGCCGCGGCGTCGAGATGATGGTGAATCCCGATGAGGAAGCTGGCGGCGAGAATGGCGCGGCCTGGATGGTGCAAAATCATTGGGACGCCATCGATCCTGCGTTCGCATTCAATGAAGGCGGTGAAGGCGCGCCCGAATGGCTCGGCATCAAGGGCGTCACGTTTACCGTTGCGGTGTCGGAGAAGCGCGTGAACTGGCTGCACATTACCGTTCGCGGCAAGGGTGGGCACGGCTCCGTGCCGAAGCCCGACAATCCGAATCTGATCCTGATTAACGCGCTGCACCGATTGCTCGAGAATCAGCCGCCGATTCGAATCACGCGAATTTTCGCCGACGCGATGGAATCGATCGCACCGCTCGAGCCGGCCCCGGCGTCGTTTCAACTCGCACATCTCGATCAACCGGGCGTCGCCGAGGCTGCGATGGCCGGCGTGCTGAGGCCGTACAATATTCAGGCTCTCATGCGCGATACGATTTCGCTCACGATGCTCAATTCAGGGTTCAAAGTTAATGTCGTGCCCACCGTCGCCGAGGCGGGATTGGACTGTCGCCTGCTGCCCGGCACCGACGCCGCCGCGTTCATGAAGCGCCTTCGCGATCTGCTCGGCCCCGGCGACTTCACCATCGACTATATACAACGACCCGATGAAGCTCCGCCGTCGCCGACTTCCGGCGAGGCGTGGCAGGCGATCAAGCGCGTCGTCGCGAGCGATTTCAAAGATGCCAGGGTGGTGCCCTGGATGACGACCGGCGGCACCGATTCGCGCTTCCTGCGCGCCAGGGGCGTCCCTTCGTACGGCTTCGTCCCAGTGATTCTCGACGACAAGGAAATTTCGCGTATTCACGGCGACGACGAGCGCCTCTCGGTCGACAATCTCAATCGCGGCATCAAGGCGACTTACGATTTGACGCTCGATTTGTGCGCCGCACAAAAATAGTCACATGGTCGACCTCAAGCTAAAGTCGAAGGCGCGCGTCGAGCTGATCGACATTACCGACAAGGCTAATCATGCGCTGGCCGAAATCGGCGCCAGCAGCGGCTTGTGCAACATCTTCGTCACTCACACGACCGCCGCGGTGATCGTTTCCGAGAACTGGGATCCCGACGTGACTACCGATATGCTCGCGCAACTTGAGCGGGTCGTGCCGCGCGAAAATGGCTACCGGCATGGCGAAGGCAACTCGCAGGCGCATATTCTGTCAGTGATGCTCTCCACTTCGATCAACATCCCGATCCGTCGCGGCAAGCTTGCGCTCGGCAAATGGCAGGGCGTGATGTTCGTCGGGCTCGACGGGCCGCGCGAGCGCACTCTGATCGTGAGCGTGGCGGCGGTGGCTCAAGCGAGGCAGAAAGGGCGGTGACGCGATGAACCCTTACATGCCCACCGGCCTCGGCGCCGCCTTCGCTTTCGTATACGGCGCGGGCGTCGGCAGCTTCATCTGCATGGTTGCCTACCGGCTCCCGCGCGACCTCTCGATCGTCTCGCCGCGCTCCTATTGCGAGAGCTGCGAGCGCGCGCTGCCGTGGTGGGCGAACATCCCGATACTTGCCTACCTCGGCCTGCGTGGGCGCTGCGTGATGTGCGGCGCGCCGATTCCGTTCCGTCACTTTCTCGCCGAGCTCGGCCTCGCCGTCATCGCGCTCTACCTCTTCCTCGCCTTTCCGTTCCCCGACGCCATCGCGCGCTTCGTTCTATGCGCTGCGCTGTGGCTGATCGCGATCATCGACTACGATTGGCGGCTGATTCCGAACATCGTCACCTGGCCCGGGATGCTGGTAGGGCTGGCCGCCGCGTCGCTGATGATGCCGGAGATCGGCTGGAAAAGTTCGCTGCTCGGAATCATCCTCGGCGGCGGCGTGCTGTTCGGCACCGGCTATCTCTACCAACTTGTGCGCGGGCGCGAGGGTGTCGGCCTTGGCGACGTGTGGCTGCTCGGAATGGTCGGTGGATTTCTCGGCTGGCCAGGCGTTCTCTTCACGATGTTCTTCGGTTCGCTGATTGGTGCAATCGGCGGAATCGTATTCGCGGTCGCGGGCAGCGGGTCGACTGCGCCCGCTCCGCTCGGCGAGCCCGCGAGCGATCCTGAGGAAGCGGACGTCTCGATACTGCGCACTGAAGTTCCGTTCGGTCCTTATCTTGCGCTGGCCGCCGGCGTTTTCGCGCTGTTTCAGCCGCAACTGACGCACTGGTACTTTAGTTGACAATCATGGCGGCCGGGGTGTTCATCACGCTCGAAGGGGTCGAAGGCAGCGGCAAGACAACGCAGGCCGCGATCCTTGGCGACGCGCTGCGCAAGAACGGCCGTCGCGTAATGGTCACGCATGAGCCCGGCGGTACGCGCGCCGGCGAAACCATTCGCGCGATTTTTCTCGATCCCGCAGTTTCGCTGGACGTAGCTGCCGAATTGCTGCTGGTGCTGGCCGATCGTGCGCAACACGTGCGCGAAAAGCTTCGGCCCGCTCTGCAAGCGGGAGAGATCGTTATCTCGGATCGCTATTCGGATTCGACTACCGCCTACCAGGGCCACGGGCGCGGCTTCGATCTCAAGCTGCTCGGCGAGCTGAACCGGCTCGCGACCGACAACGTGACGCCCGATCTCACTGTCGTGCTCGACCTGCCAGTCGAGACTGGGCTCGAGCGCACGCGCGCGCGCGCGAAGGGCACCGGACGCGGCTCCGACCGCTTCGAAGGCGAGCGCGCTGAATTTCATCGCAAGGTCCGCGACGGCTTCCTGGCGATTGCGAAGGCCGAGCCCGCGCGCGTGGTCGTTGTCGATGCAGACCGCCCTGTAGCCGCCGTCACCGCCGATATCCGCCGTGCTGTGGACGAGGTGCTCGCCCGCCGATGACGCAGTCGTCATGCCACTAACCTCCATACTGGGACATCGCGAGATCGCAGCGCGCTTGCTGGCTGAGATTCGCAGCCGCCCATCGCACGCCTACCTGTTCGCGGGACCGCGCGGCGTCGGCAAGGCGCTGGTCGCGAACAGCCTCGTCCATGCGTTGATGTGCGAGCGATCGCCCGGCGAGAATTTTTGCTGCACCGTCGCACGATGCCCGGTGCGGATCGCGCCACCGACCGAGCGCACACGCGCCCGGGCAGACGACGCCGACGCGCCGCGATGCGACTGCTGCTCCGCATGCGTACAAATTGCGACCGGCGTCCATCCGGATTTCACTTATGTGTCGAAGCCGGTTGGCCGCACCGAGGTTCTTATCGACCAGGTGCGCGAGCTGATAGCGCGGCTCGGAATCCGGCCGTCGCGTTCGTCGGTTCGGATGGCGATTATCGACGACGCCGAGGCGCTCGGCGATCCCGCGCAGAACGCGCTGCTGAAGACCCTCGAGGAGCCGCCCGGCCACGCCATCATCATCATGGTGTCGGCGAGCGAGCGTGCGCTGCTCGACACCGTCCGCTCGCGCACCCGCACCGTAAGATTTCCCGCGCTGGCAGTCGCCGATCTCGAGGCGATACTCGGCGCGCACGGCGTCACCGACAAAGCTCGCGCCAGTGCGCTGGCCTTACTGGCGCGCGGCAGCGCTGCGAACGCGATCGCACTCGCCGACGGCGACGAACCGCCGATGAGGGAGCTGCTCGACGCTCTCAGCCACGCCAGGTCGATCGATTTCGCGCGCGCGCAATCGCTTGCCCAGGAGTTCTTCGCCAACCGCGACGCCGCCGCCGGCAATTTCGAGCTACTCGCAAGACTGCTCGAAGAAATACTATGCTACAAACTGCTTAAGACCGACTTCGCGGCATTTCCGCCCGAGTCCAGGTCAAAACTGGTGATCCTGGCGGATAGTCTCGGGGTCGAAGCGGTGGTGAAATGCATCGCCGCTGCTGTGCGAGCCAACGAAGCGGTCGAAGCCAACGCCAATCCGCGGATGCAGGCCGAGAATTGGTGGACCATAGCCGGACACGCGATGCGGGGTGAGTAGAAGATAGTGGCAGACATCGACCCGTTTGAAGGCGCGCCCTCGCTGCCGAAAATCGTCGCGGTCAGTCTCCAGCAGACTGGCCATCTGTACAATTTTCTGGCCGGCGACCGCGAGCTGCGACGAGGCGAACGCGTGCTGGTCGAGAGCGAGGCCGGCGCGCGCGTCGGCACGGTAGAGATAGAGCCGCACGAACCCGCGCAGACGATCGATCTCTCCGCCTTGCGTCCGATCATTCGCATCGCGAGCGACAACGACTTCCACCTCGAGCAGGAAAATCTCTCGCGCGAGGCGAATGCGCGCCGCCTGTGCGTCGAGCGCATCCGCGAGCGCCGCATCCAGATGAAGCTGGTCAGCGCCGACTACACTTTCGACGGGCGCAAGGTGACCTTCTATTTCGTCGCCGAGGGCCGCGTCGATTTCCGCGACCTGGTGCGCGATCTCGCCAACACGCTGCGCGTTCGCGTCGAGATGAAACAGATTGGCGCGCGCGACGAGACTAAAGTCACCGGCGGGCTCGGTCCGTGCGGCCGCGAGCTATGCTGCTCGAGCTGGCTGCGCGACTTCGAGGCGGTCACGGTCAAGATGGCGCGCGAGCAGGGCCTGGCGCTCAATCCCTCGCGGCTGGCCGGGATGTGCGGGCGGCTGAAATGCTGCCTGCGCTACGAATACGCCACCTATGTCGAACTCAAGCGCGCGCTGCCCAACCTCGGCAAGCGCGTGCAATGCGTCAAAGGTGACGGCAAAGTCGTCCGGCAGAATATCCTCAAGCAGACGGTTCTGATTCAGCGCGAGGAAGACGGTGGCGTGGTCGAAGTAACCCTCGAAGACCTGGTCGCCTCCCGCCCGCAATAGCCGTAGCTTCCTATTCGAGCGGCCAAGCTCGCGTTTAAAGGAGGCGCCTGATTAATTTTTCTAATACCACTGCTCGGGTGAATAAGGCTCAATAGGCTCGCGTCCAAGAAAATAGAGACGTTAGGCAGGAAACCGTCCGGTCTTCCGACGCAACCGAGCGGCGACAATGGGTTAACATTGACGCACGGTGGAGCGCGTCGGCCTTTGCAGGGTTCACCGTGCAATAGGAGGCATCGACGATGTTTAGACCAGGCAAAGACAAGGGACTTGCTACTCCGATCCCTCTGGGATTGGCCGCATTGGGCACCACCACCTTTTTGATTGGGGTGGCCATTCTTCTTCAAACGCCCTCACACTGGGGACCCTACCTGATACAGGCGTTGCTGTTCGGCGGGTTGGTCGAGCTGCTCGCCGGAATGTGGGCATTCGCGTACGGTGACGCGCTCGCCGCGACCACGTTCTCATTTCTCGGCGCGTTTTTCGCTTGGTGGGGCTTGAGCCAGATGACCTTGCTTGGCGTTCACGCGGCCGTGGCTGCCACCACCGCGAGCATGGCCACAATATTTGTCGTGTCGGCGGTGGTTGTACTGTATCTATGGATTGCGTCGTTCAATGAGTCTGCCACCTTCAATCTGGTTCTGCTGTTTCTGTGGATAGCACTGGGCCTGGTAGGCATCGGAATGTTTGGCGGGATTGAGAGCCTGACGATGCTGGGCGGAATCTCCGCGCTTATCTCGGGCTTGATCGGTGGCTATGCGTCATTCGCGGAAGCATACAATGCGACCGCCTTGCTGGAAGCGATACCGGTGGGCGAACCGCGCGCGATGCGCGAGCGGAGCAGGCTGGACGAGGCTGAACGCATTGCGCGCCTTCATCCGGCCAACGGCATGCATCATCCGTCACAACTCCACGGATGACCGCGTGATGTCCGTGCGCGGGACCGGAGACTCGTGAGGTTCCGGCCTCCGCGCCCGCGCATCCATCACTTCTACCATCGGTTGCAGGGGTCACCCTGCTGAATCCCACGGTGCGTTTCGCATACAATTGCGTGGATGGCGAATCGCATCCACATCACGACTGCGATCATCTACAGCAACGGCCCGCCGCACGTGGGCCACGCTTACGAAATACTTGCCACTGACGCGTTCGCACGTTTTCAACGCCGCAAGCTGGGCCGCGCCAACGTAACCTTCGTCACCGGCACCGACGAACATGGCGACAAGAACAAGCGCGCGGCCGAAGCTGCCGGTCTGCATCCCAAGGCGTTTGCCGACAAAATCAGCGCACTCTTTCGCGATGCGTGGGCCGGGATGGACATCAGTTACGACTACTTCGTCCGCACCACCGACCCTGTCCATCAGGCGTTCGTGCAGAAGATGCTCGCGCGGAGCTACCAATGCGGCGACGTCTACTTCAAGGACTACGAAGGCCTTTACTGCGTGGGATGTGAGCGCTTTTACACCGAGAAGGAGTTGCTTCCCGGCAACATCTGTCCGGTGCACAACACTGCCGTCGAGCGAATCAAAGAGGGCAACTATTTCCTGAAGCTCGAAAAGCATCGCGAGGCCATTCGCCGCAACATCGAGAAAAATCCCGACTTCATTCGCCCCGAGCGTTATCGCAACGAGGCGCTGCGGATGCTCGACGAGCCGCTCGAAGACCTTTGCATCTCGCGTCCCAAGGCGCGCCTCGATTGGGGCATCACGCTACCGTTCGACGACAAGTACGTGACCTACGTCTGGTACGACGCTTTCTGGGCCTATCTGAGCGAGCTGCCTGACACCAGCGACGCGGCGCTTACGTCGATCCTGCCGGTGACAGAACACTTCATCGGCAAGGACATCCTCAAGACGCACGCGGTGTACTGGCCCGCGATGCTGCTGACAGTCGGCTTGCCGCTCTATCGTCATCTGAACGTGCACGGATTCATGAATTTCGGCGGCGCGCGATTGTCGAAGAGCTCGGGCAACACGCAAGACCCGGTCGCCTATCAGCAGAACATCGGCCCGGACGTTTTGCGCTTCTTCATCCTGCGCGAGTTCACCTACGGCCTCGACGGCGATTTTTCCGAGCAGCGCGTGATCGATCGCTACAACTCGGACCTGGCCAACGACCTGGGCAACCTGACCAGCCGCGTACTTTCGATGGCGGCGCGATACTTTGAAGGTCAGATCACGGCAACTCCAGCCGCCGGCGGCAACACGCTCGACGTTGCACTGGCTGAGACCTTCGCCTCGCTGCCATCGCGGGTTGCACCGCTGGTCGAGGAGCTGGCGTTCAATCGCGCTCTGGAAGCAATCTGGCAGGCGCTCGACGCCGCAAATAAGTACATCGTCGCGACCTCGCCGTTTACGCTCGCCAAAGACACAGGCCAGTTACCGCGGGTCGCGCAGATCCTCGCGAACCTGGTCGAGGGGCTGCGCGTGGTCGCCTACACGCTGGAGGCCTTCATGCCGGTATCGTCGAAAAAAATTCGAGGCCTGCTCAACCTCGACGATCAGGTCGCAAGCGCGGCGTACGGAGCCGGCATCAAGCCGGGCCATCGCGTGAATCCGACGACGCCGCTGTTCCCGCGGATCGACAAGAAATCTCAAGCGCGATGATCGTTGACACGGCGACTAGCTAACTTTTTGCTTTCCGCCTGCTAAGCTCGACGGTCAAGATGCATCCGCTCGAATCCTATCTTTGCGATTTGTGTGAAGCCCACTCCGCGGGCGTTCCTGAAACGACCCATTATTCTGCACTCCGCGCTCTGCTCAACGAAATCGGCGGCACGCTCAAACCGAAAGTGCGATGTGTCATAAATCCAAAGAGCAAGGGCGTGGGAATTCCGGACGGCGGGCTCTATACGCCAGATCAATTGCCAAAGGGCGGCGACCCAGAACCGCCATTAGGTACGCTGCCGGCGCGCGGCGCGATCGAGGCAAAACCAACTAACGACGACGCGGTCGTTATCGCAAAGTCTGAACAGGTCGGCAAGTATCTCAAGCTCTACCGTCAGGTACTGGTCACTAATTTCCGCGATTTTGTTTTAGTTGCATTGGATGGCGACGGTGGTCTGCATGTTCTTGAAAGCTACAAGCTCGCCGTCGACGAGGGATCGTTCTGGAGCGCGGCCGCGCATCCGCAGGCGATGGCGAAGCGAGAGGGGGACCGCTTCTCTGATTTCATCCGGCGCGTGATGCTCCATCCGGCGCCGCTGGCTTCCCCCAAAGACGTCGCATGGTTTCTTGCATCTTATGCGCGCGAGGCGCGCTGGCGCATCGAGAATCATCCGATACCTGCCCTTGCCGCATTGCGCGAGGCGCTCGAACAAGCGCTCGGCCTCAAGTTCGAAGGCGATGAAGGCGAACACTTCTTTCGCTCCACGCTGGTTCAGACGCTCTTTTACGGTGCATTTGCGGCGTGGGTTTTGTGGAGCAAGGAACATCCGCCTACCGACCGCAAGGCAAAGTTCAATTGGAAGCTTGCCGGTGACCATCTTCATGTCCCTATCGTCGGCGTGCTGTTTCATCAACTCATCGAACCCACGCAGCTTAAGGCCCTTGGAATCGATGAAGTTCTAGATTGGGCGGGTGAAGTGCTGAACCGCGTTGATCGAGCGGCATTCCGCGAAGCATTCGAAGAGCACCATGCAGTGCAGTATTTCTACGAACCATTCTTGGAGGCGTACGATCCCGCGCTGCGCAAACAACTCGGAGTCTGGTACACGCCGCCCGAGATCGTGACTTACATGGTTGAGCGGGTCGATTCCGTCTTGCGTTCTGAACTCGGGATCGCTGACGGGCTGGCCGATCAGAGCGTGGTCATACTCGATCCCTGCTGTGGAACGGGCAGCTACGTAGTCGAGGTCCTCAGGCGAATAGAAAAAACCCTGATCGAGAAGGGCAAGACTGCGCTGACCGCAAACGCAGTCAAGAAAGCCGCGATGGAGCGCGTATTCGGTTTCGAAATCATGCCCGCGCCGTATGTCATCTCGCATCTTCAAGTTGGGATTGCCTTGCAGCACATCGGCGCACCTCTTTCTGAAAGTGCGAACGAGCGCGCAGCCGTCTATCTGACGAATTCTCTTACTGGCTGGGAACCACCAACCGGTCCCAAGCAGCACATCATCGCGTTCCCGCAGTTGGAACAGGAGCGGGACGCTGCCGATGAGGTGAAACGAACCAAGCCAATTATCGTTATCCTGGGTAACCCGCCTTACAACGCATTTGCAGGCGTTAGTCCGGCAGAAGAGATGGGCTTGGTCGAGCCGTACAAGGAGGGACTCGTTACTGAATGGAAGATTAAGAAATTTAATCTGGACGATCTGTATGTCCGATTCTTTCGTATCGCCGAGAGAAGGATTGCAGAGCACTCAAAGAAAGGAGTCGTCGCTTTTCATCTCGAACCACTCATGGATCAGCGATCCTTCTTTTGTGATGATGCGCAAACATCTTTTGGATTCGTTCGATCGATTCTGGATCGAGAATCTTCACGGAAATCGAAAGATATCTGAATATGCCCCGAACGGTAAAACAAGCGAGACCATTTTCGCAGTTCATGGCTTTTCGCCGGGAATTCGACAGGGCGTCGCGACTTCGCTTTGGATCAAGTGCGGAGAAAAATCGAAGACCCCGAAAGTTCTGTTCCGTGATGATCTCAATGAGGCGAGAGCTGCAGATCGTCGAACCCAACTTCTCGATAGCCTGAAGGCATCCGACTTCGATGCGGGATATGAACCCTCAAACCCCGAGAAGTCGAATCGCTATTCGTTCAGACCTTCAAAGTCTTCAAAGCAGTATTCGAGCTGGCCGAAAATCATCGATCTATGCGCGATGCCCCCCATAAATGGTCTAATGGAAAAGCGCGGAGGCGCGCTCATCGACGTTGATCGCTCGAAGTTGGAAAAGCGCATGCTTGCGTACTTCAATCCGAAACTCGAGTGGAGCGAGTACTCGGCGCTCGGCTATGGCCTGGTCGACAAGCAAGCGGGATTTGATCCGAAGAACGCGCGACGCAAGGCTCTTGAAAGTGAGGCGTATGACGCGAACCGGGTCGTTCGCTACGCGATTAGACCATTTGACACAAGATGGTGCTATTTCACTGCCGTGCCTCCCGTTTGGAATCGGGCGAGGCCGCAGCTCTGGGCCCAAAATCACAATGGGAACGAGTTTCTGATAACTCGCCCGGCGGGAGTTGCATCGCCGGAAGGAATTCCGTTCCATTTCACGCGATGCCTGGGTGACAACGATTTCCTGCGCGGCCATGCGTACTACATTCCTACGACGTTGAAGGGGCCGATACCTCGGAAGAACCTCAGTTCAGTCGGCAGATCATATTTGGAGAAATTGGGCGAACTTGCTAAAGACGATTTTCTTTTGTTGCACTGCCTCGCAGTCGGTTATGCGCCGACCTACTTATCGGAAAATGCCGGCGGCATTCGAGGAGATTGGCCACGCATTCCGCTACCGGATTCTAAAGACGCGCTTATTCACTCAGCGGAACTCGGCCGTCGAATTGCAAATTTGTTGGACACCGAAAACCCGGTTGCTGGAGTTACGACTGATGCGATTCGTCCAGAACTGAAAGAGATTGCTGTCATCTGGCGCGAGGGCGACGGTTCGCTTGAGCCAACTAAGGGACACCTCGCTATGACAGCCGGATGGGGTCACGCCGGCAAGGATGGGGCAGTAATGCCAGGGAAGGGTCTCGCGAAAATACGCGACTACAGCCCAGCCGAGCTGGGTGCATTGGAGACTGGCGCGAAGAAACTAGGGATGTCGTGCACTGAATTGATGAAACGGTTTGGCGAGCAGACAATGGATATCTATCTGAACGGCGTCGCGTACTGGAAGAACATCCCAGCGCTAGTTTGGGAATACACTATCGGCGGCTACCAAGTGATCAAAAAGTGGCTAAGCTACCGCGAACGCGATCTCCTCGGCCGCGACCTGAGTACTGATGAAATCGACGAGGTCACCGCGATGGCCCGACGTATCGCGGCGATAGTCCTGCTCAAACCTGCACTCGACGCGAACTACACAGCGGTCAAAGCCTCACCCTACGACTGGCCTTCGACCAACTTACTCGATCAAATAACGTGATCGTTGACACGCACTGCCATCTCGCGGACGCAAAGTTTCGCGACGACGTCGAGTCCGTGATCGCACGCGCATCCGCCGCCGGGGTGGCGCAGATCATCTCGGTCGGAGCAATCGGACCGATCGAGAACGATCGATTGACGGTCGAGCTAGCCGAGCGTCACGAAAATGTCTTCGCCGCGGTAGGGGTGCATCCACACGACGCCAAGGATTGCACGCCCGAGCGAATCGCGCAGCTGCGCGAGCTGGCCGCATCAGAGAAAGTCGTCGCGATCGGCGAGAGCGGACTCGACTTTCACTACATGCACTCGCCGCCTGCGGCACAGGAAGCTTCATTGCGCGCGCATCTCGCGCTGGCGGCGGAACTCGGCCTGCCGATCGTGATTCATTGCCGCGACGCCGAGCGCCGACTGCTCGAGATCGTGCGTAAGACCGGGATCGGCCCGCGCGGCGGTGTGATCCATTGCTTCACCGGCGACACTAACGCGGCGCGGGAGTTCGTGGCAGTTGGATTCTGCATCTCCTTCTCGGGAATCATCACGTTCAAGAATTCCACGACGATTCGCGAGGCCGCGTCGATCGTCCCCGACGACCGCGTGATGGTCGAGACGGATTCGCCCTACCTCGCGCCCGAGCCGCACCGTGGCAAGCGCAACGAGCCGGCGTATGTAACACGCACGCTCGAAATGCTTGCGAATCTCCGCCGCGTCGACGCTGCCGCTCTAGGCGCGCAGGTGATCGAGAACGCGGCCCGCATATTCGGGCTTCCGAAAATCTAGAAGCGCTGCTGATCGCAAGAGCGGAATCCTGAATCGCGCAGGGCGCTGTAATAGGACCCTCACCCTTCCTCTCCCTTGCAGGAGAGCTGTGCGTAACTTCCGCGGGGCTATTAGACCAAAGAGCAGAATCCTGAATCGCGCAGGGCGCTGTAATAGGACCCTCACCCTTCCTCTCCCTTGCAGGGAGAGGGGACAGAGGGGACGCGAAGCAGTTACGCACAGCTCTCCTTGCAGGGAGAGGGGACAGAGTTCATCACTTTCTCATTCATCTCGATTCACGAATGGCGTTGGGCGGGGTTGTAGGTATCAGGAGCATCAAACAATGATACCGACTATCCAAGTTGATGAGGCGCGATTCACCGAAGTTGCGGATCGCACGGCAGAACATGAAATCGGTGACGGCGTCCGGCTCGCGCAGGCCTGCCTGCTCGAGGAAATTCTCGGCGTGGTTTTCGGATCGATCACGCTATGGTACTTGGTGAGTTCGATCGCCAGCCTGGCATGACCGACGCGATGCCGACCTTCAATCTCAAATTGCCGCCGCCGTTCGAGGAGGCGGTGAAAAGCATGGAGCGCGAGATAATGCGCTTCCTCGTGCGCTCGACCGGCGATCGCGACGAGGCGATGGATCTGTTCCAGGAGACCTGGCTGCGCGCCTATCGGGCCTATCCCACGCTGCAATCGGAAAACGGGCTGCGTCCGTGGGTCTTTCGGATCGCCTCGAATCTCTGCCGCAATCGCGCACGCGACAGGATGCGCCGCGGGCGCGTGATAGCCAACGAGCCCGCCGACGACGCCACGCTCGATAGTCACGCGTCGCATCAACTCAACGGCGGGCCCGAGGGTGCGCTTCATTTGAAGAAAGCTATCGCGCGGCTACCGGGCAAGCAGGGTCAGGCGTTGATGATGCGCAAGTTCGCGGGACTCGAATATCCGGAGATCGGCGCGGCGCTGAATTGCTCGGCCGAAAGCGCGCGCGCATGCGTCTACCAGGCACTTAAAAAGCTCAGGCTCGAAGAGTAACCAAGATGAAAAGCAATCGGACTTCGAACGAATTTAACCAAAGTGCCGCAGTCGACGATCGGACGCTGGACGCCTTGATCGGACAGACGCGGCCGCGCATCGAGCGCGCGATGAAGATCCTGCGGCGACCGCAGGCGCGGGTCGGCGTAATTCCGTCGCAACTTGGACGCCTGCTGGTCGCGGAGAGCGACCGCGGCGTCGCGGGGATTCACTTTCTGTGGACCGACGGCGCGGAACGGATGCTCGCGATGCTGCGCAAGCAGTTCGATCTGATTGAGAATGAGCCGAGTGCGCGCCGGATAGCGGCGGAAATCGATCGCGTGTTCGAGGGCGATTTCAGCGCGATGGATCGTCCGGTGGATTTGAGCCTGGTTGAAAGCGACTTCAAGCGCCGTGCATACACCCAGCTTAGAAAAGTCCCGCCGGGCGCGGTGATCACCTATCATCAGCTGGCTGCCACAGTTGGACAGCCGGACGCCCAGCGCGCGATCGGCACTACGATGGCGACAAATCCGATTCCGATCTTCGTGCCATGCCATCGCGTGATTCGCTCCGACGGCACTATCGGCAACTACGGCGGTGGCGTGGACAACAAGCTCAAGCTGCTGCGGGCGGAAGGATTCGAAGTCGGACGCGACCTGCGGCTGCCTGCGCGCGCCGTGATGGGACATCGACGGACCGGAATCTTCTGCCGGCCCGACTGCTCCGCCGGGCTGCGCGCGGACCCGTCGCGGGTGCTGATCTACGCGGATTCGAAATGCGCCCGGCACGAAGGCCTGCGGGCATGCAAGGTATGCAAGCCGGAGTGAAGAGCTGCGGAGGAGACAGAAAATGAAAAGAGCGACGCCGGGGATCGACGCCGCTCTTTTTTTCTTTCGGATCGTGCGGTCTGACTATTCAGTCTCCTGCTGCGACCTCATCTGTTGAATCTGCTCGCGCTGATTCTCGATTTCCTGCTGTTGCTGCTGCACCTCTGCCTGGGTCTGTGCGTTGGCGTTTTGCTGATTCTGCATCGAGTTGCCGACCGCGTAGCCGGTTCCACCGCCAAGCACACCGCCGATCAGAGCACCAGCCAGAGGATGGCCAACGGCCGCCCCGACCAGTGCGCCGCCGCCAGCCCCTACCGCAGTGCCACCGAGGGTGCCTTCTTCACGAGTCGAGAGCGGCTGCCCCGAGCATCCTGCAAGAACGAGCGTTCCCGCCAGCGCCAAACTCATGATAATTCCGATACTCTTGCGCATTTTGAGAACCTCCATCATCCAAATGACTATACGTCAGCGGAGCTATTCGGTTTCCTGCTGCCCCTTCAATTGCTGTATTTGCTCACGCTGTTGTTCTAATTGTTGTTGCTGCGATTGGATTTGCTCCTGTGTCTGTTGGTTGGCGTTCTGATTGTTCTGCATCGCATTGCCGATCGCGAAGCCGCCGACTCCGCCCGCTGCCGCGCCGATCGCCGCGCCCGCCAGCGGCGCACCGACCGCAGCGCCGATGATTGCGCCCGTAGCCGCGCCAATACCCGCGCCGCCCAAAGTGCCTTCCTCCCGCGTGGACATCGGGTCGCCGGAGCATCCGGCAACCAGGAAAATTGCGGCAACGGCGAATATTCCTGTCAGAATCGCATGTTTCCGCATAATTCTCCGGTGCCTCTATTCGGTCTCGCTGTTGGCCTTAAGCTGCTGAATCTGCCGCTGCTGGCTCTGGATCTGCTGTTGCTGCGAGTTAATCTGCGCCTGTGTTTGCGCTTGTTGGTTCTCGCGATTCTGCATCTCGTTGCCTACCGCGTAACCGCCCAGAGCGCCGATACCACCACCGATGGCAGCGCCTGCCAACGGATTGCCAACCGCAGCGCCGATGATTGCGCCGGTGGCGGCTCCCACACCGGTACCGATAAACGTGCCCTTCTCACGGGTCGAGAGAGGCTCACCGGAACATCCCATGACCGCTACGATCGCAATCGCGACGAGCAGGCCCTTAATCAACGACGCCGCATTTGTCCGCACGAGCATCCTCCTTCAACTTATGAGCAGTTTTCGTGCCTGCAAACGACCGCATTTCTCACAAATATTCGCAGGCTGGTTTCTCTAACCGACGCTAGTTTTCTACCTTCTGCGGGCCCAATCAACCACTTCGAACATCGGCTTTCCTTCTGGAAATTTTACCGATTTCCGAATTCTTCGCCATAAACGAATATTCATCTTCAACGCTTGCCGCAAGTATCAAAGGTCATGGAAGCACGGCGAAAATCCGGGTCGGGCCGCCAGTCCCATCGCCGATTTTCATTGGAATACAAAATATCGTCGCGCCCTTGGCCGGCAATTTCTCCGCGTTGGCCAGATTTTCGAAGCCGGGCTTGTTCGCGCCTAGCCACAGGCGATGCACCGGGAAATCCTTGGAGTTGCCGGGATCCATGCTCGCGGTGTCGATCGCAATTGCCGCGACCTTGCGGTTCTTCAAAAGAAAATCCACCGCTGCGGCCGAGTACCCGGGAAAGCGCAGGCCGGCAACGTCGCCGGGCTGGTCGGTGCCCATGTAGCGTTTTTTGTCCGGATAGTATTTGCCCCATCCCGAGCGCGCGACGACGATTGCGCCGTCAGGAATCGGGCCGTTGGCGGCTTCGTACGTCTTGATGTCATCGACAGTAAGCATCGCGTCACGATTGGTGGCGGCGCGCGCCGAAAAATCGATCACGGCGGCGGGCCCGATGCAGTCGGCGAGCGGAAGCTGGTCCAGCGTCATGCCGTCGCGGTTGAAATGGCGCGGCGCATCGGTATGGGTGCCGCCGTGCTCAGGGGCCGCATAGTTTGCCGACGAGTAAAAGTAATGCTGCGGGGTATCGCCGTTTTTCTCGAACTGATGAACGAAGCTCTTTTCGGTCGGCCAGTAAATTGTTGAGGCGTCGAAGGTGTAGGTCAGGTCAACGACTTTGGCAGTGTCGATTTTCAAGGGACTACTCGCATCGGCGGCAAACCCTGCCCGCCCGGCAAGCATGAGCAGAGCAATCGCAATCGTCGCCCTTTTCGCGATTTTGATCATCGCGCGAAAATCATAAGCAAGACGTCGCCGCATTGGAATGTCTATTCGATCCGCGCGACGTTGCTTGACTACTTCCAGACTCGTTCGGCCGTTACCAGCCAATCACTTGCGCTGGCACCACCGGCGCCGCCTGGCCGCGCGGATCGGCGCCGCCTGACAGCACGCCGGTCTTGGTGTTGATTTGTACGCCGAGCACGCGGCCTTCGGACCACGGCGGCCGGACTTGAATTTTGTGGCCGCGCGCAGCGAGCGCGTCACGCACGCTGGCGGGCACTCGATCCTCGACGCAGAGCACGCCGGGGTGGTTGTCGTGCGGATAGAACGTCGAGGGAAAGTGCGGCGTCGAAAACTTGGGCGCCTCGATTGCCGTCTGCAGGTCCATGCCGAAGTCCACCACGTTCAGAAAAAACTGCAGCGTCCACTGATCCTGCTGATCGCCGCCGGGCGTGCCGAACGCGAGGTAGGGCTCCCCCTGCACCATCGCGAGCGACGGCGACAACGTAGTGCGCGGGCGCTTGCCCGGCATCAGCGCATTGGGATGGCGCTGGTCGAGATGAAAGGATTGCATTCGCGTGCCGAGCGGAAAGCCGAGCGCGTCGATCACCGGTGAGCTCGGAATCCAGCCGCCGCTGGCCGTGACCGCGATCATATTGCCGGCGCGGTCGGCTGCCGTGACGTGAATCGTGCCGCCTCCCCAGGGACGCGCTTCGGCTGCGGGACCGTCGCGCAACGCTCGCATCGCGACCGGATCGCCTGGCCGTTGTTCCATCGAGGCACGATGAGAATCAATCAGCTCGCGACGAATGGTCGCGTACCGCTCGCTCAGCAAGCCGGCGATCGGAACGTCAATGAATTCGGGATCGCCATAATAAGCCTCGCGATCGGCGAACGAGAGCTTGGCGGCCTCGATGACGGCATGGACGTAGTCGGCGGAATTGTGGCCCATAGCCCCCAGGTCCAGGCCCTCGAGCAACTTGAGCTGCTGCAGGAACACCGGCCCCTGCGACCACGGCCCGCACTTGAAGACGGTGACGCCGCGGTAGTCCGCGCTTACGGGATTTTCGATTCGGGTCGTGAAGCGCTCGAGATCGGAGGCGGCAAGCAGGCCACCGTTGGCGTCGGACCATGCGACGATTTCGCGCGCGATGTCGCCGCGATAGAAGCGCTCACGCGCTGCGTCCAGGCCGGCCTCGCGCCCACGATTTTTCGCGCCCGATTCGGCATCGAGCACCCGCTCGAAAAAATTGGCGAGCGCAGGATTCTTGAGCACGCTTCCCGCCGCCGGTACTTTGCCATCGGGTAGATAAACGCGGCCCGAAGACGGCCACTTAGTAAGGAACCGTTTGGCGTTGCTCAGAATAGACGCGCCCGCGCCAGCCGTCGCGATATCGGCGGCGCCGACCTCACCCGACAATCCCTCGTGCATCGGAAAACCGTCCTTGGCGAGTTGCAGCGTGGGCTCCAGCACCTCGGCCAAGGAGGCGGTACCGAAATCACGCAATGCGGTCACCAGCGCGTCGAAGGCGGCCGGGACGCCTGCGGCAAGAAGCCCAGCCCCGGGAATCAGCTCGATGCCAAGCGAGCGGAAGTGGTCAATGGACGCGCGGGCGGGCGCCATCATATTGCCGTTGATCGCCACCACCCGGCGAGCAGCTGCCGAATAAATCAGCATCGGGGCTTCGCCGCCGATCGTATGCATGTGCGGATTGACCAGACCTTCGACGAACGTTGCAGCGACGGCAGCGTCTATTGCATTTCCGCCACAGGCGAAGATTCGCGCACCGGCGGATGCGGAAAGGTAGTGTTCTGTCGCCACAATCGCGCGGCGGGCCATAATGAGGGGATAGATTGTCGGCATATAGGTAATTTTTCCCACGTTCAAATCTACGTTACCGGAACGATTTACTGTGGAGGGTTTCGCGATTTGTTTTTTGCGGCCTTTTTCCGAGTAGTACGGCGCGAATTTGTCTAAAAGATGCCCGTAATCCGGCATTGACCCGGCTCAAATCAGGCACCCGAGATCCGAGCTGAAACCCGGAAATCTCAGAATAACGAGAAAATCGTTCGGTTCGACGGGTTTTCCACGGGTCCGCAAATTGAAACACAAATCTGCCCTGGACGTCTAAATATTAGGCCCGAAGCTTGCTAGTATGGGGATAGGATGTGGATGACGTGACTCACCAGGAGGAAGAGGAGGCCGTAAGAATATGATGGCTAGTCTAAATACTGAAGTACTTATTGGAAAGCATTGCAAGCTGCAGCGACCCGTACGCGACCACGAGGGACGCAGTCGATTCAGCGAACAGCCACGGATCATCCGTGAGGTAAATAATTTGGACCGGCGCATGTACCTGGTGCAATTCGATGACGGCGCCACCACATTCCTCTTTCCGGATGAAGTAATAATCCAATAGCGACTGCGCGGTGCGCTATGCCGCTCATACGCTATGGATGCGCCGCTAAGCGCGTGAGTCTTTGTTTGCATACCGCGGCCGCGGGTCGTGGCCTTCCGTCTGCACTTTGCGCCAATAACCCCACGGATAGTGCACGAGCTCGAGCTTCATCCCATCCGGATCGCTAAAGAAAACTGCATAGTAGCCTTCGCCGTACTGCGGATACTCGGCGGGAGCATCGAGCACCTCGATTTTTTCCCGCTCGAGGAAATGATGGAACGTGTCGACATCCGCCCGCGAGCGCGCTCGAAACGCCAAATGATGAAGTCCAACCCGGTAGCGGTCGAAGCGAGCGTCCCGATTCGCGCTTGACGCGTCACGAATTGCAATTGTCATTTGCGCGTTGGCCCAGTGAATGTAATCGCTGCCCTCGAATTTCCGGAAACCGAGTTCACCGAGCACCTTATCGAAGTACGCGCGCGACCGCGCGATATCGTTGACCGTCAAATCGATATGCTCAATGCCCAGAACTTCGATTGGCACGATCGTACCTCCTCAGCCGCGACGCTCCTGTTCCAGAAAGTCGCGCGCTCGATACAGCGCGACGATTGATTTCGCGTCCACGATTTCGCCGCGGCGTATCATCGCAAACGTTTCCTCGAAGGGCACGCGGCTGACTGTCAGCACCTCATCGCGATCCAGCGTGCCCACTCCCGCCGACAATTCGCGCGCCAGATACAATTCGATGCGCTCGTCGCAGAAACTTGGGATCGTGATGATCGATCCAAGATGGTCCCATCGAGCAGCCGCGACGCTTGCCTCTTCGCCGAGTTCGCGCCGAGCGCATTCGAGCGAATCCTCGCCGGCATTGCGGCATCCAGCGGGAATCTCCCACATAAAGCCGCCGATGGTGTGCCGATACTGACGCAGTATCGCGACGCTCATGTCGGCGTGGAGCGCGACGATCGCACTGGCGCCAGGATGGCGGATGACAGGCAGGTCGACCTGCATGCCTCCGGGCAGCGTCGCGTGCTCGACGCCGAAATCAACCACACCTAGTTTGAGGACTGGACGACGATTTGAAGCCATTGTGAATCAACAATGTGCGCGGCGCACGAGTCACGCAAGCACGCCAATTGCAGGCGATGCGTGAACGCGCGACTATCGACCTCGGAAAACATGAAACGCGTTCGAATTCCAATCTACTTCGATTACGCCTCGACCCTTTGTTACATCGCGTGGCGAATCGTCAGCCCGCTCGAAGACGAACTCGGTTTCGAGGCGCTGTGGAAAGGCGTCCCGATCGCGATGCGCGATTTCCGCGCCAAGCCCGGCCGCGTGCTGGGCGAGCGCGAGCGGCAGAAAGTGCTGTTCGTCGCGGCGGAGACCGGCATCCGCGTCGCGCCGCCGTCAAGCTGGATCGATTCGACCCGCGCGCTGCAAGGCTCGGAGATCGCGCGTGACGCCGGCGTTTTCGCCGCATATCACGATGCGGTCTTTCGTGCGGCGTTCGACGATGGCGCCGACATCGCAAATCCCGATGTACTGGAGGCGATCGCGGAGCGCGCCGGCCTCGATCGGGCAAGGTTCCGCGCGATCCTCGACAGCGGTGCGATGAACTCGCGCCTCGAGGAGCACAAGCGCGAGGCCGACGAGTTTTCCGCCCTTGGCTATCCGACCTTTATTCTCGGCGACTTTCCAATGATCGGAATCCAGCCGATCGAATCGATGCGCCTGCTGCTCGGACGCTTCATCCGCCAGCGCGCCGAAGAGCCGCAGGCGTAGCTACGATCGCGCGGAGATCAGCATGAAAGTCGGCCGCCGGCTCTCTTCGCGCAACTCGGGACGTTTGCGAATTTCGTCCTCGGTTGCCTCGGGCTCGAGCAGCCGCACTATCGTGAAGCCCTTGTCTATCAGCGTGTTTATATAGGTCTCGACGCTGCGATGATACTTGATCACATCGTCGATGAACCACTGCGTGTGCCGAATTCCCTCGAGCTTGTAGTTGTCGACTAGCCAGTGCTGTCCTTCGCCTTTTTCGTCCAGGTACCGGCCGACTGGATACGCGGTTACCATCGGATGCTCGACCGAGAACACGAACGCGCCGCCGGCGACCAGCCACGACCTCACATTCGCGCACACCAGGTCGTAGCGCTCGACGTAATGCAGCGCGAGCGAGCTGACGACGACGTCGAAGCTGGCCGACACACAGGTCAGATCCTCGAGTGCGGAGTGTATGTAGCTGATGCGGGAATCGGCGGTTTCTTCGCGCGCCTTCGCGAGCATCTTCGCCGAGATGTCGACGCCGACCACGCTCGCAGCGCCCTGCTCGATTGCGTAGCGGCACATTTTGCCGAAGCCGCAGCCGAGATCGAGCAGGCGTTTATTGGCGAGCGGCGGCATCAGCGAGCGCATCGCCGGCTGGTCCACCGCCATGTTAAGGCCGCTCTCGTGGCGGCGCAGTTTACTGTAGCCCTCGAAGAATCGCGGATCGTCGTAGATATTTTGTTTCATCCGAACAGCTCACGGCCGCGGCGAAATTCAGCGCGCCAGGAACACCGGACAAGGCGAGTTGCGAAGCACGTATTCGGTGGTTGAGCCGAGCACCATCTCGATGATTCTGCTGTGCCCGTAAGCGCCGATGAAGAGCAGGTCTGCGTCGTGCTCTTTGAGGAACTTCACGATTTCCTCGTTGGCGTGACCCTGCAGCAATTTGAACTCGGCCTTGGGCGTGTAGTTCTCGAAGTAGGTGCGCGCTTCGGCAAGAGTCCGCTCACCCAACTTGGGATCGCGCGCGCAGGTCACGACGGTTATCGGGACACCGAGACCGTTGGCGACTTCTGCCGCCGAGCGCATCGCGCGCGACGCCCGTTCGCTGCCATCGTAAGCGAGCACGGGGCGCTTAACCTCGCGAAATCGATTCGGCGTAATACACAGCTGGCGTGGAGATTTGCGCGCCACGCTCTCCGCCGTCGATCCAAGCAGCCCGGTCGAGAACTTTTCGTTGACTCCGCGATGGCCAATCATGACGAGGTCGGCGCTGCGGGCTCGATCGCAAATCTGGTTGGCGACGATGCCCATGTCGAGCACGGTCTCGACCGCGAGATTCTCGCGGCGCGCGGCGGCGCTGAATTCGTCGAGCACGCCTCGGCCGCGGGCAGTCAGCACCTCGCGCATCTTGGAGGAGAAATCCAAATATGGTTCCAGCCCGAGCGAACCTGATATATCATGAAAAAAGGAGCCTTCGATCGACACGATATCGACGACATGCAGTCCAATCACCGACGCATTGAAGGTTCGGGCGAAATAAAAGGCGTACGCTTGCGCGTTGTTGGAGTGTTCGGAGGTGTCGATACCGACGAGGATTTTCTTGATCAAGCGCGTAACCTCCGCGTCAATTACGGCGATAACATGCCGCGCGGTTATGCCTCAAGAGGCGGCAGTACCGCAAGCGAAGTTATGGGGCAGGTGGGACGAGTGAGATGAGCGAACTTAGCGAACCGCGGATGATGAGAATTGTGGACGAGCTCGCGGAAGCAGCAGAGCGCGTCGGGCTCGAAGTACGTCGCGAAAAGATCATGCGCGAAATCGGTTACCGCACGCGCGGCGGCGCGTGCCGGCTGCGCGAAAAGAACCTCGTCATTATCGATCGCGATCAGCCGGCCGCGGAGCAGCTCGAAGTGATCGCCGAAGCGCTGCGCTCGCGCGATCTGGAATCATTGTACCTGTCGCCCGCGGCGCGGCGTGTCGTTCACCTGGGAGACACTCCATCCTGAGTACCGAGATGCAGCGTCCCGGCGAAATCAGTTCGGCTGGTCATACCGTAATCGATCGCAAGCCCGCGGTCAGCGCGGAACAGCGGATGCTCACCTTCCACACGCGGCTCAAGGAGCGCGGGCTCAAGTCGACCGGCCAGCGCGACGACATCGCGCGCGTATTCTTCGAGCATGGGCACCATATCAGTGCCGAGGAACTGTACGCGGAGGTCAAGAAGATTAACCCGCACGTCGGCTATGCGACGATATACCGCACGCTGCGCCTGTTGAAGGAATGTGCGCTGTTATACGAGCGTCATTTCGACGAGGGACAGGCGCGCTACGAAGCTGTCGGCGAACGTCATCACGATCATTTCATCTGCGAGCGATGCGGCCGGATTATCGAGTTCGAGAACGCCGCCATTGAGCGCATGCAGAATATCGTCGCGCGCGATCTCGGCGTGACGCTGACCCGGCACAAGATGGAGCTGTACGGAATTTGCTCCGACTGCCACCACGCCCAGCAGGGTCTCTAGCCGGCACCTGACGGCTATGAAGCACGCGGGACCGGATGCGCTCGATCAGCTCGAGCCGATCCTCGAGGAAATTCGGCGGCTCGACGGAGTCAGGGAAAAAAAGCGCGGATCGTTCTCCTGCCGCTCAGTCGGCTTTTTGCATTTCCATGAAGACCCGGCCGGGTTTTTCGCCGACCTGAAGGTGGGCGACGACTACGTGCGCCTTCCGATCAATTCGAAGGCTCAGACCCAGACTTTTTTGCGTCGCGCCACATCGGCCGTGTCTGCCCTCAATGCCGTGAAGAGCGGTCGCCGCTAGAGCGGCGTCTTCCGGGTCGCAGATCAGCCGCTGCGCGTGGAACCGCTTCGGGACCAGCGCGGTGCCGATATTTCATGTCGTTGCCGCAATGCGGGCAATTGATGTCCTCGTACTTGACGATGCGGCCGCAGAAGGGACATTTGTAGCGGCGCCTGCCGACCCAATAGAAGAACGCCGCTGTCAGCGCGACCATCAGCAGGCCGATTATTGTTTGCCGCACGAGACTTGCTCCGAAGCTGTCAGACAAGCCCTTCCTTCAGGGCGTCTTCGAGCGCGCCGATATTGACCCGATGCCCCTGCGCCATCACCACCAGGAATGCCTTGAGCGGCGCATCGCCGATGGACACGACGTTCTCCTCGATCTTGCGAATCACCCATCGCTGTCCGCGATTCAGCAGCTCGAGCTTGCCGCGAAAATCGCCAACCGCGCGAACCTTTTCGACAAAGTCTCCCGTCTTCGTCGACGGACTCCCGCCGAGCCTGCGGACGTGCGCCGCCAGCTCTCCCGCATAGTAGCCTTCGTCGTGGCCGACCTTCTTGAGCATCTCACGCAGTTCGAGCGACTGCGCCTGCTCTGTGAGCTCGTGCAGGACGCGTCCGCCGGCGCGTTCGGCTTCACCCAGCAAATTGAGAAATCCTTCGAGCTGCGATTCCATCGGGTTGCCTCCGCTTCGGATAACGATCAGAGCATCGGCACCACCGGACAATACGCGGCAAGAATCGCGTGACCGCTGAGTGCCGCTCGAATCAACTCGATGACTGGCTCAACCAGCCGCGCGGCCGGATGTTGCGTGATGGTCGCCGCCATCTTGCCGCTCATCAGCGTTTGCAACAACCCCGGCTGCTCGGGAAGCTCGACGATTCCGACCTCCTGATCGGGCGCAAGACGCGCGAGTCCTTTGGCCGCCGCCATCGCGTCGTCGAGTCCGCCAAGCGAATCGACCAGCTTCATCTGGAGCGCCTGCTCGCCCGTCCAGACCCGTCCCTGCGCCACCGCGTCGGCCTGCTCCACCGTGATATGGCGGCCGCTCGCGACCAGCTTCAGGAAGTACTGGTAGTCGCGCATGATGTCGTCCTGGAACTTCACGGATTGCGCGGGCGTGAAGTCGGACCACATGTCGAACATTCCCACGTTTGCCCCGCGGCTCACCACGTCGCTGTTGGCAAAGATCTTTTGCATTGCGGGCGTAACGTTGAACTTGCCGCCGAGTACGCCAATCGAGCCGGTGATGGTGCCGGGCTCGGCGACGATCTTCGCTGCAGGAAGCGATATCAGGTACCCGCCGGACGCAGCGAAGCCCGACATGCTGACGACAACCGGCTTTTTACTCGCCGTGCGCTCGACCTCGCGGCCGATGAGCTCCGACGCGAGCATCGAGCCGCCGGGCGAATCGACGCGCAGGATCACGGCGCGAACGTCGTCGTCGTCGCGCGCGGATTTGAACGCGTCGGCCATGTCGTCAGAAGTTATCGCGCTGGAGTTGGGAGTTGAAAACGGATCGAGACCCTCATTGCCGCGTTGAATGTCGCCGTCGCCGTAAATCACCGCGATCTCATCGCCGCTACCCAACCTAGAGAACAGGCTCTGACGCGCATAGTCGTTGTAGTCGACAACCTTGTGCCGCGAGCCGCCGTGGTTTTTCGCGCGCTCGGTAAATTCGTCCTCGTATTCGAGTCGATCGACCAGGTGCGCCTTCAGACCCTGTTCCGCATGCAACGGCGCCTGATCGATCAAAGCCTTGATCGCGTCAGGAGTCAGCTTGCGCTCGGTCCCGATTGCGGCGACGACCTGATCGAACAGATTGCCAGCCAGGCCCTCATCCTCTTCCTTTTGCGCCTCCGTGAAGTCCTTGTTGGTGAACATATTGGCCGCGCTCTTGTACTTGCCGGCCGAAGCGAAGTTTGGCGTGATTCCGATCCAGTCGAGCGTGCCGCGCAGGAACAGCTCGCGCAGTTGCACGCCCATCAGATTGAGATCGCCTTGCGGCATCAGCGAGACCTCATCGGCGGCGCTGGCGACAATGTACGGCAAATTGCCCGCGCCCGATTCGCCGGCGGTCTCGAGATATGCGGTCGTCCATTTGCCATGGCGCTTGAACGATTTGATCAGAGCGACGATCTCCTGCGCCTGCGCCAGCTCCATCTCGGGGTCGATGACCTTGATTTCGAGGCCGACGATTTTTGGATCGGTCGCTCCGCGATTAAGCGCATTCCGCAATACGTTGAGCGCAGTCTGATTTTTGCTCAACAGCCCGAGCACGCTGGTGCCGCCGCGCTCGACGACCGTGCCGTCAAGCTCGACCGACAAGATCGAGTTCGGCGGCACGCGATGCGAGATGTGCTCCGAGATCGCGACGATCGCGACCAGCACCACGACAATGATCGCCGTTCGTAAGATCCAGCGAAAAAACCTTCTGAACATTGGTCCTCCGAGATGCGAAAGTGCGTCCGCCAAGCGCGTTCCCTTGACAATCGCGACCCGCAAGAATAGCCAACCATACCCGCCGCGATGGAGCCAGTCGTTAAAATACAGCCGCCAGAGCCTGCTGTGCCGCACGAGTTGCCGATGAACCAGCGCGTGGCCGGCGCGATTCACCTGAGGATTGTCGCGCTCGCCTTCGCTGCCTGGATTTTCGACTTCTACGATTTGATTCTCTACTCATTCCTGCTGGTTCCGGTCGCGCGCGAACTCCAACTGACGCCAGAGCAGTCGTCGGTTGCGCTGGGTACGTCGCTGCTGATGACTGCGCTCGGCGGAGTGGTTTTCGGCTTCCTTGGCGATCGCTTCGGGCGCAAGCCCATGATCGTGGCGACGGTCGCGATCTATGGCGTTGGCACCGCGCTGTGCGGATTCAGTCACAGTCTCGTTCAGCTGATCCTGTTTCGATCCATCACCGGACTCGGCATGGGCGGCGGCTGGGCCCCCGGACAAAGCCTGGTCGCCGAAAGCGTGCCGGCCGAACGACGCGCTCGATACGCCGCGTATGTGCAGACCGGAGCGCCGCTCGGGGTCTTGCTGGCAGCGGCCGCGGGCGGTTATCTGGCGCCTGCGATCGGATGGCGTCTGACGTTCATAGCATCCGCGATCCCTGCAGTGTTTGTCGTCGCCGCAGTCCTGAGGTGGATGCCGGAGAGCGACGTCTGGCGCCGCACGCGCGCCGATCTCGGCGGCCGCGGCGTTGACCTGCGTGCAATTCTCGTCCATCGGCGCATTTTCGTGCTGCTGTTCATCGTCGTCCTCCTGAACTCCGAGGCGTACTGGTTCACATACACCTGGATGCCGGGATACCTGGAACTCAAGCGCGGGCTCACGGCGACGGGCGCGAGCCACCTGTTGATCAAGATGCAGATCGGCGGCGTGCTCGGCTACCTAACGTTCGGACGCGTCGCGGACAGATTCGGCCGCCGGCCGGCCTTCTGCGCGTACGGTCTATTGATGGCCGCGGGCACGATACCGCCGACTATACTATGGAACTACGCGATCGCGGCGCGCGGACTCATCTCGGCTGCCATGTTCACGGCCGGTTTCGGCACCGGCATCTGGGCAGGAGTCGCGCCGATGATCGCCGAGCTGATGCCGACGCGGATTCGCAACACCGCGCTCGGCTTGCTGCTCAACGTGACGCGCGGATTTCAGTTCTTCACGCCGATTCTGATTGCGATACTCGGCGCGCGCGTCGGTTTCGGCGCAACGCTGTCGCTCGGCGCACTCTTCTCGACATTGGGCGCCCTGTTGGTCTGGATCCTTCCCGAAACGCGCGGCCGTTCGATCACTGAGCTGGACTGACCCTTTATGGCGAGCTGCCCAGCGGCTTGTGCTCGACTGACGAGTTGTCGAGATATGGCTCGTCGCCGATCCATGTCACGTGGATTGTCGTCACGGCTTCGACGCCTTGCAGCATCAGGTTGGTCGTCATCGTTTGCGTATGCGATCCTCCGGCACTGCGACGACCGTCGAGCAACGCCTCGGCCATCGCGCGTCCAGCGGGCACGACGCCGCCGGGTCCGATATTCGTCTGCGTGCCCAAAATCTGCGTGATGGTCGGCGCAACGTCGACGTTCGCCGTGGGATTGAAATCTACGAAGCCGCGGCGGAAATCCGGGCCGGTCGCCGCGCAGAAATTATGAATCTCGCGCTCGCCCGCCGCGCCATGCATCCCCATGCCGGTGGTAAACGTCGTACTGGTCCCGGTATCCGCGTAGACGACGCCTTTCACTGGATGCACCAGCTCGGCTGATTTGTTTGGCGTCGAGACCTGTCCTATCTGGCCAATCAGAAACGCAGGATTGCCTGGCCCGGTGAGGTGCTTGTTGTCCGCATCAGGTTCTTCGCGAAATGAAATCACCAGGTCGGGCGAGCGCGCAGCATTGTAGAGGCCGATCACGCGCTGGCTGAAGGTGCCATCGATCCAGCCGAGATACGGCTTCGGCGCGCGCTGACGCCGTCCGCGGCGGCTGGGCTCATCGGGCGCAGTTGCGGACTCACGCGAGAAGATCGGCCCGCACCATTCCTGCGCCTCGGCGAAGTTGACGATCTTCTGCAGCACCGCGCGTTTAGACTCCGGCGATGGAAACTCCGTCGGCGACAGGTACACGAGATCCGCACCGCCGTTGGGTACGACGACGATGTCGCTGCTCTCATGCGATTGCTTGATTCCCGCCGCCACCAGCATCTCTGACAGCACGAGCCGCAACTTGATAGTCGCGAAACCGTGATCCGACACGACCATGATATCGATCTTGTCCGCGATTCCCAGCGCATCGATCGCGGCGCGCACCCGCATCAAGTTGTCGTCGGCAAGGCTCAGCGCCTGCATCGCGGGCGCCGTACCCAAGCCCGCAACGTGTTGCGTGAGATCTGGATTATGCTGCCAGAAGACGACCAGCGCAGGCCGGCCCTCATCGGCCGCGGCCTTCGCGGCTGGCAGTGCGTCCTCAGTCACTAACCGCGCGAAATACAAGTCACGCTGCTCATCGGCCACCGCGGTTTTCGACTCCGGCGGGACGCTTACCTTCTGAGCCGCCGCCACCGGTGCGACCAGGTCTTCCGACGCAAACAGGTAATCCTTGTGCGGCTCGCCGACGATGTCCTTGCCGTCGACGACTGTCGCAACCCGGTTGTCGAAGACCGAGGTCGGTCCCTGCTTGCCGATCACTGCCGTGTAGCCGCCCTCGCGCGCGACTTCCTGCGTGATCGTGTCGAGCCCGATCAGCCGGCCCTTGAATGCGCTGGCGCCGTTGATATTCAGGATCGCCTTGGGCCCCTCAGCACTGACGATCTGGCCCTTCGGCGATTCCGGCGACGGCTCCAGGTAAAAGTTGTTGCCCTCGAGTCCGTTTATTCCGGGAGGCGCCCCGGTGGCGAGCGCCGTGGCATTGACCATCGTGAGCGTCGGGAACATCGAATGATGCTTGTCGAAACGCACACCCTCGCGCGCCAGCCGAAAGAGATTTGGCGTGTCGCGTTGCGTGACCAGGTCGGGCCGCAGCCCATCCCACACCATCAGCACCACGATTCGGCCGCGTCCATGATGCGCCTCGGCGGGTTCTTGCGCGCGAGACGGCGCAACGAGGAACAGGAACAAGCTCGCAAGCAGGAGCGACAGGCGTCGAGTGGAGAACATTCGATCGCTCATCAAAGCGGCCCGCGACCGACTGTGTCAATCGCTCTTCAAGGTGCAACTCCGTTTTTGATTTGGTAGCGTGACCGCAGAACCGTTCGGAGGATCGCACCTTGCGTATTGCACTGCTCGGCCAGGCTGCATTCGCAGAAAAGGCGCTTGCCGCGCTAGTCGAACACGGCGACGAGATCGTTCATGTGTTCGCGCCGCCCGATTCGCCCGCCGGCAAGGCGGATCCGCTGGCGGCCAGGGCGCGCGCGATGGGATTGCCGCTCAGCCAGCCCAAGTCGTTCAAGAACGACGCCGCCTTCGAGCATTTCAAAGCGCTCGACGCCGAGCTCGCCATCCTCGCCTTCGTCACGCTGATAGTTCCCGACCGCATTCTCTACGCACCGCGCTACAAATCGATCTGCTTCCACCCTTCACTGCTCCCACGCCATCGCGGCGCCAGCGGAATCAACTGGGCGATCATACAGGGCGATGAGGAAACGGGAGTTACCTGGTTCTGGCCCGACAAGGGCATCGACACCGGACCGATCCTCGTTCAGAAGCGGGTGCCGATTGCGGAGGGCGACACCGTCGGCTCGATTTATTTCAACACGCTCTTTCCGATGGGTATCGACGCGATGGTCGAGGCGGTCGACCTCATCAAGTCGGGTAACGCGCCCGCTATCCCGCAGGACGAGAGCAAGGCGACCTACGAGCCGCCATGCCGCGACGAGCACGCCAAGATCGATTTCACGAAACCCGCGCGCGCAGTCTTCAACCTGATTCGCGGGTGCGATCCGCAGCCGGGCGCGTTCGCCAGCGCCGGCAATAAACGCATCCGCCTCTACGAAGCCAGCTTTTCGTCAGCCCGCCCGGACGCAGCACCCGGCACGATAGTGGACATCGACGCCGACGGAATGAAGGTAGCGCTCGCAGGTGGCACGATTACGGCCAAGCGAGCTCGAATCGATCCAAATCCAAAAAAGGTCGCTCCCGCCGAACTTGCAGCAGCCGGCGACGTCAGCGTCGGCACGAAGCTGACGTAAGCGAGCAACGGGCGGCCGCGACTATTTTACCTTGAGCCGAGGATCGTCGGCGGAGACGCATACCGATTCCCGCGTCCGCCTTGCCATCTCCGATTCACTCAGCGGATGCATCTTGGCTTTCAGCGTAGCTTTCGCGGCCGCTTGATATTCAGCCTCGGTCATCGGGTTCGCAATCGCGTCTTTCAAAGACGCCTTGCATTCATCTTCCGTGTCAAAGCTCACCCCATGTCTCCAGTTCGACAGAGGCGCGCGGGCGTCAACCCGGTTATCGACGTTGACCGGCGGAATCATCAGGTACCAGGCAATGATCGCAAGCGCGGCGGCGTGGCGAAAATTCATGCGCGTCTCTCTAGCAAGCCGTCCTTCTTAACACTGGGTGCAGGGGGTCTCCCCTGCCCAAGGAAGCGTGAAACCCAAGGAAGGGTTTCACTACAATAAAGTTCTTCTTTTTCCCCCTGCTATTCCAAGCCACTTCTTTACGCTACGATTCTACCCGATTCGAGAGGTGTATTGGCATGCGACTGTGCATCGGGACTGCCAAAGGAATCGTAATACTGGATCCCTCGCGTGGCGGGACGCCGCTGATGGTGCTGGCCGATCCGTCTGCCATCTGGTGCATGGCACAGGACGCCGCCGATCCCGCGCTCATCTATGCCGGCTCGAGCGAGCACACGCGCGGCAAGGGCACCGTCGCACGCTCGTCCGACGGCGGCCGCACCTGGACCGATGTCACCCCGGCGCTCGCGCGCGAAGAAGAGGTCTGGTCACTGGCCGCATCGCCGGCGGTCAAGGATCGCGTATTCGTCGGCACCTCGCACGCGCGCCTGTTCCGCAGCGACGATCGCGGACGCACGTTCAAGGAATGCGAGGGCTTCCTTAAAATCCCCGGCCGCGACCGCTGGACGTTTCCGCCGCCGCCGCACATCCCGCACGTCCGATCCATCGCCTTCGATCCGCATGAGCCGTCCACCATGTACGTCGGCGTCGAGGAGGGCGGCATCTTCCGCTCGCGCAACGAAGGCGCGTCATTCGAATCGCTTAACGACGGCCTCTACGTTGATATTCATACTGTCGCCGTCGACCCGCGCGACTCGCGCCGGCTGTACGCCACCACCGGCGGCGGCTTCTACCGGTCCAACAACGCCGGCAAATCGTGGGAGCAGGTGACGCGCGGACTCAACCGCACCTACACCATCCCGCTGCTGGTTAGCACACCCGACCGCGACGACGTTTTCACCGCAGCCGCGATGGGCCCGCCGCCCAGCTGGCGCGTTGGACCAACTGGAGCGGACGCGATGCTGTTCCGCAGCGCCGATCGCGGCGAAAGCTTCACGCCGATTTCGGCCGAGCAGAATTTCGGCCGCGGCATGGTGATGCGGCTGAAGGCTGACCCGGAGAACGGCGGCTTCTTCGGAGTCTGCAACGACGGCGCCATCGTACGCGCATCTGCCGACGGCTCGTCGCTCGCTACGGTCGCCGAAAAACTACCGGCCGCCTACGACTTCGCGACGATTCCCTGAGCCCGTCGCTGTCATGGGCGTGCGCTTCCCGTCGCACCAAGCTGATCCCTGCCGCTCAACCGGAGTTTAGTATTCTGAAGAGCTCGCGCGCCTCACCCAGGCCCTTGAGTTCGTGGACGCCTGCCGATTCCAGCTCAATGCCTGAACCTTCCAGCAAATGCTTGGTGGTCGCCGAAACGAGGACCTCGCCTGCCTTCGCAACCCCGGCGACGCGTGCCGTTTCGTGGACGGCCAGGCCTCTAACGTTGTCGCCCACGAACTCCACCTCGCCAGTGTGAATCCCCGCCCGAATCGCAATGCCGAGTTGCGAGATCGAGCGCCCGATCGAGCGAGCGCATCGAACTGCTCGCGCCGGGCCGTCGAACACCGCCAGGAACCCATCGCCAGTCGTCTGTATCTCACGTCCTCGAAAGTTGTTCAGCTCGAGCCGCACCTGATGGTTATGCTCCAGCAGCAGCTCGCGCCAGGCCGAATCGCCAAGTCTTCTGAGATGCTCCGTTGAGTCCACGATATCGGTGCACAGCACCGCGGCCAGCACGCGATCTCCGTCCGCCGGCGCCGCGTACACCCGGGCGCTGGCGAACTCGATCGCCTCAAATGGCTCGTCACCCACGACGGTCGCATCGTGACCGGGGGGGAAGTCGTAGACGTCGTCCACTCCAACTTCGCATACCTCGCCGGTGTCCGATTCAACGCGCAGCCGTCCCTTGAGAACGACGCCCTGATGGTGAATCTGGCACGAGCGGGTGCGAGCGATAGGACCAACGTCGCGCGACCAGCGCCAGCCGGGCTCAAAGAAGAACCGACCGACCGTGGTCTCGTTGTGAGATACGTTCTCTATCCGGCCGTTTGGAAAGCGCCGGATCTCATCTGGATTGCGAAAGCTCTTTGCCTGGGGACGCGGCATGCATTTCCTCGCGACAGCTCAAAGCGATTGCGTACGGAGCATAGGCATGGCCTTGGGCAGACTCAAGGCTCACGCTTCCTACCGCAGTTCCTGCGGCGTCTGACCCTCGATCACTCGCTTCGCAATTATCGCCGCCGTCGATCGCGGCACCAGCCGTATCGCATTGGCGCGCGCCCAATTGAACCATCCCGAGATGACGCTCGGATGCTTGCCGAGTGCGTCGAGCGCGACCCGAACCACGTTCTCCGCAGGCTCGCCGTGATCCGCTCCTACGTTCTCGCCCGCCACCGCTTGAAACTCAGTCTGCGTCGGCCCCGGCTCAATCACCAGCGCGTCGACTCCCGTGCCGCGCAGCTCGCCCCACAAGCCCTCGCCAAACAGCAAATCGAATCCCTTGGTCGCGCTGTAAACTGCATGCAACGGCAGCGGCTGGCGTCCCGCCACCGAGCCCACAATTATCACCGCGCCGCGTCCGCGCTTGACCATCCCGGGTATGATGCGGCTGGTCAGCACCACCGGCACCACGCAGTTCACCACCACCATCGAGCGCAGCCTCTCGGTCTCGAGCTTGTCGAAACGTCCCGCGTAGCCGAAGCCGGCGTTGTTGACGAGCACCGCTATCTCCAAATCTGCCACTGCGTCGGCCAGCCGATCCGCGCCGTCATTCGCCGCGAGATCGACTGCGACCACCCGAGTGTTGACGTGATGCTTCTCCTTGATTTCCGCGGCGATCAGGTTCAATCGATCCTCGCGCCGCGCCGTCAGCACTATCGACATGCCCTCGCGCGCGAGCGCCCGCGCGAACTCGAGGCCGATTCCCGCCGACGCGCCCGTGACCAGCGCCCACTCGCCATACTTCTCACGATACTTGCGCCCATTGTCTGCCATCGCGATTCCTCCGGTTGCGGCGCGGCCGCCTGTCGCGTTCCGCGCTATCCGACTAGTATCTGGCAGCTTGTGATGTCGCAATCTCGCGCAGGAAAAATCCGGTAGTGTCCTAATGGCATTGGTTGGAGATGTGAGTAAATGGAAGTTCCGCCAGGTGATCGCGCTGTTCGCGGGATTAGGCCTACTTGCACCGGCAGGGGTGTTATTTATTGGCGGCTATCTCAATTGGGGTGGTGATTGGTTGATCGTATTCTGGCCAACCGCCTTAATGCTCATCGGTGACACATTCCGGCCTCCGACTTGGTTCGAAGTCATCAGCGGGTGGGCAGTCGCAATCGCCATCAATGTTCTGCTCTATGCCATAGTCGGCGCGGTCGTTTGGGGCGTTGTCGCGATCGCCCAACAACTACGGGCGAAATCAAATTAAGGTCACTACCGAAATCCGGAGCACAATGATGGCAGAGTCGATATCGAAGGCAGTCCTGATAACCGGTTGCTCGACTGGAATCGGGCGCGCCACCGCCGAACGCCTCGCGTCCCGCGGATGGAAAGTCTACGCGACCGCGCGCAAAGCCGAGTCGATCGCCGACCTTGCCGCCCGCGGATGCAAAACGCTCGCGCTCGACGTATGCGACGACGCCTCGATGCGCACGGCGGTCGAAACCGTCGAGCGCGCCGAGGGCGCCGTTGGCGTGCTCATCAACAACGCCGGCTACGGCCTCGAAGGCGCCTTCGAGGAAGTGCCGATGACCGACATTCGCCGCCAGTTCGAGACCAACGTCTTCGGCCTCGTCGCGATGACCAAGCTGGTGCTGCCTGCGATGCGCCGGCAGCGATGGGGCCGCGTCGTCAATCTCAGTTCGATGGGCGGCAAGCTCACGTTCCCCGGCGGCGCCTACTATCACGCGACCAAGCACGCGGTCGAAGCGCTCAGCGACGCACTGCGCTTCGAGGTCAAAGGCTTCGGCATCGACGTCATCGTCATCGAGCCCGGCCCAATCAAAACGCGCTTCGGCGACACCGCCGTCGGCAGTATCGCTGCGCCGAAGGACTCGCCATACGCAGCCTTCAACGCTGTCCTCGAAAAGCAAATTCGCGAAGCCTACGAAGGCGGCCCGATGGCCCGCTTCGCGGCCCCGCCCGAAGCGGTAGCTGAGGTAATCGACAAAGCAATCTCGGCGGCGACTCCAAAGACCCGCTACAAAGTGACCATCGCCGCCCGCTTGCTGATGGGCCTGCGCCGAGTCCTCCCGGACCGCGCCTTCGACGCCTTCCTGAGGACCCAATTCCCTCCGCCCACGCCATGAAGAGCCTGAACTAGCAATAGCTCCATCTGGTTAAGCCGCCCTTGACCTATAGCGAAGAAAAAGCGAAGATAGCTATGCCGTCAAATGAACACCGCCGCCACACTGCCCCTCCATTCGCCCCCTCCAGATGACCTAGACGCGACTCGGGGCGTCGAGTTCATCGAGATGCCGGTGCGGCAGATCCTCAACCGATGCGACAGCCCGCGTATGCCGTTTCGATGGACCATCAACCCATATCGCGGATGCGAGTTCGGATGCGTCTACTGCTACGCGCGCTACACGCACGACTTCCTCGAGCTCCGCGACCCGATGGACTTCGAGCGCAAGATCTTCGTCAAGCGGATGGCGGCCGAGGTACTCTCCCGCACGCTTTCCCGCACACCGATTGGCACCGACGGAATCGCCATCGGCACCGCTACCGACCCCTATCAGCCGGCCGAACGGAAGTATGGGCTGACGCGATCGATGCTCGAAGTTTTCGCGCAGTTGTCGGGGCTGGACCTTTCAATCACGACCAAGTCGAGCCTGATAGCTCGCGACCTAGAGCTGCTGCGAAAGATCAATCGGCGCTCGAAGCTGTCGGTGAACTTTTCTCTCATAACGCTCGATCGCAAGCTGCAGCGAATCCTCGAGCCGCGAGCGCCGCGCCCGGGCCTGCGTTTGCGCGCGCTGTTCGAGCTGGCGCGCGCAGGAATCCGATGCAACGTGCTGATGATGCCGATGATTCCCGGCCTCACCGACGACCCGGCCGCGATCGAAAACGTGATTCGCGCGGCGCGTCGCGCGCAAGCGTCAGGCGTATGGTGGCGTTCGCTGTTTCTGAAGCCGGCGGCCGCGCGCCGCTTCATTCCATTCATAAAAGAGCGTTTCCCGCACCTGGCCGAGCGGGTCGACATGTTTTACGGGCGCGCTGAATACATGCCTCAAGCCTACGACGACCGGATGCGCAAAATCTTCGATCGCATCCGCCCCCGCTACGGCTTCCCGGTCGATCACGAACGCTTCATGGTGCACCCGCCCGTCGTACCGCAGCCGCCGCGCCAGCTTTCGCTAGGCAGCATCCGGGAATCCCGCAGGAATTGAACGCAAACGGCATCGACCGGACAGAACCTCTAACCGGGACGAAGTCCCGCATCTTCTTATTACTGGGTGCAGGGGTCACCCCTGCCCAAGGAAGTGTGAAACCCACGGAGGGGTTTCACATTTGACTAAGTGGGTTTGATGCGCGGAGCGGGACTTGAACCCGCACGGTATTGCTACCACCAGCCCCTCAAACTGGCGTGTCTGCCATTCCACCACCCGCGCATCGTGCATGCCGCCCGGAGTCAGTTGAGGGTCGCGGCGCTCCGGCGCGACTGCGGAAAGTACGACGACTACTTGGCTGACGACGGCGTCGCAGGTCCTGCCGGATTGTGCCCGGCCGGGGCCGGAGCCGCGGGAGCCGCGTTGTTGGGCGCTTGCTTCGACGCCGGCATCACGCTCGACGCTGGCGCCGAGGAAAAAGGCCGATCGAAGATACTGCCGGTCACGCGCCGCGCCGACGCCATCGCGAGAAAGATCGAAGTCGAGAAAAAGATTATCGCGAGCACCCACGTCGTCCTGGTCAGTGCGTTGCCTGCGCCGCTGGCGCCGAACACGGTCTGGCTCGAACCGCCGAACACGGCGCCGACCTCGGCACCCTTGCCCTGCTGCAGCAGGATAATGATGCAGAGGGCAACGCAGACGATCACATGAATCGAAACGACGATTGTAACCATTGGTCTTCTTTAGCGAGTCCGCGCCTTGACGATGCGCGCGAACGAGTCAGCCTTTAAGCTTGCACCGCCGACCAGAGCCCCGTCAATATCGGGCTTGGACACGAGCGAGTCAACATTCTCGGCATTCACGCTGCCGCCATAAAGTATCCGGATCGCATCCGCGCGCTCGCGTCCATAACGTTCGAGCAAAGCGCCGCGGATAGCGCCATGCACCGACTCGGCTTGCTCCGGCGTCGCGGTGCGGCCGGTCCCTATCGCCCAGACCGGCTCATATGCGATAGCGACCGCTGTTATCTGGTCGTCACCGACGTTCTCGAGACCGCGCTGGAGCTGGCCGAGCACGACATCCAGCGCGCGCCCGCTGTCGTGTTGGTCCTGGGTTTCGCCGACGCACATTATCGGCGTCATTCGATGCTTGAGCGCGGCGAGCACTTTGCGGTTAATCAGTTCGTCGGTTTCATGGAAGATGTGACGGCGCTCCGAATGACCGACGATTACGTGGGTCACGCCATAGGATTGCAGCATCGGTGACGACACTTCGCCGGTGAACGCGCCCTTGTCCTCGTAGTGCATGTTTTGCGCTCCCAAAAGGATCGACGAACCGGCGAGCGCCTGCGCGACGGCTGGAATGAGAACGTCGGGCGGCGCGACCATAACGTCACGATCCTTGGCCAATGCGGCGGCGTCGCAATCGATTTCGGCGCGGATTCCCGCGATGAGCGCGCGCGCCTCGACCGGCACCAGATGCATCTTCCAGTTCCCGGCGATGAGTTCCCTGCGCATAGGTATCAGCGCTCCAGCGCCTTCACGCCCGGCAGCTCGCGGCCTTCCAGAAATTCGAGCGTGGCGCCGCCGCCGGTCGAGATATGCGTAAACTTGCTCGCCCATGGCGCGTGCGCGACGGCCGCGGCCGTGTCGCCTCCGCCGATTATGGAAATGACGCCCGCTTGATTGGCGAGCGCCTCGCCTACCCGCATCGTTCCAGTCGCGAACGCCGGGACTTCGAACAATCCGAGCGGGCCGTTCCAGATGACGGTTTTGGCGCGTGCGATTTCCGCGATAAATGCGGCGGCGGTCTCCGGTCCGATGTCGAGACCCATCATCTCCGCGGGAATCTCGCTGACGGTACGGGACGTCGCACCAGCTTCGGGCGCGGCCGCCACCACGTGATCCGACGGCAGTATGATCTTGACGCCCTTGCGGCCGGCCTCGGCGAGTAATTCCTTCGCCAGCTCGAGCTTGTCATCTTCGACCCGCGAGCGGCCGACCGCGATATCCTGAGCCTTGAGAAATGTGTATGCCATCGCGCCGCCAATCAGGATCGAGTCGACCTTGTTGAGCAGATTTTTAATCAGCCCGATTTTATCGGAGACTTTTGCGCCGCCCATGATTGCGACCGAAGGGCGCTGCGGATTCTCGGTGACTGCGCGCAGCGCGTCGAGCTCGCGCATCATCAGGAACCCGGCCGCGCGCTCCGCCAGAAAGCGCGTGACGCCCACAGTCGAGGCGTGCGCACGATGCGCAGCGCCGAAGCCGTCGTTGACATAAACCTGCTTGTGACGCGCGAGTTCGTGCGAGAAGTCGCGATCGTTTTCTTCTTCTTCGCGATGGAAGCGCAGATTTTCGAGCAGGATGGCTTCGCCGGGCTTGAGCGCTTCGATCATTTTGCCGGTGTGATCGCCGACACAGTCGGGCGCGAGTTTCACTTTCTGCCCGAGCGCCTTTGTCAGATATTCGGCCACAGGCTTGAGGCTGAGCTCTGCGGTGCGCTCTTTGGGACGCCCCAGATGCGAGCAGAGCACGGCGGTGCCGCCGTGTTCGAGGATGTAGCGAATTGTGTCGAGGCTCGCGTCGATTCGCGCGGGATCCTGGATCTTTCCGTCGGCGATCGGCACGTTAAAATCGCATCGCACAAGCACCTTCTTGTCTTTAAATTGAAGGCTGGTGATCGGTACGACAGGCATCGAATGGCGCTCAATCAGGCTTTCGATATTAACGCACTATGAATTTCGGCGCTCATCGGGCGGTTAATTTAACAGGATGCGGAAAAACATGCGATTAGCTAGAACCTCTGTGAGAGGGGTGTAGGCTTACTACGGAGGAATCAATCATGGATGCGGAAATCAGCAGGCGGATACAGATGCTCGAGGATGTCGAGGCGATCAAACGCCTCAAGGCGGAATACTGCGACATCTGTGACGACAAACATAACCAGGACCGCATCGTCACCATCTTTGCGGAGGACGGGATCTGGGAGGGCAAGGGCGTCGGGCGCGCGCAAGGCCACGCCGAGATTCGGCAACTGTTCAAGCGGTTCGAGGAGCAGATCAGTTTCTCCCAGCACAACGTCTTCAATCCGCGCATCGAAGTGACCGGCAACGAGGCAAAGGGCATCTGGTACTTCCTCGGCCCGTTTACGTTCCGCAAAGACAACAAGCCCTATTGGCTGGCGGCGCGCTACGAAGACGACTACGTCAAGCTGGGCGGCCAGTGGAAGATCAAGCATCTTCGCGCTATCGGCCGCATGACAGCGCCATACGAAACCGGATGGGCCGCGAAGGGCCGGGGTAAGCCCTTCGAATAGGCGGACAATCAGCTAGCGGCTAGAACTGATCGGCGACGAATGCGGCTATGTCCGCGAGCCGGTTCGAATAGCCCCATTCGTTGTCGTACCACGAGAATACTTTCACCATCCGCTTGCCGATGACCTTGGTGAGTGGCGCATCGAAGATCGACGAATGCGGATTGCCGTTGAGATCGACCGAGACCAGCGGCGCCTCACTGTACGCGAGGATGCCCTTGAGCGGCCCTTCGGCCGCCGCCTTCATCGCGGCGTTGACGGCTTTCACGTCGGCGTCTTTCTCGACCGTCACCGTAAGATCCACGATCGACACGTTCTGCGTCGGCACTCGAATCGCAATTCCGTCGAGCTTGCCGTTGAGCGCCGGCAGCACGAGGCCAATCGCTTTCGCTGCGCCCGTAGACGTCGGAATCATCGAGAGCGCCGCCGCGCGCGCGCGACGGAGATCGCTATGCGGTCCATCCTGCAGGCTCTGATCGGAAGTATAGCTGTGCACAGTCGTCATCAGGCCGTGCGCCACGCCGAAGCTGTCATTCAGCACTTTGCCGATAGGCGCAAGGCAATTGGTTGTGCACGACGCGTTGGAAATCACGTCATGCTTTTTCGGATCGTACACGTGATGGTTGACGCCGAGACATAGCGTAACGTCGGCGCCGTCGGCAGGCGCACTGATGACGACTTTTTTCGCGCCTGCTGCCAGATGCATCGCGGCTTTGTCGCGTGCGGTGAATAGTCCCGTCGATTCGATGACGACCTGCACGCCGAGCTTGCTCCACGGAAGTTTGGACGGGTCGCGTTCCGCGATCACCTGCAGCGGCTTGCCGTCGAGGTAGATGAAACCGCCTTCGGCTTTGACTTCGTGCGGCAGCACGCCGTGGATGGAATCGTATTTGAGCAGATGCGCGAGTGTATCCGCGTTGGTGATGTCGTTGACGGCCACAACCTCGAGTTCCTTCTTGGTCAGTGCCGCGCGCAGGAACATTCTGCCGATTCGGCCGAATCCGTTAATCCCGACTTTTATCGCCACCGCTCGAATCCTCCCGCTACGATTTCTCTCAAGAGAGCAACGACCCGAAACTTAGATAAGTCCGAGTCGTATGTAAAAGAGATTGTATAGCGTGGAGCATCGCGAATGCAGAGGGGGGTGAATTTGCCTCTCCAGCGGTAGGTGTAGGAGGCGAGATCATTTCGGCAGATAAATCGTGTAGCCATGATGCGTATGCGTCATCCCGAATTTTTCATAGAAGCGATGCGCCTTTTGCCGCTTGCGATTCGACGTCAATGACAGCTTGTAGCATCCGCGACGGCGCGCAATCTTCAGCGCTGCTTCCATCAGCAGGTCGCCGACGCCGGCGCCCCGGCTGCGTGCGTCCACTACCATGTTTTCCAGGATGGCGGATGGCCTCAGGGCCCGCGCTAGATGCCTGAAGATCAGAACGTGATTGGTGCCCACGATACGGCCGTCTTCGACCGCGACCAGAAGGGTCTCGTCGGGTTTTCGCAACAACTCGCGCATCGCGCGACCCATCTTTGCGGCGCCGGGGCTTTTGTAGTCACCTTCGTGGAGTTGGCGGTAAAGATTCTCAATCCCGCTTTGGTCGCCCATGCGCGCGCGACGAATTCGAACTTGCTTTCTCATCATCTGAAGTCCCCCCGAACTGTACACCCGCCCAGCCGCTCCGGGTGTGCTGGTTTTGACTCTCCCCATACCCTTATAATGAGGCGATTCTTCGGTAGCATGGCGGTTTTATGCTCCATCAGGTGAGCGGCGCAGGCGGGTTGGGGGTGGTTGAACTGGTGCTGGGCACAGGCCCGGTCGTCGCCGCCGTGTTGTGGCTGCTGGTCGCATTTTCGGTCGGCAGCTGGGGAATTATCCTCTACAAGCTGATCCAGGTTTCACGGGCGCGACGCGAGTCCGAAAAGTTTATCGCGATCTTCTGGGAATCCAAAAATCTTGCGGCTATTCATACCGCCAGCGTCGGACTGAAGCGCAGTCCGGTCGCGCAGGTCTTCCGCGCCGGTTACCAGGAACTGCTGCAACTCACGCGTGCCAAGCGCCAGGCGGTCGGCTCGGATAGCGGTTTTTCGACCGACCTTGGCGGAATCGCGAACGTGATGCGCGCGATGAAGCGCCAGGAAAATGTCGAGCTGACCAAGCTCGAATCGGGAATCACATTCCTTGCGACCACCGGGTCCTCATGCCCGTTCATCGGGCTGTTCGGCACCGTCTGGGGAATCATGACGGCGTTCCTGGGCCTGTCAGCGTCACACACCTCCAGTATCCAGGCGGTCGCGCCGGGAATCGCCGAGGCTCTTATCACGACCGCAGTCGGACTGGTCGCCGCGATACCGGCACAGATGTTCTACAACTTCTTTATCGCCCGCGTCCGCGTGCTGGCGACCGAGATGGATAACTTTACTGCCGAATTTTTGAATATCGCCGAGCGTCATTTCCTTTCGTAGAGGCTGCGTATCCCTATGGCAATGGACACCGGACAGGGACGCGGGCAAATGGTCTCGCAAATCAACGTCACGCCGCTGGTCGACGTGATGCTCGTGCTGCTTGTCATCTTCATGGTGACGGCGCCGATCATTCAGCAAGGCGTCGAGGTCACGCTGCCGAGCGTCAAGGCCGAGGCGCTGCCGGGCAAGGAAGAGCAGTTCGTCGTATCGATCACACGCGACAAGCAGATTTATCTAAACGACGCGAAGCTCTCGCCCGACGATTTGACCGGCAAGCTGAAGGCGATTGGGCAGGAGCGTCCCGACCGCGAGGTTTTTATCCGCGCCGACGACCAGGTGCCGTACGGCGAAGTGATCCGCACGATGGCGGCGATCAAGGCGGCAGGAATCGAAAACGTCGGGATGGTAACGGAGATGCCGGCGGACGCCGCCCCAGGCGCGAAGTGAGCGCCAACTGTGGCATCGCGGGACCATAATGGTGACGAGCAGCCGTCGCGACTGGGATACTTCGCGGCGATTTTCGTCTCCGCTATCGGGCATGCGGCGATCTTCGTTCTGGTATTTTTTATCGCGCCGCGGTTTTTGCATCCCCCGGACGCTGCACCTCCGGCCTACACGGTAAAAATCGTGGACAACATTCCGGCCGGCGACTTGGGCACCCATCTGCCGCGAATCAATCGGCATTCAGCGCAGGAGTCCAAAGCGGCGAAATCCGAAGAGTCGAAGGTCAAGACAGAGCCGGCGAAAACCGAACTCGCGTCGAACGACGCGGACAAGAACTCGTTCAAGATCAACGAGAAGACGGCCGATGTTCCTACGCCGACTCCTACCCCCGAGCCTACCGTCCAGGCCACCGTCGAGCCTGCGCCAGAGCCGACCGCCGAGGTCGCTCCCGGGCTCGAGCCGAATATCGAAGCGACCGAGGAGCCAACTGTAGAGGCGACGCCCGAGCCGACCCGGCATCCGACGCCCAAGCCGACCCCGAACCAGACCAGCCGCAAACCCAAGGTCCCCAAGTCCGGCTCGACGGTAGCGAAAATCGCCGCCACCCCGAGCGTCGCCCAGCAACTCGCCAAGCTGAAGCGCCAGTTGCTCGCGGAGCACGTCAAGGAGCTCGAGAGAAATCCGGCGTCTGAAGACGAAGATGATGGCGATACCGACGCCTCCGTGACTGCGCCCAACGGTTCCGCGGGCGGAGGACCGGTCGTCGCGAGCGCACCGAGTGAAGGCGGCGGTTATGGAGTCGGGCCGGGTACGGGCAGCGCCGGGATTCTACAGGACCCGGAATTTCTGCTGTACTATAAGACTGTGCAGGATCAGATAAAGAAGTCGTGGACCTTTACCGGCGGATCGAACGACCTGACCGCGACCGTGAATTTCGCGATTGGCCCCGACGGCACGCTGACCGCGGTCAAGATTGGCGAGAGCTCCAATGATAGCGCGTTCGACGATTCTGTGATTCGCGCGATTCGGCGGGCCGCGCCGTTTCCCGCGCCGCCGGAAAAGTTTCGCGATCAGTTTTCCGCCGGAATCAAGGCTGTCTTCCAGCTCGGCGAGCTAAAGTCCTGAGGGCGGATGTTGCAGGAGGTGCGGATGATTTCTTTCGGGGTTTATTTGTGCGGGGATTCGGCCCGCATCGTATGAAGCGAATACTGCAGTCTTGCGCGCTCCTCTGCGCGATCGTTTTCGCTCTGACCCCGGGCCGGGCTGCCGCGCAGGCAGGTGGCGGCCCCATCACCATGAGGATCGAGGGCCCGGGAAGCCAGCTCTCTACGATTGCAGTGTCAGGACTGAAGAGTCTCGGCGGCGACGACGACCATCGTCTTGGCAGCGCATTCGTCGGCACGCTCAGGCGCGACCTCGAGCTCTCGGGGTATTTCAGAATCATCGATCCGCACGCGTATATCGAAGATCCGCAAACCTCGGGCTTCGAGCTGGGACAGTTCAACTTCGCCGACTGGCGCTCGATTAACGCCGACTTCGTCGTCAAGGGTTCGGTCACCGCAGTCGCTGGCGGCGTTAAGCTTACCGCATACCTTTACGACGTGGCCCAACAGCGCCGGATGATGGGCAAGAATTTCAGCGGCGACGGCGGCGACGTGCCGCGGATGGCGCGCAGATTCGCCGACGCGATTCTGGAAGCAGCGACCGGACAGAAAGGCCCGTTCGATTCCAAGCTGGCGTTTGTGTCGACCCGCGGCGGCCGTTTCAAGGAAATCTATACGCAGTCGATTGACGGCCGCGATCTCTTCAAGCTGACCGACAATCCGACCATCAACCTGTTCCCGAGCTTCGATCGGACCACGCGCTTCGTGCTCTACCTGTCGTTCAAGAGCATGGCGCCGGCGCTATACCTGGCGGACTTGCAAATGAACCGCGAGACCAAGATCGACAGCCCGCATGGCCGAGTGATCGGCGGAACCATCTCGCCCGACGGGGAGCGAATCGTCGCGTCGATCGAGCGCGACGGCATCACCAATCTGTATCTGCTCACCCGCGAGGGCGAGGAGGTTCGCCAGCTCACCGACACGCAGGGCATCAATGTCAGTCCCGCGTTTTCGCCCGACGGCGGGACTATGGCGTTCACCTCGGACCGATCGGGCACGCCGCAGATTTATTTGATGAGTCTCTCCGGCGGCGCGCCGAAGCGGATAACCTACAGCGGGGATTACAATACGACGCCCGCCTTCTCGCCCAAGGGCGACAAGCTCGCGTATCAGAGCCGTGACAATGGGCGTTTCGACATTTTTACGATTCCTGCCGGCGGCGGCGACCCGGTGCAGGTGACCGACGGCAACGGCTCCAACGAGTATCCAAGCTGGTCGCCCGATGGACGCTACATCGCGTTCAGCTCGACTCGCGGCCACAATTCACGAATCTATCTACTGATGGTCAGCAACCGGAAGATTATTTCCGCTTTGACGGAGGGTAATGGCAATGATTCCTGTCCAGCATGGTCGGGGTGGTTGGGTGAGTAATCGTTCGACATTGGCAAAGGCGATGGCGATGGTGAGCGTGGGGTTGATGCTGGTGGTAGCGGGATGCTCGTCGAAGAAGCCGGCGCCGATCGACAACGGTAACAATCCAAACCCCAATCAACTTAATGGAAGTAACATCGGCAGCAGCAACAGCTCGCTCGAAGATTGGAAAAACGGAAAATTCGGATCGCAGGGTCCGCTCAGCGACATCCATTTTGGCTACAACGACTACACGATCCAGGATCAGGACGGCTCCGTGCTGAAGTCCAACGCAAGCTGGCTGCAGGCCCATCCGCAGACCCGGGTGCAGGTCGAAGGGCATTGCGATGAGCGTGGATCGGAGGAATACAATATGGCGCTCGGCGCCAAGCGCGCGCAGGCGGCCAAGGATTACCTGTTGACGCTCGGAGTCGGCGGCAGCAGAGTCTCGACGATTAGTTACGGCAAGGAGCTTCCACTCTGCCAGGATCACGATGAAAGCTGCTGGGCGCAGAACCGGCGCGACCACTTTGCGGTGAGCGAATAAGGAATACACGCGTGCGAAAAACCAACTGGGCGCTCGGCGCCGTCGTCGTCCTTGCGGCCGCTTTCACGCTGGCCGGATGCGCCGATCAGGGCGATATGCAACAGCTCAATCAAAACGAGTTCGCGCTGCGCGGAATGATCGCGAGCGATCGCCAGCAAATAGACGCGTTGAAGGCCCAGATTGCGCTGCAGAACGGCGAGATCGACGAGCTCAAGCATGGTGCGGCGGTAGACTCCGGCGCCAACGCGTCGGGGATGAACGACCGGGTGGCGAGCCTCGAGGCCGAAGTCAAAGCGCTGCAAGCGGGCATGGCAGCGACTCCGGGCGCGGTTCCACCGCCGGGTGCGCCGCCGGACAGCGTTGGCGGCGTGCCGGTCGCGTCGGCAGAACCGCCGGCAGGAGGTCCTGCTCCTCCGCCCACGCCCGCAGATATCGCTCCGACCTGGCCGGCTGAGCTCGATCAGGAAATTTCAGATTCCGCAACTTCCAACGAGCCTGGCATCAAGATTTATCGCGAAGGCCTCGACGCGATGAAGGCCGCCAAGTATCCGCTCGCAGTAACCAAGTTCACCAAGCTGCAGCATGCGTTCCCGAAATCGCCGCTGAGCGAGCCGGCGGAGTACTTCGCCGCCAACGCGCTGTTCGAAACCGGCAGCTACGACCAGGCCATCCTGCAGTTTAACGACATGGTGATGCGCTTCCCCAAGGGCAAGTACGCGGCCGCCGCGCTGCTGCGCGAGGCGCAGGCGTTCGTGAAGCTGAATGACCGAATCGACGCGCGCTTGACGCTGCAGAAGTTGGTGGCCGATCACGCGGGGACTCCGCAAGCGTCGGCCGCCGACACCATGATGAAGGATCTCGCGACCGATTAAGGCGAAACCCTCGCGCACTATTGAATGGAAATAATCCGCGATCTCAACGCGCTCGCGCGCCATCCCTATCCGGTCACCGCGATCGGTAACTTCGACGGCGTCCACCTCGGGCATCGCGCGATATTGAAGGAGGCGATCGATCGTGCTCGCGCGGGCGGCGGCACCGCGTTCGCGCTGACGTTCGATCCGCTGCCGGCCAAGCTGCTGGTTCCGGCACGCGCGCCGCGGTTGATTCTGACCCCGGATGACAAGCTCGAGCTGCTGCGCGTGTCGGGGATCGACGGCGTGATCGTGCTCAACTTCACGCTCGATCTGAGCATGCTGTCGCCGCGCGACTTCGTGCAGGACTACCTGTGCTCCAGGATCGGAGTGCGCGAAGTCGTCGTCGGGCACAGCGTCAGCTTCGGCCACAATCGCGCCGGCAACGCGACCGTGATGGCCGACCTGGGGCGTCAATTGGGCTTCGAGACGATGGTGGTCGGGCCGGTGAAGGTCGATGGCACCGAGGTCAGCTCAACCAAGGTGCGCGAAGCCATCACCGTCGGCGACCTGCATCGCGCGTCGCGGCTGCTCGGCCGTTACCACTTTTTGAGCGGGCCGGTCGTACGCGGGCGCGAGCGCGGACGCACGATTGGATTTCCTACCGCGAATCTCGCCAGCGAAACGGAATGTATTCCGCCCGATGGCGTCTACGCGACGCGCGTCATACTCGATGACGGTGCCTATCCCTCGATCACCAATGTCGGCATGCGTCCGACGTTTGCGGAAAGCGCACGTTCGATCGAGGCGCATATCTTCGACTTTACGCGCGACATCTATGGACAGCGAATCAAGCTCGAGTTGGTCGAACGAATCCGCCCTGAGCGCAAGTTCGACGACGCCGCCGCGCTCAAGGCGCAGATCGCGCTCGATCTCAGCAAGGCGCGCGAAATTCTCGCCGCAGCATAGGCCCTAGCGGAGTTTCGCGGCCGGCTCGATCCAGTCACGCGCGAGTCGATCGATCCATCCGCCAATCTGTGACTCGTCCTCAGGCGGAGTAGCCAGCATCACGAATTCGTTGACTCCGGCCCCAGCGTACTTCTTCAGATCGTCGGCGGTGACCTTCTTCGTATAAGGGCACAGGATGATTTCGACTTCATGTGTATCGCGGCCGTTGGCTTTCAGCATCGTATGAAGTTTGTTGACCAGCGGCGCGGCTTCGTCGGGTCCGACGTTGAAGCCGAACCATCCATTGCCGATGTCTGCGGTACGCTTTAACGCCGGCCCGCTTTCACCGCCGAAGACTATCGGCAGCCTGCCGCCGCGCGCCGGCTTCGGATAACACTTCGCCGCGTCAAAGTTCACGAACTCGCCGTGAAAGCTCGCAGCGTCTTCTGACCACAGCTGGCGCATCACTTGGACGTACTCGCGGGTCCGTTGCGCACGACGCTCGAACGGAATCCCGAGCGCCGCGAATTCCTCCGCCGACCATCCGATTCCCACGCCCAGCGCGAATCGCCCGTTAGACAGCCGGTCCAGGCTCGCCACTTCCTTGGCCAGCACCACGGGATTGTGCTCGGGCACCAGGCAGATCCCGGTCGCGAGCCGAATCGTGTTGGTGACGGCAGCCGCGAACGTGAGCGTAATGAATGGATCGAGCCAGTCCGCACCGCCGGGCAGCGGAAACTCGCCGCTCTCAGCGTACGGATACTTTGAATCCTGACGATCGAACAGCACCACATGCTCGCCCACCCACAATGTCGAGATTCCACGGCGCTCTGCCGCCTCTGCGGTTTTCAGAATCGTGCCGGGACGCGCGCCCGTGCCGATTCCCAGCGCGAATAATCCGACTTTCATTGGCCCGACCCCGACCCGTTTGCAGCCGATGCCACCGCCGGTGCTTTGGTGAACTTGAGCATGAAGCGATCGGTCTCACCCCGGTGCTTGAACACGACCCAGGTGCGATCGTCTTCAGGATGACGCAGCGCACTGGACGCGCCCGACAGCCGGAAGCCGGCTTTCTCAACATCCTTGATCAGAAAGTCCTCGTCGATTCGATGGAGCGTAGTGGTCTGCGTGTCGCCCGTGCCCGGCGCCGCGCTGTGATCGACAATTCCGTAAATCCCGCCCGGCTTGAGGGCCTTGAAGACTGCCGCGTTGACGTTCTCGCGGTTGAGTTTGAAGCCGACCATGTCGTGGTAGTTGAGATGGATGATGACGGCGTCTAGCGAATCCGGCGGCACCGGCAACAGGTCGGGCGCGTCGAACGGCTTGCTGACCTTGACCACGTTCTTGAGCGCAGGCTCCTTCAGTCGCTCGTTCCACTGATCTTCAATTTTCTTGAACTGCTCGGGAAACGGCCCGTTCTGCGAATACACCGTGCCAGTCGGTCCAACGATTCGCGCATACAGCTCGGTCATGTAGCCGCCGCCCGCGAAAATATCGGCGATTTTCATCCCCGACTTGATCCCATAGAACGACATGATCTGCGCGGGCTGGCGTCCCGGGTCGAGCGCCTTGTCGGCGGCGGGCCGATCGGGCGAGTTGATCGCATCGGTAATTGCCTTGGGGATCTGCGCGGCAGGAATGGGTGCGGTTTCAGCCGTGCTGGTCGCAACCGGCTGAATCTGCGCGCCCGCCGGCGCGGCGGTCCACACAAATCCGCCGAACGCGACTATTGTTGACAGGATTGCGATGCGCGCTCTGGTAGTCATCTCGGTTTCTCCTTCGTTCGCCACAGCCGACAGCTAACATGGGATCGCAAAACGGGCAATGCGATTTCTCGTACTCCGGCCGCGCGATTCAGCGCGAGGCTGTTGTCTTTGCCGGCGTGGTGGAGGTCGGCAGCGTCACGTCGGCGTGTGCCCATGCTTTTTTCAGTCGAGCCTCGACCGTGGCGGCCTCGTCGGCTGCGTTGCGAGCGCGCAAGCATAGGGCCAGTCCGTTAAGCGACCATCCGTTTTCAGGGTACTGCTTCAGGTCGTCGCGAAACACCTGCTCTGCATCGGCCGTCTTGCCGTCGGCTAGCAGTTCCATCCCGAGCGTTTCGCGCACCGGGTAGTACCACGCAGGCGGCTCTTCGTAATTTAGGGAGTCCTGGATCGCGACGGCTTCCCGCAGATGTTTGATCGCTTCATCATGAAGGCCATTGGCGGAATCGATCTCGCCGGCCAGAGTCGCCGAGGCCATCGCGAGCAATCGATTGGCCGAATTGAATCCGACTATGCGGTCGGGCGGAGTCGCCGCGACGATCGCGTCGAGTTTGTTCTTCTCATTCAGCGCATCATTGGGACGATTCTTTGCCACGAACGCGAGGCCGCGCGCGTAGTGCCAGACCGCGGTCGTGAAGGTGAGGTCGGCGGGCGGCGCGTGCTCTTTGATGATTGCGTCCCATCGCGCGAAACGCGCTTCGGTGAAATATTGCGTCGGCGTCATGGACTCCATCGCCAGCATCTGGCGAACCGCATCGAGCGGCACGGCGTCGTTGAGCTCGCGCGACGCTTTGAAGGCGCCGCGGCTGTTGCCCTCAACCATGTACGACATCCAGAGAAATTGAATGTTGTGCGGGACGTACATCATCGGATAAACGCCCGTGGGGTTGCGCTCGCGCAGGTAAACCTTGTCGGCCTTGATCGCGGCCAGGTTCGCATTGGCGGACGCGTCGTAGTTGCCGATACGAAAATAGATGTGCGACGGCATGTGCACGAGATGGCCGGCAGCGGGCGCGAGCTTTGGGAGCCGCTCCGCGCTCGGCAGTGCGCGGCCGGGGTCGTCCGACGCTTCGACCGCGTGGATGTAATAGTGGTTGGCGCCGATATGGTCGGGATACTTTGCGATGACGGCCTCGAGCGTTGCGACAACCTCGGGCGTGCCGTCGACCGGCTTGCCGTCGAGCGTCCAGAGGCCCCACGGATGCAAGTCCATCATCGATTCGGCGAACAGGGTGGCGGCGTCGGGGTCAGAGGGATTATTGTGCGCGACCTGGCGCATCGCGTTGGCGTACGCGAGCTGCAGCGCGTCGTTCATCTTGCCGTCGGATGCGTAGCGATTGGCCAGTGCGTCGATATAGTCGCGCTCGGGCTTGCTGACGTTCGCCTCGAGTGACTTCGCTTTCGTGATCGCAGCGTAGGCCATTTTGCCGCGCTCGGTATCTTCGGGCAGATTGATATTCGGTCCGAGCGCGAGCGCGATTCCCCAATAAGCCATCGCCATGCCTGGATCGTATTGCGCGGCCTGCCTGAAAGAGGCAGCGGCTTCGTCGTGATTGAAGGCGTAAACGAAGGTCAATCCCTGGTCGAAGAACTGCTGCGCGAGCGTGGGGTTGGTCCTGGTGGTAACGGGATGATGCAGGTCGCCGATGCCATCGAACAGCGGCTCGTGGGTCGCGTCAATGGATACTTGCAAGTCATCTGTCTCGGCGCGAGTAAGATTGCCCGGCGCGAGGAAGAGCAGCATGGCTGCGACTGCGAGAAAGATTGGTCGATTCATCACGGCATGAATCGTAGAGAGGCGGGGGTTACCAAATCAATGGCAGCAAGCGAAACCTCACCTTGCTTTGATAGTCGCAGTAGCCCGCCAGGTTGGTGGCAAGGAATTTTTCTTCGTCGAGCAGCCGCCACACCAGCACCAGCGTCATCGGAACGAGCGCGAGCAATCCCAACCACGAGCCGAGCGCGAGCGGCACTCCCAACAGCATCACTAGAGCGCCGATGTACATCGGATGGCGGACGAGCGCGTAGGGCCCGGTCGCTATGACCTTCTGTTCACTGCCGACTTCGATAGTTGCCGAGGCGAAGGTGTTTTCTTTGAAGACAAGAAACACCAAGAAAAATCCGAGCACGACTAGAACATCACCGAGCGCAGTCGCGTAGGGGCCCACCGGGGACCATCGGAAACGATGGTCGAGGGCGGGAAAAACCACGATAGCGATAAATGCCACCATCGCGAGGCCTTGTATGATCCGCTGGCTTTTCTCCTGTTCGTCGCCTGGTCCCGCCTTGACCCGCCGCTCCAGGAGTTTGGGATCGTTTTTCATAAGATAGTAGGTGATCGCCAGCGCGCACCCGAAAAATGCAGCGAGAAATATCCAGGCCTGCCAGTAGTAGAGGGTTCCTGCTGGTACGAAGATCAACACCATTAGAACCACAAGCAATTGGAGAAATCCGACGAGCGCTTTTATGTTCACTTGGTTCATGGTTCACACCGCGTGGCTTCTTTTTGAACGCGTCATCGGCGTCGATCGCTTCGAATTGGTGAGCGCGAGCCCGGCCTTGCGCTCGCGCCATCGCTCGAGCATCGCGGGCAACTCGGTCTGCATGAACTCGAAGAACGCGAGCGTCTCGGCGATTCGTGCGCCGGCGGGAGTGTCGCGTCCGACGACGTCGATACCGTCGCGCAGGCTGCGCTCGCATCGATCGAGCACCTGGTCCTTGCGCGCGATGGCCTCGTACCAGGTCTCACTGTGCACGCGGTAGTGTTCGCGCCGCGACCCCGGTTCTGCTTCGCGGCTGGCCAGGTTTACCTGCACCAGATAGCCGACGGCGCCGGAAATGGCGGCCGGGCTCACGTGGAGCATCGCGGCGAGTTCAGCCGAGGTGAGCCGGCCCGAGTCGGTGGCGAGCAGCGCGGCGAACACGCGGGCCGGCATGCGAGGGAAGCCGGACTGGGTGAGGACCGCGGCGAAGCGTTCGATGAAGGCGGAGCGGGTTTTCGCATGATTCAGTACTTTCACGATATTGTGAATTTAGTGTGGTTTGGGAAATTGATCAAGAGTGAGAGAGGGACAGCGGCCCAGTGTCGTGAATTGAGATTAGACGAGTCGGTGTTGATGCTTCGTCTTACGTTGCACCTCATTCGGCGACACCGCTGCGCGGCTTTCGCCGACATCCCCTCGGACCAGGGGAGGATATGAG
>CAWJFQ010000004.1:0-159998 GCA_963842215.1 uncultured delta proteobacterium | reverse complement strand
GACCATCGACACCCGCATTCTCAAAGTGCCGCATCCGCACCTTCATGAGCGCCGCTTCGTGCTCGCTCCGATGAGCGAGCTGGCGCCCGCTCTCATTCATCCCAAACTCAACTCCTCCATTTCTGAATTGCTCGCGGGACTCAAATCACCGTTTCGTGTTACGCTGGCGAGAGCGGACCTGTTGAGGCCGCAACCCTGACAAAGAAAGAGGCATCCCGATGAAATACTTTATCGATACTGCAGACGTCGCCGAGATTCGCGAGGCCGCCGGCTGGGGACTCATCGACGGAGTCACCACCAATCCATCCCTGATGGCAAAAACTGGCCGCCCCTATCACGACGTCCTCAAAGAAATTTGCGAAATCGTCGACGGTCCCATCAGCGCCGAAGTCGTCGCCACCGAAGCGTCCACTATGATCGAGGAAGGCGAGAAGCTCGCCAAGCTCCACCGGAACATAGTCGTCAAATGTCCGATGATCGTGGAGGGCCTGAAAGCTACCCACGCGCTTTCCAAACGCGGCATTCGCGTCAACATGACTCTGATCTTCACTCCGCTGCAGGCTCTCGCGGCCGCGAAAGTCGGCGCCTCGTTCCTGTCGCCGTTCATCGGTCGCCTCGATGACATCGGGCAGGACGGCTTTGAAATCGTCGAACAAATGGTGCAGATACTCTCCAACTACGACTACCCGGCCGAAGTGCTGGTGGCTTCGGTTCGCAACCAAACCCAGCTGCTCCGCGCTGCCGAAATAGGCGCCGACATCGCAACCGTCCCGTTCGCCGTACTGAAGCAAACCCTTCACCACCCACTGACTGATCTGGGCCTGGAGCGGTTCCTGGCAGACTGGCGCAAAACAAATCAGAAGATCTGAAGTCACTCGGCAGACGATTGCTCCGCGCCCTCTGCTCCTCTCCCTGTGAGGGAGAGGATGAAGGTGAGGGTCATATGACGGCGCCCTGCGCGATTCAGGATTCTGCTCTTGCCTTCTGCCTCCGCGCCTCACTCGTACCCGCATCGATGCCTATCTGATAGAATTTCGATCTCGGTTTTTCCGCTATCGAGGTAATCACCTGGCTAAGTCTTACGACGTTGCTCACGAGCATCACGAGAACGCTATCCTGGTCGGCATCGAACTTGGTTCCGAATCGGGGATTGGCAGCGAAGAATCGCTCGACGAACTTAAAGCTTTGACCGAGAGCGCTGGCGCCGGAGTCGCCGGAGTTGTTCGGCAACGCCTCAAGGCTCCCGACTCGCGCACTTTTATCGGCAAGGGCAAAGCCGGCGAGGTGCGCGAGCTGGCGAATGCCAAGGGTGCGTTGCTCGCGATTTTCGACGACGCGCTCAGCCCCGCTCCGGCGCGCAATCTCGAAAACGAGCTCAAGATCCGCGTGATCGATCGCAGCCAGCTCATTCTCGACATCTTCGCCCGCGCGCGCATACGCTCGAGGGCAAGCTGCAGGTCGAGGTCGCCCAGCTCAGTTATCTGCAGCCCCGGCTGACTCGACAATGGTCACATCTTTCGCGCGTCCGCGGCGGCGGCGCGGGCGGAGGTGGCGTCGGTACTCGCGGTCCCGGTGAAACGCAGCTCGAGGTTGACCGGCGCCGGCTGCGCGAACGTCTCACGCGACTCAAAGTCCGTCTGGGCGAGGTGAGAGCGCACGCGCACGATTCAGCGCCGTCGCCGGCTCGAGGTTCCCTATCCGACTGTCGCGCTGGTCGGTTACACCAACTCCGGCAAATCCACTCTGATGAACGCGCTGACCGACGCGGGCGTCGAAGTCGCGAATCGCCCGTTCTCGACCCTCGATCCTACGATTCGGCGCCTGAAGCTGCCGGGCCGGACGAACGTGATGCTGGTAGACACGGTGGGATTTATTCATCGCCTGCCCCATATGCTTATAGACGCGTTCAAGGCCACGCTCGAGGAAGTGCGCACGGCCACGATGCTGTTGCATGTCGTCGATGCGGCGGACTCGCCGCTGGCCGCCGAGCGCATGACAATCGTCGACGAAGTGCTGCAGGAAATCGGCGCGGGCGCGGCGCCGCGTATCGTCGTCATGAACAAGGCCGACCTCGCAGAACATGGCGCAAATTGAACGGGGCGCATGATGCGGTCTCGATTTCGGCGCTTAAGGGCGAGGGCCTGGACGCTTTGCTCGAGGCCATCGAACGGCATCTCGGCGGCTCGCGCGAGGAATACGGTCACCTTCCGGCCCTGCGGGCGACCTGGTGGCAATGGCGCGACGGGATGGAGAAGTGCTAAGCGAGGAATACCGCGACGGCCTGGTTTCTATGCGGGCACGGGTAAGTGCGCCGGTCGCGGGGCGTTTACGCAAGGCAGCAGACGCAGCGAGCTGATGACGAGCAATAGTGAGGGTCGAAAACTGACGATGGCAGCGCCTTCACATGGAGCATCCGGTTCCTCCCGGGCGTACGTCCAGCGGCGATCTGTTCGGCAAGCTGCTCAATCTGCCGAACTTTCTGACGCTGTGCCGAATCGCCTCGATTCCGATCTTCCTGACCCTTCTAACCGTTAACGCTACGCAGCCGCGTTATACGTTTTCGCCGCCGCGGCCGTAACCGACGGACTCGACGGCGCCGTCGCCAGATGGTTCGACTCGCGCACGGAGTTGGGCGCGTTCCTGGATCTGTTCGCGGACAAGCTGATGCTGGTCTCGGCCTTCGTGGTGCTGACCATCGACGGCGACCTGCCCGGCTACCTGCTGAGCGTCGTCCTGATCCGCGACATCGTAATCGTCGTCGGCTACCTGATGATTTCGTTCTTCACCGGCGAGCGCGTACCGGTCCGGCCAAGCTACCTGGGCAAGCTCAGCACCTTCATGCAACTTGCATGTGTAATTGCAGTGCTGGCGCGAGCCGGCAACTACTGGCCCCAATATTTAACGCCCTGCTGGTCTTCACCGTCACGGTCACTGCCGCGTCGTTCGTGCATTATATGTACCGCGGCCTGGTCTGGCTCCGCTCCCGCGAACCCCCGATGTTCGAGTAGCGGCCCGACCCTCTGTCACAGCGATTCACCTGGAAGAGGCGCCTCTGTCTCCTCTCCCTGTAAGGGAGAGGATGAAGGTGAGGGTCATATTACAGCGCCCTGCGCGACTCAGGATTCCGCTGGTTCCTGAATAACTCGAAGGTCGAGCACCAATTGGAGGCACCGCGTGGAAAAGGTCAATGTCGCGCAGAAATTCGCTCTGTTCAGCGACTACTGGAGTCCAAAGATCGCCGGTGAATTGAACGACTCCTACATCAAGCTGGCAAAATTCAAAGGCGAGTTCGTTTGGCATTATCACGAAAATGAGGACGAGTTGTTCTTCGTCACGAGGGGTCAGCTGCTCATAAAGCTGCGCGATGGCGAGGTTCTAATCGGCCCGGGAGAATTCGTTGTCATTCCCGTGGAGTCGAACACTTGCCGGTGGCGGAAGACGAGGTCCACGTCATCTTGATCGAACCGAAAACAACCGTGAACACCGGCAATGTCTTCGATGAGAAGACCGTCAAGCATCTCGAGAAAGTGTGAAGGCGTCAGTCATATCGGGCTCTAACCTCCCGTCGGACAGGCAGACGTTAGGGGCAGAATCCGGAATCGCGCAGGGCGCTGTATTCGGACCCTCACCTTCATCGTCTCCCTTAGAGGGAGAGGAGAAGACCAGATGGCTGCTTACTAACTTCCTACCAGGGACGAAGTCCCGCGTCTTCTCAACTTCTGAATACCGAGTGCAGGATCACCCGTGCCCAAGGAGTGTGGAACCCACGGCGGGTTCCAGATTTAACGAAGTGAATTGACTTCTATCTCAATTCGACCGACCCGGGCGCGAGTATCCGCTCCATCTCCGCGACGAACGTACCCGTCGGCGTGACGCGATAGCTGTCGCCCAGCAGCATTACCGCTTCGCGTCCATCGTCGAGTCCGAGATGTAGATAGGTCATCGATTTGCCGCGATAGCGCGCGAGCATCGCCTTGAGCGCGTCGAGGCCGCCGTTCTCGAGCCGACTCATCGGCGCAGTAATCCGCACCTCTCGAATCGATTCAAGCAGCGCAGAATCGAGCGGTATCAAGTTTTCTAAAATAATCTGCGCGCGTTCATCGTCGACATCCAGCTTGCCGCGCGCGACCACCGGCTCGTCGCCCATGATAATCGCCTCGAACTTCTGATAAGTCTCCGACCACGCGATCGCCTCGACCGCGCCCTCGCGGTCCTCGAGCGAAAAAGTCGCGTAGCGCTTGCCCGACTTGTTGTTCTTCAGTTTCACCGCGTGGATCACGCCGGCTATCTGCACCGGGCTGCCGTCGGGCGCGGCGGAAGATCGGCGGTGGTGACTTTGCTGATCCGCGCGAGTTCGCGTTCGTACTTGTCCAGCGGATGCGCTGTGATGTAAAAGCCGAGCGCCTCTTTTTCGAACTTCAGTTTCTCGCTGGCATCCCATTCGGGCACCGTCTCGCGCGCTGTCATCGTTGGCACTTTGACCGCGCCGCCGAACAATCCGATCTGGTTTTTCTCCGCATCGCTCTGCGCCTTCTGCGCGAGCTTGATCGCATTCTCTGCCTCGGCCATCAGCGCCGCGCGCACCGCGCTTACCGAATCGAACGCGCCGCACTTGATCAGCGCATCGAGCACGCGGCGGCTGATAAGTTGCGTGCCCACGCGCATGCAAAAATCCGCCATGCTCTCGAACGCGCCCTTGGCCTCGCGCTCCGCGATAATCGCCTCCGCCGGCTTGGCGCCGACTCCGCGAATCGCGGCCAGGCCGAAGCGAATCGCACCGTCGGTGACCGCGAACTTGACCCGGCTTTGATTCACGTCGGGCGGCAGTATCGCAATCTTCATGTCGCGCAGCGCAGCAATGTTCTTGTAGGTCTTGTCGACGTCGTCCATGTCGAGCGACATCAGCGCCGCCATGAATTCATGCGGATAATGCGCCTTGAGGTAGCCGGTGGTGTAGGTCGTCAGCGCATACGCGGCCGCGTGCGAGCGGTTGAATCCGTACGACGCGAAGGTCTCGATTTTTTCGAAGATCGAAGTGGCAAGCGAAGCGTTGACGCCGTTGTTCCTCGCGCCGTCGATAAACCGCACGCGCTCTTTTTCCATCACGACCTTGTTCTTCTTGCCCATCGCGGCGCGCAGGATATCGGCCTGCTCCAGCGAGTAGCCGGCCAGCGCCTGCGCCGCGCGCATCACCTGTTCCTGGTACACGATCACGCCGTAGGTATCGGCCAGCACCGGCTCCAGCAAAGGATGGTCGTATTCGACCGGCTCCTTGCCGTGCTTGCGATCGACGTAGTGCTGCACCATCGTCTTGCCGTCCTGGATTGCGTCGAGCGGCCCGGGACGAAACAGCGAGCCGGCCGCGATCACGTCGTCGAAGCAGGTCGGCTTGAGCTCCGTGATAAACCGGCGCATCCCCGAGCTTTCGAGCTGGAATACTCCCACCGTGTCGCCGCGCGACAGCATCTTGTAGGTGTCGGCGTCGTCGAGCCGCAGCCGGTTGAGGTCGGGCGCCTCTTTGCCGCCGGCCTTGATCAGCGTCAGCGTGTCGGTAATCAGCGTCAGGTTTTTCAGCGCCAGGAAGTCGAACTTGATAAGCCCGATCTCCTCGACGCCCTTCATCGAATACTGGGTGATCGACAGCGCCGCTTCGTCGCGTTCCTTGTCGACGTACAACGGCACCAGGTCGGTCAGCGGCTGATCGGAAATCACGACGCCCGCCGCGTGGCGCGACGCATGGCGCAGCAGGCCTTCGAGCTTGAATGCGTAGTTGAAAAGATCGGGATGGAGTTTGCGTTCGGCCTTCAGTCGCGGCTCCATCTCGAGCGCGTCAACCAGCGGGAAATCGCGGCCCTGCTTGGGCGCCGGATACAACTTGACGATTTTGTCGGTCTCGGCGAACGACAGTCCGAGCACGCGCCCGACGTCGCGAATCGCCTGCTTGCCCTTGATCGTTCCGAAAGTGATTATTTGCGCGACGCGATCGTCGCCGTACTTCTTGCGCACATACTCGAGCACCTCGTCGCGCCGCTCGAAACAAAAGTCCACGTCGATATCCGGCATCGACTTGCGTCCGGGATTCAGCCACCGCTCGAACAGCAGTCGATGCTCGACCGGGTCGACCTCGGTGATTCCGAGCGCGTACGAGACCAGGCTCCCGACCACTGAGCCGCGGCCCGGACCGACCGGAATTCCAAGCCCGCGCGCGTAGCCGATAAAGTCGGCGACAATCAGCATGTAGCCGGAGAAGCCCATGTCGCGGATTACTGGAATCTCGCGATCGATTCGCTCCTGGTACTGCGATTGGTCGAACTCCACGCGGCGCGCGCTTATCTCCGCCAGCCGTGCGGTTAATCCCTCGCGCGCGCGGGTTTCCATCTCGGCATCGAGGTCCACCCCTGGCCCCGACTTGAAAACCGGGAAATGAAACTTGCCGAACTCGAATTCGAAATCGATTCGCCGCGCAATCTCGACGCTGTTGCGCAACTCCTCGGCATCGGCGCCGAATGCGCTCGCCATCTCCGCCGGCGTCTTGACGTAAAGCTCGTCGGTATCGAAACGCCAGCGCGTTTCATCGGCCATCGTCTTGCCGGTCTGGATGCAGAGCAGGACTTCGTGCGCCTTGGCGTCGTCGCGATGCAGGTAGTGGCAATCGTTGGTCGCGACCAGCGGCAGTCCCACCTGTTTGCCGATTTCGCGCAGCGCCTCGTTGTACGGCGAATGCAGCTTGTTGTCCTGCAGCTCGAGATAGTAGCGTCCGGGGAACATTTTGGCGTACGACTCGGCGGTCTCGCGCGCCTTGTCCATCCGATCCTGCCGGAGCCATCGCGCGATCTCGCCCGACAGGCATCCCGACAACACAATCAGTCCATCCGACAGCTCGGCCAGGATTTCCTTGTCGACGCGCGGTTTGTAGTAGAGACCGTCCTGGTACGCAGTCGTCAGCAGCTTGCAAAGATTCCGGTAGCCGTCACGATTCTGCGCGAGCACGATCAGGTGGAAATTGCCGCCGCCGTCGAAGTCGTCGCTGCGCGGCACCTGCGTGCGGTCGGTGCGTTTGCCCGGCGCGAGATAAACCTCGCATCCGATGATCGGTTTGATCCCGGCTGCCTTTGCCTTCTGATAGAACTCGACTGCACCGAACATGTTGCCATGGTCGGTCATCGCGATCGCTTCCATCCCCGATGATTTGGCGTGTTCGATCAGCGGCCCGATTTTGTTCGCACCGTCGAGCAGGCTGTACTGCGTGTGGACGTGAAGATGAACGAAACTCATAGCGGCCCCTCCCCCCTGCACCGGACTTGCAGCATGCGCTGCCCGCCCTCTCCCCTCAATATCGAAATTGCTCGCGCGCGTCGCGGCCAGCGAAAGCTCGGCGACGCGCGCAAGCGAAACTGCCTACTTCTTTTTCTCGGCGGCCTCCGGCTTCTTGGCCGCCTTGTCCTTGTCTGGCGCTTCTTTGGCCGCACCTTCGGCAGGAGCTACCGCCGCCGCGCCTTCCGCAGGTGCACCTTCGACCGGCGCGCCCTCGACCGGCTCCGCCACTGCTGCGACCGCCACTTCCGCGACCGTCGGAGGCAGCACGGTGACCACTGGATAATCGGTATCGAAGATCGCCTTAACCTTGTCGGGGAACTTGACCGCCGAGACGTGGATAACGTCGTGAATGTCCACTTCCGTCACGTCAACTTCGATCGAGTCCGGGATCTCGAGCGGCAGGCATTCCACCGTCGCAGTGCGCTCGAGCGGGGCCAGGATTCCGCCGTTGGCGACGCCCTTGGCCTTGCCCGTGAACTTGAGCGGCACCTCGACTCGAATCGCCCGCTTGAGATCGACCTCGTACAGATCCGCGTGCAGGATTTCACCCGACACCGGTGCGCGTTGCACGTCCTTGAAAATCACGTGCTTGCCGTCGAGTTCCGCGGTGCTCGACTTGAGCTTGATGATGCGCGTATGCGCGGCCGCCGAAATCCTGGCCTTCAGCTCGATGCGATCGATTGCAAGCGCCATCGGCGTTGTCGTCGGTCCGTACAATATTGCGGGCACGCGGCCATTGCGCCGCAGCGCGTTGTTCTGACCCTTGGGGCGGGTCGCACGTTTCTCGCAGGCTAATTCACCGGTCTCCATTGTGTCCTCGCTTGATGGTTCGCGCGCTCATGCAAAGAGCGAGCTTACCGACTCCTCATTATGAATTCGCTTGACCGCTTCCGCCAGCAGGCTCGCGACCGACAGCGACCGCAGCTTGGTGAGTTCGGCCTGCGCCTTGGCACGCAGCGGTATAGTGTTGGTCGTCACGATTTCCGTGATGTTTGATTTGTTCAGCCGGTCGCACGCGGGGTCGGACAAAATCGGATGGGTCGCGACAGCGATAACTTCGGTTGCACCCGCATGCGCGACGACTTTGGCCGCTTCCGTGATCGTGCCGGCAGTATCGATCATGTCGTCGACCAGCAACGCGATCGAGTCCTTCACTTCGCCGACCAGTTGCATCTCTGCGACCTCACTCGCGCGCCGGCGACGCTTGTCGATGATCGCAAGATTCGCGTTGAGCCGGCGGGCGTAGGCGCGCGCGCGTTCGACCCCGCCCGCGTCGGGCGATACCACCGAAACCTTCTTGCCCTCGATTCGCTTGCGCAGGTAACTGATCAACACCGGCATCGCGTACAGGTTGTCCACCGGGATATTGAAGAAGCCCTGTATCTGCCCGGCATGGAGATCCACCGTCAGCACGCGATTGACGCCCGCGGTCGTGATCAGATCGGCCACGACCTTGGCGCTGATCGGCACGCGCGGCGCGACCTTGCGGTCCTGGCGCGAGTAGCCGAAGTAGGGAATCACCGCGGTTACGCGCCCGGCCGATGCGCGCCTGAGCGCATCGGTGAGCAGGATCAGCTCCATCAGGTTTTCGTTCGGCGGCGTGCAGATAGACTGTATGATGAAACAGTCGCCACCGCGCACGTTCTCGCGGATTTCGATCATCACTTCGCCGTCGGGAAAGCGGCCAACCTCGGCTTCACCCATCTTCACGCCGAGATGCTGCGTGACCTCGCGCGCGAGCGCGGGGTTGGAGTTCCCGGTGAAAACTTCGAGTTGGTCCTTGACCCTGTCCGACATTTTCAATTCCCTCGCGTCGCGATCATCATGCGTTTCGTCGATTGTCGCGAATCGCCGGCAGCTTGGCTGGGCGGGAAGGATTCGAACCTTCGAATGCCAGGTCCAAAGCCTGGTGCCTTACCAGCTTGGCGACCGCCCAGCGCATTTGGATTCAAAAGCTCAGGGCCCGCGCGCTTCTCCAATCACGCCCGTAAAAATTAAAACGGCGAAACGCCAATGTGGGCGCTCAGCCGGCGAATCGCGCAAACAAATACTGTCGGACCGAACCGCCGCGAGATCGCATTCGTATAACTGTCGCGACAACCTGCCCGGACTTCGACATTAGCAGTCTGCGTGCAGGAATTGCGATGTTATTGATGCGGTTTTTCGCTGTCAATCCGCCGCCGCGGCGGCCGTGCACAGCCCGGCGCGATTGCTCGATTCCGCGCTAGATTCCTGTGGATTCGTCATCCGGTTCAACCTCGAGCGTAGTCGTTGCGATGACGGTTGCGAACGGCGCGCGCCGGCGAATATTAAGCGCCGCACCCTCGGCCGCGTCGATCGAATCGAACACGCCGAAGACCGCACCGCCGCTGCCCGACATCTGCGCCACGCGCGCACCAAAATTCTCAAGTAACCCTTTAAGACGTCGAATCTCAGGAAACTGCGCGATTGCGACCGGCGCCAGGTCGTTTACCAGATGCTCGGGCAGGATTTCGCCGCGCACAATCGATTCGATGTGCGCGTCGGGCGCGGCGCCACTCCATCCCGCGGGCTCCAGCGCCCGAAAAATCGCGGCGGTCGACACTTCGAACGGCGGCGCCACGATAACGATTGGCAGCCGCGGAACGTGCGCAAGCTCGGCGATTCGCTCGCCGATTCCGGTAACTCGCGACGGCCGCGGATCCAGGAAAAACGGCACGTCCGCACCCAGCGAAAGCGCGAGTCCACGCAGCCTGCTCGCGGCGTCTTCCTCGCTGAGCTGAGCCGCGGCCGCCATCATGCACAAAATCGTGGCGGCGTCGCTCGAGCCGCCGCCGAGTCCGGCGCCGACCGGTATGCGTTTTTCCAGGTTGATCGACACGTCGGCGGCCAGGTCGAACTCGTTCATGAACGAGTGCGCCGCGCGGGCCGCGAGATTTTTGCCGCTGCGGGCGAGTTCAGGAAGGTTGCAGTTGACAATGACCGAAGGCTGGTCTGCCTCGCTTATCTCGAGGCGGATTTCGTCAGCCAGCGAGATCGGCAGAAAGATCGAGTCGAGTTCGTGGTAGCCGTCGCCACGCCGTCCGGTCACGCGCAGCAACAAATTGATTTTCGCGCACGCGCGTCCGGTTAGTTCCGTCACCATGGTTGAGACTTTAGTGAGGGGCCCGCGGCGTGCCGGGCAACACTCTTGGGATGTGCACGTCACCTTCTGCGGGTCGGCGAAATGCGCGGCGCGAGTCCTGCTGAATCACGCTGATGAAACCGAGCAAGGTCACCAGCAGCCCGAGCAACACCATCACGCGACCAGCCAGGAAAGCGGCGTGATAGAAATCCATCCGCGCCGTCGCGTACGAGGCCTGCCGCTGTTCAGCAGTGAGCGGCTCAAGGACGGCGGCGCCTTCGTCGAGCTCGTCAAAACTCCGGTACTCTGTGCCAGCAACCGGCTGCTGATGCGCGACTATCATGCGGCTGTAGAGCTGGGTGCGTTCCAGCCCTATCACCCAGTTGCCGGCGCCCAGCGTGATCAGCGCGAGACCGATTACAATCTTCCAGTCGGTATATATGTCAGGAAGCTTCATCCCGTGAATCGAGAGTAAAGGGCGAACGCAGGGAAAACAATGCCGACCGGCGCGAACTATTCACCGGACAATCAGAATGGTGCGATACCGTGAATTCGGGATGAACCTGAATTACCACCGACCGCGCTGATTCTGCTTATTCGCGGCTCGATCAGACCATCGCAAAAGGCTTTGGTTGTCGCGTTGGCGACATGTTTTGTTGCGCCACTCGATCGCTAGCCGCTATCATTACTAGACGACCTGGTATGCCTGTTGAACCCCGACATTCTGCGGCGCCTGCCGCGGCCGCTGAGACCAAAGACGCGCGGCTCGACGATCTCCTCAAGCGCTTTGAAGCGGGCGAGATGCGCGCGCTTGCCCAGCTAATCACGATGGTCGAGAATCGCGCTCCCGAGTCAAGCGCGATCATCGAACGAATATATGCCCAGACCGGTCGCGCGCAGGTGTTGGGCATCACCGGTCCGCCGGGCGCGGGGAAGTCGACGCTGGTGAACCGGCTGATCGCGAAGTATCGCGCGATGGGCCAGAAAATCGCCATCCTCGCGATCGATCCGTCGAGCCCGTTTTCGGGCGGCGCTGTGCTTGGCGATCGCGTCCGCATGACCGACCACTACAAGGACAGCGGCGTGTATATCCGCAGCCTCGCATCGCGCGGAAGCCACGGCGGACTCAGCCGCGCCGCCCGCGAAATTGTCAAACTGCTCGATGCTTACGGCTCCGATGTCATCATTATTGAGACCGTCGGCGTGGGGCAGACAGAACTGTCGATCATGGATCTCGCCGACACCACAGTCGTCGTCACTGTGCCAGAGGCGGGCGACGGCGTGCAGGTCATGAAAGCCGGACTGAACGAAATCGCCGACGTGTTCGTAGTCAACAAGGCCGACCGCGAGGGCGCCGATCGGGTCAAGGCCGAGTTGGAACTCAGCGTACATCTGCGCTCCGGCGACGGATGGCGCGCGCCGGTGCTGTTGACGCAGGCCTCGATCGACAAAGGTGTCGACGCAGTGGTCGGCGCGATCGCGAAGCATGGCGAATACTTGCGCGAGCATGCCGACCCGGCGCGCGAGTCCGAACGCCGCACTCGCGAGTTCATCGAAGTGCTGTCGGCGGAACTCGAAGAGCGCACTGCGCGCGGCGTCGCCGATGGTGGCGCGCCCGGGGTGCTCGCCGACATTCGCGCGGGCAAACTGAATCCTTACAGCGCCGCGCGTCGTATTATTGAAGACCGCAAGTCGTTGCTCGATTTGATTCATAACGGGAGTTCGAAGCCGCAGACCGACTGAGGCCAACCTGTCGATGACGGCCAAAGGGAAAACGAAAACCGAAGGACGCCTGTTCGCGATCGGCGACATTCACGGATGTCCCGATGAACTGGCCGCAATTCTCAAATCGATCGCGCCTGCCGCCGGGGACACCGTGGTGTTCGTGGGCGACTACGTCGATCGCGGCCCGTCAGCACGCGACGTTATTGAGCTTGCGCTGGATCTCGAACGCAGCCAGGCCGAGTGTGTGTTCCTGAAGGGCAATCACGAGGACATGATGATGTCGTTCCTCGGCATGCCGGGAAATTACGGCGAATCGTTCCTCTTCAATGGGGGCATCGCGACGCTCGACAGCTATGGCGTGCACGAGGAGGACCTCGAGGACGCCTTCGCGCGCCTGCCCGACGCGCACCTCGACTTCATGAACCGGCTCGCCACCAGCTACCTGCGCCCACCCTACCTGTTCGTCCACGCCGGCATCATGCCGACGCGCCAGCTCGAGGAGCAGCAGACCGAGGACATGCTGTGGATTCGGCAGGAGTTCATTTTCAATCCGCACAAAATCGACGCCACCGTCGTCTTCGGCCACACTCCGATGCGCGGCGTGATGATCGATCTGCCGTACAAGCTCGGCATCGACACGGGCCTGGTGTACGGCGGCAAGCTGACCTGCGTCGAGTTCACCGAAGGCGTGCTCTACCAGGTCCAGCGCGGGCATCGCGCGGTCAAGACGCGCAGCATCCCACTGCGCTGAAGCGGAACAGCGAAAGCCGCGCGGGCTTTCGCGCCTTGCGCACTCACGCTACATTTGACGATTCCCGGTGGCGACGTAGCTCAGTTGGTCAGAGCATGCGGCTCATATCCGCAGTGTCGTAGGTTCGACTCCTACCGTCGCCACCATTCACGCATTGTGAAATCAGAAATCAAGCGCGTCACACGTCTTCAGCTCGCAAGCTGCATGATGCTCGCGGTGGCGAAGCTCGTGTTCGTCGGATCCGCCAATGCGCAGTGGAACGGCTTTGCGCACGACGCTCAACACAGCGCTGACACTTCCGTCGCAGCGGATTCGCTGAACCAGATTCTGTGGACGACGCCGGTTGACCTGGCGCCGCCGGACAGCGGCTTCATCGCCGCTCACTACGGCAGTCCGATGATCACCGCCGCGGACACCGTGATCGTGCCGGTGAAGACGGCGCCCGACGGGGGCTTCGAGGTCCGCGCGCTGAACGCGAGCGACGGCAGCCACATATGGAAGCTGCACAGCGACTACGTCGTACCGGCGAGCAGTGAGATTCCGGTTTTCGGGCCGGTGCTAACGTCGCAGTCACGGCTCTACTTTCCGGGCGCCGGCGGCACGGTTTATTTTGTCGATAATCCGGACACGGCTTGTTCCGGCGCCATTTGTCCGGGCCGGCTCGCGTTCTATGGATTGAACAAGTACGAAAAGCATCGGAGAAAGTTCAACGCTCGAATCATGATAAACACCCCGCTCACCGCGGATTCGGCGGGCAACATTTATTTCGGCTTTGTAGTCCTCAGGAAGTCCGGCTCATTGCATGACGCCAATCACAAAAAACTGAAGAGCGGCATCGCCCGCATCGACAGTAGCGGCAACGGGATGTGGATTGCCGCGAGTGCGGCCGCCAACGACAAAAAGATGACGGGCGTCTCGTTGAATTGTGCACCTGCGCTCAGCCCCGATCTCTCGACGGTCTACGTCGCTGTCAGCAATGGCAGCGTCGGCTACCTCGTCGCACTCGACAGCACCACGCTCGCGCCAATCGCTCGAGTACGCCTCAAGGATCCCGACTCCGGTGAAGATGCGAACCTGTCCGGCGACAGCTCGTCCTCGCCAACCGTCGGCCCCGATGGCGACGTGTATTACGGAGTGCTCGAGAATCCCTGCTGTACCGAAAATCATCACCGCGGTTTTTTACTGCACTACGACTCTGCCCTCTCGCGCTCAAAACCCCCGGGCGCCTTCGGCTGGGATACTACCGCGTCTATCGTTCCGGCTTCCGCGATTCCGTCCTACAGCGGCCCGTCGAGTTATCTGCTGGCGACCAAGTACAACAACTACGACCATTTCGGCGGAGATGGGTTGAACAAGGCCGCGGTGCTCGATCCCAACGCCACGGAGACCGATCCGGTGACGGGCATCGCGGTGATGAACGAAGTCGAAACGATTTTGGGACCGACGCCGGATGGCGATGACGGCGGCGTCAAGGAATGGTGCATCAACTCGGCCGCGGTGGATTCCAGCGCCGGCTCGATCATGGCTAACAGCGAGGACGGCTACTTGTATCGCTGGAACCTAGCAGCCAACACACTGTCGGAGTCGGTGAGGCTCACCACGGGCTACGGCGAGGCTTACACGCCGACAGTGATTGGCGTCGACGGGACAGTCTACGCGATACAGGACGCGATTCTTTTCGCGGTCGGTAATTGACCGCGAGCGCCGCGTTACTCGCCGCCGCCAGCCATCGCGGCAATATCGGCGGAATTCGCGCGAGACGCGGAGCGAGGACGCGCGTTTGACATCGCTTGCGGGCGCGCCCCGACGGTCGGCGGATCGAAAATCAAATCGTACGCGCGCACCCAAAGGTACAGTGTGATCAGGACCATCATCGGCCCTTGCGACGCGGCCGCGTGCACGTTTATCTGTTCGGTTGGAAATGGCAGGTACGCGATCACAAAAGCGAGGTGGCTCATCACGACCTGCACCATGTAGCAAAGCGCGAGCAACAGGCCCCATCGTTGATGCGTGAAGACTCCGATCGCGATCGCCGCGAAAATTCCCGCCTCGACGATCAAAACCACGCGCGCGTCGTCGCCGCTGAATCGTATACCGGCAAAAATAGTCTCAATCGGATCGACGACAGCCATCTCGCCTATATTAACGAACGCACTAACTGCGAGGCACAGCGCCCACAACCCGGCGAGAACCGCGAAGACCCGAAGATCGAACGGCCACGCGGCGTGAGATTTAGAATCAGTTTTCATCGATAGTCGGAGCCTATCAGAGCTACACTAGACTAAACAAGACTAGTCAAATTATCTCGATGCGAACAGCTTGAACTCAAATCGCCTATCCTTCCGTTTGCTCACATCGCGAAGCCTCCACGATAATCGGCACGATGAACGGCGTGCATGACATGGGCGGGATGGACGGTTTCGGGCCGGTCGTGCGCGAACACGATGAACCCATGTTTCACGCCCGCTGGGAACAGCGCATGTACGCGCTCGCGAGTCTCGCGCTGCGCGCGACGGGGATCAATCTTGACGAGTTCCGTCACGCCATCGAGCGAATCCCGCCCGCGCGCTACCTCGCGTCGAGCTACTACGAACGATGGCTCGCGGCGGCCGAGACCATCCTGGTCGAGCGCGGGATAGTGACGCGCGCCGAACTGCTCGCGAAGGAAGACGCGGCGATCGATCCTTCTCTTATCGCGAGCGGCGTCCCGAATCAGGGCCCTGCTCCGGTCAAAGAACAATCGGAAAAAAAAGCGCCGCGCGCCCGCTTTGCCACGGGCGTTCGCGTGCGCGCGCGCAATCTGAATCCTTCCGGGCACACGCGCCTGCCGCGTTACGTGCGTGGTAAGACTGGCGTCATCGAGCGTGATTGGGGAGTCTTCGTCTTTCCCGACACCAACGCGCATCACGCAGGCACCAAACCGCAACATTGTTACTCTGTTGTATTCGAAGCGCGCGAGCTGTGGGGCAAGTCGGCCAACATCCGCGAGCGGGTGTATATAGATTTGTGGGAAGACTACCTGGAACCGATCGCCTCGAAGCCGAAACCGAAGCGCCAAACAACGAAACGTAAAACAGCGCATCGCGGGGATGGACATTCAAGGAAATGAGCGGAGACCATCATAACACCGACGACACCGGGCCGGCCGCGCGCGTCAAGGCTCTGGAAGCCCTCCTCACTGAAAAGGGACTCATCGATCCCGGCGCGATCGACGCGATAGTCGACACCTACGAGACTCGCGTCGGTCCGCGCAACGGCGCGCGCGTGGTCGCGAAAGCCTGGAGCGATCCCGCCTACCGAAAACGCCTGCTGGCGAATGCTACCAGCGCCGTCGCCGAACTGGGATTCGCGGGACCCGAGGGCGGTCATCTCGTTGCGGTCGAGAATACCGATCGCGTTCATAATCTCGTCGTATGCACCCTCTGCTCATGCTACCCGTGGCCGGTGTTGGGCTTGCCGCCCGTTTGGTACAAGAGCTTCGCGTATCGCTCGCGAGCCGTCAGCGACCCGCGCGGCGTGCTGAAGGATTTTGGGGTCGAGCTTGCGCCGGAAGTGGAAGTCCGAGTGTGGGATTCGAGCGCCGAGATTCGCTACCTCGTCATTCCACAGCGGCCTGAGGGCACCGAGAGAATGAGCGAAGATGACCTGGCCGCAATCGTGACGCGAGACTCGATGATCGGGGTGGCGAAGATCGAGGCGCCGCACGCATGAGCACCGCGGCGCTAAATCAACTGATCGAGGCGACGCGGCTCGACCCCGATCATGTCTTCAGCGCGCCGTGGGAAGCGCGCGCATTCGCAATCGCGCTGAAACTTTCTGAGGCCGGTTTCTTCACCTGGGATGAGTTTCGTGAGCGGCTGATCGCCGAAGTAGGTGCCTCGGACCGAATTCGGGCCCGCGACGGCACCTCAAATCACGGCGAGTACTACGATCATTTCCTGCACGCGCTGGAGCATTTGCTCGCCGCAAAAGGTCTGACGCATTGAAAGGGTTAAGCCGTTTCGGTTTCGAGACGTTGGCCGTCATGGGTCGCGGTTAACTCGGGCGGAATCGAGCGCAGCAGCGGCACTATCAGCGCGGTCGCAAGCGTTGTGATGATTACCGCCGAGGCGAACCCGCCCCTGGAATAAATCCAGCTTCCCAGCAAGTTTCCGGAGCTGCCGGCAACTGCGAAAGCCGAGGTCTGAGCCACCATCATCGCGGTTCCTTCCAGGCCCTTGGGACACGAACGCATGATCAGATCCATATACGCCGCCGTGGCGAATCCGCCGGACAATCCATAGAGAACAGCAACCAGCATCGTGCTCGATGGTCCCAGCGCCAGGAACATGATCGGTCCTTGAAGGATCGCGACTATCGTTCCCCACCAGAGCAGGCGCGAAAGTGGCGCACGGAGGCACAGCACGCCGTACAATAATGTGGTCGGAAGGAAGAACAACGACTGCAGCGCGGTGAAGGTTCCGAACAGCTCGCTTGAAATGCGCACCTGCTCAGTCAGGTGATAGAACATCGGTGTGCCCCACCCCGGACTGAAGTTCCACAGGAAGAAGATCGCCGTCGCGGGCCATAATGGCCGATGGCCGATGAGACGTCGCAGCGCCGCGAACCCCTGTTCACTGCGACCCAGATGATGCTCAAACTCGCTGGCGGCCTCGAGGCGCCAGAAGGTCTGCACGGCGATGACCAGCGTCACGCCCGCCGCAATCAGGAACACGCCGCGCACAGAGATATGAGCGACCAGCCATCCTCCCGCGAGCGCCGATAGAACAGCCGGCACGAAGATGCCGAATCCAAACACCACGCTCAGCAGTCCGGTCATCCCATGCGCTTGCGCAACGCCAGTCATCAGCGCTTGGGCCGCTGCGAAGATCATTACGTAGGCGGTGATGACGAGGAGCACGAGCAACAGCAGCTTGACGTAGTCGATAGTAGAGGTGGCCAACCACAGATACACCCCGGCGGCGGCCGCCGCGCTGACAAACAGGTATTGGCGATCTCCCCATCGCCCGCTTCTCCATCGATCTCGCATGAAACCGAGCAGGAATCCGACGCAGACCGGCGCCGATGCAATCGCAAGGAAGACCGCAAGCCGTACCGGAGAAAGATGTAGGCTGTCTTTCAGAAAGTAGTTGATCGGAATCGCGGCGATACCCAGCGGCGAACCCAATCCGATCGCGATATTCAAGATCGCGAAGTAGGAAAGTATTTCCCATTGCATCGCCGAGACGCCGACGCCGCTCGCACTTTCGTCGCGCGACGAGGGTTGCTCAACTTGCATCGATTACTAGAAGGTCCGAAGGGTCTAGGCGTTCTTGCCCTGCTTGCCTTCGATCCACTGGAACATCAGCGATTGGTAGTACTCGATGTTTTCGCCGAGGAGAAATACTTTCGGGACTCCCTCGATCTGCGCATAGATGGCGGTATGCGTGGGATTTTCGTTGCCGAACGCAATCTTGATCGGCTGCTGTTGATCGGACGCCTCGACGGTAATCACGGACTTTGGATGGTCGAGTCCGAACTGCTCCAGGTCAGTCGAATCGTCCGCCACTACGTCAACCGACTTTGCGTTGGTCAGTAGTGACACCATCGCATCCATCAGGTCGTGCGGCACAAACTTTCCCGGCGGCGCGACCAGGTCATAAACTTTACCGTCCTTAGCCTTGCGGAAACTCAGTGATTCGGTTCCGCTTACGATGGTTATCCCGTCGATACCGCCGCCGAGCTTCAGCAGGCTCTCCTGTTTCTGCTCCAAGGCGGTGGCGGGCCTGGTGTTCGGCTGAATCCAGAAATAAATCGGAAGCAGGATGAAAAAAACGATCGTATAAAAGATAGCGGGGCGCGCTCTCACGCAAAAAACCTCCGGCGGAACAGCACCATGATAGCGATCAGGAACATGATGGCCGGTTCGACCAGCGATCCGAAAACCAGCAAGTGGCGCGCCTCTTGATCGCTGATGTAGAACGCGGCTGTTTCGTTTTTGTTAAGCCGTTCGCGGCTCGCGATCAGCATCTCGTCGCCCGCCAGCTCATTGATCAGGCTGACGGCCAGATCCTGATTGCCCAGCATCTGGATAAACTGGTTCGAGGCGAACGCGGAACTACCAATCCCGACCAGCCGTGTCATCTGTTGCAGAGGGATGTGAGGATTCGACGCCGGCGCAAAGTCAATCTCCGACGCCACCGGAATGGGACCCTTTAGATCGCGGCCTGCCTTGTATTCGGTGATTCCCGTGGTCAGCGCGTTCGGATCGCCCGACGCCCAACTCTCGTGCGATGAGGAGAGGAATTTGTCGGCTTGCGCGATCTTCAGATCGTCGGGTGCGGTTGCGCCGACGGCTCCGGTAATCATAACCCCGCGCCCCAGCGAGAAGACGGCCGGCGCGGTCATCGAGCGGCTCATTGGATTTTCTTCCGAGCGCAGGGGAATCTGCGTGGTGAGAATTTCGCTGGCTGTCAGCCGATACGCGGGATCGACCACCACCTGCGGAATGAAATCGAGATAGTACTTTTTCAGAAACTCGACCAGCGTCGGCGATCCATACGGGTCGATGATTGCGATGTAGTGCCCGCCGTGGCCCAGATACTTGGCGAGCGCCGCCAACTCCTCGGGCAGAAAATCCTTCTGCGGCCCGAGCGACACGACCACCTTCGCATCGTCCGGCACGCCGCTGGCGAACAGCGACACATTGTCGATCGCGTAGTTGTTCTGCTCCAGCAGCCCACGCCATTGCGAGTAACCTAGTTGGCGATCGGAGCTGAACAGATCGCGCTCGCCGTGTCCGATCGTGAAATAAATGTGCTTATTTTCGGCCGTGGAGATTTGCAGGATTGCGGGAATCAGCTCGTCGGACCGCGCGTTATCGAAGTCACGGCGCCGGCCCTGCGATTCTACGATCACCTCGCCGTAACTCGACACGCCATATTCGCGCGCCATCCCGGGCGCCTTATTAACGTCGATTACCTGGTAGGTCAGGCGCGGCGTAAAGGCCGCGGCCTGAAACAAGCAGGTCGGCGAGTTCGAGGTAGGCGGGATCCTCGGTCCGCACAAACGCCATGACCTTGACGTTGTGCGTCAGTCCGCCGAGTACGCGCTTGTCGAAATCCGAAAGAGAGAATCGTTTCTGCGGTGTCAGATCCCATCGGACGTTGAAAGTCGCAATTATTCCATTGGCGACGAACAGCACGGCACCAAACGCGATCACGGTGTAGAACAACACCGCGTAATTGGTCCAGATCGAGCGGCGCTCGGCCGACGACGAATCCTTTAGCGCCGGCCCGTCCACTTTCGTGCCTCCATCGCACGCTGAGTGAGAAACAGAAAAAAGGCGATGAAAAATATGAAGTAGGTTACGTGTGAGAGATCGATTACGCCCTTGGCGAAGCCGCCGAACTGATCGAACAGCGAGACGCTACGGACCATCTCGAGCCATGAGTTGGTGAACGCGGCCTCGTTCCAGTTGAGAATCCAGAAGAAGAGCAGCGGCAATACCGTGCCCATCCCGGCCATCACCTGGCTCTCGCACAGCGACGATATGAAAATGCCGAACGCGACAAACGCAAATCCCATCAGCAGCAGGCCCAGGTAACCGGCGACCAGCGGAAACAACGGAAACCAATGGATGCTGTAGATGTAAATCGGGTAGAGCAGAGTGAGCGCGAGCATCATGACGAAGATCGCGACCGAGGCCAGGTACTTGCCGCCCAGTATTTCGCCATCGCGCAGCGGATACGTGTAGAGCAATTCGATGGTGCCGAGCTTCCGCTCTTCGGCGAACAGCCGCATCGTGATGAACGGCAGGGTCAGCAGCAGGCAGAGCCGAATATCGGTGAACAATAGCGACCAATAATTCTGGATGATGTCCTGGGCGAATGCGATCGTGACGAAGAAGACCAGGTCGGTGTAGGCATAGTATCCCGCCAGAACCAGGAACACGCCCGAAAGAACGTATACCAGCGGAAACGCGAAGTAGGAGCGCAATTCCTTGCGTGTCACTGCGAGCATACGGCCAATTGAGAAGCCCGTCCCCGCGGCGCGAATTGCGGCGCGTCGGGACTCGGTCGCCGCGCCAGCGACTTCCAGCGTGGCTGCAGGGTTAGACATCGACTACCTCGAATACCTGGCGGAAATTTAACGGCCGCATCTAAACCCGCTCTTCCTTAGTGACGAGCCGCATGAACAAATCTTCAAGGCTGAGCGCCATCGGTTTGACTTCGAGCAGATTCCATCCGTGCTGCACGACGCATGCCGCCAGCGCAGAGCGCACTTCCTCGCCATGGCCGCTGGAGTACGCGATGAATGAGCACAGCCCCGTGGTGCCCGAATCCACCGGGCGATCCTCGAGCCGTTGCACGAAGTTGACGGCAGTCAATGCCTCGCGCACCGCCGGCGACGGGCCAGCAACCGTGATCAGGGTCTGATCGGTGCCTTGCAGTTTTGCGGTCAGCTGCTCGGGCGTGTCCTGCGCGACGATTCGCCCGCGGTCGATGATGACGACGCGCCGGCAGGTCATATTCACCTCGGGAAGAATATGGGTCGAGAGCAGCACGGTAGAGTGGCCCGCGAGCGAGCGAATCAGGTCGCGGATTTCAACCACCTGCCGCGGATCGAGTCCGACGGTCGGCTCATCGAGAATCAGCACTTCGGGATCGCTCAGGATTGCCTGCGCGATTCCGACGCGCTGCCGGTAGCCCTTCGACAGCTTGCCGATGAGCTTGCGCCGCACGTCTTTCAAGCCGCAGGTCTCGAGCGAATATTCGATGCGATCGCGGGTGGTCCGCGGATCGATCTCGCGCACCCGGGCGCCGAACTCGAGCAGCGCGTCGACGCTGAGATCCGGGTAGAGCACCATGTTTTCCGGCAGGTAGCCGACGCGCCGACGCGTCTCGAGCGAATGCTCCGCCACGTTCAGCCCGCCGATCATCGCGCGGCCGGAAGTCGCGGGGAAAAATCCCGTCAGGATCCGCATGATCGTGGTTTTGCCCGACCCGTTGGGTCCCAGCAATCCAATGATCTCGCCTTTCTCGACCTTGAACGAAACGTGATTTACGGCAAGCGTGGCGCCGAAGTATTTGGTTAGCTCCTGGACCTCTATCATGTAGCCTGCTTTATCCGATGTCCGAAGTCGCTTGATCGCCGGTTCATTGACGCCGGGCAGCGTGCATAATTGTCAATGTAGTGCAAATGGCGCCCGAGCAGAACAGCGATCCCCGAATTTTATGGACGGCTGACCAGGGAAGTCAATTCAGTTTTTCCCCGCGCTGATCGGCTAATCTGGCTCGAGGCTCCGAAGGAAATGGTGCATCGATGGCACGATTGCTCATAGGCGGATTGATAGTCGCGATAATCGCCGCGCTCCTGTTCTTTTTCTACTCGAGCAGTTATCGCACTCGTCTCGACCAGGATACGGAGCAAATCTCGCAGCTCAACGACGAGGTGCTTAAACAACAGAATGAGAATGAGCAGCTGAAGGCCCAGCTCGCGAAAGTACAGAACGAGCAAACCATCCTGGCCGCGCAGAACGACGAAATGCGCAAAGCGATCGCAACCTTCAAAGCTACCGGCAAGATGCCGGAGATTCCTCCGCCGGCAAAGTGATCGCGCCCCTTCGCAACTCGGGCGGGGCGACTATTCGTCCTCTCTGTTCTCTGGCTTCAGCATGTATCTTTGCCATTCCTGCAGAAACCCCAGCGCCCGCATATCCGGCATCCGGTCCAGGTAAATCTCCCCCTTCAAATGGTCAGTCTCGTGCTGTATCACGCGCGCGTGAAAATCCGTGGCGACAATGTCGATCGCTTCCGCATCGCGTCCAAGGCCCGTGACGCGGAGCTGCTTGAAGCGCGGCACACGCCCGCGCAGTTCGGGCACGCTCAGGCATCCCTCCCATTCCTCGACGAATGTCCGGTCAAGAATCGTCACCACAGGATTGATGAGGACGGTGAGCGGCACGGCCGGGACTTCGGGATCGCGGGGATACTTACCGACTTCGAGCACCGCCAGCTGAATCGGCAGATGGACCTGGGGAGCTGCCAGTCCGACGCCGCTGTACTCGTACATGGTCTCGATCATGTCGTCGATCAGCCGCTGAAACTCTTTGGTCTTGATCTGGTCCGGACGCACCGGGCCGGCCGCGGTCCTCAGCGTAGGAAATCCGAGACGTGCAACTTTCAAAATCATCGCGTAACCTCACCTCTCGCGATTCATGTTAACCGATTTTCACTTCGATCGAACCTCTACGCGCCGAAAGCTGCCGTCGAGTCTCGGATACAGCGCGCGATAGCGCGCCAGCGCGCCGGCCTCCATGTAGCTGGGCAGGATGATGATCCGAATCTGCGCGACATCCGCCGCAAGCTTGGCGTCTGCGGGAAGTCGGACCAGGTCGGCGCGTCGAGCCGGCGACGCGTAGTAGAGAGCTGAGCCGACACTCTCGTCCCAGTTCACCACGCCGAGGCGTTCACGGCCGGGCGCCGTTTCGATGGCGAGCGTGACCGCCTCGCGAAACTGCCGATCGCGCGGCTTGCGGCCATACACATACACATGTCCAAGCATCGTGATTGCCAATAGCACCACCGCGCCGGTCCGCATCAAAGCAGTGCGGAGCGACGCGATCCCGAGCGCGGCCAGAATGTAGAATGCGATGAACGAGGAGAGCACGTAGCGGGTCACGTCCACCGGCCTGAACAAGTAGGAGACTGCGAGTTGCGCGAGCACCGGCAACCACATCCAGATGAGCGCGAACGCGATCTGGTTTCGTCGGCTGCGCCAGCATGAAATCACCGCCCACAGCGCGAGCGCTGTGAGCAGCGCGAACACCCACCCACCGCTGGCGCTCTCGAACGTCTGGACCGGGTCGAAGAGGGACGGCTGCGGAATCCAGGTCCACTTCCCTTCTTTAACTCCAGAACCGAGCTGCAGCGTAACGACTGATGCGAGCGGCGCCAGCAGGACCAGGCCCGCGAGGACCCCGAAGGCCGCCTGCCACGCGTGCGCGTCGAGCCAGCGCTTTCGCCGCCACTCGATTGCGAGCCGCCATAGGAACCACGCTCCTTCCGCGGCGAATGCGAAGGCGGCGGTGAAGCTCGCGGCAAGCGCCAGCGCGGTCAGGAGGGCGAGCGGGACCAGGTTCAGCCATCCGCCACGGCGCATTGCGCGAAGGAAAAACCCGGTCTGCGCAAGGACCAACGCCAGCGTCAGGGCATACATCCGCGCCTCGCGCGAATAATTGATCATCACGAGGCTGAGCGATGCGATCAAAGCGCTGAGTGCCGCCGTATTCTCCACCGCGAGGGCAGGTGCCTCGAGCCCATCGCGACCATTTGTCGGCAGCATCAGCAGCTCGCAAGCGACGAAGAAGACCAGCGCAATCACGACGGTTCCGAAGACGGCCGATAGCGAGCGCATTGCGGCCTCGTTGTCCCCGAACATTTTCATCCACGGGTGCAGGATGAGCTCATTGAGTCCGAGTGTGCCGGGGTTCACCGCGCGATTCCTGACCATCACGCCGGAAAGCGTGGGCGCGCCGGCGATTCTCCACGAAGCTACTTCGTCGCCGCTGATTTCCGCCACGCCGAGATGAATGAATCGGATGAAACCACCAAGCGCGAGGGCGACGACAAGAATTATCGCCGCCTGGGTTCGCGCAGCGCGTCCGGCATAAGAGAAAATAGCGTCCCGGTCGGCCATCTATTTGTGTCATCCTGACGAAGAAGGATCTCGGCTACGCGAAGAACTCGCGACGATATGGATAACACCTGACGGGCGAGCTGAAAACTCAAGGGACTGCGATGGAACCCATGCAGTGATTATCGGCGGCAGTCTTGCCGGATTGTGTGCTGCACGTGCTCGCCGATTTTTTCGAAAGCATCACGAGCGTTGAGCGCGACGCCTATCCCGCTGGAGTCGCCTAGCGCGCCGGCGTGCCGCAGAGCCGTCGGTATCGCTACGCGGACGTCGTGAGTTCGCCTCTTCGACGAGGCGATGCGGCTCCGAATCAGTTGTCGTCGAACGGTTCAGGCGGCAGCAGATGTAGCCGCGGCCTTTTCCACTTTGGTCAGCATCGCACACAGCGCATGCTGCCACTTGAGCGTCGAGAGCTCATCTTCGGCGAACAAGCGGACCATTTCCTTGGTTTCGTAGTCTTCCTTGATTAGCTCGGCAAACTCGAAGAGCGGGCGGATAGTTTCCTCTGGATTTGGAAATCTCGCAACACCGCGCTGCAGCTTCGCAAGATCGGAAGTATTCGGATCGCTGATTTTCGCGAGGTTCTTCCGGAAATCCTCAGTGTGCCGATCCGGCATCCTGCCGCCCAGCTCCTTGAGCCGCTGTTCGAAGGCGCGCCCGTGGTAAGACTCGCGCTCGGCCACCATCTTGAGACCGCCGCGGATGCAGTCGGTCTTGCAGATCGCCAACCAGGCCCGAACCAGGTCGCCGCCGTTGGTCTCAGCCGCGCTAACCGTTTCCAGAAAGCGCATCACGGCAGCGCGCTCGGACTCGTAGGTCTGGCCGAAGGCTTTGAAAGCGCCGTTGCCATTGGAGGAGGCATGATTGCCGTTTTCGAGAAGCTTCATCTCTTGCTCGAAGGTGGCTTCGCTGATGACGCCTACGCGATATGCGCGCAGAATTTGTTTGAATTCGAAATCTCGGCTCATCACATTCCTCCGGGTTGCAATTTGTCAGTAACGGAATCTTCAGCTAACTGCGCTAGAGGAAAATTGTCAATTGCCAGAAGAGCGCAGCCGACTCGCGCGGCAGTCGCCCTGTGCGCCTTTACTTTTCCCAGCGCTTGTCGAACACCACGCGGTCATCGACGGTGATCCTTCCCGTCAGCGTCATCCCATGCTGTGAAACCCAGCTTGTCGTCACGACCTGGACCTTGCCGATCACCGGAGCCTGGATGGTGAACGAGGTGTCGCCTTCTACGGTCGCATCGTCGGGCCGCGACACTGTCACGCGCGCGGTGGCGAGGTGGTTGACCGTCACGTTTCCGCCTTGCGGTAGTGCGAACCTGTTGTTTTCGCCGGTCGTGACCGAAACGCCACCGCTCACTTGATCGCGCTCGATTCGCCAGGTCGGGGTCATCGTCGATGGCGGGGGCGGCGACTTCGGCTTGCGCATTTGCGGACCCTGAACCGTCGACCCGTTCGGCACGACCGGAATGGTCACGTTCGACGCGCGGCCGCCGCCGAAATAGAGACGGACTTCGGGGTTGGTTTGAGTCGGCCAGACCCGTGGAAAATCGGAGCATGAAACGCTAACGCGGAGCCGATGCCCTTTCGGCACGCTATAGGAAGTGGACCACAGCGGAACCTTGAACTCAGCCACTTCGCCGGCGGAAAGAGGCGTCGGCTTGCTGTGAGAGATGCGCAGGTTTCCCTTCAACCATCCTGTGGTGATCAACATGGAGGCACCCGACGGATCCACATCGCACAGCTTCACGACCAGGTTAAGATCGTCGCCCGACTTGAGTTCGGCAAATACAGTCGCCTCGCCGGAGCCGGAAATCTCGGTGTCTTCAGTCAGCGGCTCGGTCGTATAGGTCGCTGAGAGCAGGTCGTCAGGTCCCTGGTCGGGTGGCAGCCCTACTCCGAGGCCCATCGGATCCCACAATCCCGCCGTCGTGCCGGTGGTCGGGTTGGCGACGTAGTTCTCGCCTTGCTCCTCGCGCTGCGATTGGTCTGAGAGTCCGCCGCCAGCCGCAAGATAGAGTTGGCGCCGTTTGGAGCGAGCGATCGGCCATTCGCGCTCGTGGCGCCATTGGTTCGCACCCTGAACGAATATCGTGACAGGGGGCTCATCGACGATCCCGTTCTTAGCCCCACGCAGCCAGTAGTCGAACCATCGCTTCAGCTCCGAAAGATAGTCGATCGGTTCAAACGGCGAGAGATCCGGCAGGGTATGCATCCAAGGACCCATCAGCAACTTCTTGGGTCCAGCCAGGCGGGGATACAGCGATGGCATTCCTTCGGGAAAGATGTCGCGCCAGCCACCGATGATGAACGTTGGTATTTTGATTTTCTCCGGCATTGCGACCCGCGACTGCCAGTAATCGTCAAACGTCGGATGCGCGTCCCATTCGAGGATGTAGGGTCGCCCGTGTTCGAGGCGGTCGCGCCAGACTTTGTACCATCTGCCGGCGGGGTCCGCGTTGGTCGGCGGCATGAGGTTCATCGCGAGCATGAACGATCCCCACGCACCGTATCCGCCCAGCATCGTGCGGCACCCGCCAGGATAAATGTAGTCGTGATAGATATCCGCGCTTCCCTGGATCGGCGCGATGGCCTTGAGATGCGGCGGATTCTCGTAAGCGGTTTTCAGTGAACTGATTCCGCCGTAGGACAGCCCCCACATCCCGACGTTGCCGTCACTCCAGCTCTGCCGCGCCGCCCACTCGACCGCCTCCGCCCCGTCGCGTCCTTCGCCGCGGTCCATGGCTTCCCACGCGACACCGCTCGACCCGCCCAGTCCGCGAAAATCGATCAACAGATGCGCATAGCCGTTAGCGGCAAAGAAACGGCGTGGAGCTTCGTTCATACCACCGATGAAGTCGTCCTTGTGGTACGGGTAAAACGAGATCAATGTCGGGAACTTGCCGTCGCCGGACGGACGATAAAGGTCGGCACTCAGTTCGGCGCCGTCGCCAAGCGGAATTGATAAGTTGCGCGCGATCGCGATGTCGTGAATCCTTTCGTCGGCCATTGCTTCCTGCTCCAACTGTATCGCCGGCCATCGCCTCTTCAACAGCGCGTCGGACGGATACAGCGCCTTGCTTTCAGCGCAGTTCGGTCAGAAATTTTGTCAGATGCTGGGTAACGAGCTGGCGCTGTTCGATTTGCGGCACGTGACCGGCCTTTTGAATCATCTCAACCCGCGCGTTCGGAATCAGGGCCGCGAATTCAGCCGCATACGAGGGCGGTACCAGTGCGTCTTGCGCGCCCCAAAGCACTAGAGTCTCCGCCTTGATTCGTCGCAGCCGCCGCTTCAGCCCACGCTCCGGGATCGGATGAATGAAATGCGCCGTGCTCGCCAGCGCGCCGAAGCGATGCACAATCGCGGCGTTCATCGCCTCGCGCTCCGAAGGCATCGCAAGCTTGGCTTTGACTTCCGGCTTCGACGCATCGTGAAACAGAAGTTTCACCAGCTTCTCCGGAGACACCAAAAGATGGTCTGCGATGGGCGCGTCGTCATGCCACAGTCCCATCGCGTCGATCAGCACCAGCTTGCGCACGCGATCCCGAAAGGTTGCCGCATATTCCGCCGCCACCATTCCGCCGAAGGAATGCCCGATCAGATCGACCCGCTCCAGCCCGAGACGATCAAATAGATCGTCGTAGTAGATGACCAGGTCGGGAAACCCATCAAGCTGCTCGAGGTCCTCAGTCTCCTCGGCACCGGCGTGCGCAGGCGCGTACACTTGGCGATGCGTCGCGAGATCGTCGAGGAAGCCGTCCCATTCCTGGCCGAAGGGACCGTGAAGATAAACTACCGGCGCTCCTTCGCCCTTGATAATCACCGGATTGGCTGCGAAGCCGCCCGGCAACTCGATACTCTGCGCTGTCTGTATGTTCATGCCTGGACCTTCGCTTCGCCGTTACTCGCTTTAACTGCCGGCCGCGCGACTTGCGGTTGATTGCGCGTCGCGCCCTGCGGCCACCATCGGTCGGTGTAGCCTTCCTTGTCCCAGATTCCCCTGATCTTCGGCAGCACCTTTTCCGCAAACAGTCCGCTGCTATAGGCCGTGAGCTCGGGATCCATCGATTGAATCTGCAGGATGATCATCAAATGGCCGACGCGGATATTGCGGACCGCTTCTTCGATTTGCGCGGCGACTGTATCGGGACTGCCTCCGATCACCATCCGCGAATCTTGCACCAGCTGCTTCCAGGTCGCCTCATGCGGCTTGAAGTCGAAACTGAAAGCACTGGCGCCCCGATGGCTCAATTGAAATTCGAAGCTGCGCTTGGTCATGAAGCCCGGCACGTTACCGAAATGCGGCGCAACGTAGAGCGACTTCGAATAGAAGTTGCGCAGATGCTTCAGGTAGATTCGCTCCGCTTCCGCATCGGTGTCCGCGACGACGACCAGCTGCGCGAATCCCGCGCGGTACGGATTGTCGTCCATGCCGGCCTTCTCGACCGAGTCCCAGTATCCGTCCATCAGCACTTTCGCGTACTTGTGCCCCATGAAGCTCAGGTAGCTGTAGGTGTAGTCGTGGTCGGTCGCGAACTTCCAGGTCTCGACTGAACCGCCGCCCGCGAGCCAAATCGGCGGATGCGGCTTCTGCAGCGGTTTCGGCCACGGGTTGACGTAGCGCAGTTTGTTGAAGCGTCCGTTGAAGGCGAACGGTCCAGGCCGCGTCCACGCCTGTTTAATCAGATCGTGCGCCTCGTAATACCGCGGCCGCACCTGCGTCGGCGGAATTCCGTAGCAGCCGGTGGTGTCCATCGGCGAGCCGACCGGAAACCCTGCCACCAACCGTCCGCCGCTCAGGCAGTCCAACAGCGCAAATTCTTCGGCGACGCGAATTGGCGGATTATAAAGCGGCAGCGTGTTGCCCAGTATCACCAGCGCGGCATTCGATTTACGCCGCGCGAGCACTGTCGCGATCATATTCGGCGAAATCGGAAAGCCGTAACCGTTCTGATGATGCTCGTTCAGGCCGAGACCATCGAAGCCGAGATCGTCCGCCATCTCGAGTTCGTCGAGATTCCAATGCAGATACCTGGCGACCTCCGGCGAATGGCACAGCTCGTCATTGGGCGGCGTCACCCAGATGCTCTCGTACCGATCGCGGAAATCATCGGGCAGGTCGCGATATCCCTGCATGTGAAACCAGATCGTTTTCATAAAGTAGTTCCTTTTCTCAGCATCCCTGGTACGTAATTTCTGCGTCGAGGCGGCTTCGACTGGTGAGTACCGGCACGCACCGCTGCGGCTAAAGCTTGCATATATGAATCGAGCGCGCGGGCAATGAATCCATCCGGCGCGAAGCCAGTGGTATTAACCAGGAATTCCCTATCCCGCGTCACCATAAACGCGCCGTTGAGGATCGACCAGATCGCGATCGTCACTCCGGTCGCTCCCAGGGAATCCACGATAAGGCCTTTCTCGAAAGCGCGCTTAACGCTGCTTTCGAACAGACGGAACACCTCGCGTCCGACCTTCGAACCTCGATCGAATGCCCGGATCTCGGATGAACGTCGTAGTCGCTTTCTAATCTCGTAGTAGGGTGTTGGCTCGCTGATCAGAATCGGATCGGCCGATTCGTGCAGATACTCAATGTAGACGCGCGCCAGCAAGCGAATTTCTTCGAGAGGCTCCAATTGACGCGCTTTCACGTCGCGATAGCCGGCGCCCAGCCGTTCGCTGCGGTCGGCGCGGAGATTCAGATACACTTCGTCGCGCGACGGGAAATGAAGATAGATGGTTCCGACCGCGACCTTTGCTTCGCGCGCGATCATCTCCATCGTTGCGTTTTCGACACCGTGTCGCGCAAAGACGCGCGCGGCCGCCGTCATGATTCGCGCCGCGCGCGCATCGTTCTCAGCCCGCCTCCGCTCGCGCACGTCGAGCGAGGTCCTTACGCGCGCGCCATTTCGTGAATTGAAATTCATGAATATAGATTCACGATATACGGCGAATCGCAAGGGATTGTCAACGCAAGCAAGGTTCAATTGGCGAGGCGGTTCTAAGCGTATCCGCGTCGGAGGCGAGTTATTGCTTGAGCGCCGCGATCACTTCATTCACGATCGCGTCGGCCTTGTGGCGCATCTGTTCGTCAGTCGCGTCCTGGATCGGATGCGGCACGAACACACGGCGAAGTTCAGGCAGCCCCAGCGCCTCAGCCTGTTTCCGCGCTGCGTCCACGAACTCGTTGGACGCGATTACAACCGCGGGCTTGTTATTGGTCTCGAACCATACGGAATCGTGCACACTGCACGTTGTACACGACCCTCAATCGGCTAGCGCTTCGATAACGAAGTCGCTCTCCTGTGCGATCCGGCGGCGCAATTCGTCGGGCGCCGGCTTGGTGAAGGTTGGTTTGCTGAAGCGCTTGATCTCGACGCCGGGCAGCCGGTCCTGCAAGTGCTCGGCGAGCCTATCGATCAGCACGTTGCCGCGCGGCTTGGCGATGTCGAGCAGCGCCACCCGGCCGGCAATCGTGTCCGTGCGGGCAGCCAGCATACGCCGAATCGGTACCCGCTCGTCGGTCGGATCGATAATCACCTGTTTCATGTCGCCTCCTCGATTCGCCGGCTGACGCTGGACGATCCCATCGGACCTGAGACCCATCCGGCAAAGACGGCGGAGAACTTTCCGGCGTTGCCGCCTGCCACGATGATATTGATATCCTCCGGCCTGCGAAATTTCGCAATCGTTTGCGCCAGCCGCTCTTCGGTTGCGGCGCCGAGCGCGCTCGGTGGAATTCCTTCACCGCTATCATCGTCGCGGAGCAACGCGCGTATCGGCCGCGAGGTCACTTCCTGGATGCGTGCACGCACCTGCGCCTTGGTCCACTTCTCGCGCGCGAGCGTATCGGCATGTTCCGGCGAAACGATCAGCAGAATCTCGCCCGCGCCGTGCTGCTTGGGATGCCAGCATGCTTCGAGTCCCATGCCGAGACTGCCGGCCAGCGCGCGTGCTGTTCGCGAAGTCTGATCGGCAATCTGGCGCGAGCCCGCTTCCAGCCCGAACACTGTGACGACGTTCTCGTCTTTGTTGAAGCCGCGCTCGACGTGCAGCGGCTCCCACGGACTGCGCTCTTCCCATTCAGCGAAGCAAGTAGTGAATTTGCCGGGAGCGCCGAGTGTTGATCGCTCGATATCGCCCGGTCGCGCGCCGCCGACGTTGCGCAACACCAATTTCAGCGCACGCCCGATGGTTGCGTTGGAGCGCGTGCCGTAGCCGAGCGCCATCATGCCCATGTTCATGTCGAGACGATGACGAATCGGGCCATTGACCACGATCACGGGTGTCGCACCCCAGGTCGTGGACATGATGCCGTGGATGTTGAACTGGTCGGTGCAGACCGCTTCCAGCGCAGCGATCACCACTGGCAGGTACGAGGGTCTGCATCCCGCCATCACGGCATTAACCGCGACTTTCTCGACCGTCACCGGCGCCAGGTTGGGCGGCACGATTGCGATCACTTCGCGCGGGTCACGCCGCGTTCCCGTCAACATCCACATCAACCGCTCAGGCGTAGGCGGCACCACCGGCAACCCGTCGGTCAGCCCGCGTTCGAACATGAACTCGAAAACGTCTTCGGCATCTCCCAGCTCGATTCGACGCGCGGTCAGCTTGTCGCCGCGCGCATTCGCCTCGAGGCGCTCCGCAATCCCCGGCTCGACCGATTTGGAGCCGCATCCCGGCCGCGACTCGGGATATGAATCCCAATCGAGGGCCGGCGACGGCAGGCCAGATTGTCGCACCAACTCGGCGAACATCTCGCGCCAGTCGTCGCGCCCGAAGCCAACGAAGCGGCGCTGCTCGTGGCCGTGTGCATCGGCGAGGATGATCGTCGGGACCGTGTCGAGGTTGAAATCGAAGGAAACACTGAGTGCAGAGTCATCAAGCATCGGAACCGTCAGAGCGTGTCGTTCGACGAGTTTCGCGTTGCCATCGGCATCCTGGCCGATCGCCCAGACATCAATAGACGCACCGAAGGCGCGATGCGCGGCCTCGATCAGAGGCATCGTCAATCCGCATGTAGGGCAATCTTCCTTGACGAAGCAGATCAGCGCGACCCGATTTGACGGGAATGAACGCGTAGTGCCGTGCTCGTCGCTCAACTCAAACGCGGGCAATGAATCTGCCGGCGCATTTTTCACCTGGGGCAATTGCAGCTTTTCCCCGGAGGTCATCTCGGTCCTCGCCATATAGCCTAACTACTTCGATGCGCTTTTCCGCCGGGTGCCGCAACCATCATCCCGATAAGCTCTTCTGTGATCCTGGGCTCCAGTCCTTCGGTATGGCCCTTATCAAGACGCACGATGTCGGCGATCAGGCGACCATCTCGGGCATTTGGGTAGATGTATACCTGAGCCGTGCCCGGACGAGGCGACAGACCCCAGGCCGGCGTCGACTTACCTTCACGGATGGTGTCATAGATTTGGCCGGGCTCGTCATCATCGACATCGGCCAATCTCACCCGTGGGCCTGCTCCGTATTTGTCGGCCCATGGCGACGTCGATGGCAAAGCGAGCATCTCATGCTCACCCGTTGCGAAGATGAAGGAGATGTCGCAATCGGGCGGCGAGGCCCGACCAGGGCGAGGTGCGTCGCCTCCTTGGGGCATCGAGGGAATCGACGGGCCCACCGGAACAAAGAACGACGCCGGAAGCTCGATCGGCCCTATCCGCCCGCCTGACAAGCTCAGCCAGCCGTCGACCCGGTTCTGGAAGAAATCGCTACCGAGTAGTCGGTTCGCTGTCATCCCGCCTTGAGAATGACCAACGAGCCAGAACGAAGCGATGTTATCTTTTCCGTACCGGTCGAACACGTAGTCCACGATATTGCGAAGGTGGGCGTCATCCGCCTCCCCCACCCAGCGACGGACTGGCTCCTTGGTGGCCGAAGATGGCGTGGCGATAACCAAACGATACTTCTCTTTGTATTGGTAAGCTGGGAAGTAGGCGCGCTGCCAGGCACCGACTGAACCGCCGCCATGCAGGCTCAAAAGGAACACCACCTTGTCGCCGGGTTGAAGATCGTCAGGATCGTCAAGATAAAACTTACGACCAGTCTTTTCGTCTACCGCGCTGATGCTGCCCACGCTCGTTTCTCCCTACCGAAGCCGTCAACGATCCGGTCGCAAACGATACCATATCGGTTCGCGCTATCTCATCAGCACGAGATAGACGGCCAGCGCCAGGCCTAAGGCAGCGAGGGTCAACGCCACTCCGATCGCGACCGCGGATGGGCGGCCGATCGCTTCGCCGCGGTTCAGCTCCCCGATCAGGCTGACGTGATGAATAGATGCGGCGACGTTGACGCATACTCCGACCAGCAGAAGCGTGGTTCCGATCCAGAGCGAAACGCCGGTGGATTCGAGCGTGTGAGTATGAGTCGTCATCGCGATCTCGCGCAGGAAAAGACCGAAGCGCGCGACGACGAACCCGAACCCCATCAAGGCCAGCCCGGTCCGAATCCAGGCGAGAAAGGTTCGTTCCGCAGCCAGGTAGTCACTGGGAGATGTGCTGCGGCCTTCAGCCATCGGTTGATTGGTCCTCGCTCGGCAGGAAGCTAATACTCGCGGCTGAGGAAAGACTACAGGAGTTTCCAATCGTTTCAACAATGGGAAATCAGCGCGTTGCGAGTGACGCCGACGTAACCATGAAATTTGTGCAGATATTTGCGCAAGCCGTTGCGCGGTGAATGACCAATCCTCGCAAAAGCCGCAAGAATCTTCTCCGCTTGCATACGGAATGTGATACGATAAAATGCGAGTCGGATAATGCTTCATCGCCGACATATGCAGCTGGTTGCTACGCTTCTTGTCGCGATGTGCATGGTCGCCTTCACTCCCCGGTTGCAGCGTCCGCATGTGCGCCTCTCCTGCGGATCGACCGACGCGACAACTCTCAGCGGGCCCCAGCGTTTTACCAACGATTCGTCAGACGTGCCCGATCTCAAGGCTGGTTATGAAGTGAATGGCGGTCCGTTGCCGCAGGGTCTGAAGCTTATATCCTACGATCAGGCGGTCAAACCATTACTGAGTTTCAGATTTGCGACTGCGTTCGTAAGACCGATAGTAAGACGGCCGAAATTGCTCCCCTCGCGGGCGGAAAGCCAGGACCCGCTCTAAGCAAACTTTATACTCGTGATTCGCTAGCTCGCGAGTAAGTATTCGCGGGCGGTTGTGGTCGAGTTTGAAATCCACCGGCGCAAGTACTTAGCCGGGGATTGGGAGTTTGCATCGTGCCAAGTTTCTCGCTGCGCAATCCGTATCTGATCATCGTCGGAGCGCTTGTGATCGTCATCCTGGGTGCAACCGCATTTACGCGGATGCCCACGGATGTCTTTCCGGATATTAAAATTCCTGCGGTTGTGGTGGCTACCTTCTACCAGGGTATGCCGCCGCTCGATATGGAAGACAACATAACTTTTCGCTACGAACGATTCTTTACGCTGGGCAGCAACATTGACCATATCGAGTCGCGTTCGCTGTCCGGCGTGAGCATCATCAAAGTGTTCTTTCAGCCGGGCACCGATGTCGAGTCCGCGGCCGCGCAGATGGGAACCCTGGCGATGGCCGATCTGGGATCATGCCCCCGGGCACGCTCCCGCCGCTGGTGCTGCAATATGACGCATCGTCGCTGCCAGTGGTGTTGGTCACGCTTGAGGGCAAGGGCTACAACGAGACTCAACTCGAAGATCAAGCTCGTTACAACGTTCGCAACCAGCTGGCTACCGTGCCGGGCGCGTCCATTCCGATTCCCTTCGGCGGGAAGTTTCGCCAGGTGATGGCGTATGCGAATTCGCAAGCGCTGCAAGCGCGCGGCCTTTCGCTAATGGACGTCGTTCATGCGCTCGATACGTCCAACCTCATCTTGCCCGCGGGCGACGTCAAGATCGGATCCAAAGATTACTACATCTACTCAAACAGCATGATTGAAAAGGTGCCTGACATCGGCCAGGTACCCGTGAAGATCGGACGCGGTCAGGCTCCGGTACTGATGGACGATGTCGCGAAGGTCGACGACTCAGCGCAGATTCAATACAACAAAGTGCTCATTAATGGGCAACCGTCTGTATACGTGCCAGTGCTCCGCCAGGCCGGCGCGAATACCATCTCGGTGGTCGACGGGATCAAGGACCTTCTACCTAAGGTCTTCGGCCTTCCTGCCGGCATGAAACTGAAAACGATCCTCGACCAGTCCATTTACGTCAGGCAAGCGGTAGCCAGCTTGGAACATGAGGCGATATCGGGGTCGGTGCTGGCATCGCTGGTGATTCTCATATTTCTCGGCAGTTTCCGGTCTACTTTTGCGATTTTCCTGTCCATTCCACTTTCCATTCTGGCCGGTGGATTCGGTCTTTTCATGAACGGCTCGACCATCAACATCATGACGCTGGGAGGATTCGCGCTTGCGATAGGCCGGTTGGTCGATGACTCAGTAGTTGTGCTCGAGAACATCAATCGCCATCTGGCGGAAGGCAAGGAACCGCACACGGCCGCACGCGACGGTGCCGAGGAAGTAGCACTTCCAGTTCTAGCGTCAACGATAACTACCTGCATCGTCTTCTTCCCAGTGATGTTTCTGTTTGGAGTCGCCAAGTATCTGTTCAGTGCGCTGGCTCTGGCGGTGGTGCTATCGATGGGCGCGTCGTACCTGGTCGCGATGAGCATAATTCCGCTGTACTGCGCGCGCTTTCTGACTAGTGAACAGGCGCTTGCGGCGGAACACGGAGAATCATCCGGTGTATTCGGGGCGTTCAATCGTACGTACGAGCGCTTTGCGAGCGGCTACGAACGTCTTCTGGAAAATGCCTTGAACCACAAGTCCGTAGTCATCGTGGGGGTGGCGATTCTGTTCATCGTCAGTCTGGCGATGTATCCGCGGCTAGGTACTGAGTTGTTTCCCGAGACCGATGCCGGAACCTTTACGATCAATTTTCGCGCGCCTGCCGGTACCCGCATCGAGAAGACCACCGAGATGGCGCGTCAAATCGAGGCCATCATTCGCAAAGTGATCCCGGCAGACGAGCTTGACATGGTGGTTTCGAATATCGGTATCGCCCCCAGCATCTCGGCGATCTACTCGCCTAACGCAGCCCAGGATTCAGCTTTCATGCAGATTGCGCTCAAATCCGGTCATCGGCGCCCGACCGAATACTACGTAGCCCAGTTGAAGCAAATGCTCCCTGTGCAGCTTCCGGACGCCCGGACCCTGTTTTCCTCGGGCAGCATAATCGACTCCGTTCTGAATCTCGGAATGATGGCCTCGATCGATGTTCAGTTTGCTGGCAACAGCTTTAGCAATCTGAATAAGGCGGCAAAGGAACTTCAGGAGAAAATCAACAGCCTGCCTGAAGTTTCGCAAAGTTTCATCGCGCAGGAGCTGGACTATCCGACGCTGAACATCAAGGTTGACCGGGTGCGAGCAGCGCGTTTGGGCGTCGCGCAACAGAAAGTCATACAGAACGTTATCACCGCGCTCGATTCAAACCTGTACATCAAGCCGTCAATTTGGATCGACCACGCCGACAATGACGACTATTTTCTGACGGCGCAGTATCCAGGCGCCGAAAAGGGATTTGATTCTCTTGAGGTATTGCAGAACATCCCAATCGAGACTGTGAACCGGGAAGGCGGCCACGCCCAAAGCCTGTTACTAAGAGATGTAGCGACGATTTCTCCCGAATCTCACCCTTCCGAAGCCGATCATTACAGCATTCAGCGTGTCGTCGACTTGCTGGTCGCGCCGAGCACCTCCGATCAGGGTGGCACGCAAGCAAAGATCCAAAGCGAAGTGAGCAAGATGACTCTACCTCCGGGCGTCTCTGTCAGGTACCACGGAGCGGTCACCTCGATGCAGAAATCTTTCGCAAGCTTCGGCTTCGGCCTCTCGCTGGCAGTGGTACTGCTCTACCTGGTGATGGTGGCTCAATTTCGGTCCTTCCTTGATCCCCTTATCATCATGTTCGCGGTTCCCATGGGATTGATAGGCGTCATTTGGACGCTGTGGTTGACCGGAACCACGCTTAACATCGAGTCGTTCATGGGAATTATCGTGATGGTCGGCATCGTTGTGTCGAATTCGATTCTGCTAGTCGACTTCGCCAATGAACGACGCCGCCAGGGACAGGAGCTTAGGCGTGCGGCGGTCGAGTCGGCACGGATAAGAATGCGCCCAATCCTGATGACCGCCCTGGCGACGGTGGCAGGTCTGATGCCGATCGCGATGAAACTGGGCGAGGGATCCGAAGCGTCAGCTCCTTTGGCAAGGGCGGCGGTGGGCGGTCTGATCGTTTCCACGGTGCTCACGCTGTTCCTGGTGCCTTGCGTTTACGAGTTCTTCTATCGGCGGATTCAGGCAGCGGCCAGTCAACCGCCCATCGAGATCTGAGACCGATGTTAATAACTAAGAGATGCAAGGCGCCGCTTGTACTCAGCACCGCCCATGTCGCGAATCCGGCTGCGCCTGGTCCGCGAACGACAGTGAGGTAAAGAAGTGAGGAGCATCGGTGCGCTAACAGCTATTTTATCGATCGCGGTTTTCTGGGCGTGCGGCTGCGACGCGCCTGTTATTCCAATGACTACCCCTCAACGAGCGATGGTGGACGTCGTCCATCCGCGTCAGGGGGCGATAGCCAAAGGCATTGACCTACCGGGCGATGTCGTAGGTTTCTATGAAGCCGCGCTTCACTCGAAGGTTACAGGATACCTGAAGACCATAAGTGTCGATAAGGGCGATTCGGTGAAAGCGGGTCAAGTACTGGCCGAGATCGAAGTACCGGAACTGCACTCGAACCTGATGCGCGCGCAGGCGAACCTCGAAATCGAGCGCATAACTTACGATCGTCTGAAGAAGGTTCAAGAGAGTGACTCACGCCTAATCTCACAGCAAGACGTCGACATGGCGTATGCCAAGTATCTTGAGGCGCAGGCCTCGGTTGCAACCCTGCAGACCATGTTCGGTTACACAAAGATCATCGCCCCCTTTGGGGGAGTGATCACGGGCCGATTCGCCGATCCTGGAGCGCTGATCCGCGCCGGCGGCGGTGACATCGGAGTTGACGAAACCTCGGGGCTGATCTCTCCGGGAGCCACCGAGGGAGCCGGAGGGCATCGTGATGGCGGTGGTCCGGTCCTCACGCTTGCCGACATAGATAGGTTGCGTATCTATGTCTACGTCCCAGAAGCTTCATATCCGTTTATTCACGTTGGCACTCCGGCGACTCTACGTTTCGAGGAATTTCCCGATCGAGTATTCAACGGCACTGTCGCCAGATATGCGTCTTCGCTCGACCTCGCAACCCGGACTATGCTGACTGAGGTCGATATCGACAACCCGAAGCGCATACTTTACCCAAGAAGTTATGCGCACGTCACCATCGAACTTGTCCGCCATCCCGACGCTCTAAGCATTCCCACCTCAGCGATTCAAGGTTCGGGAGATTCGGCGCGTGTGATGGTCGTAAACGAAGGCCGTCTGGCCGAAGTTCCCGTGAAAACCGGGATCAACAATGGCGCCTATGTCGAAGTGACTGCGGGACTTTCGGCCAATTCGCTGGTGGTCAAGACCTACAGCAATAATCTCAATCCAGGACAGCAGGTGGATTGCCGCATCGAGAACCGAAGCGTGCAGGCTGCATCGGCGTCGGCTCAAAGCTCAGACTGAGCCGAACAAACGGTCAACACCAAATCAACATTGGAACAGTCGGGTAGGCTAACTATGGAATCTCCGCGAATCCTGGTTCTCTCCGCATTTATGCTCCTGGCAGCGCCTCAGCTCGCTAAGGCAGGACCTACGACTGTCCTGCCCGATAACACACAAGTGATAAGTTCCTCGCCGGGAACGCCGATTGCGCCAAAAGAGAACTGGCCGATAGGGACCTCAACTGCCAATCCATCGACGAATAGCTTGCCGGCTGAGTCACAACCCATCAACTCCAACGCCGGACCAATTCCGCCGAACTCCCAGCTCTCGCTAAAGGAAGCAATCGCGATCGCCCTGAAATATCACCCGAGACTGCAAGAAGCGGCGGACAACACCAGTGCCGCGCAGCAGCAGATCGGCCAGGCGCGATCATACCTTGGACCGCAGTTGTTCGGCGCCGCACAATATCTGCGCAGCACCGACAACGGCATCGGCAATGCAAGTTACTACAATCCGGACGGGGCCTTCCCGCGACTAACAGGAACAAATCATAGCCTGCCTCTGAATGATTCTTCGCAAAGTTGGGACACCAGCAATAACTATATGGGCGGCGTAATGCTGTCGCAGTTCCTGGTAGACTTCGGTCGCCGGCATGGATTCGTTTCGGAGCGACAGTTCGAGGCGGCTGCCGCGGCGGCAGATCAGCAGCTCACAGAACTCGATTTGATTTTCGAGGTTTCTCAACGCTACTTCGCGTTACTGCAGGCGAAGCGATTGATAGCGGTTTACGAGAAAGCGCTGGAACAGCGTCAGTATCATCACCATGAGGCCCAGGTTAAGGCGAACGCTGGTCTTCGCCCGCAGCTCGATACCTATATTACGGAAGCGGAGGTCGAGCGAGCTCAATTGCACCTGGTCGATGCGCGTAACGATGACGAAGATGCAAAAGTCGGCCTGGATAACGCCTTGGGTCTGAGTGACTCGGCGCCCGCATACGAACTAGTAGACATCCTAACCTACTACCCGGTTAAGGATTCACTGCAAAGCTTGCTTGACACGGCTTTCCGCGCGAGGCCCGACTTGATGGCACTTCAGGATCAAGCAAAGGCGATGGGTGCGAGAATCGTCCAGTATAAGAGTGATTATTTTCCCACGGTCAACGCTGTAGGCGGATACTCGGCGTTAGGGACCGGAACTCCGGCTGCAAACAATTTCAACGCCGGTATAGTAATCACGTGGCCAATCTTCAACAGCTTTCTTACTACTGATCAAATTGCCGAGACCAAGTTTCGACAGCACTCGATCCTTCGTGCGATCGAAGAGCTACGTCAGGAAATAATCTTGCAGGTTAATACTGCGTTTCTGAACTGGCAGGCTTCTCTGCAGCGCATATCCCGCGCGGAAAAGACGCTTGCTGCTTCGCGGGCGGAACTGGAACTCGCGGAGAAGCGTTATGAAGCCGGCCTGACGAGTATTATCGAATTGGAGGATGCCCAACGCAGCTATACCGCTGACGACGCTGCGTATGCCGACGCTCTTTACGGCTTTTCCGTCACCAAAGCCGCGGTTGATAGAGCGACGGGTAGATCGCTGGCGGAATTCTAGCGACAGTTCTTCTCGTGAAAGAGCTAGAGCGCGTGAAAACACTCAGTCTGCAACAAGGCTGTATATCTTAGGAAAAGCTATGTTGAACTACAGCAAAATATTGTGTGCCTTCGAATTCGATGGAAATTCGATGTCAGCATTGCTTTTAGCGAGCACATTGGCAAAGGAAAGCAACGCCACGCTCTACGTATTGCACATTGCTAGAGTGCCTATCGCCGACATGGACGTGCCGCTTCCCTTTGATGCCGATCCGCGCTGGGAGAAAGAAGCCAGAGCCAAGCTCTCGGCAATAGTCCGCAACACTGTCAACGCTGAAGTTAAATGCGTTATCGATGTCAGGACGGGTGTGCCTGACATTGATATCGTGCGAGCTGCTGGCGAGCTCGCGGTAGACTTGATCGTGATGGTTACCCACGGGCGCACCGGCTTCGAGCATCTCATTTTGGGCAGCGTCACTGAGCATGTCATTCGCGAAGCTCCGTGTCCCGTGCTCGTACTACACCACACCGTTCCGACCTCGGTGTCTGCTTAACGACGTTACTGAGCCTGGCTACATCGACGCAGTGCGCCGAGGTCCCAACCTTCGGCAAGTCTCTGCAATTCGAGCCGGCACGGGCATTTATCATGCTCGCGCCGGCTCTCAGACGGATAGCTAGTACCTGAATTCCAGGTTCAAGAAGAATGCGTGGGTGTCGCGTGGCACCGCGTCCGGCACAATGTGTGGCTTGGTGCCGCTGCCCGGGAAGTTCTCGTCGTAGGTGAACTGACTGTGGTAGTACTGGATGGCCTGTGTGTCTATGGCCACGCGCAGGTACTTGTTAATCATCCACTGCACGCCCAGGTCGTAGCGCTGGAAGTCGAGCGGGTTTTTTTCTACGCGTGTGTTCGGCAGAAACTGCTGGAACAGGCCGAAGGCGGTGAACGGCGTATGCGGGATATCGAAGTGACCCAAAAAGTCCCAGCCCTCTTGAATCGACTGGGTGTTCAGGATCTTTCCGACCATCGTGTTCCAGGCTGCAAAACTGCTGGGGCCTGTGCTTGGGATCCCGATTGCGTCTGACGGCCCGCTGCCCGAGAAGAGGTTACTGCTGCTGAACGCGTTGTGGCCGTAATCCCACTCGCCGATGATGCCCCAAGTCCCCTCCCACGGAGTCAGACCAGTGTAGTGCGCTAGCGCCGACGCGCGCGTGATATGCCCGCAAGTGGCATTAAATGCATTCTCGTCCGGCGTGCACTTGTTCGAGTAGCCGTAATCGTAGAAGCCGGTGATACCCAGGCCGTCGTAGCGCGAGTTGGCGCCCAACGGATTGATCGTCAGGCGACCCATCACCTGCTTGTAGGAGCTTTGCTCGATGGCGTGGAAGCTGGCGTCGTCGAAAACGCCGACGTCATAGTCCGCGTACTGCTTCTCATTAACTTTTATCGGACCCTTCATCGAGACGCCGACCTGTGACGAACTCAAGCTCAGATAGTTCCAGGGAGTGAGGGCGGTGTAGCGGAAACCCCACAGATTCTCCTCCCAATCAACCAACGGATTCTGCTGTTGGCCGAAGGTGAACTTATCGTCGGCCATCGGCGCAAACTTCAATATTTTTTTGAAGAAAGTATTGTAGTCGATATAGGCATACTTCACGCGGAAGCCAAGGTTTCCATCGTCGGTCTGGGCCCATCCGGTGTTGAGGCCGACCTTGTCGCCGCTGCTCGCTGTGCACTTGGTCGTAGTCGTGGCTTTGCCGCCAGGCGGGGTCGTAATGGTGGTCGTCGAGGTCGCCGTGCAAGTAGTCCCGGTGTTAATCATCAAGTACATGTTGGGCGTCAGGCGCAGCGAAACATCGTCCGTCGGCGTGAATTTGAAATCCAGGTAGGTGCGAGTGATATCGAACGAGTCAAAGCCGTTGTTGCCGGGACCCGGCCAGACCTGCTGGGTCAGGAACTGCGGGCCAAATCCGGTGTGACTGTAGTAGCGGTAGTCTGCGTAGACCAAGGTGCCGATGGAGATCTTCTTGAACCACCGATCGCCGAACTCTGCCGCAAACGGCTGCATCTCCGATACCTGCTTGGCCATTTCGGCGTTCCATTGCTGCTGCTGCGCCTGTCGCTGCGCTTCCTCGGCCTGCATCGCAGCCTGCTCCTGCTGCAATTGAGCCTGAGTCTTTTCAGTGACGCGGCGCTCGACCTTGCGCTCGATCTCCTCGGTCGATCCGGCCGGGATATACTCGCCTAGCCTGACGCAGTTCCTGCATCGTTTGGTGAACACCTGCCCGCTGGCGGGATCTGTGTACAATGTGATCGCCCGCGCGTCGTCTCCCCGTGCCGTCATCGGTCTGATCGCGACGGCGCAGAGTGCCAATGCCGCGCCCAGCATCGACAGCGCAACCATTCGTATCGTTAGTCTCATCATCGTCCTCCCTGGACTCTCCTATCCACGATGCGAAAACTCTCGCCGACCGAACCGGCTAGAACCTGCAGGACGCCAAGACACAGCAAGGGTAGAAAATCGGCGTCTCCCCTCCCGCGGCAGGCGAAACTTAAAGAGGAGTCGTTACGACATGATGAGTCGATTGTTACGAATCCGCGAATTCTAACGCTGCAAGGCGTCCAGGATTAGCGAAAGTTCACAACTCGGGAGCGAAGGCAGGCAATGCCGCGACGGTGACTGTAGTTGCTTTGCCGCATCCGGCGGTCGGCCATAATCAATTAATATTGAAGCGGAAAAAACGTCTGTCCTGCTCCAGGCTACTGATGGCGCCGCCACGACGAGCACAACAAGAGTTGAGCGAAATCCGCTGTTATCGGGGCGGCAGCCAGCAGGGTCGAGCGCTTCGCACCGGCCGGTGAGCGCGTCGCTCGAGCCACTGGGGCTGTCGCCCTCGCAGCAGGATTGTCTCTGATCGCCCGAGCAGCCGGGCTCGGATGACGCATCTGCATCGGGCCGGATCTGCTCCGAGGCGCAAGATCCGACCCGATGAGATGCGGTTACGGGAGCATCCAGGCCGAGACTAAAAATCCCTTTCCCGGACTCAGCTCAGGCGAGGTCGAACCGATCCAAGTTCATCACCTTGCCCCAGGCGGCCGCGAAGTCTTTCACAAACTTCGCCTTCGAATCCGCGGACGCATAAACTTCCGCGAGGGCGCGCAGCTGCGAGTTCGAGCCGAAGACCAGGTCAACACGGGTGCCGGTCCACTTGACCTCGTTCGTCTTCCGGTCACGGCCCTCATACACGACGCCTTCGGAGCCAGCGGACGGCTGCCATTGCGTGCTCATATCGAGAAGGTTGACGAAGAAGTCGTTGGTCAGCGTTTCCGGCCGCTTGGTGAAGACGCCGTGCTTGGCCTGTCCGAAGTTTGCATTCAGCGCGCGTAAGCCACCGATGAGAACTGTCATCTCGGGGGCTGTCAGCGTCAGCAACTGCGCCCGATCCAGCAGCAATTCCTCCGCCGGTATTGGGTCTCCTTTACGAAGATAGTTAATAAACCCGTCTGCGGTCCGCTCGAGCACTTCGAATGAGGTCACATCGGTCTGTTCCTGCGAAGCATCCGTGCGCCCCGGCGAGAAGGGAACTTTCACATCGTATCCGGCCTTTTTCGCAGCTTCCTCGACGGCTGCGGAGCCGCCCAGAACAATCAGGTCGGCAAGCGAAACCTTCTTCCCGCCAGACTGTGAGGCATTGAACTTCTTTTGGATCGTTTCGAGCGTCTGCAGGGCCTTCGCCAGTGCAGCCGGCTGGTTAACTTCCCAATCCTTTTGCGGCGCAAGACGAATGCGCGCGCCGTTCGCTCCACCGCGCTTGTCGGTGCCGCGAAACGAGGCTGCCGACGCCCAGGCAGTCGTGACCAGTTGGGAGATGGACAATCCGGATTTGAGGATGTCGGTCTTGAGAGCGGCAATGTCTCGCTCTCCGATCAACTCATGATCGACTGCGGGAACCGGGTCTTGCCACAGCATCGGCTCTTTGGGAACCAACGGGCCAAGGTATCGCGAGCGCGGCCCCATGTCGCGATGCGTCAGCTTATACCACGCCTTGGCGAACGCGTCGGCGAACTCCTGAGGATTTTCGTAGAAGCGCCTCGAGATCTTTTCGTACGCAGGATCGAGCCGCAAAGCCAGGTCAGTGGTCAGCATAGCTGGCGCGCGACGCTTTGATTTGTCATACGCATCCGGCACCGTACCGGCGGCTGTGCCGTTTTTCGGTTGCCACTGATTTGCACCGGCCGGGCTCTTGGTCAGTTCCCATTCGTAGCTGAACAGGTGCTTGAAGTAATCGTTGCTCCACTTGGTTGGCGTCGTGGTCCAGGTGACTTCCAGCCCGCTGGTGATCGCGTCACTTCCTTTGCCCGAGCCATATTTGCTCTTCCAGCCAAAGCCCTGGTCCTCGATGGCGGCGGCTTCCGGCTCCGGGCCCACCAGGGCCGCATCGCCCGCGCCGTGGGTTTTGCCGAAGCTGTGACCGCCGGCAATCAGCGCGACAGTTTCTACGTCGTCCATTGCCATGCGACGGAACGTCTCCCGGATATCCCGCGCTGCAGCCACTGGGTCCGGTTTTCCATTAGGACCTTCCGGATTCACGTAAATCAGGCCCATCTGAACGGCGCCCAACGGAAGCGCGAGCTCACGGTCGCCGCTGTAGCGCTCATCCGCCAGCCACTTGCGCTCAGACCCCCAGTAAAGTTCATCGGGCTCCCAGACATCCTCGCGCCCGCCGCCAAAGCCGAAGGTCTTGAAGCCCATCGACTCCAACGCGACGTTACCGGCGAGAATCATGAGGTCGGCCCAGGAGATTTTCCGGCCATACTTCTCCTTTATCGGCCAGAGCAACCGGCGAGCCTTATCGAGGTTCGCGTTGTCCGGCCAGCTGTTCAGCGGCGCGAAACGCTGCTGGCCGGCTCCGGCGCCACCGCGGCCGTCGTGGATGCGGTACGTGCCTGCACTGTGCCACGCCATGCGAATGAACAGCCCGCCGTAGTGGCCAAAGTCGGCCGGCCACCAATCCTGCGAGTCCGTCATCAGGGCATGAAGATCTTTGATGACGGCATTCAGGTCGAGGCTCTTGAATGCTTCAGCATAGTTGAATTCCTTGTCCATCGGATCGGCCAAGGGAGACTGCGGATGCAAGAACTTCAGGTTCAGCTGATTCGGCCACCAGTCCGCATTGGTCGGGTGTCCGGGCGCTGCGTTTCTGCGAGCACCCATTGGGCACTTGCCGGTTGATAGATCGTGATCAATTGCCATAATTGGTTGTCCTCCTGATTTTTCGTTTCAGGAAATTCTCTCGTTTGTTTCCTCTTTACTACTTACCCTGACGTTTCTATTCGGACCGATACACAGATCTCAGATTGATGCGGTGTGCCGTTTGGCCTGGGTTCGCTTCTCGGCAAGCTGACACCGTTTGCAGAGAGCCTCGATTTCCAGCGAACAGCGCAGCAGTGCGAACTCACCCAGACTGGGTGTCCCTTCGAGAAGCTTGTCCACTTCGGGTATCTCTATGTCATGTACCCGTCTGCATCGGACGCAAAAGACGTGGTGATGAGGCTCGACGTTGCCGTCGAAGCGCGCAACATCGTGCAGCAGCGTTACCTTGCGCGCCTCTCCGACTTCGCAAAATTGCTCCAGGATCCGATGGACCGTGGCCAATGATACGTGAGGATGCCTGCGGCGTACTGCCGCACAGATCTCGTCGGTGGTTGGATGGTTCTCCGAGGCCAGCAGGGCCTCTATGACTGCGAGCCTCTGGGGTGTGACGGCAATCCCCCGCTCATGACATCGCTTGACGAACTCGCCGCGGCGCTGCACTGAGTACCTCTCATGCCACCGTCGATCCACCAGCCGGACTTCTCGCATAAGCCACCTTTATCCGAGCAACGACAGAGAGCACAACCGACAACCACGCCAGGGAAAAGGAGATGACGATCGTCGGTTGGATAATCAGAATTACCTGATAGCTGCTCTCATCCGCAACTGACTACTAACGCATAAGCAAATTATCCAGGATTGTCAAGCTTCGGACGCAAGGTAAACTCACAACGCAATTTGCGGCTTATTTGCTCTGGCTTTTGCCTGCATTCCCTACTTATCGGAACAAGGCTTTTGAAATGCGAACAGAGAATTATTTCGGCGGAACCGGGAATCTGCATTGAACAACAGGGAAACCGCTTTCCTGAGCTTCCCAGGCGCCACGAGGCCCGGGTAGCATCAATCGCAGGAATCAGAAGGGAGGAGTGCTCATGAGTGCTACGAACAAGCATATTCAGCCCGGCTACACGGCAATCACGCCGTATCTTTACGCCAAGCCCGATCTGGCAGATTTTCTAAAGAATGCTTTCGGCGCAGAGGTGACGCATACTCCTACGCCCGACGCCAAGGGGCAATTTCATGCCGAGGCCAAAATCGGCGACGCGCATGTGCTGTTTGGCAATGGCTTTTTTTCCGACCCCTCGATGGCAGCCGCCATCTACATTTATGTTCCTGATGTCGATGCGACGTACAAACGCGCAGTGAAGCTTGGCGCCACCCCGATAAGAGAGCCTGCCGACATGACTTGGGGCGATCGGGTCGGGGGCATTAAAGATACCTCCGGCAACACCTGGTGGATTGCGGCAAATAAGAAGTGAGCGAAGTTCGAAAAATCCGCTGACATCGCAGCCCCTCGACTCAACGTTCCTTCTCACTCGGTTTAGACGTTGACGCCGGATCGCGGCGCGTTTTGCCCAGGTGCGAGGATCATCGCCATAGACTTGCCTTCTCTTTTTTCAACGCTCCTCCAGGGGTGACAGCTGAACGCTGACCGCTATGGGCGGACTTCATAGTAGGCGTTGATCGGATTATCGAAGTCTTTGGTTGCAAAGCGCGTGAACCCGGCCGCCGCGGTCATCCTGCGCGCGACCGGTTCGGGAAATCCGAGCGTGCCCAATCCCAAGCCGCCGGGCTCAGAAAGAGCTGACGACATACAGCAAATCACTGAGAAGCCATACATGAGCGGCGCCAGGGGATTCTGTTTCAGGTTTTCCTCGAAAGTCGGCATCCCGTGAACGTCGGCGATCAGCCAGGTTCCGTCGGGTTTGATGGCTTTGCGAATGTCCTGCATCACGAGGTCGGGCCTTGTCATGTCGTGAAGGCAATCGAAGGTTGTAATGAAATCGCAACTAGCATCACCACGCAGAGGATCGACGGCCACGTCGTGCAGATGCACGTTCTTTACTCCAGCCTTCCGTGCGTTTTCTTCTGCGCGCTGGAGGGGCAACTTAGCGATATCGTAGCCGTGAAACTCCGACCGCGGGTAAGCCTTTGCCATCTCGATTATTGCGACGCCCGCGCCGCATCCGACATCCGCTGCTTTGGCGCCTGCCAGCAGCTTCGCGACGACGCCATCAAGCCTCGGCAGGGCGCTGGGTACAAGCTGCGTCCGAAACCACGGGGCGAGCAGTCGCTCGACACCGACATTCACTTCCGAACCGAACTGGTCATAAGACAGGCCGAGTCCGCTTTTGAATGACCGCGGCAGTTGGTTCAGCAGCGCCATCTGCTGCGGGAACGCACAAAAACCGCCGGCAAGAAAAAAGGGACTGTTTTCGTCCGCCAGCACCAGGGCACCTTCGGGACTGAGCTCGAAGCGTGACTCACCCTTGTAGTCCAATACGTTCGCGGCTGCCTGCTGATATAGCCACTCGCGAACCCAGCGTTCATTAAGGCCGGTCTTGCGCGCGAGTTCTTCGCTGGTGAGAGGACCGGCACCACTTAGCGCCCGGTAGAGACCCATGCGTTCGCCAAGGTGGATCATACCCGACACCAGCGCTCCCGCGAGGTGACTGAAGACCTGCTGCGCGAATTTTTGCGTTTTCTCGACGTCGATCTGATGATTCTTGTCAGACATAGCGAAACCTCCCTACACGCGAAAATCGTCGCGGCTGCTTTATGCGATATCATTCTCAACAAATCTTGCAAGATGAATCGATCGCACCCTTTCTCTGCTAATATCGCTCCGACCAATTTCATAACGACAATAGCGAATCTGTCACACGAGCAACGATCGCGGACCAGGTTGAACGATGGATTGTCCGAGTAAAGACGGCAGTAAACAGCCCCAATCGGCGAAGTGAGGGCTACAGCGATACCTTTAACCGCATTGAACTGTTCGACGATCCGCAATGTCACGAAGTCGAGAAGCGTTCCGCGAAATTGTACCAGTAAGAGTAGAACCCGGCTGAGTGCTTGCGGTCCTTTGTTGGTCATTGATATGCGCATGCTTCCTATTTATTTGGCATCGCTGGAAAGATTGGTCAGTTCTAGGAGGACGGCATGAAAGTCAGCATTGGCATTGGCGGCGCCGCTTCTGGTCGCAAGCGCGACTTCGACGAACAAGTCGACTACGTTGTCGAAGCAGAAAAGCTCGGGGTGGATTCGGTCTGGTCCGCCGAGGCGTGGGGACAGGACGCTATTTCGCCGCTCGCCTATCTCGCCGCGCGCACAAGCCGGATCCGGCTCGGCACCGGCATCATGCAGATAAGTGCACGCGTGCCGGCGATGATCGCTATGACAGCGCTGACGATGGCCTCAATCAGCAACGATCGCTTCATACTGGGCCTCGGTGCGAGCGGTCCGCAGGTCGTCGAAGGGCTGCAGGGGCGCCCATTCAAGGCGCCGCTCACCCGGATGAAAGAAACCGTGGAGATCATCAAACTGGCCTTTGCCGGCGAAAAGATCGAATACCACGGCAGGTATCACGAACTGCCGCTGCCAGGCGGACAGGGCAAGGCGCTGCGGTTGTCACAACCCGGCAATCCTAACATTCCAATTTATCTCGCCACGCTCGGACCCCGCGCGTTGGAATACACCGGTGCCGCGGCCGATGGCTGGCTCGGCACGTCATTTACACCGGAGCATGCCGCTGCGCACCTCGATTATCTGCGCCGGGGGGCAGAAGCGGCCGGTCGCAGCCTGGCCGACATCGACGTTCAGGTCGGCGGAACAGTTGCGTTCGGCGACGATCTCGATGCGCTCGTGGAGCCTTTGAAGCCTGCCATGGCATTTACACTCGGTGCGATGGGTTCGGCGAAGACGAATTTCTACAACGATGCTTTCAAACGGGGCGGGTGGGAAGCGGCGGCGCTCGAGGTGCAGCGTCTCTGGATTGCCGGGAGGCGTCCCGAAGCCATTGCCAAGGTGCCGGCGGAAATGGTGGCCCAGGCGAATCTGCTGGGCGACACCGAGATGGTGCGTAACCGCATCCGGGCTTTCAGGGATGCAGGAGTCACGACCTTGCGCGTTACTCCCCAAGGGCGCGACCTCACGGAGAAACTCGCGACACTCGGACAGGTGATGGACCTGGTGCGCGGTTAACGCGGGCGGCTATAGCTCGGCCGCGAGTGCAGCGGCAGCCACGTCAGCCGTCAGCGATCTCGATCCAGGTGGGCGCGTGGTCGCTCGCTTTTTCCCAACCGCGAACTTCGCGATCGACGCCTGCGCTTACGAGCCGCGGCGCTGCCGACGGATTCAGAAGGAGATGATCGATACGCAGGCCCGCATCGCGCGCATAGTTGTTTCGAAAGTAATCCCAAAAAGTGTAGATACGCTCAGCCGGATGTAGCTTGCGCAAAGCGTCGGTCCAGCCCATCGCGACCAGATTGGCGAACGCGCTTCGTACCTCCGGCAGAAAGAGCGCATCCTTAATCCAGTGTTCGGGCTTGTAGACGTCAATCTCGGTCGGGATAACGTTATAGTCGCCGGCGAGCACGACCGGCTCCGCTTTGGCGAGTAGTTCTTGCGCGTGTTTCGTAAAGCGTTCCAACCATCGCAGTTTGTAGTCGAACTTCGGGCCGGGCGCTGGATTACCGTTGGGCAAATAGAGGCATCCTACACGCACACCATTGATCAGCGCTTCGATATAGCGACTGTGTGTGTCATCTGGATCGCCGGGCAAGCCGCGACGGCTCTCGATTGGATCCGCGCTGCGAGCGAGGATTGCTACACCATTCCAGCTCTTCTGCCCGTGCCAAATCACACCATAGCCGGCTTCGCGAATAGCGGCTTCGGGAAATTTCTCCTGGGGCGCCTTCAACTCCTGAAGACACGCGACATCCGGCTTGGATTCTGCCAGCCAGCGTTGCAGGGCCGGCAGACGAGCACCGATGCCGTTGACGTTATAGGTCGCTATCTTCATCGAGCCTTCGATTGGTCCGCGACAGGGTCAGATCCAAACCTATTACATCGCGCCAATGGTTTTGTAGACTTAGCTTGTGCCAAAGGAAGACGCCACTGAGTCGCTTTCGATCGACGGACACGAGGTTCGCGTCAGCAACCCGAATAAGCTGTATTTCTCGAAGCAGACAAAGCTCTCGAAACTGGAGCTAATTCGCTATTACTTGTCGATCGCTCCGGGCGCGCTCGCTGGAATACGCGACCGTCCTCTGGTCCTCAAACGATACGTCAACGGCGCCGAAGGCGAGGCGTTCTATCAGAAGCGCGCCCCAGCACAACGCCCGTCGTGGCTGCGAACGATAACACTTGCGTTCCCTTCAGGCCGCACTGCGGAAGAAATCGTTGTCGATGACGCTGCGGGACTTGCCTGGATCGTAAATCTCGGTTGCATCGAGCTGCATCCGCATCCTGTGCGCTCCGGCGATCTCGATCACCCGGACGAGTTAAGGGTCGATCTCGATCCCGGTCCTGGTGTCAGTTGGCCGGACGTGCGCACCGTCGCGCTCGAGGTGAAGTCGATTCTGGATGAGATGGGGCTTCGCGGCTGGCCCAAAACCAGCGGGTCGCGCGGAATGCACATCAATGTGCGGATATATCCACTATGGACCTTCGACGAGGTGCGTCGCGCGGCGCTCGCTCTGTCACGAGCGGTCGAACGGCGCGCGCCTACATTGGCCACATCGAAATGGTGGAAAGAGGAGCGGCATGGCGTGTTCCTCGACTACAACCAGAACGCGAAGGACCGTACGACCTGCTCTGCATATTCTGTGCGACCAGTCCCAGACGCCCGCGTCTCGGCGCCGCTTCACTGGCACGAAGTTCCTGGCTGCGAGCCGTCCGACTTTACTGTGCTCACAATTCCGAAACGGTTCGCCGAGATTGGCGATCCGCATGAAGGCATCGACGCAGCCGCCGGTTCGCTCGACAAACTACTCGAGCTTGCTGCACGAGACGAGGCTGCGGGCCTTGGCGATGCGCCCTGGCCACCGCACTTTCGCAAGACAGAGAACGAACCGCGTCGGGTGGCGCCTTCGCGCGCCAAAGCCGTCTCGAAGCCGCCGCGAACGAAGATGCCTTTGATTGTTGTTGCGAACTCACCAAGCAAGGCGGCCGCGCTTTCGGGCCTGGAAAAATGGCGTCAAAAACATCCAGAGGTTGCGAAGCGTCTCGCCGCCGATGACGTGCTGGTCGATTCGATGCGGGGCAGATCGTCCAGCTGGACGCGAATTCGAATCAACCTGCGCCATGTGCCCGAAGAACTATGGCCTCTGAATGAAACCCCCGATCCAGATGACGACCCAACTCGCGAATGGCGCAAGATGCACTCGTCGAAGAAATCTACTTGAGCAGGCTGCGCCTTAAATATCCCCCGCGAAAATTGCTTTCAGCTCATGCGGCGGAACGACTTCAAGCTGCGTGTAGGTGCAATCGTGCGGCTGCTTGTCGGTGCGCCACTTCCGGAACTGCGCCATATGACGGAATCGCGTGCCCTGCATATGCTCGTACGCAACTTCGACTACCAGTTCGGGTCGCAGAGGCTCCCAGGAAAGATCCTTGCCGTGGCTCCAGCGGCTCTGACCTCCCGGCATCCGATGCGTTGCGTCATTTGAAGTCGGCTCGGCCCACGACTTCCATGGATGGTCGGTGAGAGCGGCGCGGCGATAGGGAGCTAGAAACTTCACCAGCTCCTGCCGTTTGGCTTGCGTGAAGCTCGCGCAAACGCCGACGTGTTGCAGAGCGCCCGAATCGTCATATAGGCCGAGCAGAAGCGAGCCCACTGCCGTCCCCTCGCCTCCTTTGTGCCATCGAAAGCCGGCCACGACGCAATCGCAGTCGCGCTCATGCTTCACCTTGAACATCACGCGTTTGTCAGGTTGATAGGTACTGGAAATTAGCTTGGCCATAACGCCGTCGAGGCCTGCTCCTTCAAAACGCCTGAACCAATCCGACGCGACACTTGCTTCACGAGTCGCCGGAGTCAGATGGATTGGCGGCATCGCGCGAGCCAGCAACGACTCCAACTTTTCGCGCCGCCGCTCGAAGGGTTCGCTCCGCCAATCGCCATCGCCTTCGCACAGCAGATCGAAAAAGACGATCGATGCCGGGCTGTTTTGCGACAACAGTTTCACCCGCGAGGCAGCCGGATGAATCCGAAGCTGCAATTCCTCGAAGTCGAGCCCGTCGTTCTTCGCGACCACGATCTCGCCGTCGAGAACACATCGCGCGGGAATCTGCGAGCCAAGCGTCTCGACTAACTCGGGGAAATATCGATTCAGCGATTTCGCATCGCGGCTCTGAATGAGGATTTCGTCCCGATCGCGAAAGATCAATGTCCGAAAACCATCCCACTTCGGTTCGAAGATCCAGGTTTGGCCCGCCGGCAGCTGGTCAATCCGCTTCGCGAGCATCGGCAGCACCGGCGGGTTCACAGGAAGATTCACACTCCAACGCTACTGCCGTGATGCAAGCGAAATCTACAACTGGTTCACCGAATACTTCGAGACCCCGACTTCAACTTCAGCAGACAGACTCCATTCGTCGAGATCCTTCTTGACGCTCTCGACGAATGCTACTACGTCGCGCTGTTCGGACTCCGGCCAATCAAATCAGGCGATCACGCCGGCAACTTTCACTCCGTCCGGACTTCCCAGTCCGGTGCACGCGTCCCATCCAGTCTCGGCCGAGAAGGCGCCATTGTTTCCCTTCGTGATGTCGCGCAAGGCGCCGGGATTCTTGTAGAGAGTCGGATTCAAATAGCCGGCGCTGGTTCCTTTTGCGGAGTTTATCAGCGCGATCAATGCCGCCCACAGCGGAGCCACGGCACTGGTTCCACCAAACACCCCGGTACTGCCGTCGACGCGGATATCGTATCCGGTATCCGGGTCGGCATCGCCGCTGACGTCAGGTACGCCTCGATTCTGCAGTGTGCCCAGGTTTGTTTTGAGGCCCTTCTGCCACGGAGGCACCGGAAAGAAACTGCTGACGCCACCTCCAGTCGCTCCGCCATTCGTGCCGTCGTTCCATACGACCTCTTTAGTGATTGCGCCGCCGGAGGCCTGCAGACTGGTTCCACCGCATGCCAAAGCGTAGGGACTCGACGCCGGAAAATCGACGTGATTCGCGCCGTCGTTAACGCCATCGCTCGAGCCGTTATCGCCTGCGGCAACGCACACGGTAACACCCAGCGCTGCCGCGGCCTGGAACGCCTCGTCGAACGCGTTCATCGCCTGCTTTGTCCATCCTGATTCCGGACCGCCCCAACTGATCGAAATCACCGACGGTTTGTTCTTGGAGTCGTGAATCGCGGTGGTGATTGCGTCGAGAAACCCCGCGTCGGTATTAGGCGTAAAGTACGCCACGATATTCGCCGCCGGCGCGATTGCGCCCGCCACTTCGATATCGAGCATCACTTCGCCGTCGGGACCATTCGCATCTCCAGTCGGCTGATTTTTCCCATGATCGACCGAAACGGCGATGACTTTAGGCAGCTGGATTTTCAGCTGTGAAAAATATGCGGACAAATCCGCCGGGCGATATCCGCCGCCAAGTTCAATCAGGGCGATACACTCGCCCTTGCCGTTCCCCTTCGGATAGTCGTAAAGCGACGCGACCTGGTTTGGATCGAAGGAACTCGACTGTGCCTTCCAATGGACGTTGCCATGCGCGCTACGTGCACGAAAATGCGGCTTTGCCTGTGGACGGTTGTCCAGGCCGAAGACGCCTTCAACGACACCGTTTAGCTCCCGTGGCAATTGCACCGCCCCGGTGCGCCCGCGATACGACCCACCGTCGTACTCGAACTGCTGCAAGTCGACTCCGAATGCCTGGTTGAATTGAGCCACGTTGCCGGACAGCACCACGGTCCTTCGCGAAGCATCCTGCTGGACTACTGCGAGACCGTGCTTTTCGGCGAACTTCTTAACCGCTGCGAGGTCGGCCGGAGCCGCTCCGTATCGTTTCGCGAATTCCTGACGGCTAATGTGAGAACGTCCGCCACTGAGCAGTCCTTTGACCTTTTTCTGTAAATCGTCGGTCGCTTGGCGCCGGACGAGTACTGTGACTTCGAGACGCTCTGCCGGATCTGATTTACCAACCGATTTCGCCCCAGTTATCGGCTTCCTTTCGCTTCCTTTGAGTGGATGTCCTGGCATTGATGAACCTCCTTAGTACTGACGGAGTTATTGGTCGGGGAGTGATACGCGGCTGTCATTGAGGAGAAGGGAAAATTGACCTCGCCTGTCGGTTCAGCCTAGCGATACGTCGGCGCCGCGCTTAAGTCTATTGAGGCAAGGCTAAATTCCAGGCAGCAAACAAGTTATGAAATGCAGACCGACTCAGTCCGTCGGCGTCGACCTTCCATCTAGAAGCTCGGTTTGGTGGGATAGGGCGTTAGCTGGAGGTCGTGAGTCCAGCACGACTTGTCCTGGGTGTGCAGGTAGTAGAACGCTTCGGCGATCTTCACGGGATTCATCACAATTTCGGGGCGCTTCTGAGCTATCGACAGTGCGCGCGTTCCCGGTGAATCGATCAGGCCGTCGATAATCACGTTGGCGACGTGTACGCCGTGCTCGGAATATTCTTCGGTGAGGACCTGGGCGAGAGTACGCATCATGACGCGCGGATAATAGAGCGATTGTCCGGTTATCCGCTTGCGCCCGCGCAGCGAATTCGCGTTGTTGCTGATCAAAAATGATCCGTGACCCTTCTGGCGCATCGCGGGCAGCACTTCCTTGGCAACTAGAAACGGCCCGCGGCTCGAGATGTGCTGCGCAGTGTCGAACATCTCGACCGGAATGTACTCAAGTAACTCCTTGTCAGGAGGGAGGTCACGTCCTTCCAAGTAGCCGGCATTATAGACGAGTACCTCCGGATCGCCGGCTTCCTTGCGGATCTTCGCGAAAGCTGTGGAAATTGAATCCTGCGAGACGAGATCCAATTCGACGATCATGCATTCGCCGTTCTGACTTCGAATAGCCTCCGCGAGCGGCGCGGCATTCGTCTCCTTGCGAGTAGTCAATGCGACAAAGAAACCTTCCTGCGCGAACCTCTGCGCGATCGCGCCGCCGACACCCCATCGCGCGCCGACCGGCATCTCGCTGTCGTCGATCGTCTTGCCGTGAGCGAGCAGCGTATTTCGGCCGTCCGACTGCCACTTGGAAGTAGCGCCAACCACTACGGCGACGGGTTTGTGCTTCGGGTTCGCGCTGCGATCCTGGCTCATCGAAATTCCTTCCTTGTCAGGTGGGATCGATTAAGCACCCGCTCCGCGTTTTCCGCAAGCGCGGAGGCTGGTGCCGGAGGTTTGGACGCTCGTTTGCGCTGGTGCTAAGAGCAGAATGTGGAAGCGACCGATTCCATCAAGCGCGAGTTCAAGGTCGAGGCTGATCCTGCCACAGTCTTCGCCTTCTTCACCGATCCGGAGCGCCTAACCCGCTGGATGGGAACGTCGGCCGAGGTCGACGCGCGCCCCGGCGGATTGTTCGTGGTCGATGTGGTCAAGGGCCGGGTCGCGCGCGGCGAGTATACCGAAGTCGTTCCCGTGACGCGGCTCGCGTACACCTGGGGATGGATCGGCGACGAGCAGGTGCCGCCCGGTTCTTCGCTGATCGAGATCGATCTGCTGCCGCAGAATGGCAGCACCATCGTGCGGTTCAGTCATAGCGGTCTTCCCGCATCACAGGTCCCCGGACATGGCGTGGGATGGACGCACTATCTTTCGCGTCTGGTCATTGCGGCGGGCGGTGGCGACCCGGGTCCCGATCCGGGACCGACGCATCGCGGACGTGAATGAGTTCAGGGTCGATTCCGCGCACGCCGACGATAGTCTGGCTCCTCGACCAAGGCGCGAACTCTGCCACGCCCGGGATCTTGCTGAGCGAGGTATGCGATCGTCTGGTAGCAGAAGGATTGCCAATCGCGGCGGCGGTATTGTCTATCGCGAGTCTCGATCCAATCGTTGCAGCGAGCCGGCTCCGATGGCATCGCGGCGACGGCCGCGTCGTCGCTGAGCTGCAGTTCCACGGGATGCCATCCACCGATCAACAAGTTGCGGAGCAGGAGAGCCGCAACTCAACGGCCACCCATCCAGTTTCCTGGACCGTCGCGGAAGCAGCGTCGTTGGATACCATGCAGCTTGAATACCTTGATGCCGTCTGCCTGGCGATGAAGGCGCCGCTCAAGGCTGTCGTTGAAGGCGAGACCACACGCGCTCTCCTGCGCGCCTACCTCGGACGCCGGAGCAGCGAGAAAGTGTTGAGCGGCACGGTACATCGCGGAACCGGCGAGACGATCGATGCGGTGATCTGGCTGTCCGATCTGCGCGATTTCACGCAACTGTCAGAGGCGTATCCGCTGGAGCAGGTCATCGCCGCGCTGGACGATTGTTGCGCGCGCCTCGTTGGCGCAATCCAACCGTACGGCGGCGAAGTGTTGAAGTTCATAGGAGATGGATTGCTCGCGATTTTTCCTCTGGCAGGCGCCGACATTAAGGCGGTCTGCCGAGCAGCTTTGGCTGCAATTCGCGCGGCGCGTCAGGGCATGGCGCGGCTCGATGAGGTGCGCATGCGCTCGGGCTTGCCGCCGCTGCCTTTTGGCGTCGCACTCCACATTGGGGCTGTGATGTACGGCAATATTGGCGCGCCCGATCGTCTCGACTTTACGGCAATCGGTCCAGCGGTAAATGTCGCGAGCCGTATCCAGGATTTTTGCCGTGCGCTCGATTGCCCAGTCCTTATCTCGCAGGAGTTCGCAGACCGATGCGAAGAGCGGCTCATCCCTCTCGGACAGCATCCGCTGCGTGGCATCGCTGAACCGGTCGGACTATTCACTATTCCGGAACTGAGACCATGATGCGGTGCGGTCCGCGGGCATTAGCTCAGTGTATTGGCCCGCATATACGCGGATTTTGATCGTCTTCGGCGATTGTGCAAACGGAGAGGGACTGGGTGGCGGAGAGGGAGGGATTCGAACCCCCGGAGCCGTTAGGCTCACCTGATTTCGAGTCAGGCCGGTTAAACCAAACTCCCGAACCTCTCCGCGACAGACGAGCATCGATGTTTGCCCCATAGCAGTCAAGCTGAACTGCTAACGCATCGACCGTCGACTCGCTGAATAACGTCCCCGCCGGCGATTTTCTGATCAGCCTGTAATTTGCTAGCGTGGGTTAGCTTCCCCGGGTTCAGGAGCGCCTTATGCCATCCAATTCGATCTCCGAGCGAATTCCGACTTCATTCGATACCACCTTCCAGCGCTACTACGGCGTCGAAGCTCCGGATCTTCGCCGGCTGTACGAGAACGCCAAACGCGATCAATGGAACGCGTCAACCGATGTCGATTGGACGTCCAACGTCGAGCTCGAGCGCGGTATTTTCGCCGACGAGCTGGTCGACGGCCACGGCACGCCCACGCTTGATCGCCTCGATCCGCGCGAGTTCCAGCGCCTCAACGTCGAGTTTTCATGCTGGCGCCTTTCGCAACTCCTCCACGGCGAGGAAGGCGCGATGCTCGCCTGCAGCCAGCTGGTCGACATGGTGCCCGGCAATGACGCGAAGTTTTTCCAGGCGACGCAGGTCGTCGATGAAGCGCGCCACACCGAAGTGCTCAGCCGCTACCTGCTCGAGAAATGCGACGGCAAAATTTATCCGATGACCGGTAACATCAAGAAGCTCTTCGACTACATCCTTGGCCAGGGCAAGTGGTTCATCAAAACCGTCGGCCTGCAATTGCTCGCCGAGACGTTCGCCGTGTCGCTCTTTCGGATGTTGATGGAAACCGCGAAGGATCCCCTCCTGCGGCAAATCTGCAAACGAATTCTGGCCGATGAATCGCGGCACATGGGATTTTCGATCTTGAGCCTGCCCGACGAGATTCGCGGACTCAACGCCGGCGACCTGCACGAGCTCGAGGATTTCACGCGTGAAGCGCTGGTGCTCGTGATGACCGGGCAGTTCCCGCGCGAAGCTTACGAAACAATGGGTATGAGCGCCGCCGACATCGAACAGGTTCGCCATGCGCGCAAGGAAATGGCGCTCGGCAGCGAGTACGCCCTATTCCGCAAACTGTTCCGGCGCGAGATGCATCAGACCGTCGTCAGCAACATGCAGAAGGTGGGACTGCTCAACGAGCGCACCTCGGCCTTCATGCGCGAGATGGGGATCAACACCAACCTCGCCGCTGCCGCCTGAGATGGCCACCGCACCGAGCCAGAATCGCGGCGCGAGCGCCGGACGCGATTGGCGCGCGCAACTGGGTTCGCGCCTGGTCGCTGCGGACGAAGCCGTCTCGCATATCAAGTCGGGCGACCGCGTCTGCCTATCGATCGCGCAGCAGACACCGTTTGAGCTCTGCCCCGCGCTGGCGGGCCGCCTGATGGAAATCGAAAACGTCGTCGTCAATCACGGCGCGGCGGTAATGAACTGGGATCTGCCTGGGCTTGGCGAGCGTTTCCGTCTCGAGTCGATGTACCTGTCGCCTTACGACCGCGCGATTTACCACCGCGGCGGTGCCGACTTCACGCCGATTCAGTACTACCGCGCCGGCCATCTGCCGCCGGCACTCGACAATTTCAACGTTTACCTGATGACCGTGTCGCCGCCCGACGAGTATGGCTACTGCAACTTCGGCGAAGCACAGATTATGTCGAAGCTGCTTGCCCGCAACGCCAACCTGGTGATCGCGGAGATCGACAAGAATTCGATTCGCGTCGGCGGCGACAACTCGATTCACATTTCGGAGATCAACTACTTCGTCGAGCGCACCATCGAGCTGCCGGTTATCAATCTGCCCGAGCCCGGCGAAGAAGAGGCGCGAAATATCGCGACGGTCTGCGGGATGGTCGCCAAGGAACTGATTCCTAACCGCGCGACGATTCAAATCGGCGTCGGCTCGATGTCGGGAATGATGTGCAAGCATCTTCACAATCATCATGAGCTGGGGATGCAGACCGAGATCATCCCGCTTCACACTGCGCCGCTGGTTGAAGCAGGCGTGCTGACTGGCAAGCACAAGAAACTATTTCCCGGATTGGTGGTGGGTGCCGGATTCGCGCCGCTGACGCCACGTGAAGAGCTCGAGTACATCGATGGCAATCCTGCGTTCGCGCTCTACGACTTCAACACCACCGATGACATCCGTTTCGTCGCACAGGAAGAAGGCCTCATCTCGATCAATAACGCGATGGCGGTTGATTTGACGGGGCAGACCAACGGCGAATCGATCGGGCCGCTGATGTACACCGGCACCGGCGGACAGACGGCATTCGTCGTCGCCGCATGCCTCGCCGGCGGCAAGACCGTCATCGTCGTGCCGTCGAGCTCGATGGTCCAGGGCAAGCGCATCTCGAGAATCGTGCCGATGCTCGACCCGGGCAGCGTGGTGACTTCGCCGCGCGGCTTCGTTCACTACGTGGCGACGGAATACGGCATTGCGACTCTGAAGGGCAAATCGATCCGTCAGCGAATCGAAGAGCTGGTCGCGATCGCGCATCCGGACTTCAGATCAGAGCTCCGCGCTGAAGCCAAACGCCTGTACCGAGTTTAGCTCGGGGGCGCCGCTACTCGCGGCGGAACGCGAGCATTCCGACGAAGCCCGGTGGACGCCATCCGCCGTTGGCGCACGCATTGCACACCGTGTACTGCTTGTGACGGCCGTCCTCGATGCCGGTCAGCGCAACCGCGCTTTCCGTTGATATCGGCTTGTTGCATGCCACGCAGGTCGCCGTGAGCGCCTTGTTCGCTTTGGCTTTGTCACTCGGCATCGCGGCCGCACCGTTTTCCAGGGGATGTCATTTTCTTTCAAGCACCATCGATGAACTAGGCCGGGAAGACCGCTCGCGCATTCTCGCCGAGCAGTTTGCGCTGCCGCGCTTCGCTGAGATTCGAGATTGAATTTCTAATCAGATGCGGCGCTTCGAGGGTGGAGTCGACGTGGGGAAAATCCGAGCCCCACAGCACGCGATCCTCGCCCAACAGATCCATCACCGCGCCAATCGTCCGCTCCTCGGGCTCCGCGACCACCCATATGTTGCGCCGGAAATAATCGGACGGCTTTAACCTCGTCGGGTAGGACCAGCCGAGCAACTCGTACTTCTGGTCCATGCGGTCCATGATGTACGGCGCCCAACCGCAGCCCGCCTCGACGCACAAAACTTTCAAGCGCGGAAAGCGATCGAACAAGCCATCGGCAACCATCGTCATTGCGGCCGGCACCACCTGCGCGAAGCCGCCAAGCGCGAAACCGAATACCGTTCGAAACTCGCCGGGCTGGTAGAACTGCCCGATGATTCCCGGCGCGCGGTTGAAGCGCACGATCACGTGCAAGCAGGCGGGGATGCCCGCGGCTTCGCACTCGCGCCAAATCGGATCGAAGTCAGGATGCGAGAAGCGTCGCCCGCCTACATTTTCCGGCGCGAGGAAGATTCCCTTGAAACCCAGCTTGATGCATCGCTTGAGCTCGGCCAGCGCCGCTCTCACGTCCTGCAACGCAATATGGGCGATCGGAATCACCCGGCTCCGCACCGAGCTGGCGAAGTCGTTGATCCAGTTGTTGTAAGCGCGTGCATACGCCGACGCGAGTTCGTGATCCTCGACGTCCCAAAGAATGCCGACCGTCGGAAACAGCACGCCGGCGCTCACACCCCATTCATCCAGCAACTTGACCCTATCCGCCGGTAGATAACTCGCGGGCGGGCATCCGTCCAGGTAACCCAGTTTGCCCGGGATGAAGAGTTCCTGTCGCGGCTGATTCGCGCCGCCAAGCCCTGCCAGCATCCCCTTCAACAGCGGCTGATTGTCGACCATCAGGACCTCGAGCCCGTCCGCAGGATCCTTGACGATCCTAATGGCGCGGTCGCGAAACTTCGGCTCGAGGTATTTTTCCCAGAGATCGGGCGGTTCCATCACATGCGAGTCGCAATCGATCACGTTCGAATCAGCGGCGGTCATCGTTCCGAATGTAACACGCTGGCGGCCACCGAACCTACTAACCCGCGCGGCAACTCGGTCACCGCCGCAAGGCGTCCATCACTTTGGTGCCGGCCGGCGGATCGAGATCCGTTCGCGTCGTTTCAGTAAGGCGCGCGGCGGTCATGTAAAAGCCGATCGCCAGGATCAGCTCGACGACTTCACGCGACGACAGAAACTTCATCAGTTCCCGAACCGTTTCCTCGCTGGCCTTGACGCGATTCACGACTTCTTCGCTGAAGCGCAACGTCGCGCGCTCGACCTCGTTGAAGCATGGCGCATCGACAGCGTTGCGCTCGATCGCATCGACCTGGGCTTGAGTGGCGCCAACGGAAATTGCGATCGGCACGTGCTGAATCCATTCGTACTCGCCGCCTTCGATTTTCGCGACCAGCAGGATCACCAGTTCGCGCAGCTTCGCGTCGAGCTTTTGCCGGGAGAGTATCGTACCACCCAAGTGGGTGAACGGAATGAAGCAGGTCTCGGCATTTGCCATCATCTTGAAAATGTTGAGCTGCACGGGCGCCTGCGCAATCGCGGTGCGCACCTCTTCGGGCAGACTCGCAATATCCGGATATGGGACCAGGCTCATGACAACCTCCTGTTAGAGTGCGTTTGACGCGCCCGCAGGTTTGATCGCGCGGGGCCGCAGTTTGGTGTAAACGAAATCTACGAGACTGTAAATTGGCTCGCCGGAGCGCGCAGGGCGGGCATCAGGAGAAGAGGTTCGATCATATGTCGCTCAACGTCTATGCGTTCACGTGTGGATGGCTGACGCTTCCAGCCGCCCTTCTGCTGGTTGGCGAAAAAGGACGCCTGACGGTGCCAGTTCCTGCGTACCTCATTGAGCATCCGAAGGGACGCGCGATCTTCGACAGCGGTCTTCACCTCCATACGCAAACCGATCCAAATCGACGTCTGGGACGGCTCGCGCCGATTCACACCGTGGCATTCAAACCCGGCGAGCAGATCTCGACGCGTCTCGAATCGCTCGATGTAGCGCCGTCGAAGATCGATTTCATCATCAACTCGCATCTCCACTTCGATCACTGCGGCGGCAACGAGCAATTGCCGAACGCGACACTGCTGATTCAGCGCCGCGAATGGGAGGCCGGCCATAACCCCGAGTTGATAGAAAGCGTGTATTACGATCCGCATGACTACGACCATGGGCATAAGGTGAAAATGATCGATGGCGAGCACGACGTCTTCGGCGACGGCTCGGTCGTATGCATCCCAACTCACGGCCATACTCCCGGTCATCAGTCTCTGCGCGTGCGCGTCGGCGGCGACGACATTGTGATGACCGGCGACGCCTGTTACCTGCGGCGCACGCTCGACAACTTCCATCTGCCCACTTCGATGTACGATCGCGAACAGATGCTCGAGTCGATACGGCGGCTGCGTGCGCTCCGCGATGGCGGCGCGATGATCATCACCGGCCACGATCCTGAAATGTGGAAAACCGTGCCGCAGGCGCCCAGCCGGCTTGCTGGGGGCGGACAGGCGCTCTAGTTTCCGAATTTTCGGCTCAGAGACCAGATGGAGGTGAATTTCGACATTTTTAGCTCGTCTATTGGACTGGGCGCATGCCTGAATGTAGCGAAATTGGTTTGATGCTCGGCGCCGCCAGCGATGGCGAACTCGAGCCTGACAATCTGCACGAAATCGCGCATCATCTGACGCGATGCGCCGACTGCACGATTAGGCTTTCCGACTACGCCGCGATCGGCCGCGAACTCAAGGCAATTGCCACCATCCCCTCGCTCGAAGGATTTACCAAATCGGTACTGGCCGCAATCACCACGCTGATCGCCGTCGCGATTTTTGCGATAGGGCTGCGCGGTACCGCCGTCCGCCCAGACACTGTGACAATCGCGCGCTCTGACACCCCGCCCACATCGTCAACCGCAACCACACCGATCAAGATGGTAGAGGTGCAAGTTGACTCGACCATGATCGTTGACCAGGCGGCGGCCTCCTTGAGTCATACAAATCTCAAGACGAAGTCCGGCAAGATGCTCGTGTTCAACGTGGCCCCCGGCAAGACTCTGCACGTACAGCCACGAGTGATCGACGGCGACATAATCAAGATGGAAGTTGTCCTGTTCGACCGCGGCCGGCCGACAATGAGAACCGATGTGAATCTCGAGAACGGCAGTACTGTGACCTTGGGCGGCGAACAGTTCGCGGAAGGCACCCTGGTCCTGCGAATCAGCCCGACGACGGCATCAACCGTCACTCGCGATCCGAATCCACTCTGATAATTCGGTGAATTATTTCCCGCCCGCGAAGGAGCCGACAATCGCTATCGCCAGCGCTATGCCGCCGATGATGCACACCAGCATGATCACTTGCGCGATCCCATGCGCTGTCGTCTGCTGACTCTCTGAAATCGGCTGCTCGACATGTGCGGAATGCGCGCCCGAATGGTTCCCGCTGTGCGACGTATAGTAGATGCCGGTGCCCGGGATGCCGACCGTCCTGCGGATACCGTGGCTGCCGACCGTGACGTGCGCGCCACGCACCCCGACCGTCAGGCTCGGTCCCGATTTCGAAACGTTGACCGAAAGTCCCGGAAAAATCGACACTCGCCGGTAGAATCTGAAGTTGCCCATCGTCTCGCTACTTCGCGCTGCGGCGCGCGCGAAAAAATCCACTCATCAGCTCCGCGCACTCCGACTCCATCACTCCCCCAACCACTTCGAATCGATGGTTCAGCCTGCCATCTCGTCCTATGTCGTACACCGAGCCGAGCGCACCCGCCTTGTCGTCCCGAGCTCCGTAGACCACACGAGCGATCCGCGCATTCAGCATCGCACCGACGCACATCACGCACGGTTCGAGCGTGACGTAGATAGAAACAACGGTCAGCCGGTACGCCTTTAGAGTCGACGCGGCCTCGCGGATAGCCAAGATCTCGGCATGCGCCGTCGGATCACCCAGCCCGATAGGCCGATTATGCCCCGCACCGACGATTTTCCCGTCCGCGACTGCGATCGCGCCGACAGGTACTTCACCCTCCGCCTCGGCGCGATGCGCTTCGGCGATAGCCTGGGCCATAAACTTCAAGTGTTCTGCGGTGGTCATGAACCCTGCTCAGCCGGAACCGTTCAATTAGTAGATTGACATTGGCAGAGCACCGCACCAAGATCATTCGACGGGGAAGGGGACATGAAAAGGTTAATTACAATCGTCACTTTTCTTGCTTTTTGCGTGGCCACAGCTGCGTTCGCCGGCACCCGAGTCGGCGTCAAGAGCAGCGAAGATGCCGCGCAGGAAGCTGACATGCATCGCCGCTTCGATCATCCTATGACCCAGGTCGTGCCCAACGACCAGCTTCAGGTTGTGGTCACGCGCGACGTGATCATGCATTCGTGCTGCATGCCTCCGAACCTCGTGATATCAGGCAAAATCACCAACGTCAGCAACAAGCCGATCGACTACGTCCGCCTTCACTTCGCCTTCGAGGACAAAAACGGCAAGATCCTTCATGGCGAGAGTCTGTACAACCACCATGCCGAAAGCCTTTCTGACGACGAGTACATGCGGAAAGTTCTGAACGAGAAGCCGCACTTCGACCCGATCAAGCCGGGTCAAAGCGATACGTTTGGATTTTCGATTTCATGCACGGAGTTGCCGCAGTTCTCGAAGGTCGAGCTGTTTTCGAACGACATCAAACAATAGTGCGGCGCTCGACCGTGGTCGCCTGATGCCTGATATCGGTGTAATCGAGCCGGCGGCGCTCAAGGCTCGTCTCGATCGGGGCGAGCCCCTTTTTATCCTCGACGTGCGCGAGCAGTTCGAGATTTCGTTGGCGCCGTTTCCCGGCGCGAGTCACATCCCAATGGACGACATTCCTTCGCGCCTGACCGAACTCGACCCCGACCGCGAAACGGTCGTCGTATGCCATCACGGCGTCCGCAGCGCGCAGGTCGCAATGTACCTGGCGCGCATGGGCTTCGAACGTGTGCTCAATCTGTCAGGCGGAATCGACGCATGGTCTGAGGACGCCGATCCGTCAACCCCACGCTACTAACAGACTGATCAACGCGGCATAATGTTGATGGAAATCTCGTAATGACCTACCTGGCAGCCGCAATTCAGATGACCGCCGGTCCCGACAAGGCGGCAAACCTGGAGCGCGCCGAACGGCTCGTTCGCGTCGGCGCGGCTCGCGGTGCAAACCTGGTCGCGCTGCCCGAAGTGTTCAACTGGCGCGGCAAGCGGATTGAGCAGGCGGCAGCGGCTGAAACGCTCGACGGGCCGACGCTCACGTTGATGTCGCGGCTTGCGCGTGAGCTGCAAATCCATCTCGTCGCGGGATCGATCACCGAGCAGGCCACCGCGAGCGAGTCGCGATGCTACAATACGTCCGCTCTGCTTGGCCCCGACGGCGGTCAACTCGCCGTCTATCGCAAAGTTCATCTCTTCGACGTCGATCTTCCAGGCCGCGTGACCGTGCGCGAATCCGATGCCAAGCTCGCCGGCGCTGAGACTATCACTGCCGGCACTCCGCTTGGCGCAATTGGGCTCAGCATCTGTTACGACCTTCGCTTCCCGGAACTCTATCGCCGCCTCACTTTTGCCGGCGCGCAGATTATCGCGGTGCCGAGCGCGTTCACTTTCCCGACCGGCGAGGCGCACTGGGAGCCGCTGCTCCGCGCCCGCGCGATCGAAAACCAGGCGTACGTCGTCGCACCCGCGCAGTTCGGTCCTAACATTTACGGCTACAGCGACTACGGCAATTCTATGATCGTCGATCCGTGGGGACGCGTCCTTGCGCGCGCCGCAGACCAGGAAGGCGTCGTGGTCGCGCCAATCGATCTCGAGTACCAGGATCGAGTGCGCCGCGAGCTGCCCGCGCTCAAGCACGTGCGCTTGCAGCGGGATCGCGGCTGATCACGCCGGAGGATCGCATGAACAAACTCGCACTGCTGACAGTCACCCTCGCCCTCTCGGTCGGCCAACCTGCTTTAGCGCACGATCTGGCCGCGACCGTCGATGTAGATGGCGATTCTACGCCCAACGCAATGGGCGTTCAGATGTGCTCAGGTCCGCATATGATGGTGACGCGATCGCGTCCGCAAACTCCGCAGGACATTGAACGCGCGCACGATGTGTTGGACACGCTGCGGCGGGCGTTGGTCAAATATCACGATTACCGGGTGGCGTTGTCGGAGGGCTACCGAATCTTTTTGCCGACTGTTCCGCAGGAGGTTTATCATTTTACCGACTACGGCGCCTCGCAACAGGAATACATGGGGCATTTCGACGCTGCCCATCCCGGCTCGCTGCTCTACGTGAAAACCGACGACGACGACTACATGCTGGTCGGCGCGATGTATAGCGCGCCCGCCGACTACACCGCCGATCAGCTCGATGCCATCATTCCGTTGAGCGTCGCGTATTGGCATGCGCACACCAACATCTGCCTGCCCGACGGCATCACCCTCAACGACGTGCTGCGCGGCGACGTCGGCGCGTCACATCTCGACATGCCCGGTATGATTCCCATCTCCTCGAGCACGTACGCATCGGCAATCAACCAGCGCCTCGGTTTCCTCGCCGACGGACGCTTCGGCTTCACCGGCAAAATCGCTGACGCCTCGCAATGCGAAGCCGCCGGCGGTCACCTGCTCAAGCAGGCATTCGGCTGGATGGTCCACGTTTACCCGTTCAATGGTGACGACCTGAGAGTGGCCTTCGGCTTGAGCGTGCCGAAACCCCGCGCCAACTGACGCAAGCTGCCGAGCCTCTGCCCTCGCCCGCAAACTTTCAACTTGACGCCGCCGGCCTGCGCGGGTTAAGCAGGCTTCGCGCTGTATCAGACTCCGCGCTCCGTGACTCACCTCTGAATCGCGGCTAGTATCTCTGACGCTCCGGGGTTCGTTGCCCGCGCATGAAGGATTTTCGCCATGGCTGATGGACCGCTGATTGGTTTTCGTGTCCTTGATCTGACCGCCGTCATCTCGGGCCCATTCTGCACCCAGTTGCTGGGAGACCTCGGCGCCGACGTCATCAAGATCGAACCGCCCGAGGGCGACTCGATGCGCCGTAATGTCGGCCCGCAACGAGGCGGTCTCACCGCGGCCTTCCTCAACTTCAACCGCAACAAGCGCAGTATCGTTATCGACGTCAAGAAGGAGCACGGGCGCGACCTGGTGCGACGCCTCGCAGTAAAGGCCGACGCCCTGGTCGAGAACAATCGCCCCGGCGTCGTCGAGCGCCTCGGAATCGGCTACGCCGACATCCGCCGCGCCAATCCCAAGGTGGTCTATTGCTCGATTTGCGGCTTTCCCCCAAAAGGCCGCCTCGCAAACTTTCCTGCCTATGATCCCGTCATCCAGGGCTACTCGGGCATGGCCTATGTTCAAGGCCTGAAGACCGGCCAGCCGACCGCCGTCAAAATGGCGTTGGCGGACAAAGTAAGCGGCATGACCGCGGCGCTCGCGGTCGTCAGCGCACTGCACGCAGCACGCGCCCGCGGCGTCGGGCAGTACATCAAGGTTCCAATGCTCGAGGCGATGATGGCGTTCACTGCCAACGATTCGATCTACGGCTATACGCTCTTGCCCGAAGACGAATTCAAACACCTCGCGCCCAAGAGCACGACGCTCGATCCCTTCAAGACCAAAGACGGATGGCTCACCATCGCGCCGTTCACTGACGCTCAATCCAAGCGCCTCGCGGAGGCAGTCGGGCATCCCGAATGGTGGCCGGAGACGTCAGATCGAGCGGAGCGCGGACGTAACCTGATGCGCGGACTGGCCAGGCTGTTCCCCGAAAAAAACACCGAGGAATGGCTGCCCGTGCTCGAAAAGGCCGACATTCCATGCGGGCCCGTGCACAATTACGAAACACTCCTCAAGGATCCTGAAATCGTCGAAAACGAAAGCTTCTCGGTATATCAGCATCCCACCGCAGGCAGGGTGCGCCGAGTGAATCCCGGCGCCCGCTTCTCCGAGACACCGATGAAGATGTGGCGCGTACCGCCCAGGCTCGGCGAGCATACCGACGAAATCCTCCGAGAAGCCGGAATCGAACGAAGCCAGGTCGAAGAACTACGCGCCGCCAAAGTGATCGTCTAAAAAGCGAAATCGCGCGACAAAAACTTAATCTAATGTGAAACCCACCTGGGTTTCACGCTTCGTTGGGCAGGGGTGACCCCTGCACCCAGTGAATTAAGAAAAGATGCGGGACTTCGTCCTTAGGAAGTTAGCGAGCAGCCAATCGCTCGGTCTCCTCTCCCTGTGAGGGAGAGGATGAAGGTGAGGGTCCGAATACAGCGCCCTGCGCGATTCAGGATTCCGCTCCCACGTCCACTTTTCCTAGTCCGAGAAGAGCAGCGTAAATAGCTTAGTTTGCCGACGCGACGCGCTCTGCGATCAATCGATCAAGCTCGGCGCGCAGCTTCGGCAATACTTCTTCGTAGCCGAAGTAGCCGAGCTTTTTGTCTTTCTTCTTGAGATTCACCGTCGTCGGACCGCACCACAGCCCAAGGTCGGCGTCATCGGTTTCGCCCGGCCCGTTCACGCGGCATCCCATGATCGCAATCGTAATCTTGTACTTCTCGGCGTAGACCGTAAGCTCCTTGACCTGCTGTGCGAGCTCGACGAATTTCATGTTCTCGACGCGCGAGCACGACGGGCACGAAATGATGTTGAGTCCCGCGCCGAAATCCGGCACCGAAATGAACCGGCCCGCCGCGACATCCTCGATAATCTTGTGGCCTACAATTACTTCCTCATGCTTGCGCTCGTTGGGCAGGGTGAGCGAAACGCGAATCGTATCGCCGATACTTTGCGCGAGCAGCTTCTCGAATGCGATCCGCGTCTTGATGATTCCGTCGGGCGGCAATCCCGCCTCCGTGACGCCGAGATGAATCGGCACGTCAGGCCGCCGCTTTGAAAACCGTCGATTCGCATCCATCACCTTGACCGGATCGGAGTCCTTCAGCGACACGACGAAGCGCGTGAAGCCAAGCTCGTCCATCAGGTCGCAATGGTACGCGGCCGATTCGACGATCGCCGCCAGTTGATCGCCCGGATACTTGTCCAGAAACGCCGGCGCCACCGAGCCGCAGTTGACGCCGATACGCACCGCGACGTCATTGTCGCGCGCCACGTCGACCAGCCATTTCACTTTTTGCTCGATCGTTTTCGACTTCTCGATATGGTGCAGATGGCCCGGGTTGTAGCGAATCTTGTCGACATGCGGCGCGACCCGGTCCGCGATTTTGTAGTTCTCCTGCAAGTCGACCGACAGCACGACGCCCTTGGTCTGCTTGCGGATTTCCTTCAGCGCCGGAAGCTCCTTCTCGCTGTCCATCGCGATCCGCACTATTCCCGCACCCGCGTTCGCGAGCTGATGCGCTTGCGCAACCGTCTCATCGACGTCAATCGTCCGCGTCGCGCACATCGATTGCACCACCACCGGCGCGTCGCCGCCGACCTTGGTGCCGCCAATCGTTATCTGCCGCGTCTTCCGATCTCTCAGTGTCTGATCCATTTCCACCTTGTTGATTCTTATGCTGCCGAATGCGCGCCGCCCTTGCTAGTGCTTATGCTCGTCCGCCACCGCCATCGCGATCGCGCCATGGCTGAAGGCCGCACCCGCGCGCATCGCCGCCGCAACCCACACCGCCTCCGCGATCTCCTGATCCGTGCATCCCTTCTCTTTCGCTCTCGTGACGTGCGCCTCGATACACCACGGGCATTGCGTCACATGCGCGGCCGTAATCGCCATCAGTTCCTTGGTCTTGCTCGGAATCGCCCCATCCTTGAAGACTTCCTTGTCGAATTCCAGGAAGCCTTTGAACGCATCGGGCGCGTTCTGACGGAGGTTGCGCAAATATTTCGAGGTCTCTTTGCCGTAGAAATCCGCCATCGTACTGCTCCTCGCCGGTTTGTCATGCCGATAATGCCAAATATAGCAGACCGCCAGCTGGTATCGGTAACATCGGCACTTCGTGACATTGCGCGCCACACGAACCTGGCTCCTCGCTGCGCGACTACGATTGTCTCACGCTAATTCTGTCCTCATCGGCAAACAAATCTTGCTTATCCAAGGCTCGTAACGGCTTATCTAGGCTATGACTTTTCACTTGCAATGAGTCAGCGTTGTCACTAAGTTTCTTTCTCCGTGCTGTCATTAGTCGAACCGAGGATTCACATAAGGGGTACTGCTTTTCTTTAATCCGTCACGATCAAAACGTTAACGTTCACGCGCTTCGCTCGGGGGAGGGAGGAAGCTGAACATGAGTACCGTCGTCCCGACCATCGTGGTCGCCGATCCGCGACCCTTTCCCGACGTTATTCTGCGCAGTCAATTTTTCGAGATGGTCGGCACTCGCTCGCTCTCGAGCGAACAGCGCCTGATGCTCGCCGTGCTTGCCGACGCCATCAACGTCGTCCAGGAATTCGGCGACGCCACCAGTCTGCGCAAACGCAACTCGTTTAAGGAAGCGTGGCACTGGTTCTTCACCAAGGGCGTCGCATGTCCGCTGTCATTCGAAAACGTATGCGACGCGCTGGGCATCGACGCCCAAGGCTTGCGATGGCGGCTGACGGAACTCGTCGCCGGCCGCGGTGGCACTCCACTTCGCCTGCGCCTCAAGGAAGCCAGCCGGATGCAGCGCCTCACTGTCAATCGAGTGCGTCGGCGCGATCCACGCAGGATGCATCGAAGTCACCGCACCCGCTAGCTTTCGGTTCAAAATTCAAATCTGGATCGGTTTGGCCGGAGAAGATACGGTCTCCGGTTAGCGTCGTTCGTCGTAACGAACGCCGGCTCGAGATACCGGTTCCCGAGTGTCGAGGATCGCATGAGTGAATCTACCAACGGCTTCGCGCAATGTATCGAGCATGCCCGCAAGCTCGGCCCGCTTATTGTCGAGCACGCCGCCGAGTCGGAACGCCTGAGCCAGCTTTCGACGAAAGTCGTCGATGCATTTCACGAGACCGGCCTATTTCGCGCGCTGCTGCCAGTTCAGATGGGCGGCTTCGATCTCACGATCGCGCAGCAATGCGAGCTTGTGGAGCAGATCGCCCGCTTCGACGGCGCCACCGGATGGAATCTCGCCATCGGTTCGGGCGGTCCGGCGATCGCAAACTTTCTCGCGCGCGAGGCGTTCGAAAATATCTTCGGCGATCGGCGCGCGCTCGTCGCCGGTTCGCTGGGTCCGATGGGTAACAGCGCCGCAGCTTGCGAGGGCGGTTTCCGCTTCACGGGCAGAGCGACTTACGCCAGCGGCTCGGCGCAAGCCACCTGGCTGGTGGCGAGCGGAGTCGAGTTGGTCAACGACGCGCCTCAGATCGTCAATGGCATTCCAAAGTTCCGCGCCGGAGCATTTCCGATCAAATTCGCAAAGATTTTGAGCACGTGGTCCGTGTCGGGACTGCGGGGCACCGGCAGCAACGATGTCGTCTTCGAGAACGTTTTCGTCCCCGAGAGTTACACATTCGAATTTCCCAATCCCCGAAGCGCTTGGCAGACCGGCCCGTTCTCCCGGATTCCGCTGATGGTCCAGCTTGGCAACGTGCTCTCCGCGGTAGCATTAGGTATCGCGCGCCACGCGATCGACGCGCTCAAAGAACTGGCGGTGAGCAAAGTACCGCTTGGCACAATGGCGTCGCTACGCGAGCGCCCTATCGCGCAGATCCAACTGGGAGAAGCGGAGGGAACGCTGCGCGCCGCCCGATCCTATCTCTACGGAAGCATCGCGGAAATTTGGGAAAGAGGCGGAACCGATGAACCCTTCGATGCCGAAGTGTTGGCTTCGGCGCGGATGGCATCGGTGACAGCCGGCAAGCTGGCCGCGCGCACGGTTGACCTGGTTTACGACGCGGCGGGAATCAGCTCGATGCAGACCGCGCTTCCGATAGAGCGATGCTGGCGCGACGTGCACGCCGTCACACAGCACGTCACGATGAACACCGCGCGCTACGAGGTGGCGGGCCGCGTCCTGTTCGGCCTGCCCCCAGGCATGTTCATCTAACGGCGCGAAGTCCGGCATCTTCTTTCTTATCGCTCGATGCAGGGGTCTTCCGTGCCCAAGGAAAGTATCAAACCTTAAGTGGGTTTCATTACAATCAAGTTCCCAAGTTTCGGTGAGCGAAGGAGATCGATCTGATGGACCGTCCGCTCGAGGGTTTCCGAGTCGTCGAAGTTGCTATGTGGGTTGCTGGCCCTTCCACCACTGCCGTGCTGGGCGACTGGGGTGCCGACGTTATCAAGCTCGAAGACCCGCGCACCGGTGATCCGATTCGCGGTTTCGTCACGCGCACGATGGGCGATCCCGACGCGCGCATTCGTCCTCCGTTCGAGCTCGACAATCGCAATAAGCGATCGGTCGCGGTTGATCTTCGCACGTCCGACGGCCACGCCTTCGCACTCAAGCTCATCGAACGCGCCGACGTTTTCGTCACCAGCCTGCGCCTGGATGCCATCGAGCGCATGAAGCTCGATTACGCGACGCTATCGGCTAAGAATCCGCGCCTCATTTACGCCTCGATTAACGGCTATGGCCATCGCGGCCCCGACAAGAATCGTCCCGCCTACGACTACGCTGCCGCATGGGCGCGCTCGGGCCTGATGGCGACGATCGCGGAGCCCGGACAGTCGCCGCCTGCGCAGCGTCCCGCGATGATCGATCACGCTGTCGGCCTCGGTCTCGCAGGCGCAATTTCCGCTGCACTGCTGGCGCGCGAGCGAACCGGCCGCGGCCGCGAGGTCCGCATCTCGCTTTTCTCGATGGGCCTCTGGATGAATGCCTCTGATCTCACCGTCGGCCTGATGACCGGTCGCTCTCCGCAATCCGAGTCGCGCAGCCAGCGCGTGAATCCGCTTTGGAGTTCCTATCGTTGTGCCGACTCACGTTGGATCTATTTCGTGATGATCCAAAGCGATCGCCACTGGCCGGATTTCTGTCGCGCGCTCGACAAGCCCGACTGGCAAAACGATCCCCGCTTCAAAAACTCGACCGCGCGCGCTAAAAATTGCGCCGCGCTCACCGACGAAATCGACAGTGCAGTAGCCAGCCGCACTTCCGATCAGTGGGCGCCAATATTCGACCGCTGCAATCTCGTCTGGGCGCCCGTCCGCACCGACGCCGAAGTACTCGACGACCCCCAGGCCGAAGCCATTGGCGCCTTCGCCCGCGTCGACCATCCAAACATTCCGAACTGCCGCCTGGTAAACAGCCCCATAGAATTCAGCGGCATCGACCATCAACCTCACCGCCACGCTCCGGAATTAGGCCAACATACTGAAGAAGTGGCCTTGGAAACGGGCCTCAGCTGGGAAGAAATCATGCATCTCAAATCCTCCGGCACGCTTGGCTAGCCTTATCTAGAGAAACGCATACAACCGCACTCCGAGAGGCTGTTTTCATCATTCTGCGACATCAAACAACGTTGTAAACCAGGGATTTCCAGAAAAGGTTTGACACTAACGAACTCGCCTCCATATGATCCTCTTACAGTCCCGGAGGTCGCCCGCTCGTGCGCATGATTATTCCTCCAATCGCTCATCGACGCGAAATTGATCGCAACCTCGCCGAATTTTTCCGCGGCCATCGCGCCGCATGTTTCAATCGCGCGATCTCCTCAATGTGCCGCTACTTCAACGTCCGCCGCCCGCGGATCGAATGGTTCGAGTATATCGATTGGGGCAAAACCGCCGGTCGCACTTATGAAGACGGCCGCATCCATCTCGTCCATCCCGAAAATTGGAAACGCGGCCGCGTCTATTTCAGCGAGCGCAAATGGATTCAGATGCTCTACCATGAGATGGGTCACTTCCTGCTTTGGAGCGATCCCGAACGCAAGGCCGACATCTTTTCGCGCCGGATGATCACCGGACTGAGAGCCTCGGGCCGCCGTAGTATGTCCAGATCGCGCACACGCTCGGGTGTCCCGAGCACTCGTCGCGCCGCAAATCTCATCCGAAAGCGCCGTACACGGATCTCGATCGCACGAAAATCGAGGCGCTCCGCGCGCCGCGCCATTCGTAAATCGCGCCGGGTCGCCTGATGCCGCAGAAGCCAACCGTCGAAAATCGCTGGTGGGTCGAAACCAGTTTCAAGAAACCCAAACGCGCCAAGTCCGAGACCGAGATGCCGCAGTTGCCGGTCGCGATGGCTTTTTACCAGGTAGCGCGCGACTACGATCAGGATCGCGCCAAGGAGGATCTCACCGACAACAACCTCCGCATCGCGCGCGAGGCAAATCCGCCGCAGGGCGATTGGGCCTACGTCGCGATGACCGAGCAGCATGCGCCCGCCAACGTCATCAAGCGCGTCAAGGACGAGTTCCGCATCCCGCGCGAAGCACGCGGCATAGTAATCGATCACGGCCGCGTCGTGCGCCTGCTGATCTGCGGCCCCCAGCTCGAAGACTGGATGCTCGACATAACGCTGGGCGACGAACCGTCGGTCGACGCATACGTCTGGTCCGTCATGTATCGAGAGCGAATCTTCCGCCGCGCCGAAGATGCACTCCGCCAGGCCCGCAAGTGGGCCATCAATTTGCTGCAATTCCCGCCGCCACGAGACGAACCCTTCCGCGGCTCACTGCTTATCTAGCTGCGGCTTTACCGTCGGCTGACAGGGTGACCTCTGCCTAAGGAAAGCGCGAACCCCACGTTGGGTTTCACTGCAATCAAGTCTTCCTAAGATTTCTTCTCGCTCAGTGTCCACTTCCAAATTCCTCGCACTGGCGCTAAGTGATCGAGTCGCGCCATGAAATACCTCTCCCTCGTCCTGCGAAACCTCACCCGCAACAAGCGCCGCACCATTCTCACCATGCTCTCGATCACTCTCTCTGTCTTCGTCTTCGCTTCGCTCATCAGCCTGCCCGGACTGCTCAACCAGATCCTTCGCGATCGCGCCAACTCGCGCCGCCTTATCACTCACAGCAAGGCCAGCCTGCTTTACACCCTGCCAGAGTCCTATCGCCGCCGCATCGAAACCCTGCCGCACGTTGAGGCCGTCGCAGCCTACAGCGTCTTTGTCGCGAGCTATCGCGATCCCAGCCGTCAGCTCGGCGTACTCGCAGTCGACGACGACCATATCCGCGAAGTCTTTCCCGACTGGGATGTCAGCGCTGAAACCGAACAGCAATTCAAAAACCTGCGGACCGCGGCTCTCGTGGCAACCAACTTGATGAAGCTCTACGGATGGAAAATCGGCCAGACCATCATTTTGCGCGGCATGCAGTATCCTGTCGATCTGCAACTCACAATTGTGGGCGTGCTCAATGAGCAGGCCTCCGGCCCTCGTATCATCTTCCGCCGCGACTACATGGAAGAGCTGCTCGGCCGCCCCGGCACCGCCAACCTGTTCTGGGTGAAGATCGACAGTTCCAGTTCCGCGCCCGAAGTGATCGCCGCCATCGACGAAATGTTCGCCAACTCGGAAAACGAGACGGCCACCGAAACCGAAGTCGCGCTTATCAAGAACTCAATCGGCTCCAACCTTGGCTTGATGCTTAACGGCGCGAAATTTCTTGCCGCGATCGTCATCTTCACCATCGGGCTGGTCGCCGCCAACACTGCCGCGATGGCGGTGCGCGAGCGGCGGCACGAGATCGCCGTTATGCGCGCAATTGGCTTCACCCGCAGATCGATCGTCGCGCGCATCCTGGTCGAGGGACTCATCGTGGGCGTGAGCGGCGGCGCACTCGGATGTATGTTGGCATACCTGGGCTTCGAACTACTGCCTCTCGTCTCCGGTGCGCTTGGTCCGCTTGCACTGGCCATGACCTTGCAACCGCGAATAATCGTTTACAGCTTCTTCATCGCTGCTCTGATCGGAGCAGCCAGCGGCCTAATACCCGCAACTCTTGCGACTCGCGGCGATATCTCAACCGAGCTCCGCGCAGTTTAATCGGTCCTCATCTTCGCCCCGCGAAACTTTGTACTTGCCTCCCCGACTGTCCCCTGAATAATTCTGATCTCATGCGACTCCATAGCGCCGTCCCGAGTCGAGAAAGGTGAACCGATGCGAAAGTTGATATCCGCAACAATCACGCTGTCATTCATGCTGATCGCAAGCGGATGTGCGACCCATGGCAATCAGACTGCTCAGCAACAGCAGCAGCAAGCCTGCACCGCCGGCGCTCCGCATCCGTGGTGTATGCAGTTGGCGCAAACCAGGCCGCTGGGATCCTGGGATTCGAATGGGCCGACTAATCCCGAAATGAGGGACGACAACACCCCGACGCCCTATCCATACAACCCGGCGTTGATGCTCGCCCATCGGGGCCCGATCATGATAGGGACAGTGCGCTAGCGCCAATTTCCGTCGGTTATTTTCTGAACTCGACCGTCGCCGTGCCGGTGACGAGGCGCTCGGCCTCCTCGTTCTCCATCCAGACGTCGATCTGCGGCGGTCTGATCGTCGGGATTCTTGCTAGTGATGAATCCGTGAATCGTGATCGTGTGATCGGGCTGCACCGGCACGCGATAGGTCGTGCCCATGCTGTTTCAGCGACGCGTTGCGCGTGCCGATCCAATCCGTCACCAGCTTCGACAGTAGTCCGAGGCTCATGTTGCCCGGCAGGATCATCCCGGGCAGCCCTTCTTTCTTGGCCGCCTCATCGTCGGTGAAGCGGCCCGCAATTCGCCCATCCCCATTATCCGGGCGTAGGCGCGGCATTGATCCTTGCTGACGAATATCTCGAGCGGTCCGAGCGTGTCGCCGATATTGATCTCTTCGAAACTGCTCACGTGCGGTTCATGAAGCGATGGTCGATATGGGCCACCACTTCGTCCTTCTGGTTCTTGAGCGTCGAGCGAATCACGACGAACACCATCGTGCCGCTCCGTCCGGTCTTCTCGTAGATTTCCTTGACGTGCGAGCTCAGCGAGACCTTGTCGCCGGGCCGTATCGGCGCGACGAACTCGACGTCCTTGCCGGCGTCGAAGCCGCGGCGTCCGAAGCGCGGAACGTTCTGGAAAAAATGCCGCCCGTTGCGGAACGTCACCGCGAACGACGGCGGCGCGACGATTCCGCCGTAAGGCCCCTTCTTCGCCGCTTCCTCGTCCGTGTATATCGGATTGGTCTCGCCGATCGCCGCGCAGTACCGCTGTATCTTCTCGCCCTTGACCTCGACCGGGTCAGTCACCTCGAACACCTTGTTTATCAGCGCCGGATCGTAATTGACTGCCATCGTCTTTTCTCGTTGTCGCGAGGTTACCTGGTTTCCATCGCGACCGCATGCGGCACGGCTTTGCGCCGCGGACGGAAATCCACCGGCTCGTAATTGCCGGTTTTCAACTCCCGCACCAGGTCGTCGATATTCTTAATATACGCGCTGAACCTGGTCGCGCACAGTCCTATCAGGCTCACCAGGTGGCTGTCCGATCCGCCGGTCGCCGCGAAACCATACTTCGTGACCAGTTCTGCGCTGCGCTCGTCCTCACCCTTGCGCGATCCGCCGTTGAGCACCTCGACCGCGACCACGTTCTCCAGCGGCGGCTTGCTTCTGGTAATGCTCGTAGAGCCCGATATTCGGACGGCCCGGGATGACACGGGACGACGACGCCGCCCATCCGCGCGATTTCATCGATCAAGGTCTGCGCGTCGAGCCGCACGTCGGCAAAATCGAATCGCGCCACCATGTCGTCATTCACGCCGAACACCAGCATGTGGCCGTAATTGGTCTCGACCTCCGACGCGCGCAGCACCATCGTGCCGAACTTGTCCTCGAGCGCGCGGTAGTCGGCGTCGCGATTGAACTGCCGATGCTCGGTCAGCACGATTCCGTCGACCGGCCGCTCGGCCGCCGCAGCTTGATCCAGTTGAGGTACGCCTCTACCGGTGCGCGGCTGTCTTCCGATGCTTCACTATGGGTGTGCAGATCAAGGATTGTACTCACCAGGATTGAGCCCTCACCTCGCCGGGCGAAATTTCGCGAGCGTCACCTCCGGCGTGACGTCTTCGTATACGACCTCGACGGGCATCCCTATTTTAACCTGTTCCGGCGGGCAGTCGACAAGGTTCGTGAGCATTTTCACGCCCTCTTCCAGTTCGACATAGGCCATCATGTATGGCAGCGATTCGCGAAATCCCGGCGCCTGGTTCTGATTGGTCACGGTGAAAGTATAGATCTTGCCGCGCCCGCTGCACTTGATCCATTGCACCGCCGACGACAGGCAATTGGTGCAGAGCGCGCGCGGATAATAGCGCAGGTCGCCGCAGTTCGCGGCATTTCTGGATGTAGAGCTCGTGCCGCTTGAGCGCCTCCCACCACGGACGGTTCTCTTCGTCGAGATGCGGGAGCGGCTTCGCGTATTTTTTTGCTTGCGTCTGTTCCGCCATGATTTTCTTTGCGCCCCGTGCTTACTGATTGCTGAGAATCAAGCGTCGCGCCCGAATGGCGCGTGCCGAGCGCGCCGCCGGTGCCGTGCACCAGCGCGATTTTGCAATCCTTGACCTGGCGCGGACCGCATTCGCCGCGCAGTTGTTTGGTCGCCTCGATCACCAGGAAAATTCCGCGCATCCCCGGATGGTTCGACGACAGCCCGCCGCCGTCGGTGTTGATCGGAAACTCGCCGTCGAAACGCAGCCGTCCGCCGCGACACGAACGCGCCGCCTTCGCCGCGCTTGCAGAAACCGAGATTCTCCAGCGTCGTCAGCACGGTGATCGTGAACGAGTCGTAGATCATCGCCATGTCGATATCTTTGTGCGCGACGCCCGCGCGCTCGAACGCGAGCCGCCCCGATTGCGCCGCCGCAATTTCGAGAAAGTCGCGCTGGCCGCGGCCGCGTGGCGCACCGTCTCGCCCGCGCCGAGAATATAGACCGGCTTCTTCTTCAAATCGCGCGCGCGCTCGGCCGAGGTGATCACCAACGCGCCGCCGCCGTCGCTGATGATGCAGCAATCGAGCAGATGCAGCGGCGACGAGATGACGCGCGAGGCGAGCACGTCCTCGACCGTGATCGGATCGCGATACTTCGCCACCGGATTCATCGACGCGTGCAGGCGCATCGTCACCGCGATTTCGGCGAGCTGCTCGGGCGTGGTGCCGTAATCGTGCATATGGCGCTGCGCGATCATCGCATACGCGCCGACGGTGGTCGGCCCGAACGGAACTTCGTACTGGTCGCACGGATCGCCGCCGCCGCCGCCGCCGCCGGTGCCGATCGCGAAGCGCGACGACGCCGCCGTCGAGCCGTAAACCACCACGCACACATCGCACAGTCCGGCATGAATCGCGGCGGCGGCGTGGGCGGTATGCGCGACGAACGACGACCCGCCGATCGAAGTCGAGTCGACAAAGTTCGGCGTCAGGTTCAGGTAATCGCAAAAGCCGACGATACCCATCCCGCCCATGCCCATGCCGGTCGTGCACAGCCCGTCCACGTCCTTGATCGTGAGCCCGGCGTCGTCGAGCGCGCCGCGCACGCTCTCCGCCATGATCTGGAACATGCTTTTGTCCGGCGCGAAGCGAGTCGGATGCTCGAACACTCCGGCGACTGCGGTCTTGCGGCTTAAACTCATGCTCGAATTCCTACTTCAGGCCATCGACGAACTGTTCGATCGCGGCGTTGTACTCGGCGGGACGCTCGCGCGGAATATCGTGGCCGGCGTCCGCGACGATCTTCACGTCGCGCCGCGAATTTTGCCCGCGATGAACTCGGCGTCAGCCGGCGTGGTGCCCTTGTCGTCGGCGCCCGCCAGGACCAGCGTCGGCTTGTCGATCTTCGCGATCGCCTCGCGCAGATCGACCTGCGCGCACGCGAGGATGTCGGTGTAGCGCACGCGTGGATCGGTCCTGATCTGCTCCATCCAGCCTTCGCGGATGACGTCGAAGTTTTCCTTCGCCGTCTTCGGCGAATAGCCGTCGGTGGTGAAAGCCTGCGGCGCGCGGCCCATCGTGACCGCCCGCAACCCCTCGATTCGATCCGGCGTGAGGTTGAATTTCGGCGCCGTGCAACTGAGGATCAGCGCCTCGACCCGCCCCGCGTGCCGCAGTGCGAGATCCATCGCGATCGCACCGCCCATCGAATGGCCCAGTATCACGGCCGATTTGATTTTCAAGGCGTCGAGAAACGCCGCGACGAAATCCGCATAGTCGCGAACCGTGCGCAGACCCTCGACTCCCGCCGAGCGGCCGTGCCCGGGCAGGTCGAGTGCGATCGGACTATGCTTGCCGCCGAACGCGTCGATTTGGCGATGCCACGTGTGGCCGTTCGAGCCCGCGCCATGAACGAACAAGATTTTGCGTCCGCGTGAAAAATCCGGCACCACGTCGGGCAGCGTCGTCGCGCCGCTATAGTGGTAGTAGGTCGCGTATCCTTTTACGTCGGTGTACTTCGTCGGCATCGGCGCGAAACTCTCCGCCATGTGCTTTTGTGGGTTAGCTATTAGGTTAGCCGCGCGCTTGTCAAACGGCGCGAGACTCAACTGTCGCGGCGGCCGATGATCAATGGTTCCTGCTGCGCCAGCTGCTGCGACGAGCCCAGCTTCGCGAGTTCGGCGATCATCGCGTCGGCGCGCTCACGCTCGTCCGCCGGTATCAACGGCATCCATCTGATCCTGATCCACTCCGCGACATCCAGCCACTCGACCGTAAACGGCGCCGCGCGCTCCTCGACCCGCAAACCAACCTTGGCAAGTGCCTTCTGGTAGCGATCTCTGGGGCGCGCATCGGCTTCGCGGCGCGGCGCGCGCCGAAAGATCACCTCGCGATATTCGCGCCATCGCTCCGGACCCACGATCACGCTCAGCATCTGCCGCACACTGTCATCGCGCTGCCCAGTGACTATCAGGACTCCCGCCGGCTGCAAGCATCGCGCGAACTCCGTCACTGTCCCCTCGACATCCGCGACGAACTGCAGCACGTGGCTGGCGAAAATAAAATCGAACGACTCGCGCTTGAACGGCAGTCGTGACACGTCCGCGCGCAGCAGCCGGCATTTCGCGCCGGCCCGTTGGCGCGCCGACAGCAGCATGTCGAAGGTCAAGTCGACTCCGGTTACGAACCGGTTCCCGGGTGCTGCTACAAACTTCGCGAGATAAGCGCCGTTGCCGCATCCGACATCGAGCATCTCGCGCGCCTTTGCGATTTCCGGCGCGATCGCGTCGAGCACGGCACGTCGCCGGTTCCCGTAGAACGCGCCGTCGCCGTAGGTGTCGGCTAAACGGCCGAAGTACTCGGCTATCTGTGAAGATGTACGAGGCCGCGAGATTTCGCCGGGTTCCACATCGCGACAATGACAGAAAAGCAGGCGCGCGGAAAAGTTGCAGCTACTTTCTCGGTTTGCGCCCTTTGGCTTTGCGCGTCGGCTTCGACTCTCCGTCGAGCGGACCGGCTTGCCCATGCTCCCAAACTTCGATCGCCGCGCGGCTGAACCGCCATGCGCTGCCGACCCGAAAGCCCGGAATTCGTCCTTCGCGCAGCAAGCGATAAATCGTCGTCGGATGGACCCGGAGATGCGCCGACAATTCCGAAATTGTAAGAATGTCTTCGGCGGATGATGCCATCGTAACGACGACGCCTTCCCTCGATGTGATTCCTTAAGCTAGCCGTATCGCCCGAAGTCGCCCAAAAGCCTACAAAAGCAGCCTGTAACCGCGACAGAGTTAAGTCAATACGGACCATCAGCGTCCACCAGGGATCGAGAATCTTGGCGGATGAGCATCAGATTGCGTTATGGTGAGCGAGAGACGGGCAGAAGTCTTCTGAGCCGCTTGTTGAGACATTTGAAACCTCAAAATTCCGGAGGCGACTTGCGATGGCGTATGAAGCTATAGAAATCAAAAACGACGGCGCAGTGGCATGGCTGACGCTTAACCGGCCGCACAATCTCAACGCTCTCAGCGCACAAATGGTCTCAGAGCTCGAGGACTATCTGCATCAACTGCCGACCCAGCGCGAGACGCGAGTAGTGGTAATGAAGGGTGCCGGTCGCGCCTTTTGCGCCGGACTTGATCTGAAAGAACAAAACCGCGGCGGCACCGGCCTTGGCGCCTCGACCACCGACACGGTCGAAAGCCAGCGCCGGATGAGCGACCTGGTCGTCGCGATGCGCCGCGCGCCGCAACCGTTCATCGCCGCAATCCGCGGACCAGCGGCGGGCGGCGGCTTCGCGCTCGCCCTGGCTTGCGACGTGCGCATCGCGGGCGAGTCCGCGCGCTTCAACGCCGCCTTCATCCGCATCGGACTGACCGCATGCGACATGGGCGTGAGCTATTTTCTGCCGCGCGCCGTCGGCAGCTCGGTCGCGTCCGAGCTGATGCTCACTGGACGCTTTATCAACGCGCAACGCGCACTCGCCACCGGCCTGGTGTCGGAGCTGATGCCGGATGCGGAACTCGAAACGGCCGCCGCGAAGCTGGCGCTCGAGATGACCGAGACTTCGCCACTGGGCCTGCGCCTCACCAAGGAATGTCTCTCGATGAGCATCGACGCCGGCAGCCTCGAGCAGGCGGTGGCGATGGAGGACCGCAATCAGGTGCTATGCGTTCGCGCCGGCTATATTGAAGAAGGCGCCCGCGCATTTCTTGAAAAGCGCAAACCCCGCTACGCTGCTCGCGCCTGAGGTCCAAAGAAAAAGGGCGGTTCGATGAACCGCCCTTTGGCAAAGCGTCGCAATCCTCTTGCGCGGCTATCGGCTTGCCACCATCGTCTGATCGCCGAGACGCGCCACCAGGTACTCGGGCTGGCCGTTGTGCCAGACGCGAAGTTGAACGCGCTGTCCGGGCGAATACTGCGCCAATAGATCATGAAATGACTTCGCATCCGGAATTGTCTTACCATCAAACTCGCTGATCACGTCGCCCTTCTGAAGGCCGGCTTTGTCGGCTGGCGAGCCGATCGACACGGCACGTACCCGTGCGCCCCACACGTCGGGCGACCATGCAGTCGTCGCGCCGAAGAATGCGGGACCCTCAGCCAGTCGAATATCGGGATGCAGAAAATGAACGTGACGGACCCCGTTCACAGTATGCACGATTTGCGCAATCTTGTTCACCTCTTCGAGACTGTAAACTTCGCCGGCCAGGAACGCTTCACCTTTCTTCGACACCGACACGCCGATATCCGGGAAGGCGCGCGACTTCAGCGTGTCCTTGATCTGTGCCTCAAGCTGGTCGGACTTTACCTCGCTGGGTTTAGCCGACGCCGTTTTTACGTCGGCGTCCGGGATTATCACCATCGTCGTTATGACGTCGTCAGCGTTCTTCTCAGGGGTCGGAAGCGCCTTAACTCCCGCCTTCGGGAAAATCTGCGCCACCAGGTTCGGAAAATTTGGCCGATGATTATCGACGATTGGTACGCGCGTCATCAGCACAACAACTAACGCCATCAGCGCGGTGCCCATCGCAGTGAACGCGTAGTCATGCCGACGAGCATCGTGAGTCGCGAACGCGATTGCATCTGCGTCGTCAAACTCCGAGTCGTCTTCGAAGCCGTCGCTCCCGCGTAGGTCTTCGGGGAAATCCTCGCGGTACGCTTTGTCGGCGGCGGCAATCAGCTCGATTTCCTCGAAGGTGCGCGGCAGCCCGTCGAGTATTGGTACCAACGGCTCGCCCGGCGTCGAGACCTTCGTTTCGGCCGGCTGGACGGCGGCCGCAACCTCTGAAGCTTTGGGGTCGCTGGCCGCAACCTCCGCCTCCGCCTGCTTAATGGGAGCCAAACGAACGAACTGGAGATTCGAGCCCGCTTGGGCGTCGTCCACCAATTGTACGCCGGCCTGATTCCTCTTGCGCGCGAATTGCCTAAGCGCTTCTTCGAGCGTCAAGATAGTGTCTGTCGGCTCTGCGCCTTTCATACCCATCACAGCACTGCCTTCCCAGTTGATTATTAAGCACCCCACCGTCTCGCAGGGCCCCCTAGATTCATAGCAGGGAATCGCCACTCAAGCCAACCTTGGATTGAGTAATTGCTAACCGAAATGGCCAGGCACAACTGGAGCTATCTAACTAGCGTTAGATCGCTTCGCTGACCGCGTCTTCCCTCTGCGAGGGGGTCGGTCGTGAATTCAGCGGTATCCAGTGGCGAGTCGATTCGCCGATATAGACCTGGCGCGGGCGCGCGATTTTTTGCTCGGGATCGCGCACCATCTCAGCCCATTGCGCCATCCACCCCGAGGTCCGCGGGATCGCGAAGAGGACCGGAAACATGGTCATCGGGAAACCCATCGCCTGGTAGATTATGCCGGAGTAGAAATCGACGTTGGGGTACAACTTGTGGCTGATAAAGTAGTCGTCTTGCAGAGCGATTCGTTCCAGCTCGATCGCAATGTCAATCAGTGGATTGCGCCCCGTCACCTCGAACACCTTGGCCGCCATCTCTTTCAGAATCTTCGCGCGTGGATCGTAGTTTTTGTATACGCGATGCCCGAAGCCCATCAGCCGGCGCTCGCCTTCTTTCACCTTTCTGATCATCGCGGGAATATTTGACACCGAGCCGATTTCCATCAGCATCCGGATCGCGGCTTCGTTAGCGCCCCCGTGCAGCGGGCCGTAGAGCGCGGCAATGGCGGCCGCCGCGCACGCGTATGGATCTGGCTGCGAGCTGCCGACCGCGCGCATCGCGTTCGCGGAACAGTTTTGCTCATGGTCGGCGTGCAGGATGAACAGCACGTCGAGCGCGCGCTCGAGCACCGGGTCGGGCTTGTACCTGAGCTCCGTCATCTTGAAGAGCATCGAAAGCAGGTTGCCGGTATAGCTGAGTTCGTTGTCGGGATAGACGTAGGGCAATCCGCGAGTATGCCGGAACGCGAACGCCGCCAGCGTTGGAATCTTGCCGATCATCCGGCGCGTCTGCAGGCGGCGCGATTCGAGGTCGTGAATATCGTTGGCGTCGGGATAGAACGTCGAGAGCGCGCCGACCGTGCCGAGCAGCATGCCCATCGGGTGCGCGTCGTAGCGAAACCCCTCCATGAACTTCTTGATATTCTCATGCACCATCGTGTGAATCTTGATGTTGTTCTCCCAACGCTCATAGTGCGCGCGGTCGGGCAACTCGCCCTTGACAATCAGGTACGCGGTCTCCAGGTAGTTGCTCTTCTCCGCCAATTCCTCGATCGGGTATCCCCGATAGCGGAGGATCCCCTTGTCGCCGTCGATGTACGTGATGCGGCTGCGGCACGAGGCAGTGTTGGTGAAGGCAGGATCGTAGGACATCAAGCCGAAGTCGTCCTTGTTGACTTTGATTTGACGCAAATCTGCGGCCCGAATCACGTCGCCCTCTTCGATCGCCAACTCGTATTTCTTGCCGGTCCGATTGTCGGTGATGGTCAGCGTGTTGTTTGCCATCGACGTTGCCTCGATTGGTTCGTGAAGTTCGCGTTCAACATAAATACAGTATATGGGATTTTATGTCCAAGCAGATGCAGAGTTTTTTTCCACCGTTCGGCGTCTCGCAACGGGCCTTGCGCCGTGCCACTCTGTGCGCTTGTGCTTGATGATAAAAGTACATCGAAGACATGCTCGATAAACTGATTTCCGACGTTTCGACTTTCATCGTCGCCACGATTTCCGCGCTCGGCTACGGCGGGGTGGTGCTCATGATGGCGATCGAAAGCGCATGCATCCCGCTGCCATCGGAAATCATCATGCCGTTCTCGGGCTACCTCGTCGCGGCCGGACGTTTCGACCTCTACCTGGTCGCAATGGCGGGCGCCGTTGGATGCCTGCTCGGCTCGTATGTCGCGTATTTCGTCGGCCAGTATGGTGGCCGTCCGTTCATCGAGCGCTACGGCCGCTACATTCTCATCGCACACCACGAACTGCAAATAGCCGATCGCTTCTTCGAGCGGTGGGGATCGCACACGGTCTTCTGGAGCCGAATGCTGCCAGTGGTGCGCACCTTCATCGCATTTCCGGCGGGAGTCTCGCGGATGAGACTGCTGCCGTTCACAATCTACACGCTGCTCGGGTCATACATCTGGTGCCTCGCGCTGGCCTACGGCGGGATGAAGCTCGGACAACACTGGAAGGACCTCGCGCCCTACTTTCATCGCTTCGACGCTGTGCTCGCGGTACTGTTGATACTGGGCGTCGCCGCCCTCATCTATAACAGGGTAAAGGGAATGACGTCCGCGTCAGCCGCCGCCGATTGAGCGCGACTGACCAGCAAAGGAAGAAAATGCCGGACCAAGAAGTGCCCGATCCATCCGAACTCGAGGAAATTTTCGCCAGCATCGATCCGACGCCGGTCCGGATGGCGCATGACTACCTGAACGAAGCCGGCATCGAGTCGTTTGTCTTCGACGCGGGCTCTTCGCGGATGCTGGGGACAACGGCCGCCGTGCCTACTCGTCTGATGGTTCATCGCGACGCGGTCAAGGACGCGCGTGACCGCCTGAACGACCTGGGCTTCACCGAAAAGTAGTCGGGGAGGATTTTCGATGAGTGACGGCACCGACCACGGCATTCGCTTTGGGCGAATCGCCGCGATGCTCCCAGTCAAGGACATCGAGCGAGCCCGCGACTTCTACACAAAGGTCCTGGGCTTCACAAAAGTTTTCGAGAACGGCACTCCGGTTGGCTTTATGATCCTGAAAAAGGATCAGGCCGAGCTGCACCTGACCCTACAGCCAGACCACAAAGCGGCTCATTTCAACGTCGCGCATATGATGGTGGATGACGTCGATGCGCTCTACACGATCTGCCAGGGTCACGGACTGCGGATCATTAAACGCATTCAGAACAAGGACTACGGTCTGCGGGCTTTTGTATTCGAGGACCCGGATGGCAATCGAATCGACGTAGGCCAGCCGATCTGAGGTTGTTGTCCAAGTCGGCACCTACCGCCCCTGATAGCCGCGGATCCTGGCGCTTGCCTCTGTACGAAATGCCTGTCGCTGAACTATCTTGAAGCCGAAACGCGCAGGCACAATCCGCTCGAATTCCATCACCCCGAGGTTATCGCGATGCCATATGCCGAAGGCCGAATCTTCAACGACGCCGACAGCCACATCATGGAAACGCGGGACTGGCTGCTTTCCCACGCCGACCCTGACATCCGCACCAAGCTCCATCCGCTGGCGATCGGCTCCGGCGGCAAGATGGTCGACAAGGCAATCGCGCATGCGGACGACCGGCGCAAGGATCCGGCTGCCGTATCTGACGCAGAGCAGAACCTGATGCTGCGTAAGGGATGGGAAGCGCTGGGCGCTTTCGATCCCGACGAGCGCAGACGCGCGCTCGACTTGCTCGGCTTCCACTCCCAGTTGGTCTTCACCACTTTCGCGATCACGCATTTCTGGGGCGAGTTCGACCAGGTTCGCTCGACGCCGGAGGTTCTGTACGGCGGCACGCGCGCACACAATCGCGCCATTGCGGACTTTTGCCGAGGTGACAAGCGGCTGCTCGCGGTCGGCTTTGTGCCGCTCGACATTCCTGAGCTCGCCGAAAAGGAAATCGACGAGGCGATTCGACTGGGATGTGCGGCGATCCACCTGCCCTCGCTGCCGCCTGCCAAAAAATCTCCGACTCATCCCGACTTCAACGGCGTGTGGGCGCGCCTGCAGGACGCCGACGTTCCCTTCATGCTGCACGTGGGCGGCGGCGGCCGGGCGATTCCGAAAGCATTTCACATCAACGGCCGACCGGTGACCGATTTTCTCGGCGGCGGAGAAAACATCCGCTCGAAAGATTTCATGGCGATCCATTCGATGCCCGAAATTTTTCTCTCGACGATGGTCCTCGACGGCATCTTCGAGCAGTTCCCACGGCTGCGCGGCGGATGTATCGAGCAGGGCGCGCTGTGGATCGTGCCGTGGCTGCGGCGCCTGGACATCGCGCAGGAGACGTTCGTGAAGTCGGAAAAGTATTTGAGCCTGCCGATGAAAGCGTCCGACTATGTGCGGCGCAATCTCCGCTTCACGCCCTTTCCGCACGAGCCGGTGGGATGGATCGTCGAGCAGGCAGGACCGGAACTGTGCATGTTCTCGTCGGACTACCCGCACATCGAGGGCGGGCGCAATCCGCTCAAGCGCTTTGAGCTGTCGACGCCGAATCTTTCGGAGGCTGCACGGGAAAAATTTTACGCGCGCAACTATGCTGACATGATGGGCTCGCGCGCGGGCTGACAGCGACGCCGCGCACATTGCTATGGCTCTTCAATGGTGGCAGCGCGCAGTCTTCTATCAGATCTATCCGCGCTCGTTTGCCGATTCTAACGGCGACGGCATCGGCGATCTCGACGGCGTCACCGCGCACCTCGACTACCTGGGCGCGCTCGGCATCGACGCCATCTGGCTGAACCCGATCAACCCGTCGCCGCTCGACGACTGGGGCTACGATGTCAGCGACTACTGCGGCATTCACCCTGACCTCGGCGATCTCGCGGCCTTCGATCGGCTGGTCGCGGATGCGCATCGCCGCGGCATTCGCGTGATAGTCGACCTCGTGCCGAACCATACTTCGAATCAGCATCCGTGGTTCGTTGAGTCGCGCTCCTCGCGAGCCAATCCAAAACGCGACTGGTACATCTGGATTCCCGGTTCGCCCGATCACGCGCCAAACAACTGGGGCAGCACGTTCGGCGGTTCCGCGTGGAAGTACGACCGCGCCACGGAGGCGTGGTATCTGCACACATTCCTCGAGCAGCAGCCGGATCTGAATTTTCGAAATGCCAAAGTGATCGACGCGATGCAGGACGTTATCCGTTTCTGGCTCGATCGCGGCGCCGATGGTTTTCGGATCGACGTGATCGCCAATCTCATCAAGGATGCAGAGCTCCGTGACAATCCGATTCGCGTTGCCGCCGATCCCGATATTCCGTGGCATGGGCCGGGTTCGCAGGATCCTCTCTACAGCACCGACCGACCCGAGGTTCACGACATTGTCAGGGGATTTCGCCGCGTCGCCGATAGCCACGAACAGCGGATACTGGTCGGGGAGACATGGCCGCGCGAGCAGGAACGGCTGGCCGACTACCTGCGGCCGGACGAGCTGCAGCTGGCGTTCAACTTCCGCTTTCTGCTCGCACGCTACGACGCGCGCCGTTTCCGCGCTGCGATCGAGCTGACTGAAAAATCATTCGGTCCCGGCGCGTGGCCGACCTGGACGCTCTCGAATCACGACTTCCCGCGCCATATCTCGCGCTACTCGCGCGATGGCGATGGCGAGGCGCGCGCTCGAGTCGCGGCCGTGATGCTTCTTACGTTGCGCGGCACGCCCTTCATCTATTACGGCGAAGAGATTGGGATGCGCGACGCGGAAGTTCCAGCCGATCGCAAACACGACCCGGTCGGACGCGACGGGTGCCGCTCGCCGATGCTATGGTCCGACTCGCGCAACGGCGGATTCTCGACGGGTGAACGCACTTGGCTGCCGTGCGGAGATTTCAAGGCTGTCAATGTCGCGCGTCAGATGAGCGACCCGCGCTCGATGCTGTCGCTCTATCGCCGGCTCATCCGGCTCCGTAAATCGACGCCAGCACTGACCGAAGGAAGCTATCGCGCCTTTGCGGGCGCGCCCGAAGATTGTCTCGTGTTCCATCGGGATACGGCGGAGCAGCAGATTGTAGTGGCGCTGAATTTCACGACCGAAGCACGCGAGATCGATTTGTCCGGCGGCAAAATCCTGTTGAGCACGAATGACCTTCGTCCGGCGCAGCCGAAGTCTCCGCTGACGCTCGCGCCGAACGAGGCTGTCATCGTGGAAACGAATTGAAGCTTCCCGTTGCACGCGGGCAGCGCGGTTCATAACATTGCGGCCATGCACAAGCCTCGATTTCTCGATCAATTTGCGATGGACCTCGGCGATCGCGAGGCCTTCACCGTCGCCTTCGCCCGCGGACGCCGCGCGTTTCAACCGCAACACGTAGAAGCAAAATGGGCGCGCGATCGCACCGCCAACATCAATCACATCAAGCTCGAAGTCACGCTCGACTTCGACGACAAGAAAATCTCCGGCACCGCGACCCATCGCCTCGCTGCGATCACCGGCCCGCTGGAACGGCTCGAATTCGACGCCACCGAACTCGACATCCGCGCCGTGCGCGTCAGCGGCGAGCCGGCGTCTTTCGAGACCGCCGACGGCAAGGTGCGGATCTCGCTGCCGCGCGCCCTGGAAGCCGGCGAGGAAATCGAGGTCGCGATCGATTACAGCGGACAGCCGCGCCGCGGACTCTATTTCGTCGGGCCCGACGATGCGTATCCGAAGAAGGCGCCGCAAGCCTGGACGCAGGGCGAAGACGAGGACTCGCGCTACTGGTTTCCCTGCTACGACTACCCGAACAATCGAACCACGAGTGAAGTCATCGCGACGGTGCCGGAGAAATTCACGGCGGTTTCCAACGGCGCGCTGGTCGCCACATCCTCGAACGCCGCCGCGAAGACGCGCACGTTCCACTGGCGACATGAGGTGCCGCATTCGACTTACCTGATCACGCTGGCCGCCGGTGAGTTCGCGCTGATCGAAGAGCGCGCCGGCAACACTCCGGTTACCTACTACGTTGCGCCCGGCCGCGAGGACGATGCGCGGCGCGCGTTCGGCAACACGCCGAAGATGATCCAGTTTTTCGAGCGCGTAATTGGCGTGCCCTATCCTTACGCCAAGTATGCCCAGGTTGCGGTGAGCGATTTTATTTTCGGCGGAATGGAAAACACCTCGGCGACCACGCAAACCGACGGTACGCTGCATGACGCGCGCGCGCATCTCGACTTCAAGAGCGATCCGCTGGTCGCGCACGAGCTGGCGCATCAATGGTGGGGCGACCTGCTGACCTGCCGCGATTGGGCGCACGCGTGGCTCAACGAGGGCTTCGCGACCTACTTCGAGGCGCTGTGGTGCGAGGAAAATCTCGGCGCCGACGAGTTCGCATGGAACGTACGCCAGGATCGCGAAGCCTATCTCGACGAGGATGCGAATCATTACCGCCGCCCGATCGTGTGCAACCGCTACCGCACTCCGATCGAACTGTTCGATCGCCATCTCTACGAAAAAGGCAGCCTGGTGCTGCACATGCTGCGCCGCGTCACCGGCGACGAGCTGTTTTTCAAATCGCTCAACCTCTACTGCACGCGGCATCGCGGCGCCAACGTCATTACCCAGGATTTACAGCGCGCATTCGAGGACACGACCGGCCGCAATCTCGACTTTTTCTTTGACCAGTGGGTGTACAAGGAAGGGCATCCCGAAATCGAAGTCTCGAGCTCGTTCGACGACAAGAAAAAACTGCTCAGCGTCACGGTCAAGCAGACGCACAAGACTGGCGACACGATTGCGTCCGCATTTACCTTTCCGGTCACGATTGCGCTGATGGACGCCGAGGGGCGCGAGACGCGCCATCGCGTCGAAATCAAGGACCGCGAGCAGGGCTTCACTTTTTCCGTCGACAAGGCGCCCAAGGCGGTGCGCTTCGATCCTGAGCACGACATTCTGAAGAGTCTCAAGCACAAGCGCGGACGCGAGGCGCTCGAAACCGAACTGCGCCACGCGCCTGAAGCTATCGGCCGCGCCGCAGCCGCGCGCGAACTCGGCAACGAGGGCAGTCCGCAAGCGACCGCGGCACTGCGCGAGGCGATGCTCAACGACAAGTTCTGGGGTGTGCAGTCGGATGCGGCCACGGCACTCGGCGCGATTCGTACGACCGCCGCGCTCGACGCGCTGCTCGAAGGGCTGAAGCTGCCGCATCCGAAGGCGCGGCGCTCAGTGGTGCGGGCGCTGGGCAATTTCCGTGGCGACGCGCGAGCAGCGTCCGCGCTGGCCGACATCGTCAAAGCCGGCGACGAAAGTTATTTTGTCGAGGCCGAGGCGGCGCTGTCGCTCGGCAAGACCCGCGACGAGCGCGCATTCGCGCACCTGACCGACGCCCTTGGCCGAGATTCGTATCTCGAAGTCATTCGAACACATGCGCTGGCGGGCATGGCTGAGCTGCGCGACGAACGCGCGATCGATGTCGCGCGCGAATACTCTGCGTACGGCAGGCCGCCGCGCGCCCGGGTTGCCGCGGTCGGTACGCTGGCGCGGTTTGCGGCGCTCAAAGAGAACCGGCGCGTCGAGATACTCGATCTCATGGCGCCGCTAGCCGACGATCGCGAGTTCATGGTGCGGATGCGGCTGCCGGCCGCTTTCTCGGAGGTCGGCGATCCGCGTGCGCTGCCCGCGCTGCGACGGTTGACCGATCGCGATCTCGACGGCCGGATTCAGCGTCATGCCAACGACGCGATCGCGTCTATCAGCGAGGGCCGTGGCCGCGTCGAAGAAGGTCAGCGCCTGCGCGAGGACATCGACAAGCTGCGCGACGACAATAAGAAGTTGCAGGAGCGGCTCGAAAAGATCGAAGCGCTCACCCGCGACAAGCCGGCCTGAACGGAGGCGACCGTGATGGAGACTAAAGAAAATCTCCGTCTGCCTGACCTTCGACTTCGACGCCATCTCGCTGTGGCTCGGTGGATTCCGTGCGAGCTCGCTGAGCGCAATCTCACGCGGCGAATTCGGCCGCGTCGGCGCCGAGCGGCTGATTGCGATGATGCGCGAATTGGGAATCCGCTCGACCTGGTTTATCCCCGGGCACAGCGCCGAGACCTATCCGCAAATCGTCGACCGCTTGACTGCCGATGGCCACGAGATTGGAAATCACGGCTACCTGCACTCGCATCCGAAGAGCCCCGAAGACGAAGCCGCGATTCTCGATCGGGGCAACGAGGTGCTGACGCGCATGACGGGACGGCGACCGGCCGGTTATCGCTCGCCGGGCGCCGGGCTCAGCTACAACATGGTCGAGCTGCTGCGCGAGCGCGGCTTCGCATACGACTCGAGCCTGATGGGCGACGACTTCACGCCGTACTACCTCCGTTCCGGCGACAAGGCTGCGACCGACGGCCCGTATGTTTTCGGCAAGAATATCGACGTGGTCGAGATTCCATTCACGTGGGGACTCGACGATTTCCCGGCGTTCGAATACGTGACGAGCCGCGCGGGAATCCAGCAAGGACTATCGTCGCCGTCGGCAGTGTATGAAATCTGGGCGGGCGATTTCGATTATCTCTACGAACGACTCGGCGAGGGCGTGTATACGCTGACGATGCATCCGCAGGTGATCGGCCGCGGCCATCGCTTGCTGATGCTCGAGCGGCTGGTGAAGCACATCCGCAGTCAGAGCGGCGTCGAGTTCTGCACGATGCTGGAAGTCGCGAGCAAGTGGCGTGAAGCGCACCCGCTCGCGGCCGCGACGCCTTCGTGAGTTCGGAGCAAGAGCAGAATCCTGAATCGCGCAGGGCGCTGTAGTATGACCCTCACCTTCATCCTCTCCCTCATAGGGAGAGGAGACAGCACCCCTTCCCGCGCGGGAAGGGGAACCGGGTTTCGGGCGTGAGCGCCAGCCCTCGCGGGAGAGGAACCAGACATAAAAAAAGCGGCGGGCCGTCGGCCCGCCGCGTGGCGCGCAGTGGTGTGCTTACGCGTCGTAATAGAGCGCGAATTCGTACGGATGAGGCCGCAACCGAATCGCGCTAACTTCGTTCGCCATCTTGTATTCGATCCAGGTCTCGATCAGATCCTCGGTAAACACATCGCCCTTGAGCAGGAACTCGTGATCCTTCTTGAGGTTGCCCAGTGACTCCTCGAGCGACGCGGGCATGCTCGGCACTTCGGCCAGCTCAGCCGGCGTGAGTGCGTAGATGTCCTTGTCGAGCGGCTGACCCGGATCGAGCCGACGCTGGATTCCGTCGATCCCCGCCATCAGCATCGCGGAGAATGCTAGATACGGATTGCAGGTCGGGTCGGGGAACCGGACTTCGATTCGCTTGGCTTTTGGCGACGGCGAATACATCGGGATTCGGACCGAGGCCGAGCGGTTACGCGACGAGTACGCCAGGTTGATCGGCGCCTCGAAGCCCGGCACGAGCCGGCGATACGAGTTCGTTCCTGGATTAGTGAAGGCCGCGATTGTCGGCGCATGATGCAGGATGCCCGCAATGTAATGCATGGCCGTCTCCGACATCCCCGCGTAGCCGTTGCCCGCAAACAGCGGCGTCTCGCCCTTCCAGATGCTCTGATGGGTGTGCATGCCGGTGCCGTTGTCGCCGAATATCGGCTTGGGCATGAAGGTGGCGGTCATCCCGTGGCGCACCGCGACGTTCTTGACGATGTATTTGTACCAGGTGAGCCAGTCGGCCATCTTGGTCAACGTCTGGAAGCGCATATCGATCTCAGCCTGGCCGGCGGTCGCGACTTCGTGATGCTGCTTCTCGACGCGGATACCCACGCGCTCCATCTCGAGCACCATCTCGGTGCGGATGTCCTGCAGGGTGTCGACCGGAGGAACCGGAAAATAGCCGGCCTTGTTCTTGACCTTGAAGCCGAGGTTCGAACCTTCTTTGACTGCGCCCTCGCGGCCGCTGTTCCAATTACCCTCGTTCGAATCGATGTAGTAGTAGCTCGAGTTCTGGGTCGTGTCGTAACGCAGCGAGTCGAAGATGAAAAACTCCGGCTCGGGCCCGAAGAACGCTGAATCGCCGATGCCGGTGGTCTTCAAATAGGCTTCGGCCTTGCGCGAGATATTACGCGGGTCGCGCGTGTAGTCGGCGCGAGTGATGGGATCGGAGATGTTAGCGATGATGCTCAGCGTTGGATCCTTGGTGAAAGGATCCAGCACAGCGGTGTCCGGGTCGGGAATCACCAACATGTCGCTGTTGTCGATCGCCTGCCAGCCGCGAATCGACGACCCGTCGAAGCCCAGACCTTCATCGAAGGGCGCTTCATCCTTGAACTCGGAGATCGGGGCAGTGAAATGCTGCCACGTGCCGAGCAGATCGATGAACTTCACATCGACCATCACCACGCCCTTTTCCTTGATCATTGCCAATACTTGTTTAGGCGTCATCGAACCCGTAACCCTCCTCGCCGCTTAACGGGGCGGCATTTCCATACTTCACAATACTGGTTGATTGATCGATCCGAAATCGCGTATCTCACGAAAACTCCCCTAACGCAACGCCCGCGGAACGGGCAGCTGACGCATCTTCACGCATCACCGCGGGTCCAAAGTCTTCAGCCTCAATACAGACCCCGTGCATTATGCAAGAATTTTTCCGCCAATCAGCTCACCAGTTTTAGTAGAGCAAAATAAATGCCGAGCATCACCAGCCCGATCGGAACGCCAATCTTTGCCCATGCGGCGCTACCTATCCGGAGCGCGCCGGCGCTCACGATGTTCGGGATGTTGCCCGGTATCAGCATCCCGCCCGAGATCAGCAACGCCAGTATCGCCTCGCGCGCGCGCGGCAACGTCATGCTGTGGACTTCGAGCGCGACCAGGGTCGCATTGTCGAGCGCAGCGGATACGGTGTTGGCCCAGAACAGAAGGTCGTTGTTCATCTTGCTGACGTACTCGTTGGCAATCGGACCGTAGGCGTGACTGATCAACACCAGGCCCGCAATGAAGGCGAACACCTTGACGGCCTGGATGAAAATCGCCGCGTAGGTTTGGCGCGCGGCGGCGCCTGCCGGCACTTCATCATATTCGCCGCGTGCAAATACGCCTGCAATTAGCGAACTCGCGAGTACAGCCGGAAATACCCAGGGCGCAAGCAAGTCGAACAGACCGAAGAAGCTCAGGTTGAGCGCCCGAGCGGCCAGCGTCGAGAGAGGCTCTCCCAGGGGCGTCAGCGACGCGCCCATGCCGATCGCGAAGCATCCAGCGACCGCAACGCGGATGCGTTTGTCGCCGCCCAAATGAAGCAGGCCAATCACCTCGACCAGCACCAGCGCGCCGACAATCGCGGTGATCACGCTGGAGATGGACGCGATGACGAAAATCGCGACTGCGGTAAGCACCGGTCGTGATACTCGCTTGCGCAGCCCGCCGAAGAGTGCATCAAGACCAGGCCCAGTCCATCCGAATAACAGCGCGGCAACTATCACTGCGATGCTGATGGCGACCGGCTCGTGCAGCGCCTCGAGTACTAACTCCTGTGTGAAGCCGGTGCCGAGCAGCGTCGCCAGCACTCCGAGCCCGAGGCAATAGAGCTCGAGATTGTGCTCGATCAACGTGATTGCGAGCGGGCCAAACAGAAGCAGGACAAGGATTACGACGGCGGAGGCGTGATTCATGAGATGCGCGCGAACTACTATCACGCATTTGTCGGGAGCATCCAGCCCATCGTAGTGCTCTCAAAAAAAGAAGCGGCGAGTCCGGCTATTCGGACCCGCCGCTTTGGCGCATCGCTGCGCGTCTGACTGGGTTAAGCTGCCCCTCCCCTAGAAAGCGTAGATGATGTTCGCCGCCAACGTATCCTGGCCGTGCCACAGATGCTGATCGCCAGTGGCGGGGTCGACGAAATTGTTGTTGGTAAAGGAATTCTGACTCGAATTGTCATGCCGGTATTCCAACCGCGCGATCAACCCGGTCACTTCCGGCACCTTGTAGCTGAAGGTCTGGGTGATCTCCCACAAGGTCTGCGCCTCGCCGTTTGTGCGCGCTCCATCCATATCGTCGAAGAACTCGGCGCGTGTCGCCGACTCGAACGAAGGAGTGAAGTCGTAAACCAGGTACTGCGCCAATCCCTGCCACGACGCGCTGTGCCCATTGATCACCGGACCTGACTCGCTCGCGTACAGGTATTCGGTCTGCAGAGTCAGGTTGGGGATGAACGATGGCTTCCAGGTCGCGATTGGATCGATCGCGCCCAGATTAGAGTTGGAATGACCCTGTCCCGTCGGAAAACCCGGAGCGGGTGCGGTCACATGGTTCGGACCCCAGATGCCGTTGACCACCAAGCTCAAGGACTTGTCCTTGTTGTTGAGCGTCAACTCGCCCTCGTAGTTCGGACCGCCGTTGGTCCCGTCCGCGGGATCATCCCAACCGTTGTTCAAACCTGCCGTGGCCGATACGTAGTCGTTGAAGGTGTAGTTGGCGCGGATGCCGGTATGAGTAAGCGGTTCGCCAAGATTGAACAGCAGGCCGCGGCTCTCGTTGTAGTTCTGATTGTTGTAAACGGGAATGATCTCGGCGCCTAGCAACGTTACGAAGCGACCGGCTGAAAAACTGATGCCCGATCCGATCGGCGCGGTGTAAGTCAGGTAGTACTGTGTTGGATCGATCCATTGACCGCCGACTGGGGCCACGTTCGAGTAACGCGTCACGCTGGAGATCGAGTTCGCGACCTGCCCGACGTTGATGTCGGTCACGAAGCCGACCGTGCCGTCGCGCTCGATGTGCAAGTTGCCCTGGGTCAGCTGAAATCCATCCTCGTCCCATGCGCGGAACACGTTGAAGTTGGAGTTCGGCTGGTTGAAGTTATGCTCGTAGCCAGCATCGACCATCGCATGGACGGCGATGCCAAGGTTGTCCGACAGGTTCTTCTGAATGGCGGCGATATTGGCCTCGGCCGCACCGACATGCTGGCCGATGGTGACCGGCTTCGCATCCGCGGTCGCCGGTGCTGTGACGGTCATTGCCGCCTCAATCTTCTTTACCTCGCTGGTGGTGTCGTCTTGCTGTTTCTGCAGATTGTTCATCTGGCCGGACAGCTGATTGAGCCGCTGCTCCTCGCTGGGACTGGCAGCGACAGTGGTTGTGGTCGTGGTGACCACGTGATGGTGATGCCTCCTCGTCGTCGTTGTCGTAGTCGTTGGATCTGCCGCCCAGGCACTCGCATTGCACAGTAATCCAATCACTGCGAAGCTGGTGATTAGGTGAATCCAGGTAACGCCCCGAGTCGTTTTCCTTCTGTCCACTCGTGTCCTCCCTCCGAGCTGCGCGGTCTTACATGAGCCGCGGCTTCCTGCGCCCACACGTAGCGGGCTGTGGTGATGAACCGGCTGGCTTGGTTTCAAGATTCATACCGGCGTAATAGTGAAACCAGGTCGAAAATCCCTAGCATTAACAAGGAATTTCGGTTACCGAAGTGACAATGGTGATGCCCGTATATGAAGCATTTGCCGCGAACTTAATCAGTTTGCGCCCAAACTGTTAATCACAAAGCCGCAAAACATTTCAATAAGTCGGGTCAAAATATATGGATTTTGAGCTAACCGAGGCGCAGGACGAGATAGTTCGGCAGGTGCGCACGCTCTGCGCGAACTTCCCGGACGAGTATTGGCGCGAGCACGATCGTCGCGCCGAATTTCCTCATGACTTCTTTGCTGCGGTCGCCGCCGCCGGCTATCTCGGTGTCGCGATTCCGGAGCGCTACGGTGGCAGCGGACTTGGTATCACCGAGGCGGCCCTGGTAATGCGCGAAGTCGCGGCTTCGGGTGGCGCGATGGCGGCCGCCAGCGCGGTGCATCTTTCAATCTTTGGCGTCAGCCCGTTGGTCTTCCACGGCAGCGAGGAACAAAAGCTCCGCTATCTTCCCAAGGTGGTCAGCGGCGAGATGCACGTCGCGTTTGCCGTCACCGAGCCCGACGCTGGCAACGACATTACTCACATCAAGACTGCAGCCCGACGCGACGGCGACAATTACATCATCAATGGGCGCAAAGTCTTCACCACCAAAGCGCGCGAGGCCAAGCGGATGCTCTTGCTCACGCGCACCACGGCTTTCGAGCAGGTGAGCAAGAAGACCGATGGCATGAGCCTGTTCTTCGCCGAGCTTGATCCTTCGGCAGTCGAAATTCGCGAGCTCGAAAAGCTCGGCCGCGCTGCCGTCGATACCAACTTGTTGTTTATCGACAACCTAAAAGTGTCGGCGTCCGATTTGGTCGGTGGCGAGGGCCGCGGCTTTCATTGCCTGCTCGACGGGTTGAATCCCGAACGCATCCTGGTTGCCGCCGAAGCGATCGGAATCGGCCGCGCCGCGATCGCAAAGGCAGTCCGCTATGCAAAAGAACGAGTCGTTTTCGGCCGCCCGATCGGACAGAACCAGGCCATCGCACATCCGCTCGCCGATTCGTACTCCAAGCTCGAGGCGGCGGAACTCATGATGCTGAAAGCGGCGTGGCTGTTCGACAATCGCAAGCCCTGCGGTCCCGAGGCGAACACTGCAAAACTGCGCGCGGCGGACGCGGCATTCGAGGCCTGCGATCGTGCGGTGCAGACGCTCGGCGGCTACGGCTATGTCCGCGACTATGACGTCGAGCGCTATTTCCGCGAATGCCGCCTGTTGAGAATCGCACCAGTTTCGCAGGAAATGGTATTGAACTCGATCGCCGAGCACGTGCTTGGCCTGCCGCGGTCGTACTAGCCTTTGGTCCGAATGCGAAAAAGCGCGATCGTGGTTCTGCTCGGCGCGCTGTGCTTCGCAGGCTACGTCTTCTATTCCCTGGCTGGCGCGGAGCCGGTTAAGGTGAACAAGACTCGGCTTGTGCGAAGTGGCGATCAGGTTTTGGTCGAAGGCGAAGTCTACAATACCGGCGACGACACCGGCCCGATTCAGGTCGAGGTCCGATATTTTGACCGCGACGGGCACTCGATTGGCAAAGATGTGGTCTCGATGGACGGGCTTCGTCGAGGCGCCGCTGAACACTTCAAGAGTTCACCGCGGCCGGACGACGGTGTCGCGGACTTCTCCATTTACTTGAATCACGGGCGAAATCCCTACGGAAATTGATTGCTGACTGCCTGTGAACGTATGAATAAGACTTATTCTCAAAATAAGATCGATCCTTACTGAATTTTTCTAAAGCCGCGCAGTCTAACAATTTGTAGGGCAATCTTATGGCGAAGTAGTATATGTCCGGACGTATCCACGGGCGATACGCTTGCCTTTAAGTTGTTTTGGTGGTACTAACTGTAAGTGTCGAATAACACCTTTTTGGTGGGGAACGCTTGGAACCCCGCCAAATGGGCAAAAACAAGGGGAGAGGGTTCAATGGCACGCAGCAAGGAACGTAACTTCGGTCATATCATTCGTGAGCGCAGGCGACAACTCGATCTCACGCAGGAGGAGGTCGCGCGCCGCGTAAAAACCTCCACGCCGTACGTCGGCCACCTGGAGTCAGGAAAACGCCACCCGTCCGATAAGATCGTGACGCGCTTGGCAGAAGTGCTCGGGCTCGATCGCCGCGAGCTCTTCTTCCTTGCCAACCCTCGTGCGCACGCACTGCTTACTCCAGAGGTCGCGTCCACAGACGATTCGGCTTGGGATGACTTCAGGAAGAACGATCAAATGCGGCGCGTTCACAACATCACCAACGATGAGATGGAAATGCTTTCGCGGGTGGCGTTGCTCGGCGACGTACGTTCGGCGCGAGACTTCATTTACATCCTGAATACCGTGCGTCACGCAGTCGCAAGATAGAAAACGATCCACCGCGCAGATTCGACTGCTCGCATACTGATTTCGTGAAGCCGCGAGAGGGCAACCTCTCGCGGCTCTCTTCCGCCCACCGCCGTCGCCTCTCTAGTCAAGCTCGCATCGCTCAGCCTAAGCTCGACCGCATTATGGGTGAGCCTGCGCCTGCGCGCGATGCCGCGCCGGGGATCCCGCGATGGCCGCAACGTTACACGGTCGTCGCGCTGTTCTTTCTCGGCACCGCGCTTTGCTACATCGATCGCATCAGCATCTCGGTCGCGATAATCCCGCTCGCGCATCAATTTGGCTATGACTCCTCGGCGCAGGGTCTGGTGCTGTCCGCCGTGTTCTGGGGATACCTGTGGACGCAACTGGTCGGCGGATGGATGGCAGATCGATTCGGCGGCCATCGCGTGCTCGCAGCCGGAGTCGCTATCTGGTCGCTAGCAACCCTGCTCACGCCGATCGCCGCCGCCGTGACATTTTCCGCGCTGCTCGCGGCTCGGATGCTGCTCGGACTCGGCGAGGGCGTGAACTTTCCGTCGATTCACAGCCTCACTGCACGCTGGACGTTGCCGTCCGAGCGCGCGCGCGTTTTATCCGTGAACTATAGCGGGATGTACGTGGGAACGGTCCTGGCTCTCAGCGCGAGTCCGCTGATTATCAGGGCCTTCGGGTGGCCCGCGCTATTTTATTTTTCAGGCGCGCTCGGTCTCGCGTGGGTCACACTCTGGTTGTACCTGGCCGCCGACCGGCCCGAGACGTCGTCGCGCATAACGGCCGCCGAGCTCGAACTGATCATGTCGATGCGCTCGGCCGAGCCGCGCGCGGTCCGGGTACCGTGGGACAAAATCGCGCGCGAGCCGGCAGTGTGGGCGATTGTGGTCGCTCACTTTTGCAGCAACTTCGGCTTCAACATTCTGCTGCTCTGGCTGCCGACTTATCTGCATCACACCTTCAGCGTGCTGCTCGAGCGCGTCGGGGTGTATTCGATCATTCCCTGGATAGCGACCTTCTTCACAATAACCTTCTCGGGATGGCTGGCAGACATCCTTATTGCGCGCGGCCTCGCGATCGGAACGGTCCGAAAGTCGATGCAGAGCGCGGCATTTATCATCGGCGCTGTTTCGCTGGTTGCCGTGCCCGCGGCGCACTCGCCAGCAATGGCAGTCGCGCTGCTCACGGTCGCAGCCTCGGCCAACGGCATCGGCTCGGCGGCCTTCGGCGTCAATCACCTTGACGTTGCCCCAACCTACGCGGGAATCCTGATGGGCATCTCGAACACCTTCGCCACCATTCCCGGGATAATCGGCGTCGCTGCGACCGGCATGATCGTGCAAGAGACCGGGTCGTTCAGTGCGGTCTTCTACCTGATAGCGGCGGTCTATGCCTTCGGCATGTTCTTCTACATTCGATGGGCCAGCGGTGACCAGAGAATCTGAAATTTTTCCGGTAGCGCAGCGGTCGCGAGTCGCGATATACCCGTGAGACGAACGGGAGCGCGAAAAGCCGATGAGCAAACTCTCGCCTTACAGATGGATCATCGAAGTCCTGCTGCTGTTGCTGTTGATGGCGCAGTCGCTCGCGTGGCTCGCTCCTGCACCGATACTCCAGGAAATCAGAAACGGACTCGGCATCTCGCTCAGTAGCGCGGGCCTGATAATCTCTATCATCGCGCTGTGCATCGGCATCTTCTCGCTGCTCGGCGCGGTCGTCGCCGAACGTATCGGCGCACTGCGCGCGCTCATAATCGGAATCTGGCTGTTGGCGATTGGACAGGTTGCCAGCGGCTACGCGCCGAACTTCGCCGCATTACTCGCGTGCCGCGTGCTCGAGGGAGTCGGTTACGGCCTCGTGATCGCACCGCCCGGCACACTGACGATGCAATGGTTCGGCGAAGGCGAATGGCCGTACATCAATATGATCAACTTCGCCTTCGGCTACGTCGGACTTACCGCGGTGTTCCGCGCGACGCCGGCGCTGTTCGCAGCGGTCGGATCGTGGCGGATGGTTCTGCTGTGGTACGGCATCGGATCTGCGGGAGTCGCGCTGCTATGGACGATCTTCGGCCGTGAGCGTCGCGTCGAAACCCTCGTGTCTGCGCCCAGTGCTGCCGAAGCTCCCGCTGAGCGCGGGTCGGCGCTGATGGAAGTCATGAAGATGCGCAACGTGCTCCTGATAGCTGGCGGGCTATTCGGTGGAATGTGGGTATTCCAGATCTACACGGCGTTCCTTCCCGAATTTTTCCGCACCTATCGCGGCATGTCGATGTCGGAAGCCTCGCTGATGACGCAGGTGCTTCCATTCACCGGCTTGTTCGCCGCGTTGGCTGGTGGAATCGGCACCGGGATGTCGGGCTTGCGAAAACCGTTTACGTGGCCGATCGCGTTTGCCACCCTGGTCGGATGCGCCGGCGCGATCATGCTTCCCGATCCCATTTGGATTCGGCTGTCGCTGGTGCTGGTCGGGATAGGAGCAGCGGCCTCGCTCGCCGCGATCACAACCCTGCTGATGGAATTGCCCGATATGAATCCGACGCGACTGGGCGCGGCAATCGGCTTCGTCTGGGCGATCGGCTACTTTGGCGCGTTCATCTCGCCCTTTCTGGGCGGCGCGCTGGCCGCACACATCGGACTGCGCACCGTTATGCTCGGGTTCCTTGTTTTCCAATTCCTCCCGATCGTAACCATGTACTTCCTGCCGGAGACCGGGCCGGGCCGCACCCGCTACGAGATAGCGACCGCCTCCGCCGCGCCCTGAGCTAGCACTTACGCGCCGGCTGAGGCGCCACTTTCATCAAGGCCGCGTGCAGAATCCGGTTATCGGCGACCAGTCCTTCAAGCTTCACGTTGCGTTGATTGAAACGAAGCGCACGCCCCTTGATATCGGTGATCGTTCCGCCCGCCTCGGCGACCAGCGCCGCACCGGACGCGATATCCCACTCACTCTTTGGCGAGCGCGTGAAAGTCGCATCGCCCTTGCCCGCCGCGACCATCGCCAGCTTGTACGCGACGCTGCCGGTCGGGCTCACTCTTAGCATCCCTTGAAAGGCCTGCCATTCGCCGCGCGCGGTTTCGCTGCGGCTGGCAAGGACCGTCGCCCGCTTCAGCGTTCGCGTGCGCGTGACCTTGACCCGGCGCGCATTCAGATGACAGCCGGCTGAACGCGCCGACCAATACATCTCGCGCTTGATAGGATTGTAGGTGACGCCGAGCACCGGCACTCCATCTTCGATCAGCGCGATGGCGACCGCGAACTCGGGGATGCCGTTGATGAACTCCTTGGTGCCGTCGAGCGGATCGACGATCCACACGCGCCGGCATTTCAGGCGGTCGTCGTTGTCCACCGTCTCTTCCGAGAGCCAGCCGTAGGCGGGGAAAGGATCGCGCAGGAGTTGCTTGATCGCGCGATCGGCCTCGAGGTCGGCCGCCGTCACGGGATTGTCGTGACCCTTCGATCCGACTTTGAGGCCCTCGCGTTTCCAGTAGCTGCGCAGGATCTCGCCAGCCGCGCGCGCCGCCTTTTTTGCGAGCGCCAGCTCCTGCGTCAAACCATTGTCTTCCATGTGTTTTTCCTAGCCCGCGGAAATCCTAGCTTCACCTCGATGCCGATTCCATCGCAGACTGGTTTGCCCTTTTCGCGATCACAAACCTAAGATGGCGCGGAGGGGAGCGTGACATGGCGGTTATCGCGATCAGTCAGCAGATAGGCAGCAGGGGCATCGAACTCGGCGAACTCGCGGCGCGGGAACTTGGTTATCGGTTCCAGACCGGCGAGCAATTGATCGCGGAGACGGCCAGGCGCTTCAACGTCAGCGCCGAGCAGATAAAATGGTTCGACGTGCACAATCCGCACTTCTGGGAGCGCAAGACTGACGGCAGCCGTTTCGCCGCGTACTATCGCGCCGTCTTTCTGCAGGAGGCAGCGCAAGACCGAATCGTCGTCGCCGGGCGCGGCTCGGCGCACTTCCTGCCCCAGGGTGGATGCGGCGTCAGGGTGCGCACGATGGCTCCGGTGGCCGACCGGGTCAATCAGGTGGCGAAGGACGAGAAACTCGCTCCGGCGGCGGCTGAAAAACGCGTTCGTGACTTCGACACCGAAGTGAAGGCGCGCACGCAGACTCTGTTCGGCCAGGACATCGACGATCCTGCGATCTACGATTTGGTGATTAATACTGCGCGGCTGCCGCTGGCCTCTCACGCGAGCACGCTGGCGGCGCTCGCGACTCATATCGACAGCGAGGAAAGCGCGGAGCGAAAAAAATGCATGAGTGACGCCTCGATCGCGGCGCAAGTGCACGCCGCGTTGGTGGCGCATCCGAAAATTCGCGACGCGCAGATGTCAGTCAATTGCTCGGCAGGATGCGTGCGAGTCAGCGGGGTTGGACTCGTGCCGCCGTGGGACGAACTCGTGATCGGCGTCGCACAAACGATCGAAGGAGTTGCGTCGGTGGAAGTCGGCGCCGAAGAAGACCCCGTAACCTTGACTACCAGCTAAGCCTCCTTCGGATGCGCGCATTTATCCTTTTTTTCGCCACCGGGATCTATTCCGGTTATTTTCCGATTGCGCCGGGAACCGCGGGCTCGGTGGTCGGAATGGTGGTCGTGTGGTTCGTGTTCGGCCCGCTGTGGATGCATTCGCCGGCGCTGTGTTTGACGGTATTCGCGATCGCATTTGCCATCGCATGCTGGATCTCCGATCGAGCAGAGAAAATTTTTGACACCCACGACGATTCGAGAATCGTTATAGATGAAGTGCTCGGCATGGCGGCTACGATGTTCGGCAATCCGATTACCTTTGGCTGGCTGATGCTCGGATTCCTGCTGTTTCGAGTGGCCGATGTGATTAAACCGTGGCCGGCGAACCTAATCGACCGCCGGATGCGCAACGGCGCGGGCGTCATGCTGGATGATTTGGCTGCCGCGATTTATGCGAATATCGTGCTGCAGGTGATAGTGCACGTGCTCTGAGACGCGCGCCGCAAGGAGTTCCCGATGATCCAGAACGCAGTGATTCTTTCGACCGGCGACGAAATAACCACCGGCAAAGTCGTCGACACCAACGCCAACTATCTTTCCGACAAGCTCGCTGAAATTGGCATCGACCTGATCGCGGTGATCACGGTCGGTGACGTGCCCGACCGCCTGGAGTGGGCGTGGCGGACGGCGATCGAGAAAGGTGACGTGGTGATTTCGACCGGCGGCATCGGGCCCACCGCTGACGACTTGACCACTGAAACTATTGCGCGCGTGGCGGGCGTGAAGTTGTGGCGCGACCAAGCCACCGTCGAGCACATGACGCGCATGTTCGCGTCGATCGGCCGGCCGATGCCCGACAACAATCTAAAACAGGCTGACTTTCCCGAGGGCGCGACCGTCATCGAGAACCCTCTCGGCACCGCGCCCGGATTCAGGATGCCGGTGACGCATGGCGGCCATACCGCGCATCTGATCGTGATGCCCGGCGTGCCTCGTGAAATGAAACCGATGATGGAAAACACGGTGATACCCTGGATCTCGGCGAATCGCGGCACCAATAAGGTTTACGCGGTGCGGGTCTTCCAGACTTTCGGGATGAGCGAGTCGGGGCTCGACCAGGCGGTCGCGGGATTGATCAAACCGGAAGAGGCCAAGGTCTCGTTTCGCGCGAGCTTTCCGCAAATTTCATTGAAGATAAGGGTGGAGGGACAACCGGGCGAAGTCGAGCGCAAGGTCGAAGAGCTGTCGCATCGCGTGCGCGAGAAAATCTCGCAGTTCGTTTACGCCGAAGGCGATGTCTCGATGGAGGAAGTGGTCGGCCGCCTGCTCATCGAGAAGAAACTTACCCTGGCGATCGCCGAATCGTGCACCGGCGGGCTGATCGGACATCGCATCACCAACGTCCCCGGCTGCTCGCAATACTTCAAGAGCGATCTCGTCACCTATTCCAACGACGTGAAGGAGGGCGTGCTCGGCGTTTCGGAAGAGACGTTGAAAGCGCATGGCGCCGTTAGCGAAGAGTGCGTGCGCGAGATGGCGGCCGGGGTTCGCAAACGCACCGGCGCAAACGTGTCGGTCGCCACCTCGGGCATCGCTGGACCCGACGGCGGCACACCCGACAAGCCGGTCGGGACAGTGTGCATCGCGCTGTCGGCCGACGACCAGAGCGTCACGCGCCGCTACCAGTTTCGCGGCACCCGCGACTGGGTGAAGTTGATCACTTCGCAGGTCGCGCTCGACTGGCTCCGGCGTTACGCGCTGGGACTGCCGATCGCGGACTCGGCAATCTTCCGCCGCTAGCGCTCACCTGATGCGCGCATAGCTGATCAGGTCGCTGCCGGTGCCCGTCAGCGCGAGCTTGCCTTTCATCGGTGAGCATTGAACCGGGTTCACCGCCGACGCGTCGGTGCAGAGCACCACGTTGGTTTCGCCGGAGAAGCAGCTATCGTTGATGCTGGCGACGCCCTGCGCCAATTGCACCCGGCCTGCACATAGATCACCCATCTGCTTGACGTCCACCGAACCGAACACGCTGTTTGCGTTGATATCGCGTGATTCATCGGTCGATCCGGGAGGCCCGGAATGCGGCCCGCCGCATCCCGAGCCGAGCAGAGCGATCATCGCGAACGCCGCAACGACAATAGGTTCTGCTTTCATAGTCACTTCAGTTCGGATGCTTGACGTCGCCGTTGGAAGCCGCGTTGGCCGCCGCAGTGAAAATATCCATCGTCGCCAGTGGTGGCCGACGCTTGCGCTTCAGATCCGCGAGCTCGGCCTGCGCCTTGGCCTCGGCGTTGCGCTGGCGGATTAACTCAAGCTTGTCGCCGAGCTCTGAGCCGGCGATTTCGTGATTGACACCCGCCTGGGCAAGCGTCCGCTGAATCGACTCGCGCACTTCTTCGAGCGCGCGAACATCGTCGTCGTACGAGATCTCTTCGAGTGCGCGCTGGATTCGCACACGCGCCTGCGCATTCTTGAGTCGCGCAATCATCCGGACTTTTTCGACCTTGAGGTGTTCGATTTCGCCCTTGAACGAGATCAGATTCTTCTTCGCATCTTCGGCTTCGGCCGTGAGCTGGCCGAGCTCTTCGCGCAGGCGAGTACAATCGCCGTCGAGGACATGTTTGCGCTGAATCAGAATCAGTGCACACTGATCCTCGTTCATGTCGGCCGCCTGCCCCGCTTCTTCGTCGACTTCCTTCATCTCGGCGAGTTTTTCACGCAGCTCGCGCTCGAGCTTGTTGCGCATATAGATGACGCCGGCCGCCGCCGTCTTGAGCTGGTGGTATCGGCGCACGCGATCGGAGATTGCGGACTCGTACACCGCTTCGGGATCGCGCGACTCGCGAGCTTTAATCCAGCGGCTGAACTTGCCTCCGAACAATTTGAACAATCGTGACAACATTTTCGTTCTCCTTTCGGCCGCCAGCGCGAGCGCCGGCGCAGCCGCCTGTTATTAGAGTTTTAGAGCCAACGTCTGACCCGATTCTGGTAGTCGGTGTAGTCCCGGCTGAAGAGCCGCTCCATCGTTTCTTCCTCGCGCGGTATCACCATTCGATCGATCACCGCGTAGAAGACCGCCGGCGCTATCAACATCGCGATCGAGCTGAAGAAAACCGCCATCCCGAGGAGCGAGGTCGTGATGCCCAGGTACATCGGGTTTCGCGTCCAGGTGTACGGCGGCTGCGCGACGAACGACGCCGGCTCGCCGTACGGATTCTTGGTGGTGTTGCGCGCCTGAAAAAGGGCGGCTGCAAAGCACGAGAGTCCGGCGCCGGCCGCAACCAATAACAGGCCGATTACCTGGTACCATCCGGCTGCGCGCGCCTCGGGCAGAACGAAATGCAGCGCTAGCGTGCCGAGTAACAGCGCGGCGGCCAAAACCGGCGGATGAATCCTGGTGGTAGAGAGCACAGGACTGGTGGTTTGAGGTTCGGTCGAGCTCATCGCTTATCGTCTCCGCATCTGCGCCAAATCAATTCGCGTCGCTCTTGGGGCTGGGAGCGAGCCCAATATCCGCGACGGTGATTCCCAGCTCGCGCATTTTTTGTTGAAAACTCTGTCGGTACATCCCGGTCCGTTCCGCGGCGCGCGAGATGTTACCGCCGGTAGCGCGCAGTGCCTGAAGAAAATAATCGCGCTCCCAGTTGCCGACGAATTTTTCTTTTGCCTCGCGAAACGTCAGCGCCGAGTCGCCGCTGCCGTCCGAGGTCGCGGTCGTATGATTCGCCGCACCGGCGCCGGGCGAACTCGGGTGATCGGCTTCCGGTTCCGAGCCGGCGAAAAGATCTTCGGCGCTGATTTCCGTGCCCGCCGACAGGATCACCGCCTGCTCAATGGCCGCCTTGAGCGAACGCGCGTTGCCCTTCCACGGCGCCTCGACGCACGCGCGCATGGCCTCGGCCGTAAGCTGTTTTTCCGGCGTGGAGAAACGCTGGCATGCCTCCGCAATAAAATGCTGAACCATCAGCGGCACGTCTTCACGGCGCTCGCGAATTGGAGGAACGCGAATCTCAACCACCTTCAGGCGGTAGTAGAGATCCTCGCGAAACTTGCCCTGTGCGATCATTGCCTCGAGGTCCTGGTTGGTCGCCGCGATTATCCGCACATCGACGCTGAGCGGCTGATTTCCGCCGATACGCTCAAACACCTGCTCCTGCAGGACGCGTAGCAGTTTCGCCTGGGTCTCGAGCGCCATGTCGCCGATCTCATCGAGAAATAATGTGCCGCCGTTGGCCGCTTCGAACTTTCCTTCGCGCCGTGCGACTGCGCCGGTGAACGCGCCCTTCTCGTGGCCGAACAGCTCGCTCTCCACCAGCTCGCGCGAGAACGCCGCGCAATTTACCGCGATGAACGGCTTGCGCGCGCGCGGACTTCGAAAATGAATCGCACGAGCGACCAGCTCCTTGCCGGTGCCCGATTCGCCGCGGATCAAAACTGTTACGTCGGTCGGCGCGACCTTGTCGATTGTCTCGAACACGCGCATCATCGTGCGCGATCGCCCAACCATATTCTCGAATACTCCGGTCTCGAGCCGCACCTGTTCGAGCAGCTGGCTGTGCTCGCGCTTGAGGAGCTGCGTCTCCATCACCTTGCGCACTTTCAGGCGCAACTCATCGTTGTCGAACGGCTTGGGCAGGTAATCTTCAGCCCCCGCCTTCATCGCTTCGACCGCGATTCGCTGGGTGCCGAAAGCGGTGATCATCGAGCACGGCGCACGCAGGATCGAGCTCGCGCACCTGCTTGAGCAGTTCGAGCCCGCTCATTCGCTTCATGCTGAGGTCGGTGATGATGACGTGGAACAGCCCGGCCTTGACCTTCTCGAGCGCTTCCTCGCCCGACTCCGCGGTCTCGACTTCGTAGCCCTCCTTGGTGAAGAGCCCTTTGAGCGCGATGACGATTCCGCGCTCGTCGTCAACTACCAGCAATCGCCCTTTCAATTGCGTAGCCTCGTGGTCTGGGTGGATGCCGCCCCGGCCGCGAGCGGCACGATCGGCGTGGTGACCGCGGCCCCACCGTTGTTGTTTTGCGGCGCCGGTTCCGTGGCCGCTTCTCCGACCACGTCGGATGATTCGCTTGATTGATCGGCGTGGTCGCGGACCGAATCGCTGAGCGGGATCGCGAGCACGAACTCGGTGCCCTGGCCGACCTGGCTGTGCACCTCGATAGTGCCGCGATGCGAGTCGATCACTTTTTTCGCAACGCCCAGGCCGAGCCCGGTGCCGTTGGTCTTCGACGTGTAGAACGGATTGAAAATCTTGGCGAGCTTGTCGTCGGCGATGCCGCAGCCGTTGTCGCGAATCCTGACCGCCGCCATGCCTGCGCCATTGTTCTGGATCGCGAACTCGAGCCGGCGCTCGCCGGTGGTGGATTCCATCGCGTCGATAGCATTGTCGATGATGTTCGAAAACACCTGCCGCAGCTTGTCGGCGTCGGCACGCACGGTCGGTCCGCTCAAGTAGGCGCGCGAGACCAGTACCGAGTTCGCCTCGAGCTTGCTGCGCATCTGGGTCAGCGCGCCGTCAACCACCCACGCGAGATTTACATTCTCGAACTTGTAGTCTTCTTCCTTCGCGTATTTGAGCAGATGCGAGACGCTGCGTTCGACGCGTGCGAGCTCATCGAGCGCGACCTTCGCGTACTCGACGTTTTCGTGCGAAGTCGGATCTTCGCCCATCTGCTGCACCAGGCTCTTGGCCGCCGCGATCGGATTTCGTATTTCGTGGGCAAAGGTCGCCGTCAGCTCGTCGAGCGACGCCTGCTTCTCGGTGCGGAGCTGCTCCTTCTCCTGCAGGACTTCGCGCTGAACTTCGCGGGCAATCGCGGGATCGAAAACCCGCTGATGAACCCAGCGCCAGCCGTAGACCGCCGCGAAGTGACTGACGACGCCGAAGCCCCAACCGAGTGCCGGCCATATGAACCACGGATAGCCGCCGAAACCGCCCGTCATCAGGTTGATGATGAACAGGAAGCCGATGATGATGCCGTACCACATCAGATGCATGAAGAAGCCGGCCTCGGCTTGAGCGCGTTTGCGTGCGCGCTCGTAAGTCTGGCGCTCGGCGTCGTTCTTGAACTGCGGAGGCGGCGGCAAGTCCTGCTCGGGATCGAGGCTGACGCCGCCGTACTTCTGCGTCTGTTTGTTGAAGCGCGCCTTGAGCTTGCGCTCGAATCGCTCGGCCTTGGCTTCGAACTTGCGCGCCATCTTGGTATCGAAGTCGCGCTTGATTTTCGAATGAAGATCGTTGGCGAAGCGCTCGGCCGACGCGGCGGTGGACGTCTTGGCGTCCTCTTTCCACTTCGACCAATCTCGCGACCATTTCGACCAGTCGCCGTGCTTGGCCCACTCGTACTTCGACCAGTCGTACTTCGACCAGTCGGCGCCGTATTTCATCCAGCGCAGGCGATTTCGTTTTCGGTGTTGAACCACGGCGTAAATAATTAGTGCTATTAAAAAGATGCCGAACATCCTGCCTCACCTTGGGGCCGGAAATGCCGGTCCGTATAATTGACCTATCGAGTCGTCAGAACTAAAACAATCGCTGCCATTTTCCCGGTCCATACCTGTATGAGCAAAGCCGGTGCCGAGGGCATATCGAGCGAAAAAGCCAGTCTTCCCGCGGATTTCGAAGATTGGCGCTCGCATTCGGCGTGTTAGTGCAGTCGCGATGATGCAGCCTGCGCACTGCATCGAGGGCCGTTCCTTGACAAAGATGACGATCCGCATATTTTCATGAATTGAGCAGGCTGAGGTCCACCAACCGAAGCGATGAATCAGTACTGGCCATTTTCAGGTCTGACGCGACAGGGCGCGCTGCGCGAGCGGTTGATCGTGTCGCTCGACCTGCGCGACCGCGATGACGCGCTCAAGCTGGTCGACAGCCTCGCGCGGGTGGTCGGGATGTTCAGAATCGGGCGCGCGCTGTTCGTCGGCGGCGGTCCTGAATTCATTCGCGAGATTCGCCGGCGCGGCGCCGAAGTTTTTCTCGACCTCAAGTTTCACGACAGCCCGCAAAAGGTGCTGCGGGCCGCAGTCGAGGCGACGCGACTCGGGGTGAAGATGTTCGACATTCACCCGTACGGCTCGGCCTGCGGCTCGACTGAGATGATGACGCGCACGCGCGCCGAGGTTGCGCGGATTTGCCGGACCGAGGGTCTTCGACGGCCCAGCATCCTGGCGGTCGCGACGCTGGCAGAAATGAAACCGGCGACCTCCAGCAAGCGCACCGTGGGATCGTGCGATCGCGTTACAGAGATTGCGCGCTTCGCCGCCGAGGTCGCGCTCGACGGCGTCGTCACCTGGCCGCATGAAGTTCCGCGGGTGCGCAACACGTGCGGACGCAGGTTCATCATCGTGACGTCGGGTGTGCGGCTGCGCGAACCTGCCGACGCCGGCTCGCATGCGATCACCGCGGCTGAGGCAATTCGGGCGGGCGCTGATTACGTCGTCGTCGGCAGTCCCATCTGGCGCGCGGCCGAACCGATCCGTGCCGTGCGCGAGATTGCCGAAGACATCGAGCGAGGACTGCGCAACAATCCGCGCCGCACGTTGGAAATTCTCAACCCGCGTCCCGTGTAGTCTTCGCGGCGTCTGTCTTTCTGATTCGAACCAAACTACGATTGCGCGTACTGTCCCCAGCCGGAGCCCGTGCTTGCTCGAGATCCTGACTAACCTGTTCGCGCTTTCGATCGGGGCCGGCTTCGTTGGTTCCATCTCGGGTCTGGGCGGCGGAGTTTTCATCGTGCCGGCGCTGGTTATCCTGGCGCACATGCCGATGAAGGTCGCGGTCGGTGCGAGTTTGATCTCCGTGGTCGCGACCAGTGCCGGCGCCAGCGTCGCATTCGTGCGCGACGGATGGACCAATCTGAAAGTCGCGATGGTGCTCGAATGCGCGACCGTCACCGGCGCCGTCATCGGCGCCTACCTCGCCGGTGTCGTGCCCACCGTAGTGCTCGAACTGCTCTTCGCCGCGATGATGCTGCAGTCCGCATACTTCACCATCACCAAGCGCGGCGACGACATTCTGACCAAGGGCGACGCGCTCGCCGAACGGCTCGATCTCGCAGGCGAAGTGCCGGACTTGAGCGGCAACCCCGTCCGCTATGAAGTCGTGAGAGTTCCGCAGGGTGGTGCGCTGATGGTTGTCGCGGGCCTCATGTCGGGGCTGCTTGGGATCGGGTCGGGAGCGCTGAAAGTGATGGCGATGGACTACATCATGCACCTGCCGCTAAAGGTTTCGAGCGCGACCAGCAACTTCATGATCGGCGTCACTGCCGGCGCCGGCGCACTGGTCTTTCTCGCTCGCGGCGACGTTGCTACCACCATCGCGGCGCCGGTCGCGATCGGCGTCACCGCCGGCGCGCTCACCGGCAGCCGCGTACTGCCTCATCTCAAGGTCGAGTCGCTGCGGATCGTTTTCGTGATAATTCTTTTGCTGATCGCCGCCGAGATGGGATGGCGCGCGTTGTCGGGGATCTAGGCGATGCCACAACAACAGGACGAAGACCGCATACTGAGGGAATGGACGCCGATTTTGCTGCGGACGATTCTGATCGCGGCGATGGTCCTGCTCATCGTCGGTCTGGTGTTGGATTACACCTTCGCACCCGACTACTTCGTGCAGCGCTATGCTGCCGTGCAGCAGGGTCATCTGATCGGCAAGGAAAAGTTCGGCCTGTTGTTCGACAGGATTCGGCAGGGCAATCCGCATGCGGTCCTGACTATCGGGCTGTTCGTGCTGACGCTCGTGCCGCTCGCGCGCGTCGCCTTCTGCTTCATTCTGTTTATCAAGGAACGCGACTACGCTTTTGTCGCTTTCACCGCCTACGTGCTCGCGGGCTTGATAGTTGGCGTGCTGGTTGGGAGTGTTGGCTAGTGATCGATTAGTATTTTCGGACGGAGGATCGCGCGATGGAAATCAAAGGCAAGGTCGGCGTCATCACCGGCGGCTCATCGGGAATCGGGCGTGCAACGTCGGAGCGACTCGCCAGAGAAGGCGCGGCGATCGTGGTCGCCGATCTCGACGAAACCGGCGGCGCGGAAACCGTCAAGCGAATCGAGAGCGCCGGTGGACGTGCGGTTTTTGTGAAAGCCGACGTCACCAGGCTCGAAGACGCGCGCCGGATGCTCGACACTGCGGTCTCGAAGTTCGGCCGTCTCGACATCCTTCACAACAACGCCGGCATCGGAGTCGGCGCGCCCGGCTTTCCCGACGCGCCGCCGGAGCGATGGCACCTGGTGATCGAGATTGATTTGCAGGCCGTCATTCTCGGCACCGGCCTCGCGGCGCCGCTGATGCAAAAAAACGGCGGCGGCGTCATCATCAACACCGCCTCGATGGCGGGACTGTATCCGCATCGCCAGGATGCGGTTTACGGCGCGGCCAAGGGCGGAGTCGTGAACTTCACGCACTCGCTGGCATTCTGGGAAGCGGAACGGAAAATCCGCGTCAACTGCATCTGCCCGGGCATCGTCGATACTCCGCTGGTGCGCAGGGGCCTCGAGCAGGCGGCGAAACTCGGCATCAAGAGCTGGATGCCGACGAAAATAATTCAGCCCGAAGAAATCGCCGATGCGATAGTAAGCCTCGTGCGCGACGACTCCCTATTCGGCTGCTCGCTGGAGGTCCGCCCGACGGGCCGTCAGATAGTGGATCCAAGACCAGCCCCCGGCTCGCGAAGGTAACAACTTTTTCGCAGGCGCGATCTCGATTAGCAACCGATCAATCGTGACTCGCGGTGCGCACTATGTCGGGTTTTTGATGATCCTGTTGCTTTGCGGGTGCCGCTTTTTTCCCGAAGCACAATTCGAGTTAGTGCCGGATTCGCGGCTGCCAAAATGGTTCACCCTTCCAAAGGATCTGTCGCGTGAAGATGTCAGCGTTCAGATGAGCTACTACGTCGAACCATGTGAAATCAGGGGAAACAAAAGCGGCCTAGGCTGTGCCACCTTCAAGCTCTGGGATATCCGCAAGTACATGCACGGCAAAAAACAGGCGGTCATCACACAGCCAGACGGTATTCGAGACTTTGGACTTTTGGACGCCCACGATCAAAATCCGACCATGAGTTGGGACATCGTTTGGCCGCGAACCCTAGCCACAGTGAATGCAGACATAAGAGACAGACGAACATGCAGAGCAATCCGTCGTATGTAGTGGTAGAGGCGGAGGGACTATAGAGGTGATCGAGCACAAAGACCCCGGAGACGTATTTACGTAGATGACGATCCTTCAACAAGGCTCAAGCTTGGTCTGGCGGTAAACGAACAACCGGACTCCATGCCGCGCCATTAGCTCAAGCGGGTCGTCTGCTTTTTCACGTCGCCGCTATCGCACGTTGCTCCGTTCGCACTCAGGCTGCGGACGACGTTCTGTGAACTGGGATTTGTTCAAGTTCGGAGCGAAGTTCGCGCTCGGCGCGCCAGAGATCACGGGCTTGCTGCATCCGCAGCCATAGTCCAGGTCCGTTGCCGCAGAACCGGCCGAGCCGCGCGGCCATCTCGGGCGTAACCGATACCTTCTCGGCCATAATCCGATGAAGCGTCTGCCGCGTTACGCCCAGCTGCCGCGCGGCCTCGCTAACCGACAGGCCGAGCGCGGGAAGGACGTCCTCGCGCAGGATAGCGCCAGGATGGGTCGGCCTTCGCTCCACATCTTTCACTGCTCGCTCGGTGGTCATAGTTGGCTTCCTATCTGAGTCGTTTGATACACAACAGCGCCGCAATCATTCCCTCCCTCCGCCAATTCGAAACCTCAATGGTATTGCTCCAGGTCAACATGCCACGCATCCCCCTCGCGCCATTCGAACGTGATGCACCAAGGACCATTGACGTGAACGGAGTAGCGCTGCGGCTTGCCGCTCAGAGGATGGAAGTCGAAGCCGGGAATGTTGAGATCGCGCGGCGTCGCAGCCCGTTCCAGCGCATCCAGTCTCCGAAGCGCCCTGTTTTGGAGGTCCGCCGCCACTCTTCGGCTTCGACCTTTGCGAAACAGCTCGTCAAGCCCTTTGTGGCGGAAGCCCCGTATCACCAGGGCAAGCGTAACACGTCCGGTTACAGGTGTAAATCGCTCTGTTACAGTGCGTGCGTCATGTCAACGGGCGCCGCCGGCTGCTGCTGCGGATTCTGCCTGGTACGCCTTTGAGCTTGCGCTTAGCTTCGGCATTACGTGCTTGCCGATCAGGTCGATCGTCTGCATCACCTTCTCGTGCGGGATTGCGCCTACCTGCACCAGCATCAGCAGCAAATCGACTCCCGCTGATTCGTAAATCTTTGCGACCTTCAGGCAGTCTTCCGGATCGCCGACCATCACGGCGCCTGCTTCGATGCGCTTGTCCAGATCGGCCAGCGACAGCCGGTAGTCGCCGATCGCGACCGCCTGCTCCGCCATCTTCTTGTAGTACTCGTAGCCCTTCACTTCCTGCTTGGCGAACGGCGTGAACAGCTCGGCGGCTTTGCGCGTGGTGAAGTCGATCGCGTCCTTCGCGATCAACTTGGCTTCCTCGCGCGTTGGCGCGCATACGCAGACCGTGGCCGCGGCCGTGCGATCGTTTACGAATGCGCCGACCGGCTCGCAGCTGCTAATCGCTTTCTTGTAGACCGCGATCAGTTTGTCGAGCATTCCCGGCTCGGAAATTCCAAATCCGAGCGCGCCGATTCCTTTCTGCCCCGCGACTTCCCAGGTCGATGGCTGCGTCGCCGCCACCCACATCGGTGGATGCGGTTTCTGAATCGGCTTGGGGATAACCTCGCGCTCCGGCATCTTGAAAAACTTGCCGTCGTGGCTGAACGTCTCCTGCATCCACATTTTGGGGATCGCGGCGACCGCCTCTTCCCACATCGCGCGCGAATCTTCCGGATTGACCTGGAAGCCGCCGAGTTCCTGCTCGGTGATCGATCGGCCCGATGCCGAACTCGACGCGCCCGTTCGACATGATGTCGAGCACGGCGATCCGCTCTGCGACGCGCGCGGGATGATTGAACGGGATCGGAAGCAGGCAGATGCCGTGGCCCAGCCGAATCCGGCTGGTCACCTGGCTGAGCGCGCCGTACCAGACCTCGGGCGCCGACGAGTACGACCACTCGCTGAGAAAATGATGCTCGACGGTCCAGACCGAGTGGTATCCGAGGCGGTCCGCAAGTTTCACCTGCTCGGTCGCCTGATGGTAGATGTCGTACATGAAGCCTGGGATAGTGCGGGCGGCTCCGCTGAATCTCGTACTGCAGCGCAAATTCCATCGACTCTTCCTCCGTCAGCCTGTCAGGCGTGAGCCGCGTCTCCGCGCGCGGCGGGTTGTGCGGCGGTTATTTTTCCCGGCGTTTTCCACGAATGAATCTCATCGAGCGCGTGATGTCCGATCAGCTCGATGGACTTCATGATGCGATCGTGCGGAATTCCCCCGTACTGCAGAAAAAACAGAACCTGATCCGCGCCGAGCTCGCCATAACGGCGAGCGACGCGCACCGCCTCGTCCGCCGTGCCGACTGCGATCAGATCGCCGTCTTTCAGGAAGTCGTAGTAGTCGAGTAGTGAACTTCGCGGGATCGAACTTCGCCGCCGTCTTCAGATATTTGTACGACTCGTCGCTCTGGCTCGCGGCCGCCACGCTCGACACCAGCTCGAAACCCTTGCGCACGTACCACAGCACCGCTTCGCGCGCGAGATGCTCGGCCTCATACGGATCGTCGCTGAACATCCCCATGATGTTCATCGAGACCTGGTTGTTTATCGTCTGCCCGACCGGCCGCGCGCGCTTGATCACGTCGCGATAGATATTGATTCGCTCCGACACCTGCGCAAGCTCAACCCCGAGCGTGAAACAAAGCACGCCCAAACCGCGCTCCGCGGCAAGCTCGAAGGTGGTAGGATTGGTCGCTGCCACCCAAATGGGAGGATGCGGTTTCTGGATCGGCTTGGGTATCACCGAGACTGGCGGCTCGACGGTCCAGTACTTGCCATGCATCGTGAACGGATCCTCGCGCCACATTCGCGGGATCGCCTCGACCGCCTCGGCCCATCGCGGCCGCGTTTCCTCGGGAGGCACGCCGAAACCGAGGAGCTCATCCATCGTGGTCGCGCGCCCGGTGCCAAACTCGACCCGGCCGTTGGACATGATGTCAAGCACGGCGATCCGTTCTGCGACGCGCACCGGATGGCTGAACGGCAGCACCACGACGCCGTGGCCTACACGGATCTGCCTGGTCCGCTGCGTCACGCAGGCGAGAAAAACCTCGGGCGCCGAGCAGTAAGAAAATTCGTTCAGGAAGTGATGCTCGACCGTCCACACCGAGTCGAAGCCGAGCCGATCCGCGAGCTCGATCTGCTCCATCGTTTCCCAGAAAACGCGATATTCGTGATCGGCGGCGTGGGGCTTTACCGACTCAATTTCATAGATGAGCCCCGCCTTCATTTGGCGATACTCCATTGGCGCATGAACTCGCGGGCCTGGCGGCGCAGCGATCTACGCAAATCAAATCGCGGACCATGCAGATACCAGAGCATCGCAAGTCCCAGGTAGCTCGAAAATATCTGCGTCGCCGCCCAGTTCGCGTCGAGTTCCGCGTCGAAAACCCCGAGCTGCTGCCCATGCTCGACGAGCTCGCGAAAGCTCGCGATGCCGTGGAGGTTCGCCTTGCGCATCGAGCGCAGCACGCGCGGACCAATCTTGTGCGACTCGAGCGTGATGATCAGCAGCAGGCGGGTGACCCACGGATTTTTTTCGTTGAGTGCCGCCATCGTGTCGAACATGCGGCCGAACTCCGCGCGGAATTCGATCGCGTTGGCCGCCCGCGCAGACTTCTGAAAGATCTGTCCCCATTCGCCGAGCACCTTGGCTACGACTGCGATGAAAAATTCTTCCTTGTCGGCGAAATGCCAATACAGCGCGCCCTTGGTGACGCCCGCCGCACGCGCGATTCGCGCGAGCGAAGTGCCGCGATATCCGTACGACGCAAACAGATCCATCGCCGCGTCGATCAATACCTGGTCGAGCGAGCCGCGCCGGCGCGCCTGCGGAGCAGCCGGCGCCGCATTCTTGCGAACTGGGGAGATCATCTGAACGATCGGTATGGTGAGGCAGCGCGGGTGTTCAGGTCAAGCGGAGAAACAAGGACTCCCTGATTCAAACGGAAAACTGCGCCGACGGAAACTGCCCCGCATTAGCGGACGAGCTGTTTCCGCGCGCAATCGATTGGACGAGCGCGTGCGTCAGTTCTGGCTGGAGGTGCCGCCGTCTGGAGATTTCATGTTCCGCTCCAGGCACCAGCGATCGATAACTTCTGCGTTGAAACGCCAGTCGGTACCAATCCGAAAGCCCGGAAGCTCTCCGCGACGCAGCAGCTTGTAGATCGTTGATGGATGCACGCGAAGGTATTCGGACAATTCCTTGACCGTCATCACGCGCGGCAAGCTATACTTTGCTTCATTAGCCATGATATCTCCCGGTAACGTAAGCCCCGTCTGCCGCCTACTGCCTGGATTTGATGCTCTTTTTCGCATCGTTCAACTGATGGTTCATCCGCCCCTTACGCCCACCATGAGTCTCTTTAAAAGTCTCAAAATCATCGCTGGCGGTCAAGAGCAGTCTAAGAGGATTTTTGATAATTTTCGCTCTTTTCTTCCCTTGTTATATGTGAAGTCATCCGTTATGGCACGGATTTCAATACAAAATGCACTTCAGGTCTCTTAACCGCGCCTGTGAGCCTTCAAGTGATCATTAATATGTCAAATCGCAAGAGAAATTCAACCGCTTTATTCTGTCTTTTTCTCAGCCTTGTCTACGCTCGCCCTGCCCATGCGCAATTTACTGTGACCAGCCCAGTAATTATTTCCGGAACTACAATTGCCGACGACTATGCGTGTACCGGCGCTGATCGTTCTCCCGCACTTGCCTGGAGCAATGCTCCGCAAGCTACGAAATCGTTTGCTTTGATAGTTGATGATCCCGACGCTCCCGGTGGAACTTTTATTCATTGGATAGCGTTCAATATTCCCGCTCACGTAAGTTCGCTCCCAGCCGGCCTGCCCCAGACCGGGAAAATTCCGGGCGGCGGCGAAAATGGAATCAATAGCTTCGCGCACATCGGCTACAATGGGCCGTGTCCACCGCCTGGGGAAATGCATCATTATCGTTTCCGACTCTTCGCGCTGGACTCGACTCTGGATCTCGGTGATAACGCGCACGCGGACGCAATTCAGTCCGCCATAAAGGGTCACGTCGTCGCGACTGCTGAACTGGACGGTACATTCCAACGGTGAGGTGAAGGCGATTCAACGATGAAGACGGTACTCAAAATTCTGGGGGCAGTGATTGTGCTCGCGATCGTCGCGATTGTCGGATGGCACTACTATCAGATGCATCGCGCGCGGCAGGCGGGCCTGCTCACCGAAAACATCACGCACGATGGCGACCTCTGGAAGGCAGATTTCACCGCGCGCATTCCGGCGCCCGAGCCGACTGTCTTCGACGCGATTCGCAACGTCGAAAATACTCACAGCGATCAGGTCAAGGCTGTGCGCGTCGTCTCGCAGAGCGGCAATAAAAAGACCGTTGATATGGACATCGCAGGACCCGGCGGACAAACGATTACCACCGAGCTCGAGTTCGAATATTTGCCCGAGCAGAAAAAAATAGTCTACAACACCGTCAACAATCCGATGCTGGAAACCCAGGCGGTCTACCAGCTTGGCGATGAAGGCGCGAGCACGTTTATCGACTACCACCAAAGCACCCAGATGCTGCAGTCGATTCCCGTCCCCGACGGCGTCATCAAGCAGGTTATTCGCGGCATCTTCGTCGCGCAGCTCGAGACCTTGAAGCGTCAGCTCAACATTAAAACCGCCGACCAGGCCGACAGCGATGACGAACCTTGAACGGCGAAAGCAGTTCCTGGCGCGAGCATCACGATGAACGAAATCGACGCGCAGCTCGCTCTCGGCGTCGAGCTGTTTAATCGCGGCGAATTTTTCGAAGCCCACGAAGCGATGGAAGACGCGATGAACCTGCTCGATGACGACACCGCCGACTGGGATTTCTATCTCGGCCTGCTGCGCGCCTCGGTCGCGAATCACAAGCTGCGCGACGGCGAGCTGTCCAGTGCTCGATTGCATCTTCGTGCTGCGCTGAAGTTCCTCGCTCCCTATCCCGACCGACATCGCGGCATCAAGCTGCGCGAATTTCGCAGCGCGCTCACCGCAGAATTGGCGCGCCTCGACTCTCAGGAAACTACCGCCGTACCGCCGCGCATCGAGCTGGTCGGCTAATGATTCCCTTCTCAACAGAATTCGTGAGCTCGGCATTCGCGCTCAACGGATGCCCGCGTTGGAAGCTCGCGGAAATTGCGCTGGCCGGCCGCTCCAACGTCGGCAAAAGTTCGTTGCTCAACGCGCTTGCGGGGACCAAGGGCCTCGCGCGCACCAGCAAAACTCCGGGGCGCACGCGATGCCTCAATTTCTTTTCGGTCAACGACACGCTCGCGCTATGCGACCTGCCAGGCTTCGGCTATGCGAAAATGAGTCATGACGACGCGGCCAGGATCGCATCCATGATGCACGAATACATTCACGGCCGCGCCAACCTCGCCGCCATCGCGATTCTCATTGATTGCCGCCGCGGTCCTCAGGACGACGAACTCGAACTGTCACAGATGGCTGAGGAGCGGGGGGTCGAAGTGATTCCGGTCGCGACCAAGTGCGACAAGCTGCGCCGCTCGGAGCGCGCCGCAGCGCTCAAACGCTTCGACTCGATGCGCGTGCGCCCAATTTTCTGCTCGGCAACTTCCGGCGAAGGCATCGACGACCTTCGCCGCCGAATCCTCGCCGTCGGTCGCACCGACGCGGTCAAACGCGCCGATACGCCATGAAGCCGGAAGTCTCGGTAATTATCCCGACCTACAATCGGCGCGCGATGCTGCTCGAGGCTATCGATTCCGTGCTCGCTCAATCGGCACAGGTCTTCGAGTTGATCGTCATCGACGACGGCTCTACCGATGGAACCGCCGAGCATCTGACGCGCATCGCTGAAATGATTCGATTCGAGCGCATCGATCACCATGGTCCTGCCGCCGCGCGCAACCGTGGCGTTGCAATTGCGCGCGCACCGTTCGTCGCTTTCCTCGACTCCGACGACCTCTGGGCGCCATCGAGGCTCGAACGTCAGCTCGCGTTCATGCGCGCGAATCCCGGCTGCGCGATCTCGCAAACCGGCGAAATCTGGATCCGCAACGGACGCCGCGTGAATCCCGGCATGCGTCATCGCAAGCGGGCCGGCGATATTTTCATCGACTCGCTCCGCACCTGCCTCGTGAGCATCTCGGCCGTGATGATGCGCACCGAACTCTTCCTCTCGACCGGCGGTTTCGACGAAGTCATGGTCGCCGCCGAGGATTACGATCTGTGGCTGCGCATCCTCGTCGACCGCGAAATCGGCCTGCTCGACGAGCCGCTGGTGACTCGGCGCGGCGGGCATCCCGATCAGACTTCGGCGACCACTTCCGCGCTCGATCGCTTCCGCATTCTCGCGCTTACTAAACTACTCGCCGACGACCGCCTCTCGACTGCGCGGCGAACCTCTGTCGTTGAAGTGCTGAAGGAGAAGTGCCGGATCTACGCTGGAGGTTTGCTGCGACGGGGCAGACTCGATGCAGCGAAATTCTACCTGGGACTCGCGGAGCAAGCCCACATCTGGCGATCCAGCACAGTTCCTGAAATCGGATGCGCGATCGCGTCGATGCGCTCGATGCTGCGCAAAGTTCCATATGGATGCTGACGCGATCGACGCGCAGATTCGTGAGCTCGCCGCTGAGCGACGCATCCCGCCGAGCCACCTCGCGCGATGGCTCGCGATGGACCAGGCTTCGCGCACAGCGCTGCTCGAGATCGCTCGCGCGCTGCGACTTCGCACCGGTCAATTGGTAACGGCGCTCGAAACCCTCGACGAGATCGCAGTGCGCGAGCACGCGACTGTCGCCGACATTCTCGAGCAGCCCGAAATTCGGCGAATCGCCGGAGGGTCGAGTTCCACGCCGTCTCGTGCGAGCGCTCTCCTGGAAGCACTTCGGATGCTTCGCTACCCTCGCCTGAAAAACATGCTGCAGCAGCTCCGCGCTGAAATCTCAGCCCTGAAGCTCCCGCGCGCGATTTCACTGGACTTGCCCAAGGACCTCGGCTCTGATGAGGTCACGGTTTCGCTGCGCGTGCGAAGCGCAACCGAGCTGGCGCATCTGCTCGAAGCGCTCGAGCGCTCGCGCCCGGGACTGACTCGAATTATTGAAATGCTCGGCGGTAAAACTGAGACGTTAAAAGAATGAAATTCGATCTCGATGCCGTCTTTGTCGAGCACGGATGCGCCAACTCCGCGCTGGCGATTCGCGTCCTCCGCGCGCTCCCGCGCAATCTGCCGGTGACGCACGTCGCGGACGCGCGCGAGGCCGCCCGGCCCGAGTACGGCGCGCGCGATCCATTCGGTGCCGGCAAACGCCGCCTCGTGATCGCTCGCCGCAAGACTCCGTTCCTGATGCCCTGTCCCGCCGGTTCTTCGAAGTTCGCCTGCTGCGGATACCTCGTGCTGACGCTGGCGTCGAACTGCCCGATGGATTGCTCGTACTGTTTCCTGCAGGAATATCTCGCCGACAATCCGGCCTTCCAGCTGTATGCGAATTTCACCGACTCATTCGAGGAACTCGACCGGCTGTGCGACAACGCGCGCGGACGCACCTTCCGGGTCGGTACCGGTGAGCTGGCCGATTCGCTCGCGTTCGACTCGATCACCACGATTAGCCGCGATCTGATCGAATTTTTTGCCGCGCGCGAGAATCTGACGCTCGAACTCAAAACCAAAACCGACGAAATCGAAAATCTGCTCGCAACCGATCCGCGCGGCCGCGTGCTGGTCTCATGGACCTTGTCTACCGACGCCGTCTACCGAAGCTCGGAGCATCGCACCGCATCGCCCACTGCGCGAATCGCGGCCGCGCGCGCCGTGCTCGACGCCGGCTACCGCGTCGCGTTCCATTTCGATCCGTTGATCGCCTATCCCGGCGCGGAGCGCGACTACATCGCACTGATTGACGAGTTGCTCGACTCGATTCCACCGAAGCAGATCTCGTTCGTCAGCATGGGCGGTCTTCGCATGACGCCCCGCTTGCGCGGCGCGGCACGCAGCCGTTTTCCCAACGATCCAATGCTGTGCGGCGAAGACGTGCTCGCCTCCGACGGCCGCTTTCGCACTTTCACGCCGCTGCGCTTGAGTCTTTATCGCGCGCTCGCCGAGCGCTTCAAAAAAGTGGGCGCCGAAATCCCGGCTTACCTGTGCATGGAGCCCGCCAGCGTGCACCAGCATGTCTTTGGCGCAGCACCGGCGCGACCGGCTACAATCGGCGAGCGCCTTATGCGCAATTGAAATGCCGACCCGAAAAAAATCCCTACCACGCCCTAACTCGATCGCGGCTTCTAACGGAGTCGTTCGCGGCGCGCGCACGGCGTTCGACCGGCCCATCGGCGTCTTCGATTCCGGCATCGGCGGACTCACCGTGCTGAAAGAGCTGACTGCTGCCCTGCCCTGCTGAAGACTTCATTTATCTCGGCGACACCGCGCGTCTTCCATACGGCACGAAATCCAACGAGGTCATTGTCCGCTACTCGAAGGAGAACACCGGCTTCCTGCTCGCCAAGGGAATCAAAATGCTGGTGGTGGCATGCAACACCTCGAGCGCCGTCGCGCTCGACGCGATCGCGTCCGACACGATGGTGCCCGTCATCGGTGTGATCGAGCCGGGCGCGCGCGCTGCCGCCAAGGCTTCGCGCACCGGCAAAATCGGCGTCATCGGCACCGAGGCGACTATCGCGTCGGGCGCATACACGCGCGCGATTCAGCGGCTCAGCCCGCGCGCGGAAATCTATACCCGCGCGTGCCCGCTGCTGGTGCCGCTGGCCGAAGAAGGATGGACCGACAACGCGGTCGCCGAGCTGACCGTCGCGCACTACCTCGAAAGTCTCAAGCAAAGCGGCATCGACACGTTGCTGCTGGGATGCACCCACTACCCGCTGCTGCGCGAGATGTTCGCGCGAATTCTGGGCGCGCGGGTCAAGATCGTAGACTCCGCTACCGCGACTGCCGCCGACGTGCGCGATCGGCTATCGGTTCTCAAGCTCGCCCGGCGCAGCGGCAACGGCAGTCAGAGTTTCTTCGTCACCGAGACTCCCGATCGCTTCGTCCGCGTCGGCCGCCGCTTTCTGGGCCCGCAGGTGGATTCCGCCGTTCGCATCGAACGCTAGTCCACCGCTCGTTCATCGACTCTTCTACTGGACGCCGTACAAATGCCATTCGCCGGGCACGCCCTTCAGCGTATGCAGACCGCGATCGGCGAACTGGATGCCGGAGCCGGCGACGAGATCTTTGACCGTGCTCGACACCAGCACCTCGTCAGGATCCGCCGCGGTCGCAACCCGCGCTCCAGTATGCACCGCGATACCGCCGACGTCGTCGCCAATCAGTTCGCATTCTCCCGTGTGCAGTCCGGTGCGAACCTGCAATCCCAGCTCGCGCAGCTTCGCGCGCACCGAGCACGCGCATCGGATCGCCCGCGCAGGTCCATCGAAAGTCGCCAGCAGGCCATCGCCCGCCGTGTTCACCTCGTGTCCGCGAAAAGTCGCCAATTCCTTGCGCATCACGACGTAATAGTTTTCGAGCAGCTCGCGCCATCGTTGGTCGCCCATTTCGGCCGCGCGCTCGGTCGAGCGCACGATGTCGGTAAACATCACGGTAGCGAGCAAGCGATCAGGTTCCGGGCGATGGCGCGCGCCCGTGATGAACTCTTCGATCTCGTCGGCGACGACATCCTGCGTCGCGTTGTCCGCGATCGAATGATCGGTCCCTGGGATCTCCGCGTACTTCGCTCCAGGGATGTGCTCCGCGAGGTAACGTCCGGCAGCGACCGGGATCAGTGAGTCGCGCACCCGATGGAGAATTAGTGTCGGCGCGTGTATCGAAGCCAGAACGTGGCGGACGTCGAGATCGTAATTGGCCCGCATCAGGGTCACGATCGAGCCAGGGCTTGCCGACTCTCGCTCGAGGCGCGCGACCCATTCGAGTGCGGCCTTGTCGTTGATCAGGCTCGGCGTATTGGCAGGCAGCAACACTCCCTCGCCCCAGTGCGCTTCCAAATGTTTCAGCGACTGCTCCAGATGCCACCGCGGCTGGCTGATTGGCGGCGCCTGCAGGGACGCAAAAGTTCCGTACAGTACCAGCGCCGAGACGCGCTCCGGGTACGTAGCCGCGAACATCAGGCACATCGGTCCGCCCTCCGACCATCCATAGATTGTCGCTTGACGGGAGCCGGCCGCATCCATCACTGCCCGCACATCGCCAACGCGTTCTTCGAGGGTCTGCTCGGCGACCCGGTCTGAGAGCCCCTGGCCGCGCTTGTCGAACACGATCACTCGGGCAAACGCGGTAAGCCTCTTCAACAGGTACACATTGGATGGCCTTGCCCAGGTGACCTCGACATGCGAGAGCGTACCCGGAATCAGCACCATGTCGCGTGGCCCGTCGCCGAAAACGCGATAGGCAAGGTGAACCTCGCCGCTCTTGGTGTATTTGATTGGACTGTCCATGGCGCCTCCCTTCGGCAGTCAAGTCTGCGCGAGATCGTCGGAGCGCGATCATTCCACTGCGCCACGCTTACGAAAAGCCGGCCGCATCCATCTTAAGAGGAACCCCGGTCTTTCAATGCGACTCACACTTCAGCATCGTCGTGCCCCTCTGCTACGCCCCGATTTCAGGATAAGATGATTTCCAGCTAAACTCGGGACGGCCCGCTTTGCAGTGGCGATTCCCGGAATTTAATTTCAAAACTTGCTGCGTAACTCACTCATATAAGATGGCATCAGCTATTTCCCTCGTTGCGCGAAAAATCTTCGGCTCGAAGAACGAACGCGAAATCAAACGTCTCCGTCCTGACGTCGACGAGATCAACCGGCTCGAGCCCGAGATCTCGGCCTTGGGCGACGACGAACTGCGCGCCAAAATCGCCGAATGGAAGGCGAAAATCAGCGCCATCGAAGATCGCGAGCAGCGTGACGAAGCCCTGCTCGAAATCCTGCCGCAGGTCTTCGCCGTCGTGCGCGAGGCCTCCAAGCGCACCATCGGCCAGCGCCACTTCGACGTGCAGCTGATCGGCGGGATGATCCTGCACCAGGGACGGATCGCCGAAATGAAAACCGGCGAGGGCAAGACTCTCGTCGCGACTCTGCCCGCGGTGCTCAATGCCCTGTCGGGGCGCGGCGTCCACGTCGTCACCGTCAACGACTACCTCGCCCGCCGCGACTCCGAATGGATGGGGCGCATTTACGGCTTCCTCGGCCTGACCGTCGGCGTCGTCGTCCACGGCCTCACCGACCAGGAGCGCAAGGTCGCTTATCGCGCCGATATCACCTACGGCCAGAACAACGAGTTCGGCTTCGACTACCTGCGCGACAACATGAAGTTCAACCTCGAGGACTACGTCCAGCGCGAACACAACTTCGCAATCGTGGACGAAGTCGACTCGATCCTGATCGACGAGGCGCGCACGCCGCTGATCATCTCCGGCGCCTCCGAGGAATCCACCGATACTTACTATGTGGTCGACCGCGTCATCCCGCGCCTGAAGGCCGAAGATCACTACACCATCGACGAGAAGATGCGCACCGTCGCGCTGACCGAGGACGGCGTGACCCGCGTCGAACAACTGCTCGGGGTCGAGAACCTTTACGACCCGCGCAACATCCTGCTGCTGCATCACGCCAACCAGGGACTCCGCGCGCACACGCTGTTCAAGCGCGACGTCGATTACGTCGTCAAGGACGGCGAGGTGATCATCGTCGATGAGTTCACCGGGCGGCTGATGCCGGGACGGCGATGGAGCGACGGACTGCATCAGGCGGTCGAGGCCAAAGAGAACGTCAAGATCGAGTCCGAGAACCAGACCCTCGCGACCATCACCTTTCAGAACTACTTCCGCATGTACAAAAAGCTGTCGGGCATGACCGGCACCGCCGATACCGAGGCGGTCGAGTTCAAGGAAATTTACGGACTCGACGTGATCGTGATTCCGACCAATCAGCCGATGATCCGTATCGACAATCACGACGTCGTTTACAAAACCGAAGACGAAAAGTTCGACGCGGTGATCGAGGAAATCAGCGACTGCCACGAACGCGGGCAGCCGGTGCTGGTCGGCACTGTCTCGATCGAAAAATCCGAGCGCGTCGCCGAAAAGCTGAAAAAGACCGGCGTCAAGCATTACGTGCTCAACGCCAAGAATCATGAGCGCGAAGCGGAAATCGTCGCGCAGGCCGGGCGTTTCGGCGCGGTCACGATTTCCACCAACATGGCCGGCCGCGGCACCGATATCGTGCTCGGCGGCAATCCCGAGTTCATGGCGGCGGCCGAAGTCGGCACCAAAGACCCCGCCGATCCGAATTTCCAGGCCGCGCTCGCGAAATACGTCGAGCAGTGCAAGGCCGAGCGCGAAAAGGTGCTAGAGGCCGGCGGCCTGCACATCCTCGGCACCGAGCGTCATGAATCGCGCCGAATCGACAACCAGCTGCGCGGCCGTTCGGGACGCCAGGGCGACCCCGGCTCGTCGCGCTTCTACATGTCGCTCGAGGACGATCTGCTGCGCATCTTCGGCGCCGACCGGCTCAAGGGCTTGATGGGCCGAATCGGGATGGACGACAACGAGCCCGATCGAGCATCGATGGATTTCGCGCGCGATCGAAAACGCGCAGAAGAAAGTCGAGTCGCACAACTTCGACATCCGCAAGCATCTGCTCGAATACGACGACGTGATGAACAAGCAGCGCGAGGTGGTTTACCATCGCCGGCGCGAACTGCTCAGCGGTGCGTCGCTCAAGGACGACGTGCTCGACATGTGCGACGCGCTGATCGAGGAAATCGCGGCCGCCCACGGTAGCAACGAGATCGACCCCGCCGAATGGGACTGGAAGGCGATCGACGACGCATTCTTCAAACAGTTCAAGTTCCGCCCCGGCTTCAACGCGCAGACCGAAATCGACGCCAAGCCGATCCACGGGACCGACGATTTGATCGAGATTGGCTCCGAGCGCGTGCATCAGCTCTACGATCAGCGCGAAACAGAATTCACCGAGCCGGTGATGCGTCAAATCGAAAAGATCGTGATGCTCCAGACGCTCGACGCGCTGTGGAAAGACCATCTGCTCGCGATGGATCATCTGAAGGAAGGAATCGGGCTGCGCGGCTACGCGCCAGGTGAATCCGCTGGTCGAATACCAGAAAGAAGGATTCTCGATGTTCGAAGCGCTGATGGCCGTGATGCAGCAGGACGTGGTCGAGAAAGTTTTTTCCGTGCAGGTCCAGCGCCAGCAGGACGTCGAGCAGATTCAGCAGCCCAAGCCGCAACGCGTCGTGATGAGCCATGGCGGCGAAACCGAAGCGCAAGCCGCGGCACCCGCCAAGCGCGAAGCCGATAAGGTCGGCCGCAACGATCCGTGTCCATGCGGCTCGGGCAAGAAATACAAGCGCTGCCACGGCAAGTGACGCACTGGGCGCGAGTCTGGGGATAGCAGCCGCACGCATGCTTCGCCGCATCGGAGGATCGCCACTGGATGAGTATTGAACTCGAGCCCGTCGCAGTGGGCGGATTTCGATTCGCCGGCGTCAGCGCCGGCCTCAAGACCAAGGCGGGCGCGCTGGATCTGGGCCTCATCGTCGCCGATCACCCATCGGCGGCAGCTGCAGTCTTCAGCGCCAATCGCGTGAAGGCCGCACCGGTTTACGTTACGGCCGATCGCGTGAAGTCGGGCCGCCTGCAAGCGGTCGTTGCGAACTCGGGATGCGCCAACAGCTTCACCGGCGAAGCGGGTATGCGGCTGGCCCGCGATTCATGCACGCACGTCGCGCGTCTTCTCGGATGCGCGCCGGAACTCGTGGTGCCGTCCTCGACCGGCGTGATCGGTCATCTTTACGACTCTGCAAAATTCGAAAACGGCGCGGCCGAGGCTGTCCGATCGCTGCGCGTAGACGGGCTCGGGGATTTTGCGCAAGCGATCATGACGACCGACACACGTCCGAAGACCGCCTCGACAACTTTCAAGATTGGTAGCTCGACCATCACGCTTGCCGGCGCGGTGAAAGGCGTCGGCATGATCTCGCCCAAGATGGCGACGATGCTCGGCTATCTGATGACTGACGCCGCCATAGGTCCTGCCCCGCTGAAGCGATCGCTCAAAGCAGCGCTGCCGGCCAGCTTCAACGCGATTACCGTTGACGGCGACATGTCCACCAACGACACGGTGATAATCATGGCAAGCGGCGTTGCAAAAAATCGCGCATTGACTACGCGCGATCAGGCGACGTTCGACCGCGCGGTCGAGGAGATTTCCGCTGCGCTCGCGCGCGAACTCGTGCGCGACGGCGAGGGCGCAACCAAGCTCGTTACCGTCGAAGTGCGAGGCGCTCGCACTTCCGCTGATGCCGACCGTGCCGCTCGACAAATCGCGAACTCGCCGCTGGTCAAGACCGCGTTCTTTGGATGCGATCCGAATGTGGGACGGATCCTGATGGCCGCGGGTTCGTCCGGCGCCGACGTCGAGTCCGACAAGCTGGTGCTGTGGATCGGCGGAGTGAAAGTCGCCGCGAGCGGCCGACTGTTGACCGAGGCTCTGTCCGAGGCGGGTGCTGCGATGAAGGAACGGGAATTCGCGGTCCGACTCGACTTGCGACTAGGGAAATCCAGCGCCACTATTCTGACTTGCGACCTAAGCTACGATTACGTGCGAATCAACGCGGAGTACACCACCTGAGCGGAGGCGATTGCGGATGCCAAGCTTTATCAAAGTTGCGAAGCTGTCAGAACTGCCCGAGGGCAGCGGCAAGCTGGTCGAGATTGGCGGCAAACAAATCGCGCTGTTCAATGCGGGTGGAAAATTCTTTGCGATCGACAACTCCTGCAAGCATCGCGGCGGCCCGTTGGCCGAGGGCGAGCTCGACGGCACTACCATCACCTGCCCATGGCACGGCTGGGAGTACGACATAACGACCGGCGCGAACCTCGACGACGCGAGCATTAAGCTGGGATGCTACGCGGCGAAGGCGGACGGCGACGATATTCTGATCGAGGTTTGATACGCGCGCCGGTCTGCGACTCAGCGCGCGGCAAACATCCGGCCCGCGGCATAGGTCGCGCCCGCGGCTGCTACCCCGACTAACATGCTTTCGAGTCCGCTGCGCCACCATGAACGGCTGGTGATGATCGTCTTCAGCGCGCCGACGGCGAACAGCACGACCACCGTCGAGATTGCGGACACTTTCAACGCCTGCCCAGCCTCGAAAAAAATGTACGCCCAGACGGGGACTGCCGCGCCTGCGAGGTATGACGAGCCGACGGCGAGCGCCGAGCGGACCGGGCGGTCGAAAGATTCCAGGTTGAAGCCCAGCTCCTCGCGCATCATCACGTTGCTCCATCGTTCGGGGTCGGATGTGATATGGGCGACAATCTGATCGAGCAACTGCCCGCCGAATCCCTTGTTGCTATAGATGGCGCTGATTTCTTCGCGCTCGCGGTCGGGCCATCGACGAATTTCTTCGCGCTCGCGTTCAATCTCACTTTGATAAAACTCGATTTGTGAACGCGCGGAGATAAACGCCGCGAGCCCCATCGCGACCGCACCGCCGAGCATCTCCGACAATCCCGCCATCATCGCGGCGTTGCCTGTGACGAATGCACCGGCGACGCCCGAGGTCACCGCGAATGACGCGACCAGTCCATCGTTCAGCCCGAGCATCACGTCGCGCACCCAGCTTCCACCGGCGGCGTGGACCTGCTCGGTGTGATGGTCGTATTCGCGACTCAGGATCGAAAAAGCCACTACCGCGTTCCTCCCGCCAGCGGCGCGACCGCGCGTTCGGAGAATGCGCGCCGCTCCGCTTGCGGCGATCGATCAGCCTCGCGCGCTGCTTTGATTTCCGCGACCATTTTGCGCGCGGTCGCTCGGTCGGGCCGATGGCCGAGGTAGGAATAAAGAAAATCGAGGCGCGCCGCGCGGCATAAAAAGCGTCCGATGCTGCGATCGAGATGCACCAGGTTCAGAACTCTGCGATCCCACGAAACCTTTGCAGCGCGCCGGAAATCCTCGAGGTCGATAAAGTACACATTGAAGCCGCCGGCGCCGTTCTCCTCGACCATGATGTTGGTCTCCTGCAGGTCGCGCGTGTAGAGCCCCGACTCGTGGAGTCGCCGGATTTGCGCCGCGACGGTGTCGGAGATTTGTTTACGACGATGCACGTTGCGTCCCTTGATTTCTCCGGGACCGAGCATGAAGCGGCTCAACGAGTCCGCGTTGATGAGCGCGCGGCTGACCAGATACGAGGCGCGAACCGCACCGGCCTGATACATATCCATCGCGGCGAGCGGCTCCGGATGGGCGAGGCCGTGCGCCTTAAGCATCGCGGCGCCCGCGAGCGATCGCGCGGCGCGAGATCCGCGCATTCGCGCGATAGATGCCGCGACTCCATGAGGAAACCTCGACGCGCTTTATGAACGCGGGTCCGGCGCCGGGGACGTCGATAAATCCTGCGCGAGTCCGGGCTTCAGATTTGAGCACCCGAAAATCCGGCGACGCCATCAATTCGTCGGCGCGCTCGACCACCGCGCGCCATTCCGGCGAACGCGCATAGAGGACTACGCGTGCGCATGCGCGATCAAGCCTAGCCCTTTCGCGCGACGATGGCATCGGGGACGCGGGAGGCGCGAGCCGCCAATCCCTCACCGTCCCGATTCCGGCAACGCTGCTACTTCTTGGGTTCGACGATCAACGAACCGCCGATATGCGCGGGATGCAGCTGGCAAAAATACTGAAAGACGCCCGGCTTGTCGGCGACGAAGCGTCATGATCTTGGGCTCGCCGCGCGTCACGACCTCGGTGATGTTGTACGCCGGAATCGTGAAGCCATGCTGATTCTCCGCGCCCGGCACCTGGTTCTTGAGCGTGAGCTTGACCTTGTCGCCCTGATCGACCGCGATCACGCTCGGCAGCCAGAACTTGGCGCCATCGACTTCGACCGCGACACAGCGTGAAGCTCTTGGTGCCCGGCTCGTCCGTCGCGGGCGCCGGCGCTCGCGGAGGAGCTGCGCCCTGCGCCATGCGATTCGGCTCGCGCCCACAAGCATGAACGCCGCCACGAGCGCAATCGCTGCCATCGTTTTCAACATTGCCTTGGTCATCGAAATTTTCTCCTTGTTAGCGGCATAAAATGTATCACGCTGACGGCGAAACTCAGCCATTGAATTGCTTCGCGAGTTTTGCCCATTCGGCGTCGTCGGTTCCCGCCCGATATGGAATGTAAAACGCGACCCGGTCGAGCAATCCGTCGTAACGCTGCTTCACCTTGTCGGCGATATCGTCGAAGGTGCCCGAGACCGTGTACACGTCGAGCATCTCGTCGGTGATTTCTTTCGCCATCGCGACCCATTCACCCTTGGCGGCCTTCTCGTTCAGACGCTGCGCGACGTCGCCCCATCCATGCGTGTCGAGCACGACCTTGTAGGTTCGCGTTGAGGCGTAGAACGAGATCTGCTGGCGGACAGCTTCGCGAGTTTTCCTTATTTCGTCCTGGTTGCGGCCGACGATCACGAACGCCGTGGTCTGGATTTCGAAATCCTTGCGCGAACGCCCCGCCTTCTTGCAGACCCTTCTCGACGTTCGGCAAGACGTATTCGCGCAGATACTTGGGCGAGTTGAATGGATGCGCATGCAGGCCCTCGCACAGTTCTCCCGCCAACCGGATGATATGTTCGTTCACGCCCGCGATGTGAATCGGCACGTTAGAGAATGTGTGCCGCGCGGGAGTGAAGAACGGCGTCATCAATGAGAAGTTGTAGTACTTGCCCTGGAACGAAAGTTTCGCGCCGCCCTCCGACCAGCATTTGAAAATCGCGCGCAGTGACAACAGGTACTCGCGCAGGCGTGGCACCGGCGCTTCCCACCTGGTGCTGTAGCGGCGCTCGATATGGCCCTTCACCTGCGTACCGAGTCCAAGAATGAAACGGCCCTCGGAAAGTCCCGCAAGATCCCACGCGGTCGCCGCCGTGATCATGGGGCTGCGGGGAAACGCGATCGCAACCGAGGTCCCCATTTTGATTCGCTTCGTATGCTCCGCGATCAGTGCGGCCGGCAGGAAGCCGTCGTTACCGGCCTCGGGAATCCAGATGGCATCGAAGCCAGCAGCCTCGGCGGCGCGCGCCGCGGCCGGAACATCGCGCAAATTGCGCGTCGAGAGACCGGTATCGAGCTTCATAATGTTCGCTCCTGAGTGAATTGTTCGACGAGCGTGCGGAATCGTAACAAAGCCTGCCGCAAACTGGAAAGGGCGCGCCGCTAGCGCCGTGCCTCGGAGCGCTGGCGAACCACGTCGAGCGCGCGAGCCGGATAGTCGCTGATGAGTCCGTCGACGCCCATGTCGAGCAATTCACCCATTTCGGCTTCCTCATTCACTGTCCAGACGTGCACTTCGAGGCCGAGTCGATGCGCGAATTCGACGCTCTCCGGCGTGACGAGCTGCCACGATTCGTAGCTGCGTGGAATTTGAACGGCGTCGCCGCACGGGCGATAGTTGGCGTCACGAGTTCCCATCGCCTGCACGAATACGCCCGACTCGAGGTACGAAAAGTTGGTCGGGATTCCCGGCGCCAGCCGGCGCACCTCGTCGAGCGGTTGCTGGTGCTCGCTGGCAATCAGTACGCTTCGCCGCATGCCGGCGCGATCGAGCGCATCGAGCATCGGCGCGACCACACTCGGCGCGATCTGCTTGATCTCGACAATCATGAGCAATTTTGGAAACGCCGCGAGCACTTCGGACAAGCGCGGAATCCGCAGCCCTTTGTTTCGGAAGGGAAAAGTCGCACCGTCGAGCGTGAACATCCGGCCCGCGTCCGCGGCCATCACCTCCGAGTACGTCAGCTCGCGGATGACGCCGGCGCGTCCGCAATTGCGCTCGAGATGATCGTCGTGGCTGACGACAACTTCGCCGTCGCGAGTCATGTGGATGTCGAATTCGAGATATTCGACGCCGCCCGCCACAGCGGCGGCAAATGATTCGAGCGTATTCTCAGGATGCGTACCGGCGCTACCACGATGGCCGAAGACGCGCGGCAGCGGGGCTTTGAAAAAATCTGTATCCAAATGCTCGCGCATTTTCAGGTGCGTCTCGCCTCACGTCAGCTTTCACTGAGCAGGCAATTCAGAGCGAACCAGGTGAGGCGTTCAGATCAAAGGGCGCTGGCGGAGTCGGAGCTCATGCGACTGCTGGAAACTCGGGGACCACGGAGGTGCACACCCTTTAGCGGAATGCGATCGAGCGTCACGTGGTACATGTCGCCAAACTTCGAGATTGCGGGCTTGCGCTCGCCGGACGCGATGAAGTGGCTGCCCAAGTCTGGCAGTTCGGCCAGCGCGGACTGGTATTGATCCTTGATCTCGTCGAATATCGCTTTCATCCTTGGCGAAACTTCGTGATTCTCTCCAAGTTTCTCTGTCAAAGGATTAACCCAGGCACCGTCTTTTTCCATCGCGAAGTGTAGATGCGGTCCGGTCGACAACCCGGTCGAACCTACGTTGCCGATATACTGCCCGATTTTGACGTAGGCGCCAGCCTTCACCTCAGAACTGATCTTCGAGAGATGGCCGTAGATGCTGACCATCTGATGCTGATGCTGAATTCGGATGCAATTGCCGAGCTCGCCTTGCCATCCTGCGCTTATGACCTGACCGTCGGCGACAGCTTTGACCGGCTCACCGTACTTCGCTACCAGATCGACGCCGACGTGGGGCCGGTACTCGTGCAGGATCGGATGATAGCGATGGAACGTGAAGCCCGACGAAATATACTGGAAATTCAGCGGGAATTTCAGCGATTGCGGGCCGAGTGGGTGGCCTTGTTCGTCGTATAGATGAGGACGGCCGTGTTCGTCCGAGAACGATATGGCAGTCAACGTGCGGCTGCCGAAACGGATTTGCGCCGCCTGCACATCGCCGACCAGCGTGTACGAGCCGTCGCGACTGATCTTCTCCTGGTAGATGAGCTTGACCGCAGAGCCGGGCGCGAGCCGGTTGAGATCGTGCCGGTCCGAGAACGCGTCCTGCAGCGAGTCGACGATTGGCTTGGGAATCCCGTTCTCGGCAGCGGCGTGCTTGAAGCTGTCCCTGACCTCGAAGGTCAGTTTGATGGGCTTGATGAAGTACTCGATCGGCCGCAGCCCCGCCTTCAGCACCCCAGCGCCGAGGCTCGCTGCCACCATCGTAGTTTTTTCGTCGAGATCGTACCTGAGGCCGCGCATCTCTCCGGTCTCAGGATCCTTATATAACGTCAGCGGATGCCCGCTATGCAGGTACCGATTCGCCAGGATGCGCTGCAGGTATGAGGCCCACTGGTGCGCGTCGCTCGTATCCATCCCAGCTTCGCGCAAGTAGCTCTCGATAGGCGCAGTATGTTCCAGCGTGGTGCTGATGGTGATCGATTGAGGGGCGGGCTCGACTGATTCCGGCTCTTCGACCACCCGGGGCGCGTCCGTGCCGGCATCCAATTCAGAGCTGAGGGTATCCAGTGGCGAGCGAATAGTCTGCGGATTTGCTTGGAAAAAAAGGAACAGCGCCGTGGTGGTCGCAACCAAGGCAACGACCAACCCTATCAACGCACGTGGATATACCACCAAGCTTCTCCCCCGAGCCGCCATCGTTAGCGACGGTAGGCGATTCGGGGAAAAGACGCAACCCCACCCGTTATCTGTTTGCACATCCGGTTACAGGGGCGACACGATTCCGTGTCATCCGGTTACAATAAGCACCGATAAAACGCGACCCGAGTTACATATGAGTCAGGATTATAGAGGTGTTTCGGGCGGAAGCTGATCAGGGACAATTCCGAGCGGCCCGATACCCAGCCTGTTCGGCTGCTTCGCGGCTTGGAAACACGACTCGATTCGCGGGTGCCATCTTGTCGTAGGTGCCACATCCGGGCCAAGCATAAATCCTGCTTCGTCGATTGCCGACGATTCGGCCGGCAGCGGAAACGGTGTTCGACAAAGGAACGTTAACCGGCTCTGCATTCAATTGGCGCGTCGCCTCGTTGGGACCTGCGGGCTGAGTCCAAATCTCATTGAGCAGGCTCGCCAGCCTGAAACCTGCCTTTGCAAGTTGATGGCCCGCGATCGCGTCGGCGCGGTCGAGGTAAGAAGAGCTCAGCTCGACGGAGCGTCCCGCAGGATTGCGGCATACGTCTGCGGTCGGTTCGCAAGGCTCGACCGGAATCTGCAGCGACGCATAGATGTCGGAACGCGCGAGTTCTTTCGACTGCCACGCGATATCGTCCGCGGGAATCCAAGAGTCGAACTGTTGCTCGGCGGCATAAGCCTGCTCCAGCCTGTGAGCTGTCGTCTCGGGCCGTCCGGAATCGATGCTGTATTCGAGACGGCGCACGATAGTGGTGTCCCAGGCGTAGTGCAGGTCCTTTGCCCTGGTGCTCGAATCGACCGTGACGCAATTGCCGCCGCGGTCCGCGTCGCTTGCAGCATGCAACGGTTGATGGATGTCGCCAACAAAGTGGATAAGGAACGCCAAGTCTCCGGCAGCGCCCCAACGGTCGTAGCTCCCGTCCTTGAGGTGTTTCGAATATTCGTCGATTTTACCGGTGACGCAGTTTCCATCACGGCAGCGCGCGGGAACGTCTGCTCGCCGGTCTTGCAGGCACAGGTTGATGAAGTGCCAGGGCTCGGTCTGACGATCCTCATCGCGGAACTCGGTATCGGGACGTATAGAAGCCGCCTCCATTGCAGCAGCAATCGATCTCTTATCGGCGGGCACGGCAAGTATGGCAGCAACGTGGCTCGCGGCTGCAGGCGTCAGGTTATCCGCCGCGATTACCGCTACGATCTTGTGCCCGTCAGTGCCCCAGGGCCAGCGCGGAGATCGGACAGAGCAGGACAAGGGCCGCAAGATTCGCGACGCAGACCGCTGATAATCGCATTGGCGCCTATAGTACCAAGGGTCGTGAAAATTGTTACTGTCATCGCCCACGGAGGTGCGGATGCCGATTGCAGCGCTTGATCTCGGTCGGCGGCGGATTGGGGTCGCCGTTACCGACGCCGCCTCGATGGGAGCGCATCCTGTGGGAATCGTCGAGCGGAGCGCGCTTAAGAAGGACATCGAGGCGATTGCAGCGATGCTCGGTGACCGCCGCGTCGATACATTCGTTGTCGGGCTGCCGCTCAATATGGATGGCAGCGATGGACCTGCCGCCGTTTCCGCGCGGAAATTCGCTGCACACCTCGCGCTGCAGTTACGCGTGACTGTCGAGATGTTCGACGAGCGCCTGACCACCTTCGAGGCGCGCGAACGTCTGGCGGATACGCCCGCGCGGAAGGGTACTCGCAAGACTGGGCTCGACGCGTTCGCGGCCGTCGTAATCCTCGAAGGCTGGATGCAGGCGCATCCGGAAAAAATCCTGCGCGGATGAAAAGTTACCGGGCGAATTATATCCTCGAACTGGATGAAGCGCGCGGCCACAATCCTGTTACTTGCGATCGTGGTAGTCGGTGCATACGCCGCCCTCTCTTACTTCTGGCTGACCCCGACTGAAAAATTCGCGCCGCCGCGCGAAGTCACGATTGAGAAGGGTGAGTCGTTTCGCCAAATCGCGCGTGCGCTCGCCGACGCCGGCGTCGTTCGAAGCGAGCTTGCGCTGCGCCTCTACGGCCGCATGAGCCAGACGGCGAGCCAGATCAAGCCGGGCGATTACGCCTTCAAAGGGGGAGAGCGGATTCCCGACGTGATGCGTCATCTGGTCCGGGGCGATTTCATCGTCGTGACCATAACAATTCCGGAAGGTTTGACCGTGCATGAGATTGCGGAGCGGGTGGCGCAAACCGGCCTGGTCTGCCAGGACGAATTCGAGCAAGCCGCGCGCGACGGCACGATGGTTCGCGCGCTCGGCCTGATGCCGCTGGGCGCGGAAGGCTACCTGTTCCCGGCGACGTACAAATTCTCGCCGCATGCGAAAACCGATGACGTGCTGGCAGCGATGCTCGCGCGCTTCTACCAGGTGCTGACGCCGGCCGTCGAGGAGCGGATGTTTGCGGCCGGTCTCGACGCGCGCCGGCTGGTGACGATGGCCTCGATCGTCGAGAAGGAGGCGAAGGCGCCCGACGAGCGTCCGCTGATCGCGGGGGTCTTTTACAATCGCCTGCGGCTTGGGATGCCGCTGCAGTCTGATCCTACTGCGCAGTACGAGCTCGACGACGCGAACGAGTCTGCAGCGAGCGCGGTGCACACAACCTCAGCCTACAATACTTACGACTTCGCCGGTTTGCCGCCGGGGCCAATCGCGAATCCCGGCCTGAAATCAATCGAAGCGGCGTTATATCCGACGCAGACCGATTATCTTTATTTTGTCGCGCGCGAAGGCGGCACCCATATCTTTTCGAAGTCATTTGACGAACATCGGCGAGCGATCGCGCTCGAGCGGAAACCGCAGGTCGGCAAACCAGCCGCAGCATCCTCAAAATAAGCCGGTCCGGGCAGCCGATTGAACGGTCGCATCTGGGTCGAGTACGCTATAATTTCATCGCAGTGGACAACCCGATCGAGACAATCGGCAGCGCCAGCGCGCGAATCGCGCGGCTAGCCGCAATTCGCGTGATGCTATGCGCGATTGCGCCGGCAATCACCGCCATCACGCTTGGGATTTTCCTCCAGCCGATCGGAGAAGTGACTTGGGCGCAGTACGGTTATTCACTGGCGCCCGATCGGGCCAACGCACTCAGTCTCGGGCTGGTCGGCGCCGGCATCGTGGTGCTGTTGGCGGGATTGGTTTTGGCATTTCGCGCGTATCGGCGCGACCACGATTTTGTTGCGGCGGCCGCCGAGCTCGACGACCGGCTCCAATCCGCTCAGGAGATTGTAACGTTCGCGACGCTGGCGAATCCTGCGTCGCCCGAGAGTGGGCGCGCGCGCCGCACGCCCCTGTTCCCAGTATTGTGGCGACGGGCGATCGCGTTGTTCAGCGGCTTCGACGTTAGGCGCGAATTCAGACTCGAAGTCGGAGAACCGCTCAGGCGGTCCTCGATTCTTGCAGGCGTAGTCGCGCTTGCGATGGTGCTCGCGACGTTGGGATTAGTGCGCGCGCCGATGCCCGAGAATAGAGAAGCCGCCAAGCTGCGCGCCATCGCTGAGGAGATTGCTAAAACTGCCACGGGTTCCGATGGCACCGCGTTGGCGGACAAGATTCGCCAGGCAGCCGACGCGCTAGAAAATCCCAACCTGCCGCGCGAAGAAAAAAAGAAGCGCATCGAGGATGCGATGCGCGAGGCCGACAAGGCCGCTCAAAAGCGCAAGAGCAGCGAGTCGGGTAAAAACCAGGGCGCGGGCAAATCCACCGCGCAGAACGGAAAGGGCAAAGCCCAAGGACAGGGCCAGGGCAATTCCACTGGCTCGGGCAGCGGCCACGGCAAGAGCGGAACCGGAGGCGGCCAGAACGCCGGTGGCAACAACTCGGGCTCTGGCAAAGGCAATAGCGGCAACAATTCAGGCAAGACCGAAAACGGAACCGGATCGGCGAAGAACGACAAAGGCGATCAGAACAAGGGCAACAATTCGAGCATCGAGCTGCAAAACGAACTGGCCAAAGCCGAGGCACAGGTCGAGACCGCCAACGCAAAAAATCCCGGTCCTGACAACAAGCCCGGCGACGACAAGAATCAACCGGGCGCCAACAAGCCCGGCAGTAAGCCCGATGATAAAAGCGGCAGCCAAGTCGATCCCAACAAGCCTGGCGACGTCCCCAAGCCGGCGGCCAACGGTGATCGCAATATTCCTTCTGCGGGCGGAAATCCCAAAAATAACCGCGATATGGGATCGAACCTCGGCGATACGCACCTTGGCGAGATGCCGACGTCGACCAACGCGCAGCGCTTTCTAAAGCCTGGCGAGAAAGGCTCGACGGTCGATATCAAGGATGCGCGCTACGTCATGTTCCGGCTGCCGGGCGCGCCCTCTTCCGGTAATGGCGGGAAAACGGTACTTGACACCGATCGGCCCACGGCCACGACGGCGTACGTCAATGCGCCGTTGGCGCCGACCAGCGACGACGCGGCGCCCGACGAGCGACAACTGGTGCCGCCGCGCTATCGCGACATGATTCATTAGATTCAAGAGAAGGAAGTACAAAGGATGGGAGCGGCTCCTCAACAAGCTTCACCCGACCAGCGGGTCGCGGACTTTCGCAAGATTTTTTCTCGCGCCGAAAGCGAGGTCGCGCGCGTAATCGTCGGCCATCGCGAGGTCGTGCGAAAAATGCTGACCGCGCTGTTTTGCGGAGGCCATATCCTGATCGAAGGCGTGCCCGGTCTCGGCAAAACGCTGATGGTCAAGGCGGCCAGCGAAACACTCGGACTCAGCTTCAAACGAATCCAGTTCACGCCCGACCTGATGCCCTCGGACATCATCGGCACGCAGGTGCTGACCGAGTCCGACGGACTGCGCGAGTTCCAGTTCAAGCCGGGCCCAATCTTCGCGCACATGGTACTGGGCGATGAGATCAATCGCGCGACGCCCAAGACGCAATCGGCCGTGCTGGAGGCGATGGAGGAGCATCAGGTCACTGTTTTCGGCACCACCTACGTGCTCGATCCGCCGTATATCGTGCTCGCCACACAAAATCCGATCGAGCTCGAAGGCACCTACCCGCTGCCCGAAGCGCAAATGGATCGGTTCATCTTCAAAGTCGTGATGGGATCGCCCAAGCCCGACGAGCTGCGCGAAATTCTGAGCCGCACCACCGGCACCGCGCAAAACAAGATTCAGCCGCTGTTCGAACCTGCGCGTGCGGCGCGCGCGATCGAGGATCTCAAAGCGCTGGTGCGGGAGGTGATGGTGGCCGAGCCGCTCGAGCGTTACATCATCGGCGTGATCGGCGGATGCACCCCCGGCGGTCCCGGCGCGATTCCCGAGGTCTCGCAATATTTGCGCTTCGGACCAAGCCCGCGCGGTGCGCAGGCGCTGATTCTGTGCGCCAAGGTTAACGCCTTGCTCGCGGGCCGCGTCAGCGTGAGCTACGACGATATCGACGACGCCATCGTCCCGTGCCTGCGGCATCGCTTGCTGCTGAACTTCCAGGCCGAGGCCGAGAGTGTTTCTTCCGAATCGATCCTCGAGCAGGTGATAAAGCGGCTCAAGAAGCCGCGCACATAGCCGATGTTCGGATTGCCGGATGAGTTCACGCCGGGATTTCTCGCCCGGCTCGAGAAGCTCAGGATCAGAACGCGCCAGCGCTACGCTGGGCTGGGCCGGGGAATGCACCTGTCGCCCAAGCGCGGCTCGTCGCTCGAGTTCAACGATTTTCGGCACTACTCGCCCGGCGACGATTTCCGCTACATCGATTGGGGACTCTACGGCCGCAGCGACAAACTCTACATCAAGCTGTTCCAGGAAGAGGAAGACCTGCTCACCTACATCTTCCTCGACGCGAGCGCGTCGATGGGGTTTCCGGCGCGCGACCGCAAGTTCGAGCATGCGATACTGACCGCGCTCGCGCTGGCCTACGTCGCGCTGGCCAGCGGCGATCGCGTGATGCTGCGGGTGCTCGGCGGCAACGGCGCGAAGGTTAATCCTTCGTTCGTCAACGGACGACATCGAATCGTCGAACTTGCGCGCCGCCTGTCCGAGGTCAAGCCGGGCGGACAGTTCGACTTCGCGACTTCGCTGGCCACCGAACTGCTCTCGATTCGACGCGCCGGCAAGGTTTTTATCGTTTCCGACTTCCTGATGCTGCTCAACTCGGTCACGCGCGGCCTTGGAATGTTCACGGCGGCGTCGATGGATCTGACTGCTGTGCAGATTCTTGGCGGGCGTGAGATCAACGGCCAGGGCCTCGACGGCGACGTCGAAGTTGTCGACTCAGAATCAGGCGAGCGGCTGCGGGTGTCGATCGGCGAGCGCGAACGGACGCAGTATCGCGAGACGATGCTGCGCCTTACACGCGAAATAAAATCGTTCTGCCTCAAGCGCGGGCTGCACTACTCGCTCTACACGACCGATAATGACTTCCAGCAATTCTTCGTCCGCGCGGTGCGCGACCTCGGCCTGGCTCACTGACGAGTATCCGATGGGACTCCTATATCCAGGCGCGCTCGCATTTTTCGCGCTGATTCCAGTGCTGGTGCTCGCGTACCTTGCAAAGGAGCGGCCGTCGCGCGTGACCGTCTCGAGCGTGATGGCGTTTCGCGCGCTGCGCGGCTTTCGGCGCGAGCGATTCGGCGGATGGCCGCGGCTCGACTGGATGTTCTTTGCCGAGGTTCTAATCCTGAGTCTGGTGGTGCTCGCCCTGGCGGGTCCATTCATCTGGAAAAGAACCGCGCCGCTGGCCGTTGTGATCGACAACTCCGCCGCGATGCAGGCACTGACACCGTCGGGTAAGAGCCGGTTCGATATCGCTCGCGAAAAGCTGGACGCCGAATTGGCGGCCGAAGATGGCGGCGGCGAGATATCGGTGTACGTCACCGCGCCACAGCCGCGCCGTATCGCTCCGCCGTTCATCACGCTGACCGAGGCGCGCCTCGCGCTGTCACGAATCAAGCCGATTGACGCGCCCAACGATCAGACCACGCTCGAGAACTTTCTAAGCAACCTGGCCTCGGAAGCTCGCGTCGCGAAGGTGATCTTTGCCGGTGCCAGCGCACTCGCGGCGCCGGTGCCGTCGAGAATTCATCCGATTGCGGTCGGCGACGCAGTTGCGAATGCAGCAATCGGTTCATTCTCGCTGCGCCGTGAAGTCCTTGGCGCGGAAGCACTTCACGCGAGTCTCACGATCGCCAACTTCAGCCCTGAAACCCGCACGCTCGATCTCGTCGTGACGGCTGACGGCAAACAAGTCGCGCATGCCAGAGAAGCGCTGGGCGCGCGCGAGACCGCGACACTGGAGTTTCCGGCACTGCCGCCCGCGCGCATCTACCAGGCGAAATTGGCGCCTGACGACGCACTCGCGCTGGACAACGTCGCGTACGCAACGGCCACTTCGATCAAGAACGTGTCGATTCTCTTCATCAGTCCGACGCCCGCCGACGCCGCCGGACTGAATTCAATTCCTGGCGTCAAGGTGACCGCAAAGAGTCCCGATTCCTATTCACCCAACGAACTGGGCGACTACGATCTCGCCATTTTCGAATACGCCACGCCCACTGATCTGCCGGGCGTGAACGCGATGCTCGTGATGCCGCCGTCCGGCGATCCGGTTTTTGGATTGACGGTGACGCCGACGCCGAAGGTTGAGATCGCCGGATGGCGGACGACCGACACGCTCACTGACTCGGTGAATTTTCGCCTGCTCAGTCTGCGCGGCGGCGAGTACTTCGGAACGCATCCGTGGATGAGCCAGGTAGTGGGCGGCGACGGCGGCGCGCTGCTGTTGAAGGGCGAGCGCGGCGGGCATCGTTTTGTCGCGACCGGCTTCAATCCATTTCCGTATCTCGGGCGCCGCAACCTTCCAATGTCAGTGCTGACGCTCAACGCCATCAGTTATCTCGCCGGGCTTGGCGGGAGCAGCAGCGGTTACCGCACCGGGCAGCCGTGGCTCGCGCCCGCGGGAGTCGATCGTGTGACGCTGCCGTCGGGAAAAAAGAAGACAGCTCGTCCCGGAACGCTTTTCACCGACGTTTCGGAGCAGGGCGTTTATGTGCTCCTTGGGCCCGGCGACGCGCAGACTCCGCGCGCGGTCAATCTTGCGGATTTGACCGAGTCGGATCTCTCCAGCTCGCCACTGCTCAAAGTCGAAGCCACCAATTCGGGCTCCGCCGCCGAGCCGGTGATGCAAAAATCCTCACTCAGCGATTACCTGCTCCTGGCGATCATCGCGCTGACGGCTCTTGAAGCGCTCATCGTCTATCGGCGCCGACGTACCGCCGAGGCGACGCCGTGATACCCGCATTCTTCCCGCGCGAATTGCCGCACGATTTGACCTTCGCTCATCGCGACGTGCTTTACCTGCTCGCTATCCCCGCGATCGTGTTACTGTGGGGCCTTCTGAACGCGCGCGAGCTTCGCCGCGTATTTGCGCCGCTGATGCGCGCGATAGTGCTCGCACTGTTCATCATCGCGCTCGCGAATCCGCAGCAGGTGATGCATTCCGAGGGCGCCGCGCGGCCCGCGATCGTCGATGCGAGCGCGAGTATCACGCCTGCCATGCGCGCGTGGACGCTCAAGTTGCTGCGCGACGATTTGGGACTGCGCGCGGGCGATCCAGCCTACATATTCGCGACCGACGCCGCACCGCAATCGATCGGTGGCGTTGAAACAGCCTTTGCCAATGGTAGCGGATGCCCCGAGTGTTTGCCGGGCGCGACCAACCTTGAAGCGGCACTCTACCGTATCGCGGCCGATCCCGACGCACACGGCGGTCCGGCCGTGATGGTGACCGACGGCTGGCAAAATCGCGGCGACGCCGAGCGGGCGATCAGTGCGATCGTCAACGCTGAGATTCGCCTCGACATCTTCACGCCTCCCGGCGCGCGTTCGATTCCCAACGTCGCGATGACTTCGCTTTCCCTGCCGCCCGCGCTCGAGAAGGCTGCGCCGTTCCAGCTCGGCGTCACGATGGAGAATCTCAACGACGTGCCAGTGACCGGCTCAATCACAATCGAGCGTGACGGCGCGACCATCGACGAGCGCAAAGTGACTCTGGCGCGCGGCTCGCAGCGCTTCGACTTTCCCGTTCGCACCGAGACCGTCGGCCTGGCTTCGTATAAGGCCGCCTTCAGACCCGACAATCCGGCCCTCGACGCTTACCTCGAGGACGACTCGCTCAAGGGTTGGGTCGGTGTCGGTACGCGCCGCAAAGTTCTCATTCTCACTGACAGCGCCAGGGACGCAACCTATCTTGGCACCGTCGTCAATCGGATGGGACTCGAGCCTACTGTCGTACCGGTCACTGCCGGCCCCTGGGACGGAACGGTAGCCGGCTACGATGCGGTGCTCATAAACAACGTGCCGAGCGAGCGTATCGCGCCCGTCGCGCAGAACGCGATGGCGGCATACGTGAGTCGCGGCGGTTCGCTCGCGATGGTTGGCGGCGATACCAGCTTCGGCCTGGGCGGTTATGCCGACAGCCCGCTCGCGGCCGTGATGCCGGTCGAGATGAAGCCGCCGCAGCACAAGGAAAAAAAGCGCGCGCTGGTTTTGATTATCGACAAGTCGGGCTCGATGGGCCGCAATGACAAACTCACTTACGCCAAAGCCGCCGCCGAGACCGTCACCAAAACGCTCAAGGACAACGACCTGATCGGCGTCATCGGATTCGACTCGCAGCCGTTCGTCGTCATTCCGCTGCAATCGGTCGCGCAAAGCCGTCCGTATTTCGATCAGATGATCGACCGGCTCACCGCGCATGGCCAGACTTTCCTGATTCCCGCTTTGCGCGAGGCCGAACGCACGCTCGGCGCCAGCGGCGCACACGTTAAGCACGTCGTCATCCTGACTGACGGCGAGACGGGAGGCACCGCCGAGATGTATTACGACCTCGTCTCGCGGATGCATCATGATGCCGACACCACTATCTCGACCATTGCCGTGGGCCAGGACGCCAACGTCGATCTCCTGCAGGCTATCGCCAAGTACGGCGGCGGTTCCTACTACCAGACCGACAGCCCGAAAAATCTGCCCACCCTGTTCGTCGAAGACTTTCACGCCCACGGCGGCGAGATAACGATGGTCGAAAAGGAATTTACCCCGCGCAGCGAAAACCCCGACGCGATTCTGAAGGACCTCGCTGCGCGCACGATGCCGCCGTTGCTCGGTTACGTCTCCACCGAGATCAAGCCGCGCGCCACCATGGACATGTACGTCGATCGCAGCGGCACCCGCGAACCGGTGATCGCGAGCTGGAAATATGGCGCGGGCAAGGTGATGGCGGTGACGACCGACGCCAGCGGGCGCTGGTCCGGCACCTGGGTCAGTGCCAATGTTTTTCAGCCACTATGGGATCGCCTGCTCAACTGGATGACGCCCGAGATGCCCGCCGAGCCCAAGATTGACGTCGCGCTCGGCTACAACGCCGGCCGCATCAATATCAAGCTCACCGATTACAGCGCCGAGCCCGGCAATGCCGCGCGCCTGGTGACGGTGCTCGTGACGCGGCCCGACGGCAGCCGCACAGAAACCGCGCTGAATGAAGAAGTCGTCGGCGAGCTCTCTGGATCGATCGACGCGCCAACTCCCGGCAACTACTACTTCGAGGTGCGCTCACCGGCCGGCAAGGACAAGAAGTTCCCGCCGCTGGCATTCACCGTCAGTCCTTCCGTCAACGCCGAGCTGCCGCGTCCCGAGCCCAACTTCGGCCTGCTCGAACATCTCGCGTCTGCTACCGGCGGGCGTCTCAATCCGTCACCGGCGGAAGTCTCGACCGAGCGCGCGACGCTCGAGCGACGAGTCTCGATGAATCCGTTTCTGCTGGTTGCCGCGATGATTATGCTTATCGCCGAAGCGCTCGTCCGCCGCCTGGCTGCATGAAAAAGCACGACCAGGTTCACGCCAATCATCGCGTGCAGCGCGATTATCCCGCCAAGGTCAAATTCTGTCCGCTATGCGGCGCCGCGATGGCCGCTCGCATGCTCATGCCCGAGAACGCCGAGCGCAAAGTGTGTACGCGATGCGGCTTCGTGCTGTTCCCGGGGCCCAAGCTGGTCGCCGGATGCCTGGTCGTCGACGCAGGCCGCGTGCTGCTGCTTCGTCGTGGCATCGAGCCGGCAGTCGGCAAGTGGACGTTCCCAGGAGGCTATGTCGATTTCGGCGAAAACGCTGCCGACGCCGCCGCTCGCGAGACTTTCGAGGAAGTGGGGATGCGCGTCGCGCTCGGCCCCCTGCTCGGAGTGTTCACCGATTCCGCCATCACTGTCGTCGTCTATCTCGCGACCCCCGGCAAGGAACCACCATCGCTCTCCGACGAGGCGACTGAAGTCCACTACTTCGCACCCGACGACATCCCCTGGCACGAAGTTGCCTTTCCCACGACCACCGAAGCCCTAACTAGCTGGGTCGCCCTCACCAGAACCGCACCTCATTAATCCGCTCTGTCTCCTCTCCCTGCGAGGGAGAGCTGTGCGTAACTGCTTCGCGTCCCCTCTGTCCCCTCTCCCTGCAAGGGAGAGGAAGGGTGAGGGTCCAAATACAGCGCCCTGCGCGATTCAGGATTCTGCTCTTGCCGGAAGGAATCGAAGGTTACGCAAAGCTCTCCTGTAAGGAAGAGGATGAAGGTGAGGGTGCTTTACAGCGCTCTGCGCGATTCGGGATTCTGTCCTTGTCTATTACTTCATCCGCAGAAAACCCAGCCAATCACGCCAACTTTTGTCGATTTCAGCATTAGCAGTATTGACTGAATCGTGCTAAATAATTTATCTGAAACCCCCGGCGCCTCCGCCCATTCTCACTCAAGAAGGTGGCTCTTATGGAACGGGTCGAAATTGTAGGCGGCAATGTCTTCGTCATCCGGACGCGGCAACTAAGTCCCGACTGGTGGTGTTGCGATCTCTACGAGCGGGTCGAAAGCGATGCCGGCGTCGAGACCTTCGTGCTCGAGGATTTCGGCCAGTCGGAAATCGAAGCTATCGGCATGGCCCTTATCGACGCCCACGAGCCTAACCACATCCAGCATCATCATCACTGATCGACGCCGCCCGAAAATTTCAAACTTTGCCTGCAAGCGGGCGTATCGTCTGCCGCTCGTAGTCTGCCGTTACTGCCTCGATCGTGTCCGCCTGCTCGGCTGACTTGTCATCGCGAATACGCACGATGCGCGCGAAGCGCAGCGCCATCCCGGCGTCGTAATTGGGACTGCGCTGGATATCATTGTACGCGACCTCGACTACGACTTCGGGACGAACGATCACTACGCCGCGCGACTCCGCAACCTTGAGTGACAGCAAGCGCTCGGTCATCGCGCGAAATTGCTCGTCGCTCAAACCCTTGAAGGTTTTGCCGAGCTCCGCGTAACCGCCGCGATTCGGGTCGCGCGCCGCCAGGTGATAGTTGGAAAGCCAGCCATGACGGCGGCCGTAGCCCCACTCCGCCGCGACGATCACCAGGTCCAGCGTGTGCGTGTGCTTTATCTTGAGCCAGCCGCGGCCGCGCGCGCCCGGCGTGTACGCGCTCGCGAGCGATTTCGCCATCACGCCTTCGTACCCTGCGGCGACAGCATCGGCGTAAAACTTCTCGGCGGCGGCAAGGTCAGGCTTGATAACCCGTTCGACTATTTCCAGTCCGGCGGAAGATTGAAGCTCCTCGAGCATGGAAATTCTCTCTGCCCACGGACGATCAATTGTCAAGGCGCCGTCGAGCGCAAGCACGTCGAATACGTACAGCTCGAGCGGCTGCTCGACGCGAGCCTTACCGACGTCGCGAGTGCGCCCGAATCGCCGCATCAAATCCTGGAATGCCGCGGGCCGCCCCGACGCATCGACCCCTATCACTTCACCGTCGAGGATCGCGTGCCGCGCACCTAGTCGATTCACAATCTCGACCACATCCGGAATGCTGTCGGTGATCTCGTTCAGCCTGCGCGAAAAAATCCGCACACCGCCCTCGCCCGCGTGATGGATTTGCACGCGCGCACCGTCCAGTTTGTGTTCGAAAGAAAGATCGGGGCCGAGCGTGGCGAATGCTTCCGCGACGTCCGTCACGGGAAACGCGAGCATAGGCTTGAGCGGCTTGACCGCGCGCATTGCTGGCGAAGATTCGCTCGCGTCAGACTGTTCCGCGCCGGGCGAGCGAATCATCCGCACCACGCGGCCAAGGTCGGCCTCCAGCATGTGAATCCGGCGAACTTCGGTGACCGGCCGCGCGCCCATTCGAGCGATCGCCTCGAGCATCAACCCCTCGCTGACGCCGTGACGCATCTCGCCGATCAGAATCTTCGCGATGTACTTGGCTTCGAACGCCGATGCGCGCGTGAACAGCTCGCGCAGCGCGTCGAGTTTGCGGTTGCGCGCGTGGCGTCCTTCGATCGCGGCTATCTCGGCAAATTTTTCGTTGAGCTCGCGAATCGTGAGCGTCGGTTCGGGGTCGGCGGCGCGAAGCTTGAGCGTCATCTCGACGACTTCGCCGAAGTCCGCGGCTGCCGTGAAGATGTCCTCACCCTGGTCCGCGCTGTCGGTCATCTCGGCGACGATTTTCCAGATAGCGCGGCCGCTGGTATGCAAACGCTTCTGCTCGCCCTGCTCGAGCGCGCGCCCGACCATGAAGCGCGCCGCGACTTCCGCCTCGTCGAGGTCGAGCGAGGCCAGGAACGTGCCCACCGTCTCCGCCATCTGCAGGCGGCTCAGGGTCTGGCTGAGCGACTGACAGACGATCGCGAAGTCGTAAAACGAAGGCACGTACGAATTAAGGCTGCCCGCGACTCATCGCGCAAGCGCCACGAGCGCCGGCGCTAGGCGGCTATCGGGTGCGCTTTCGCGAACGGCAGAAATACCTTCAGGAACTCGCCGCGCGCATCGGACATGAACGCGTGTCCCACGCCCGGGATGATGTGCAATTTCGCGCCCGGTATCTGCTCCGCCAGAATCTCGGAGTTCTTGGCCGGGATCAGCACGTCCTCCGCGCCGGTCACGACCAGCGTCGGCGCCTTGATTTGCCCCAGGCGATCGAAAGTCTTAAGCCCATACGTCGCTTCGAGCTGTCGCTGAAACGCAAACGGCGGCGTCGGATGCTTAAGCAGGCGCGGAATGGTGGCCTCCAGCACCGCGCGATTCTCCGCGATATACTTGGGCGTATGCCCCAGCGGCCATCCGCGCCGAATCACGTCCTCCGGCGAAACCCCTTCGCGCGGCGCGGTTAGAATTTTCAACGATTCGGCCGGCGGCGGCACCGAATGCTTGCCCCCCGCTGTGGTGCATCCAAGCGTAAGCGTCGCCGTCCGCTTCGGATGCCGCAGTGCGAATTCCTGCGCGATCATCCCGCCCATCGACACCCCAAAGATGTGCGCGCGCGGCACATCGAGCTTGTCCAGCACTCCGGCCGCGTCATCTGCAAACATCTCAATCGAATACGGCGCGTTGGGCTTGTCGCTCTGCCCGGTGCCGCGATTGTCGAAAGTGATCACGCGGAAGCCGCGCGCCAGGTCGGTTATCAGCTCGGGATCCCAAGCCGCCGAGCTTGCGCCGAGACCCATTATCAGCAGCAGCGGCTCACCCTTGCCCGCAACGTCGTAGTTGAGGTTTACATCACCGACTTGAATCTTTGGCATTTCGATTTCCTCTTCGGCCAGCGCAACCGGCTGTCCGCCTTATTTGGTAACGCAGAATCCGCGCTGCTTCATGTACTCAACCGAGTTGCCGGTCAGCGGAGATTCCGCCGTCGCGTCCGCTCGATAGATCGAAGTGCGCTGCGGATCGTAGTAGCACATCAGCTTAATAGCCTGCCCCGCCGGAATTTGAAATTCGACGGTGTCCGGCAGGTTGGGTGGCCCGTATGAGCTCGAGGTCGGGATGGCTGCATTCTGGGAGGCCGCCGGCGAGGCCGGGGCACCTTCTGTGACCTGGCACATCTTGACCGCGTCTATCTGGCAACTGCCGACCGCCGCGGGCGACAGCTGTATGTTTGCCAGTTCCATCTGCGGCGGTTGCGCAGGAGCGCTCGAGCATGACGCGATGCACGTCGCTGCCGCCATCAGCAAAGCCGGCGCAGCGCTCCCGGCAGATTTCAAAGTGCGATGCTTCCTCGTCATCTCGTTTCGCTCCCGGGGTTTCAGGCCGCCGTCGAAGTGGGCGCGGCGCCACTGCTCGCTCGAACCTCGCCTTCGATCTTGCGACAGCGGAGGATCAGTTCGCTGCGGGCGACGTAAGCGGTTTCCTCGATCGCGATTCCATAGCGCGCAAGGATCTCCCGCAGCTGATCCAGCGTGTAATGCGTGATGTGCTCGTCCTTGTAGCCACCGGGCATCAGGAAACCGTAAATCGGTTCTATTATCCGCCAGCCCAATGTCGCGTAATCAGGGGTGCCGAGGATCAGCGTGCCGCCCGTCCGCAGCACCCGGCGTATCTCGCTGAAAATCGACTCGTCGTACCGAATATGTTCGATAACCTGCGAGCTGACCACGCAGTCGAACGAACCGTCTTTGAACGGCAGCGCAAAAGCAGAGGCGTTCACCAGCGGAATTTCGTAGCGGCGCAGGAAACGAAGCTTGGCGAAGTTGAAATCCATGCCGGTCACGTTGTTGAGACTCTGCACGATCAGGCTGGAGCCGCATCCCGCGTCCAGCACGCGGCCTGCGCCTCGTCCCCATAGCACGGCGATACGATGGCGGCGGCGCTGCCAATAACGCTGCGGGGGAATCTTGCTGTAGAAGGCACGCTCATCGTAGTCGGCGGACGCCAGCGAATTGCGGATTTTCCACAGCGGCAGTGAAGAGCGAAAGATCATCCATCCGAAGCTGAGCAGCTTCGCGTGCGAGCGGCCGGCGCCGCGCGGAAAATATGTGAACGGAACTTCAACCACGCTGAAGCCACTGGCGTACGCCTTGACCAGGATCTCTTCCTGCACCTCGAAGTTCCGGGACGTGAGTTCGAGCTCCCTCAGCGCCTCGCGCCGATACAGCCGGTACCCGCTGGACAAGTCGAGCACCGGCATCGAGAGCATCCGCCGCAGCACGTTGTTAAGCAGCCAGCTCGAGGCTCGGCGCACGAAGCCGGAATAGATGACCCCGCCGAGCACGTAGCGCGACGCAACCACGATGTCGGCGCGGGTCCGCGCCCGCCACATCTTCACGAAGAAATCGGGATCGTGCGACTGGTCGGCGTCGAGCGTCAGCACGTATTCGCCGCGAGCCTCCGCGAAACCCGTCTCCATCGCGCCCGCGTATCCGCGCCGCCGTTCGTTAACCACTCGCGCGCCCAGCTCCTGCGCGGTCTCGCGAGTGCCGTCGGTGGACGGGCCGTCGATAACGATTATCTCGTGGCTGATACCTTCGTGATCGAGCAACGCGGTCAGCCTGGGAATCAATACCCTCAGGTTTTCGGCCTCGTTCACGACCGGTAAGATTACGGAAAGGTCCATTCGGGCTAGTTTCCTTTATGCTCGAACCGGAGAAAAGGGAATATGCCGAAAATAAAAAATGAACCTAGACGGCCGCTATATCGCATGCCCGGGAACGTCGCGCGTTGGACGCTGGCAGTGTAATCTTTTCAGCCGGATGGTGAGGGGCGTGCGGAAAAAATCAATTTCAAAGGTTGTTGCGTTCGCTGCAATAGCGATTCTGGCGGCGGGTTCCCGGCCGTCCTCGGCGCGAGTGATTCATCGCCATCCAGTCGAGAAGGCCGCGCCTGCCGAGGCTCCCGCAGTTCCACTTTCCAATATCCGCGTGCTCGGAGACCGGCCGGCGCCGTTCGCGCTCGACGCCAGGGCCGCTATCATGATCGACGCCGACACCGGCGCGGTGCTGTATGCCTACAACGAGCATCAGAAGATGCAGCCCGCCAGCCTGGCCAAGATCATGACCTTCTATCTCACACTCGACGCGTTGAAAGCCGGCAAGCTCGCACCGACGACCGACGTCACCATCAGCGAAAAGGCCTGGCGGCTGTCGATGGACGACAGCGTGTCGAGAATGTTTCTCGGCGTCGGACAAAAGGTCCCGGTGAACGATCTCCTCTACGGCCTGATGGTCTCGTCGGGCAACGACGCGGCCGTCGCGCTCGCGGAATACATCGGCGGCAGCACCGACTCATTCACGCAGATGATGAACGACAAGGCGAAAGAAATCGGGCTCAAGGAGACGCACTTCGATAACCCCGATGGCTTGCCGGAGGAAGGCGAGTTCACCACTGCAGCCGACATGGTGGCGCTTGCGCACTCGCTGGTGAACCACCATCCGGAGGCGCTCAGGTACACCTCTGAGAAGGAATTCGCGTTCGACAAAATCAAGCAGCCCAACTTCAACACGCTGCTGTTCTACGACAAGCGCGTCAACGGGATTAAAACCGGCCACGTCGATGAAGCCGGCTATCACCTGGTCGCGTCGGCGTCATCGGATGGCATGAACCTGCTGTCAGCCGTGATGGGCGCGCCAAGCGCCGAGCGGCGCCGCACCGAAACCGAAAAACTGATCGAATGGGCATATCGCACTTTTGTCAGCTATCGTCCCGACTTGAAGAAGGCGATGCCCGCGGCGATCCCGGTGCGCGACGGCGTCGTCGAGACTGTCGCGATCGGGCCCAACGGTGATGCGGCATTCACGCTCGGCCGCGGCGAAGAGACCAAGGTGACGGTTCAATTCGAGCCCGCGGCTAGATACCTCGAAGCGCCGGTTCATAAGGGCGACGCGGTCGGCGATCTCACAGTACTGCTCGACGGTAAGCCCCAGGCGACGATTCCGATTGTGACCAAGGCAAGCGTCGAGCGCACGGGATTTTTCGGCCGCCTGGGTCAGAAAATCGGCCGCATGCTGTAGAACACGACGCCGCCCTATTTCTCCAATTCCTCGAGCAGCGCTTTCGCCGTGCGCAAGTCACTGGTATCGAATCCTTCGGTAAACTGGGCGAACACCGGCGCCAGCGTTGCGCGACCCTCATCGCGCCTGCCTGTATCCGCCAGCAGTCGCGCCAGGCTCATCGCCGCGCGCAATTCCCAGGAGCATGCCTGTTGACGGACCGCGGTCTCGATCGCGCGCCGGAAACATTGCTCGGCTTTTGCGGTTCCGTCCGGGAGCATCAACATCGTCTCGCCGCGCAGCCGGTGAATTTCGGCCTCGAGCAGGCGATGGTCCAATTGCTCGGCGCGCTCGGACCCCTGCTCGAGCACGCGCAAGCTTTCATCAGGACGCTTCATCAGGAGGCAAACTTCCGCGAGCAGGACGAATGAGAACGAATAGATCAGGTCGGCGTTGCTGGCCGCCAAGTGCTCGGACGCCTCCTTTAGCATCGCGAACCCAGTCGTCAGTGCGGCTTGATCGCCCTGCTCGTAGCCTTCGCCGGCAATCGTGCGTGCGAGACACATTCGTCCGGCCGCCAGCCAATATGGAAACCCGTATTCGGTCGAGACTTCGATCAAGGTTTCGGACCGCGCCCGCACGTCAGCGTATTCGCGCCGGAAATGATTCAGCACGATCGCGTACACGTGAACGAACGCCTGGCTGAAGGGGCGGCGGAGCTGCGTCGCCAGCTCGTCTGCCTCGCGCATCCGCTGCCGCGCCTGCTCGGGATACCCGCCGATATGCAGTATCCACGCGAGGTGGCAGCGCGATGGGATTACCGGCGCCTGCAGCGACGGCAGATAGAGTGGGATGTCGCGATCGTAGATATCAGCGACTAGCTCCTGATGTTCGCGCGCGGCGGAAAACTCGCCCATCCAGAGCTGCGTCGATCCCATCGCGTTGTGCGCGCCCGCGGTCGCCAGATCGCTGCCCACCCGCGCCGCCAACGTCAGCAACTGCTCCGCGAGGACGCGGCTCTCGCGCAATCGTCCGCTCGCGTGATCGAAGCTCCAGAGACCAAACATCACGCCGAACATTTCGGGCGTCTCACCGGCGCGACGGCAAAGTTCCTGCGCGCGGGCGAGAGTGCCCGCTATTTCCGGCGACGAAAATCCCTGCTTTGACACCATCAGCGGTCCCAGGATCATCTGGATCTTGAGCTCGAGATAGTCGCGCTCACGCGATTCGGGCATCGTGCCTATCCGCAGCAGCGCCTCGCGCGCGTATCCGATCGCGTCGTTGTACGCCGAGCGCCGACTCGCCTGCTCGGCTGCGCGACGCAGGTAATCGATCGCCTTGGGCGCGTTGGCGCTGTGGCTGTAGTGATTGGCCAGCTCGGCCAGGTGATCGTCGAGGGTCGCCCCGAACATCGCTTCGAGCGCCGTCGCGGTGCGCTCGTGCAAAATCCGGCGCCGCTCGATCAGGACCGAGTCGTAAGCGACTTCCTGCGTCAGCGCGTGCTTGAAGGTGTATTCGTTTTCGGGAATCGCGGGTTGTTCGTAGATGAATTCGGCGGCCTGCAAGTTCGCCAGCATCGGGGCGAGCTCGTCGTCTCGCTTGCCGACCACTCGCCGCACCAGGCCGATCGGAAATTCCTTGCCAATCACGGCCAGCGATTGCAGAAGCTCCTTGTCCGTTGGTGCGAGCGTGTCGATCCTGGCGGCCAGGATGCCTTTGACGGTCGACGGTATTGCGATCGAAGTAAGCGGTTTGGCGAGCGACACGGTGCCGTTGCGGACCAGGACGCCGCGGTCGAACAGAACCTGCACCATCTCTTCGATGAAAAATGGATTGCCCTCGGTGCGTTCAATTATGCTCGACTTGAGCGGAGCTAGCGCGGCCGCCTCACCCAGCATCGCCGACAACAGCTCGGCCGAATTCTCGGTGCCCAGCGGATCCAGCCGCATCTGGGTGTAATAGGTTTTGTGGCCCCAGTTGTGCCGATACTCGGGCCGATAGTTGACCATCATCAGGATTTGCGCGGTGCCTATCGAGTCGGCGATCGAGCTCAGCAGCGCTTCAGACTCGGCGTCTATCCAATGAAGGTCCTCGAAGATGACGATGAGCGGCTGATTGAGACTCTCGCGCACGATCAAGCTCTTGACGGCCTCGTGCGTGCGGCGGCGGCGGATCGCCGGATCCATTTCGTTGAGCCCGGCGTCGCCCGACGGAATACCGAGCAGCGCGAACAGATGCGGCAGCGTTTCCTCCAGTGCGCGGTCCAGCGCCAGCACCTTGCCGGTCACCTTCTCGCGGCGGGTGCGCTCGTCGTCGCGATCGGCGATTCGAAAATAGCTCTTGAGCAGATCGATCACCGGCAGATACGCCGACGCTTTGCCGTGCGAAAAGGAGAACGCCTCGAGCACCAGGCATTCGCTCTGCCGGCGCATCTTGAATTCGTGAAACAAGCGCGACTTGCCGACGCCCGCCTCGGCCATCGCGGCAACGATCTGTCCGCGACCGCCGCGCGCGAGCTCGAGCGCCTTGTCGAGCTGCTCCAGCTCGGCGCGCCGTCCTACGAACTTCGACAAGCCGCGCGACGCCGACCTCTGCAGCCGGGTTCTCAGCGGGCCGATTCCAATCACCTCGTACACGTTGATCGGATCGGTGACGCCCTTGATTCGCGCCGGACCGAGCGGCTTCAAATCGAAGTAACCGGCAGTCAGTTTCTGCGTTTGCTCGGTGATGACGATGGAGCCGGTGGGCGCCAGGGTTTGCATCCGTGCCGCCAGGCTCATCGAGTGTCCAATCGGGGTGTACTCGGTGTGCGCGTCGTCGGTCCGAATCGAGCGCACCACCACCTCGCCGGTGTTCAGCCCGATGCGGATTTCAACCGGCGGATTGCCCGCCGCGCGCAGGCCGGCCGAGTATTTCGCCATCTCGTCCTGCACGCGCAGCGCTGCGTAGAGACCACGCTGCGCGTGGTCTTCATGCGCGACGGGGGCGCCGAACAGCGCGAAGATTCCATCGCCGGTGGATTGCACGATGTAACCGTCGTAGCGATGGACGGCGTCGATCATCAGCTTGAGGGCGGGATCGACGATCGCGCGCGCCTCTTCGGGATCGAGCCGTTCCATCAGATCCATCGATCCCTTGATGTCGGCGAACAACGCGGTGACGGTCTTGCGCTCGCCGCCCGCCGCATCCGCCGCCGCCTGTTCCATTCGCACGCGCACGGCAGCTTCGGGCACAGTTGAAGGCGGCTTCGCGCTGGTGCTGGCTTCCCGAGCAGGAGACAGGGCCATGCCGCATTCGCCGCAAAACTTGAATTCGGATGCGTTTTCAAATCCGCAGCGCGGACAGGGGCTGCGCATCGCGGACCCACAATTGCCGCAGAACTTCATTCCGGGCGGATTTTCGGTGCTGCAGCTGGAACATCGCATAGAAAGCAGTTTATCGCGTCGCTTAATTGAAAGCAGGGAGATCCCCGCACCTAGTATTAAACAATATGCGGGACTTCGTCCCTGTCAGGAGGTGCGCAGTAGCCAATCCGACTTAACCTCTCCTTGTCCGAGGAGAGGTCGGCATAGGTACAGACCGGCAGGATGGGTAACAGAATAGACCGGCAGGATAGGTAACAGATTGAATGTCACGGCAGGAGGAGCGAGGCGATGCCGTGGCGGGAGATCTGTTCGATGGACGAGAAGCTTCGATTGATGGCGGCGCTGTCTGAGGGGGAGGAAAGCGTGAGCGAGCTGTGCGCGGAGTTCGGCATCAGCCGCAAGACCGCGTACAAGTGGTGGCGGCGCTACCTTGAGTTGGGGGCCGCCGGGCTCAAGGAACACTCGCACGCGGCTAAGGTAGTGCCGTGGGCGATTAGCCAGGCGCAGGCCGAGGCGGTAGTGGGACTGCGCCGGGCGCATCCGAGCTGGGGACCAAGAAAGTTGCGGGCCAAGCTTGAGCAATGCGCGCCGGATCAGAGCTGGCCGGCGCCGAGCACGATTGGCGAGTTGCTGCGCCGCCAGCACCTCAGCCAGCCGCGCAAGCGTCGGCGCAGCGCGCGACCGTCGCCGCTGCCCTTGCGCACGGCGCTGGGGCCCAACGAGCTGTGGTGCACCGACTTCAAGGGTCATTTCCGCACCGGCGACGGCGTGCGCTGCGACCCCTTCACCCTGACCGACGCTTACAGCCGCTACCTGTTGAGCGTCAAGGCGGTCGCTAAGGCCGGCTATGCGGACTGCCGGCGCGAACTGGAGCGGGTGTTTCGGGAATACGGCCTGCCGCGCGCGATCCGCTCGGACAACGGCGCGCCGTTCGCCTCGGTCGGAGTGACGGGACTCAGCCGGCTGTCGGTATGGTGGTTAAAGCTCGGCATCATGCCGGAGCGGATCGAGCCGGGCCGGCCTGAGCAGAACGGGCGGCATGAACGGATGCACAAGACGCTCAAGGCCGAATGCGCCACTCCGCCCGCGGCCAACCGTGGCGCGCAGCAGAGCCGCTTCGATGAGTTCCGCGCTGAGTTCAATCATCAGCGGCCGCATGAGGCGCTGGGCCAGACCACCCCGGCGACGCACTACACGCCGTCGCCGCGCAGCTATCCGGCCCGGCTCGAGGACCCCGAGTATCCGGCCGACTATCAGCCGCGCCGCGTGCGCCACACGGGCGAGATCAAATGGCAGGGCAAGTTGGTGTTCTTGAGCGAACCCCTTGCCAGTGAAGTAGTAGGGTTAGTTGAAACTGATGACGGTGACGCGGAGGTCTACTTTGGACCAATGATGGTTGGGCTCATCGATGGCGTCAATCTGAAACTGCGCCGTCTTGCGCCCGCCGGCAGTTCAACGGTCCGGCGAGAGGGGCAGCCCCCCTCGCGCTCCTCCCCCTCAAACTCGCAAATAGTGTTACCGATCATGCCGGTCTAAAGTGTTACCGATCATCCCGGTCGCTCAAG
>CAWJFQ010000003.1:0-97602 GCA_963842215.1 uncultured delta proteobacterium | reverse complement strand
CGGAATCCTGAATCGCGCAGGGCGCTGTATTTGGACCCTCACCCTTCCTCTCCCTTGCAGGGAGAGCTTTGCGTAACCTCCGGGAGTTACCTCCCACAAGGACCGCAGAGGACGAATCCTGAAATCGCGCGGGGCCGCTGTAATAGGACCCTCACCCCTCCCTCTCCCTTGCAGGGAGAGGGGACAGAGGGGACGCAAAGCGGTTACGCACAGCTCTCCTCCGAGGGAGAGGAGACAGAGGGGGAGTGGATTGGTGTGTTGGGCGGGGCGACTGTGTTTGCGATGAATTCAGAGACTGGAGCGGATGCCTCGGACGTTCTCGCCGGGCTTTCGCGGGCTGCGCGTGATCGCGTTCGAAAGCCGGATGGCCGCGGAAACCGCGAAGATGATCGAGCGGCTCGGCGGTCATCGCGATCGTCGCGCCTGCGATGCGCGAGGTCCCGCTCGAGGACAATCATGCCGCGCTGGACTTCGCCGAGCATCTGCTGGCGGGCGAATTCGACATCGTGATTCTCCTTACCGGCGTGGGCGTTCGCGCGCTGTTCCAGGTGATGGAGACGCGCCACGCGCGCGCCGCGCTCATCGCGGCGCTCGGCAAGACAACCGATCGTGGTGCGCGGACCCAAGCCGACCAGAGCGGTGCGCGAGCTCGGCCTCGAACCCGCCGATCGTCGCGCGCGGAGCCGAGCACCTGGCGCGAGCTGCTCGAGCGATCTCGCGAAGCAAATCCGCCTCGACGGGCAAAGAGGTCGCGGTCCAGGAATATGGCGTCTCGAATCGCGATCTGATCGCGGGACTCGAAGCACGCGGCGCGCGAGTCACGATCGTGCCGGTCTATCGATGGACGCTGCCGACCGATCGCGGGCCGATGCGCGCGGCGCTGAAAGCGATCGCCTCGCGCGAGGCCGATGTTGCGCTCTTCACCAGCGCGAGCCAGGTCGTCGAACGTGATGCAGATGGCCGAGGCCGAGGGAATCGGCGCGGAGGTGCGCGCGGCTTCGCGCGCGATGGCGATCGGATCGATCGGGCCGGTCTGCTCGGCGGAATTCGCGAGCAACGGAATTCATCCTGACTTCGAGCCCGAGCATTCGAAGCTCGGTCATCTGATAAAGGAAGCGGCGCAGCGCGCGCATGCGATCCTCGATGCGAAGCGCGACGGCCCGATCGAGATCGAAGTGGTGACGCCGCCGCCGAAGAAAACATCGCTCGCCGAAAACCTCGCGCGATCGCCGCGATGGGACCATCCCTTCATGAAGGCATGCCGATGCGAGCCCGCGCCCTACACGCCGATCTGGCTGATGCGCCAGGCGGGACGCTACATGCCGGAGTATCGGCAAGATTCGCGCAGCAGCATGGCTTCCTCGAAATGTGCACGCGCCCGGAGATGGCCGCCGAGGTGACGGCTTCGCGGTCAAGCGCCTCGGCGTCGATGCGGCGATCATCTTCGCGGATATCCTGCTGCCGCTGGTCCCGATGGAAGTGGGGCTGCATTACGAAAGGGCGACGGTCCGCATGATCGATCGGCCGATTCGCACCGAGGCCGACCTCGATCGCATTCCGCGCGGTCGATATCTCGTCGCTCCAGTTTGTAGGCGAATCGATCAAGCTGGTGCATCGCGCGCTGGGCGGGAAAACGCCGCTGATCGGCTTTGCCGGCGCGCCGTTCACGCTGGCGTCGTACCTGATCGAGGGCGGCGCATCGCGCCAATATCAGGCGACCAAAACCATGATGTACAACCATCCCGACACCTGGCATCGCCTGATGGAGCTGATCGCGCACATCACCTCCGCCTATCTCAACGATGCAGGTCGACGCGGGCGCCGATGTGGTGCAGCTTTTCGATTCAGTTGGGTCGGCAACCTCGGGCCCGACGACTATCGCCGCTTCGTTCTGCCGCATACTGCGTCGATCATCTCGGCGATTCAAGCCGGGCGTGCCGGTGATTCACTTCGGCACCGTGACCGGCAACCTGCTCGAGCTGATGCGCGAGGCGGGCGGCGACGTCATCGGGCTGGATTGGCGGGTCAACCTCGGCGAGGCGTGGGCGCGCCTCGGCTACGATGTCGCGGTGCAGGGCAACCTGGATCCGATCGCGCTGTTTGCCGACGTTGCTGAAATTCGCCGCGCGCGCGCGCAATCCTCGATCAGGCCGGCGGCCGCCCCGGACACATTTTCAATCTCGGCCACGGCATCCTTCCCGAGACTCCGGTCGATCATGCGATCGCGCTGGTCGATGCGGTTCACGAGATGAGCGCTCGCTGACGCGGCCGCCGGCGATGACACAGTGCGATGCGGTTCTTCTTATCGGATTCGGCGGACCGACGCGCGCCGAAGAGGTTCGGCCGTTCCTCGACAACATCCTGCGCGGCCGGCCGATCCCGCGCGAGCGCTATGAGGAAGTCGTTCATCATTACGAGCTGATGGGCGGGCGCTCGCCGTACAACGAACACACGATGCGCCAGGCGGAGGCGCTGCGCGCGCGACTGCGCAGCGACGGCATCGATTGCCGGTCCTCGTCGGCATGCGCAACTGGGAACCGTATCTCGTCGATACGATGCGCGAGCTGGCCGACGGCCCATCGCGCGCGTAGAGTGCTCGGATTCATCCTGGCGGCGCATCGATGCGAGGCGAGCTGGGAGCGCTATCAAGCACGGTCGATGATGCGCGCGCGAGATTGGGCGCGGCGGCGCCGCAGGTCGAATATCCCGCGCCGTGGCATGCGCATCCGAAGTTTATCGGGGCGGTCGCGGCGCGCGTCGGCGAGGCGATCGCGAGGCTCAGATCACCCGAGCAAAATCCGCGCGCAGCTGATCTTCACCGCGCATAGCATCCCGGTCGCGATGGAGAAGGCGAGTCGGCTATGCCGAGCAGATTCGCAATCCGCGCGGCATGGTCGCGAAGGAGCTGGGACTCGACACGTGGACGCTCGCCTTTCAGAGCCGCAGCGGCACTCCTCGCGATCCGTGGCTGGAGCCCGATATCAGGAGGCGATTCGCAAGCTCGACGGAAGGCCGGCGGTGGTGATGCCGATTGGATTTCTGTGCGATCACGTCGAGGTGCTGTACGATCTCGATGTCGAGGCGGCGAAGATCGCGCGCGAGTGCGGGGTCAAGATGGTTCGCGCGGCCACGGTCGGTGACCATCCGCGTTCATCGACATGATGGCGTCGATTGTGCGACAGCACTCGCGCTGATCATGCTCGAGGGAGACCGTCCGACGGAGGCAAGCGAATAAATTCCTCGGGTCGCGATCATCGGCGGCGGTATCACCGGCCTGGCCGCGGCGCATCGCATCAGCGAGCTGGCGATCGCGCGCGAGATGCCGCTCGAGGTCAACCATTCTCGAACGCGGCGAGCATCTCGGCGGCGCGCTCGAGACCATCGTGCGCGACGGCTTCGTTATGGAAACCGGCGCCGACTCGTTCCTCACCGAAAAGCCGTGGGCGGCGCACTCTGCGCGCCGGCTCGGCCTCGAAGCGGAACTGATTCCGACGCGCGCGATTTCCGCAAAACCTACGTGGTGCGAGCGCGGGCGGCTGGTCGAGATCCCGGCTGGATTTTCGCTCCTCGCGCCGATGCATCTGGGCCGGTTCTTCGAAGCCCGCTCTTCTCGCCGTGGGGCAAGCTGCGGATCGCGCTGGAGCCGCTGATCGCCGGCGCGAGACCAGCGAGGCGACGAGAGTCTCGCATCGTTCGTGACGCGGCGGCTCGGCGCGCGAGGTGCTCGATCGCGTCGCGCAACCGCTCGCGGGCGGCATCTACACCGCCGATCCGAAGCAACTCAGCATGAGCGCGACGATGCCGCGCTTTGTCGAGATGGAGCGGCGCCACGGCAGCCTGATGCGCGGGATGCGCGCGGCCGAGGCGGCGCGCGCGGCGCAGGCACGGCACCAGCGGCGCGCGCTGGAGTCTGTTCCTTACGCTGCGCGGCGGCATGAGCGACTCTGCCCGACGCGCTCGCGTCGCGGCTGGACGGCTCGATTCGCCGAGGCGCCGATGTCGCCGCGATCGATCGCGCAGCGGCGACGCTTGGCGCATCACGCTCGCGAGCGGACGAGGCGATCGAAGCCGACGCGGTGATTTGCGCGGCGCCGGCTTACACGGCGGCGCGCCTGTTGCGCCGCATCGCATCGCGGCTGGCGGATCATCTCGGCTACATCAGCTACGCGTCGGCGGCGACGGTGAATCTGACTTGGCGCGAGAGCGATTTTCCCAAGCCGCCCGACGCGTTCGGCTTCGTGGTGCCGGCGATCGAGCAGCGCAAAATAATCGCGGGCAGTTTTTCGAGCTTCAAGTTCGAAGGACGCGCGCCCGCGGGCTCTATCCTCGCGCGAGCTTTCGTCGGCGGCGTGCTGCAGCGCGACATGATGAGCCTCTCCGACGACGACATGATCGCTGCGGCGCGCGAGGAGTTTCGCGAGCTGCTCGGTGTCACCGCCGCGCCCGGCATGACCGAAGTCAGGCGCTGGCCGGCCGCGATGCCGCAATATGCGGTCGGTCATCTGATCGCGGTCGCGAAGATCGAGCGCGCGGTCGCGCAGCTTCCAGTCGTTTGCATTGCGGGCGCGGCCTATCGCGGCGTCGGCGTTCCCGATTGCGTGCACAGCGGCGAAGCATGCGGCCGACGCGATATTCGCGCGACTATCGACAGCCGCATGAGCATCGAGATTTCCAACGGCGGCAGATGCGGCGCACTGGGAGCGGGTTATCGCGCATGCCGACATGGACGCCTTCTACGCGTCGGTCGAAGCAGCTCGACAATCCCGCGCTGCGCGGCCTGCCGGTCATCGTCGGAGGCCGCAGCGCGCGCGGCGTCGTTACCTCGGCGTCGTACGAGGCGCGCAAATTCGGCGTGCGCTCCGCGATGCCGACGGGCAGGCGCGCAGGCTTTGTCCGCAGGCGATTTTCGTTCCGGGCCGGATGGATCGCTATGTCGAAATTTCGCGCGTGGTGCGCACGGTGTTCGAAAGTTTCAGTCCGGCGGTCGAGCCGCTCTCGCTCGACGAAGCGTTTCTCGATCTGACGGGCACCGAGAGTCTGCTCGGCCCGCCGATGGACGCGGCGCGCGCTCAAGCGCCGGGTGCACGAGGAAACCGGGCTGGTCGTGTCGGTCGGAATCGCGCCGACCAAGATGACGGCGAAAATTCTGAGCGACATGTGCAAGCCCGACGGATTGCTGGCGGTGGGGCCGGAAAATTGCGCGAATTTCTGTCGCCGCTGCCGGTCGAGCGGCTATGGGGCGTCGGACGCGTGACGCTCGCGCACATGCATGACTGCGGCATCCAAACGGTCGGCGATCTGGCGCGCGCGACGGCCGAGCTGAAGCGCATGTTCGGCTCGATGGGCACGCATCTGTGGGAACTGGCGTCGCGGCATCGATCCGCGCGCGGTGATCGCGGATTGGCAGCGCAAATCGTATGGCGAGGAAAACACCTTCGAGCACGATCTGGCGCTCGACTCGACTGAACTGCGGCGCGTGCTGATCGCGCATGGCGAGGCGATCGCGCGGCGGCTGCGCGAGGACAAGGTGCGCGCACGCACGGTTACGCTGAAGCTGAAACTTGCGCGGCCACTGGGGCGGGCGCTATCCGCTGATCACGCGCAGCTTATCGCTCGAGGCACGACCAACGACGGCGCCGGAAATTTCGCGGGTCGCGGCGCAACTGCTGTCCAAGGTCGGCGGCAAGGAAAAAATCGGCTCGCGGGACTCCAGGTGCATCAACTCGAGCGCGCGATACCACCAGCTGGGGCTGTTCGATGTCGGCACCGGCGGAGGATGCGAAGCGGCGACGCTCAATCGGGCGTTGGATTCGCTCGCGAAGAGATTCGGCGATGAGGCCGTGACGCGCGGCCTGGCGCGCGCCGAGCGTGCGACGCCCACGCGGCGGATCAAATAAGGCGACAACCGCTTCGCCGGTGTTTCACCAATCTTCTCTCTTCAGTAGGATCGTGAATTCATGAGCAAGCCTGCAGCACCGCCTGCCAACCAGATGATCGAGTACTCGAACTTCGCGTCGGTCGTGACCGGCGAGGGCGACTGGATGCCCGCGGGCTTCCCGCTGCCTGACGGCGGCTTCTGGCAATATCGCGAGCCCGACGCCGTGGTGATCGTACAGGACGGATTTTTGCGCGTCGCGGCCGTGCCGTACACTCGCGGGCACGACAAGATCCAGTTCCTCGACAACGCCAAGCACATGTACTTCAGCACGCGCACCTTCGCATGCCCGGACGGCGGCGCGATCACGTTTTCGCTGGACCTCGCCGCCACGATCGTGTCGGGTGCGCCGGGCGATCTTTACGACGGCTTCGTGTCGTTCAACGTGCTCGATTTCTCGACCGGTGCGGCGCTCGATTTCTTCGTCGGCAACGAAACCATCGCGACCGTTTACGGTAAGCTGCCATTTCCCGGTGTGCCGCTCGTGGAGCCAGCGCAAGGTCCGCGTCACTTTTGCCTGTTCGAGGAAATTCGCGACGCGAGCGCGCCCGGCCAGCTCCATCATTTTGAAATCGAGTACGACGCGGGCGCCGACCGCGTGACCTTCTCGGTTGACGGCCGGCAAGTGCGCCAATATTCAAACGTCCCGTTCAAGCTCGGGCCGTGCACGCTGGCGCTTGGCCTGATGAGCGAAAAGGATATCGCGCCGGGCAAGGGCAGCGTCTCATGTCACGGCCAGGGCGCGGTCGGCAAATGGGGCAACATCCGAATTTCGACCACCGCCCGCTAAATCAGCCGTCACGATCGACAACGATTCAGCTCTCGCCCAGGACACTGAAAAAATGGAGTTCGCAGGATTTGGTCATGTTACGCTGGTCGTCAGTAATTTCGACGAATGCGTAAAATTTTACGATCGCCTGATGACTCACATCGGGATGCGGCGTTACGTCGAATTTCCGCTGGTGGTCGGATGGTACGCTGACGAATACATGTTCGTCATCATTCATGCGGCGCAGGCCGGCGATCGCTTTTCGCAGTGGCGCACGGGGTTGCATCACCTGTCGTTCCGCGCGCGCAGCCGCGAAGAAGTGGACTCGTGCTACGCGATGCTCAAAGAAATCGGCGCGAAGATTATTTTTCCGGCCGAGCCGGGTCCATTCTGGCCGGGCTACTATTCGCTGGTGTGCGAAGACCCCGACGGCACGCGGCTGGAGATGAACTACATACCGCGCGAAGGCTGGAATGCAGTAGGAGGCCGCCGACGCAATCACTGCGCGCCGGGGAAGCTCAGCGTGAAGCCGCCGTCCACCATTATTGTTTGCGCGGTCAGGTAGCTGGCGGCGGGCAGGCAGATGAGGCATGCGACGGCGGCTATCTCGTCGAGGGTCGGCAGGCGCTTCAGCGCGGAGCGCTCGGCGCATCGGCGCTGAAAATCCTCGTACGAGTCGCCCAGGTAGTTGGCGTAGAAGCGCGCGGAGTCGGTGTCGATGTAGCCGACGTTGAGGCCGTTGACGGTGATGCCGCGCGGACCGAGCTCGAACGCGAAGTCGCGCACCATGCTCTCGAGCGCGGCCTTCGCGGCGCCGAGCACGCCGTGGCCGGGCAGATTGCGAATCGAGTCGATGCCCGAAATCATCAGCACGCGCCCGCCCTCGCCCATCACCTGCTCGCTTCCTGCACCGCGGCGACGAAGCCGTTGACGCTCAGCGCAAAAGTGCGCGCGAGATTGTGCGGCTTGGTCTCGAGCAGCGGCTTGAACGCGGTCGCGGCCGCATTCGCGATCAAAATGTCGAGGCCGCCGAGCTCCGACGCGGCGCCGCGTGACCATCGCGCGCACCTGCGCTTCGTCTTCGAGGTCGGCCTTGATAAGCATCGAGCGCGGCGCGATCGCGCGAACCTCCGCGAGCGTTTTCTCTGCGCTCGCTTCGTCGCGCCGATAGTTCATCGCGACGGTCGCGCCGAGCTGCGCGAGCCGAAGCGCAGATTGCGCGGCCAAGTCCGCGAGTGCCGCCGGTAACGATCGCGATTTTTCCGTCGAGATCGTGCATCAGTTTTATGAATTCAGATTGGCGTAGAGGATTTTGCGGATGTCTTTGCGCGATCGAGGCGCCGTCGGCGTTCAGCTTGCGAGAGTTGAAGCCTTTCTGCTCGACGCTCACCGTCAACTCGGCGTCGGCCACGTCCGCGGGAGTTGCGAATGCGACGCGGCCGCTTTCGGGCGTGCGCGATTCTGCGATTACCGCACCGCCGCGGCCGTAGAGCGTGACGCGAGCGCCGGCGACCGGCGGATGCTCGCCGTCGGGCAGGCAATCGTTGTCGAGCACGGTCACGCGGAGACTGCGCAGGTCGCGCGCGCGCTCGAGTCTCGACGCGCAGATCGCGCAGATAAATCATCGGCTCGGCGTACACGCCCTGGATTCCCGCGCGCTCCGGCTCGCGCATCGGATTCGCCTTCAGCTCGACGCGCTGCGCCGCCATGCCATGGTCAGACGTGACGACGAACAGCGTCGGAGTCGAGCAAGCCGCGCGCGCGGAGCATCTCGAGCACCGCGCCGATTCTCTTGTCGGTGCGATAGAGCGCCTCGCGCAGGCCCTCGTGATGCGGGCCGTAGTCGTGGCCGGCGCCGTCGGTCAGCACGAACTCGTGCGCGACGAACACGGGCGCCTTCGTTTCGCCGCAATGCTCGAAAAGGCTGATCACTTGCGCCATGCCGCGGATGTCGACGATCTCCTCGCGCGTCATCGCGGGCATGTTGTCCGCGGCCCATCGCGGACTCACGTCGGACGCCATCTCGGCCGTCAGCGCTTTCAGGCGCGTCTTGTCGCCGACGATCCGCCGCTCGAACGCCGCGTGATCGGCGCCGCGTCCCTGCGGTTCATGGATCGACGCTGTGATCGCGCCGGGCCGCCGACGCGCTTGAACACCTCGTACAGCGTCTCGACGTCGGGACTCAGATAGCGCTCGGTCTCGAAGACGTTGCCCTGAATCGGCACGGTCTCGCGATGCTCGCGCAGGTGGAAGGTCGGATTGACGACGTCGTGATGCCCGCACCATGCGCCGGTCAGAATCGTCGAGTGGCTGGGCCACGTGATGCTCGGGAAGTTGACGATCGATCCGTGCGAGAGCATCGCGCCGCGCTCGACCAGGCCGGCGAGATTCGGAATCGCGGCGCGGATTGTTGTCGAGCTGATGGCGCAGTTCCGAATGCGACAGGCCGTCGAGCAGGAACATGTACACGCGCTTCGGGCGCGCGGCATTGTCGTCGATTATTTCGTCGAGCGGCTTGCCATCCTGGCGCTTCAGGTAAACTTCGGCGGTCGAGCCTGACGCGTCGAGGCCGGCGATCTTTGGAAATCCCATGACGCGCGCGATGGTCGGCGCTACGTCGACCTGGCGAGCATTCAGCTTGAACAGTCCCGCGGCGGACGCCGGGGCCGCTGAACACCAACGGCGCGCGGCATTGCACGACGTCGAGCGCGCCGTGCTGGCCCGGCCTGGATTCCCTACGCGTACGCCTTGGGACTGACGACCAGGTCGGGGGCGCGCGGACTGTCGAACAGCTGGGCGATTCGCTCGTAGGCGTAAGGATGGCTGAGCGCGCGGGGCTCGAAGTACGCGCGATTGGGATCGTCGGTGCGATTGCCGCTGCGGGCGGCGGCGTCGAGTTCCTCGTCGATAGTCGAGATGATGAACGGATCCTGATTTGCGATCGGGTTTTCGCCGACTTGCTCGACCACCTCAAACGAGAGCGCGCCGCGTTCGTCGGCATACCGCTTGAATCGAATCATCCCGCGGCGCGACCACACTTCGTACGCGTCGGCGCGCCAGGTGATCGCGAGATCGACATAGTCGGCGGCCGGAGTCTCGGCGAGCAGCGCGAGGATGGTCGCGTCGCCGGAATCGTACTGATGCGGATCGAGTCCCTGTCCGCCGCGGCGTTCGGGGCCAAGTTCGCGCCGTTGCTGGATTCACGATTCATCTTTTTTTCGAGGTCTCTCTTGTCAAAAAATCATTGCGCCGCGCGACACGACGAGTGCAAGCCACTTACGGCACACTACTTAATGTTTTGTTCACATACGCAATCCATCGCGCGATCATTGCGTGTGCGCGCGCATTCCCGCAATAGTGAAACCCCAAACCGGGAAAGGCAATCATCATATGGCGGCTCAACGAAGAATTCGAATCACGAATCGGAAAAGGCACCAAGGCTTCGGGCAAACTCAACTTTCGCGGCCCGGTGAAAATCGAAGGCGAAGCGGAAGGCGAGATCACCGGCGAGGATGTCGTCATCGCGACCGGCGCGGTGGTGAGCGCGCGAATTTCCGCGACCAAGGTGACGATCGCCGGTGCATTCAGCGGCGAAGTGACTGCGCGCGAGCGGGTCGAGCTGATGGCCACGGCGCGAGTGCAATGCACGATCAACACGCCCAGCTTCGTCCTCAACGAGGGCGCGCAATTCGACGGCGACTGCAAGATGCCGTCGAAGAAGCTCGCGGCGTAGGTAGATACACATCCACTTCACCTGATGTGAAACCCGCGGTGGGTTTCACGCTTCCTTCGGCAGGGGTGACCTCCTTCGGCTTCGCTCAGGACAGGCTCTGCACCCAGTGATAGGAAATCGCGAAATGTCGAGGACGACCTTTCGCTCTCCCAATAATATGGTTCCCCTTCCCGCTCTTACCTCGCCCGTTCCTTTACGGGAGAGGCGGCCTGCCGCAACGCGGCAGGTAGGTGAGGGTTCTGGATCGCACCACAAACGCCCAGGCTACTCACTGACTGGCTCTTTTGACACCAGCACCGTTTCCACGCCGCGTGAGTCGCGGCGGCGCAGTATCAATCCTGAATCGTCGATCTCGATTTGTTCTGAGTCGCCCATCCGCGGCTCGTAAATCCACAGGTGCGGATCGTTGCCGCGCTGGCGACATGACTGTTTGCTGGTGACTGCGACAAGAGTATTGGAATCGATAGCCGCGATCGCCCGGTCCATCGCGTCTGCCCGCGTTCGCGAATGTGCGCGATGGTCAGCGCGCGGAACATGATCAGGTCGGCGTCGACTTCGCCGTAGCGGCCGAGCTTGGTGGTGAGGTCGTTGCGGCTGCCGCTCGCGCCGATGTTTCCACGCAGAAAACTGTCGACCGCTTCGTAGGTCGGCGTTGCGAGTGAAGGGTCCGCGGCTGTAGCTGACGGCCACGCGCCGGACGAGCCCGGCGTCGTCGAGGTCCGCTTCGACCTGGTACAGATTGGAGCCGCTCGCGGGACGCCGGATGCCGCGAATCAAGCCCGCCGCAGAGCGTTTCAGTTTCGACGGCTATCAATTCGCCGGCGCGGCGAATCTTGTAACGGAAGTCACCGTCGGCAATCAGCATGCTCGAAAGCTAATCGCTCGGATGGGGGCGGACAAGTTTGCCAGCGTTGTCAAGTTGGGCCATTGTGGCGGCTCGAACAGCTGTTTGCCCAGAAGAAACGCTCAGATGAACTGGCAGGAACACTACCGATCGCGGACGATTTCGCGCCGATGAAGCGGCGGCGATGGTGAAGCCGGGCATGCGGGTGGATTTTCCGCTCGCGGCGGGAACCACGATGCAGCGGGCGCTGGCGGCGCGCGGCAAGCAGATCGGACGGCGTGATCGATCTGCGCATGTCGTCGCCGCTGACCGACCCCGGCTGGATGGCCGGAGACGTCGCTGCGCATTTCAGAATCGAGTTCGAGCTGTTTATCGGCAACATGGGTCGGGCGGCGCACGACAGGCATCAGGCGACCTACCTGCCCAATCTGTTCTCGACCGGTTTCAAGCCGCACGATGAACGGCCGGCCGAAGACAAGCCGATCGATTTCGTTTTCGTCAACGTCACCACCCCCAACGCGAAGGGATTCGTCAGTTTCGGGCCGCATCAGTGGAACAAGCGGATGTACGCGCGGCGCGCGCGCCATGCGATTGCCGAGGTCGACGCGAACATGACGCGCACCTACGGCGACGTGTACATGCACGTTTCGGAGTTCGAGTATTTCGTCGAGGGAACTCCGCCGCGGCCCGATCCGGCGGTCATCGAACAGGCACTGGCGACGATGGACGCTGAGAAGCGCGACGGCATCCGCGCGATCATCGCGGAAGTGGGAGTCGAGCGTATCTGGCCGACTAGTCCAGTACCTGCAGCGAACGCCGCTGGCGGATTTGCGCGTGCTGCTCGGCCTTGCGGCGCCGCCCGCGGAGTTCAAGGCGGTCGCGGGATACCTGAGCGAGCTGATCGAAGACGGCGTGACGATTCAGATTGGCGTCGGCGATCCCAGCTCGCAGATGCCAAGGTTGGGCGCATTCGACGCCAAGCACGACCTCGGGCTGCATACCGAGATGGTGGCGCCGGGAATCGCGCGGCTGGTCGATGCTGGGATAATTAACGGGCGTCGCAAGACCATCCATCGCGGCAAAGCGGTAGCGGTCGCGTGGTCGGGGTCCGATCCGGACGACTTGCGGATAATCGACGACAACCCGGCGTTCGAGCTTTACGATCCTGAGTATGTGCTCAAGCTGGCGACGGTGTCGGCGAACTATCGCCAGACCTCGATCAACAACGCGCTCGCGATCGATCTGACCGGGCAGATTAACTCGGAGAGCGTCCTCGGCGCGCGGATGATGAACGGGACCGGCGGCCAGCCGGAGACCCATATCGGCGCGTTTCTATGCCCGGGAGGACGCGCCATCACGCTGCTGCAATCGACAGCGGTCGGCGGCGCTATTTCGCGAATCGTGCCGCAACTCGAAGCGGGCGCGCTGGTGACGGTGCCGCGCTATTTCGCCGATACCGTAGTGACCGAATACGGAATCGCGCGCCTGCTGGGCAAGAACCATCGCGAGCGCGCCGCCGAATTGATTGCAATTGCTCACCCGGACCATCGCGCCGAGCTTAGGGAAGCCGCCAAGCGACTGTTCGGTTAATTTCCCTAACGCTAGCCAAGAGGGTCAGAGGCTGGTCGAGCTTTTTCTGCGAGCCGCGCCGATGATCGCTTACGCCTGCATTAGCACGCATTTACTCGCAGATGGCAGTGATATAGCGTTTGGCTGGTAAAACTTTCAATGACGAAAATTGCCCTAATTCAGTGCTGAATAGCACAATGAAGCCCAGTATGTCGCAGCAAGGCTTGATTCATCGCGGAAAATAGTACAATAAGAGAGTCTATAGCGTAGTTCAACTTTTGTGATAACCTATTTGCCAGCTTAAGGTTGGATAGGCTTACTAAAGAGGAAGTGAAGGGGAATGCCATCATCGACTAAAGTTCTGACAGTCAATGAACTGGCCGAGTATCTTCGAGTACATCGCTCGACCATCTACCGCCTGCTGAAGAAGGGCCAGCTGCCCGGTTTCAAGATTGGCAGCGATTGGCGGTTCAACGTCGAGGTAATCGACGAATGGCGGCTGCACCAGGGCCCGGGCGTACTGGAAGAGGAAAGTGTGGAATAGCCTCACGCTTCGACCTGCCAAGCGGCTTGGTAGAATTCGACAATTTCGTAAATTCTCCATTTCCAAGCTGACATTCGATCGGGTAAGTTGTCGCGCGCATCGCTGCGCAGCTAGACTGCCCGGCGGAGAGTCATGCCGACCGATATTTCCGAAAAATCGCGACTGTTCACCGAATCCGTCATCCGCGAGATGACGCGACGGGCGCTGAAGTGCGGCGCGGTGAACCTGGCGCAGGGATTTCCCGATTTCGCGGCCCCGAGCGAAATCAAGGAAGCGGCCAAGCGCGCGATCGACGAGGAATACAATCAGTACGCGATCACTCATGGCTCGCCGAATTTCCGGCGCGCAATCGCGGACAAGGTGCGCAGTTACAACGGCATCGCGTGCGACCCCGACCGCAACATCACGGTGACCTGCGGCGCCACCGAGGCGATGATCGCGACGATGCTGGCGGTGATCAACCCGGGCGACGAGGTGATCATCTTCGAGCCGTTCTACGAGAACTACGGGCCCGACGTAATCCTGGCCGGTGCGACGCCGCGCTACGTGGCGCTTCGCGATCCGGATTTCTCGATCGATCGCGCCGAGCTGGAGGCGGCATTCGGGCCGCGCACCAAGGCTATCGTGATCAACACTCCGCACAATCCGAGCGGCAAGGTGTTCACGCGGCGCGAACTCGAAGTAATCGCCGAGCTATGCCAGCGGTACGACACGCTGGCGATCACGGACGAGATTTACGAGCACATCATTTATGGCGGGGCGCGCCACGTATCGATCGCGAGCCTTAAGGGGATGGCCGAGCGGACGGTGACGATCAGCGGGCTGTCGAAGACCTATTCGATTACGGGCTGGCGGCTGGCCTACGCGATCGCGAACGAACGAATCACCGGCGCGATTCGCAAGGTGCATGATTTTCTGACGGTAGGCGCACCGCATCCGCTGCAAGAAGCCGGCGCCGTCGCGCTGCGGCTGCCCGAATCGTTTTACGCGGAGCTGACAGCGATGTACGAGCGCAAGCGCGGCGCGCTGTACGGGGCACTCACGCGCGCGGGCTTGCAATGCAGCAATCCGGACGGGGCGTATTACATCGTGGCGGAAATCGGCCCGCTCGGATTCCAAGACGATTTCGCGGCAGCAAACTTCCTGCTCGATGATGTCGGAGTGGCGGCGGTGCCGGGTTCAAGCTTCTACCATCGGCCGGAGTTGGGACACGCGAAGATTCGATTCACGTTTTCGAAGAGCGACGAGACGATCGCGGCCGCCGCCGAGCGGCTGAGCCAGCTGCAGGAAAAACTCGCAGCGCGTTCGAGATCCGAGAGCAGATAAGACTCGGAACAAAACTCGGAATCCCGAATCGCGCAGGGCGCTGTAAAGCACCCTCACCCGCGCAGGGCGCGGCCTCTCCCGCAACCAAGCGGGCAAGGCTGGTAATCAGTCGCGCGGAACGCGGCACCCTAACTTGACCCTCACCTTCATCCTCTCCCTCACAGGCAGAGGACACAGAAAAGTCAGGCGGACTTCTTGCCGCCTTGAATGGTACGCAGGCGCGGGCGCTCGATTCCTCCCGACAGATAAACCAGCACGGTCCAGGCGCTGCGCGTGAGCGGGTAGCAGAGCAGCACGCTGCCGCACGCGATCGCGGAGAGGATGAGTATCTGGACGTTGTCGGAGAGATGGGTCGCAAAGGCGAGAATCGCCCAGCAGAAGAGGAACGAGCCGGCGGCCACCGCGAAGTCGAGATACATCGCGCCGAGAGTCTCGCCGGGATCTTTCCAGAAGACGACGTGGCATCGCGGGCACTCGCGATTCATCCTGAAGTGGGAGCGGAAGATCGCGCCGCCGCGACATACCGGGCATCGGCAATTCAGTGCGCACTTGATCAGCGCAGATGCGGAATCGTTCGCCACAATTCTGGTATACCTTCGCGGCGCAGTTGAGACCAGCGACTTTGCGGTCGACTATCTACTGCGCGCTCGCGGACTTCGGCTTTTCGTCGAGGCCGGGCGCCGGAGTGCCGGGCGCGGACTGAAATCCGTCGGGCAAATCGCGGGTCGGCGAAATGTGAATCACGACTATCTGGCCGCGGTCAAGCTTGGCGCGCGAAGGACGCGCAAACCCGATCCGCGCGAGCAGGTATTTTTTAGGATACTGCGCGATCACTTCGTCCTGCAGCTTGGTGTCGGTGACGATTTCGGCCTTGCCGATGAACGCGGGCCCCGTGCGCGAGCCAATCCAGATGAGCGCGGGGCTGCCACGCTTGATGCGCTTGGCCTTCCAGCTCGTGGGCGAGGTCTCGATCAGAACCTGGTTGCCGGCGGTCGTAATGAACCAGACTGGCGCGGCCTTGCTCTGGTTGCCGTCTTTGCGGACCGTCGCAATATAGATGTAAGTGGCCCTGGCAAGAGCGTCGACATCGCGCGGCGAGGTGGCGGCGAGCACCGAAGCGGAGGAAATGGCGATAGTCAAAAATGCGCTGGCGGCCAGCAGATGAGGGAAATTAGCGGAAATTTTCATGAAGTGCTCCATCATCGACCTCAGTCGCCGAGAAAGCGGCGGCGCACGAAAACCTCTCCCAGGAACAGCATGATCACCAGCGGGATCAGCCACGGATCGGCGCTGCGGCGAAAAGCCACGGTCTGACCGCTATGGCGCGCGATGGTCGCGGGCGTCGCGTCGAAGGCGCCGTGCGTCGCGGTTGAGAGCCGGCGCAGCAGCTCGAGATTTGGCGGCTTGATGCGCAACTCGGCGCTGTCGGCCGGAATCGATCCGGCGGCGGCAAATTCGTGCTGCTCGAGGACCTTTTCGGAGTCACCCGCCTTGAACATCAGCGTGGCGACGTACTTGCCGCGCGGCAGCGGTCCAACTTCGCCGCGATAGATCGAGGCGTCGGCCTCGGTCATCGCAACGTCGATGGCGCGTCCCGGACCGGTGATTCGGCACACCAGGTTGCTCACGGGATTCGGGTCGGCCTTTTCAGCTTCGACAGCGATCGAGCCGTCCGGCGCGCCGTGGACCCGCATCGTGAACATGCCGGAGTCGCCCTGGCGCATCGTCCAGCCCGCGAGCTGCGACCAGAACTCGACGTAGCGGTTCCATCGAATCCAACTCAGCGTGGCGAGTGAATCGGGATCGGCGGCGAAAATCGCGGTGCGGCCGAGTCCATACTGCCACGACGCGAGCAACGGCCCGGATTTGTCGGCGCGCGTGACCTTGAGCGAGACTTGCGCCCCGTCCTTGGCCTCGGTGGCGGCAAAAAAATCGATTGGCGGAATGTCCTTGATGCTGATGCCGGCGAGCATGGCGGTCGGCTCGCCGGCCTCGACGGTGGTTCGATCCTGCTTGCGCCGGTTCATCGCCTGGCGCGTCAACCCGACCAGCAGCAGTGGCAGCTTCTCGATATCCTGCACGCGATAGAAGATGCCGCCGGTCGCCTGCGCGAAGTCCTGCAACAGTTCCAGGTTAGCGAGGTCGGGGCCGATGCGGATAGTCGATACGGGGATGTGCTGGCGCGCGAACTCGGCGATCAAATCGTCGTGGTCATGATACTGGCGGTTGGTGTCGCCGTCGGTGAGCAAAATCACCTGGCGCACCGGGATGCCGCTCTGCAGAATCTCGCGCTCCGCGATTTCAAGCGCGTCCTTGAAGTCGGTGCCGCCGCCGGGTTGCAGACGATCGATGCGGTTTTCGAGCTCGCCGCGATCTTCGCTGAGCGGCTGCAGATGCGCGAGCACGTACGGCTGCGAATCAAACGCGATCACGCCGGCGAAGTCAGTATCGTCGAGCTGACGTAGCAGCGCGATAGCGGCTTCCTTGGCGTAGCGAATTCGCTCGCCGTCGCGCACCGCTGGATAGCGCGAGTCATAACTCATCGAGTTCGATCGATCGATGCAAAGGTAAACCGCGATCGGCTCGCGCGACGGTGGCGGCGGCTGCGGCATGAATTTCACCGGCAACGCCTTTTCCAGATCGCCGCCGGCCAGGGTCTCCTCGCGCAGCGTGTCTCCCGTTGCGACCAGCCCGCCGCCGTAGTCGGCGACGTAGCGATTGAGTGCGTGCTGCGCCCCGGGCGTCATCGATCCTTCGGACAAATCGTCGAGGACGACGAGCTGATAGGGCAAATAGTCCGTCGGATGTTCGCTAAGGCTGCGCGGCGAGACGAAATCAATCTGGTAGTTGCGCAGCTTGAGCGCGGTTACGAGGCTTTCGGGCGGAGTGGCCGAAACAATCAGAATTCGGGGCGCGCCGGCCACCGAAATCGGGGCTTCAACCCGAGGATTCAGCGCCACCCGCGGCGGAGCAACAGAAACCTCGGCGCTCATCAGGTAGGCGCCCGAGCGATCCATCCGGTACGGCAACTCGAAGCGGTTCAGCCCCGGCTTCAGCACAATCGATTCGCCGCCGATAGCGGTATCGTCGCGGTAGAGCTTGAGCGTCGCGGCGACGGGAGATTGCGATTCACTCTCGACATCTATTCTGAAGGCAAAACGCTGATCGGCGCGGACCGTTTCCGGCGAATAGAAATTGGTCACCGCGATTCTCTCGGTAGCCGAGGGCGGGGGCGCGGCGGCGAAAATTCGCACACCGTCCTCGAGCATCGCGGGCAACTCGGCCAGCGCGGAATCCTCGGTTTCGTTGCCGTCGCTCACCAGCACGATTCGCTTGTCCGCTTCCGGCGCAAACAGGCTTTCAGCCGTGGTCAACGCGCCAGCAATATTGGTCGCTCCGCCATCGACACCGTCGCCGAAATGCCCCAGCAGACGAGGATCGGTCAACGGCGCAAGCAGCCGGGCGTCGCGACCAAAACCGACAATCCCGAGCTGGTCGGCCGGGGCCATCGCGGATTTCAACTTTTCGATTTGCCGGCGCATCCAGGCCTGTTGATCGGGCGATACCGAGCGCGACTCGTCCAGCGCGGCGACTACCGCGACGCTCTGCGCGGCGATACGGCCGGGAATGCGCAGTCCCGCGAGCATCGCGACCAGAGCCACGACGCACAGCGCGCGCAGCGTCGCGGACGCGGCGCCTGCCAGGCGCGCTCCAGTGCTCATCGCGAGAATTCCCGGCGCCGCGGCAAGCGGCACCAACAGGAGCAGCCACAGCAGATGCGGCCGATCAAACATGGCGCATCCTCCAGCGGCCGGTGTGACGTATCAGCATCGCGGATTCGATCGTCAGGGCGAGCAAGGCGAGCGCGATTAAAAGCAGAACAAGGGGCTGCATTTCTTTCGCTGACGGCGCGCTCGTCGCTGCGCTGGACTTCGGCGCGGGGGCGCTTGCCTCCGCCGGCTGTTTCGCAGCGAGGTCGGACTCCACCGCGTCATAATAGTTGGCGAGCACCTGCGTCGTCACGCCTGCCGACTCGACGGTGTAGCGCCCGGCCTGCATCGGGCGGATTCGCACGCGGCCCCATTTGTCGGCCGTTGCGGTGCGAACACTTGCGTCGGGCTGAGTAACGCGCGCGGTTCCGGTCGCCGGTACACTTACGTCGGCGCCGGTCGACACGATCAGAGTATCGGGCGGCGCGGTCAGTTGTTTGATCAGATCGACCGTCATCACCAGCGCGTCGAGATGATCGGGCGCGAGCAGAAGGTGATCGCGAACGTCGAACGCCAATACGCCGACGGGGCCGCCCGCCGCGCGTCCGATGGCGGCTAGCGGGATTGACGCGTGGCCCGCACCTGTCGCAGTCGCAATCAGATCCATCCATTCGGGTACGGCGACGATTCGCGTGGCGCCAAGCATCAGAGATTCGTTGGCCGCCGATTCGCCGTTCGGGTCGCTGCGAATATCAGCATTCGCGATCGTTCCGTCGACGTCGATGCCAATTCCCGGCGGGTAGGGCGCGCCCTTCGCTGCATGCGGCGGATATATCAGGAGCGTGGATGCAGCCTTGACCTCGGGCAGGTAGCAATCGTGCATGACGGCCAGTTCGAACGGCTTCATATCGGCAGCAGCAGTATTCGCCGGTGCGACGTACTTGGCGGGATCGGCGGCCTCGATTTGGAAGTTGGCGTTCACCGCGAGCAGCACGCGCGCGATATCGTCGCGCACCCCGGCGTCGGATGAGAGTACCAGGACTTGAGCCGCGTGATCGGACGGCGTGTACGCATAGCGATTGTTGTCAGCCTCGATCGCGTCGGGAGTCAGAATTCGCGCGCGTAGCAGGCCTCCTGTCGAGAGCGGTCCAAACCCCGCGATCACCTGCTCACGCGGCGCGAGCATCATGGTCTGATGGAACTGCTCGGTGTTGTCGAGATCGATCGCGAGTTCCGCCGGATGAGGCTGCGCGGAAAAGTTGCGAATGATCGCGCGACCGCGGGTCGAGCCCGGGATGCCGGGATCCAACGACACGATCGCCAGGTTGGAGTCGCCGGAGCCAACCTGGTGGAAAGCTACCCGCGCGGTCGAACCGACGTCGGCAAGAATCGCAGGCGCCGGCGGACGGTCGGCGAATAGATCGATTTCCGAAGCGCCGCGCGCGCGAATCAACGCCGCTCGCAGAGCCGCCGTGCGGGCAGGCACCGCCATCGGGACCAGGTCGTCGAGGGCCTTGCGCAGATCGGCCAGGTTCGCCGTCGGCGGATGACGCACCTGCGCTTCGAGCGCATATGCGATAACGCTGAACTGGTCGCCGGCCGGCGCTTGATTGATTATTTCGATCGCATCGCGACGAGCCTGGTCGAGCCGCGTGCCGGAGGCGTCGCGCGCACTCATCGCCGCGCCGAGATCGAACACCAGCGCATGGCTGCGGCCCTGGCCGGGCGACGGCGGCCTCATTACGTACAGGCCAGCAACTGCGAGCGTCAACGCAGCCAGCGTCAACATCTCGAGCCAGAACAGTAGGTCGAGGCGCACGTGACGAACGCTGGCGACGGGAGCCGGAGCCTCGTCGAAGAGCATGAGGCTCGACACTTCGATAGTCGGACGCGAGCGCGAGCGCAGGTAGATCAGCACCAGCAGCGCCAGGCTGATTCCATAAATGAAGTTCTGAGGATTCAGCAGGCCCATCGCTTATCTCACGATGCCGAGCAGCGGCAGTTCGCGTTCCATAAAACTGTCGAGATTGCCGGCGCCGAAGGCCTGCGCATAAACGATCGCGTGCGCTGTGCAGATCTCGCGGATGCGGGCGGCTATCTTTTCAACCTTGCGCCGAATCGCGGCGACCGCCGTCGGACCCAGCACCGTCTCGCGGACCTCGGCGGTTTCCGCATCGCGTATGCGATACAGTCCCGGCGGATACAGGGCACTGGTTTCCTGCTGGCCCATGACGTGGATGACTTTCACATCGTGACGGGCTGAGACCAGGCGCTTGAGGGCGTCTTCGACGTCGCCTTCGTTCACCAGAAAATCTGAAATGACGACCACCGTCCCCGCCGGCCGGCGCTGCAGCAGCAATTGATCGACGGCGGCACCGAGACGCGTCTCGCCACCGGCTTTTACCGAGGTCACGAACGGCTTGAAGTTGAGGTACGACTCGCGCCGCCGATGGAACTGCGTCGCCTCGAGCTTCATCGACCCGCGATGCATCGCGAACGCTCCGATTCGCACCGCGTCGTTATCAGCCATCCCGATGTACGCGAGTGATGCGCCAATCGCCAACGCGAGCCCGAGCTTGTCGTCGCGCTCCGGCAATCCCATCGACGCGCTCGCATCGACCAGCGCGGTGACCTCAACCTGGCGGTCGGCGCGGTAGGTGCGCAGCATCAACTGATCGAGCCGGGCGAAGGCGTTCCAGTCGAGGAAGCGCAAATCGTCGCCGGGCGCGTACTCCTTGAAATTCTCCGGCTCGATGCCGAGTCCCTGCACGCGGCCCAATGCGCGCTGGCCGGTGCGGACGGTGCGGGCGCGCTTGATGCCCAGCACCAGGCGGTCAAGCTTGCGCAGATACTCCGGCTCGAAAGCGCGCGCCTCGAGCATCGCCGACCGCCTATACTTTCGCCGCGCGAACCGACTTGATAACGCGCTCGACAATATGCGCGGCGTCGATTCCGTCAGAGAGCGCGGCGTAGTTGAGCATTATGCGATGGGCCAGTGCGGCAACTGCCACATGCTCGATATCTTCACGCGCGACATTGGCGCGTCCGTCGAGCAACGCACGCACCTTGGCGCCGAGAATCAGCGCCTGCGCGCCGCGCGGGCTCGAGCCGAACATCACGTAGCGATTGACCATCTCGTCGTGAACGGCCTTGGCTTCATCGGTCACGAAGCGGGAGTTCTGCGGCTGCGTCGCGCGGACCAGGCGCGCCGCGTAAATCTCCATCGCAGGAGCAGCCATCACCTCGCGCACCAGCCTTTTCAGCGCCTCGATCCGCTCGGGCGCTTCGGCGGAGTGAAACACCGCCTCGATGCCCACGTCTTCGGGTCCGGTCGTCGAGGAGATGATTCGCGTCAGCTCGCCTTCGTCGGGATAGTTCAACCGCACTTTGAACAGGAAGCGATCGAGTTGCGCCTCGGGCAGCGGATAGGTGCCCTCCATCTCGATCGGATTCAGCGTCGCCATCACAAAGTACGGCGGCTTCAAGCGATAGGTAGTGCCGGATACCGTCACCTGCAGCTCCGCCATCGCCTCGAGCAGGGCCGACTGAGTCTTGGGCGTCGCGCGGTTGATCTCGTCGCCGAGCAGGATATGGCAGAACGCGGGCCCCGGTTGGAAGGTGAATTCACGCCGCCCGTCTTCATTCGACAGGATCACGCGCGTACCGGTGATGTCGGCCGGCATCAGATCGACCGTGAACTGAATACGGTTGAAGCTCAGATTGAGAGCCAATCCCAGCGTTTTCACCAGCGTCGTTTTGCCGGTGCCGGGCACGCCTTCGATCAGCACGTGGCCGCCCGCGAACAGAGCCGACAGCAACTCTTCGACGGCCTGCTCGTGGCCAATGATCATTTTGTGGATCTCGGCCTGGATACGCCGAAACGTCCGGGCGAAATCCGCCACTGTTGGCGTTTCCGCCTGCACGTCGCTCATCTTTCGAATACTCGCTTGATTGTAGTTCGATCTGCGGCCGGCACCGCGGCGCGCGCCACCGGCTCGTCCGGCGCCTGGTTCAGGTTGAGAGGAGTGCGCACTTTGGGCGGCACGTAAGCGCGGCCGGAGCCCTTCGCACCGTGATCGACGGGCCGCGCTTCGATGGCTATTTCGAAACCTTCGTTGCCGAGCTTGGCCGCGGTTGGCGCGCCAAACAGGCTGTCGGGATCGGCGCCGATTCCGTGCGCCTCGCCGCCATTGCTGCTGTTCTCGCCTTCCTGGATGCTGCGATCGGTCGCGCTGTCATCTTTGTTGGGATCGTTGACGCCAGCGTTGGATTCGGCCGCCGGGCCAGCGCCGCCACCGCTAGGCCGCGTATCCGGCTGGCGCGAATCGTCTTCGCGCGGCAGATCGAACTCGCCCTTGGACTTGGGCTCGTCTTGTTTGAACTGTCCCGCGACATCTCCGTGTCGACTCTTCGGAGTATCTGGAGCGCGATGAATTTCATTCTGATCCTGGTCATTGCCCGCGTCCGCCAGCCGCAAGTTCAAGCGCTGTTGCGACGACGTCTGCTGTCCGGTCAGCTTGTTCTGTAGATTTCCGGCCAGGTCGCGCGCGCGATTCATCAGCTCGTTCATCGAATTTCCGGGAACATCGCCGCCTGAAGCACCTTCCCGCGCCAGTTTGTCCTCGAGCCGGCGCATGGTCGCGGCGTCGGCCGTGACTTGCATCCCGGACTCATCGCCCGGCTCGGCCGGCCGCAGATGCAAGTCGTCGAGATCGACCGTCAGATCGTTCTGGCCGTTTACCGCGGCAAGTTGCGGCGCGCGCTTGATTTTTGAAATCGGAAACGCGAGCGCCGCCAAAACCATTGCTCCCGCCAACGGGTAGATTGCGCGCGACACGCGCCGCTGCTCGATTTTCGCGGCCGCAAATTCGTCCTGGTATCCAATAGTATCTTCAACCAGGTACGACCAAAGCGGACCGCGACTCTCGCTATCCGCCAGCGCTACGATTGTCGATAAACGGCCCTTCAGCTCGGCGCGATCGTCGGCAATCGCCGCGGCGCGAACCGGGCTGGCGTGCATTCGCCAGCCCGCGCGAACTGCGCTCGATATCCCGGCGACTGCGATGATCGCCAAGCCACAGCCGACCATCAGAAAAACCAGCGGCGACAGCATGAACGCACCGAGCAAAACCGCCGCGCAGGACGCAACTACGATCGCCAGCGTATAGAAGACTGCATGCTGCAGCGCCAGCGAGTTGAGTCGCGTGCGAACCGAGCCGATCCGGCCCAGGATTTGCCCGAGTTTTTCGTCAGCTCGCTTGTCTTCTGAGGGAAACGACATCGAAGGCGCCAAGCGCGTGAGATCGAGGATAGTTTAGCTGCACAGATCGCGCAACGATGAATCTCCAGCGATTTCGGGCAATTGAGAACCTAAAACGTCCACCCGACGATCGATTTCAGAAATATCCCATTACTCGCGCTAGTTACTCCGATTCCGACGCCCAGATTGAGCTCCAACTGCGGAATGAAATCAAAATTCAGCGCCGGCACGATGAAGTGTTGCTGCTCCTGCACCTTCGCCAGTGGCTGAATCGACCCCATGTCACCGTAGTATTCGACCGCCGGCGACAGCCAATCGTTGAGCTTGTAGACCAGCATACCCGACGGATCGAATTGAAAACCTCGATGAGCGCCCGGACCGCTGAACGGATCGATGAACGCGAAGTTGCCGACCAGCCGAAGATTCTTGTAATTCGCGCCCGCGATCGGGCGCAACTCCAACGTCAGCGGATTCTCCTCCGCCGCGCGCCGCATATAGTCGAGCTCGATATTGCCGCCGAATTGCACGGGCCACTCGAACGTCTGCGGAATTCCAAAATGCATCTTGGTGCGCGAGCCCGAGTATTCGTAATCGCCGTTGGACAGCTTGGCCGTTGCGAAATACTGCCCGACCTCGAGCCAGCGCAGAACTCCGTACGTGCCCTCGACCGTCTCATGTACCTGATAAACGTCCATCTGGCTCTTTGCCAGTTGCCCGGTCGCCGTCGAAGTCGTGTTTGAATGCAATTCGAGCGTCAGGTGTCCGACCGGCGCCGTATCCGTGTCGTAGATCTGAATTTCGTAGAAGTCGATCGCCTGCGATTTACCGGCCGCGAACGTCGCCGCGATACACACGGAAAGCGCGAAGATATGACGGACGTACTTCGTCACACTTATCTCGCGCAAGATTCTTCAGCGCGATTCCTTGAGGCCCGCGTCGTCGGCCGCTCCCAGGGCAATCGCGGACCAGTCCAGGTCGGAACGGCCCTTGGCAATCGCCGAGACGAATCGATCGCGCAGCAGGCTCGCCGTCGGCATCGGCACATTCGCCGCCAGCGCGGTCTGCAGCACCAGCTCGATATCCTTCAGTCCCAGCGGCAGCCGAAACCCCGCCGGTGTAAACTGCCCATGGGCAATGAGCGCGCCGTAGCCCTGGTACACCGGCGCCGCGAAAATCGTTTTAGAAAGCATCTCAAGGCCCGCCGCCGGATCGACGCCACTCTTGCGCATCATCGCCACCGCCTCGCCCATCGCCTCCATCGCCGCCGCGATCATGAAGTTGCCCGCGAGCTTCACCACGTTCGCCGCGCCGACATCGTCGCCAAAATCGAATATGGGCTGGCCCATCGCCTCGAGAATCGGCTTCACCTTCTGCTTGGCGTCAGAAGGACCTGAAATGCAGATCCGCAGCTGCTTCGCTCCTGCCATGTTCGGGCGCCCGAATACCGGCGCCGCGACCATCACGCTCCCACGAGCCGCGTGATACGCGGCCAGCTCGCGCGTTATCGCCGGCGACACTGTACTCATCGAGAGGTGAATTCCGTCCGGCGCCAGATGCGCGGCGAGGGCATCCTCACCCGTCACCAGCGCCTTCAGCGAGGCGTCATCCGCGAGCATCGAGACAACGATTCCTCCCGGCTGCGCGACGTCGCCTGCCCGGTTCGCGCGATGGGCCCCCTTGGCCACGAGCGGCTCTGCCTTCGACGCCGTGCGATTGTAGACCGTCAGATGGTATCCCGCGGCGAGCAGGTTGGCCGCCATCGGAAGACCCATCGCACCCAGCCCGACGAATCCGATTTTCTGTGTCATAGGTTCACGCTATCACCCGGCCCGCTTGTGGCAATCAATTCGGCGCACCGCGTTCAGCGCGAGTGCACGACGCCGATTCGCGGGCACAGCGCCGCAATCTTGCATCGCGAGCACCACGGCGACGTCGGATGGCAAATCGTCTGGCCGAACGCGACCAGGATGCCGTTGTACTCAATCCAATGACGCGACGGCAGCACCGCGCGCAGCGCAACCTCGGTTTTGTCGGGCGTCTTGGTGCGCACCAGGCCCCATCGATTCGAAATGCGATGTACGTGAGTATCGACGCAGATGCCCGGCTTTGCGTACGCCTCGGTCACCACCAGGTTCGCCGTCTTGCGCCCAACGCCTTTGAGCGTCAGCAGCGCGTCGATCTCGTCGGGCACGCGTCCGGCGAACTTGTCGATCAAGTCTCGGCATATCCCGCGTATGACTTTCGCCTTGGTGCGATAGAAGCCGACCGGATAGATGAGCCGCTCGAGCGTCTTCGGCGCCAGTGCGAGTATCGCGTGCGGCGTATCGGCTCGCGCGAACAATCGGCTCGATGCCGCCGCCGTCGTCGCGTCCTTGGTGCGCAGACTCAGAATGCAGGAGATCAGCGTGCGGAATGGATCGCGATGCTGCACTGCGATGAAGCTCACGATCGGCGCGTTCCAGTTCGGCGCCTCACGCCGGAGCACAGTCAGCATCCGGCTGACGCCGCGTGCATCGACCGCTGTGCGTCGCGTCGGCGCGATGTTCTTCGCCAGTGCCATCTGTTGAGCCGATCTATCACGCTCGGGCCGTCTTGTTGTATCTCCGCCGCGTTGGTAGCTCTCTGCCTCAATCCTTTCATGACTGGTGCGAGCGAAAGAGGAACTCTGATGAACGAGCAGAAAAATCTCGAGATCGTGCAGCGCGCCTACAAGGCTTTCGGCGAGGGTGACATGACTGCGATGCTGAAACTTTTTACCGACGACGTGGAATGTAACTATCCTCCCACCTATGTCGGCATCCCCTGGGCACGACACTCCTGGCGCGGGCCGGCTGAAGTCGAGCAGGCCTTCAGGATGCTGTACGAACAACTGGAGTTCCAGGTCTTCCAGCCTGACGAATTTATCGCGGGCGGCGATCAGGTTGTTGTCCTCGGCCACGAACGATGCCGGATAAAAGCAACCGGCCGCATCGTCGAAGCCAGGTGGGTACAAATCTTCACCTTGCGAGACGGCAGGATCAGCCGCTATCGCGAATATTCAGACACCGCCGCCTGGGACACCGGCTACGGTGGCAGCTGAAGCTGCAGAAACGCGGATTCAGCGCCGTGCATGAAGAACCGATCGGAGGCGACAGCGCCAGTCGCGCATTCAGTTGTCCCCTTCAGACTGCGCGCTGCGACTTGATCCGTTTCACCGCTTCGGGCTTGAGACTCTTGCGCGCCATCTTGAGATCGTAGTGCGTCTGCAGGTTAAGCCAGAACTCGGGGCTGTTGCCGAAGTACAATCCCAACCGCAGCGCAGTATCGGCAGTTATCCGGCGACGGTTATGGACGATCTCAGCGATCCGATTGGGAGAGATACCAATCGCCTTCGCAAGCTGGTTCTGCGACAAGCTGTACTCCTTCAAAAACTCCTGTTTGAGCATCTCGCCCGGAGTGACCGGTGCAAATTCGTCCTTCATCGAAACTCTCCTAGTGGTAGTCAACTAATCGTACCTCCCGCGCGTCGCCATTGTGCCATTTGAAAATGACGCGCCATTGATCGTTCACTCTGATCGAATGGAAGTCCTCCAGCGTGCCCTTTAGCTTTTCCAGCCGATTCGACGGCGGGACGTTCAGGTCCTCCAGCCGATGGGCCGCGTTGAGGGCCTCCAGTTTGCGCTTCGCGGAGCGGGCCACTCCCTGGAACTGACGCACGAAACCGTCGGTGAACAATTCCCTGGCATGCCGGTCGCCGAAGGACTGAATCACATCCTAAAGATGTATACCGAATCCCGGTATACGCTCAACCCAGCTTTTCGCACAAGCCGATCGGCAGGCAAATGACACACAGCCCCCTATAGATGACAGGATGCCCTAGTTCAGCCTGCCCACCGCGCCTGTGATATGACATGCTGCTCGATCCGATATGACAAAGAGTCAGCGCACTCCCGGATTCCATTTCATGATTTCGAAAACGTTCGCGCTCTTCACGTACCGTCGAGCGAATCGACAGCGAAGACATCGCTTATCGCCCGCGAACAACAGCTCCCCAAAAATAAATTTGACGGAACGAAGCTACCGATGGTGGTGTACCTATGACGGAACCACTACAGATGGGTAGTGTCTCAGTTTCAAACTGAGACACTACCTACAGATGGTAGAAGTTGCGCTTTTCTCGCATATCGACGACACGCAAACCGCCTCCATACTTCTCCGAGAACCGGCGCCGAAACACCCCAACCGAGCCACTTCCGAGCAGTTGACGGCTTGCTCGCGACTGTGTTGCTTCAAGGCGTGATCGAAATCCTCAACCGCGCCTCGCGCCGCCGCGCGCCGATCTCGATTCCTGCGGCATGCCTGCTCGCTTGGCTCGCGATTTCCGGCTCGGCATTCGCCGCTTCGCCGTCTGCCGCCGCAACGCCTGATCTTCTGCCGACTGAGTCGAGCGGAGTTTCGCAGGCGCCCCCGCCTCAGCCCATCAACTGGGACCGGGTCACGCAGGAAGCGACCGATTTGCTGTCGAAGTACATTCAGATCAACACCACCAATCCGCCCGGCAATGAGCTCGATGCAGCGCGGATGCTCAAGGAGAAATTTCTCACGGATGGGATTCCCGCCACGACCTGGGAGCCGCAGCATGGCCGCGGAATCGTCGCGGCGCGCCTGCGCGGGATCGGCAAGCACACCAAGTCCATCCTCCTGCTGAGCCACATGGACGTGGTTCCCGCTAATCCCAAGGAATGGGAAGTGCCTCCCTTCTCGGGCACCGTCAAGGGCGGGGACATCTGGGGCCGCGGCGCGATTGACGACAAGGGGCCCGGCGTTATCGAACTGATGGCGATGCTCGCGATCAAGCGCGCGGGCATCCTGCTCAATCGCGACGTGCTGTTCGTCGCCACCGGCGATGAGGAAGAGGGCGGCAAGAATGGCGCGGGATGGTTCGTCGATCATGAGGCCAGCGTCTTTTCCGACACCGGTTATCTGCTGAACGAAGGCGGCGCCATCCGCGCACTCGCGGACAACAAGCGCAAAGCCTACGTCGTGTCGGTCACCGAGAAGACTCCACTGTGGCTGCGGCTCACCGCTACCGGGCCGGCCGGGCACGCATCCGATCCCCCGGCCGAAACCGCGGTGACGCGGCTGGTCCGCGCGCTCGACAAATTGAGTTACTACAACACGCCGATCCATGTGATCGGGCCGGTGCAGGACTACTATCATACGATGGCCGAGCTCAATCATGGCCCGCAGCAGCAGCTCGATCTCGCCACCGCGCTCAAGGATCCGGAGTTCCTCAAGACCTTTCTGGCCGATCCCAGCCAGAACGCACGCGTGCGCGACACCATCACGCCTACCGTCCTGTCCGCCAGCCAGAAGACGAACGTGATCTCGGAGACCGCGTTCACCGAAATCGATTGCCGCCTATTACCAGGCAGCGATCCCAAGAAGGTCATCGGCGACATTAAAAAAGTGATCGCCGACGACACTATCAAGATCGATACGATCCTGAATTTCCCACCGATCTCGTCGCCGTCGCGCTCGCCCCTGATGACCGCAATTGAGATTCTTGCCAAGACTCACGACCAGGCCAGCGTCGTGCCTTCGATGGTCGTTGGCTTCACCGACAGCCACTATTTCCGCCAGAAAAAGATCATCTCCTACGGCTTTATCCCAGTCGAAGTTGTTCCAGCGGAAGCGAAAGGCGTCCACGGCATCAACGAGCGAATCAGCGTGAAGGAGCTCGCCGACGGAATTCGGCGGATGGTAGAGTTGCTTAAGATTTTCTGCGGAACGCAGCAGGTGTCGAAATGATTCGAGCCGGCGTCGGTTTCTCGACCGCGCTCAATCCGCGCCTCGCCGCCGCCGAGGCCACTGCCGCCGCGATGGCGCAGGCGGGTTTGACCAGCGCGGTGGGCGCGCTATGTTTCGCGACCACGGCTTACGGCGCCGCGTATCCGATGATCTTGCGCGCGGTGGCTTCCGAAGCTCACACGCGCGAAGTCGCCGGATGCTCGAGCATGGGCGTTATCGCCGGCGAGAATGAAATCGAAACCGGACACGCGCTCGCCGTCCTGGTGTTCGGGGGCGAGGAGATCGACGCGACCCGCTTTTTCGTGCCGACTCTTCGCGGCCGCGCCCCGGGCGTGGCGGCTGACGTAGCTACCGCGATACGCCCCAAGCTCGGCCAATCGAACCTGCTGATTCTCTTCGCCGACACCTACAACTTTGAAGCAGAGTCCACGCTCGAAGCTCTCGCTATTGAGCTGCCCGGCGTGAAGATCGCCGGCGGCGGCGCAAGCGAGGACGGCTCGATTGGCGAGACCTTCGTCTTTTGCGGCGACACCGTCAGCTCGGACGCAGTCTCCGGGATGCTGCTGGCGGGAGACTTCGAACTGACGCTCGCAAACTCGATCGCATGCGGCCTGATCGGAACGGCGCATCGCGTCACCGCCGCCCGCGACAACATCTTAATCGAACTCGACGGCCGCCCTGCTTACGAAGTATTCGCCGAGGCCGCCGGCCCCCTGGCCGCCGAATTGCGCCGCGCGCTCGCTTACGTCTTCGTTGCGATTCCGGTGTACGAGAACGCGCAGACCATCGAGCGCGGGCAGTTTGTCGTGCGCAATATCGTCGGCGCCAGCCAGGAGCATGGCGTGATCGCGGTCGCCTTCCAGCCCAAGGTGGGCGATACGGTCGGCTTCGTGCTGCGCGACGCGGAGCGCTCGCGCCAGGATCTGAAAGCGACGCTCGACGAGTTGAACGATCGCCTCGATGCACCTCCGGCATTCGGTCTGTACTTCGATTGCGTGTCGCGCGGCGCCGGCCTTTACAACATCCCGGGCCATGACTCCGCGTACATCAGGCGGTCGCTCGGACCGATCCCCATCGCGGGCTTCTTTACCGGTTTCGAAATCGGCCCGCTCGCGGCGCAGACCTCGCTGCTCCAATACTCAGGCGTCCTCGCACTGATCTCGGGCAGAAAGTCTTAAGTCGCGTGCTTGGGAAGCTTGCGCGTCACGAGCATCGCAATCCGGTAGGCGAAATACAGCTCGCCGTCGATTCGAGTCGGACGTGCGCCGCTCAGATCTTCGGCCGCATCCCGCTCGACCATCGCTATCGCTTTCGCCGCGCGCTCCGGCGACGCATTCGCCGCTTTGATCCACTGCGACGACCGGAGTGCGGTAGCCGTGCGACGTGAACCGCGCTATCTCGAGGCCCGCCGCGCCCGTCATTCTCATCAGCTCGCTCAGTGCGAGCGCGCTGGTATGCGAGGTATCGCGCAGACGTTCGAATTCGTTGTAGTAGGCCGCGCGCTCCGGCTGTTCGCTGGCAATCAAGTCCTCGATCGCCACCAATCCGTCTGCGCGGCACACTCGCGCCATCTCGGCGATCACTTTCTCCGGCGCGGCGAAATGATGGACTGCGAATCGGCACACGACCACATCGAATTCGCCGTCCTTGAATGGCAGCCGCGATTCGACGTCGCCCTTTTGAAAGCTGACATTGGTGAGTCCCCGCTCGGCGCGCATCCGCTCGGCAATCTTCAATGGCGCTTCGGTCAGATCGACGCCGACGACTTCGCGGCAGACCGCCGCAAACGCCATCGCGACATGCCCCGGACCGGTCGCAACTTCCAGCACGCGCGCATCGGCCGGCGGCGCGACGATCTCAACCAGCTTCGCAGATGCTCCGCGTCGCGAATCGCGGGCGCGGTCGCATAGTCATTCGCTTGCCGGGTGAATTCTTCGCGGACGAGATCTTTGTGTTCCATGGTTTCCAATGCGCCTATTGTCGCGGTTCCTCTGCGCGAAGCAAGCACGCGACCAGCGCCGCGGGCGGTATTGGCGGCGCTTGCACGCTCGAAAGCCTTAATGGTACCTGAAACATGGATCTGAGTGGTTTCAAGCCGCAGGATTCCCCATCGACAAAACGGAGGAACGCAAGTTGGATTTCGGATTTTCTGAAGAACAAGAGATGCTTCGGGACGCGGCCAAGCGCTTTCTGGCCGACAACTGCCCGACCAAGTTTGTCCGCCAGCAGATGGCGGACGCCACCGCGCACGACCCCGCCTTCTGGAAGAAGCTGGTCGAGCTCGGATGGCCCGGGCTGCTCATCCCGGAGAGTTACGGCGGTCAAGGCGGCAGCTTCCTCGACATGACGGTGATCGTCGAAGAAGCGGGCAAGGCCTCTGGTGCCGGGACCCTTCTTCACCTCCGCTCTGCTCGCGGCGCCGCTGCTTATCGAAGGCGGCTCGGACCAGCAGAAGAAAGACCTGCTGCCGCGGATGGCCAAGGGCGAGTTTATCGGCACCGTCGCGATCGCCGAAGCCTCGGGCCGCTTCGACGCCGAAGGAATCCAGCTCAAAGCGACCAAGAGCGGCAACGAATACACGATCACCGGCGAGAAATTTTTCGTGCCCGACGCGCACGTCGCCAACGGGATGGCGGTCGCGGTCCGCACCGGCGGCAGCGGCGAAAAAGGAATCACGATCCTCGCGATGAATGCGAAGGCGCCGGGCGTCACGATCACTCAGCTCAAGACGGTCGATATGACGCGGCGGCTGTGCCACGTGAAGTTCGACAACGTGAAAACTTCCGAGACTCCTCGGCAAGGAAGGCGAAGGATGGCCGATTCTGCGGCGCACGCTCGATATCGCGACCGCGGGACTCGCGGCCGAGATGGTCGGAACGGCGCAGCGCGCGCTCGACATGTCGGTCGAATACGCCAAGACGCGCGTGCAGTTCGGCAAGCCAATCGGATCGTTTCAGGCCGTCAAGCACAAGTGCGTCGACATGATGGTCGCGGTCGAGAACGCGCGCTCGCTGACTTACTACGCATGCTGGACGGTCGATACCAAGGGCGCGGAAGCGGCGACCGCGGTGCCGATGGCGAAAGCGTACGCATCCGACATGGCGAAGAACGTCACGTCGGAAGCGATCCAGGTCCACGGCGGCATCGGCTTCACCTGGGAGCACGACATGCATCTGTACCATCGCCGCGCACTAGCGGGCGAAGCAAACTTCGGCAACGCCCCAGTACATCGCGAGACGGTAGCAAAATCGCTGCTCGGCTGATCGCGAAGAATCAAATCCGATTGATAGAGGGCCGTGGGTGATAAACCCGCGGCCCTTTTGCATTCGGGAGGTTCTCGAGCAGGATTTTCCGCGCTAGCGAGTCTCTTGACCGAAGAGAGTCAAAAATGGATCGGTGCCGGATCTTGATGAGCAGATGATCTGGGTGACCGGCGCCGACTCAATCGAGAATGCGATGAACTTTGTCGCGCGAATCACCCTGAAAGGCGTCGCCGAGAAAATTACTTGTCCATTGCTCATCGTTCACGGCGTCGACGATTGCCAGGTCTCCGTGGAGCACGCGCGGCAGACCTACGACGCGGCTATCAACAGTCGAGACCGGAAGCTGATTGTCCTCGGTGCCGCGATGGCGGCGTCGAGCACTGCTCGACCGACAACGGCCCATTGAACCGCGAGACCGTGTGCGACTGGATCGCGGGAGTGTTGCACGCCGAACCTCAGCGTCCCACCGCGTAGCGCGGAGTCGCCGATATTCCGCTACGCGATCGACTTTGCTTCTTCTTCGGTTGCGGCGCTGCGGGCGGCCAGCCGCTCTCGCATCGCTCGATGGCTGGCGCGGGTTATCGGGTAACGCGAGAAGACCAGCGCGCTTAGCAGGAAGATCGACGCGGGGCCGATCGCGAATAGCGCGCGCAGGTTGTTTCCCGCCTGCGCCGTTCAGCCCGCCGCCGGGCTTGTAGCCGATCCAGGTCAGTACAGGCCCGACCAGCAGCAGCGAAACCGCAACCGCCAGCTTTATCGACATCGACGTGATTCCGCCGTACGCGCCCTCCTGGCGCTGGCCGGTGCGCTCCTCATCCCATTCGATTACATCGGCAGACGCCGCAAATATCGTCACCCAGGTTCCGATCGCCGAGAAACCGCTGAACGCGAACAGTAGATAGAAACCCAACGCGCTCTGCGGCGTCATCAGCATGAACACCAGCGAGCCCAGTGCGTTGCAAATCATCGCAACCACGAAGGCCGGCTTCTTTTCGAACCGGACTGTGATCCTGAACCAGAACGGATACGAGATGACCGAGCCGGCGAAGTAGGCGATCAGCCATCGCGCGGCCGCGTTCTCGTCGTGATACCAATATTTGGCCAGGAAGCGCAGCAACACGGTCGGGATGTTGATAGCCATCACGGCCAGCGTGGTCGCGATTAGCAAAATCACGAACGGGCGATTGCCCGCCATTGATTTGATCGACGCGAACAGCTTCGAGCGCTCGAGCGTGGAAAACTCGGCGCGCTCGCGAAGGCCCGCATACGCGACCATCGCACCGCCGGCTACCACCAGGCCGCAAATCGCGCCGGTGACTTTGAAATCCGTGCCGCGTGCAAACAGGTAGGTCGCCGCGAACGGCAGCAGCGCGCCGCTGATGTCGCCGACGGTGCCCATGAGCTGGCGAAAGGTCGAGAGCTTGGTCCGTTCGTCGTAGTCGAGCGTGAGTTCCGGCATCAGTGCGCCGTAGGCAGTCTCGTAGAGCTTCCTCGAGGTAAGCATCAGGAAGTAGAAGCCGGCGAACCATACGAACAATCCCGCGTTCAGCCGGGGCGGCGACAGCAGCAGGTAGTAGCAGACCGCCATTGGAATCGACGCGAAGAAGAACGGCCGACGACGGCCCGACTTGAAGCGCGCGCGGTCGGAGATATTGCCGACCAGCGGGTCCGTTACCGCGTCAAGCACCAGCGCGAGGAAAAATGCAAGTCCGGCCAGCGATGGAGAGAGCCCCATGCGATCGGTATAGAAGTAGAGCAGGTGAAGTCCGATCAAAGTCACGCACAGGTTGAGGCCGGTCTGCGCCTGCGCGTAAATTAAAAGGGGACGAAGGCCAATCTTCTCGCTGGAATCCCGGTTCGCCACAGTCCGCAAAGACTACTCGATGGACATACGTATTTACAAAGCGTTTGCGATTCCCGGCCCGGCTGCAGTATCGGGATGGCGATGAGAATTTTCGATCGCGCGCCGGTGCGAGAACGCGGATGGCGGTTGTGGGCGATTGCTGTCGCATTGCTTTTGACATTCGCGCTGGCGACGCAGGGATGCTCATCGGTAACCTCCTACGTTAAGTCGTTTTGGAGTTCCGACGACGACTCGACCGACCTCGACGATGCTGCCAACGCCAACGAAGGCGAGCCGCTGCCTCCGCCTGCGGCCAACGTCGCGATCACCTACCGGCGTCCGGGAGACGCTCTGGCTCGCGCTACTGTGATCAAGTTCTTCGGCGCCGACGTGATCGCAAACGATCAGCGCGACGCGTCGCATACCGAGTCGGTGGTGCGCTTCGACGGCGGCGTTCCGATTCGGGAGTTCAAGGCCGACGAAAGCACGTTCGGCTCGGTCACCGGTGTCGGTGCGACCAAATACGCGCTCAAGAGCGTCGAGTACTCGAAGGTCCCCGCGCACTTCACGCAGGTGCTCCCCGAAGAAGGTCCGCCCGAGCCGCTCGACCGTGGCGCATACTATGTATTTCAGATTGAGCGTCAGTCGGGTTCCACCAGTTACCAGGCGGTCAAGGTGCTCGCCGACGGCTCGCTCCAGGCCTACAACGCTCAACCCCGGGCGGGCAGCAGTTACCTGCTCTGCTGCAATGTGACATCGGACTTCCCCGAACCGGTGATTCTGCCAGATACGACACAAGACGCCGAAACAGCGGCCCCCTCAGCCGATGAAAATCCAGACCAACCCGATTCTTCTCCAGATCAATCTGGAGGTTCTCCACCGGCTGATCCCAACGCGCCGGGTGGCGCCCCGTAGTACCTTTATCGCTCTTTTCCTCGCAATAGCTGCCTGACTAACTCACGATTCCGTCCAAAGATTCTCCAACAAATTGGCTTAGTTTATCTACTCCGACGGTAAGTTCAGTAATGAATTTCAATTCAGTGATGAATCAGAAATCGGTATTGACTCATGATTCATTTTTCGCCATAAAAGCTCGTGTGGGACAAGTTGCTCGACATTCCGGTGAAGCGCCGAATCGGTTCGATCGTCGACGAGAAAAGACTCGAGTCGACCTAATCGAGGCAGCCGAGCGCGTCATCTCGAGCAAGGGATACCATCAGACGAGAATCGCCGATATTGCGACCGAAGCCGACGTCGGGCTCGGCACCTTCTACCTGCACTTCAAGACCAAGAACGAAATCTTTATCGAGTTGATCGAACATGGCGCGGCAGAACTGAGGCGGAGCCTCGGCGAAGCCAAGGCGGGTGTTCATACGCCGGCAGAAAAGCTCAAAATCACGATCGACACGATTCTCGACGCAGCGGCCGAGGCGCCCGAGCTGTTCCGAATAGTGTTTGGCCACAGCCCCGCGTTCCTCGATCTGATGGTTCGCGTCCACAACCTTTTCATCGACGATCTGCGCGACGACCTCGCGCCTGCGGTCGGCGAGCGCGCTGACGCTATCGCGCATCTCACCATCGGCATGCTGTCGCAAGCTATTTCATGGCTGCTCGCGAGCCGGGATCTTTCTCACGCGGAACTGAAAAACGTCACCGTAAATTTTGCCCTGGGCGGACTCGAGCGCGCAGCACGGCTCGTCGCCCCTTGAATCTGGAGGATTCTCACAATGACCCACGACCACACAAATGTCAGCACGGACCTCGAAAGCGTTTTCGATTGGAACTACAGCGTCAAGTTCCCGCAGATGGATCGTTTGTACGAAAACGCCAAGCGCGATCAGTGGAACGTGTCGACCACGATTAACTGGGACCGCCCGATTGAGAAAGAAGTTTTGGACATGACGATGATGCCGATGTTCCAGACCGAGCTCTATCGATCGCTCAGTGAAGAAAACAAGTTCCAGCTCGGCCGCAAGTTCGCGGCGTGGCGCCTTTCGCAGTTCCTGCACGGCGAGCAGGGCGCACTGATGGTCTGTGGGCAGTTGGTGGACGCGGTGCCGGACCTCGACGCCAAGATGAATGCGGCGGCGCAGGTCTTCGACGAAGCTCGTCACGTCGAGGGCTTCCGCAAGTACATCACCAAGCTCGATCGCATCTACCCGATCGATCCTACGCTCGAGCGGCTGCTCACCACCGTAATGGAGCATGATCGTTGGGAACCGAAGTACGTTGGCATGCAGGTCGTGGCCGAGGGGCTGGCGATCGCGGCGTTCCGCTTCATGCAGCGTGAGACCAAGGACGAACTGCTGAAGGAACTGCTCGAGTACATCATGAAGGACGAGGCGCGCCACGTCGGCTTCGGCATGTTGGCGCTGCGCGACGCCGTCACCAAGCTCAAAGGCAAGGACAAAAAGGACCTCGAGGACTTCGCCTTCGCCGCATGCGACATGATGGTGACCAAGGTTGTCGACGGCGTGCCAAAAGACGGCTTCCTGTCGGGGTCGATGGTGTTCGAGGAAGTGGGCATCTCGATCAAGGACATCGAGGAAGAGATGCATCGCAATCCGGCGTGGGCGGCCGCGGAGAACGATATGGAAAAGCAGTTCAACTCGTTCCTGTTTGTCGACACGATCATCCCGTGCCTGCGTCAAATCGATCTGATCAACGACCGCACCGAGTCGTGGTACCAGCAGTTAGGCGTGATGCAGATGGCTTCAGCGGCATAGCTCGCAACAGCAAAGCTGAATGTGAAGGGCTGGTCGTCGACGACCGGCCCTTTTCTACTCTTGCCGCGAGCAACGCGAGCGGCAGGAAGGATGACAAAACCGCTACTTCCGGAACTTTGCGAGGGCGTCGGCGCTGAGCTTGTAGTTGGGTTCGCCGAATTCTTCGTCGACTCGCCCGGTCGGCTCAAATCCGAGGCTTACGTACAATGCGGCGGCGTTGGTGTTGTTGCGAAAGCAAGTTAGCTGCACCGCTTTGCATCGCCGATAGCGTGCGACGATCATCTTGAGCACCGCGACCACGGCAGCGCGCCCAAAGCCTTTTCCCTGGTGCTCCGCATCAATCATGATGTCGTCGATCCAGTAGTTGTAAGAGCTGTGCGGGTCGCAGACGGTGGTCACGTACCCGACCACCTCATCGCCGGCGCGGATCAGATGCGGCAGATGCTCGAATCGGTCTCCGAACAGACGCACGTAACATCGCGCGAGGGTCCATCGCGGCGGCGTGACGAAAGTAGTCTGCTCGGGCCGCAGTTGCATGTTGAACAGCTTGCGGTAGTTGCTCCTGTCGATCGGCTCGAGCATTACTTCGCGATCGGTCTTCTTCATGATGACTGCACATGCAGGAAAATGTCGCTGGCATGCTCGTCGCTGATGCGCTTGACTGACGTAATTCGATCCGCGAACTGCGCCAGCGATGAGGTCTCCGCCGATCCCACGTCCACCAGCACGGCGAAGATCGAAAAATCCAGCTCAGCTTTCCGTTCTTTCAGCCGCGCCAGCCATTCGGAACTCACCTGCGACTCACCGTCAGTGATAATAACGATATCGCCGCGCTTGAGTTTCTTTTCGCCGAGCAGCTCGACGGCCGCATCGATGGGCGACTCGAAGTCGGTGCCGCCGCCGGGAAAGTATTCTGCCATCTCGACCACCTTGTTCAGATCGGGCTGATATCGCCGCTCGCGATTGAGGTCGAGCACCTTGAGGCTCACGTCTCCTGACGAAAACATAACGGCGCGGAATAGGCGGCGCTGGCGCCGCGCGATATCCATCAGCGTCAGCGCGACCGCCTTCGACCACATCTCCTTGTCACCCTGCATCGAGGAGCTGACGTCGATACACACGACCATTGGGCCTTTGCCCTTCTGCTCGTCGTCGCGCAGCCGATACTGAAGGACGGTGCCCTCAAGCACGCGGCGATGGAAATCGCGCTTGAGCACGGGATGATGCATCGCGAGCAGCTCGGCAGGAATCAGGCGCCCGAGCTCGGCGCCCAGCTCAATGTCGTACGCCTCGGCGACGCCACGCTCGAGCGTCTTGCGCTTGAGAGCCCGCGCGTCCTGCTTGAAGCGTCCGACCATCCGCGCCAGCTCGCCAAGCTTCTTGTTGCGCGCGAGACGACGCCCGAGCTCGAGGCGCGCACCGGCCGCGACGCGTCCACCCTGCCCAAATTCGCGGCTGAAGTCGTGACTGTCCTCGGCGGCCTGATCGATCTCGCCGGCCAGCTCGGCGGTCTTGAGCTGCATGCGCTTGAGCGCGGCCTGGTCGGCGCCTTTTAGTTGAGTCTCGAACTGGCGTGATTTCTGATTGAGCCGCGCCTCGGAAACCTTGGCCGCGCGTTCAGCAGCGTCGGCCATCTCGGCGAGCTCTTTCTTCGTGGCCTGGTCTTTTTTCTCTTCGCCGGAAGCCGATTCTTCCTCGCCGTCCTTCGGCTCCTGCATTTCATTGACGGCCTTCACCGCCTCCGCTCGCGCTTCGAGATCCTGTTCCTGGCGCGCGAGATCCCACAGGTCGAGCATCTCACCACGATTGATGAGCTTCTCGGATTTCATCATCTCGAGCGCGTGCTCACTCATCACGATCGCGGCAATTGCGGCCTTGTCTTCTTCCAATGCGGTGCGCGAGCGCAGTGCCTGGAACGGCGCCGACGGAACGATTTGCTCGAGGATGGTGCGGTTGAGCGCAGCCGCGTGGCGCACGTCGCCCGATTTGCGGAATACCGGGTTCATCTTGAACAGGGCGAAAAAGAGGTCCTGTACCAGCGCGCCGAAATGAGGCACCAGCCGCTCGCCGGATTCCGCCAAATCGCCGATCGACGGCGCGTCGGCGACTATTTCGTTCCAGGTGCGCCGATCGTAGCTGTCGCTCTCGAACCACGACGCATTGGCGGGCACGACGGGCACATACAGGCGTCGCGGCTTGACGATTTTGGCTTTGCGGGCCATCAAGGTCGATCCTACGACACTGAAAACCCGCGAGCTATCGCTGTAAATCTCGCCATTGCGCTACTATGGACCTTGAATATATCGGTGAATGCGTAACAGAATCGTAATGAAGACTGTCCACGACTCGGCATTGAGATGACTCAGGAAACTTCGGGCAATAATCTGTCGAACCGCCAGCATGCGTTGGTTCTGGCTGCCGTGCAGGAGTTCATCTCGACGGCCGAGCCTGTAGGTTCCGCGCAGATAGTCGCGCGGCATCAGCTGGGTGTGCGCGCCGCGATGGTCCGCAACATGATGGCCGAGCTGGAGGACGGCGGTTACCTTCGTCAGCCGCACACGTCGGCGGGACGGGTGCCGACCGAAAAAGCGTTTCGTTACTACGTCGACCATCTCGGAGCGGCAACGCGAATCGGCTTCGAGGATCGCGCGCAAATCGAGCTCCATTATTCGAGTGCGGTGCGCAACCTGGGCGAGGTCCTGCGCGACACCCCGCGACTGCTCTCGATCCTCACGGGACAGGCCGCGTTGGTAATGGCACCACGGCTGGAGGCTTCGATCATCGAGCGCGTCAACTTCGTGCGGTTGCGCGACAACCAGGTGCTGGCCGTTTTCGTCGCCTCGAAAGGCGCGACACAGAATCGCATCGTCGATACCGAACGCGACCATTCGCAAGATGAATTGGATCGAATGGCGCGCTATCTCAACGAATCGCTCAAGGGGCGCACGCTCGACGAGGCGCGCCGCTGGATCGAGTCTCAACTACGCGAGGAGCGGGCGAACTACGATCGCTTCATGCACGACGCGCTGGCGCTTGGCGAGGCGATCGCCGATTACGGCGGGCGTCCTGAGCTGTACGTCGAAGGCAGCTTGCAAGCGCTCGAGCAGCCGGAGTTTTCCGATCGGGACAAGATGCGCGAGCTGCTGCGCGCACTCGACGACAAGACCGCGCTGCTCGAACTACTCGAGCGCAGCCTGACGAATGCCGGGCTGACGGTGTCGATCGGTTCTGAGAACTACGACCCGCGCCTGTCGTCGTTGAGTGTGGTCGCAGCCTCGTACGCCAGTGGTTCCAGCGCTCTGGGCAGCCTGGCAATCGTCGGTCCCGTGCGGATGGACTACGACCGCGTGATACCGCTGGTCGAGTACACCGCGCGCGCCCTGTCGCGGCTGATGGAGTACTGAAGAACAAAATCGTATGTGAAACCCGCCGTGGGTTTCACCCTTCCTTGGGCAGGGGTGACCCCTGCACCCAGTAATCAGAAAAGAGAAGATGCGGGACTTCGTCCCTGTTAGAGGGGGGTAAGACGGAAATCCGCTCTTTCGCCCTGCAAAAGCCTGCTTGAAATCGGCGGTTACCGACGCTGGCACGACCATGAATCGTGCTTAGATTTATGTCCGGTTCGATTCATTAAAATGACGAAGCGACACAAGAATCCTCAGGACGGAAATCCCGGTATGGACGGAGAATTCGATCCCGCGGGTGCCGGCGTTGAATCAGAGCAGGCTAACGACGTCGACGCCTTGCGCGCGCAGTTGGCCGAAAAAGACAAGGAAATCGCCGAGCTGAAGGACAAGTACCTTCGCACGCTCGCTGACTCTGAAAATGCGCGCAAGCGAATCCGCCAGCAGAGCGAGGAATCGGTGCGCATCCAGCGCGAGAGCATCCTGCGCGATCTGCTGCCGATTATCGACAACCTCGAGCGCGCGCTGGCGGCCGCTCGCAGCGGCACAGAGGGCAAGACGATCGTCGACGGGGTCGAGATGACGGTGCGGGCGCTGATCGATTTTCTGCGGGCGCAAGGGGTGACGCCGATTCAGTCTGTCGGCCAGTCGTTCGACCCCAATCGGCATGAGGCGGTCGATCACGTTGCGTCGCAGGCAGATCCGCCGAATACGGTGGTCGATGAATTCCATCGCGGCTACCTGATCGGCGAGCGAGTGCTGCGGCCCGCCCGCGTGTCGGTTGCCAAGGGAGCCGAGACCGATTCGGGAAGGCGAAACGGAGGCGAAAACGATGCTTCCGACATTGAAAATAACTGAACCGTGATTATCTCTATCTTAAGTTCTACATCAGGGGACCTTTAGGAAAATGGCAAAAGTAATCGGTATCGATCTCGGCACTACAAATAGTTGCGTCGCGATCATGGAGGGCGGCGACCCGGTCGTAATCGCCAACTCCGAAGGCAGTCGCACGACGCCGTCCGTAGTTGCATTCACGGAAGCCGGCGAACGTCTGGTTGGCCAGATCGCCAAGCGCCAGTCGATCACCAACCCAACCAACACAGTATTTGCGATCAAGCGCCTCATGGGCCGGCGATTCGAGGATCCCGAAGTTCAGAAGGCGCTGAAAGTTCTGCCGTACAAGGTCGTGAAAAACGACGACGGCGCGGCGTGGGTAGAAATCCGCGGCAAGAAATACAGCCCACCCGAGATTTCGGCGTTCATCCTGCAAAAGATGAAGCAGACCGCCGAGGACTACCTCGGTGAGAAGGTCACTGAAGCCGTAATCACTGTGCCCGCGTACTTCAACGACAGCCAGCGTCAGGCCACCAAGGATGCGGGCCGTATCGCGGGTCTGAACGTGCTTCGAATTATCAACGAGCCGACGGCGGCGTCGCTGGCCTACGGTCTCGACAAAAAGAAGGATGAAAAGATCGCGGTCTTTGATCTCGGCGGCGGCACGTTTGATATTTCGATACTCGAGCTCGGCGAAGGCGTCTTCGAGGTCAAGGCGACCAATGGCGACACTTTCCTGGGCGGCGAGGATTTCGATCAGCGTGTAATCGACTACTTGGCCGACGAGTTCCGCAAGGATCAGGCAATCGATTTGCGCACGGATCGAATGGCACTGCAGCGGCTCAAGGAAGCCGCCGAGAAGGCCAAGACCGAGCTGTCCACCGTGACGGAGACCGACATCAATCTACCCTTCATCACCGCGGATCAGTCGGGGCCCAAGCATCTCAACATCAAGCTGACGCGAGCGAAGCTCGAAGCGTTGTGCGCTGACCTGCTCGACCGGCTCGATGCGCCGTGCGTGACTGCGCTGCGCGATGCGGGCCTCAAGGCCAGCGATATCAATGAGATCGTGCTGGTAGGAGGCATGACCCGCATGCCCGCAGTGCAGGAGCGGGTGAAGCGCCTGTTCGAAAAAGAAGGGCACAAGGGCGTCAATCCCGATGAGGTCGTTGCGATTGGTGCGGCAATCCAGGCGGGCGTGCTTAAGGGCGAAGTCAAAGACGTGCTGCTGCTCGACGTGACTCCGCTGTCGCTGGGGATCGAAACCCTCGGCGGCGTGTTCACCAAGCTTATCGAGAAGAACACGACGATTCCGACCCGCAAGAGCCAGACGTTCTCGACCGCGCAGGACAATCAGACGGCCGTCACGATTCGCGTCTTCCAGGGCGAGCGTGAGATGGCGTCGGACAACAAGCTGCTGGGCCAGTTCGATTTGATCGGAATTCCGCCGGCCCCGCGGGGGATGCCGCAGGTCGAGGTCACGTTCGACATCGACGCGAATGGAATCGTGAACGTGCACGCGAAAGACCTTGGCACCAACAAGGAGCAGTCGATCAAGATAACCGCGTCGTCAGGTCTCAACGAAGAAGAGATCAAGAAGATGGTGCGCGAGGCCGAGGCGCATGCCGCCGACGACCATGCACGCCGTCAACAGGCCGAGGCGCGCAACAAGCTCGACAACCTGATCTATACGACCGAGAAGACGCTGAAGGATCACGGCGCAGAAATTGACGAGGCCGGGCGCAAGCAGGTCGAGGATGCGCTGGCGGAAGCGAGGACCAAGCTCGAATCCAAAGACGCCGACGAGATCAATCGCGCGGCCGAGGCGCTGCAGAACGCGTCGCACAAGCTGGCCGAGGCGATGTACAGCAAAACCAAGGCCGGTGCCGGGGCGCAAGAGGGCGCGGGCCCGCAAGATGGCGCCAAGGCACAGGGCGGCTCTCAGAGCGGGAATGGCGAAAGCGGCGCGAAAGAAGACGTCGTCGATGCGGATTACAAAGAAGTCAAAGATCAGTAATGGCAAATGGGGCCGCGCGAGCGGCCCCTCTCATTTAGAGCCGCCAATGGCATCGACAAGGATGTTCACATAGAATCGTTGCGCGATGCCGCCAGCACACAAGCGAGATTATTACGAAGTCCTCGGCGTCAATCGGGGCGCCGGCGAAATCGAGCTGAAGAAAGCTTATCGCACGCTCGCGATTCAGTTTCATCCCGATCGCAACCCCGGTAACAAAGACGCCGAGGAGCGATTCAAGGAACTCAACGAGGCGTACCAGGTCCTTTCCGATCCGGAGCGGCGCGCGCAGTATGATCGCTTCGGTCACGCTGCCTTCCAGGGACCGCAGGGTGGTCCGGGCGGATTCGGCGGTTTCGATTTCAGCCAGGGCTTCGAGGAAGTTTTCTCCGATATTTTTGGCGATTTCTTCGGCACCGGCCGAGGGCGTTCGCGTTCGCGCACGCGCCGCGGCGACGATCTGCGTTACGATCTCGAAATCGAATTCGAAGAAGCGGCACGCGGAATCGAGCGGGTCATCAAATTCCAGCGTCTCACTCAATGCGATGCGTGCAACGGCACTCGCGCTCGCAGCGGCTCCAGCGGCGCGCGTCAGTGTCCGAACTGCCGCGGCAGCGGCCAAGTGCGTACGCAGCAGGGATTCTTCTCGATCTCGACGACCTGCGGGCAATGCCGCGGCGAGGGCATGATCATCTCCGACCCGTGTCCCAAGTGTCAGGGACAGGGGCGAATCCGCAAGCAGGAATCGCTCGCCGTGAAAATTCCGCCCGGGGTGGACAACGGTTCGCGGCTCAAGCTGCGCAGCGAGGGCGAGGCCGGCTATGGCGGCGGCCCGCAAGGCGATCTCTACGTCGTCATTCACGTCAAGGAACACGAGATGTTCGTGCGCCAGGACAACGACGTGATAATCGAAGCGCCGATCAGCTTCCCGCAGGCGGCGGTCGGTACTGAGATCGAAGTGCCGACGCTCGAGGGCAAGGTGAAGCTCAAGATTCCGGCTGCCACGCAATCGGGAAAAATCCTGCGCCTCAAGGGCAAAGGTATCGTCGATCTTCACGGCTACGGACGCGGCGACCAACTGATCAAGATAATCGTTGAAACGCCGCGGAGCCTGACTCCGCGCCAGCGCGAACTGCTCGAAGAATTCGCCAAGCTCGACGGCAAGGCCGTCAACCATCCGCTGTCCAAGGGCTTCGTGGACAAGCTCAAGGAGATGTTCGGCTAGGCTGGCGCGCAAGCGCCGACCCGCGAAGGAGCTGAAACTATGGCCTGCAATTCATGCGAAAGCGGTGAAAGATTTCGGGCGAGCTATTGCGATGATTGCGAGCGGTGGACCTTTCATGTCGACAAGCGCGATCTCCTGATCGCAGCAGGCCTCGCGGCAGCCGCCGCGGTGATCGTCCTCCAACCGGAACTGCTCATTGCGCCGGCCGGCTTCGCGCTGGCCCGCCGCGTCCTCGGCTCACTCGCGCTGACCTGAACCATTTCGCGCGGCTCAGCGCGCGACGTGCACGAGCTCCAGCTTCAACCCGTCGGGATCGGTGAAAAACACCGCGTAGTATCCCGGCAGATAGTCGTACTCTTTCGGCGGATCGGTGACCTTGCCGCCGTGAGCCGAAATCTTTGCGGCGAGATCGTCGATCTGGTTGCGGCTCTCCGCCGCAAACGCGACCTCGCATAGCCCGACGCGATGGCGATGGAAAGTGTCGCCGCGAAATTCCGGGTCCGACGGCCGAATCCACAGTGAACCGTGGTCACCGAAATAGCCGGTGGTGACGTCGGTTTGCGGCTGATCGTAGGACATCGCCTTGGGATAACCGATCTGCGGCATCAGCCATCCGTAAAATGTTTTTGCCGCCGCATAGTCGTTCACGTTGACGATGATATGGTCGACTCCCGCGCGCATAGCGACACCTCCGTCTGAACTTCGACGCCGTCCGGCAGCTACGTTAAGCACGCTCTATCAAAACAGCCAATCGCCCTTCGGGCCCCTTGACGTGCGACGAAGAGGAATTATTTTTCGCTCGATAGCGGTTCCAAATCCATTCACAAGGAGGCTCTTATGGCGCTGCTAAGATATTCCCCCGAATTGGATCCTGTTACCAACCTGCTCGCGCTCCAAAGCGACCTGGAGCGCTTCCTGCGCAATCCCGGGTACGGGCTCGGCGTGTCCGGCTCCGGCGGCTTTCCGCCGGTGAATATTTTCGACACTGGCGACGGCATCGCCGTGATAGCCGAAATACCCGGAATCGATCCGCAAGCGATCAGCGTGTCCGGACAGGGACATACGCTGACGATCAAGGGCGAGCGCAGGCGCGAAACCTCGACTGAGGCCAGCGGCTATCATCGCCGCGAGCGGGCGTTCGGCGAATTCTCGCGCTCGGTACAACTGCCGGAGCAGCTCGACCTCGACAAGGCGGTCGCCAGTTACGATGCCGGAATGCTGACCGTGAAGGTTCCCAAGGCAGAAGCGGCAAAGCCTCGTCAAATCGCGGTGAACCCCGCGTAGTCAATTCACGTCTTGGCAACTCTTTACAAAGGAGGAACAGCAAAATGACTCAGCAGGAAATTGCCGCCCAGGAGAAGCAGGCCGTACAAGGCCAGGAGAAAACTCGCGCCGGCCGTTTCTTTCTGCCGATGGTTGACATTCAGGAGTTGAAGGATTCGCTTAAACTCTATGCCGATATGCCGGGTGTCAAACAGAGCGACGTCGAGGTGACCCTCAACGCCGGCACTCTCACGATAGTCGGCACCGTGTCGACCGAGGCGTATCAGAATCTCGCGCCGCTCTATACCGAGTACAACGTTGGAAACTATTTCAGGCAGTTCGAGCTCAACGAGGATATCGACAACCAGCGGATACAGGCCTCGATGCGCGACGGCGTCCTCGAGCTGACGCTGCCCAAGAGCGAGCGCGCAAAGCCGCGGCGAATCGAGGTCAACGCGCGCTGAGCTCCCGGCCCAGCGCGTTGAACAAAGCCGCGCGCATCACGCCGGCCGGCGGCGCCAAGCGATTGAACAGTTTGAATGCCAGCTCGCCCTGGTTTATCAGCATTCCGGCGCCGTCGGTCGCGCGCCGGCCGGCTGCCAAAGCCGGCTTCAGGAACGCGGTGGGCTCTCGCGCATAGATCAGATCGTAAAACAGGCAATCGGACGCAGTCGAGCTGTAGTCGAGACGTGCAAATCGATCCGTCGTCAGGCCCATCGAGGTCGCGTTCACGATCAAGCGCGCGCCGGACAGCAGCTCCGAGTCCATCAGCGCGTCCAGCCCGCGAGGCTCACCCGTCGCGTCCGCTCCCTTCGCTGAAAACCGCCGCGCGAGTGCCGCAGCACGGCTAGGCGTGCGATTCACGATCACCACCCGCTTGGCTCCCAGCCGGGCGCACGTGAGGACCGACGAAGCGGCGCCGCCGCCCGCGCCGATCACGATCGCGAGCCGCCCGCGCAGCTCGCATCCGAGATCGCGCAAGTCGCGCTCGAGGCCGCGCGCGTCAGTATTGTCGCCGCGCAGCCCGCCACGCCGATTCACAACGCAGTTGACCGCGCCGAGCATGCGCGCCTCGCCACTCAGATCCTTGATGAGCCGGGCCGCGGCTTCCTTGTGCGGCACAGTCAGGTTTACGCCGATTATTCCGAGCGGATGAATTGCGCGAAGCGCCGGCGCGAGATTCCCGGAGGTGACGCGAAACGCCGCGTACGTTCGATTCATGCCAAGCGCAGCGTAAGCAGCATTGTGCATGGCGGGCGACTTGGAATGCGCTACCGGATCGCCAAAAATCGCCGCCACTGCGGTGTCGAGATTGGCAGCCAAGCGCAATCAGCCAGCGACGGGATGTGCGGCACGCTCGGCGCGTACCTCTTCTGCGGTAAACACCCAGCTATACTTCAGCCCCGCGCGCGCGAACGTGTCCACCGCGCCCTCGCCTCGTTCCACCAGCGCGATCGCCGCAGTCACATTCGCGCCCGCCTCGCGCATCGCAGTCACCGCTTGCAGGCTCGAGCCGCCGGTGGTGATGGTGTCGTCAATCACGGCGGTCTTCAATCCAGGCTTGAACGCGCCCTCGACAATCTGCTGCAGCCCGTGCTGCTTGGTTTCCTTGCGCACGAAGAAACCGCGAATATTGACTCCCTGGCGATGCGCTGCTGCCATCACCGCGTCCGTCACCGGAAGCGCGCCCGCCGCCATACCGCCGATTTGCTCGACCCCCGCCACCGTTACGAGCTCAAGCACGAGCTCTCCGGCAAGGTACGCACCGCGCGGCAGGTACAGCGTTCGTTTGCAATCGACGTAGTAGTTCGATGTGCGTCCCGACGAGAGCGTGAGCTGGCGCTCGAAATACGACTCCCGGGCAAGCATCGTCAGCAGTTCACGGCGTTCTTCGGATTTCATTGAACGGTGATCTTAACGGATGCAGCGCGGGGCACAAGAGCGATATAATATTGAACGCGCTGGTGATAGCCTCAGATCAGTCCGCAAGGAACGATGCACCCGTGCTGCGGTCCGAAGGAGAAAGAGCGATGTCGCCGCGAGTCCTGCTCAGGCGCCGCGCAACTATAAGTGATTAGCAACGATTCACCCCGTGTGATCGCAACCGGAACCGCCTTACCTGACAACTACGTCGATCAGGAACAACTGACTTCGCGCCTGCGCGAGCTGTGGGAGCGGCGCTACTCGGATCTGCGCCGCTTCGACAAGATCCAGGGTGCGCTCGGAATCTCCGGACGCCATCTCGCCCTGCCGATGGAGGAATACGTTCCGCTCGACACCTTTGCCAAGACCAACGACGCGTGGCTGCGGGTTGCGCCCGAAGTCGGCACCGCCGCCGCGGAGGTTGCACTCGAGCGCGCCGGTCTCAAGCCGCGCGACATCGATCATCTGTTCTTCGTGACTGTCACCGGCATCGCGGTTCCGAGCATCGATACTCGCGTCATCAGCGCGCTGGGGATGCGCAAGGAAATCAAGCGCACTCCAATCTTCGGGCTTGGATGCGTGGCGGGCGCCGCCGGGACTGCTCGCGCCGCCGACTACATCCGTGCCTATCCGTCGGAAGTTGCTATGCTGCTGTCGGTCGAGTTGTGCTCGCTCACTCTCCAGCGCGAGGATCTCTCGATCGCCAACATCATCGCTTCCGGCCTCTTTGGCGACGGCGCGGCCGCAATGTTGATAGGTGGCAACGCCGAGGCCGCGACTGGCCCGCAGGTAATCGCGACGCGCTCGCTGGTTTTCCCGAACACCGAAGAAATTCTCGGCTGGGAAATAGTCGACAGCGGATTCAAGATCGTCCTTTCATCGAAGCTCACCGACCTCGTCCGCGCCAACATCCTCGATGAAGTTGATTCATTTCTCAGGTCGCAAAATATCGAACGTTCGGACATCAAGCACTGGATCGCGCACGCGGGCGGTCCCAAGGTGCTCGAGACCCTCGAGGGCGCGCTCACACTTCCCGAGGGCGCGCTGGCGCGCTCGTGGCACTCGCTGCAATCGGTCGGCAATCTCTCATCTGCGTCCGTGATGTTCATCCTCGACGAGTTGCTCGAGGACCACGTCGCCGCGCCCGGCGAGTACGGACTGATCATCGGGATGGGTCCCGGCTTCTCGGTCGAGCTGGTCCTGCTGAAGTGGTGATCGCGAGTGGTGATCTCACTCCGCACCTATCTGATTCTTCTCGCACTGCTGGTTGTCGAGCGAATCTTCGAGCTCGATCGAGCGCGTCGCAATGCGCGCCGCGCATTCCGGCACGGCGCAATCGAAGTCGGGCAGGCGCACTATCGCGTGATGGTCGTCTTCCATGCTCTGTTCATCGTCTCATGCGTTGTCGAGGCGACGTTCTTCCCGCACGTATTTCCACCGATGGTCGCGTGGCTCGCACTCGGCGCTGAGATCGTTGCGCAGGCCCTGCGCTACTGGGCGGTCGCGACTCTCGGCGACCGATGGAACACGCGAATCATCGTAAGTCCCGACCGCGCTCCCGCAACCGACGGACCCTATCGCTTCATGCGCCATCCCAACTACCTTGCGGTTGTGATCGAGATCGCGGCGGTGCCGATGATCGGCGGCGCTATCTTCACGGCGATCGCGTTCACAGTCGGCAACGCATTGATTCTCGCCGTACGTATTCCGGCCGAGGAACGCGCGATGGGTGGGCGCTATGCCGATGCGCTGGGCTCGCGCCGCCGTTTCTTCCCCGGGCTGCGGCACGGCTAGAATGGGGCGGTGTTTTTTGCACCGTTCCTCATTTTCTACGCGATCGTCTTCTTCCTGATTCTCGCGTTCTTTTTCATCCTGCTCGAAATCCACGTCATCAACTATGCATTCGTGACGCTTGGTCTGCCGCCCGAGCTGGCCTTCGCTGCTTTGCTCGTGAGTCTATTCGGCAGCTACATCAATATTCCGCTCACGCGCGTCGCCAACAGCCAGTCGCATCCTGCCGAGGTGGTTCGCAGTTTCGGCATTCGCTATAGAGTGCCGGCGCGCTATGCCACCGACTCGACCGTTATCGCGTTGAACGTCGGCGGCGCGATCGTCCCGGTGCTCATCTCAATATATTTGCTGATGCAAATGCCCTCGATAATCGTGCCCGCGCTGATCGGAGTGGCGATCGTTACGGTTATCGTTCACCGTTTCGCGATACCGGTGCCGGGGATGGGAATCGCGACCCCGATGCTGATTCCGCCAATCGTCGCTGCGCTGTGCGGCTACTTCCTCGGCTCCTCGCAGCATCATCGCGACGCCGTTGCCTTCATCAGCGGCGTGATCGGCACGCTCGTCGGCGCCGATTTGCTCAACCTGCGCAACTTGCGCGATCTGGGCGCGCCCGTCGCCTCGATCGGAGGGGCAGGCACTTTCGACGGGATCTTCCTGACCGGAATCGTCGCCGTCCTGCTAGCGTGAGGGCGATATTTATGCCGGCTTGAACTTCACCAGCGTGTGATCGGGCGTCACGTCGTCGAAGAAAACCTGCACCGGCATCTCGACTCGCACCTGCTCCGGCGGCGCGACGATGTTGGTCGTCACGTGCGGACCCTCGGCCAGCTCGACTATCGCCAGCACATACGGCGCGTCGGAAAACGCGCGGCTCGACGCGCGCCGCACGACGGTATAGCTGTACACTTTGCCGCGCCCGCTCACGCGCTCCCACGCAAGCTGGTCGGAGAAACACTTCGGACATCGCGGACGCGGATAGTAGATGTACTCGCGGCACGCACCGCATCGCTGAATCGTCAGCTCGTGGCGTCGCGCGGCTTCCCAGAACGGACGGCTGGTTGGCGATGGCTTTGGAAGCGGTTTGTAGTATTCGCTCATGATCGTCGCTCCAGAATGAGGCTTACCTGTTCGCTCATGATTCCGCCGTTGCCGTTGACGTAGCCGAGTGCGGCGCCCTTGACCTGCCGCTCACCGCCGCGCCCCATCAACTGTCTTATCGCTTCGGTGACATGGCTCATGCCGCCCGCCAGCCCCGGCTGGCCGAACGACAATTGTCCGCCGTGGGTGTTGCATGGAAAGTCGCCCGCGTAAGTAAGGTCGTGCTCCGTGACAAACGGGCCACCCTGCCCTTTCTTGCAGAAGCCCGCGTCCTCGAGCGTGACGATCACCGTGATCGTATAGCAGTCGTACGGACACACGAGGTCCATGTCCTTGGGCTGCAGACCCGCCATCTTGAACGCGTTCTCGGCGGCCGGCTTGATCGGCGACGTGGTGATAGACGGCGCGTAGGTAATGGTCGAATGGTTGGCAGCCTCACCGGCGCCGAGCAGCCAGATTGGTGGATGCTTCGCGCGCTTCGCCACCTCGGGCGATGCGACAATTATCGCAGCGCCGCCGCTCACCGGGCTCACGATTTCATACAAGTGAAGGGGGTCGACGATCATGCGCGAGTTCAGCACGTCGTCGATGGTCAGCGGCTTGTCGTTGAAGGTCGCGAGCGGATTCTTGAGCGCGTTGGTTCGCTGATCGACCGCGACCTTCGCCATCTGCCGCGCGGTGGTGCCGTACTCATGCATATGGCGATGCGCGATCATTGCATAGCCGCAGTTTGCGCCGATGTTTCCGTATGGCGCTTCGAACTCGCGCTGCACCGAAACGACCGGCGGGCGCTGGTCGCCGCCTTTATTCATGTCCGCGACGACGCATAGCACTGCGCTGCACAAACCAGCGTCGATCGCGGCCGCGGCGCGCCAGATCATTCCGGCAGGACTCGCGCCTCCGATATCGACCTGGTTCAGCATCCGCAGGTCGAGCCCCAGCACCTCGGCCGCGCTCGCCGGATAGATCATCCCGGGATCGGAAAACGGCACGCCGACCAGGAAGCCATCGATATCTTTTTTCTGCAGCCCGGCATCCGCGATCGCCTCGGCCGCCACTCGCGCCATCAAGCCGAGCGCAGTCAAGTCGCCAGGTTCCTTTACCGGTTTGAGTTCCCCGATTCCGATTGCCGCGGCTTTTCCTTTAAGGCTCATGATGTCGACTCCCGGCGTTCGCGTTTCGTGGCTGGCGCATGATGCTCATCTCGAATCACGAATACCATAAAATGCGCCTCCCGAGGTTGTCGGCGCGTGGTTCAATCCGGCGAACAAATCTTATAGCTTTGTTCGTTCGAGGTGCTTTCAGAGAAATGGCATTTATTATCTGTGACGACCACAACCTTGACGTCGAAGCCGATGGAGTCGACAACGCCGTCGCCAAACAGTTGATGCTCACCGACGCAAAGCCCGGCGCGACCGCGCTCGAGAAAGAAATAATCGAGTTCGGAAAAGAACATCGCAACTGCAACATCCGGATTCTCGCCGGCTAAATCCAGTTTCGAATTCGAGTTGCCGACGAGATGAGGACTTGCCTCAGATCGTCGCTTCCACACGCCCGCGCGCATTTTACGCATTCGATGTTGACCGGTTGACCAACCGGCAGATACACTGCCGAGGCGGGGTGGAGCAGTCTGGTAGCTCGCCGGGCTCATAACCCGGAGGTCGAAGGTTCAAATCCTTCCCCCGCAAATGATCTCACATTTTTAGGGCGCACGATTCCGCAAGCGAGCTCGCGGCTTCGGATCAAACTTCAAAGTGCACTCCGATAGCAGACCGGCGCGCGACCGGCCAGTTGAGGTGACGGACCAGTTCAGCGCGGAGCATTGGGATTGGCGTCTCGCGGAGGTAACCAATCGACTCACACTTTTTCCGTTTCGCCATCTCAGCCGCTCCCCGCGTTTGCCGAGCTGTGGGTTCCCAGGTCGAACATTATGCCGTACGTCTCAGGTTGGCGATGAGCCCGGTCTGCGTTGGGCGCCATCCCAGGCGTTCCTGCGTTTGCGCGCTGGAAGCCGGAGGGTCCATACCCACGAAGAACGCGAGCCAGCCGAAATGTGCGGGTGCCTCCTCGGGGGTTTTGGAGAATACCGGCACGTTGATGCCCCGGCCGATTGCTTCAGCGATGTCTCGAGCGGCACACCCTCTTCGGCGACCGCGTGATACCGTGCGCCAGCGGTACCCTTCTCGAGCGCCAGCCGGTATAAGCGTGCGGTATCGAGCAGGTGGGCCGCGGGCCAGCGGTTGAGCCCGTCGCCGACGTACGCCGAGACGCCTTTTTCGCGAGCGATCGCGATAGCGTGGTGATCAGGCCTTGCTTGACCGGTCGTGAACCTGCGGCAGGCGCACCACCGACGCGCGCACGCCGTGGGACGCCACCAGCGGCCGCCTCTTCCGACGCGCTGCGAGGGATAGCGGAGCCGGGAGAGGCGGATCGTCTTCGGTTGCGAGGCGGCCCGGCGTGAGGGCATCCCGGTCCCGGAGGTGACGACCAGGGCCGGTCGGACCGGCGAGCACGGAGCCGAGCGCCTCGATGGCGCGCCGGTCCGTCTCACAGTTGTCCGTGTACTTCGAGAAGTCGTGATTGAAGGCGGTGTGAATCACGCCGTCCGACATGGCCGCTCCGCTGCGCAGGCTTTCCAGGTCTTCGAGATCGCCTCGATGTACCTGCGCGCCGCGGCGCGAGCGACTTGGCGCCCGCATCGGAGCGTGCGAGGCCGAGCACATTATGGCCGGCGTTGATGAGTTCCGGAATAAGGGCGGTACCGATAAACCCTGTAGCACCGGTGACAAAGACACGCATCACGATTTCTCCTTCACTTCAGATTTGCTTGCCCCAGGTGTCGAGGTACGCGAGCTGCTCGACCGGGCGACGAATCAATGGACCATGCCCGCGCCCCACCGGATAGCCAATCGGGACCGCGGCTGCGGTGTACCACGGGTCGGGAATCGCGAGCAGCTTGCGCACCTCGGGCTCGCATTCGCATAGCAGCGTCGTGAGCACGCAGCCGAGACCTTCGGCGCGGCACGCGAGCAACAGGTTTTCGACCGCGGTGTAAACGGATCCGCCTCCGACCACTGAGACTCGCTCCAGCTTCGCGTCCGTGATCGCCATGTTCTTCGGATTGAAGCAGAACACTGCGACTACCGGCGTCTCGCCGAATGCGAGCCGAGGTAGTCGCCCGCCGCCAGGGTGCGCTCTGCGCGAGCACGAACGTTGGGCGGCGCACTCGCGGGAATCGCCGTGCGGTACTGTTTCGAGTACGCAAGCCAACGCTCGTCGTAGAGCTTGCCGAGCGGCTCCTTGAGCGCGCGATCTTTCACCGCCACTATCCGCCACGGCTGGACGTTTCCGCCGGTAGGCGCCCAGGTCGCTGCTTCGAGGACGCGATGCAGCACGTCGTCGGGTATCGGGTCAGGCCGCAGCCGGCGCACGGCGCGCAACGTGCGCATCGTTTCATAGACTCCCATTTCCGCCATTTCGATTTCTCCTTTAGTACGTGCGTTCATCCAGCGCCGATATGAGATCGCGACATACCGATCGCCGCCAGCACAAACAGCGTGACGTCCATCGACGCGTGTGCGATCACCGACGCTTCGAGACCTCGGCGCAAATACAAGCGGCCGAATACGACTCCCTCCCACGTTTCGGCATCAGCAATCCGCCGAGCAGAAGTTGCCACGTGCTATGAAACATCGTCCCGGCCACCGGCGCCAGGTGTATCAATCCGAACAGGTAACCCTGCACTATGGTCACAGCCACAGCGCGCGGCGCCGCGGATGTCCTCGCGAGTCGCGCGACATCAGCCGCAGCGATCCATCCGAGGATCGCGTAGAGCACGAATCGAAACTGGATTTCTTCGCTGACTGCCGCCGCGATTGCGACCGATGCTCCTACGATCGCGATACGGCCCGGCGCCACGTCATCATCGGCGGCTTCGGCAACGGCGCCGCCGCCGCTGAATAACACCAGCGGCACGATCACGATTACCAGCACGCTCGCGCCGGCGAGGGCAGCCAGGAATGCGTAGCCGATCGAGACTTGTAGCAGGCTGCGAATCGAGAAATGCAATTTCTCGCCCGCGATCTTTGCCGCGATCAGTGGCGCACCGGGCAATCCAAGTTCGCCGATTGAGTCGAAGCGCGAACGGTATCAGCGCCGCGAGCACGACAGTGACGCCGAGGAACGGCAGCGCGCGCACGAGGTCCGACAGGTCGATGGATTTGATCGCAAAGGCGAGCGGATACTCGATCACAGCGCCGGCGATTGCCAGCGCATCGAGCAGCGCCGACTCGCGACGCCACGCCGCGGCGACGCATTCGGAATCGCGTCCGGAATTGCCGCCAGCTCGCTCACTTTATCGTCGGGATGAATTCCGGGATGTCCTTTGACGGCTTCATCTTCCACTTGGGCTTGCGCTTCTCGACGAACGCGCTGACGCCTTCGTACGCGTCCGGCTGTTTGCCCGCCCACACGAACGCGCTCGTATCTTCTTTCTGCGCTTTCTCAGCCTCCGGTTCGGCGAGCAACGCGTAAATCATCCGCTTGGTTATCGCGACCGACACCGGCGCGGTGTTCTGCGCGATATCAAGCGCCATCTCGCGCACCTTCGGCATGAACTCCGCGTCGGGCCAACGTGGCTTACGATTCCGAACTCGAGCGCCTCGCGCGCGGTGATGATCCGTCCGGTCATCAGCAGTTCGTTGGCCTTGGCCACTCCGATCATTCGCGGGACGGTCCACAGGCTGAGCGCTTCCGGAATAACGCCGCGACGCACGAACACGAATCCGATTCGGGCGCTCTCGGCCGCGACCCGGATGTCCCATTGCATCGGCAGCGTGATACCCATCCCGACCGCCGGCCCGTTGATTGCCGCGATGATCGGCTTGCGGACGTTCCACGGCCGAATCGCGGGCGCCGGCCGTTCGCGACGCTCGGCGCGCGCGTCGGCATCGAAAGTATTGCCGCCGCCCGACAGATCCGCGCCCGCGCTGAACGCGCGGCCCGCGCCGGTGACGACGATCACGCGCACGTCGTCATCCTTGTCGTATTCGGCGAACGACGCGTAGAGCTCCGCGGCCATCGTGCCCGAGAACGCGTTCAGCTTCTCCGGGCGATTAGCGTGACGGTAGCGACGCCGTCTTTGACTTCTTTCAGAATATGTCCGCTGGCCATGTGAGTGCTCCTTTTGGCATATTCAATGTGAACCGTGGTGCGCTTTAGTACCTGGGGCAGGGGTCACCCCTGCCGCCAGTGTTCGGCGCAGCCCGCTAAAATTCTTCTTCTGGGCCGCGTTTACGCTTCCGCAAACGCCATCATCTGAACTTATCTGCTCGCGGACCAGCTCGGGATTGTTGCCGGCAGCTTTGTCCAGGTCGCCGATCTCTTCGGGGACGTACCAGTGCAGCTTGTCGGAGTTGTAAGCCTCCCAGACGATCTTCGCGACTTCGATCGGCGGAATCAGGCGGAACATGCCTTCCTTCGGTGCGCGCTCTGCGGTTCCCGGCGGCAATATCGCGGTGTCGATCAGACCCGGCAGGGTGTCGGCGGCGCGCACGCCGTAGCGGCGGAACTCGATCGAGAGTGCCTCGTCAAACCCTTGACCGCATGTTTGGTGGCGGAATAAACGGCGATTCCCGGCATGCCGTAGGTGGCCGATGAGGACGACGTGGTGAAGCACAGCGAGTCCGGGCGTCGCCTTGAGCAAGCCGATCGCGGAATGAATCCCGTTTAGCACGCCGATGAAGTTCACGCGCACGACGCGCAGGATGTCCTCGAACGGTGTTTCATCGAAGAAGCCGCCGACGCCGATGCCGGCATTGTTGTAGAGGATGTCCATCTTGCCGCCGGTAGCGGCGCCGAACTCGGCGAGCGCTTTCTCGTAGTCGGCTTTGTCGGTGACATCGAGCCTTCGCACGACGCAATTGTCGGCGCCCAATTCTTTTTCGAGCGCGCTGAGTCCGTCGGCGTTCACGTCGTAGCCGCCGATGAACCATCCTTTCTGCGGAACAGGCGCGCGGTCTCGCGGCCCATCCCGGATGCGGCGCCGGTGATGAAGATCGATTTGCGGCCGTTGGCCGTTCCCATAGAATTCTCCAGATGTCGTTACTTCAGGTCGAACATAGTCGAATCGTGAGGCGTGGCGAAGGTCCCGGCGGAATCGACGGGATGCTTCGTCTACGTTCTCGGCAGTATCGGCCCCGACGGCTATCGAACCTACGTCGGCTGGACTAACGATCTCGAGCGCCGGATCGCGCGGCATAATGCGGGGACGGGCGCGCGGTCGACGCGCGGCCGCGTTTGGTTTCTGCTGTATGCGGAGCGGCATGACTCGCGCGAAGAAGCGATGAGCCGCGAGTGGCATTTGAAGAGGAATCGGAACTTCCGGCGACGATTGACGCATCCAGACGTTGGAGGGACTGAGGCAGCCGTCTTGATGGGCCCCGCGGGTCAGCACGAGACCGATCTCGAAAGGTCCATTAGGCAGTAAGCGACTTCATACCACCTGTAGTGGTCCGACGACCCGTCCACGACTACCGGTAGCTTCGTTCCGTCAAAATTAATTTTCAGGGATGGGACGCTCGCCGCGCCGAATCTGGTCGGATGGTTTCGGACGGATGGCGAGTTCTGAGTGTAGGAGCAGAGTCGATAATGATCTTAGGATTGAATTCGCGGCGCGGGCAGGGGAACAAGTTCATCCAGGAAAGAGGGAGCGTACATGCATTGCGGGACGACTCGCCGAACAAGCAACGCGATCACGCGCTTCGAAAGCGACCGTGTCATGGATTCGGAAAGGAGTGAATTTCGAAGCGCGCGGCGCGCTGTATCGGACCTTCACCTTCGATCCTCTTCCTTTCAGGGAGAGGAAACAGAGGAGAAGTTATGCGAAGGTCTCTTATAGTGGTTGAATGACACGAGAATAAGACAAGACGGGGCTACTTCTTCAAGTCGATCGGTTGCGCGCAGGCGGAGCCGGCGGCGTTGTAGGTGAAGACCATTTCGCCGCCTAGGTCTGCGCCTGCGGCTATCAGTGCCATCACTGGATCAGGCCGGCGAGGAATACGTATGCGGCCTCGGGTCGGCATCGGGCGCGATGCTATTGCCCAAGCTGTCAGCGAGCCGGTTATTGACCGATGCGGCTACCATCAGGTGTTTATGATGCCGCAGTAGTTCAGTGCGGACTGATTGCGAGATCATCAGGCCGGGGCCGCGTAGAAGCCGCTGGTCAGCGCGACCGCTGCGCTGATGGCGGCGAGCGCCAGCATCCAGAGCGCGGTCCATTGGAGCTTTTCGCTTGCGGTTATCCAGGCGAGGAAATACAGCAGCGACGCGCCGTAGATGAAGGCGATGGGGAAATGCACCAATAGGGGATGGTAGTTCTGTAGCTGCGATGCGCCTGGCAGGATGCGGTCTAGCACGAGGCCTCGCTCGCGGCTACTTCACGGACTCGACGACTAAGTATTCGGTGCCGTTCTTGTTGTATTCCTTGCCGGTCACTGTCACCTCATCTTCCATGTGCGAATCACGCTTGCGGAAGCGGAGACGCATCCTTGTTGGGCAACAGGATGTAGGACTTCTCGGTGCCTTTTTCGATGAGAGTCACCGGAATTCCCGGCCGATGCGCACTTGATCGCACACTGCTTGTGGCCGGGGCCCTTCGCGCCCATCGTGCCGTAGCAGTAGGCGTCTTCGAGATTGCCGGTGACGGATGTCTCGCTGCTATCGGCGGCGAGCACGATCGGCGCGATAGCGATGCCAACGAGTCCTATTGCAGCGACCAGTCCTAATCCGAATTTTGCTAGCCGATTCATCATTTACTCCTGGAGATCTTTGCATAACGTCCGAATATATCCAGGCAATAGCAGAACCCTGAATCGCGCAGGGCGCTGTAATCTGACCCTCACCTTCATCCTCTCCCTTACAGGGAGAGGAGACAGACACCCAGATTGAATGGAAGCGATTAATGCGCGGCGGCGTGGAGCATGCAGTGGGAGCCCATGCCGTGGCTGCCGCCGAGCAGCACGATGCGCTCGGGCAGCATCCCTGCTTTTTCACACAACATTCGGGCGTATCGGAGGCGCGGGAGCCGCTGGCCGACAAGACACGATAACGGGCGACCATCACAGTCGCGAGGATGGCCATCAGTGCGAATTTTTTCACGATGAAGTTCCTCTCGATAGAGTTAACTTCTATCCGAACAGGCGTCTAACGTCTATACGACGAGCTTCCTTCAGCTTCGACGGTCGAGCCGACGTCGCCGCCGCCGAGTCAGCTCGCGCCATCCCTTGCGGCGCGAGCCCGGCAGTTGTCGCGCCCATCTCGCAGATGCAGCTCGAGAATCTGCTTGAGCTCTTCGTTGAGCCGCTCGATTTCCATTTCCTCGGGCATCCGGGGGCGCGGCTGCCCTTCGGTGATTCCGCCGCGGCGGCGGCCGTAGAGTTGCTGCAACCGCAACTCCGCCTTCGCGAACATCGCCTTGTACTTGTAGTCGAGCCGGCTGAGCGCGTCGGTCATCGCGGCCAGCGCCATGAACCTGCGGCGCATCCGCCACCATTCGAACATCGTCAGCGCCATCGCGCCGAACATCATGAGCGCGCAGATTCCGAGGCTGATGGCGGTCGCCGCGCCACCATGGCAATAACTTGACGCCAGCTGCAAGTCCTGGTTATCGCCGGTCAGTTCCTGCACCTGGCCCTGGAGCGATTTGATCTGTTCCTCGGCGGAGTCGGACTTCTGCTCGGCCGCCTGCTGCTGCGTGCTCAGCGTCTCGACCTGATTTTTGAGGGTATTCACCTCTGTGGTGAATGGATGCGGAACCTTCAGGACCTCGTCGACCTGGAGCTCTTCGTCGATATGAATCCGGTTGGCGTGCGCGAGTTCCTCGGCGGTGATGCCGAACATCTGCGCAATCGCACCAACTGTATCGCCGGGGCGAACGGTGTACGGGATGATATTCGCGGGATGATCGGGCTTGGCCTTGGCGCGCCGATTCGTCAGTTTCATCTGAGGGCTCGGCCGCGGTCGACGGACGCGCGACGCGTGAAGGCGGCGCGGACGGCGGAATGGTACTCTCGTTGAAATCGGTTTGAGCGAACGCAAGTCCGCATCCGGCAATGATAAACATCACCGCGAGGGCCAGTCTGAAAAAAGTCGACCTGAACCGTCGCCCGCTCATATCAACAACGTCCCCTTTGCCTGCGAACCAACCACAGTATCTATCAGATTGCGGCGAGCGTCTAGGATGCCGTTGCATCTCATTAATGTTCGCCAAAACTGCCCATGCGCCAGCATAACGAGTAAACCCGGCGTTGAAAGAGCATTCCATCGACCCAGCCTTGAAAAGAACATTTTGGAATGCGCGCCACGATAATTTTGAACGGCGGCCGCAAATTGAAGACGTTATGAGCGGGTCGGCGGATGCAGGGCAGCGTAGGCGGCGCCGACCACGCCACCTTGAGGACCCAGCGCGGCACGCACAATCTTCGCCTGCGCGGCCATCGCAGTGAAGGCGCGGGCACGGACCTGAGCCGTCATGGTCTTGCGCATATACGGCAGCGCGCCGGCGACACCACCGCCAATCACCACCAGCTCGGGATTGAAGGCATTGATGAAGCGAGGCAACTGCAATTCCCAGGTAATTGCCGGCCGTCGCAAATGCTTCGAGCGCGAGCTGGTCGCCTCGGCGGGCTTGGGCACGACAGGCCTCGCACCGAAAAATTCCCTTCTGAATCAACCACTTGCGACGGCAGCGGCGTCCCTGGTGGAAGATGCAGGAGCTGCTCAACAAGACCGCGCAAACCCGACGCAGACGCGTATGACTCAAGGCATCCGTGCGAGCCGCAGTCGCATGGCGGGCCATCGGGATCAACGGTGACGTGTCCCAGCTCGCCCGCCATTCCGCTGCGTCCGTGTACCAGCTTGCCGCCCACGATCAGGCCACCGCCGACTCCGGTGCCGAGCGTCAGCAATACGACGTCGCGACGGCCGCGCGCGGCACCGCGCCAGAATTCGCCGAGCGCCCAGGCGTTGGCGTCGTTATCAAGGACGACCTTGCGGCCGATTAGCGCTTCGAGCTTGCTGCGCAGCGGGTAACCGCGCCATGCGGCGACGTGCGGCGCCTGCATCACGGTGCCAGTCTGGACATTGAGCGGTCCCGGCACGGCGACGCCGATCGCTCGCGGCGAGCCAAGTCCGCGCCGACGGGCAGTGTCGAGCAGATGGGTGAGTTGCGCGGCTATATTTTCAGCGACTCGCGGCGGCCTGGCGCGACGCCAGCGACGGCCCGCGCTCCATCAGCAGAACGTCGCCGGCGACGGACACGGCTGCGCAGCGGATATTGGTGCCACCCATATCCAGACCGACCGCCCATGCGCGGGTCATTTTCCGGATTCGCCGGGAAACTTCATCAACGCGAGATACTCGCGATTTCCAGCCGCACCTTCGATCGGCGATTCGAGAGTGCCGGCCACCTCGAGGCCGATCTTTTCGGCGAACTCGACGATACCGGCGACCGCTTCGCGCCGCAGCTTTTCGTCCTTGACGACGCCGCCCTTGCCGACCTTGCCCTTGCCGACTTCAAACTGCGGCTTGATCAGGGCGACTATCTCGGCGCGCGGCGCGACCAGCGCGAGCACTGCTGGAATGACCAGCCGCAGCGAGATGAAACTGGTGTCGATGGTCACGAGCTCGGGTGCGTGGGGCAAGTCCGCCGGCGAAGCGAGGCGGATGTTCATGCGGTCGAGTACGGTGACGCGGGGATCCTCGCGCAGCTTGAGCGCGAGCTGGCCGTAGCCGACGTCCATCGCGATGACGGCCCTGGCGCCGCGTCGCAGCAGCACATCGGTGAAGCCGCCGGTCGATGCGCCGACATCCATCGCGAGCTTGCCCTCGACCGAGAGGCCGAAGTGCTCGAGCGCGGCGATCAGTTTGTACGCTCCACGCGAGGCGAACTGCGGAGCGCCCGCCATCAGCGCGATGTCGGTTTCAGAGTCAACCTTGAGATCGGCCTTGTAGGCCGGGCGCGAGTTAACGCGGACACGGCCCGCCATTATCAGGCGCTGAGCGATCTCACGGCTGTCGGCTAGGCCGCGGCGCGCCATTTCAGCGTCGAGTCGGAAGCGGGCCAACGGCGCCGAAGCGCGCGCGAGTCCTGGGCTTGGCGCCGGAATTATTGCTAGAAGGGTGTTTCGTCGTCGTCCTTTGCGCCGGCAGTATGTTCGTTCGTCAGACGACTCTTCAAAGGGCGCCGTGCGCAGTTCGCCGCCGGCGCTCCGCGTTAGCAGTTCGACCTTGCGCTCGACCTCGTCGAGTTTGCCATTGAGCGCCTTCACCAGCATCACGCCGCGCTCGAAGGCTCCGATCGATTCCTCGAGCGTGAGCTCGCCCGAATCAATCTGGTTGACGATGGTCTCGAGTTCCTTGATCTCGTCCTCGAATTTTTTCGTCTTGTTGGTCACGTTTACAATGAACGGCCGGTTGCCCGGGCGCTCAGCCGCCCTTTAGCCAGCCTGATATCAAGTTCGTCGTCGAACTTTACGGTCGCCGCGTCGAGCACCGCGCGCGAATCGGTTTTATTGATCACGACGGCGTAGCCGCGATCGAGAACTTTGAGCGGTGAGAGCGCGTCAAGCCGTCCGGCCATAGCACCGAGCTGACGCCGCCTCTTTTCCAGGGCCGATGCGGCGCCATGAAGCAAGATTGTTGCCGAGGCGCGAGGTCCGCAGGCGCATCTCGCGCACCATCGCATCCGGACTGCGGAGTCGCAGCCGCAATTCGCGGACGCTGCGGCGCCGTTCCGCGAATCGCGCCGATGCCACTTGCGCAAGTTCGGCCTCGAGCCTGGCGACGCCTTCACGTGCTTCGGCCAGAATGCCGTCCGGATGACGTATTCTCTCCGACAGGTCGTCCACCGACTCGCGCCGGGCGGACAGTTCGCGTTCCATCACGCTCGCGAGCGACGCGTCGAGCGATTCCACGCGCTCCCTGAGCTCGTCGAGACTGGGCACGACCATTTGCGCGGCCGCGGTAGGAGTCGGCGCGCGCAAGTCGGCGACGAAATCCGCAATGGTGTAATCGACTTCGTGGCCGACCGCAGAAATTACCGGAATAAGCGACCGAAAAATCGCGCGCGCTACGATCTCTTCATTGAAGGCCCACAAGTCTTCGAGCGAGCCACCGCCACGGCCTACGATCAACACCTCGGCGCGTCCGTCGCGATTAAGGTCGGCAATCGCTTCGGCGATCTCCTGCGCCGAGCCGTCGCCCTGCACTCTCGCGGGCCGGAAGATCACGTGCATGCTCGGGAATCGATCAAACAGAATGCGCAGCATGTCCCGCAAGCCCGCGCCGCCGAGCGCCGTTACGATGCCGATGCGGCGCGGCAGATATGGAATGGCGCGTTTACGTGCGCGATCGAACAGGCCCTCAGCTTCGAGCCGCCGTTTCAACTGCTCGAACGCAACCTGCAACGCGCCGACGCCGCGAGGCTCCATCTCCTCGGCATAAAGTTGCAAGGTGCCGCGCTGTTCGAAAACCTGGACCCGCCCGCGAACTATCACTTCCATCCCATCGATGACTTTGAAGCGCATCCGCTGAAAGGCCGACTTGAACATGACGCAGTTGATCGCGCTGCGTGAATCTTTGAGCGTGAAATAAAAATGATTCGAGGGCGCAAGCCGCGCGTTCGAAATCTCGCCTACGACCCAGCCCTCGCCGAGGTTGGCGTCGAGCGTGTCGCGGACCCTGCGCACCAGGTCGGATACTGTAATCAGGCCGGTGCGATAGCCACGCAGCGAAAGGTTGAGCTGTCCTGCCATTGGTCCGTCTAGCCTATCAGAACGAGTCAGCGGGCACCTAGTCAGTACGCACCAAAATGCTCGATCAGATGAGCTGCTCGACGATAGTGCGGGCCAACGGTTCGCGCTGGCGCATGCGGCCGAGGTAGGACGCGGCGAACAATTTTCGCATCGACGCGTCGTCAGTCTCGGTAACCGGATCGCAGTCGCAAAGGATGCAGCCTGCGAGTTTTAGTCCACGGCTCTCGCAGCGCTGAATCGTGAGTGTCGCCGCGTTTATGCAGCCCGGCCGATTGCCGACTATCAAGATGACCTCGAGGCTGAGTGTCGCCGCAAGGTCGGCGAAATCGATCATGCTTGCGCTTTCGACCAGTACGACATCATTTTGCGTGGAGATTTCACTGAGGCATCGCGCGATGTGAGCGAGATCAGGCCCGTCCGCAGGTGCCGGCGTCGAGCTGTAGCGATAGGGACAGATCAGCTCCATCGGCATGATGGAGCCAACCGCGAGTGCGAGCGCTTGCGCATCGTGCGCTTCGAGCGTGTCGACCGGCTTCATGACGCCGACGCGCATTCCGCGCGCTCGCATCGCGAAACCCAGCGCGCATCCAACCGTGGTCTTGCCCACGCCCGCGCCAGTACCGGTGATGAGGAACCGTTTTGTTCGTTCCATAGCTGATCGCTCGAAGAATTGAAGCTACCATCAAACCGTCGTTCGCGATCCATAGTCGCCGGAGGAATCCATGAGCCAGGCCCACGTACCCGTTATCGAGAAATGGGAAAAGCAGCGCATCCGTCACGTTCATCGCCACAAGCCGGTCATCAACATCAATAAGGTCGACGCCGACAAGCTGACTAGCGGGCAGCGGATCGCCGATCAGCTCGCGTCCGTGATGGGCAGCTGGTCGTTCATCATCGTGCAGTCAATACTGCTGGCGATTTGGATCAGTGCGAACATCGTCGGCTACATCCGTCATTGGGATCCTTACCCGTTCATCCTGCTCAACCTGGCGTTGAGCTTTCAGGCCGCCTACGCCGCGCCGATCATCATGATGTCGCAAAATCGGCAGGCCGCGAAGGACCGGCTGATGGCCGAGCAGGACTACGACGTAAATCTAAAGGCGGAAGAAGAGTTGAAAGCGATCATGTCGCATCTCGAGCAGCAGGACGAGGTGATGCTCGACATCCTGCGCCGGATGGAGGGACAGCATCAGGTGATCCTCGGCAAATTCGGCTTGACTACGCCAGACAGCACCCCGGCGCCGGCGTGAAAAAAACGCCGGACATCACGATGATGCCCGGCGCGTTGCGAACGGTTTTATTGCGACCGCCTAGTCGCCCTTGGCCGCGGCAGATTGCGTCTCACCCTTGGCCAGTTGCTCCTTGTACGAGTTCCAATGCTTCAGGATATCGATCGCGCGATCGAGCTGCACGTCTTTTTCCTCTTTTGCCTTGCCGCCCTTGAGGCCCGGGCCCTTGTCGCCTTTTTCGTTGCCGGGTGCAGGCACAGTGCTCACGCCCGTCGTGTAGGTATTCGGATTCTTGTCGTCCTTCTTCTGCCCGTTCTGGAAGTGATGCGGCAGGTCGGCTTCATGTATCTCGGGATTCTCGTTGATCTCGGCGCCCTCCTGCGTTATCGACGCGAGGGTTTCCTTGGGCGGCTGGACGTCGACGTCCGGCGTGATTCCCACTGCCTGGATCGATCGGCCGGTGGGAGTGTAGTAACGCGCGGTGGTCAAGCGCAGCGCCGAATGATCGTCGAGCGGCAAAATGGTCTGCACCGAGCCTTTGCCGAAGGTCTGCGTGCCGAGAATCACGGCGCGTTTCTGATCCTGCAGGGCGCCCGCGACAATTTCGCTCGCGCTCGCGCTGCCGCCATTCACCAGCACCACCATCGGGTAATCAACGAAGTCCTTCTTCTTGTGCGAGAAGTATTTCTGCTGTTGATTTTCTTCGCGTCCCTGCGTGTAAACGATCAGGCCGCCGTCGAGAAAATCGTCGGATACTTTCACGGCCTGGTTCAGCAAGCCGCCCGGATTGTCGCGCAGGTCGAACACGATTCCCTTGATTTTGCCGTGGTCCTTGGATTGGAACTCGTCGATCGCCTTCTCGACGCCGTCGCCCGTGTTCTCCTGGAAGGTGGTAACGCGGATGTAGCCGTAGCCGCCGTCAAGCGTCTTGGACTTGACCGACTGAATCTTGATGACGTCGCGCGCGAGCGTCACCGTGAACAGCTCCGGCACGTTGTTTCGATGGAGCGTCAGCTTGATCTTGCTGCCCTTGGGGCCGCGCATCCGCTTGACCGCGTCGGTCAGCGACATGTCTTTGGTGAAGTCGTCGTCAATCTTGATTATCTGATCGCCGGCCTTTAATCCGGCGCGATACGCCGGCGTATCCTCGATCGGCGCAACCACGGTCAGCGCTCCGTTCTTGATCGTGATTTCTATCCCCAGTCCGCCGAAGCTGCCCCGGGTCTCGACCTCGAGATCGCGGTACAGGTCGGGCGTCAGGTACGCGCTATGCGGGTCGAGCGACGCCAGCATTCCGCTGATAGCGCCATCGATCAGCCGCTTGGTGGTGACCGGTTCGACGTAGTTTTTCTGAACGATTGCCAGCACGCTCGCGAAGGTGTCGAGCTCCTGGTAGGTGTCGTTCGAAAGTGCTTGCGCGCGGCGCACGGCGACCTCCTGCAGGACGAGGAAGCATGCGACTAGCGAGACCGCTAAGGTGATGGACCATCGATGTCTTTTGATCATGGACATTTATCTACTGGCGAAACCCGTGATTGAGTGAGTTATACATTTAAGCAGGTTGCGCATCCTGATGCATACGCTCGGATACCCGCGCGTTTACGTGCCAATACCTCTTTTATCCCTGTTTTGAATCCAGCAGTTGCTGCAAAGCGTCTTTGACATCCGGCCGCGACCAGTCGAATGCACCCATGTGGTGCGCGACAATCTGCCCCTTGCGGTCGATTATAAATGTCTCGGGCACCCCGCTCACCGTGTAACTATCCATCAGCTTGTTCTCGGGGTCGAGCAGAATTGTGAAGTGGTACCCGTTTTTCGCGACGTAGGGCGCCACCGCCGCGCGCCCTTTCGTGTCCTGGCTGACGGCGAGCATCACGAAATCCTTGTTGCCCTTGAAGTCGTCGTACAACGTCTGCATCGAGGGCATTTCCTCGCGGCACGGCTCGCACCACGTCGCCCACACGTTGAGAAATACAACCTTGCCGCGCAGCGAATCGAGCGAAACCGTGGTCCCATCGAGCGTCTCGAGCTTGAAATCCGCCGCCTGGCTGCCAGCCGCCACTGGCGCCTCGGAGCCCGAGCTGGTTGACGGCGCGTTCACTGCCAGACGCGCCCCGCGATGCCCGCTCAGTGCGACTATCGCCAGGCCGGTGGCCACGACAATGCCGGCGGCCAGGTACAGGATTTTGTCCTTGATCTCCATCGCCATCAGGCCCGCGCCGCGCGCATCGCGCGCCGATCTTTTTCTTTTTCGCCGGACTGTTGATCTCGTTCGGTCCGATCTTTTCCGTTGGTCAGAATCAATGCGACGCCGCCGAGGATCATCATCGCGAACGCAATCAGCTGCGCCTCGCTGAGGCCGTAAAATACACGCGGGTTAATCCGCACAAACTCGACCAAAAAGCGCGCGCCACCCGCCAGCACCAGGTACCAGTAAATCAGGCGCCCGTCCGGATGAGACGTTTTGCGCATCGACCACAGGATCGTAAACACGCCGAGATACAAAATAGTTTCGTACACCGGCGCCGGATGCACCCGCACGCCGGGAAAATAGCCGGTGACCAGCCGGTAATGCTCGTCGAGTTTCAGCACCGTCTCGGAGTTCCAGCCGACTATCGCGCGCGGATACGCCATCGCCCAAGGCAAGTTCGACGGCAAGCCCCAGTCGCCATCACCGGCGAGCTGGCATCCAATTCTTCCGATTGCCTGTCCGATCGCGAGTGCCGGCGCGCACATGTCCATCGTCGCCGCGAACCCGATTCGATACCAGCGCGAAACAAGGTAAGCGCCGAGGATGCCGCCGATCATGCCGCCGTAGAACACGAATCCCGAACCGGAGAAAATCATCAGTTTTGGATCGGCGAGATAAGTCGGCAAATCGTCGAGAATCGCGTAGATCCGTGAGCCGAGCAGACCCATCACCGCCGCTGCGATCACGACCGATGAAGAATATTCGGGATCGTAACCGCGCCGGACGCATTCGAGGCGAATGACGTAATCGGCCGCCAGGAATCCCAGCGCCATCATCAGCCCGAAGCTGTAAACGGTCAGCGGGCCCAGGTGGAACAAGACAGGAATCATTATCGCTTTGGACTATAATACGCGCGGGGCCGCGCCAACCACAAAGGCTTTCGCCCCTGTGCTGGCGTGGGCCGGCGGGCTCTCTATATATATGACGCAACCATGAGGGCGGTTGTTCAACGGGTGAGCCGCGCCGAGGTCCGTATCGACCGGCGCGTCGCGGGCAAAATCGCGCGCGGATTACTGGTGTTGCTGGGCGTAGCGGAGGGAGATAGCGAGGCTGACGCGGCACATCTGGTGGATAGAATCGTCGGGATGCGCATATTCGCCGACGCCGCGGGCAAGATGAACCTGTCGTTGGCGCAGGCCGAAGGAGCTTTGCTGGTCGTGTCGCAATTCACGCTGATCGCCGATACCAATTCAGGACGGCGTCCGTCGTTCATCAAAGCTGCCGCGCCAGAAGAAGCGCGCCGCCTCTATGAGCACTTTCTCTCGCTCGCGCGCATGCGTGGGGCTAAAGTGGAAGCAGGTGAGTTCGGCGCGACGATGGAAGTCGAGCTGATTAACGATGGCCCGGTAACGATCCTCCTCGATAGCCGTGAGAAATAAGAGCTGATGCCGCGGGCAGGTTTCTATACCGTCGAATCGGGGAAAATCTCGTTTCGGCGCGATGGTGAATGGTATAGCGACGACGAACGCATCGACAACCCGCGCATCTCGCTGCTGTTCAGCGAGAGCATCAAGCGCAACCCCGACGGCAGCTACTACCTGCAAGTAGCCGAAGAACGTGCGTCGATCACGGTCGAGGACACGCCCTACGTCGTCAAGGCGCTCGAGGATGACGAGTTGGGGGGATTCATCGTAGTGCTCAACGACCACACGCGGGAGCCGCTCGATCCAGCGGCGCTCGAAGTTGGTGCGGACAACGTGCTTTACACGCGCGTCAAGGGCGGCCGAGAGCGCGCTCGCTTCATTCGGTCCGCGTACTATCATCTTAGCGATCGCTTCGAGTGCGACGACAGCGGCCGCTTCTACATCAGCTTGAGAGGCAAAACGTTTCCCCTCGGCAGCGCAACCCCAGCAGATCGCAACTGACGATGGACCTGGTCGAGCCGAATCTGCACATCGTCCTGGTGCGCCCCGAAATTCCGCAAAACACCGGCTCGATCGCACGCCTGGCCGCAGCAATCAAGGCGCGGCTGCATCTGGTCGGTCCGCTCGGATTCTCGCTCGAAGATCGCTATCTGAAACGTGCCGGACTGGACTATTGGCCGCTGGTGGATCTGCGGGTGCACGACGGATGGGACCAGTTCATCGCGGAACTTCGCGACTCACCGCATGCGAAATCGAAATTTTTCTCGACCCACGCTCCCGTATCCTATCTCGACGCGCATTATACACGCGGAGACTTCCTTTTCTTCGGCGGCGAAACCAAGGGGCTCGGTCGCGAATTCCTGGCGGAAAGGACCGACCGCGCGTTTCGGATTCCGATCTTCGAGCCAGGCGTGCGCAGCCTGAATCTTTCCAACGCTGTATCGATCGTAGTGTACGAAGCGCTGCGTCAGACCGGTGCGCTCAAGACTTCCTGACGCCGCAACTACCGCATCCTGAAGTGCAGGCGCCCTTCTCCCCTTCGGCGGGCGGCGGACCGAAGTAATAACCAGCCTGCTCGAGCTCGCCAGGCGAGACCCACTTTAGCGGGTCGGCAATCTGGGCGTCGCAATGCACGCAGATACGCCGTTCGGTGCCGGCGTCGTCGAGCGCGACGTAGGTCAGCACCGGCTTGGCGCAGGCCGCGCAATCCGCCATCGGAAATGACGCGTCTCGAAGTGCTAGCAGAGGCGTGGGCATCGACGTTCACACTACACCAATGTGTTCACGCGTGAAAATCGATGCCCAGTTGTTCAGCCGCGATGGTGCGCGTCGCCGTGCGCCTCATGCGCGACGGCATGGCCCGCGTCAGCATGACCGATGGCATGTCCATCAACACGGCCGAACGCATGTCCATCATGGCCGAAGCCATTAGCATGCGCGAAGGCCGGATGTCCGTAGGCATAGCCGCCGTGCGCCCAGCCGTAGTGGTCGTAGCCCCACGGGTGACCGACGTATGCCGGCCCGTAGAAAGGCGCCGCCGAGTAAGCGGGATATCCGTATCCCCCACCGCCGTATCCGCCGCCCCAACCGCCGCCACCCGGACCGTAGAAGCAACCCTGCAGTGGAACCATGAAAGCCACGAGCGACAGAGCTGCCAAAGTCATTACTATTTTGCGCTTGATGCGTTTCATAGCTCTGTACCTCCTAAGTATAAGACGCCAAATCATCACGAAGGGATACAGAGACGAAGCACAGGCGAAGATGACTGGATTAGTATGAATAATCCGTAAGTTAGGCAATCGAACCAGCGCAAATTTTCAGCTTTCAAGCGATTGTAATTGTTGCAATTTGCGAAGCTTCGGCTTCATCCTGGTTACTGCCGTCGATATGGTTCACCCAACGCGCTGGGCGCCGCCGCTTGTCCTCCAAAACCTGCGAGTACGACCAACGTGAGCGCGTACGGCAGTGCCAGGAACAGCTGGTACGGCACGACGGTGCCGAGCGCTTGCAATCCGAATTGCAGCGCCATCGCAGCGCCAAACAGCAGTGATGCGGCCGCCAGGCCCCATGAGTTCCAGCGGCCGACGATCACAACTGACAGCGCAACGAAACCGCGACCGGCCGAGATGTTCTCGACGAAGGTGTTGGCGTACGCCAGCGTCAAAAACGCGCCGGCTAATCCGGTCAGCGCTCCAGATACAATCAGCGCCTGCCATCGGATTGCGATCACACCCAGCCCGAGTGCGTCGGCCGCCGCCGGACGCTCGCCACAAGCGCGCAGTCGAAGGCCGTAGCGCGTGTGCGCGATCAGGTACCAGAGCGCAGGCACAAGAATGAACGTGAAGTACACCAACGCGTTGTGATCGAAGAGCACTGGGCCGACGAGCGGGATTCGCGCCAGCGGACCGAGCGGGATCCTCGCGATCGGCGCCACCATGAACGACTTGCCGGTCACGCCGAACAGCTTGCGATAGAAAACGCCGGTCAAGCCGAGCGCGAGAATACTGACCGCGGTGCCGGTCACGACCTGGTTGACGGCAAGATTCACAACCAGGACTGCGAAGATGGCGTTAATCGCGACGCCCGCTGCGATTGCGCCCGCCAAACCGAGCGCCGAGCTGCCGCTGAAGTACGCGATGGTCAGCGCGGCGAAAGCACCCACCAGCATCGCGCCTTCGATCCCGATATTCACGACGCCGCTTTCCTCGACCAGCAACTCGCCCAAAGCCGCCAGCAGGATGGGCGTCGCCATGGTGATTACCGAGACCAGGAACGCTTCAAGCATCGGGCATCTCCGCAGCCGGCGGCACCGCCGCCGCTTCGTCATCAGGTGCGCCGAAGATTTGCTCGCGCAGTCCGCCCCACGCGGGCGTGTCGAACGCGAGGATGATCAGAATCACGAGAGCCTGGATAACCTGCACCAGCTCCGGCGAGATCCCCTGCGTGCGTTGCATCGCCTGCGAGCCGTTGTCGAGTGCGCCGAACAGAAGAGCGGCGGGAACGATCGCGAGTGGATTGAGGCGCGCCACCAACGCGACCGCGATCGCCTCGAAGCCCCATCCGGGCGAGAGCTTCTCGTACAATCGATGCGATATTGCGGAAACCTGCACAGCGCCGCCGAGCCCGGCCATCGCGCCCGTCAGCGCCATCACCCAAGTTGTGAGCGCGGGAATTCGGACGCCGAAGAAAGTCGCCGCGCGCCGATTGCGGCCCATCGCGCGCAGCTCGAATCCAGCGCCGGTGTTGAATAGCAGCAGGTAGCACGCGCCGGCGAGCACGACAGCAAGCAGCATGCCGAGATTGAGGCGGCTCGGCGCGAAGTAAAATTTGAGCTGCGCGGCGGATGCGATCGGCGAGCTGGTCGGATACGCGCGCGACGGCTCCATCAGCGGACCATGCACCATCCAGCTCAGCGCCTGCACCGCGACAAAGTTCAGCATGATCGTGCTGATAACTTCGTTGACGTCGCGCCGCGCGCGCAGCCATCCGGCGATGCCGCCCCAAGCCGCGCCGCCAATCGCGCCGGCTCCGAGAATGATCACAATGGCGATCGCGTGCGGAAAATCTCCGAGATGCGGGCCGATCGCGCCGGCGGCGATCGCGCCGATGGTGAGTTGTCCGTCGGCGCCGATATTCCACAGCGCGCCCGAAAACGCGATCGAAACTGCGAGACCGGTGAAGATAAGCGGGGTGGACTTCACGAGCGTGTCCACGCACGCATACCAACTGCCGAACGCGCCCTCGCCGAGTGCAGCAAACACGCCGAGCGGAGAAGCGCCGAGCGCAGCGAGGACGATTGAAATTAGCGCGGCGGCCAGTGCCAGCGCCGCGAACGGCTTCGCAATCGCGGAGAGCATCAGTCGAGCGCCCCGGCCATCATCAGTCCCAACCGCTCGGGATCGCGCTCGCCGGGACTTGTCTCACGAATCTTCCCGCCGCTGATAATCAGCAGGCGTCCGCAAATCGCGAGCAGCTCGTCCAGGTCGCTCGAAATCAGCAGCACCGCGCCACCCCCGGCGGCGAACTCCAGTATCGTGCGATGGACATCGGCGGTGGCAGCGAGATCGAGGCCGCGGCAGATATTGTGCGCGACGATAACGCGCGGATTCGAAGCTATCGCGCGCGCCACCTCCAGGCGCTGGCGATTGCCGCCCGACAGTGCGCCGGCCAAAGTCTCCGGGCTGGGCGCGCGAATCCGAAAACGCTCGATCAACTCGCGGCAGAGATCGATCGCACCCGAAGTATTCATCCATCCGTGCGACGTCACCCGCTCCCGAAGCGGACGTGCGAGAATCAGGTTTTCCCACAAACGCATATCGAGGATCAGTCCGTCGAGGTCACGATTCTGCGGTATCACCGCCATCGCGCCTTCGAGCGCCGTTATTTTTCCACCGGCCGGCCGACGCACGCCCGCGAGCAACTCGACCAGTTCGGTCTGGCCGTTGCCGTCGACGCCCGCCAATCCGACGATCTCGCCAGCCGCAACGCGAAACGAAAGCCGGTCGAGAATCTTGTAGCCGGTACGATCACTGAGCGACAGATTTTCGACTGCGAGCACTTGATTGCCCGCAAGTGCAGGCGCCGCGTGAGCGTTGGGCTGAATCACGAGCTCGCCAATCATCAGGCCGGCCAATTTTTCCTCGCTGGTCTCGGCCGGAGTTGTGCGAGCGACCACGCGCCCGCGGCGCAGCACCGTGATTCTATCGGCGACGGCGATCGCCTCAGCCAGCTTGTGAGTGATCAGCACCACGATTCGGCCCTCGCCGCGCAGATTGCGCAGCAGGTCGAGGAACGCGGTCAGTTCCGAAGGCGCAAGCACGCTGGTCGGCTCGTCGAGAATCAGCACGCGTGGATTGAAGCTGAGCGCGCGCAGCACTTCGAGCCGAACGCGCTCGGCGACAGAACGGTTCTCGACTGTGGTGCCCGCGGGCGGCAGCTCGAAGCCGAGTTTAGCGGCGAGTACGCGCGCCCGAGCAGCAACATCGGCCAGGTCTAAACGGCCCGCGCCAGTATCGAATCCGCCCAGCGCGAGATTCTCCTCCCACGCCATCCGCTCAAACAGCATCGGGCTCTGATGTACCGTCGCGATTCCGGCCGCGAGCGCGGCGCGCGGCGAGCCCGCCTGAAGCTGCCGTCCATCAAGTAAAGCTTCGCCGCGGTCGGGCGCGACCCAGCCGTCGAGCACGTTCATCAGGGTGGTCTTGCCGGCGCCGTTCTCGCCGACCAGCGCGTGAATCTCGCCGGGGCGCGCCTCGAAATCGACACCGTCAAGCGCGAGCGTGCGCCCGAAGCGCTTGGATATGGCGGTGGCCTGGAGCAACTAGGCGGCGCTTGCGCCGTAATGCGCGCGCACGTATTCGAGCGCCGCTTCGCGGGTTTCGAGCGCGCCATCGAGCTGATGGTCCTCGACGTCCTTCAAAATTTCCTTGAAGCGCGGCCCGGGCGTGAATCCCAGCTGCTTCAAATCCTCGCCACCGATCAGACGCGGCGGACGAATCTCAGCCGGCGTCATCGTCGACATCGCGCGGCGGCAAAAATGCCAGAAGCCGAGGTACGAGCTCGACGCCATCGCGTCCATGAACGCGACCTCCATCAATTCGTCGAAGCCGTCTTCCGCGAGCATCCGCTTGAGGGTCGCCGGGCGCATCCGCGGCGCCATGCAGAGTTTCAGATGATTCTTCACCAGGTAGGCGACGCGCTCCTGTACCGCGCGCGAGCGCTTGAGCCGCGCGAGCATGTCAGCCGCCATCACCGCGCCTTGTTCGACGTGGCCGTAAAACGTGACCTTGTCACCAACCTCCGCGCGACATTGCGGTTTGGCGATATCGTGCAGCAGGATTCCAAACGCGACCGTCTCGGTGCATTTTGCGGGCAGCATCGCAACACCAATCCGCGTATGGGTGTAGACGTCGCCCTCGGGATGGAAATTCTCGGGCTGCGCGCATCCGCGCATGCGGACGACCTCGGGCAGGAGCAATTGCATCAGCCCGCTGTCCATCATCAGGTCCATCGCGCGGGCGGCGGCGCCCTCGGTCATCATCATGACGATTTCTTCGCCGATTCGTTCGGCCGCGATATCGACAATCGTGGGCGCGGCGCGCTTCATCGCAGCCCAGGTTGCGGGATCGATCGTGAAGTTCAAACGCGCAGCGAAGCGGACGGCGCGCAAGATGCGCAGATGATCCTCCTCGAAGCGGTCGTAGGGGTTGCCGATGGCGCGGACTATTCCGGCGCGCAGGTCGCGCATCCCGCCGACCAGATCGATCAGGCGGTCGGCAAGAGGATCGTAAAACATGCCGCCGATGGTGAAGTCGCGCCGAATTGCGTCTTCCTCGATCGCGCCAAAGCGCACCGACGAAGGTCGGCGTCCGTCGGTATATTCGGCATCGGCGCGAAACGTCGTGACTTCGATCGGTTTCGTGTGGTCGAGTACCACGCCGATTACGCCGAACTTCGCACCGAACGCGACAGTGCGATCGAACATTTTCTGCACGACTTCGGGGCGCGCGTCGGTGGCGATGTCGTAGTCCTTGGGCTCGATGCCGAGAATTCGATCGCGCACACATCCGCCGGCGAAAACGGCCCGAAAGCCGGAATCGACCAGGCGGCGAACGATGTGCAGCGCTTCTTTCTCTCTGTCGCTCATGCGCGACTCTCCAATAGCGCATTTTATCGCGGCGTGGTCAGACGGTGCTATACGGATTGGGTAGGAACTTATCTTAAACGAAACCCACCGTGGGTTTCATGCTTCCTTGGGCAGGGGTGACCCCGGCACCCAGTGAAGGGGAACCATGCGGCCGGGGTCAGGCTGCTTCTTTGCGACTGCCTGAATATTCCTTTCGGTAGACGCGTAGCAGGGCTGCGAAGACCGACATGATCGCGGGACCCAAGAAGAGGCCGAGCGGACCGTAGGCTTCGAGGCCGCCAAGAATTCCCAGGAAGAGCGCGATCGTCGGCAAGCCGGTGCCGTGTTTCATCGCGAGAGGCTTGATGAAATTGTCGATGACCGCCAGCGCGATCGCACACCAGATAACCAAGCCGACTGCGGCCGACCAGCTGGCCGCGAAGCCCAGGTAAATGGTGGCGGGAATCCATATCAGCGCGGTGCCGCCAATCGGCATCAGGCCCGCAGCCGCCGATGCAATCGCGAGAAACAGCCAGTAGGGCACGCCGAAGATCAGCATGCCGATGCCAATCGACACGCCCTGCAGGACTGCGGTCAACATGAGGCCGCGCATCACGGAGGACAGCGTCGTGCGCAGGGTGTCGAAAATCGCCTTCTTGTCATCCTCGTGCAGCGGGGTCAGGTCGCGCAGGCCGCGGTAGTAGAAGTCGCCGTCGCGCAGCAGGTAGAAGAACGCGAGCAGCGCGATGCCGAAGTCGACGATAAATCCGAGGATATTCTTCGCGGCGGAGGTCGCGTTCTTGGCGACGTAATCGCTGGTTATCTGCGCCGCCTGCAGGGTCAGCTTGGGCAGTTCTTCGTCGAGCTTGTAGCCGCGCTCGCCCATTCTTTTGGCGATCCATGCGCCAAGCTGAGTATTCACTGCCCAATCGTGCAGCTTCGTCACGCCGCCCGTGTTCACCATTTGCGTGGCTTGCACGTAGAGTGACTGCGCTTCGGCGACGAGGCGGCTCGACGCCCAAATGGCAGGCAGGATGACGCCGAGCGCGACGACCACGCTAATAATCGCCGTCGACAACGATCGCCGCTTGACGTATTTCTCGACTTCGATCAGCGCCGGATGCGCCATGAAAGCGAGCAGTATTCCCCATGCCAACGGCGTCAGGAACGGCAGCATCAGCTCGTACAGCTCGTAGGCCATCACGGCCAAAAAGCCGAAGAAGAAGAGCTGCACTATGCGCTCGCGATCCATTTTCTGAGGCGTGACGACCCTCCCCGCGGGCACGATACCCGGCGCGAGATCCTAGCAGATGGCCTCGGCGCGGTCGCCTGCCGGTTGGGGTGAATGGATTGCGCGAGGCTTCGGTTGCCCGCCAGCGCGAGATCGGTTACCGTCAGCGTTTGCTTGATGTATCCAATCAACACCCCTCGCCCGTGAAGGCACGTAGCTCAGTGGGAGAGCGCTTCCTTGACACGGAAGAGGTCGGCGGTTCAATCCCGCCCGTGCCTACCAGGTCCGTGCCCACGGCCGCGCGCGCGATTTTCGCTTTTCACTTTTTCACCTCGTCAGTTCCCCGCAATGATTAGAATCTTCGCTTGATGAGTGCCGACGTAACCGTAACCCTCGGCCGCGAGTCCCGCGTCGTGCCGGTTGGCACTATCGTTCGCGACGTGCTGAACGGCATTCCGAGTCGCGACCTGGTGGCAGCGCGCGTCGACGGCAAGGTCGTCGATCTCACGCGTAAGCTTGAGCATGACGCCGCCGTCGAGCCGGTGTTGGCCGACTCGCCCGAGGGTCTCGAGGTGATCCGCCACTCGACCGCGCATCTGATGGCGATGGCGGTGCAGTCGCTTTATCCAGGGACGCAGGTGACGATTGGGCCGGTTATCGAGGACGGCTTCTTCTACGATTTCGCGCCCGCCGCGCCCTTCACGGTCGAGGACTTGCCAAAGATCGAAGCGAAGATGCGCGAGCTGGCGAAAGCCGATCACAAAATCCAGCGGACCGAAGTCGCGCGCGAGGACGCTATCCGCAAATTCTCGGCGATGGGCGAAAAGTACAAGGTCGAGATAATCCAGGGCATCGCCGACGACCGCGTTTCCATCTACAGCCAGGGCGACTGGATGGATCTCTGCCGCGGACCGCACGTCCCGTCGACGCGCTACCTGAAGGCATTCAAGCTGACCAGCGTCGCCGGCGCGTACTGGCGCGGCGACGAGCACAACGCGATGCTCTCGCGAATCTACGGCACCGCGTTCGCCACCAAGGAAGCGCTCGACGAGCATCTCAAGCTGGTGGAGCTCGCCCGCCAGCGCGACCATCGCAAGCTCGGGCGCGAGATGGGTCTCTACATTTTCGATCCAATCTCGCCAGGCTCGCCGTTTTACCTGCCCAAGGGCGTCATCATCTTCAATGCGCTGGTCGACTACATGCGCCGCCTCTACCGGCGCTACGGCTACGACGAAGTCGTCACACCGCTGATTTTCAAGAACGAAATGTTCAACACGTCGGGACATTGGGAAAATTTCCGCGAAAATATGTTTCTCTCGCCCGATCCCGACAGTGACGACCATTCGATCGACACCGGCCCCGAGGGATGGCATCACGGCTATGGGCTGAAGCCGATGAACTGCCCCGGGCATACATTCGTGTACCGCGCCGAGAAGCGCTCGTATCGCGACTTGCCGCTGCGCTTCGCGGAGTTCAGCCGGCTGCATCGCGCAGAACGCTCGGGCACGCTGCACGGCTTGATGCGGGTGCGCGCGATGTCGCAGGACGACGCGCACATCTTCTGCCGTGAGGATCAAATCGAGGACGAGATCGCGTCGAATCTCCGGATGGTGCGCGACGTATACGGTGCGCTGGGTTTCGAGCAGGTCGAGTTCAAGCTCGCGACCATGCCCGAGCAGCATCTCGGCACCGAAGAGCAATGGCAGATGACCGAAGCCAAGCTCGCCAACGCGATGAAGCGCAACGAAATCGCGTTCGAAATAAATCCCAAGGAAGGCGCTTTTTACGGCCCCAAGATCGAGATCTACGTGTCCGACGCGCTCAAGCGTAAGTGGCAGGTCGCGACGATTCAGCTCGACTACAATGCACCCGAGCGCTTCGACCTGACATACACCAACAGCGCCGGCGCCGAGGAACGTCCCGTGATGATTCATCGCGCGATTCTCGGCTCGCTCGAGCGCTTCATCGGCGTGCTAATCGAGCACACCGGGGGCGTGCTGCCGTTATGGCTGGCGCCCGAGCAGGCGCGAGTGCTGTCGCTCAGCGAAAAGGTCGAGGACTACGCCAAGGAAGTTGCGGAACTGCTCAAGCGTGAGGGATTCCGCGCTCACGCCGACATCCGCAACGAGAAGCTCGGATTCAAAGTTCGTGAAGCCGAACTCGCCAAGGTGCCGTATATGATCGTAGTTGGCGAGCGCGAGGCGGCCGATCGCTCAGTGTCGCTGCGACTGCTGCGTGGTGAGAAGAGCAATGCAATGCCGCTGGCTGCGCTGGTGGAAAAGTTAAAACAGGAGCCGGTGCCGGCTTAGGAGATTTTTCCGGCTACCAGGCCGGAGGAGGTGCTTTATCCGTAGAGATTTCAGAACCCCACCCTCGAGAGAGCCCGCGATTCGCGTGAATAATCTGATTCGCGCTCAAGAAGTTCGTGTGATCGACGCCGACGGCACCCAGGTCGGAATCCTGCCGCTGCGCGAAGCGATCAAAGTTGCGGAAGCCCGCGGCCTGGACCTGGTCGAAGTCTCCTCGACAGCCACCCCGCCGGTCTGCCGCGTCACCGACTTCGACAAGTATCGCTACGCGCAGAAGAAAAAAACACACGATTCCAAGAAGCACACGATCAGCATGATCAAGGAAGTGAAGATGGGATCGGCGACGGGCCAGCATGATGTGGACTTCAAAACTGCTCACATCAAGCGCTTTGTCGGAGAAGGTCATCGTGTTAAGCTCACGGTTTCGTTCCGCGGCCGCGCGATTACCCATCCGGAACTCGGACGGGCGCTGATCGAGAGAATTATCGCGCAGGTAACGGATATCGCGCAGGCGGAAGGCACACCACGGATGGAAGGACGCAACATGTCCGTGCTGCTGACGCCGCGCTAGAGTAAGAATTTTTTCAGGAAAGAAAACGACCAATGCCGAAAATCAGGACCAGCCGTACCGCCGCCAAGCGCTTCACCGTCAGCAAGAGCGGCAAGGTCAAATTCAAGCACGCGTACGCCCGACACATGTTTTCGGCCAAGAATCCGAAGCAGAAGGCGCGTCTGCGCAGGACCGGCATCCTGGGTAAAGCCGACGCCGAAAAGATCAAGGTAATGATGCCGTACGCCTGAGCGCGGCCAACCAAAAGCTGATTCAGCCGATATCTATCAAGGAAGGACTCGACTCCGATGCCTCGCGCCAAAGGCGGACCCAAGACGCGCCGCCGTCATAAGCGTCAACTCAAGCTCGCCTCCGGCTTTGTCGGTGGGCGCAAACTTTATCGGCAGGCTCGCTCGACTCTCGAAAAGGGCCTTACCTACGCCTATCGCGATCGCAAGGCCAAGAAGCGCGATTACCGCACTCTGTGGATTGCGCGCATCAACGCGCTCGCGCGCGAAAACGGCATCTCCTATAGCGCGCTGATGAACGGGCTAAAAAAGGCCGGAGTCGAGGTCGATCGCAAGATGCTCGCGAAGCTCGCGCAGGAGCGCGACGCATTGTTTACCGAGCTGGTGCGCACCGCGAAGAGCGCGCTCGGCTTACAAGCAGCATAAGCCGCGCCGTTCGAAGCGTCGCGCACCAGGGACCATGTGGGTATTTCTGCCCACGTGGTTTTTTGTTTTTGGCGTGCGCAACATTGCACGAGGCTGAGTGGATTACCGGTAGAAACCAGAGGTCACGATGAGAGAACAACTTGAAGAAATCAGGCGCCGCGCGATGGCCGAGCTCGGCGACGATGCCGGCGAAGCGCAAATCGACGCCGTTCGCGTGCGTGTACTCGGCCGCTCGGGCGAGCTGACAGAAATTATGCGCGGGATGCGCGAGGTCCCCAACGCCGAGCGGCCCGCTATCGGCCAGCTCATCAATCAGATCAAGCGCGAAGTCGAGGCGCGAATCGAGACTCTGAGCGAGCAGCTCAAGGCAGCATCACTGACCAGGTCTCTCAACGAAAAACGTCTCGACGTCACGCTTCCCGGGATGCGCATCGCGCGCGGCCATATCCATCCAATCACCGACATTCTCGAGAAGATGTTGCAAATTTTCGAATCGATGGGCTTCGAGGTCGCGACGACCCAGGATCTCGAAGATGACTTCCACAACTTCGCGGCGCTGAACTTCCAACCCCACCATCCGGCGCGCGACATGCAAGATACCTTCTATGTTGAGGGCGGCATGCTGCTGCGAACGCACACATCGAACGGGCAAATTCGGGTCATGGAAAAGCGCCGGCCTCCGCTCGCAGTCGTTTGTCCCGGGCGATGCTACCGGCGCGACGATCTCAGCGTGCGCGCGTCTCCCATGTTCACGCAGATCGAAGGCTTCATGGTCGACAAGCGCGGACGCATCACTATGGCTCATCTCAAGGGCGTGCTGTCTGAATTCGTGCGCGCGTTTTTCGGCACGACTGCGGTGCGCTTTCGCGCAAGCTATTTTCCATTCACCGAACCGAGCGCCGAGCTCGACATGCATTGCCTGCTTTGCGACGGCGCCGGCTGCCCGGTCTGCAAACATTCTGGATGGACCGAAGTGCTCGGCTGCGGAATGATTCACCCAAACGTGATGCGCGCAGTCGAGTACAATCCCGAAGAGTACCAGGGTTTCGCATTCGGCATGGGCGTCGAACGCACCGGTCTTATGAAGCTCGGAGTCGACGACATGCGCCTGTTCTTCGAGAACGACCTTCGTTTCCTGAGCCAGTTCCCGGTCCTTAGCGGAGGTGCGAGATGAAGCTGCCGCTCAGTTGGATGCGGGACTTCGTCGGTATCGACGCGCCGGTCGAGGAAATTTCGCGGCGCTTAAGTTTCGCGGGACTCGTGGTGGAGAGCGTCGAAAAGCTCGCTCCTGGCTTCGCAGGAGTGTTCGCCGCACGAGTGGTGAAGGTCGAGAAGCATCCCAACGCGGACCGGCTGAATCTGTGCGACGTCGACGCGGGCGCGAAAGGCCAATTCAAAGTGGTGTGCGGCGCGCCCAATGTCAAAGCCGGCATGATCGCGCCCCTCGCGCTGGTCGGCGCGAAGCTTGGCAAAGAGCCGCCGCTGGAGGCAGCCGTAATTCGCGGCGTGCAGTCGGAGGGGATGCTTTGCTCGGAGCGCGAGTTGGGCCTGTCGCAGGATCATAGTGGGATTCTTGGGTTGGGCGCTGATGCGCCGATCGGTGGCGACGTGGCCGCTTACTTGCACCTCGACGACACCGTGCTCGACGTCGAAATCACGCCGAATCGCGGCGATTGCCTTTCGGTGCTGGGCCTTGCGCGCGAAGTTGCCGCTTTGTTCGGCGCCAGGCTGCGCGCGCCTCGGCTGCGCGCGGCCCATTCGGCCGGATCGCCCGACGGCGCGCGATTTACGCTCTCGGTTTCGATTGACGCGCCAGATCTTTGCCCGCGTTACGCCGCGCTCGCGATGACTGGAATCAAGATCGGTCCTTCGCCGGCGTGGCTCAAGCGACGGCTGGAACTATGCGGGATGCGCGCGCTGAACAACGTCGTCGACGCAACCAACTACGTGATGCTCGAGCTCGGCCAGCCCTTGCACGCGTTCGACTTCGGCAAGATCGCGGACGGCGGATTGGTCGTCCGACGTGCCGGCGAAACCCACGAGTTCGTCACGCTCGATAACATCAAGCGCACGCTGGATCCGAACGACCTGCTGATCGCCGACCGCGACAAGCCGCTCGCGATTGCGGGCGTGATGGGCGGGCTCAACTCCGAGGTTAGCGATTCGACCGGCACCATTTTGCTCGAGAGCGCGTACTTCGAGCCGATGACGATTGCACGCACGGCGCGGCGCCTGGGTTTGCGCAGCGAGGCGAGTTACCGCTTCGAGCGTGGAATCGATCGCGAGGGACAAGTCGGCGCGCTGATTCGCGCCGCCGAGCTGATCCGGAGAATCGCGCGCGGGCGAGAGGCATCGCCGATTGCCGACTTCGAGCCGCGCAAGGCAGAGCGGCGCGAGATTGCGCTCGACCTCGGCGCGATGGAGTCGCTGCTCGGCGTCGCGATACCGCCGGGCGTCGCGCGCACTCGTCTCAAATCGCTCGGCTCGCAAGTGAGCGCGCGGGGCAAAGGCGTGCTTGCGGTAGTGCCGCCGTCGTTTCGCTCAGACCTGGTCGAGCAAGCCGATCTCATCGAAGAAGTCGCGCGGCTCGGCGGCCTCGAAGACATTCCCGCTCTGCTGCCCGCACGCGTGAGCGCGCTCGCCCCTGTCAATCGCGAACGCGAGTTCATCAGAGGCACGCGCGAGGTGATGCTTGGCTGCGGCCTGACGGAGGCTACGACCATCGCCTTCATCGCGCCGGCCGACAACGCGCGCTTCTCGGGGATTCGAGCCGCGACGCGTCCGGTCAAAGTGACCAACCCACTGTCCGCGGAACTCAGCGAGCTGCGGGTCAGCCTGATGCCGGGGCTGATTACCTCGCTCAGGTTCAACTTGAATCGCGAGGCGCGCGCTTTTCACGCGTTTGAAATCGGAAAGATCTTCCGCATGGACGGCGATCTGGCGAGCGAACATCTTCATCTGTCGGCCGTCAGCTATGGACCCTACGCCGTTTCCGCGATCGGCGAGCACAGCGTCACGGCGGGTTTCTTTTCGATCAAAGGAATTCTCGAGACCTACTTCGATGCGATCGGGATTGCGTCGCGCGTCGCGTTCAAAACGATCGAACCGGCAGACGCTCTGTTCCTGCATCCGGGGCGCGGCGCTGTCGTCTCGCTCGACGATGCGCCGATTGGCCTGATCGGCGAGCTGCATCCAGCGGAGGCGATGCGCCTGGATCTGAATGATCCATGCGCAATCTACGAACTTGACTTGAGTAGTCTCATTTCCTATGGTTTCTCGCCGCGCAAAACTTTCCAGCCACCGCCAAAATTTCCCGCTATCAGGCGCGATTTGGCGCTCGTGCTGGATCGGAATTTTCCGGCGGATATGGTACTGAAGACTGTTCGGGAATGCGGCGCGTCGCTGCTGGAAAGCGTCGAGGTTTTCGACGTTTACGAGGGGACGGCGGTGGCGGCCGGTAAGAAGAGTGTTGCGTTGGCTTGTCGTTACCGTGCAAAAGATCGCACGCTGACCGATGAGGAGGTTAACCGCATTCACGCCGTGCTGGTGGAGCAGGCGCGGATGCGATTAGGGGCGGAGTTGCGGCAGTAGAAGCGTGCCTAACGCGAGCGGGTGGGGATCATTACGCCGCAGGGCATGACTAAAGCCGATCTTGTAGATCTGATCTACGAGCGGGTAGGCTCCTCGAAGAAGGAAGCCTGTGAAGTGGTCGAAGCGGTGTTCGCGATCATCAGGGATTCGTTACGCCAAGGTCAGAAAGTGAAAATTTCCGGCTTCGGCACATTCCTCGTCAATCAGAAACATGCGCGCCGCGGACGCAACCCGCAGACCGGCGAACCGATCACCATCGATTCGCGCCGCGTCCTCTCCTTCAAGCCGAGCCAGGTGTTGAAAGAGCGCGTCAACAACGGCTCCAAGCCGGGGGTATGACGCCGATGCCACGCCAGCCATCTGTTCGGCGGCGAAAATCTGCCCCGCAAAAGCCCGCGACGATTTCCACGATTCCCGAGCGCGGGCTGAAGATCGGCGAAGCGGCGCGCGTGCTCGGCGTCGAGACTTACGTGCTGCGCTTTTGGGAAACGCAATTCCCGTTTCTGAAACCCAAACATACGCGCACCAAGCATCGCTTCTACCAGGAAAAAGATCTTGACGTGCTGCGCCTTATCAAGCGCCTGCTGCACGACGAAGGCTTCACCATCGTCGGGGCCAACAAGCACATCAAGGAATTCGGCATCGACGCGCTGATGAGCGGCAAGCCCTTGCCGAAGAGCGCGCCTGCGGCATCAGCGGAACGTTCGTCATCGCAGTCGCTCGCAGTGGACGGCCAAACCCGCCGCGTCCTCAATGAAGTACGCCGCGACCTCGAATCAGTCCGCAAAATTTTAGAAGACTAGATTTACTCGGCGATTCTTTCTTGCTGCGCCAGTTGCGCGCGCGCCGGCTTGGCTTCGGCCGCCGTTGCTCCGGTGGTTGACGGTTGACGGATCAGTACGCCTAGCGGTGCGAGATTCAGTTCGGTTGCGCACTCCTCGGTCGCGCGATGCGCTATGCGTGCCGATTCCACCATTTCCGATGCTATGCACACCGCGCCGGCCATCGTGAGCGCTCCCAGGCCGAGCGCAATTTCGGGCAGTCCTGCCACAGCCACGGCCGCCGCGCTCAGCACGCCCGCTGCCAGAGCAATCGTGCTGATTCGCGTGAACTTGATTCGCGCCAGCACGTGATTGGTGACCTTGCCCGCTTCGTGCTCTTCGTCGGCGGTCTTCAACTCGATTCGCGTCCACGGATTCGGCCGCACTTCGAGGTCATAGTCGTTCCAGCCGGCGTCGACGATGGCGCCATGCCCGGAGCGCGCGAACAGCTTCAACATCTTGTCCATCAGGCGGTCGCGCGTGATGCTCTCGTTGTTCCAGTAGTCGAGCCGCACCGTGCCCTTGAGCCAGTTGATGGTAGGGCGCTGGCGCACGCCGTCGGCACCCGCGAGTCCGGTCAGGGCTTTCGCCCGCGTCTTGTAGCGCGTCATCGTTCGCACCATCGGCCCCGTGTAAGCGAGATACGCGATCAGAAGTCGCGCCGTAAAACTGTCGTGAGATTTTTCGAGTGGCGCGTGCCACGCATAGTAGAGCCCCCAAATCGGCCCGAGCGCGAGCATTGCGGCGGCCGGAATCGGCGAAACACCAAGTACGATCGACGCGACTACCGCGACTGCCGAGAGCACGGCCCACTCGAGCGTCTGCGGCAGAACCTTGAGCAGCGTCAAGCCGGGATCGAACAGCGTCTGCGCGCCAGCGGTTGCATTCTTCCACAGCACACGTTTGCGATTGCCGCCGGGAATCGTGCGTGCGAGACCGGGAATAGTGCCGCGCCACGCAATTTGGCCCATCACGTTGAAGCGTTCGGGATATTTCGGATAGAGCATCGCCTCGGCGCGACCGTAGCCGCGCTGCTGGCCGTAGTAAGCCTTCACCGTGTTGCGGCGGAAGTGCCAGACGAAGGCGGCCGGCGAGAATCCCAACTTGAAGCCTGCGTCGAGCATACGCCAGCAGATATCAACGTCGTCGCCAGCGGCGGTAAACTGCGGGTCGAAGCCGCCAATCTTTGCGAGCGCCGCCTTCGAGAAGACCATGTTGCAGCCTGCGAGATGCTCCGCGCGATCCTCGGCGACCAGAACGTGGCACGGCGCGCCGGGTGAAGCTGCGCAACTGGCTTCGATCCAGCCGTCTTCGTGCGGCGCGTAGTTCGGTCCGCCGCATCCATCAAAATTGTTTTCGACAATCGAGCGAACCATCAGCGTCAGCCAATGCGGATCGACGACGCAGTCCGAATCGGTGTAGGCGATGAATTCGCCGCGTGCTGCATGCATCCCGACGTTGCGCGCGACGCTCAGTCCCTTGTTGGGTTGGCGGATGAGACGGAACTCCGGAAAGTCCATCGAGATGTCAGCGGTGCTGTCGCGCGAGCCGTCGTCAACGATGACGACTTCGAAATTCGGATAGTCCAGGCGCCGCAGTGACTCGAGGCACGGCCTCATCGTCCGCTCGGCGTTGTATGCGCAAATCACGACCGACACCATCGGCATCCTGGCCGGCTGCGGCGGGCAGGTGCCGTTGAGCGTCACGAACGGCATCAGATCCGACGCGCGCATCATGCGCACGCCGAGCCAGTCGTGAGAAATCGGGGCAGGAACGGGCGGAGCAACCACGCCAGCCGCACCCGTACCAAACGCCACTGCCACCGCCTCGTCCTGCCCCGGCGATGCATCCTTGAACTCGATCACTACGGGCCGCGCTTCCGCGAGGTTGTGCAGCGCGACGACAAAATCGCGAATCTGGATCGGCTCCAGCGCAGGAATTTCAGCGTAAAGAAAATCTTCTTCGAGAATTGAGAGCGCGCGCGTCTCCGGCCGAACCTTTATCCCGACCATCGCCTCGGGCGCCCGTCCTTTGATCGTCTTCACGACCTCGCGCACGCGACGCCGCGCGTTCTCGAGTCCGCCCGCGCGCAGCAAGTCTGGCGCGATTTCGCAGTCGAGGAGGTAACCGGCCAATGCGGGATGCTGGCCGAAAATGTTCGCCGTGTGCGCGATGCGCGAGACCACAGATTTCCATCCGCGGCGACTGGTCAGCTCGTCGGCCGTGATTCTCAACTCGACCATCGCGACCAGGCCCGACTGCGCCGCTATGTCCAGGCATGGCTGCGACTGCGCCTCAGTCAGCACCAGGCCAGTGGCATGTGCGGTGCGAAGATCGTCGAGGCGTTTTCTTAGTTTGAGCTTTTGCGCGAAATCGAGAGTTGCACTGACGTCAGCCAGACGCATCGCTTTGAAAAAGAATTTCTGGCCTGCGCGGGAAAGAAATTTGCCATGGGGTGCGATGCGTTGCGAAGGGCCGGACTTGGTAAGCATGGATGTAGGCGTCCTCTAGTTGAGAGCCTAACTGCCAAAGCCATGCCATCGAAAAGATCCAGCGATTGTGCGGCATATTTGAGGCGAGCCTCACTTTGTCAAACCAATTGGTATGAGGGGTGTACGATTTGCGACTCGCGAGTTTCGCACGAAACGGTTCGCGCGGTGCAAAATCAGGCAGCAGGTGCCTAACAAATCTAATTTCGATTCGATGGACCACTGATGCGAAGAAGGTTCCCCATTGAAATCGATCACGCTGAACTCGTGCGGTCCCCATCCGCGATTTTTCCGGAGGTGCGCAGTTGATTCCGTTCGCCGCAAATTCCGTCTGGAGTGCGGCAGCATCCGAGCATCGAATGTAAGAACCCGAGGCCCCTGCGATCTTGCGGTCTGAGTGTCGAGGCTTGTTTTCCTGCCGTGTGGCAGGCTTCGTTCGCGAGATGCAAAATCAGCCCGCAGTTAAACTAATGCACCACGCTAGATTGGTTAAATTGCGAATGTTATACGTCGAATGAGACAAATAATGATTAATCCTTCCGGTCGGGTTTTACCGCTATGAAATTATCGCTTGCCTGTGGATGCTGCAGACCATCGAAGTCGAAACTACAACGTAAAACGAACGACGCGCCGATTGAGGCGACTCCCGAAGAAGTCCAGGCGATTCGCCACCAGCTAGCCGAGATTGAGCAATCGCTCTCGCGGCTGTGGGGTCCGACCATCTGGAGCCGCACGCCCGAATGTATCCAGATCCGCGACGAAGCTGCGGATCTGATCGAGCGGCACTTCGACGGCATCGTCAAGCAGTGGGGAGAATCGATAGCCTACATCGTTTACGGTCACCAGAAGTTTGACGAGAAGGGCCGTCCGGACAACATGTCCAATTCTCTAATCCGCTTCGTCGACCATCTGCGCGATCCCGATAACATTTGCACTTACATTTATCTGCGCCGGCATTGCCAGGAGGGGATGCTCGCGCGGGCCAAGCCGTCTCAATTCAACGTCATTCATATCGCTCTCAAGCAAATCATTCTCGACCATGTAAAATCGACAATGACCGGTGCCTCGATGGAGCGGGTGCGCGATCTGATGGTTGCGGCAATCGACGAGCGGCGGCTGATGGTCTCGCAGTTCTACATCGAATCGCGTGAGCGGATGCTGCGCGAATCCGAAGAGAAATATCGCAACACGATCGACCACGCCCCCGATCCGATGTACGAGATCGAGCCGCACACCTGGGTCGTGATCGGATTGAACGCGGCCGCGCTGCGACTCCATCAGCTGGAGGCCGATCACGATCATGACCATTCCAAGATGGAGATCATCGGACGTGCGGTCCCCGATTTGGTGCCCGAAGAGTTGAGGCAAAGCGTCATCGACAGCCTCGAGACGGTGCTGCGCGAGGGCTCGGCGCAGACCTCGGAATTCCCGGTGGGGCCGTTTTTCTTCGACGTCAACTCCGCGCTCATTACCTATGGCAAGAAGCAGTTCATCCAGATGATCCTGCGCGACGTTACCCAGCGGCGTGAGATTTTCGATTCGCTGCTGAAGGCCGAGCGGCTGGCCGCGGCGGGAACTTTCGCGGCGGGCGTCGCCCACGAGGTGAACAACCCGCTCGCGTCGATTTCGTCGCTGGTGCAATCGATTCTCACCGGTGAGAACGATCCTGAGCGGCGTACGACGTTGCACACAATCCTCTCGCAGATAACGCGCATCTCGAGCACGCTCAAGGACCTGGTGAATTTCGCGCGGCCGACCACCGCGCAACGCAAACAGGTTGACGTCAACGGATTAATCGCAGAGACGCTGCGCCTTATCACCTACAACAAGCGCTTCAGCGGCATTCGGGTAGAACCGATACTGGCGCCAGACCTGCGCCGCGCATTCGCCGACGACAACGAAATTCAGCAAGTGCTCCTCAATCTGCTGTTTAATGCCGCCGACGCGTCTCCTGCCGAAGGCGCCGTCATCAAAGTGATTACCGAAAATGTGCGCGCCGGACAGGGTGCGGACAAATCGCGCCGGGTGGTTATCAAGGTGGTGGACAACGGTATCGGCATTCCGCGCGAGCATCTGGAGCGCGTGTTCGATCCATTCTTCACCACCAAGCCCGCAGGCGCCGGCGTCGGCCTGGGACTTTCGTTGTGCCAGCGTATGATCCTGTCGAACAAGGGAACCATTCGCGTCGACAGCGAAGTCGGGCACGGTACCGCAGTCACGATCACGCTGGCGTCGTCCGAGGAAACGGTGCGCGCGCAACAGGCCGCAGAGATGGCAGCGTCGTGATCGCAATTCAATGAACAACGACGCTTCATGGACCGCGCAGGACCGCGGACCTTACCGCCTGCTGATCGTCGAAGACGAACCCTTGATGCGCTCGATCATCGTGCAACTCGCGCGCAGCGAGGGCTACGAGGTGATGGAAGCGCCGGCAGCCGACGTCGCGCTTAGTATCTTCGAAAAAGAAAAAATTGATCTCGCGATTCTCGACCTCAACCTGACCAGCGGCGGCAGCGGACTGGACCTGCTGCGCAAGATGCGCGAACTCGACCCGGAGGTGATGGGCATCATCGTCACCGCGTACGCCAGCGTCGAATCCGCCGTCGAAGCGCTGCATCGGGGCGCTTACGATTACATCACCAAGCCGTTTGCGAATGATCACTTGAAAAAGGTGATGCGCAACGCGCTCGAGGGTAAGGCGCTGTTCAGGGAGAACCGCTTTTTGCGCCAGGAGCTGCGCGAGAAGTACCGCTTCGAAAGCATCATCGGCAAAAGCGACGCGATCGAGAGCACCTTCCGTGTCATGGAAAAAGTCGCGCGCACCGATTCGAGCGTGCTGATTACCGGCGAGTCCGGCACCGGCAAGGAGCTGGTCGCACGCGCGATTCATTTCAGCTCCGATCGCGCCAACAACCGCTTTCTACCGATCAATTGCGGCGCGCTGCCCGAGAATCTGCTCGAGAGCGAGCTGTTCGGTTACAAGCGCGGGGCGTTCACGGGCGCGGGACAGGATAAGGTGGGTCTACTGAAGGCCGCGGACAAAGGCACTATCCTGCTCGATGAGATTGGCGAGCTGCCGCTTGCGCTGCAGGTCAAGCTGCTGCGCGCGCTGCAGGAGCGCGAGGCTTATCCGCTCGGCGCCAATGATCCGGTGGCGTTCGACGTGCGCGTGCTGTGCGCCACCAACAAAAACCTCGAAGCCGAGGTCAAGGCCGGCCGCTTCCGCGAGGAGCTGCTGTACCGAATCAACGTCATCAATATCAACCTGCCCGCGTTGCGCGAGCGCCAGGACGACATTCCTCTCCTCGCGAACCATTTCCTGCGGAAGTACGAGAAGTCGCTGTCGCGCACTGCGATGCGCTTTTCAAAGGGCGCGATGCGCCTGCTGATCAACTATAGATGGCCGGGCAACGTTCGCGAGCTCGAAAACACCATCGAGCGCGCCGCGATCCTGGCCGAGACCGACGTAATCCACTCGCACGATTTGCCCGACAAGCTGCGCAGTACGTCGCCCGTGATGGCGAGTATCGAGAACTCCGGGCTGACGCTCGAGGAGCTCGAGCGCGAGCATATCAAGCGGGTACTGGATAAGGTTGAAAACGACAAGGTTAAAGCCGCGCAGGTGCTCGGGATTCACCTGTCGACTCTCTATCGCAAGGTCCAGCGGTACCACCTCGACGGCGATACTCCCGTGCATCAGGAACCGGCGCGCTCGGCCTGAAGGGGAGGGAATAGACGTGGCATTGAGGGAGTCAAGGATATAGACTTTTAGAAGGGACGGCCGGATGCGGCCGGCCCGGAGAAAAATATGGACCTCTTTGCGCCAACCCACCTGCTGATCATTTTGCTGATCATTTTGGTCATCTTTGGGCCGAGCAAGCTCGGCGATGTCGGCGGCGCGATGGGCAAAGCGATTCGCGACTTCAAGCGCGCGATGAACGAGCCCGACGATGCGACCAAGACGGTAGCAAAGCCCGATGAGGCCAAGGCCGCCGAAGTCGTAAAGCCCGACAAGATTTCCTGACCGCCTCGGCCTGCTGATTCCCCGATAGTTCCCGCACGACGCGTGTTCGGTACGCGCGAGATCCTTCACGGTACTCTGGAAGATGGAAGCTCGCCGCTACGATGTTGCGACGATCCACTAACTAAACCCTGACCAGCTCGCATTTCAGAAGGAAAAAAACGCGAGAGAAAAATCTCCTATGAAACGATACGTTCTGACTGGAACTCCCGGCTGCGGAAAGACTTCGATCATTCGGTCGTTGGAAGTTGCGGGCTACTTCGTCGTGGAAGAGGCTGCGACTGACATCATTGCCTTGCAGCAAGCACAGGGGATTACTGAATCCTGGAAGCGCGCTAGTTTCATAGATGACATCGTGAATTTGCAACAGCAGCGACAGGTGTTGGTCGCTGAGCTGACGACGCCGATACAGTTTTATGATCGGTCGCCGCTATGCACCTACGCGCTAAGCAAATGGCTTGGCTGTCCGATCTCGAGAACTCTTTCCGAAGAGATAGAACGAATCAAAGCAGAAGGGATTTATGAGAAGCAGGTCTTTTTTATCGAGAACCTGGGATTCTGCGCGCCAACCGCGGCGCGAAAGATCAGCTTCGAGGAATCTTTGAGATTTGAAACGGTTCACGAAGAGACTTACAGCTCTTTCGGCTACGACTTGATAAAGGTCGCGCCAGGCGGGCTGTCTGCGCGAGTTGATCAGGTAGTAAGCTATGTCTTAGCTTCGAGGTAGCTACGCGCCTGACGCGGGCGCACTCGCGGGAACGTCCTGGAACCCGTTCTGCGCGAGGTAGCGCATGGGAAAGCGGTTGTTGAAGGCGAAGCCGCAAAGCAACACTGCCATCGGTAGTCCAAATCCGAATGCCACCCGACCGACGAGCCCGCCTATGGCGACACCTATCGCCGCAATGCCGACATTAACGCTCATCAATCCACACCACACCAGAGTCATCAGGTAGTTGAGTCGGATAAAGACTGGGTTGTCCCAAAACTCGGGCGGCGCATTTTCGTGGGCATAGGCTTGAGTGAATGGGCGGCCGACTGCAACCGAGCTCCAGCAAGCAACGGCGAAGCATGACCATACGATTACCGCGTTGTAGGCGGGGAAGCTGGCCGAGCGAAAACCGATAGTCAGGACCGACGCAATCGCAAAGAAGGTCAGCATGGTCCAGTCCATCAGCTTGATCGAGCTGCCACGGTTTCGCATCACTGCCAGGGATAGCAGGCATAGTATCAAGCCGCCGCCGGCCGCGACCCGCCATTGATTGAAGCCGGAAGCAACGCCAAAGACGATCCAGGGAGCGAACGATATCAAGCTGCCCGCCTGGCCTGAGGCTTTCTTTTCTTCCGCCACGTGAGAGTCCTGTTTTGCTGACAGTATCAGAACGGCAGCCCTGCGCGACACTGATATGCGCCGGACAGGCCTGCCGCTCTCAAGCGAGGCGTGTTCCTAGTAGTTGCTTGTGCTGGTACTCGATGAGTGTTCACTCGAGTTGCCGTTGGGTGAGCTGTCGCTCGATGACGATGAGTGATGTTCACTGGTTGTGGTCGAAGGCTCGACTACTGCAGGCGCCGCGACGACGATTGGAGGAGGAGGCGCAGGTGCAACCACTATCGGGGGCGCATATACGATCGCGGGTCCAGGCGCCGAAGTAGTGGTCTGGCTCGAGGTTGTAGTGTCGGAAGTCTGCGCGAATCCGATGGCTACGCTGCCGAACAGCACCGCGACGCCGAAAGACAATGCTGCAGTTCTGAGTGTGTGTTTCATTAATAGTCTCTCCGTTTGTTCTTCGTATGATTGGCTCACTTCCAGAGTAAGGTCGCCTTGATCAAGAGGACAAGGAGATAAGCGCTGCCGACTGCAGTTTGCGTGCTATGGAGAACGAGCAGCGGCGGTATTTGGGCGACCGCGCGGCCGCGGCGCGACCGGAGCGTCACTGGGTACTCTTTTCCCGTCTTCTAGGTACTCTTTGCCATCGATCCAGGTGATTTTCCGATTCACCTTCCCCCGTCTTTGCTTCAACTTAGATTGCAATCGGCACGCATAGCTCGCGCGGAAGCTGCGCAGCGAAGCCAGCCAGCCGGTAAAAGAACTCTGCGCGGGAAAAGACGGTTGCCGAATCTGTCAAATAATGGTCACGCGCCCGCCGCAACCATCGCGGCGGCTGCGAGTGACGGACTCCACTTACGAGCGCAGGCAGTACAATGGGAGCAGGGGCTGCACATGGAGGCGCTGGCCAATCTTGCGCATGAACTTCGCTCTCCGGTGCAGGCAATCCTCGGCTATCTCGATATCCTGCGCGACGAGCTGGGTGAAGTAATTGACGATCGTTACAAGCAGATCCTCGAGCGCATGAACACCAATGCGCACGACCTGGCGCAGACGGTCGAAAACGTGATGGATTTTTCAGTCGCCGATGCGATGGCTGAGGTGGCAGAGGAAGAAGAAATCCGCCCGCACGATCTGATCGGAGACCTGGTGCCAGTGCTTGAGGCGGCCAACGATGCCAAGCATCTGGAAATAAAATTCGACCTCGAAGCGGCACCAACGGTTTTTCGCTCGAGACGCCGGCCGATCAAATCGATACTGCTCAACCTTGCGGTCAATGCGGTCAAGTTTACTGACCGGGGCAGCGTCACCATCGCGATTCGGCAAGCTGTCTCATCCAGCTTCGCCCCCGCAATCGAGCTGGAAGTTCGCGACACGGGACCCGGTATCAAGGCCGAGATGGTCGAGCAGGCATTCCAGACCTGCGCTCAGCTGTCGCACTCGAGTATCCGCAGTCACCGCGGAATGGGTCTCGGGCTGGCGGTGGTGCAGCGCAACGCGGAGGTGCTCGGCGCAAAGATCATCGTCAAAACGGCGCTGCAAGAGGGTTCCGCTTTCGTCGTTGTAGTACCAATCGCGAAAGCCGCTCAGCCAAGTCCGTTCTAACGGCGAAAAAGTTTCTTTTTCTGCCGTTAGCGGTAGTGACGCATCAGGCCGACCACTACCCCGCGAATCGCCAGGTCGGCCTCGCCTACCATGATCGGTTGCATCGCAGAGTTCGCCGGCTGCAACCGAATCTGCCCACCCGATTCACGGTAAAACTTCTTGACGGTAGCCTCGTCGCCAATCAGCGCGACCACCGTCTCGCCATTGTCGGCGCTGTCGCGGCCTTCGACGATAATGTAATCGCCGTCACGGATGCCGTCTTCGATCATCGAATCGCCCTTCACCCGCAAGCAAAACGTGTTGTCGCGCCGGATGAAGTCGTCGGGCACGCTGATTGTTTCGTTGTTCTCGACCGCCTCGATCGGTGCACCTGCCGCGACGGTGCCAAGCAATCGGATCGTTCTGGACGCGTCCTGTTTCTCCGCCGTCGCGACTTCGAGCGCACGGCTGTGATTGTGCTGACGCTTGATAAATCCCTTCTGTTCGAGGTTATGCAGATGCTTATGCACAGTGGCGAGCGACGACAGCCCGAAATACTGCCCGACTTCGGCCAGCGTGGGCGCGTAGCCGTGTTCGCTGATATAGTCGTTCAGGTAATCGATCAATTGCTTCTGCCGCTTGGTAAGCGTCGCCATTGGGCTTCTCCGGTTGCTCTTTAGACGGTTCCGATGATGGCGAAAATCAGGCGAAGATGCAAGTATCCGGTAAGTATCCCTTGACTGTATAAGCGCTCTCTGGTAGATTGTACACATGGCAGCAGGAAATCGAAAGAATCCGGCACGTTGCTTCTCTTCGGACTCGCGCTACTCGCTCATGGAGTTCATGACTGAGTTCCCAGACGATGAGACTTGCCTGCAATGGCTCTGGAAAACGCGGTTATCGCCAGATGCCGAGCATGCGCATTGCCCGAAGTGCAATGTCGAGCGGGCGTTCAAACGCTACACCACGAACCAGCAACGCCAATCGTGGACGTGCGTTGCTTGCGGACATCACCTGCATCCGACAGCCGGGACGATCTTTCACAAATCGTCCACGTCGCTGCATCTCTGGTTCTATGCGATGTACATGATCACAAGCACCCGATGCGGCATCTCCGCGAAGCAGCTAGGCCGCGAATTGGGCGTTACATACAAAACGGCTTGGCGCATCTTCAATCGAATCCGATACTCGCTCTACGATGGCTCTACGCCTCTGTCTGGACACGTCGAAATGGACGAGGCGTATTTCGGCGGGAAAGATCAAAACCGCCATCTGTCCAAGCGTCGCGGATACGCAGGACACTACAAAGAAAAGACTTCGGTGTTCGGAATGGTTCAGCGAGGCGGAAAGGTCGTCGCGCGCGTAGTTCCCACTCCACCAAAGTCGGGCGATCTTCTGTCTCACGTCCGGCATCACGTCATGCCAGCAACGACGGTTTTCACCGATGAAGCCCGCTTCTATCAGGGTCTAGATTCGATGGGCTACGATCATGGCCGCGTTCATCACACGGCAAATGTCTACGTAAGCGGGGAAGCGCACACGAACACGATTGAAGGATTCTGGTCGCTCGTAAAGCGCGGAATCTCGGGCGTGTATCACAACGTGTCAGCGAAGCATTTGCAGTCGTATTTGGACGAGTACGCTTGGCGCTACAACCACAAAGACGATCCGCGCGGGCACTTCAATCTTTTGGCTTCTCGCGTCGCACGCGGACGGGCGGCAGGGAAGACTTCGCGGCCTTAGTTAAATTGCGAAGAAAATCTTCCCGTTTCGGAATCGGGATTTTGTATCCCATTTTGGTCTTTTGCCTTTTTGCGGTCATGTTGCCATTATCGCATGGACTTTGACGCTAGTGATACTCGTAGCACAACTATAGAAAAGGGGATTAGTTCAGATGGTGGGAAAGGGTAGCCGACACGCCGGCCCAATAGCCAAGAAAAAACCCGAGCTCCAGACACAGCACGCACCCAATCAGCAGGCCCCAGAACGAGACTGGACCTTCTCTGTCACGGCGGCCGTCGTTGGCGCATTGGTCGCGAGCGCTGGATTGCTGACGGGAATTGTTAGTCCGCCCCACAACATATGGATATCTGCATTCGGTATCGCAGCCATCTTTGTTGGTCTTTCGACGGGACTCCACCAATATTGGTCGCGTTGGAAGTTGGTCAACGCAACGCTTACCGTATTTCTGATCCTGGGGGATGCGTATTTGGCTTATCAGTGGACGAAGGATTACTGGGCATCGCAACCACCGCAGCAAGCCTACGTTAGTCTGGGACGCAAAGACGGCGTGGTGGCTGAATGGATTACTTCTGCAAATCCTGATGCGCCCGTTGGAATCACTTTGTATTTTCACAATAGCGGCCCCGTTGCCGCAACGAACTTTAATGCTGGCACGATGGGCGATTGGTACATTCTTCCTTTCGAGCGACTGCGCAAGTCGCTCACTTTAAAATCTCACCATTACTTCGTGCCATTGGTCCGATCCAAAGACCGTAAGACTGGTGAAGTCCAAGGCGGTATCGGCGACACTATCGCGCCCGATTCGGTATTCCCGATCGGTCCCTGGCCGAACTGACTAAAAATTGGGTGGACGAACTCGACCAAAGCAAAGAAGTGTTCATGGCATTTGGACAATTTGAATATTGCGCCGCAAATGGCGTTCACGTTTGCCAAGGATTCCATCTCTATTACACGGCGCTTCCCTATAGAGCTTTTCGCGGCACGCAAGAAAAGTGCTTAATGCCGCTGACAATTCCCAAATCTACTAAGACACTCGAATATTCCGATCCCTGTTCCGAACAGTAGCAGCACAAATCTAGAGCACCACCAAAATTCCTTTTAAATATGGCGCGCCAATGCGCACGTCTTCGAGCATCGTAGAAATTCCGCTTATTGCATGCCCGAAAGCTATCTCCGCATCGCTGGGCTCCCAATTCTTTTAATTCGGGGTCAGCATGCGAGAGCGGCGTTCGATAGATTCGGCAAAATTGCCGGAGTGTGGGAACTATCAGAGCCAGCAGCCCCGCGATCATCAGACAAGGATGACTTGCCTAGAACGTCATACTCCAGTTCTTCGGCGATTTGTGCGAGTGGTCGATAACGCCAGTTCATCATTTTTATCCTTGTATTTTGTCGGACCGACCAGTGACCAATTCATAGTACCGTCGCGCTACTTCTTCGACTGCGCGAGCCATGTGATAACCGCATCCGGTGTAGCCGATGGAAATGTGAGAACACGCGCCTGCTTCCTGCATATTGTCGCGGGTAAATTCCGACAACATGCCGCCAGATCAGCTTCAGGCAACGCTTCTTCGATATTTTGTCAGCAAACGTCCCCGATCGAGTAGCCGCGCTTTTCTCTCGAGTACGTAGATATAGAGATCCCCAACGTCTTCCATTCGGAGTCGTGATATCCAAACTGATCGAGGAACTGAAGCAACAACATTTTTGTCGGCATCGACTCCTCCTTGGTCGTTGCGGAAAAAGTGTTTGTTGGGAGTCCGTTGTCAAGAACCAGACTTAGATCAAACGCGATAGGCATCACAGTCACGCGGCTATCACCCTTGTTGAAACCACACTCTTTCACCGTTGTCGGGAGAGTGAATGAAGTCACCCACAGAAATAATTTCGACCTGAATGAAACAGCAGATTTCGCAAATTCTCAGGCTTAGCATCTCGCGCAGCCGAATAGCCAGCATTCCAAGTAACCAACAGAAATTTCAGGTCGATATGGTCTCACCGTATAAACTCCCCTGCCCCTTCAGCTTGAATATCGCGCGGCAATAAATTGCCTTTCACAGAACGATATTTTAGCTTGAGTATGCAAGGCCGTCTATACAGTGGTGGGATACTTACCA